>NZ_AP027079.1:0-2400000 GCF_030295385.1 Geothrix oryzae
GCCGATGGCGTCGCAACCCGCCCTCTCGATGCCCGTGCCTGCGCGGAGGCGCCGCGTCGGCGCCAACCCCTCCCGTTCCTCCACCGCATCCGGTGAACCCATGCCATCCGCCGATCCCGCCGCCCTCTGGGACACCATCCGACTCGGGCTTTCCAAGCAGCTCCCGGAAGCCAGCTTCAAGGAGTGGATCGCCCCCTGCGAGCCGCACAAGGTCGAGGACGGGGCGCTGTGGATCCAGGTGCCGAGCGCCGCGGCGAAGCTCTGGATCGAGCAGCAGCTTCCCGAGGAGTTCAACGACGCCCTGGCCCAGGGCGGGCTGGCGGACCTGCGCCTCGTGTTCCAGGTCAGCGGCGCCCCAGCGGCCCCCAAGGCTCCGGCACGAAAGGGTGCGGCCGCTGGCGGTACGGCGGCCGCCGAGCCGCCCGTGTCCTTTCCGCACCTCTTCAACCGCTACACGCTGGACCGCTTCGTGGAGGGCCCCGGCAGCCAGCTGGCCTTCGCGGCGGCCAAGGCGGTGGTGGACAACTACGGCAAGGCGGCCACGCCCCTCAGCATGAACCCGCTGTTCATCTACGGCGGGGCGGGACTCGGCAAGACGCACCTCATGGTGGGCATCGGCAAGGGCCTGCTGGCGCGGAGCCCCAAGCTGCGGGTGGCCTACCTCAAGGTGGACCACTTCTTCAACGAGCTCACCGTCGCCATCCGGGCCAAGAACACCGAGCCCATGCGCAAGAAGTACCAGCAGAACGATGTGCTCCTGCTGGACGATGTGCAGACCCTGGGCAAGATGGAGCGCACGCAGGAGGAGATCTTCTACATCCTCGAGTACCTGCTCCAGAACGGGAAGCAGATCGTCATCACCTCGGACAAGCCGCCCCAGCGCCTGGAGGGCTGCCACGAGCGGCTCATCACGCGCTTCAAGTGGGGTCTCACCGCGGACATCCAGCCCCCGGACTTCGAGACGCGCATCGCCATCCTGAAGAAGAAGCTGGAGGACGCGGACTTCAAGAATGTGCCGCCCATCCCCGAGGATGTGCTCACCTTCATCGCCCACAAGGCCAAGGGCAGCGTGCGCGACCTGGAGGGCTTCCTCACCCGCGTCATCTTCCAGGCGAGCCTCGTCGGGGTGCCGCCCTCCCTCGAGGTCGCCCACGCGGCCTTCCAGGGCCAGAGCGGGGAAGAACCCACCGCCGCCATCCCTCCCGAGCGCATCTTCCGCATGACGGCGGAGACCTTCAATGTGCCCTTCGTAGACCTGATGAAGAAGCGCTCGCGGCAGCAGGCCATCCTGCTTCCGCGCCAGGTCGCGATGTACCTGGCCCGCGAGATCGCCTCCATTCCCTTCATGGACATCGGCCGCTCGTTCAACATGCACCACTCGACCGTGATGAACGCCATCGGCTCCGTGCGGGAGCGCATGAAGCGCGATCCCGAATTCCACAGGATGGTCCAGGCTCTGTTGAACAGCATCCATTGAAGATGCTGGCGTTAGTCGGATCTCCACAGAACCCCACAACCGCGGTTCCACACCGCGCTCCGGCACCGGGTTCTCGCCCTGCCAAACCCTCCTTCTCCTCAGCCTCCAGGGGGTTGTCCACAGCCTGTCCCAGGCGGGGAAACTCCGGTAGGATAGGGCTTTGAGTCGTCTTTCCACAGGTTGCCCCGGGCATCAGCATCATCAAGGGTGATTCATGAGTCTTCAGTTACAGGTTTCCAAGGATCGTCTGGATCGCACCCTCGGGATCCTGAGGCATGCCTTGGACCGTCGGGTCACGCTTCCGATCCTGCAGCACATCCTCGTGGATGTGCGCCCGAAGGAAGTCGTCATGAAGGCGACGGACATGGAACTGGCCTTCGAGGCCACGGTCCCCGGCGAAGGCCAGGGGCAGTGGACCATGGCCGTGCCCGGCAAGAAGTTCATCGAGACCGTGAAGGTCTTTCCCGAGGGCATCCTCAGCCTGGAGTGCCCCGATGCGGGCGGCCGCCTGTGGCTGCGGGCCAAGGGCATGAACTCCGAGCACAACATCCAGCCCGGCGAAGGCTTCCCCGAGCTGCCCGCCCCCAGCAAGGAACTGCCGGTGGTGAGGATTCCCGTGCTGCGGTTCAAGCGGGCCATCCAGCTGGGCTCCATCGCCGTGAGCAAGGACGCCACCAAACCCACCCTGTCGGCGGTGCTGCTGCACCTCTCCAAGCACCATGTCCGCGTGGTCTCCACCGATGGCTTCCGCCTCGCGGTGGCCGAGGTCCCCTGCGACACCAAGCTCAAGGATGAAGTCCGCCTCATCGTGCCCAAGCGGGCCCTGGACCTCATCCCGACGCTGCTGGGCGACGAGGGCGAGGTCGAGCTCTGCTGGGACGGCACCACGCTCTACCTGGACCAGCCGGGCCTCAAGTTCAGCACCCGCCTCGTCACCGGCAACTACCCGGCCTACGAGAAGGTGCTGCCCGCCGAGCTGCCCAAGCGCGTGATCATGGATCGCGAGGTCTTCCTCCGCACGCTGCGCTTCGTGGGCCTGAAGAAGGACGACTACAACAAGAATGTGCGCCTGTTCTACGAATTCCCCAACCTGCGCACGGTCTTCCAGCACCCCGACGAGGGCGTGAACCAGGCCACGCTGCCCTTCACGGGCGAAGAACACCCCTTCGAGCTGGCCTTCAACATCGACTACCTCACCGAGCTGCTGGAGCGGCTCCCCGGCGAGGAAGTCGTCTACCAGTTCAAGGACGAAGTGGGCCAGGGCGTCTTCATGTCCCCCAGCCTCGAGGACTTCAGCTTCCGCTATGTCCTCATGCCCGTGCGCTTCGCCAACAGCGCCACGGCCTGATCCGCACCGCACTTCACCGATTTCGACAAAGCGAGTCTTGATGTCCGAAGAAGTCTTCACCTCACGCGTACACACTCCCCAGGAATCCGACAGCTACACCGCCGACAACATCACGGTTCTGAGAGACCTCGAGGCCGTCCGCAAGCGGCCCGGCATGTACATCGGCGACACCGACGATGGCAGCGGCCTGCACCACATGGTCTACGAGGTGGTGGACAACGCCGTCGACGAGGCCCTGGCGGGCTTCTGCACCCGCGTGGATGTGGTGCTCCACAACGACGGCAGCTGCAGCGTCGAGGACAACGGGCGCGGCATCCCCGTGGACATCCACAAGGAAGAGGGCCGCAGCGCCGCCGAAGTGATCATGACGGTGCTCCACGCCGGCGGGAAATTCGACAACACCAGCACCGAGGGCAAGAACGCCTACAAGGTGTCCGGTGGCCTCCACGGCGTGGGCGTGTCCTGCGTGAACGCCCTGTCCTCCAAGCTCTGGCTCACCATCTGGAAGGAGGGCCAGGAGTACGCCATGACCTTCTCCCAGGGCAAGGCCGACGCCCCCCTGAAGCCCGTGGGGCCCACGGCGCGGCGGGGCACCCGCGTGCGCTTCCAGCCCGACCCCGAGGTGTTCAACAATGTCCTCGACTTCAGCTTCGAGACCCTCAGCCAGCGACTGCGGGAACTGAGCTACCTGAACCAGGGCGTCCACATCCGCATCACGGACGAGCGCACCGGCGACAACCAGGACTTCATGAACGCCGGGGGCATCAGCTCCTTCGTGGAGCACCTGAACCGCAACAAGCCGGTCCTCCACAAGCCCCCGATCTACATCAAGGACGAGAAGCAGGACACCACCGTCGAGGTGGCCCTCCAGTGGAACGACTCCTACCAGGAGACCCTCTACTGCTTCACGAACAACATCCGCAACCGCGACGGCGGCGCGCACCTGGAGGGCTTCCGGGCCGCCATGACCCGCGTCATCAACGCCTACGCCGAGAAGAACAACCTGCTGAAGAGCGCCAAGGTGAGCCTCTCGGGCGAGGATGTCCGCGAGGGCCTGACGGCGGTTCTTAGTGCCAAAGTCCCTGATCCCAAATTTTCCAGTCAGACGAAGGATCGCCTCGTGTCCAGCGAGGTCAAGGGCATCGTCCAGACCATCGTCTACGAGAAGCTCTCGGCGTTCTTCGAGGAGAACCCCCGGGAGGCCAAGGCCATCCTGGAGAAGGCCATCGAGGCCGCCCGCGCCCGCGAGGCCGCCCGGAAGGCCCGCGAGTTGACCCGCCGAAAGGGCGCCCTCGACGGAGGCGGTCTGCCGGGCAAGTTGGCGGACTGCCAGGAGAAGGATCCGGCCCTCAGCGAGATCTTCCTGGTGGAGGGCGATTCCGCCGGCGGCAGCGCCAAGCAGGGCCGCCATCGCGCCACCCAGGCCATCCTGCCCCTCAAGGGCAAGGTGCTCAACGTGGAGAAGGCCCGCTTCGACCGCATCATCGGCGCCGTGGAGCTCCGGATCCTCATCCAGGCGCTGGGCACCGGCATCGGCAAGGATGAGTTCAAGATCGAGAACCTCCGCTACCACAAGGTCGTGCTGATGACCGACGCCGATGTGGACGGCGCGCACATTCGCACCCTGCTGCTCACCTTCTTCTACCGGCAGATGCCGGAGCTGGTGGAGCGCGGCCACCTCTACATCGCCCAGCCGCCTCTCTACAAGGTGAAGAAGGGCAAGACGGAGAAATACCTCAAGGACGAGCGCGCCATGGAGGAGTTTCTCTTCCAGAAGGCCCTGGACGGCTGGTCCCTCAGCCTGCCGGACGGCACGGAGCACCGGGGCGCCGTCCTGGTGCGCGAGATGAAGAAGTGGGGCGAGGTGCAGCAGCTCTTCGGCAAGCTGGAGCGCCGCGGCTATGCCCGTCCCCTGGTCCGTGCGCTGCTGGCCGAGGGCCTGCTGGACGAAGACCGGTTCACCCGCAGGGAAGGGCTGGAGCAGCTGGCCGCCGCCCTCGTGAAGCAGAAGCTCGGCACCTGCGAGATTGAAACCATCGAAGGCGAGGAGCGCCCCGCCGAGGGCGAGGAGCCCGCGATGACCACGCCCGCCAGCCATCGCCTCCGCCTGGTCCGCATGCACCTGAGCCGCCCCATCACCCTCTGGATCGACAGCCAGGTGGCCCACTGGGGCGAGTTCCGCCGCCTGGCCGCCCTGCAGGTCGAGCTGGCCGGCTTCCGCGGGGGCGAGCTGCGGCTCCGCCGCCTCAAGGACATCAAGGATGTCCCCAAGGACAAGGACGGCGAGGACGAGGTCGAGGTCGAGGAGGGCACCCCCAAGCTCGGCAAGGAGCAGGTGTTCACGGATCCCGAGGAGATGCTGGCCATGGTCCTCGAGGAGGGCAAGCGGGGGCTCGGCATCCAGCGCTACAAGGGCCTGGGCGAGATGAACCCCGAGCAGCTCTGGGAGACCACCATGGATCCCGAGCGCCGCACCCTGCTGCAGGTTCGGGTGGACGATGCGGTGGCAGCCGACGAGATCTTCACCGTCCTCATGGGTGATGCCGTGGAACCCCGACGCCGCTTCATCGAGACCAACGCCCTCCTGGCGGAGAACATCGACATCTAAGTTCTGTTTTTGCAGGATGTCGAGCAGAGTTCCACGTAGAACACCGGAAGCCACATGAACCCGAACCGTATCGAACCCCTGGAAATCGAAAAAGAAATGCGGAAGTCCTACCTGGACTACGCCATGAGCGTCATCGTGGGCCGGGCCCTGCCCGATGTCCGCGACGGCCTCAAGCCGGTGCACCGCCGGGTGCTGTTCGCCATGAAGGAGGCCGGCAACGACTGGAACCGGGCCTACAAGAAGTCCGCCCGCACCGTGGGCGATGTGATGGGTAAGTACCATCCCCATGGCGACTCCGCCATCTACGACACCCTCGTCCGCATGGCCCAGCCCTTCTCCATGCGCCATGTGCTGGTGGACGGCCAGGGCAACTTCGGCTCCATCGACGGCGACTCCGCGGCGGCCATGCGCTACACCGAGGCCCGCCTGTCCCGCCTCGCCAACGAGATGATGGGCGACATCGACCAGGACACGGTGGATTTCGGCCCCAACTACGACGGCAGCATGCAGGAGCCCCTGACCCTGCCGGCCCGCTTCCCTAACCTCCTGGTGAACGGCTCCCAGGGCATCGCCGTGGGCATGGCCACCAGTATCCCCCCGCACAACCTGCGGGAGTGCTGCCACGCCCTGGTGGACCTGATCGATCAGCCGAGCCTGGGCCTCGAGGGCCTCATGGCCCACATCAAGGCTCCCGACTTCCCGGGCGGCGGCATCATGCTGGGCACCGAGGGGGTGCTGGACGCCTACCGCACGGGCCGCGGCCGCTGCGTGGTGCGCGCCAAGTCCCATGTGGAGCAGATCCGGCGGGCCGGTGACCGCGAGCAGCTGGTCTTCACGGAGCTGCCCTACCAGGTGAACAAGGCCACCCTCATCGAGAAGATCGCCGAACTGGTGCGCGAGAAGAAGATCGACGGCATCAGCGACCTGCGGGATGAATCCGACCGCGAGGGCATCCGCCTCGTCGTCGAGCTGAAGAAGAACGAACCCAGCGACATCGTCCTGAACCAGCTCTACCAGCAGACCCAGCTCCAGAACAGCTTCCCCATCACCATGCTGGCCATCGTGAACGGCCAGCCCCGGATCTGCACCCTGCGGGAGGTGTTGCAGGAGTTCATCGGCTTCCGCCGCGAGGTGGTGACGCGCCGGACCCTGTTCCAGCTGCGAAAGGCCGAAGACCGCCACCATGTCCTCATGGGCCTCAAGATCGCCCTGGACCACCTGGACGCGGTCATCAAGCTCATCCGCGGCGCCAAGAGCCCCGAGGAGGCCAAGGCCGGCCTGATGGCCGGGGCCTTCGCCACCGCCGCCGCCCTCAAGAAGGACCCCAGCCTCTGCCTGTCCGCCGTGCAGGCCCAGGCCATCCTGGACATGCGCCTCCAGCGCCTCACGGGGCTGGAGCGCGAGAAGATCCTCGACGAGCTGGCCGAGCTCGAAAAGCAGATCGCCAAGCTCAAGGCCATCCTCGCCGACGACAAGCTGCTCCTGCAGGTCATCAAGGAGGAGCTGCAGCAGGTGGCCGACCAGTTCGGCAACGACCGTCGCACCGAGATCGTGGGCTACTCCGGCGAGATCCGCATGGAGGATGTGGTGCCGGACGACCCCATGGTCGTCACCATGTCCAAGGCGGGCTACATCAAGCGCACCGACCTCACCGCCTACCGCCGCCAGCGGCGCGGCGGCAAGGGCAAGGTGGGCATGAAGACCAAGGACGAGGATTTCGTCGAGCAGCTCTTCATGACCAAGGCCCACGACACCCTGATGGCTTTCACAGACAAGGGCATCGTGTACGCCCTCAAGGTTTACGACCTGCCGGAAGCCGCCGCCTCCACCCGGGGCAAGCACATCCGCAACCTCATCTCCCTGAAGGACGGGGAGAATGTCGTGACCCTCATGGCCCTGCGGGACTTCCCCGAGGGCGAGACCCTGGTCTTCGCCACCAGCGACGGCACGGTGAAGAAGTCCAGCCTGGCGGCCTACGCCAACATCCGGACCAATGGCCTCATCGCCCTCAACATCGATGACGGCAACAGCCTGGTGGCCGTGCGCCGCTCCACGGGAACCCAGCAGATCGTCCTGGCCACGGCCCAGGGCAAGGCCATCCGCTTCCCCGAAGAGGATGTCCGCGCCACCGGCCGCGCCACCACGGGCGTGCGGGGCATGAAGCTGGCCAAGGGCGACCACATCGTGGACATGGAAGTGGCCGAGCCCCTGCCGGACCTGCCGGAGGGCGTGGAGCCCGACGAGAGCACCGAGGATCACGGCATGCTGCTCACGGTCTGCGAGAAGGGCTACGGCAAGCGCAGCCTCCTCCAGGACTACCGCCTCCAGGGGCGCGGCGGCACGGGCGTCATCAACATCCGCGCCGGCGTCCGCAACGGGCAGGTGGTGGGCTTCAAGCTCGTCAAGCCCGGCGAGGGCTGCCTCCTCATCAGTCAGGAGGGGATGGTCATCCGCTTCCTCATCGACGAGGTCCGCAAGACGGGCCGCAATGCCCAGGGCGTCAGCCTCCTCAAGCTGGCCAGCGCCGAGGACCGCGTCGTGGGCCTCGCCAAGATCGACGCCAGCGCCATGGCCCTGGACGAAGAGGAGGATCTCGTCGAAGTCGAGGCGGCTCACCCGGGGCCGGACGAAAACGGCGAGCAGCCGAAACTGGGGCTGTAGCTCCGCGGATTCTGTCGGCTAACGCAGAAGGGCGTGGGCTTGCCCACGCCCTTCTGCGTTAGAAGTACCGCGCCCAGTCGCCGTCCGGAAGCTCCACGGCCTCCCGCTCCAGCCGGGGCAGGCGTTCCACATGGAACACATAGACCCAGGCCCGGTACCGGTGGCCCCCCTCCAGGAGGACGGGCAGGATCTGGCGGGAGAAGAGTCCCTCCTCCACGCCCTCCAGAGAATCGAGGTCCGCCAGGGCGGACTCCAGATCGCCCTCGGAGTCATAGCCCACGAAGTCCCCCCGGACCCAGCCGGGCCCCGGGGGAGGGACCTCGGGTTCGGCCCCGGCCACCAGGGCGGGATAGCCCGCGGACAGGTGGAAGAGGCGACCGGCGACCCAGGCGCCCGTGAGGCCCTCGGGATCGGTCCGGCGGAGCCAGGCGTGCCGGGATCCCCCCTCGCGGAGGGTGCCGTAGACGAAGAGGCCGTCAGCGCTCACGGGAGGAATCCGCCTCGGGGGTCAACAGACCCAGCTCTTCCATGGCCGCCACCAGGTCGCGGATCCGGAAGGGCTTGGCCAGGAAGCGCTGGTGGGGGCCCTCCAGGAGGCCGGGTCGCGCCTCGGCGTTGTACCCGCTGATGAGCAGGGCCGGGAGGTTGGGGCGGGAGCCCCGGATGCGGCTGAGCACATCGGCTCCGTGGAGCCGCGGCATGACGAGGTCGAGAATGACCAGATCCCAGCCCGAGGGATCGGCCTCGAAGGCCTCCAGGGCCTCCTGTCCGTCGGCGGCCTCCACGACCTCGAACCCGTGGTCCCGGAGGACCTCCTGGGTGAGCTCGCGGATGCCGGCCTCATCGTCGGCCAGAAGGATCCGCCGAGTCCGCAGGGTGGCGAGGGGTGGAACCGAAAGGGACTCCATGGCCTTCCCCTGGGGCAGACCCAGCTCGGCGCGGGTCCCCTCCCCGGGGCGGCTGTGGAGGGTGAGCCAGCCCCCCATCTGCCGGGCGAGGGAGAAGGCGATGGAGAGCCCGAGCCCCCGGTTCCGGCCCACGGAACGGGTCGTGAAGAAGGGGTCGCAGGCCCGCCGCAGCACCTCGGGGGTCATGCCCGGGCCGTCATCCTCGAGGATCAGACGGACCCAGGGATCCTCCCGCTCGGCGCGAAGCCGGATCCGGCCGGTGCCCGAGAGGGCCTCCACGGCGTTGGCCACCAGAAGCTGGAGGGCTTGCCGCAGGAGCTCGGGATCCAGGCCGACCACCAGATCCTCCGGAAGGTCGACCTGGAAGTCGATGCGGTCGGGCAGGGCGGCGGTTTCCAGGAGGAAGGGCGCGAGGGCCTCGCGGAGGGGCAGCGAGAAGGCCCGGAGGGGAGTCTGGTGGGACAGGGCCTTCAGCTGGTGGACCGTGCGCTCCATGGAGAGGGTGGCATCCTCCATCCGGCCGGTGACGATGGCGGCCTCCGGGGAGCCCGGGGGCAGCAGCCGCAGGCGGTCCAGGTTGCCCAGCAGGACGGTCAGCTGGTTGTTGAACCCGTGCACCAGGCCGCCCGCCAGGGTGGCCACGGCCTCCATGCGCTGGCCCTGGAGCTCGCGCGTTTCCAGGGCCCGGCGGGCGGCGCGGGCCTCCTCGGCGGCGGCGGCCGTGATCAGGGCGGCGAGGGCCAGCACCATGAGGTAGAGCTGGGAGAAGCGGAAGGCTTCCTGGGGAAGCGCCCGGCCCTGGACCCAGAGGAGCACGAGCATGCTGAGGGAGAGCAGGGCCACGCCCCAGGAGGTGCCGCGGGGGCCGAAGCGGAGGGCCACCCCCAGCATCGGGAGCACCAGGGCGAACTGGAGGGCCAGACCCACATCGCGCGAAAGCCCCGGGTTGATCCGGGCCCCGAACAGCAGGAGCAGGCAGAGGCCCGCCAGGGCGAGCCCCTCCAGAACGGGGTGTCTCAGCCGAAAGAGGGCCGTCTCTTCCGGATCGGCCTCCCGGGGGACGAGGGCATGGAGGAGGGCGGGGCCCAGGCAGAGGAGGGCGGTGAGATCTCCCAGGAACCAGGAGAGGCTGGTGGCCAGGGGATCCCTGAACCCCCCATCCCGGTGGGCGAGGCCCACCACCTGGGCCCCCAGCCCCGCCGAGAAGAAGGCGCCGGCCGCCGCCGAGACCCCGAGCCAGCGGAGCAGGTCCCGGACCTGGCGCAGGTCCGGCCGGCCGACCCCCAGGCGCACCAGGATCCGCCAGGCGATCAGCGGCTCGAGGGTCTGGAGGACGACCATGGCCAGGGCATGGGGCCAGGGCAGCCAGCCGCCGAGATTCAGGGCCAGGGAGCCCAGGGCCAGCCCCCAGACGGCGTCGGCGCCCAGGATGAAGAAGGCCGTGTGGGCGACGGCGGCGGCGGGCCAGAAGAGGTAGGCCTGGAAGGGAAGGCCCGAGGGGAAGGGCGTCTTGGCGGCCCCCAGGTAGACCAGGGCGAGGCCGAGAACGCAGAGGATCCGTTTCCCCGGGCCGAGCCCCCCCGGGCCGCCGAAGCGGCCTGGGGGAGAACTGGACGAGCGGAGGGGACCCGCCACCGGTTATTCGGGGATGGGGAACTGATCGGTGAGGTGGAAGACTTCCTGCCGGACGCGGGCGAAGGTGCTTTCATCGCCGCGATGCCGCAGGGTGACATCGAAGAAGCGGGCGATCTGATCCATTTCCGCCTCCTTCATGCCGCGCGTGGTGAGGGCGGGACTGCCCAGGCGCACGCCCGAGGGCTTGAGGGGCGGGTTGGGGTCGAAGGGGATGCCGTTCTTGTTGGTGGTCATGCCGGCCCGGTGCAGGCAGTTCTCGGCCTCGTGGCCCAGCAGCTCGTGGTCGCGCAGATCCACCAGGAACAGGTGGTTGTCCGTGCCGCCGCTGACGATGCGCCAGCCGCGCTCCTGCAGGCCCTTGGCCAGGGCGTGGGCGTTGCAGATGACCTGGCCGCTGTAGGCCTTGAACTCGGGCTGCATGATCTCGTGCAGGGCCACCGCCTTGGCGGCGATGACATGCATGAGCGGACCGCCCTGGACGCCCGGGAAGACCGCGCGGTCAAGGTCCTTGGCGTACTGGGACTTGCAGAGGATCAGACCGCCGCGGGGGCCCCGCAGGGTCTTGTGGGTGGTGGTGGTGACATAATCCGCGTGCGGTACGGGGCTCGGATGGTGGCCCGTGGCCACCAGGCCGGCGATGTGGGCCATGTCCACCATGAGCAGGGCGCCCACTTCGTCGCAAATCTCGCGGAAGAGGGGGAAGTTCCAGGTGCGGCTGTAGGCCGAGGCGCCCACGACGATCATCTTGGGCTGGTGCTGCCGCGCCAGGGTGCGGACCTCGTCCATGTCCACCCGCTCGTCTTCCTGGCGCACATGGTAGGGCACGAACTTGTAGAGGATGCCGGAGCTGTTCAGGGGGTGGCCGTGGGTGAGGTGGCCGCCGTGGGCCAGATCCAGGCCCATCACGGTGTCGCCGGGCTTCAGGGCCGCGAGGTAGACGGCCATGTTGGCCTGGGCGCCGCTGTGGGGCTGCACATTGGCATGCTCGGCGCCGAAGATCTGCTTGGCCCGGTCGCGCGCCAGGTTCTCGACGATGTCCACCTGGCTGCAGCCGCCGTAGTAGCGCTTGCCGGGATAGCCTTCCGCGTACTTGTTGGTGAAGTGGGAGCCCATGGCCTGCATGACGGCGCGGGAGGCGTAGTTTTCCGACGCGATGAGTTCCAGGTGGTGCCGCTGGCGCTGCACCTCCAGCTCGAGGGCCTGGAACACGGCGGGGTCGGAGGTTCGGATGACTTCGTACATGGCGGGGGCTCCCGGGTGATGCCCCTATCCTAGCCGCGGTGCGCCAAGGCCAAGGAAGCCTCTTCGTGAGCGGAATCACAGGTCCGCGGCCGTGCGACACTGGAGGGCCGGAGTTCTTATGCCCTTTCTCCCGCCCCACGATGGTCCCGAGCTGGAGCGATTCGAGCACCCCCTGGCCAGCCGGTACGCCAGCAAGGCCATGGTGCGCCTGCTGTCGCCGCTGTACCGCCAGCGGGTCTGGCGGCGGCTCTGGATCGCCCTGGCGGAAGCCGAATCCGAACTGGGGCTGCCGGTGACGAAGGCCCAGGTCGCCGAGCTGAAGGCCACCCAGGACGCCGTGGACCTCGAGGCCATCGCCCGCCATGAAGCGGCCCTGCGCCACGATGTCATGGCCGCCATCCACGCCTGGGGCGAGCAGGCGCCCGGCGCGCGGCCCATCATCCACCTGGGGGCCACCAGCTGCTTCGTGACGGACAACGGGGACCTGCTCATCGCGCAGGAGGCCCTCACCCTGCTGCGGCGGCGCCTGCAGGACGCGATCGCGGCCCTGTCGGCCTTTGCCGCCCAGTGGCAGGATCAGCCCACGCTGGGCTTCACCCACTTCCAGCCGGCCCAGCCCACCACCGTGGGCAAGCGCGCGACCCTATGGATCCAGGACCTGCTGCTGGACCTGGAGGACCTGGACCACCTCATCCGCACCACACCCGTGCGCGGCGTGAAGGGCACCACGGGCACCCAGGCCAGCTTCCTCGAACTCTTCGAGGGCGACGGCGCCAAGGTGGAAGCCCTGGAACAGCGCTTCTGCGCCAAGGTCGGCTTCCCGGCCATCCCCGTCAGCGGCCAGACCGCCACTCGGAAGCTGGAGGACCGCATCGGCCAGGTGCTCTGCGGCATCGCGGCCTCCGCCTCGAAGTTCGCCTGCGACCTGCGCCTGCTCCAGCACCTCAAGGAAGTGGAAGAGCCCTTCGAGTCGAAGCAGATCGGATCCAGCGCCATGCCTTACAAGCGCAACCCCATGCGCTCGGAGCGCATCAACAGCCTCGCCCGCTTCGTGCTGGGCCTCATGCCCTCCAGCTACCAGACCAGCGCCAGCCAGTGGATGGAGCGGACCCTGGACGACAGCGCCCATCGCCGCCTCACCATCAGCCAGGGCCTGCTGGCGGTGGACGCCATCCTGGTGCTCTTCCGCAATGTGGCCTCGGGCCTCGTCGTGTATCCGAAGATGATCGAGGCGCGCCTCAGCCAGGAGCTGCCCTTCATGGCTGCCGAGGTGCTCCTCATGGAGGCCGTCAAGCGCGGCGGCGACCGCCAGGACCTCCACGAGCGGTTCCGCGGGGCCGCCCTCGAAGCGGGGCGCCGCATCAAGGCCGAGGGCCGCCCCAACGAGCTGCTGAAGCTGCTGGCGGAGGATCCCGCCTGGGCCATGACCGAAGCTGAACTGGCATCCCTGCTGGACGCGCGCCGGTTCACCGGCCGCGCCGGAGACCAGGTGCGCCAGTTCCTGGCGGGCCCCGTGGCCGCCGCCCTGAAGGACCACGCCCCGGCCGACGAAGCCGCCGTGCGCGTTTGACCGCGAAAGGTTTGACCATGCTGAAACTCGCCGTGATCGGTGCCCAGACGATGCTGGGCCGGGAACTTGTGGGCGCCCTGGAGGCGCGGGACGCGTCCGTGGTGCCCCTTTCCATTGGCGCGCTCTCCGTGGAGGAGGAGGTGGGCGACCTGGTGGTCTTCGCGCCGAGCCAGGCCCTCCTGGAGGGGCTGGACGCCGTGATCCTGGCGGACACGCCGGACCCGGCCCTGCTGGCGACCTTCCCGGGCCGCATCCTGGATCTGCGTGCGGAACCCAAACCGAAAACCGACCCCATGCCCCTGGCGGGCCCCTGGCCCAAAGGCACGCTGGCCCTCCGGGGCCGGCCGGCCCTGGAGCAGGTGCTGGCCCTGCTGCCGACCCTGCTGACCGGCCTGGGCGAAGTGGGGGGCACCCACCTGCGCTCGGTGGCCTGGATGGGCGACCGGGGCCTGGATGGCCTCGTGGAGCAGACCCTCGCCATCCTCAACGGTGAGGATCCGGATCTGGCCAAGCTGGGCTACCGCCAGGCCTTCGAGGTGGTGCCCGTCCCCCCCATCGCGGGCAAGGGCCGCCTGCTGGAGATCCGCGTCCCCTCCTTCCACGGGGACCTGCTGGTGCTCCAGATCCGCGCCTTGGAGGGCCAGTCCCTGGCCAGGAAGGACGCCCCCGCCGGCGTGAAGTGGGTGGAGGCCCCGCCCAGCTCCCGCGATGTGGCGGTGAGCGCCGACCTGCTGGCCCACCTGGATCTCACGGGCGACGGGAAGGCCGGTGTCCTCACCCTGGGCTTCGACCCCGTCCTGTGGGGCATCCTGAGGCCCGCGATGCGGGTGCTGGGACTGATGGACTGACGCCATCATGGCCAAGAAACTCGACGAACCCCAGGAGCGCGGGGACTTCTTCAAGTCCCTAGGCACCCTGTTCGCGGGGTTCGTGGCCAACCGGATCGAAGAGGCGGTGACGGGGCTGGGGCCCAAGCTCCTGCGCCCGCCCGGGGCCCTGGACGAGCTGGCCTTCCTCACCAAGTGCACCCGCTGCGACAAGTGCATGCGGGCCTGCCCCGAAAACGCCATCCTCAAGGCCGGACCCACGGCGGGGCTCGCCCTCGGCACCCCCTACCTCGATCCCCGCAGCGTCCCCTGCTTCCTGTGCACAACGCTGCCCTGCGTGGCGGAATGCGAGGACGAGGCCCTGGTCTGGCCGCGGCTCGTCCGGGCCGACGGCACCGAGCTGGAGGGCCCGCGGGCCGTCCGCATGGGCACGGCCCGCGTGAAGCCGGGCCTCTGCGCCACCTGGGGCACCCTGGATCGCGAGGCCCGGGCTTGCCGCGTCTGCGTGGACCGCTGCCCCTATCCGGAGGAGGCCCTGCGGATGGTCACGGAGGAGGGGGAGGCCATCCCCCACCCGGTGGTGGACGCCGACATCTGCACGGGCTGCGGCCTCTGCGTCTTTGCCTGTCCCGCCGAACCCGCGGCCATCGTCGTGGAACCCCGGCGGGACTGAGCTCGTCCGAGTCCTAGGCGATGCTGATGCCTTCCAGCTCCGCCACCTCGTGGGCGTTGAAGCTGGAGCGCACCAGGGGACCGGCGTAGACCGTGGCGAAGCCGAAGGCCTTGGCCTTGGCCCCCAGGTCGGCGAACTCGTCCGGGTGCACATAGCGCTTCACGGGCAGTTGGTGGCGCGTGGGGCGCAGGTACTGGCCCAGGGTGAGGATGTCCACCTGGGCCTTGGCCAGGGCCTCGAAGGTGGTCATCAGCTCGGCCTCGGTCTCGCCCAGCCCCAGCATGAGGCCGCTCTTGGTGCGGAAGGCCGTTCCGTACAGGGCGGTTCCCAGCTCCTTCGCATGCGCCAGCACGCGGAGGCTCCGCTCGAACCGGCCCGCGGGGCGCACCTCGGGATAGAGGCTGGGCACGGTTTCCGTGTTGTGGTTGAACACGGCGGGACCGGCGGCCACCACGCGGGCCACGGCCTCGAGGTCGCCCAGGAAGTCGGGCACCAGCACCTCCACGCCCACGCCCGGGTTGCGGCGGCGGATGGCGAGGACGGTCTCGGCGAAGTGGGCTGCGCCGCCATCGGGCAGGTCGTCCCGGTTCACGGAGGTCAGTACCGCGAAGCGCAAGCCGAGCGCCGCCACGCGCTCGGCCGTTTCAAGCGGCTCTTGAGCGTCCAGCGCCCGGGGCTTGCCGCTCTGGATGCTGCAGAAGCCGCAGGCCCGGGTGCAGACCTCGCCCATGAGCAGGAAGGTGGCCGTGCCGTGGGTGAAGCAGTGGGTGCGGTTGGGGCAGCGGGCCTCTTCGCAGACGGTGTGCAGGTGCGAGTCGCGGAGGCCCCGCTTCATGCCGTGCAGGTCGCCGAGCTTCACCCGCTCCTTGGTGATCCATTCGGGCAGCCGGGGATGGCCCTCCAGCACTTCGCGGCCAACGCGCTTCGAGAAACGGGCCATCGGGCCTCCAGATCCTCCAGTTTTCCGTAACATGCAGGAATGTCCAAGCCGCTATCCAGGTTGCTGCGCCTGGAGCAGACCGCCTTCCTGGCCCGGGACCGTGCCGCCTGGGGGCCCCACCTGGCGCGGGTGCGGAGCTTCCTGGGCGAGGGGCTGCAGGCGGCGGACCCCGCGCGCCCCGTGCTGATCCTGGGCGCGGGTTCGGGCCTGGAGGTGCCCTGGGGTCTGGCACCGGCCCGAACCACCGGTTGGGATGCGGATCCCTGGAGCCGTGCCCGCACCATCCTGCGCCACCGGCGCTGGGCCCCCTGGGTGTTCGAGGACCTGACGGGGGGGTTGGTGGACCTGGGGGCGGCGGCCCGGCGCGCCGTGGCCGAGCCCTGGTCGGGCCGGCACCGGGACCCCCGGACCGCCGCCCTGCGCCTGGCGGGGCTGGTGCCCTTCCTGCACCCGGATCCCGCAGCGCTCCGGACCTGGATCGAAGCCCACCGGCCCGGGACCATCCTGGCCGCCAATGTGATGGGCCAGTTCGGCGCCGTGGCCGAGCGCGTGGTGGAGGGGGCCTTCGGGAAGGCCTCGCCCTGGGCGGCGGAGGCGGAGCGGTCCGATCCCCTGGTGGAGGCCCTGGAGGCCTGGACGCGGCGGGCCCTGGAGGCGTTCCTGGAAACCCTGACGGGGAGCGGGGCGGCGCTCTGGCTGATCCACGACCGGGGCGCGGCCTTTGGCCCCGGATCGCTGGACCTGGGGCCCTGGGCCGACCCCTGGACGGCCCAGCTGCGGGGAGGCGTGGAGGGTCTGGAGGTGAGCGATCCCCTGACGGGCCTGGATGTGGGGGCGGCGCTGAGGGCGGCGGGGCGGGATCCGCATCGCCAGGATCGCTGGATCTGGCCCCTGGCGCCGGACCAGCGCCATGTGGTGGAGGCCCTGGCCAGCCGGCCGGCCGCCGGGTGAATCCGCTGTGGCCTCCGTCAACCCTTGTCCCCACAGACGGCATCCACCGCCATACTGTCTTTCCTTGGAGATGGAACGGCATGGCGTGGTTGGGATGGGCGATGGCAGCGATGGTCCTCATGGGCCTGGGCAACCTGGGCATGAAGGCCGCGAGCCATCACGGGCTCAGTCCGGCGGGCGTGCTGTTCTGGGTGGTCGTGGGCGAAGTGCCGCTGGCCCTGGCCTACTGGCTGTTCCGGGGCCGGCCTTCGACGCCGCCCGCCGGCGCGGCCTGGGCCGTGGGCGCGGGCCTCTTCACGGCCCTGGCCCTGATCTCGGTCAACGAAAGCTTCGCCCGCGGCGCCAAGGCGGCCGTGGCCGTCGGCATCATGAACGCGAATTTCGTGGTGGTGGCGCTCCTGGCCTTTCTTCTCTTCCGCGAACAGCTCCAGCCCACCAAGCTGGTGGGGCTCGCCGCCACGCTGTCCGGCCTGTGGCTGATGGCCCGCTGATGCAGGAATCCTGAAATGCCCAATTTCCGAAGACTCCTCCTGGGCCGCCGCCTTGCCAGCGAGGAAAGCCACGAAGCCCGGATCAGCAACCCCGTGGCCCTGGCGGTGTTCAGCTCCGATGCGCTCTCCTCCGTGGCCTACGCGACCGGCGAAATCATGGCCGTGCTGGGCCCCTACATGGCCATGGCGGCCTTCGGGCCGGCGGTGCTGTCCTGGTCCTGGCCCGTGGCCGTGGGCATCGTGCTGCTGCTGACCATCCTGACCGTCAGCTACCGGCAGACGATCTTCGCCTATCCCAGCGGGGGCGGCGCCTACATCGTCGCGAAGGAGAACCTGGGCGAGGTGCCGGCTCAGGTGGCCGGAGCCTCGCTGCTGGTGGACTATGTGCTCACGGTGGCGGTGAGCGTGTCCGCCGGCGTCACGGCCATCACCAGCGCCTTCCCCGCGGCCGATGCGCACCGGGTGGCCCTGGCCTTTGTCGTGGTCACCATCATCGGGCTGATCAACTTGCGCGGGGTGAAGGAGAGCGGCGCGGTCTTCTCCGTGCCGACCTACGGCTTCGTGATCTCGATGTTCGGCATCATCGGCCTCGGCTTCTGGCGCTATTTCGCGGGCGGCGTCTCCGTCGGCGAGCACCACGCGGCGGCGGCGCCCCCCTTCCCGGGCTGGCTGGCCATCTGGGTGTTCATGAAGGCCTACAGTGCGGGCTGCACGGCCCTGACCGGGGTGGAGGCCATCTCCAACGGCGTGTCCGCCTTCCGGGAGCCCACCGCGCGGAACGCGGGCAAGACCATGGTGGCCATGGTGCTGATGCTGGGGGCCATGTTCCTGGGCATCACCTGGCTGTCGAACCATTTCGGCATCATCTACACCGGGGAGGGCGAGTCCCTGCTGTCCATGCTGGAGCGCCGGATCCTCGGGACCGGCCCGGGGCTCCCCCACATCACCTACCTGATCGTGCAGGCCTTCACGATGCTGATCCTCTGTCTGGCCGCGAACACCGCCTACGCGGACTTCCCGCGCCTGGCGGCCATGATGGCCCGGGACGGGTTCCTGCCGCGGCAGTTCTCCAGCCAGGGGGACCGGCTGGTCTTCTCCAACGGCATCTTCATCCTCTCGCTGCTGTCGGGCATCCTGCTGTGGATCTTCAACGCCCGGGAGCACCACCTGCTGCCGCTGTACGCCGTGGGCGTGTTCCTGGGCTTCACGCTCAGCCAGACGGGCATGGTGCGCCACTGGCTCAAGCTCCGCGGCCACCACTGGGCCCTCAAGTCGGTCATCAACGGAGCCGGTGCCCTGACGACGCTGGTCGTGATGATGGTCATCATCGTCACCAAGTTCACCCACGGGGCCTGGGTGGTGGTGCTGGTCCTGCCCCTCATGGTGATGACCTTCTTCAACATCCACCGGCACTACATCCGCGTGAAGTCGATCCTGGCGGGCAGTCGCGCCGACTTCATCAGCCCCCGCAAGAACCGCGTGGTGGTGCTGGTGTCCGGCATCCACTCGGGCGTGGTGCAGTCCCTGAACTACGCCAAGGTCATCGCGGACCACGGCGAGGTGGAGGCCCTCACGGTGGACTTCCCCGACGAGAACGGCCGCGACAGCGCCGCCCTGGAGCGCCTGCGCTCGGACTGGCCACGCTACTGCGAAGGCATCCCCCTGCGCTCCATCCGCAGCCCCTACCGCAAGATCGTCGAGCCCATCGTGGAGGAGCTTGACCGCATGCGGCGCGTGGAGCCGGAGTACACCATCACCGTCATCCTGCCGGAATTCGTGACGGGCCACTGGTGGGCGAACCTGCTGCACAACCAGACCGCATGGCGCATCAAGGGCACGCTCTTGATGAAGCCCAAGACCGTGGTGATCTCGATCCCCTACCACCTGGAGCCCATCGTGGAGTAGCCTGCTGTCCGGGAGTGAGGGATGCAGAGCCTGAGGCGGATCCTGCTGGGGCGGCGGTTATCCAGCGACGAGACGCAGCACACCAAGATCAGCAACCCGGTGGCCCTGGCCGTGTTCAGCTCGGACGCAATCTCCTCCGTGGCCTATGCCACGCAGGAGATCCTGGCCTCGCTCTCCGGGGCGCTGGTTCCCGCGGCCGGCGGCCTGGCGCTGGTGGGCGCGGCGATCTTCGGATGGTCCATTCCCGTGGCCCTCGGCATTGTGGCGCTGCTGGCGATCCTGGCCGTCAGCTACCGGCAGACCATCCTGGCCTACCCGGGCGGGGGTGGCGCCTACATCGTGGCCAAGGAGAACCTGGGCGACATTCCGGCCCTGACGGCCGGGGCCTCCCTCCTCATCGACTACATCCTGACCGTGGCGGTGTCGGCCTCGTCGGGCATCGCCGCCATCACGGCCGCCGTGCCGGCCCTGGCGGGGCACAATGTCGCCCTGACGCTCCTGGCCATCGGGTTCATCGCGATCATGAACCTCCGCGGCATCCAGGAGAGCGGCCACCTCTTCGCGATCCCCACCTACGGCTTCGTGGTGAGCATCTTTCTGGTGATGGGCTATGGCCTCGTCCGCCTGCTCCTCGGGGAGGGGCCTTCGCCCGCACAGGTGCAGCAGGCCGTGGTCCAGGGCACCCATCTGGCGGGGGTGTCGATGGTCTGGATCTTCATGCGGGCCTTCAGCGCGGGCTGCACGGCGCTGACCGGGGTGGAGGCCATCAGCAACGGCACGACGGCCTTCCGGGATCCCGTGGGGCCCAACGCCGCCAAGACCATGATCTGGATGGTGCTGCTGCTGGGAACGATGTTCCTGGGCATCACCCTGCTGGCCCACCAGTACGGGGTGACCTACCAGCACAGCACGAACCCCGCGGTGGTGGCCGAGACGCTGCTGTCCAAGCTGAACAAGGCCATCCTCGGCGATGTGAGCCACGGCCTTCCGAAGCTGATGTACTACCTGGCCCAGGGCTTCACCTTCGCCATCCTGGTGGTGGCGGCCAACACGGCCTTCGCGGACTTCCCCCGTCTGGCGGCCCTCCAGGCCCGGGACGGCTTCCTGCCGCGCCAGTTCGCCAGCCAGGGCGACCGCCTGGTCTTCTCCAACGGCATCCTCATCCTGTTCTTCTTCTCGGGCCTGCTGGTCTGGCTCTTCCACGCGAATACGGACATCCTGCTGCCCCTCTACGCGGCGGGCGTGTTCATGGGGTTCACCCTCAGCCAGACCGGCATGGTGGCGCACTGGCGCAAGGTGAAGGGCCCGCGCTGGCATGCCAAGGCGATGGTGAACGGCCTGGGGGCCGTCACGGCCCTGGTGGTGCTGCTGGACATCGCCATTACCAAGTTCATCCACGGGGCCTGGATCGTGATCCTGCTGGTGCCCCTGCTGGTGGTGGTCCACTTCAGCATCCGCCGCCACTATGTGGGCGTGAAGTCCCGGCTGGCGGCCAGCCGTACGGACGCCTTCCTGCCGACCAAGCACCACGCCCTGGTGCTGGTGAACGGCATCCACCGGGGCGTGGTGCAGTCGCTCCTCTATGCCCGGCTCATCGCCGGAGACCGCGTGGAAGCCCTCACGGTGGACCTGGGCTCTGACGGCGCCCGGGAGAGCCCGGCCATGGAGAAGCTGCGGGCCGACTGGATCATCTACGGCATGGGCGTGCCCCTGCGCTGCCTGCCGAGCCCCTACCGCAAGCTCGTGGAGCCCGTTCTGGGGGAGGTGGACCGGATCCATGCCGCGGAACCGGAGCTGGCGCTCACGGTCATCCTGCCGGAGTTCATCACCTCGAAGTGGTGGCAGCAGTTCCTCCACAACCAGAGCGCCCTGCGCCTTAAGGCCGCCTTGCTGATGCGGTCGGGCGTCATCGTGACCTCCGTGCCCATGCACCTCCCCCAGTAGAGCTGCGGACCTTCAGCGCATCCGGGCGACGGGCCGGGCCAGCAGCTCCTGGCCGCTGAGGAGTTCTCCCAGGGTCTGGTGGCGGGGGCTCAGCACCATACAGAGGAAGCTCAAGGGGAAGCAGGCCACGGACAGCAGATGGACAAGGGAGAAGGCCATCCGCCGCTCGGGCTGGTTCTCGGGAAGGGTCACGCCGAAGAACCCCATGAGGGGCGTCTGGCCCGCGAGCACCAGGGGGGCCATGAAGAGGATCCAGGACACGGAGAACAGGTAGGGCAGCACGAGGGGCCAGGCCCCCAGCAGCAGCCGGCCCGGAGCCACCCCCAGCAGCCAGGCCGGCAGCGCCAGGGCCAGCGCCTGGACCAGAACCAGGAGCAGGGCCTCGGTGGCCTCCACCTTCACGAGGGGCCAGAAGCTGGCGACGGGTTCCTGGACACCCAGGGCTGCCTGGGCGGGGCGGCGCGGCGAGATCGAAGGCGCCGCTCCGATCTCGGGGCGTTCCAATTCCTCCGGAGCCACCTCCACGGCCACGGGCGGGACGCGGCCCAGGGCGGGGGCTGTCAGGGCCCGGGGCGGCGGCGCGAAGGAGGCCTGGGCCAGGGCGGAGGCCTGGAAGAGCAGGGGGCGGCCCTGCCGGGGCGGTGCCAGGGCCAGCCCGCATTCGGGGCACTCCGCCGCGAGGGGCGAGAGGCGGGTTTGGCAGCTGGGGCAGATGCGCCGGGAAGGGGCCGTCATCCCCCCACTATCGGTCACCCGGCGACCGCAGGGAACCCGCGAAACGAGAAGGCGCCCCGCGGGGCGCCTTCTCGTTGAAGGGCCGGCGGCCCTACTTCACATTCACGGCCAGCCAGGCGTTGTTCACGGTCGTGTAGACCGAGCTGCCCGAGGGGTACCCGAGGGCGGTGCAGGCGTTCAGGGTGGCCACGCGGGCCCCCGCGTAGTTGGTGCTGCTGGTCATGTAGGCCGTGATGGCCTTGTACCAGATGCGGGCGGCCAGATCGTTGCCGATGCCGGCGATGCTGGTGACGCCATTGGCCAGGGGGGACTGGAGGTTGCCCGAGAAGGCATCGATCTGGCTGCCGTGGGCGAGGAGGAAGAAGAAGTGGTTGGCCACGCCCGAGCTGTAGTGGACATCCAGGCGGCCGAGCGTTTTGGACCAGGCATCGGGGCTGGAGCCGTCGAGGCTGGGCTTGTACATGTAGCGCAGGGGCTTGTTGAAGGCGTTCGTGGCCAGCTGCTCGCCGATGAGGTAGTTGGCGGCGGGCACGGTGCCGTAGTTCACCTGGATGGTGCCCGTGATGCTGGTGTAGTTGGGCACGGTGCTGGTGCCGCCCCCGTGGGCCATGAACTCGACCATGCTGCCGAAGATGTCCGAGTTGGCCTCATTCAGGCCGCCGGACTCGCCGCGGTAGGTGAGGTTCGCGGTGCGGGCCATGACGCCGTGGCTCATCTCGTGGCCCGCGACATCGATGGACTCGAGGGACTTGAAGGAGGAGCCATCGCCGTAGGTCATGCAGAAGCAGCTGTCGGACCAGAAGGCGTTGTCGTAGCTGTTGCTGTAGTGCACGCGGCTGTAGGTGGCGCCGTTGTTTCCGTCGATGCCGTTCCGACCCAGGACATTCTTGTAGAAGTCGTAGGTGAGGCCCACGCCGTAGTGGGCATCCACGGCCGCGGTCTGGCCGTTGGCGGTGGTGGTGCTGCCTCCGGCCACATAGTTGGCGCCGTCACCCCAGGTGTTGTCGGCATCGTTGTAGAGGGTGCCGGTGCCCGTGGTGGCGTGGTTGAGGTTGTAGGTGGCGTAGTTCATGCCGCGCGTGGTGTCGCGCAGGTCATAGGTCGCGCCGTTGGCGGTGGTGTTGATGGCGACCGTGCCCGAGAACTGGGAGTTGCCGGTGCCGCTGATCGTGTGGAGGGTGCTCCAGCTTTCCAGGATCGCGCCGGTGTGGGCATCCACGAGGAAGTCGGTGTGCCGGGTCTCCTCGGCGCCGTTCTCCAGCTCGGTGTGGATGTGGTAGGCCAGGGCCGGGCGGGAAAGGGTGCGGGTGCCGCGGGGGGTCTCGATGTCCCGGGTGAGGGTGGCGACCACGAGCTCGGAGGTGGGAGCGTGGGCGTAGGCGCCCTTCGGGGCCAGCGACTGGTGGGCCACGGCCAGGGCCTCACCGTGGGCCAGGGTGGGGATGACATTCAGGTTGAGGCCGCGGACCAGCGCGTCGGTGCGGTCCGTGACCGCGCCCCCGCGCATGTGCACGACCGACTCGCCCTCGAAGACCCGCACGCCCTTGTAGAGCTGGTGCATGCGGATGTGGGCCTCGCCGGTGGGTTCCTCGAAGACGCTCTTGGGCGCGAACCCGTGGTCGCGATCCAGGCCCAGCTGGTACACCCGGGCATCCAGGTGGCGACGCGCCTCGTCGGCCAGGGGACTGTCCACGGGGCGGGCGGCGAAGGCGGGAACCACGAGAACCGCCGCCGCGGCGAGACGAAGGGCGAAACGAGAGGGCATGGGACCTCCGGGGAGCCGAGGCTCCGGGAAAGAAGGAAAGAGGGTGGGAAAGAAGGGGGATGCTCGAGCTTAGGACGGCCGGCGCCGGGCAGAGGTGTTAAGACATGTTAATTTTTATGAGAATCAGTTCTATTTGAAGGTCCTCCTGGAGCCGTGTCATCCTCGGGTGAAACCGCCCGGGAGTTGCATGTCCACCGAAGCCTCCACTCGCGCCCTGCCGGCTCCGCCGGCGGCCTTCCGCTGGCTGGTGCTGGTGGTGATCAGCCTGGCCATGTTCGGCAACTACTATGTCTATGACGCCATCAGCCCCCTGGCCGATGTGCTTCAGAAGCAGCTGGGCTTCACGGATGGCAACATCGGGCTGCTCCAGGGGATCTACAGCGTGCCCAACATCATCATGGTGCTGGTGGGCGGCATCCTCATCGACCGCATCGGCGTGAAGAAGGCCACCTTCCTGTTCGCCGTCCTCTGCTTCATGGGGGCCCTCCTCACGGCGCTGAGCCCCAAGCTCTGGGTCATGGCCTCGGGCCGCCTGGTCTTCGGCCTGGGGGCGGAGAGCCTCATCGTGGCCGTCACGGCGGCGGTGGCCCAGTGGTTCCGCGGCAAGGAACTGAGCTTCGCCTTCGGCATCAACCTGCTCATCGCCCGTCTGGGCTCCTTCGCGGCCCTGAACAGCCCCACCTGGGCCCGCTGGGCCTTCGGCTCCTGGCGCACGCCGTTGCTCATCGCCACGGTCTTCGGCGCGGTGTGTGTCATCGCCGCAGGCGTCTACTGGCTCATGGAGAACGGCGCCGCAAAGCGCTACGCCCTGGGCGGCCAAGGCGGCACGGACAAGGTGGTCTGGGGCGACCTGCTGAAGTTCAGCCCCACCTACTGGTATGTGGTGGCCCTCTGCATCACCTTCTACAGCGGCATCTTCCCCTTCCAGACCTTCGCCGTGAAGTTCTTCCAGGATGCGCACGGGGTGACCCGCGAAACCGGCGGCTTCCTATCCTCGATGCTCACCCTCTTCGCCATGATCGGCACACCGCTCTTCGGCCTGATGGTGGACCGCGTGGGCAAGCGGGCGCTGTTCATGATGCTGGGGAGCCTGCTGCTGATCCCGGTCTACCTGCTCATGGCCTACACCCATGTGAGCCTCTTCGTGCCCATGGCCATGATGGGCATCGCCTTCAGCCTGATCCCGGCGGTCATGTGGCCCTCCGTGGCCTACCTGGTGCCGGAGGAGAAGCTGGGCACGGCCTATGGGCTGATGACGCTCATCCAGAATGTGGGGTTGGCGGGCTTCAACTTCCTCATCGGCTGGGCCAACGACCATGCCGCCGCCAGCGCCGCGCATCCCACGGGCTACCGGCTGGGCATGTGGATCTTCAGCAGCCTCGGCTTCTTCGGCTTCCTCTTCGCCTACCTGCTGCGCCGGGCGGAGACGGGGCCGGATGCCCACGGGCTGGAAACCATCACCACCGCCAACCAGGCCGGGTAGCAGTACACTTGCAGACCGCAATCCTGGAGGTCGCATGACTCGCTGGCGGAGGACCCTCGCGCACCTGGCCGCCGGCCTGGTCGCCCTGGCCGCTCTGTTGCCGCTCACGGCCTGCGGGCCCCAGGGCCCGGCCTCGCCCCCGCCGGCCCCGACCGCGCAGGTCCAGGTGGCCCCATCGAATCCTCTCCCCCCCCATGCCCGCGAGACTCTGGCCTACATCCGACAGCACGGCTACGCCCAGCCCGGCTATGTGGGCGGCCGCATCTTCGGCAATTACGAAGGGGCGCTCCCCCGCTACGATGCCCGCCGGAAGCGCATCGAATACCGGGAGTGGGATGTGCATCCCCGAGCCGAGGGCCGCAATAGGGGTGCCGAACGCCTGGTCACGGGCAGCGATGGACGGGTCTGGTACACGGTCGACCACTACCGCACCTTCGTCGAGGTCCGATGAGCGACTGGGCCTTCCTCGCCTCCGCCCAGGGGCCGCACCTCTGCGTGTGGCGCGGGACGGCCGCCGCGCTGGCGGAGGCCGCGCCGGTCATGCCCCCCCTTCGCTGGCTGCGGGGGAGCCGCATGCGGACCCGGGTGGCGCTCCTGGACGAATGGGCGGCCGCCGCCCAGTTCCCCCCCTACTTCGGCGGCACCTGGGACAGCCTCCGGGATGGTCTGGCGGACCTGCCCGAGGGCGGCACCTTCCTGGTCTTCGATGCAGACCAGCTGCTCCAGGACGCACCCCCTTCGGACGGCGTCACGCTCATGGCCGTGCTGGAAGCCGTGGCGGAGGACCTGGCGCCCCGGCCCTTCCACCTGGTGCTCCAGGTGGAGCCCGGCCGCCACGGGGACCTGGTGGAGGGCCTGCGCCGGCTCCGGGTGCCCTTCCGCGAGTTGTAGACGCGAGGCCTAGAACTGGGCCTTGAAGGCTTCGAAAGCCCCCCGGAGCACTGCCAGTTCGTCGCGCAGGGTGGCGACTTCGGCTTCCAGCTGATCCAGCCGACCGGAGCGGGCGGGGGCAGCGTCATGGGCGAGAGCTTGGGCGACCGGCCCTGAGAGCAGGTGGGCCACCCGGGCTTCACGGGCCCCGGGGGCCCGGGGGAGCCGCTGGATGAGGGGCGGCTCGGCCTCGAGGAGCGCGCCCAGGCAAGCCTCCAGCTCCGCCAGGTCCGGGAAGGCGTACATCCGCCGCGTGTTGGTGCGCAGCTCGCCGGGCGTCTGGGGCCCCCGGAGGAGCAGCTCCGCCAGCAGGGCCGCCTCCTGAACGGAGAGGTTCCAGGTGGGCTTGGCGGTGTGCGCCACCTTCAGGACCCGGCCCGGCCAGTGCTCAGCCAGCCCGCGGGCGAGGAGGGCCTCCACGGAGGCCTGGACCTCCGGTTCCGTCACCGCCAGCACCGGGTCGCGGTTGCTGGACTGGTTGCAGGCGTTGAGCAGCGCGTTCATGGACAGGGGATACGCATCCGGCGTGCTCAGCTGCTTCTCCAGCAGGCAGCCCAGGATGCGGCATTCCAGGAGCGGGAGGTCGAGGTCGGACATGGGGCATTATCCCCCAGGTCGAGCCAGGGGTGACCCCTCCCCGGGGCTGGACCTGGGGTCCGAGTCCTCGGGGAAGGGCCCCGAAAAGGCTGAATTCTTTGGCAACAACAATTGACGATAGTCACATCGTTAATGACTTCGGGCGCTCATAGTGGGTCCCATCCCAACCTCAACGAGAAAGGACCAAGCGTATGCAGTGGAACCAAAACTACGCCGCGCTTCAGGGGAGCCTGCTCCTCACCGCCCTGGTGGTGGCCATCCCCATCTTCTTCTTGTTCTGGGCCCTGGCCGTGAAACGCATGAAGGGCCATGTGGCGGGGCTGCTCACGCTGCTTCTCACGATCATCATCAGCGTGCTCGTCTACCGGATGCCGCTCAGCGCCGCGTTGTCGGCCTCCGCCCTGGGCATGGTGACGGGCCTCTTTCCCATCGGCTGGATCATCCTGACGGCGGTCTTCCTCTTCAACCTCACGGTGGAATCGGGACAGTTCGAGATCATCAAGAGCTCGATCTCATCCCTGTCCCCGGACCGCCGGATCCAGGCGCTGCTCATCGCCTTCTCCTTCTCCGCCTTCATGGAAGGCGTGGCCGGGCAGGGCGCCCCGGTGGCGGTGGCCGCGGCCATGCTCATCGGCCTGGGCTTCCCCCCCCTGCCGGCCGCCGTCATCTGCCTCGTGGCCAACACGCCGCCCGTGCCCTTCGGGCCCGTGGGCGTCCCCACGATGATGATGTCCACCGTGACGGGCATCCCCGCCACGACCATGGCCCGCGCCATCGGCATCGACATGGCCTTCATGGCCCTGATCATCCCCTTCTTCATGGTGGTGGTCATGGTGGGCTTCAAGCGGGCCCTGGAAGTCATTCCGGCCGCCCTGGTGGCCGGCATCAGCTACGGCGCCACCTCGCTGGCGATCTCCACCTACTTCGGGCCCGAGCTGCCGGCGATCACGGCCTCCGTGGTGTCGCTGCTCTGCCTGGTGATCTTCATCCGCTTCTGGCAGCCCAAGACCACCTGGACCTTCGAGGAGGACAAGGTCGCGAACCCGGCCACGGGTGTCCGCCACACGGCGGGCCAGATCTTCAAGGCCTGGTCGCCCTTCCTCATCCTCATGCTCGTCATGGGCCTCTGGGGCACGCCCTTCTTCAAGAACTACGCCGAGAAGACCCACCACTGGTTCCTGGCCGTGCCCCACTGGCCCTGGCTAGACGGCGTCGTCTTCAAGGCCGCGCCCATCGTCGCCAAGCCCGCCGTCTACGGCGCCAGCTACAAGTGGCAGTGGCTCACGGCCCCGGGCACGGCCATGTTCCTCTCGTCGCTGATCTCCATGGTCGTGCTGGGCATCAGCCCCGCCACCGGCGCCAAGGTCTTCGCCAAAACCTTCATGCAGCTCCGGTTCGCCCTCGTCACGCTGGCCTCGGTCATCGGCCTGGGCTTCCTGGCCAACTACTCGGGCATGTCGTTCACCCTGGGACTGGCCTTCGCCGTCCTCACGGGCATGGCCTTCCCGATCTTCTCTCCCGTCATCGGCCTGGTGGGCGTGTTCCTCACGGGTTCGGTCACCTCGTCGGCGGCCCTGTTCGGCAAGCTCCAGCAGGTGACCGCCGGGCACCTGGGCTTCAACCCCGTGCTCACCACCTCGGCGAACCTGTTCGGCGGCGTCATGGGCAAGCTGATCTCCCCCCAGTCCATCGCCGTGGCCTGCGCCGCGGTGGGGCTCGTGGGCCGGGAGACGGACATCTTCAGGAAGACCCTCAAATATTCAATGATCCTGCTGGGGATCGTGGTGGTCGTGGTGCTGCTGCAGGCCTTCGTCATCCCCGGCATCCTGCCGACCGCGCCGGCGGTCAGCTGAACCTTGACCCTCAACCCGCAGCGAACGGAGGAATCCCCATGACGACTTGCGAGCTGGAAACCCTGAAGGGCCTCATCGACTCCACTCCGGATGTGGCCGTCCTGATCAACCTGCGCGACTACTATGCCCAGCGGTCCCTGCCCGAGAAGGGCGTGGACAGCGAGGTGGTCTACGAGTGCCCGCGCACGCAGATGATGATCCGGACCGCCGTGAAGGGCACCACCATCGGCCGCCACTTCCACACGGTCTGCGACGAGTATGTGATCGTGGTCGGCGGCAAGGGCGAGATCATGGTCAACGGCGAGTGGAAACCCGTGAAGGCCGGCGATGTGCATGTCTGCCCCCGGGGCATCGTCCACGACACCCGGGCGCTGGAGGAGGATCTCCAGTACCTGTCGATCTTCACGCCGCACCTCCCTGCCGGCACGGACATCAACTGGCTTAAATAGATTCCGAGGAGGACTCGCCATGACTGCACTGCTTCCCAATGTCGACCCGGATGGACTGCTGGAATTCTCCGTGGTCTACACCGACCGCGCGCTCAACCACATGTCTAAGCGCTTCCAGCAGGTGATGCGGGAGATGAACCGCATCCTCGCGAAGGTCTACCACGCCCAGGCCGCGGTGATCGTCCCCGGCAGCGGCACCTTCGGCATGGAGGCCGTGGCCCGGCAGTTCGTCACGGGCAAGAAGGCGCTGGTGATCCGGGACGGCTTCTTCAGCTTCCGTTGGTCGCAGATCTTCGACATGGGCGGGATTCCCGCCTCCCACACGGTGCTCAAGGCCAAGCGCACCGGCACGGATCGCCAGTCCCCCTGGGTGCCGACGCCCATCGCCGAGGTGGTGGCCGCCATTGCCGCCGAAAAACCCCAGGTGGTGATCGCCCCGCATGTGGAGACCGCGTCCGGCATCATGCTCCCCGACGACTACATGAAGGCGGTGGCCCAGGCCACCCACGCCGTGGGCGGCCTCTTCGTGCTGGATTGCGTCGCCTCGGGCTGCATGTGGGTGGACATGGAGGCCATCGGCGTGGATGTGATCGTGACCGCCCCCCAGAAGGGCTGGAGCGGCAGCCCCTGCTGCGCCATGGTCATGCTCTCCGAGAAGGCCAAGGGCGTGATGGAGACCACCACCAGCACCAGCTTCGCCTGCGACCTCAAGAAGTGGTCCGCGATCATGGACGCCTACCTGAAGGGCGGCCACGCCTACCACGCCACCATGCCCACGGACGCCCTGGCGAAGGTGTGTGCGGTGATGCAGGAGATGGAGGCCTACGGCTTCGACAAGCTGCAGGCCGAGCAGGCGGACTTGGGCGCCAAGGCCCGCATCCTGCTGGAAAGCTGCGGCCTGCCCAGCGTGGCGGCCGAGGGTTTCAAGGCCCCGGGCGTGGTGGTGAGCTACACCACGGATCCCGACATCCAGTCCGGGAAGAAGTTCCTGGCCGCGGGCCTGCAGGTGGCCTCCGGCGTGCCGCTCCAGTGTGACGAGCCGGCGGATTTCATGACCTTCCGCATTGGTCTGTTCGGGCTCGAGAAGTTGCACCATGTGGATCGCACCGTGGCGCACCTGGCCGCGGCCCTGACGGAAGTCGGCCTCCGCGAAGTGGCTCCGGCCCGGTAAGACAAGCCTCCCGAACGAGAAGCGCCCGGCCGTCGCCGGGCGCTTCCTTTTTGGGGATGGCTACCGTCCGATGACGCCCGTCATGGGGCTGCTGGCGCTGGCGTAGAGGCGCTTGGGCATGCGCCCGCTCTCGAAGGCGAGCCGTCCGGCGATCACGGCGTGATCCATGGCCTGGGCCATCTTGGTGGGCTCGCCGGCCTCGGCCACGGCGGTGTTGAGCAGCACGCCATCGGCGCCCAGCTCCATGGCCAGGGCCGCGTCGGAGGCCGTGCCGACGCCGGCATCCACGATCATGGGCAGCTGGTAGCTCTCGACCACTTCCTTGATCAGCAGCAGCGTCATGGGGTTCTGCACGCCCAGGCCCGAGCCGATGGCGCTGCCCAGGGGCATGACGGCGGCGCAGCCCGCATCGCAGAGCTTCTTGGCGAGGATGGGATCGGCGTTCACATAGGGCAGTACCGTGAAGCCCTCCTTCACAAGGATCCTGGCGGCTTCCAGGGTTTCCTCGTTGTCGGGATAGAGCGACTTCTGGTCGCCGATGACCTCGAGCTTCACCCAGTCGGTCTGCAGGGCCTCCCGCGCCAGGCGCGCCACGCGCAGGGCGTCCTCGCGGGTGTAGCAGCCGGCGGTGTTGGGCAGCAGGGCGATGTCCTTGGGAATCCAGTTGAGGATGTTGTCCTCGCCCTTGGCGCCGAGGTCGAAGCGGCGCACGGCCAGGGTGACCATCTCCACCCGCGCGGCCCGGTAGCAGGCCTGCATGGTGGCGAAATCTTTGTACTTGCCCGTGCCGAGGACGAGGCGGTTGCTGAAGGTCTTGCCGGCGATGACCAGGGACATGGGGCGCTCCGAACCTTCAGTCTAGCTCCGGCGGACCCCCCTCGTTCAGCGGGGCGGAATTCCCGGGCAGGTGAGGTTCAGGGTGCGGTCGCCGGCGGGATCCCGGTAGAGGACCCGGATCGGCAGCGGAGCATGGGGATCGCGGCTCCGGATGAACACCAGGCCACGGCGGCTCCGGCCGGGCGGCACGGGCCCGGGTACCCAGGCCTCGCCCCGGAAGAAGTCCTCCAGGCGGCGATTGCTCCGGGCGGCCACGACCGCATTCGGGATGCCGGTTCCCAGCCCCACCACCCCCAGGGCGCCGAAGACCGCCAGACCCAGGCGGTCGCCGCCGCTGCCCACGGCCAGGATTCCCGGGAGGATCGGGTAGAGGAGGTAGGCGGCGCTCCGCTGCCGCACCAGGAGCAGGGCGGCCTCGGGAGCCAGGCCGCCGGCCTCGTCTGGCAGCTGCAGACCCAGGACCTCAACCCCCTGGTCGGAGGCATTCTCGAGGCTCAGGACCGCCACGCGCAGGTGGGCGTCGAGGGCCTTCCGGGCATAGCCCGAGTTGTCCCCCCAGGGCTGGAGGGCGAGGCGTCCCGACAACGCTCCGCCGTGGACCTCCACCGGAGGCGCCAGCAGCGCCACGGGCCGATAGATCCGGGCGCAGTCCAGGCTTCCAATTACGAGCAGCAAGGTGCAGAGGAGCGATCGCATGGGACCTCCCCGGGAGGCCTCGCCCCGGCAGAGCAGAGGGGCGTTCGATCGCAGTTTCCGCGTACGGCCGTCCGACCTCAACCGACGGGCAGGTGGATAGGTCTCGGTCAAAGAAGAAGCTGCGGTCTCCCCGGAGGGCCATACGGATGGGTATGGTAGGCTGCGGGTCCCGGCCCAGGTCTGCATGCCCGTTCCCCGCAAAAAGCCCCCTCGCCCCGCGACGCCCCTCTCGCCCGAGGCCTGGGTCCAGGCGGCGCAGGCCCTCATCATCCGGAAGGGGATCTCGGCGGTGGCCGTGGAGCCGCTGGCGCAGGCGCTGGGCGTCACGAAGGGGAGCTTCTACTGGCACTTCGAGAATCGAGACGCCCTCATCCGCGCGGCCCTGGAGGCCTGGGAGCAGGACCAGAGTGCCGATGTGGTGGCCCGCTACGGGGGCATCGCGGATCCCCGGCGCCGCCTGCGGGTGCTGCTCTTCGCCGCCTTCGAGGATCTGGAGAACGGGCTGTTCTTCGCGGCGCTGGCGGTCTCGAGCGGGGACGCCCGGGTGGCCCCCTTCCTCCGCCGCGCCACGGAGCGCCGCCTGGCCTTCGGGGTGGAGGCCTTCCAGGCCCTGGGGCTCTCCGAGACCGAGGCGCGCCAGCGGGCCCTGCTGGCCTATGCCGCCTACGCCGGCTACTTTCAGCTGCTGCGCACCACCCCGGAAGCGGTGGCGGCGGTGACGGATCTCAGCGGCTATGTGCGGCGCCTGGCCGATGCCCTGGTGCCCGCTCCTGGCGCTGCGGCGCCCACCCCCAAGGCCTGAGCTTCGGCCTGAGCTTCCGCGCTTGATCTTCAGGATCCAAGGGCGTTCCATGGAGCCATCTTGGGGGGGGAGCATGCCCACGATCCTGACCGTCCCTGGCTATCAGAATTCCGGCCCTGGCCACTGGCAGAGCCTGTGGGAGGCCAGCCTGGGCGGCGTGAAGCGGGTGGAGATGTCCAGCTGGGAGCACCCGGTTAAGGCGGCGTGGGTGGAGGCCCTGGACGAGGCCATCGCCGACTGCCAGGAACCGCCGATCCTGGTGGGGCATTCGCTGGGCTGCCTCGCCATCGTCCACTGGGCGGAGGGCCATGACCGGGAGATCCGGGGCGCGCTGCTGGCGGCTCCCTCGGATGTGGAGCGACCCGACGCCTTGGCGGTGCTGCGCCCCTTCGGGCCCATCCCCCGCCTGCGGTTGGCCTTTCCCGCCATCGTGGCCGCTTCCTCGGACGACCCCTTCCTGTCGCCGGCCCGGGCCCGGATCCTGGCGGCCGATTGGGGGGCGCGCTTCGTGGATCTGGGACCCTGCGGCCACCTGAACCAGGCCTCGGGCCACGGCCCCTGGCCCCGCGGCGAGGCCCTGCTGAGCGACCTCCGGTAGCGGCTTGCAAAAGGGGGCTTGGCCGTGGGAAGGTGGACCTTCCGATGGAGGAGCGATCCCCATCAGTACCGACGGCGAGGGGGATGACCCCGATGACCTGTCGGGAAAGGGGAGGATCGCCGAAGGGATCGCGAGTCATCGGCGCGGCCCCTGGACGCTGAGGCGAAAGCCCGGCGGCTGTCGTGCCGGTCACCCGGCGCGGAGGGCCTGAGGAGCGGCGGCGGGAGTCCCTCCCACCGCGTTCCAGATGGCACCGTCGGCCCGCCGAGGTTTCCATGAACGCCACCACCGCTGATCTCCGAAGCTGGCTCACGGGCAGCCTGCGGCAGCTTTGCGACCAGGAGACCACCTCGGGCCGGGAGGACGCGGGCCTGCCGGCGTTGCGGGCCCTGCTGCAGGGGCTCGGCGCCACGATCCACGAGCAGCCCGTGGCCGAGGGCCGCACCAATGTGCTGGCTGTCTGGGGGCGGCCGAGGGTGCTCTTCTCCACCCACCTGGACACGGTGCCGCCCTTCCTGCCGCCGAGGCTGGAGGGGGAGGTGCTGCACGGCCGCGGGACCTGCGATGCCAAGGGCCAGATCATGGCCCAGCTCGGCGCCGTGCGGAGGCTGCTGGCTGAAGGCCGCGAAGGCCTCGCCTGGCTGGGCGTGGTGGGCGAGGAGACCGACAGCGCAGGGGCCACTGCGGCCCTCGGTCTGGCGGACCGCCTGCGGGACCTGAGGGTGCTCATCAACGGCGAGCCCACGGAGCTGAAGCTGGCCTCGGGCCAGCGTGGGGCCCAGCACCTCTGCCTCCACTGCGCGGGCCGCGCCGCCCACAGCGGCAGCCCCGAACTTGGCCACGACGCCACCTGGCCCCTGCTGGACTGGCTCCAGCGGCTGCGCGAACAGCCCCGGCCCGCGGATCCCCGGCTGGGTCCCGAGGTGTGGAACCTGGGGTTGCTGCGTGGGGGCGAGGCGCTCAACTCCGTGCCAGCTTCGGCGAGGGCCGACCTGCTGGTGCGCACGCTGCCCGGCAGCACCTTTGCCGAGGAGGCCCGCCGCCTGGCGCCGCCCGAAGGCTCCGTGGACCTGCGCCTGGACGAGCCCCCGGATCGCTACCCGGAGATCCCGGGCTTCGAGCACGCCGCCATGCCCTTCGGCTCGGATGCGCCCACCCTGCGGGCCCTGGTGCCGGATCGCACCGTGGTGCTGGCGGGCCCCGGCAGCATCCGGGTGGCGCACACGCTGGAGGAATGCCTCGCCCTCGCCGATCTGGAAGCCGGCGTGGATCTGAACCACCGACTGGCCCTGCATTTCCTGGGAGACTGAACCATGTCCTCGAAAATCCCCGTGACCGTGTTGGGCGCCACTGGCGTCGTGGGCCAGCGCTTCGTTCGGCGCCTGGCGGACCATCCCCTCTTCCGCGTGGAACACCTCGCAGCCAGCGAGCGCAGCGCCGGCAAGCGCTACCGCGACGCCTGCGCCTGGCGCCTGGACGGCGAGCCCTATGGCGGCCTGGGTGACCAGGTGATGGCCGAGGGCACCCCGGAATTCGCCCTGTCGCCGGTGATCTTCAGCGCCCTCGACACGGCGCCGGCCACGGAACTGGAACCGGCCTTCGCCCGGGCCGGGGCCATGGTGTTCTCCAACGCGGCGGCCTTCCGCATGTCGCCGGAGGTGCCGCTGCTGGTGCCCGAGGTGAACGCCGATCACCTCGGCCTGCTTGAGGTCCAGCGCCACCACCACGGCTGGAGCGGCGGCATCGTCACCAACGCCAACTGCACGGCCACGGTGCTGGTCATGGCCCTGGCCCCGCTCCAGGAGGCCTTCGGCGTGGAGGCCGTGCTGATGACCTCCATGCAGGCCATCAGCGGCGCCGGCTACCCCGGCGTGGCCAGCCTGGACATCCTGGGCAACGTGATCCCCTTCATCCGCAACGAGGAGGCGAAGGTGGAGGAGGAGACGCCCAAGATGCTGGGCCGCTTCACCGGCCGCGAAGTGGAGCTGGCGCCCATGCGGGTGAGCGCCCTCTGCCACCGGGTGCCCGTCATCGAGGGCCACACGGAGGCCGTCAGCGTGAAGCTGAAAGGCAATCCGTCCCTGGAGGCGGTGCGCGAGGCCTGGCTGAGCTGGAAGCCCGAACCCCAGCGGCTGAAGCTCTTTTCGGCGCCCCCCGTGCCCGTGCATGTCCACACCCTGGAGGACCGCCCCCAGGTGCGCCGCGATGTGGAGACGGACGGCGGCATGAGCGTGCATGTGGGCCGCCTGAGGGCCTGCCCCATCCTCGGCGTGAAGTTCGCGCTCCTCGGCCACAACACGGAGCGCGGGGCGGCGGGCGGCAGCATCCTGAACGCCGAGCTGGCCCATGCGAAGGGGTACCTCCGATGATCGTCCTCAAGTTCGGCGGCAGCAGCGTGGCCGATGCGGCCTGCATGCGCCAGGTGGCGAGCCTGGTGCGGTCGGCCCTGCCCCAGTCGCCCCTGGTGGTGCTGTCCGCCATGGGTAAGACCACCAACGGCCTCTTCGGGGCGGCGAAGGCCGCGGAAGCGGGCGATCTGGCCGGCGCCATGGACCTGCAGCGGGGCCTCATGGCCGCCCACCGGAAGGCCGCCGCGGAGCTGTTCGACGGGGCCGTGCCCGAAAGCCTGGATGTGGCCCTGACGGACCTCTTCGGCGAGCTTGAGCTGCTGCTGCGGGGCGTGGCCCTGCTCCGCGAACTGAGCCCCCGGAGCATGGACGCCATCGCCTCGCTGGGCGAGCGGCTGTCCACGCGCATCTTCGCGGCCTTCGTGGGGGGCGCCTGGGTGGACGCCCGCACGGTTCTCCGCACGGACGGCGTGTTTGGGGAGGCCGTGCCCCAGCAGGAGGCGATCCGCCCCCTGGCCGCCGACCACCTGAAGCCCCTCCTGGGCCCGGGTCGTGCCGTGGTGACCCAGGGCTACATCGGCGCCACGGAAGATGGGCTCACCACCACGCTGGGCCGAGGGGGCAGCGACTATTCCGCCGCCCTCTTCGGGGCGGCCCTGGGTGCGGCGGAGGTACAGATCTGGACGGATGTGGAGGGCGTGCTCACCTGCGACCCCCGCATCGTGCCCGAGGCTCTGCCCATTCCCGAGCTGAGCTTTGCCGAGGCCGCCGAGCTGGCCGCCTTTGGCGCCAAGGTGCTTCACCCGGCCACCATCCAGCCCGCGGTGGAAGCGCGCATCCCGGTCACGGTGCGCCACACGCAGAAACCCGAAGGCCGCTTCACCACGATCTCGGCCGAGGTCCGCACGGGCCGCCCCATCACGGCCCTCGCCAGCCGGGGTCCGGTGACCGTGCTCACGGTGAGCAGCTCCCGGATGCTAGCCCAGAGCGGGTTCCTGGCGCGGCTGTTCGAAGTGTTCGGTCGCCGCGGCGTGAGCGTCGACCTCGTGGCCACGGCCGAGGTGAGCGTCTCCCTCACGGTGGAGGCGGATGTGCCGCTGAAGCCCCTGATCCAGGACCTGTCGGCCTTCGCCACGGTGGAGATCCACGAGGGCCGGGCCATCATCGCTGCCGTGGGCGAGCGGCTGAAATCTACGCCGGGCCTGGGCGCGCAGCTGTTGTCCTCGCTGGGTGACATCAATGTGGAGATGATCAGCATGGGCGCCAACGAGATCAACCTGAGCCTGGTGGTCCGCCAGGACCAGAGCTCCGAGGCCCTGCGCCGCCTGCATCGCGTGCTGGTGGGGGGTGCGGCGTGACCGTGCCCCGCCTCGGTCTCTTCGGGAAGGGCCGCCTGGGGTCCGCCATCGCCGCGGAAGCCGGTGCGGCCCTGGCCTGGCAGGTGGGCCGCGAAGAGAGCCCGACCACTCCCGTGGCCGTGGCCATCGATGCCAGCGTGGCGGAGGCTGTCGAGGCCCACCTCGCCTGGGCCCTGGAGACGGGAACCGACCTTGTGATCGGCACCACGGGCTGGTCGGTGCCCGACCTCGAAGGTCGCGTGGCGGGGCACATCGGCGTGCTGGCGGCCTCCAACTTCTCGCTCTCGGTCGCCCTCATGGCGCGCTTCGCCACGGTGTTGGGGCGCTTCGCCGCCCTCGACCCCGCGCGGGACCCCTTCCTGGTGGAGCGCCACCACCGCCTCAAGGCCGACGCGCCTTCCGGCACGGCGAAGACCCTGGCTGGGGCCCTCCTGCGGGGCTGCCCCCGCAAGACCGAATGGACGCTCGGCACCCCCGCGCCCCACCAGCTGAGCATCGGCGTCGTGCGGGCCGGGGCGGAATTCGGTACCCACACGGTGGGGCTGGATGCCCCCGCCGAGCTTCTGGAGCTGACCCACATCGCCCGGTCCCGGGCCCCCTTCGCCCAGGGCGCCCTGGCGGCGGCCCAGTGGCTCCACGGCCGCAGGGGCGTCTTCACCATGGAAGACCTGGCAGCCGATCTGCTCGACCCCCTCTTCGCCTTCGGAGGCAAGCCATGACCCTCGAATTCTCTGGACTCGCCGTAGCCCTGGCGACGCCCTTCACCGCCTCGGGCGAGGTGGATCTGCCCGCCTTCCGCAAGCTGGTGCGGCATGTGGTGGCAGGCGGAGTGGATTTCCTGGTGCCTCTGGGCTCCACGGGGGAAGCGGCCACGATCCTCGAAGCGGAGCGTGATGCCATCATCACGGCCTGCCTCGAGGAGAGCAGCGGCCGTCCCGTGGTCGTGGGCACGGGCCACAACGCCACGCGCCAAGCGGCGGCCATGACGAAGCGCGCCCAGGCCCTGGGAGCCCAGGGCGCCCTGGTGGTGACGCCCTACTACAACAAGCCCACGCCCGCCGGCCTGGTGGCGCATTTCGCCGCGGTGGCCGAGGCGGCCCCGGGGTTGCCGATCATTGCCTACAATGTGCCGGGCCGCACGGGGCTGAATGTGACGCCCGCCACGCTGGCCCGCCTCTGGGAGAACCCCCAGGTGGTGGCCGTGAAGGAAAGCAGCGGCAACCTGGCCCAGATCGGGGAGATCGCCCGGCAGCTGCCCAAGGGCAAGCTGCTGCTGTCCGGCGACGACAACCTGGCCCTGGCCTCCATGGCCGTGGGGGCGTCGGGTCTCATCTCGGTGCTGGGCAATGTGCTGCCCCGGGAGACCGCGGCCATGATCGCCGCGGCCCGACAGGGCAACGGGGCCGAGGCCCTGCGCCTGCACCAGCAGCTGCTGCCCCTCATGGACGCCCTCTTCGTGGAGAGCAACCCCATCCCGCTGAAGGCGGTGCTGAAGCTCCTGGGCCTCTGCGAAGACGGCCTGCGCCTGCCCCTGGTTCCCGCCGAACCCGCCACGCGCACACGCCTGGCCGAAGCCCTCTGCCTCTCGACCGAGGGCACCTTCCCTGGAGTGATGTGATGGTCGTCGATCTGGATTCCATCCACAGCTTCTTCAACCGCCCGGCGGAAGCCCTGGCGGCGGATCCCGAAGCCCCCGCCATGCACCAGGTGCTCCTGGTGGCCCTGGAGACGGGCACCGTCCGGGCCGCCGAGCGCCAGGACGACGGCACCTGGGTGGCCAACGCCTGGGTGAAGCAGGCCATCCTCTGCGGCTTCCGCCGCACGAATCTGGTGGAGATGCCCGGGCCAGGATTTCCCATGTTCGACAAGACCGCCTATCCGGTCCGCCACTTCGGGCTGGAGGATGGCGTGCGCCTGGTGCCGGGCGGATCGTCGGTGCGGCGCGGCGCCCACATCGCCCGCAGCGTGGTGCTCATGCCGCCCGCTTATGTGAATGTGGGGGCTTTCGTGGACGAGGGCACCATGGTGGACAGCCACGCCCTGGTGGGCAGCTGCGCCCAGATCGGCAAGCGGGTGCACCTGTCGGCCGCGGCCCAGATCGGCGGCGTGCTGGAGCCCGCCGGCGCCCGGCCGGTGATCGTGGAGGACGACGCCTTCGTGGGCGGGTTGGTGGGGCTCTTCGAGGGCATCGTGGTGCGCCGGCGGGCGGTGCTGGCCTCGGGTGTGGTCATCACGGGCAGCACCGTGATCTACGACCTGGTGCACGGCCGCGAGCTGCGCCAGGAGGTGCCCGAAGGCGCCGTGGTGGTGCCGGGCTCCCGACCCGCTTCCGGGGACTACGCCAAGGCCCGCGGACTCCAGGTGTCGGCGCCCTGCATCGTGAAGTACCGCGACGACAGGACCGATGCGGCCACGGCGCTCGAGCAGGCGTTGCGGTAGGGCGGTGGTGACGAAATGCAAACCCCCGGGACGCGAAGGCGCCAAGAACCGCAAAAACCCTTTGTCTTTGCTTGGTGCCTGGGTGTCTTGGTGGTGATCTGTTGTTTTTGAGGTCCCGATGAATCCCGCTTCCCGCCTGTCCCTGCTGAAGCCCTCGCCCATCCGCGCCATCACGGACGGCACGCCGCCCGGGGCCATCCCCCTGGGGCTGGGCGAACCCACCTGGAACCTGCCGGAAGTGGCCCGCAAGGCGCTGCTGCGCGACCCCGGCCCCTGCGCCTATGTGCCCCATGTGGGCCTGCTGGAGCTGAGGAAGGCCGTGGCCGCCTTCCATGGCGCCCAGGTGGAGGAGGTGCTCATCACCACCGGCTCCCAGGGGGCGCTCTTCTCGCTGTTCCAGGCCTGGGTGGAGCCCGGCACGAAGGTGCTCATGCCCGACCCCGGCTTCGTGGCCTATCCGGCCCTGGCCCGCATGGCGGGCGCCGAGCCCGTGACCTACCCGCTGTCCAAGGACCGGTTCCGGCTCGATGCCGAGGCCCTCATCCGGGTGCTGGACGCCACGCCGGAGGCCTCGGCCGTGATCCTCAACCTGCCCTCCAACCCCACGGGCGGCGGGGGCGACCTCGCGGCCCTCAAGCGCGTGGCCGAGGCCTGCGTGGCCCGGGGCATCCTGCTCATCTCCGACGAGGTCTACCGCGACCTGCACTTCGGCGTGCGGGCGCCGAGCCTGCGCGATGTCACCGATCGCGGCGTGGTGACCAGCTCCGTGAGCAAGGGCTGGGGCGCGCCGGGTCTGCGCGTGGGCTGGGCCGTGGGCGATCCCGCCTGGCTCACCCCTGCCCGCGTGGTCCATGGCTACGCGGTCACCGGCACGGCCACGCCGGCCCAGTGGGCGGCCCTGGCGCTCCTCGAACACTCGGACGCCATCCTGGCCGAGGCCCGCGCCGCCGTGCAACTGCGGTGGGAAGCCCTGGCCTCGGCCCTGCGCGAAGACCTGGGCCACACTGTGACGCCCCCCGACGGCACCTTCTACCACTTCATGGCGCTGCCGGACTCCGCCCATACCGATCCTCTGGCCTTCTGCCTGAAGCTGCGGGACGAGGCCAAGGTGGTGCTCATCCCAGGCCTTGCCTTCGGTGAAGGCGGCCGCGGCCACGCCCGCCTCAGCTTCGCCGCCACCCCCGAGCAGCTGAGGGAAGGCGTGCGGCGGCTGGCGCCGTACTGGGAAAAGTGAAAAGGCTCCTGCCGCAGGGGACACAGAGACCGCAGAGGAAAGCCCGATGAAGCTTGGATACTCACGGATGAATCCGGATGAGGGGTTGGCCCCCAGAACCCAGTCCATCCTTTTCTGCGCTCTCTGCGGTTAGAGGTTCTTATGCTTTTCGCTTTTGACGATGCCCAATGCCGCTCCCTGGCCGAGACCCACGGCACGCCCTGCTTTGCCTACTCCGGCGAGGCCGCGACGGAGCAATTCACCGCTCTGCGCGCGGTGCTGCCCTCCCGGGTGCGCCTCGCCTACGCGGTGAAGGCGAACCCGCATCCGGGGTTGTTGGCGCGCTTCGCCGCCCTGGGCGCCAGCTTCGACTGCGCCTCCATCGGCGAGCTCGAGCGCGTGGAGGCCTTGAAGCTGCCCCCGGGCCGCACCTTCTTCGCGGGGCCCGGGAAGCGGGAGACCGAGCTGCTCCGGGCCCTGGTCATGGGCGTACGGGTGCAGGCGGAAGGCTTCGAGGACCTGGCGCGTCTCGACGCGATGGCGGATCGCGAAGTGGCCGTGAACTTGCGGGTGCACCCGGCCTTCGACATCGATGAGGGCAACCGCATCATCGGCGGCAGCGGACCTTCCGCGTTCGGTGTGGACGAGGAGGAGGTCCCGGCCCTGCTTCAGAAGGCCGCGCAGCTCCGCCATGTCCGCATCCGGGGCCTGCATGTCTTCGCCGCCAGCAACCAGCGGGACGCGGCCAAGCTGCGGACCATCCACGGCGCCGTGCTGAACCTGGCGAAGCACTTGCACGAAGCCCACGGCATGACCTTCGAGCAGATCGACCTCGGCGGTGGACTGGGCGTGCCCTACGCGCCGGACGAAGCCCCGCTTGATCTGAGAACGTTTGGACAAGGACTGTCCGGACTCCTGGCGGAACACGCCTGGTTCACGGACGAGCTGATCCTCGAGCCGGGCCGCTTCCTGGCGGGCCCCTGTGGGACCTACCTGGCCCGCGTGGTGCGGATCAAGGAAAGCCGCGGCACCCGCTTCGCCATCCTGGAGGGCGGCATCAACCACCTGATCCGGCCCCTCCTCACGGGCCAGCCCTTCCCCGTGAGGGCCGTGGGCAAGGGGCACGGGACCCTGTCCTACACGCTGGCCGGCCCCCTCTGCACCAGCCTCGACCGCCTGGGCGAAGTGCGCCTGCCGGAGTTGGCCCCGGGGGATCTACTGGCCTTCGGCACCACCGGCGCCTACGGCTTGAATGAGGGGATGACCCACTTCCTGAGCCACCCCGTGCCGCCCGAAGTGTGGGTGGAGTAAGCCAGGAAACGGGCGTTGGGGTCTATCCGAGGAGCGGGAGCCACGCGGCCTGCTGGGCCTTGGGCAGGGTCTTCACGCGCTCCAGGAGCTTGAGGCGGGACTGCCAGCTCTTGTCGCCGGGGAAGAGAGCGCGGCCTCGGCGCAGGTCCTCGGCGGCCTCCTCCCACTTGGCCTGCCCGGCATGGGCTGAGCAAAGCAGGAGCTGGAGGCGGGCGGCGCGGGCCCGCAGGTCCGCGTCGTCGGGCTGGGCCCTCAGCAGGGCGTCCATGACCTTGGCGGCGGCCTCGAGGTCGCCGTTCTGCAGGTGCTTCTGAAACTCCGGGAGGCTGGCGCCGGTGACGCCGCCGGCCAGGCCGATCCGGGCCTTTTCCAGCAGCTGGGGACCGGCGGCTTCCGCGGGATGCTGGGTCACGAGGGTCTGGGCCCGCAGGTAGGCGCGGAGGGGATCCCGGTCGAGGGCGGTTTCGGCCTCCTCGCGGATGTCCGTGGGTGTCTCCGCCAGATCCGGCGCCTGGGCCTGCTGGAGCACCGGGGCCACGGCGGCCGTCCGGGCCGCCTTGACGGCCTCCTTCAACGCCTGGTCCTGACGGTAGCTGCGCAGGCCGACGACCCCCACGATCAGCACCAGCAGTCCGCCCCCGAGCAGGGCGAGCGTCTTGGGGCTCTTCAACCAGGGCAGCCGGTCTGAGGCGCCCTGGAGGCGGCCGGGCAGGGAGAGGCCCCCCCGCGGCGCCCGGGCGGCTTTGAGCAGGGAGGCGGGGGGCGCCACCGCGCCGGGGTCGGGAAGGGTGGAGAGGGGCTCCTCCTCGACCATGGTGATGGGATGGGAGGAAAGGGCCTGGGGCTCGACGACAGGGCCCGGGGGCGGGAGGAGGCTCGGGCTGGGACCCTGCGTGCGACCGGCAGGCTGGCGGCACCGCTGGAGACCCTCCAGGGCCCTAGGATGGCCAGGCGACAGGCTGAGGGCCTGCTGATAGGTGAAGGCCGCCTCCTCATGGCGTTGGAGGGACAGCAGGTGGTCGGCTTGGCGGAGCTTGAGGTCGAGGGCCTCGGCCTCCGCCACGGCCGCCCGGACCGTCGAGCCGGTCTGCGCCGCGGGGGACAGGGCGCTCTGGGTCACCTCCTGCCGGGCCTGGCGCAGGTAATCCTGGATCTCCTCGCGGTGCGGCTCGAGGACGAGGACCCGCTCCCACTTGGAGATGGCCTCCTCGGTGAGCCCCATGTCGTAGAGCTGCACGGCCTCGCGGAGGAGCCGGGCCACATCGTCATCCCCGAAGGCGATGGGCGAATCCGCCGGGGGAGGGGCCTCGGGCGCCTGCAGCGGCGGCATTCCCAACTCGCGGCGGGCGCCGTTCGCGTAGTTCCGGGCGAGGGCATGGTCGGGGTCGAGGGCCAGGACCTGCTCCCACTTGTGGAGGGCGTCCTCCAGCTGGCCCATGTCGTAGAGGGTGCAGCCCTCGATCACCAGGCGGTTGAGCTCCACGGGCGCCGAAGCCGGTTCCGGGGCCGGGGGCTGGGCGAGGGTCGGGACGAAGGCCGGGAGCGGCGCTGCTGAAGGCGCGGGAGAAGGCGCTGGTGAGGGCGCCGGCGAAGGTCTGGGTGGGGGCGGTGCCACGGCCTCCGGCGGGGTCCTGTCCACGGGTGGTCGGACGGGCTCCGGAGCGGCCACGGCTTCCGGCGGGGGCCCCTGCAGGGCCAGCAGCCGCTTCCGGACGGTCACCAGGCGTTCGCGGGCCTCGGTGTGGGCGGGCTGCTGCTTGAGGATGGCCTGCCAGATCTGGCCCGCCTTGACGATCTCGTCGCGGGCGAAGAGCTCGTCCGCTTGGCGGAGGTAGGGCGCATAGGGATCAGGCGGCAGGGCGTCGTTCGGCATGGAGGCTCAATTCAGCGGAAACTCGTCGATGTTGCGCACCAACAGCATGAAGGTGCTGTTTCCGCAGGTGAACTCCTGCTGGCTGGCGAGCTGGACGGGTTCCGAGATGCGTTCCCCGTTCACATGGGTGCCGTTGGTGGACTGCTGGTCCGTGATCCACACCGTGCCGTCGGCGTGGATCTCCAGGACCGCGTGGCAGCGCGAGGTCTCGGGATCCCGGGTGATGACATCGCCCTCCTCCCGGCCGATGACGATCCGGGGGCGGTCCAGCACCTGCACCGTGGAGGCCTGCGGGCCGCTGAGGAAGGCCAGGCTGAAGCGGTAGCCGGAGGGCAGTCCCGGCTTCTGGAGGCCCGCGGCCACCAGCATGGCTTCGCGGTCCCGGCGGGCCGTGGTGCGGGCGGGGGGGATCGGAGTCTGCGGGGTGGGTTCGGCGCCCGGCTCGGGGCCCAGGTCGAGCCCCGGATCAGGGCCCACCTCGGGAACAGGGCCGGTGAAGGGGCGGGTGAGCGTTTCCCCCATCGGCAGGGCCCCCATCGCCGGATTCACCACCTCGAAGACATGGCTGCACTTCGGGCACTTGAAACGCTTCGTCCGGACGCCGCCGAAGCGGCTGTCGTCATATTGGAAGCGGGCCTGGCAGGCCTGGCACACCACGATCATCGGACCCTCGAAAGCGCCTCTGAAGTGTAGCCCTACTTTTTCCGCGTGGCGAAGAAGCTGAAGTCGCTCCGCACGGGGATGCCCTCCGGGAGCTTGAAGCCCGTGACGGCGGCGGGCAGGGGCTGATTGGTCCGCAGGGGTCCCAGCTCCACCATCCAGGAGTCGCCGCTGCGCTCGATCCACTGGACTTGCCTGGGCAGCCAGGTCTCCTTGTCCACCCAGAGGTTCAGGGCCTGCATCCGCTTCCGCATGGACAGGGTCCGGGGCGCCATGGCCAGGAACCAGGCTCCGGGCAGGTCCCGCGTCTCCTCGAGGCGGATTTGGAAATACTCGGAGAGGTAGCTGAGCTTCTGGCCCAGACCGAGGAACTTGCGATCGGCGTTCCGGATGAGGCCGATCTTCATCAGCTCGCCCTCGCCGGCCCCGGGGCTATAGGAGACGAGGGCCTTGGGGGTGAGATGCAGGATCAGGTCTTCCGGGGGCTGGAAGGCGAAGTGGACGAAGTCCGAACCCTGCAGGTAGAGGGTGCCCCTGGTGACCGAGGGGGTCTTCAGCAGGGCGCGGCGCAGGGTGAGCGTGAAGGGGCACTGGAGGGTCTGCACCTGGGCCTGGGCCGCGTCGAAGCGCTCCACGGCCTCCCGCAGGGGGGGCGGGGCGGCCGGGGCTGTCTGGGACAGGACCAGGCAGAGGAGGAAGGACAGGCGTCGGATCATCAGGCATCCATCAGGGGAGAGGGGAGGGCGAGGGGTTCCCGCTGGTGGGCCAGGTGCAGGGCCGTGGCGGCGCCCCGCAGGGCCTCCTCGGCGGCGAAGCGGGCCAGGTCGGGGTGGTTGTTCGATTCGCTCAGGTGCGCTAGCACCACCTGCCGCATCCGGGGCGACAGGACCCGGGCCAGCAGCTCGGCCATGGCGGCGTTGCTGAGGTGCCCCACCCGGCTGAGGATGCGGGCCTTGAGCTGGGGCGGATAGCTGCCTTCCCGCAGCATCTCCACATCGTGGTTGGCTTCCAGCACCAGGAGGTCCAGTTCCTGGAGGTGGTCGGCCACCAGGGCCGTGGGGTGCCCCAGGTCCGTGACCACCGCCGCCGCCATGCCCCCGGCCTCCACGCGGTAGGCCACGGGGTCCTCGGCGTCATGGGGCAGGGCGAAGGGCAGCACCCGCCAGCCGTCCCAATTGCAGGGGTGTCCGGCCTCCACCTCGATCCAGCGCGAGGCGGGGATCTCGAGACCCTGCGCCCGCTGCACGGCGGCCCGGGTGGCGGCGGTGGCCAGGATGGACCAGTCGGTGCGACGCAGGATCACCCCCACGGCACCGATGTGGTCCGAGTGCTCGTGGGTGAGCGCCACGGCGCGCACCAGGCTGGGATCCCAGGCGAGGGCGCCCAGCCGCTGGCGGATCTGGAGCAGGGAGATGCCCGCGTCGATGAGCAGGGTCCGGCTCCCGTCCGACAGGGCATGGCAGTTCCCCTTGGAACCGGAGGCGAGAGCTGCATAGTGCATGGATCAGGATACCTCCTACACTAGCGCCATGAACGCGACCCTCCGACCCTCCACGCCCGCCGACCTGGAGACCCATGTGGCCCACCGCCTGGCCATGTTCCGGACCATGAAAGTGGGCACGGAAGAGGGCCTGTCGCGCATGGCCGAGGCCTTCCGCCCCCAGCTCCGCACCTGGCTCCACACGGGCCAGTGCCGCGGTTTCATCGTGGAGGAGGACGGCCGCGCCGTGGCCAGCGTCCTCCTGCTGATGCGGGACGCGATCCCCACCCCGGTGACGCCGCTGTCCGTGCGGGGCTACCTCTTCAACATCTACACGGAGCCGACCCACCGCCGCCGGGGCTTGGCGGCGCGTCTGACGGACGCGGTGCTGGAGCTGGCGCGGGAGCTGGGCCTGGAGATCCTCGAAGTGCACGCCAGCCTGGAGGCCGAGGGGCTGTACCAGCGTCTGGGCTTCATGCCCACGAGCGAGATGCGCCTGGTGATGAGTGCCGGGATCAAGACTCCGAAGCAGTGGAAGCACCGGCATCAGCCCTGATCCCCTGCCAGCGCCACAGCCCGGAGATGGCCGCCGTGCAGACGAGGGCGCAGATCAGGCTGGCCTCCAGTCCGAAGGTGCCGCCGGTGAGCCAGTCGGGACGCCCGAGGAAGGTCGGGGTCCACCAGCCCTGGTTGGTGGTGCCGCTCACGCCGAACCCCAGCAGGTTGCCTTGCGTCCAGTTCCAGCCCAGGTGCACGCCGATGGGCAGAGCCAGGCTGCCCGTGCGCCGCCAGCAGAAGGCCAGCAGCAGGGCCGCCAGGGCGATGTTCAGCGTGGCCCAGGCCTTGGTGGCTCCCGCCATGCCGGGGTTGCCCCAGTGGCCGAAGGCGAAGAAGGCGGCGAAGGCCAGCTGGGCCAGGGGGAAGCCGAGGCCCCGCACCGCCCGCTGGAAGGGGTAGCCGCGGAAGAGGATCTCCTCGAAGCAGGCCACGGCGAGGTACAGCCAAGCCCCCTTCAGGAGGTCGGCGGGGCCGATGTCGGCGGTCCGGACCCAGTGCACGCCGCCGGCCCCCCAGACGATGGCCGCCGTGATCACCATCAGGGCGAACCCGCCCAGGGAACCCAGGGCGAGGTCCCGGACGAAGCGCCGATCGAGGCGCAGACCCAGGGAGGTCAGGGTCGCCTCCTCGATCCGCAGGCAGATCCACGAGGCGACCAGCACCGACAGGGTGCCGATCCACTGCCCCGGAAGCAGCGCCTTCCAGGGGCCGGGAAGCAGGTGGCGAAGGCCGCCCGTGAGGAGGCTGAACAGCAGCATGAGGGCGAAAAACCCCAGGACCTTCCAGCCGTTGCGGACGGCACCATGGTCGTCGACGAAGGCTCTGTGCATGGGGATCCCTTTACGGAGTGGGCCTCGGGACCGGCTCGGAGGTGGCTTGGGGCCGGCTCGAGGTTGGGGCGGCGCCTAGCGGTAGGTTTCCGTGGAGCGCATGTCCCACTCCACCTCGAAGGTCACCAGGAGGGCGGGGCCGGTCTTGGGATCCGCCCCCACCACCCGGGCCGTGAGCGCATTGGTGCCACGCCACCGGTTGGGGTTCTGGGCATCCTGGTGCATGTCCCACATCTGTTCCTGGCGGCCCGCATCGCCCGTCGGCCCGCCCTGGGTATCCCGGTAGCCGACGAGGTAGAGCCGGCCCGCGTTGAGGAATCCCGAGACCGGAGGCTGGGTGCCGCTCTCGATCCAGTGGGCGGCGGCGCCCACCTGGAGGAGATCGACCGTCGAATCGGGCCGGTCCACCCAGTCCTTCGACCAGGATTCGGCCTCCTTGACGATGGCCTTGTGGCTGCCCGAGATGCCCGTGACCCGGACCCGCCACTTGGAGATCCGATGGCTCTGGACGGAAAGGGGCCCCGCGGGGGCACCGGGATGCCCGGTCTCGACAGCCTTGAGCAGCGACTCGTAGTCGAACATGGTCAGGGTGTTTTCGGCCGCGGCGTGGAGGCCCTCCAGCTTCCCGCCCTGGGCGACGAGGGCTTGGCCGTGCTTCTTCATGCCGGCCCAGTCGCCGAGGTGGGCGGCCACGAAGAAGCAATGGGCCAGCTCGCGCATGTTCGGGGAGGGCTGGGCGGACACGGCCGCGTAGGCGGTCCGCATCCGGTCGAGGTCGAGCAGCCGCCAGGCCAGCTCCAGCCGCAGACCGTCCCGGGCGCGGGCCTGGCCGGCGCCGACGGTCTCGAGCAGCGTCCAGGCCTTCAGGAGGTCGGCCTGCGTGCGGGCGGCCTGCAGGTAGGTCTGCTCCTTGCCGTGCCGGAAACCCCGGATGAGGTTGGTGGCCCAGAGCCACGAGGCGGCGGCGAACCGGGCCTGCTCCGTGGCCTTGGCCGGGTTCAGGGCCAGGGCGGCCAGGCGGATGGGGCTGGCGTCCTCCAGGTCCTTCTTTCCCGCGGGATCCTCCCGTTCGAGCCGGGCCATGGATTCCGCGAAGATCCGCTCATCCTGGGCGACGAGGCTCAGGGCGGCAAAGGCGAGGAGGGCAGCGCGCATGAGGCTCCTACAGGGGGATGTTCCCGTGCTTCTTGGGGGGCATGCTGTCGCGCTTGGTTTCGAGGAAGGCCAGCGCCTTGACCAGCTTCTGGCGGGTTTCGCGGGGGAGGATCACCTCGTCCACGAAACCGAATTCCGCGGCGATGTAGGGATTGGCGAACTTCTCGTTGTACTCGGCCACGAGCTCCGCCTTGCGGGCGACCGGATCCGGCGCGATGGCGATGGACTTGCCGTGAAGGACATTCATGGCGCCCTCGGCCCCCATGACGGCGATCTCCGCCGTGGGATAGGCGAAGTTGAAGTCTGTGCGGATGTGCTTACTGGCCATCACGCAGTAGGCGCCGCCGTAGGCCTTGCGGGTGATGACGGTGATCTTGGGGACCGTGGCCTCGCAGTAGGCGAAGAGCAGCTTGGCGCCGTGGCGGATGATGCCGCCGTGCTCCTGTGTCACGCCCGGCAGGAAGCCCGGCACATCCTCGAAGGTGATGAGCGGGATGTTGAAGGCGTCGCAGAAGCGCACGAAGCGCGCGCCCTTTTCGCTGGAGGCGATGTCGAGCACGCCGGCGTAGAAGGCGGGCTGGTTGGCCACGATGCCGATGCTGCGGCCATCGATGCGGGCGAAGCCCACGACCAGGTTTGGCGCGAAGGCCTCGTGCACCTCGAAGAAGTGCGCGTCGTCCACCACGCCGCGGATAATGTCGCGGATGTCGTAGGGCTTGCTGGGATCGTCCGGCACCACCTTGTCGAGCTCGGGGTTCTCCAGGGGCATGGGGTTCTTGGGCGCGCGCCGGGGCGCCTCGCCCAGGTTGTTGCTGGGCAGGAAGGAGAGCAGCTCGCGGGTGTGGGCCAGGGCCGCGAGATCGCTGGCGCAGACGAAGTGGGCCACGCCGCTCTTGGCCGCGTGGGTGTGCGCGCCGCCCAGCTCCTCCTTCGAGACCTCCTCGTGGGTGACGGTCTTGATGACATCGGGCCCCGTCACGAACATGTAGCTCGTGCCCTTCACCATGGTGATGAAGTCCGTGATGGCCGGGCTGTAGACCGCACCGCCCGCGCAGGGGCCCATGATGAGGCTGATCTGGGGGATGACGCCGCTGGCGAGGGTGTTGCGCAGGAAGATGTCGGCGTAGCCGCCGAGGCTCACCACGCCTTCCTGGATGCGGGCGCCCCCGCTGTCGTTGAGGCCGATGACCGGACAGCCCACCTTCATGGCCAGGTCCATCACCTTGCAGATTTTCTTGGCGTAGGCCTCGCTGAGCGACCCGCCGAAGACCGTGAAGTCCTGGGCGAAGACCGCCACGGGGCGGCCGTCCACGCGGCCGAAGCCGGTCACCACGCCATCGCCCGGGATCTTCTCCACGCCCCAGGCGCGGTGGACCATGAGGGCATCCATCTCCTCGAAGGAGCCCTCGTCGAGGAAGGCTGCCACCCGCTCCCGGGCCGTGAGCTTGCCGCCCTCATGCTGCTTCTGGACCCGCGCCTCGCCGCCGCCGGCCAGGGCCTGGGCATGCTTGGCCTTGAGGATCTCGATCTTCTTTTCGAGGGACATGGAAACTCCGGGGTACCGACGAAGGCGACTGACCAGGGGGGATCAGTCGCCAGTTTAGCCGACCCCGGTGACCCGGCGCGGAAGTCTGGGGCCGGCGCCGTCGGCCGGCCGGAGGCCTACTTGAGGGCGCGGACCGCCACGAAGGAGGCGAACTTGTCCGCCCACTTCACCAGCTTGTCCTGGATGTTGCTCATGGCCGTGCCGCTGATGGCGCGGTGGTGGACGGCCAGGAGGAGCTCCCCGGTCTTCGGGTCCAGCACCTTCAGATCCCAGGTGGCGGTCTCGCTGCCGGCGCCCAGGCCGATGAGCCACTTGGCCGCCTTGCTGCCCGCGTTGGCATCCACGAAACGGCCCGTGAGCACCAGGTCGCCATCGGTGCGGCTCACCTTGGCCCGGCCGTTGAAGGCACCCGTCAGGGCTCCCCGCAGCATGCCCGGAAAACTGTCCGTCAACTCGGTGGCCTTGGCGTTGTCCTTCCCGTCCCGGCCCTTGCGGAGCATGGCGGGATCCTCCCAGGGCCGCATATGGAGGGAGCGCCCCGTGAGGTCGAGCCCGGGCTTGATCCAGAAGAAGTCCACCTCATCGCCCTTGGTGAAGACGATGCCCTCGCCGAACCAGGAGGGATCGAGCAGGCCATCGTCCTGCAGGGGCGCCTTCGGGGCCGTCGGCTTGGGCGCCGGAGCAGCCGGGGTCGACGGTGGCGCGGGGGCGACCGCGGGGGCCGCGACCGGGGCGGCCGGGGCGGGAGCCGGAGGGAGCGGCGCCTGGGCGCACAGGCACAAGGCGGGGCCCATCAACGCGATGAGGGAACGGGGCATGGGGACTCCAGGGATTGGGAAGCCCCCATGCTAGCGCAGAACACGGTTAGCGCAGAACGGCCCGTGGCCTAGCGGAGGGGCCTCGGCTGGGTCATGGCCTCGAGGCTGAAGGCCTCGTCGCACTCCGCCGGGGTGAGGTAGCCCTTGCGCAGGATCAGCTCCCGCACGGGCAGCCCGGTCTCCAGGGCCTCCTTCGCCACTTCGGTGGCGCGCTTGTAGCCGATGGCGGGCATCACGGCCGTGACGATGCCGATGCTGTGCTCCACGAGGTCGAGGCAGCGCTCCCGGTTGGCGGTGATGCCCACGATGCACTTGGTGGTGAGGACATTCACCGCGGCCGTGAGGTTGCGCATGCTGGTGGCCAGGCTGTAGGCCAGGATGGGCTCCATCACATTCAGCTGGAGCTGGCCGGCCTCGGCGGCGAGGGTGATGGTGAGGTCGTTGCCGATGACCTGGAAGGCCACCTGGTTGACCACCTCGGGAATCACGGGGTTCACCTTGCCGGGCATGATGCTGCTGCCGGGCTGCATGGGAGGCAGGTTGATCTCGCCGAAGCCGCAGCGGGGGCCGCTGCTGAGCAGGCGCAGATCGTTGCAGAGCTTGCTGAGCTTCACGGCGGCGCGCTTCACGACGCCGGAGAACATGACGAAGGCGCCGGTATCGGGCGTGGCCTCGACGAGGTTCTCCGCCAGGACGATGTCCAGGCCCGTCACCCGGCACAGCTCCTCGACCACGAGCTGCGGGTAGCGGGGATCGGCGCAGATGCCCGTGCCGATGGCCGTGCCGCCCATGTTCACTTCGAGGAAGAAGCGGGCGGTCTCCTGCAGGCGCTGGATGTCCTCGCCCGTGGTGACGGCGTAGGCCTCGAACTCCTGGCCCAGGGTCATGGGCACGGCGTCCTGCAGCTGGGTGCGGCCCATCTTGATCACATCGGAGAACTCGCGGCCCTTGGCGTGCAGGGCCGCCTTGAGGCGGTTCATGGCCTCGAGCAGGTTCTTCAGCATGAAGATGGTGCTGAGGCGCAGGGCCGTGGGATAGACATCGTTGGTGCTCTGCCCGAGGTTCACATGGTCGTTGGGGTGGCAGAAGGCGTACTCGCCGCGCGCGTGGCCCAGCAGCTCCAGCGCCCGGTTGGCGATCACCTCGTTGGCGTTCATGTTGGTGGAGGTGCCGGCGCCGCCCTGCACCATGTCGGTGGGGAAGTGGCCGTGCCAGTGGCCGTCGATGATCTCCTGGCAGGCCCGGTCGATGGCCTCCGCGATGGGCGCGTCCAGCAGGCCGAGCTTGGCGTTGGCGCGGGCGGCGCCCTGCTTGACCATGGCGAGGGCGCGGATCATGGCGGGGAAGTGGCTGGTGGGCACGCCCGTGATGGGGAAGTTGTGCACGGCGCGCAGGGTCTGCACGCCGAAGAGGGCATCCTCGGGCACCTCCAGGGGGCCGATGAGGTCGGTCTCGCGGCGGGTGCGGCCGCTGGCATAGGCCTGTTCGCGGCCAGTGCGGGGTGTGGCCGAGTAGAGCAGCCGCTGGTGCAGGACATTGGCGACCTTGCTGAGCACGGCGATGGCCGCGGCGCCGTCCTGGCCCAGGCTGCCGAGCACTGCCTCGCGGTCCAGGTCCAACAGCACGGCGGGCGTGAGGGCATGGCCGGTGGCGGTGTGCATGCTGACGGCGAGGAAGGACTGCTCGCCCGCCACATCTCCCGGGCCGAGGATCACCACGGGCTCGGCGCCTTCACCGTTGTCGCGGGAGATCTCCACGCGGCCCTCGGCGATGACCGTGGCGCCCGTGCGGGCCTCGCCCTGGCGGAAGAGGCAGGTGCCGGCCGGCACTTCCCGGCGGCGCGCGGCCTTGGCAATCAGGCTCAGGTCCGCGTCGGACAGCCCGGAAAAGATTTCGCAGCGGCGAAGGACAGATGTGATCGCATCCATGTGAAGGCCTCCGGCCCGGTCCCGGGCCTTCGGCCATGGTATCGGGCCCTTTTTACGATTCGGTCACGAATCCGCCGGATGTCTTACCGTTCCGCCGGATCTTTCGTGATGGCGTCCTCGCGGAGCTTTTCGCCGCCCACCACATGGAAGTGGAGGTGGAAGACGCTCTGGCTAGCGTCCTTCCCGGCGTTGGAGATGACGCGGAAGCCCTCGTCCAGGATCCCCTGGTCCCGGGCCACCTTCACGCAGGCACTGAGCAGGGCCGCGCGGGTCTCCACAGGCAGCTCGTCCAGCTCCTTGAGGCTGGCTACATGTTGCTTGGGGATGACCAGCAGGTGCACCTTGGCGCGGGGCCGGATGTCCCAGAAGGCCAGGACATACTTGTCTTCGTAAACCTTCCGCGAGGGGGCCGTCCCCGCCACGATCTTGCAGAAGACGCAGGCCGCCGGTGCTGGAGCAGGTGCCGGCGCGGCGGGTTTCGGCGTCTCCGCCACCGGCGCCTGACAGGCCGTCAGGGCGAGCGTCGCGAGGAGGGCGAGGGCCCGGCGCATCAGCGGCCGCTCTTCGCCCAGTCGGCGAGGAAGCCTTCCACGCCCTTGTCCGTGAGGGGGTGCTTCAGCATCTGGTCAAAGACCTTGGTGGGGATGGTGGCCACATGGGCGCCGGCCAGGGCCGCGTCCGTGACATGGCGGGGCTGGCGGATGCTGGCGGCCAGGCACTGGGTGGCGAAGCCGTAGTTCTCGAAGATGGCCACGATCTCGCGGATCAGCTCCATGCCGTCCAGGTTGATGTCGTCCAGCCGGCCGACGAAGGGCGACACATAGGTGGCACCGGCCTTGGCGGCCATGAGGGCCTGGGTGGCGCTGAAGCAGAGCGTCACATTGGTGCGGATGCCCTCGGCCGTGAGCGCCTTGCAGGCCTTGAGGCCCTCGGCGATCAGCGGCAGCTTCACCACCACATTCTTGTGGATCTTGGCGAGGCGGCGGCCCTCCTCGATCATGCCGGGGGCCTCCAGGCCGATGACCTCGGCGCTGATGGGACCGTCCACGATGCCGCAGATCTCGGCAATGATCGCCTCGAAGGGCTTGCCCGTCTCCTTGGCGATGAGGCTGGGGTTGGTGGTCACCCCGTCCAGCACGCCCAGGGCGTTGATGCGCTTGATCTCGTCGATGTTGGCGGTGTCGATGAAGAACTTCATGGGTCACTCCCGGCCCTGCTCATGCTGGACCCTTCCATTCTCCCAGGGCCCGCGGGAAGCTGGAAGCCCGGAGTCTGTCATGAGCTATTCCGAAATCAAGGTGCTGGACAAAGGCTTCGTCCGCCTCATCGACCACATGGGGTCGGACCTGTCCGTGGTGAACGCGGCGCGGGTGTCCTTCGGGAAGAAGAAGGAGGCCTTCGAGGCGGGCGACGCCAAGCTGATCGACTACCTGGCAGAGCACGAGCACACCTCGCCCTTCCGTCACACGGCGCTGACGCTGCATGTGAAGGCACCCATCTTCGTCTTCCGTCAGTGGATGAAGCACCGCATCGGTTCCGAGTTCAACGAGATTAGCGGCCGGTATGTGGAGTTCCCCGAGGACGAGTTCTTCGTGCCTGCAGTCTTCCGGCGCCAGGCCAAGGTGAACAAGCAGGGCAGCGAGGGCGAGATCGACGGGGCCGACGGCGCCCGGGCCCTGGAGAGCTACCTGGAGAGCTGCCGCGGCGCTGTGGCCCACTACAAGGAGCTGCTCTCCCTGGGCGTCTGCCGGGAGCAGGCCCGCTGCGTGCTGCCCGTGGCGCTCTACTCGGAGGTCTACTGGACCGTGAGCCTCCAAGCCGTGGCGCACTTCATCCGCCTGCGGGCCGACAGCCACGCCCAATGGGAGATCCAGCAGTACGCGGCCGCCGTGCGGTCCGTGGTAGAACCCCTCTACCCGGTGGGTCTGAAGGCCCTGCTGGCCTCAGGGAAGGGATGAGCGCGCCGCCCCTCAACCCCGCCCTGTTCCATCTGGACAGGGAGCACCTCTGGGTCATGCACTGCTCGGAGGGGCCGGTGCCCCGCGCGGGCATGATCGCCGTCCAGGCCTTCCTGCAGAAGGAGCTGCGGCCCTGGGAAGTGCGCTGGGTGGAGGATTTCCAGGGGATTCCGGCGGCGCTGCGGGCCGAGGCCGCGGCCCTCCTGGGCGGCCGTGTCGACGACATCAGCCTCCTTCCCAGCACCTCCGCGGGCCTGGTGGCCGTGGCCCAGGGCTTCCCCTGGCAACCAGGCGACGAAGTTCTGGCCCCCCTGGGTGAATTTCCGTCCAATGCCTGGCCCTGGCTGGCCCTGAAGGCGAGGGGCGTGGGTTTCCGCGAGGTGCCCCTCTGGGAGGGCCACCGGGCCGGGAGCGAGGCTTGGACGAGCCTGCCGCCCACGGTCGAGGCGGACCCCGAGGCGCGGCTCATCGCCGCCCTGGGGCCGCGCACCCGCATTCTGGCGCTCTCCTGGGTGCGCTTCCAGGACGGCCTCAAGCTGGACCTGCAGCGCCTGGGCAAGGCCTGCCGCGAGCGCGGCGTGCATCTCGTGGTGGATGGCATCCAGGCGGCGGGCACGGTGCCGGTGGACCTGGAGGGCCTCTCGGCCTTCGCCACCAGCGGCCACAAGGGCCTTCTGGCGCCCCAGGGCATGGGCTTCCTGTGGACCGACGCGCGTTTTAGACAGTTGCTGTCGCCTTCGGGCACCTGGCTGTCGGTGGAGGATGCCACGGACTTCTCCCGTCCCTCCACGGACTTCCATCGGGACTGGCTGCCGGACGGCCGCGCCCTCGAGCCCGGCGGGCCGAACCTGCTCCAGGCCACGGCCCTGCTGGAGTCCCTGCGCCTGATCAATGGCGCGGGTGTGGCTGCCATCGCGGGTCATGCTGCCCACCTCCAGAGCCGCCTCCTGGAGGCCCTGTCAGATTCGCCCTGGGCTTCCGAGGCGATCCGGCTCCGAAACCTACTGGTGGCGGGACGGCTAGGATCGTTCCTGGCTTTCCACCATGGAGGTGGGGGCGACGGCGCGGGCGCGGACCACCTCCAGGCCCTGCTGCAGGCCGGCTACCGGCGGGGCATCTTCGCCTCGGTGCGCGAGGGTTACCTGCGCGTGGCCTTCCACGGCTTCCACACGGAAGAAGATGGGGACCGCCTGGCCGCCTGGCTCACCGGAACAACCAGCTGACCTTGGCCTGGACCACATCGTCCGAGGGCAGGTGCCGCAGGATGGCGAGATCGGGCCGGGGCGAGAGGGTGGCGCGGTCGTTGATGAGGGCGTCCGTGCTCGCGCCGTGGGTGTAGACCAGGAAGAAGGCCGATCCGGGGCGGAACTCCCAGCGCGTGATGAGATTCAGGTTCCAGGTGCGGTAGCTGAAGGCGGTCTGGGGCGTGGTGCCGGCGGGCTGGTCGTCTGGAAGCCCCGGGGCCAGCGTCTGGTCGTCGGCGTAGTGTTTCAGGTCGCGGTGATTCCAGTTGGCGGTCAGCCACTGGCTGAACACCTGGACCGTGAGGTTGGGGGTGAAGGCGTAGGCCACGCGCAGGGTCTGGTTGAGCTGACTGAGACGCCGGAGGCCCACGATGGGCGTGGCGGCGGGCGTCTCCAGCCACTTCAGCTCGCCCTCGTCGCGGGTGACGGAAGTGGAAATCTGGACCTCCACCGAGGAGGCCGGCTTGAGGATCTGGAAGAGCGTGGCGTCCGTGGAGGGGCCGCCCTCCTGCCAGGAGCGGCTGGTGGTGAGCCGGAGATACCAGGGGCGGTTGCCCGGGGTGTCGATGCCGAGGTTCGCCCAGGGGAGGCTGGGTCGCTCCAGGTACTTCTTCCGGGGGTCGGCGTAGGTGCGCAGCTCCCGGTCGTCCTCGGCGGCCAGGTCCACGCCGCCGCCGCCCCAGAGGGAGACGAAGTTCGTGAAGTCAGTGCGGGCCCAGGTGTTGAGGCTGCGGAGGAAGGCATGGCCCGCCTGGTCCCGGGCGGCGGTGTAGCCCAGCCCCCACTCCCGGCTCCGCAATACGCCGAAGGTCTGGTCCCAGCGGCGGGCCACCTCGGCATACATTTTCTGCTCATCGGAGCGGTTCAGGTAGCCGATGTCATTGGGGTTGTAGGTCCGCCCGGCGTTGATGGCCTGGAGCTCCATGCTCCAGCCGCTGCGCCATTCCTGGTGGGCCCGCAGGCGGCCGCGCCAGCCCTGCTCCTGGGCCTCCTTCGGCCCGGCCTGGCTTCGGACTAGGGTGGCCTCCAGGAGGCCGCCGCGGTCTTCGGTGGTGTAGACGCCGTCCAGGGCCTGGACCTGGGCCAGGCGGCCCTCGGGCCCCGCCTGCCGCATCTCCGAGACGAACCCGCCGAGGTAGCTGCCGCGGGCATCCATCAGCTGCTGGACGCGCATCACCCCGAAATTGGTGAGGGGGGAGATCTCGCGGCGGAAGCGGCCCCCGCCGGCATCCTGGATGGTGGCGCGGGCGGGCTCCACGCTGGCGCCCAGCAGGCCAACATTGGTGCCCGAGGCGTACTTGGCGGTGTACTTCGCCGCGGCGGTGATGTCGGTGGCATTGGGCCGGTCCTGCAGGGACTCGCCGGGATTTAGGTCGGGATCGGACAGTCCATGTCCAATGCGGCGGCTGTAGAAGAGGTCGGGTCCCGCCACGCGGAAGATGTCCATGCCCTCGAGGAAGAAGGGGCGCTTCTCCGGAAAGAAGGTCTCCACGGTGCTCAGGTTCAGCACGGTCTGATCGACCTCCACCTGGCCGAAGTCGGGCCGTACCGAGAGGTCCACCTGGGCATGGGAGTTGAGGCCCCAGCGGGCGTCCACGCCCACGCGCGCCTCTCCGCGCCGGTCGTCGAAGCTGCGGCTCGTCTCGAACTTCCGCGAGAGTCCCAGGTACGGCATGTATTCCCGGCGGGGCTGGGGATTCAGGCCCTCCAGGCCCGTGAGCTCGGGAAAGCGGCTCACGAAGCCGTTCTCGCCCCGGGGTACCACCTGCCAGCGGCTGGATTCCCGCACGATGCCCTGGTCCACGCGGCTGAAGTTGACGCCCCAGGTCTGGGGGCCGCCATCGCCCTTGAAGCGCAGCAGGGAGAGGGGGATCTTCAGCTCGGCGGTCCAGCCCTTCGCGTCCACGGTCACGGCGCTTTCCCAGACGCCGTCCCAGCTGGGATCGAAGGAGCTGTCGTTGTAGATGACCTGGTCCTTCTGCACTCCCGCCGCATTCACCTCGAAGACGAGAGCGGTGCGCCGATCGTGGTTGGAGTCCAGGGCCACGCCGAACCAGTCGCCCTGGCTGTCCTGGTCCCGGCGATGGAGGCGGCGCACCACGCGGGCCGAGCCGCCCTCCAGGGCGTGGTCGTGGAACATGCGGGCGCCGACATAGAGGTAGTGGTCGTCGTAGAGCACCCGCACCTCGGTGCGCTGCCGAGCGGGCTGGCCGCGGAGGGGCCACTCCTGGGTGAAGCCCGAGGCCGCGGGCACTCGCCGCCAGACGGGCTCATCCAGGCGCCCGTCCAGGTGGATGGCCTCGGTCGTGCGCAGCGCCTGGAGACCCGTGGCGGGGCCGGGGGAGGCCAGGGCCAGCCCGCCGAGCAGGGGAAGCACGAGCGGGGCGGGTGAGCGCATGAGTCTCCAAGGGCGCGAAGCGGAGCGCTCCGGGCATCCTCGATCATGGTGCCACACCTTGCGAGGTATCATGAACGACCGAACCCCCGCGTTGCTTCCGGCACTTCATTGATAATGGGTTTCAAGGAGTCGACATGCGCATGCTGTACGCCGCCCTGCTGTCCCTTCCGTTGCTGGCGGGGGGCGGGGGCACCGTGGCCTTCAAGCAGACGGCCTTTCTGGCCGAAGTGGCCGCCACGGAGCCGGAGAAGGCCAAGGGGCTGATGTACCGGCAGAGCCTGGCCAAGGATCGCTGCATGTTCTTTGTCTACAGTGAGGACGGCAGCCACGCCATCTGGATGAAGAACTGCCTCATCGCCCTGGATGTGGCCTGGGTGGATGCCGAGGGCCGGGTGGTGGAGACCGCCGAGCATGTGCCGCCCTGCAGCCCCATGCGCGGGGACGACTGCCCCACCTATGGCGGCAATGTGCCCGCCCGCCATTTCATCGAGTTCGCCGCCGGCACCTTGAAGCGCCTCGGCCTGAAGAAGGGCGACCGCCTGGGCTGGGACCTGGTGCTGGATGACGGCCGGAGCCTCCGGGGCGGCGCGCCGGTGCCCAAGGCGAAAAAGAAGTAGCGACCGCCTACTCGCCGCCCTTGGTGGCCTCCCGGCCCTTGCGGGGCGGGCGGGTGAGGGTGCGCAAGGATTCGGGCGCCGGGGGCAGCTCCGTCAGGTCCAGGGGGCTCAGGCGGTCGGCCAGCAGCTTCCAGGCCCGGGCCTGGCGGGGCAGGCGCTCGGCCTGGATGACCTCGAAGCCTTGGGCGTAGCTCACGAAGGGCGGCATCACCAGGGCGAAGCCCGTGTAGAGGAAGGCCGGCAGGCGCATCCAGTCCGGTTCGCCCGCGGGCCCGGGGCCCGGCACGGCGAAGAGGGGGTGGACGCCGCCATTGATCCAGAAGCCCTGGGAGGCATCGTGGCGGGGATAGACGAAGATGCGGCGGCGGTGCATGAGGGTGAAGGGGCCCACCCGGTGCTGCTCCACGGGTTGGATGCCCGTTCCTTCCAGGGCGGGGCCGCTGCTGCGCTCGGGATGGCCCACGATCTGCACCACCTGGCGCCCCCCGCCCTTGAGCTTGCGGAAGATGGTGCGGAGTTCCTCGGCCTCGTCACCCTCCACCGCGCCCTGGGCGGGCTTCAGGTCCCCCAGGAGGGCGATCTGGGCCGGATCGTGATCGTCGATGAGGCTGAAGAGCCGCTCCCAGATCTCCAGGTGGGGCGTGGCGGGCAGAGGATCCGGGCGGCGGCGGCGGGCCGCCCCCAGGCCGAAGAAGAGGTCTGAGATCACCAGCGTCTTCTGCCGGGGCAGCCATACGGCGCGCCGGCTATCGAGTACCACATCGTCGCTGAGCTGGACCTGCACGAAGGCCTCCCGCCTTCCATTGGAACACACGGAAGGTCAGAATCCCGGGAGGGGGACAGGTGCAGCACGGCCAGGGCCACTACCTGAAGCTGGATTGGGAAGGCGAGGCCCGGCGGATCCTGATCCACGATCCGCCCGGGGCCGAGGGCCGCGAGTTGCCCCTGGTGTTGGCGCTGCACGGCACGGGCGGCACCGGCCGTCTCATGGCCCTGCTCTCGGGTTTGAGCCGCCTGGCGGACGAACGGGGTTTCCGGGTGGCCTATCCCCAGGCTCTGGGCGAGGCCGGCACGGAGGATCCGGCCCGGGGCGCGGCCTGGAACGCGGGGCCCGGCCTGGGGCACCCTCTGCATCCCGAGGTGGATGATGTGGCGTTCCTGGGCGCGGTGGTGGACCGGGTGGGCCGCCACGCCCCCGTGGACGCCCGGCGTCTCTTCGTGGCGGGCTTTTCCAACGGGGCGCGCATGGCCTACCGGATGGCCCTTGCCGCCCCCTGGGTCGCCGCCATCGCGGCCGTGGCCGGGGCGCCGGTCTGGGGCGAGGCTCCGGCGCGTCCCGTACCCACCCTGGCCTTCCACGGCATCGACGATCGGCACATTCCCTACCTCGGCGGGGTGGGCCCCCAGGGGCGCCGGCTCCCGGCCCAGCCGGCCCCCGAGGCCCTGGCGCGGTGGGCGGCGCTCATGGGATGTGGGTCGGGGCCGGTGCGGGAGGGGCTGGAGCCCCACCACCTGGACCTGTGGTCCGGCGCCGACTGCGAAGTGGGCCTCTGGACCGTGGCGGGCATGGGCCATGCTTGGCCCGGGGGACGGACCTACGCCCCCGGAGCGGACCGGCCGGTGGCCGACCTCTCCGCCGCCCACCTGATCTGGGCCTTTTTCGAGGCCCATGCCCTGGGGGCCCCATGACCTTCGCACCCGGCCACCTCCTGGCGGGCCTCGGTACGGGCCTCTGCGGCGGCCTGCTGTCGGGCCTCTTCGGCGTGGGGGGCGGCATCGTGATGGTGCCGCTGCTGGGCCTTGTCCTGCACCTGGACCAGCACCGGGCCCAGGGCGCCACCCTGGCCGCCATGCTGCTGCCCACGGGCCTGCCGGCGGTGCTCCAGTACCGAAGTCGGGGCATCCACACCAGCCTGCGCCTGGTGGGCGTGCTGGTGTTGGCCTTCCTCTTCGGCATCTACGGCGGTTCCCTGGTGGCCAACCGCATTCCCTCGGAGCCGCTGCGATGGGGGTATGCGGCCTTTCTTGTGCTGCTGGCCTTCAAGACTTTCTTCCGCCACGAACCCGCTCCGGTGGACCGCACCCTGGAACCCCTGGACCTGTCCACGGGCCTGTGGAGCGCGGGCGTGCCCATCGGCCTCCTGGCGGGCGTGGTGTCGGGGCTCACGGGGCTGGGTGGGGCTGTGGTGGTGATCCCCCTGCTGGCCTCGCGGTTCCGCATGACCCAGCACGAGGCCCAGCTCACCAGCCTGGTGATGCTGCTGCCGCCCATCGGCCTGCCCGGCGTCTATGTCTACGCCAAGGCCCAGGGCGGTCTCCCCTGGGGCGTGATCGCCGGCGTGGCCGTGGGCTTCGCCGTGGGGGCCCTGGGCGGCGCCCGGGTGGCCACGCGCATCCAGGGCGTGAAGCTGAAGCAGACCTATGCCGTGATCGTGCTGCTGATGGCCCTGCTGGTGGCGCTCCGGGGGCGCTAGGTTGCTGGATCAGAGGAAGCCGAGCCGGGGATAGCTGGTGCCGAGGAGGCCGTCGGTGGCGGCCGTCACCTGGCCCAGCCAGCGGTCCAGCACCGTCGCGTAGAGGCTGCGGAAGTCGGTGGTGAACTTCATGTTCCCGTTGGCATCGAGGTTCGAGAGGTCGGGGTAGGCGCCGTAGAGGCCGCCCTTCACGGCCTTGCCCACGCAGAAGGAGAGGCCGGCCGTGCCGTGGTCCGTGCCCCCGTTGTTCTCCTGGACCCGCCGCCCGAACTCGCTGTAGGCGAGGATCATCACCCGGTCCTGGGCATTGCCGGAGGGGGTGGTGATGCTGGCCAGGTCGTCATAGAAGGCCTTGATGGAGCCGCCCAGGGTGCGCTGGAGGTTCGGGTGGTCCACGGCCTGGTTGCTGTGCGTGTCCCAGCCTCCCAGGCGGGAGAAATAGACCTGGGCTGGCAGCCCGGCCGCGATCATCTGCGCGATGAGCTTGAATTGGCCGCTGAGGCTGCTGGAAAGCGCGGCGCCATTGAGCCGGGTGACGGGATAGGCTGCATCGCCGGGGTAGGGCACGGAGGGCGTGCGGGCCGTGAGGGATCCCCCCGCGCCGAAGGCGGTGTTGTTCTGGGCATCGAAGAAGAGCTTTCCGGCCTGGGCCGCGGCCTGAGTGGCGGCGTCCGGGGAGGGGGCGTTGAGCGCCGCGCCCCAGCCCGCTTCCAGGGTGGCGGCATCCGGCACCGCGCTCCCGCTCAGGAGGTAGGCGGGGAACACATAGCCCCCGGCGCCGGTGATGGAGACGAAGCTCCGGGTGCTGCCCTTCAGCATCACGGGCAGATCCGAGGTCACCGTGAGCCCCCGGAGCACATCGCCCGCGGGGTTGAAGGCCGCATCCGCGAATCGGCCCAGCCAGCCCGTCCCCGCGGGCACGGCGGCGCCCTGGCCCCAGAGGTCGATGGAGGTGAAATGCGAGAGATTCGGATTCGGCATGCCGATGCCGGGGATCCAGGCCACCCGCCCCAGGCCGTGCAGCTGATCCAGGCCCGTGAGGTCCTTGTTGAGGGCTGCGCCGCTGCCGAGATCCGTGAGCAGGGCCGGATCGGTGATGCCCAGGGTCGCCCGCTTCGCCTGGTACACGCTGAGATTGGCCCCGGCGTTGGGCGGCATGACATTCAGCCAGTCGTAGCCGCCGTCGATGTTCACGACGACGAGGATGGGCGCCGCCGGGAGGGGGGTGGGCGGCTGGCCGGAGGTGCCTCCGCCCCCGCTGCCCTTCCCCCCGCCTCCGCAGGCGCTGAGACCGGCCAACGCGGCTCCGGTGGCGCCGAGGGTCTGGATGAACTCGCGTCGCGTGGTCATGGCGCCCCCGTCAATAGAGCTGGCCCGAGGGCGAGCAGAGGATGAGGAAGGCGAGTTCCCGCGCCTTCGTCTGTGAGGTCGCATCCCAGGTGAAGGCCGTGGGCCACAGCGCCGACAGCCAGGCGGCGGAGACCGACGCGGGGATGGGGCCCGGCTGCAGCAGCGCCAGGAGGCGATCGAGGACGCCCTGGGCGCTGGTGGGGGCCGTGGGGAACCAACCCGTGGTGACCGCCGCGGGGAATAGCGGGTACGAGGTGCCGTTGTAGCTTCGGGCTTCGCCCAGGGCCAGGGCGGCGGCGAGTTTGGTCCGATAGCGCATGGTGTTGCTGTTGAGCCAGGCGGCATGCTCCTTCCAGCCGTTGGGGCCGCTGGGATCGAGGAGCTTCATGCCGGCCTGATCGAGGGTGGTGGCGTTGTTGGTGAGGAGGCGCCAGGCCGGGAAGGCCTTCGGGGCCTGGGCCCCGCCGACGGCCAGAGAGGGGCAGAGGGCCCTGGCTCCTCGCACGAGCCACGAGATGGGGCCTTCGATGAGGGCGTACTGGTTGGCCGGATCGAAGAAGTACCGGGACTTCAGGAGAGTCTTCATGACGGCGCGGAGATCGAAGTTCGCCGCCTGGATCATGGCGGCCACATCGCTGAGGTCCTGGGCCGAGTAGGCCGGGGTGACGAAGTGGAGAAGCAGCCGCTTGGCCAGGAACTGCGCGCAGTTGACACCCCTGGCCGAAAGGATGCTGCGCAGGGCGTTCTCGCCCTTGGCCCAGCCGTTGGCTGTGGTGGTGATGTCGAGGGTCTGGCCGAAGAGGCTGATGGTGCCCGTGCCGTGCATGGAATAGGAGGCGGTCCGGGCCGTCCCGCTCCAGAGACGCGTATCCGGGGTGATGGCCGAGCCGTCGTAGACCTTGAAGCGGCCGTCCGCCGCGGTCTTCTGGGTGGGGTTGGCGGGGTTCGCGATGTAGTCGGCCTCGGCGAAGGTGAAGCTCCAGCCGCTGAGGGCCCGGGCGAGCTGCGTGATGTCGGTCTGGTTGTAGCCGTTGTCCGCGCCCAGGCTGTAGAGCTCCAGGACCTCCCGGGCGTAGTTCTCGTTGGGGATGTTCGATCCCGAGGCGTTGTTGAGCACGGAATCCAGCCAAATGCCCATGGCCGGATCCTTGCTGACGGCAACGAGCAGGTCGTCGAACCGGCCCAGGCCGAGGCTGCGGAACAGCTGGATCTGCTTGAGCATCAGGGCCGCGTTGTTGACCTTGTGGAAGCCCGTGGCGAAGAGGTTGTGCCAGAAGAGCGCCATGCGCTCCTGGAAGGCGTAGGGATTAAACTGCATGCGCCAGAGGCAGAGGGCCTGAGCGGTGTTGAGGCTGTTCCGCCAGGCATCCGGCCCTTCCACGAGGAAGGCGTGGGGAGCGGGCACGGCCGGCACATCCACGCTTCCGGCGGTCGAGGTGTTGGCGGCCACGAGGGGTTCGGCCACCACATCGGCGGTGCCCAGGGCGGCGTTGAAGGCCGCGGGATCGTAGGCGGCGCCGGAACCATCGATCCAGGCGTCGATGGCGGTCCCGGGAGCTTGAAGCTGGAGGAGGGAGGCTTCCTCGGGGCTCAGGCCGAAGCCCGCGCGCCGGGCAAAGTGCTGGACATCCGCGGGGGTCCAGCTGGAAACGGGGGTGAGGTCGGCCATGGGATCCTAGTTGTTGGGGGCCCCGGCGCTGATCCAGGCCGAGAGCGTGTCCACGGTGGGCTGACAGAGGTTGGGCGCCCCCTGGGGCATGCGCGTGCCATATCCGGATCCCCCCGGCTGGTCCTTGGTGACCTTCTCCAGGATCCAGGAATGGGCGGGATCGCCGGGTTTCACGCGGAGCCAGCCTGCGGGGGCGCTGGCGGGAACGACATTGACCAGCTGGGCGTAGACCTCAGCCGCGGTGCCGGAAAAGGTCGCGTGGCCCGTGGGGGAGGCGCCGCCGTGGCAGCTGGTGGCGGCCGCCCCGCAGCTGCTCTGCAGGGCCGGAACCAGGTCGCCCGCGAAGGAGGGGTTGGGCTTGGCCACGGAAATGGGGCAGGTGGTGGGCGTGGGGACCGGCGCCGCGACCACCGGGGTGCCTCCCCCACCTCCCCCGCCGCAAGCGGCCAACAGGACGAGGGCGACCAGGGGGAAGGTCTGGCGCATGGGGCTCCGGGAAGGTGTGGATCCAGGATGGACGGGCCCGGAGCACGGTCAAGGTCCAAACAGGTAATTTCCCCTAGACCGAAGGGTGGATGGAGACGGGATCCATGGATGGAATGGCCTTGCGCTATCCTCGATTCGGAGGTTGCCGTGCCCCTGGATACCCAGACTCCCCTCTATGTGGGGGAGCGCCTGCGAGACCTGATCCTGTGCTACGCCGGGCCCTGGGCCTTCCTGCCCTACATGCGCAACCGGGAGGACTCCGAGCTGCTCTGGCACGCTCGACAGGGCGTCATCCTGGCCTTCGCGGAATGTGCCGTGACCCTGGCCATGGTCATCATGGGGCTGTTCCCCATCTTCGGACCGGTCTCGGTGCGCTTCTTCCTGCCCCTGTGGCTGCTCTGGTGCTTGGGCATGTCCGTTACGAGCATCCTGCAGGCCACCAAGGGCAAGAAGCACCGCATTCCCGTGATCCACCAGTTCGTGGATTACCTGTAGCTGTCCGGGGGTCCCGCGCTGCGCGCACACCCCCGGGACCCCCGAGCAGAATCGCGGCCTAGCCGCGCTTCTGCTCCTCCCCCCTGATCAGCCGGAGCGGCGGGCGTTCAGGATCAGCATGGCGTCGCCGTAGCTGAAGAACCGGTAGCGCTCGCGCACGGCCTCGGCGTAGGCGGCGCGGGCGAGGTCGACGCCCAGCAGGGCCGACACCAGCACGAACAGGGTGCTCTCCGGCAGGTGGAAGTTGGTCAGCAGGTGGTCCGCGGTGCGGAGCCGGTGGCCCGGCGTGATGAAGAGGCGGGTGGCGCCTTCTCGCGTGAGCCGCGCGCCGTCCCAGGCTCCTTCGAGGGTGCGCAGCGAGGTGGTGCCCACGCAGAGGACGGGGCGGGAGCGGTCGCGGAGCACGGGTTCAAGGATGGCCGCCGTGGCGGCGGGAATCTCGAAGCGCTCCTCGTGCATGGCGTGATCCTCCAGGCGCTCGGCGGTCATGGGGCGGAAGGTGCCGAGGCCCACATGGAGCCGCACGGGATGCCAGCCGCAGCCCCGGGTCTGGAGCGTGGCGATGAGCTCCGGGGTGAAGTGTAGGCCCGCCGTGGGGGCGGCCACCGCCTCGCCTTCCGGGGCGGCGAACACGGTCTGGTAGCGGGTCTCGTCCTCGCCATCGGCCAGGTGCTCGATGTAGGGCGGGAGGGGCAGGCGGCCGATGCGGTCGATCTCATCCCAATCCAGGTCGTGCTCGGCGTGGACCCGCACGGTCCGCAGACCCTCCGGCAGGGTGTCGAGGATGTCGAGCCGGGCCAGGGCCGCGCCGGAGGTCGGGTCCACCACGGTGGCCGAGGCGCCGGGTTTCAGGCGGGCTCCTGGTTTCACCATGGCCTCGAACCGACCCTGGCCCAGGCTGCGGAGCAGCAGGGCCTCGCCCGCGCCCCCGCCCGAGCGCTTCAGGAATAGCCGCGCGTGGCGGACCCGCACATCGTTCGGCACGCAGAGGCTCTGCGGGGGAACGAGCTCGGGCAGGTCGCGGATGGCGCGATGGGACCAGGTTCCGGTCCGCGCATCCACCACCAGCAGGCGGGCGCCGTCGCGGTCCGGCGCGGGGTGCTGCGCGATGAGGTCCGGCGGCAGGTCGAAATGGAAGTCGGATCGCTTCATGGGAGGGAGATCATGCCTCCGCGAACTGCAGCTTGTGCAGGCGCGCGTACTCGCCGTGGCGGGCGAGAAGCTCGTCGTGGGTGCCCTGTTCGACGATCTGGCCCCGCTTCAGGGCGCAGATGCGGGTGGCGCGCTGGATGGTGCTCAGGCGGTGGGCGATCACCAGGGTGGTGCGGTTCTGCATGAGGGTTTCGAGGGCGGCCTGCACGGCGCGTTCGCTCTCGGTGTCGAGGGCGCTGGTGGCCTCGTCCAGGATGAGGATGGGGGGATCGTGCAGCAGGGCCCGGGCGATGGCGAGGCGCTGGCGCTGCCCGCCGCTCAGGCTGGAACCCGTCTCGGCCAGGGGCGTGTCGTAGCCCTTGGGCAGGGCCGCGACGAAATCGTGGGCATGGGCCTTCTTCGCGGCCTCGATGACGGCCTCGCGGCTGGCATGCAGTCCGTAGGCGATGTTGTCGTGCACCGTGTCCATGAAGAGCAGGGTCTCCTGGGTGACGATGCCGATGGCCTTCCGCAGGTCGCGGGGGTCGAAGTCGCGCAGGTCGATGCCGTCGAGGGTGATGCACCCCGCGGTGGGATCGAAGAAGCGGGGCACGAGGTTCACCAGGGTGGTCTTGCCGCCGCCGCTGCCGCCCACCAGGGCCACGGTCTCGCCGGAGTGGATCTCCAGGTCGATGCCGCGGAGCACCGGGTGCTTGTCGTCGTACGCGAATTCGACGCCCTCGAAGCGCAGCAGGTCGGGATGGGCGGGCATGGGCTTCGGATTCGGGCTCACAGGGAGCTCGGGCATCCGGTCGAGCATGCTGTAGACGCGATCCAGGCTGGCGGAGGCGACCTGCATCTCGTTGTTGAGCTTGGTGAGCCGCCGCAGGGGGTCGTAGAGGGCGTAGATGGCCAGGATGTAGGTGAGGAAGTTCTCGGTGGTGAGGGTGCCGGCCTTGAAGCGCCCCGAGGCGTAGGCGGCGAGGAAGGCCAGCAGGAACCCGCCCACCAGCTCCATGATCGGCGTGGAGAGGGCCGAGGCGCGGGCGCTCTTCATGCCCAGGCGGAACAGCTCGAGGTTCTGGATCCGGAACCGTTGGACCTCGTAGGACTCCCGGGCGAAGGCCTGCACAACCCGGATGTTGCTGAAGACTTCCTTGAGGCGCTGGAGCAGGCGGCTGGAGGCCTCCTGGTTCCGGTGGTTCACCTTGCGGATGCGCTGGCTGAGCCGTTTCACGGGCAGGACCACCAGGGGACCGGCGAGGAAGAGGGTGAGGCTCAGCTTCCAGTCCATGTAGAGGACCGTGGCCAGCATGGTGAGGGCCACGCAGATTTCGCGGACGGCCTCCGCCAGCTGGTTGCTGGCGATGCCCTGGACGGCGCCCACATCGCTGATGCTGCGGGTCAGCAGCTCGCCGACCGGGTGCTTCTGGAAGAAGGCGGGCTCCTGGATCAGCAGGTGGGCGAACAGGCGCTCGCGCAGGGCCTGGGTGGCGAGGATGCCGCTGCGCACCATCAGCAGGGTGCCGCTGTAGGTGAAGAGGCCCTTCAGGGCGAAGAGCGACACGAGCACGAGGGGCACCAGCAGGCCGCCGCTCCGCAGGGCCGAGGCCTCCGGGAGGCGGGCCATGGCCCAGGCGCGCAGGTGTTCCAGCTGCCCGAAGAGGCCCGGCTGGGCGGCTTGCAGGGCGTGGGCCTTGCCATCGTCGAAGACGAACTTGATGGAAGCGATGAGAGCGCCCTGGCAGAGCCCCGCCAGGAGCAGGAGCAGCGAGGCCCCCGCAATGAGGGGGGCGTGGGGGCGGAGGTGGTCCCGGAAGAAGCGGAGAATGCGCGACATGGTCAGTGACCAGCTTAGCCGCTCTGTCCGGCCCGGCCGCAGGGCGGGCTATTCGACCGTCACCGTCACGGTGCTCTTGCCGTCATCGAGGCTGAAGAGCTCGGTGCCCTTCGGGGCATTGAGGGCCTGGTCCATGAGGCGCTCCAGGTCCACCCCCTTCTTCTTCGCCTGGCGCATCTGCTCATCCGAGAGGTAGCCGCCCACGGCCCGGGCGAGGCCCAGGGCCAGGCGCACGGTGAGGGCCTCGGCCTTGGCGCGCTCCTTCACCCGCACCACGAGGAAGCGCCCCTGGGCGGGTCCGGTGGCCTGGGGTTGGACGCCCATGGCGAGGAGGGCCAGGCGGCAGGCTTCGGACGAGGCGTCCACCCGAAGGCCGGCCTGGAGCACCGGCAGGGCACGGGTGTCCCGGCGCTTGGCGAGCTGGAGGGCTGCGGCGATGCGGACTTCTTCGCGGTCGTCGGACAGGGCGTTGGCCAGGCCCGTGGTGGCGGCCGGGCTGTCCCATTGGCGGATGCCCCAGCAGCGCACGCGGTTCAGCCGGGCTTCCTTGCCCAGGAGGCGCTGGTCGGCGTGCTTGGTCAGGAACTCGGTGTAGGCCTCGGCGGCCTCGTCCCAGCGCTGGTCCTGCTCCAGGCTGGAGGCCAGCCAGTAGCGGGCGTCGGCGGCGCGGGAGGAGGCGGGGAAGTCGCGGATCAGCGCGCGGTAGACCAGGGAGGCTTCATACCAGCGCTGGGCGTAGCGGAGGTCCCGGCCCGCGCGGAAGAGGGCGTCGGCGGGGCTTTCCATCGCCACCAGGGCGAGGGGTTCCGGCGCCGCCGGAGCCACCAGGGCCGGCAGGGCCAACAGGAGGGGCAGGATCATGCGTCCTCTCCCCTCAGGCGGCGTTCCATGCGTTCGGCCTGGGTCTCCAGGTTGTGGGCGGCGGCCCACTGGCGGAGTTCCTTGGCGCGCTCGACGCTGAGGCAGTTGTCCTCGAAGGCCACTTCGGAGAGCCAGGTATGCAGCGTGGCGCGGATGGCCTCGGCCTCCTTGAGGGGGGCGCCCTGGGCGGCGAGCTGATGGCTGGCTTCCAGGAGGGCCACGGCCATCTCGCGCTCCTGGCGGCGGTCCTCCTCGCCCTTCTTGCATAGGGTGGGATTCTGCTCAAAGTCCTGGAGCAGGGTGGTGCTCTGTTGGAAGAAAGCGATCCAGGCGCGGTCCTGGGTGCGCTTCTGGGCCAGCTGCTCGAGGCGCGCGGTGTCGCGGGCCAGGGCCTGCAGGCTCCGGGTGCGCTGGAGGGTGGCGACGGCGGGAATCAGGGCCACCAGGAGGACGGCGGCGGCGGCCAGGGTCCAGGAGCCGGTCCAGCGGGTGCGCTGGGCGGGGGCCAGGTCCGCCGCCAGGGCGGGGCCGTGGCTCCGGAGGGCCAGGTGGAGCTCCAGCAGGTCGGCCAGCTCGGCCTGCCGCGCGGGGTCCTCGGGCCAGAGCTCGGGCTGGTCGAGGATCTCGAAGCACCGGGCCTCGTCTTGGAGGCGGGGGTCGGGGCGGTTGGAGTCGGGGGCGGGGGTCATGGCTGGGGTCCGAGGGTCTTGCGGAGCTTCTGGAGACTTTGGAAGAGCGTGGCTTTGACGGTGCCTTCGGCGCAGCCCAGATCCAGGGCGATCCGCTTCACCGGATGTTCATGCACGTAGTAGGCGAGAACCATGGCCCGCTGGCGGGGGGTGAGTCCGTCCAGAGCCCCGCGAAGGGCCTGGAGCCGTCGGCTTTGGTCCACGGATTCCCAGGGTGAAGCCTGGTGGGGGTCCGGTGCGTCAAAGGTCTCGGGAGGGGATACCTCTCGCCCTCGTCTACGCAGATGGTCCGTCGCCGCATTAGCCGCCAGCGTAAAAAGCCAGGCGGCCACCGGGCGACCGTCCTCAAACCGTTGGCAATGCTGGAGGCATTTGAGGAAAACCTCCTGGGCCAGCTCCTGGACGACCCCGGCTTCACCTTGGAGGCGACGGTGCAGGAAGGCGCAGAGCGGCCGCTCGAAGCGGGCCATGAGGTGGGCCAGGGCCTCCTCGCGTCCGGCCTTGAGCTGGGCCATCCAGTATTCGGGGGACTCCGCCTCCGGCCCGGCGGGTTCGCCGCCGGGACCCTGGGACAGGGGCAGGACCACGCTCATGCCGCCACGCTCATGCCTTGGGGCCTCCGGTCGGGAGGCGGAAGGAGAAGCCCGGCTGGCCGAGCTTTTCCATCACCAGCTTGAGCTGGTCAGGCGTGAGGGTGCACCGCAGGCCCACCCGGCGCTTCTCCTGGAGAAGCTCGGGGGTGGAGCCCGGCGTGGCCTGGACCGCGTTGGCGGCGGCGACCAGGCGCTGGAGCCAGGGCGTGACCTGGTTGATGCCCTCGGGCGTGCCGGCCAGGGCCAGCTCGAAGCGGATGGGCTGGTCCTTCTCGGTGGCCGGCGTGATGCTCCAGAAGAGGGCGTTGACCCCCTGGGGCAGATCCTTGATGAAGGTGCTCTCCAGGTTCTGGCGCAACCCGCCCAGCAGGGTCTCCGGCTGGAGGTAGCCCTGGAAGGGGGCGCGGGCGCTGATCCACTCGGCGGCAAGAGCCGCATCGGGCAGGGCGGCCAGGCTGCCCCGCGTGGCCATGCGGTTGAGGGCCTCGAGGGAGCCGATCCAGACCTGGCCCTGCTCGTCGCTGGCGGCGCGGATGTGGGCCTTCGTCCCCTGGGTTTCAATGTCGAGGATCACATGGAGGGGCCAGTCCCGGCCCTGCAGGCGCAGGCTGCCCTCCTGGGGGAAGGATTCGGCCAGGGCCGAGACCAGGGCGGTGGGGTCCTTGAACTGGTTGAGCTGGATGAGGACATGCTCCAGGCCCTTCTGGAGGTTGTCTTCGCCCTTTTGCGGCATGCCGATGACATGGAAGGTCACCCGCCCGGTTTCGTTGCGGGGATTGATGCGGGCCTTCTGGAGGAAGAGGTCCAGGGCCCGTTCCACCATGGGATCCCGGGAGATCAGGGACTGGACATCCTTGTGGGTCAGCACCCAGCCGGCCTCGCCGGAGAAGGCCGCGAGGCTGTCGGCCGGGGCGGCCTGCACCCAGCCCGGCACCCGGGGTTTGGGCCGGCAGGAGGTGGCGAAGGGAAGGCAGATCAGAGCCACCGCGGCGGGGATCAGAAAAGCGGCGGGGCGTCGCATGGGGGCTCCTGGACTTGGGCTACGGGATCGCACTGGGAGCGTTTACCCGAGGGTCCGAAGGGCGGCGGGAAGATGGGGGCTGCGGAGCAGCTGCTGCTGCTCCGCCTCGGACAGCAGGCCCCAGATGCGGACGGAGGCCTCCCGGGGGGTCTTCGGGTTGAGCAGCAGCTCCGACATGATGGCGGCGTGGGCCATGAGCACGGGATGGCCCGCGATCTGCTCCAGCACGGCGCGCGGGGTCAGCTTGTTGCGGGCGAGCCGGAGGAGGACGCCCGGGTCGAGCTGGCGGTCGGACACCATCCGGCGGAGCGTCTCCTCGTCCTGGAGCACCTCCTGGGGCAGGTGGCGCATGAGTTCGCCACCGGAGGTGCGAAGCGCCGCGATGCGGTCGGGGATGTCGAGGGAGAGGTAGAGGTTCCGCAGGGATTCCAGGGCTCGCCGCTTGACTTCCAGGTGAAGGAGCCGCGGGTCGCGCAGGATCTCGAGGGCGGGCTTCAGGCCGGGGAGGTGCGCCATCAGCCGCAGGGCCGTGGCTTCCGTCAGGTGGGGCTGGTGGATCAGGGCCTCGGCCACCAGGGGCTCCGCGGACCAGGCCGGGTGCGCGGCCACGAGCTCGGCCCGGTTCTGGTCGAACGAGGGCAGGGTGGAGGCCAGCAGGCGGGGCGTGAGGGCCGGGTTTTCCAGGGCCAGGCGGAACACCTGGGGATCCGGATCCTTGAGGATCTGGCTGATCTGGTCCTCCTGGGTGGCCTGGGTGGCGAGGAAGACCCGCTCCTCCATGGTGGCCCAGCGGCCCTCTTCGCCCCGTTCCGGCAGGGCCGAGGAGAGCCCGGACTGCTGGCGCTGCAGGCGGTCGTAGAAGTACTTCACCACCCGGAGCAGCTGGGGCGACTGCCGCTTGGCCCAATAGGTGATGAATTGGTACTCGCCCTCCTCCAGCTGGGTGAAGTAGCTCACGATGCGGCGGAGGGCGGCCCGGCTGCGGGCCCCGCGCTCCAGGGCCGCCACGAGGTGTCCTGAAAGGGCCAGGCGCCGGGAGAGTTCCGGCGGGCAGCCCGGGGCGTCCTGCAGGCTGTCCCGCACGGGTTCCCGGAAATACCAGCGTGCCTCGGCGTAGACCTCCTCGAAGAACCCGGGATCGGCGCTCTGGGCCAGGGCCCGGCACACCAGGTCCTCGGAGACCAGCGGATTCTGGAGGGCCGCCAGGCGCAGGTCGGCGTCGGGGTCCACGAGGAAGCCCAGCAGCTCGTCCGGCTGGGCCGTCTGCTTGGCCCGGGCCAGGCGGTCCTCCTTGTGCAGGCCGCGGCCCGAGGCCTGGGGGGGCAGGGCGGCGGGCGGGGCCGTGAGGGCATCCCAGTCCGGGTGTTCCGGAGGAAGGGGGGGCAGCTCCTGAGTGTTCCCCGTGGCCGAAACGGTCTTGGCCAGCTGTTTGGCCAGCAGCTTGGCCACGGGCTTGAGGGGGGGGCTCAGCTGCGAGTAGAGGGTCTTCACGGCCTCCGAGCGCTCGTCCTTCTCGGCGGCGGGGGCCTGGTCCATCTCGCGCATCTGGTCGAAAAGGGAGACCACCATCTCCAGATCGCGGCGGATGGCTTCGGGGGTGGCCTCATTCTCGGCGAGGCCCAGGAGGATGGGCCAGTGGGCCAGCCAGTGGGGCGTGCGGGCCATGAGGGTTAGCAGGCGCGGCGAGGCGAGGGAGCGGGCGAGGCCCTCCAGCATGTGCACCTGGCTGTCCGTGGGCAGCTGGGGCCGCACCAGGGCCAGATGGCGGAAGTGGATCCGTTCGGATTCTGCGAGGCTGGCGAGGAACGCGCCTTCCGCTTCCGACACGATCCCTCCGTTCAGGCGCAGGCGGCTTGGAGGAGGGCCAGGAGTTCCGGATCTTCCCGGAAGAGCAGGGCGTCCACCAGGGCGCCCTTGAGCCCCTGGTGGGCATGGACCGCCGCGAGGTGGCGCGGGGAGGTGATGCTGCCGCCCATGACCACGGGCAAGCCCGTCGAGGAGGCCAGCAGCTGCGCCGTCTCGAAATCGGGATCCGAGCCGGGATCCTCGGGAATGTCCACGAACAGCAGGCGCCGGAACCCGTAGGCCTTGGCCCGGAGGGCCAGGTCCTGGGCGCTGAGGGCCGAGGCATCCACCCAGCCCGAGCGATGGACCTTGCCCCCCCGGGCGTCGATGGCCGCGGTGAGGAAGGGTTGGAACCGCGCCATCAGCTGCTCGGCCACCATGGGGGACTTGTGGAGGATGGTGCCGGCCACCAGCCAGGCGGCGCCCAGGTCGATGAAGAACTGGGCCTGGTCGGAGCTGCGGATGCCGCCGGCCACCTGGATGCAGACCTTGCGGTCCCGGGCGTGGCAGCGCTGGAGGATCTGGGCGATGAGGTCGCGGTTGTTGCCCTTGCCCATGGCCGCGTCCACATCCACGAGGGCCATGCGGGTGGTGCCCTCGTCGAGGAGCCGGGCCGCGAGATCCAGGGGCGCCTCCGCGCACGGATCTCCGTCCCCCGTGGTGGGGACCACACGGCCGTGCTGGAGGTTCAAAGTCGGGTAGATCTTCAAGCGTACACCCCGGTAGACCGGCAGAGGGGAGTGTAACGCAAGGCTTGGGCCTATGTGGATCCCGTGAGCAGATCCAGGAGCCGCCGGGCGGCATCCCCTTCGGCCCGCTTGCGGGAGGGGCCACAGGCCTCGGCCTGGAGCGCGCCCACCTCGGCGCGCACCGTGAAGCGCGGCGCGTGGCCCGGGCCCGACTGGGACACCTGGGTGTAGACGGGCGCGGGGCGGCCCAGGCGGGCGGCCGTCTCCTGCAGGGTGGTCTTGGGATCCAGCCGGGCCCAGGCCTCGGGGGCGGCGGACCGGATGGGCCCGAGGAACCGCGCCTCCACCAGGGCCAGGACGACGGCCGTACCATCCTGGCCCGAGGCCTGGGCATCCAGGAACAGGGCCGCAAGAATGGCCTCCAGGGCGTCGGCCAGGGGCTTGGGCCCCATGGGCGGGGCCTTGCGCGGGTGGGTGGCGGTGAGGGCGCGGTCCAGGCCCAGGTCGAGGGCCCACTCGTGCAGCGAGTCCGTGCGCACGAGGACGCCGCGGAACTTGCTCATGGGACCCTCCTGCCAGTCCGGGCGCTCCCGGTGCAGCAGGAACGCCACGGCGAAATTGAGGAGGGCGTCCCCCAGGAACTCCAGTCGCTGGTTGTCCCGGCCCTTGGAGGCGGAAATGTGGGTCAGCGCCTCCTGGAGCAGGGCGCGGTCCGCAAAGGGGTGGCCCAACCGGGCCTCCAGATCGCTCAGGCTGTCGGGGCGTCGGGCCGTGGTCAATTCGCCAGCTCCGGGGGGAGCTTCCGGTTGAGCCGGGCCTTGTTGAACGCGGTCCTGAACCGGATGTTGCGGGTCATCTGCCCCACGAGCCCCTGCTGCCGGGCTTCGCGGACCTCCTGGACGAACTCGGCCGTGCGGCCCTGTTCCCACAGCACCGCCGCCAGCCACGCACGGGCGTTGGCATTGGTGGGATCCGCCTTGAGGGCCTGCCGGAAGCCGTGGACGGCCTTGTCGGGCTGGCTGTCGGCCAGCTGGATGGCCTCGCTGAGGGACACATGCCCGAGGTTCATGCGCTCGTGGGTCTCCAGCTTGTCGAGCTTCTCAGGCTGGTACCGCTCGGGCTGGTCGATGACCCGGGGTTCCTCCGCCTTGCGCTCCGCCACGCGGGGTTCGGAGGATCTGGCGGCGGGGCCGGAGGGCTCGCCGATCCCGGAACTGGCCTCGGGGTTAACCCCGGAGCTGGGCTTGGCCTGGAGCGCGGGGGCGGCTTTGGCGCCCGGGCCGGAGGTGGCCGTGCGGGGGGCCGGATCGGCCTTTGGATCGACGGGGGGGGTGGAAGGCAGGGCCGCTTCCGGGGCCGGGGCCTCGGGGTGGCCGCTCCGCAGCGCCCACCAGCCTGCGCCGCCGGCGCCGGCCAGGACGAGGGCGGCAAGGCCGATCCAGAGACCCCGCTTGTTACTGGCGGTGGGGGGAGGCGCCATCGGGGCGGAGGTTGGCGGTACGGAGGTCGCGACGGGCGTGGTCAGGACTACCGGGGCCTGGACGGTGGGAGCCGAGGTCGGGGAGGTCGCCGCGGCCCGGGCCGGAGCCGTGGGGGCGGAGGTCTGGAGGAGGGAGGTGGCCTCCTCCACCTGACCCTGCCAGGAGGGATCCTTGGCCGAGCGCAGGGCCTTGGCGAGGTCCTCGGCCGTCTGGAACCGCTCGTCGGGGTTCTTGGCGAGGGAGCGGTCCAGCACCGAGCGGATGGCGGGGCTGAGGCCGCGGAGCTTCTCGACCTCGATGGGCTCGGGCTCCTCATTCACGATCTTGTACAGCACGGTGGGGGTGGTGTCGCCGGCGAAGGGCTTGCGGCCGCTCAGGCACTCGTAGAGCATCACGCCCACGGCGAAGAGGTCGCTGCGGGGATCGGGCTTGCCGGTGCGGATGTATTCCGGCGCCATGTAGCTCACCGTGCCCATGACCATGCCCGTGGCGGTCATGTCGGAGTTGCTGATCTTGGCCACGCCGAAATCCATGACCTTGGCGTGGAGCCGCCGCCCGTCCTGCTGCACGCGAACATTGGTGGGCTTGATGTCGCGGTGGACGATGTGCTGGCGGTGGGCGAAGCCGAGGCCGTCGCAGACCTGGGCCAGCACCTCGAGGGCCTCGGAGCGCGTGAGGGACTGCTCCTGGAGCAGCTCGTCCAGGTCGTGCCCCTTCACGAATTCCATGGCGATGTAGAGCACGCCCTGGTCCTCGCCGAATTCGTAGATCGTCACCAGGTTCGGGTGGTTGAGCACGCCGGCGGCCCGGGCCTCCCGGGCGAAGCGCTCCTTGGCCTCCCCGCCCTGCGCGGCCGCGGGGAGGATGGTCTTGATGGCCACTTCGCGGCCGATGGAGGGATCCACGCCGAGGTAGACCTCGCCCATGGCGCCATTGCCCAGCACGCGCTTGATCTCGAATTTGCCGAGCTTCTCGAACATGAAAGGAGACCCCTGGGCATGGAGTGGTTGGAGGGACAGCATAGGTCCACTCCTGATCCGGGCCAAGGGACTTGGGATATTTCGGCATCCCCCAGCCCGTTTCCGACTGGCATCCTGGCGCGGAACATGCAAACTTGGATGCAATCCACCCGGAGCCCCGGTGACCGAAGTCCGTCTCCGCCATTTTCTGCCGGCCCTCATGGGGTCCCTGCATCAGCAGCGGGCCGAAGGGGAGCTTGTACTCGAGCAGAACGACGGCACGCGCCGGCTGTACTGGGCGGGGGGCGACCTGGTGAACCTCCGCAGCGACGCGGTGGGCGAGCAGTTCGGCAATTTCCTCATCCGGCGGGGCGTGCTGGACATGGCTTCGCTCAAGGAGCTGCTGGCCGATGGCGAAGGCTCCCGCATGGGCGATCGCGTGGTGCAGTGGGGCCTCATGACGGTCGCCGAGCGGGACGATCGCCTGCATGAGCTGATGGGCTCGGTGCTGCTCCACGCCATGGAGCATCCGATCCTTAAGATGACCTGGAATCCAGGGGCGCTGGACCAGAGCCTCACCGGCGAGTTCCAGTTCCGGCCGGACCACCGCCGGCTCGTGTGGGATACCTTCCAGAATGCCAAGATCGACCGCGAGCTGGTGGAGATGTTCCGCAGCGAACCGGGTTGGCGCTGGGAGGCGCGGCCGGATCTGCTGGAGGCCCTGAGTGATCTGCCCCTGACGCCCACCCTCGCCTACGCGCTGTCCCTGCTGGGCCATGAGTCCTTGGGCTACGAAACCATCGGTTCCCTCTCAAGCCTGCCCGCGGACGAGGCCGCCCGTCTGGTGGCCACGCTGTGGGCCCTGGGGGGGCTGACCCTGGTGAAGGGCGAACTGCCGCTCGTGCCCAAAGAGGAGCCGCCGCCGGTCCTCCTCGAACCCGAGCCCGAAGTACCGGAACCCATCCTGCTGGAGCAGGACGACCTGGTGTTCGAGTCCAGCCCCGAGCCCGCGCCCCTCCCGCCGCCAACGCCTTCTTCGCTTCCCCCTTTGTCGGATGCGCTGGACCAGGTCTTCGCGGAGCCGGCGCCCAGCCTGCCGCTGCTGCCCTCTGCGGCGGAAGAAGAAGCCCTGTCGCCCGCCGAGCGGGCTCACCGGCTGGTGATCAAGGCGAAGTCCTACATGATGCAGGCCCGGACGAGCGAAGCGATCCGCGCCCTGGAGCAGTCCATCAAGCTCGATGGGGACTCGGCCTCGGCCTACGAGGCCTGGCTCCTGCTGGGGCGGCTTCGGATCGGCAATCCCGCCTGGTCCACTCGGGCGGTCGAGGCTCTGCAGGTGGCGTCCCGCATCAACCCCCGCGCGGCTGAGCCCTGGGCCCTCATGGGCGAGCTCTACCACCGCAAGGGCTTCCAGGCCAACGCCCAGGGCTGTTTCCGGCGCGCCCTGGAACTGGATCCCTCCGTGGCCGTGCCCTCCGACTACGGTGGAGATGATGGTTCCGGCCCGTCCGCTCGAGAAGGCCACGGCCTCATGGGCAAGCTGAAAGCCATGCTGGGGCGGGAGAAGGGCTGACGGGGTCCTTGGGTCAGGCTGCGTCAGGCCTGGGCGAGGGATCGGCGAGCCTGTGAAAACTTGAGTCCCGCCAGACTGCAGAGTCCGGCGGTGGCTCCCCGGCCGGGGGGGATCGATTCGCGGATGAGGTAGGGCTTCAGGGTTCCCTCCAGATCATCGCCGGGGCCGAGGATGAAAATGTCGGGGAAATCCGTGCGGCCCATCTTCTGGGCCACCGCGACCACCCGTTGTTCCGCTTCGGCCACGCTGAGGCCTGCCCCTTCCATCGACGGCAGCAGGAGGAGCGCCACGGGATCGCCTGGCGTGAAGGCCATCAGGTAGCTCACCACCACTTCGACCCAGCCGGATTGTGTCCAGTCGGGGGTGAAGAGGAGGGCGGTGGCCACTGGGGCGGAAGGCGGTGGCGCCTCGGCCCGGAAGCGCAGCGGCTGGCGTGCGGCGAGGGTGCGGATCCGTTCGGCCACCCGCTCGACCGGCCCTTCCCAACCTAGGTTCGCTTCTGCATAGGCCCGGGCCAGGGCGCCCTTGGCCCGGGCCTCCTCGGGATGGAGGGCCACGCTGGACAGGCATCCGGCTAGAAAGGCCTCGTCGGGCTCTTCCAGCCAGAAGCCCGAGGGACCCGGCAGGAGGTCGTCCACGCGGGGGATGGCGAGGGGCTGGCTGGGAATCCGATACGCCCAGTCGCCCTGGGTGAAATCCATGGCCGCCCCTCGGCCCGTCACGACCACGGGCAGGCCGCTGGCCATGGCCTCGGCGATGGGCAGCCCGAAGCCTTCGCCCCGATAGGGCATCACGAAGGCGTGGCAGCTTCGGTAGAGGGCCGACAGGTCGGCCTCGGAGAGGTCCTGCTGAAGGAACTCCACCTCCGGGGCCAGGGGGTCGGCCTGGAGGGCTTCCAGCTGTGACTGGAGTTCGGAGCCGCTGTAGACGCCTCCGCCCTGGGCCTTGATGACCAGGCAGACGCCATCGGCCGCGGTGAAGGCCCGGCGGTAGGCCCGGAGGAGCACATCGAAGCCCTTGCGGTAGATGGCGCCGCCCACATACAGGAAGCGGAAGGGCTTTCGCGTCTTCAGGGGGAATCCGGGGCCTTCGGGACAGAACCGAGTGGTGTCCACGCCCAGGGAGATGACCACCACCTTGTCTTCCGGCACGCCGCTTTCGAGGTAGCGATCGCGTAACCAGGAGGTGTAGACCCAGATCTCGTCCACGGCTTCCACCATGGGGCGGATCCAGGCCTGGGGGAGGCCGCCGAACTCCCAGGGCTGGATCATGACCCAGCAACCCGACCGCGGCGGGGAGAAGCGGGGCGGCCACTGATGGCGGACATGGACGCGCACGGGACCCGCTGGCGGGTGATTCACGCGTGCAGCCAGGGGCAGGAAGGCGGGGTGATCCTCGGGACGGAACTGATCGGCTTCATAGGGGACCAGGCACAGGTCCAGGCTCTCGTCGCGTAGCAGGCCGAGGCTGATCTGGCGGTTCACATGCGCCAGGCTGTGCCACACGAACTGGGATCCTTCCCACACCACGGAAGGGGACGCGTCCTCCGGGGCAAGGCCTTCGCGATCCGTGGAGGGGGCCGCTTCCCAGAGGCCCTTCCAGACCCTCAGGGTCTCCCTGGCCACGGATTCCCAGCTGAACCGGCCGGCCTGGACCGCCCCCCGGACCTTCAGGCCCTGCCGCAGGGACTCGTCCCCGAGCAGCGTGAGCATGCCCTTGGCCAGGGCCACGGCATCGCCGGGAGGGATCATCAGCGCGGCATCGCCGGCCACCTCGGGCAGTGAACTCGAGGTGGTGGTGATGACGGGGCACCCGCAGGCCATGGCTTCCAGCACGGGGAGGCCGAACCCTTCATAGTCCGAGGGGAACAGCAGGGCCGTCGCCGAGCGGTAGAGGCATTCCAGTTCGACCCTGGGCAGGAATCCGGTAAAGACGACGCTCTGGACGCCCTGCGCGCGAAGCCGATCCCGCCAGGCCCGTGCGGCGGGGCTGTCGAGGCTTCCCACCACGACCAGCTGTACCACCTGGGACCGGCGGATCTCCGCAAAGGCCTGGAGGCTGAGGTCGAACCGCTTATGGTCATCCAGGGCCCCCACCACGAGGAAGAAAGGGCCCTCGAGCCCCCACTCCGTCCGGACCTTCTGGATGGTTTCAGGAGAGACGGGGGGCCCCGAGTGTTGATTGAGGCCTGCCAGAATGGCGTCCAGGCGGGCCTCCGGCAGACTCAGGTGGGCGATGAGATCCTGGCGGGTATGTTCGGAGCAGGTGAGGATCTGCGCGCGGCTCTGCTTCAGCGCCTCGAGGCGTTCTGCATATTCTTCCTGGAGGTCCTGGGGCCAGCGATCCAGGTAGCGCTCCCGGAGGAGGAGGGGGATCAGGTCATAGAAGGTGACGGTGAGGGGCGTTCTCGCCGGGAAGGCGGGGCCTACCAGGACGGGGTTGGGCACGAAAAGGAGATCGGGTACATGGACGAGGTCGTGGTCCTCGGCCCGGAAGGTCCCGAAGGACGAGAACTCGAGGTTGGGAAGGCACCGGAGGCGGTCCAGGGCCCAGTTCGAAAGCTCTGGCGCGTCCAGGAAGAGGCGGTAGCGCCAGTGGGGTGTGAGCGCGGCGAGGGCCTGGAGGTGGTGGAGGGTGTAGTGGCCGATGCCCTGCTGGGTGGATCCCAGGTTGGCGAGCGTGCGGCCATCCACACCGATGGTGCGCTCCCAGGAGTTGGCCTCGGCCCGGGGATGGGTGCGGACGGAACCTTGGGGCCGCCGACCCGTCGCGACCCAGTGCCGGTACCACCGGCCGTCCAACACCACGGCCATCAGGTCGCGGGTGCTTTCCTCCCAGGTCAGGCGCCGGATTCCGCGTGAGTCGGGCGCGCGGGTTTCCGCGGCGAGCGCCAGCCACTCCGCCACGCGATCAGCCAGAGCCTCGGGATCCGGTCCCGAGAAGTAGAAGGCGCCTTCTCCTGCGACCTCACGGAACACGGGGATGTCCCGGGCCAGGAGGGGGAGGCCGTGCTGGGCGGCCTCGATCAAGGGAAGGCCGAACCCCTCGCCTTCGCTGGCCGCGATGAGGCAGTCGGAGGCGTCGTAGAGCTGTTCGAGGTATTCGTCACTGGCACCCTCGACCCAGAACAGGCGCCGATTCCGCTCCGGGTGATGAGTGCGGAGGCGGTGGACCAGCTTCTCCACGGACCAGCCCTCGCCTCCCACGAACAGGAGGTTCGCGTCCACCCCTCGGGCCCAGAGCCGATCAAAGGCCTCCAGCACCTGCCGATGCCCCTTCCGCGGTTCCAGCGTGGCCACCATCAGGAAGGTGGGGCGCTGCCGGAGCTCCGTGAGCAGCCCCTCGGCCTCTGGGGGGATCCCGCGGCTGGGCAGGAAGGCCCCCAGGTCGGCCCCCAGGTGGAACCACCCCACGGGAAGAGGTGTCTTCCGTCGGGGGCCGTGGGCCTCGAGCCAGGCCAGCGCCTCATCCGCCACGGCTTTGGAAATGCAGATGAGCCCATCCATCTCGGCCAGCCGCGAAAGCCACGGGGCGTGGAGGAGGGCCGAACCCTGGCCCGGGAAGGCGTGGGGGAGAAGGATGGGGAGCAGGTCATAGACGAGAGAGCAGACCCGGACCCCGGCCCGTCGAAGGGCCTGGAAGGTCTCGGGCTGGATCAGGACTGCCTCATGGTTGAGGTCGAGGCCGAGGAAAACATCCCCCCGCGTGGCGGTCATGGGTTCGTCCTGGGCATCGGGCCCCTGGCCGAGGCGATGCAGGAACTGGCGTGCATAGAGGAACCCGGGCCGTTCGGGGTGGGCGTAGACGGGCTCGACCTGGAATCCAGCCGGGGGGTGCGCCAGAAGCTCGCGCATGACATTCCGCACGACCCGTTGGATTCCCGTTTTCCGGTCGTAGAGGGCCAGGTTGGTTACATCGACCAGCAGTTGGCGAGGAGCCGGCGGCGCCCCCCTCCCTTCGCGGCGGGAAGCGTCTGCGCGGGGGCTGGCGGAATGGCGGGGTTTGGCCATGGGGAACCTAGCGGATGGGGGCGGTGGGCCCAGGCCGGGCCATCGGAGGAAGGACGCGCGCGGCTTGGCTCATGCCCGGCGGGTTAGATCGTTTCGAAGGCGCAGGAGCCCCGCGTGGTCCGGAACGATCCGGAGGCCCTGCTCCAGGAAGGCCAGGGCGCGATCGGACTGCCCCTGGGCCAGCATCCCCACCGCGGCCAGCCAGTGCCAGATGCCTTCGCCCCCGTTGGGGCAGACCTGGAGGGCCTCTTGGGCGTCCCTGGAGGCCAGCTCGTTCTGTTGGCTGTCCAGGTCCAGCTTGATCAGGGCCCGGTACAGGCGCTCGTTCGCGGGGCTGTGCCCGAGGCCGTCCCGCAGTGTCGCCCGGGCCCTGTCGGGCCAGCCCGCCTGGTGCTCGAGGCTGGAGAGCAAGTGCACGGACGGGGCGAAGCCGGGGTTGGAAGCGATGGCCTTCTTCAGGGCCTCCATGGCCTCCCTGGGGCGCTGGACCGCTACGAGGGCCAGCGCCTGGACATGGCGCGCCAGCGTGTTGCGCGGCTCAGAGCGCAGCACACGCTCCAGGAGGGGCAGGGCTTCGGCTGGATTTCCCAGGTTCAGCCGGGCTTCCGCGGCGGCGATCAGCACGAAGGCGGGAGGGTGCTTCTCCAGCTTCTGGAAGGCCCTGAAGGCCTTGAGGACCAGCTTCCAGTCCTCCAGCATCTTGGCCTGCATGAGCAACAGGAATTGTGCGTGGGCATTGCCGGGCGTCCGCGCGGCTTCCTGCTCGGCAATGGCCAGGTACAGGGGCTGCTTGGACCGGTCGTAGTCCGTGGCGAGCTTCCCATAGTGATGGATGACCGCGGGACAGGTTCCCACGGGGAGCCCCTTCGCCTGGAAATACCCATCCAGGATCTCGTGGATGGCTCCCCGAAAGGCCAGGTCCGGGAAGTTCCGGCAGAGGCGCAGCAAGGGGACATCCACGAAGTAGGAACAGGAGGAGCCCTCGGTGTACGAAGATGTATTCTGGCTGGGCACCTGGTCGAAGCAGAGCACATCTCCCGTGGGCACATAGCTTCGGACGGGCAGGCAAAATGCCGGGGCGCTCCCGGACTGGAGGGCGTCCCGGATCACCGCGTGGTCCGTCCGGTCCACGGCCTCATCGGCGTCCAGCACCAGCACCCATTCCTGGGTGCAGAGGCCGAGGGCGGCGTTTCTCGCGGCGGCAAAGTCGTTGCACCACTGGAAGTGGCCGATTTTGGAACCAAAGGACGAGGCGATCTCGAGGGTGCGGTCCGTCGACCCCGTGTCCAGGATCACGATCTCATCAACCAGGCCCTCGATCGAGCCCAGGCAGTGGAGGAGGTTGGCCTCCTCATTCTTGACGATCATGGCCAGCGACAGCGTGGGCATGCCCCATTGGAGCCCGGCTGGCCCCCGGCGGCAATAGGATGGGCGCCGTTCCCCGGGGCCCCTCAAAAAAAGTTAAAGGTTTTTCGACCCCGGCCCGAAAGGGAGAAAGTCGGGGGTTCCCCCCACACAACTTGGTGGCACGGATGCCGCCGTTTGCATCACGGAGGATGCTATGTCAGTTCTCAATAACGTTGCCGCCCTGGGCGCTGCCCGTCAGATCGGCGTCACCAGCCTCAACCTCCAGAAGACCGTGGAGCGCCTCAGCACCGGCAAGCGCATCAATCGCGCGAACGACGACGCCGCCGGCCTGTCCATCGCCAACACCCTGGGCGCCGACGCCCGGGTCGCCACCCAGGCCTCCCGGAACGCCATGGACGGCTACTTCCAGGTCCAGACCGCGGACTCCTACATGGAAGAGGCCACGGCCCTCGCCACCCGCGCCGCTGAGCTGGAATCGGCCTACAAGGGCGCCGACACCGCCGGCAAGACCGCGATCGACGCCGAGTACAAGACCATCGGCGATGCCATCACGAAGTTCGATGGCCAGCGCGCGACCATCACCGCCGATGCCGGCGTCTACGGTTCGGTCACCGCCACCAAGACGGCCGTCACCGCCCTCGCCGCCTCCGCGGCCAGCGGCAATGCCGCCACCGTCCTGGCGGACATCGCCAAGGAGCGCGGCAACTACGGCGCCGTCATGACGCAGCTGCAGAGCTACGGCAACTCGCTCGCGACGATCTCCGAGAACAAGACCGCCCAGTACGACCAGATCATGGGTGCGGATATCGGCGCCGAAGTGGTGAAGATGTCCAAGTTCCAGATCCTGAACCAGGCGGGCATCAGCGCCCTGAGCCAGGCCAATTCGGCCGGCCAGTCCGTCCTCGCGCTCCTTCGCTAGTAGGGATGGCTGATCATTCGGGGGGGCAGGTCAAACCTGCCCTCCCGAATGTCAGCTGAGGAGGCTGAAATGGCCGATCTCATCACCCCCACAGGCAGCTTGGCGGCCGGCGTTCAGGCGGTTTTTTTCAACGCTCCGAAGGCCCAGCCGGTCTCAGACCGACCCGCCCAAGTTGACGAACCCCGGCCCGCACAGCCGGGAACGGGGAACCCAGGTGCACCCGCGATGACGCTTGATCGGGCCGTGGAGGCCTTGCAGGCGCATGTCCAGCAGTCCTCGTCGGAACTCCGGTTCCTGGTGGACAAGGGCACGGGAAAAATGTATTTCAAGGTCGTCGACCACTCCACCGGAGAGGTCATCCTTCAGATTCCCTCCGAGGAGGTTCTGGGAGCGGCGAGGAAATTGCGTGAGATGGCCGACGCCAAGACCGCCGCTGGCATCCTGGTGGACCAGAAGGGCTGAGCCCTGCTGGGAGGGAGGTATTCCATGGCATCATCATCGGTCAGTTTTTCGGGCATCTTTTCGGGCGTCCAGACGGATCAGCTGGTGACGGCCATCCTCCAGCAGGAAAGCCTCCCACTGCAGCGCTTGCAGGCTAGGCAGGCGGCCAACACCAAGCGCACCACTGCGCTGACCACCATGAGCAGCAACCTGGCGGCCCTGGGTTCCAGCCTGGCGGCCCTCAGCGCAACGAGTTTCGATGCCCGGAGCGTCGCGAGCTCGGATCCCAACGGCACTTATGTTTCGGCGACCGCTTCGGGGGCCGCCGTAGGCAGTTATGACCTCCGGGTCACCCAGGTCGCCACCCGGGCCCGGATCTCGCCAGCCCAGGGCCCGGATCTCGGGGGGCCCACCAACACGATGGCGGTCACCAACCCCCAGACCACCGCGATCTTCGCCCCGGGAAGCACGGAGAGCTTCGGCATCCGGGGGACGGATGGCGTGGTTCACACCTTCTCGCTCACCGATCCGGCCCAGAACAACCTCAATGCCTTGCGGGATGCCATCAACGCCTCCGGCGCGGGCGTGACCGCCGCGGTGGTCAACACGGGATCGGGCTCGACGCCTTACCAGCTGGTGCTGACGGCCCAGGACACCGGGACGGGCTCCACGCAGGGGGTGATCACCTTGGCGGACCTGACGGCCGGGGGTTCCACGAACACCATCGGCATCACCGCCTCCGCCGACCCCGTGACGCTGGCGGGCGGACTGCAGTCGCCCGCGGCGGTGGACGCCCTCTTCACCTTGAACGGCGTGTCGCTCACCCGGAAATCGAATGTGGTGACCGATGCGGTGGACGGGATGACCTTCACCCTCAAGCAAGGCGGTCAGACGGGCAGCACCACCCTGACGGTGAGTCAGGACAAGTCCGCCATCACGACGGCCATGCAGGATGTGGTGAGCAAGTACAACACCCTGCTCCAGGCCTACAAGGCGGCCACGGCCGTGACCAAGGACAGTTCCGGCAACAAGACCGCGGGCGTGCTGACGGGGGACGGGCAGACCCGCGCCATCATGCAGCAGGTGCGGGCCGCCCTCACGGGGGTCGCCACGGGGCTGCCCGGTGGCGCGACGCTCACGGCACCTTCGACCGTGGGTCTTAAGACTGGAGCCGACGGAACCCTCTCTCTCGATGTCACGGCTTTCCAGAAGGCCTTGGACACGGATCCGGCCGCCGTCAAACAGATCTTCACGAATGCGGCTGGTGGCGGCGTGGCCCAGGTGACCGGGAAGACCATCACCGACATCACGGCCGCCGTCACGGGCAGCCTGGCCCAGGACATGCAGCAGATCACCCTTCAGAACCAATCCCTGACCTCCCAGATCAGCACCTGGCAGTCGCGGATGGATCGCCGGAAGGCCGTGCTCACCGCGCAGTTCGCCCGGATGGAGTCGGCGGTGTCGCAGCTTCAGGGGTCCGCCACCGCGCTTTCCAAGCTGAGTTGAACTTGAGTTCGTCCGGGCCCGGACCGATGAGAATCTGAAGGAAGGCGTTCCCCATGACTCCTTATAGCCGCGCCACTGATCAGTACCTTGCCCAGAAGGTCATGGGCGCTTCGCCGGAACAGCTGGTCGCCATGCTGCTCGAAGCCGGGCAGCGGTACCTGCTCAAGACCGTGCAGGCCATGGGCCGGCGCGATTGCCCGGGCCAGGCCCAGGCCACGGACCGGGTCTTCGCCATCCTCCAGGAGCTGACCCTGCGCCTGAACCGGGAAGAAGGCGGGGAACTGGCCACCAACCTCCTCCGCACCTATGAATGGTGGGGTCGGGAACTGATGCAGGCGAACATGAAGCGGCAGCCCGAGAGGCTGGAGCGCATCAGTGAGCAGATGGGCGACCTGAAGCAGACCTGGGAGCAGCTGCATCAGATGAAGGTGGGCGCTGCTCAGGCCCAGACGCCCTTTCTGACCGGGGCCCTCGCGGGATGAGCGACGCCCTGGTACTTGGGCTGGTGGAGGAGCTGGAGGGCGTGCTCGCCGATCCGGCCTGGGTTGCCGATCCGGAGTTCCTGCTCGGATGGAACCAGCGGTTCGCGGAAGCCACGGCCCACGCCGAGCGCGGGTCAGAGTGGCCGGAGATCCTCAAGCGCGCCCATGCGTTGGGCGATCGGGTGCATCCGGTCGTCGACCGGTTGACCAAGGACATGGATGCGATCCGGCGCGAGCTCACGGAGCAGGAGCGCGGCCAGCGGGCGCTCAAGGGATACGGCGCCAGCGCCCGCTAAGGGCCCTACGCCGTTCCGAACAGCCGGTCGCCTGCATCGCCCAGGCCGGGGAGGATGTAGCCCTTGTCGTTGAGCTGGCGGTCCACGGCGCCCACGACGATCTTCAGGTCGGGATGGTCCGCGTGCAGGCGCTCGAGACCCTCGGGGGCGGCGAGCAGCGCGACGAGGGTGAGGTTCACCGCGCCGGCGCTCTTGAGCTGCCGTACGGCTTCTGAGGCGCTGCCGCCCGTGGCGAGCATGGGGTCGAGCACGAAGACGGGGCGCGCCTCGAGCATCGGCGGGAAGTTCCGGTAGTAGGGCACGGGCACCAGGGAATCGTGATCGCGGTATAGGCCTAGGTGGCCGACCTTGGCCGTCGGGAGCAGCTGCAGGAAGGACGGCAGCAGGCCGAGCCCCGCGCGCAGCACGGGAACCAGCACCAGGTCCAGTGACTTCAGGCGGAGCGTGGTGGTGCGCTCCAGCGGCGTTTCCACGACCACGGATTCGACGGGAAGGTCCCGCGTCGATTCGACCGCGAGGATCAGGCCGACCTCTTCGATCAGCGCGCGGAAGAGGCTCCCGGGCGTCTTGCGATCACGAATGAGAGAGAGCTTGTGGTGGACGAGGGGGTGGTCAAGCACATGGATCGTCATGGGTGCCTCGGCGATTTCCGGCGGGGTTCCACGGGCCGCATTCACGGCGCCGCAGGGGTGATGGATGGCGCGAGTTGAAGCCTAACAGGAGGAGCCTGCGACCCGCGGCACGAAGCGGAACCACTCGCCCGCGGTGCGTTCCGGCGGTTTCCGGCCGGGGTCGGGACGAGGCTGGGGCGAGGTGATCGCGAGCCGCGAAGCGGGCGATGGTGCGGGTTTCAAAGTGTCAGTGCAAACCCGCGCATCGACGCGGCGTTGCTGGATCCAGCCGTGATCGTGCGGCTCGGATGGTGGAGAAGGCGGTTCGCCCGAGGAGGAAACGAATGACCGTGGAGGGGGAGGTAGCGTCAAAAAAAATGAAGATTTTTGAGATTTCTCTGTTGACCTCATCCAGATCGCTGGTTTTATGTTGAATCAGAGGAAAAACGACCGATCATCTTCCCCATAGGGCCAACAGCGAGGTATCTGAGATTTGGAGCGTGGGAAATGCTAAAGAAAGTCGCCATCTTCAAGGCCCTGGATGTGGAAATCAAGAAGCAGCGGGGCCCTGTGGCGGTGAAAGATGCCTACAAAGGTCATCATTCGTTGAAGGAAGAGCTTAGCCAGCCTGGAATCACCATCTTAGGTGAGGTAGCCGGGGGCGACCCCGGCCGCGGGCAGGTCCGGGAGGCCTACAAGGCCTCCACCCACGCCAAGAGCCTGGTCGAAAACGGGGCCCGGGCCCTGTCCGTAGCCACGGACAAGTTCCTCTACTACGGCGAGGATAAGCACCTCTCCGAAGTCCGGGGCCAGGTGAAGGTGCCCCTGATCCGCCGCGAGTTCATCTTCGAGGAGTACCAGGTCGAGGAGAGCAAGATCCTCGGGGCGGACGCCATCTTCCTGATGCCGGCCCTGCTGAGCGACGAGCGCCTCCAGGTGCTCCTGAAGTTCGCCACCAGCAAGGGTCTCGATGTCGTGGTCGAGGTGACCTCGGAGGCCGAGCTGCAGCGCGCCGTGGAAGCGGGCGCCGACATCATCTGCGCCGTGGGAAGGAACCTCGATACCTGGGCCGCCTCCTGGGATCAGGCCGTGGCGCTGGTCAAGAAGGTGCCCAAGAGCTGCCTGAAGCTGGTCGAGGGCGGCATCCACCGGTTGGAGCAGATCAAGCAGATGGAGGCCCTGGGCGTCCATGGCCTGGTCATCGGCGATGCCCTTCTCGACGACTACTATCCCGGCAAGCGCCTGGCCCAGATCCTGGCCGGCGTGGAGCCCCCGAAAAAAGCCGCGAAGCCCAAGGGCAAGACCGGCTCTGCCGCTGAGGCGGCGCAAGCCCCCACGGCTGCATCTGCAGCCAAGGAACGCCCATCCACCCCGCGGAAAGATGCGCCCGCACCTGGCATGAAAGATGCTAAGGACAAACCATCTTTCCGTACGACCCCTTCCAACCTCGCCCAAAAGGGCGCAAAGGAGCCACCCATGGCCGAACTGACCAACCTGGTCGCCCCCACCGAACCCGTCGCCGCCAAGAAGCCGGCGAAGAAGGCTGCCCCCAAGAAGAAGGCCGCCGCCAAGAAGCCCGCCGCGAAGAAGGCCGCGCCGAAGAAGGCCGCCGCCAAGAAGCCGGCTGCCAAGAAGGCCGTGAAGAAGGCCGCGCCGAAGAAGGCCGCCGCCAAGAAGCCGGCTGCCAAGAAGGCCGTGAAGAAGGCCGCGCCGAAGAAGGCCGCCGCGAAGAAGGCTGCGCCGAAGAAGGCCGCCGCGAAGAAGGCCGCGCCGAAGAAGGCCGCTGCCAAGAAGACCGTGAAGAAGGCCGCGCCGAAGAAGGCCGCTGCCAAGAAGCCGGCCGCGAAGAAGGTCGTGAAGAAGGCCGTGAAGAAGGCCGCGCCGAAGAAGGCCGCCGCCAAGAAGCCGGCCGCCAAGAAGGTCGTGAAGAAGGCTGCGCCGAAGAAGGCCGCCAAGAAGTAGGGCCAATCGGCTCATCCAACCTGGCTAAGATCAGAGGGGCGCGCTGGCGCGCCTCTCTGAGCCGGGTGTCTCCATGATCATCATCGACCGCATTGCCGCCCTCGAAGTGCTCGACAGCCGGGGTAATCCCACGGTGCTGGCTCGAGTGCACCTTTCCGATGGGACGGTCGGTCAGGCCCTCGTTCCCTCGGGTGCCTCCACGGGGAGCCGCGAAGCCCTCGAGCGCCGGGATGGCGACAAGAAGCGCTACCTCGGCAAGGGCGTCCTCGGCGCCGTGGACGCCATCAATGTCGAACTGGCGGCCGCGCTGCAGGGCATGGATCCGCTCCAGCAGGCCGAGCTCGACGAGCTGATGTGCGACCTGGATGGGACCGAGAACAAGGCCCGCCTGGGCGCGAACGCCATCCTGGGCGTGTCCATGGCCCTGGCCGACGCCGCGGCCCAGGCCTCCCGCATGCCCCTCTACCGCTATCTGGGCGGCGCCTCCGCCCGGCTGCTCCCCGTGCCGATGATGAACATCCTCAACGGCGGGGCCCACGCGGACAACAATGTGGACATCCAGGAGTTCATGGCGCTGCCGGTGGGTGCTCCGAGCTTCCGGGAGGCCCTCCGCTGGGGGGTCGAGGTCTACCATGCCCTCAAGGGCGTCCTGAAGGCCCGCAAGCTGTCGACGGGGGTTGGGGACGAGGGTGGGTTCGCCCCGAACCTGGGCTCCAATGAGGAGGCCCTGGAGCTCATTGGCGAGGCCGTGAAGAAGGCTGGGTTCAAGCTTGGCAAGGATGTCTTCCTCGGGCTGGACTGCGCCGCCAGCGAATTCCACACCGGCAAGACCTACGCCCTGGATGGCGCCCACAAGACCCCGGCCCAGCTGGTGGCGTATTACGAGGGTCTGGTGGCCCGGCACCCCATCGTCTCCATCGAGGACGGCTTCGCCGAGGGGGACTGGAAGGGCTGGAAGGCCCAGACCGTCGCCATGGGTGCCAAGACCCAGCTGGTGGGCGACGACCTCTTCGTGACCAATCCGGCGATCCTCGCCAAGGGCATCCAGGAGGGCGTGGCCAACGCCATCCTGATCAAGCTGAATCAGATCGGGACGGTCACCGAGACCCTGAAGGCCGTGGACATGGCTCACAAGGCCGGTTATCGAGCCATCATCAGCCACCGGAGCGGTGAGACCGAGGACAGCTTCATCGCGGACCTGGCCGTGGCCACCGGCGCGGGGCAGATCAAGACCGGCGCCCCCTGCCGCACCGACCGCGTGGCCAAGTACAACCGCCTGCTTCAGATCGAGTGGGAACTGGGCGCTGCCGCCCAGTACGCGGGCCGCGAGGCCTTTGGATCCCGCCTCAGCTAGGAGGTTCCGGGCATGAATGCCAACTGGCTCCTGAAGTCCTCCACCCTGTGGGGCGTGCTGGGAGCCTCGGGCCTGCTCTCTCTGATGGCGCTGCTCTTTTCGGAGGGCGGCCTGCCCGAGTTGCGCAAGCGCGAGGCGGAGCTGGCCACCGCCCACGCCCGCCTGGTGGAGCTGAACCGGCGCAACCGGGAGCTGCTGGAGGAGGTCCAGCGTCTGGCGGCGAAGGACCCCGAGCTCATGGAAGCCCTGGCCCGCCGCCAGGGCTACGCGCGCCCCGGCGAGACGGTCTACACCTTCCGCAACCGGGAGCGGTAGCTTGGAACTGCATCTCGCCTCCGCCTCGGGCAATGTGTTCGGCTACCTCTGGGCCGATGAGGCTAAAGATTGTTCTGGCGAGGATTATGCAAAAATCCTCTGCCCGAGGGGGCACGGGTTCGGTTTAGATGGCCTTTTTTTGATGCAAAAGCCGGAATCGGGGTTCTGGCAGCTGGAGCACTGGGATACCGACGGATCTAAATCCTTTTGTTCCAATGGAAGCAGGGCGGCCATGGCCATCCCCGGAGCCCCGGAAGGCCCCCTGGTCGAAGCGCTCTCCAGTGGCGAGCGCATTCTCCTTCGTCGGGATGAATGCGGCGTCGGCATTCGCATGCCCGAGGGAAGGGGCTTCGGCCTGCGGCCCGTTCCCATGGCCACGGAAGGGCCCGCGGGCTTCGGCTGGATCGGCAACCCGCAGCTGGTCCTGCGCGTGCCGTCCGTGGCGGCGGTGGACCTCCCGGTCCTGGCGCCGCCGCTCCGCCATCACGCGGCCCTCGTCGGCGGCACCAATGTGAATGTGGTCGAGGTGGTCGCGCCGGGCGAGGCGCGCATCCGTTCCTGGGAACGCGGTGTCGAAGGCGAAACGCTCTGCTGCGGAACGGGCAGCGCCGTCGCGGCGGCCTGGCTCACCCGGACGGAAGGCCCCGGCACCTGGCGCCTGCACACGGCGGGGGGCGAGGTGGTCACGGTGAGCCTCACCCTGGATGCCGAGGGCGCGTGGCACGACTTGTGGCTTTCCGGCCCGGTCCGGCGGCTGGGGATCATCCATCCAGAACCCTCGCTCCTGCTGCGGATGCAACACTGACAGCACCGGCACTTCGCCGTGGAACCCGACCTGCTAGACTGGCGTGTTCCACACCCGAAGGGATGCCGAGATGCGTGGTTTGTCCAGCGCCAGAGCGATGATGAGGGCCGCCTGATGCGAGCCCGGGTGGTGGCACTGGCCAATCAGAAGGGCGGGGTGGGCAAGACCACGACGGCCATCAACCTCGCGGCTTCGCTCGCGATGATGGAGAAGATGGTCCTGCTGGTGGACTTCGATCCCCAGGGCCACAGCACCACCGGCCTCGGGTTCCCCAAGCCGGATCACCGCGCCGGATCCTACGCGCTGATGAAGGGCGCTCCGGCCGAGGCCCTGGTGCTGAGCACCGAAGTCCCCATGATGCAGGTGATCCCCGCAGGCAAGGACCTGGCGCAGCTGGAGTTCGAGCTCTTCGAGCTGCCCCAGCTCCAGGTGCTGCGGCAGGGCCTCGCGCCGCTCATGGACCGCTTCGACTACATCCTCATCGATCCGCCGCCCAGCCTCGGCATGATCACCCTGAACGCCCTCACGGCGGCGGACGAGGTCATCGTCCCCATGCCCTGCGAATTCTTCGCGCTCGATGGTCTGGCGGAACTCACCGAAACACTCCGGCGCATCCAGGCCGGTCCGAACCCGCGTCTCCGGCTCGGCGGCATCCTGCTGACCATGGCTGAGGAGCGGACCAACCTCGGGGCGGCGGTCGCCGCCGAAGTGCGCCACGCCTTCCCGGGCAAGGTCTTCCAGACCATGATTCCCCGCAACATCCGGCTCGCCGAGGCACCCAGCCACGGCAAGCCCGTGGCCTTCTACGACCTGCGATCCAAGGGCGCCCAGGCCTACCTCAACCTCGCCAAGGAGTGGTTGGAGTTGGATGTGCCCGCGAGGAGGGAAGCTTGATGACCCAGCTGAAGCGCCCGGCCCTGGGCCGGGGACTGACCTCGCTCATGAGCCAGATGGCGCCGGACGATGCCAACCAGCGGGAGCTGCCCCTGGGCAGCTTGGTGCCCAACCGCGCCCAGCCCCGCACGCACTTCGACGAGACCGCCCTGGCGGAACTCGCCGAAAGCCTGAAGCAGCACGGCATGGTCCAGCCCATCGTCGTCCGCAAGGTCGGCGAGCAGTTCGAGATCATCGCCGGCGAGCGCCGCTGGCGGGCAGCCCGGAAGGCCGGCATCGCCATGGTGCCGGTGGTGATCAAGGAGGTCCCGGACGACCGCCTGCTGGAGTTCGCCCTGGTCGAGAACATCCAGCGCCAGGAGTTGAACCCCATCGAGGAGGCCACGGCCTACTGGCAGCTGGGGGAGCACCTCCGGCTCACCCAGGAGCAGGTGGCGGACCGCGTCGGCAAGTCCCGGCCCCAGGTCGCCAACACCCTGCGCCTGCTGCGCCTGCCGGCCGAGTTGAAGGAGGATGTCTCCCATGGCCGCCTCAGCACCGGCCACGCCAAGGTGCTGCTCGGCGTGGCGGATCCCCGCCTCCAGGAACAGCTCGCCCATGAGGTCGTGGAGCAGCAGCTGAGCGTGCGCGCCCTGGAGGCCCGCATCCAGCACCTCCAGAAGCAGAGCAAGACGAAGGGCAAGAAGAAGCATCCCCAGGAGTTGTTCATCAAGGCCGCGGCGGAGGAGCTCACCCAGTCTTGGGGCACCCGCATCGAGATCAAGGCCAAGGGCAAGACGGGCACCCTGGTCATGCACTACGGCAGCGAAGGCGAGTTGGACCGCCTCTTCGAGGCCCTCAAGCACGGTCCGGCGAAGCGCCGCTAGCACCGTGTCCCAAGGTTAGGAGTCCCCATGTCGTCCTGGTTCGTGAAGAAGCGTCAGCAGAAGACCGCCGTCGAGGAGAAGACCGTCCGCGTGCCCGAGGGCCTCTGGATCAAGTGCGAGGCCTGCAAGGAGTTGATCTACCGCAAGGAACTGGTCAACACCCACAATGTCTGCCCCAAGTGCGGCTACCACTTCCGCATCGGGGTGGATGAGCGGCTGGAGAACCTGCTGGACGAGGGCTGGACCGTCCTCTTCAGCCATCTGCGGAGCGGGGATCCCCTCGGGTTCGTCTCCACCAAGAGCTACAAGGATCAGCTGAAGAAGCTGGAGCAGGCCGGCCAGACTGAGGATGCCGTGGTCGTGGTGGAAGGCACCCTCTCGGGCACCCCGGTGGTGGCCGCCGTCATGAACTTCGACTTCCTGGCCGCCAGCATGGGCAGCGTGGTGGGCGAGAAGATGAGGCTGGGGGCCGAGCGGGCCCTGGAGAAGCAGTGCGCCTACCTCATCGTGAGCTGCAGCGGAGGCGCCCGCATGCAGGAGGGCACCCTGTCGCTCATGCAGATGGCCAAGGTGAGCGCCGCCCTGGCCAAGCTCGACAAGGCCGGCCTGCCCTACCTCAGCATCCTGACCGATCCCACCACGGGCGGCGTGAGCGCGAGCTTCGCCATGCTGGGTGACCTGAACATCGCCGAGCCCAAGGCCCTCATTGGTTTTGCCGGACCCCGCGTCATTGAGCAGACCATCAAGCAGAGCCTTCCCGAGGGTTTCCAGCGCTCGGAATTCCTTCAGGCCCACGGCATGGTGGACAAGGTGGTGAACCGCGATCACCTCAAGGATTTCATCGCCGCCTGCCTGGTGTGGATGATGCCTTCGCCCAGGGACTGATGAACGGCGACCTGGACCTCGTCAACATTCCGCGCCTGCAGGAGCGGGGACACCTCGGCATCAAGTGCGGGCTGGAGAACATCCATGCCCTGCTGGATGGGCTGGGCCGCCCCGATGGGAACTACCCGGTCATCCTCATCGCGGGCACCAACGGCAAGGGCAGCACCGGGGCCTTCCTGGCGCACATGCTGAAGGCCGCGGGCTTTGTGGTGGGATGGACCACCTCGCCCCATCTGGTGGATGTCACCGAGCGCATCTGGGTGGATGGCGAGCCCATCGGCGCCGGCGCTTTGGAGCTGCTGCTGGGGGAGGCCTTCGAGGCCGAGGTCCGAGCCGGCCTCCAGGCCACCTACTTCGAACTGATGATCACGGCGGCCCTGTCGGCCTTCCGCATGACCGGCGTGGAAGTCGCCCTGGTCGAGGTGGGCATGGGCGGACGCTGGGATGCCACCAACGCCACGGACCCCCTTCTCACCGTGCTCACCAGCGTGGGCCTGGACCACCAGCAGTACCTGGGCGACACCCGGGAGGCCATCGCCCGGGAGAAGCTCTGCACGGCCCGCGATGGCCGTCCCCTCGTGCTGGGACCCACCCTGGACCCCGCCTGGATCCGCCCCCTCCTCTCCAGCGAGCCCACCCTGCATCCCGCGCCCCACCTGGGGCCCGCCGACATCCGCTGGGACCATTCCCGGGTGGGTGACAGGCGCGTGGGCCTGGCGGGACTCCACCAGCTGGACAACCTGGCCACGGCCTTCGAGGTGGTGCGCCAGCTCCAGGCCCTGGGCTTCCCCATTCCCGACGACCGTCTGTGGTCGGGCGTGGCCGAGACCCGCTGGCCCGGCCGCCTCTGGAAGGTGCCGGGGCTCGAGGGCGTGTGGATGGACGGCGCCCACAATCCCGATGGAGCCCGGGTGCTCGCGGACCATGCCCTGGCCTGCGGTGTGCGGCCCCACCTCTATTTCGGGGCCATGGGCGACAAGGACCTGGCGGGCGTGGCCGCGGAGTTGAAGCGGATGCGGCCCCTGTCGGTGTCGTTCATCCAAGGCGATGCCCCGCGGTACGCCACGGCTTCGGCCCTGGGGCAGGCCTGGGGGCTGGAGGCCCCGATGCTGACCCTGCGGCAGGCGGTGGCCCACCTGAAGGCGCCCTCCGACGCCCCGCGTCTGGTGACGGGCTCCCTCTACTTGGTGGGCGACCTGCTGCGCGAGCTCGGGATTCCCGCCCGCTGACCGGACCCAAGTTTCGGGGCGCGCCGGCCGATGAGACGGTGTGCGACGAATTCTGCTGATGGCCTGCCTCGCGGGTGCCCTGGGCGCCCAGGCGCCGCACCGCATCCTCGCGGTGGAGCGCAAGGGGCTGCCCCCCTACGAAATCGCTGACCGCATCTACCGGCTGGAAGGCGGACAGGACCGCGGGCTTCGGGTGGGCCACCGCCTGGCCTTCCGCCGCCCGGGGGAAGCCAGGACGCTGGGGCATTTCCGGGTGGTCGAGGTGCGGGCCACCGAGGCCGAGGCTCGCTTCGAGCCCGCCGGAACAGCCTATCCGCTGAAGGGGGATCTGGCCTGCCGCGAGGACCTGGCGGGCCTGCCGGTCCTCCCCCTCCCGGAGCCGGGACCGATCCCCGTCCCGGTCCACCCCGACCGGCCGGCAGGGCCGCCGCCGCAGGAAGGGGTGATCTTCTTCCTGCCCCAGCGCGCCGACCTGAGCCCCGCCGGGCAGCAGAAACTGAGGACCTGGGTGGAGACCTGGGGCGCGCCGGGCCGCTGGGTCGTGCAGGTCCCCGCGACCAGGGCCCTCAAGCCGGCCCTTCAGAAACAGCGGACGGAGTCGCTGCTGGCCGGGTTGCGGGAGCTCGGCATCGAGCATCCGGTCGTGGAGACTGATCCGCGGACGGCGGACGGCAAGTACGATCCGGCCTGGATTCGCCACTGGGACTGAGGCGCTAACCTGGACCCATGTCCTCCGGTTCCGCTCGTGCCGTCGCCCTCGCCCTCGTCGCCAACGGCGGGATCGCCGTCTCCAAGTTCGGGGTCTTCCTGCTCACGGGCAGTTCGAGCCTCCTGACCGAGGCCATCCACTCCACCGCGGACTGCATCAACCAGGCCCTGCTCTTCCTCGGCATGCGCCAAGGCGCCAAGCCCGCCACGGCCAAGCACCCTCTCGGGCATGGCCAGGCGGCCTTCGTGGCCAGCTTCCTGGTGGCCCTGCTGCTCTTCAGCGTGGGCGGCCTCTACTCCCTGGTGGAGGGCCTCCACAAGATCCGGCACCCCGAGCAGCCGCACCAGCTCGGATGGGCCGTGGCCCTGCTGGTCTTCGCCATCGGCCTGGAGGGCTGGTCCCTGCGCGGCGCCCTCCGCGCGGCCGGGCCCGAGCGGCGGGGGCGCTCCCTGCTGCGCTACCTGCGCCAATCCAGCAGCACCGAGCTGGTGGTGGTGCTGGCGGAGGACATCGCGGCCCTCCTGGGTCTGCTGTTTGCCCTGGCCGCCGTGCTGCTGACCCTGGTCACGGGCAACCCCGTGTGGGACGGCATCGGAAGCGTGGCCATCGGGCTCCTCCTCATCGCCGTGGCGGGCTTCGTCGGCGTGGAGGTGACCAGCCTCCTCCTGAACGAGGCGCCGCCCCTGGCATTGAGGGCGGCCCTCCGCGCCGCCGTGGACGAGGATCCGGCGGTGGACCGCGTGCTGAATCTGGTGGCCGTCCTCGTGGGGAGCGACCGTCTCATGGTGGCCCTGCAGGTGAAGTTCCGGGACCAGCCCAGCGGCACGGCCCTGGTGGCGGCCATCAACGCCCTGGAACGCCGCCTCCACGAGCGCTTTCCCCAGATTCAGCACCTCTTCGTGGAGCCCGACGAGGCCTGAGACCGATCATTCCCCGATGATCTTAATAAGGATGCGCTTGTCCCGCCGGCCGTCGAATTCACCGTAGAAGATCTGTTCCCAGGTGCCGAAATCCAGATGGCCGCCCGTGATGGCCACCACCACCTCCCGGCCCATGATCTGGCGCTTGTGGTGGGCGTCGCCGTTGTCCTCGCCACTGCGGTTGTGGAGGTAGCCTCCCTGGGCGGGATCGGATCCCGGGTTGAAGGGCGCCAGCCGCTCCAGCCAACGGAGGTAATCCTGCTTGAGGCCGGATTCCTCATCATTGATGAACACGCTGGAAGTGATGTGCATGGAGTTCACCAGGCAGAGGCCCTCCTGCACGCCGCTGGCCCGGACGGCGGCGGCCACTTCCTCCGTGATGTTCACGAAACCGGTCCGGCCGGGGATATGGAGCGTGAGGACCTTCCGATGGCTCTTCATGGGCGAAGCATAACGAAAACCCCGGGCCGGAGCCCGGGGTTCGTGGAATCGGGGGGATCAGTAGCCGGCGATCTGGAAATCGTCGAAATTCACGCGGTTGGCGCTACCGTCGGTCTTGCGGACCTCGAACCGGATGGCGCCGGCCACATTGACGGTGAAGGTGGCGGTGGCGAGCGTGGTGGAGGTGGTGGTCACGGTGCTGCCGGCCTGGGCCCAGGTGGAGCCGCCGTTGGTGGAGTACCAGAGGCCCCAGGTGGAGTTGCCGTCGGTGCCGTACTTGGCATGCTTGAGGGAGACGGTCTTGGCCCCGGTGGGGAAGGTGAAGCCCATGGTCACCTTGCCGCTGTTGCGGACGCGTACGCTCTGGGCGCCGGCCTTCCGGTCGCTGGTGGTATTGCCCAGGAGGGCGTCATCCAAGGTCCAGGTACCGGTGGCCAGGGCGACCGTGCCGAGGGCGTAGGCGCCCTTGGTGCCGGTGTTGAAGGCCTCGGTCAGGCTGGATCCGGCGCTGGCGGTGAAGGCCGCCGCGAGGGTGTGGTTGGCCGTCACATTGCTGAAGGTGTAGGTGCCGAGGGCCCCCTGGTTGACGCCATCCACGGTGACGCTGCTGATCACATAGCCCGCGGCCGGGGAGATGGTGAAGGTCTGGCTTCCGCCGTTCGCCACGCTGACGGCACCCGCCGGGCTGATGGTTCCGCCCGGGCCGGCGCTGGCGGTGAGGGTGAAGGAGGCGGCGTTCACGGTGATGGTGCGGGTGGCCGAAGCGGACTGCCCCTGGTTGCTGGTGGCCGTGAAGGTGGCCGTGTAGTTGCCGGCCGTGGGGTAGGTGTGGCTGACGGGGCCGAGGGCCGTGGCGGTACCGCCGTCTCCGAAGGCCCAGCTGTAGCTCAGGGTGCTGCTGTCTGAGATGCTGGCGCTGCCCTGGAAGGTCACCGCGCCTCCCGCGGTGATCGTCGGATTGGAGGCGGGGGAGACGATGCCCACCACCGGGACCGGAGCGCTGGTGGCCCCCGCCAGGTAGGTGGTGGCGTTGAGGAAGAAGGCCCGGTTGCTGTTGAGGGTGTAGCTGTTGTGGAGGGCCTTGCCGGAAGTGCTGGTGGTACCGTCATCGGCCGGGGCGCTGTCGCTGATGGCCACCACCCGGCCGGCCCCCACGGTGCAGGTCACGATGAAGGAGCCGGTGTCTCCCGACACCTGGGTGTGGAGGATCTCCTGGACATTCGGGTTCTGGGCGGGGTTGAGGTTCAGGTAGGAGTAGGAATGGAAGTCCATCAGGCCCAGCGAGCCGTAGGTCCCGTGGATGATGGCCTGCTCGGCGGGGCTGGTGCCCAGGGCGAAGGCCGTGCTGGTGGTGTTCGCCAGCGCATCACCCGGCCCGTGTCCGGGCACGAAGGTGAAGCCGTAGGGATTGCCGCCGTTCACCGCCACCAGATCGTTGAACACCGTGTAGGCATCCGTGCCGCCCGTGCCGCTGTAGCGGATGGCGCCGGGGTGGTTGCCGACCATGAAGAGGCCGCCGCCGTTTTGCACGAAGGTGAAGATGGCCTGCTTCTCGGCGGCGGTGAACTTCAGGTAAGGCTCGGGGATGACATAGACCGCGTAGTTGCTCAGGTCCTGGGGATTGGTGGCATCGCCGTAGGTCACGCGCCCCGCGGGTGGGAGCGTCTGCACCGCATACCCGGCCTTGAAGAGGTCGAAGCCCCAGGCGCTGATGCCGCCGTTCCAGTCCGCTTCGGAGGCGGGCGCGGCGGGGCTGGGGTTGGGCTCGCTGCCGGAGCAGATCACCCACTCGGCCGAGGTGCCGGCTTCTTCGTGCCGGGTGTGGTCGAAGAGGACTTTTTTCGGAGTCTGGGCCTCCAGGGCCAGACCTAGGCCCAGGGCCAGGGCCGGGATCAACAGGATGCGGAACGCGCGCATGGTCACCTCATGGAAAGGAAGGATTCCACCCCATTCCACCCGCCCCGGGCGTGACCGCGAGGTGAATTCGGCGGTCTTAACAACAATTAACATCCGGGCCCTTCCGGTACCTCCAGGGCACACTGGTGGAACCCTTCCAGGACCCGACATGCTCCTCGTTCCCGCCCTCCTTCTCCTCCTGCAGACGCCCGTGCCCGCCCCGGCCGCGACCCCGCCGCCGGATCCCGTGCCGCCCGCGCGCATCGAGCTGACCACGCCCTTCCCGGTGCACCTCGGAAGCGTGGGGCCGCGCGAGGTCCGCGAGGCGGTCTACGGCATCAAGAGCACCCACGACCGGCCCTTCCACCTCCGCGTGCTGGATCTTTCCCTCGGCCTGAGCCTGGAGGGGGACCAGCTGGCCGCGCCCCTGCAGCCGGGCGAAGTCCGCCTGGTGAAGGTGAAGGTGGATCCGACGGGCCTGCTGGGCTTCATCAAGGGGGCGGTGCGCCTGGGCACGGACGACCCCGGGCAGCCCAACTACATCCTGCGCTATGACATGATCGTGCGGCCCGAGGCGTCCGTGGATGCCGAGCGGAAGACCCTGGGCGAGGTGGCGCCCCACGAGAGCCCGGAGCTCCGCTTCCATTTCCGCCGCGAGGGCGGTGATCCCCTCAAGCTGGTGCTGGCCTCCGAGCTCCCGCCCCACCTCGAGGCGGAGCTGATCCACGAGGGCGAGACCGGGGACCTGCGCCTGACCCTGCGGCCCGGCAGACTCCAGCCCGGCGTGACGGCGGGGCTGGAGGTGCTGAAAGTGGCCACCAACGCGCCCAAGCAGCCCTTGTTCGCCCTGTATGTGGACTGGCGGATCGTGCAGCCGGTGATGGCCAGCCCCTCGCGCCTGGTATTCACGGACCCGAAGACCACGCTTCTGAGTGTGGAACTGACGGCGCGCGACGGCCGACCCTTCCGCGTGCTGAAGGCCGAGATCGAAGGACAGGGCTTCAGCCTGCTGGACGGCCCGGGGCCGGAAGCCGCCCGCCAGGTGCTGAGGATCCGCCGCACGGGCCACACGGCGGAAGCCATGCTGGTGCTCCAGTGCTCCAACCTGGAGGTGCCCCTGAAGGTGCCCCTGCGCTATCTGGATCCGAAGGCACGACCGGCGAAGGGGGCCGCGCCGGTCCCGGCCCCGGCGGAAGACGCAGGGCCGCGGCACAGGCATTGATCCAGACCCGAACCCAGGTCTGAGTTCGGGAATCAGAGGCTGGTCGGGACGGCCTTGCTGCCTTTGAGGCGGAGGGTGACCTTGATCACCTGGCCCTCCCGCAGGACATCGAAGACGACCTCGTCGGCGGGGGGCTCCAGCTCGAGCATGGCCAGGAACTGGCCCTCGTTCTCGATGACCCGGCCCTGGTAGGCCAGCAGGATGTCGCCCATGGTCTTCACGCGCCCATCCGCATCCACTTCCAGCGGGCGGAGCCCCGCCCGGCCGGCGGGTGAATCCGCATCCACCTCTTTCACCACCAGGCCGCGGGTGATGCCGAAGACCCGGTGGGCCTCGTAGGCGAGAAGGGCGACGAAGCCCATGCGGGGGGGTTCCAGGCGGTCCCGGGCGATGAGCTTTGGCACGATGTCGTTGAGGGTGTCGACGGGGATGGCGAAGCCGATGCCCACGGAGGCCCCCGTGGCCGCGGCGATGGCGGTGTTCATGCCCACCAGGCGGCCGGTGCTGTCAAGGAGCGGGCCGCCGGAGTTGCCGGGGTTCACCGCGGCGTCCGTCTGGATGGCGTTCAGGATCCGCGTGTTGTAGCCCGTGTCGATCCCCCGGCCCAGGGCGGAGATGACGCCCTTGGTCAGCGAGTGGTCCAGGCCGAAGGGGTTGCCGATGGCCATGACGGATTGGCCCACCTGCAGGTCGTGGCTGCGGCCGATGGGGATGGGCCGCATGGCTTCCAGGGGCGCGAAGACCTGGAGCACGGCGATGTCGAGGGCGAAGCTGGTGCCGATGACCCGGCCCTTGTAGGTCTTCCCGTCCGCCAGCGTGACCTCCACCTCGTCCACATCGCGGACCCGCCGTCCGCCCTCCTCCACGGTGATGACATGGTGGTTGGTGACCACATGGCCCCACTCGTCCCACACGAACCCGGTGCCCGTGCCCGTGGGAACCTTGGTGATGTCCAGCGTCCGCGGGTCCTGCGCGGGGGCGATGGCCGAGACATAGACCACGCTGGGCTTGGCCTCCTTGAAGCGCCGGATCGTGTTCTTCTCCTCGGCCCCCAGCGGCGCCCTCTGGGTCACGACGCGGGGTTTCGCGTGGGCACGGAAGCGCTGGATCGTCGCATCCTCCGTGGGGGCGGATTTGGGAGGCTCCTGGGCCCCGAGGAGGGTGGTCAGGAGGAGGAGGGTGCAGGACAGGCGGATCATGGGGGCTCCCTCCGAGATTATGCGGCCTTGCCTCCGTCTGCGCCTTCACCGCGGTGAGCCGCGCCAAACCTTGTAACCTGGAGCCATCCCATGTCTGATTCCACCCGCTCCCGCCACTCGACGCTCCTGCTGGGCCTGGCCTTCCTCCTCCTGCTGGGATTGGGCTCGGGCGCGGCCTGGCTCATCGCCCGCGGCAACCTTCGCGGCCCCTTCAGGGTGCTGCTGATCTCGCCGCCCCCGGGCCCCGGTTCGGGTCTGGACGCCGCCCAGTGCCGCGCCATCGGGGCCCTGGTCCAGGACCACCTGGAGCAGCTCGGCGGCCTGGCCATCACGAGCGCCACCAGCGTGCCCGAGGATCTGGAGGGCCTCCGGGCCCATCCCCATACCCTGGCCATCCTGCTGGAGCCGTCCCGCCAGGGGGAGTCGCTGACGCTGGCCTACCGCCACGCCGGGGTGGAACGCCCGGTGGGGACGCCCCTCGCCTGGGTCCGGCACGAGGCCCAGTCCCTGAGCCCTTCCGCTGCCTTCGAGGGTTTTCTCCGCGGGTTTCCGCGGACACTCCAGACCCAGGGTCCCCGGTTGTGCCCCCAGGCGCCCGCGGCCTTCTGGGATCTGATCCAGGCGGGGGCGTGGCGCCTCCAGAACGATCATCTGGACGAGGCCATGGCCCTCGCGGACCAGGTCGCGGCACGGGAACCGGACTGCGCCAGCGCCTGGATCCTCGTGGGCAACCTCCGGTACCGCCGGATGCTCAACAATCCGGCGGCCTTCCGGAAGGAGCAGGCAGAGGCGGAGGCCCTGCTCCTGCGCGGCCTCGAGTTGGCCCCGGGCCATCCTCGGGCCACCTTCCTGCTGTCGCTCCTCAAGGCCGACAGCGGCAACCAGGCCGATGCCCTCAACCTGCTCCTGCAGGCCCGGCGGCGCCAGCCGCACAATCCGACCCTCCTGACGGGCGTCGCCTACGCGGCCCGGGGAGCGGGCCTGCTGCCCTTCTCCCGCCGGGCCATGGCGTTGCGGGACGAGCTGGCCCTCGCCAAGATCCAGCCCCAGGCCGTGGACATCACCTGCCTGTACACGGGAGAGATCCAGCGCTTCGAGGCGAGCCTTCAGGAACAGCCGGGTCACCTGCGCAGCACCTCCGGGGTGCTCCCCTTCTACCGCGGCTACCTGGCCCTGGTGCGGGATGACCGGGCGCTGGCGCAGCAGGAGTTCGCCGCCGCCGCGGCCCTGTCCAGGGGCTACCCGAACATCCTTCGGTTGAGCCAGATCTACGGTCTGATCCTCTCGGGCCGGAAGGACGAAGCCTGGAAGAAGCTGCGGGAGTACGACCAGGAGCGCATCGGCATGCGTGAGCCCGACGGAGAGTTCACACTGCGGCTGGCGGAGGCCTACGCCATGCTGGGCGACCGGGCCAGCGCCATGGACATGGCGGGCCGGGCCTTCGCCCGAGGCTTTGGTTGCACGGCCTGGTACGAGCGCAGCCCCATGCTGGAGTCCCTGCGGGGCCTGCCGAAGTGGAAGGCCCTGCTGCAGCACCTGAGGGAACGCCAGTCCCTCATGGAGGAACGCTTCCCCATCGGGCTGCTGGAGGACAACTGACCCGAAGGAAAGCATCCCTTCGGCAGGATCAGGGGCCCCGGTAGACTGGGGCTTCGCCCGATTGGGGGGGTTATGTCCACACTCACCGCATCCGAGACCACCGCCGTCCTGCCCGAAGGCTATCTGCCCCGCCACAAGGTGCGCTTCGTCACCGCGGCCAGCCTCTTCGACGGGCACGACGCCAGCATCAACATCATGCGGCGCATCCTCCAGGCCACGGGCTGCGAGGTGATCCACCTGGGGCACAACCGCTCTGTGCTGGATGTGGTGGAGACGGCCATCCAGGAGGATGCCCAGGGCATCGCGGTGTCCAGCTACCAGGGCGGCCATGTCGAGTACTTCAAATACATGGTGGACCTGCTGCGGGAGCGCGGCGCGGGCCACATCCAGGTCTTCGGCGGTGGCGGCGGCGTCATCTCGCCGGAGGAGGTCCGGGAGCTGGAAGCCTATGGCGTGGCCCGCCTCTACAGCCCCGAGGATGGCCGCCACATGGGCCTGCAGGGCATGATCGACGACATGGTGCGCCGGTGCGACATCGACCCCCGCACCACCCCCGAGTTCCATCGCCTGGCCCGCCGCATCACCCGGATCGAGCTCGGCGACGCCAGCGCACTTCCCGCGGGCCACCCGCCCCAGGCGACGGCGGTCCTCGGCATCACCGGCACGGGCGGCGCGGGCAAGTCCTCGCTCATCGACGAACTGTTGCGGCGCTTCCTGGTGGATTTCCCGGACAAGCGGGTGGCCGTGCTCAGCGTCGATCCCACCAAGCGCAAGACCGGCGGTGCCCTGCTGGGCGACCGCATCCGCATGAACTCGCTGTACCACCCCGAGCTCCGCGACCGGGTCTTCATGCGGAGCCTCGCCACCCGCAGTGCGGCCCACCGCGCCACCAGCGAGGCCCTGGTGGCCAGCATCGCCGCCGCCAAGGCCGAGGGGTTCGACCTGGTGATCGTGGAGACCGCGGGCATCGGCCAGAGCGACAGCGAGATCTCGGACCTGGTGGATCTGTCCATGTATGTGATGACGCCGGAATACGGCGCCGCCAGCCAGCTCGAGAAGATCGACATGCTGGATTTCGCCGACCTCGTGGTGCTGAACAAGGCGGACAAGCGCGGCGCCGAGGATGCCCTGCGCGATGTGCGCAAGCAGTACCAGCGGGCCCACAAGCGCTTCAGCGAGCCGGCGGAGGAGATGCCGGTCTATGCCACCTGCGCGAGCCAGTTCAACGACCCCGCCACCAACTGGCTCTTCGTGAACCTGGTGAAGACCATTGCCGCGAAGTCCGGGCTGGACTGGGCCTCGAGGCTCGAGGCCCAGGCGGGGAATCCCCGGCGCGCCGCCATCATCCCCCCGGAGCGCGTGCGCTACCTGGCCGAGATCGCCGATGCGGTGCAAGGCTACAAAGCCTGGGCCCGCCGCCAGACGGAGACCGCGGAGCTGGCCCACGCCCTGTGGACGAGCCTCGTGGCCCTGGGCGACAAGGTGCCCCCGGCGGGCAGCTTCTACGATGCCGCCCACCTCGTGGAACCCGCCGAAGGGGACCAGGGCGTGGCGATCCTGCTGCTCCGCCAGCGCTACCAGGAGCACCTGGGAGAACTGCACGCCGAAAGCCGCCGCCTCATCCGCGACTGGTCGGAATTGAAGCGCAGCTACACCGAGCCGGAGAATATCTATGTGGTGCGCGGCAAGGAGATCCGCACCGCGAACTATACGGTGTCCCTCAGCGGTACCCTGGTGCCGAAGGTCGCCCTGCCGCCCCAGTCGGGCTGGGGCGAGCTGCTGCGCTGGCAGCTGCTGGAGAACCTGCCGGGTCGCTTCCCCTTCACGGCCGGCGTCTTCGAGTACAAGCGCGTGGGCGAGGATCCCACCCGCATGTTCGCGGGCGAGGGCACGCCCGAGCGCACCAACAAGCGCTTCCACTTCGTGAGCAAGGGCCAGCCGGCCGTGCGCCTGAGCACCGCCTTCGACAGCGTCACCCTCTACGGGGAGGATCCCCACGGCCGCCCCGACATCTACGGCAAGGTGGGCAACAGCGGCGTGTCCGTCTGCACGGTGGACGACGCGAAGAAGCTCTACTCGGGCTTCGACCTGCTCTGCCCCACGACCAGCGTGAGCATGACCATCAACGGCCCCGCGCCCACCATGCTGGCCTTCTTCCTCAATGCGGCCATCGACCAGCGGGCCGAGGCCTGGCTGAAGGAGCACGGCCAGCTCGAGGCGGCCCAGGCGAAGATCGAGGGGATGTACGCGGCGAAGGGCCTGGCGCGCCCCCGCTACGAAGGCGCCCTGCCCGAGGGCAACGACGGCCTCGGGCTCGCCTTGCTGGGCGTCACCGCGGACGAGATCCTGCCGCCGGAGGTCTATGCGAAGCTCCGGACAGAGGCCCTTCAGACCGTGCGCGGCACGGTGCAGGCGGACATCCTCAAGGAGGATCAGGCCCAGAACACCTGCATCTTCAGCACGGAGTTCAGCCTCAAGGTCATGGGGGACATCCAGTCCACCTTCATCGAGGAGAAGATCCGCAATTTCTATTCCGTGAGCATCAGCGGCTACCACATCGCCGAGGCCGGGGCGAACCCCATCAGCCAGCTGGCCTTCACCCTGGCCAACGGCTTCACCTTCGTCGAGTACTACCTCTCGCGCGGCATGCACATCGACGACTTCGCGCCGAACCTCAGCTTCTTCTTCAGCAATGGGCTCGATCCGGAATACAGCGTCATCGGCCGGGTGGCCCGGCGCATCTGGGCCGTGGCCATGAAGGAGAAATACGGCGCCAACGACCGCAGTCAGAAGCTGAAGTACCACATCCAGACCTCCGGCCGCTCCCTGCACGCGCAGGAGATCGACTTCAACGACATCCGCACCACCCTGCAGGCCCTCTACGCCATCTACGACAACTGCAACAGTCTGCACACCAACGCCTACGACGAGGCCATCACCACGCCCACCGAGGAGAGCGTGCGCCGGGCCATCGCCATCCAGCTCATCATCAACCGCGAGCTGGGCCAGGCGAAGAACGAGAACCCGCTGCAGGGCGCCTTCTACATCGAGCAGTTGACGGAGCTGGTGGAAGAGGCCGTGCTGCTCGAGTTCCGCCGCATCGCCGACCGCGGCGGCGTCCTGGGGGCCATGGAGACCATGTACCAGCGGGGCAAGATCCAGGAAGAGTCCATGCAGTACGAGCACCTCAAGCACAGCGGGGAGCTGCCCATTGTGGGTGTGAACACCTTCCTGAATCCCCAGCCGCCCGAGCTGGGCACGCCCGAACTGATCCGCAGCACCGAGGCGGAGAAGCAGCAGCAGATCCGGAACCTCGGCGCCTTCCATGCTCGCAACGCCGACCGGGCCCCCGCGGCCCTGAACCGCCTGAAGGACCTGGCCCGCGCCAACGGCAACCTCTTCGATGCCCTGCTCGACGCCGCCAAGGTCTGCAGCCTCGGCCAGATCAGCCAGGCCCTCTACGAAGTGGGCGGTCAGTACCGGCGGAACATGTGAGCGACCGCCGGGTGGTGAAGCAGGCTGCAGGGCAGCCTGCGAAGCCGGGACCCGGCGAGGAGCCTTATCATGGACTTCAGATGGTTCGCGCTGCCCTGATCCTCGCCCTCGCTGCCCTGGCGCCCGCCCCGATGCTGGGTGCCAGGGCGCCGAAGGCCGGGCGGGCCTCTGCGAAGCCCGGCGTCACTTACCTCTACACCTACTACGATCGGCAGGGCCGCCTGGTGATCAACAACCTCCCCCCCAGCTACATGAAGGGGCAGGGGCTGGTGCTGAAGCATGTGGGCGTGGGCAAGGTGCGGCTCGCGATCACCACCGCGGAGATGGCCCGGGCCCTCAAGAGCCCGGAGCTCATCGCGATGGTGGACGAGATCGCCTCGGCCGAAGGCGTGGACATGCACCTGGCCCGCGCCATCATCCAGGCCGAGAGCGCCTTCAACTACAAGGCCCGGTCCAAGGCCGGGGCCCTGGGCCTCATGCAGCTGATGCCCTCCACGGCGGAGCGCTTCGGCGTCGTGGATCCCTTCGATCCGCGCCAGAACATCTCCGGCGGCGTGAAATACCTCAAGTGGCTCCACGACTACTACCAGGGGGACCTCACTCGGGTGGTGGCGGCCTACAACGCCGGCGAGGGCGCGGTGAACCGCCACAAGGGCATCCCGCCCTTCCGCGAGACCCGGGCCTATGTCCCGAAGGTGCTGGATCTCTACCAGCGCAAGGCCGTGCAGCCCGATCCCAAGCTGGCGGGCAGCATGGGGCTGCTCCAGAAGGGCCGGGGCGGCTTCAAGGTCGAGGAGCAGAAGACTGTGCCGGAGCCCACGGTCCAGCAGCGGGCGGCCACGCGCATCTACCAGTGGACCGATGCCAACGGCCGGGTCCAGATCAGCGATCAGCCTCCGCCCAAGGGCACCGCCAGCGTGAAATCCTTCGGGGAGCCCTGACCGCGTCTCCGTGAGGGAGATAAATCAGGTCCGGTTCGCCTCGCCATCGCGCACGAAGCTCTCCAGGGCAGCCAGACTCGCCTGGAAGGCGGCTTCCAGCCGCGCCGGCAGGTCCGCACCGGCATCCACGGAACCGCTGCGGCCCAGCTGTTCGAGTTCGGCGCCCAGGGTGCGGAGGGTCTTGGCGCCCAGGGCCCCGGCGCCCCCTTTGAGGGCGTGTCCGGCCCGGGAGAGCGCCTCGGCATCCTGCTGGGCGATGGCCTGGAGGATGGCCTGGATGCGACGGGGCGTGTCGTCCTGGAAGATGCCGATCATTTCCGACACCAGGCCATGGGCGCCATCGTCCAACTCCACCAGGTTCTGAAGGGTGGTCAGGTCGAGGAGGTCGGATGGGACCATGGGAGACTCCAAGGTCCCATGCTGAGGCAGGCGGGTCCGTTCGTCCAACGGGATCCCGGGTGTCCCGGGGAACGCTTGGGGTTACGCTGGAAACATGACCGAAACAACGCCCATGACCCCGGCGGAGACCGCCCTCTCCCTGCTGTTCCGCAAGCTCCACCCCCACCTGGAGGATGCTGCGCACGCCCTGGCCCGGGGGGCCGCCCGGCGCGACCTGGAGCGCCTGCACCTGAAGCTGATCACGGCCCGCCTCAAGACGGTGGAGCTCCTCGAAGCCGCCACCGAGACCCTGCCGGAGGACGCCCCCCTGGCCGAGACGCTGGATACCCTGGCGGCCAACCTCACGCCCGTGGGGGAGAGCTACCGGCAGAGCCTCGTGCTCACCCAGCTCTGCCTGGAAGAGGCCCCGGCGGAGCTGCTGCCCCATGCGCCGGAGGGCTGCGTGGCCGGGTCGACCTGGGGGCCGCGGATGACGGATTTCCTCGCCCATCTGAAGGACCCCGACTTCCAGGCCCGGCGGCGCTGGGAGGCCGTAGCGGAGGACATCGGCGAGACCGAGGAGGAGTGATCCCCCTCCGTCGGTTCAATAATTCATACTAATTTAGTCAAGATTGTGACCCCCTTCACCGGCGAGGGATTCCAGAGTGGAGGTCCGGCCCGTCGGCCGGCTCTGGGGGATCCATGAACCTCGACCGCTACCACGAGCAGCATGCGGACATCCGCCAGCAGGTGAAGGACCTGCAGCAGCGGATCGAGCCCGAGGCCCTGGCCGCCGACCCCGGTGCCGCCCGGCAGAGCCTGGTGACCCTGGGCGCCCGGCTGAACATCCACCTCGCCTTCGAGGACACGGCCCTCTATCCGACGGTTCTCAAGCACCCCGACCTCCGGGTCCAGCAGCGGACCCGCCAGTACATGGAAGAGATGGGCGGGATCAAGGCGGCCCTGAAGGAACACCTGCAGCGGTGGCTGTCGACGGGGCGCGTCCAGGCGGAGGCGCCGACCTTCCGGAAGGAAACGCTCGCGATCCTGCAGGCGCTGGGGGCCCGGCTGGAGGCTGAAGACCGAGACTTCTACCCGATGCTGGAGACGCTGGCCGTCTAGTTAGACCTCGGCAATGAGCTCGATCTCGACCGGGGGCCCCGCTCCGCGAGCCAAAGGCGAGTGGGAGCCCACGGCGGTGCCGTGGGCAATCGCGGGCAGCCAGGGCCGCGTGCGCCGAGGCGGAGCCGAGCGCCCAGCGGCCAAGGGAGGGGCTGGATCTAGACCTCGGCGATGAGTTCGATCTCCACCTTGGCCCCGCGGGGGAGCGCCGCCACCTGCACGGTGCTGCGGGCGGGCTTGGCGCCGCCGAGCGCCTTCTCATAGACGGCGTTGAAGGCGGCGAAGTCGGCCATGTCGGTGAGGAACACGGTGGTCTTCACCACGCGATCCCAGCCGGTGTTGGCGGCGGCGAGGACGGCGGCGAGATTCTTCATCACCTGCTCAGCCTGGGGCTCGATGGAGCCCGTGACCATCTCCATGGTCTCGGGCACGAGGGGGATCTGGCCCGAGGTGAAGAGGTGGCCGCCGGAAATCTGGGCCTGGCTGTAGGGGCCGATGGCGGAGGGGGCGTTCGGGGTGCTGATGGTGCGCATGGGAACTCCAGGAGAGCCAGTCTAGCTCTGACCGTTCTTTTTGCCCCAGCGTCGCTTTTTGTGGCGCCAGTTGCGGTTGGGGCGGGTGACAGAGGGAATGGGGGTGTCGAAAGGGGAGGCGGGCTGCTCGGGTTCGTCTTCGCCCTCGCCGTCATCCAACCGGCGGGGCCCCTCCTCGATCTGCTGCAGCACCCACTGGGCCGTGCGGTGCATGAGGGCGGCGAGGCAGAGGCTCGTCTCAATGCGGGCGTGGGGCAGGGGTCCCAGCTGGGTGAACACAGAGGGATCCGGCGGGATCACCCGCGGGATCCCGACCTCGGGCAGGGGCATGGGCAGGGCATCGTAGGCCTCGTCGGGCAGGCGCCGCCAGGGCTCGGGCTGGGCCTGTTCGCGACCGAGGAGGTCCGCCACGGTCTGCCGCTTTTTGGGCGGGCGACCCCGCTTCTTCGGAGCCGCCACGGCGGCGGCATCCAGGGCCGACTGGAGGGCCTGCATCACCTCGTCGCGGGTCTTGCCCCGCAGATCGAAGAGCAGCCAGGGATCGCGGTCCAGGGCTTCCGCCATCACATAGCAGACCGCCGCCACATGCTTGCAGGGGTTGGCCCAGTCCGGGCAGTCGCAGTGGGTCTGCAACTCCTTGGGCACGCGCGGGTAGAGGCTGGCGCCCGCCTCGCGGAAGGTCTCGTCCAGGCCCTGGGGCATCTCGCCCGCCAGCAGGGAGGCCACGAAGCGGCTCTCCTGTGCGATGCGGTCCAGGGCCTTCTCCCACTGGGTGGGGGTGAGGGCCGGCAGGCCGAGGGTCACATTGTAGGTTTTGCGCCCGTGGACGCGGGCCTGGATCTCGCCGGGCTGCACGCCGAAGTGCGACACATGGCCATCCTCCGCGTACTTCTTGCCGCGGGGCAGGCGGTTCTCGTAGTCATCCCCCAGCTTCTCGAGGCCCTGGATCCAGAGGCGGCCCCACCAGGTGGCGCCGAAGCGGTCGGCGTGGCTGATCATGGCGCCACCTCCTTGACCTTGCGCCGGACGGGCTTGGGCTCTGACTTCGCCTCGGGCTCCTCGCCGTTGCCTTCATCGGGATCCAGCAGCTCGGCATCGGGATCCAGGGCGACCAGGCGGCGCAGCGCGTCGTCGTCCAGCTCGGTGAGCCAGCCTTCGCCGGTGCCCACCACGCGGTCCGCCAGGTCCCGCTTGGATTCCAGCAGAGCATCGATCTTCTCTTCCAGCGTGCCGATGGTGACGAGCTTGTGCACCTGCACATTCTTCGTCTGTCCGATGCGGTAGGTGCGGTCCGTGGCCTGGTCCTCAACGGCGGGGTTCCACCAGCGGTCGAAGTGGAAGACATGGGTGGCGGCCGTGAGGTTGAGGCCCACACCACCGGCCTTGAGGCTCAGCAGCAGCACCGGCGACGAGTCGGGATCCTCCTGGAAGCTCCGCACCAGTTCGTCGCGGCCCTCCCGGGTGGTCCCGCCATGGAGGAAGGGCAGCTCGAAGCCCAGGGCGTCCTGGAGGTGGATCTGGAGGCGGTCGCCCATCTCCTTGAACTGGGTGAAGACCAGGGCCCGCTCGCCGGCTTCCACGACCTCCTCGAGCATCTCCGTGAGGCGGTCCAGCTTGCCGCTGCGGCCGCGGTAGGGGCCCTGGGCCTTCAGGAACTGGCTGGGGTGGTTGCAGATCTGCTTGAGGTGTGTGAGCAGGGCCAGGATGCGGCCCCGGCGCTCGATGCCGCTGACGGCGTCCAGCTCCTCGTCCATCTTCTCGACGCGGTACTGGTAGAGCTCGGCCTGCTCGCGGCTCAGCGTGGTGAAGACCTTCATCTCCTGCTTCTCGGGCAGGTCCTGGATGATGGTCTTGTCGCTCTTGAGGCGGCGGAGGATGAAGGGGCCGATGCGCTGGCGCAGCTCGGCGGCGGCGTCGGGATCGCGGTACTTCTCGATGGGTGTCGCGAAGTGCTCCTTGAACTGGGTTTCGCTGCCGAGGTAGCCAGGCAGGCCGGCGCTCATGATCGCCCAGAGCTCCGTGAGGCGGTTCTCGATGGGCGTGCCGGTGAGGGCCAGCCGGAAGCTCCCCCGCAGCTTGCGGATGGCTTTGGCCTGGGCCGATCCGGCGTTCTTGATGGCCTGGGCCTCATCGACCACCACCATCCCCCAGGCGCGGGAGGCGAAGGTCTCCTCCTCGCGGCGGACGACGCCGTAGGTGGTGAGCACCAGGGTGTGGGGCTTGAAGGTGGCGGGCAGGCGGTTCCGGTTGTTGCCGTGGTGGACGAAGACCGGCACGCTGGGGGCGAACTTGGCCAGCTCGCGCTCCCAGTTGCCCAGCAGGGAGGTGGGGCAGACCAGCAGGGTGGCGGGGCCGTGCTGGGGGCTCTGCTCCTGGCGGTGCAGCAGCAGGGCCAGCACCTGGATGGTCTTGCCGAGGCCCATGTCGTCCGCGAGGATGCCGCCCAGGCCGAGGCGGGACAGGCCCTCCAGCCAGGCGAGGCCGCGCAGCTGGTAGGGGCGCAGCTGGCCGTGGAAGGTGGCGGGCTGGGTGATGGGCTTGTCGGGGAGGACCTTCAGGTCGTCGAGGGCCGCGCCAAAGTCGCCGGCCACTTCCACCTCGATGGCCTCGCTCACGCCGGGGATGCGCGCGGTGCCGGTGAGGGCCGCGGCCAGGGCCTCGCCCTTGGTCATGCTCTCGAAGCCCGCACCCCGGCTGGCCTGGATGACCGTCGAGATCTGCTTGAGGGTCTCGGGATCGAGGGCCACCCACTTGCCCTTCCAGGCCACCAGCGGGTGCTTGAGGCTCGCCATCTGGGCGAAGTCCTCCACGCTCAGCGCATCGTCGCCCAGCATGAGCGACCAGTCGGCGCTGACGCTGCCGTCGAGCCCGGCCTGGGCCAGGGGCTCGTCCTCCTCCACGCTGCGGGCGCCCAGGCGGACCTTCGCGCGCAGGCGCTTGGCCCCGCCGAAATCCGCCAGGTCCCCGGGGATGTGGACGAGGAAGCCGGCCTCCTTCAGTTGGGCGGCGCCGCGGGTGAGGAAGCTCCAGGCCTCCGTGGGCCTCAGCACCAGATCCTCGGGCCGCTGGCCGGAGAGGGCCCGCTCCAGGGCGGGGAAGAAGGGCACGGCGCGGGCCAGGCCGCGCAGCAGGGTCTGGCGGGCCTGAAGCACCTCGGGCTCGGTGGACGGCTCCCAGAGCCGGGCCACGCCCAGGTCGGTCCCGGCTTCCGTCTCCAGGCCCACCTTCAGGATCCAGCCCTCTTCCGCCAGCCGGTCCGCGTCCTGGACGGTCTGGTCGGCCGCGGGCACGGGCGGGGCTTCCAGCCGCAGGCTGGGGCGCACCCACTGGGGTCGCGCGCCCTCGCTCCACTGGGCCAGCTGCTCGCCCAGGGTGCGCTCGGTGATGCCGATGGTGGGGAATTCGGGCAGCTGGTGGGAGAGGGCCACCATGAGGCGCTCGTCCCAGGGCAGCCGGTCGCGCTTGTGGCCCCGGAGCCGGTGGATGAGGCCCAGGCGGGGGTCGTCCCCGGCCCGCAGGCCCCCGGCCACGAAGCGCATGATGAAGTCCGCGCCGTCCTCCAGGAAGGCCGTCAGCACGGCGTCGGCGGCGGGGGGCATGGCCAGGTCATCTTCGATGTCGAAGGCATCCAGGTCGCCCAGGGCCACGGTCTTGGTGAAGGCCCAGGTGTCGTTCTCGGGGAAGGCCAGGGCCGCCGGGGGCATGGCCTCGGCGAGCTGGCGCAGGGCGGCCCGGTCGGAGGGGCTGGTGAGGCTCACGCCCCAGCGGGCCTTCCAGGGCTGGCCCTTGGTGTCCAGCTGGGGAAGGATGGCCCCGCGGACCACCAGCGACTGGAGCAGGCGCAGGGCCGTGGCCCAGTAGCGCAGGGTGGGGCCGGCGTTTCCGGGGTGGAGGGCCAGGGAGGACAGCCAGGGGTAAGCCCGCTGCCACCGCAGGGGCACGGCGTGCATCTCCACCAGGGTGGCGTCCGGCAGGAAGATCTGGGCCTTGGCTGGGGTGAGGCGCTCCCGGCCCTGGAGTTCGCCGGGCAGCGTGCGGAGGGCGCGCACCCACTCCGCGGCCCCAACGGCCTCGGGCATGCAGAGCAGGAAGCCCCGATCTTGGGGGCGGTACTGGATGAAGGGGTTCAACATGAAGGGGCTGTAGGCTGTAGGCAGCGGGCTGTGGATGAAAGGGTTGAAGGATGAAACTCGGATTTGCAAGCGATCATGCGGGGTTCGACCTGAAAGAGCGGCTCAAGACCTGGGCCCTGAGTCAGGGGCATGAAGTGGTGGATTTCGGCACGGATGGAACGGCCTCGGTGGACTACCCGGATTTCGCGCATCGGGCGGCGGAGGGCCGGGACCGGTGGGAACGCCTGGTGCTGGTCTGCGGATCCGGCATCGGCATCAGCATCGCGGCAAACCGCCATGCTGGCATCCGCTGCGCACTGGTGACCTCCCCTGAGCACGCGGCGCTGGCTCGGCAGCACAATGACGCGAACGCCATCGCTTTCGGCCAGCGGCTGACGGATCCGCTCAAGGCGGAATACTACCTCAAATCGTTCCTGGAAACACCTTTTGAAGGAGGGCGCCACCAGGGGCGGGTGGACAAGATCGAATGGAAGGGCTGCTGATGCGCGGGAATGGCGAGCTTCGAAGCCTGGTCTTTGAGACGGGCGTGCAGCTCCACGCGGCCGGCTCCTGCCTGGTGAAAGTGGGCCGGACCCATGTCCTGTGCGCCGCCAGCCTGGAGGCCAAGGTGCCGGGGTGGATGAAGGGACGGGGCACCGGCTGGCTCACGGCCGAATACGGCATGCTCCCCGCGGCCACGAACACGCGGTCAGACCGCGAGGCCACCAAGGGGAAGCAGCAGGGACGCACCGTGGAGATCCAGCGGCTCATCGGGCGCAGCCTGCGGCAGGCGGTGGACCTGGCCGCCCTGGGCGAGCGCACCCTCTCGGTGGACTGCGATGTGCTGAACGCCGATGGTGGCACCCGCTGCGCGGCCATCACCGGCGCCTGGGTGGCCGTGGCGCTGGCGCTGCGGTCCCAGGGGCTGGAGGCGGCCCTGATCCGCCAGCTGGCGGCCGTGAGCGTGGGCCTCGTTGAGGCCGGCGAGGGCCGCCGGGGCCTGGTGCTGGACCTGGAATATGAAGAGGATCATCGGGCCGCCGTGGACTGCAACCTGGTGGCGGCGCGCCCGACGATGGGGGCGGGCGGGGACTTGATGCTGGTGGAATGGCAGGGCACGGGCGAGGGCCGCCCGTTCAGCCGGGCCGAGGCGGATGGCCTCGTGGACCTGGGGCTGGCCGGGTGCGCGACGCTCATGGAGGTTCAGCGGGCGGCCCTCGCATGAGGAGGGCGCGGCTGGCCCTGGGGCTTCCAGCCCTGGTGATCCTGGGGCTTCCAGCCCTGCTGGCGGGCCAGGTCGCGCCTGCAACGCCCCCTCCCACGCCTTCTCCGGCATCCGCTTCAGCCTCTCCTCTGGCGGCGGTCCCCGCGGAACCCCGGCGCATCGAAGTCACGGTGCAGCCCCCGGACATGGTGTTCCGCTTCGCGCCCCGGGTGGTGATCCCGGGCATGCCAAAGGTGGCCCTGGCCCTCAGCGGCGGCGGCGCCCGCGGGCTGGCCCACATCGGCGTGATCCAGCGCCTGGAGGAGGTGGGGTTCCCCCTGGGCAGCGTCACGGGCACCAGCGCCGGGGCCCTGGTGGGCGCGCTCTACGCCAGCGGCTTCTCGGGGCGGGAGATCGAGGAGCTCTTCCGCAGCCGGGATCTCACCCGCGCCTTCCTGGAACCCCTGCTCCGCAACCCGGGCGAGACCCTGGGCGAGCAGGAGGAACACGAGTCCACCTTCCTGTCCATCGAGCGGCAGAAGGGCCAGACCACCCTGGCCCAGGGGCTGCGGACCGGCGCCGAGGTCCAGCGCACGCTCCAGGGCCTGCTGGCCCGGGGCGCCTACTTCTCCGGCGGGGACTTCGACCAGCTGCAGCGGCCGCTCCGCATCCTGGCCACGAATCTGGAAACCGGGCAGGGGCGGGTGTTCGGCAACGGCGACCTGGTGGAGGCCGTGCGCGCGTCCATGGCTGTTCCGGGAGGCTTCCGGCCCGTGATGATCGACGGCCAGCAGTATGTGGATGGCGCCCTGGTGGAGAACCTGCCGGTCTTCACGGCCAAGGAGGCCTTCCACCCCGATGTGGTCATCGCCGTGGACATCAGCTCGCCCCTGGAGCGCCGGCAGGCCACCAGCATCTTCTCCGTGGCCACCCGCAGCCTGGACCTGGTGGTGGAGCGCCGCCAGTGGGAAAGCCGCGCCGAGGCCGACTTCCTCATCCGCCCCGAGATCCGGGATGCGCCCTTCCTGGAGTACGGGGGCATGGCGCCCAAGCTGGTCCTCCAGGGGCGCGAAGCCTTCGACGCCCGCCTGGAGGAGCTGGGCGCCCTCCTGCGCCGGAAGGCCGGCGGGCAGGAGCTCGTGGCGGCGACCCGGGTCGTCTTCGAGAGCCCCTATCCCATCGACGCCTCCCTGGAGGGGCTGCTGGCCGCCACCTTGAAGCCCGGTGCGGAAGGCTACCGGCTCCTGGACATCCAGATCCTCCTCCAGCAGATCCTCGTCCACGGGCTGGCCCAGGATGCCTGGGCCACGGTGGATGCGGACCGGGTGCTGACCATCCACATGCGGCCCTATCCGGCCATGACGGAACTGCAGGTGGACGCCCCCGCCGCCTGGCTTCCCCTGGTCCACCAGGCCCTGGCCGAAGAAGTGAAGCTCGGCGCGCCCTTCAACCCCCAGGTATTCGGCGGCCAGATGTCCCAGCTGGTCTACCGCCTGCTCATGGAGGGCAGCCCCCTGGTGGATGCCCGGGGATCCAGCTTCGATCCCGCGACCGGGCGCCTCCGGGTGGTACTCCAGGAACCCCTGATCACCCAGGTGGAGGTCTGGGCCGTGCCCGGCCCTCCTGTGGACGAAGCCCGCCTGCGGCGCCTGCTGGGCGAACTGGAGGGCCGGCCCTTCCGGCCCAGCGAGCTCCAGAACCGCATCGCCCTGGCCGAGCACCGCCTGTATCTCTCCGTGCTGCACTACCTGATCCGCCCGGACGGCAAGGGAGGCTGCATCCTCACCCTGGTTCCCGTGCCCCAGCAGCGGGACCGGCTGGACATCTCCCTGGGCTACGAGACCACCCTGGGCAGCCAGCTGGGCCTGGCCTACCGGGCCCTCAACCTGGGCTTCCAGGGCACCGAGCTGAACCTGAGCGCCTCCCGCAACCGGCTGCAGGAACAGGCGAGCCTGTCCCTGCGCAGCCCCTTCGGTTTCGCCCCCGGTGCGGGCGTGGAGCTGACGGGGAACTACTGGCAGCAGCGCCTGGAACTGCCCTTGAACTGGACCTCCCCGGAGCTTCCCGGCGGGGGGCCGGGCGCCCGGATCAGCGCCTCGGACCTGATCCTGCGGACCTACGCCGGGTTCAGCAACCTGGGCACCGGCAAAGTCAGCCTGGACCTGGGCCGCCGGGATGCGGCCTTCCGGGAGGCGGGGCTCCGCCAGACCCAGGCCCAGAACACCGCCTACCTGTCCGCCGAGTGGGACAACTTCGACCGCCATACGCTGCCCCGGGAGGGCCTGCTCCTGAGGGGGCGCTTCGGGGTGGGTGAGACCAAGGCCGGGGCGCTGCCCGCGGGCGACTTCCAGCAGGTCTATTTCCGGGCCCGGGGCGTCCACCCCTTCAATCAATTCCTGGGGGCCGACCTGGATCTGGAATGGAGCCAGGGCCGCCACCTGCCCCTGGACCGCTGGTGGGCCCTTGGCGGTCCCTCCTTCGTCATCGGCTCCCGGGCCGTGGGCTACTTCGCCCCCAACTTCGCCGCCGTGCGGTTCGGCGTGCCCTTCCGGGTCTACGCCGGGCTGGGGCTCACGCTGGAGGCGGTGCCCCGCTTCGACATGGCCTGGCTGTCCCGGGAGGCGACCAGCCTCTTCCGTTCGGACGCGAACCTCCGTCCCCAGGGGGCCGGCCTCATGCTGCGCACCACCCTGTCCAATTTCTATGTGGAAGTGTCCTACGGCTTCCTCCGGCAGCGGTCACCCCAGGAAACCGGGCAGGTCTCCGGCAGCTTCAATGTGCTCATCGGAACCCAGCCCTTCGATCTCTGGAAGCGCCGGTAGCAGCCCACCCGGGCTCCCGCCCGGGCTTCGGGCAGGCTCCGGGGCAGGTCCCCGGAGCGGGCGGTCTGCATCCGGTGGTCTGTGATCCCCTGCACAGGGGCCCCCGGCGTCCCGGGCTGATAACCTGAAGTGCTGCGATTCACGCGCTCTTTGCCGAGGCCGCCATGCGCTACCTGCCCTCTTCCCCTGTCGAGGATCGTGCCCTCCTGGACACCATCGGCGTCGCCCGCGCCGAGGAGTTGCTGGCGGGCATCCCGGAGGCCCTGCGGTTGAAGAGGGACCTGGACCTGCCCACCCAGGGCTCCGAGCAGGAAGTGGCCTGGGAGATGATGGGCCTGGCCAACAAGAACACCCGCTTCTGCGCCCAGTTCCTGGGGGCCGGCGCCTATGACCACTTCGTGCCCTCGGCCATCGATGCCATGGTGAGCCGCCAGGAGTGGTTCACGGCCTACACGCCCTACCAGCCCGAGATCAGCCAGGGCACGCTCCAGCACATCTTCGAGTACCAGACCCTCATCTGCGACCTCGCGGGTCTGGATGTGACGAATGCCAGCCTCTACGACGGCGGCACCGCCTGCGTGGAGACGGCCCTCATGGCCGTGCGCGTGGCGAAGAAGCGCAACACCGTCCTGGTGAGTCGCGGCCTGCACCCGCTCTACCGCGAGGTGCTCAAGACCAACTTCGCGCCCCATGACGACCTCCAGCTGGTGGAGGTGGGCCTCAAGAACGGCGTCACCGACCTGGCCGACCTGCAGGCGAAGCTGAATGGGGATGTGGCCGCCGTGATGGTGGGCTACCCCAACTTCCTGGGCGCCGTGGAGGACCTGACGGCCCTGGCCGGCCCCGTCCACGCCGCCGGCGCCCTGCTGGTGAGCGTCACCCAGGAGGCCCTGGCCTTCGGCTGGCTGGAGGCCCCCGGCAAGGCCGGCGCCGACATGGCCTGCGGCGAGGCCATGTCCTTCGGCAACAAGCCCACCTTCGGCGGCCCCTTCCTGGGCTTCCTCGCGGTGAAGGACGCCCACAAGCGCGAGATCCCGGGCCGCGTGGTGGGCCAGACCAAGGATCTGGAAGGCCGCACGGGCTATGTGCTCACGCTGACGGCCCGCGAGCAGCACATCCGTCGCGACAAGGCCACCAGCAACATCTGCTCGAACCAGGGGCTCGTGGCCCTGCGCGCCAACATCTTCCTCCAGCTGGCGGGCCCCGAGGGCCTGCGCGGCCTGGCGGAGCAGAACGCCGCCAAGGCCCAGTACCTGCGCCAGCGCCTGCTGGAGCTGCCGGACATGGAGCCGGTCGACGACCCGCCCTTCTTCAACGAGTTCGTGCTGCGCTACCGGGGCGACATGGCGGCGCTGCAGGAGGCCTGCCTCGCGGAGAGCCTGCTGCCGGGACTGGACCTGGGCCGCTTCTACCCCGAATACGAAGGCTGCATCCTCTGGTGCGCCACCGAACTCCACACCCGCCGGATGATCGAGAGCCTCGTCGAAATCCTGGCCCGCGTCCCCGCCACCGTCTGAGGAGATGGCCATGTTTCTGCGTCAGCGCGAACCCCTCTCTTTCGATCGTTCCGTCTCCGGCAAGCGGGGCATGGATCTTCCCAAGCTCGATGTGCCCGAGGCCAAGGACACCCGTCCCGCCCACCTCAGGCGCAGCGGCTTCGACGCCCTGCCTGAGCTGAGCGAAGTGGAGGTCATCCGCCACTTCACGCGCCTCTCCAAGTGGAACTACGGCGTGGACGACGGCATCTACCCGCTGGGCTCCTGCACCATGAAGCACAACCCGCGGCTCAACGAGAAGGTCGCCGGCCTGCCGGGCTTCACGGACAGCCACCCCATGGCCCCCGATGCGCTGGTGCAGGGCAACCTGGAGATGATCTACACCCTCCAGGAATGGCTGAAGGAGATCACCGGCCTGCCCGGCGTCACCCTCCAGCCCAGCGCCGGCGCCGCCGGCGAGCTGACGGGCGTCATGCTCATCCGGGCCTACCATGTGTCCAAGGGCGCCAAGCGCCGCGTGATCCTCATCCCCGACAGCGGCCACGGCACCAACCCCGCCACCGCCGCCATGGCCGGGTATGAAGTGGTCGAGCTGCCCTCGCTGCCGGACGGCACCATCGCCTTCGACGATGTGACCGATCCCGTGAACGGCAAGGTCCGCAAGGGCCTCAGGACGCTCGTGAGCGAGCTCGGCACCGAGATCGCCGGCGCCATGATCACGAATCCCAATACCGTGGGCGTCTTCGAGTACCGCTTCAAGGAGGTCAGCGACCTCCTGCACAGCGTCGGCGCCCTGGTCTACATGGATGGCGCCAACATGAACGCCCTGGTGGGCGTGGCCCGCCCGGGCGATTTCGGCGTGGATGTCATGCACCTGAACCTCCACAAGACCATGTCCACGCCCCACGGCGGCGGCGGTCCCGGCGCCGGCCCCGTCTGCTGCGGCGAGAACCTGATGCCCTTCCTGCCCGTGCCCGTCGTGGTGCGCGACACCGTGAAGGTGGGCGAGGGCGAGGTGCCCAGGCACTCGTACCGCTGGGACTGGAAGCGGCCCCAGAGCATCGGCAAAGTGCACACCTTCTACGGCAACTTCGGCATCCTCGTCCGGGCGCTCACCTACTGCCTGAGCCACGGCTCCGACGGCCTGAAGGAGGCCACGCTCCGGGCCATCGTGAACGCCAACTACATCCGTGCCCGGCTCAAGGGCGCCTATGCCCTGCACATCGATTCCCCGAGCCTGCACGAGGTGGTCTTCAGCGACACGCTGCAGGCCAAGCACGATGTCCACACGCTCGACATCGCCAAGCGCCTCATCGACCACGGCTACCACCCGCCCACGATCTACTTCCCCCTGATCGTGCCCGGCGCGCTGATGATCGAGCCCACGGAAAGCGAAGACAAGGGCGAGCTGGACGCCTTCTGCGACACCATGCTCGCCATCGCGAAGGAGGCCGAGACCGACGCCGAGGCCCTGCACCAGGCGCCGACCCTCGCCCCCCTGCGCCGCATGGACGAGACCACTGCCGCCCGCAAGCCCGTGCTGCGGTGGGCCAAGGGCTGAACCGTACCGTGAACGGAGAAGGGCCCCGGTCGGGGCCCTTCTCTGTTCAGCGCCGGTCGAAGCGCGGCGCCATCACCAGCAGGGTCTGGGTGGAGGCGATGCCGGGGAGCTTGGCCACTTCGTCGCGGATGCGGTTGAGGTCCTCCAGGCGCTCCGCCTCCAGCTGCAGCACCAGGTCGATGTCCCCGCTCACGCTGTCGGCCACCCGCACCTCGGGAAAGGCCTCCAGCATGCGCAGGGCCCGCTCGTGGCTGGGCCCGCTGCCGCGCACCAGCAGGTAGGCCCGCACGCCGGGCTTCGCCTCGAAGCCCAGGCGCAGCGTGTAGCCGAGGATGACGCCCTCGCGCTCCAGACGCTTGAGGCGCTCCTGCACGGCCGACCGCGAGAGGCCCACCCGGGCCGCCAAGGCCACCTGGGTGAGGCGGGCATCGGCGCCCAGCTCCGCGAGGAGGCGGCGGTCCAGGTCGTCCAGGTCGGGCTTGGGCATCCCGCATTCTGGCATCCTGCCGGGAATCCGGCACCCTGCCGCCTACACGCCGGCAGGCCCTTCGCGAACCCTGGGGGATCGCGCCGGCCCTGGATCACGCCGATCACGCCGACCGCACCGATCCCCCGGAGACCCCCATGCGCCCGACCCCCCTTCTGCTCTTGCCCGTCCTCGCGGCTGGACTCGCCGCGGCGGAACCCGCCCCCGTCTCCCTCACCGCGGACCGTCAGGCCCACCTGGTGGCTCAGATCGCCGACCTCGTCCGCGACGAATACGCGTTTCCCGACCTCGCCGCCGTCGCCGCCGAGGGCCTGCGGCGGCAGGCGGGAACCCTTGTGGACTCCGGCTCCACGGACGCGAAAGCCTTCCTGGCCCGGGTCAACGGAGCCCTGCAGGCGCTCACCCGCGACAAGCACCTGAACGCGCGGATCCGCATCCCCCGCTTCGATGTGCCGACCCCCAGCCTGGGCCTGCACTCGGTGACGCGTCTGGAGGACGGCCTGGGTTATCTGCGCGTAGACCGCTTCTTCCAGGCGGAGGAAAGCCGCGCCGCTTTCGATGCAGCCCTGGACCGGCTGGCGGGGTGTCGGGCCATGGTGATCGACCTGCGGGAGAACCGCGGCGGCGGTGACGCGAACGCCCTGCTGGCTTCCTACTTCCTGGCCCGGCGTACCCTCCTGAACCGGCTCGAGTGGCGCCGGCAGGAACCCATGGAGGCCTGGGCAGGCCCCTCCACCCGGCCTGCCTTTGCGGAAATCCCCCTCTACATCCTGGTGGGGGGGACGACCTTTTCCGCCGGAGAGGCTCTGGCCTATGCGCTGCAGCAGCAGAAGCGGGCCGTGATCGTGGGCGAGACCACCAAGGGCGGCGCCAATCCCAACCGCTTCTTCCCCCTGGACCACGGCCTGGAGCTCTCCGTCTCCGTGGGCCGCACGGTGAACCCCCTCAGCGGCACGAACTGGGAGGGCACAGGCGTGAAGCCGGATGTGGCCGTGCCCGCAGGAGAGGCCCTGGAGGCGGTGCGCCGCCTGTGGGCCGGGGTCGCGCGGCGATGAAGGCGAGGCGGCCGATCTTCCCGCGCGTGGTTGACCCCTTTGACCCTTCAGGCGAGCGGCCCATGATCCGTGCCTTCCCGGCCCTTCCCTGGGTGGCAGGGAGCCCGCGCAGGCGGGCGCCGCGTCTCGTCGCGGGTCTGCTGCTCGCCGCATCCCTCGGCTGCGGGGGAGGCGGTGGAGGAGGCACTGGGACGGCTTCGGCGCCGCCTCCCCTCCCTCCGCCCACCTACGACCTGGTGTTCGACGGGCGGAACGGGGATGGGTCCCACCTGCTCTACCAGGTCCGGCCCGAGGGTGGCGCCCCCCAGGTGCTGGGCCTGGGGTACGGCGGCACGCGCCCCCACGCCCGCCCCGATGGCCGGGCCCTGGTGTACGCCAGCCTCCCCACGGACCTGGTTCCCGCCCAGCTCATGCTCGTGGACGACTTGACCCAGCCGGCGATCTGCCTCTCCACGGAAGCGGGCGTGGCCGAGCGGGAGGTGGTCTGGGCCCCGGATGGCCTGCGCCTCGCCTTCCACTCGCAGCTGGAGGATCCGGCCGGCGACATCTTCACGGCGGATCTGCGGGGCCGGAGCCTGGAGAACCGGCGCAACCTCACGCCGCGCCAGGCCGGCGACCCGATGATTTCGCCCGATGTCACGCCCGCCTGGTCGCCGGACGGCACGCGCCTCGCGTTCGCCTCGTACCGCCAGGGCAGCCCGGCCCTGTGGCTGATGAACGCCGACGGCAGCGGGGCCCGTCAGCTGACGCCCACCAGCAGCGTGTCGGGCGACTACTTCCCCACCTGGTCGCCGGATGGCCGCTGGATCGCCTTCCAGCGCCTCACGAGCGAGAGCGTCCAGATCGGCATCCTCCCGGCCGCGGGCGGAACGCCCACCTTCCTGCCCTTTGCGGGCAAGGCCTACGCGCCGGCCTGGTCCCCCGATGGTGGCTGGATCGCCTTCAGCGGCCTGGTGGACGGGGAGTACGACATCCACCTCCAGACGCCGGACGGCCGTGGCCTGCGGCGCATCCCGCGGGCCGGCGAGGACCGGGGCCCCAGCTGGATCCGGCGCGCGGACCCGTGAATTCCGGCAACCTGCCGGCCTTCCGGCACCCTGCCGCCTAGACCGGGCGGCCCCTCGGCCGAAACCTGAAGGACTCCGGAGGCTCCATGCGTCGCGCTCTGTTCGTCCTGCCCGCTCTGGTCCTGACCCTCGCCGCCCAGGAGGCCGCCGCCCCCGCCGCGCCCCCGGTCACGGCCGACCAGCGGAAGGCCGTGGTGGAGACCCTCGCCAGGGAACTGAAGGCCCGCTATGTCTTCCCCGAAGTCGCCGAGCAGACCGGCGCCGCGCTGAAGGCCAGGGCGGCCCAGGGTGCCTACGATGGGGCGGCCACGGCCCAGGCCTTCGCCGAGGCCCTCTCCAGGGACCTTCGGGAGGTGGGCCGGGACGGCCACTTCCGGGTGCGCTTCGATCCGGCCTTCAAGCCCGCGAGCGACGACGACGACAAGCCGCCCACGCGCGACGAGGTGGCGCAGATGCGGCAGTTCTCCCAGCGGCGGGGCTTCGGCATCGCCAAGGTGGAGCAGCTGCCGGGCAATGTGGGCTACCTGGACATCCGGGGCTTCGGCCCCACGGAATTCGTGGGACCGGCCTTCTCCGCGGCCCTCTCGCTCCTATCGGGCACCGAGGCCCTCATCCTCGACCTGCGCCAGAACGGGGGCGGCGATCCCGAGAGCGTGGCCTACCTCGTGAGCCACTTCTTCGAGGAGGGCGACACGCGGCACCTCAACTCCATCTACAACCGGCCGAAGAACACGACGCGCCAGTACTGGACGACGGCGACCGTCGCTCCGCGCTACGGGAAGCCCGTCTATGTCCTCACCTCGGCCCGCACCTTCTCCGGCGGCGAGGAATGCGCCTACGACTTCCAGACCCAGAAGCGCGCGACCCTGGTGGGCGAAACCACGGGCGGCGGCGCCAACCCCGGTGGGGCGGTGCTCCTGGGCCACGGCTTCAATGCCTTCATCCCCACGGGCCGCGCCATCAATCCCGTCACCGGCACCAACTGGGAGCATGTGGGGGTGAAACCGGACCTGGCCGTGCCCGCCGCGGAGGCGCTGAAGGCGGCCCATGGGGCCATCCTCCGCGGCATCCTCGAGAAGGAGAAGGATCCCGACTACCGCAAGCGGCTGGAGGGCATCCTGGCCCGCGTGGAAAAGGGCGAGCCGGAACCCGTCCGCTACGCCCGGTAGGTCTCCTCCGAGACCACGCGGCCCTCTTCAAGCTCGACGAGGTGCTCGCCGAAGGCCTCGGCGTCGCCGGGATCGTGGCTCACCACCACCAGGGGTAGGTTCTCCTGGGCGGCCAGGTCCTTCAGCTCGAGGCGCAGGCGGTCCCGCATGCGGTGGTCGAGGGCGGAGAAGGGCTCGTCCAGCAGCAGCAGGCGGGGCTTCGCAGCCAGGGCGCGGGCCAAGGCCACGCGCTGGCGCTGGCCGCCGGAGAGCTGGCCCGGGTGGGCCGCGGCGAAGCCCCCGAGACCCAGGCGGTCGAGCCAGGGCAGGGCCTGCGCCAGAGCGGCGCGGGAAGGGCGGCGCCAGGTGCGTGAGAAGCTGAAGGCCACATTCTCGGCGGCCGTGAGGTGCGGAAACAGCGCGTAGTCCTGGAAGAGGTGGCCCACTTCGCGGGCCTGGGGCGGGAGGTGCAACCCCGTGGCGCTGTCGAAGAAGGTGCGCTCGCCCAGCTGGATGCACCCGGCCTCCGGGCGCAGGAGGCCCGCGACGGCCCGGAGGGTGAGGCTCTTCCCGGCGCCTGAGGGGCCCGACAGCACCAGCGACCGGGCTGAGGTGGCGAAGGCCACTTCCAGGTGGAAGGGCCGCTCCCGACCCCGCAGGGTGCCGCGGATGTCCACGCGCAGCTTCATGGCCAGGGCTCCCGGCCCGCGCTGCGGGCATCGTGGCCGCGGAGCAGCCGCGCCGCGACGAGGAGGACCAGCAGGCAGGTGGTGGAGGTCACGATCACCAGCGTGGTCGCCAGGCCGTCCTGGCCCGCCTGTACGGCCTCGTAGACCGCCACGGACAGCGTCTGTGTGCGGCCGGGGATGCTGCCCGCCACCATGAGGGTGGCGCCGAATTCGCCGAGGGCCCGGGCGAAGGCCAGGAGGGTGCCCGCCAGGATGCCGCGCCAGGCCAGGGGCAGGGTGACGCGGAAGAACACGCCCAGGTCAGACACGCCCAGGGTGCGGGCCGCCCGCTCGTACTGGGGATCCACCTGCTCGAAGGCCGCGCGGGCGGCCTTGAGGGCCAGGGGGAAGGAGACGATGGAGGCCGCGATCACGGCGCCCTGCCAGGTGAAGATGAGCTGGATCCCGAAGGTGCGGTCGAGGAATCCGCCCAGGGCCCCGCGTCGTCCGAGCAACACCAGGAGGTAGTAGCCGAGCACCGTGGGCGGCAGCACCATGGGCAGCGTGCAGAGGGCGTCCAGCACCTCCCGTCCGGGGAAGGGACGGCGGGCCAGGAGGAAGCCCAGGGCCGTCCCCGCCAGCAGCACCAGCAGCGTGGCCAGTCCCGCCACCTTGAGGGACAACAGCAGGGGGATCCATGCCTGGTCCATCAGGGCCCGATCCATCAGGGGGCGGTGAAGCCGAAGCGGGCGAGGACCGCCCGGCCTTCCGGCGAGAGCACGAGGGCCACGAAGGCGCGGGCGGCCTCGGCCTGGCGGGTCCCCGTCGCGACGGCGAGGGGATAGGTGATGGGGGTGCGGGTGGGCACGGTGGCGACCACCCGCACCTTGCGAGTCTGGATGGCGGCATCCGTGGCGTAGACGAAGGCGGCATCCACTTCGCCCCGGGCCGCGTAGTCCAGGCACTGGCGGACGCTCTGGCCGAAGACGGCCTTGGCCTCGACGGCCCGCCACAGCCCCAGGGCTTCCAGGGCCTCCCGGGCATAGCGGCCCGCAGGCACGCTGGCCGGGTTGGCGATGGCCACACGGCGGACCTGAGGCCGGAGCAGCTCTGCCGGGGTGGCGGGGCTCTGCGCCCCGAGGGGGACGATCATCACCAGCGCGTTCCCCGCAAAGGTCGCGCGGGAAGCCGCGTTCACGGCCCCCTGGGCCACGGCCCGGTCCATGGCGGCCTGATCGGCAGACGCGAACACATCCACGGGAGCCCCGGCAAGAATCTGCTGCAGCAGCTTGTCCGAGCCGCCGGTGTTGAGCACGACCCGGGTGCCCGGATGCCGGGCCTCGTGGCGCCGCCCCAGCTCCTGGAAGGCATCGGTGAGGCTCGCGGCGGCGGAGACCACCAGATCGCCCGCCCGCCCGGCGGTGGCCAGGGACAGGGCGAGGAGGAGGCAGCGCAGCAGGGGGGATCGGGCAAGGGGCATGAGACCTTCCGGGGGTCCGCTATATCCCGATGAATATATCGGACCCGAAAGCCCCGGGTCAAAGGCCGGGCTGCCTCGGGCCGGCCTGCCCCGACAGCAGGGCGGTCAGTGCCTTCAGGTCCGCCGCGGCAGCCCGGGCAGCCTTGGCCTCCAGGCTGCGGTAGCGCGCCAGGACCTTGATCCCCAGCGGCGTGAGCGTGGCCCCGCCCCGGGTCGCCCCGCCCTTCTCGGTGGCGACCAGGGCCTCCCGGAAGCAGCGGTTCATGGTGTCCACCAGCAGCCAGGCCCGGCGGTAGCTCATGCCCATCAGGCGGCCCGCCGCGGCGATGGAGCCCGTCTCCTGAATGGCCTCCAGCAGGTGCGCCTTCCCAGGGCCCAGGGCGATCTCGCCGCCCAGGTAGAACCGGACGCGGAGATCGAGGGAAGGGGCGGGCTTGGGCATGGGGTCTCCGGGGGACGGCGCGCCCCCATGATCCCCCCCGGAGGGCCATCCGTGAATCCACGGATCGCGCAGGAAACCGGATCGCGGATTCGGGATTTCCGTCATGCTGCAAGGCGAACCACGCCATCAGCCGGACCCACCCCTGGATGTGCCCATGGTCTCCTTCCTGAGTCGAATCCGGATCGCCGCCAAGCTCTGGCTCGGCTACAGCATTGTCGCGGGGATCCTGGCGGGGCTCGCCCTGATCCAGCTCGGCGTGCTGCATGACGAGGAGAACCAGGCCCTCCGGATCTTCGAGAAGCGCATGGTTCCGGTGCGCCAGCTGAAGATCGTGTCGGACGCCTACAGCATCCGCATCCTCTTCGCGGCCCGCCAGGTGCGGGGCGGGACTCTGGAACCCGCCGAAGGCCTGGCCCAGGTGCGGGCGGCGCGGAGGGAGGCCGGGGAGCAGTGGGCCGCGTTCAAGGCCACCGCCCGGGACCAGTCGAACCCGGAAGCGCTGGCCCGCGTGGATGCCCTCTCCACCTACCTGATGAAGGATCTGGATTCGCTGGAACAGCTCCTGGCAGAAGCCCGGTTGCCGGCCCTCGGGCGCTTTGTGGACGACGACCTGCTGCCGCAGATCCTGCCCCTCACGAGCCTCATCTCCGGCCTCGTCCAGGTTCAGGAGGATGCCGCCCAGCGCAGCGTGGAGGCCATGTCGGAGCGGGCCTGGCGGACCCGGACCTGGTCGTACATCACCATCCTCGGGGGGCTGGTCGCAGCTCTGGTGCTGGGCTATCGGATCGCCCACGACCTGTCCGGCAGCATCCGGCGGATGGTGGAGCAGGTGCGCCGCGCCGCGGAGGGCGACCTGGAGGTCCGGGTCCACATCGGCGGCCGGGACGAACTGGCGGACATGGGGCGGGACCTGAACCGCATGATCGCGCGGCTGAGGGACACCATCCACGCCCTGGCGGAGCGTGAAGCCAGCGAACGGGCGGTGCTTCACAGCGCCCAGGTGGCCATCATCGCCCGCGACAATGATGGCACCGTGCGGCGCTTCAATCCCTACGCGGAGAAGCTCCTGGGCTTCCGGGCCGAGGACATGGTCGGCCAGACGGGCTCCCCCTGGGTCGATCCGGGGGAGATGGAGGCCTGCGCCCAGGTGCTCTCCAGGCAGGTGGGCCATCCGGTGACCTCGGAATCCGAAGTGATCCGGCTGCTCACGGAGGCGGGGCCCGACCAGCGGGAGTGGACCTTCCTGACCCGGGATGGGCGGCGCGTGCCCATGCTGGTGGCCCTTTCGACCATCAGCGGGGCCCAGGGCGAGCGGGTGGGATTCCTGAGCATCGGCTCCGATCTGACGGAACGCAAAGTCCTGGAGGCCGAGCTCCGGGCCAGCGAAGCCCGCGCCCAGGCGGCGAACCACGCCAAGAGCGCCTTCCTGTCGAACATGAGCCACGAGCTCCGCACCCCCCTGAACGCCATCCTCGGTTACGCCCAGCTGATGAATCGTCGGACGGAGCGCGGCCCCGAGGACCGCGACCAGCTCGGGCGCATCCTGTCGGCCGGCGAGCACCTGCTGTCCCTGATCAACGATGTGCTGTCCCTCAGCAAGATCGAATCCGGGGGCCTGGAGCTGCGCCTGGGTTCCTTCCGGACCCTCGCCCTGGTGGAGAGCGTGGTGGACCTGCAGCGGATCCGGGCCGAGGCCAAGGGACTCGAGCTGAAGCTGGAGGCGGATCCCTCGCTCCCGGCCTACCTGGAGGGCGACGAGGCCAAGCTGCGCCAGGTCCTGGTGAACCTGGTGGGGAATGCGGTGAAGTTCACGGCGAAGGGAACGGTCACCCTGAGCGCCCGCTACGCGGCGGGCCGGGCCACCTTCAGCGTGGCGGACACCGGCGCGGGGATCAGCGAGGAGGATCAGCGTCAGCTGTTCCAGCCCTTCTTCCAGGCGGGGAGCCAGGCCGGGAACGCCGAGGGCACGGGGCTCGGCCTGCACATCAGCCGGTCCCTGGTGCACCTCATGGGCGGCGAGATCGCCCTGGAAAGCCGCGTGGGGCAGGGCAGCCGCTTCACCTTCAGCCTGCCCCTCCCCGAGGGGGAGCCGCCCCTGGAGCTGGAGGACCGCGGGCAGGTCGTCGGCCTGGAGCCAGGCCAGCGGAAGGTCTCGATGATGGTGGTGGACGACCGGCTGGAGAACCGGGATCTGCTGGCGCGGCTGCTCGGCTCCGTGGGGTTCCAGGTCTACAGCGCGGCCGACGGTGCCGAGGCGGTGGAACTCTGGGAGCGCCACCGGCCGGAGCTCCTCTGGATGGACCTCCGCATGCCCCGCATGAGCGGCTTCGAGGCGCTCCAGGTGATCCGGGGGAAGGAGCTGGAGCAGAACCTGCCCCACACCTTCGTCGTGGCGATCTCCGCCAGCGTCATCGACCTGGATCGCGAGACCCTGCGCAAGTCGGGGTTCGACGACTTCATGGGCAAGCCCTTCCGCGAGTCCCAGCTCTTCGAATTGGCAGGCCGCCTGCTCGGTCTCCGTTTCCTGACCCGGGAACCCGAGGCCGGGCTCCCCTCCCAGGCTGCCCTGCTGGACAGCCTGCATCTTCAGTCTGCGACCTGGCGCGCCGATCTGAAGGAAGCGGTGTTGATCGGAGACACCGAGGCCGCCCTGGCCCTGGTGGGCCAGTTGGGGGCCAATCCCGTCGCCGAGGGTCTGCGCCAGCTGCTCAAGGCCTACAAGCTCCAGGAACTGCTCGACGCACTGAACGGATGAAGAGGGAGATGACCATGCTGGTTCCCCAGGGCGACATTCTCATCGTCGACGACAACCCCGACAATCTCGACCTGCTGAGTGCCGTCCTGCGGGAGCGGAATTACCGGGTGCGCGCCGTCCCCTCCGGGGCCATGGCCCTCGAGGCGGCCCGCCGCCACCCGCCGGAGCTGGTCATGCTGGATGTGAACATGCCCGGCATGGATGGCTACCAGGCCTGCCAGGCCTTCAAGGCGGAACCCGCGCTCCAGCGGATCCCCATCATCTTCATCAGCGCCCTCGATGACCCGCTGGACAAGGTCAAGGCCTTCCATGTGGGCGGGCGGGACTATGTCACCAAGCCCTTCAGCGCCGAGGAGGTGCTGGTGCGGGTGGAGCACCAGGTGAACCTCGGCCGCCTGCAGCGCGAGCTGGAGATCCAGAACCAGAACCTGGTGGACGCCAACCTCAAGCTGAAGGAGGTGAACACCCTCAAGACCAACTTCACATCCATGCTCGTGCACGACCTCCGCTCGCCGCTCACGGTGCTGGGGCTCGTCCTGGAAAAAATGAAGAACGGCGGGACCGTTCGCGAGGAGGCCATCGAGAAGGCGGAGGAATCCTGCACCCGGATCAAGACGCTGCTCGACGAGATGCTGGAGATCTACCGCAGCGAGAGCGGCCAGCTCCCCATGGAGTTCTCGGAGATCGACGCGACTTCCTGGTTGTCGGCCCTGCTGGCCCCGTACAACCTGCGCGCCGCCGCCACCGGGGTGGAGTTCCAGGCGGCCGTTCCCGAGGGCCTGCCCGTGATCCAGGGAGACCGCCTGAAGCTGGACCGCGCGCTGGTCAACCTGGTGGACAATGCCTTCAAGTTCACGCCCCGGGCCGGGGCGGTGCGGGTGGAGGCGGGCGTTGAGTTCGGATCCGGCGTGGAGGCCGGCATGCGCTTCCTGAGGATGTCGGTGATCGACACGGGCCGGGGCATTCCGGCGGGGGACCTGCCCTTCATCTTCGATCCCTTCCGCCAGGCCGAGCGCAGCGACGCCGCCAGGGGCGTGGGACTCGGCCTCGCCATCGTCCAGCGTCTGGTGGCCGCCCACCGGGGCCAGATCCGGGCACAGAGCCAGCTGGGCTTCGGGTCGAACTTCACCATCCTGATCCCCTGCTGACGATCCCGTCGGCCGAAGGCACAATAGAGGGTTCCCTGGAGCCCCCATGCGCATCCTTCCAGCTCTGATCCCCAGCCTGGTGTTCGGCATTCCCCTGGTGGCCCAGATGACCGCTCCCGTGCAGGACCGTGCGGACCGCTTCCTGAAGCTCGTGAATGCGGGCTACCAGGCGCTCTACTATGTCAATTCCGAGGCCACCTGGGCGGCGGCCACGGATGTGAAGCCCGAACACGATGCCGCCGCCGAGTGGGCGGGCAAGGCCTTCGCCGCGTTCAACGGCAATCCCCTCGTCATCACCGAGGCCAAGGAGCTCCTGAAGCACCGCGCCCAGCTCGACGAGAAGACCGTGCGGCAGCTGGAGCGCGTGCTGCTCATGCCCTACGGTGCCGAGGGCCCCATGACCCAGCCCAAGCTGGTGGCCGACCGCATCGAAGCCGAGACGAAACAGGTCTCGCTCATGAACGGGTTCCAGTTCAAGGTGGCCGGGAAGCCCGTGACCGCCAACGACATCGACAACAAGCTCTCCTCCAGCCGCGACCTGGCGGAACGCCGGCTGTGGTGGGAGGCCAGCAAGGAGATCGGCCTTCCCCTCAAGGACGGCCTGGTTCGCCTGCGGGATCTCCGCAATGGCGTGGCCAGGGAGCTGGGCTACTCCGACTACTTCGCCCTGCAGGTGGCCCGCTACGGCCTGACCAAGGATGAGATGGCGGCCTTCAACCGGAAGTTCCTGGCCGAGCTGAAGCCCCTCTACCTCCAGCTGCACACCTGGGTGAAGTACGAGATGGCGAAGAAGTACGGCCAGCCCGTGCCCAAGGCCATCCCCGCCCACTGGATCAACAACCGCTGGAGCCAGAACTGGACCGGCTTCGTCAGCGCCGTGGACTTCGATCCCTACTTCAAGGGCTGGCAGCCCGAGCGCATCGTGAAGACCGCCGAGGCCTTCTACACGGGGCTGGGTTTCGACGCGCTGCCCGCCAGCTTCTGGGTCAAGTCCGACCTCTACCCCGTGAAGGCCGGCGATCCCCGCAAGAAGAACAGCCACGCCTCCTGCTGGCACCTGGACCTGGACAAGGACATCCGCTCGCTCATGAGCGTGGAGCCCAACGCCCAGTGGTTCGAGACGGTGCACCACGAGCTGGGCCACGGCTACTACTTCATGAGCTACACCAACCCGAATGTGCCCCCCCTTCTGCGTGACGGGGCCAACCCGAGCTTCCACGAAGGCGTGGGCGAACTCATCGCCATGGCCACACGGCAGATCCCCTACCTCAAGGGTGCGGGCGTGCTGCCGGCCGACTACAAGGTCGACCAGATGCAGGTGCTGCTGAACGATGCGCTCGAGGTGGCCATCCCCTTCATGTACTGGGCCTGCGGCACCATGCCCGAGTGGGAGGCCGAGTTCTACGGGGGCATGCCCGCGGACCAGATGAACGCCAAGTGGTGGAAGCAGGTGCGCGAGCTCCAGGGCGTCGAGCCGCCCGCGCCCCGCGGCGAGCAGTTCTGCGACGCCGCCACCAAGACCCACATCAACGACAATCCGGCCTACTACTACAGCTATGGCTGGGCCACGGTCTTCAAGTTCCAGATGCACGACCACATCGCGCGGAAGATCCTCCGCCAGGATCCCCGCGCCTGCAACTACGCCGGGAACAAGGAGGTCGGCGCCTTCCTGAAGAAGATCCTGGCCAAGGGCGCCACGGAGGACTGGCGGAAAGTCCTGAAGGAGGCCACCGGCGAGGACCTGTCCACCCGGGCCATGATGGACTACTTCAAGCCACTGATGGCCTGGCTGGAGCAGCAGAACAAGGGCCGGCAGATCGGATGGGATTGAGCATGGCGGATCGCCCTCAGGCCCAGGTCACCAGGGCCCTCACGCGGGACCATCAGGTCCGCCTGTCCTCGCTGGATGCCAGCCCCCTGTGGGATGGCGTGCGGCGCGCCCATCCCCACCTGGATCCGGAGGCCTGTGCCTGCCTGACCGAGCTGCTCTCGGCCACGGCCCTGCTGCAGGGGCGGACCCTTTTCGCCGAGCGCCTGCAGCTCCTGGTGAAGGGCTCGGGCCGCGCCAAGGCCGTGGTGACGGACTGCTGGCCCGACGGCACCATCCGGGGCGTACTCGATCTGGGGAAGCTCGAAGCCCCGTCGTGGATCGCCGGACCCGGCGTGTTCCAGGTCATGCGTTCCAACGCCTCGGGCCAGCCCTATGTGGGGCACCTGCCCCTGGTCGAGGGCGGGATCCAGGTCCAGGTGGAGCACTACCTCCAGCAGTCGGAGCAGATCCAGGCCAGCCTCACCCTCTGGTGCGACCCGGGCACGGGCGAGGCCGGGGGGATGCTGGTGGAACCGCTGCCGGACTGCCCACCCGCCCGCCTGGCCCGGCTGGTCCAGGCCATCGAAGGCCTGGAAGTGGTGCCCTTCTGGGAGCGCACGCCGGGTTTCCTGGCCTCCTGGGTCTCCCAGGGCGAGGGCGTCGAGGAACTGGCCTCCTCGGATCTCTTCTACCGCTGCCGCTGCACCCGGGAGGCCCTGCTGGAGACCCTGCGCCGCTTCCCCGCCGATCAGAAGGCGGACCTCTTCAAGGAGCCCGGTCCCCTCGAGGTCCGCTGCGACTACTGCGGCACCCTCTACCCCATCACCCGCGAGGATCTGCAGGCAGGGGAGGCCTGATGGCCGTTCGCGTGGCCATCGCCGGCCGGGGGCGGCCTCTCGGCTCGCCGGTCTCGGTGTGGTTCGCCTTCCGCGCGGTGCCCTTCCTGGTGGCGGGGATGACCAAGCTCTGGTCCTACACCCTACGGATGCGCCGGGAAGGCTTCGAGGCCGTCGAGGACCTCGTGGCCCGGGATGAGCGCGTCATCCTCAGCTTCTGGCACCGGCGCCTCTTCATGATGCCCCTGGCCTATCCCTTCCGCCGCCGGAACGCCGCCGGCGAGGTGCGGGGCGTGGCCATCCTGTCGAGCGACAGCAAGGACGGCGAGCGCAGCGCGGCCACCTGGCGCTGGTTTGGCATCCACGCGGTGCGTGGCACCGCCAGTGATGACGGCGCCAAGGCCCTGGTGCGGATGATCCAGGCCGTGAAGCAGGGCTGGGACTTCGGCATCACGCCCGACGGCCCCCGCGGCCCCCTCATGGCGCTGAAGCCCGGCACCCTCGCCCTGGCCCGCAAGACCGGCGCCTGGATCGTGCCCGTGAGCCTGGCCTTCGACCACAGCTTCCAGCTGAAGACCTGGGACCGTATGGTGATCCCCTTTCCGTTCGCCACCTGCGTGATCAAGTACGGAACGCCGTACCGGATTCCGCCGAAGGCCGATGATGCCGCTGAAGCTGTCCGGCTTCAGCGGGAGATGGATGCTCTTGAAACCTGGGCTGAAGGGATCTCCCATGTCTGAACTCGCCGTGGTCTCCCTCTCCGGCGGCATGGACTCCTGCGTGACCGCCGCCATGGCGAAGGCCCAGGGCTTCGAGCTGGCCCTGCTCCACGCCGACTACGGCCAGCGTACTCAGGAACGGGAGAAGCAGGCCTTCCGCGACATCGCCGAGTTCTACGGCGTGCCCGCCTCGCGGCGCCTGATCATCGGCTTCGACACCCTGAAGGCCATCGGGGGCTCGGCCCTGACAGACGCCTCCATCGCCCTGCCCGAAGGGGAGCTGGACCGGCCCGGCGTGCCCGTGAGCTATGTGCCCTTCCGCAACGCGCACCTGCTGGCCACCTGCGTGAGCTGGGCCGAGGTGCTCGGAGCCACGGCCATCTTCGTGGGCTTCGTGGAGGAGGACAGCAGCGGCTATCCCGACTGCCGCGAGGCCTTCCTCCGCAGCTTCGAGCAGACTGCCAACCTGGGCACGAAGCCCGAGACGAACCTGGCCTTCCACGCGCCGCTCCTCCACCTCCGCAAGGCCGAGATCGTGGCGAAGGGTCGGGAGCTCGGCGCGCCGCTGCACCTCACCTGGTCCTGCTACCAGAGCGAGCAGGAGGCCTGCGGCCACTGCGACTCGTGCCACCTGCGGCTGCGGGGCTTCCAGCAAGCGGGATTCCCAGATCCCATTCCGTACGCGTTCATCCCCGATTCCCTGAAGGTGTGACCATGGCCATCAAGAAGACCCCCAAAGCCTCCCTCCCCGATCAGCTGCCTCAGTTCGTGGTCACGCGGCCCACGGGCAAGCTCGATACCTTCGTGAGCCCCCGGCCGGGACGGCCCTTCACCATCACTTTCGAGACGGAGGAGTTCACCTGCCTCTGCCCGCTCACGGGCCAGCCGGACTTCGCGAAGCTGCGCATCCTCTACCAGCCGGACCAGCTCTGCGTGGAATCCAAGTCGCTCAAGCTTTACCTCTGGAGCTTCCGCGACCGGGGCGCCTTCCACGAGGCGGTGACCAACCAGATCCTCGACGACCTGGTGACGGCCCTTCAGCCCCAGTGGATGCGCATCGAGGGCGACTTCCTCATCCGCGGCGGCATCCGGACCGTCGTCGTGGCGGAACACGGGAAGAAGCAGTAGGCGCCGCCCATGAAGGCCGTCATCGCCCTCGGCTCGAACCTCGGCGACCGCCGGGCGCACCTCGAGGCGGGGCTGGCCGCCCTGCGCACGCTCGGTCCGGTGGTGCCTTCGCCCCTGGTGATGGAAACGCCCGATGAGTCCGGTCGCGGGCCCGCCTACCTCAACACCGTGGCGGTCCTGGTGACGGGGGAAACGGACCCTCGCCGCCTGCTGGAGTCCCTGTTGCGCCTGGAGCTGGGCGAGGGGCGGGACCGCAGCGCCGGCCGGAACGCGCCCCGCACCCTGGACCTGGACCTCATCACCACGGACGGCTCGCCGGGGAGTTGGACCTGGGCGACGCCGGAGGACCTGCGCGTGCTGGGCCCCGAGCTGAACCTGGAGCTGCCCCATCCCCGCGCCTTCAGCCGGCCCTTCGTCCTCGAACCATGGCGCGCGCTGTCCGATCCCGGAGTGTGCGGCGGGGTGATTCCACGAAGAGAAAACAGCTAGCCCCAAAGAACGCAAAGGGCGCAAAAGGAAGAGGTTCCCTTCTGTGCCCTTTGCGTTCTCTGGGGCTGCTCAGGCCTTATCTACTTCGTCCAGCGCTCGCACCAGCCGAGGACAGTCTCATACCAGAGCTTGCTGTTCTGGGGCTTGGCGACGAAGTGGGTCTCGTCAGGGAAGTAGAGCAGCTGGCTGGGGACGCCCCGCACCTGGAGGGTGTTGTAGAGCTGGAAGGCCTCGGTGACGGGCACGCGGTAGTCCAGTTCGCCGTGGATGACGAGCATGGGCTTGGTCATCTTCGCGATGGCGCTGCTGGGGCTCTGGGACTGCCAGCGGGCCTTGGTCTCGGCGCTCTCCCAGGGCCAGCCCTTGAACTCCCAGTGGGGGAACCAGAGCTCTTCGGTGCCCAGCTGCATGGACTCGGTGTTGAAGATGCTGGCGTGGGTCACGAAGGCGGCAAAGCGCTCGGGGTAGTGCCCGGAGATCCAGTTCACGGCGTAGCCGCCGTAGCTGCCGCCGGCGGCCACCACGCGCTTGGCATCGGCGTTGGGGAACTGCTTGAGCACGGCATCCAGGGTATTCATGAGGTCGGTCATGACCGCGCCGTTCCAGTCGCCGCTGATGGCGTCGGTGTAGGCCTGGCCGAAGCCCGTGGATCCCCGGGGATTGGGCAGCACCGTGATGAAGCCGCGGCCGGCCCAGGCCTGGGCGTTCCACCGGGGATGCCAGGCGTCGGCCCAGGCACCCTGGGGGCCACCGTGGATGACGAAGGCCACCGGGTAGGTCTTGTTGGGGTCGTAGCCCACGGGCTTCACCACGAAGGCGTGGGTCCTGGCGGGCTTGCCGTCCACGGCCACAGTGTCGATCCACAGCTCTTCGCCGGGGTTCAGGCTCAGGTCCTTGGCCAGGGCCTCGTTGTGCTTCGTGGCACGCGCGGCCTTGCCGGTCTTGAAGTCCAGGGCGTAGAGGTCCTGGGGCGTGGTGAGGCTGGTGGAGACGACGATGGCCTGGCCCTTGGCTGCGGCGGAGCCGCTCGGGCTCAACGCGAAGCCCTCGATGTGGAGGCCGGTGCTGAGGCGCTGGAGGGCCTTGCCGTCCCAGCGGAAGAGATCCGTGTGGCCCTGTTGTTCGGAGGTCCCCACGAGGTCCTGGCCCTGCCACTGGTAGTCGCCGAAGCTCTGGTCGAAAGCCTGGGTGGTGCGGACCACCTGGCCGGTGGCCCGGTCCATGACCCAGAGCTCCCACTTGTCGGCCTCGAAGCCGGGCCGGCGCTGGGCGCGCCAGGCCAGGTACTTGCCGTCCGGCGAGTAGCGGGGCGAGTTGTCCATGGCCTTGTTGGCGGACAGCAGCTTCGCGGGACCGCCCGCGAAGGCCACTTCGTAGATTTCGCCGTTGGTGCTGGTGGCCTTGGTCTGCTCGGGGGCGGATTCAAAGGCCAAGGCCTTGCCGTCCGGCGCCCAGGCGAAGCCGTCACCGGCGGAGACATCGGCGTAGTTGGGCACATCGGTGGTGAAGCCGGCCGTGAGATCCCGGGGCGCGGCGCTGCCGTCGGCGGGCACCACGAAGAGGTGGCTCACCTGCTGGGGATCCTTCCACTCGTTCCAGTGCCGGTAGCTCAGGGTCGTGTAGAGGCGCCCGGAAACCTTGGAGGCCTCCTTGGCCTTGAGGTAGGCCGCATTCTCCGCATCGACGCCGCTGGGAACGGTGGTGCTGAGGAAGGCCAGCCACTTGCCGTCCGGACTCCAGACCTGGCCCGAGGCGCTGCCGCTCAGCTGCGTGACCTGACGCTTGGCCTTCGTGCCCAGGTCCACCACCCACACCTGGCCGCCGGACTGGTAGGCCAGCCGCTTGCCGTCAGGGCTGAAGCGGGGGCGGCTCTGGCTGCCCGAGCCGAGCTCCAGCTCCTTCGCCTCGCCGCCAGCGGGCTTGAACCAGATGCGGCTCACGGACTTGTTGGCCGCGAAGTCCACGGTACCCACCTGGTAGGCCAGGTCGCCGGAGGCCGACAGCTGGGGTTCGGTGACGCGCTTGACCTTGAACAGGTCGTCCACCTGCAAGGGGCGGCTGGCCAGCAGGGGCAGCGCCGCGGCGAGAAGAAGGATCGGGGTCTTCATGAGTACTCCGGAAATCAGTATTCGGACTGCAGGTAACGGGCGATGACGGTGCGCTGGATCTCGCTGGTGCCTTCGCCGATGGTGCAGAGCTTCACATCCCGGTAGTACTTCTCCACCGGGTAGTCCTTGGTGTAGCCGTAGCCGCCGAGGATCTGCACCGCCTCGTTGGCCACGCGGCAGGCCACCTCGGAGCTGTAGAGCTTGGCCATGCTGGCGGCCTTGGCGTAGGGCAGGCCCTGGTCCTTCAGGCCCGCGGCGCGGTAGATGAGCAGGCGGGCGGCCTCGATCTCCGTGCCCATGTCCGCCAGCTTGAACTGGATCCCCTGATGGTCCGCCAAGGGCTTGCCGAAGGTGTAGCGGATCTTGCTGTAGCGCACGGCCTCCTCGAAGGCGCCCTGCGCCATGCCGAGGCCTAGGGCCCCGATGCTGATGCGGCCGCCGTCGAGGGTCTTCATGGCCTGCTTGAAACCCAGGCCGTCCTCGCCCAGGAGGTTGGCTTCGGGCACCTTCACATCCTCGAGGATCAGCTCGGAGGTGTCGCTGGCCCGCAGGCCCAGCTTGTTCTCCTGCTTGCCGGCCCGGAAGCCGTTCATGCCCTTCTCCAGCACGAAGGCGCTGATGCCGTCGGCGCTGCTGCGGCCGGGTTCGGAGGGGCGGGTGCGGGCCATCACCACGAAGATGTCGCCCACGGTGCCATGGGTGATGAAGGTCTTGGTGCCGTTCAGGATGTAGTGCGAGCCTTCCTTCTTGGCGGAGGTGCGGAGGGAGCCCGCGTCACTGCCCGAACCCGGCTCGGTGAGGCCCCAGGCGCCGAGGGCCTGGCCGCTGGCGAGAGGCCTCAGGTACTGCTGCTTCTGGGCCTCGCTGCCCATGGCGAAGATGTGGTTGCTGCAGAGGCTGTTGTGCGCGGCGACGGTGATGCCCACGGAGCCGTCCACCCGGGAGAGCTCTTCGACCACCACGGCGTATTCCAGGTAGCCCATGCCGGCGCCACCGTACTCCTCGGGGAAGATGACGCCCATCATGCCCATCTCGCCCAGCTGCTTCACCACGGCCATGGGGAAGGTCTTGGCCTCGTCCCAGGCCATGACATGGGGGCGGATCTCCTTTTCCGCGAACCTGCGCACTTCCTGGCGCAGGGCTTCAACATGCTCGGGGAGCGTGACATCCATGGGGGCCTCGCTTCAGCGGAGGGTGGCGGCTGTCGTGGGGGTGGCGCGGGTGGTGAGCTGCTTCTTGTGGAGCAGGGCCTCGGCCTCCGGCATCACCTCCATGGCCCGGAGGATGGCGGGATCCTTCTCGCACTGGATCTTGAAGCCCGCCTCGATGCCGAACGCCACATTCTGCATCTCGATGGAGAGCTGCTCCTGCATGGCGGCCAGGTTGGCCTCCCACTCCTGGTCGGAGATCGTCAGCTTCTGCTCCAGGGCCCAGGCGCGGAAGCGGGCCATGACGATCTCGTCGGCGTGCTGGCCGGGCCGGATGCCGAAGTGCTCCTTCTCGTGCACGGCGTAGCGGAAGAAGGCCGAGTGGCGGAAGCGGAGGTTGACCATGAAGTCGCTGAACTTGACGGAGGGGATCGAGTAGTCGGGGTTGATGCCGCCCCCGCCGTAGACCGTACGGCCCAGATCGGTCTTGAAGGCCGGCCCCTGCGGCTTGGTGTCCTTCTCGTCTTCCGGGTTGTAGTAGTCGTCCAGGCCGTGCGAGTAGTCCCGCTGGATGCTGCGGCCCGAAGGCGTGTAGTAGCGGGCCGTGGTGAGCAGGAGGCCGCGGGAGCGGTTGATGGTCACCACGCTCTGAACGAGGCCCTTGCCCCAGCTGGTCTGGCCCACGACGAGACCCCGGTCGTGATCCTGCACGGCGCCGGTGACGATCTCGCTGGCGCTGGCCGAGCCGCGGTTGATGAGGATGACGAGGGGGAACGGGTCGAGCTGGGCGCCCTTGCTGGTGCGGGTCTGGTTCTCGTCCCGGCCGTCGCGGCCCTTCTGGCTCACGATGAGCTGGTCGGGGCCGAGGAGCTGGCGGCAGATGCCGATGGCCGCGTCGAGCACGCCCCCGCCGTTCTGCCTCAGGTCGAGGATGAGCTGCTTCATGCCCTGCTTCTTCAGGGTGGTCACGGCCTTCTCGAACTCCTCCGAGGTGGTCTCGCCGAAGTCCTTGATGAGGATGAAGCCCGTGGTGGGGTTCAGCATGAAGCTGTAGTAGACGCTGTTGGTGGGCACTTCGGCCCGGGGGATGGAGAAGCGGAGCAGGTCGGGAACGCCGGTGCGCTGGACGGCGATCTCCACCAGGGTGCCCTTCTCTCCGCGCAGCTTCTGGAGGGCCGCATTGGAGCTCATGCCCTCGGTATTGGCGCCGTCGATCTCCTTGATGATGTCGCCGGAGCGCACGCCCAGGCGCTCGGCCGGGCCGCCTTTCATGGGGCTGATGATGGCGATGCCCTGGTCGTGCTGCTGGATGATGGCGCCGATGCCGAAGAAGGAGCCCTTCTGCTCCTCGCGGAGCAGGCGGAACTCGCTTTCATCCATGTAATTCGAGTGGGGGTCCAGCGTGTGCAGCATGCCCTGGATGGTGGCGTGGGTGAGCTGCCGGGGGGCCGGCGGCTCGGGGCTCTGCTTCTGCACCAGGTCCATGACTTCGGTCAGGGTCTCGAGGCTGCGCTGCCGCGCGCCCTCGCCGTTGGTCCGGGCCAGCAGCGGGCCCGCCACGGCGACGGTGACCGCCATGACCATCCACATCCAATTGCGCTTGACGAAACGGGCCATGAGGCTCCCGGGGAGAATGCCTCCAGGATACCCCTGCTCCGGGCTAGAAGCCTTCCAGGATCCTCTGGGCCACGGGGGCCATGCGCTCCCGGCTGGTCCGGGTGGCGTAGACGATGCTTTCGAACTGCCGGTAGGCGAGCTCGAGGTCGTCATTCATCACCAGGTAGTCGTAGGCGTGGTAGAGCTCCATCTCGTGCCGGGCGTGCCGCATGCGGATGCCGATCTGCTCGTCGGAATCCTTGCCGCGGCTGCGCAGGCGCTGCTCCAGGGCTGCGGCCGAGGGCGGCAGGATGAAGATCATGCGGGCATCGGGAATGGCGCGGCGCAGGTTCAGGGCGCCCGTGGTCTCGATGTCCAGCAGGACATCCAGGCCCGTGGCCAGCACGCCGTTCAGCCACTCCTTGCCCGTGCCGTAGCGGTGGCCGTAGACCTGCACCCATTCCACGAAACCGCCCTCGCGCACCATCGCGTCGAAGCGGTCCTCGTCGATGAAGAAGTAGTCCCGGCCGTCGACCTCGCCGGGCCTCGGCTTCCGCGTGGTGAAGGAGATGGAGAAGATCAGGTCCGGCACGCTCTGCACCAGCCGCTGGGCCAGCGTGGACTTGCCCGCCCCCGACGGGGCGGAGACCACGAATACATTGCCGGGATGGTGGATCAAGGGCCCCTCCAGCTTCCACTTTAACGGAAGGAAACCTTGGAAGCTCATGGGGATGGGGGGCCCTGGCTACAACTCGTCCTCGACCTCCGGTGGAACGGGCTGAGGGGCCTGCTTGAAGATCGCCGAGGCGCTGCGCCGGCCGTCCATGACGATGTGGACGGGGGCCTCCACCCGGCTGTGCACGAGGCAGCCCGAGCGCCAGATCTCGGGCTGCCGGCGCAGCCAATCCCAGTCCAGGAGGCTGGAGCCGCGGGGGTAGGGCACGGTGAAGTAGCCGATGTTCAGCGAAGTCACATTGTGGAAGAAGTGGGAGCCCAGCGAGGCGTCCGCCTGGAAGTTCTCCATGGCGTACTCCACGATCACCTGGGCGCAGGAGATCATGGACCACTGGATGGGGATGCCCAGGTGGCGGTCGTTGCTGCCCCAACGGCCGGGCCCGAGGAGGACATACTTTCCGGCTTCCGCCCGGAAGCGGTCATTGAGCTTTTCCAGTTCCGCGGCGAGTGCCGGGGTCTCGAACTTGTCGAAGCCCTCGGGATCCACCCAGACGATGTCCCGCAGGCCCTCCACGATGCCGTTGCCCACGCACCGCTCAGAGAAGAGGAAGAGCTCCGCCGGGTCGAGATCCGCCGTGGAGAGGTTCACATCGCCGCTCTCGAGCAGCTGGTGCTTGATCTGCAGGAGCGTGAAGGTGGGCTTTCCCGTCTGGGGGTCGGGATCGAGGTTCACCGCGAACTCGATCTCCACGGGTGTCTCCATGGCCTCCCGGACCAGTTCGAGCAGGCGCTGGAGGATCTGCGCCAGGGGGAACTGATCGTATTTGAGGATGTTCCGGAAGTTCACGATGCGGGGCCCCGGCGCGTCCAGTCCGTCGTGGATGCGGTCGTCGTTCCAGTCCCAGACGGACGCACAGTGGTGCAGCGCACCGTCCTTCTCCGCTTCCTGGATGTCGAGGTGGAGGAGGGTGCCATCCTCGCCGCCGTAGAGGTCCACGGAGGTCCGGCTCATGTCCAGGGCATAGAAGTGCTTCTGGGTGGTGCGCAGCTGCTCCTTGGGCGGGAGCATGTCCATCTCGGGATAGGGCGGCGCGAAGCGGTAGGCCTTCCCGCCCTCGACCACATACTTGCCCAGGCCCACGGCGATGTTGGCGATGCCGTCCTGGGGCTGGGTGTAGGCCACGGGGTAGTAGTTGAAGGATTGGGCCACTCCGGAGAGGTGCGGATAGAAGCGGTCGCCGTGGCGGCTGCCCGACACCTCCTGGATGAGGATGGCCATCTGCTCCTCCTCGATCTTGTAGTCGATGGCCTGGAAGTAGGAGCGGGAGGCCTTGGAGTAGACCGAGGCGTACACCAGCTTGATGGCCTCGGCCAGCTGGGCTTCCCGCACGGCGGGGTCCGGGTGGTTGTTGGGCAGGAAGAAGGTGTTGTAGAGACCCGCGAAGGGATGGGAGAGGCTGTCCTCCAGCAGGCCCGAGGAGCGCACGGCCAGGGGCACCGTCGCGTGCTTGGCGAGGAAGAGGCGCAGCTTGGCCATCAGCTCCGGGGTGAGGGAGCCCGCGAGGAACCGGCGCTTGATGACATCGTCGTCCGCCTCCTCCTGGAGCATCTGCCGGAGGTCGTGGCGGTTGATGAAGTCCGTGAACTCCCCCGTGCCGATGATGGCCGACCGCGGGATGCGGATGGTCGCCCCGGGGATCTGGCTCTCCAGATCCAGGCGCGAGAGCAGGGAGTGGGTGAAGGCCACGCCGCGGCCCTTGCCGCCCATGGAGCCGGCGGCCAGGCGGAGGATGTTGGGCTCGTCCTTGGGGGTGGAGTCGGTGAGGGGCACCACCTTCCCGAGGGTCTTCATGCGCTGCACATAGTCGCCCACATTGATGAGGAAGGTGCGCATCTCCTCGGGGTCGCGGTAGTCCGAGATGCGGAACTTGGCGAGCACCTTGGCCACCTGGACTTCGCCGCGGGCCATGATCCATGCCGAGAAGTGGTTGCGGGAGGCGTGGTAGACCAGGGTCTCCACAGGCACGCTGCGCAGCTTCTCCCGCAGGTCCTCCATGTTCGTGGCCCGGGCGATCTCGGCGCCCAGCTTGTCGCGGAAGATGAAATCGCCGAAGCCCAGCCGCTCGTAGAAGAAGCTGGAGAGCTCGGCGCCCAGCGTGTACGAGTTCTTGTTCAGGAAGCCGCTGTTCAGGGCCGTGGCCCAGGATTCCTTGAGGGGGTCGGAGGACTGCAGCAGGGTGGGCAGGTCGGGGATCCGCTCCTTGAGGGCGCGGATCAGCTTGATGCCGGCCTCCCGGTCCAGCACGCCGCCCTTGGGGTATTTGCGGTCGGAGATCACGCACAGCAGGCAGTCCTGGAACTGGTCGCAGAAGGCCATGGCCTCTTCGTACGAGGTGGCCAGGATGACCTTGGGCCGGACGCGCATGGCGAGCGTGCGGGCCATGCGGTCCACATTCTGGTCCTTGGCCAGGCGCGTGGTCTGCTTGAGGATCTCGCTGTAGAGGATGGGCAGGTACCGCGAGTAGTAGCGGATGCTGTCCTCCACCAGCAGGATCACGCGGGTGAGGCCGACCCGGGTGTCGTTGAGGACATTCGCGCTGTCCTCCATGAACTTCACCATGGCCATGAAGATCTCGGAATTGCCGTTCCACACGAAGATCTGGTCGTAGTGGCGCAGCAGATCCTGGCGCCGCCGGTCCATGACGCCCACCTCCACATTGTCGTTCAGCAGGAGGTAGATGGGGATCTTGGCGTCAGCCCTGCGCAGGGCGCGGGACAGCTCGACATGGCCGCCCTGGCCCAGGCGGCTCATGACGATGATCATGTCGAAGTGGCGGCTGGCGCATTTTTCCAGGGCTTCATCCACGGTGGACACATTGGTCACCCGTGGCGGGTTGCTCATGTTGAGCTGGTAGTACCCCTCGAAGAGGATCTCCGTCAGCAGGCCGTCCTGCTCCAGCGTGAAGGCATCGAAGGCGGGCGCCACCAGCAGGATCTCCCGCGCGCGCAGGGGCATCAGGTCATGGAAGATTTCCTTGTCCGTGGCGTACTTGTGGAAGATCTCGTTGAATTCGCGGCTGATCATTGGGGCCCCGGCGATTTCAGGCAGTGTAGCGATCTACGCAGAAAAGGGGGGCCGCATGCGGCCCCCCTTTTCTGCGTACGGGAAAGATCGGGAACTACACGAGCCCCTGGTCGATCATGGAGTCGGCCACCTTGATGAAGCCGGCGATGTTCGCGCCGTTCACATAGTTGCCGGGGGTCCCGAAGCGGGCGGCCGCGTCGGCGCAGGACTTGTGGATGTTGATCATGATCTGGTGCAGACGGGCGTCGACCTCCTCGGCGGTCCAGCCCAGGCGCATGGAGTTCTGGCTCATCTCCAGGCCCGAGGTGGCCACGCCACCGGCGTTGGAGGCCTTGCCGGGGGAGAAGAGGATCTTGCCCGTGTTGGCCTGGAAGAACTCCACGGCATCCAGGGTGCTGGGCATGTTGGCGCCTTCGATGACGGCCTTGCAGCCGTTGGCCATCAGGTTCTTGGCCTCGTCGAGGTTCAGCTCGTTCTGGATGGCGCAGGGCAGGGCCACATCGACCTTCTGCTCCCAGGGGCGCTTGCCGGCGTGGAACTGGGCGGTCTTGAACTTCTGCGCGTAGGGGGCCACGGACATGCGGTCGATGCGGAGCATCTCGGTCATGTACTCGATCTTCTCGCCGCTGATGCCGTCGGCATCATAGATGTAGCCGTCGGGGCCGGAGATGGTGACGACCTTGGCGCCCAGCTGGGTGGCCTTGGTGACGGCGCCCCAGGCGACATTGCCGAAACCGGACACGGCCACCTTCTTGCCCTGCATGCTGTCGCCCTTGGTCTTCAGCGCCTCTTCGGCGAAGTAGACCACGCCGTAGCCCGTGGCTTCGGGGCGCACGAGGCTGCCGCCCCAGTACTGGCCCTTGCCGGTGAGCACGCCGGTGAACTCGTTGGCGAGCTTCTTGTACATGCCGAACATGTAGCCGACTTCGCGGCCGCCCACGCCGATGTCACCGGCGGGCACATCCGTGTCGGGGCCGATGTGGCGGAAGAGCTCCATCATGAAGGACTGGCAGAAGCGCATCACTTCGGCGTCGGACTTGCCGTTGGGATCGAAGTTGGAGCCGCCCTTGCCGCCGCCCATGGGCAGGCCGGTGAGGCTGTTCTTGAAGATCTGCTCGAAGCCCAGGAACTTCAGCGTGTCGAGGGTGACATTGGGGTGGAAGCGGATGCCGCCCTTGTAGGGCCCGATGGCGCTGTTGAACTGCACGCGCCAGCCGTTGTGGATGCGGATCTGGCCCTTGTCGTCCACCCAGGGCACGCGGAAGGAGATGGCGCGCTCGGGCTCGACCATGCGCTCGAGGATCGCGTTCTTCTTGTACTTGGGCTCCTTCTCGAGGACCGGGGCGAGAGAGTGGAGGATCTCGGTGGCCGCCTGGATGAAGAGGCTTTCCCAGGGGGCCTTCTTCTTGAGGCCCTCAAGGACTTCGTTGACATACTGGCTCATGGTTCCTCCGGTGAAGGAAGGGGGGTGGAACCGGCGCCGGAGCTCCGGTCGGAAGGGTGCATGAAGGGAAGGTCCGCGGTGCCCGTCCCGAGGCTGCGCGGCATGGTTCAATGGCCGGAAACAGGACGACATGACTCTAGCCGCAGGAGCCGGGCCCGGGGAGAGGCGGCCCTCAAGAGGTGATGGGAAGCACTAAATCGGGGGTCTTTAGCGAGGATTTGGCTCGATTGCTTGACGGAATGTCAAGCAGTGCGAGGTCGGTTGTCCACCTGTATGTCGTGAACGGACATGGGCCCGCTTCAGGAAGCATCCTCCGTCTGATCCCGAAGTGTGATTTCAGGACAAATGAAAGCAGCGAATAGATCATGCCGCTGACTGCCCAGGCCCCCTGATCGGCTCGGTCATGGACGCTGGCGCTTCGGCGGGCCAGGAACCTTCGCCAGGCCCATCAGCCGGTACAGGCGGGGAAGGTGGCCCAGGGTCCGGGGCTCGCGAGCTGATCTCCCCCAAGGAGTGCCCGCTGAGTCTTTGGCGAGAACGACGGCGATTCTCTTTTTTACTTCGACCACAAGGATCTGGTGCTGCTGGAATCGGGGATCCTTCATGACCCAGACCTGGCCCGGCTGAACAATGCGTGCTCCGACGGGAAGCCCGTTCCAGGTGACGAGGTCCCTGGCCTCACGGGCTTCAGCCAGAGCCAAGGCCCTCGCCTTCTGCGAGGCGAGCTTGGCCCTTTTTGCGTCCATCGCCCGGAGGGCCTGGTCGCGTTCCTTCTGCTGGGCGATCCGATGCTGTTCCCGGAAAGGTTCTTCAGCCCATTTCCGCGCAGCACCTGGCGTTCGGAAGGGGCCCTTGATCCCATCAGAACCCTGCCGGGAGGCCCACCAACCCTTATGGCCCTTCCAGTAGGCGGCCTTCTTCCCCCACTGAAAAGTCTCTATCCCTGCCTGTACCCAATCTGCGGTGAAGGGTGCTCGTGCCATGGCCTTCTCCTATCCAGAGTGCCAATACGGTTCAGCGTTGTTCTTCGGTTCCAAGAATATAATGTGACATTCCCGCACCATGCCCGTCCCGGAGGTTCCCGATGAACGCCACCGTCTCGTTCATGCTCAACGGCAAGCCGGTTACCGTCACGAGCCCCCGTGATCGGATGCTGGTATGGGTCCTGCGCGACGAATTGGGGCTCACGGGTACCAAGGTGGGCTGCGAGGCGGGGCTCTGCGGGGCCTGCACGGTGCTCGTCGACTTCGAGGTGGTGCTCTCCTGTTCCACGCCGCTGGGCGATGTGGCTGGGAAATCGGTGCTCACCGTTGAAGGCCTGGCCCTGGACGGGAAGCTGAACCCGGTTCAGGAGGCCTTCCAGGAGCACCACGCCTTCCAGTGCGGCTACTGCACCTCCGGGATGATCATGGCCGCCTGGGCCTTCCTGAAGAAGAAACCGAAGGCCACGAGGGCCGAGATCGTCGACGCCATGGAGGGGAACCTCTGCCGCTGCGGGGCCCATGTGAGGATCCTGGACGCGGTCGAATCGGCCGGCAAGGCCATGGGAGGTGTGCGATGAGGCGCCGGGACTTCCTCCAGGGCGCCGCCGCGGGCGCGCTCACCTTTTTCTTCACCGCCCCCTTGGGCTCGGCGCCCATCGTGCCCACCCGGCCCGGAACCTACCCCGAGGACTTCAACGCCTACCTGAAGATTTCGGCCGATGGCCGCGTGGGCTGCTTCGTGGGGAAGGTGGAGCTGGGGCAGGGCGCCATGACCGTGCTGGCCATGCTCGTGGCCGAGGAGCTGGAGCTGGATCCCGCCCAGGTGGACATGTGCCTGGGTGACACGGACCTCTGTCCCTGGGACATGCCCACCGGCGGTTCCCTCACCATGTGGCATACGGCCCCCGTCCTGCGCGGCGCCGCTGCGGAGGCGCGGGCCGTGCTCCTGCGAATGGCCTCGAAATCGCTCAATGCCCCCGTCGCGGACCTGACCCTGAAAGATGGTGCCATCTGGGTGAAGGCGTCCCCCGCGCGCCGCACCACCTTTGGGGAGCTGGTGAAGGGCCGGAAGATGGAGCGGCACCTGGGCAAGGTCAAGCCCAAGCCCCTTACGGACTGCAGCGTGATCGGGCGCCGCGTCCCCCGCAAGGATGCCCTCGCCAAGGTCACCGGCGCCGCCAAATACGCTGGCGATCTCCGTTTCCCCGGAACGCTCCACGCCTGCATCCTGCGGCCCCCGGCCCACGGCCTCACCCTCGCATCCGCGGACACGGCGGCCGCTGAACGGATTGCTGGCGTCCGCATCGTAAGAGACGGCACCCTCCTGGCGGTGCTTCACCCCCAGCCCGACACCGCCCGCAAGGCCCTCGCCCTCGTGAAGGGCACCTTCGAGGGGACGGAACCCGATGTGGACGATGCCCGCATCTACCAATACCTCGTGGACAAGGCCGCGCCTGGTCAGCGCGTGGTGATCTCCCGCGGCGATGTGGCCGCGGGCGAAAAGCGGGCCGCCACCGTGGTGGAAGGGGAATACCGCAACGCCTACGAAAGCCACGCCACCCTCGAGCCCCACACCTCCGTCGCCAAATGGGAGGAGGGCCGCATGACGGTCTGGGCCTCCACCCAGTCGCCCTTCGTCTTCCGCGAGGCCGTGGCCGAGGCCCTCAAGCTGGGCCAGGACAAGGTCCACATCATCGCCCAGTTCGTGGGGGGTGGTTTCGGCGGCAAGCTCGTGGGCCCCGGGGCCATCGAGGCCGCCCGCATCGCCCGTCAGGTCCCCGGCGTGCCCATCCAGGTGGCCTGGAACCGGGAGGAGGATCTCTTCCTGGACGGCTACCGGCCGGCCGCCGTGGTGAAGCTCCGCTCCGGCCTGGATGCGGGGCGCGGCGCCATCACCTTCTGGGACAGCACCGTGGCGGGCGTCTCCCAGGGCGAGGCCGAGCTCCCCTACGACATGCAGGCGAACCGGTACCAGGCCCCGGCCGTCCCCAACCTCCATCCCCTCAAGGTCGGCGCCTGGCGCGCCCCCAACGCCCACACCAACGCGTTCGCCCGCGAAAGCCAGCTGGATGCCCTGGCGGCCATGGCCGGCGTGGATCCCGTGACCCTCCGCCGCCGTCTCATCACCGATGCCCGGCTTCTGCGCCTCCTGGATCTGGCGGTGGAGACCTTCGGCTGGGAGCCCGCACCCGGCCCCACCGGCCGGGGCATCGGCCTGGCCTGCGGCGCCTGGCGCCAGGGTCTCGTGGTGGCCCTGGCGGAGGTGGCCGTGGACAAGGCTACGGGGAAGGTCCAGACCAAGCGGTTCCTGGAGGCCGTGGATGTGGGCCTTGTTGTGAACCCCGACGGGGCCCGCCAGCAGGTGGAGGGTGCCATCACCATGTGCATCGGGCAGGCCCTCAGCGAGGAGATCCACTTCAAGGGCGGCCGCATCCTCGACAAGAACTTCGATACCTACCTTCTGCCCCGCTTCTCCGCCATCCCCCGCATCCAGGTCGTCTTCGCGGACAACGCCACCTCGGTCTCGCAGGGCATCGGCGAACCCCCGGTGGTGCCGGTGGCCGCCGCCCTGGCCAACGCCGTGTTCGACGCCACCGGTGCGCGGGTCACGCATGTGCCCTTCACGCCCGAACGGGTCCTCGAAGCCCTGAAGCGCGTGCCGGCGTAGGGGGGCCGAGAGGTCATCCATTTACACCAAGCAAATGTGTCGCGAATGAAAAGATGTCCGATTCAGGAAGCAGTTCGGCCCCGGGCCATGCAACGGATGGCCCGGGACGGGGCCGCCTCTGCGGGACGCCATGCAACGGGTCATGGGCAACCGAAGTGAGCGGAACCCTTCCCGCGGCCGAGACGAAGAGTCTTTCGGAGATCGCCTGCCGCAGCGTGAGGTATTAACAAAATCCTAACGCCGCCCCTCCAAACCCTAACGCCGCCCTAATGTCCTGAAGCTCATTCTGCTTCGACCGGCTGGTGAGCCGGGTTTGGAGCCTCGATGAAAGCCTCTCTTCTCCTGTGTGCGTTGGCAGGCTTGCCGGTGCTGGCTCAGATTCCACCTTCGGCTCCTGTCGGGCCCGGGCCAGCGAAGGCAGCGGAGCCCTTCGCCTTCGCCGACTTCACCTGGCTCAACGGGAATCCCCGCACGAAGGAGGCTGTGCTCGATTCGAAGTACTTCACGGGCGAATTCCGGGCCGATGTCAACGCGGTCTACAGCTTCAATCACCCGCAGGACCATACCCTCGTGGGCTCCTGCGAGACAGGCCGGACCAATGAGGTCCAGCTGCAGCAGCTGGGCCTCGGTGGAGACTTCCACTGGGACAATGTCCGGGGCCGCATCATGACGCAGTTCGGAATGTACTCTACGATGACACCCCGCAATGACGCGAGCCCGAACCGGGGCCAGTGGGAGGCGGGCAACGCCTACCGCTATCTCTCCGAGGCCTACGGCGGCTACCACTGGGATGTGATGAAGGGCATCAACCTCGATGCGGGCATTTTCATGTCCTACATCGGCCTCTTCAGCTACTACAACTTCGACAACTGGGCCTATCAACCCTCGTATGTCTCCGCCAACACGCCCTGGTTCTTCAACGGCGTGCGCCTCCAGGTCTTCCCCACGGACAAGCTGAAGTTGGAGCTTTGGCTCGTCAACGGCTGGCAGTCCTACAACACCTTCAACAACACCCCCGGCATCGGCGCCTCTCTCAACTGGCGCCCTACGGGCAGCCTGAATGTCATCTCGAACAACTATTTTCTGGGCGCGGACACGCTGGGCAACCAGAAACGCACCCGCCGCCACACGGACAACAGCATCCAGTGGAAGTACTACGACCAGCCGGAGTCCCTCCTGAGCAAAGTGGCAGCGACACTCACCTTCGACCTGGGTGACGAACAGGGTGGCGGAGTGAGTCGTTCGGGGACTGCCGCCGAGCCCAAGCAGTATTTTGCCGGCTGGATGCTCTACAACCGATTCTGGTTCGCCCACGACCGCCATGCCATCACCATCGGCGGCGGCGCCATCACGAACCCTGGCCGGTACCTTGTCTTGGTGCCCCCAGTCAACGGGGCCACCGCGGCCTCGGGAACTCCTTATTTCACGGCCAACCCGGGCGATCCCTTCCACGCATGGGATTACTCGGTGACCTACGATTACATGCCCAGCCAATACATCACCTTTCGTGGCGAGTTCAACAGGCGGGGGGCCAGCGTGCCCTATTTCGCAGGCGAAAACGGCGTCACACCTCCGGGCGGCAATCAGGGCCCCCTGGGCTCTGCCGTGGCTGGCTGGGCTCCCGATCTTCGCCGGACCGAAAGCCGTATCAACCTGGCCCTGCTTGTGAAGCTCTGATCTTGGCCCCTCCCCATGCGCTTGGTCATGTCGTGGTTCCTTCCCCTCGCCGCCTTCATCGGTTGGCTGGGAACCCGCATGGCGCTGGAGATGGGGCGCCACGACTCGAAACGGAAAGGGGAGGCGGTTTTGGCCTTGGCAATCATGTGGTTCCCCTTGGTGGCCTGGCTCCTCACTCAATTCTTTGGGGACTAACCATGGAGCAGCCATGACACCTGCTTTGTTCATCGCCGCCCTGCTGGCACTGGGCCTGCTCGCCTACCTCGCTTTCGCCCTCCTCAGCCCGGAGTCCTTTCAATGAGCTACGCCTGGGTTCAGAACCTTGTCTTCCTGGCCGTTCTTCTCACCTTGGCTTTCCCCCTGGGTGCGCACATGGCCCAAGTTCTGGAGGGGAAACGGACCTTCCTACATCCATTGCTGGATCCGGTGGAGCGTGGCATGTATCGCCTCATGGGCCTCCGATCTCAGGAGGACATGGGCTGGAAGGCCTACGCCTGGTCCATCACGCTCATCAAGCTGATCGGGCTTGGGGCCGTATTCCTGCTGTTGAGGACCCAGGCCGCCTTGCCGCTGAACCCTGAGGGGATGGGCAATGTCGCCAGCGATCTATCCTTCAACACGGCCGTGAGTTTCATTACCAATACCAATTGGCAGGCCTACAGCGGCGAGAGCACCCTCAGCTACCTCACCCAGATGCTGGGCCTCGCCGTGCAGAACTTCCTGTCCGCAGCCACGGGCATGGCCGTGCTGACGGCGTTCATCCGGGGAATCACTCGCCGAAGCGCCAAGGGGCTGGGCAACGCCTGGGTGGACCTGGTCCGAAGCACCCTCTACATCCTTCTGCCCCTATCGTTCGTGTTCGCCCTGTTCCTGGTGTCTCAAGGCGTCATCCAGAATTTCAGCGCCTATGTCCATACCAGCGGCGGGCAGGTCCTGGCCATGGGGCCAGCCGCCTCCCAGGTCGCCATCAAGATGCTGGGGACCAACGGGGGAGGCTTCTTCGGGATGAACGGTGCGCATCCATTCGAGAACAGCACACCCCTGTCGAACTTCGCACAAACCGTGAGCATCCTGCTCATTCCCGCCGGCCTTTGCGCCACCTTCGGGCGCATGGTCAAGGACCGCCGCCAGGGATGGGCCCTCCTTGCGGCCATGAGCGCCATCTTCATTCTGGCCCTGACGGTCTGCACCCAGGCAGAGACGAAAGGGAATCCGTTCCTGTCGAACGCGAGCGCCGCTCAAGCCGCCGCCCTTTCACAGACCGGCGGCAACATGGAGGGCAAGGAGGTCCGCTTCGGTGCAGGCGGGTCGGCCCTCTGGGCCACGGCCACCACCGCCGCCTCGAACGGATCCGTGAATGCGATGCACGATTCCTTCACGCCCCTGGGGGGACTCGTCCCCATGCTGCTCATGCAACTCGGTGAAGTCGTGTTCGGAGGTGTCGGTTCGGGTTTGTACGGCATGCTGATGTTCGTTCTGGTGGGCGTCTTCATCAGCGGGCTGATGGTGGGTCGTACCCCGGAATACCTGGGGAAGAAGGTGGAGGCCTTCGACATGAAGATGGCGGCTCTCGCCATCCTCCTTCCCTGCGCCACGGTGCTGATGGGTTCCGGCATCTCCGTGCTGTCGCCTGTAGCCACCGCCTCCGTCAGCAACCCGGGGCCTCATGGGTTCAGCCAGATCCTCTACGCCTGGAGCAGCGCCGCCAACAACAACGGAAGTGCCTTCGGCGGACTGAATGCCAATACCCCCTTCTACAACTACGGGCTCGCCGTGGCCATGCTTGTGGGTCGTTTCGGTGTCATCTGGCCGGTTCTGGCGATGGCTGGATCCCTTGTCCAGAAGAAGCACACACCCGAAGGTCTCGGGACCCTGCCCACCCACACTCCTCTTTTTGTCGGCGTGCTGATCGGGGTGGTGCTTCTGGTAGGTGCCTTGACCTTCATCCCCGCCTTGGCGCTCGGCCCCATTGCCGAGCACCTGTCCATGCATTGAGGTACGACATGGATGCTCCGCGCCACTCCCAGGATCCGGAACGCGAGATGAGGGACCTCGACACGGCTGAGCCCAAAAATCCTTGGATTCCACGGTTTCTGGTCATGACGCTTCCACTTCTCCTGATCGTGCTTGGCATCTCCTTGTCTCGATAATGGACCCTTTTGATTGGAGGGCATGGTGGTTTCCCATTCCCGGCAGGACATCCAGGCCCGCCCCCTTTTCGAACCCCGCATTGTGCGCCGTGCGGTGGCCGACGCTTTCCGGAAGCTCAATCCGCTTCACCAGCTCCGCAATCCGGTCATGTTTACGGTGTGGGTCTGCAGCGCCTTCACCACCGGGTTGTGGATCCAGGCCCTGGGAGGCCATGGCGAGGGGCGGCCCTCCTTCATCCTGGCCATCACCTCGTGGCTCTGGTTCACCCTGCTCTTCGCCAATTTCGCCGAGGCCATGGCCGAAGGCCGGGGCAAGGCCCAGGCGGATTCCCTCAGGAAGTCGAAGAAGGATGTGAAGGCACGCCGCCTGCTCGGGAAGGAGCGGACAGGAGCTTCCGAGATGGTCGGCGCCACGGCATTGCGCATCGACGATCTTGTGCTCGTGGAGGCCGGCGAGACCATCCCGGGAGATGGAGAGGTCGTGGAAGGCGTCGCGACCGTCAACGAGAGCGCCATCACGGGCGAGAGCGCACCGGTGATCCGGGAGAGCGGCGGAGATCGCTCCGCCGTCACGGGAGGAACCCTGGTGCTTTCGGACTGGCTGCTTATCCGCATCGCCTCCAACCCCGGCGAGAGCTTCCTCGACCGCATGATCGCCATGGTGGAAGGCGCCAAACGCCAGAAGACGCCCAATGAGATTGCGTTGGACATCCTTCTCGCGGGGCTCACGATCATTTTCCTCCTGGCCACCGCCACCCTGCTGCCCTACTCGATCTACGCCACCAAGGCGGCGGGCCAGGGCCACCCGGTGAGTCTGACGGTCCTCGTCTCCCTGCTGGTGTGCCTCATCCCCACCACCATCGGCGGGCTCCTGAGCGCCATCGGCATCGCTGGCATGGATCGCATGATCCAGGCCAATGTCATTGCCACCTCCGGCCGAGCCGTGGAGGCGGCGGGGGATGTGGATGTGCTGCTGCTCGACAAGACCGGCACCATCACCCTGGGCAACCGCCAGGCTGTGGCGTTCTTTCCGGCGGAAGGCATCGAACTGGAACATCTCGCGGATGCCGCACAGCTCTCCTCTCTGGCCGATGAAACACCCGAGGGGCGGAGCATCGTCGTCCTGGCCAAGGAACAATACGGCCTCCGTGAGCGGGATCTCCAGGCCCTGGACGCCCACTTCGTACCTTTTACGGCCCAAACCCGGATGAGCGGCGTCAACCTGGGCGACCGCCAGATCCGCAAAGGCGCGGCGTCGGCCATCGAGGACTGTGTTCAGGGCCTGGGCGGCAGGTTTCCAGAGGATGTCCGGAGTACCGTCGACCAGATATCCATGGCGGGAGGGACTCCCCTCGTGGTGGCGGAGGGGCCTCTCGCCCTGGGCGTGATCCAGCTCAAGGACATCGTGAAGGGCGGCATCAAAGAGCGATTCGCTGAATTGCGTGGCATGGGCATCAAGACCGTCATGATCACGGGTGACAACCCGCTGACGGCCGCCGCCATCGCTGCCGAGGCGGGTGTGGACGATTTCCTGGCCCAGGCCACCCCCGAGGCCAAGCTCAAGCTCATCCGGGAGTACCAGGCTGGCGGCCGGCTGGTGGCCATGACGGGCGACGGCACCAACGATGCGCCGGCCCTTGCCCAGGCCGATGTGGCCGTGGCCATGAACAGCGGCACCCAGGCGGCCAAAGAGGCCGGAAACATGGTGGACCTCGACTCGAACCCCACCAAGCTCATCGAGATCGTCGAAATCGGTAAGCAGATGCTCATGACCCGGGGATCGCTGACCACCTTCAGCATCGCCAACGATGTGGCCAAGTACTTCGCCATCCTCCCTGCGGCCTTCGTTGCCACCTATCCTGCCCTGGGGGCGCTGAACATCATGCGACTCCACAGTCCGGAGAGCGCCATCCTCTCAGCGGTGATCTTCAATGCCCTCGTCATTGTCGTGCTCATTCCGCTGGCGCTCCGCGGCGTGACCTATCGACCGGTGGGAGCCGCTCAACTGCTTCAGCGCAACCTGCTGCTCTACGGCGCCGGCGGCCTCGCCGTTCCTTTCGTGGGCATCAAGCTCATCGATTGGTTGCTCGTCACCCTTCACCTTGCCGCCTGAGGCTCACCCATGAACCTGCAACTACGACCGGCCGTGATCTCCTTCCTGGCGCTGAGCCTCCTGACAGGAATCGCCTATCCCCTGGTGATCACAGGGCTCGCCCGGCTTGTGTTCCCCCGCCAGGCTGCAGGCAGTCTCATCACCAAGGATGGCCGTGTCCTCGGCTCAGAGTGGATCGGCCAATCCTTTTGTTCGCCGGGAGAGTTCTGGGGCCGCCCCTCGGCCACTGTGGATACCGCAGGGAAACCGCTTCCCTATAACGCGGCCAACAGTGGCGCTTCGAACCTAGCTCCCAGCAACCCGGCGCTGGGGAAGCTCGTCCAAGAACGGATAGCCATCCTCCGAGCCGCCGATCCGCAGGCCGCGGATCCTGTGCCAGTGGACCTGGTCACCGCTTCAGGAAGCGGCCTGGATCCCCACATCAGCCCGGCCGCGGCCGAATTCCAGATTCCCCGGGTCGCCCGGGCCCGCGGGCTGGAGATCGGAAAGGTGAGGGCGCTGGTGGCCGCTCACACGGAAGGCCGGCAGCTCGGATGTCTCGGGGAGCCCCGCGTGAATGTCCTCAATCTGAATCTGGCACTAGCAGACTTGCGGTAAAAGGCAGGACACTGCGGTGACTGCGCTGCGATAGCTCCCATGTCTGAACCCCGCCGGCCCGACCCCGATCAGCTGCTCCGACAGGTGCAGGAGGCGGAGGTCATCCAGCAGCGTGCCAAGCTGAAGGTGTTCTTCGGGGCGGCGCCGGGTGTCGGTAAGACCTACGCCATGCTCTCCGAGGCCCAGGAGCGCCGGGCGGAAGGGGCGGATGTGGTCATCGGTGTGGTGGAAACGCACGGCCGCAGCGAGACGGCCGCCCTGATCGAGGGGCTCGAGGTGCTTCCCCGGAAGGAGCTCGCGTATTCCGGCCAGTTCCTTCCGGAGTTCGATCTGGAGGCGGCTCTGGCGCGAAGGCCGAGTCTGATCCTCATGGACGAGTTGGCCCACACCAATGTGATGGGCTCCCGCCACGCGAAACGATGGCAGGATGTGCTCGAGCTGTTGGACGCGGGCATCGATGTCTACACCACCATGAATGTGCAGCACTTGGAGAGCCTCAGGGATGTGGTGGCTCAGATCACGGGGATCATCGTCCGCGAGAATGTCCCCGATACGATTCTCGAACGGGCCGACGAGATCGAACTGGTGGATCTGTCTCCGGATGATCTGCTGGTTCGTCTCAAGGAGGGGAAGGTCTACCTGCCCGACCAGGCCCGACACGCGAGGGATCACTTCTTCCGGAAAGGGAACCTCCTGGCGCTTCGGGAACTTGCCCTTCGCCACACCGCGGAGAATGTGGATGTCCAGATGCGACGCTACATGGAATCCGAGGGCATCCGGAAGACCTGGGCCGCCGGTGAACGGCTGCTGGTCTGCGTCGGCCCCGACGGTCTCTCCGAGCGGCTGATCCGCGCCACTCGCCGAATGGCAGGCGCTCTTGGAGCCTCCTGGGTCGCCCTTTATGTGGAATCGCACCGACACCTCCGGTTCAGCGAGGAGGAACGCAGCCAGGTGGAGGCCAACCTGAGGCTGGCGGAGAAGCTCGGAGGCGAAACGGTCGTTCTCGAAGGCTGCGGACGGCCGGACGAAGACATTCTGACCTTCGCCCGAGATCGCAACATCACCAAGATCGTGGTGGGTAAGCCGACCCGGTCCCGCTGGCTCGATCTACTGACAGGCTCCCCCGTGGATGACCTGATCCGGACCAGCGGCGACATCGACATCTATGTCATCACGGGCGAAGCCGCAGCCTCCAATTCCAAACCAGGCCTGCGGGCCCACATCACCAGCCCGCTGCGAAACTATCTGTTGAGCGTCCTGGCGGTCGCCGTGTCGACCGCCCTCGCGGGGCTCGTCTTCCGTCGCGCGGAACTGGCCGACATCGTGATGGTCTACCTGCTGGGGATCCTCATCGTGGCGACCCGGTTCGGTCGAGGACCGTCGTTGCTCGCCTCTCTGCTGAGCGTGGCCGCCTTCGACTTCATCTTCATCCCACCATATTTCACATTCGTTGTTTCTGATTTCCGCCATGTGGGGACCTTCTCCGTGATGCTGCTGGTGGGAGTGGTCATCGGAAACCTCACCGAGCGGATCAAGGCCCAGGCTCGCCTGGCCCGAAGCCGCGAACAGCGCACCCAGGCCCTCTACCGTCTAGGGCAGGAGCTGGCCCAGAGCGCCAGTTCCACTGCCCTCGTGGCGACCGCCATCCAGACCGTGGCAAACCAGTTCCATAGCCATGCGGTGGTCCTCCTGCCGGAGCCCAGCGGAACCTTGGCTGCCCTCGTTCACTCCCAGGGATTTCCACTGAGCGGCCAGGAACATGGGGTGGCCCAGTGGGTTTTTGAACATGGGGAGCCCGCAGGCCTCGGGACGCTGACGCTGCCCGGTGCCCGCGCCACATACCTACCCCTTCGGGGCACCCGCGGCACCCTAGGGGTGATGGGCGTTCTGCCCGATGGCGCCCCCCAGTGGAGCGAGCCGGATCAGCACCAGCTGTTGGAAGCCTTCGCCAACCAGACGGCCCTGGCCCTGGAGCGCGCCATTTTGGCCGAACAGAGCCATGCGGATCGCCGGCGCGCCGACGAGGAACGCTTGAGAAACGCGTTGCTCAGCTCCGTCTCGCATGATCTGCGGACCCCGCTCGGCGTCATCACGGGTGCCGTTAGTACCGCCCTGGAGACCCCCGACCTGCCGGAATCCACCCGCCGGGACCTGCTGACCACGGCCCAGGAGGAGGCCCAGCGCCTGCACCGGCTGGTCAGCAACCTCCTCGACATCACTCGCCTGGAATCGGGAGCGCTCGACCTTCAAACGGAATGGATCCCCGTGGAGGAGTTGATCGGGGCCGTGCTCAACCGCCGGGAATTGGGGTCAGATGCCGCCCGTGTCAGGATTCACCTTCCGGAGGCTCCGCCTTTCGTGTCCATGGACCCGGTCCTCATGGAACAGGTGCTCATGAACCTGCTGGACAATGCCATGAAGTATTCCCCGGCCGGATCTCCCGTGGACATTAAGGTTTGGACGACCCAGCACACCCTCACCATCTCGGTGACGGATCAAGGGCCAGGCATCGCCGAAGGTGAAGCGGAACGGATCTTCGAGAAGCTGGCCCGGGGCGAAGCCGCCGCCAGCCGCCCCGGTGCCGGCCTCGGTTTGGCCATCTGCAGAGGTATCGTGACGGCCCATGGAGGGCGCATTCAGGCGGTCAACCACCCTCAAGGTGGGGCCCAGTTCCTGGTCACTTTGCCCCTGGGAGCGCCCCCATCCCTGCCGGAGGAAGGTTCATGACCGCTCCGGCCCCGCTTGTCCTGCTCGTGGAGGACGAACCTCAGATGCGGCGGTTCCTCCGGGTCGCGCTTGAGGGCGGTGGCTACCGTTACCTTGAGGCCGGCACGGCAAGGGAGGGGCTTGAGCAGACGGCCCGGCACCAGCCCCAGGTCATCTTGCTGGACCTCGGCCTACCCGACCTGGATGGACTGGAAGTGCTGGCCCGCTTGCGCGAGTGGAGCCGGATTCCTGTGATCGTCATATCGGCCCGGGGTCAGGAGGCCGACAAGGTGAAGGCCCTGGACCTGGGTGCGGATGATTACCTCACCAAGCCATTCGGCACCAGCGAGTTGCTGGCCCGGGTCCGGGTGGCCCTGCGCCACACCGACCCGACCTCCCAGTCAGATCCGGTGTTCGTGCTGGATCGTTGGCGCGTCGACTTGGGCAAGCGCCAGGTTTGGGTCGCGGGAGAGGAGATCCACCTGACGCCCTTGGAGTACAAACTCTTCACGACCCTGATCCGCCACGCGGGCAAGGTGGTCACCCAGCGGCAGCTGCTGAAGGAAGTCTGGGGTGGTGTCGCTGCGGCCCAACCGCTCTACCTGCGCGTCTACATGACCCAACTGCGGCACAAACTGGAAGTCGATCCGTCCAGACCGACCTATCTCCAGACCGAACCGGGCGTCGGCTATCGCCTGCGGACCGACGAATAGGAGGAATTCTCAACTCCTCGGTTGCTCGGCTTCGTTCAACGCCTGGGGCAGATGGACCGTGCGATTTTTGCTTGCGCAGGGGAAGGGCCTGTCAGTAAGTGTCTTTGCCGGGGTTGGCAAGGATGAATTTGGCCCTGATGGCAGCGGTTTCGGCCTTCATGCTAACCAGGGTCACACCCAGCTTGCCGTCCACGGCATTGCGAATCTTATAGGTGAATTCGGAATACAGAGGCTCGAAGCTGGCGGGGTTGAGCCATGCAAAGGAAACGGGTGTGTCAAAAGGCATGCCCGCCGGCCAGGGCGTGCCGTCGAAGTTTCTCCGCAGCAGGGTGAGGCTTGGTGGTAGCAGCGTCGCGTTGAACCAGTCCCCGTCAATCTTGGTCAACACTGAATCGGTATCGGCCATCGGTACCGCCTTGAGATCGCCGTTGACCAAGCTATCCACGATCGTATCCATTGCCGCATCGAAGGAACCTCCTGCGCGGACCGCCCGCTTGGCGCATTCGACGCCGATGATGTTGGAGCAGAGATCCTCGGGGGAGAAGGACGATTCATCTGGCCAGGTGGTGAGTTCGTGGGCCCAGGACTCGACGAAGGCAATGGCCCCGGCGAGGTCCAGGGCGGAGGCCGGGTCGGCAGGCAGGGCGAAGACGGAGGCTGTCCCCTCGTATAGCTCCAGGAGGGTGGCGCCCGTCAGGAAGGCCTCGTAGATGAACAGCGTCATATCGGCCAGATCCCGGATGTGGCCGAGGTCGATCAAGCCGGAGGTCTTGGTATAGACATATCCGGTGGGGCCGCCCAGAGCCAAGCCACTGCCATGCCTATGCCCACCCAGTCGGGTTGGGTCCAGTGCGCCAGAGGCCCCGAGCTTCCACTGTCCGAGTGCACAGCAGGGCCGCCGCCCCGGATTCGAGAAAGTCACCTGCGCCCGTTTCACCACCGGAACGGTGCCGAGGATCATCTGCTGTACGGCCCCGAGGATGCCGCCGGGCCCTCCGCCGACAACCCCTTCCGCAGCGTTGGAGGCGGCTTCATCGCTGATCAACCCTTTGCTCTTGCCGTATTCGAGGGCCTTGAGGCGATCAACCTGCTTCGCGGCATCCGGTTCGCTGGCCGGCTCACGGCTGCTGCCCGAACCGCCGCCGCTGCTGGAACCCCCGGCTCCGGCGCCACCGCTGCCAGAGCCGCCCTTGGCGTTGTCCAATTTCTCTTTGGCCTGCAAGGCCATGGCCTTGATGTTGGCCTCGGACGATTCCTTGGAAAGGGTTTCCAGCAGCTTGGACACTTCATCGAGGCCTGACATATTGCGGAAGATGTCGGGGGTGCCGAGCACCTTCAGTGCTGCGGCCAATCCGGTCGGGTCCGGGGCCGAGGGTGGCTGTGTGATCTGGATGACATTGCCTGGCAGCTGGCTGGGGGTGATGGAAGCAGCCTGGCCCTTGGGGCCAGGGGTGATGCCACCGATGTCCGGCGGGGTTTCGATGGTCATTTCCTTCCAGTCCCACATGCGGGTGGGGTCCCGTTCCTCGCAGGCATTGCAGTGGCCCAGTTGTGCCTCGGCGAAGACGCCCCGCGTCGGCAAAGTGACGATGTCTTCGAGAGGAAGCGCTGGATCCGTGGCCCGGCTGGGCTCCCAGTTGAGGAATGGCCCATCGTAGGCGAAGGCCACATAATTGCCCGAAATGGCCAAGGGGATGTCATCCAGGGCATCCAGCAGGTCCGGATGCTCCGACAAGGCTGCTTCCAGCCGGATGCGCCGTTCGATCGGATTCTGGAGTGCCCAGACACAACCGTTGTAGTAGCCGAGATTGCCGTTCAGGTGGGTGAGCAGCTTGGTCAGGCACAATGAATCTTCGACAAGGCTTGGAGCATGGGCGAGGGCTGCCCCCCCGCTCCCATTGGGATTGGCATTGGGATCGGCCGGGGGACCGGGGTCGGGGGTGACGATTGCGTGGGACGGATAGGTGATGCTGACCTCCCATCGATCCTTCTGCTCGCTGTGGTCGAGGGGACGGTTGTTGTCGTAGTCGTTCTTGATGTCGTTCATATTGAAGATGAGCTCACCATCCCCGTCGGCCACGACTTCGGCAAACGCCCCGGCCTGCTGCCAGGTGCCCTGTCTACCTACTTTGCAGATGAGGGAGAACTTCCGGAGGCCCGGCGCCATGAAGTCCGCGGTGGCGGTATCCGCATGCCCATCTGGGCCGTAGGTGACAAAGCCGCCGGTGAAGGCCTCGCCCGTGGCCGAGATCCGGATCTTGTCATCCTTCTTGACCTCCACTTGAGAGCCCACCCCGCTGGGGTAGTAGGTGAACACGGTCACCTTCTTGGTCAGCGGGGCCGGGGTGGGTGGAGGCGTGGGGGCCGGGGGCTTCCCGGTTCCACCATCTCCTGGCGGGGTGTCATACACCGAGGGGACGGCTTTCAGGCGATAAATGGCATCGAAGCAGGGCTTCAGGGCTGGGTCGATCAGGACCGGTTCGAGGATGGAGCGGAACTGGAGGGCGAGTTCCCAGGTGAAGGGGAAGGGCTTGAAGGGAACGAGCAGGGCCTTCTTCCTGCCGGTGAACAAGGTGCGGATCTTGTAGTGCCGGAGCACTTCGTAGTACTGGATCGTCAGGGCGTGGCAGTGGTTGTGGTTGGCGACCTTCCTCGTTTGCAGGACATTCTGTTCCGCCTGCGAGGCCTGCACGACGACGGTGCTGTTCAGGCTGCGGGTGTACCCGCTTTGCTGGCGGATCTTGTCGTGGAGATCCTGCAGGGAATCGGCCTCGAGGTCCCGATTGCCCCAGCTGTTGCTGACGCCATAGCCGATCGCGTGGTTGAAGCTCATGGTGACATAAGCCAGGGGAATGGTCGCCTGCCCCGAGGTGCCAGCCATGAAGGAGCTGCCACCCTGTGACTCCTTAAGGGCGGAATCGATGGTCTCCTCGATGGATCGATCCCGCTTGATGGAGTGATCCATGTACTCGCCGGACAGAACCGAGTCTGTCCGGGAGATGCTGTCCTGCCTGGACCAGTCGATCACCGCGATCTGGGTCGCCTCCCCGGGCGCGAGCGCAAGGCTGTACTTGATCTCCCCAAGCGAATGCCCTAAGGACAGCCACTGCTGCTGGAACTCGAGGACCTCGGCAAATTTCAGCTTCGGGGTATGTGTGATCAGCGCATCGGTGACGCTGACCTCCCGGATGTTGCCGAGGTCCTCTACGAGGCCGAGGTCCCCCTCGTTGGCCTCCCGGCGAACGATCACTTTGAAGAACCTGTGTTCCTGAATGGGGAGCGTGGCCGGAACCATGGTTTCACAACAACCATCGCCCAGGCTCGACGCAACGGGTGTGACGAAGGAAAAGGGCGAAGCCTGGTAGTCACAGGCGTCCGGCGACTGGATGGCGGGCAGGGTCGAACGAGAGCAGGAACTTTCTCCGGGCTGGTCACCTGGGCACGGCTTCCGGGGGACCTGGACGGGAAAGACGAGGCAGAGATTCGGAGTGGCGGCACCACCATCGCCATTGGTGCCGACTGCCCCGAGGCCGACCATGCTGATGGCGCTGATGCGGGGTGACAGGGAGGCCTCGCCACCGTCGGACTTGCCGCCGAACAGGGTGTCCAGGAGGCTGACTTCGCCGTTGGGCAGCTGGGGGCTCGTGAGGATCAACTGGTCAGCTGTCGTTATGCCCCGGGCGATCAAGCCCTTCAAGTCAAACGAGACATAGCCGGCGGCATCCGAGCACAGTGTTCCGAGCGGAACGAGGATGCGATTGGACACATCGCCCACGCCGATGGCCAGGGAGGCGACGATTCCGGCCACCGGGCCACCGGAATCTTTGCAGAGGAAGCGACAGCGGACTTTTTTGAGCAGGGCGAGTTGAATCGACATGGCAAGCTCCCGGGAGTCCTTCGGTGGAAGATGCTGTGAGCTCGTGCTTGGCGTGCCTGGCGGGTTTGGATGCACCTGGACGGGCATTCACATTGAAGAGAACGGCATTGATGCCGGGGCAACGATCGTTCACGGGCTAGGCCATCTGGGCCGGATGTCCACGGTCTAACCTCCTTTCAGCTGTGGATAATTTGCCCGTAATGGTTGATCGTTTCATTCTTCGTTTCAATGTATTTTTTGAATGTTTTATACAAGTCGTGCGTTAATCATGTAATGCTTTTAAGTGAAATGAAATCAATCAAGGCGTTCTGGTTGTTCGACCAAACTGTCGACCACGGCCCTGATTGGTCCAGCTACCCCCCTTTAGGGTTCGACTGACGGGTGCCTGGGATGCGCTCCCTGATGTGGTCCAGGAGATCGTCATGGGTCCATCCTTACCTTCATCTCTGGATGAACGAGAATGTATGTCCGCGAATGAACGAATCAAGTATAAATATTTCTGTTTTTATATTCGCAAGGGGCTTCGAAAATCGCAACGCCACTGACTGACGACAGAGTCAGCGCCTTCGTATGGGTAGAAATATGGGCGAATCATTTACCAATAAAACAAACCCCTGAATTATCAGGGGTTTGGATACAAAAGTGGTGGAGGTGGTGGGAGTCGAACCCACGTCCAAGACATGCCGGTTGGCGGTTCATCCACAGGCTTGGTCCGTTCTTGGAGCCCCCCGGCGGGGAACGGACGAGCCGCTCGGGACGCTTGCCTCCTGGATTTCGGCCACCGTCAGAAGGCGTCGCGGCAACCTATCTGGTACCTCCGTCCGGCAGGCCGAAGCCACCCTTTCGGAGGTTTAACGAGCCCGCTACCCAGAGATCGCGAGTACTCGCTCGGAGCCTAGGTTGCCCTAGGCAGCGAGAGCCAGTTCGAAGTTATCGTTGGCAGTTTGATGTGGGCGGCTTGATGAGGGGGCCAGCCGTCCAACCCCCGCCTGCACCGGACACCCGGATCACGACCTGTCGAAACCGGTCACCCCCGTGCGTGGTGTCGCTCCACCTCGCCCCCTCGAGGGTTCGGTTGAAGCGGAGGTTGAGTATGGTGGGGGGCGGGGGGATGCACAAGCCCCGGGGCTACTGCCCCCGCTTCCGGCGCACGGTGACGGACTCTCCGCCGATGCCCCAGTTGTCGGTGTCCACCTCGTCGATGACCACCACGGTGGTCTGGGGGTTCTTGCCGAGCACCTCCACCAGGAGCTGGGTGGCGCCCTGGATGAGCCGGGCCTTCTGCTCGGAAGTGGCGCCTTCGCGGGTGATGCGGATGTTCACATAGGGCATGGCGGCCTCCTGGGGTGAAGGTTAGCCGGGATGGAGGGCCTTCCGCTGGAGAACGGCCCGGCTGTCCGCGTCGGCGAAGCGCCAGGGGCGGGCCTGGTCCCCGGGGGTGGCGAAGGCGATGCCGAGGCGGGGCCCGGCGAGCAGCCGGGCCGGCGGCGGCCCCGCCCGCAGCTCCAGACCGCCGGGGGCCAGCAGGTCGTGGCCGCCGAAGGTTCCGTCGAGGCCCAGGGCCTGGGCGACCTTGCCGGGCCCCGCGCAGAGCTGGGCCGTGGCCTGGGCGGCGCGCCGCCGCGCCAGCACCGTCTCCACTCCTTCGAGGACTTCCGCGCCGCGGATGAGTACGGCGGAGGGCTCGCCTTCGGGTCCGGTCACCACATTCAGCATCCAGTGCATGCCGTAGCAGAAGTAGAGGTAGGCGCGCCCCGGCGGGCCCCACATGGGGGCGTTGCGGCCCGTGCGGCCGTGGCGCGCGTGGCTGGCGCTGTCCTCCGGCCCGCCGTAGGCCTCGACTTCCGTGATGCGGAGCGTGACGCCCTCGCGCACCAGCCGTTGGCCCAGCAGGGCGCGGGCCGCAAGCTCCACGGGGCCCTGGAGTTTCATCGCTTCAGCAGCTTCCGCTCCCGCAGGAAGGCCTCCAGCTCCTGGCCCGCGGGGGCCTCCAGGGCCCGCTCGGGCACCAGGACGGCCTGAGACCGGCTGATGCGGAAGATCCAGAATCCGCTGCGCCGCTGGATGTCCGCGAAGGCGGCCCAGGGGAGGCTGCCCTCGGCGGAGTCCGTACTCAGGGTGAGGCCGTCGTCGTCGAGCCTCACTTCCATGGGCGTGTAGGCCTGGGCGCCCCGGCGCAGCCGGGCCCAGCGGAGGACGGCTTCGGGCAGGACGACGAAGAGGAGGCCGTTGAGCATCATGAAGATGCTGAATCCCCGCTGCCCCCCGGGGGCCTGGGTGCCCGCCAGGCCCAGCAGGATCAGCACGAGTCCGGAGATCACGGACACGGCGTACCAGAGGAGCTTGAAGGCCCGGGTGCCCCGCAGGGCCTCAGCGGGGGTCAGGGTGTAGTGGGCCGTGATCTGCATGGTCGTTCCCGTGGGTCTGGAATAAGCATTCCATCAAAACGGGCCCGCACTGCGGGCCCGTTTCACTGCTCGAATCGCGCCGCGATTCGAGGCCCTACACTTCGTCGAAGAAGTACGGCTTGAGCACCTGGATGCGCTGCTCGAAATCGTCGGGGTGGATGAAGCGCAGGGCGGCGGACACGCTGGAGAGCAGGCTGTTGCCGTCCTGGGGGGTGAAGCAGAAGCCCACCACGCGGGTCTCGCTCGGCATGGTGAGGGTGCTGAGGGGGATCACGGTCTGGTTGAGGATGCGACCGAAGTGGCCCTGGTCGCGGCCGAAGGAGAACACGGTGTTGGCGTCCTTCTTCTCGGTGATGGCGATGAGGTCGTTGGCCTTGATGCGGGCCTTGAGCGCCTCGAGGGTGGTGGGGCGCTTGAGCCGGAGGTCGAACCAGAGGCTGTGCATGTACTGGGTGGGGAGCTTCACGGCGCTGCTGAAGAGGTTCAGCTCCAGGCCCTTGGTCTGGAACAGGTGGTAGGCGTCGCGGGCGTGGTGGGTGCCGAACTTGCCGTCCTTGTGGGTGCCCACCTGGGGCGCGGGGCAGAAATCCTTCACCTGGCTGATGTCGTTGGCCCGGCGCATGCAGACGAAGCTGCCTTCGACGAGGTTGTCGGCACCTTCCTTGAGGGCCAGGGTGTCGATGATGCAGGACAGGTTGTGGGTGTTGCAGCTGACCACCTGGACATACTGGCCGCTGCCCTTCAGCACCTCGTCGTTGATGCCGCGGGCGTACATGGTGCCGAAGCCGAACTCGCTGCCCTGGGCGATGAAGCCCTTGGTGTTGTGCTCGTACTTCGTGTAAAACTTCTCCTTCATGTCCATGCCCTTGGGGCTGCAGTCGATGACCACGGTGGCCTCGTCCAGGGCCTGGTCGTGGAGCATGGCGGGCTCGATGCCCCAGGCCTTGAAGCCCTCCACCTTGTCCGCGTCCACCACGAGCTTGGCGCCGCGCTTCAGCAGCGCCTTGACCTTGGGCCGGTCGCTGACGCTGTTCTTGTGGAAGGTGACCTCGTCGATGCCCAGTTCCTTCTTGTATTCCGTCAGCAGGCCGATCAGCGGTTCGCCGATGGTGCCCGTGCCGACCACATGCACGATGTTCTTCTTGGACATGGATCCTCCGCGGCCGGTCTTCTTCGGGACGCCCCCACCAGCCCAACGGATGATTTTCCCAGCCCGGGTCGGGAAAGGCCAGCCGGGAAAGGCACCCATTCTCGTCCGTAATGCAAAGCTTGATGGGAAGGCACCTACCAGCCACGCAAAGAGTTGGCCTTCGTCACGCGCCCCAGGGCCAGGACCAGGGCGCCCACGCGCCAGGTGCAGCCGTGCTGCCGGACCCGCTCCTGCACATCCTGGAAGGACTGGAGCAGGATCTTCTCCTCCTTCTCGAAGACCTCGGCCTCGGTCCAGAAGAGCTGCTGGAGGTTCTGCACCCATTCGAAGTAGGAGACGATGACTCCGCCGGCGTTGGCGAGGATGTCGGGGAGCAGGAGGATGCCCTTGTCCCGGAAGATCCGGTCGGCCTCCGGGGTGGTGGGGGCGCTGGCGCCCTCCACGATCAGCCGGGCCGTCACGGCCGGCGCCGTGGCCTGGGTCAGCACACCGCTCAGGGCCGCGGGGATGAGGATGTCGCAGGGCTGGGCCCAGATCTCCGCCGGATCGAAGGCCTCGCCGCCGGGAAATCCCGCCACGGTGCCCTGGTGGCGCCGCGCGTGGTCCGAGAGGGCGGTCACCTCCAGGCCTTCGGTCCGCCGGACGGCGCCCCCGCGATCGGCCACGGCCACCACCCGGGCCCCCATCTCACCCAGGAATGTCGCCGCGAACCCCCCCACATTGCCGAAGCCCTGGAGGGCCACCCGGGCCCCTTTCAGCTCCTTGCCCAGCACCTTCGTCCAGGCCTCCCGGGTGCAGAGGGCCACGCCCTTCCCGGTGGCCGCCTCGCGGCCCTGGCTGCCCCCCAGCTCGATGGGCTTGCCGGTGACGCAGGCGGGCTGGTAGCCGTTCTTGCGGCCGTATTCGTCCAGTACCCAGGCCATGGTCTGGGCGTTGGTGTTCAGATCCGGGGCCGGCACATCGCGCGTGGGGCCCAGCACCATGGAGAGCTTGGAGATGTAGCGGCGGGTGAGCATCTCCAATTCATGCTGGGACATCTTCGCGGGGTCGCACTGGATGCCGCCCTTGGCGCCGCCGAAGGGGATGTTCACCACGGCGGTCTTCCAGGTCATGAGGCTGGCCAGGGCGCGCACCTCGTCCAGGTCCAGGTCCGGGTGGAAGCGGAGCCCGCCCTTCTGGGGGCCGCGCACCCCGTTGTGCTGCACGCGGTAGCCCTTGAAGACCTTCAGGGTGCCATCGTCCATGCGGATGGGCATGGCGACGGTGATCTCCCGGTAGGGGATCTTGAGGAGCTCCCGGATGTCCTGGGAGAGCCCCAGGATGTCGGCGGCCTCATCGAACTGCCGGCTGACACTGTCGAAGAGGTTCATGGCCCCGGTCATGGGAACCCCCCGCGTCCGCTCCGGCCTGCGGCGGCCGGCCCAAGCGCCGGCCCAAGCATAGCGCGCCCCGGAATCCGTGGACTCCGGGGCGCGGCGAAAGAGCGGGAAGGCGGGAGGGGCCTACTGCTTCAGGCTCTTGAGGGCCACTTCATAGCGCAGGTAGGAGACGCCCCAGGTGCCATCGGGCTTCTTGAGGCAGCTGACGGTGAGGACCTTCGTGCCATCGAAGCCCAGGGCCATGTCCTTCACGATGGTGGAGGACCCGAACTGGCGGGCGGCGGAGTTGTCGGTGATGCCCATGTGGCGCATCTTGCCCCAGGACTTGTCCGTGATGCCCTTCAGCAGGCGGTAGAGGCCGGCATTGAAGGCCAGGCGGGCGTCCTTCACCGGGTAGTCGTCGGTGGGACCGCCCGGCAGCTCGTCGAGCTTGGCGGCCAGGTGCTCGATGCCCAGGCCCTTGATCTCTTCGGGCGTGAGGGTGATGCCCAGTTCCTTCGCCTGCTTGTGGAAGTGCATGGCGGAGGGATAGACCACATCCGGCGTGATGGGGGCGATGAGGGCGGCGTGCTTGTAGTCCTTGCGCACCACCAGGTACTGCAGGTGGTAGAGGATGTCGGCGGGCTCCTTCGCCGCGGCGGGCGCGGTGGTGGGAATCGCGTCGCCGCCGCACCCGACGAAGGCGGGTACGAGGAGCAGGCTGGCGAGGGGCAATGCGAGAGAACGACGCATGGAACTACCTCCGGGACGGGATGGTCAGGATGACAAGGATGGTGGAGCCAACCCGCTAGGCTGCCAAGGGAAATTCATCACAATCAGATCTCATATCAGAATCCGACCCCGCCGCGATGATGCCAGGCAGGATGCACCGCAAGGCAACATGGTTTGTTGTTCAAGGGCCCTGACGCCGCGGGGCGCCTGCCTGGCTTCATCCCTGCGGGCGAGGGGTGGCGGGCGTCGCGATGCCGTGTCACGCTCGGATCGCCTAGTACCCGCTAGGCTTCCCTCGCGTTCCTTGCCTCGCTCGCCCGGCGCTCCTCGCGCGGCGGAGTGGGATTCTGATGTGAGATCTCTCATGTATCCCATCTCCCTCATTGCTTTCGGACGCCTGCGCCTGGATCCCTGCCGGGATCTGGAGCGTCACTACCTCGACATGCTCCGGCCCTATGCGCGGCTGGAGGTGACGGAACTGACCGAGGGTAAGGGGGATCCGGCCCGCCAGCTGCGGGAGGAGGCCGAGCGCCTCCGGCCGAAGCTGAAGGCCGTGAAATGCCCGGTGCTCCTCACGCCGGAGGGAAAACTCCGGGACAGCGAGGCCCTGGCCAAGTGGCTGGGCGAGCGCATGGACCGGGGCGACAGCCTGGCCTTTGCCCTGGGCAGCAGCCACGGCTTCGATCCCGGCTTGAAGGCGGAGATCCGGGAGCAGCTGAGCCTGTCGCCCCTGACCTTCCCCCACGAACTGAGCCGGGTGATGCTCCTGGAGCAGCTCTACCGGGCGTTCACCATCCTCCGGGGCAAGGAATATCACAAGTAATCAAGGGGGACCGCCCGGCGGTTGCGCCGCCTCTGCGTCCCCCTTGGACCCCGCGGCCGGGCCGGGCGGAGCCCGCCCCGGCCGCCGAGGTGCCGCCGATCCCTGCAATCCAAACGAGCAAGGTCATTCGCCCTTTTTCCGCCTTTGCTCCACACTGATTCGATGGCGCATCCCATGGACCGCTACTTCGCCCCGTCGGAGGGCCGGATCTTCGCCTGCTTCCCGGGGGCCGAGGACCGGCCCGGCCAGCGGCGCATGGCCGAGCTGGTGCACAACGCCGTGGTGGACGGTACCGCCCGCTTCCAGAAGTGGCGCGACGGAGGCGGCGAACCCGAGGCCCGGCCGGAAGCCGTGATCCAGGCGGTGGAGGCGGGCACAGGCACGGGCAAGAGCCTGGGCTACCTGATCCCGGCCCTGGCCGCCGGTCGCCATCCCATCCTGGTGGCCACCCGCACCAAGCAGCTCCAGCGGCAGCTGCTGGAGGAGGATGTGCCCCGGGCGGCGGGCATCCTGGGCCGGCCCATCAAGGCCGTGCTGGCCAAGGGCCGCGCCAACTACCTCTGCCGCACGGCCTGGGAGGCCGTCTCCACGGATGCCCACCTGGAGTTCAGCCGGGCCGACCAGCAGCTCTGGCTGGCCCTGCAGCGCTGGACCCGCGAGACCCAGGATGGGGATCGAGAGGGGCTGGGCCGCTTCGGAGAGGGCGAGTCGCCCCTGTGGGACAAGATCAACGCGCGGGCCGAGCGCTGCACGGGCCGCCAGTGCCCCCGCTACGAGGACTGCTTCCTCACCAAGCTGCGGGCGGAGGTGGCCGAGGCCGACCTCATCATCGTCAACCATGCGCTCCTGCTGGCCGACCGTGTGCTGCGCGAATCCGCCTTCGGCCAGGTGCTGCCCGACGCACCCGTGCTCATCCTCGATGAGGCCCACGACCTGGAGGAACAGCTCACGGAGAGCTGCGCCGAGGCCTGGTCCAGCCGCGCCATGAACCTGCTCTTCACGGATCTGCGGGACGCCGCCAAGGGGCAGGGCGCGGGCCTGGCGGCTCTGCTGGAACCCTGGGAGCGGGCCTGGGCCGACATTCTCGCCTGGGTGCCCCTCGAAGGCGGTGTGCTGCCTCTGCTGAGCCCCGGCCCCGAGATGAAGGCCTTGGCGGATGCCGTGGGTGCCTGGGTGGAGGCGGGGCACCCCCTGTGGATGGAGGCGCGCCGCCTCGGTTCGGCCGATCCCGAGAACCCGCTGTGGATGCGCCTCGCGGAGCGGGTGGGCACGGCCTTCTCGCGCATGGAGCAGATCTTCGCCCAGCCCGAAGGCTGGGTCTCCACCCTCAACCGGGAGGGCCCGAGCCTCGTCCACTTCAAGTCGAACCCGGTGGATGTCCGCCCCTTCTTCCATCAGCATGTGCGCCGCGGCTTCGAGAGCGTGATCCTCACCAGCGCCACCCTGCGGGATGGCCGCGGCTTCAATGGCCTGGGGCTGCGCCTGGGATTCACGCGGCCCGAGGTGGAGGTCGCCGAGCATGTGGAGAGCCCCTTCGACTTCGAGGCCCAGGGCCTGCTCTTCGTGCCGCCGGGCCTGCCCGAGCGCCGCGCGGGCGGCGGGGGCGTGGGCGATCCGGCCTGGATCGAGGCCTCGCTTTCGGCCATGGAGCGCATGCTGCGGGCCAGCCGGGGCCGGGCCCTGCTGCTCTTCACCAGCCGCAAGATGCTGGCGGCCTTCCGGCCCCGGCTGGAGGACGCGCTGCCCGAGCTCACCTTCTTCGTGCAGGGCGATGGCCTCTCCCGCACCCAGCTGCTGGACCGCTTCCGCGCCACGCCCTCGGCGGTGCTGCTGGGCCTGGCCAGCTTCTGGCAGGGCGTGGACCTGCCCGGCGAGGCACTCAGCCTGGTGGTGGTCTCCGCGCTGCCCTTCGCGCCTCCGGACGACCCCGTGCTGCAGGCCCGCATCCGCGAGGCGGACGCCCAGCGCGACGGCCTGGGCTTCATCGGCATCCAGGTGCCCCAGATGACGCTCAAGCTGAAGCAGGGCATCGGCCGGCTCATCCGCACCCGCACCGACCGCGGCGTGGTGGCGGTGCTGGATCCGCGCCTCATGCTGCCCAGCGAGGACCGCCTGGGCAAGCGCTACGCCGCCCAGGTGCGGGCGGCGCTGCCTCCCTTCCCCGTGACCCGGGATTGGGACCGGGTGGAGGCCTTCTTGCATCAGCTGTGAGAAGGGCCCGCATGGCGGGCCCTTCTTCCGGGAAAAGAAAATTCAGGTCAGCGATGGGGGTCTTCGGGCGGCGCGGGCGGGGCCGGGGGGGCTTCCGGCGCGGGCGGCGGTGGAGGCGGAGGCGGCGGGAGGGGCGCCATGGGGGCCAGGGGGGTCATGGGCGCCAGCCGGGGCTGTTTCGTCGCCTTGGGGGCCTTCGGTGCCGTGGCCATCTGCTTTTGCAGCTGGTCGAGGCGCTTCTGCATCGACTTCATGGCCGACTGCAGGGCCCGGATCTCCACCTGCGGATCGACTCCCGGGTCCGGCGCCGAGTGCTTGAAGCGCATCCGGGGCATGGGGACGGGCGGAATGTGGATCTCCTTGTCCATGCCTTCGACGATCACGGTCTCCTCGTCGGAGGCCTCAGGCCCGATGAAGGCCCAGGTGCCGCCTTCCTTGGGGTCACCGCCCTCCTGGATCACCTTCAGCCGCTTTTCCACGACGCCCTTGCCGTCCTCGTGGCGCCGGATCACCACGGTCCCGGGAGGACCGTCCTGATGCTTGCGAACTTCCATGTGCACCCTGTGGCCCTCAGCCTCCGCCTTGGCGATGAGGGCCTGCATCTCGGGGTCGGCCTTGAGGCGTTCAGCCTCAGCCTTCCAGCGTTCCCCTTTGACCTTCAGTTTTTCACCCTCGGCCTTCAGACGATCGGCCTCCGTCTGAAGTTTGGCTCGCTCTTCCGGCGTCATGCTCTGGGCGCGGTGTTCCAGGTCCTTCGTCCTGATCTCCATGTCGCGCGAACGGGCATCCAGCTCCCGCTCGCGGGCTTCCATATCCCGGGTGCGGCCCTCGAAATGCCGGGTGCGAATCTCGATGCGGTGGGCCTTGTCGCGTCCTGCCTGCGCCTTGGCGGCCTCCTTCACGGCGTCGCGCAGCCAGGCTTCACCCTCGGCGTCCAGGGCCTTCTCCTGGCCATCCACGGTGTAGGTCTTCTTGTCCTTCGTGGCGGCATAGGTCCGGAGCTTCCCGCCCTTCTTCTCTTCGATGCGGAAGCTGCCGTCGCCGGGCACGGTCACGGGTTCCTGGGCGGAAGGGTCGAGCTTGACCTCGCCTTTCAGGCGCACATCCACCTGGCGGTCGCCGTCGAGAACCTTCATGCGGGTGCTGGAGCCGCCCTTGGGGGTGGTTTCCTTGTCTTTGTCCTGGAGGACGACGCCCGCCGCGCCCAGCAGAGAGGCCGCCAGCAGGACGAGGGTCGTGGCGCGGACACCGCCGGGGATGGGCAGGGAGGGTTGGAGCAGGTGGCGGATGCGATGCATGAGGGAGCCTCCATTGGCGGCCATGGCCAGGTGGGTGGGGGATGCGGCGGCGGGTTCGCGCAGGGCCTCGAGGTCGGTGAGGGCCCGGGCCAGGATCAGGGGGTCGCCGCAGAGCTCGGCGGCCACATCGTCGCAGCAGTGTTCGCGCTCGGCGCGGATGCGGGCCGACAGCCACCAGACGGCGGGGTGGTAGAAGAACAGCACTTCGACGAGGGATTGGAGCAGGTTCACCAGGAAATCACCCCGGCGGATGTGGGCCAGCTCGTGGGCCAGGATGGCCTCTAGCTGCAAGGGCGTCAGGCCCGACAGGGCGCAGGCGGGCAGCAGGATCACGGGACGCAGCCAGCCCAGGGCCGTGGGCACCTCCACTGCGGCGGACTGGAGCAGCCGCACGGCGCGGGCGAGCTTCAGGTCCCGGCAGAGCCGCGACACGACCAGGTGCCATTCGGCAGGAACGGGCGTGGCGCCGAGCCGGCGCAGGCGCTGCACGCGGACCCAGCTCCCCAGGAACCGGGTAGACAGCAGCAGGACCCCGACGGCCCATCCGGCCAGCAGCCAGGGCAAGACCGGATCCAGGGTGGCCTTGACCCGCTGGGGCAGCGGCGCATCCGGAACCGCCGCCCCCGTTCTCGCGGCCGTGGCTGCAGATGCCTCCAGGCTCAGGCGCAAGGGCTCGGCCAGGGCCGCCGAGGACTGCTGAAGCAGCAGGAAGGTCCCCGTGGGGGCGGCCACCATGAGCAGCAGGAAGGCGCAGGCCACGCCATAGCGGGCCTTGGCGCTGGCGCCACGCATGAGCAGGAGGCCCATCCAGGCCAGCAGGCCCAGGGCCGCCCCCTGCCAGAGGAAGTGGATCAGGGTCCAGCCCAGGGTCTGGGCCAGGGGGTGTTGCACGAGCGACAGGAGCGTGGTCATCGCTTCCTCCCTTCCGCCTGGTCGAGCATCTTCCGGATTTCCGCCAATTCCTCCCGGCTGGCTTTGCGCGTGGCGAGCGCCTGCATCACCAGGTTCGAGGAGGACCCCCCGAAGGCCTTGTCCAGCAGGTCGTCGAGCATGGTCCGCTGGGTCTCGGCCTGGGTCTGGGTGGCCGAGAAGACATGCGTGCGATCCGTGGCGTCCCGCTGAACCAGGCCCTTCTCATCCATGATCTGCAGCATCTTCAGTGCCGTCGTATAGCCGAGCTCCCGCTCCGCCGACAGCACCTCGAAGACCTGCCGCACCGTGCTCGGTCCCCGCTCCCAGAGGACTCGGAGGATGGCGAGTTCGGCATCGGTGGGGCGGACGGAAGGCTGCATGAGAAAGGGCTCCGGAAGGGGAATGCCGAAAAGATACGATAGGTTTCGTAGTCGTCAACGAAAATCTTCGTAATTGGTTTAGTGGTCGGGGCGGGTGCCCGTTCTCCGATGTCCATTTTTCCGTCGCCCGTTGCCATCGGAGTTGCCGGGGGCGGACGGTGGCATGGGGAAATCCACGGTCCCGGGGCTGTTGGGTACAGGCACCCGGGGCGGCCTTTGCAGGCTGCCATCCGAACCTACGGCACGAAGTCGCCCGGGGTTACCGGCTCGATGTCAGCCCACTCGCCTCCGCCCGTCCCAGCTTCAACCGGAGACGCCTACCCCAGGGCTTATCCCAGGGCCTGCCGTAGCGCCGCCAGGAAGCGCTCGGGGGCCTCCTGCTGGGGGACATGCCCACAGCGTTCCAGCGGGAAGAGCTCGACATCGGGCAGGGCCGCCCGCATGCGCTCGGCGTAGGCCAGGGGCATCAGTCCATCCGAGACACCCCAGATCAGCCGCACCGGAACCTGGATGGTGGCGAGCTGGGCCTCGGTGAGTGCCCAGGCCCCCATGGTGGGGGTGGTGGCCACGAAGCGGGCGAAGGGCCCGCTTCGGGAGCGGCGCACCAGATCATCCAGGACATGGTTGGGGATGGCGGGACTGCTGGCATCCCGCAGCCGGGCCATGGTCTCGCGGGCCTCCTCACGGGTGGCCGGCAGCATGCGCACGCTCGCATCGGTGCCTGCCAGGGGGCCGCCGTTGACGGCGACGATCCGTTCCACCCATTCGGGGTGCCGGGTGGCCAGCACCATCGCCATCCAGCCGCCCAGCGAGTTGCCGATGAGGGTGACCGGACGGCCCTGGGCCTGGCTGGCGATCACGGCCTCCAGTCCACCCACGATGTCCGAGGCCTGGATGGGGCCCGTGACGGGGGCGCTCTCGCCGTGGCCCGCGAGGTCCGGGATGATCAGGGTGTAGTCTGTACCGAGGGCCCGGACGGACTGCAGCCAGGTCCCGGCCTGGTGACCGGCGCCGTGCAGGAACACCAGCAAGGGCCCCGTGCCCCCCACGAAGACAGTCTGGGGGCCCACCGGCGAGGGGACGACGCACTTCTCCAGGCCGGCCCGGCCCAAGGCCCGCCGCGTGCCCCAATCCAAGAGTTCCAGCGGCCGCTTGAGCATCAGCCAGCCGAAGGCGAGAACGATGATGAGCAACGCGCCCAGCGCCAGGGCACCCAGGATCCATCCCAAAAACATGTGACCTCCCTACTCCGAATACGGGCCCCACTGGATGGTGGTGGCGGCCCAAACGAACCCGAGTCCGGCGCCCACGAACACCAAGCGGGAGCCGTCGTGGATCTTTCCGTCCCTCAGCCCAAGCTCAAGCGAGAGCACTTGGTCGTTCTGGCCCAGATGGCCGTACTCGTCCAGGTAGGTGCTCTGGTCTTGCCGGAGGCCCAGCTCGGCCAGGACCGCATCGTGGGCGCTGCGCTTGAAGTGGAGGATGGCGAGGTAGTCGAGCTCCCGCTCCGACAGGCCGGACAGCTTCAGCGATTCGCGGATCACGGCGTAGAAGTTGGGCATGGTCACCTCGCCCAGCTTGGCCTTGAAGGCCGGCTCGTCCGGCACCACGAAGTGAGCCCGCGCCAGATCGCCGGATGCAGGGGGCCAGGCCTTGGAACCCAGGGCCGGCACGATGCACATCTCGGACAGGGAGCCATCGCCGCGGAAGGCCGAGGCTAGGATGGCGTTCCGGCCGGCATTCTTCTTCAGCACCAGGGCGGAGCCGCCGGAGCCGATGTCGAGCATGAACCGGGTCTCGGGCACGGCCGGGTCGATGAGGTCGTTGTTGCGGTAGCCCGAGACGAGGAGAACGGTTCCCAGCTCGGGGTGCGTGGTCATGAGGGCCTTGGCCACATCCAGGGCGGCCATCATGGAGCCGCACATGGCCTCCATGTCGAAGCTCCAGGCGTTCTTTGCGCCGATCTGGTTGGCCACATAGAGGCCGGCCAGCCAGCAGGGGTAGTCCTTGTGCTGGGCGCCGCACCAGATCACCAGATCCACGGCGCCCCCCTCGATCCCGGCGCTGGCCAGCGCTTTGTTGGCAGCGGCCAGCCCCATGAAGGCCGTGGTCTCGCCGGGCCCGGCGATGGGCTTGCCCTTCACGCCGAACTTCAGGGCGATGACCTCCTCGGGGATGCCGGTGGCAGCGGCCAGATCCGCGGCCGTCACCCTGCCCGAGGGGATCCAGTTTCCGTACCCGATGATGCCTACATGCATGGCACACGCTCCATTCAAGATTGAGTTGAGACGCCCAGCCTGGTCACAGGTAGCCGAGCTTCCGGGCCTGCTCGATGAGCTCGGCGCGGAAGTCCGGGTGGGCGATGCTGATGAGCTCCTGGGTCCGCTCGCGCACGGTCCGGCCGCGCAGCCGCGCCACGCCATGCTCGGTGACGACATGGTCCACATGGGAGCGGTGCAGGGTCACGGCCGAGCCCAGGGGCAGCGTCGGGGTGATGGTGGAGACGGTGCCGTTCTTGGCGGTGCTGTAGCAGGCGATGATGCTCTTGCCCAGGCCATCGAAGCCGGCCACCGCCCCCTGAGCCGTGTCGGACTGGCCGCCGGTGCCCGAGTACTGGCTGGTGCCGATGGATTCGCTGGCCACCTGCCCCGTGAAATCCACCGAGATGCAGGTGTTGACCGAGACCATCCTGGAGTTCTGCGCGACGATGGCGGGATTGTTCACCCAGCTGCCGCGCTGGAACTCCACGGCCACATTGTCGTCCAGCCAGTCGTAGAACTTCCGCGAGCCCATGGCGAAGGTCGTAAGGAACTTTCCCGGCTTCAGCGCCTTCCGGGCGTTCGTGATGACGCCCATCTGGTAGAGCTCCATCATCGAATCCACAAGCATCTCGGTGTGGACGCCGAGGTCCTTCTTGCCCTTGAGGGCGAGGGCCGCGGCGTTGGGGATGCCGCCGATACCCAGCTGGAGGGTGGAGCCGTCCTCCACGAGGTCCGCGATGTAGGCGCCGATTTGGAGGTCGGTCGCGTTGGGTACGGGAGCGGGCAGGGAGGGAACTTCCTGGTCGTGCTCGACGAAGTAGTCCACCTCGGATACATGGACCTGGGTGTCGCCGAAGGTCCGCGGAAGGCGCGGGTTCACCTCGAGGACGACCAGGCGGGCGTGGTCCATGATGTCCTTCTCGTAGGTGATGCCCAGCGAGAGGGAGACGAAGCCGTGCTTGTCCGGCGGCGTGCAGGTGCCGAAGAAGATGTCGGGCCGGTGGGCATGGATGCGATCCGTGGCCGCGCGGTGGAGCATGTTCGGCACATAGGTCACGGTGCCCGTACCGGCCTTGAGGGCGGCGCGGGAGCCCGGCGCGTGGAACCAAGAGGCCAGCTCAAAGTGGCCCTGCATCTCCTTCTTCATGTAGAAGTCGTATTCCTTGAGGGTCAGCACCGAGAACACGCGGACATTCCGCACACGGTCCCCGACGATGTGGAAGCGCGACATGCAGCCCTGGGGCTCCGAGGCGCACTGGGCGACGATCACATCGTTGTCGCTCTGAATGTGGGAGACGGCCTCGTCGATGGTGATCCGCTTGCTGCGGTAGATATCCTGGGCATTCATGGCAACTCCTGAAAGATACCTGGGGCTTCCCGGTGCGCTCACGCGGCGTGCTTGGCCAGGAAGCCGAGAATGAGGGTGTTGACCTCTGCCGCCCGCTCCACGACGACGACATGGCCGGCCCCTGCGATCAGGTGGAACTCGGCTCCGGGAATGGCCCGGTGCATGATCTCCCCGTACTTCCGGGGCTTGAGGAGATCGAGCTCCGCCGAAACGATGCAGGTGGGCACCTGGATGCGGTGCAGATCCGAAGTGATGTTGAACTTCTGGAAACTCTCGATGAGGCGTACGGCGGCGGGCAGGTCGAGGGCGGCGTACCGGGCCTCGGCCAGGGGGACCAAGTCGGGGCGCTCCGTCAGGAAGGCTTCGGAGTAGACATCGGCGTAGATGAGTCGGAAGAAGGCCTGTCCGTCGCCGAGCTGGGCCGCCAGCCGCCACCGCTCCACCATGGCCGCGCACAGCGCATCACTGTGGGAAACCGAGGCGATGATCACCAGGCTGCGGCAGCGCTCCGGATGCCGGAGGCCCATGAGCAGGTTCAGCTCGCCGCCGTAGGAGGTGCCGACCATGTGGGCCGGGCCGAGCTTCAGGGCATCCATCAGGGCCGCCAGGTCCGCGGCGTGCAGCTCCAGGGAATACTCGCCCTCGGGGTGCCCGCTTTTGCCCTGGCCTCGCATGTCGTAGGCCAGCACCCGGTACCGTCGGGCCAGCTCGGGCAGCTGGAATCCCCAGGCGGCCGTGCTCATGAAGATGCCGTTGTTGAGCACGAGGAGCTCGCCGGATTCGGGACCGTGGAATTCGTAGTGGAGATCAACGCCGTTGGCGCGCAGGTGGGGCATGGTGGATCACCTCCCGGAGATCCGAAATGTCGGGAATCAGGCCTTGGCGCGGGCCTTGGCCCGGAGCTTCCCGACGATGCCGGTGGGGAAGCGGTAGACACTCAGGACGAAGAGGATGCCGAGCCAGAGCAGCCAACGGTCGGGGTGGAGGAGGTCTCGCACCAGGGGCACCTTGCTCATCCCCTCGCTGGCCAGCTTCATCAGATCCTGCAGGTAGTTCTGCACGATGATGAACAGCGTGGCCCCCACCACCGAGCCGTAGAGGGTGCCCATGCCGCCGATCACCACCATGAGCAGGATGTCGATCATGATCTCGAAAGAGAGCGAGGTGTCGGGGCCGTTGTAGCGCAGCCAGAGGGCCAGCAGGGCGCCCGCCAGGGTGGCGAAGCAGGCGGAAAGGACATTCGAATAGGTGCGGTACACCACGGTCCGGTAGCCCAGGGCCTCCGCCCGGAAGGCATTCTCGCGGATCGCCTGCAGCACGCGGCCGAAGGGCGAGTTGACGATGCGGAGCATGAGGAGGAAGAGCACCAGCATGACGGCCACCAGCAGGTAGAAGGCGATCAGGCGCCCGTCCAGGGATACGCCCAGGAAGGGGTGCTCCGAGAGGGAGAAGCCCGGCGACAGCAACTCCGGGACTTTGAAGGTGAGTCCGTCTTCGCCCCCGGTGAAGTCCGATAGCTGGGAGGCGAAGGTCTGAAAGGCCGTCGCCACGGCCAAGGTGATCATGGCGTAGAACATGGCCTTCACCCGCAGGCTGAACAGGCCGATCAGCAGGGACAGCACGAGCGAGAGGAGGAGGGCTGCGGCCACACCCACCGCCACGCCGGTCCAGGTGGGCCCCATGCGGTTCAGGGCGATGGCGACACCGTAGGCGCCGATGCCGAAGAACATGGTGTGGGCGAAGGAGACGATGCCGGTGTAGCCCAGCAGCAGGTCGAAGCTCGACACCAGGACGATGAAGATGCAGATCTTGGCGGCGACATTCAGGGCCTTGGCCCCGGGAAAGGCGAAGGGGGTGAGCAGGAGCCCGGCCAGGATGGCCAGCAGGAGCACCGCGAGCACGCGGCTGCGGGGCAGGTCACCGGAAAGCAGACGGCTGAAGATCATCGCTTCCCCACCGGATAGAGCCCCTCAGGTCGCCACATCAGGACGATCACCATCAGGAGGATGTTGGAGAAGAGGGCCACCTTGGGGGCGAGGAAGCCGGCGTAGTTCGCCATCAGGCCCACCAGCAGGGAGCCGATGAAGCATCCGCCCACGGAGCCCATGCCGCCGATGATGATGACGATGAAGAGCAGCACATTGATCTGGCCGCCCATCTCGGGCGTGACGGTCTGCTGGTAGAGGCCCCACATGACGCCGCCCAGGCCCGCCAGGGCGGACCCCGCCACGAAGACGCCGATGAACAGCCGGCCGATGCGGTAGCCCAGGCTCTCCACCATCTCGCGGTCCTGCACGCCGGCCCGGATCAGGAGGCCGACCTTGGTGCGGCTGAGCACCCAGAACATCACGGCGAACACGCAGAGGCCGATGACCACGGAGATCAGCCGGTACTTCTCCACGGCCGCCTCGCCGAACAGCAGGGAGCCGCGGAAGGCCACCGGCAGGGGCAGCGGGATGGCCTGCGCCCCCCAGATGACCTTGATCAGCTCGACGCCGACAATCATCCCGCCCATGGTGATCATGATCTGTTTCAGGGGCTGGCCGTAGACCGGCCGGATGATCAGCCGCTCGAAGGCGAGACCCACGCCCCCGGCCACCGCCATGGCTGCGGCCATGGCCGGCAGCACGGCCAGGAGGTTGCGGGCCAGGGATTCGCTCTCGGTCCAGCCGGTCATGCGGCCCAGGACCGAGGTGGCGAGGAAGGCCCCGAGGGTGATGAACACGCCGTGGCCGAAGTTGAGCACATCCATGAGGCCGAAGACCAGGGTCAGGCCCGAGGCGATGATGAAGATGATCATGCCCATGGCCAGGCCGGCGAAGGTGAGCGTGACCCAGGTGGAGAAGGATCCGGTGAGCGGGATGGCTACGAGGGCCAGCACGGGGAGCAGCAGCAGCGGGATCCGGTCCGGACGCACCGTCGGCAGCGCGTCCAGGGCCAGGGTTGAGGGGGTGACAGCGTTCATCGGCGGTTCCTCATCACTGATGGGCCGCGAGGGAGAGGCCCAGCAGGCGCTGCTGCAGGCCCTCGTCCCCGGCGAGGTCGGCCATGGTGCCCGCATGCACGATGCGGCCGCCGTCCATCACGGCCACCTTGTCTCCAAGCTGGCGGGCGAAATTGAAGTTCTGCTCCACGAGCAGGATGGTGGTGTCGGTCTGCTTGAGCTCGCGGAAGGCCGCGATCATGTTCTGGATGATGGCCGGCGCCAGGCCCTTGCTGGGCTCGTCGATCAGCAGGAGCTGGCGCGGCTCGATGATGGCCCGGGCCACCGCCAGCATCTGCTTCTGGCCGCCGGAGAGCAGCCCGGCAGGGTGCTGCCAGAAGCGCTTCAGGGCCGGGAACAGGCCGAAGACCCGGTCCAGGCAAGCGGTGTCGATGTCCTCGACGCGCTTGGCGCCCCGGGCGGCGAGGAGCATGTTCTCGCGCACGGTCAGGTCGCCGAAGATCCCCATGTTCTCGGGGACATAGGCGATGCCCCGATGCGCGATCTCCGGCGTGCTGAGGGCGCCGATCTCCGCGCCGTCGAAGCGGATGGCTCCGGAGGAGGCGGGCCAGAGGCCCATGATGGTGCGCAGGGTGGTGGTCTTGCCGGCGCCGTTGCGGCCCAGCAGGACCGTGAGCTCCCCGCGGGCGACCTGGAGGTCCACCCCGTGCAGGATGTGGTAGGCGCCGATGTGGGTGTGCACTCCGTCGAGCTGCAGCAGGGGTGCGCTCATTTCGCCACCTCGATTCCCAGGTAGGCTTCCTGGACGATGGGCGAGGCGATCACCTCGGCGGGCTCTCCATCGGCCACCAGGGCCCCGTTGTGGAGCACGATGATTCGGTCGGCCAGCTCCCGCACCACATCCATCTTGTGCTCGACCAGCAGGATGGTTTTGTCCCGCCGGGCCTTGAGCGAACGGATCAGGTCAAGGATCACCGGCACTTCGTCCACGCTCATGCCTGCCGTGGGCTCGTCGAACATGAAGATGTCGGGTTCGAGAGCCATGAGGATGGCCACCTCCAGCTTGCGCTGATCGCCGTGGGGCAGGGCGGCCGCGGCAAGGTCCCGCTTGGCCGTGAGGGCCACGGTCTCAAGCACCTCCTCGGCGCGGCCGGTGAGCTCGCGGTGGCTGCTCCAGATGCTCCAGAGGTTGAGGCCCACCCCGGCCCGCGACTGGACGGCGAGGCGGATGTTTTCCAGGACGGTCAGATTCGGGAAGAGGTTGGTCAGCTGGAAGGCCCGGCCGATGCCGCGGCGGCTGCGCTGCGGGGCGGAACAGCCGCTGATGTCCTCACCATGGAGGAGCACGCGGCCGGCGGTGGCCCTGAGCTGTCCTGAGATCAGGTTGAAGTAGGTGGTCTTGCCCGCGCCGTTGGGGCCGACGATGGCGGTCAGCGTGCCAGGCGCGAAGGCGCAGGACACGGCGCTGACGGCCACATGGCCACCGAAGCGGATCGTGAGGTCTTGCGTTTCCAGGGCGAACATGAGGGTCACTCGAAAGGGGGCGGAGGTCGGGGAAGGCGGCCGGGTCCGGCCGCGCCCCGAAGGACGCGACCGGACCCGGAGGGCTTCAGCGCTTGTTGGTGATCGGGATCTGCATGTCCTCGGCCTTGATCTCACGCACCAGCTCAGGCACGGCCCAGGCGACCTTGGGATCGACCTTGATCTTGAAGTGGTACATGGTCTGCATGGCCTGATGGTCTTCCTTGCGGAAGGTCATCTTGCCCTTGGGGGTCTCGAAGGACATGCCTTCCATGGTGGCGATGAGCTTCTCAGTGCTGGCATCGCCCTTGGTCTTCTTGAGGGCTTCCACCACCGCGAGCCCGGCCGACATGCCACCGGCCGTGAAGAAGTCCGGCGGCGCGTTGAAGCGCTTGAAGTGCTCTTTCACCAGCCATTCGTTGATCTTGTTCTTGGGGATCTCGTAGTAGTAGTAGGCGGAGCCCTCCAGGCCGGGGAAGGCCTTGTAGGCCGCCAGCGCTGGCAGGATGTTGCCGCCGGTGGCGATCTCGATGCCGAAGCGCTTGGGATTCAGATCGGCGATCTTGAAGGGATTGCCGCCGCCGGCCCAGTTGATGAAGATGATCTTGCGGCCAGGCAGGTTCTTCAGCTTGTCGAAGAGCCGCTGAGCTCCGGCGGTGAAGTCGGTGGTGGTGGCGGGCAGGTACTCCTCGTGCACGAGCTTGGCCTGCTTGAGGGCGCCCCGGAAGGCCTTCACGAAGTCCTTGCCGAAGGCGTAGTCCTGGGCCAGGGTGGCGATGTTCACGCCGGCCTTGTCCAGGGCCACGGCATTGGAGATGGCGTCCTGGGACGAGTTGCGACCCGTGCGGAAGATGAAGCGGTTCCACTTGTCGCCGGTGATGGAATCGGCCACGGCCGGCTCCACCAGCAGGATCCGCTTGTATTCCTCGGCCACGGGCAGCATCGCCAGGGCGGCACCCGAGCTGGTGGGGCCCACGGCCAGGGCGACCTTGTCATCGGCATAGGCCGAGGCCAGCTGGGACTTGGCCACATCCGGCTTGCCCTGGGTGTCCTTCTCGACGACTACCAGTTTGTGGCCGTTGACCATCATCGTGCCGCCGGTGGCGTACTCCAGGCCCATCATCAGGCCGGCGTGGGTCTGCTTGGCGTAGGCTTCCAGCACGCCCGTCTTATCGTAGACATGGGCGATCTTGATGTCCTGGGCCACGGCGAGTCCTGTGCCCAGAACCGCCGCGGCGAGGCCGCTCATGAGGGTTCGTCTGAGTTGCATGGTGTCTCCTTGGGTTTCGGTGAAGCGGGACGCCAGCCCCCCCGGGGTCCAGCGTCCCTTGATCCAGCTTGGGGGCGGTAGGATGCCTGGGCAAAGCCCCGGTCACCCTCCTCCAGGCTAGAACCAGTAGTTGATGTTGAAGCCGATCTGGCGCCAGTTCTCGCCGGTCACGGAGTTGGTCGTGCCGCCGAGCGAGGAGCCGGAGAGGAAGGGCGTGTAGTGGGCCTTGGCCTCGTTCTTGATCGCGGTGTAGAAGACACCGATGAACGCCCGCTTGGTCATGGCGTAGTCGTAGCCGAGGTTCAACTGCGTCGCGCCCGTGTCCGCGCGGGAGGAGGTGTCGCCGGCCTTGGAGTAGGTCAGGTAGACCGCGTGATCGCCCCAGCCGTAGGAGATGGGAACCTCAAAGACGGAGCGCTTGGCGGCCTCGGAGGTCGCGACGGTGCCGATCACGGCGTTGTCGATGGAGGTGTTGTCGTAGACGACGCCCACCTTCAGGTTGATGGGGAACTTGTAGGACACGCCGGCGCGAACAGCCTGGAGATCCTGGGGTCCGGCGTACCCGGCGGCGGTCACCCCGCCATTGACCTTCTTGTCCAGGTAGCTCAGAGAGGCCGAGATGGGGCCCTTGTTGTAGCGGGCACCTGCGTAGATGGTGCCACCGGCATTGTAGGCCCGCGTGAGGTAGCCGGCGGTGCCGGGGACGGCGGTCGGTGCGTTGACCGTGTACTTGAGCTCATCCCCATCGGGGTTCTTGCTGTAGGCCAGGGAGAAATCGAAGCCGCTGTAGTTGATGGAATTGAAGCGGATCACATTCCTGGAGCGGGTGTTGCCCAGGGTGAAGCTGCTGCCCACGGCGGCGCCCGTGGTCTTGTTGATGGGGGTGACCTGGTCGAGCATGTTGAAGGTGCCCAGGCCGTTGTCATCCCAAATCCGGTAGCTCTCGCCGGGAGCCTCGAGGGAGGGGGCCAGGTAGCCGACGGAAATGGTATCGGTGTAGTAGAGGGTGGACTTGCCGAACATGAGCGATCCGTAGGGGGAGGAGATGCCGCCCCAGGTGTCGCCATCCGCCCAACCCGTGATGTTGCCGCTGTAGAGGGTGGTGCCGGGGAAAGCCGGGTCCACGGGGCGCACATCAGCCTGGAAGCGGCTCTCGATGCGGAAGATCACATTCCAGCCGTCCGTGATCTTGGAGGTGCTGCTGATGATGACGCGGGAGGTGTTGTCATCCAGGCGCAGTTCCTTGCCCATGCCAGGGCGCGCCGTGTTGGTGACCTCGCTCTGCTTCACTCCGACGGCGAGCAGGCCCGAGAGCGTGATGTTGGTTCCGGCACCCACCTGGAGACCCTGGCCCCAGCTGGGCAAGGCCGCGAAGGCCGAAGCGGCTGCAACGACAGCGAAACGAATGTTCATGACCTGTCCTTTATGTGAGTGATGGAAGGGGCGCTTGGCCCACGATCCAAGGGGTTAGGGAGGAAGAAAAGGGGAGAGTTGCGGGGTGACGGGTCTGGCTGAAGTCCGGCACCTGCTCGAGGGCAGGGAGATGCTTACTTGGCGATCCCCTTCGGGTAGCAGAGGCCGCCGGTGATCTCGATGGTGGTGGCATTCAAGGCCTGGTTCTCGACGCAGTAGCCGATGAGGGAGGCGATCTCCTCGGGGGCCACCAGGCGGCCGAGGTGCACATCCTCGAGGATCGCCTTCAGGGCATCCTGGTTCATGCCCGTGAGCATGGGCGTGGCGGTGTAGCCGGGGGCGATGGCCACGCAGCGGATGTTGCGGATCCCGCGCATGAGGAACTCGCCCACGATGATCTTGGGCATCAGGGCATCCGCGACCTTGGCCGAGGAGTAGTTGAGCTGGCCGACCTGACCCGCCTTGTTCACGGAGGAGATCGGCACCAGCAGGCCCTCCCAGCCGCCGTTCACCATGGCCTCGGCGGCGTCCCGCATGGTGAGGAAGGTGCCCGTGAGGTTGGTGTCGATGACGGCCTGCCACTTGGCGAGGTCCAGCTTCTTGGAGACCTGGCCCGTCTCCTTGTCCAGGCTGAGCATCGTCCCGTCCCGGATGATGCCGGCGCAGGAGACGGCGATGTTGAGCTTCCCGAAGGCCTCGATCGTGCCCTTGATGTACCGGGCGGTGTCGGCCTCGCTGGTCACGTTGGCCTGGATGCCGATGGCCTCGCCGCCCATCTCTTTGATGTCCTTGACCACGCGGTCGATGTTCTTCTGCGCCATGTCGACCACGGCGACCTGGGCGCCCTGCTTGGCGAGGTGCTTCACCACCGCCTCGCCGATGCCGTTGCCGCCGCCCGTCACGAGGGCCACGCTGCCTTTGATGTCCATGTGAATCGTCCTTATGAATGGAGGGAATGGAGCCGGATCAGAGCTGTTTGGGGCAGGACACGCTGTCCTTGTTCCAGTAGATGAAGTTCGGGTGCGTGACATCGGGGCCGACGATCTTCAGGTCCCCGATGGTGCTGGGGTGTGCCACATCGGGGCCCACCGACTTGATGCCGACGGGGAAGATGGTCTTGACCAGGGTCAGGGCCCGGGCGGCCGCTTCGGCTTCGGCCAGGCCTGCGAAGAGGCCGGCTCCCACGATGGCGCTGGAACCATTGGGCAGGGCGTAGCTGATATCCCAGCGATCGCCCCGGGGCTCGACCGTGAAGGTCATGTCGTTGTAGGTGAGGGTGGGCATGGTCGGCCTCCGTCCCTACAGCTTCTTCAGAACGGTGACGCAGTTGGTGACGGCGGAGCCTCCGACATTGAAGGCCACGCCGATGTCGGCCTTCTTGGCCTTGACGCCGATGGGCTCGCCGATGAGCTGCTTGTAGATCAGGGCATGCATGGAGGCCCCGGTGGCGCCCACGGGATGGCCCTTGGATTTCAAGCCGCCGGAGAGGTTGATGGCCACCTGGTCATCCCGCGTGAAGCGGCCATCCAGGTAGTCGTAGCCGCCGCGGCCATCCATGGAGAGGCCGAGCGCCTCGGTGGAGAGGATCTGGTTGATGGTGAAGCAGTCATGCACCTCGGCCAGATCGATGTCGGCGGCGGTGATGTTGGCTTCCTTGAAGGCCTTGGCCACGGCATCCTTGCCGGCCATCAGCTCATGCATGTTGGGGCGCACATTCTCCGGCAGGCGCTCGGCAGAGTGGCCGATGCCGGCGATCTCCACGGCGCGGGCCTTGTTGGTGACATGGGCGGTCTGCGTGATGACCAGGGCGGCGGCGCCGTCGGTCACCAGGGAGCAGTCGTGCAGGCGGAGGGGCGCGGCGACCATCATGTTCTTGCACTTGCCCTTCGCATCCAGCTCATTGAGCTTCATGACGGCCTCCACCGTCGCGGGGCCGTTCTGGATATGGGCCAGCGGGTTCTCGGCGCCGTTCTTGTAGCAGAGCGCCCCGGCGGTCCAGAGCATCTTCTCCAGTTCCTCGTTCGGGATCTTGTAGTGCGCCTGGTAGCCCTTGGCATACTCGGCGAACAACATGGGGAAGGACATGCCCCGGGAGCCTTCGCTGGGCCAGTGCGAGCAGCAGGCCAGCACATGGGTCATCTGGGGCGTCGGCAGCAGGTTCATCTTCTCCACGCCGATCACCAGCACATGCTTGGCGCGACCGGCCTCGATGGCATAGACCGCGTCGTAGAGCGCCACCGAACTCGAGGCGCAGGCGCACTCGCAGCGGGTCATGGGCTTGAAGCGCAGGGCCGGATCGATCTCGGCGGCCAGCGGCGCCACATGCTCTTGATTGATGAAGGAACCCGGGGAGCAGGAGCCCACATAGATGGCGTCGATGTCCTTGGGATCCAGCCCCGCGTCGGCAATGGCGCCGCGACCGGCCTCGACCAGCAGGTCGTAGTAGGACTTGGTGTCGGTGAGTAGACCCGTGGCCTTGTCCTTCTTCACGAAGGCGCCGAACTGGGTGTTGTAGGCACCGATGATGCTTGCTTTGCTCATGACCACTGTCCTTTCATGCTTGGAATGGTTGGCCCGACTTCCCCCTCTGGGGAATCAGGGCATGGTGAAAGCCACGGCCGCCTGGTTGTAGCCCACCCCCGAGCCGACCAGCACGAGCCGGTCGCCGGAGCGGAGCTTTTTCTTGGCGAGGGCGTCGTCCAGGGCCATCGGAAGACAGGCTGAGCCGGTGTAGCCCCACCCTTCCATGATGGTGTGGGTCTTCTCCATGGGCAGTCCCAGGTCCGCCATGACCAGATCGATGGAGGGCTTGCGCACTTGGGTGAAGAGGATGAAATCAATGTCTGAGAGCGTGAACCCGCTATCGGCCGCCAGCTTGCGCACCAGGCGGGGCCAGCCTTCGTGGTTGATCTCGGGCGGGTAGCGCTCGAGCATCTTCACCGTCGTCCGCCCTGCGGCCACCGACGCCACGGAGGCGGGCTCGTAGGTGCCGCCGGAGAAAAGGCCCCAGTACTTGTGGTAGGCCCCGCCCGCCTGCGCCGCCGCGCCGATGAAGCCGGGACGATCCGAGGCCACCAGCACCACTGCGCCGGCGCCGTCTCCGTAGAAGAAGTTCATGGGATCGTCGGGGGAGGCCAGCTTGTGCATCAGGTAGGCGCCCACCACCAGCACGACCTTGATGGCCGGGTTGGTGGCGATCCAGCCGGCTCCCGAGGCCAGGGCCGTGGGAAAGGAGGCGCAGGCGCAGCCGATATCGAAGGTCCCGGCGTTCACGGCGCCCAGCTTGTGCTGCAGGACGACCGAAGTGGCGGGGGTGATGTAGTCCGGCGAGTCCGTGCCGAGGATGATCAGGTCCACATCTTCGGGACGCAGGCCCGCCCGTTCCAGGGCCAGCTTCGCGGCCGGCAGGGCCAGATCCGAGGTCGCCCAGCCCTCGGGGACATGCCACCGGCTGCGAATGCCCGAGGAAGCCTCCATCTGGTCCACGAAGTCGGGGATGTGGGCGAAGCGCTGGCGAAGCTCGTCGTTGGTAACCTCAATCTCGGGCAGATAGCAGCTTGTGGATGCGATCGTCGCGAATCGGTTCATGGGTCCTCTCGGGGCCGTGCGGGCGAGTAGGGGCGGGCAGAGCGGTGCGGTTGAAATTAAAAAACGAACGGTCGGTCGGTTTTTTTAGAAGATTCCTCTTCGGCCGTACCCGTGTCAACGGGAAACATGAAATGGTTTCCATCGTGTGACGCAGGTCTCATTTCTTGCCCCGCCCGTAGAGGCAAACCTAATAAATAGGCGACTTGAGTCAGGAGCTGACTGCCCCTTGAACCCACGGTGCCGACGGATGGGTGGTTATTTCTCTGGATCCGGTGGTCTCAGGAAGCCCCGACGGAGAATTTTGGAGATCTCCTTCAGGGCTGCGGGGGTTCCCTGGCCCAGCTGATCGGGGACCCCGAACAGCACCTCCACGGCGAAGTACTGGAGGAAGACCCGGCTGGCCAACATGAGCGCGGTGGTGGGATCCAGTCCAGGTGCCAGCTGATCCTTCAGCTGATCGCCGGGGAAGCGCCGGTTCAGGAAGGTCTCGAACCGGCTCGACATGCCCGCGTAGAACTTCCGGATGTGGGTGCCGTCGAACTCGACCACATCCACATAGATCAGGGCCACATGCCGACGGTAGGTCGTGACGCTCTCCCGGGCGGCCTCGGCAAGGGCCTCGAGATCATCCGGGAAGGCCCCTGCGGCCAGCGCCTTGTTGAAGGGAAACTCCGGCGTGTCGATGGCTTCCCAGTATTGGTCGAGGAGCGTCCTGAACAGGGTCTCCTTGTCCGGGAAGTGGTAATAGACATTCCCCGTGGACACTCCCGCCGTCTCGGCAATCTCCCGGATGCTGGTGCCCCGATAGCCTTGCTTCGAGAAGAGCTGGAGGGCTGCCTCCAGGATCAAGCTGCGGCTTCGTTCGGACTTCTCCCCCTGGGTCAGTTTCAACCGATCGCTCCTTTGGGGAGATTACGGGCAGGAGGGAGCCGGGGTCAAGGTTGGGGAAGACCACTTCTTCGCCCCCATGAGTGAAACTTATACGGTTCGTCCCTGCCGATGACGAAGGGGCAGCCAAAGTCCGAAGAGCACTCTCCAACGGGAGGGGCCCTGCTGCCTCAGGCCTTCAAGGCGGTCAGCAGCTCGTCCAGGGGAACGCTGACGATGGTGGTGGCACGGTCGCTCATGGCGAAGGGGAGGATGAGCTCGCGGCCGTGCACCATGGATCCGCAGCTGTAGACGACATTGGGGACATAGCCCTCGCGGCCGACGCCCTCGGGCCCCAGGAGGGGCTCTCGTAGACGGCCGATGACCCTGGTCGGATCCTGCAGGTCGAGCAGGGCCGCACCGATGCAGTATTTGCGCATGGGACCGACGCCGTGGGTCAGGACCAGCCAGCCGGCCTCGGTTTCGATGGGCGACCCGCAGTTCCCGATTTTCACGGACTCCCACATTTCCGCAGGCCGGAGGAGCACCTTCGAGTCACTCCAGTAGTGGGGATTGTCCGAAAACATGATGAAAAGGTTTTCGTCGTCCTGCCGGGACAGCATGGCGTAGCTGCCGTCGATCTTCCGGGGGAACAGCGCCATGCCCTTGTTCTGCACGGCCGTGCCACTGAGGGTCAATACCTGGAAATGAAGGAAATCCTGCGTTTCGATGAGCTGGGGAAGGATGGCGTGTCCGTTGTAGGCCGTATAGGTGGCGTAATACATCACGGAGCCGTCGTCCTCCACCATGCGGACGAAGCGCGCATCCTCGATGCCGTTGCTCTCGTTCGTCGAGACAGGAAAAATGACGCGCTCGCTCATGGCGAGCGTCGGCGCGAAGTTCATCTCGTAGTTGGAGTCGGCGAGCCACTGGATGCAGCGAAGGGCGTTCTTCAAATCCTGCGTCAGCGGCCGGGTCTCGCGGCGGATGGCGAGGAGGCTGCGGTTCAGGTCGCTCCGGGTGAAGCGGTCCGCCAGCGGCGCCATCACGGCTGTGGTGTGGCCGTTGTCGAATCCCATCTCGTGCAGCTTGACGATGAAGGCCGTCTTCTTGTAGCTGGGGTTGGGTGCGATCTCCGGCAGGGAGACGAAGCGCGAAACGGGGTCCAGCCGAATGCCGCCCTCGGCGGCGATGAGGCCGGTGCGGAACTCGATGGAGGACACATGCCCCTCGCCGGTGGCGCGCAGGCTCATGATAAAGCGCAGGGCGCCCGTGGGCACGCCGCTCTGGTCGGGGTGGGCCACGATGGAGGGGTTGAAGAGCGCCGCGGATTCCAGCGCGTATTCCCCGGAGAAGAGCGCGCCGATGAGGAGCTTGCGGGCGTGGGAGAGCGGCCGCTGCGTGAAGATATGGGGCAGCACCCGATCGTAGTTCGCCAGCAGCGGGGTCTCGATGTCGAGGTGGCGGGAATCGAACTCCGCGAGGACGGTCTTGAGGTCCCGCTCGGTCTCCTCCTCGCTCAGGGCGAGGGCGCGGCCGATGATGGTGGTGACCCGGTGGGAGCTGGACGGGATGAAGGGCCGGATGATGACCCGGGCGCTTTCGGGAACGAGCATCGTCTCGTGGCGGCGGAGGGGAATAGGGGTCATGAGGCATTGTCCGGCAGGGCTTCGATCGAATGTTCGGCAAAGTTCATTTCGGCCAGCGAAAGGTGGAAGGCCAGCGTGGATTCGGCCCCCTGGTTCTCACTGACCCGGTCCTGGTGCAGCCCATCCCCGCAGCCTCCGCTGCTGGAGTCATAGAGGGGAAGGCCGAGATCATTGCGCCCGAGGAACCATTCGAAGGCGCGCTTGGCTTCGCGGAGCCACGATTCGTCGCGGGTGACCCGATGGGCCGCGAGGCAGGCGGAGACCATCGCCTGGGCCTCCACCGGCTGCTGGTCGAAATAGGCATGGGCGCCATCCCGCTCATAGAAGCCGTTGCAGCCGATGGGCCGGAAGTGGCCGGACTGCGTCTTCTGGATGGAAGCGAGCCAACGCAGGGATCTGAGCCCGATCTCCAGGGCCTCCGGGTGGGAAGTCGACGGGCCGCCGAGGATGAGGGCCTGGCAGAGGCGGGCATTATCGTAGGTGGCCTTCGACTCGAACCACGGCCAGTTCTCGGTCGCGCAACCCTTCCAGAGGCTCACGAGCCTGTGCACCAGGCCCTCGCGCAGCGCCTTCACCTCCGCGTGGTCCGGGAAGGCCTCCAGGTATTCCTGGATGCCGAGCAGGGCGAAGGCCCAGGCCCGGGGCGAGGAGAAGGCCTGGACTGCGGGGAACCCGTGCTCGAAGAGATGGGCGGATAGCCGCCGGTGGCCGGCGTTGCGGGAGCGGCCGGCCCCCGTGCCAACGGCCCACAGGCCCCGGGCGTGGCTGTCTTCGCTCCCCGCCTCTTCCAGCCAACTCCGGCCGTGGCTCATGAAATTGCGGAACCGGCCGGTCCCGCGATTCATGGCGGCGGACAGGAAGGCCAGGTAGCTTGTGGCCAGGCGGTCGAGGTTTTCGGAGGGCGGCCGGTCTCCGAGCTCATCCAACAGGTTGCACAGGATGAAGGCCCGCGCGTTGTCGTCGGTACAGTAGCCCTCGTGGTAGTTCGGCACATTGAAGGACGCGTGCTGGATGATGCCGGTGGCATCGCTCATGCGCACGACATGATCCAGCCGCAGCGGAGGCAGGTCATAGGGCCGGCTGGCGAGCGTCCAGTTGGCGAAGGCCGATCGCGGCGCGGCCCGCCGCTCCGTGCGGGCGCACTGGAAGGCCTCGAGGTACCGTTGCGCCACGGCGGACCAGATCATCTCGCGCCCGAGCCCGTAGGCCTTCTCCCGGGTCCGCCTCAGGCGGTCCGGGTCATCGAGGAAGGCGCACACGCCCTGGGCGATGGCCTGAGGGTCGCGGAAGGGGACCAGGATCCCTCGATCCTCCGCAAGCAGTTCCTGGGCGTGCCAGTAGGGCGTGGAAACCACGGCCTTGCCCGCGCCGAACACATAGGCGAGGGTGCCCGAGGTGATCTGCGCCTCGTTGAGGTAGGGGGTCAGGTAGATGTCCGTCGCGCCGATGAACTCCTTGAGGTCCTCCAGCGACACGAAGCGATTGTAGAAGATGACATGGTCCTTCACGCCGCGGTCCTCGGCCAAGCGCTCCAGGCCCAGGCGGTAGCTCTCTCCGTCGCGGGCGACCAGGTGGGGGTGGGTGGCACCCAGCACGAGATAGACCACATTCGGATGGCGCTTCACGATCTCCGGCAGGGCTTCGATGGCATATTCGATCCCCTTGCCGGGGCCGAGCAGGCCGAAGGTGAGCAGCACCGTGCGCCCTTCGACGCCGAACTGAGCCTTGTAGAAGCTCGAGTCGAGGTAGGGCATGTCCGGGATGCCATGGAGGATGATCTCCACCTTGGCGTCGGGCGCCCCGTAGGTTTCGCGCAGGATTTCCGCGCCCTTCCGGGCCATCACCACCAACCGGTCGCTGCGTCGGATCAGCTCTTCCATCACCTTTCGCTGGGCCGGATTCGGATCGCGCAGCACGGTGTGGAGCGTGGTGACCACGGGCATCCGGACTTCCTTGAGGAGGGCCAGCAGGTGGCTGCCGGCGGGCCCCCCGTAGATGCCGAATTCATGCTGGACGCAGAGGACATCGGCGTTGTTGAAGTTCAGGAAGTCGGCGGCGCGCCGGTAGGAATCCAGATCCTTCTCGTCCAATTCGAAGCGCACGCGGGGAGGGTAGTCGTAAGCTTCGATGCGGTCGTTCATGGCCCCGGCGTAGCACTGCGAGGCGGGCGCGGCGGCGGCCACCGCCTCGCAGAGGTCATGCGTGAAGGTGGCGATGCCGCAGAGCCTCGGGAGATAGCCGCCCAGGAAGGCGATGCGGGGCGGGCGGGGTGGGGTGGCATCCATCGAGCTTCCTCCTTCAGGCGGGCTGAAGCCGTTCGGGCGGTTGCCCATTCCGGGCCGCGCGGGGGGGCCCGCCAAGACTCCGTCGGGCCCCGCGTGGATGGCGCAGGCCATCCCCTGCTTGGTTCGTGGCCGGAACCAGCTTGGCGACAAGTTTCATGGAGCCCCCGGGGTGGTTCCCAGGCTGGAAAGGCCATGCCCTGGGCCGGAAGAATCCGCATGGCTGTCCAGGACACCCACCCTTCCATGGTGCGCGCGAAACCCTGTTCCGCCTAAGAAAATTGGCGGGGCCCATCCGGGTCCTTTCAAGGCGGCGCTCCGCAATCGGGACTACACTGCCGAAGCCAGGAGGGTTTTGCCATGGCCCAGATCGACTCCACTCCCTCTTTCGTCAAGGCCGCCTACGAGCAGATGGCCGCCCGCCTGAAGGTGGTGCGCCAGCGGCTGAACCGGCCACTCTCCCTGGCGGAGAAGATCGTCTACGGCCACCTGGATCACCCGGATCAGGCCGAGATCCTGCGGGGGAAGAGCTACCTCGACCTGCGGCCCGATCGCGTGGCCATGCAGGATGCCACGGCCCAGATGGCGCTCCTCCAGTTCATGACTTCGGGACTGCCCGAGGTGGCCGTGCCCTCCACCGTCCATTGCGACCACCTCATCCAGGCCGAGGTGGGTTCCAGCCCGGATCTCGCCCGCGCCAACGCCGAGAACAAGGAGGTCTACGACTTCCTGTCGTCGGTGTGCGACAAGTACGGCCTGGGCTTCTGGAGGCCCGGCAGCGGCATCATCCACCAGGTGGTGCTGGAGACCTACGCCTTCCCCGGCGGGCTCATGATCGGCACCGACTCACACACACCGAATGCCGGGGGCCTGGGCATGGTGGCCATCGGCGTGGGCGGGGCGGACGCGGTGGATGTCATGGCGGGGCTGTCCTGGGAGCTGAAGGCGCCGAAGCTCATCGGCGTGAAGCTCACCGGGGCGCTCAAGGGCTGGACCTCGCCCAAGGATGTGATCCTCAAGCTGGCCGGCATCCTCACGGTGAAGGGCGGCACCGGCGCCATCGTGGAGTATTTCGGCCCCGGCGTGGACTCCATCTCCTGCACGGGCATGGGGACCATCTGCAACATGGGCGCGGAGATCGGCGCCACCACCAGCCTGTTCCCCTTCAATGCCCGCATGGCGGAGTACCTGCGGGCCACCGCCCGGGGCGAGATCGCGGAGCTGGCCATGGGCTTCGCTGAACACCTGAAGGCCGACGAGGGCTGCCAGTACGATCAGGTCGTCGAGATCGACCTCAGCACCCTGGAACCCCACATCAACGGCCCCTTCACGCCGGACCTGGCCTGGCCCCTGTCCCGATTCGCAGCTGCCGTGCGGGAGAAGGGCTATCCCGAGGAACTGAAGGTGGGCCTCATCGGAAGCTGCACCAACTCCAGCTACGAGGACATGGAGCGGGCCGCCAGCGTGGCGAAGCAGGCCCTGGCGCACGGCGTGAAGGCCAAGTCCACCTTCACCATCACGCCGGGCAGCGAGCAGATCCGGGCCACCATCGAGCGCGACGGGCAGATGGCGGTCTTCACCGAGGTGGGCGGCATGGTGCTGGCCAACGCCTGCGGTCCCTGCATCGGGCAGTGGAAGCGCCACGACATCCAGAAGGGCGAGCGGAACTCCATCATCACGAGCTTCAACCGCAACTTCGCCGCGCGCAATGATGCCAACCCCGAGACCTGCGCCTTCGTGGCGTCGCCGGAGATCGTCACGGCCTTCGTCCTCGCGGGCCGGCTCACCTTCAACCCAGAGACCGACACCCTCCCCGGGGCGGACGGCAAACCCTTCAAGCTGGCGCCCCCCAGCGGCGACAGCCTGCCCAGGAAGGGCTACGACCCCGGAAAGGCCACCTACCAGGCCCCGCCGGAAGACCGGCACCGCATCGAGGTGAAGATCGATCCCGCCAGTCAGCGCCTCCAGAAGCTGGATCCCTTCAAGGCCTGGGAAGGCTCAGACCTCACGGACCTGACCATCCTCATCAAGGCCAAGGGCAAATGCACCACGGACCACATCTCCGCCGCGGGGCCCTGGCTGCGGTTCCGCGGCCACCTCGACAACATCAGCAACAACCTCCTCATCGGCGCCACCAACGCCTTCAACGGAGCCGTCAACCGGGTGAAGAACCTGCTCACGGGAGGCTATGACGAGGTGCCCAAGGTGGCCCGGGCCTACAAGGCGGCGGGCATCGGCTGGGTGGTCGTCGGCGACGAGAACTACGGCGAGGGCTCCAGCCGGGAGCACGCCGCCATGGAACCCCGGCACCTGGGCGGCCGCGCCATCATCGTGAAGAGCTTCGCCCGCATCCACGAGACCAACCTCAAGAAGCAGGGGATGCTGCCTCTGACCTTCGCGGACCCCATGGACTACGAGAAGCTCCTGGAGGACGACCGCCTGTCCATCCTCGGCCTGGCCGGCTTTGCGCCTGGCGTGCCCCTCACGCTGGTGGCCCGGCATGCGGACGGCGGTGAGGACCGGATCTCGCTGAACCACACCTTCAACCAGAGCCAGATCGCCTGGTTCAAGGCCGGGTCGGCCCTGAACCTCATGGGCGGCAAGGCGAAGCAGTCCTAGTCACCTCGGGCCGCCTCAGCTCTCCGGGCCCCCCTCGCGCCGGCCGAAGCGGGGCATGTTCCAGCTGAACCGGAGCGACAGGTAGCGCAGCCCGAAGCAGGCCAGGAGGCCGGGCCAGGTGGCCCAGGCCGCGCCCCAGTGGAAATGGTCCGCCAGCACCACCAGCAGGGTGCCCAGCAGGGCCGCGGAGGCGTAGATCTCCCGCTCCAGCACCACCGCCACCCGGCCGAGTAGCATGTCCCGGAGGATGCCGCCGCCCACGGCGGTGAACATCCCCAGGAGGATGGCGGTCTCGGCGTTGCGGCCCATCCCCAGCGCCTTCTGGGTGCCCGCCACGGCGAACATGGCCATCCCCAGGGCGTCGAAGAGGAGCACCGGGTAGCGGAGGCGCCGCACCCAGCCATAGGCGCCGATGGTGGCCAGGGCGCCCAGGGTGGCGATGGCGAGGTAGCGCCAGTCCGCCAGGCCGATGGGCGGCAGGGCGCCGAGGCAGAGGTCGCGCACGATGCCCCCGCCGCAGGCCGTGACGAAGGCCAGGGCCACGATGCCGAACAGGTCCAGGTCCCGCTGCCGGGCGGCCGCGGCGCCGCTGATGGCGAAGACGAAGATGCCCGCCAGATCCAGGAGATTGAAGAGGGCGCGCTCAGGCATGGCCGGTGGACTCCGCCTCGCAGAGCCAGGCCCCGGCCGCGGTCAGCATGGCCTGGAGGCCGGTCTTCAGGGTGGGATGCAGCACAGGGGCGTACCTCGATGAATGGTTGCTGGGGAGGCGGTTGATCTGCCCTTCGGCTTTGGCCCTGGCGTAGACTTGCGGGCCCGTGCCTCCCACGATCCAGAACACATAGGGTGCCTTCCAGGCGCGGCCAAAGACACTGAAGTCTTCGCTGGCCGAGGCGGGCGCCGTCTCGTAGGCCCTCTCTCCGAACTGGGTCTGGAAGGCCTTCGCCACCCGCGCCGCGGCCGCTGCGTCGTTCACGGTCATGGGGTAGCTGTTCAGGGGCGTGAACAGAGGCTCCCGCGGCGCGTTCGAGGCCGCGCTCTCCGCGCAGCAGATCCGCTTGACGGCCGACAGGATGTGCTCCCGGACGCCCTCGTCGTAGGTGCGGATGTTCAGCTTGAGGGTGGCGTCCTCGGGGATGATGTTTTCCTTGGTCCCGGCCTGGAGGGAGCCGATGGTCAGCACCGCGCTGTCCAGGGGGCCGATCTCGCGGGAGACGATGGTCTGGAGCCGCAGGACCGTCGAGGCGGCCATGACCACGGGATCGATGGCGGTCTGGGGTTGGGAGCCGTGGGAACCCCGTCCGAAGAGCTGGACCTTCAGGCTGTCCCCGGCGGAGAGAATGGTGCCGCTGCGATGGCCCACCGTGCCCGCCGCCCCCACCATCACATGCTGGCCGAGGATGACATCGGGCCGGGGAAAGCGGTCCATCAGGCCGTCGTCGATCATGCCCTGGGCGCCGCGGGCGACCTCTTCGCCGGGCTGGAACACGGCCAGGAGGGTGCCCTTCCACAGGTCGCGGCGCTCGCTGAGCGCCTGGGCCGCGCCCATCAGCCAGGTCACATGCAGGTCGTGGCCGCAGGCATGCGACACGCCCACTTCCACGCCGTCGTCGTTGCGGGCCTTGGCGATGCTCGCGTAGGGCAGCCCCGTGGCCTCCAGCACGGGAAGGGCGTCCATGTCCGCCCGCAGCATCACGGTGGGCCCGGCTCCGTTGCGCAGGAGGCCCACCACGCCCGTCCCGCCCACGCCCGGGGTCACCTCGAATCCGTGCCGGGCCAGGTGCTCCGCCGCGAGCCGTGCCGTCCGCACCTCCTGCATGGACAGCTCCGGGTGGCTGTGGAGGTCTTTGTAGACCGCCTCCAGTTCCGGCAGGAGGGCGTCCAGGCGGGAGTCGAGTGCCTTGGCCAGCGGGTCCATGGGGTCCTCCTCCAGGCTGAGTGGGGTTCGGGCCGGGGCTGCCGGGCGCTGGAAAACCGGCAGGGGGGCGGGCCGCTCGCGGGGCTCCGCGGACAGCATCATGCACCGGTTTCGGCCCCGGGGGGGAGCTTCCCCCGAGGGAGGGGCCGCACCTGTCGTAACATCGTCCATAGTCGTCCAGGAGGAACCATGAAGCGGATCCAAGCGGGATTGCTGTCGGTCCTCGGTCTGGTGACGGCCGCCACTCCGGCCCGAGCCTGCGGCGCCTGCGGCTGCACGCTGAACTCGGACTGGGCAAGCCAGGGCTACGCGGTGAGGCCCGGCTTCCGCTTCGACCTCCGCTACGACTACTTCAACCAGGACCAGCTGCGCAGGGGCACCCGCTCCGTAGACCGGGCCGCCTTCGAGATCCCCAATGAACAGGAAGTCCAGGAGAAGACGCTCAACCGCAACCTGACGGCGACTCTGGACTACAGCCCCAGCCCCGACTGGGGCGTGACGGTGCTGATCCCCGCCTTCAACCGCTATCACGCGACCCTGGCCGAAGGGGATGTGGATCCTTCCATGTCCCAGACCAGCGGCCTGGGCGATGTCCGGGTGCTGGGCCGCTACCAGGGCTTTTCGGAAGCGCGCTCCTTCGGCGTGCAGATGGGCCTGAAGCTGGCCACGGGCCGGTTTCACCAGCCGTTCCAGGCGGGGGCGCAGGCGGGCCAGCCGCTGGACCGGGGCCTCCAGCTGGGGACGGGCACGACGGATCTGCTTGTCGGGGCCTATGCCTTCGGCAGTCTGGCTCCGGAGTGGGGCTGCTTCGGCCAGGTGCTCTTCCAGAAGCCTCTGGGCGAGCGGGAGGGCTTCAAGCCCGGCGACGGCGTCAATGCCAACGCGGGCGTGCGCTACACGGGGTTTGCCGGCCTCACGCCGCACCTGCAGCTGAACCTGCGGGCCGAGGGACGGGAATCGGGTTCCCAGGCCGATGTGGAGAACAGTGGCGCCACCCTCCTCTACCTCAGCCCGGGCCTCACGGTGGCAGTCACCCGCACCCTGCAGGTCTACGCCTTCGCCCAGGTCCCGCTCCATCAGCGGGTGACCGGCCTGCAGATCGAGCCGCGCTCCAGCGTGTCGCTGGGCCTGCACTGGAGCTTCTAGCCCTGGGGAGGGGCCGTCAGGTGGAAGAACTCCCGGTCCGCCTTGAGCATGTGCAGGGCCACGACATCCTGGGCCAGGAACTGGAAGAGCCTGCCGCTGGAGAGCGTTCCAGCCTGGAAGGCCTGCTGCAGGTCGAGGGCCTTGCCGATGAGCTCGGCGTGCTTCTGCCTGTGTTCCTGTAGCCCGCTGAAGCCGAGGTCCGCCAGGATGGCCTCCTCGTCCTGGAAGTGCTGGGCCACTTCGGACAGGAGCTTCGTGACCAGCGCCGCGAGATCCCCGTCGTCCCGCCCTGACAGGACCGCATCAAGCAGGTCGTTGGAGAGGCGGAACAGCCGTTCGTGCTGGGCATCGATCAAGGGGTTCCCGGAGCGGAAGGAGGCACTCCAGGCTAGTTTGAGGAAGGTGCCTTCCGGGTGTTCGCCGCGCGGCTCGATGCCGCTCTGCAGGGGATCGGCCTCCACCCGGTTCCGCCCCGCCTGCTTGGCCCGGTACAGGGCATGGTCGACGCGTTCCAGCCAGGATTCGCGGGAAGCGTCGGGGAGGTACTCCGCCACGCCGAAGCTGGCCGTCACCGGCCCGATCCCTTCGATGGCGCACCCGGCGAGGCTCTCGCGGATGCGTTCGGCCAGGGCCTTCGCGTTCGCGAGTCCCGTATTGGGCATGAGGACGATGAACTCCTCGCCACCCCAGCGGGTGAGGGAGTCGGAAAGCCGGATCACCGCGCGCACCTGATCGGCGACCTCCATGAGGACGCGGTCCCCCTCGGGGTGGCCGTAGGTGTCGTTGATCCGTTTGAAGTGATCGATGTCCAGCATCAGCATCGACAGGGGATGACCATACCGGAGGGAGCGGTGCATCTCTCCCTCGATGGCGGCGTCGAAGTGCCGGCGGTTCCAGGCATGGGTGAGGAGATCCGTGCTGGCCGCCTGTTCAAGGGTTTCGAGGTTGCGGCGCAGCTGTTCTTCCGCCCGCCGCCTCGCCGTGATGTTCCGGCTCACGCCGAGGACCCGGGTCGGGCGGCCCTCGGCGTCTCCGTGGAGCGTCGTCACGACCTCCGTGGGAACCAGGTGCCCGTCCTTGTGGGGCTGGTCCACCTCCACCACCCGGGGAGGGAGGGTGGCTCCCGCGTGCCATTCAGCCAGGGACTCGATCAGGATCTTCTGGACCCGGGCGGCCGATTCCGGGGTCAGGGCCTCGGCCACCGGCATGGCCAGGATCTCCTCGGGGGTGTAGCCCCGCAGCTGGACCACGGACGGGCTGACATAGGTGAACCTCCCGCTGGGGAGATCCATGGTCCAGATGACATCGGCGGAATGCTCCGCGATGAAACGGAACTGCCGCTCGCTCTCCCGGAGTCCGCCGCTCATCTGGGCCTGCGCCCGGATCGCCCGCGCGAGGCGCCGGTTCATCCAGAGGAAGACGAGGACCGCCGCGCCGAGGACCAGGCCGATCGGGAGGGCGAGGGTCAGCATGAGCCTCAGGTTCCGTCGGGCCTGACGATCGCCGGCGCCGGGATCATAGAGGAAGCCCTCGAGGGGGAAGCCGGTGGGCAGGAGGTCCAGCTGCGCGTAGGCATCCGCCATGCGCTGCCAGCGGTCGGGATGCATGTAGCCCAGCTCGACCAGGTCCCGCTGCAACAGGGGAGCCATCTGGCTGGCCTCGTAGAGGAGGTGGTCCCGGCCGTGCCGCCCGCCGTAGCGGGCGAGGATCAGGTCCACCACCTCCTCCGGATGCTGCATGGCATAGGCCCAGCCCCGGAGGCTCGCCTCGCGGAAGGCCTTCACCCGGGCGGGATGGGCGCGGATTTCCTCCTCCGTGGTGAAGAGGTTGTCGCCGTAGAAGTCGAGGCCGATGGCGCGGGGCGTGAAGGTCAGGTAGCTGAAGCCGGCCTGATCCAGGAAGTAGGGTTCATCCGTGCTGTAGGCGCTGATGGCATCGACTTCCCCGTTGAGCAGGGCCGACGGGTCGAAGCGATGCTCCTGGAGGCTGAGGGATGACACCGGCACGCCCTCTTTCCGCAGGAAGGCGAGGAGCTCATCGGAGTGGCGGTCGATCATGATGCGCCGGCCCGCCAGATCGTGGACCGAATGGATTCCGGCCCCCGAACGGGCGAGGAGGGCGAGGGGGGAATGCTGGTAGATGACGGCCAGGGCCACCACGGGCAGGCCCTGCTGCCGGGCGAGGAGGAGGGCACTGTTGCTGACGCCGTACTGGGCCCGCCCCGCCACGACCTCCCGGGCCGGGTCCGTCGAGGGATCGGCTTCGAGCATGGTGACCTCGAGCCCGGCCTCCCGGTAGAACCCCTTCTCCTGCGCCGCGTAGTACCCGGCGAATTGGAACTGGTGCCGCCATTTGAGCTGAAGGGTGATCGATTCGGGAGGCGGAGCGGCCATCAAGATGCAGCCGAGCCCGGCGCCCAGGACGAGCCAGCGCAGCTTGGCGGCGATCCTCCCGAGACCGCTCGCCGCCTCGGGCTGGCGGGGGGCCGGGATGGGGGTCGCGGCGGGTGGTGAGGTCATGGTGGATCCGCGATGGGGTGCCAAACCTTGGCAGAGAAGACACTGGAGGTGATCGATAGTAGAACACCCATAGATCGGTTATTCCCCGGCTTGCCTCAAGTTCCGGTGCCTTCCGGGGGGCGGAGCAGGGGAACCCGGGGGTGGAGGGCTGCGGCTTTCCTTGTAGAATCAAGGGTTCTACCGGAGTTCTCCCATGCCGTTTCAGCCCCTGACCCAGGAACCCGAGATCCAGCGCCGCTGGCTCGAGTCGGGCGCCTTCCGCGCCAAGCGGTCCGGGGAGCTGCTGCCGGGCTCCAAGACCTTCTACATGCTGGTGATGCTGCCCTACCCGTCGGGTCGCATCCACATGGGCCATGTCCGCAACTACACGCTGGGCGATGTGACGGCCCGCTTCCGCCGCATGAAGGGCTACGAGGTCATGCATCCCCTCGGCTGGGACAGCTTCGGCCTGCCCGCCGAGAACGCCGCCATCAAGCACGGCATCCACCCCGCCATCTGGACCCGCAAGAACATCGAGGAGATGAAGGGGCAGATCCAGAAGATGGGCATCAGCTACGACTGGGACCGCGAGATCGCCAGCTTCCAGGACGACTACTACCGCTGGAACCAGTGGCTCTTCCTCCAGATGTGGGAGCAGGGCGATGTGTTCCGCGCCATGCGCACCGTGAACTGGTGCGAGGCCCTGGGCACCGTGCTGGCCAACGAGCAGGTGGTGGACGGCAAGGATGAGCGCACGGGGCACCCTGTCACCCAGAAGCCCCTGGAGCAGTACTTCTTCAAGACGACGAAGTACGCGGACGAGCTGCTCGACTGTCTGGACGGGCTGGACTGGCCTGACAATGTGAAGACGATGCAGCGCCACTGGATCGGAAAATCCGAGGGCGCGCGCCTCGCCTTCGACCTCCAGACCGGTGGCCAGGTCGAGGTCTTCACGACCCGGCTCGACACGCTCTTCGGCGTGACCTTCATGGCCCTGAGCACCGAGCACCCCGTCATCGAGCAGGCCGCCGAGGCGGACGCAGCGCTGAAGGCCTTCTGCGACCAGGTGGCCGCCGTGAGCCGAGAGGAGCGCCTCACCAGCGATGTGAAGCTGGGCCACCGCACCGCCCTGTCCGTGATCCATCCCTTCACGGGCGAGAAGGTGCCCGTCTTCGCTGCCAACTATGTGCTCATGGACTACGGCACCGGCGCGGTCATGGGGGTGCCCGCCCACGATGAGCGGGACCACGAGTTCGCCGAAAAATACGGCCTGCCCTTCCCCAAGGTCATCGAATCGGAAAGCGAGTGGGATCTGGGCACGCTGGTGAACAGCGGCGAGTTCACCGGGATGAAGAGCGAAGAGGCCGTCGCGGCCATGATCGCCAAGCTCGGCACCCGGGCCGAAAAGACGACGACCTACAAGCTCAAGGACTGGGGCCTTTCCCGCCAGCGCTACTGGGGCACGCCCATCCCGACGGTGCATTGCCCGGATTGCGGCGTGGTGCCCGAGAAGGCCGAGAACCTGCCCGTGCGCCTGCCTGAGGATGTGGCCTTCACGGGCCATGGCCCCTCCCCCCTCACCACCTCTTCCTCCTTCTTGAACACGAAGTGTCCAAGCTGCGGCCAGCCCGCCAAGCGCGAAACCGACACCATGGACACCTTCGTGGACAGCAGCTGGTACTGGCTGCGCTACCTGGATCCCAAGAACACCGAGCTGCCCTTCGCCAAGGCCGAGAGCGACGCCTGGATGCCCGTGGATCTCTATGTGGGAGGCATCGAGCACGCCACCATGCACCTCATCTACGCCCGCTTCTTCTACAAGGTGCTGCGCGACCTGGGCCTGGCCAGCGGCCCGGAACCTTTCCAGAAGCTCATCTGCCAGGGCATGGTGCTGAAGGACGGCTCGAAGATGAGCAAGTCCAAGGGCAACATCGTGGATCCCGACGAGGTGATCTCCCGGTACGGGGCGGACGCCCTGCGCCTCTTCATGATCTTCGCCGCGCCCATCGAGAAGGAGATCGACTGGACCGGCTTCGAGGGCATCGAGGGCGCCAGCCGCTTCCTCAAGCGCGTCACGCGCATGGTGGAGGATCATGCCGTCACGGCCGATCCACTGCCCGCCAAGGACGCCCTCAGCGCCGAGGAGAAGGCCCTCCTCCTCAAGCTCAACCAGACCATCGCCCGCCTCACGGACGACCTGGAGCGCCGCTACCAGTTCAACACCGTGGTCTCGGGCCTGATGGAGCTGTCCAATGCCCTGGGCGACCTGCCCGCGGCTGTGCCCCACCGCGGCGCCGTGATGCAGCACGCCCTGGATGCCTTCGTGCGCCTGATGTCGCCGGTGGCCCCCCACCTGGCCGAGCAGCTCTGGAGCCAGCTCGGGAAGGCGGGCCTCTGCATGCAGGCCGCCTGGCCCGAGGCCGACGCCCAGTACCTGGAGGCCGACGAGGTGCTGGTGGTGGTGCAGGTGAACGGCAAGGTGCGGGGCCGCATCACCGTGTCCGCCGGTGCCACCGAGGAGCAGCGCCGGGCGGCGGCCCTGGTCTGCGCCGAGGCCCAGCCCCACCTGGCGGGCAAGGAGATCGTGAAAGTGGTGCTGCCCCCGGGCGGCAAACTCGTGAGCATCGTGGTGAAAGGCTGATCCCGTGACCCAATCCCTTCCTTCCGTCGTCGATTCCGTCCTGGAGCTGGTGGGCAACACCCCGCTGCTGCGCCTCACGCGCTTTGCGCCGGGCCTCCAGATCTTCTCCAAGCTCGAGTACCTCAATCCCGGCGGCAGCGTGAAGGATCGCGTCGGCGTGGGCATGATCAAGGCCGCCGAGGCCCTGGGTCAGATCAAGCCGGGCGTCAGCACCATCATCGAACCCACGGCGGGCAACACGGGCGTGGGGCTCGCCATCGCCGCGAAGGCCCTGGGCTACCGCTGCATCCTCTGCGTACCCACGAAGTACAGCCGCGAGAAGATGATGCTCATGAAGGCACTGGGCGCGGAGCTGGTGCTGATCCCCAAGGAAAAGGGCATGGTGGGTGCCATCGAGAAGTGCAAGGAGCTGGCGGCGAGCATTCCCCACGCGTTCGTGCCTCAGCAGTTCGACAATCCCAGCAACCCCGACAGCCACTACGCCACCACGGGGCCCGAGATCTGGACGCAGATGGAAGGCCGCGTGGACGCCGTGGTGCTTGGCGCCGGCAGCGGTGGCACCTTCACGGGCATCGCCCGCTACCTGAAGGAGAAGAACCCGAAGGTCCAGGCCGTGGTGGTGCAGCCCGTGGGTTCGGTCTACTGCGGCGCGCCCCTCAAGGAGTGGGTGGTGGAAGGCGTGGGCAATGGCTTCATCCCCGGCAGCCTCGACCTGGCCATCGCGGACCGGATCATGGATGTGGCCGATGCGGACAGCCTGGCCACCGCCCGGGAGCTCATCGCCACCGAGGGCTGCCTGGTGGGTGCCTCCAGCGGCGCCAACGCCTGGGCCGCCCGGGAGCTGGCCCGGACCCTGCCCGCGGGTTCCCGCGTGGTGACCCTCTTCCCCGATGGCGCCGAGCGCTACATGTCCAAGCAGCCCGTGGCGGACCTGGAGCTGTGATGCCGCTGTCTCCTAGCGATCTCGCCGGTTGCCTCCTCCAGGTGGGGGCGGTGCGCCTGCAGCCGCTGGAGCCCTTCACTTGGGCCAGCGGATTGAAGTCGCCGATCTACTGCGACAACCGCCAGCTCCTGGGCTATCCCGAAGTGCGGGACCAGATCGTCGAGGCCCTGGTGGCTGGATCCGCGGCCCTGCGACCCTCGTTGATCGCCGGGGCGGCCACCGCTGGCGTGCCCTGGGCCGCCATGGTGGCGGACCGCCTGAAGCTCCCCATGGCCTATGTGCGCCCCACGCCCAAGAACCACGGCATGGGCCGCCAGGTGGAGGGGCCGCTGGCCCGGGGCCACCGCGCGGTGCTCATCGAGGACCTGATCTCGACGGGCATGTCCAGCCTGAAGTGCGCCGAGGCCCTGCGTGCCGAAGGGGCCGAGGTGCCGTCGGTGCTGGCCCTCTTCAGCTACGGGCTGCCCCAGGCGGGGCGGGCCTTCACCGAGGCGGGCATCGGCCTGGAGGTGCTCAGCTCCTTCGAGGTGCTGTCGAAGGAGGCCGAGGTCCGGGGAATTCTGGACGCCGCCGGATCGGAGGCCCTAGCGGCCTGGCGTTCCGATACCGTGGCCTGGAGCCGCGCTCGCGGCGGGGCGTAGGCGCCGACCCATCCTGTCCCTGCTTTTCGAGGTCTGATCATGAAGCTCTACACCCGCACGGGCGACGATGGTTCCTCGGGGCTCTTCGGGGGCGACCGGGTGAGCAAGTCCCACCTGCGGCTGGTGGCCTACGGGACGCTGGATGAGCTGAACAGTGTCATGGGCGTGGTCAGCCTTCACGCCAGGTCGGCCTGCGCTGGCCCAGAAGCCTTGCAGCGCGTCCAGCACGACCTCTTCGTGCTGGGTGCCATCCTCGCCACGCCGGCGGCGCGCCTGGACCTGCTGGGGGCCCGCATGAGCAAGCCCACCTGGGATCTGGCGGACATGGAGGCCGACATCGATCGCCTGACGGCCCTGGCGCCGCCCATGACGGCCTTCGTGCTGCCCGGCGGCACTCCGGCCTCCGCCTACGCGCACCTGGCCCGCACGGTCTGCCGCCGTGCCGAGCGCGAGGTGGTGGCCCTCACCCACGAGGAACCCGTGAACCCGGCCGTGCTGACCTACCTGAACCGCCTCAGCGACTGGCTCTTCGCCCTCGCCCGCGCCGAGAACGCCGTGGCCGGAGTGGCCGACATCCAGTGGGTGCCCAGGGATTGAGGATTTCCAACCGACGGAAAGGGGCCCGAAGGCCCCTTTTCCGTCGATCTGCCGGCCTAGAACTTCAGGCGGAAGCCCAGCTGGTAGCGCCGGGGGGCCTGGAAGGCGTAGGGCGTGTGCGCCACGGCGGCGTTGTAGAGGGTCGTGGTTCCGGAGCGGACATTGAGCCCTTCCGAAAGACCCGTGGCCTCCTGGCGGTTGGTGAAGTTGATGATGTCGAGGTAGAGCTCGGAGCGGAGCTGCTTGTTCCACTTCCAGCCGTACTGGACGCGGAGGTCGCCCTGCCAGAAGTTGTCGGTCCGGAACTTTCCGGCCTGCTCGGTGAACACCTGGTTGATGTCGGTGGGTGCGGAGTTCAGGACGCGGGTGCCGACCTTCTCGCTGGCGCTGTAGTGGTAGCCGGAGTTGGCGTTGAAGTTCATGCCGACCTGCAGGCCCATGTCCCAGTGGTAGAAGAGGTTGAACTTGGCGAGCCAGTCGACAGAGCCGTCCAGCTTGCCGTTCATGTAGGGCAGGCGGGGATCGAACTGCGCCACATCGCCCTGATAGTCGGCGTTGCCGAGGCTGAAGCTGTTGCCCTGGGCATCCACCAGGCTGACGGAGGCGAAGCCGCCCCAGTTGTTCGCCTCGCGGCGGGTCAGGGAGAAGTCGAGGGTCTTGTACTTGCGGACGCCGCCGGGCAAGTTGGCGAGGGCGAAGTTGAGCTGGCCCGCATTGGCCCGCGCCAGGTTCTGGGCGCCGGTATAGCCGCCGCCGGCGAAGTATTCCACGGGCATGGCGAGCCCCCGGAAGTAGTCGACCACGCGCTTCTGGGGGGCGCTCAGGCTGGCGTAGGGCGTGGTGCCCATGCCGTAGAGGCCGCGGGCCTCGCCCTCGAGGTTGTCGGCGCTGGTGTAGAGGCCGATGTCCCAGTCCTCGACGATGTCGAAGTCGCGGCGCAGGGTGCCCACCACTTCGAAGGAGTAGATGCTGGCGAAGTCGGTGGCGTAGCCGATGCGGAACTCATCGGTCTTGGGGAGCTTGAACTTGTCTACGAAGACCGCGTCCACCGTGCCCTTGGCACCACGGCTGATGGCGGTGATCCAGGTGTTGAACATCCGCACATCCTCGGTGGTGGACGAAGCCTGGAGGCTGCCGGTGAAGCGGACCATGTCCAGGCGGATGGGGTCGATGTAGCGGCCCCAGTAGGCGTAGATCTTGGAGTGGCCATCGCCCTTCACATCGTAGGTGGCGCCGACGCGGGGGGCGAAGTTGTAGTCGGTCTTGAAGAGGGACTGCCCGTTGTCCGCCTCGTACTCGTACTTGTCGAAGCGGAAGCCCGGGCTCAGGGTGAACCGGCCGACCTGCCACTGATCCTGGACATAGAAGCCCTGGGTCTTCTGCTTGGGCGTGGAGCTGGCCTCGGACACGAAGTTGTTCCGGTAGCCGTAGTAGCCGCCCGCGGGATTGACCTCGCTGAAGACATAGGCGTTGAAGTCGGAGGACTGGAACGCGCCGCCGGTGCCGGTCGGGGTATAGCCCGCGGCGATGGCGGTGGACTTGAGCGAGGGGGTGTTGTTGATGACGCCCAGGACGCGGGTGCGCTGGGACTTCACATTGCCGCCGGGCAGGGCGCCCCAGCTGTAGGTGTTGGCGTCGAAGCTCTCGTAGGCCACATTCTGGTTGATGCCGGAGGTGCGGGTGAGGGTGTCCTCGCCGCTCTGGGCGCCGAACTTCATGGTGTGCTTGCCCGCGAGGTCGAAGAGCCAGGTCAGGTCGGCCCGGAGCAGGTCCTTCTTGTAGACGCGCAGATCCTTCGTGGAGCTGTTGCCGAGGCTGGCCTGGTCGGGCGTGAGGGGCGACAGGGAGACGATGTTGTTCTGGGGACCGGCGTTGGTGTAGAGGCCCGTGACCTTGTTGTCTTCCTGGTGGTGGGAGTAGCGCACATCCACGAACAGGTCGCTGAACTGATGCGAATAGGCGGCGATCCAGCGGTTGCCGCCCTGTTCGGTCTTGGCGGCACGGCGCGTCACCACCGAGGGCGTGGAGAGGTTGTTGAAATCGAAGGGATTCGTGTTGTAGGTGAAGCTGAGCAGGTCGTTGGGGCTGATCTGCCAGGTGAGCTTGCCGAAGAAGCGCTTGCTGTCTTCGTTGAGGCCCGTGCGGGATTCGCCGCTGGGCAGCTTGACGGTCAGCTCGTCCTTCACGGTCTGGATGCTACCGACGAACCAGAGCCGGTCCTTGATGATGGGGCCCATGAAGTAGGCGCTGTAGTCGCGGACGCTGCGTTCGCCCACATCGTATTTGCCGTAGCCCACCTTGTCCTGGAGCGAGGCGCTCTGGTAGTCGATGGTGACGCCGCCGGAGAACTCGTTGCCGCCGGCCTTGGTGGTGACGCTGGAGAACAGGCCCGCGCGGGCCGTGTATTCCGCCGTGATGGCGCCGGTCTTCACATCCTGGACCTGAATCAGCTCGGGCGCGATGGTGGTGCGCAGCGTGCCGGCCTCGGGGCTGGTCACATCGACGCCATCCACCAGGTAGGTGTTGTTGCGGCCGCCGCCGGAACCGAAGTTGTCGCGGTTGAGGCCGGTGGCGAGGGTGGGGTTGCCGTTGGTGTTGCCGAAGGTGGCCACCACGCCGGGGGCCAGGCTCAGCGTCGAGAGCTGGGTGCGGCCGACGGGCAGGGTCTCCAGCTCGGCGGAGGTGATCTGGGTGCCGGCGGTGACGGTGGTGGTGTCCACGGTGGTCACCGTGGAGAAGACCTCGACGGTGGCGGACCCCACGGGCTGCAGCTTGAGGTTGGCGGAGGAGGACTGGTCCACCTTCACTTCGACCGCAGGCAGCGAGGCGGTCTGGAAGCCTTCCTTCGACACCTGGACCTTGAACTCACCGGGGCTGAGCCGGATGAAGCGGGCCCGCCCTTCCCGGTCCGTGACCACGGTGCGCGCGCCGCCGATCTGGGTGGGGCTGCTGACGATCACGGTGGCCCCGGTGACCACCTGGCCCTTGGCGTCGAGCACGGTGACATAGAGGCTGCCGTCACCGGCGGCGTAGGCCGCAGCGCCCATGGCGACGAGGATGGCGGCGGTGCGAGCCATCCGGAAGGAGGAGAGGTGCATGAAGCACTCCGGAGAAGAGGAGGCGGGAGCCGCCTGGGAGGGGAATGGGTCCAGGTTCCCATCGCGGACCGGGTCCATCGCGTGCGCGTCGAACCGAGTCTGAAAGGGCGCCCTGGGATCAAAAGAGTGGGGAAGATCATGAAGGATATGTCAGGTTCCCGACCTTCGTGTTCCTTTTCTTCTCTAATTCATCGACTACATCACCTCGCGATATAAATACGCGAATCAACCAGATCCATAAGAAGCACAAGGAAATTGAGAGACACTAAGTAAAAAAATTGATGATTGATAGATCGTGTATGAACAGACGCTAGGATCACCTTTTGTCCCCCCACCAGGGCGATCTATCCCTACTACCCTGGGCCTCACGGCACTCGGAGGATCGGGCCTCCCGATACGGGCCAGGCTCTGGGATGAGCCCTGTTCATTATTTTTTCGAGCGCCGTTAACGGATCTTCCCGATTCACAAGGCTCGCTCGACTCCAGGCAAAAGAAACGGGCCCTTGCGGGCCCGTTTCTTTCGCAACCTGCGTTCCGGTTAGAACTGGAACTTCAGGCCGAACCGGTAGCGACGGCCGATCTGCCAGTTGTTGGCCTGGCCGTAGTTGACCGCGGCGGTTCCGCTCTGGTCGGTGGCCTGCTCGAACACCCCGGTGGCGTAGCGGGTGTTGAACGCGTTGAACATGTCCACGCTGGGGATCAGCTTGTACTTCTTGCCGATCTTGTAGGTCCAGTCGAGGTGCAGATCCACATTGTTGAGGGCGGGCGTGCGGCCATACTGGCCCAGCTGGCCGTGGGCGGGCACCGCGTTGCCGTAGCCGCCGATGTCCAGGGAGCTGCCGCTGCCGGGAGCGTTGCCTTCGCTCGTGGAGCCGTCATCGAAGAGGCTGACGGGGGTGCCGCTCTGGTAGGTCCAGTTGGCGCCCACATTCAGATCGCCGCCGAAGAAGTCGAAGCGGTGGCTGGCGAAGAGCTTGACCACATGGGTGCGGTCGTTGGGCAGCAGGCCGTAGCCCACATAGGGGTAGTAGTCGAAGGAGGCGGTGATGTTGCCGTCCGCCTGACCGTTGGAGCTGGACACCACGCCCTCGTAGTTGCCTTCCAGACGGCTCCAGGTGTAGCTGAAGCTGAAGACATCGCGATCGGTCTTCTTGTCCAGGGTGAAGTCCACGCTGGCGTACTTGTTGCCGGCCTTGGTGAAGCCGGTGTTCTGCACGGTGAAGAGCCCGGTGGCGGGGTTGTAGTACTGCAGCATGTTGATGCCGTAGTTGTTGATGCCGTAGCCATTGGGGTTGGCGGCACCCAGACCCAGGAGGTAGAGGGTCATGCTGGCCGGGTTGGGGCGCCACTGCTGGAAGGCACCGGGGTTGCCGATGACCGCCGCGCCGGCGCCGCCGGTGGGCACGCCACCGGAGTAGGAGAGGGTCGGGCCCTCATCGTAGGGATTGCCCGCGTTGTCGGTGAACACCATGTCTTCCATGGGGTTCTTCAGCTCGCGGTACTTGGCGTGGACGCCTGCGGTCCAGCCGCTGGCGAAGGTGTGGTCGAGGCCCAGGGTGTACTCGTTGCGCTGGGGCAGCTTGATGTTCTCCGCGATGGGATCGAAGCTGAAGGGCGTGGCGAAGTCCGTGATGCTGCTGGGCGTCGGATTGGTGATCGCGTAGGCGCCGGTGGCCGGGTTGTAGGTGGACCGGGCGGTGCTGTAGCGGTAGCGGAGGTAGACCTCGTTCGCATAGACGCGGATGGCCATGCGCTGGGGGATGGATTCGAAGTACCGGGCGTAGCTGCCGGAGACCTTCGTCTTGCCGTCCTGGTTCACATCGTAGGTGAAGCCCAGGCGGGGCTGGAGCTGGTCATTGAAGTTGCTGAACTTCATGAAGCTCTTGTCGTGCAGGTCGCGCTGGTCCTGGATCTCGTAGCGGGCGCCATACATCAGCTTGAGGCCGTTGCCCACATCCCAGGTGTCCTGGGCGTAGAAGGCGGTGAAGATGGCCTTCACGGTGGCGTTGGTGCTGAGGAACTGGCGGTCCACGCCGTTGAAGGCCCCAGCCGCGGTGGCGCGGATGGTGACGCGCTCGCCGCCGGAGGTGGAGGCGACCTCGGTGTACTTGGATTCCACCTGCGACACGCCGAACTTCATGTTGTGGGTGCCCAGGAACCAGCTCAGGTCGGCCCGGAACTGGGTGGTGGCCACCTTGTCGAGGGTGGGGTTGTAGCCCCCGCCGCCGGAGCGGAAGGCCTGGCCTGCGAGGTCGGGGCGCGTGGCGCCGCCGGGGCCGCCGGGCTGGAAGTACATGTTGTCCGTCACCGCGATGTGGGTCGAGTCCGCGGGGGCGTAGTCGTCCTTGAACTCGGTGGAACCGAGCTTGGCGCTGAAGAACAGGGCCGGGGAGATGGTCCAGTCATAGTTGATGACGAAGTTCTGGACGGTGTTCTTGTCGGTGTAGCCCGTGTTTCCGTCGCCGTTGACGGGCCGCCGCACGGGGTAGTCGTCCTTGGTGTCGTTGATGTTGGCCGCGAAGGTCAGCTGGTGGTCCTGGGTGATGTACCAGTTGATCTTGGCCAGGGCCTGGAGGGCGTTGATCTTCCGGTCGCCGTCCCGCTGTCCGGTGTTGTTCGGATCGCCACTGGGGGACTCGGTGATATTGGCGTCCACACCGGCGAAGAAGAACAGCTTGTCCTTGAGGATGGGGCCGCCGATTTCGGCGCCGACATCGTAGCGGCTGTTCACATTCTGGGTGACGGGCTTGGCGTACTGGCTCTTCTTGGCGACGGCCTGGATGCCGATGGCGTCCCAGGTCAGCCAGGTGGAGCCCTTGATTTCGTTGGTGCCGGACTTGGTCACGGCGTTGAACACGCCGCCCAGGGCGCTGAACTCGGGCTTGAAGCCACCGGTCTGGATTTCCACCTGGTCGATGAAGTCCGTGACGAGCTGGGTGCCCTGGAAACCGCGGCTGGAGTTCGTGGTGGACAGACCATCCACGATGTAGGCGTTCTCCGCGCCGGAACCGCCACCGATGGACGGGTCATTGCGGCCGGCGAACCCGCCCGCCACCACGCCGGGGGCCAGGAAGGCGATGGAGCTCATGTCGCGGCCCTTGGGGATCGCGGACAGGGTGTCCATGGAGGTGGTGAGGCCGGTCTGGGTGGTGGTGGTGTCCACGGTCGTCGTGGTGCCGAGCACCTCGACCACGGTGGCCGCCTCGCCCGCCATCTTGAAGGTCACGGGCTGGGTCTGGTTCACCAGGACGGAGATGTTCTGGGTGATCTTCTGGAAGCCGCCCTTGGTGACTTCGACAGTCCAGGCGCCGGGGTTCAGGAGGCCCATGCGGAAGCTGCCGTCCGTGCCGGTGATGTAGGTGCGGGAGGTCTGAGAGGAGCTCAGGCGTACCGTGGCGCCGGACAGAGGTGCGCCGCCCTTGTCGGTGACAATGCCTGACACCGCGCCGGTGGTGGCCGTCTGCGCATGCGCGACGATGCCGCCTCCCGCGACGATGGCGGCGGCGGTAAAGCCGAGCCGACTGAGGACTCGATTCATAGAGACTCCTTTGGAAATAAGGCGGCAAGGCCGCGCAGAACGGGATGGAAGACCGAAATACAAATGTCGCCACAGCAAACCTGCTGTAGCGACGCGTCGGGAAATGAGATGGCCAGGCAAAGAACGGGGAAGTGTCGAAAGAATAGGGCAGGTTCCCCGGAGTTTACAAACAATTTCATCCTAGTCATGAACAAGATGCCTCGAAAGTTGAGGCTTCATGGGATGGGCGTACATAAGAAAAGAGGCCCTTTCGGGCCTCTTTTCTTAGTACCGGGGCGCTTAGAAGCGGAAACCGGCGGAGGCAGTGATGGTGCGGGCCGTGCCATAGGTGGAGGCCGACTTCAGGTCCGTACCGAAGGTGCTGGAACGCACCCAGGGGGAGTTCACGCCACCGGTGGGGGTGCCGTAGGTGCCCGTGGCGGCCGCGTAGGCGGTGCCGAAGAGAACCTGCTGCTGGTGGTTGAACACATTGCCGATGACGATCTTCCCGAAGGCGGTCACATCCTTGCCGGCCACCTTGAAGAGCGGGAAGTCGTGGGTGACGGCCAGATCCAGGTAGGCCTGGGCGTTGTAGACGCCCGCGCCGCGGGTCTGATCCATGTACTGGGTGCCCGTGGTGCCGAACTGCGAGGAGATGGTGGGGCCGCCCAGGCGCGCGCGGGTGATGCTGCGCGTGTTGCTGTAGTGGGCGCCGGAATCGAAGCGGTAGACGAGACCCACGGAGGTCTTGCCCCACTGGTTGTTGCTGGTGCGGTTGCCGGTCAGGCGCATGCGGAGGGGGTTGTGGCCCGTCAGGTAGCCGTAGGGGGCCGTGTCCTGGTTGTTGTAGAGGGTCACATTGTCCTGCACATTGAAGCGGTTGATGCCTTCACCGCGAGCGGGGGTGCTGGTGCCTTCACCCTCGTAGTTGCCCTTCAGCTCGCTCCAGGTGACATTGCCACCGAAGTTCCACTGGTTGCGGTTGAAGTTGCCTTCGATTTCCAGGCCCTTGTACTTGCGCTCGGCATCCGGGTTGTTGTCCCAGACATTAATGTAGACGGGCGTGCCCGTGGGATCGTTCACGGTGCCCTGGTTGCCGATGCTGTAGTCGATGAGGTTCTTCCACTTCTTGGAGACCGCGGTGACCTTCACATAGCCGTCGCCGATGCCGGCGAAGTTGAAGCTGTAGGCGTAGTTCAGCTGGATCTCATCGACCGTGGGGGCCTTGAGCTTGTCGCTGAGACGGACATTCAGCTTGGGATCGTTGTAGTAGACGATGCCGGACGCGGTCATGTCGTAGTTGGCGAGGTTCTGGAGGCTCGCGAAGCTCTGCGCGCCGGCGGGGCCAATGTAGGCGTAGTCGATCTCAGTCGGGTTGCCCTGGCTGGTCACGGAGTTGGTGATGCCCTCGAGCACCTTGGCGTTGTAGCGGGCGAAGCTGGCGCCCACGATGTGCTTGCTGTCGCCGAAGATGTCGTACTTGGTGCCCAGGCGGGGCGAGAGGCCATTGGCGCCGGCGGTCTTGGAGCCGCCCTCGTTCTTGGCTTCGTACTTGTCGAAGCGCAGGCCCAGCTGGAAGTTCCAGTGCTGGTCGAGGCTCCACTTGTCGTTCACATAGAGGCCGTAGGAGTCGTTCTTGGCCGAGCCGGAGCCGCTCTGGTAGGCCCAGATGGCGGAGCCCCAGGCGGTGCGGTTGACGAGGTTCATGCCGATGACTTCGATGATGTAGCCCGTGGGGGTCTGCTCATTCTTGGCCGTGCGGGTGCCCTCGTAGTAGTCGACGCCGAAGTCGGTCTGGTGGCTGCCGGCGGCATTCCAGAACAGGCTGGCCTTGAAGTTCAGCGTCTTGTTGTCGCGCTGATCGCCGCCGTCTGTGTTGTTGAAGATGCCGTTGTTGTAGAAGAAGCCGTTGTCCACGAGGTAGAAGGGGCTCTGGCCATTGGCGGAGCCGCCGGCGGAGAGATTCTGCTTCTTGCGGCCGATGCGGGTATCGGTGGTGAAGTTGCTGCTCCAGGCCGCGCGCCAGGCGACATTCGCGAACTCGGAGGTGCTGACCTGCGGCACCAGGGAGAGCAGCTCACCAGCGGAGTAGTTCCGGTTGGTGTCGTCGATGCGGGCGTTCATGAAGGAGGCGATGACCGTGTGGTCCTGGTTCACGGACCAGGTCAGCTTGGCCTGGCGGCGGATTTCCTTGGTCTGGGTGACATAGCCCGCGCCGAGGCCAACGGCCGGGTTGTTGGCGGTGCCGCCGACGCCGAAGGCGTCCGTGATGTTCGCGGAAATGGTTCCGGCCGTCGAACGGTCGGTCTTGAAGAAGGAGGCCGCGAACCAGAGCTTGTCCTTGAGGATGGGGCCGCTCAGGAAGATGGTCTTCTCTTCATTGAGAACATTGTTCAGGGCGGAACGGTTCTGGTAGGGCTGGGTGGCATTCCAGGAGGGGTTGCCGAGTTCCCAGCGCAGGGAGCCGCTGAACTCGTTGCTGCCGGAGCGGGTGATCGAGTTGATGACGCCGCCTTCCACATCGCCGTACTCGGCGGACATGGCGCCGGTGACGACCTGGGTCTCCTCGATGGCGTCATCGATGGTGCGGACGCCGCGGTTGTTGTAGGCGTTGTCGGCCACATTCTGGCCGTCCAGCAGGTAGAGGTTGCCAGAGGTCATGGCGCCGCGGATCTGCACGCGACCGCCCACGCCGGAGGTGACGCCGGGGGTGAGGAGGGCGACGCCTTCCATCGTGCGGGCGTTGGGGAGCAGATCGACGGTGTCGTTGCGGAAGTTGGTGGCGGTCTTGACATCGGTCTTGTCGACGGCAGGAGCGGCCGCGATCACTTCAACCACGGCGCCACCGCTCTTGGCGAGGGTGATCTTGGGGCTGAAGGTCTGGTCGATGCCGAGCTGCTGGGTGATCTTGCGGGCGTCCATGCCCTCCTTGGTCACATCGATGGTGTAGAAACCGGGAGGCAGCAGGCGGGCGATGAACTTGCCCGAGGCATCCGTGCTGTAGGTGCGGACGCCCTGCAGGGCAGGGGAGGTCAGGCGGACGGTGGCGCCGGCAATGGGGGCGCCAGCGGCGTCCTGCACCGAGCCCGTGACATTGGCGGTCTGGGTGCCCTGCGAATACAGCGCTGCCCCGCCCAGGGCGATGAGGGCCGTCAGACGGCCCAGGCGGTTGTTCAAGAGATGCATAGCATCCTCCAGAAAGTCGGGGGCCCGAATGCGGGAGGCCCCGAGGTAAAAAAAGCGGTGCCTATATCAAAGGATGTAGGCGAAGCCACGACCAGGGGTGGGAGTGGGTGGCAGTTTTTGGATTCAAGCTGGAAAAGATCGAATGGGACAGTCGCGTAACATTAGCAGAACAGGCGGGGAAATTCTCGGGTGGCCGAAAATTCCGGGAACTATCCCCTCAGATGTAGCATTCGCGGATGGTTGTTTTGGGCAACATCGGCTTGCGAGGGTTGCGGGAAAGCCAGTCTACGCCAGGACCGGCGGGAATGGATCGCATCGGAGGGGGTGGCGAAGCCCGACCGGGCCGCCTGGCCACAAACGCAAGACGAGGCCCTTGCGGGCCTCGTCTTGGCGTGGGTACCGGGTCGCTTAGAAGCGGAAGCCGGCAGAGGCAGTGATGGTGCGGGGGGTGCCGTAGTAGGTGTAGGCGGGAGAGGTCCCGAAGGCGGCGTTCCGGACCCAGGGGGAGTTCAGACCCCCGGTCGGGGTGTTGAAGGTGCCCGTGGCCGCGTTCCAGCTCGTGTTCCAGCTGGCGAGCTGCTGGTGGTTGAACACATTGCCGATGACGACCTTTCCGAAGGCGGTCACAGCCTTGCCTCCCACCTTGAAGAGGGGGAAGTCGTGGGTGATGGCCAGATCCAGGTAGGTCTGGGTGGGGAAGACGCCGGCGCCGCGCGTCTGGTCCATGTACTGGGTAGCCGAGGTGCCGAACTGGCTCGAGATGGTCGGGCCGGCGAGGCGGGCGGGGGTGATGGAGCGGGTGTTGCTGTAGTGGGCGCCGGAATCGAAGCGGTAGACCAGGCCGACCGAGGTCTTGCCGAAGTCGTTGTTGAAGACGCGGCTGGCGGTCCAGCGCATGCGGATGGGCACATGGGTGGAGAGGTAGCCTTCAGGGGTCGTCCACTTGTTGTCGTAGAGCGCGACGCCGTTCTGGACATTGAAGGAGTTCAGGCCCGCTCCGGCGCCGGGGCTGCTGGTGCCTTCACCCTCGTAGTTGCCCTTGAGGGAGCTCCAGGTGGTGCTGCCCACGATGCTCCACTGGTTGATGTTGTAGTTGCCCTCGATTTCCAGGCCCTTGTACTTGCGGACCGTGTCGGAGTGGTTGTCCCAGGTGCGGACATAGATCACCGCGCCGAGGGGATTCGTCACGGTGCCGTTGTTGCCGACGCTGTAGTCGATGAGGTTCTTCCAGTTCTTGGTGACGCCGGTGATCCGCACATAGCCGTCGCCGTTGGAGCCGTAGTTGAAGGAGTAGGCGTAGCTGACCTGGGCCTCGTCCACCGTGGGCGCCTTCATGTTGGCGCCCAGCCGGACATTCAGCTTGGGGTCGTTGTAGTAGGTGATGCCCGCGGCGGTGAAGTCGTAGTGGGAGAGGTCCTGCAGGTAGGTCAGGGACTGGGGGCCGGGCGCACCGATGTAGGCATGGTCGATCTCGGTGGGGTTGCCCTGGCTGGTCACCCGCGTGGTGATGCCTTCCAGCACCTTGGCGTTGTAGCGGGCGAAGCTGGCGCCGAAGATGTGCTTGCTGTCGCCGTTGAGGTCGTATTTCACGCCCAGGCGGGGCGAGAAGCCGCTGGCGCCGGCGGTGGAGCTGCCGCTCTCATCCTTGGCGTTGTAGCGGTCCCAGCGCACGCCCAGCTGGAAGTTCCAGTGCTGGTCGAGGCTCCACCGGTCGTTGACATAGATGCCGTCGGATTCGTTCTTGGCCGAGCCGCTGCCGCTCCGCCATTCCCAGATGTCGGTGCCGAAGGCCTGGCGGGTGTTCAGGTTGAGGCCCCGGACGCCGACGGTGTAGCCGGTGGGGGACTGCTCGTTCTTGGCTTGGCGCTTGCCCTGGTAGTAGTCGATGCCGAAGTCGGTCTGGTGGCTGCCGGCGGCATTCCAGAACAGGCTGGCCTTGATGTTCAGGGTCTGGTTGTCGCGCTGGTCGCCGCCATCCGTGTTGTTGAAGATGCCGTTGTTGCTATAGCCGCCTATGCCGTAGGTGTAGAAGGGGCTCTGGCCGTTGGCGGAGCCGCCGGCGGAGAGGTTCTGCTTCTTGTTGCCCATGCGCACTTCAGAGGTGAAGTTCCCGGTCCAGGCCGAGCGCCAGGACACATTCAGGAACTCGGAGGTGCTGAGCTGGGGCACCAGGGCGCGGAGCTCCGCGGCGGAGTAGTTGCGGTTGATGTCGTTGATGGCCGCGTTCATGAAGGAGGCGATGACCGTGTGATCCTGATTCACGGCCCAGGTCAGCTTGGCCTGGCGACGGATTTCCTTGGTGTTGGCGGTGTAGCCGGCGTTCAGGCCTTCGGGGCCGTTCAGGTTGGTGCCCACGGGCCAGAGGTTGTTGACATCCGTCTGGTTGTAGGAGATGGCGCCCGAAGTGGAGGAGTCGGTCTTGAAGAAGGAGGCCGCGAACCAGAGCTTGTCCTTGAGGATGGGACCGCTCACGAACAGGGTCTTCGTCTCGTTCAGCACATTGTTGATGGCCGTGCGGCTCTGCAGGGGGGCCGTGGCGTTCCAGGAGGCGTTGCTCAGCTCCCAGCGGAGGGAGCCGGAGAACTCGTTGCTGCCCGAGCGGGTGATGGAGTTGATGACGCCGCCATCCACATCGCCGTACTCGGCGGACATGGCACCGGTGACGACCTGGGTCTCCTCGATGGAGTCGTCGATGGTGCGGACGCCGCGGTTGTTGTAGACATTGTCCTCGATGTTCTGGCCGTCCAGCAGGTAGAGGTTGCCGGAGGTCATGGCGCCGCGGATCTGCACGCGGCCGCCCACGCCGACGGTGACGCCGGGGGTGAGGAGGGCCACGCCTTCCATCGTGCGGCCGTTGGGCAGCAGGTCGATGGCGTCAGCACGGTAGTTGCTGGCGGTCTTGATGTCGGTCTTGTCGACGGCGGGAGCGGCCGCGACCACTTCCACCACGGCGCCGCCCGCCTTGCTGAGGGTGACCTTGGGGCTGAAGGTCTGGTCGATGCCCAGCTGTTCGGTGATCTTGCGGGTCTCCAGGCCTTCCTTGGTGTACTGGATGGTGTAGAAGCCCGGAGGCAGGAGGCGGGCGATGAACTTGCCCGAGGCATCCGTCGTGTAGCTGCGCACGCCCTGCAGGGCGGGGGAGGTGAGGCGCACGACGACGCCGGCGAGGGGGGCGCCCGCGGCATCCACCACCGTGCCGGTGATGTTGGCGGTCTGGGTGCCCTGTGAGTACAAGGCCGCGCCACCCAAGGCGATGAGGGCCGTCATGCGGCCCAGGCGGTTGTTGAGCAGATGCATCGCATCCTCCAAAAGGTCGGGATTGAAGGGGAGATCCCGAAAAAAACAAATTTCCAGCCTGGTGTTGGGCTAATGCAGCCCTCCAGATGCGCTTGGCATCTGAGGCTGGGCTGAATTCATGGATCAAGATCGAAGGGAACTGGAAGGTAACCTTACCAGAACCGGGGTGCCAATTCCCGATTCCCTGAAAAAGTTGGGAACCATCCGTCCGGGCGGCGCATAAGCCCCTGCCCTGATGCAGGCGGGCTCAGCAGCCGATGGTGTCCAGGAGCCAGGGGGAGGAAGCGGGTGCATCCTGCGCCCATACAAGGGTGGACAGGTATAATTCCGGCTTTATGGACTGATTTGCTTTGGCGAGGACCTGGAACAGGGGATCGCCCTTGGCTACCTTCTGTCCAACGGCGACCTGGACCCGGATGCCGACCCCGAGGTCGAGGACATCGTGGCGGTCCTTCCGGCCGGCGCCGAGATCCATGGCGAGGAGCCCGAGGGCCCGTCCGTCGATGGCCGAGATGTACCCGTCCCGGTCGGCCCGGACCTCAACGGTCTGGCCGGGCTGGGGCAGGCGGCTGAAGTCGTCCAGGGCCGTCGCGTCGCCCCCGTTGAGGGCCACGAACCGCCGCAGGGTCTCCAGGGCGGAACCATCCTGGAGGCTGGCCTGGACCTTGGCCTGGGCCTCGGGCAGGGTCCGGGCGGCGCCGCCCATGATCAGCATCTCGGCGGCCAGGCGGAAGCTCATCTGGGCCAGCTCGGACTCGGCGTGCCCGCCGCGGAGGATCTCCACGGACTCCATGACTTCGAGGGCGTTGCCGATGGCCCAGCCCAGGGGCGCGTCCATGCGGGTGATGAGGGCGCGGATCTGCATGCCGTGGGCCGTGCCGACATCCACCATGCTCTGGGCCAGGGTGCGGGCATCGTCGAGCGTCTTCATGAAGGCGGTGGCCCCGCACTTCACATCGAGCACCAGCGCATCGGCGCCACCCGCCAGCTTCTTGGACATGATGCTGGCGGTGATGAGGGGGATGCTCTCGACCGTGGCCGTCACATCCCGCAGTGCGTAGAGCTTCTTGTCCGCGGGGGCGATGTCGCCGGTGGGCGCCGAGTTGGCGAAGCGGGTCTCCCGCAGGCTCCGGATGAACTCCGCATCGGTGAGCTCGACCTTGAGGCCGGGAATGGCGGCGAACTTGTCGATGGTGCCGCCGGTGTGGCCCAGTCCGCGCCCGCTGAACATGGGGCAGGGCACGCCGCAGGCGGCCACGATGGGGCCGAGGATCAGGGTGGTCTTGTCGCCGACGCCACCGGTGCTGTGCTTATCCACCTTGATGCCCGGCACGGCGGACAGGTCCATCCGGATGCCGGAATCGCGCATGGCCAGGGTGAGGGCCAGGGTCTCCTCGGTGGTCATTCCGCGCCAGCAGATGGCCATGAGGAGGGAGGCGCTCTGTTCGTCGGCGATGCTGCCGTCGGCCGCGCCCTTCACCCAGAAGGCGATCTGCTCCTGCGACAGGGCTCCGCCCAGCTTCTTGGTGTAGATCAGGTCGTACATCCGCATGGGATGCCCCCTCTGGTGATTCGCGTCAGATGCTCTGGACCAGGCGCTCCATGGCGTCCGCATCCCCGCGGCCCTTGAAGCGGGCCTTGTATTCCGTCAGGTCCTTCAGGGCCTGGGCGCGGTCCCCGGCGAGACGATCCGTTTCCAGCTGGCTGGACCAGAACGCCTCGGCCCAGGGCTCGCCGGGCTGGGCTTTGGCGCGCAGGGGGTCGAGCTGGAGGCGGGCGGCGGGAGCCTGGCCCAGGGCGATGGCCCGCTGGGCCAGGCGGATGTGCGTCCAGGCATCGTCGGCGGCGACCGGCGCCGGTGCCTTGCCGTCCAGGGCCAGGCGCCAGGTGGCCAGCAGGCCCGCCGAAGCGGCCTTGCGGGAGGAGGGGGCTTCCGCCACCAGGGTCTCCAGGCGGCCGAGGCGCTCGCGCATGCGCTTCTCCACCTCGGCAGGGGGCAGGGGCGTGATGCCATCCCCCTCGACTTCCATCTGGAGCGCGGACAAGGCGGCCTCGTGCTTCTCGGCGGCCTGGGTCCGGTAGGCGCTCCAGGCGCCGTAGACCAGGCCGAGGGCGATCACCGAAACGACGCCGATGAGGATGGGCTTGAGCAGGCCGCCGTCTTCCTTTTCGCCCTGGCCCAGCTTGGTCTGGAAGTGGGCCAGGCTCTGCGCAGGCTTCTGGACCTGGATCTCGCGGTCTTTGGTGACACGGGCCATGGTGAACCTCTTCTTCCGAGCAGTACTCGAACCATAGAGGATGCACCAATCCCCTCCCTCCCCGCACTTGAAAATGCGCGCCTGGCTGGTATCCTGGACCTTCCTGCCTGGGTAGCTCAGTTGGTAGAGCAATGGATTGAAAATCCATGTGTCGGCGGTTCGATTCCGTCTCCAGGCACCACACAACGCCCTGATCCTTCAACGGTTCAGGGCGCTTCCATGTTCGGCCAAGCCGGGAGGACCGGAGCGGTTCCCACCTGATCCCGCTTTCCGTCATGGTTTCAGGGTTCGCCGCGTCGAAGAACTGCTGGCCCTGAGCCTGCGGCGCTCGGGAAAGCGCAGAGCCGGCTTAGCCGGCTCTGCGATGAGGGTGGGTCCTCGCTCCGATTCAACGCACGGCGGCCAGGGCGTTCACGCGACCTCGTCTCGAATAGGGATCGGCACCCGGCGCGAGGATATCCTCGGCGCTCTGCTCGATTCTGCGCTTCAGCTCGGCCGGTGATAGCTTTCCGTATTTGCCGACGATCAGGGCCGCCACACCGGAGACATGCGGGGCAGCCATGGAGGTTCCGGCGGCGAAAAAGTAGCCGGTGGCGCTTCCCGGGCTGATCACCATGTCGAGGGGATAGCTCGAGGCGTTGACATAGTCGCCCCCGGGGGCGGCCACGCTCACCACGGATTGGCCGAAGTTCGTGTAGGAGGCTGGCCGGTCGAAGTCGGCCAATCCGTTCGGCCCGGTGGCGGCGATCGCCATGCCGTGGCCCGACTGCGCCGGAATGGACCAAAGGCGGCTGTTGAGATCGACCCCGTCATTGCCCGCGGCGCTGACGCACAGGGTGCCTGCGGCGGTGGCGTGGTTGATGGCCCGGTTGAGGGCGGCGATCAGCGGGCCGGCCCCACCGCCGCCGGCGTTGATGCGATCGAAGGCGGTACCCAGGCTCATGTTGATGACATCGGCCTGAACGAGGGGACCCGAGGCGTACATGAGCCCTTGGATCAACCACGAGAACGATCCGCTTCCGGATTCCCCAAGCACCTTCACGGCCACGATCTCGGCCTCCGGTGCTACGCCCTGGATGCCGCGGTTGTTGATGGGGGCGGCGATGATGCCGGCCACATGGGTGCCGTGGTTGAAGCCCGCCAGCTTCGGCACCACGCCCTCACCGGGAACGAAGGAGGCACTGAGGCTCCAGTTCAGATTGGGGCTGATGTCTGGATGATCCTTCCAGATCCCGGAATCGAGCACCGCCACCCGAGCCCGCTTGACCCCATGACCCCGGTCTCCGTTGAGCGCCGCCTCGTCGGCCTTGATCTGCCGAATGTTCCATTGGTACCCCCCATAGGGCTCGGAGTTGACGCCAAGCGCCTGGAGGTCGGATGCGGAGGCTTCGATGGCCTTCTCGTTGTTGATCCACTGCACCTCGATGTCCTCGGCGGCCTGCTGCACCCGATGATCGGCGCTGACGATGGCCAGGAAGTCCGGGTTATCGGAGGCTGCCAGCACCACGCCGATGTCGTGGATCCGCCCGGTGACCGTGGCGCCCGCACGGGCCATCAGGTCGTCCAGGTCGGCGCTCCCGGGCCCCCGGCCCTTGGCCAGGATCAGATAGTTGTGCAGCGGACCCGCCGCGAAGGCAGCGTCGCCCGACAGGGCAAGGACGCCGAGCAGCGCCATCGAGAACTTGTTCATCACCGATCTCCTTCATCGAGCCGTCGGCGAGCCGACCGCGTGGTTGGGTGGATGGAAACAAGAACTTGCAAAAGTAAAAGGCGGACCAATCGTAATGATTGTTTTTTCTGATGTCAATTCATGACTTTTAAGTTGCCTATATGGTGTGGATTTGGCCTCAATGGGCTTCGGTCTCTCACCCGATGCCGGCGCCGCGCTGCCTCCGGGATTCCGATCACGGGCCGTGCCGGTCATCCGGGCGAAGCGAGTCCACGGTCCATCCGCGCGGGCCCGTGCCCCACGGGGATTCTTGGGGCGATTAAGCTGGGGGTTCCCGTTTCGGAGTCCTCGATGCCCTTGCTGTTGATCGCCCCGCCCGCCTTGATGGCCCAGGCCCTGCCCCCTGTCGCCCCGCAGGCTCTGGAGCATGTGCAGGATCTGCTGGAAGCCATTCCGGAGGCCCTGATCGACGGCAAGCCGGGCACCATGCGCGGGCTGGTGGCCAAGGCGAAGGCCGGATGGGACAAGGCCCGGCCCGAACTGCGCAAGGCGATGCCCGAGCCCGAGCTCATCTTCATCGACCGGCAGCTGAAGGCCATGCAGACGATGAAGCCCCGGGAGCAGGCGGTGGGCGCTCTGGGCATCTCGTCCACGCTGAGCCGCTTCCAGGGGAAGTCGCGCCAGCAGGACCTGCTGACGGCGGATCGGGCGACCATGCTGGCGTGGTGCGGCGTGGATGCGGGGCAGTGGAACCAGCTGCCCCGGGTGGCCGAGGCCTTCAAGCCCCTGATCGACCAGGACAAGGGCCAGCATCCCCTGGTCGTGGCGGGCATTCAGGAGGCGCTGAAGCGGTTCCAGGCCAACCAGCAGAAGCACCAGGCGGCCGGGGCCAAGAAGGCCCTGAAGGACCTCCTGGGTTTCGTGGACATGCTCGAGAAGCCCTGAACCGGTCGCTCCCCACGCAACGAGGCCCCCGACTGGGGGCCTCGTTGCGTGGGGAGGAGATTCCTACTCCCCCGCGGGCCGGTATTCATCGGCCAGGGTGACGGGCACCTTGGCCTTGATCTCCTTCTGGACTTCCTGGCTCATGGACTGGGCGCGCTGCTGCTTCCAGAGCTCCGGCAGCTGGGCCTTCACGGTCTCGAAGGGGGGGACGCCCTGGGCGCGGCCCGAGGCCTGGAGGAGGGCCACCCGCTCCTTGTAGAAGGCCAGGAGCTGATCGTCGGTGGGCTCGACCTTGGTCATGCGCTTCTGCATCAGGGCCTGGAAGTAGATGTTGGCCTGCTGCTGCTCCATCTGGCGCTTCACGGCAGGATCCTGGTCCAGGCCGGTCTGCTTGGCGTAGACGGCGATGGCCCTGGACATGGCGATGCGGCTGGCCAGCTGGGCGCGCTCGTCCCGGGCGGCGGGATCGGTCAGGAAGGTCTGGGCATCCTTGGCATCGGGCGACAAGGTCTTCACCACATCCTGGAATTCCGCCTCGGTGATCTTCTCGCCGCCGACATTGGCGATGACGCGGCTGGTGTCGGCCTTGCCCTTGCCGCAACCCACGGACAAGGCCAGCGACAAGGCGAAAGCCGACCCGGCGAAGAGGGCGGCATGATGGGTCAGCTTGGACATGGAATCTCCCCGAAGAGCATCAAAGGATCCAGAATGACAGGTCCGGGAGGATCCCATGAGCCGAATCGAAGACCTGGAAGCCCTGGATCTGGCCGTCTACGGGGCAACCTGGTGCCCGGATTGCCGCCGCCTGGAGGCCTGGCTGGCCGAGCACGGGGTGGCCCATCACAAGGTGGACATCGAGACCGAGCCCGGGGCGGCCGAGAAGCTGGAGGCCGAGACGGGCAAGCGGGCCATCCCGTTCGTGCTGGTGGACGGGAAGCGCTGGGTCCGGGGCTACCACAAGGAGCTGCCCCAGCGGCTGGACGGGGACCTGCTTGTGGAGGAGTTGCTGGCGGCCCGGAGCTGACGCCGCCCTGGACACGCGCTTGATGCTCACCGGTGCGGGGCCCCGCTCGGGCCAGCCCACTGGGCCGTCCGCTCGCGACCCGCATCCGGTTCGCGGGTCCGGGGCTACCACAAAGAGCTGCCCCAGCGGCTGGACGGGGACCTGCTCGTGGCGGAGCTGCTGGCGCCCGGCATTGACGCTGGATGGGTTAGGGTCTGGCCGGCTCCCTGCGGGTGGCCGGGGGGGCCGGTTCATGGCACCCTAGGAGGTTCTCCGGGAGCCGCCAGTGGCCAGCATTTTCTCCAGCCAGTTCTGGTCCAACATCTTCAATTCGGACCTTGCCATCGACCTCGGCACGGCCTCGACCCTGATCCATACCAAGCAGGCTGGCCGCATCGTCATCTATGAGCCCTCCATCGTGGCGGTGAACACCCTCACCCACGAAGTGGAGGCCGTCGGGGACGAAGCCAAGCAGCTGCTGGGCCGGGCCCCCCAGGGCGTCCGCACCATCCGGCCCATGAAGGACGGCATGATCTTCGAGGTGGACGCCGCCGAGAAGATGCTGGCCCAGTTCATCGCCAAGGCCCGGCCCAACCGCGGCATCGCCCGCACCCGCATCGTGGTGAGCGTGCCGCCGCGAGCCCACCAGGTGGCCCGCCGGGCCGTGAAGCAGGTCTGCTACGACGCCAAGGCCGGCGAGGTCTTCATCGTGGACCAGACCATGGTGGCCGCCATCGGCGCCGGCCTGGCCATCAACGAGAAGCGCGGCTGCATGATCGTCGACATCGGCGGCGGCACCACGGATGTGGCGGTCATCAGTTACAACGGCAAGGTCTTTTCGGATTCCATCCTCATTGCCGGCGACGAGATGGACGAGGCCATCATCAAGTACATCCGCGAGAAGTACAATGTGCTCATCTCCGAGGCCTCGGCCGAGGAGGTGAAGTGGACGCTGGGCTCGGCCTTCCCCTCGGAGCTGACGCGCACCATGGAGGTGAGCGGCCGGGACCAGTTCGAGGGCCTGCCGAAGACGCTCACCCTCAACGATGCCGAGATCCGCGAGGCCCTGGCCGAGCCCATCAACGCCATCATCGACCTGGTCCGCAAGGCCCTGAACGAGACGCCGCCCCAGCTGGCGGCGGATCTCATCGACCGCGGCATCTGCCTCACGGGTGGCGGATCGCTGATCCAGGGCCTGGACGAGCGGCTGCGCAAGGAAACCCACCTTCCGGTCTTCCGGGCCGAGGATCCTCAGACCGCCGTGGTGCGGGGCACCGCGCTGCTGCTGGAGAACATCCCGCTCCTGCGCCGCATCCAGATCCTCGACTAGCCGGAGGGCCCTGACATGCCCGTCCGCGCAGCCAAGTGGGGATGGAGCCGCACGGGGTGGCAGCGTCTCCTCATCGCCCTCCTCTGGCTGGGGCACGGGGCGTGGGCCCTGCTGGGCCCCAATCCGGGGCGCCACTGGAAGACGGCGGCTGATGTGGTATCGCGGCCCTCCCAGGGGCTGGCCTCCCGCTGGCATGCCTGGCGGGTCGCGCGGTGGGAGTCGGCCCGCAACTTGGCGGAGACCCGCGCGGAGAATGCCCGGCTGACGGCCGAGCTGGCGCAGCTCAAGACCCTCGCGGCCCAGGAGGCCCCGCGCCAGGTGGAGGCCGAGGAGGCCGTGCGCCTGATGGGCCTGAAGCGCCAGATCCCCCTCGACCTGAAGGCCGCGCGCGTCATCTTCAGCACCCGGCCCGCAGCCTTCGGCGGCCTGATCCTGGATCGGGGCCAGGACCTGGGGCTCGTGCCGGACCAGGGGGTGCTGGTGCCCGAGGGCATCGTGGGCCGGCTCTGGTCCGTGGGCCCGACGCAGTCCAAGATCCTGCCCGCGGACGCCCCCAATGCCTCGGTGGCCGTCATGCTCATGCGGAGCCGCGCCACGGGCGTGCTCCAGGGCCTGGGCTCGGGCCGCGCCACGATCCGCTACATCAGCAACCAGGAGGTGGTGCAGGTGGGCGAGGCCGTGCTCACCTCGGGGCTGGACCGGGTGTTCCCCCGGGGCCTGCTGGTGGGCTATGTGGCCGAGGTGACCCAGGGCGACCTGGAGCTGCGGGTGGTGGTGAACCTCTCGGCGCCCCTGGATCGGGCCTCCCTGGTGCTGCTCCTGCCCTCCCAGCCGCCGCTGGAGGTGCAGCCGCCCTTCGTCGCACCGGAACAGAAGCCGCAGCGCAAGCGGGGGACGCCATGAGGCCATCGGAGCCGTCCGTCACCCGCCAGAACCTGCTCTGCGCCGCCGCCCTGGGGCTGGTGGTGCTGTGCGCGCCCTTCCCGCCGCTGCAGGCCGTGGCCCACGCCATGCTGGTGCTGGCCCTGGCCCCCCGGGCCGGTTCGCCCCTCACGGGCGCGCTCTGGGCCGTCGCCGCGGGGTGGGCTCTGGAAGGCTCCCTGCGGCTGTATCCGCACCTGGGGGGAACGGCCTGGGCGGACCTGAGCCTGACCCTCCTGGCTGGCTGGATGGCCGGCCGCTGGCCGCTGGAGGGGCTGAAGGGCTGGCTGGCCCGACTGGCCTCCCTGCTGGTCCTGCAGACCTTCCTGGTCCATGGGGCCGTGCGCCTGGCCGCGGGCCCCCATCCCTGGGGTTACGGTTGGCTCTGGGCGGCCCTGAGCCTGCCCCTGTGGGGCTCGGCGACCTGGCGGCTCCTGCACGCCGGACCCTCGCCGCGGCTGCGCTGATGGACCCCCGGCAGCGCCCGACCCTGGACCGGCGCCTGGGCGTGTTCAAGGCCCTGGCCTGGGGCCTGGTGGCCCTGCTGGTGCTGATCTACGCCTGGCTGCAGCTGGTGCGGCACGGCGAGTTCAAGCAGCTGGCCCTCCAGCAGGCGGTGAAGGTGCGCCCCATCGCCGCGCCCCGCGGCCTGGTGCTGGACCGCAACGGCCATCGACTGGTGGACAATCGCCGGGCGCTCCACCTGGTGGTCCAGCGCGAGGACCTGCCTGCGCGGGCGGAGGTGGTGGAGGCCCTGGCCCAGGCGCTGGAGCTGGATCCCGCCGCCCTGGCCCGGAAGATCCAGATCTACCGCACCGCCGGCAAGGGGCGGCCCCTGGTGTTGAAGGAGAACCTGGACGAGGCGGGCATCGCGCTGGCGGAGCGGGTCCGCGCCCGCTTCCCCTTCCTCAGCGTGGAAGTGGCGCCCCGCCGGGTGTATCTCGGGGACGAGCTGGCGGGCCACGCGCTGGGCTATGTGGGGGAAGTGGACGAAGAGCTGATGAAGGCCAAACCCGGGCTCTTCCGCCTGGGCGAGACCATCGGCAAGGAGGGCTTCGAGGCCAGCGGCAATGACCGTCTGAAGGGCGTGGACGGCCAGAAGCGGATCCTGGTCGATCAACTCGGCATGGAAGTGGCGAATTTCGGCCAGGAGGACGCCACGGCCGGCCGGAGCCTCTTTCTCACGCTGGATGCGGGCCTCCAGAAGATCATGCAGGATGCCTACGGCGAGGAGGCCGGCGCCGCCGTGGTGCTGGACCTGCGGGACGGGGGCATCCTGGCGATGTATTCCAGCCCCTCGTACGACCCGAACCTGTTCCTCAACCGGCTCAGCCAGGACATGGTGGACCGCTACCTGAACAACCCCACGCGCCCCATGGTGAACCGGGCCATCCAGGGTATCTACGCCCCGGGCTCCACCTTCAAGCTGCTGGTGGCCCTGGCGGCCCTGGAGAAGGGCATCGCCACGCCCCAGACGGCGGTCTACTGCGCGGGCAAGAAGAACTACTACGGCCGCGACTTCCGCTGCGACAAGCCCACGGGCCACGGCAGCCTCTCCATGGTGCAGGCCATCGCCCAGAGCTGCGATGTCTACTTCTACGAGCTGGCCTCGCGCATGGACATCGATGACATCTACGCCACGGCGGAGAAGTACGGGCTGACCGAGCGCACGGGCATCGACCTGCCCCGCGAGAAGCGGACCCGCATCCCCAGCCGGGCCTGGAAGCGCAAGGCCCTGCCCAAGGACCCCAAGTGGTACGCGGGCGAGACCATCAGCGTGGGCATCGGCCAGGGGGCCGTGGGCGTGACGCCCATCGGCCTGGCGCGTTTCTACGCGCTCCTGGGCACCCGTGGCAAGCTCGTCACCCCGCATCTGTTCTACGGCTTCCGCGGAGACCAGACCAATGCGCTGGAGCCCGCGGCCGCGCCCCCCTTCAAGGACACCCCCTTGGATCCGAAGCACTGGGCGGTGCTCGACGAGGGTCTCCGCGAGGTGGTGCAGGGCGGGACGGCCGGCGCCAATCCCTTCATCCGCGAGATCGCCAAGCTGATTCCCTTCTCGGGGAAGACCGGCACGGCCCAGGTGGCCACCTTCGTCGACAAGGCCCACTACGCGCGGCAGGCGAAGAAGTTCAAGGACCACGCCCTCTTCGCGGGGTACGCGCCCGCGGACCGCCCCCAGATCGCCTTCGCGGTGGTGGTGGAGAACGCGGGCTTCGGTTCCACGGCCGCCGCCCCCATCGCGGCGAAGCTCGTGAAGTACTGGTTCATGGATCGCCTCAGCAACCCCCTGCCGCCGCCGCGGGGCCGCATGGTGGATCCCTTCGCCCCGGCGACGACGCCGGCCGCGCCCGCGGTCGAGGGGGCGGAATGAAGGAGCGCCTGCGCGCCCTGGACCCGCGCCTGCTGTGGGTGATCCTGGCCCTCACGCTGCTGGGCACGCTGACCCTGTTCTCGGCGGGACGGAACACGCCCCAGGCGGGCATCTGGCTCAAGCAGATGCTCTGGAACCTCATGGGCATGCTGCTCATGCTGCTGCTGGCCAACACCTACCCCCGGCGGATCTTCCGCTACAGCTTCCTCGCCTACCTGCTCGGCCTCGTGGCCCTGGCGGCGGTGCTGGTGGTGGGCAAGAAGATCGGCGGCGCCACCCGATGGTTCGTCATCGCCGGCCAGACCTTCCAGCCTTCCGAGCTGATGAAGTGGGTGACGCTGCTCTATGTGTCGCAGCGGCTGGGCTCCCGCCCGGTGGATTCGGTGGGCCGGCTGGAGCTGTTCGGCGCGGTGGGCCTGGTGGTCTTCCCCATGCTGCTCATCCAGCGCCAGCCCGACCTCGGCATGGCCCTCAGCTTCCTGCCGATCCTGCTGATCATCCCCCTGATGAAGGGGCTGCGCGCCCGCTGGGTGGCGGGGCTCCTGCTGCTGGTCGTGGTGGGCGGCTTCGGCGCCTGGAAGGTCGCCCTCAAGCCCTACCAGAAGCAGCGGGTGATGATCTTCCTGGACCCCTCCAGCGACCTCCAGGGCAAGGGCTACCAGGTGAACCAGAGCCGCATCGCCATCGGTGCGGGCGGGCTCATCGGGAAGGGGTTCACCAGCGGCTCCCAGACGCAGCTGAACTTCCTCCCGGTGAAGACCACGGACTTCGCCTTCAGCGTGTGGGCCGAAGAGCGGGGCTTCATCGGCGTGCTCATCGTCCTGGGACTGTTCGGTCTGCTGCTCAGCCGGATCCTCGACGCCGCCAAGGCCGCGCACTCGAACGCCGAGGCCTACTTCTGCGCCGGGGCCGCCGGCATCTTCGCCCTGCACCTGATGGTGAATGTGGGCATGGTGGCGGGGGCCCTGCCCAACAAGGGCATGGTGCTGCCCTTCTTCAGCGCCGGCGGCAGCAGTACCTTGAGTTTCTTTCTGGCCCTGGGCCTGATCATGGGCATCCTGCATCGATCGAGGGTGAAGTGATGGACCTGAAGAGGCGCATGAAGGACCTGGCGGACCAGGTGCGGACGCACCGGCACCGCTACTATGTGCTCGACCAGCCCAGCATCTCCGACGCGGAGTACGATGCGCTGGAACGGGAGCTCCGGGCCCTCGAGGAGGCCCACCCGGATCTGGCCGATCCCAACAGCCCCACCACCCGCGTGGGGGCGCCGCCGGTCGAGGCCTTCGAGAAGCGCCGCCATGGCACGCCGATGCTCAGCCTCGACAATGCCTATTCCGAAGCCGAGCTGCGGGAATGGGAGGTGAAATGGCGGAAGCTGGCGCCGGAGGCCGAACCGCGCTATGCCGCCGAGCTGAAGGTGGATGGCCTGTCCCTGTCGTTGCGCTACGAGGGCCGCGCCCTGGTCGAAGCACTGACCCGCGGAGATGGCGAGACCGGCGAGCTGGTGACGGAAAATGCCCGCACCATCGCGGACATCCCCCTGGCCCTGCCTGAAGAGGCACCGGAGCGCCTGATCGTCCGAGGCGAGGTGTTCCTTTCCCGCAAGCGCTGGGAGGAGCTGAACCGTCAGCGGGATGAGCGGGGCGAGGCCCGCTTCGCCAATCCCCGCAACGCCGCCAGCGGCACCATGAAGCTGCTGGACAGCCGGGAGGTGGCGGCCCGCGGCCTCTCCTTCCTGCCCTGGCAGGTGCTCCGGGAGGCCGGTGATTCGGAAGATCACGCCCGCGCCATGGCCCACCTCGCCGCCTGGGGATTCGGCAGGATGCCGGCCCACGCCGAGGGCAGCCTGGAGGCGGTGCAGGCCTTCATCGGCCTCCAGGCCGAAGCCCGCTTGAAGCTCCCCTTCGATACGGATGGCGTGGTGCTCAAGATCCTCGATCCCGAGGTACAGAGGCGCCTCGGTGCCACGGACCGCGTGCCGCGCTGGGCCATCGCATTCAAATATCCCGCGACCCAGGTGACCACCACGGTGCTGGGCATCACCTGGCAGGTGGGCCGCACGGGCAAGCTCACGCCGGTGGCGGAGCTGGAGGCGGTCGAAGTGGCCGGCTCCACCGTGCGCCGCGCCACCCTCCACAATGCCGACGAGCTGGCGCGCCTCGGGCTGAAGGTGGGCCATCGCGTGTTCATCGAGAAGGGCGGGGAGGTCATCCCCAAGGTGGTGGCCCTGGTGCCGGGCGAAGAGGATCGGGCCCTTCCCGCGCCGGCCATTCCAGCGGCCTGCCCGGTCTGCGGAGGCGAGGTGGGCAAGGCGGACGATGCCGAAGTCGCCATCCGCTGCCTCAACCCCGAGTGCCCCGCCAAGCTCACGGCCCGCATGCTCCACTTCGGCGGGCGGGCGGCCCTGGACATCGAAGGCATGGGGGAGGCCCTGGTGGAGCAGCTGGTGGCCTCGGGCCGCTTCGAACAGCCCTGGGAGATCCTGACCCTGCTGGACGAGCCTCGGCTCGGCTTGGCCTACCTTTCGGGCCTGGACCGCATGGCGGAGAAATCCGCGCAGAACCTCCTTGAGGCGCTCTCCGCCGCCCGGACGAAGCCCCTGGCCCGCTGGATCCACGCCCTGGGCATCCCCATGGTGGGTGCCCGGACGGCGGAGCTGCTGGCCGAGGCCTACCCCTCCCTGGGGGCACTGTGGGCGGAGGAGGAAGCCCGCCTGCAGGCCGTGGAGGAGGTGGGGCCCAAGGTGGCCGCGGCCCTGCGGGCCTTCGCGACGCTGCACCCGGACTTGCCCGGGCGGCTGGCCTCGCTGGGCGTACGGCCCGCGCCCCCGCCCGCGCGCGACCGGGGGGGCCTGCCGCTGTCGGGCGAGGTCGCCGTGGTCACGGGCACCCTGCCCACGCTTTCGCGGGAGGACGCCGAAGGCCTGCTGAAGGAGCTCGGAGCCAAGGTCACGGGCAGCGTCTCGGCCAAGACCACGGTGCTGGTGGCCGGGGAGAAGGCGGGATCCAAGCTGGCCAAGGCCGAGGCGCTGGGCATCCCCGTGCGGGACGAGGCCTGGCTCCTGGGTCTCCGGATGGCGCCATGAAATCCCTGGACGGAATCCGCACCTCCGTCCGATGATCGGGAATCCATCGTCCTGGAACCCCCGTGTTGACGCGCCTTGGGAAGTTCGAAATCGTCCGGTTGCTCGCCCAGGGAAGCATGGGTGAGGTGTATGTGGGCCGGGATCCGATCATCGGCCGCGAGGTGGCCATCAAGGTCATCCATCCCTCGGCCGGCATGGGGCCGGAGGCCCGCGAGCGCTTCGCCATGGAGGCCCGCGCCGCCGGGGTGCTGAACCACCCGAACATCGTCACGATCCACGAAATGGGGGAAGAGCAGGGCGTGCTCTACCTCGCCATGGAGCTGGTGAAGGGGGAGGACCTGGGCACGCTCATCCGGGCGGGCACCATCACGCCCCAGGATGCGCTCGAGGTGCTGGCCCAGGTCTGCGATGGCCTCGCCGTGGCCCATCGCCAGAAGGTGCTCCATCGGGACATCAAGCCCTCAAACATCCGCGTGGTCTGGGATGGGAAGAACCTCCAGGCCAAGGTGCTGGACTTCGGCGTGGCCAAGGTCTTCAACTCGGACGCCACGGACGAGGGCACGGTGTTCGGGACCGTGAACTACATGGCGCCGGAGTACCTCCAGAGCGGCCGCTCGGATCCCCGCAGCGACCTCTTTGCCGTGGGCGTGATCCTGTTCGAGGCCCTGGCCGGCGTGCCGCCCTTTGACGGTCCCAGCCCCGGCGCGGTGATCTACCGCCTGCTCCACGAGACGCCCCCCCTGCTGTCCCAGCAGGCCTGCCGGGGCATCAGCCGGGATGTGCAGGGCATCCTGAACCGCGCCTTGGGGAAGGACCCGGCGAACCGTTTCCAGACGGCGGAGGAGCTGGCGGCCGTGCTGCGCTCGGCCAAGGATCCCGCCTGGCGCTGGGATCAGGAGCGCCCCACCCAGGCCCACCAGGTCCGGCGCCCCGCGCCCGGGCGGGTACCGGCTCCGCCGACGCCTCCCCGGGGCCTGCCGATTCTCCGGCCCCCGGCATCGCGGTTGGAGGCTCCTCCCGCCGCCCGCGAAAGCGGCCGCGAGACTCCCCGGAGCACGGACGGCTCCCAGGGCCGCGCCGAGGTCCGCCGGGATGTCCTCGAGACCACCCGGCGCCAGTTGACCCAGGCCCTTGAGATCGATCCCGGCAATGCGGGCGCTCATGCCCTGCTCCTGGTCACCCTCTACCGGCTCGGGCAGCTGGACGCGATGATGCAGTGCCTGCGCCGGGCCCGGGACCGGGGCCTCCCGGCCTCGACCTTGCGGGGTGTTCCCCGGTGCGCCCAGCTGGTGATCGACGAGGAGCGCGCCTACCGCCTGCCCCTGGAGCTGCACCAGGAGTTCATGAGCTACCTGGGCGCCTGAGGTTCAGCGTTCCTGGATCCCGAGCAACCGCCAGTCTCCTCCCGCCTTCCGCCAATGCAGCCGGAAGCTGCGGCGGGAGGCGTCCTGGGGCAGCAGGCCGCCACTGCGTCCGGTGAGGACCAGATCCACCTCCTGGAAGGCGTCGTTCCCCTCCACGGCGACCTGGTTCTGCATCACGGTGACGCCGATCCGCTCCTGGCGGAAGGTGCCCAGGAGGAAGGCCCGGGCCATGGCCTTGTCCATGCCCTCGGGGCCCCGGAAGGCGGCATCCAGGGGCGCGGTCGCGGCGGCGGCATCTCCGGCCTCCACGGCGGCGCGGCAGCCCTCGAAGGCCTTCCGGACCTGCGCTTCGGGCTTGTCGGAGTGACAAGCCAGGAGGGTCAGCGCCAGCGAAACCGAAGCGATGCTTTTCCTCATGGCGGCACCCCATCACACTGAAGGATCACGGAAGGATGGTCCCATGAACCCCGAAGGCCGTTTCGATACCCGCTGCATCCATGCAGGCCAGGCGCCGGATCCCACCAACGGCGCCATCATGACGCCGGTCTACTTCACCAGCACCTACATCCAGGAAGGGCTGGGCATCAACAAGGGCTTCGACTACGCCCGCGTGCGCAACCCCACCCGCGACGCCCTGGAGGGCAACCTGGCGGCGCTGGAGGGCGGCGCCCACGGCATGGCCTTCGGCTCGGGCATGGCGGCGGTGCAGGCCATCTTCGAGCAGCTCTCCAGCGGCGACCATGTGGTGCTGGGCGACAATGTCTACGGCGGCACCTTCCGTCTGCTGGACAAGGTGATGACCCGCTTCGGCCTCTCGTACACCCAGGTGGATACCGGCGATCTGGCGGCCTTCCAGGCGGCGCTGCGTCCGAACACCAAGCTGGTGATGCTGGAGACGCCCACCAATCCCATGCTGGGGATCACGGATATTCCCGGGGTGCGGCGCGTGATGACGCAGGCGGGCTGCACGGCCGTGCTGGCGGTGGACAACACCTTCGCCACGCCCTACAACCAGCGGCCCCTGGAGTTGGGCGCGGACCTGGTCTTCCATTCCACGACCAAGTACCTGAACGGCCACAGCGACTCCATCGGCGGCATCGCCATCACCAACCGAGAGGACATCGCCGAGGGCCTGCGCTTCCACCAGAAGGCCGCCGGCGGCATCCTCTCGCCCATGGAGTCCTGGCTCATCCTGCGGGGCACCAAGACGCTGCACCTCCGCATGGAGCGCCACAACCGGAGCGCCCTCCAGATCGCCCGCTGGCTGGAGGCCCGCAAGGACCTGAAGGCCGTCTACTACCCCGGCCTGGAATCCCACCCCCAGCACGCCCTCGCCAAGCAGCAGATGAAGGGCTTCTCGGGCATCGTCAGCTTCGATACGGGCGACGCCGAGCGCACCCGGCGCATGGCCTCGTCGTTCAAGGTGTTCTCCCTGGCCGAAAGCCTCGGCGGTGTGGAGAGCCTCGTCTGCCACCCCGCCAGCATGACCCATGGCAGCGTGCCCGAGGCCGACCGCCAGCGCCTCGGCATCAACGACAACCTCCTGCGCCTCAGCGTGGGCGTGGAGGATGTCCAGGACCTCATCGAGGACCTGGAGCGGGTCCTGAAGGTCTAAAAGCAACCGCGGAACTCAGAGGGCGCAGCGCTTGCGCAGAGAACGCAGAGAAGAACCCAGAACCATTCTCTGTGTCTTCTGCGTGCCTTTGCGCCCTCTGCGTTCCAGCTCCCTGATGCTCAACCCAGGCCGTGCGCCTGGTACAGCTCGGGGTAGCTGCGGGGCTCGGCGCGGTCGGGGGCAAGGCCCAGGCCCTCCATGGCGGCGCGGATGGCCTGGGGCTCACCCTCCAATTCGAGGTAGCAACCGAAGGGCGTCTCGTCGAGGCAGGCTTCCAGTTCCGCCCGCTCCCACACGGCCCGCACCTTCTCCATGCGCAGGATGGGCTCGAAGCCGAGGGCGCGGAGGATGGCCTCCAGGGAGGGTCCATCCTCGATGCCGGTCTCGTGCTCGGGGCGGATCTTCAGGATCGGATCGGGCACCTTGGGGCCCTTCCAGGTCAGGCGGGACTGACCGGCGAAGGCGCGGGTGCGGAGGGCGGAACCCGCCGTTCGCAGCTCCCCGTTGCGATCCCAGAGCACGCTGGTTTCCGCCTGGGCGGGGACGGTCTCTCGGAACCCCAGGGCCTCCAGCAGGGGGCGGTACGGGCCGGTGGCCGGGATGCGCAGTTTCAGCTCGGTCTCCAGGGCGGGTTTGTGCTTCATCTCGGACCGGCCTTCCGTGGGGATGGGGCATGATGGTGCAAAGGCACCGGACCCCTTGTGATCCCCCAACGGTACATCATCGCCAGCCTCTTCATCGCCGCCATGCTGCTGCTCTTCGCGGTGGTGCAGGCGCCGCGCCCCGTGAGCGCGGGCGGGGTCACGGCGGTGGAGACACCCGCGCTCATGAACCTGGGGGGCTTCGAGGTCCTGGCGGAGTGGCGCCTGGAGGATGGCTGGTCCCCCCGCTTCCAGGGCGCGCAGGATCCCGACCAGTCCGAGCCCTGGCCCTTCGAGGGGGGCTTCGGCACGCCCTGGGAGCCGGCCTCGCCCTACCTCGCGGATCAGGGCCTCGCACTGAACGGCCCTGGAGGGCGCAGCGAAGTGGTGCTCTGGCGCGGCTTGGAATGGCGCCGCTACCGGTTCGATGCACCACTCTGCTCGGCGCGGCTCGATCCCGCCAAGGGCAGCCGCCTGCTGGTGACCCTGCAGATGGGTCCCGCGCGCTTCGAGACCCGGCTGCTGGAGATACCGGAAGGCCGGGTGATCTGGTCCACCCAGTCCGGTCCCTGGAGTCGCTTCAGCTGGGATGGGCGGGCGGCCCTCCTGGGGCTTCCCGAGCCCGCCGAGCCCCGGGGGGAGCCGACCCTGCTGCTCACGACCCTTCCTCTGGAGGCGGAGGCCACCGAACCCACGCTCGCGGCCTGGGATGAACCTGGCCTGCCGGCCCCGCCGCGGGGCCTGGCCACCAAGGTGGAGGCCCTGTCCGAGGACGGCCGGGACCTCCCCGGCGCCCGCCTCGACCTCCCCTGGCACGCCGGCGACCGGCTCTGGTTCCCCCGGGGGGATCGGCTGTGGCACGGCAGCGTCCAGGGCTGGACGGCCTGGTGGCTGGAAGGCGGACGCTGGCGCCGCCAGGCCACCGGACTGGGTCAGCTCACCGCCCATCCGCCGCAGCGCATGGCCCTGGTGGCGCCCCTGCCCGAGGAGGGCATGGCCCGCCGCACAAGCCCGTTGGCCAAGGTGGAATGGAGTCCCGTGCCGGAAGGAGCGCTGCCCTGGCCCGCCTGGGATCCGGCCTGGGCCTGGCGGGAGAATGGCGCCTTCGACGCCTGGGACCAGCGGTGGAATGAGAGCGCCCTGCCACCCGAACGCCAGCGCCAGGCCCTTTTCGAGGCGCATCGCCCTGATTGGCGTGCCGCGGTGAGTCTGCGGGCATCCGTGAAGGGGTGGCTTCCGCGGGGGCCCGAGGTGGCGCTGAGGGAACCCCTGGGGACGGCCTGGGTCTGGGTGGGCGACCGCGTGCTACTGGTGCGTTTGGTGGAGGTGGAACGGCTGCGCGTGCTCAAGAAGCTGCTGCGCTGAATCCTCGGGTTGCCGCGTCGATCGTTTGCGTTGGAAGTGCACATTTCTGGTAGCGTTGTGCCCAGCCACCTCTTTCTTCCTCCCGGCTTCCCGAGGTAACCGATGCCACGCCTCCTCCTCGTGGACGACAATCCGAGCATCCACCGCATTGCCGAATCCCTTCTGGCCCACACGGATGTGGAACTGGTCTGCGTCGATTCCGCGGCGGAGGCCCTGGATCGCATCGCACGCGGTGAGCGGTTCGATGTGGCCCTGGTGGACACCGCCATGCCCGGCATGGACGGCTGGACCCTCCTGGGCCGCCTGCGGGCCATGCCGGAGACCGCCCATCTGCCCATCGCCCTCATGGCCGGCGTCCTCGATCCCGTGGACCCTTCCAAGCTGGCGAAGGCCCCGGTGCAGGGCTTCCTGAAGAAGCCCATCGAACTGCGGGAGCTGGGCGACCGCGTGAAGGCCCTCCTGCTCACGCCGGTGGTGAGCACGCCCGAGCCTTCCGCCTTCACCACGGTCCCCGCCACCTCCGCCAAGGACCTGGTGCGGATGGCGGAAGCCTCCCTGCCCGAGTTCCGCCCGGAACCGGCGCCCGCGGAATCCCACCCGGCCCAGGATCTGGAGCTGCCCGTCACCGAGGACGACCTCCTGGTGCTCACCGCTGAGGACCTCTGGCCGGAGGAGGCCCCCGCCGCTCCCGGGGCCGATAAGGCCGAGGCCGCGGCGCCCGAGATCCATCTGGAACTCGAGGAGCTGGACCTGGAAAGCCTCCAGGACCTCGCCGCCGAGCCTGCGACGCTGGCGTCGGGGATGCCGGCTCCCGAGGTGGTCGAACCCCTGGCGGCGCACTCGGAAGCCCCGGCGACGCCCGATGCGGCGGTCCCTGCGGCGGTTCTGGCCGAGCTTCCCATCGATGAGGACGCCGTCACCCTCTCGGGGCTCGAGGCGCTGGATGTCTTTCCGACCGACATGGACCTGCCCCCCCTGCCCGAAGTGGAGCCCCCCGCGAAGGCGGCGGGATTCTCCGGGGGCATGGCGGCGGTGGGGGCCGCAGGTCTCGCCGCCGCAGCCGCGGCGCTGCTGGGGGAGACGCACGAGCCGGCCTTCGCCCAGGCCGTGACGCCGGTTCCGGCGGTCCCAGAATTGGCACCGGCACCGGAGCCGGTCGCCGAGCCCGCTCCCGAGCCCGCGTTTGAGCCCGCGACCGCGGCGGCCCCTGCCGCAGCCGGGCAGGCCCCTGCCGTTCCCGGTCAGGGCGCCGGCCAGCCCACCGTGCCCGCGGAGCAGGCCCAGGCCCTCGTCCAGGCCCTCCTGGCGGATCCCGTCCTGGTGGACGCCCTGGTCAAGGCAGTGGTCGCGCGCATGGGCGATCAGGTGGTCCGCGAGATCGCCTGGGAAGTCATGCCGGATCTGGCGGGAAGATTGCAGAGGTAGGCCCATGATGCGCCCGACCTCTCCGTCCCCCAGGCCCCTCCCATGATCACCGGCTACAACACGGATGTACGCCACGGGAACCGGGTCTACCATGTGCAGACGGAGGACAAGGGGCTGTCCAACCCGCGGATCGAGACCCTGATCTATGTGGGGGGCGAGATCCTCGACAGCTACCGCTCCTCGTACGAGGACCTGCTGAACAACCCTCCGATGGCGGAATCCGCCATCCAGAGCCGAATGGACGAGCAGCACCGGGCCATCATCCGCGACATCAAGAACGGCAAGTACGACCAGACCCCGCCGGACCTCCTGGAGCAGCAGGCTTTCAGCGAGCGGCCCCTGGACCAGGCCATCCTCGAGTTCCTGCAGCAGGAGGGGGATGTGGACACGCTGGAGCTGGTGCTGGATCAGCCCTTGAAACCGGCCTTCGGGGAGCTGTTCCGGGTGCAGGTGGCTGCCCGGTTGTGCCAGAGCCAGAGCCCCGTGACCGGGGCGGAAGTGACCGTCAAGCTGGTGTCCAGCCTCAAAAAGGCCACTGCCCTGATCTCCGGGCGGACCGACGAGGCGGGCCGTTTCGCCGGTCAGGTCCAACTGCCCTCCAGCCAGCCCGGCCACTGCGCGGTGGTGGTGAGCTGCGCCAGCGACCAGGGCTTCGATGAGGTCAAGGCGACCGTGGTGGCGGTCTAATTGGCGAAGAACTGATCTAGACATTTTCCCCTTGCGGCCTGATCTTCATTGCCTGGGCAGGGCCCGGGAGGGGCGATGGGCAAAGTGGAACCGGACCTGCTGAGCATCGGGGACATCTGCTCGGAGACGGGCCTCTCGGCCGATGTGGTGCGGGTGTGGGAGCGCCGCTACGGCTTCCCCATGCCCCTCCGGCTGCCTTCCGGCCACCGCCGCTACCGGCGGGAGGACCTCCACCGCCTGAGGCTCATGGCCGAGGCGGTGGCCCAGGGGCACCGGCCGGCCGTGGTGGCCCGGTCCTCGGAAGCGGACCTGAAGCGTCTGTTGGTCCCCGAAGGCCACCCCGTGGTGGAGGCGCTGTTCCTGGCGGTGGTGGCCATGGATACGGAGGGCATCCGGCGCCTGCTGCGGGAGGCCCTGGTCCGGCTGCCCTGGAAGCCCTTCCTCCAGCAGGTGGTGTCGCCGCTGCTGGACCGGGTGGGCATGGCCTGGGCCGACGGGAGCCTCGGCGTCCATCAGGAGCACCTGCTCACGGAGATCCTCGAAGACTTCCTCCGGGAGCTGAGGCAGGGCTGTCAGCCCCGGCCCGGCCAGGGGATCGTGCTGCTGGCCACCCTGCCCGGCGAACGCCACCGGCTGGGGCTGCTCATGGCGGCCCTGGCCTATGCCGCCGCGGGCCTGCGCACGGAGCTGCTGGGGGTGGACCTACCCGTGGCCAGCATCGCCCACGCGGCCCGCACCCTGAAGGTGGACCGCGTGGCGGTGAGCCTGTCCATCCAGAGTTCCGGGGAGACCGCCCGGCGTCTCCTCATGGACCTGAAGGACCGACTGCCCCGGGAGTGCCGGCTGCTCATCGGCGGGCAGGGCGCGGCGCGGACCCGGAAGATCGAAGGGGTGGAGCGCCGGTCGGGGCTCGAGGTGAGCTAGAAATCGGCTTCAGTCAGAAAAGCCGGAGTCGTCGGGCGACCACTGGCGGCGGAGGCGGTGCAGGAGCAGGCGCAGCTCCAGCAGCAGGGGCCGGGCCGCCAGGAAGCAGACGAAGCCCGCCAGGGGCACCGTCACCTTGAAGCCGATGTGCCGGAAGCCCAGGGCCCCCACCACGCCGCCCGCCAGGAAGGAGACCAGGATGAGCAGGAGCAGGCGCAGCTTCTGCCGGTTGGCGACGATGCGCTCGCGGCCGTGGCGATGGTGGACATTCACATAGGTGAGCCGGCTCAGCTCGATGCCGATGTCCGTCACCGTGCCCGTCAGGTGCGTGGTGCGCACGGCGGCGCCGGAGATGATCGAGGTCACGGCGTTGTGCAGGCCCATGATGAAGCAGAGCAGCATCACGGTGCTGGGCAGGGTGAAGCGGATCTCCTGCTGCAGCTGGTTCCCCATGAACCCGAACACCAGCATCAGCACGGCCTCCAGCACCAGGGTCAAGGCGTAGCGGCTGCGCATGCGGCGTCGCTGGCCGAAGCTGATGAGCGTGGTGCAGACGAAGGCTCCCGCGAAGAAGCTCAGCATCATGGCGAGGGCGGCCAGGGCGGTGGTGAGGTCGCCATCGGCCAGTTCGTCCGCCATGGAGGAGACCACCCCGGTCATGTGGGAGGTGTAGTGGCTGACGGCCAGGAAGCCGCCGGCGTTCACCGCCCCGGCCACGAAGGCCATGGCCCAGGCCAGCTGGCGATTGAGGGCCTCGGATCGGAGCGCCCCCTCCCGCACCAGCAGCTTCTCCTGGATGGGCAGGGTGGCCAGCGCGGTTTCCACCGCCGCCTGCAGCTGATGTCCGGCCAGGCGCTTCCCCAGCAGCCGCCGGATGTAGCGGGCTGCGATCATCTGGATGTAGCGGGGGATGCGGCGCATGACGGAAGGAGGTCCCCCTCCAGTAAATCATCCGGACGGGCCTCTGACGAATTCCGCCGGGTCGCCCCGGCTGGAGCGGCCCGTCCGGTTTGGATAGGGTGGAGGCATGCGTACGATCCTGCTCCTCCATACCGGCGGCACCCTGGGCATGGCACCCAGCGGGGACCCGGCCTCTCTCGCGCCGGGGCGGTTCCTGGACCACCTGCTGGAACAGGTGCCGGAGCTGGGCCAGATGGCGAAGCTCTCGGTGGAGGTGCCCTTCAACCAGGACTCGGCCTGCCTGGAGCCTTCGGACATCCTGACCCTGGCGGCCCGCATCCGCGCCGCCGCGCGGGACTTCAGCGGCTTCGTCATCATCCACGGCACGGACACGATGGCGTTCACGGCCTCCTGCCTGGGCTTCCTGCTGGCGGACCTGGGCAAGCCCGTGGTACTGACGGGCAGCCAGCGGCCCCTGGCCTTCGTCCGGAGCGACGCCCGCAGCAACCTGGTGAACGCCGTCGACCTGGCCTGCCGCGGCATCCCCGAAGTGGGCATCTGCTTCGGCACCCACTGGATCCGCGGCGTGGCGGCCGACAAGCTCAGCGTCCACCAGTTCGAGGCCTTCCAGAGCCCGAACTTGCCGCCCCTGGCCGAAATCGGGGCGGAGATCCGCCTGCATCCGGAAGTGGGCCAGTTCCTCCGTCAGGTCCCCGCGGGGCTGGGGGGTGCGTTCGACCTGAACATCCACACGGTCACGCCCCACCCGGGCATGGCCTGGAGCCCCGCGCCGGCGGGCGCCAAGGCGGTGCTGATCCAGGCCTTCGGCGCCGGCAACCTGCCCACGGGCCGCGCCGACCTGGAAGCCCTCTTCCGCGACGGCGAACGGCGGAAGCTGCCGGTGGTGGTGATCTCCCAGTGCCCCTATGGCGGCGTGGACCTCTCCGCCTATGAGCTGGGGCAGAAGATCCAGGCGTGGGGCGCCATCTCCGGCGGCCTGCATACCCGCTGGGCCGCCCTGGCCAAGCTCGGGCTGGTGCTGGGCGCCGGGGGGGGAATCGCCGAAGCGCGGGAGGCCTTCGGGATGGCGTGGGCCGGAGAGCCCATGCCCGGAGGATCGTGGCCGCAGGTCTGATCGGCGTGTGATTCCCTCCCTGTGGGGCCCCGCTCCACAGGCTGCCCCGCAGCCTGTTCCGCGACCCACAAGGTCGGGAGGGCCGGAGAGCCGATGCCCGAGGGATCGTGGTCGCAGGTCTGATCGGCGCGTGATGCCCTCCCTGCGGAGCCCGCTAGAATGAAGGTTTCCGGGATACCCACCACATGCTCGACGCCAACCTCCTGCGCAACGATCTCGACGCCGTGGCGGCCCGATTGGCCGAGCGCGGCTACACGCTGGACCGGGTCCGCTACCAGGAGCTGGACCAGCGCCGCCGCGCCGCCCTGCAGGAGGCGGAGGCGCTGAAGGCCGAGCGGAACCGCGTGAGCGAGGAGGTGGGCCGTCTCAAGCGGGCCAAGGAGAACGCGGACCACCTCATCGCCCAGCAGCGCGAGGTGGGGGACCAGCTCAAGGCGCTGGAAGCCGCCGAGCGCGAGATCGAGGCGGCCTTCAAGGACTTCCTCGCGGGCATCCCCAACCCGCCCCACGCCAGCGTACCCAGCGGCCGCGACGAGCACGCCAATGTCGAGATCAAGCGCTGGGGCCAGATCCCCAGCATCGATGCGGCCAAAGACCATGTGGAGCTGGGCACGACCCTGGGCATCCTCGACCTGGACCGCGCGGCCAAGATCAGCGGCGCGCGCTTCTCGGTCCTGAAGGGCCAGGGCGCCAAGTTGGAGCGGGCCCTCATCTCGTTCATGCTCGATCGCCAGACCGGTGCGGGCTACACCGAGGTCATCCCGCCCTACCTGGTGAACGCGGAGAGCATGTACGGCACGGGCCAGCTGCCGAAGTTCGAGCAGGACCTGTTCAAGACCCCCCATGGCGACGGGGCGCTGTATCTGATCCCCACGGCGGAAGTGCCCGTCACGAACCTGTACCGTGACGAGATCCTGGCGGCGGAATCGCTGCCCCTGCGCCACTGCGCCTTCACCCCCTGCTTCCGCAGCGAGGCGGGCAGCTACGGCAAGGACACCAAGGGCATCATCCGCCAGCACCAGTTCCACAAGGTCGAGCTGGTGACCTTCGCCGCCGCGGAGCAGGCGGAGGCGGAGCTGGAACGCCTCACCGCGGACGCGGAGGCCATCCTAGAGGCCCTCGGCCTGCCCTACCGCCGGATGCTGCTCTGCACGGGCGACATGGGCTTCAGCAGCCAGAAGACCTACGACCTGGAGGTGTGGCTGCCCTCGCAGAACACCTACCGGGAGATCAGCTCCTGCAGCTGGTTCGGCGACTTCCAGGCCCGGCGCGCCAACATCCGCGCCCGCGGCAAGGAGGGCAAGCCGGCCTTCGTGAACACCCTGAACGGCAGCGGCCTGGCCGTGGGCCGCACCTGGGTGGCCATCCTCGAGAACTACCAGCAGCCCGACGGCAGCATCCGGGTGCCCGAGGTGCTGCAGCCCTATGTGGGCGCGGCGGTGATCCGCTGAACCCGGCGCCCCTCCTCTGCGCGGAAGGCCTGGGCCTTCAGCGGGATGGGCGCTGGGATCTGAGGGAAGTCTCCCTGGCCATCGCGCCGGGCCAGGCCTGGGGCGTCGTGGGGGAGAGCGGGGCCGGCAAGAGCACCCTGGTGAACCTGGTGCTGGGTCTGCTCGATCCCACCGAGGGCCGGATCACGCTCGAGGGCCGGCCCTGGTCGCCCCTGGCGGAGTCGGAGCGCCGGCCCCGCCGCCCGCGCGTCCAGGCCGTATTTCAGGATCCGCTGGCCAGCCTGCCGCCCCACCGCACGGGCTGGGAGATCCTCCAGGAGCCATTGGAGGTCTGGCGTCGCGGAACCGCGGTGGAACGAAGGGAGGCGGCGGCCCGCATGGCGGCCCGGGTGAAGTTTCCCGAAGCGGCCCTGGCCCAGCGCCCCGCGGCCTGGTCGGGCGGATTGGGCCAGCGGCTCTGCCTGGGGCGGGCCCTCATGCTGGAGCCGGCCCTGCTGGTGCTGGATGAGCCCTTCTCAGCCCTGGATCCCACCCTGGCCGGGCACCTGCTGGCCCTGCTGCTGGAGCTGAAGGCGGAGGGCACGGCCCTCCTGCTCGTGAGCCACGACCTGCCTTCGGTCCAGGTCCTCTGCGACCGGCTGCTCGTGCTCCAGGACGGCCGGCCGGCGGGGGAGGGGACTGTCGGGCAGCTGCGGTCCGGCCCCGCGGATCCGGAGGTACAAGCTCCGGGGACTGCCGGCTTCCAGCCTGCAGCCCCCGGGGTCTGACGGCTGTGGCCTACTCTTCCACGGGCACCTGGACGGCGCTGGCGTTCACATAGATGCCGCTGAAGTGGCCCCAGAAGCTGCTGAAGCCGGGGCGCTGGCGACCCTGCTGGTCGAGGGCCTGCAGTTCCGCCGACAGGAGCTTCTGGGCTTCGGTGGTCTGGACTTCCTGGATCAGGCCCCGGCGGCTTTCGAAGGTGAGGGCGGGGGCGGGCTCGCGGGAGGTGATGCGGGCCACCCATAGCTTGCCGTCCTGGGTCCAGAGCAGGGGTGTGGTCTGACCCACGGGGGTCTCCAGCAGGGCCTTGCGGATGCTCGGGTGGGCCACCAGGTCGCGCAGCCCGTTGAGGGGCGCGGCCGCCTGGTCGCTGATGGGGCCCACGGCCTGCAGGCCGCCGGACTGGAGGGCCTGCTGGGCCTTGGCGAGGGTCTGCTTCCGGGCCTCTTCGAGGCGGTAGGCCGCCAGGACCTTGGCGCGGACTTCCTTGAAGGGGGGCACGGCCTCGGGCAGCTCCTCCTGCACTCGGAAGATCAGGTGGCGGTCGCCGATGCGCTGGGGCTTGGACACCTCGCCCACCTTCAGGCGGAAGGCCTCGCCAGCGAGCTGGGGCAGCTCGGGCAGGCCCTCGGACTGGGCGCCGGGCTCGTTGGCAAAGGGCTGGCTGAGCTGGGCCTGGCTGCCCAGGCTCTTGGCGGCCGCGGCCAGGTCGCCGCCGTTGGCGCGCTTGCGGATCTGCTCGAGGCGCTCCTGGGCGCGGGTGTTGAAGCGGCCGTCGGAGACTTCCTGGGCCAGCTGGGCCTTCACATCGTCGAAGCGCTTCTCGCGGCGGCCTTCGAGCTTGATGAGGTGGACGCCGTACTGGGTGCGCACGGGCTGGCTGATCTCGCCGGGCTTCAGGGCGGCAGCAGCGTCCGAGAACGGCTTGACCATCCGGGCGGCATTGAACCAGCCGAGATCGCCGCCATTGCCCTTGGCGCTGGGATCCTCACTGAGCTCCTCGGCGGCCTTGCCGAAGTCCTGGCCCTTGACCAGCCGCTCGCGCAGCAGCTGGGCCTTGGCGGTGGCCTCCTGCATCTGGGCGTCGCCCTCGGCCTTGAAGAGGATGTGCCGGGCCTTGAACTCGATGTAGTCGCTCTTGCGGGCCTCGAAGGCGGCCTTGAGGGCGGCTTCGTCGGTCTCGGCGGCCTTGCCCAGGGCGGCGCGGTCCACAGTCACGAACTGGATGACGCGCCGGGGGGGCTGGAGGAAGCGCTGGCTGCCGGCCTTGTAGATGGCCTCGAGGGCGGCGTCGCCGGGATCGGCCACCACGGCGGCGTCCACGGCCAGGGTGGCCTGCTGGAAGCCCACCTTCTCGTTGCGCAGGCGATGTTCCACCGCCAGCCAGGGCTCATCCACGGGCACCTGGAGGGCCGCCTGCTGAATCAGCTTGGTCCGCAGCAGTTCGTTGCGGAGGTTCCGCTCCTGCAGGGCGGGGTTGAAGCCGGTTTCCTGGAAGATCTGCTTGAGCTCCGCCGTGGACTTCAGGTTGCCCTGGGGATCCAGCAGGACGGGGTACTGGCGCAGGAAGGCCCGGAGGCGGGCGCCGACTTCCTCGTCGGTGACCACCACCCCGTGCCGGTCCGCCAGCTCCTCCATGAGCTTCTGGTTCATCAGGTCGCGCAGGGCCTGGGACTGGATGAAGGGTTTGAGGGCTTCGGGATTGCCCTGCTTGCCGAAGCGCTGGTAGAGCTCCTGCATGTGCTCGGACATGTCCCGCAGCAGCACCTCGCGGCCGTAGACCCGCGCCACGACGGTATCTGGGGTGTCCACCCGGCCGGAAGGGGCCAGGTAGGCCACCAGGCCCAGGAGGACCACGATCATCACCGCCGCCATGGGCGTGCGGTTGGATTTGAAGACCTGACGGAAGGAACGCAGCATGCGGGGCTCCGGGACGCGGACCTCCCAGATTACCCCGGGAATGGGGATGCATTACACTGGAATGCTGGAGCGTTTGCATGGCCGTCTTGCCCGTCATCACCTGGGGGGATCCCCGCCTCAAGAAGAACAGCGAGGATGTGGGCGAATGGACCCCCGAGCTGGAGCAGCTCTCGGAGGACATGTTCGAGACCACCCTCTTTGAAGAGGGCGTGGGGCTCGCGGCCCCCCAGATCGGCCGGAACCTGAACCTGGCGGTGATCGACTGCTCCTGCGGCGAGGATCCGGCCCAGAGGATCATCCTCATCAATCCCGAGATCATCCTGGAGGAAGGGGTCCAGGTGGGCCCCGAGGGCTGCCTGTCCATCCCGGGCGTCCGCGAGGTGCTGGAGCGCCCCCAGAAGGTGACGATCCGGAACCGCGCCAAGGACGGCAGCTGGCATGAGCTGGTGGGGGAAGACCTGCTGGCCCGGGCCTTCTGCCACGAGATCGACCACCTGCGCGGCCGGCTCTTCGTGGAATACTTCGGCCCGGTGAAGCGTCAGGTCATCCAGCGCAGATACCAGAAACAGGCCCGGTCATGACCCGAATCGCCTTCCTCGGCACCCCCCGCGCGGCTGTTCCGTCGCTGCGGGCCCTCGCCGAGGAAGGCATCGAAGCCGTGTTCTGCAATCCCGACCGGCCTTCGGGGCGGGGACGCCATGTCGAGGCCCCGCCCGTGAAGGCGGCCGCCCTGGAGCTGGGCCTGCCCGTCCACCAGCCCCTGAGCTGGCGGGCACCGGAGGTCCGGGAACTCTGGGAATCCTTGCGGATCGACCTGGCCATCGTGGTCGCCTACGGCCACCTCCTCCCGCGCTGGATGCTGGACTCCTGCCCCCGGGGCGTATGGAACCTGCACTTCTCCCTGTTGCCCCGCTGGCGCGGTGCGGCCCCTGTGAACCACGCCCTGATGGCCGGCGACGAGGAGACCGGCGTCAGCCTCATGCGCCTGACCGAAGGGCTGGACGAGGGGCCCGTGCTGGCCCAGTCCCACCGACCCATCGGCCAGGAGGACACCGCCGAGAGCCTGCTGGCCGCCCTCTCCAAGGATGCCGCCGACCTGCTCATGGATCAGCTGCCCCTTCTGCTCTGCGGTTGCGGCGAACCTGTGGAGCAGCGGCACGAGCTGGCCACCTACGCCTCGAAGCTCCGCAGGGACATGAGCCCCCTCGACTGGCGCCGCCCCGCAGCGGACCTGCACCGCCAGGTGCGGGCCCTCTGGCCCTGGCCCGGCTCCGAGCTGCAGATGGAGGGCCAGGCCCTCAAGGTCTGCGCCGTGGGGGCGCTGCGCGCCTGCTATCGCGATCCCGGCCAGCTGCTCTGGGGCAAGGAGGGTGCCTGGCTCACCACGCCGGAAGGCGCCCTGGAACTCACGCAGCTCCAGCGCCCCGGCAAGCCCGTCCAGCCCGCCCTGCAGGCCCTCCAGCCCTGGGGAGCCAGCGGCAACCGGACCCTCGGCTAGGGCCGGTTGTCCATTCCCGCGACGCGGCGTTGGGAATCAGCTGCGGGAATCAGCTATGGGAATCAGCCCTTGGCCCGGTGCTTAACATGGTCGTAGATGAACCACGCCACGCCCGCCACGATGAGTACGCCGATGACGGCATCCAGCTTGTGGAAGTACTGGCCGAGGGTGTTCCACTTCTCGCCGAGCTTGTAGCCCACCCAGGCCAGGCCCAGGCACCAGGGCAGGCTGCCGGCGAAGGTGTAGAGGTGGAAGCGGGTGCGGTCCATGCGGGCGATGCCGGCGGGCAGGGCGATGAAGGTGCGCACGACGGGCAGCAGGCGGCCGATGAAGATGGCCCAGGGACCGAACCGCTCGAAGAAGCGGTGCGCCTGATCCAGGTGGCCCGTGTGCAGCCAGATGTAGCGGCCGTACTTCTCCACGGCGCGCCGCCCGCCCCAGGCGCCCACCTCGTAGGCGGGAACGCTGCCCAGGTTGCAGCCGAGGGCCCCGAAGATACCCGCGATCCAGATCTGGGCCACGGGATTGCCCGCGCCGAGGCCGAAGAAGGTGAGCTGGCCCTTGTAGGCGAGGTAGCCCGCGAAGGGCATGATCACTTCGCTGGGCAGGGGGATGCAGGCGCTTTCGATGGCCATGAGCAGCATGACGCCGAGGGGCCCCATGGCGGCCATGACGGCCACCATCCAGGCGACGATCGGGGCGAGGATCTTCTGCAGCATCGGGGCGTCCCAAAAGCGCCAGTGTACCGGGACGCTACACTGTTCCGATGCCCGAAGATCTCGTCCGCAACCGCAAAGCCTTCCACGACTACCATGTCCTCGAGACCTGGGAGGCGGGGATCGCCCTGCAGGGCACCGAGGTCAAGTCCCTCCGCGCGGGCCTGGGCCAGCTGCAGGATGCCTATGTGGATGCCGTGGGCGGCGAGCTCTGGTTGAAGCAGGCCCACATCTCCCCCTATGCGTTCGGCACGGATGCCAACCACGAGCCCCTGCGTCCCCGCAAGCTGCTGCTGCACAAGGCCGAGATCACCAAGATGACGGCCAAGGTGGTGCGCAAGGGCCTGACCATCATCCCCCTGGCGATCTACCTGAACGATCAGGGGATGATCAAGGTGAAGGTGGCCCTGGCCGAGGGCAAGGCCCACAGCGACAAGCGCGAGGCCCTGAAGCAGCGCGAGCAGAAGCGCGAGATGGACCGCATCCGCAAGGGCGCCCGGGAGTAGCGGCGGGCTCTTAGTACGAACTCTCGTCCTTGGCGGGCGGGTAGTCCTGGCCGAACTTGTTCTTGTGGGGCTCGAGGGCGGGCAGGGTGGCGCTGAGGGTCCAGCCGCCGCGGGTGGTCCCTTCGCCGATGCTCACCATCCACACCTTCTCCCCGGTTTCCGGGTGCCAGATCCTCAGCCGGTAGGGACCGGGGGGAAGCTCGCGGAAATCCAGGCCGGCGCGCGCGTCCAGGGGCTGCACCCAGGGGGTCTCGACCACCCACAGGAAGGCGTTCATGCCGTTGTGCACATTGCAGTAGAGCTTCACGAGGCCGGGCTTCTGCACGGTGATGCGCGGCGAGTCGCCCGGCCGGTAGGTGCCCGTGTCGAAGGGATTGGCGCAGCAGGGGCTGAACACATTGTGGAGGATGTGATCCAGGTTGGGGAACGCCACCTCGCTGCCCGGCGTAGTCCAGGAGACCCGGGGGACGAACCGCTTGCCCAGCGTGCGGATGCGGGTCAGGGGACGCTTCTCCAACCTGGGCTTGGGCCCCAGAGGCTCCAGCATGGCCAGGCCGTCCGCGAGGGCTTCGAGGCGCCGGCCGTCCTTGCGCAGGATCGTGACCGGGCCCTTCAGCTCGCCGGCCAGGATCGGCCAGGCCGCGGCCAGCAGCAGGAGGCCCCGGATCCGGCTCATGCGGAGGGCCCGCCGAGGGCCGTCTGGAGGCTGCGCCGTTCGTTCATGAACCTCCTCGAGTCCCGCCCGGGGACCGCCGGGACTCCGCGAAAGGCGGATTCGGCCGGTGGTCCATCGGAGGTAAGGGTAAGATCGTCCACCAATCTACCTCGAAGGACCCCCGATGGCCCCAGTGCGCTGGCCCCATTCCCTCGCCTGGAAGTTCTTCCTGCGCACGGCGCTCCTGGTGGTGCTGGTGGTGGGGGCGGTGCTGGGCGTGGCCTACCAGCAGGCCCAGAAGGGGGCGCGGGACGCCGCCGAGCGGGGGCTCCGCACGGCCGGCCGCGTGCTGGACAAGCACATCCCCCAGGAGGCCCGCGTGCTGGACGCGGGGCTGGAGGTCTTCGTCGCCCAGAGCACCAACAGCGCCTACCTCGACAGCGCCGCCAAGCGCGGGGACGAGGCCAGCGTCCGGGATCACCTGCTGCAGAGCCTTCCGAACCTCCAGGCGGATGTCGCCGCCGTCGTCCGCCCGGATGGGCGGCGCCTCTCCTGCACCACGGATGGCGTGCGCCGGGACTATGGCGATGTGGCCATCGCCCAGATGGCCCTGGACCCGGAGGGCGCCCAGGCCGCGGGCATCGAGGGGCCGTCGTACGCTGGCTTCCTCGAGTTCCCCTCGGGCACCCATGCGGGCTTCTACCTGGCGGTGGCCCGGCCCCTGCGGCTGCCGGGCGGTGACCTCATCGGCGCCATGCTGGTGGGGATCCGGCTGGGGGACCGGGCCGCGGCGGACCTCCGGGACACGGCCGTGGGCCGGGCAGAGCCCCCTTCCCAGGTGGCCCTCCTCAGCCGGGGCCGCATCGTCGGCAGCACCCTGGAGCCCGCCGCCCAGGCGGGATTGGCCGCGGCCCTGGAGGGAGCCCGCTACGAACCCATCCGGGCGGCCCTCCTCCAAGGCCAGCCCTCGGGGCTGCTGGCGTTCCGGATCCACGGCGCGGACTACCTGGGCCGTGTCACGCCCCTGCGGGGGACGGATGGGCTGAAACACGAACTGGCCACGGCCCTGCTGCTGCCCCTGGATCCCTTCATGGCGCCGTTCCGGCGGTTGCAGTGGATCATCCTCGGCACCGGCTTCGGGGGCCTGCTGGTGGCCCTGGCCCTGGCGCTGCACGCGGCCCGGAGCGTGACGGCCCCCCTGGCCCGACTCACCGAGGCCACGGCGGAGCTGGCCCTGGGGGGCCGCCCCGGGCTGCCCCCCAGCCCGACCGGAGGCGAGGTTGGCGACGAGGTCGGGGCCCTCACCTCGGCCTTCCGGGCCCTGCTCGGCGAGCTGAAGGCCAAGGACGACCTGCTGGCCGCCCTGGCCCCGCTGCGCGCCGCTCCCGGCCGTCCCGGGCCCGGCGCCGAAGCCGACCTCGCCGTGGTGGACATGGAGGCCACGGTGCCGATGCCCGACGGAAGCCAGGCCCTGGCGGGCGAGGCGGCAGGCCCCCAGCGGCGCCTGGTGCTGAAGGAGGGCGATCTCTTCGCGGGCCGCTATCGACTGGAGTCGGTGCTGGGCCGGGGCGGCATGGGCCTCGTGCTGAAGGCCCGGGACCAGCAGCTGGACGAGGAGGTGGCCATCAAGATCCTCCGTCCCGAGCGCGACCTCGACCCGGCCTTCCTGGGCCAGCTCAAGCAGGAGATCCGGCTGGCCCGCCGGATCACCCACCGCCATGTGCTGCGCACCCATGATTTCGGCGAAGCCGACGGGGTCCCCTTCGTGACGATGGAGTACCTCAAGGGCGTGACGCTCAAGCAGCTGCTGGACGACCGCGGCCGCCTGCCCCTGCCCCTGGCCCTGCGCATCGGGCGTCAGGTGGCGGAAGGCCTGGAGGCCGCCCATGCCGTGGGCGTGGTGCACCGGGACATCAAGCCCCTCAATGTGCTCTTCGATGCCCGGGGCGACGCCAAGCTCATGGATTTCGGCCTGGCGGCCCCCGTGGCCGCGACAGGGGCGAGCCGCGAGGGTCTGATCTTCGGCACGCCGCGCTACATGGCGCCGGAACAGGTGCGGGGCGAACGGGTGGATCCCCGCACGGACCTGTACGCCCTGGGTGTGATGCTCTACGAACTCAGCGTGGGGCGCCCGCCCTTCGACGGCGGCGAGGTCCAGGACATCCTGCGCCACCAGCTCGAGACCCCGGCGCCGGATGTGCGGACCGCCGTTCCCGAGCTGCCGCCGGCCTACGCGGACCTGCTGCAGCGCCTCATGGCCAAAGACATCGCCGCTCGGCCGGCCTCCGCCGCCGAGGTGGTGGAGCTCCTCAAGGGCATCGCCTCGGGAGACCGGGGGAGCGCCTGACCGGGAGGCCGCTGGCGGCCCGGAGCAACCCGGCCGTCAGCCACCCCAGCCGCCCTGGGCGAAGCGGGTCAGCTTCTCGTCGCTGCCCCGCAGGGCCAGGGCCCGGGCCACGAAGCGACCGATGGGATCGGCTTCCAGGTTGACGGCGGTGCCGGGACGCAGGTGGTGGAGGGCTGTGCGGGTCACGGTCTCGGGGATGAGGGCCACGGTGAACCAGTCGGTGCCGCAGTCCACCACCGTGAGCGAGATGCCGTCCACGGCCACGGAGCCCTTGGGCGCGATCATGGGCGCCAGGGCCCTGGCCATGGCGAACCGCCAGATGCCCTCGTCGAGGCCGCCCTGGCCCTGGGGGCGCGACAGCAACTGTCCGAGGCCGTCGACATGGCCCGATACCAGGTGGCCGTCCAGCGGATCACCCACCCGCAGGGCGGGTTCGAGGTGCAGGGAGGTACCCAGGGGCAGGCGGCCCAAGGTGGTCTTCTCCAGCGTCTCTTCGCTGAGGTCGGCCTCCCAGGCCCGTCCGTCCACGGCCACGCTCGTGAGACAGGCGCCGTTCACGGCAATGCTGGCGCCCAGCTCGGCGCGAGCCAGGAGATCCGCCGGGGAAGCGATGCGCAGCCGCGCGCCGCCGGGTCGGGAGGCGCGGGATTCGAGCGTGCCGAGATGTCTGATCAGGCCGGTGAACATGGTGCCAACTCCACGCTTATCATGACGCAGTCGGCATCCCCAGGCGGCTCTTGCGGGAGCCGTAGAAGAAGTAGACCACCAGGCCGATGGCCAGCCAGGCGAAGAAGCGGTACCAGGTGATGGCGGGCAGGCCCCGCGCGATCCAGACGCAGCCCAGGATCCCCAGGGGGGCGATGATCCAGGCGAAGGGCATGAGGAACTTCCGCGGGGCCTCGGGGCGGCGCTTGCGCAGGACGAGGACGGCGACGCAGACGATGACGAAGGCGAAGAGGGTGCCGATGTTGGCCAGCTCCACCACCTCATCTATGTTGAGCAGGGCTGCGGGGATCGCCACCAGGAAGCCCGTGAGCACCGTGGCGTGGGAGGGGGTCTTGAACTTGTCGTGCACCTTGCCGAACCAGGGCGCCAGCAGGCCGTCCCGGCTCATGCTCATGAAGATGCGGGGCTGGCCCACCTGGTAGACCAGCAGGGCGGCGGTGGTGGCGATGACGGCTCCGAAGCTGATGACCGCTGCGATCCCGCCCATCTTGTGCTCGGTGAAGATGTAGGCCAGGGGATCGGCGATGCCGCCGAGCTTCGTGTAGTGCAGCATGCCCGTCACCACCAGGGCCACGGCGGCGTAGATCACTGTGCAGATCAGCAGGGACCACAGGATGCCCCTGGGCAGATCCTTGCCGGGGTTGCGGCATTCCTCGGCGGTGGTGCTCACGGCGTCGAAGCCGATGAAGGCGAAGAAGATGATGGCGGCGCCCGCCTGGATGCCCCGCCAGCCGTGGGGCACGAAGGGGTGCCAGTTGTCGGGGCTCACGAACCGGATCCCCAGCCCCACCACCGCGAGGAGGATCGCCACCTTGATGATCACCATGACGCTGTTCACCCGGGCGCTCTCCTTGATGCCGATGTAGCAGAGCCAGGTGATGAGGGTCGTGATGACCACCGCCAGCAGGTTGATGGTGATGGGGAAACCCGCCACGGTGGGGGCCGTCCTGATGACCTCCCAGTTCAGGAAGGTGGCGGCGCCATGGACCAGCCCCGCCTTGGCCTGGGCCAGCGCCTGGAGCTTGGCGGCCAGGTCCATGGCGGGTGCCCCCTCCGCCAGCTTCAGCGCGCTGCGCGGATCCATGCCCAGCCAACCCGGGATGTCCACATGGAAGACCGTCGAGAAGAAGCTGCGGGCGTAGTCGCCCCAGGAGATGGCCACGGCCACATTGGAGATGGCGTACTCCAGCAGCAGATCCCAGCCGATGATCCAGGCCATCAGCTCGCCCAGCGTGGCGTAGGCGTAGGTGTAGGCGCTGCCCGACACGGGGATCATGGAGGCCAGTTCCGCGTAGGCGAGTGCCGTGAACCCGCAGATCAGGGCCACGATGAGGATGCTCAGGACCAGCCCCGGCCCTGCCGGGAGGCGTCCATCGGCCATGTTCCCCGCGGCGGCGGTGCCGATGCTGGAGAAGATGCCGGCCCCGATGATGGCGCCGATGCCGAAGGTGGTGAGCTCGAAGACGCCCAGGTTCTTCTTGAGCTGATGTTCCGGTTCCTCGGCGCTGGCCCGCAGCTGCTCCAGGGTCTTGGTTCGGAAGAGGCGCGTCAGCATGGGTGCCTTGGGGAAGAAGGTCATGCTAGCAGGCAGGCCCGGAGGGTAGGCTGGGGGCCATGAGCACGAAGCCGGAGCACAGGGCCACTTGGGCGAAGCCGAAGCCCGCGCAGCACGCGTTAGGCGGAGGCGCCGCGTGAGGCCGGAGCAGGAGCGGAGGGCCACTTTGGCGAAGCCGAAGCCCGAAGGGCGCGGCGCAGGAGGCGCCGCGTGAAGCTCTGGAGCGACCGCCGGCTGCGCCTGTCCCTCACGGGGCTGGGCGGGCAGTACCTGCTGGCGCTGCTGGCGGTGGGAGCCTTCTCGGTGAACACGGGCAACAACCTGCTCTACCTCGTGTTCTCGCTGATGCTGGGCCTGTTCCTGGTCTCGGGGGTCCTCAGCCGCCGGGCCCTCCAGGGCCTCGGGGTCAAGGAGCTGGAGGAGGGCAATCTCTTCGCCCGGGTGCGGGGCGGCCTGCGCCTCCGACTGCAGGACTCTGGGCGGGGGCGGGTCCGCGGCCTCGAGCTGCTTCTCTCGATGGAGGACGGCGAAGTCCAGCCCAGCTTCCTGGGCGCCGCCAGCCGCAGCGGCGAGACCTCGGTGGTGTTCCAGGTCCGGGCGGGGCACCGGGGCTGGACCCGGCTCCGGCGGCTTGAGCTGCGCACCCGCTTCCCCTTCGGCCTGCTGGAGAAGTCCCGGTTCATCGACCTCGATCAGCCCCTGCTCGTGCTGCCCCATCCCCGGACGCCCCCGGCGCCGCCCACGAGCTGGCGTGGGGAGGGCCACCGCACCCTGGCCCAGGAGGGCGTCAGCAGCCCGGAGGGGGCGCGGCCCCTGCGGGTGGGCGATCCTCCGGGCCGGGTCCATTGGAAGCGCACGGCCCAGCGCAGTCAGCCCTGGGTGCGGACTTTCGAGGAGGAGCGGCCCCTGGGGCTCCACCTACGGATCGACCTGTCGGCCTGGGCACCGGGCCGTCCCTTCGAGCGGGAGCTGGAGCGCCTGTCGGGCGCGATCCTCCAGGCCCGCCTCCAGAAGCGGGAGATCAGCCTCGAGTTTCACGGGGCCTCGGGCGCCCACGAGGCGCGGGGCTACACCGCCTGCTGGCGGATTCTGGCCCAGGCCCGGGCCGAAGGCAGCACGGATCGGGCGGAGGCCGCGGAAGGTCCGCTAAGCTGAAGGCTCCTCAGGAGGCACTGGTGTTCGACGATCCCCAATCCCCCGCCTGGACCCCGCTCCTGGAGGCGGCCTGGAGGGCCCGCTCGAACGCCTATGCGCCCTACTCGCACTTCCAGGTGGGCGCGGCCCTGCTCACGGCCTCGCACGGGATCGTGGCGGGCTGCAATGTGGAGAATGCGGCCTATCCCGTCACCCTCTGCGCCGAGCGGGGGGCCCTCAGCGCAGCCGTGGCCGAGGGGCTCCAGCCCGGGGATCTGGTGGCCGCGGTGGTGGTGACGGACTCGCCGAAGCTGACGCCGCCCTGCGGCGCCTGCCGACAGGCCCTGGCGGAATTCGCGGAGGGCCTTCCCGTACTGCTTGCCAATCGCAACACCCGGATGCTGCACCGCCTGGAAGATCTGCTGCCGCACAGCTTCACGGGCCGGAATCTTCAGTAGGCCTTTCAAGCCCGCCCGCCCGCGCCTACACTTTCCGAACCCCGCCAGGCATCCTGAGGCAAGCGAATGGCCATTGATCGCGTCAAAGTCAAAAAGGAAGCCGACAAGCTCTTGACGGCCGGGAAGGTCGAGCGGGCCATCGAGGAATTCCAGAAACTCGTCGAGGACAACCCCAAGGATTACTCCACGCTGAACCAGATCGGCGACCTCTGCGTGCAGACCGGCCGGGTGAAGGAAGGCGTCGAGATCCACAAGCGGCTGGGTGGCGCCTACGAGCGGGACGGCTTCAATGCTCGCGCCGCCGCCATCTTCCAGAAGGTGGTCCGCAACGCCCCCGAGGACATCGACGCGGCGCAGCGCCTGGCGGACCTCTACCGCCAGATGAACAAGGTCGGCGATGCGGTGAAGGTCCACCTGCAGGTGGCCGAGCATTTCCAGAAGAAGGGCCTCATCAAGCGGGCCCTGGAAGAGTTCAACAAGGTCGTCGACCTGGACCCCAAGAACCTGAAGATGAAGGTCAAGCTGGCGGACCTCTACAACAAGGAGGGCATGAAGGACCGCGCCGCGGGCATCTACCTCGAGGTGGCCGAGTCGCTGGCCATGGAGCAGATGCACGGCGAGGCCAACCAGATCCTCGAGCGCGCCAAGTCGATGATCTCCACGCCCCAGGTCTACCTCACCCAGAGCCGTCTGGGCGTGATCCAGGGCGACTACACCACGGCCGCCCAGCATCTGCGGGAGGGCCTGGGCAACAACCCGAGGAACACCGAGCTGCTGGAGGCGCTGGCCGAAATCGAACTGCGCAGCGGCCACCCGGACCGCGCGCTGGAAGCCCTGGCCGAGATCGCCCAGCTGCCGGACAAGACCCTGCCCCTCTGCGAGAAGTCCCTCCGCAACCTCGCGAACGCCGACCGGGCCGAGGAGGGCCTGCGGCTCTTCGCCCCCATCGCCCGCGAGCTGGCCCGGAGGGGGTCGGGCGACATGGTCGCCCGCGCGCTGCGCAGCGCCCTGCAGGACCACATGGGCAGCGAGGCGTGGATCCTCCTCGCGGAGATCGCCCACCAGAGCGGCAACCGGGCGGAGCAGGTCCAGGCCCTCCAGAGCGCCTACGCCCTGGCCACACAGGCCAGCGACCAGGCACTGATCGGGCATCTGTCGGGCCAGCTCCAGGCCCTGGGCGCCGTTCCGGGAGTCGTCCCCGCGCCGCCGACCGCGGGCTTCTCCGCGCCCGGCGCCGTCAGCGGCTTCCAGGCTCCGCTGCCCCAGGAGATCACGCGCCACGGCGGCGAGACCGAAGTGGATCCAGTGCGGCGCCTCCGCATCGAGCAGCTCTCGCGCGAGGCCGAGGCCCTGCTCCGGGGGGGCAGCCACGACCGCGCCGTAGAGACCTTCAAGAAGGCCCTCGAGCTGGACCCCGCAGACCTCACCATCATCGAGGCCATCGTCGCCGTGCATCGCACCACCGGGCACCTCACCAAGGTGCAGATGCAGTATGTGCAGAGCGCCCAGGCCCTGGCCCAGCTCGGCAAGAAGCGGGAGGCCGGCCATCTGCTCGACATGGCGGAGCAGCTGTTCCCGGGCTCCACGCGGATCCACCGCCGGGCCATGGGTCTGCCCGAACCCGGGGCCGGCCGCCCCGCCACGCCCATCGCCCTGCCGCCGCCGCCCAGCGACATCGATGCGCTGATCGCGCTGGATCTGCCGAGCTTCGAGCCGACGCCCCTCGACGAGGCGGCCCCCGCGCCGCCGTCCGGGCCAATGTCCGCGCCAACGCCCGTGCCTATGTCCGGCCGGGCCTTCGAGCCCATTCCCCTGGGGGACGGACTTCCGGTGATGCCGGATCCCTTCGCGCCGCCCGTGGGCACCCCCGTGCCCCCGGCCATCCCCTTCGCCGCACCGGTGGAGCCCGCGGCCCTCGACGCCTCCGATCTGAGCTGGATGGAGGACACGCTCACCGACATGATCACGGAAGGCGGATCCTTCTCGGCCCCCACGACGCCGCTCCCGCCCATCCCCACCCAGATCCTCGCACCGGAAGTGGTGGCCGGCCTGCCGCCCCTCTCGGCCGACCTGGAGCCGGCGTTCGGAGACCTCGCCCCGGAAGGGGAGGCGCTGCCGGAGCCCCCGCCCGAGCATGTGCCCGAAGAGCTGGCCAGCCTCCTCGGCGACATCGATTTCCAGATGGATTACGGCAGTCCCGAAGAGGCCAAGACCGAGATCGAGACCGCCCTCAGGCAGTTCCCCGGGCACCCCGAGCTGCAGGCGCGCCTGGAGCGCGCGGAGAGCGCCCTCCAGAAGCTGGGGCACATCGCCAAGGCCAGCGCCCTCGACGAGAACGACTTCGCCAATTCCTTCTTCGACCTCACCGATGTGCTGGGCACGGCCCTCATGGATACGGGCGAGGGCGAAGAGATGCACGACGCCACCCACATGGTGGAGAAGATCCAGAGCGTGGACGAGCTGTTCAGCGCCTTCCGCGAGGGTGTCGAAAAGCAGGTCAAGGGCGACGACTACGACACCCACTACAACCTGGGCATCGCCTACAAGGAGATGGCCCTCATCGAGCCCGCCCTCGAGGAGTTCAAGATCGCCATGGGCGACCCCGAGCGCACCCTGGAGTGCTGCTCCATGCTCAGCATCTGCGAGCAGGATCGTGGCGATCTGAACGCGGCCGTGGAATGGCTCCGCCAGGGCATCCTGGCCCCGGGCTTCCCCCCCGAGGACAGCATCGGCCTCCGCTACGACCTCGCCGAGATCTACCTCCAGCAGGGCCATACGGCCATGGCCGCCGAGGAGTTCAAGGCCGTCTACGAGATGGATCCCGACTACCGCGATGTGGCGGCGCGCCTGGCCTAGGCTGGGCACCGGGGGGGGAGGACGGAGCGGCTGCTTCCGCCTCCCCGCCGTTCACCCGGCGAAGCGGTCCGTCGCTGCCACCAGGGCCCGGGAGATGCCGGGCTCGTAGGCGCTGTGCCCGGCATCGGGGACGATGACGAGGTCGGCTTCGGGCCAGGCCTGGGACAGCGCCCAGGCGCTTTCGATGGGGCAGACCATGTCGTAGCGGCCCTGGATGATGGCCCCGGGAATGCCCTTGAGCCGGGTCGCGTCCCGCAGCAGCTGGCCCTCCTCCATCCAGCCCTTGTTCAGGAAGTAGTGGCACTCGATGCGGGCGAAGGCCAGGGTCGTGGCCTCGTCGCCGTAGGAGGCGATGAAGTCGGGGTCGGGGATGAGCTTGCTGGTGGCACCCTCCCAGATGCTCCAGGCCTTGGCCGCCGGCAGGTTCAGGGCGGGATCCTCGCTCAGCAGGCGCTTGGCGTAGGCCCGCAGGAAGTCGCCCCGCTCGGCAGCGGGGATGGCGTCGCGGTAGGGTTCCCAGGCGTCGGGGAACACGCGGCTGGCCCCCTCCTGGTAGAGCCAGTCCACCTCGCGCTGGCGCAGCAGGAACACGCCGCGGAGGATCAGCTCCGTCACGCGCTGCGGGTGGGCTTCCGCATAGGCGAGGCCCAGCGTGGCGCCCCAGGAGCCGCCGAAGACCATCCAGCGCTCGAGGTCCAGGTGCTCGCGGATGCGCTCGATGTCGGCCACCAGGTCCCAGGTGCCGTTTTCGCGGACCTCGGCGTAGGGGGTGCTCTGGCCGCAGCCCCGCTGGTCGAAGAGGACGATGCGGTACTTGGCGGGATCGAAGTAGCGGCGGTGCTTCGGACTGGTGCCACCGCCGGGGCCCCCGTGGAGGAAGATCACGGGTTTGCCCTGCGGGTTCCCGCTCTCCTCGACATGGAGGTCGTGCAGCTCCGACACCTTCAGGCGGTGGGTCTTGTAGGGCTCGAGGGCCGGATAGAGCCAGCTGACGGGATCCTTGCGCAGGGACATGGCGGCTCCTAGACGAAGAACAAGGCCGCGGCGCCCACGAGGGCCAGCAGCGTCCCGAGGATCGCATGGCCGCCCACCTTCTCCTTGAAGACAAAGTGGGAGACCGGCAACAGGATCACGGGGGAGAGGGACATCAGGGTGGCCGCCACGCCCATGGGGGCCTTGGCGATGGCGACGAGCGAGAGCACCACGCCCAGCACGGGGCCCGTGAGGGCGCCGAGGCCGATGAAGGCCGTGGCGCGGCCATCCCGCAGGCTGCCCAGGCTGCCCCGCAGGCGGCCCGTGGCGCCGAAATAGAGCAGCAATGCCGCCAGACCCGCCGTCACCCGGATCAGATTGGCCGAGATGGGCGGAAAGCCGCCTGCAAGGCCGAACATGCTGAACACCAGGCCCACGGACTGCCCCAGGGCGCCGCCGATGCCCAGCAGGACGCCGCGCCACAGGTGGGGATGGGCCTCGTGGTCGCCATCGCCCCACACCACCCAGGCGATGCCGCCCAGGGTGAGGGCCATGGCCATGATCTTGGCGAGGCTCATGCTCTGCCCCAGGAACAGCCAGGCCAGGAGGGCGCTGAAGATCGGCGAGAGGGTCATGAGCAGCATGGCCAGCCGCGGCCCGATGAGCAGGAAGGCCTCGAAGAGCACCGCGTCGCCCAGGGCGAAGCCGATGAGCCCGGACAGGCCTAGCCAGCCCAGGCGGGCGGTCCCTGCTTGCATGGGAAAGAGGCTGCCATAGAGCGCCAGGTGCACCAGGACCAGCACCCCCCAGGCCATGAGCAGGCGCCCCAGGTTGACCGAGGCCGAGCCCACCCGGCGCCCGGCCACGGTGAAGCATACGGAGTTCAGCGACCAGCAGAGCGAGGTGAGGAGGGCGGCGCCTTCGCCGAGGTAAAGCACGGGGACTCCATGGGGTTCCCCGGGCGACGGGTCACTCGCCTCATGATACGAGGTAGGGGTCTGTTTTCAAATTCCACCGCACCGCGACGAAGGCCATCCGGGATGCCCCGCAAGGAAGGGCCCGCAGGGCGATGGGGTTCATCGTTCAAGGGCCCTGACGCCGCGGGGCGCCCGGATGGCCTCGTCCCGAAGGGCTGGGTGGGCAGCTGTCGCGATGCTGCGTCAGGCTCCTCGACCTTGGAACCACCAGGGCCTTCGTCGCCTTCCTTGCCTCGCTCGGCTGCCCGCCCAGCGCGGCGTCGCGGAATTTGAAAACAAACCCTAGACAAACATCTGGAGGATGCCATTGCTCAGGAGCATCCCGCGGGGGCTGAGGCGCACCTGATCCCCCTCCCAGACCACGAGTCCTTCTTTGGCCAGGTCGTGCAGCCTCGCTTCCCACCCGTCGCAGAGGGGCTGCAGGTGACGAGCATCGGCTTCGCTTCGGAGCGCACCCCAGGCCACGCCCCGGTGCAGGCGCAGCCCCAGCAGGGGGGTTTCCGCCAGGATCTCGGCGGCATCCAGCTCCTGGAGATCGAGGGCGCCGCGCCCGTCGGCCCAGGCCGGAATCACGGCGGATTCGGTCCAGCGGAAGGCGCCCAGCTGGGAGGCGGCGCTGGGACCCAGGCCCAGGTAGGGCCGGCGCTCCCAGTAGCGGGTGTTGTGGATGGACTCCGCACCGGGCCGGGCGTAGTTGCTGATCTCGTACGGCGCGAGGCCCAGGCGGGGCAGGACCTCCTGGAGGGCCTCGAACACATCGGCGACCTCGTCCTCGGAGGGGAGCGAAAGCCGCCCCGCATCGATGTCGGCGCGGAGGGGGCAGGCCTTGTCCAGGTCCAGCAGGTAGATGCTGAGGTGGTCGATGCCCGTGGCGGCGAGCACCCGGGCGTCCTCGACCACCTTGGCCAGCGACTGGCCGGGGATGCCCACCATGAGGTCGGCGCTGCGGCGGCGGAATCCGGCCCGGCCCGCCAGGTCCAGGGCCTCCAGGGCCTGGGCCTCGCCGTGGATGCGCCCCAGCCTGCCAAGCAGCCCATCGTCCAGGGCCTGCACGCCGAGGCTGACGCGATCCCAGCCCAACCCCCGCGCCTGCTGGAGCCAGGCCAGGTCCACGGTGCCGGGATTGGCCTCGAAGGTGGCCTCGCGCAGGGGCGACAGATCGAAGGCCTCCCGCACGGCGGCGGTGAGTTCCGTCAGTTCCGCCGGCGTCAGCAGCGACGGCGTGCCGCCGCCCAGGTACAGGGTGTCCACCCGGGGGCTGCCGAGGGCCTCGCCCCAGGCCCGGACCTGCGAGATCAGCCGGCGGACCGTCGCAGGTTGGAGCTCGCGGTCCCGGGTGGTGGCGAAGGAACAGTAGGTGCAGCGGTCCAGGCAGAAGGGGATGTGTAGGTAGAGCCCGAGGGGCTCCGCCTGGGCGGCGGATCTGAGCGCCGGAAGCCGCTCCGCCAGGACGGGCGGAAGGTCAGGGCTCAACCATCACCCGCTTCATGACCTCCCGGAGGGTCCGGACTTCCTCCGGGAAGCGCCAGGGGGCCTTCGTGGGTTCGGCGGCCTGTTCCAGGGCCAGGTAGCGCTGCTGGAGCAGGGTCCGGTGCTCGGGGCGCAGGGTCCGGCCCGTGCCCATGTGGAGTTCGAGCAGCTCGAGGTTCTGCCGCAGGCGGACGGACTGGGGGTGGTAGAGGAAGGTGCCCACGAGCAGGTGCCCGAAGGCCAGTCCCAGGACCAGGAAGCCGCCCACCAGGGGGATCCGGAGGTCGGCGCGCAGTCCCAGGGCCAGCCACCAGCCCATGAGGCCCATGAGCAGCAGGGACAGGACGGGGAGCACCGGCATGGCCCAGAGCCCGTTGCCCCACAGGCAGTCGTGGATGAGGGAATCGGCCACGGCTTCCAGGGTGCGGCGGTCCCCTTCGCTGCGCGCCTTGGCCAGGTGGGCGTCGAGGGTGCTCCAGGCCTGCTGCTGGGCGGGGTTCAGCACCACGGGCTCGCGTCCCCCCCGGCTGTCGCTCTGCCGGATGGGCACCACGCGGGCGCCGGGCTTCCCCGTCTCCACGCTCGGCGGGGGCGGGGGATCGAGGATCTCGGCATCCGCGGGAGGGGGCGTGTTGGTGATGTGGGTCTGGCCGGCGGCGTCGCGCCAGTAGTAGGTTCGCGGCTGCTGGCCCAGGAGGACCAGGAGCAGCAGGCCGGCGGCCGCGTTCACCGCGGGGCCTCAGAACTCGGCATCGAGGGCCTCGCACCAGAAGTGGTAGATCATCTGGTGGACCTCCTGGATGCGCGCCGTCACCGGAGAGGGCACCACCAGGGCATCGTCCATCAGGCCGGCCAGCTTCCCGCCGTCCCGGCCCAGCAGGCCCAGGGTGCGGATGCCGAGTTCCTTGGCGGAGGCCACGGCGCGGATGACATTGGGGCTGTTGCCGCTGGTGCTGATGCCGATGAGCAGGTCGCCCGGCCGGCCCAGGGCCTCCACCTGGCGGGAGAAGATCTGGTCGAAGCCGTAGTCGTTGCCGATGGCGGTCAGGGCCGAGGTGTCCGTGGTGAGGGCGATGCCCGCGAGGGCCCGGCGCTCCTTGAGGTAGCGGCCGCTCAGCTCGGCGGCCAGGTGCTGGGCGTCGGCGGCGCTGCCGCCGTTGCCGCAGACGAGGATGCGCCCGCCCCGCCGGAGCCGTTCGGCCATGTCGTCGGCCTGGGTGAGGATGTGGTCCAGTTCCCGGGCGAAGAAGGCCTGCTTCAGCTGGACGGACTCCTGGACATGCTGGAGAAGGGTCTGCTTCATGGACGCGATTGTGACAGGAATTCCTCTCCCAGGATTTCCCCAGGGCTGGCAGACTGCGGGAAGCCTTGCATCCGCTCAGCGTGGGTCCCATGGAATGGATTGCCCTCAAACACGCCCTGCTGGCCCACCTCCCGGTGGCGACCGGACTGCTGCTGCCCTGGGTGCTGCTCTCGGCCCAGCGCTCCGGACGGGGCATCCGCCCCTGGTGGACGGTGGCCCGGTACCTGGGCTGGGCCGGGGCGTTGGGCCTCCTGGCGGCCATGGTCAGCGGGCTGGCCGCCGGCAGGATGCACGGCCTGATCCCTGCCACGCGCTTCTTCCCCGTGCCGGCGGCGGGCATGGGGGCCGATGGCCTCCTCTTCCGGCACGCCGTGCTGGCGGCCGCGACGATCCCCCTGGCCGTGGCCGCCCTCTGGGCCATGAACCGGCCTCGGAAGGATCACCAGAGCCTCGGCTTCCTCGCCCTGCTGTTCGGCCTGGGCTGGTGCGCCCTGCTGCTGGCCACGGGGCAGAGCGGCTTCAGCCTCGCCCACCCCAAATACCAGGCCCCGGTGCCAGCGCCGCCAGCGCTCGTGGTTGCGCCCGCGCCGGTTCCAGCCGCTGCGCCGGCCCCGTCGGATCCCGAGGCCTCGGCCCCCCTCCGGGCGCTGGACTACGGCGCCCTGGAGCCCATCCACGCCGAGCCGGTGAAGTCCCCGGCCCATGGCGGGCGCTGGATCCGCGCCTGGGCCACCCCCGCGGCCGCCGCGGCCTACCGGGCGGGCCAGATCCTGCCCCCCGGGGCCCTGGTGGTGCTGAGCACCCTGGAAGACCGCTGGGGCCGGCCGGGCACCGAACCCGGGCCGCTGTACGCCCTGGAGATGAAGGACGGCGGCCCCTCGCTCACCTTCTACTGGGCCCGGGTCCCCCTGGAGCAGCGCCGCGAGGTGGGCGGCGAGGCCCGTGTCTATTGGCGGAGCCCGGACGCCCACCTGGAGGCCTGCCAGAGCTGCCACGCCGGCGGCATGGCCGAGTTCGCCAAGCGCAGCCGGTGGCGGGTGCCGAAGAAGGTGGTGGCGCCCGAATGACGGGCGTCCTCAGACCTTGAAGCCGTCCACCACCTTCCGGAGCCCTTCGGCCACGCTGGCCAGGTCGTCGGAGGTCTTGGTGATCTCGTGGACGGTGGCGGAAAGCTCCTGGGTCGCCGAGGCGTTCTGGGCCAGCTGGTCCGTGGTCTGATTCATGCGCCGGGTGACCTCCTGGCTGGTGGTCGCCTGTTCCTGGCTGAGGGCGCCGATGTCCCGGATGCTGGTGGCGATGTGGCTGATCCGGTCCCGGATGGCCTGGAGGTTCTTCAGGCTGAGGCTGACCCCGTCCACGCCGCCCGCCACCGCTTCCTGGGCGCGCTGGTTGAGCTGCTCGATTTCCAGGGCGGCGCTGCGGGAGCGCTCGGCGAGCTTGCGGACCTCCTCGGCCACCACGGCGAAGCCCTTGCCCATGGAGCCCGCCTTGGCTGCCTCGATGGCCGCGTTCAGGGAGAGCAGGTTGGTCTGGCGGGCGATGTCCTGGATGACCTGGACGGCCTTCACGATCTGGGAGGTGGCGTCCTGGATCTGCTCCATCCCCTGGGCCGCGCTCTGGCCGGCCTCGGCGCCCCGGGCCGTGTCCTGGACGGCCGCTTCGCCCGCGGCGTCGGTCTGCTGGGTGCGTTCGCGCATGGTCCCGGCGTTGCCGCTCAGGCGCTCCATGGCGGTCGTGACCTGCTCACCGGATTTCTTCAGCTCCTCGCTCACCCTCGCGATGTCGTCGACCGCGCGGGCCATTTCCTGGGAAGTCGCCGCCAGTTCCGAGCTGCCGGAGGCCACCCGGTCGGCATAGGAACCGATGGTCTGGACCGTGCCCCGCATGCGCCCGTTGTAGGCGTTGAAGGCCTCGGCCGCTTCGCCGATCTCGTCCCGGGTCTCGACTTCGATCCGCTTGGAGAGGTCGCTTTCGCGAAGGCCCTGGACCAGCTGCTTCAGGGGTTTCACAGCCGACCGGGAGCGCTTCTGCGAAATGAAGGCCACCAGGATGGCCACGGCCAGGGTGGCGCCGAGGATGGCCCAGCTGATCCGGCGCATCTCCGCATCGACATCATCCAGGTAGACGCCCGCCCCCACGACCCAGTCCCAGGCTTCGATGCGCTTGGCATAGGCCGACTTGGGGAAGAGGCCCTCCTTGCCGGGCTTGGCGTAGGGGTAGTCGTAGAATCCTCCGGTCGCGGGCGTGGACACCTGCCGCATGGCCTTGACGATGGCCAGGGTGGCGGGGGGCAGCTCCTCGCCGGCCTTGCCTTCCAGCTGCCGGGCGACGGGCAGCAGGAGGATGCTGTGGTTGGGCCCGTGGATGTAGACATAGTTGCTGCCGTCGAAGCGCAGGGCGCCCACGAGGTCCTTGGCCCGGGCCTGCGCTTCTTCCTGGCTCAGACGACCGGCCTTGGCTTCCTCCACCAGGTGGCTGACCTGAGAGTGGGCGCTTTCGACCACATGCCTCAGGCCCTCCTTCTTGGCGTTCAGCAGGAGGCTGTGCACCGTCGGGAGCATGTAGCCGGCGATCAGCACGATGAAGAAGAGCACGGGGGTCATGGCCGTGGAAAAGACCTTGCCGCCCAGGGACTGGAGATAGGTGCGCAGTGCCTTCATCCACATGGCGTCGCCTCCGCGGGCATGCAGGAGAACCCGTGTCTCGTCATCGGCCGCCGCCGGACGGGATTGAGTTCCGGGACCATGAACGGCCGGGAGGGGGCCAGACCCCCCGCCCCAGCTAGTCGATGGTGAAGTCGCCGGTGTCGATGATGGTGATCTCCGTGGGGAGGAACCGCACCTCGAAGCCCTTCTCCTTCAGCAGGTGGTAGGCCAGCTCGGCGCGGATGCCGGTGGAGCAGTGGCAGAGGATCTTCGCCCCCTTGGGGAGCTCGCCGAGGCGGGCCAGGAGCTGGGGTTCGGGGATCGTGAGGGCGCCCTTGATGATGCCGTTCTTCGTCTCGTCGGGATTCCGCACATCGAGAATCACGGCGCCGCGCTCCGCCGGAGGCAGCTCGGCCACCTTGGCGAACTCGGCCGGGGAAATGGAGCCCGGGCGGGGCTTGGGCACGAAGCTGGCCTTGGCGGCCAGGGGGCCGGTTTCTGCGGGCAGGGCCGCGGCCTGCCAGGCCTTGAAGCCGCCGGAAAGGAGGTTCACGCCACTGTAGCCGGCCCTGATGAGCTCCGCGGCCAAGGCCTTGGCGGAAGCACCGCCGGTTTCATCCACCACCACGATGGGGGGCTTCAGCTTGGGAGCCGGGAAGGTCTTGAGCAGGTCGGCCAGCTTGGCGGGATCGGCGGCCACCGCCCCCTTGATAAAGCCCTTGGCCGCCTCGGCCGCAGGGCGGGCGTCCAGGATCACCAGTGGGGTACTGGTGTCGAAGAAGGCGGTCTTCAGCGCCGCGGGGCTCAGCACGCCGTAGTTCTTCTTGGCCCAGGCGGGCATGCCGTCGATGAACACCTTGGCGTTCGTGTAGCCCAGCTTTTTGGCCTTGGCCAGCGACCCGGGGCTCATGTTGCAGGTCTTCCCGCTGCAGTAGAAGATCACCAGCGCCTGCTTGTCGGCGGGAAGCTTGTCCGCATTCTTGTCGAAGGCGGGGAAGGGCAGGTTCACAGCCGTGGGGATGGCGCCTTCCAGGAAGCGGGGCGCGGGACGGGAATCGAAGAGGAAGTATTTCCCCTTCTCCGGACCCATGGCCACCAGCTTCTGGATGTCGTCCAGGGTGACGGTCTCGTTCGCCGCCAGCTTCACCGGGGGCTTGGCGAACACGGCCACGGCGGTCTTCACGCCGTCCTTCTCCGTGAACTGCACGCGCACTTCGTGGCCCTTGGCGATGCTCTTGAGCGCCGTGTCCACATCGGCGGCAGGCTCGGGCGTCACGACCTTCACGCTGGCTTTGTCGAAGCGGAGCACCTCGGTGCGCTCGTCGATCTTCAGCTGGAAGGAGTTGTTCTTCAGGGCCAGGTTGTCGAAGTGCCCGCGGAGGTTGTCGGGGGCGGTGGTGTGGCAGGTGGTGCAGATCTTGGCGGAAGCCGGCTTGGCCGGGGCGTCCGCGGCGACCACTGCGGTGCAGGCGACGCCGGCAGCGACACAGGCGAGCAGGAGGGGGAATCGATTCGGATGGCTCATAGGTGCTCCATGGGTCGTGAACGATTGGAGTCTATGGTTGTTTGCCTATAAATCCAGGAAGATGTGACCCCGGTCTACGGCCACCCCAGTGGCGACATCACGCCACCCGAAGGGGGTCTATTTCGAGTGCCTCACTCGGCGGGGGCGAAGACTTCGCGGGGCTTTCCCGCGCCGCGGTCCGGGCCGACGATGCCTTCCGACTCCATGCGGTCGATGATCCGCGCGGCGCGGCCGTAGCCGAGGTTCAGCTTGCGCTGGAGCAGGCTGGTGCTGGCCTTGCGCTCGCGGGTCACGACGGCGATGGCGCGCTGGTAGATGTCGTCCCCGCCGACGGCGGCAGCGTCAGGATCTTCGAGGAGGGTCTCCTCCTCCGCCTCCATGGCGCTGATGAGGGCCTGGTTGTAGTCGGGGCGGCCCCGTTCCCGCAGCCAGGTCACCAGGCGCAGGGTCTCGTCCTCGCTGAGGAAGGGGGCATGGATGCGCTTCGGATGGCTGGCGCCGTTGGGCAGGAAGAGCGCGTCGCCCGCGCCCAGCAGCTGCTCGCCGCCGCCGGAATCCAGGATGGTGCGACTGTCGATCTTGGTGCGCACGCGGTAGCTGAGGCGGCTGGGCAGGTTGGCCTTGATGACGCCCGTGACCACATCCACGCTCGGCCGCTGGGTCGCGAGGATCAGGTGGATGCCCACGGCGCGGGCCTTCTGGGCGATGCGCGCGATGCTGTCCTCCACCTCGCTGCGGGCCACCATCATGAGATCCGCCAGCTCGTCGATGACCACCAGCACATAGGGCAGGGGCTCGAGCACCGAGGGGCGGTCGGGCCAGCGGGGATTCGGCGTCCGGTCCGTGAGATCCATGGAGCCGCCGGCATCCGCGATCTTGGCGTTGAAGCCCTTCAGGTCGCGCACGCTCAGCAGCGCCAGGCGGCGGTAGCGGTCCTCCATCTGGGCCACCACCCACTTGAGGACGCGGCCTGCCTCCTTCATGTCGGTGACCACCGGGGCCCACAGGTGGGGGATGTCCTCGTAGACGCCCAGCTCCACCATCTTGGGATCCACCAGGATGAGCTTCACCTCGTCGGGCATGGCGCGCACGAGGCACGAGCAGATCATGGCATTCACGCCCACGCTCTTGCCGCTGCCGGTGCTGCCGCCGATGAGCAGGTGCGGCATCTTGTTGAGGTCGGCCACCACCGGGCGGCCGGCGATGTCCTTGCCGAGGGCCAGCTGCAGCAGGCCGCCGGCATCCCGGAAGGCGGGACTGTCGATCACTTCGCGGAAGGTGATGATCTCCCGCTTGGGATTCGGCACCTCGATGCCCACCAGGTTCTTGCCGGGAATGCGGTCCATGCGCACGGCCTCGGCCTGGAGGGCCAGGGCGAGATCCTCCTCCATGCCGAGGATGCGCGACAGCGGGATGCCGGCATCCGGCTGGAATTCGAAGACCGTGACCACGGGGCCGGGCTGCATGCCGGTGACCGCGCCCTTGATCTTGAATTCAGACAATTTCTGTCCAATGCGCTCCTTGATGGATTCCAGCATGGCCAGGTCGGCCTTGGCGTGCTGGCCCGGCGGATCGAAGAGGCGCCGGGGCGGCAGGGTCTCGCGCTCGGCGACGGAGGGTTTCGACCGCTCTACGGGAAACGGTGGGGGAATCGGGGGAGGAAGCGGGGGCAGGGGCTTGGCGGGGGTGGGTTCGGTGAGGGGGAGGGGCGGCTGCACGCTCTCGCGGCCGAAGCGGTCCTTCGCCACCTGGGCCTTGGCCACGGTGGGTTTCGGCGGCGGCTGAGTGGGGGCGTCCACCAGCAGCTTGGCGCGGAAGGGGGCGGTCGGATCGGCGGAAACGGGGCCCGCGGCCGGAAGGGGCTGCGCGTCGATGACAGCCTGCGCGGCATCCAGGTGCAGGGAGTGGATGGGCGGCAGCAGGTCCTCGGCGCGGATCTGGGGCTGCCTCTTCCGGGCTTCCGCGGTCTCCAGTTCGGCCTTGAGCAGCGATTCGCGCTGGGCCTCCAGCGCCTGTTGGCGCATGGCCAGGGCCTTGAGGGCGGCGCCGTCGGCGGCATCGAGCTCAGGCTGCTCCGGATTCCGCCCGCGAAGGAACGGGCGCTTGACCATGGTGAGGAATCCCTGGAAGCCCTTGGCGGGCATGGGCTTCATCCAGGGCCAAGCCTTCTCGCCGAGCCAGCGGTGGAGCAGGAGGCCCAGGGCGCGGGTGAGGGCGGGGGCCAGCACCAGGGCGCAGACGAGGCCCACCAGGACCAGGAGCAGGGGCAGGCCCACGGGGCCCAGCAGGCGGCGCTGGGCAGGCCAGAGGGCGCTGCCGAGCCAGCCGCCCCAGCGGAGCTGCACGGTGCCGCCGTCCGCCAGGCCCGTCCAGAGACGGGGGGCGAAGGCGCCGAGGGCGGTCCAGAAGGCGAGGGCCAGGCCCAGCCAGGCCAGGCGTCCGGGCCAGTGGCGGCCCTCCCGGGGCCACGCCTCCCAGAGGAGGTAGGGCGGCACGATCCAGGCGCCCACGCCCATCAGGGTCTGCAGCAGTCCGGCCAGGGTCGCGCCCACGATGCCGCAGAGGTTCTGCACGGCGGCCACGGCCGGGCCCTGGGTGAAGGGATGCGGATCCAGCGGATTGAAGCTCAGCAGAGAGAGCAGGAGTACCAGGGCCACGAAACCCAGCACCGCCCTCAGCATCCAACGGCCGATCCCCTGCAACGCGCCTCCACGGTGTCCTGGCATCAGTGTAGCCCAGCGGCACGGGCGCTAGCGCGCGGGGACGGCGGCTCCCGGGGCCTGGAGCAGGGAGAGCCGCTGCTGCGGATTCCAGGTGGGCTTGCCCAGGTCCTGGAGGTAGGCGCTCACGGGGACGAAGGTCCAACCCTCGTTCCGGGCCCGGTCCATGAAGGCCCCGAGGCCCGCGGAGGGGCGATCCGCTTCGGCGCGCCCCGAGCCCAGGTGCATGAGCACGATGAGGCCGTCGCCATCCCGGTTGAGGCGCTGCTGGAGGCGCTGGAGGATGGCGTCGCCGCTGCGGTAGAGGCGGCGTTCCTTCGGCGTGGCCCAATCCAGGGTGTCGGCGCCCTCGCTCCAGCCCACATGGCGATAGCCGAGCTCCTCGGCCCAGCGGCGGATCTCCGCCGTGTGCTCGCCGTAGGGCGCGCGCCAGAAGGGATCCATGGGCCGGCCCAGGAGGCGCACCAGGGCTGCGTCGGCCTCCAGCAGCTCTTTCTGCACCCGCTCCCGGGTCCACTGGGGATCGCGCTTCATCCCCGGCGCGAAGTGGGGGTGGTGCATGGTGTGGTTGCCCAGCTCGTGGCCTTCCGCGGCCATGCGCTTCACCAGGGCCGGGTACCGCTGGATGAAGGCGCCGGTGAGGAAGACGGTGGTCCGCACGCCCCGGGCCTTCAGGGCATCCAGGATCTCGGCCGCGACTTCGGAGGAGGAGCCGCCGTCGAAGCTGAGGAGCAACCGCCGCTGTCCGCTGGGTCCGCGGGTGAGGTTGAGGGCCTCGCCCATGCCGGGCCAGGGCGTCAGGTTGGTCCCGGGCGCGACCAGGGGGGTCAGTCGGGGGGCCGCGCTGCGGGAGGCGGCCCTCGGGGCGGGCTCCAGGTCGGGCGAAAGGGGCAGCGTCACGGGCCTGCGCCCGGCCAGGGGCGGCGTGGGGGTGGTCCCGGGATGGGCCAGGGTCCAGGTGCGGGCGGACCCGGATGACGCGGCCTCCGGCGGGGGCAGGTCCGAGGGCTGGGCGTGGGGCAGCGCCCCGGTCTTCCGTCCGGTCAGTGGAGGCACCGGGGCGGGCTCCAGGCGGGCCACGCTCCGGGTGGAGGGCACCTCGCGGGCGGGGGCTGCGGGCGGCGTCTGTTTCGCCAGGCGCGTGGGCCGGGGTTGCGCCGGTCGCGCCCCCGGCGCCGGAGGCCGGGTGGGCGTCAGCGAGAACTCGAAGCGCGCCAGCTCCCGGCCCTCCGCGGTGCGCAGCACGGCCGTCTCGCCTGGGGGCGGGCGGAAGAACTCCCAGCGCACGGGTCCGATTTCGGCGTAGCGCGTTTCGCGAATCGAGCGGCCCTCCAGCACCAGCTGGGTGGGCTCGGCCACCTCGCCTTCCACCACGGCCAGGCCGCCCAGGGGATACCAGGTCCAGGGGGCCGCCGGAGCGTCCGTCCCCACGCTGGAAGCCAGGGTCGGGGGCGCCTGGGTCGCCTGCCGTCCGCAGGAGACCAAGATCAGGGCCAGGGCCGGAACCAGGATCAGGCCCGGGACCGGGCCCGGGATCAGGGCGGCGGCGCGGAGGCGGCTCATGGGGCGTCGTCCCCCCGGCAGAGGGCCCAGTAGTTGGCCTTTTCGCGGATCCGCACCCAGCGGGGCCGCAGGGCGGCGCCCTGCAGGTGGCGGAAGGCCATCTCGGCGAGGGCCTCGGCCGTGGGGTTCCGCTTCGACAGGGCCTCCAGGTCGTTCAGCAGCCGGTAGTCCACGCCCTCGGTCCAGGCCTCCAGCGCCTTCGCGAACGCGGGCTCCTCCGCCTCCGAGGTCAGCTCCACGGCCGCCTCCACCTCCCAGTTGTGGCCGTGGCGATCCTCCTGGAAGCCGGGAAGATCGTGGAAGTGGTCGGCCACGAAGGGGCGCCGGAGGGAAAGGGTGAAGGCCATGGGGAAGTATAGCTATCCGTGGTCGCCGGCAAGCTCGGCCCGGAGGGCATCGAGGTAGGCGAGCAGGGTCCGCTGGCGGCCCGCGGCGAGCCGTTGCCCTGCCGAGGTCTTCATGCCGGCGGCGAGCTTGAGGAGCTTCCGCTCGAAATGATCGAGGCTCCAGCGCTTGTCATCGAGCTCGCGGCTGGCGGCCCAGGGATCCTCGGGATGCCAGAGCCCGGCTCCGAAGCTGGCGCCCGTGGCGAAGACCCGGGCGATGCCGATGGCGCCCAGGGCCTCCAGCCGATCCGCATCCTGCACCACGGCGGCCTCCAGGCTGGCGGGAGCCAGGCCCCCGCTCCAGCTGTGGCTGGCCACCGCCGCGGCGACGGCCTCGGCCTTCGCCTCCAAGCCGGGCGTCTCCCGGCACCACTGGGGCACGAGCTCCGCCGCCAGCTGGGCCGTGCGGGAGGATTCCGGGTGGTTCTTGGGGCGGTAGACCAGGTCGTGGAGGAGGGCCGCGGCGACGCAGATGTCGGCCTCGGCGTGTTCGGCCTCGGCCAGGGCCTGGGCCAGGCGGGCCACCCGCAGGATGTGGCCCAGGTCGTGGGCCGCGTCCCGGAGGAAGGGCTCGCCGGCCAGGTGGGCCCGCAGGCGCGCCAGCAGCGGGTCGTACCAGGGGAAGGGCTGCGTCACGCCGGACCTCCGGGGTCCGGTTCCGCCAGGATGATGCCTTGCCTCGGCTTTCTGCTCATGGCTCCAGGCTACCGGTTGTGCCAAAAATCACGATTTTTAATATTGAGACTCTATCGCATTATTTTAAACTGGATCTCTGAGGTTCGGGCATGTTCCTTTGCGTCTGCAACGCCATCACCGATGACCAGGTCCAGTGGGCCGTGCGGGAGCGCGGCGCGGAATCGGTCGAAGCGGTCTTCGAGGCGCTGGAGGCGCGGCCCGACTGCCGGCGCTGCCTGGGCTTCATGGAGGAGGCCGTCCTGGCCATCCGGGCGGGCGAGCCCGTGCGCGTGGGGCACGATCCCCTGGCCACGCCCTGGGGCTGCCGCGGCCGCTGCCGCCCGGCCTGGGGCGAAGCCGCCGAAGTCGCCAAGGCGAGCTGAAAAGTCATTGTGAAGAACCGGCAAAAGTCGCTATCGTGAGCCCCTTTCCCGGGGAGGCCCCATGCAAGGCGATGCGACCCTCATCCAGCACTTGAACCGGCTCCTCCGCAACGAACTCACGGCCATCAACCAGTACTTCCTGCATGCGCGCATGTGCCGGAACTGGGGCCTGAAGGAGCTGGGCGAGCACGAGTACAAGGAATCCATCGACGAGATGAAGCACGCGGACCGGCTCCTGGAGCGGATCCTCTTCCTGGAGGGCCTGCCGAACATGCAGGACCTGCACAAGCTCCGCATCGGGCAGAACCCCAAGGAAGTGCTGGCGGGCGATCTGGCGCTGGAGATGGACGCCATGAAGGACCTGCGCGAGACCATCGCCTACGCCGAGGGCATCCGGGACTATGTGAGCCGGGACCTCGCCCGCGAGATCCTCGCCAGCGAGGAGGAGCATGTGGACTGGCTGGAGACGCAGCTGGACCTCATCGACCAGATGGGTCTTCAGAACTTCGTCCAGCGCGCCGCAGGCGGGCTTTCTTAGCGCCTTCCAGGGCTGCAGGTTCCATCGGAGTGGCCGGTGGCCGGCGCTGAATCCGGCCGTGGCGTGCGTGTCGATGGCTTAAGATGGGCCTTCCTGGAGGATCCATGCGGAGCCTGAAGACGCTGCTGATGAGCCTGCTGCTGGCCCTGACGGCCTGGGCCCAGAGGGCGGACCCGGCCTTCGACCCGGTGAAGCAGGTGGATCTCACCTTCCAGAAGGGCGCGGTGGTGCTGACGGTGCCGCCCGGCGCGCACCTGAAGGCGGCCTTCATGGAAGTGGTGAAGAAGGGGGGGCCCGGCACCCTCCAGGTGGGCCCCTTGCCGCCGACCCAGGCGAAAGATGAGATCGGCGATGGCATCTGGCACGACACGGTGCGGATCCCCGTGCGCGGCGAGGGCCTCCGCGGTCCCGTGACACTGGCCGTGACCTACCAGCCCTGCACCGAGGGCGAAGGCGGCGTCTGCTTCCCGCCCACCACGCGAACGCTCGAGGTGAAGGCGTCCGAGATTCCTGCCGGCGCCCTTGCAGTCGTTTCGCCGGAGAAGCCTGCGGTCTCTTCGGTGGAAGAAAAGGCTGGGGAGGCGAAAGTCGCGGCCCCCGCACCCGCAGCCTCGCCCACGCCTGCCCCCACGCCCGCCGCCCCGCAGGAACACTCGGGCCTGATCTGGTCCCTGCTCCTGGTCTTCCTGGCGGGCATGGGCGCTTCGCTGACGCCCTGCGTGTATCCGATGATCCCCATCACCATGGCCATCGTGGGGGCGAAGGGCGGCGGCAAGGCCCGGGGCTTCGCGTTGTCGGCGGTGCTGGTGCTGGGCATGGCGGTGACCTACACCACGCTGGGCGTGCTGGCCGCCAAGAGCGGCGCGGCCTTCGGCGCCTTCGCCCAGAAGCCGGCCTTCCTCGTGCCCGTATCGCTGCTGTTCGCGGCCTTCGCGCTCTCGCTCTTCGGCGCCTTCGAGATCGCCCTGCCGCCGGGCCTGGCCATGAAGCTCCAGGGTGATGGCTCCCGCAAGGGCTTCGGCGGGGCCTTCCTCATGGGCCTGGTGCTGGGGCCGCTGTCGGCGCCCTGCGTGGGACCGGTCATCGGCGCCGTGCTGGTGGGCATCGCCCAGCAGGGGGTCGTGTGGCTGGGCGGCCTGCAGCTCTTCGTGTTCGCCCTGGGCATGGGCGTGCTGTTCATGGCCGTGGGCACCTTCTCGGCGGGCCTCCCCAAGAGCGGCGAGTGGCTCACGCGCTTCAAGCAGGGCATGGGGCTCGTGGTGCTCGGCTTCGCGGCCTGGAATGTGCGGCTCGTGGTGCCGGGCTGGCTGAATTTCGCCCTGTGGACCGGGGTGATGCTGGCGGGCGTGGCGGTCTTCGGCGCCTTCGAGGCGGCTTCGGGCCTGGTGGGGCAGCTGCGGAAGGGTTTCGCGCTGCTGCTGCTGGCGCTGGCCCTGCTGCTGGGCGTGCGGACGGTGGAGACCTTCCTGGGGGTGGACCTGCTGCCCAAGGGTGGCGCCGTGGCGGCGAAAGAGGAGCATGCCGGGTGGCTGGAGCAGGACCTCGAAGGCGCGCTGGCCAAAGCCCAGGCCGAGCACAAGGTGGTGCTGGTGGACATCTACGCGGACTGGTGCGCCCAGTGCAAGGAGCTGGATGAGAAGACCTGGCCGGATCCGGCCCTGAAGGCCTGGATCGCGCAACACGCCATTCCCATCCGCATCGACACCGACGCCAAGCGCAAGGATCTGGCGGCGAAGCTTCAGATCCGCAGCTACCCGACGGTGCTCCTGCTGGACGCCGAGGGCAGGGAACTGCGCCGCATCCTGGGCTTCCAGAAGCCCGAGACCATCAAGGCCTGGCTCGAGGGAAAATGAGAAACGGCCCGCAGCGCGGGCCGTTTCCATCTGATCCTGGACAGCGGCTTCAGTCCCCCAGGAACTTCGCCAGGGTCTTCTCGAGCTGCCCGCCGCGCAGCTGGGCGCCGCTGGCCACGATCTTCCCGTCGGGGCCGATGAGCAGGGCCTTGGGGATGCTCATCACACCGTAGTCCCCGGCCAGGGGGCTCTGGAATCCGCCCTCGATGAAGGCGTGCTTCCAGGGCATGGGACTCGCCGCCAGCTGGCGGTAGGGGGCGATGTGCTCGACCCTGCGGTCGAAGGACAGGGACAGGATCTCGAAGGGCTTGGCCTTGAACTTCGCCCAGGCGGCATGCAGGCCGGGCATCTCGACGCGGCAGTCCGGGCACCAGGTGGCCCAGAAGTCGATGAGCACGAACTTGCCTTTGAAGGTGTCCACCCCATAGGTGACCTTCGGCTGATCCAGGGCCTTCAGGCTGAAGGCCGGGGCGGGACGGCCCAGGCCGGTCTTGGCCTCGGCATCGAGGAAGGCCTGGGCCCGCTGGGCCAGGGGACTGCCCGGGAACTGGACGCGGATGGCCTCGAAGGCGGCCTTCCAGCCAGCCTCGTCGCCGGCTTCCAGCCGCCCGAGGAAGTGGTCGAAGAGCAGGGTCCGGCGCAGGCCCGTATCGGCGTGCTTGGCGCGGGCCTCGGCCACATAGGCGTCCCAGCCCTTGGGATCGGCCGCAGCGCGGGTCGTGAGCAGGCCGGGATCCAGGCTCCAGGCGGTGGCGGTGGGGGGCACCTCCTTCTGGACCTGGGCCAGGAGGGCCGCGGTGGGTTCCGTCTTGGCCAGCTGCAAATGGAAGAGGGTGCTCACCAGCAGGGCTTCGCGCACCTCGGCCTGCGTTTCACCGGCGAGACGGGCCTGTAGGTCCGCCAGCTCCTTCGCGCAGTCACCGCGGAAATCCTTGGTGTTCTTCCCGGCCTGGATGTGGGCGGTGCGCGCCGCCATCACCGACCTGGCCTTGGCGCGGGCCGCTTCGAGCACGGCTTGGGCCCCGGCCGCGGGAGCCGGCGCCTGCAGCGCGGGCAGGGCCGTCATCAGGCAGATCAGGGGCAGGGGCATGGATCCTCCGGCGGGCGGTTCGGCCTCGCCGGACAGAATACCTCGAAAGGTGAGGTCTTTCCCGGGTCAGGGCCCAGGTCAGGGCCCAGGTCAGGGCCCGGGTCAGGGTTTGACGGGCTCCGTCACCGGGGCTGCCGGGGGCGGCGGGGGCAGGGGCCGCTCCCGGAGGGCCCACTGGATGGCCTCGCCCACGAAGCCGTCCTTGTAGCCGATGTGGAGCTGGGCCAGGTTCCCCTCGCGGTCGATGACGAACAGGGCCGGGAGGGAATGGACGATGTCCATGAAGTTGGAGGGGCCCTCCTTGCCGAGGCCGGGCGTGTAGACGGGCATCTTCGACGCCTCGAAGAACTGGCGGTTCTTGGTTATAAAGGTGTTGATGGCGCGCCAGCCGCCCTGGATGCCGCCGCCATCCTGCTGGTTCTCGTCGAAGTTCACGGCGAGGATGTCGAAGCCGAACTGATCGCGCTTGGGGTAGAGGGAGGCGAACTCCATGAGCATCTTCGCGGAGGGGTCGCAGCGGACGCTCCAGAGACCGACGAGGACGATCTTCCCCTTCAGGGCGGCCACGGAGGTGCCCTTGCCCTTGGCGTCGTAGGCGGCGAAGGCGGCCACGGACCGGCGCTGGCCCTGGGGGAAGAACTGGCGCCCCTGCTGGTACGAGAGGAGGCCCGTGCTGTCGGCGCCGACCTGGCCGCCGGTGGTGCCCGGAGCCGCGGCCCCGTAGTTGAGGGCCGTCTTTTCCTGGCTCACCCTCGGACAGATGGGATCGGTGGGCGAGTTGGCGTTCTTGTAGATGCCCTGGGCGCTCAGGCCCAGGGACGCCAGGAGAAGGCTGCAGAGCAGGCGCGGCATGGGTACCTCGTGGGGAGTGCCCTCACGCTACCGGAAGCTCCGCACCAGGTCGAGCCCCGCCTCGGTGCGGCTCAGGTACCAGGTCAGGGCCTGGCCATCCACGAGACGCACGATGGCCTCCGGGAACCGCTTCTGCAGCTCCGCCTGATGGCGCCGATTGAAGCGGTAGGGCTCCGAGGGCAGGAGGATGAGTTCCGGGGCCAGGGCCGCCAGGTCCTCGTCCGACAGCACGGGATAGCGGTCCGGCCCCACGGGCGTGAATCCCCCCTGGCGCAGCAGGTCGGCCAGGTAGGTGTCGGGCCCGGAGCTCATCCAGGGCTCCCTCCAGATGAGCGGGAGGGCGCGGGGGCCCCTGCGACGGCGGCCCTTGAGGGAGGCCTCCAGGGCCGCTGCGCGGGCCTCCCCGGCCTCGGGAACGCCCAGCCGCGTTCCGAGCTCGCGCCAGGCCGCGGCGCAGTCCTTCAGCGTGCGGATCTCCAGGGCCAGCCAGGGGATGCCCAGGGCCGTGAGGGCGTCGGCGACCCCTTTGGGGTTCTCGTCCCGCTCGAGGATCACCAGGTCCGGGGCGAGGTCCCGGATGCGGTCCAGGTCGGGATCCTTGGTGCCGCCCACGGCGGGGACGGTGTTGCGGATCCAGCGAGGCTCGATGCAGTAGCGGGTGCGGCCTGCGATCCGCGTCGCCAGGCCCCACTGCACCAGCAGCTCCGTGACCGAGGGCACCAGGCTGATGATGCGCTGGGGGATGCCATCCGTGGGGGCCTGGGCCGCCGGGGCCGCGGACTGAAGACTGGGGACCGAAGACTGAAGACGGGAGACCGTCGGGGCCAGCCGGACCCCCAGGTGCGGGTCCTTCATCTGCCCCTGTCCCGTGGGGCAGAGGTCGAGGAGGGGGCAGGCGCCGCAGTCCGGCCGCCGGGCGTCGCAGACACGACGGCCGTGGAAGATGAGCTGGTGGTGCAGCTCGATCCAGTCCTCCCGCGGGAAGAGGCGGCAGAGATCCGCCTCCACCTTCTCGGGCGTGGCGGCCTTGGACAGCCCCAGGCGCCGGGCCACGCGGAAGATGTGGGTGTCCACGGCCAGGGCGGGCACGCCGAAGGCGTTGGCCAGCACGACATTGGCGGTCTTCTGGCCCACGCCCGGGAGAGCCCCGAGGGCCGCAGGGTCCGAGGGCACCACGCCGCCGTGGCGGGCCATCAGGGCCTGCCCCAGGCCGATGAGGTTCTTGGCCTTGTTGTGGTAGAAGCCCGTGGATTTGATGAGGGCCTCCAGCTCTGTCGGGCGCGCCTCGGCCAGGGCGGCCGCGTCGGGATAGCGGACGAAGAGGGCGGGTGTGGTGAGGTTCACGCGGGCATCCGTGCACTGGGCACTCAGGATGGTGGCCACCACCAGCTGGAACGGATCCGCGTGATCCAAGGCGCAGTGGGCATCGGGGTAGGCAGCACGGAGCCGGCGCTGAAGCTCGGCGGGGGCGGGTCTGGGCGGGCGCATGGGACCAGGATAGATCGGCGGCCCCGCCGCGGGAGTCGACGGTTTCGATAGACTGGAGGATGAGGTGCCAGATGCCCACCGCCCTTACGGGAAAGCTCAACTGCCAGGAAACCGCCCGGCACTACCTGGAGTTGGTGCGTTCCAATGTGAAGAAGCTGGGCTTCTCGCCGGGCCTGGGCGTCATCCTCGGCAGCCACGATCCCGGCAGCGTCACCTATCAGCGCTGGCTCATGAAGGACTGCGAGGACCTGGGCATCGCCGCGGCGGACCTGCGGGTGGAGAACGGCATGCAGCTGGTGAAGCTCATCGCCCGCCTCAACCAGGACGAGAAGACCCACGGCGTGTTCATCTTCTATCCCCTGCGCTATCCCGAGATCAAGGATGACGAGGTCATGGATCTGGTGGACCCCAGCAAGGACATCGAGGGCCTGCACGCCATCAACATCGGCTTCCTGACCAAGTACCGGAAGCGGCTGGATGACGGATCCCAGCACCGCTGCATGACGCCGTGCACCGCGCGGGCCATCGTGAAGACCCTCAAGCGGGGCTTCGGCGACAACTGGCTGGCGGGCAAGACGGTGCTCGTCATCAACGACAGCCTGCGCATCGGCCGCCCTCTGACGGCCATGGTGGCCAACCTGAAGGGCACGCCCATCCTCTGCCACGCCGCCACCAACCAGACGCACCTGGAGGGCTTCATCCGCATGGCCGATGTCATCGTGAGCGCCGTGCCGGCGCCCGGGTATCAGATCCGCACGGACTGGATCAAGGACGGGGCGCTCTGCTTCGACCTCAGCGGCGACGGGAACTTCGACTACGAGGCCCTGGACCGCCGGGGCATCCCCTACACCGACACCACCAAGAACAGCGTGGGGAAGGTCACCCGCGCCATGGCCCTGCTCAACCTCACCTACGCGGCGGGCGTGGAGTAGCGGGCGCCAGGCCGAGTTCCTAGAACCGGGTGGTCAGCGCCAGGCCCAGGTTGCTGCGGCGGCGGGGGGTGAGGCCGTCCGTGAAGGGACGCTCCAGGTGCTCGCCTTCCAGGCTGAGGGCCCAGGCCGGGTGGAAGGCCCAGCCGATCCGCAGGCGGGGGCCGACGAAGGCCCCCTCTCCGGGCGGCACCTCGACGATGGCGCCGAGGCCGATGAAGGTGCGGTGGGAGGTGGCGTTGGCATCGACCACGAAGCGGAGGGCGTTGTCGCCGTCGTCCCAATGGCGCACCCCCAGGCCGACGCCCAGATGGAGGTGGGTGAGGTCGCCTCGGTCCCGCACCTGGAAATCGGTGATGGGCACCGTGAACTCCGCGGCGGTGGCGCGGGGCTGGCGGATGACCGACACCAGGGCCGACTGCGCCATCAGGGGCAGGGCAGACAGGGACAGGGCGAGGAGGAGGCGTCGCATGGGAAGGCTACCGCACTGGCTGGCGCCGGTTTAGCGCCGGCGCCATTCCGAGGCCAGCAGCCCGTACACGGCGTGGTCCACCGTGCGATCCGCCAGGTGCTCCACTTGGCGCAGGGTGCCCTCGTGGCGGAAGCCCAGGCGCTTGGGGATGGCGCGGCTGCGGCGGTTCCAGACGCCGGCGCGGATCTCGATGCGGTTGAGTTTCAAGGTGCGGAAGCCGTGGCGGAGCAGGGCCGCGACTGCGGCGGTCATCAGGCCTCGCCCCTCGGCCGCCTCTGCCAGCCAGTACCCGATGGCGGCGCTGCGGTTGGCGGCGTCGATCCAGTTGAAGCCCGCGACGCCCACGAGCCCGCCCTTCCACCAGAGGCCGAAGGACTGGCCGACTCCCGCCCGCACCTGGGTGCGCATCCTCAGGATGTAGGTCCGGGAGTCCGCGGGCGACTGGTTGGCGTCGGGCCAGGGCAGCCAGCGGCGCAGCCGGTCGCGGTTGGCATCCACCAGGGCGAACAGGGCCGGAGCGTCCCGGAGGTTCAAGGGGCGCAATTCCAGGCCAGGACCGGCCTTCAGCACCTCGGCCATCGCTTCCCCCTCACTTGCCCGCGGCATCCTGCAGCGCCGCGGCCCGGCCCGCCCTCCACAGGATGAGCAGTTCGTCCAGCAGGGCCCCGAACTGCTCCAGCCGCATGGCGTTAGGGCCGTCGCTCCAGGCCTTCTCGGGACAGTCGTGCACTTCGAAGAAGAAGCCGTCCACCGCCGTGGCGGCGGCCCGGGCCAGGCTGGGGATCATCTCCCGGGCCCCGCCGGTGGCGTGGCCGAGGGCCCCGGGCTTCTGCACGCTGTGCGTGGCGTCGAAGACCACGGGGCAGCCGGTCTTGCGCAGGTGCGGGAAGCTCTGGAAGTCCACCACCAGGTTGCCGTAGCCGAAGCTGGAGCCCCGCTCGGTCACCCAGACGGGGCCGTGGCCCGGCACGGACTGGAGCTTCTCCACGCCGTGCTTGAGGTCCCAGGGGGCGAGGAACTGGCCCTTCTTCAGGTTGACGGTGCGGCCCGTGGCGGCAGCGGCGAGGAGCAGGTCCGTCTGGCGGCAGAGGAAGGCGGGGATCTGGAGGACATCCACGGCCTGGGCCGCGGGGGCGCACTGGTCGCTTTCGTGCACATCGGTCAGCACCGGCACGCCGTAGCGGCTGCGGATCTCGGCAAGGATGTCAAGGCCGCCTTCCATGCCCGGCCCTCGGTGGCTCTCCCGGCTGGTGCGGTTGGCCTTGTCGAAGCTGGATTTGTAGATGAAGGGGATGCCCCGGGCCTCAGCCAGGTCCCGCAGGCTGGAGGCCATCAGGTGGGCATGCTCCCGGCTCTCGATGACGCAGGGCCCGGCGATAAGGAAGAAGCTCTGGTCGGTGAAGGGTCGGGCAAAGTCCATGGGCACCTCGTCCCGCATTTTACCGCCTTCGGGCCCATTGACGGGTCGTCATGCTTATCGTGGGTTCTACTGTCATAATGTCCAACCGAAGCCCTCCCCCCCTTTTGTCCGGAGCCCCCCATGGCGAAGCTGCTGATGGAAGACGACCTGAACCGGCGCCTGGTGGCCCTGCTCCAGCAGGAGGGCCGCATGAGCCATGCGGAGCTGGCGGAGCGGCTGGGCGTGAGCCGTCCCACGATCATCGACCGGGTGAAGCGCCTGGAGGCCGATGGCGTGCTGGCGGGCTACGGGGCGCGGGTGACGCCCGCGGCCGTGAACAAGCCCAATGTGGCGTTCGTGGCCGTGCGCTACAAGGACAACAACGAGGCCATCGAGCAGCGCTTCATCAAGGCCCTGGAAGATGAGCCCGACATCCTGGAGGCCCACACGGTGGCGGGCGAGGACGCCCTGATGCTGAAGGTCGTGGCGGACACCCCCGCGGGCATCGCCGAGCGCCTGCGCCGCATCCGGGCCCTGGGGCCCATGGTCACCACGCGCACCACCATCGTGCTGGAAACTCACTGGGAGAAGGCCGGGCCGAGCCCCTTCCCCATCGAAGGGTCGGGAAAGAAGGCCAAGAAGTGATCGCAGCCACCCCGCAGCCGCCCTACCTCGCGGTGATCTTCAGCAGCCAGCGGACCGAGGGCGATCTGGGATACGGGAGCATGGCCGATCGCATGCTGGAACTGGCCAGCGCCCAGCCGGGCTTCCTCGGCGTGGAGAGCGCCCGGGACGCGCAGGGCTTCGGCATCACGGTCTCCTACTGGAAGGACGAGGCCTCCATCGCGGCCTGGAAGGCGAACGCGGAACATGCGGTGGCCCAGCGCCTGGGCCATGAGCGGTGGTACGAGACCTTCCGCCTGCGGGTCTGCCGCGTGGAGCGCGAGGCCGGCAAGGGAACCGACTGATGCTGGCCTGGCTCGCCTACCTCACGGTGGCCGTGGTGTGGGGTTCCACCTACTTCGCCATCGCCCTGGGCCTGGAGTCCTTCACGCCCTATGGCATGGTGGCGGCGCGGTTCTCCGTGGCCTCGCTCCTGGCCCTGGGGCTGGGAAGGCTGCGCCGCGAGGCGTGGCCGCCGCTGAACGAGGTCGGGCATCTCATGGTCGTGGGGGCCTTGCTGCTGGGCTGTTCCAACGCCCTGATCTCCTGGGCGGAACTGCATGTCTCCTCGGGGCTCGCGGCCGTGCTGGCCGCCCTGGTACCCCTCTGGCTGGCCGTCTTCTCCATGGTGAAGGATCCCCTGGGCGCCAAGGGCTGGGTGGGCCTCCTGCTGGGCCTGGCGGGCGTCTGCGTGCTGGTGTGGCCCACGGGCGGCCTGCGGATCCATGGCGGGAGCCTGGCGGCGCTGATCGCGGCGCCCTGCATCTGGTCCTGGGGCACCCTGCACGGCAAGCGCTTCGTCCACGGGGGCAGCCTGCTCACCAATGTGGGCATCCAGATGGCCACGGCCGCCGTCATCGGGCTGGCCCTGGCGCCACTCACGGGTGGGTTCCTGCGCGGGCCCGTCACCCCGAAGGCCCTGGGCGCGGTCGCCTACCTGGCCCTCTTCGGTTCGGTGCTGGCCTTCTCCGCCTACATCTACCTGGCCAAGGCCTGGCCACCCGCCAAGATGGGCACCTATGCTTACCTGAACCCCCTCGTGGCCGTGCTGCTGGGGACCCTGATCCTGCACGAGGCCTTCGGCCCGCGCGAGGTTCTCGGCATGGCCGTCATCCTGGCGGCCGTCGCCCTGGTGCAGCTGCGGCCGAAGCCCGCCCTGCGGGAAACACCAACAGAGGCCTGATTCGAGAAAAAGGCCGGAGCCATCTCTGGTCCCGGCCTTCGGGCCTGCCATCTGAGGGGCGGGCCACCCCTCAGCCGGCAGCCCGTTTCGTCAATTCCGCATAGGGCGGAGGGGCGATCCTCGCTGATTCCCCAAGCTTGGCGGCCGCCCGCCGGGCCGCGGCCCGCCGCGTGGCCAGGCGCACCACATGATCGGTTCCGACGAAGGCGAGGAACAGGAACATGACGAGTAGGACGGTCATGGCAGCTCCCTTGGCTATTGCTTGGCGATGGTTTTATGGTTGGCCGCCATATGTTCGTAGATGGCGGAACCGCAGATCCAGACGATCAGCCCCACGGTGACGATGCCGAGAATGCCGTTCGTGATGTTCAGCATGAGTGTTTCGGGATTCCGCCAGTTGGCGAGATCGAACATGTCAACCTCCTTCGAGAATGGTGTGGGGGGAGCGTGGCCGCTTACGAAGGGCGCGGGTCTTCGCACTCGGGAGGCGCGAACAGCGGTTTCTTCTCGACGCTCGGGGCAGCGTCCCGGTGCTGGCCGGCGCCTGCTTCTTCGGCTGTGAACACGGGAAGGTATTCCGCGATGAACGAGAAGGCGCAGAAGCCCACGGCCGTGATGCCGAGCATGATGAAGATCTCGATGATGGACGGGAAATAGGTTTGGCTCGGATAGCGCTCCAGCCCGGTGATGGCCGTGTTCATCCGGTTGAAGGCGAAACCCAGCACCACCATCAAGCTCGCGTAATAGAGGCCCGTCTGCGAAGTCCTGACCTTCTCGAAGATCAGCAGGGCGAAGGGGATCACGAATCCGACCAGCAGCTCGGCGTAGAACGCCACGCTGTAGTAGGTCAGGGTGGTCAGGTCGTGGAGCGCGCCCCGGGTCAGGAGGTCCTGGATCCGCACCACGAAGTAGACCGCCAGCGCCAGGGCGATGGCCTTGGCGAGGTTGGCCCGGAGCCGGGTGGGCAGGAAGGGCCGTCCGTTCCTGGAGAAGATGAGCGACTCCAGGACGACCATCGAAAGCCCGGACGCGATGCACGAGATGAAGAAGAGGACGGGAAGCAGGGGTGTGTACCAGAGCGCATGGAGGCGGTTCGGGACGATCAGGTAGAGCGATCCGAACGAGGACTGGTGCAAGGTCGACAGCAGGACGCCGAAGATCATGAACGGCAGGGACACGGCGTGGATCCACTTGATGGGTGAATGGATGTTGAATTTCTCGAGGATGATGGGCGCGAATTCCAGCGACAGCACCGTGGTGTAGAGCATCAGGCACCAGCTGATCTCGCACATGACGGAGTGGGGATTCCACATGACCAGCGGATGCCAGAAGTGATCCGGCCGCCCCAGGTCGATGATCAGCACCAGGACCACGAGGAGGTACCCGATGAAGGCCGTCAGAATGGCGGGCCGGACGATGGGCTCGTATTCCTTGGCGTGGAAGAGATGGACGGCAGCCACGATCGTGAAGCCCGATGCGGCTAGGCCGATCCCCAGGAAGTCGAAGCCGATCCAGAGGCCCCACGGGAATTCGTCGCTCAGGTTGGTGGTCGCGCCGAGCCCGAGGGCGAAGCGCGCCACGGCGGCGAGGGCCCCGGCCAGGATGAGGATGATGGCGATGGGCCGCCACCCGGTGACATGCGGCACGCTCAGGGTTTTCATTCGTCGTCCTCGCGCTCTGGGTCGTTTCCGTTCTTAAGGGACGATTCGTAGGCCTGCACCTCGGCGCGCCGGTTGGTGATCCACCAGACACCCGCCAGCAGGACGCCCCCCACGGAAAGCACATTGGGGACCTTGGACAGGGCGCTCATCGTCAACATGGGCATGGGGGCCTTCCCCAGCCGCGAATCAAAGCCCAACTGTTCGAAGGGAACGGGGCTCAGATACAGCATCGAGGTGCCGCCGACATCCTGTTCACCGTAGATCCGAGGCACATATTTCCCCGGCTCGGCCGTGATCCTGCGAGCCGCTTCGGCCAGCAGCTCGTCGCGGTCGCCGAATTTCGTGGCCCCCGTGGGGCAGGCCTCGGCGCAGGCCGTCTGCCGCCCGCTCGCGATCCGGGACGGACAGAACTTGCACTTGCGGATGGATGGTTTGGTGCTGCTCCACTCGTATTTGGGAACATGGAACGGGCAGGCCTGGAGGCAATAGCGGCAGCCGATGCATTTTTCGCCATCGTATGACACCGGGCCGGTGCTGGATTTGGTGAGCGCGCCAACGGGGCAGACCGATACGCATGTGGGCACATCGCAGTGCTGACACATACGGCGAACATAAAGGTCGTTGTACTTGTCGAGTGCGGTGTAGGCCGTGAGTGAAAGGTATTTCTCCTCTTGGGGCGGAAGCCCGTTTTCTTCTTTGCATCCCGCCTGGCAGGCGTTGCAGCCAACGCAGAGGGAGATGTCAATCAACATGGCCTTTTTGCTGGTCATGGGCCGGTCCGATCAGGAGATTTGTTCAAAATAAAAGATGATTTGAAAAGAGTTAAAAACAACTGCGAATCACATAGGTCAAGTTGCGTACCAAAAAAAAAGAACCACAAATGGAGGCATCATCTCGTTTCAAGGATTGGAGTTGGGGCTTCCCTGACCGGGCCTATGGGTGAGGCCGCCACGCCGCTGCCCACCGCGCCATGGCGCGGAACCGTCAAATGCGACGGGTGCGGTGGTGGCCGCGGCGGAGGAAGGCCGTCGAGAAAATTTAGGGAGATGTGTCATTCGGGGGGTTCCCTTGGGAGGGAAAGGCCTACATTCATTAATGACCGTTGAGTAATCAACGGATCTGTTGAGGCATTGATGCTTACGCAGACTGCCCCCTACACCATCCGCCGAGCCGTCAGAGCCGAGGCTGGGATCCGGTCGGAGGTGATCCAGGTGAAAAAGCGTAGGCTTTTCTCAGCGCATGTTTCCGCGCTCCTATTGAAGCGCGCAGAGATAAACGCCATCCTGGACACCACGCCGAATGCCGTTTTCATCTTCACCAGGGACGGCATCACCCGCTGCAACAACGCTGCCGTGCGGATGCTCGGCGTCGCGTCCATCAACGAGCTGCGGAGCCGGTACGGCAGGAGGGGCGAGGGATTCCTGCTGCGATGGCCGAAGAACCTGCTCCCTCTCCGTGAAGATGAGCACCCGGTCACGCGGGCCTTCAAGGGCGAAAAGGTGACGGAGATTCTGCTGGCCGTTCACGCCGGAACCGGGGAAGAGATCACGGTGCGGGCGACGGCGGCGCCGATCCTGGCGAAGGGAAAGATCATCGGCGCGGTCAGCATCCACTCGGACATCACCTGGGGGAAGCGGATCTGCCCGTGCCCGGCCGCGGCCGATCCGGGCAGCGATCTCCTCACGCAGGAGATGGCCCTCCGGCGGCAGGCGGAAAATGATCTGCACAAAGCCAAAGTGGAAGTGCAGGCGCTGAAGGACCGCATCCAGTCCGCGGACATCTATCCGTTCCACGAGATCAATCACACCTATCACTTCGGCGAAGTGATCGGACATAGCCGCTGCCTGGAAAATGTGTTCTTCCGCGTCGAGGCCGTGGCGCCGCAGGATTCGACGGTGCTGCTCCTCGGGGAAACGGGCACCGGCAAGGGATTGGTGGCGCGCGCCATCCACAACCGCAGCCTGCGGAAGAACCGCCCGCTCGTCATGGTCAATTGCACGGCACTCCCCGCAAGCCTCATCGAAAGCGAACTGTTCGGGCGGGAGAAGGGGGCGTTCACGGGGGCCAGCGCGCAGCAGCTGGGCCGCTTCGAGATGGCCGACAAGGGGACCATCCTGCTGGACGAGATCGGGGACCTGCCCTTCGAGCTGCAGGCCAAGCTGCTGCATGTGATCCAGGACGGCGAATTCAGCCGGCTGGGAAGTTCCAGGACCGTGAAGGTGGATGTCCGCATCATCGCGGCCACCAACCGGGATCTCTACGAGGAGATGCGGCTGGGGCGGTTCCGCGAGGACCTGTTCTACCGGCTCAACATCTTCCCCATCACCATTCCGCCGCTCCGGGACCGGCGAGAGGACATCCCCCTGCTCGTGGAGTATTTCCTGGAGAAGTTCAATCGCAAGCTCGGCAAGAACATCCGGAATGTCACGAGCGAAACCATGGACCGCCTCATGGCACACGCCTGGCCCGGCAATGTCCGGGAACTGGAAAGCGTGATCGAGCGGGCCGCGATCGTCTCGCAGGGCGCGACCCTTCAGGTGCTGGATCGCTTCGCTCCGGGTCCGGGCCGGGGCCAGGATGAGGTTCAAGAGCAGGGCGGGACCCGAGCTCTGGTGGAACTGGAGCGCGACTACATCAGCCAGGTGTTGCGCAGAACCAACTGGCGGATCGAGGGGAACAACGGAGCCGCCCACATCCTCGGCATCAATCCGAGCACCCTCCGCGGCCGAATGCGCAAAGAAGGCATCCGTCGTCCTTGACCAGAAGCGTCCGTCACATTTGACGATTCCGTTTCATGGCGCGGTGGGCTGCGTCGGGCCGCCGGATCGCCGCCCGGGGCCCTGCTGGCCAATACCAGTCTATTGAGCGAAATACGGATCGCCGTATTCTCTGGTGCGCTTTGGCATGTGACTTGAACCCTTCCATGCGAGATGAAGCCATTCGAATGACGCCGCTTCAGAACCGGGAGTGGGCGCTGACCTTCCCTGCATCGAGAGAGCGGCGAGGGGCCGCGAGGAAAGGGGCCGATCATGCACACCTCCGAAAAAACGCCTCTGCCCCCCGCGGCGATCTCATCGAGTCGAAGGGCCGATCTCGAACGGTTCGAAGCGCAGCTGGCGGAATGGACCGCTCTGATCGGCCAGTACCGGGCCGCCGCGAGACGGGCGGAGGCTCGGGTCAGGCTGGTGCTGGACCGCATCACGGATGACCTGCAGCTGCGGAGAAACGAGGCCAGCGCCCAGGTCCTGCGACTGAAAAGCGCCACCGACGCCGAGTGGGAGCCTGAGCGGGAGCGGTTGGAGCGCTCCTGGCAGGTCATCCAGTCCTCCTTCCGGAGGGCCGAGGGCCGGTTTTGAGGCGGGCGCCGGCCCTGGTTGAGCACCCGAAGGCACCCTCTCAGCGGTGGGCGTCCTCTTGCCGGAACAACCGCCAGGCGACGCTGCCCAGCACCAGAAGGGCCAATCCGGCCACCCAGGGCATCCAGGGCCGGGCGCGCTGGTCGGCGCCGATGCGGTGGGGGATTCCCTGGTCGTCGGGCTCGCGGGGGCCCAGGGTGAGGGGCGCGGTGGCGGCCAGGATACGGACGGAGGGCAGGGCGCCGAGGCTGCCGGGGGCGGGTTTGGCCTCGCCGCCGAGGTGCAGGACATAGGTCCGGCCCGCTTCCGCCGGGAAGATCAGGGTCTGCCGCCGAACGAGGAACCGCACGCTCTGGGGCGCGGCGCCCTCGGGCAGGCTCACCGTGAGCGTCCTGGCCAGCCCCGGCGTCAGGGCGATGCGGCTGGACTTCGTGCCGAGGGCCGGAAGGTTCCACACCAGGTCCTGGCAGGCCCAGTCGCGTCTCGATTCGGGTCCGTCCCCGAGGCGGATCTCGGGATGAAGGGGGGCCGCCGGGGGCGCCAGCACGAGATCCAGGCCCACCACGCGTTCGGTGTCCGGCAGGGTCAGGCGCCAGGTGCGCGGCTGGCCGGGCTCAGGCGCGAGGGTCCCCTCGAGGGCCAGCTCGGCTTCCAGGGCCTCGGGCCGCGTCTCGGCGTAGGCCTGCACGCGGCGGATGTGCGGGGCCGTTCCCTGGGAGGCGAGGAGGGTGAGGCGGTAGCGGTGGCCATCCCAGGGAAGGTTGAGGGTGCGGCGGCTGCCGGAGGGGGACAGATCATAGAGGTGGAGCGGCGCGGCGGGATCGTAGGTGATGAAGGCGCCTCCCCGGCCCCCGTCCTCGACCCGGCGTTCCGCTTGGACCTGGGTCACCCAGGGCGCCTGGCCCTCAAGATCGAGGTCGAGCCTGAGGGTCTCCCGCTCGCCCACTTTCCACCCTTCGGGCAGCCGCAGCGAGAACTCTGCCGTGGGCTGGCCCGCGGCGTTCCTGCCGGTGAGGAGGTTTTCCATGGGCAGGGGCCGCGTGTCCCACAGGCCCTCGCGGGCCTCCAGGAAGGGGATGCTCCTGCCGGCCTCGTCGCCGATCCAGGCACCCTTCATCTGCCGCTGGGCTTCGGCATCCAGGGAGAGCCGCGCCCAGCCGCTGCTGGGGGAAGGGGCCATGGAGCGGCGGTTCAAGGCCGCGCGATCCTCCCGGGCGCAGGCGAGGCCCAGGCTCAGGCCAAGGCCCACCAGCCGCAGGGCGGTTCGGTTCCAGGAGGCGGGGCTCATGACGGCTCCCCGGTGCGCTTGCGGTTCGCGAGGATGGCCGCGGCCATGCCGATGCCGCCCACGCCCAGGAAGGCGAGGGCGCGCAGCGGGGTATCGGCGTGGTCGAGGTCCGAGGCGATGAGCTTGAGGCTGGCGAGGCCCATCCAGGCATAGCCGGCGATCATCAGCGCGCGCCGGGCCTCGTCGCGGTGGCCCAGGCTGCGCATCCACTGCCAGGCGCCGGAAAGGGCCCACACCAGCGTCATGGTGATGGAGGCGGCGCGGGAGGGCCCCCAGCCCAGGGCCGTGGGCGTCTGCAGGTGCTGGACGAGCCGGGCGGCCTCGAAGGCCAGGGTCACATTGGCGGTCACTTCCAGGGCCAGGAACGAGATCAGGCCCAAGGGGCCGCCGCGCCGGGTGAGCAGCCACCAGGCCGCCGAGGCGAGGGCGCCCTCCGCGAAGGCGGGATTGAGGAAGGGCGTCATGGCGCGGGTGTGGAACAGGAAGCCATCGAGGCCGTGGAAGGCCCACCGCAGCGTGGTCAGCAGCGCCAGGGCCGCCGCCAGCCAGCGCAGGGCAGTGGCCTCCTCGGCGTAGTCGCCCTCCTCGGCCTTCAGGGAGGCCCAGGCCAGGCCCAGGGCGAAGGTGCCCCAGAGCGGTCCGACCCAGCGCCAGGCCAGGGCCACGGGCACGGCCAGGGCCAGGTGTCCGGCGGCGAGGGCCAGCAGGCCCCAGTCCGCCCGGCGGCTTTCCATGCGGGCTCGCAGCGGCTGCACCAGGGCGAGGTTCAGCGCGGCCACGGCAAGCACGGGCAGGGCGAAGGTCTCGGGTGCAAGCCCCAGGCGCTTCCACAGCAGCCAGGCATAGGAGGTGGCCAGCATCGAGGCCACGAGCCAGAGTGCGGTCGGCGTACCGGGCTTTTCCTCGCGGCCCGGGAGCCAGGCCCAGAGGCCCGCGAGGACCAGGTGGAGGCCCAGTAGCAGGGCGAGGGAGGTCGCATCCGCCTTCTGCACCTCGGCACAGGCGGGCAGGAGCAGGAGCCAGACGCCGAGGAGGGCCGTCCAGCGGGTCCCATGCCACGAGGCGCCGGTGCGGGAGAGGTAGGGCACGGCCAGAGACGCGGCCATGAGCACGGCGAGATACGCGGCCAGGGCCACTTCGTGGTGACCGCCCTGGCTGAAGACCAGGGGCGCCGCCAGGCCGGAGGCCAGCGCCACGGTGAGTGCGCCGCCGCTGGCGCTCCGGGCGGCGAGTCCGCCCGCGAGCAGCGTGACGAGGGCCGCGGCCGCGAGGCCCAGGGGCGCGGCGTAGAAGTGGTATTCCATGGCCCCGGCCCGGAAGGTGAACTGCAGGGTGCCCAGGCCCGCCAGCAGCAGGGCCACGCCCAGGCGGCGGCTGTCACCCAGGATCAGTTTCGCGGCCAGGGCGGAGATGGCGCCGCCCGCCAGGAGACCCAGGATGAAGCGAAGCTCCGCTCCCACCCAGCCTTGCTGGATGGCCCAGCGGAAGAAGAAGATCGCCCCGAAGAGGAAGATGGCCGCCCCGATGCCCGCGATCCAGACCACCGGGGACAGTTCCTTCCGGGGTGCGGCGGGGCGAGGCGCGGCCGGGGCGGTCGGTCGTGCAGGCGTCGGCGCGGCCGGCGCCTGCTGTCGCTGGAGGAGCCAGGCCACCTGGGCCTCCAGGCGGGCCACCCGCTCGGCAAGCTCCTGCGAACCGGCGTGATCCTTCGAGGCGTCGGGATCCATGATGTCTCCATACGGAAGCGTATGGAATCATGGAGCCGGAGGCCGAACCCTGTCAAGCGGCCCTGAGGGAATTACCCGACGACCCGATTCCGGCCTTCGGCCTTGGCCTGGTAGAGGTTCTTGTCGGCCCGGGACAGCATCCGCTCCACGGTGTCCTCGGGCCCTTCCCAGCTGGTGAGGCCGATGCTCAGGGTGACGCGGTCCGAGGCCGGCAGGCCCGGGATGGGCTCGAGGGCCACCTGCTCCCGGAGCCGGTTCGCCAGCGCGCGGACGCCGTCCAGGTCCGTCTGGGGGCCGTAGGCGAGGAACTCCTCGCCGCCGATCCGCCCGAGCTGGTCCACCTTCCGTAGCCCGAACGACATGCGCTGGGCCATGACGCTGAGCACCTGGTCGCCGGCGGCGTGGCCGAAGCGGTCGTTCACGGATTTGAAGTGGTCGAGGTCGATGAGCATCAGCGCCAGGTTCTGCCCGAAGCGGCCGCACTGGTCGACTTCCATGTCGAGCATGTCGAGGATGTGGCGCCGGTTGTACAGGCCCGTGAGGGGATCGCGGATGGCCTGGTGGTACAGGCGCAGGCGGGAATCCTCCAGGCTGAGCAGGCGGCCCAGTTCCTCGGCGGCGATCTCGAAGAGCCGCTCGTAGTCTTCGGCGGCCCGGCGCTCCGTGAGGAAGCCCAGGGCGCTCACCGCAGGATGTCCGGGCGTGACGGCCGGCAGCACGCGGAGGACCGGGTCCCGCAGGCTGCGGCGGCGTTCCTCGTCGTCGGCCACCGGGTGCCAGTGGCACTCCCCGTTGGTGTCGGCCAGGGTGTGTTGCCGGATGGCCTTCTCGAGGTCGCGGCGGTCCTCCTCGCTGGCGGAGGAACCGTGGACGCCGTAGCACCAGGTCCCATCCTCGCCGAGGTAGGCCACCAGGAGGGCCCCGGGCAGCACGAGCTCCTGGAGGATCTCGATGAAGCCCCGGATCAGCCGGAGGGTGTCGTGCTCGGCGGTGTAGAGCCGGGCGATGGAGTCGCGCAGGGCCGTTTCCACCAGGCGCTGCTCCAGGGCCTGGGCCAGGCGGCGCTGGATGGCGTCCACGCCGAAGTTCTCCTGGGCGAGGCGGGGCACCGTATGGGCGGCACGGGGCCGTTCCGACTGCTCCACCAGGGCGGCGGCGGCCTCCACCACATGATCCAGGTCCCGCCCCTTCACCAGGAACCGGTCCGCGCCGCAGGTCTTGGCCCAGAAGCGGGCCAGCCCGGCCCCCTGGGCCGTGAGCAGGAGCACCGGCAGGTGGCGGGTGGCGCGGTCGTCCTTCAGCAGGCGGCAGAGCTGGTAGCCGTCGAGCAGGGGCATGACGCAGTCGCTGACCACCACATCCGGGGACTCGGTGGCCAGGATGATGAGGGCCTCCGCCCCGTTCTTGGCTTCCAGCGTGGTGTGCCCATGGCGTTGGAAGAGGTGGCGCAGCAGGCTCAACTGGATGGGATTGTCATCCACCAGGAGGACCTGGAGCGCCTTGGAATCCTTCGGAAGGGCAGTCGTCATAGCTTCCAGTATCGATGATTTCCGGAAAGAGCATGAACCCTGGCGCCGACGAGGGCTGGCCGGACCGTGGGATGCTGAGGTTGGAGGGTGTCCCATCATGGCGGGCGCAGGCGGAAAGCGACAGAGGAGGGGGGGCCGGTGGACGCGCCTCTGATCCTGGCCCTGGGCCGCGCCTGGCTGCGTGAGAGGGGCGAGGTCCCCGTGGAGGCCGTGTGGGCGTCGAACCGGGCGCTGGGGCTGCGCTGGGCCGGCCGGAAGGGGGCGGAAGGCTGGGTGCTGCTGCTCCAGCCGAAACCGGAACTCTGGCTCCTGGATACCGCCCACCCGGCCTGGGTGCGCCTCCAGGCCGAGGCCATCCGGGACAGTGGCAAGCTCTGGGGGCCCTGGTTCCAGGGGGCCCGGCTGAGGGCTGTGGAGGGGGATCCGCGCGAACGCTGGATGGGGCTCTCCTTCCAGCGGCGGGCGATCACCGGGCGGCTGGAGACGCTGCGCCTGGCCTATCAGGCCATCCCGGGCCGCGCCGGCATCCGCGTGGATGGCCAGGATGTGCAGGTCCCCCGGCTGGGCCTGGGCTCCCCCTTTCCCCTCGCGGCTCCCGAACCCGCCGGGGAGGATCCGCCCCCTCTCCGCCGCTGGCGGGAACGCTGGGGCGCGGACTTCGACCGGGCGCTGTCGGGGGAGATTCCCGAGGTCATGGAAGGCGAGGGCGGGCTGCTCGCGCGGCACCGGGTCTGGTCCGAGGCCCGGGCCGAGGCGCTGATCCTGGGGCCCGCCAAGGCGGCCGTGGAGCGGACACGCCAGGCCGAGGCGGCGCGCCTGGAACGCCTGGGCCTGGCCTTGGCCCGGGATCGGGCGCGCCACCAGGCGAGCCTGCCGCTGAAGCGCCAGGCCCAGCAGATCTCCGCCGAGCTCTACCGGCTCAAGGGGGTCACCCGGGAGGCGGTGCTGCTGGACGGCACGCGGATCCCGCTGCCAGAGGGTGCCCAGGCCGAGGATGCGGCCCAGGTCTGGTTCGCGGCCGCCAAGAAGGCCGAGCGGGGCCTGGCCCGGCTGAACGAGCTGGAAGCGGAGCTCGTGCGGGAGCGGGCGGCCTGGGCGAAACGGGCGGAACGGGAGGCCGGGGGTCTTGCACCGGAACCGCCCTCCGCGAGACAACCAAAGGGCATGGGCACCGCCAAAGGCGGCGGCCTGGCGAAAGCGAAGGGGACGAAGCGGATGCAGGCGGAGAACAAGCGCAAGGACGGCAAGGGCGCGGCCTTCCGCAGCGTCATGGTGGACGGGTTCGAGGTGTTCATCGGCAAGGGCGATGCCGAGAACGATCAGCTCACCTTCAAGGTGGCCGACAACGCCGACTTCTGGCTGCATGTGGCCAGCGTGCCCGGCAGCCATGTCGTCATCCGGAACCCCGACAAGCTGAGCGAGCTGCCGAGGACCGTGATCGAACGCGCCGCGGAGCTGGCGGCCTACCACAGCAAGGCGCGGGAGGGCGGCAAGGTGGAGGTCCACCTCGCCCGCATCGCCGACATCAGCAAGCCCCGCGGCTACGCACCCGGGAAGGTGATCCTCAAGAAGTGGACGGGCATCCGCGTCTATCCCAAGCCGTAACCCGAACCGAAGCCGCGCGGGCCGGGTGGGAGCGGGGTCTCGCGTATCGTCACAGGCGATGCCGAGAGGAAGTGGACAGGTATCCGTCTACCCCAAGCCATAGCTGGATCCTGCCCGGTGCTATTCCACCTTCACGGCGAAGGGCTTCATGCCGGCTTTCGTGAGCTTGGCGGCGGCCTTGTCCATGGCGGCGCGGTCGGCGGGTTTCGCCAGGCGCACCTTCACCTGGCCCTTGTCCTTCAGGGTGGTGGTGGCGAAGCCCGCGGCCTTGGCTTTGTCGGCCACCCGCTTGGCCTCCGCCGGGTCGGCGGTGGCCACCAGCTGGAGCGTCCAGACGCCTCCCGCCTCGGCGGGCTTCGTCTCAGGGTTCGGTTCGTCCCGGAGGGGAGCGGTGGCATCGACCTTCGGTGTGGGTACCAGCTTGTCGGGGCCGTCGCCCTCGAAGATCTTGAGCTGGTCCACCAGCGGTTCGGGCAGGTCCTTCAATTCCTCCTCGACGCCTTTCTGGAGGGGGCGGCGCAAGGCCGCGCTCTGCTTGCCCACCTGCACGCCCAGGACGAAGGCGAGGGTCAGCAGGCCCACGCCCACGCCGGCCACCCAGAGGATGGACTGGCTGCCGATGCTGATCTGATCGCGGGTCGTCATGGCCGATCCAGCCTAACGCCTTCGAGGAGCGCCGCGAACTGGGCCCCGGAACTGGCGGGGGCGGTGACGAGCACCTGCTCCGCGGGCTCCAGGAGGGCGGCGGCCAGCAGCTGACCGCCCGACCCGCCGAACTCGCCCCAGAGCACCTTGGGATGGAGGGTAGCGGGCCACCGGGGGTGTGCCCCGGCCAGCCGCGACTCCAGGGCGTCGAGGCGCCGCAGGCCGTTGCTGCCGCCGATCCGCCGGGCCACGGCGCGGTCGCCCAGGGCCAGGGCCGCCCGGGCCAGGGCCTCGGCCCGCTCCTCTTCCCCGTCTCCGGGGGTGGACCGGCAGGCCAGCCCGCGCAGGGTCCCCCGGGGGCGGGCGCCCCGGGCCTCCGCGCGGGATCGGGTCTCGAGCAGGAAGGCCTGTGCCCCCTCGCCCGGCAGGAAGCCCTGGTTGGAGCCCGGAACGGGATCTCCATGGCGGTTCAGCAGCCGGGCGCCCCGGCAGATGTCGAGGAGCAGAGGGAAGAGGCCATCCGTGCCGAGGACCAGCGCGGCGTCGGCGAGCCCGGTGCGGAGCCAGCGGCCCGCCTGTTCCAGGGCCGTGAACGCGGCGTTCTCCCGGTCCACGAAGGTGGCGCTGGGGCCCTTCAATCCGAAGGCGAGGGCCAGGTGGCCGCTGGCGGCGTTGGCGACGCAGTTGGGAAAGACCATGGGCGAGGCGCCCTCAGGCCCCCGCTGGAGGTAGGGCCGCATGAAGGCCTCGCTGGCCTCGCTGCCGCCCGTGAGGGTGCCCACGGCCACGGCGATGCGCTCACCCCCACCCCCCGTGTCCGCCTTCGGATCGAGTCCCGCGTCCAGGAAGGCCTGGTGGGCGGCCACCCAGGCGAAGCGCGAGGCCCGGTCCAGGCGCCGCAGCTGCATGGGCGGGATGATGCCCGTGGGGTTGAAGGCGGTACAGGCCGCGCCGCGCCCCTGGCCCAGGGCCTCCGGCAGGTCCGCGAAGCAGGGCTCGCCCGAGGCCAGGCTGGCGCGGGCCGGGCCGAGGCCATCCCCGCAGGGCAGGACCAATCCCAAGCCGGTGATGACGAGGTCGGTCCGAGCGGAACTCAAGAGCCCTCCCAGCGCGCCAGCAGGAGGCTCACATTGTTGCCCCCGAAGGCGAAGGCATTCACCAGGGCGGCGCGGATCCGCCGTTCCTTCGCCGACAGCGGGGTGCAGTCCAGATCGCAGGCGGGATCGGGGTCGTCCAGGCGCAGGGTGGGGCTCACCACCTGGTCCCGCAGGGCCAGGATGGCAGTGCCGGCTCCGAAGGCCCCGGCCGCGCCCAGGGTGTGGCCGAACTGGCTCTTGGTGCTGGTGACCGAGACCGCCTCGGCCGCCGCGCCCAGGGCCCGGCGGATGGCCCGGCACTCGGCTCCGTCGTTGGCGGGGGTGGCGGTGCCGTGGGCCGAGACGAGATCCACGCCCGAAGGCTCGAGACCGCCCACGCGGAGGGCCATGGCGAGGGCCCGGGCGGCGCCCTCGCCTTCGGGGTGCGGCGCCGTGGGATGGTGGGCGTCCATGCTGGCGCCGTAGCCCAGCACCTCGGCGTAGATCGTCGCCCCGCGGGCCTTGGCGCGGTCCAGGGGCTCGAGGAGGATTTGCACGGCGCCCTCGCCCAGGTTCAGGCCCGCCCGGTCCCGGCTGAAGGGGCGGCACTTGCGGGCATCCACGGCCTTGAGGCTGGAGAAGCCGGCGTAGGTGGTGCGGCAGAGGCTTTCGGCGCCGCCGGCGAGGGCCAGGTCCAGCTCGCCTGCGGCGAGGCGCTCCCAGGCCTGACCCAGGGCCAGCAGGCTGGAGGAGCAGGCGTTCATGATGGTGCCCCGGGGCCCGGTGGCCCCCAGCCGGTTGGCCAGGGCATCGGTGACGGTGCAGGGGCTCTGGTAGGCGGGCCCCGTCGCCTGGCCGCGCCGGCCGGCGAGGCGGTCTTCCAGGTAGGCCTCCGCGATCGGCAATCCGCTGGTACCGGCGCCCTGGAAGACGCCGATCCGGGCGGGGTCGCCATCCGGCCGCAAGCCGTCCAGGGCCTCGTCCAGGGCCCGCAGGGCCATGCGGTCGCACAGGGTCTGATGCCGGGCGGGCTCCAGGGCCACCTGGCCGGCGATCTGGGCGGGCTCGGCGGGGAGGTCCAGCCGCGTGAGGCGGTCCAGGCCGTCTCGTCCCGCGAGCATGGCGGACCAGGTGCCCTCCCGATCCAGGGCCAGGGAGGAGACGATGCCGAGGCCCGTGACGACGACGCGGGAGCCGGTCATAGGCGCTTCACCAGCAGATGGGCGGTGCAGAGCTCCCGGCCCTCGCAGCTCACGGTGCCCTTGAGCTTCATCAGCCCGGCGAAGGCACCCTCGGGCGTCACTTCCAGGCGCAGCCGATCCCCCGGGAAGGCCGGGGTGCGGAAGCGGGCGTCCTGCACCCCGGCGAGGAAGATCGCCGCGCCATGCAGGGACTCGGCTTCCAGGAAACCCCCGGCCTGGGCCAGCATCTCCAGCAGCAGCACGCCGGGCACCAGGGGGCGCCCCTCGAAGTGGCCCTGGAGGTGGGGCTCGCCGTTGGTGACGAGTTTTTCCGCCACCACGCGCACGCCGGGCTCCCGCTCCAGGATCCGGTCCACCAGGAGGAAGGGATAACGATGCGGCAGGTGGGCCGGGATGTCGGTCGGGACGATGACCGGGACAGGGGCCGGGGCAGGGGTCATGGGGGGCTTCAGGCCTTGGTGTGCTCGGCGATGAAATCGGTCAGGGCCTGGACGGATTTGAAGGCCTTCATGCCCGCGGCTTCGTCCTCGATCTTCACCCCGAACACCTGCTCGATGCCCAGCACCAGCTCCAGGGCATCGATGGAATCGAGCCCCAGCCCCTCGCCGAAGAGGGGGGCCTGGTCCTCGATCTGATCTGGCGTCATCCCCTCCAGCTTCAATCGCTCGATGATCATCTCTTTGACGCGCAGCTTGAGGTCGCTCATGACAATCCCGGCAGAAGGGTGGAAAGGCCGATTCTATCCCTAACGGGAGGCCCCGGTGGGGTTGTGATATTGGCACGGTTTCCGGATCCGCAAAGAGCGCTAAGCTGGATCCTCGCGGAACCCTCCGCCCGAGAGCGCCATGGCCCATCCCGCATCGCCCTTCCTGCCGGTCCTGATCCTGCTGCTGGTCGCCGCCGTGGCGGCCATCGCCATCCTCTTCCTGTCGGGCAAGGTGCTGAGCCTGCTCAAGCCCGCCAACGCGCAGGAGGCCAAGCTCCGGCCCTACGAGTGTGGCGTGCCGCCCCTGCAGCAGGGCGCCCGGCACAAGTACTCCGTGAAGTTCTACCTCACGGCCATGCTCTTCATCCTGTTCGATGTGGAAGCGGCGTTCCTGCTGCCCTGGGCCGTGAACTTCAAGCATGCCCTGTGGACCTTCGGAGCCATGTTGAGCTTCATGGCCACCCTGCTGGTGGGCTTCATCTACGCCTGGGGCAAGGGCGCCTTCGAGTGGGAGCGCTGACGATGGCCGAGATGAACATCAACGACGCCGTGCTGACCACCCGCCTGGATGCGGTGGTGAACTGGGGTCGCAAGAACAGCCTCTGGCCCCTGCCCTTCGGGACCGCCTGCTGCGCCATCGAGTTCATGAGCATGCAGGCGTCCAAGTACGACATGAGCCGCTTCGGCGCCGAGGCCATGCGCTTCAGCCCCCGCCAGAGCGACATGCTGATGATCCTGGGCACCGTCACCAACAAGCTGGCCCCGGTGCTGCGCACGATCTACGCCCAGATGGCCGAACCCAAATGGGTGATCTCGCTGGGCGTCTGCGCCTCGTCGGGCGGCATGTACCGCACCTACGCCACCCTCCAGGGCGTGGACCGGGTGATCCCCGTGGATGTCTATGTCCCCGGCTGCCCGCCCCGGCCCGAAAGCATGCTCTATGGCGTGATGAAGCTGCAGGAGAAGATCGAGAAGGAATCGCTCTCCATGCGCAAGGATCACATCGCCCGCTTCTATGAAAGCCTGGCCCGGCAGGACGCCCTCCAGGCCGAAAAGGGCCTCACGAGCCAGCAGACCATCCGCGAAATGCTGATGGACGCCGCGGACCGCGGCGCGGGCACGATCTTCTAGGCGGGGCGGACCATGATCATCGAGCACATCGACGCACAGCTGCCGGGTACCGTCACGGACCGTCACGCCTTCCGGGGCGACCAGACCATCGTGGTGGCGAAGGAGAGCCTCCTGGCCCTGGTGGAGCTGCTCCACCGCGAGGGTTTCCAGCTGCTGGTGGACATCACGGCCGTGGACTGGCCGGAGCGGGCCGAAGCCCAGGGGCTGGCGCGCTTCGATGTGGTCTACCACTGGCTCAACCTGGCCAGCCAGGAGCGCCTCCGGGTGAAGGTGCCCGTGGCCGACGGCGAGACCGTGCCCAGCCTGACCGGCCGCTTCAAGACCGCCGACTGGTTCGAGCGCGAGATCTTCGACCTCTTCGGCATCGGCTTCGAGGGGCACCCCAACCTGAAGCGCCTGCTCACCTGGGACGACTTCCCGGGCCACGCCCTGCGCAAGGACTTCCCGCTGGATGGCGGGGACCCCTTCTGCATGGAAGGCTGCACGGCTCCCTACAACAACGGCGAACGGGCCTGAGGACACGACCATGGAATCCATCGCCATGACCCGGCAGCAGCTCGACGGCGATCACATGATCGTCAACCTGGGGCCGTCGCACCCCACGACCCACGGCACCCTGCGCATCATCCTCGAACTCGAGGGCGAGACCATCCTCAAGGCCACCCCGGAGATCGGATATCTCCACCGCGGCGTGGAGAAGCTGGGCGAGAACCTGAGCTACCAGCAGTTCATCCCGCTCACGGACCGCCTGAACTACTGCAGCTCCATCATGAACAATGTGGGCTATGCCTGCGCCGTGGAGAAGCTGCTGGGCATCGAGATCCCCAAGCGGGCCCAGCAGATCCGGGTGCTGGTCTCCGAGCTGGCCCGCATCGCGGACCACATCGTCTGCGTGGGCGTCAACGCCGTGGACATCGGCGCCTTCACGGCCTTCCTCTACCTCTTCAAGCAGCGCGAGACGGTCTACGATCTCTTCGAGATGGCGGCCGGGCAGCGTCTCCACACCAGCTTCACCCGCATCGGCGGCCTCTTCCGGGACATCCCCGAGGCCTTCGTGCCCCTCACCGAGCGCTTCCTGGTGGAGTGCGAGGCGGCCGTGGACGAGTGCGAGCGGCTGCTCACCCACAACCCCATCTGGTACGACCGCACCAAGGGCATCGGCGCCATCAGCCCCGAGGACGCCGTGAACTGGGGCTACACCGGGCCCTGCCTCCGCGCGGCGGGCGTGCCGCAGGATCTCCGCAAGGCGCAGCCCTACCTGGGCTACGAGACCTACGACTTCGACATCCCCGTGGGTACCACCGGCGATGTGTTCGACCGCTACCTGGTCCGCATCGAGGAGATGCGCCAGAGCCTGCGCATCATCCGCCAGGTGCTGGACCGCCTCGAGCCCGGCCCGGTCAATGTGGACGATCCGAAGGTGGCCCTGCCGTCCAAGGAGAAGGTCTACACGCGGATGGAGAGCCTCATCCACCACTTCAAGCTGATCATGCACGGCATGGAGATGCCGGTGGGCGAGATCTACAGCGCCACCGAAGCCGCCAACGGCGAACTGGGCTTCTACATCGTGAGCGACGGGGGCAAGAATCCCTATCGCATCCGGGTCCGTCCCCCCTGCCTCCCCATCTTCAGCAGTTTCCACGACCAGGTGAAGGGCTGCCTGATCGCCGATGCCGTCGCCGTGCTCGGCGCGATGAATATCATCGCGGGCGAGCTGGATCGCTGAGGCGCCGAGGACGGCCACCGGGCGAAGCCCGGTTCCCGGCGTCTTCTCCTGAAAGGACCGCGTGAAGCGCACAGCCGTTCTGAAGAGCGTTTCCGCCAGGCACGCCTGCCATCAGATGCACCTCTCCGGTCCGATCCTCGAGCGGGCGTTGGAGCAGCTCACCGACGGCCAGTCAGGGGGAGCGACGGCCGGCGAGGCCGCGGACGCCGGTTTCGAGCAGCGCCTGCGGGCCGAGGTGAGGCTGGCTGCCCAGGGCCGCCGCCACGCCAGCGATGGGCTTTCGTACCTGCAGGTGGCCGCCGGGGGGATGCAGAAGATCACCGCCCTGTTGGCCCGCGCGGCCAAGCTCGCGGAGCAGGTTCCCGGCGGAGCGCCGGAACCAGGCTCAGCCGGGCCGATAGGAGCAGGCCAGGCCCCATCCGTCCTTGACGAGGAGTACCGGGACATCCTGACGCTCATTGACGAGATCAATGCGAACACGCGGTTCAACGGCGAGGTGGTCTTCGGGTCGGAACTGGGCATTGTCATGGGTGATCACTTGCGGGTGACCGTGGCCGTGGGTCCGGTGGGTTCCCTCGATCTGATGGGGGAGCCGGGGACCGCCGCGGGGCCTGCCCCGGGTCTCGCCGCCATCCACAAGGGCCTGGAGATCCTTTCCGCGCAACGCAGCACCCTCGACGCGGGGCAGCGGCACCTGAGCGCGGTCTCCAATGCCCTGGGCATCCAGGCGGAAACCCTCGCGGCGGCCGCCCGCCCGATTCGCGATGCCGGCCTCGCCCAGGAGGTGGTGGCCCTCAATAAATTCCAGGTGCTGAACCAGTCCGGGCTCCAGTCCCTCCGCCAGGCCCATCCGGAGAACGGCTCGATCCTGCGGCTTCTGCACTAGGGGCTGGTTTCAGGTTTCGCGCCGCCCGCCGTTCGAGGAGGGGCCTACCTGCCGCCCAGGGCTTCCACCTGGGCGCGGTGGTCGTTCCGGAGGCGCTCCAGGAGCGAGAGCAGCTGGTCGCGCTCCTCGGGGGCCAGACAGCGGTCCACCTGCTGGCAGAGGGCCTGGTGCTGGGCGTGCATCCGCGCCTCGAGCGCCAGGCCCTTGGGGGTGATCTGCACGCGGCTGCCCCGGCGGTCCGCCGGATTCTCGCAGCGCTTCACGAGGCCGCGGGCCTCGAGGCGGTTCACCAGGCGGGGCACATCGGCGAAGCGGTAGATCATCCGGCAGCGGAGCTCCTTCACCAGGTAGCCGTCCTTGGGCCCGCCCTTGAGGATGCGGAGGACATTGAACTGCTGGTCGGAGATGTCTTCCGGTTCGTAGAGGGCCTGGTCGAAGAGGCGGGCCACATACTCGCGGGTCAGGAGGATGGCCAGGGCCACCTCGTGGCCCGGCTCGAGGGGTTTGGTGATCTGAAGTTCTTCGCGGATGTGCATGGTCCTGCTCCTGCGGATCCAGGGTGACATATTTTCAAATAAAGGTGTTGCAACTTCTTAAAAACGGCCTAGACTTGATTGCATGGTGAAACACCTATTCCCTGGAGGCTCCATGCGCCACCCCTTCCGCGTCCTTCTTGCTTCCCTCGCCCTGGCGGCCCTGCCCGCCCTGGCCGGTGAGGACACCTACAAGATCGATCCCGTCCACAGCGAAGTGAGCTTCAAGGTGGGCCACCTGCTGGCCAAGGTGAGCGGCCGCTTCACGAAGTTCGAGGGGACCATCAAGGTGGACACCGCCGACATCAGCAAGTCCAGCGTGGAGGTCGTCATCGACGCCGCCAGCCTCACCACCGACAACGAGAGCCGGGACAAGCACCTGAAGTCCCCCGACTTCTTCGATGTGGCGAAGTACCCCACCGTCACCTTCAAGAGCACGGCCGTGAAGGAAGTGGCCAAGGGCAAGCTGGAGGTCACCGGTGACTTCACCCTGCACGGGGTCACCAAGCGCATCACCTTCCCCATCACCAATGCGGGGACGCAGCCCGGCATGGCGCCCGGCAGCGTGGTGGCCGGCTTCGTGGACGGCGCCCTCAGCCTCAACCGCAGCGAGTACGGCATTAAGTTCATGCCTGGCATCATCGGCGACACCGTGGCCATCAGCCTGAACGCCGAAGCCGGCAAGGTCGCGCCCTCGGCGAAGAAGTAAGCCCCGAATCCCGGTTCGTGATGGGAGGCACCCGGTTTGACCGGGTGCCTCCTTTCCATTTCGAGCTAAACTGGCCGTTCATGCGAGCGCGCCCATGAATCATCCTCTGCCTCCCGAGACCGCGAACGAGCCCATGGCCCCGGGCCTACGGCTGCCGGAATCCGAACGAAAGGAATTCAGCCCGGAGGCCCTGGCGGAGATCCAGGCCATCATGGCCAAGTTCCCCGACAAGCTCGCGGCCACGCTGCCCGCCCTGCACATCGCCCAGCGCGAGTTCGGCTTCGTGAGCCTCTCCGCCATGAAGGCCGTGGCCAAGGCCATTGGCATCCCCGAAGGCCATGTCTTCGGCGTGGCCACCTTCTACACGATGTATCAGAAGGCTCCGGTCGGGAAATTCCATTTCTCGGTCTGCACCAACATCAGCTGCGCCCTGCGCGGCGCCGCCCAGCTGCTGGAGAAGGTCTGCGAGAAGACCGGCGTGCAGCCGGGGCAGGGCCCCAGCGCCGACGGGATGTGGAGCGTGGAGGAAGTGGAATGCCTCGCCGGCTGCGGCAGCGGCCCCTGCGTGCAGGTGAACCACGATGTCTACGACGAGTTCGTGGATGAGCAGAAGCTCATCGAGGTCATGGAAGCCTGCAAGCGCGGTGAATACCGCCCTTGGGCGCAGTAGGGGGAAGCAATGGCAGCCATCCGCACCAAGCCCGATCCCCAGATCTACACCTTCCCCGGCTTCGGCACGGACAAGTACCCGAATCTGATGCTCCGCGGCGCGGGGGATCTGGACAACTGGCACCTCAAGACCTACGAGCAGAAGCACGAGGGCTATGTGGCCCTGAAGGCCGCGCTGAAGATGGAGCCCGTGGCCGTGGTCGAGGAGATGAAGACCTCCGGCATCCGGGGCCGCGGCGGCGCGGGTTTCCCCTGCGGCCTGAAGTGGTCCTTCATGCCCAAGGACACCCCCGAGCGGAAGTTCACCCGCTACCTGGTCTGCAACGGCGACGAGGGCGAGCCCGGCACCTTCAAGGATCGCGCCATCCTCGAATACAACCCCCACCAGCTCATCGAGGGCATGATCATCGGCGGCTGGGCCATGCAGTGCAAGCTCGGCTTCGTCTACATCCGCGGCGAGTTCCTCTGGCTCATCGAGAAGCTCGAGGCCGCGATCCAGCAGGCCCGCGATGCCGGCTACCTCGGCAAGAACATCCTGGGCACGGGCTGGGACTACGACATCCTGGTCTACCGCGGGGCCGGCGCCTACATCTGCGGCGAGGAGACGGCCCTGCTGAACTCGCTGGAGGGCCGCCGCGGCGAGCCCCGCGTGAAGCCGCCCTTCCCGGCGGCCAAGGGCGCCTTCGGCCAGCCCACCACCGTGAACAATGTGGAGACCTTGGCGGCCGTGCCCCCCATCCTCCGCATGGGCGGCGCCGAGTACGCCAAGCTGGGCACCCCCAAGAACACGGGCACCCGCATCTTCGGCGTCAGCGGGCATGTGAAACGCCCGGGCCTCTTCGAACTGCCCCTGGGCACGCCCATGGACTTCGTGGTGAACGAGCTGGCGGGTGGCTCCAGCACCGGCAAGAAGATCAAGGCCATCATCCCCGGCGGCGCCAGCGCCCCCATGTTCGACGAGAAGGATTTCGACTGCCCCCTGGACTTCGACACCGTGAAGGCCCGGGGCTCCATGGCGGGCTCCGGCGGCCTCATCTGCATGGACGAGGACACCTGCATGGTGCAGGCCACGCTGCGCCTGATCCGCTTCTACGCCCATGAGAGCTGCGGCCAGTGCACGCCCTGCCGCGAAGGCTGCAACTGGATGGAGATGGTGCTCTACCGCATCGAGCACGGCCAGGGCCGCATGGAGGACCTGGATCTGCTGGCCAGCCTCACGCCGCGCATCGGCCTGCGGACGCTGTGTCCCCTGGGCGACGCCGCCTGCGGCCCCATGGACTCCGCCCTTCAGAAGTTCCGCCACGAGTTCGAGCATCACATCACCCACAAGACCTGCTACGCCACCGGCTCCCGGCTGCTGTCCACCGCAGGCGCGCACTAGGTTCTTGCCGTTCCATGCGTCAGAAACGGGCACCCCCCTGGGTGCCCGTTTCTGGCGTACAGGGATAATGCTTCATGCGTATCCTGCTGCTCGCCCTGCTGACCACGCTGCTTCCAGCGCAGGCCGCCTTCCTGGTGAAGCCTTACCTCCAGCTGGGGGACGCGCCGCGGCCTGCCGCCCAGGAGCGCCTGGAATTGATGTGGCACGCGGAAGACCGGGGCGGCGCCTGGACCGTGGAAGTGCAGCGGGGGCAGGGATGGACCCTCCAGCCAGCGCCCACCTTCCACCGCCTTGAGGTGCCGCCGTTGCCGGCGCACCGCATCTATCGAGCCGCGTTGAAGAACCTCAAGCCGGGCGCGCGGGTGTCCTACCGCGTGAAGCTGGATGGGGCCCTGGTCTTCGCGGCCGAGGCGCAGGCCCGTAAACCTGGCGCCCACCGGATGATCGTGTTCGGGGATGCGGCGGACGGTTCGGCTTCCCAGCTGGGCATCGCCAAGGCCGTGCTGGCGGAGCGGCCCGATGCGGTGCTCCTCGTCGGAGATCTCGTCTACGGCATGGGACTGGCCTCTGAGTACCGGAAGCGGTTCTTCCCGGTCTACAACTCGGAGGAAGTGCCGCTCATGCGGAGCGTGCCCTTCCTGGGCCTTCCCGGCAATCACGATGTCCCCTTCCGCCGGTCGGCGGAGGCCGCGGCCTACTTCGCCTACTGGTCCCTGCCGCTGAACGGCCCCGGATTGCGGGCGGGCGAGGCGAACGCCGCGCCCGCCGTGCCGGGCACCCACGATGCCGTGGTGGCGGCCGCAGGCCCGGCCTTCCCGCGCATGGCCAGCTACAGCTTCGACTATGGCCCGGTCCATTGGACGGTGCTGGATTCCAACCTCTATGCCGATTGGGAGAGCCCCGCGCTGAAGGCCTGGCTGGAGGCAGACCTGAAGGCCGCCCAGGGCGCCGCCTGGCGCATCGTGGCCCTGCATCATCCCCTGTTCCAGAGTTCACGCAGCCACTTCGACGATCAGTGGATGCGTCCCATCAGTCCGATTCTCGAAAAGCACGGCGTGGATGTGGTCCTCGCGGGCCATGTCCACAACTACCAGCGCACGGCGCCGCTGCGCTTCCGGCCCGGGCAGGTCGGCCACCGCGGCAGGCCGGTGGCGGGCGAGTTCACGGTGGATGAGGCTTTCGATGGCAGGACCATCACCCGTGCCAAGGGCATCCTCCACATCGTGACGGGTGCCGGTGGCGCCGAGCTCTACGATCCCTGGCAGACCGATGTCCGCGCCAGCTGGCAGCCCTGGACCCGCGTCTTCATCTCCGACAAGCACTCCTTCACGGTGCTGGAGGTGGACGGTCGGACCTTGAAGCTCCGTCAGATCGACGCCGAAGGGCATGAGCTGGATGCCGTCACGATGACGAAGCCGTCGCCGGCAAGGCCCCCTTCAGGTCGGTGATCTCATCCGCCCCTGACGCCGAAGGGGCGTGCTTCAAGGGTTGGATGGAGGATTGATAATATTGTAAAGATTTTGCATCCTCATATCGATATCGGCGATCTCTTCGGCACAGGCTTTTATGTTGTTTGCGATGGACATGGTCTCTCGATCCGCAAGTTTATAACTGAGCTGATGCTCCAGTGTTGCCCAGAAATCCATGGCGATGGTGCGGATCTGGATTTCGACATGGACGGTCTCGACACTTTTCGACAAGAATACGGGCACCGTCACGATGTGATGAAGGCTCCGGTACCCGTTTGGTTTGGGGTTCTTGATGTAATCGGAAGTGCGTACGAGGGTGATGTCGGTCTGTGACAAGAGCATGTCTGAAATGAGGTAGATATCGTTGAGATAGGAGCAGATGACGCGAACGCCGGCAATATCGGTCAAGTTCTTCCTTGCCGATTCAGATGTGAGCTCGAATCCCCTCCTTTCCAATTTTTTGAAAATGCTCATGGGGGTTTTGACGCGGGTTTGTATCTGGTGGATGGGGTTTCTTTCGCTGCTGTATTTAAGATCGTTATTTAGATTTTCAAATTTAGTCGCTATTTCACGAGTTGCGGATAAATAGAGGTTCTCCGTGGCGATAAAGCTTCGGATGGAGCGCATGGCTTCTTCGGACACGACGCTGGAAGTAATGCCATCAAATAGGTAAGATGTTTTAGTGTAGCTCGGCGTATTCATCTTTAAACCGTCCTTTCATCGCGCATGGGCAGGGTCTGAATCCCGAGAGGGCCTCCGTTTTTGAGGGATCGTGGCGTACGAGCATGATCTTGCCGCCAGGCCTCCATTCTCGCCGCTGTCGGGGCCTTCGGCGATGCCGTTCGAAGGCAGAGGCTGCCGGAGGGTCCCCATCCGCTCGCGCCCGCGAACGGATGGGCATTCCTGTCGCACTTGAGGACGATGAACCGCAGAGCGGGCTTACAGGCCGGGCTCCCGGGGCGGGAGACAGCGCCCCTAGCGCCCAAAGCTGATGGCGTAGGTCAGGGGCCTGGGCAGCTGGGGGCTCTTCACGGTGGCGGTGAGCGTGAGCGTCTTGCCATCGGGACTCAGCTTGAACACATTGGTGCGCTCGCCGTCCTCGTTCTTGAAGGTCTGGACGAGCTGATCCTTCGTGACCTGGGCGGCGACCATGAACTTCTCGCCGTCCTCCCGGGTCCAAGGGGCGGCGGCACCGCCAGGGGGCATGTGGATGGGAGTCCGGTCATCGAGCTTCACCTCCACGCCGCTGCTCGCCACCGTGATGGCGACCTTCTTGTAGGCGGGGTTCAGCTTGGTGAGCCGCCCACGAGCGATGGGCCGCTTGATGAAGTTCATGTCCGCCACGGTGGCCTGGATGGCCGCGGCGATGTCATCGGCCCTGGTCTGCGTCCAGGTGCCGGATAGCGAAGCGTCCTGGGCGGCCAGTGTGAGGCTTGCGAGTACAGGGACAAGGAACAGCCGGGGCAGGCGCATGGGGTCTCCGGGGGATTGGGTGGTCCCACCATAGCACTCCGTACGCAGAAATGGCCCCGCGGGGCCATTTCTGCGCGGGGCAAAACCTCACCCGATGGTGGCCACCATGACCGCCTTGATGGTGTGCATGCGGTTCTCGGCTTCGTCGAAGACGACGCTGTGCCGCGAGCGGAAGACCTCGTCGGTGACTTCGCGGATGTCGTGGCCCAGGGCCTTCTGCTCCTTGGCCAGCTTGGTCTCGAAGTCGTGGAAGGCGGGCAGGCAGTGGAGGAACTTCACATCCGGGTTGCCGGTCTTCTGGAGCATCTCCAGGGTGACCTTGAAGGGGGTGAGCAGCTTCACGCGGGCGGGGATCTGGTCCTCCTCGCCCATGCTGGCCCAGACATCGGTGTAGATCACATCGGCGCCCTTGACGGCCTCAGCCACATTGTCGGTGACCTCAATGGTGGCGCCGGTGAGCTTCGCAGCTTCGCGAGCGGCGGCGAGCACGGCCGGATCCGGCGCCAGCTCCTTGGGGCCGAGGGCCACCATGTGCATGCCGGTCTTGGCGGCGCCGTACATCAGGGCGTAGCTCATGTTGTTGCGGATGTCGCCGCAGAAGACGAGCTTCACCTTGTGCAGGGGCTTGGCCACATGCTCTTCGATGGTGAGGAAGTCGGCCAGGATCTGGGTGGGGTGGTCGGTGTCCGTGAGGCCGTTCCACACGGGCACGCCGCTGTGCTTGGCCAGGGCCTCGACCACTTCCTGCTTGTAGCCGCGGTATTCGATGCCGTCATAGAAGCGACCCAGCACCTTGGCGCTGTCCTCGATGCTTTCCTTCTTCCCCACCTGGGAGCTGGCGCTGTCCAGGAAGGTCACATGGGCGCCCTCTTCCAGCGCGCCGACCTCGAAGGCGCAGCGGGTGCGGGTGCTGGTCTTTTCGAAAAGCAGGACGATGTTCTTGCCCTTGAGCAGGTAGTTGAAGACGCCCATGCGCTTCTTGGCTTTCAGGTCCCGCGACAGGTCCAGGAGGTAGCGCACCTCCTCGGGCGAGAAGTCCATCAGCGTGAGAAAGCTGCGCCCCTTCAAATTGACGGCCATGATGTCCTCCAAGACAAATACAGGGCCCAGAGTAGCGCCGAGGCTGGATCCCAGCGGCCGGAAATGGGGCAAAGGCCCGGGTCCTTGACGGATTGTCACTCGAAGGAGGCGGGGAGTACTCCCTGCTGCTTGAGCAGGCGGATCTCCTCATCGCCGTCGTCGAGCAGGCGCTCCCAGCCCTTCGGTTGAAGACCGAGGCTGCGCGCGGCCGAGATGAGGAGGCTCTGTCCGGGAGAGGGGCGCTGGGGGTCCAGGGTGTAGACGGCATCCTGGAAGGCCGCGTCCGGCCGGATGAGGGTCCAGCCCAGGTCCTTGAACAGCCGGATGGCGTCCTCCAGGAACAGCGCGTTGAGGAGGTTGTGATGCAGCAGTAGCACTTGGGGGATGTCCCGCCCGAAGAGCTGCCGGGAGAGGTCCCGGTAGGCCTCGGCCCGCTGGCGGAGGTGGGCCAGGTAGGCCCCCCGGATGGGTGCCACATCGGCCCCGGGATGCTGGGTCAGGACGGCGACCAGGGCCTCGTTCAGGCGCCAGTCTGAGGTGTCGAGGGTGACCTGGGCATTGCGAAGGCCCTTGGCCTTCAGGAAGGCCTTCATCCCGTCCCGTTTCTCCGGCGTGTTGCCCTCCCGGAGGAAGGTGAACCGGAACCAGGGCCGGTAGCCGGGAAGCGCGCGGATGACCCGGTCACAGGTGAGGATCTCCTCCTGGTACTGCTGAAGGGTCGTGCCCTTCGCGTTGAGATCCAGATGGGTGACGGTGTGGTTGCCGAGCGCGTGACCGGCGTCGCCCCAGGCCCGCGCCAGGGCCAACCCCTCGGGCCGGTCCGCGCCGTTCCCGAGGGTGACGAACAGGGCCGAACTCACCTGGTGTTTCTTCAGGGCGGCCAGGATCGCGGCATTGCGCTCCTGGGGGGAGAGCCGGGGCGTGGCCGCCAGGCGGGGGCCGTCGTCGAAGGTGAAGGCCACGGATTGCGCCTGCCCCATGACGCCGAGGCACAGCGCGGCGAACCAGGCGCGGGCGGCGGCAGGAAGCATGGAGGACTCCATAAAGGTGGGTGCGGTCGGGGCAGAGCGGGGAGGGACCAGGAGTATGTACACAAAATTGTGTAATAGTCTGGGCCCGCCGTCGAGACCCCGGCCGTGCTGGAAGGGAGAACCGGGCGCCGGCCTGAACCGGCTATTCGAACTCCACCAGCAGTTGACCCTTGGCGACGGTCTCCCCGACGGCCACATGCAAGGCTTTGACGGTGCCATCGTGGCGGGCGGTGATGCGGTTCTGCATTTTCATGGCTTCCAGCACCACGATCCCCTGATCCGCGCAGATCCGGTCGCCGGGCTGCACGAGGACTTCGAGGATGAGGCCCGGGATGGTGGCCGTCCTCCGCCGGGGATCCTTGGGCACATAGGGTTTCCGGTGGGCGTACTTCCGGGTGAGGGTCGTTTCGTACACTGTGTCGTTCAGGGTGAGGGTCTGCCGGGGGGTCATGGGGGCTCGCTCAGAAGGGCGGAACGCCGTGCTTCCGCGCGGGCCGCTCCTCGGTCTTGTGTTCGGAGATCTCGAGGGCGTGGAGCAGGAAGTCGCGGGTCTGGTGGGGGGCGATGACGGCGTCCACATGGCCGTTGGCGGCGGCCACATAGGGACTGGCGAACTTGTCGGTGTATTCCTTCACCTTCTCCCTGCGGAAGGCCTCGGGATCCGCCGCCGCGGCGATCTCGCCCTTGAAGATGATGTTGGCGGCACCTTCCGGGCCCATGACGGCGATCTCGGCGCAGGGCCAGGCGAACACGAAATCCGCGCCCAGGTGCCGGGAGCACATGGCGATGTAGCCGCCGCCGTAGGCCTTGCGCAGGATCACGGTGATCTTGGGCACGGTGGCTTCGCTGTAGGCGTAGAGCAGCTTGGCGCCGTGGCGGATGACGCCCGCGTGCTCCTGGTCCACGCCGGGCAGGTAGCCCGGCAGATCTACGAAGGTCACCAGCGGGATGTTGAAGGCGTCGCAGAAGCGGATGAAGCGGGCGGCCTTGTCGGAGCTGTCCACATCCAGGACGCCCGCCAGCACCATGGGCTGATTGGCGACCATGCCCACCGTGCGCCCGTTCATGCGGGCGAAACCCACCACGATGTTGGCGGCCCACAGCGCCTGGACCTCCATGAAGTCGGCGCCGTCGCAGACGCTGCGGAGGACATCTCGCACATCGTAGGGCCGGTTGGATTCGGAGGGGATGATGCGCTCCAGGGCCCCGGCCTCCGGGGGCTGGGCCGCGAAGGGGTCGGCCCGCTTCCGGTTGTTCCAGGGGATGAAGGTCACCAGGCGCTTCACCTGCTCGAAGCATTCCGCCTCGCTCTGGGCGTAGAAGTGCGCGTTGCCGGAGAGCTCGGCCTGGACCCGGGCCCCGCCCAGATCCTCCATGGAGATCTCTTCGCCCAGCACCGTCTTGATGACCTCGGGGCCCGTGATGAACATCTTGGAGATCTTGTCCACGACGAAGACGAAGTCCGTGAGGGCCGGCGAATAGACCGCGCCGCCCGCGCAGGGGCCCAGGATGATCGAGATCTGCGGGATGACGCCGGAAGCCAGCGTGTTGCGGTAGAAGATCTCGCCGTAGCCGGCCAGGGAGTTCACGCCTTCCTGGATGCGCGCCCCGCCGGAATCGTTGATGCCGATGAGGGGGATGCCCAGCTTGATGGCGTGATCCATGATCTTGGTGATCTTCCGGGCGTGGGCCAGGCCCAGCGATCCCCCGGCCACGGTGAAGTCCTGCGCGTAGATGGCCACGGGGTGACCCAGGATCGTGCCCGTGCCGGTGATGACGCCATCCCCCGGCAGCTGTTTCTTCTCCATGCCGAAGTCGGAGCACTTGTGCTCCACAAAGAGGTCGTACTCGTGGAAGGAGTCCGGGTCGAGGATGGCCGTGATGCGCTCGCGGGCCAGCAGCTTCCCCTGGGCGGCCTGCCTCCGGGCCGCTTCCGGGTGGGGCTCCGTGGCTTCGGCATGCTTCCGGGCGTGGGCCTTCATCTTCCTGGGCAGGGACATCGGGTGATCCTCGGCGGGGTTCCATGGCAGGGTGGGGCGGGCCGTTCCAGCGATGGGGATTAAAGACGACCCATGCATCACGAATAAACTATGCCAGGGGGATCCTGCGTCATTGATCACGGTTCCGGAGGCCCGGACTCGGATTCATGGGTCCATCCGCCCCGTCTTGGCCGTATAGTCAGGGCCACGAATCCCGAACCATCCAACCAGACCAGCAGGGAGGCATCCATGCGGCCACTGAAACAGCTCGTCGAGGGCAAGCGCGCCCTGGTATCGGTGGGGCCCGATGATTCGGTCTTCACAGCGCTGACCCTCCTCGCCCAGCACGACATCGGCGCCCTTCTCGTGCTGGAGCACGGAAGGCTGGTGGGGATCTTCTCGGAACGGGACTACGCCCGGAAGATCATCCTCAAGGGGAAGACCTCGAAGGACACCCTGGTGCGGGAGATCATGAGCGAGAAGGTCAGCTGCGTGACCCTCTCCCAGTCCGTCGAGGAGTGCATGGCGCTCATGACGAACAAGCATGTCCGCCACCTGCCCGTGCTGGGGGCCGGCGACGAGGTGCTGGGCATCCTCTCCATCGGTGATCTGGTGAAGGAGACGATCTCCGACCAGACCTTCACCATCGAGCAGCTGGTGCACTACATCCAGAACTGATAGGGCCCCGCGGAGCGGGGCCCTGGATCAGCCGAGGGGGCCGGTTTCCCCGGGCTTACTTCTTGGCTTTGGAGGCCTCGCGCCAGGCGGCGATGAGCTTCGCCTCCTGCTCGGCGGTGGGGCCCGCCAGCTTGTTGCGACCCTTCTCCACCTTTTCCTGGGTCTTGAACCAGGCGAGGGTGTCCTTCACGGTCTGCTCGGCAGGGCGGAACCTCAGGCCGGCCTTGACGGCGCGGGCGTTGCTCCAGGTGTGGAAACCCTTGGTGTCACCCAGGTAGGGGGCCCAGATGGGGAACTCGAGGCCCTCCTGCTTGGCCACGAAGTCGGCAGGAATCCAGACAGGCTTGGCGTTCGGGTTCCCGGCCTTCTGGCAGGCCTCGACGAGGCTGCCCCAGGCCAGGCGCTTGTCGGGGCCGCAGGCGTTGAAGACGCCGGTGGTGCCGCGCTCGACCAGATGCACCAGCCAGGCGGCGAGGTCGCGGACATCGATGATCTCGACGGGATCGGCGGGCGCGCCCGGCACGGCGAGCTCGCCGCCCTTGTCGAAGCGCACGGGCCAGTAAGTGAAGCGGCCCGTGGGGTCGTCGGGACCCACGATGTAGCCGGGGCGGATCACCGCCGTGCGGCCGGGCATGGCCTTCTGGGCGGCCTGTTCGCACAGGGCCTTCAGGGCCCCGTAGTTCGCATAGTCCTTGCCCATGGACTCGACCGTGGGATCCGCCATGGTGGCCAGAGGCGCATCCTCGGTGCCGTTCTCGGGATTCGGCTCCTTGTAGGCGCTGATGCTGGAGATGATCAGGTACTGCTTGGCATGCGGGGCCAGCAGGCCCGCGGAGGCCGCCACCATCCTCGGGTAGTAGGCGCTGTTGTCGATGACGGCATCCCAGCTCCGACCCTCAAGCGCCTTCAGGCCCTCGCCTTTCTTGGGATCACGATCGCCGTGTAGCTTCTCCACGCCGGGGAAGAGGTCAGGGCGCGTCTTGCCGCGGTTGAACATCGTCACCTGGTGGCCGCGGGCTTGGGCGGCTTCGATGGTGGCCGGGCCGAGAAAGCCCGTGCCGCCCAGGATGAGGATCTTCTTGGGGGTGGCCTTCTCGGAAGGCGCGGCGGAGAGGTCGAGCCCCGTGGCCGCCACGGCGGTGGCGGCGGCGGACCACTGGATGAACTCACGGCGGGTGACGGTCATGGGACCTCCGGTCGATGGACTGGGATTGATACCTCGTGAATCGATATATACTCTTTTCAGACATCCATGCAACTGCCTTTTCCGGACCGCCCATGACGCCCGCCCGCCTTCTCCGCCGCCTGGTGATGCTCGACGAGGGTGAAGCCCCGGCCCTGCTCTGGTCGACCTTGTACTTCTTCCTGCTGCTCTTCGGCTTCTACCTGCTGCGCCCCGTTCGCGAGGCCATCGGCATCGCTCGGGGGGCGGACAAGCTGCCCTGGCTCATGACGGGCACCCTGCTGGCCATGGTGCTGGCGAATCCGGCCTTCGCGACCCTGGTGTCGAAGCTGCCGCGCCGGCGGTTCATCCCGTGGGCCTACCGCTTCTTCGGGCTGAACATGCTGGCCTTCTTCCTGGCCTTCCGCTTCCTGCCCCACCGGGGCGGTGCGGCCCTGGGCTATGCCTTCTACATCTGGCTCAGCGTCTTCAACCTCTTCGTGGTGTCGGTGTTCTGGGGCCTGATGTCGGATGTGTGGACCCAGGCCCAGGGCAAGCGCCTGTTCGGCTTCATCGCCACGGGCGGCACCCTGGGCGCCATCGCCGGGGCCGCCCTCACGGGGGCCCTCACCAAGGGCTTCACGCTGGGGGGGCTCCCCCTGAAGGTGGATCCCCTGTCGCTGCTGCTGCTGTCGATGCTGACGCTGGAGCTGGCGGTGCAGTGCGTGGGGCGCCTGGCGGCCATCTTCCGCCTGGGCGACCAGGCCCACGGCGAGCGGGAGCCCGGCCCCGGTCCCCTGGAGGGGCTCAAGCTCATCGCGAAATCGCCCTACTTGCAGCTCATCTGCGCCTACATGCTGCTCTTCACCATCACCAGCACCTTCCTCTACCTGCAGCAGGGCGCCATCGTCGAGCGCGCCTTCAGCGGTACCGCCGCCCGCACGGCGGCCTTCGCCCGCATCGACCTCTGGGTGAATGTGCTCACCCTGGCGACGCAGGTCCTCCTCACGGGCCGCCTGCTGACGGGGCTGGGCATCCCGGTCGTGCTGTCCATCCTCCCCGTGCTGAGCCTGCTGGGCTTCGGCGCCCTGTGGATCTGGCCCACCTTCGGCACCATGGCGATCTTCCAGGTGCTGCGCCGCGGCCTGCACTACGCCGTGGACCGGCCGGCCCGCGAGATCCTCTACATTCCGCTGGGCCCGGAGGAACGCTACAAGTCGAAGCCCTTCATCGACACCTTCGTCTACCGGGGCGGCGACCTGCTGGGCGTGTGGGCGCCCACGGCCCTCGTGGCGCTCGCCCTTCCGGTGGGGCTGGCGGCCGTGGGTTGCTCGGGCCTCTGGCTGGGCAGCAGCCTGGCGCTGGGGCGCCGGGTGAAGGGCCGGCCGGCGGGGGAACAGGGTTGACTTTCAGGCGGCTTCCAGGAACATGTCGGACATGACGATTGCGATGAACCCCACGGCCTTCGGGTCCGCCGGCACGACCGGCGAGGGGTCTGTCCACTGGTTTGCCATGACCGGCATGACTGGCATGACCAATCCGCCCACCGGCGTGCGGGGCACCTGACCTGATTTCCAACCCTCAGACTCAGCCCCGCGAATCCCACGCGGGGCTTTTTTGTCCTTCCCCGGAGCCCTCATGTCCGCCCCCGCCATCAGAGTCATGAAGTTCGGCGGCACCAGCCTGGCCGGGCCGGATCGGTTCCGCACCGTGGCCGACCTGGTGGCCGCTGCCCGCGCCACCCACCGCGTCTGCGTCGTGGCCTCCGCCATGGCGGGGATCACCAACCTGCTGCTGCACGGGGGCCGGGTGCCCGACCGGGAGGAGGCGGACCGGCTCATCGCCACCTTCCGGGCGCGGCACGCCGAGGTGGTGGCGGGCCTGGCGGGGGACCTGGGGCCCGAGGCGGCTCCGGTGCGCGAAGAACTGGATGCGCTCGAAGGGCTCGGACGCCGCCTGCTGCACGGCATGGCCCTGCTGGAGGAGGGGCCGCCCTCGGTGCTGGCCCAGGTCTCCAGTCTGGGGGAGCGGGCCGCCTGCGCCATCCTCCTGGGGCTGCTGAAGGCCCGCGGCCTCGCCCCGCGGTATCTCGATCCCGTGGCGCACATCAAGGTGGAGGGGGATCCGCTCCAGGCCCGACCCCGCCTGGCGGACATCGAGGCGAGCTTCGCCGCGCTGAAGGCGGCGGAGGGCGGGCTCTGGGTGCTGCCGGGCTTCTTCGGCGGCGATGGGCAGGGGCGCATCCTCTCGCTGGGCCGGGGCGGTTCGGATCACAGCGCCGCCCTGGCCGCCGCCGCCCTCGGCGCGGAACTGCTGGAGATCTGGACCGATGTGGCCGGCCTCTACAGCGCCGATCCCGCCCTGGTGCCCGAGGCCTTCCCGCTGCCGGAGGCGAGCTTCGAGGAGGCCATGGAGCTGTCCTTCTTCGGGGCCAAGGTGCTGCACCCGAAAACCATTCCGCCGGTGCGGGAGCGCGGCATTCCGGTGCGGGTGTGCAGCAGCTTCGACCCGGCCCACCCCGGCACGGTGATCCGCAGCGAGGTTCCGCCGCCGCCCAGCGGCGTGCGGGGGCTGTCGTTCCTGCGCGACCTCTCCGTGGTGAACCTGACGGGCCCGGGCATGCCCGGCGTGCCGGGCATCGCCGGACGCGTGTTCGGCGCCCTGGCCCGGAGGGGCATCTCCGTGGTGCTCATCACCCAGAGTTCCTCCGAGCTCTCCATCTGCTTCGCCGTGCGCCGGGCGGACGGTCCCGCCGCGGTGGCCGCCATCGAGGAGGCCTTCCCCGCGGAGCTGTCGGCGGGCTTCATGGATCCCGTGGTCCTGCGGGAGGGCCTCGCCGTGCTGAGCATCGTGGGGGATGGCATGCGCACCCGGCCGGGGGTGGCCGGCACCTTCTTCGAGGCCCTGGCCGAAGTGGGCTGCAATGTGGTGGCCATCGCCCAGGGCGCCAGCGAGCGCATCATCTCGGCCGTGGTGGAGGAGGAGGACGGAGCCCGGGCCCTGGCCCACATCCACCGGCGCTTCTTCCAGACCCGGGTGGTGGTCGATGTCCACCTGCTCGGCGCGGGGAATGTGGGCGGGAGCCTGCTGGGGCAGATCCACCGGCAGCACGATCGGTTGCTGACCCAGGGGCTGGATCTCCGCGTGACGACCATCGCCACCAGCCGCCGCATGAAGATGGATGCGGCGGGCCTCGACCTCACGCGCTGGCGCGAGGATCTGGCCCTGGCCGAACCGATGGATCTGGAGCGGCTCATCGAGGCCGTGCGCGGAGGGCCTCCCGCCCTGTCGGTGCTGGTGGATTGCAGCACCAGTGGCGAGCTGGCGGCCCGGTATCCGGATCTGTTCGAGGCCGGCTTCCATGTGGTGGCCGCCAACAAGAAGGCCAACAGCAGCTCCCAGGCCTTCTACCACGAGCTGCGCGAACGGTCGTCGCGCCGCGGGCTGCGCTTCCTCTACGAGGCCAATGTGGGCGCGGGCCTGCCCATCATCGACACGGTGAAGAACCTGGTGCTCACCGGCGACCGCGTGCTACGGGCCGAGGGCATCCTCTCAGGCTCCATGTCGTACATCCTCGGGTTGCTCGGCGAGGGCGTGGCGCTGTCCGAGGCCGTGCGCCGAGCCAAGGACAGCGGCTTCACGGAGCCTGATCCCCGCGATGACCTCAGCGGCATGGATGTGGCGCGCAAGCTGCTGATCCTGGCCCGAGAACTGGGCCTGGACCTGGAACTCGAGCAGGTGGTCGTGGAGGGCCTGCTGCCCGCGGACTTCGACGCCACCGGCGACATCCCCGCCTTCCTGGCCCGTCTGCCCCAGCTGGACGCCCCCTTCCGCGAGCGGCTGGCGGCCCTGAAGGCCGAAGGAAAGACCCTCCGCTATGTGGGTTCCCTGTCGGATCAGGGGTGCCGCGTGGGCCTGCTGCCCGTGGACGCCGAGCATCCCTTCATCGCCATCAAGGGCGGTGAGAACGCCCTGGCCCTGCTGACGGAACGCTACCAGCCCCACCCCATGGTCATCCGGGGCTATGGGGCCGGCGCCGAGGTCACGGCTGCCGGCGTGCTGGCCGACATCTTGCGTCTGGTGCCCCCGGGCGCCCGCCCGGCCCGGAGGCGCTGATGACGAGACCATCTGGTCCACTTCCCGAGGGCCTGGTGGCCTTCGCTCCCGCAAGCATCGGCAATGTGGCCGCGGGGTTCGACCTGCTGGGGGCGGCGCTGGCGCCGCTGGACGGCAGCCTGCTCGGGGACCTCGTGTCCATCGCGCCTGCGGAGGAGGCCTCCTTCCAGGTGACGGGCCCCTTCGCGTCCGCGTTGGCGGGCGATCCCCGGCCCAACCTCGCCCTGAAGGCTCGCGACCTGTTCCTGACGGCCCTGCGCGCGGGGGGCGGCGAGGCCGGACCCTTCGCCATCACCCTGGAGAAGCGCCTCCCCGTGGCCAGTGGCCTGGGATCCAGCGCCAGCTCCATCGTGGCGACGCTGGCCGGGCTCCAGGCCCTGTGCGGCGATCCGTTCAGCGTGCCCGAGCTGCTGGATCTGGCGGGGCAGGCGGAGGGCTCCACCAGCGGCGGCATCCACCTCGACAATGTGGTGCCCTCGTTGCTGGGCGGGCTCCAATTGGTGGTGCCGGGCCGGGAGGGGAAGGCCGCCGCCCGGCGCCTGCCCTGGCCCGCGGACCTGCTGATGGTGGTGGTGCATCCCGAGATCCGGCTGTCCACGGCAGAGAGCCGCCGCGTCCTGCCCGAACGCCCGGGCTGGTCCGAGACGGTGGCGTTCGCGGGCAACCTCGCCGGCCTGGTGGAGGCCCTGCACAGCGGGGACCGTGCGCTGCTCGGGCGGTGCCTGCGAGATCCCCTGGTGGAGGTGCATCGCGCGCCGCTGGTGCCGGGCTTCCGGGCGGCGCAGGCGGCGGCGAAGCGTCTGGGCGCCCTGGGTTGCAGCCTGTCGGGGTCGGGGCCCTCCATTTTTGCCGTGGCCGAAGACGAAGCCCAGGCCCGGGCCCTCGCCCTGGCCATCCGCGATGCCTTCGAGGGGGCGGGACTGGCCAGCCAGGGCTGGCTCTGCGCCCTGGATCCGGAAGGGGCCCGGGTGCTGCCAGCCGGGTTCCGGCCCCCCCTGTGCGAGGTCCGCCCATGAAGCTCGTCAGCACCCGCACACCCGGGCTTCACGCGACCTTCATGGCGGCCGTGCAGGCGGGCCTGGCACCCGACGGCGGCCTCTTCGTGCCGGTGGAGCTCCCGCGCTTCACGGATGTTCCCGAGCTGCTGAAGCTGGATTTCCCATCGCGTGCGACGGAGATCCTCCACCGCCTGCTGGGCGGGGAATTCCCGCGCGCCGAGGTCGAGGCGCTGGCGCGATCCGCCTTCACCTTCCCCGCGCCCTGGGTGAAGGTGGACGACCGCCTCTCGGCCCTGGAACTCTTCCACGGGCCCACGCTGGCCTTCAAGGATTTCGGCGCGCGCTTCCTCGCGCGCGTGCTGGCCCTGGGCGCCGGAGACCGCCCCCGCACGGTGCTCACGGCCACCTCCGGCGACACGGGTGCCGCCGTGGCCCAGGCCTTCCAGGGATTGCCGGGCGTACAGGTGGTGGTGCTCTATCCGGCGGGCCGCGTGTCACCCCTGCAGGAACGCCAGTTCGCCACCTGCGGGGGCAATGTGCTCGCCCTGGCGGTGGCCGGCTCCTTCGACGACTGCCAGCGGCTGGTGAAGGGGGCCTTCGAGGATGCCGAGCTGGTGTCCCGCCTGGGCCTGACCTCGGCCAACAGCATCAACATCGCGCGGCTGCTGGCCCAGACGCTGTACTACTTCGAGGCCGCGGCCCAGGCCGACCCCGGGCCCCTGGTGGTGTCCGTGCCCAGCGGCAACTTCGGCAACCTCTACGCGGGCCTGATGGCCCAGGCCATGGGCGCCCCCATCCACGCCTTCGTGGCCGCCACCAATGCCAACCGCGTGGTGCCCGACTACCTGGACAGCGGCGCCTACCGGCCCCGGCCCTCCGTGGCCACCCTGTCCAACGCCATGGATGTGGGATCGCCCAGCAACTGGGAGCGCATCCACGCGCGGTTCGGAGGCGACCACGGCGCCATGGTCGCGGCCCTGCGCTGGGGCAGCTGCACCGACGCCGAGACGACGGAGACCGTGGTCGCCCTGGACCGCGCGGGCTACCTGGCCGATCCCCACGGCGCCGTGGCCTGCGCCGTGCTCCGGGCGCACCTGCATCCTGGGGAGCAGGGCCTCTTCCTGGCCACGGCCCATCCCGCGAAGTTCCGCGAAGCCCTGACCCCGGCCCTGGGCCGCGAGATTCCCCTGCCCAAGGCCCTCAGCGACCTGCTGGCCAAGCCCCTGCTCAGCGAGCCCTTGGCGGCGGAGGCGGAGGCCTTGCGGCGGCGACTGGCTTAAGGCGACATTTTCGCTGTTAACAACTGTCTTAAAATAAAATAATTGCGATCAAAGAGCTTCCCTGCGATGTTTTTGCCCTCGAGGGACCTATACTTGGCCTCCCTAGGACATGAGCGAGAGGTCGCAAGATGTCTTTCTTGGACGCCAAGGCGGGCCCTCCCGATCCGGATTTCCGGCTCCTGTTCGAGTCGGCGCCCGGCCTGCTCTTGGCCTTGGACCCGAACCTCACCATCGTGGCGGTCAGTGAGGCCTACCTCTCCGCCACCCGGACCCGCCGGGAGGACATCCTCGGCCGGGGCATCTTCGAGGTCTTTCCGGACAATCCTGAAGATCCGGGCGCCACGGGAGTGGCCAACCTCCGGGAATCCCTCCACCGGGCCCTCGCCCTCAAGCGTCCCGATGCGATGGCCGTGCAGAAATACGACATCCAACTGCCGCCCGCGGAGGGGGGAGGCTTCGAGCGGCGCTACTGGAGCCCCTTGAACACCCCGGTCCTGGGCCCGACCGGCGAGGTCCGCTATGTGCTCCACCGGGTGGAGGATGTCACGGAGTTCGTGCGGCTGAAGGAGGCCCACCGGGCCCAGGGCGACCTGGCAGAGGAGCTGAGGGACCATGCGAGCCAGGTGGAAGCCGAGGTCTTCCAGCGCGCCCAGGAGATCCAGGAGGCGAACCGGAAGCTGCGGGACCTCCAGGCGCATCTCGAAGCACGGGTGGAGGCACGCACGGCGGAACTTCAGGCGGCGAACGAGGCGCTGCAGCGCAGCGAAGAGCAGCTCCGCCAGACCCAGAAGATGGAGGCCGTGGGGCAGCTGGCCGGTGGCATCGCCCATGACTTCAACAACCTGCTGACCGTGATCTTCGGCGCCTCGGATGCGCTGGAGATGCACCTGGACGGAAACGCCAACCTGGCGGCCATCCGCCAGGCCTCTGAACGGGCGGCAGGGTTGACGCGCCAGCTCCTCACCTTCAGCCGCCGGCAGATCCTGGCCCCGGAGCCCCTGGACCTCAACGCCTCACTCAGGGGCATCCATCCGATCCTGCAGCGCCTCCTGGGCGAGAACATCGAGATCCAGGCCTTCTGCTCCTCCGATCTGCGGAAGGTCTTCGCGGATCCCAGCCAGATCGAGCAGGTGATCCTGAACCTGGCCATCAACGCCCGGGGCGCCATGCCGGAAGGGGGGAGCCTGATCGTCGAGACCGCCAACATCGATCTCGACGAAGCCTACGCCAGCGAACACCAGGGCGTGACGCCGGGTTCCTTCGTCATGCTGGCGGTCAGCGACACGGGCCACGGCATGGACAAGGAGATCCAGGGCCGGATCTTCGAACCCTTCTTCACCACGAAGGAACGGGGGAAGGGGACGGGCCTCGGGCTCGCCACCGTCTTCGGAATCGTGAAGCAGAGCGGGGGCCACATCTGGCTCTACAGCGAGCCTGGCGTGGGCTCGACCTTCAAGCTCTACTTCCCGGAAATCCCCCGGGAGCATCAGCCCCATGCAGGTGAGGAGCTCCCCGCTTCGATCGACGAGGGCGGCTCCGAGACCATCCTGCTGGTGGAAGACGAGGACCAGGTGCGCAGCGTCGCGGGGGCCATCTTGCGGCAGGCGGGCTACACGGTTCTGGAGGCGCGGAACGGCGCCGAAGCCGAGGCCCTCTGCACCCAGTGCATGGATGAGATCCACCTGCTGCTCACGGATGTGATCATGCCCGGGAAGAACGGGCGCCAGGTGTCGGAGACGGTCACTGCGGCCCACCCCGGCCTGGCGGTCCTGTTCATGTCCGGCTACACGGACGACGCCATCCTGCGCCATGGCGTCCTGGAGGCGAATGTCCCCTTCCTCCAGAAACCCTTCACGCCGGCCAAGCTCAGGATGAAGGTCCGGGAGGCCCTGGCCTGGGCCGGACGCCGCTCCTGAGCCCTACACCCCGTCTGCGATCAGCACGGCGGGTGCAAAGGGCAGGGCCTGGGCCTCGGCAGGCGTCTTCATGCCCCAGAGGGCCAGGCGGTCCGCGTAGGGCGCCCAGAGGTCGGGCTTGGCCTTTACGGCCTTGAGGGGCGGGTGGAACCACAGGGCCCCGGGCAGGTCGGCGAGTTCCTCGGCCGTGAGGTCCATGGCCTCATCGGTCTCCCACAGGAAGCCGCAGCGGGCGGTCTCGCAGGCGGCCCAGAGCTGGAGCACTTCGCTGGGCTCGAAGCTGCTGAACAGCACGCGATCCAGGGCTTCGGCGGCCTCCACGGTGGCCAGGGCCTGTTGCCAGCCGGGCTCGCCCTTCAATTCGACATTGATGAGCTTTGCGGGCAGCTCGAGCACATCCGCCAGGCGGGGCAGGGGCTCGCCGTTTTTCAGGGGCGGCAGCTCCGCCGACCTCATCTTGCGGAGGAGACCCGAGCCCTGGGCCGTGCGGGCGAGATCTTCATCATGCAGCACTGCGCACACGCCATCCCGGGTGGGCTGCACATCGAGTTCAAAGCCGTCCATCCCCGCGGCCAGCGCCGCACGGAAGGCCTCCATGCTGTTCTCCAGGTGCTTCGACGACAGGCCGCGGTGGCCGAGGACGAGGGGCTGCTTGGACATGGGAACTCCCTTTAGATCACTTTGCCCGGATTGAAGATGCCGCTGGGATCCAGGGCCTGCTTGAGGGCCCGCAGGGCCCGGATCTGGCCGGGATCGCTCAAGGCGAGGAACGCGTCGCGCTTGGCGAGGCCGATGCCGTGCTCGCCGCTGAGGGTGCCGCCGAGGCTCAGGGTCAGCCGGAAGAGGTCCATGAGCTGGCGTTCGAGCAGGGCGGGTTCGGTCTCGCCCGCCGCCAGCAGGTTCACATGCAGGTTGCCGTCGCCCAGGTGGCCGTAGCTGACACTGGAGAGGTCCAGGCGCTCCAGGCCCGCGAAAAACTCCCGGAGGCGGCTGCGGGGCACGACGATGTCCTCGCTCACCTTCTTCGGGTGCCGCTCCTTGAGGAAGGCGCTGGTCATGCGGCGCACGGCCCAGATGCCCTGCCGCTGGCGCTCGCTCGAGGCGATCTCCAGGCCCTCGGCCACGGGCCCCAGCAGGTCCATCAGGCCCCCCAGGAAGGCCTCGGAGGTGCAGCCCCGGTCATCGAACTCGAGGACGGCCAGGGCCTCGCCGGGCAGGCGCCGGGCCTCCTCCGGGCCATGAGCCCGCAGTTCCGCCAGCACGGCGGGATCGAAGAACTCGAAGGCGCTGGGCAGGTAGCCCGCCCCGCAGAGGCGGCCGGGCAGGTCCAGCAGATCCTCCCAGCGCGTCACGGGAAGCAGCAGGGTGGCGAATTCGCGAGGCAGGGGCGTCAGCCGCAGGGTCGCACCCACGATGAAGCCGAAGAGTCCTTCACTGCCGACGAGCAGCTGCCCCAGGGCGGGGCCGGCGTTGGCCTTGAGGCTGCTGATGCCGAAGGTGTGGAGGTCGCCATCCTCAAGGAGGGCCTCCACGGACAGCACCCAGTGGCGCGTCACGCCGTATTTGCAGGCGTTGGGCCCGCCGGCGTTCGTGGCCAGGGTGCCGCCCAGGGCGCAGCTCTCCCAGGAATTGGGATCAGGCGGGTAGAACAGCCCCTGGGCCTCTGCGGCGGCCTTCACCTCGCGCAGGGGCGCGCTGGCGGGGGCGCTGAGGCAGAGGTCCTGCGGCGAGACGCGGAGGTCGCCGGGCCAGGCGGAGAAGTCCACGACCACCGTGCGTGCTGTGGGCACGCAGCCCCCGGCCTTGCCCGTGCCTGCCCCGCGCGGCACCAGGCCAAAACCTTCCGCCTTGGCCAGCCGGACCAGCTCCTTCAGGGCGGCGGCGCTCCGGGGGCGCACCACGGCCAGGGGAAGGCTCCCCCGCACATGGGACTCGTCCCGCAGGTAGGGCTCCAGCGCCTCCCGGTCCGTGAGGACCGCGGCATCAGGCAGGTTCCGCAGGAAGTCCATGTCTCCAGTCTGACGGATTTAGGTCTGAAACTGGCGAACCGGCTTCACGCCGAGGCCCGGTCAGCGCCCGGCGGGCAGCCCGTTGATCCGGGTCAGCAACGGACCCTTCATGGCAGGGATCAGCTGACGAGCGTGCCCACGGGCTCGCCCTTCACGGCGGCGACCAGGTTGCCGGGCTTGTTCATGTCGAAGACCAGGATGGGCAGCCGGTTCTCCATGCACAAGGCGATGGCGGAGGCGTCCATGACCCTCAGGCCCTTCTCCAGCACATCCTGGAAGCAGATGCGGTCGAAGCGCGTGGCCGTGGGGTCCTTCTTGGGATCGGCGGTGTAGATGCCGTCCACATTGGTGGCCTTCATCACCACCTCGGCGCAGATCTCGTTGCCGCGCAGCGCCGCGGCGGTGTCGGTGCTGAAGTAGGGGTTGCCGGTGCCCGCGCCGAAGATCACCACGCGGCCCTTCTCCAGATGGCGGGTGGCCCGGCGCCGGATGTAGCTTTCGGCCACCTTGGGCATCTCCAGGCCCGAGAGGGTGCGGGTGTGGACATTCTTGTGCTCGAGCGCGTCCTGCAGCGCCAGGGCGTTGATCATGGTGGCCAGCATGCCCATGTGGTCGGCCGTGGTGCGGTCCATGCCCTTGGTGGCGCCCGCCACGCCGCGGAAGATGTTGCCGCCGCCGATGACGAGGCCCACTTCCACGCCGAGTTCCCGGATGGCCTTGACCTGATCGGCGATCATGTTGACCACGGCCGGATCGATGCCGTACTTCTGCTCGCCCATGAGGGCTTCGCCCGAGAGCTTGAGGAGGATGCGCTTGAACTTCATGGGTTCTCCGTGCCGGTGACTGATCCTACCTACAAAAAGGGCGGCCGGAACGGCCGCCCTTTTTGTAGCAGGTAAAAGGACTACTACTTGGCGGCGGCGACTTCGGCGGCGAAGTTCTCGCTGCGCTTCTCGAGGCCCTCGCCCATGATGTACTTCGTGAAGCGGCGGATGCTGAGCTTCTCGCCGATCTCCGCGGTCTTCTGGGACAGGTACTGCTGGATGGTGAGGTCGGGGTTCATGATGAAGGGCTGCTCGAGGAGGCAGACCTCCTTGAAGATGCTGTTCATCTTGCCCTCGACGATCCGCTCGACGATGTTGGCGGGCTTGCCGGTGGCCAGCGCCTGCTCGGTGGCGATGCGCTTCTCGGTGTCGAGGAAGTCCTGGGTGACCTCTTCCTTGGTGACGAAGCGGGGCGCGGGATCGGCGGCCGCGATGTGCATCGCGATTTCCTTCACCAGGCGCTGGAAGGCCTCGTTGCGGGCCACGAAGTCGGTCTCGGAGTTCACTTCGACCAGCACGCCCACACGGCCGCCGGGGTGGATGTAGGCTTCCACGATGCCTTCGGCGGCGATGCGGTCGGCCTTCTTAGCGGAGGCGGCCAGGCCCTTCTTGCGGAGCCATTCGATGGCCTGCTCCATGTCTCCGCTGTTCTCTTCAAGGGCCTTCTTGCAGTCCATCATGCCGAGACCGGTCTTCTCGCGCAGCGTCTTCACATCATTGGCGGTGAATGCCATGGGATCTCCTGAAATCGGGTGGGGTCTTCAGACCATCAGCCATCAGCGGGCGGACCCTCTGATGGCTGACGAATGGGGTGGGGGAGGGTCTAGCCCTCGGCTTCCATCTTCTCGGCCATCATCTTCTTCATCTCGTCGCTGTCGCCCTTGTCGCGGAAGGACTGGCGGCCCTCGAGGATGGAGTCGGCCACGCGCTCGGAGAAGAGCAGGATGGAGCGGATCGCGTCGTCATTGGCGGGGATCACATAGTCCACCATGTCGGGGTCGCAGTTGGTGTCCACGATGCCCACGACCTTGATGCCGAGCTTCTTGGCCTCGGTGACGGCGATGTCCTCGCGGTGCGGATCGATGACGAAGATGACTTCGGGCAGCGAGCGCATGTCGCGGATGCCGTGGAAGGAGGCTTCCAGCTTCAGGCGGGTGCGGTTCAGCGTGAGCAGTTCCTTCTTGGAGAGCAGGGCCGTGCGGGCGGGATCCGCCAGGGTGGCTTCGATCTCGCGAAACTTCTCGAGGCTCTTCTTGATGGTGGAGAAGTTGGTCAGCATGCCGCCCAGCCAGCGGTTGTTGACATAGAAGGCGCCGCAGCGGGCGGCCTGCTCGGCGATGAGCTCCTGGGCCTGGGGCTTGGTGGCCACGAAGAGGAAGTTCTTCCCCTCGCCGGCGGCCTTGGTGAGGAAGTTCGCGGCGGTGTTCCAGAGGCGCAGGGTCTTCTGGAGGTCGATGATGTAGATGCTGTTGCGCGCCCCGAAGATGAACTTCTTCATCTTGGGATTCCAACGCTTGGTCTGGTGTCCGAAATGGGCACCGGCTTCAAGAAGTTCCTTCATCTGGATGGCAGCCATGCTGGCCTCCCTGGTCAAGCGGCGAAGGACGCCGCGGGTGGGATGAAAGGCTCGGGGGTTGATCCCCTTCGCCCGAATCGTCCGCTCCAGAAGGTGTCCGGCGCGGACCGGGAAAACAGAAGGGGGAGCCGGTTGGCCCCCCCTTCCAGAAACGGACTAGCGCTTGCTGAACTGGAAGCGGCGACGGGCGGCGGCGCGACCGGGCTTCTTGCGTTCCTTCATGCGGGGGTCGCGGGTCAGGAGACCGGCGCCGCGCAGGAGGGACTTCAGCTGCTCGTTGTAGCCCAGCAGGGCGCGGGAGATGCCCATGCGGATGGCCGAAGCCTGGCCGGCGGGGCCGCCGCCGGTGACGCTGATGATCATGTCGAACTTGCCGTCGAGGTCGGCCAGCACCAGGGGCTGGTGCACCATCATGCGGAGCACGGCGTTCGGGAAGTAGCTCTCGAGGCTGCGGCCGTTGACGGTGATCTTGCCGGTGCCGGGGCGGAGGAAGGCGCGGGCGGCCGCGCTCTTGCGGCGACCGGTTCCGTAGTTCTGGGAAATGGCCATGGGTTCCTCGCCTCTACTTCTGGATGGTCAGGATCTGGGGCTGCTGGGCGCTCTGCTCGTGCTCGGGGCCGGCATAGACCTTGAGCTTGCGATACATCGCCCGGCCGAGGGGGCCCTTGGGCAGCATGCCCTTGACGGCGCTCTCGATGATGCGCTCGGGGAAGGTCGCCTTCATCACCTCGGCGCGGACTTCCTTCATGGAGCCGGGCTGGGTGGTGGTGCGGCGGTAGAACTTCTGGACGCCCTTCTTGCCGGTCAGCACGGCCTTCTCGGCGTTGATGACGATCACATGGTCGCCCGTGTCGAGGAACGGGGTCCAGGTCGGCTTGTTCTTGCCGGACAGGACATCCGCGACGGCGGTGCTGAGGCGGCCCACGGGGATCCCGGTGGCATCCACCAGGAACCACTGGCGCTTGAGATCATTGGCTTTCGGGAAGTAAGTGCTCATGGCCTGCTCCGGAATCGCGGTCGCGCTGCGAAGACACCACCCCAGGGGCGGCGAGTTCACAGAAGGGAAAGCTTATCGTTGAGGGCCCGTGGGGTCAAGCCGGGATTTCTAGGCGGGGCACTCCGCCAGACGCCACAGCTCCTGGGCCACGCGCGAGGCGGCCAGGCCGTCCACCAGCACCATGCCGTCGCGGACCTGCTCCTGGCGGTTGTCCTGGCCTTCGGGGCCCAGCCACTGGGCCAGGGCCTCCCGCACGATGGCCAGGTCGGCTTCGGGCCCCACGCCCAGGTCGAAGCAGCCGTTGGCCAGGGCCAGGTCCGCCAGGATGGTGTGCTGTCGTTCGTTCTGGCCCCAGACCGTCGCCGGGATGCCCATGCACAGGGCCTCGGCGAGAGTCACGCCTGCCGAGCACCAGATGGCGTCGAACTCCGGGATCCGGCGGGTGAGGCCGGGCAGGCTCTTGACCACGGTGCAGCCCGGAAAGGGGGTGCCCTGGATGCCGTTGGGGGCCAGCAGGGTGCAAGCGCCCCGCCAGCGGTCCTCCACCGCCAACTGGGCCAGGGTGTCGAAGGCCTTCTGGGCCAGGTTGGGGCCGTCGCTGCCGCCGAAGGTGACCAGCAGCTTGTGGACCGCCAGGGGCTGGAGGGGCACGCGCTTGGGGCGCAGTTCCAGGGCCGCCTTGTCCACCACGATGAAGTTGGAGCCCCGTACCACGCGGCAGGCGCCGGAAGTCGTCTCGTAGGGGCGAACCTTCCGGCCGCCCACCACCTTCACGGGATGATCCGGCCAGCGCACGCCCTCAAGGAAAGGCTGGAAGAGGAGGTCCGCCGTCTCGTGGGCATCGGTGTCGTCCTCCATCACCGCGACCTTCAGGGGGCGGAGGGCCTGCAGGAAGGGGGCGGTGGTATCCCACTGGTCCACCAGCACGGCGGCGGCGCGGGTCTTCCACTCTTCGGGCAGAGGCGCATGGATGGCCTCGCCCAGGTAGATGGCCCCGCAGGGCAGGGGCTGGTCCAGGAAGGGGTGGCGGCCACCGCCCACCCGGCGGGCGCGGTCATCGCCGGAGACGGCGATGCAGGCCTCGCCGCCGAGGGCGCGCCAGGCTTCCTGAAGGGCGAGCGCCCGGGCCACATGGCCCAGCCCAAGGCGCAGATCGGCGTGGACGCGGAGGATCAGCAGGGGGGACATGATCCCGAGAGTCTAGCGGTATGGGCAAGGAATGGGGAGAGGGAAGCCAAAAGGCTTGAGAGATCACCATCCGCCGTGGAAGGCTGGCGGAACCCATCGGAGATGACTATGTCCGCTTCCCCGCTCCCGCATGCTCCAGGTGCAGGCGCCGCCAAAGTCTGCGGCATCCTCGCCATCATCTTCGCCCTCACCTGTGTGGGCATTCCCCTGGCCATCATCCTCGGCATCGTGGCCCTGGTGCAGCAATCCAGGGCCAAGCGCCTGGTCAAGGCGGATCCCCAGGCCTATGCGCCCGTGCCGGCCACGGGCCTGGTGACGGGCATCATCGGTCTGGTGCTGCCGGTGCTGATGCTGCCCTTCATCGGCATCGTGAGCGCCGTCGCCATTCCGAGCTTTCTGTACCAGCGGGAGCAGGCCAGGTCGATGGCCGTCCAGCACCACCTTGACCTCGCGAGGGCCAAGGCCGAAGCCGCCGTCCTGGCCTGGCAGGCCCGGAACCCAGGCCAGCCCGTGCCCCAGGGCACCCTCATCAAGGATCTACTGGGGGACCCGGAGCTGGCAGCCCTGAAGAATCCCTTCGACCCCAAGAGCCCAGCCTTCCTGGGCGGCGAAACCGGCCCCGGCGGCGCGGTGATGATCCATTCTGATCGCGTCGAGGAGGGAGGTGTCACCACCTGGTCCGTGAAGTTCCGGGCCGAGATCCCTCGGCGGAACGAGCAGCGCGTGCTGACGGCCGAGATCGTCACCCACACGCAGGAGCAGGTGCATGGGCGCACCGAGGACGGCTGGGAGGTCGTGAACTCGCCGGTGGAGATGCCCGCCCCTCAGCGTTGAGATTCAGGGAAAGGGGTGCCCCTCGGCGAAACCAGGCTGCGGGGCTTCCACCACCGGGGCCTCCGCGAGGGGCCAGCCATCGGCGAAGTAGGCCTCCTTGTACCGCACATAGCGGGTCCAGACGCTGGCCACGAGGCCGCGCTGCTTCTCGCTGAGGGGGCCCTTCACCTCTGCGGGCCAGCCCGCCACGAGGCTGTGGGGCGGGGCCTGGAAGCCTTCGCGCACCAGGCTCCCCGCGGCCACGAGGCAACCCTCCCCGATCTCGGCACCATCCATGATCGTGGTGCTCATGCCGATGAGGGCGCCCTTGCGGATGGTGCAGCCGTGGAGCATCACATGGTGGGCGATGCTGACCTCGTCCTCGATGAGCAGCGGCCACTTCCCATTGGTGACATGGAGGCAGCAGCCATCCTGGATGTTGGTGCGGGCCCCGACGCGGATCCAGTTCACATCGCCGCGGAGGACGCAGTTGAACCAGATGCTGGCGTCATCGCCGAGGGTGACATCGCCCAGCACCAGGGCGCTGTCCGGCACGAACACGCGGGCACCGAGCTTGGGGACCATGCCTTGGAAGGGGCGGATCATGGGCATCTCCAGCGGGAGAGTCTACCCCACCGTCAGCCACCCCAGCTTCACGGCCCCGAGGCCCAGCGATCCTACGATGAGCCACAGCAGCAGCCCCTGGAGGAAGGGGCGCAGACCCACGCTGCGGACGGCTTCCCGGCTGAGTCCGGCGCCGATGAGGAAGAGCGTCAGCACCAGCACGCGGCGGGCGGCCACGGCGATGAGGTGGCCGGGCGCGTGCAGGATCGGCACGAAGGTCACGAGGGCGGCCATGGCCAGGAAGCCGGCGATGAACCAGGGTTTCTTGACGGGGGGCGCGTCGGGGGCGGCCGGTTGCCGCCGCGCGAGAAACCAGCCGATGCCCAGGGTGAGCGGCACGATCCACAGGGCCCGGGCCAGCTTCACGGTGGTGGCCACTTCCAGGGCCCGGGGCCCATAGACCAGCCCCGCGCCCACCACCGAGCTGGTGTCGTGGATGGCCAGGGCCGACCAGAGGCCGAAAGCATCCTGGCTCAGGCCCGCGGCGTGCCCGAGGGGCGGGAAGATCACCAGGGCGGCGGCGTTGAGGAGGAACACCGTGGCCAGGGCCACCGAGATGGCCTGCTCCCGGGCCCGGATCACGGGCGCCACGGCCGCGATGGCGCTGCCGCCGCAGATGGCCGTGCCCACGGAGATCAGCAGGCCGGCCTCGGCGTCCACCTTCAGGCGGCGGGCCAGCCAGAGGCCCAGGGCGAGGACCAGCGCAAGGCTGAGCGCCGTGTAGCCCAGGCCGTGCAGGCCCGCCTTCGCCACCGCCCGCAGGTTCATGTCCGCGCCCAGGCCCACGACGGCCAGGGGGAGCAGGCGGTGCGTCCAGGTGCGCGTGGGTCCCTGCAGGGGGTTGCCCACGGTCAGCGCCAGCACCGCGCCACCCACCAGGGCCGCGGCGGCGGGTGTGAAGGGGGCCAGGGCAAGGAGGGCACCGAAGATCAGCAGGGACTTGCCCAGCAGGGGCTTGGCGATCCAGGAGGCGGGCGCGGACGGACTCATGGCCTCAGGGTACCCTGGAGCCATGACCGACCAGCTCATCCCCACCCGGCGCGCCTTTCCGGCGGACGATCCCATCTTCGCCCTGAACGCGGAGGCCCTGGCCCGGCAGGCGGCGGGTGAGTCGATCCTCAACGCCACCGTGGGCGCCCTGCTGGACGAGGCCGGCCAGCTGGTGGTGCTGGAGTCCGTCATGGACCTCTGGCGCGAGCTGACCGCCCTGGAGGTGGCGCCCTACGCGCCCATCGCGGGCGACCCCGCCTTCCTGAAGGCCCTGGTGCAGCGCCACTGGCCGCTCCTGGATGCCGCGGGCGCCGCGTGCGCCACCCCCGGCGGCAGCGGCGCGCTCGCCCTGTCGCTGCGGAATTTCCTGGAGCCGGGCCAGACCCTGCTCACCACCGCGCCCTTCTGGGGGCCCTACGCCACCCTGGCTTCGGAAAACGGCATGCACCTGGCCACCGCACCCTGGCCCAAGGTGGGAGAACCGCTGGACGCGGCGGCCTGGGCGGCGAGGCTCGGGAAACTGATGCAGGCCCAGGGCCGCATCCTGCTCTGGCTCAACGACCCCTGCCACAACCCCACGGGGCGGAGCCTCTCGGCCGCGGACCGGGCGAGGCTGGCGGACCTCCTTCGCGAGCTCTCGACCCGCGGCCCCGTCACGCTGCTCCTGGATTTCGCCTACCTGGACTACACCCGGGAGCCTGAGGCCGTGGCGGCCGCGCTGAAGGACTACGCGGCCCTGGGGGCCGAAGGCCGCGTGCTGGTGGGGGCCTCGATGTCCCTGTCGAAGGCCATGACACTGTATGGCGCCCGCGGGGGCGCCCTGGCCTTCCCCTGGTGCGGGGACCCGGCCCTGCAGGCGGCGCTGACGCAGTCCTGCAGGGGAACCTGGTCCAACTGCGCCCGGGCGCCCCAGGCCCTCATGCTCCGCTTCGCGAGGGACGGCAAGGCCCAGGCGCGGCTCGCCGCCGAGCATCGCCACTGGTCCGAGGTGCTGGCGGCCCGGGCCTCGGCCCTGGATGCGGCCCTGGGGGCCGAAGGCCTGGAGGCCCTCCACTGGCAGGGCGGGTTCTTCGTCATGGCGCCTGCGGCGGATCCCGACGCCGCCTGCGAACGACTGAAAGGCGAGGGCGTGTTCACGGTGCCCCTGCCCGAGGGACTGCGGGTGGGCCTCTGCGGCTTGCGGGCCGCCGAGGCGCCCCGGTTCGCGCAGGCCCTGCGAAAGGTGGCCATCCGTTGATCCAGGCTCGGATTCAGGCTTGGAAACGGACCCGTCCTGGGGTAATCTGATCGACCGCGGGCGTATAACTCAGCGGTAGAGTGCTACCTTCACACGGTAGAAGTCCCAGGTTCGAATCCTGGTACGCCCACCACTCCAAGCCAAGGCCCTGATCGTGATCGGGGCCTTTTCTTCTTCCAGCCCGTCTTCTTCATTCCTTCGGGAGTCTCCCATGCCTCTGATCCTCGCCACCCAGGTCCGCGCCGGGATGATCGTCAACTTCGAGAACGAGCTCTGCCGCGTCATCAGCGTCGAGCACCAGACCCCCGGCAACCTGCCGGCCCGGGTCCAGGTGAAGATGAAGCGCCTCAAGGACGGCATCAACCGGGAGAACCGTTTCGGCAGCTCCGACAAGGTGGACAAGGCCAGCCTCGAGCAGCACCTGCTGGAATACCTCTACGACGACGGCAACCACCTCGTCTTCATGAACAACGAGACCTACGAGCAGCTCGAGGTCAGCAAGGACATCCTCGGCGACGACATGGTCTTCCTCGAGCCCAACATGCAGGTGGAGATCGAGTTCTACGAGGGCCAGGCCATGGGCGCCACCCTGCCCCCCAGCGTGGTGCTGGAGATCGTGGAGACCGATCCCGTCATGAAGAACGCCAACGCCACGGGCTCCTACAAGCCGGCCAAGCTGGACAACGGCATCACCGTGGGCGTGCCCCCCTACATGGAGGCGGGGCAAAAGATCCGCGTGAACACGGTCGACCGCACCTTCATGGAGCGGGTGAAGTAGCCGCGCCATCGATCAAGAGACTCAATGGAGGCCCCGGTAGGCAGATGCCGCCGGGGCCTTGTTCTATGTGAATTCTCCCAGACGAAATTCCAACCCCGCGGTAAAGTACTGGTCGCTCGGTCCCGGGATGCGTGACCGGAATCACAATCCGATGGAAATGTGCGATAACTGATCTAGTGCCTTGGTGGAGCCCCATGCCTCAAGCAGTCCTCAACCTGAGAAGGATCGAGTTCCTGGCTGGGCTGCCGATGAATGCGGCCGAGGAACTGGCCAGCATCGCCGAATTGCGCAGGTTCCCTGACGGAGCCCGGGTGTACACCCAGGGGGACCAGGTCCAGGGCGTATTCGTGGTGGTGAAGGGTGGCCTCAAGGTCTTCCGCACGGATGGCCGGGGCCGGGTCCAGGTGCTTCAGTTCCTGAAGGTGGGGGATTGCGTGGGGGAAGTGCCCGTGTTCGACGGCGCCTCCATCGCCTCCAGCGCCGAGTCCCACGGCGAGACGGAGTGCTGGCTGATTCCCGCCGCGCCCCTGCGCCAGATCGTCCATCGGCATCCCGAGGTCGCCGAGATGCTCATCCAGCACTTCGCCGCCAAGGTGCGCCACCTGGTGACCCTGGTGGAGACCCTCAGCCTGCACAGCGTGCCCGAGCGCGTGGCCCAGCTCCTGCTGGAGGCCCATGAATCCAACCCCATGCGGTCCATCGTGGAGTTCCAGGAGACCCAGGAGGACCTGGCCCAGTGCATCGGCGCCAGCCGCGAGGCCTTCAGCCGCGCCCTGCGTCTCTTGACCGACCTGGGTCTCATCCAGAGCACCTTCCCCGTGGTGCGCATCCTGGATCTGAGCAAGCTCCAGCGCTACGCCAAGGGCTGACAAGGGCTGAGCGGCGGCTACACGATCGTGAGGTAGCGGACCTCGGCGCCCGGCTCCCGGCCGCCGGGATCGACCCAGGCGAAGGCATCCGCCTGGGCGAGGGTGACCAAGTCGGCGGAGCCCTTGCCGGCCAAGGGGTGGAGCTGGCTGCCGGTACGGCGGCACGGAACCATGAAGGGCCGGTCGCCCTTGGTCTTCACGGCGGCCGTCAGGCGGCCCCAGTGCCAGGCGTCGGGCATGGCCCGGCCCTCGAGGCGGGCGAGGGCCACGGGCAGGAAGATGAGGGCGTTCAGGTAGGCCGACACGGGGTTGCCCGGGAGGGCGAGCACCAGCAGGTCGTCCAGCTGGGCGGCCAGCATGGGCTTGCCGGGCTTGAGGCGGATCTTGTGGAAGAGGATGGTGGCGCCCAGGTCCTTCAGCACCGAAGGCAGGTGATCGTGCTCGCCCATGCTCACGCCACCGGAGGTCAGCAGGATGCGGGCGCCGCCGGCATTCCGCAGGGCCCGGCCCAGGGCCGCGGGATCATCCGGAAGCGAAGGCCGGCGCTCGACCTCGGCGCCCAGGGTGTGGGCCAGAGCCGCCAGCATGGGGCCGTTGGAGTCGCGGATCTGGTGGGGCCGGGGGTGGGCCACCAGCTCGTCCCCGGTGGAGGCCACGGCCACGCGGATGCGCCCAAGCGGCGGCACAGGCTGGCCCACCCAGGCCTGCAGGGCCACGCGGACGGCACTGAAGGGGCGCTCCGCGGACAGCAGCAGGTCTCCGGCCCGGGCCTGTTCGCCCCGGGCGCGCGTGTGGTCGCCGGGCCGAGGTACCTCCAGCGGATGGATGAGGCCTTCCGCTTCGCGCAGCTGCTCCACCGGCAGGATGGCATCGGCTCCGGGGGGAAGGGCCGCGCCGGTCATGATGCGCACGGCCGTGCCGGGCGTCACCGTGAAGGCCGCCGGGTCATCTCCGGCGTAGAGCGTGCCCAGCAGGCGCCGCGGCGCCAGACCCTCCGCCGCCCGCAGGGCCACGCCATCCATGGCGGCGAGGTCCGAGGCCGGGTCGTCCCGGTCCGCCCGCAGTTCCAGGACGGGCGGGGCCGGAAGCGCCGCCCACAGCCGGGTCAGGGCCTCGTCCAGGGGCAGCAGGTCAGGGTGATCGCAACTCATGGCCATGCTCTCTTATGCCGTCCTTCCGGCCTGAATGCACCGGATGATTTAACGCGGCGGTCTTATTAGGGGGCCGGCGCCCGTTTGGCCCAGAGCGGATAATCAATCCCCGCCAGGCGGTTGAGGACGATGGCTTGGACCGTGAGCAGCGCTACGGCCAGCAGCATGATGGCCAGGTGCTGGGGTCTGGTGATGATGCCCAGCGAGATGATCAGGGTGGTGGCCCCGGCAGGTGGATGGGCGGCCCGGAACAGGATCATCAGGGCACCGGTGGCCGCCAGGGACAGGGCTGCAGCCCCAATGCGCGCCAGGTCGACACCCATGACCATGGCGGGCGGTGCATGGTGCAGGCCCATGAGCCAGAGGGCCCCATAGCCGCAGGCGATGCCGATGATGTGGCCGTAGATGGTGTTCCGGGGGCTGGCCGTGGGGAGCGTCGGAGTGAAGAAGAAGAGGAAGGCCGTGGGTCCCAGGGAGGGGAACACCATGGGCGTGTGCGTGAGCATGGCGAGCCCGGCCAGCAGGCCGATGCTGACGAGGCCGTTGATGAACATGAAGGCGGCCCAGAGCTGGCGCTCGGGGAAATGCCCTAAGAGGGTGGTGAGGCGGAACCTCGCCACCAGACCGCGGGTGATCGCGGGCTCCAGCAGGTCCAGGGGGCGGCGGTCGGGGGTCATGGCGCCTCCGTTGAGGGTGCGATCGGGCCTCCGCGAACCATCTCAGGCCCTGGGACCGGCATCGATGCGGGGCACTTTGAAGGCCAGGATGAGGACGACCAGGGTGAGGGCGAACGAGGCGGCGAAGGCACCCGGAAGCACGGCCCGCTGGCCGTCCAGCACGGACTGGAGGACGGTCTCGAACAGGTAGAGCTGGATGACCAGGGCCAGCAGGGCTACGCCCAGGGCCACATCGGAAAGCAGGCCCCGGCCGGGGCGGACAGGCTGGGTCATGACGGCACCTCGCTTCGGGCTTCCCGGGGACAGGTGGAGGCCCTCCGGCCGAGGTCGGTCGGTTTGGGCAGTTCGCTAACGGCCCAGAGGCTGCCGTCGGCGCGCACTTCCAGGGCGATACCCGCCAAGGGACGCGTCGGAGGGCCCTGGATCGGAAGGCCGCGGTCCACCTCGAAGAACCCTTCGTGGCAGGGGCACTCCAGCCGTTCGTCTCGGAATCGCACGGCGCAGCCCAGGTGGGTGCAGGTCTGGCGATAGGCCTTCAGCTCCCCCTTGGGGGTGCGCAGCAGGATGCAGGCATCCTGCGCGTCGCGGAACTTGAAGAGACGGCTCTGGCCGGGCTGCAGATCCGTGGCCAGGCCCAGGGCCACGGGCGTCTCATGATGGTCGGGCTCCGGATCGGAGGCCCCCTCCAGGGGCTTCTTCCGCAGCCACAGGTAGCCGATGCCGGCGGTGAAGCCGGCGCTCACCACGGCCAGGAAGCGGGCGAACTCGCGGCGGGAGAAGTGGCTCTCCTCGGCGAGCTCCAGGGGAAAGGCGCGGCGCCACCAGGTCATCAGAGGCCTCCGTCGATAAGCAAAGCCGCGTCCAGGTGCAGGGGCGTTTCCGGATCGGGCACCATGATGGCGTTCTTGGTCTTCACCCGCACACTGCCGATGAGGAAATCGCGCAGGGGCTTGTTGTGGCGCAGGTTGGTCACCTCGTCCTTGCGGACGAAGAGCAGGGCCTGGCTGGGGCACACAGTGGCGCACATGGGCTTGTGGCCCACGGAGGTGCGGTCGTAGCAGAGGTCGCACTTGAGCATCTGCTCGAGGCCGGAGAACACGAGCGGCACGCCGAAGGGGCAGCTCAGTTCGCAGTTCTGGCAGCCGATGCACCGGGGTTTCTGGGCCGCGTGCACGACGCCGTCCTCGCTGCGCTTGATGGCATCGGAAGGACAGACCTGGGCGCAGATGGGATCTTCGCAGTGCATGCAGACCGTGGGCACCGTCTGGGGGCTGTCGAAGCGGTCCATCTCGTCGAGGTGGATCATGGATCGGCCGCGGTGGGTGCCGCACTCGGCGCAGGCGCCCACGCAGGAGCGGCAGCCGATGCAGCGCTGGGGATCAATAAAAAAGCCGTAGTCCTGAGGCACCATCAGAACACCTGCTCAGGCATCTGGGACTGGGTGCTGCGGGCCTCGAAGGCCATCCGCTGCAGGTCCGCCAGCTCCGGGGAGAACTGATCCTTGGTGGTCTTCTTCAGCCGCACGGCACTCACCTTGAACTCGGGGATCTTGCTGACGGGATCCAGGTGCCGGGCCGTGAGGCGGTTCGCCGACAGGGCCCCGGCCCAGTGGTAGGGGATGAACACGGTGTCGGGCCGGATGGTCTTCACCACCTTGGCGGGAAGCACCATGGTGCCGCGCCGGGAGGTGATCTCCACGGCGTCGCCTTCGACCAGGCCGTACTTCTCTGCGAGGCGCGGATGGATCTCCAGGTAAGGGTGGGGGCACTGCTCCACCAGGAAGCCGATGCGCCGGGTCTGCGTGCCGCTCAGGTAGTGGAAGACCACGCGGCCCGTCGTGAGCCAGATGGGGTAGTCGTCATCCACGACCTCCATGGGCGGGCGCCAGGGCGTGGGGATGAACTTGGCCTTGCCGTCCGGATGGAAGAACTTCCCGCCTTCGAAAAGCCGGGGCGTGCCCGGGTGATCTTCCGTGGGGCAGGGCCAGAAGATGCCCATGTTCTTGACGATCTTCTCGTACGAGATGCCCGCATAGTCGGCGGTGCCGCCCTTGGAAGCTACCCTCAGCTCATTGAAGATGGCCTCGGGGCTCGTGAAGTGATCGAAGAACCTGCCGCGGCCCAGACGCTTGGCCAGCTCCACCATGATCTGCCAGTCCGGGCGCGCATCGCCGGGGCAGTCCACGGCCTTGTTGATCTTGATGACGCGGCCCTCGGCGCTCGTGGTGGTGCCTTCGTCCTCCTCGTGCAGGGCGGAGGGGAACACGATGTCGGCGTGCTGGGCGCTTTCGCTGAGGAAGAAATCCAGGCAGACGAAGAACTCCAGCTTGCTGAGGGCCTCGCGGGTGAATTGCGAGTCCGGCAGGGAGACCAGCGGGTTGAAGCAGAGGAGCATCAGGCCCTTGATCTCGCCGGCGTGGATGGCGTTCATGATCTCCTGGGCGCTCTGGCCCACGCCCGGCAGCTCTTCGTCGGTGCAGCCCCACACGCTGCAGATGTACTTCCGGTGCTCGGGGTTGCTGATGTCGCGGTTGCCCGGCAGCTGGTCGCACTTGTGGCCGTGCTCGCGACCGCCCTGGCCGTTGCCCTGGCCCGTGATGGTGGCGTAGCCGCAGCCGGGCCGGCCGATGCGCCCCGTGGCCAGCACCATGTTGATGCAGCCGAGGACATTCTCCACGCCCTTGCTCTGATGCTCGATGCCGCGGGCATGGAGCAGGAAGCTGGTCTTGGCCTCGCCCCAGATGCGGGCGGCCTTTTCGATCGCCTCCACGGGCAGGCCCGTCATCTGGCTGGTCCACTCGGGGGTGCAGTCCTTCACCGCCTCCAGGGCCTCCTCGAAGCCCTGGGTGTGGGCGCTCACGAAGTCCCAGTCGATGAGCTTCCACTTGTGGAGCAGGTGGAGGATGCCGTTGGTCAGCGCGGAATCCGTGCCCGGCTTCAGGGGCAGCACCAGGTCCGCGGTGCGGGCCAGGGGCGTGATGCGGGGATCCACCACGATGAGGAGGGCGCCGCGGTCGCGGGCCCGCCAGATGTAGTCCGTGGTGATGGGCGAGCACTCGGCCACATTGGACCCCGTCACCCAGATCACCTCGGCCAGCTCGATGTCGGCCCAGGAGTTGGCGGCGCGGTCGACTCCAAATGCTTTCTTGTTGCCCGCGCCGGCGCTCACCATGCAGAGGCGGCCGTTGTAGTCGAGGTTCCTGGTCTGGAGGCCCAGCCGGGCGAACTTGCCCGCCAGGTAGCTCTTCTCGTTGGTGAGCGACACGCCCGACAGCAGTGCGAAGGCGTCCTTGCCGTGCTGCTGTTGGATGCGCTGGATCTCGGCCGTCGTGCGCGCCATGGCCTCGTTCCAGTCCATGGGCTCGAAGCCGTTCTCCGTGCGCTTCATGGCCTTCGTGAGGCGGTCCGGGTGATTGCCCTGGAGGTAGCGCTTCACGCCCTTGGGGCAGAGCTTCCCCTGGTTGAAGGGGAACTCCTCCCAGGGGTCGAAGCCGATGACCTTGTTGTCCTTCACCTTGAGCTTGATGCCGCACTGCTGGCCGCAGAAACAGCAGTGGGTCTCCACCACCTTGTCGGGCGTGGGATCCGCCAGCCACCCTCCTGGCGGGGCCAGATTGAGATGGGGGCCGAACTGGGCACGGAGCTGATCCTGGGAGAGGGGAAGCGTGCTCATGGGGACCTCAGGCCTTCATGCTCGTGGGATCGGGAATGGGCTCGGCGTGCACGGGGATCGTGGCGAAGGGATCGAAGGCCCCGTGGAGCCGCACGCCCTGGGCCTTGGCCACGAGCCGCCGCTTGCAGCGGGGGCAGAGGTCGAGGTGGTGGACGCCGCCTCCGCCTTGGGCGCCGTGCCGCGCCCCGTCCAGGTCGAGTTCCTTCCACAGGGCCACCAGATCGCGGTGCTGGTTGGCCCGGATGAAGGGTGTGCCGCAGCTCCTGCAGGCCAGCCGCCCCTCGGCCTCGCCCTCGGCCTTGTAGATCGTGACGCCCACCTGGGCGGGCCGCTGGACGACATGGAAGAGCTTGCCGAAGGGCAGGCCCAGCAGCAGCAGGATCACCGTCAGCTCATGCAGGAAGGACAGGGTGGCGAAGTTGCGGCCCTGGAGCCACTTCTCCGAGGCGGTGAGCAGCAGGCCCGTCATGCTCACGGCGATGAGCAGCACCAGGGGGAGCAGGTCCAGGTCGAAGCGCTGGGTGGCGGTGTCGCCCTCGTCCTGCTTGCGGCGGATGAGGCTCAGCACGCAGCCGGCGATGACCATGACGGCGGCCAGGTCCAGGACATGGAAGCTGACGAAGGCCTGGAAGCTGTCCAGGGGGAAGGAGCCCGCCGGGAAGCCGAGCACCCAGGCCTGGTAGCGGGTGGCGTCCAGGCCCTCGCTGGTGAAGCGCACCCACCCGAAGACCAGGGGGATGGTCACGGCGAAGCCCAGCAGGCAGCCCCAGGCCAGGAGGGCATGGGCGCCCCAGCGCTTGAGGGAGCGCTTCTCGATGAACCGCTGGAGCACGATCTGGTCCAGGGTCAGCAGGGCCATCCGGGGCAGGGCCTTGAGGGCCTTCGGGGAGAGCAGGGTGCGCAGGGTGTGGCGGAAATACATCCCCGTGGCGGGCCGCTCCAGCCAGGAGAAGTAGCGGTAGGCCACGCCGAAGCCGGCGAAGAGGGTGGCCAGCAGGTAGCCCAGGAGGGCGGGATCCAGCCAGCGCCCCCCTCGGCTGCCCAGGGCCACCAGGCCGCAGAGAACCAGGGTGGTGAGGGTGGCCCGGATGAGGGGGCGCGGCTCGAGGTCGAGTTCGCCGACAAGGCGCATGGCTGGACTCCGAAAGGACCTGAAGGTGATCTTTAAACGGACTATAAAGTCCTAAATTACGGCAAAAAAAGGCGGCATCAAGACCTTGCATCGGAAGGCCGGGCCTTGCCTTCCTTCAAGTTGCGTAGATCCATGAGTTGCAGATCACGGATGGTGGCTTCGGTCATGGAGGAGGCGACCTGGGCCTTCACGGCGCCCCAGGCATCGTGGAGGGGGCAGGGGTGGTCTCCGCCGCAGGTGGGGAAGCCCATGATGCAGCCATCCATGGAATTCGGACCTTCCAGGGCGATGACGACCTCACCCACCGTGATCCGGTGTGCGGGGCGCACGAGCCGGAAGCCGCCCTTGGGGCCCCGCACGGATTCGAGGATGTCCGCCTGCACCAGGCCCTGGAGGATCTTCGCCAGGTAGGGGCCGGGCAGCTCCAGGCTCGAGGCCAGGTCCTTGGCCAGGCAGTAGCTCCCGTCCTCGGGGAGGGCCGCGAGGGCGCGGAGGGCATAGCCGGTGGCCGTGGTGAAGAGCATTCAGGAATCCTTTTTCTGATTATCAGGATCGCGGCAGGACATTCCGGAGTCCAGCCCTGTTGTGATGGAAATCCGCCGCAGAGCCCGGGTTCCGCTCGAGCGCCGCGGGATGTTCCGGGGGACACCGCGGACCGGAGTCTCCCGGCATCAGCCCCCGGGGATCAGGCCAGGGCGCGCCAGAGCAGCAGCAGGCCCACGGCGCTGAGGGCCCCTTCCCGCCAGCCGAGGGTGCGGGCGGGGATGGGCCGGTAGGGCAGGGCCGCGCGGAGGTAGAGCAGGGCCGTCCAGCCGGTCCAGGCCAGGCCCGCGACCCCGCGGGGGGCCAGCAGCAGACCCGAGGTGCCCAGGAGCGCGAGGTGGAGGAGGTGCACGGGGAGCCAGCGGCGGCGCAGCTCCGAGGCCTCGAGCCGGTGGGCGTGGCCCAGGAGCCGGCGCACATGGGCGAGGTTGGCGCCGCCCAGGAGGGTGGCGAAGAGCCAGGCCATTCCCGCCTGGGCCTCCGCGGCGCCGCCGGCGACGAGCAGGATTGCGGCCAGCCCCGCGAAAGCCGCCTGGGCGGTCAGTTCCACGGCCAGGGAGCGGACGGCCCGGGCCAGATCGGCCCGGAGCGCCAATCCCACCAGGGGCGCCGTGAGGGCGAGGGGGATCAGGAAACGCGGACCGGCCAGGACCAGGGCGCCGAGGCCGAGGCCGCCGGCCAGGCCCGCGAAGAGCATCAGGGCCCGTCGCTGGAGGGGGTCCCGCTGGCCGCTCAGCACCCGCCGGAGCGGCGGCCGGGCGAGGAAGACCGCCAGGGCGGCCAGGGCCACCAAACCTCCGGGGAGGCTGGGGCGCACCAGCAGACCCAGCACCAGGGGGAGCCCCAGCATGAACCAGCTGCCGTGCTCGGCAGGAAGGAGGGTGCGCCAGGGGGGAAGGAATCGGGACATTTCGGGCCTCGTTGGTCCGAAATAGAGTCTGCCCTCAAAACCCGTTTCAGACCATGGCGCAGGTCACAGCTCGGATGCGATGAGCTGCAGGCCCTCCAGGGCCTCCTCCATGGTCAGGAAGACGGGCAGGCCCGCCTCGCGGAGCCCCTGGCGATAGGCGTCGTAGAGGTGCCCGCCCTCCACGGCCACGCCCACCCACTTGCCGTGCTGCCGGGCCAGGTCCGCCAGGGCCCGGGCAAAGGGGCCGAAGACTGCCGGATCCGCCGTGCCGAGGCGCCGGGTCAGGGGCACCAGGCCCACCACCAGCACATCGGCCTCGGAGGCCAGCAGCAGGTCGGCGCTGGCCAGGTAGGCCGCTTCATCGGCCATGGGCGTGAGGTCCAGGGGGAGCCGGGGGCTCACGAGACCCGTCAGGCCGTGGGCTTCGATGGCGGCGGTCAGGGCCGCCGTCTCGGCTTCGGTGAGCTTGGCCCCGCGGAAGGGCCCGCCCAGGAGGTCGGCGGAGACCACGGACTCGAAGCCCGCGTTGGTCATGATGGCCACGCGGCGGGGCCTGCCCTCGGCGAAGGCGCCGAGCCAGGACAGGGCGGCGTCGAAGGCCTCGATGCGCTCGGCCAGCATCGCGCCCGAACGCCGCAGGACGCTGGCCTGCAGGGCGTGATCGCCCGCGAGCGCCCCCGTGTGGCTGCTGGCGGCGGCCATGCCCTCCTGGCTGCGACCGCCCTTGTAGAGCAGGACGCGGCGGCCCGCGGCGCGGAGGCCCCTGGCCGCTTCGGCCGTGGCCTTGAGGTCGCCGGGAGCGAAACCCTCCAGGTAGGCGCCGGCCACTTTCACGGCCGGGTCCGAGGCGAAGCCGGCGAGGAAGTCTGAGCAGCGCAGGTCCATCTGGTTGCCGATGGCGATGGCGGCCCGCAGTCCCAGGTCCGGCCGCCGGCTAAGGCGGGTGATGAGGAAGGCGCCGCTCTGGCTCACCAGCGCCACATGGCCGGGCTTGGGGCGCAGGGGCAGCTTCTCGTCGGGGATGAAGAGGGTGTTCAGGTGCTGGTCGGGGCTGTAGAGGCCCAGGCCGTTGGGGCCCACCAGGGCCGGCGTCCACTTGCCTTCGCGCCGGTGGGCCTCCAGGCCGGCGACGAGCCGCTGGCCGAGCCCCTCGGTGTCGGCGCCATCGCCCAGGCCTCCGGCCACCACATAGACCACGGTGGCGCCGCCGCCCTGGTGGCAGAGCTGCTCCACCAGCTCCAGGGTCTGGACGGCGGGCAGGGAGACGATGAGCTGGTCCGTGGGCGCCGCCGCCAGCTCGGCCACGGAGGGCAGGCAGGGCAGGCCCAGGAACTCGGTCGCGCCGGGCTTGATGAGGCGGATCGAACCTTCCGGCAGCGAGGCCTTCTGGGCGTTCTCCAGGATGATGCGGCCCACCGTGCCCGCGCGGCTGGAGACCCCCGCGATCACCAGGTTCCGGGGGCTCACGAGGGCCTGGTACCAGGCGGGATCCGGGGTGGCCGCCGGGGCCGGGGCGGCAGCGCCCAGGGTGCCCACGCCGTCCAGGGCCGTGGGCAGGCCGTCGCCATCCAGCACCACGGGATTCAGCTCGAGCAGGGTGACCCCTTCGCGTTCGAGCCCTTCGGCCGCGCGCCAGAGCCCCTGAAGGAAGGCCAGCAGCTTGGCTTCGTCCGTGAGGGCCTCGGCACCGCGCTGGTGGCCCAGCCAGGTGCGGCCCAGCCAGTGAGCGCGCAGGTCGGCGAGGGCCTGGTCCGGCGTGCAGAGGGCCAGGGGCCAGATCATCGGTGGGGCCAGGGCGGCCCAGGCGTCGGCCTGGAGTCCACCGATGCCACAGACTACGAGCCAGCCCGCGTCGGGATCGCGCTTCAGGGAGACCAGGGCTTCCGTGGGCAGGCCCGCCAGGCGCTTGAAAGCCACCTTCTCGCAGACCAGCCCGCCGATCCAGGGATGCTCCGCGACCCGCTGCCGCATGGCCGCGGCTTCGGCCCTCAGGGCCTCGGCATCGAAGGCGCCGAAGTGGACGGCGCCCTTGTCGGACTTGTGCCAGAGCTGGTCGGCGATGCCCTTGAGGACGATGGGCTCCCCGGGGGCGAAGGGCAGCGGCCCCGCCTCCAGAAACCCGTGGCGCGGCACCCGCAGGCCCGCGGCGGCGAGCAGGCCGTAGGCCCGCCCCTCGTGGAGGAATCCCGTCGCGTCGCTCATGTCAGACTCCCACCGGTTCCTTGATCAGGCCCCGTCCGGCTTCGAAGGCTTCGAGGTTCTTCTCGGTCACGCGCGCGCCCTTGGACTCGAAGCGCTGGGTGATGACCTCGCGCCAGATGCCGTCATCCACGGGCAGGAAGCGCGAGGCCATGCCCAGGAGGACCATGCCGCCGGCCTGGCGGTGGTTCAGGCGCCGGGCGAGGTCCTCCGTATCCACCAGGTGGGCGCCCGGCACGGCCTTGAGGGCCGCGTAGATGTCGTCCAGCGGGGGGTAGCCCTCCATGTCGGTCTGGGGTTCCTCGGACACCACGAGGGCGCCGCTCACGCGCAGCATGGACACATACCGCAGGGCCTCCAGGGGTTCGAGGGCGATCAGGAGATCGGCGCAGCCCTCGTCGATGATGGGCGAGCTGAGGGGGCCCTCGGCGTAGCAGACCTGGGCGTGGACGCTGCCGCCCCGCTGGCTCATGCCGTGGATCTCGGATTGGAGGGCGTGGAGGCCGCTGCGGCGCAGGGCCTCCAGCAGGATCTGGGCGAGGGAGAGCACGCCCTGGCCCCCGACGCCGGACAGGACGATGCCGTGGATGCGGGACGCGTTCATGAGCAGGCCTCGCTGACGCAACGCTCGCGTTCCTGACGGTCGTGGTCCTTCAGGACGCCGCGGCGGATGGACTGGATGCACTCCCGGCGGAACACCACCACCGAGGGGCCGGGATGCCGCAGCGCGGCCTCCATGGCCGCCACATTGGCTTCGTGCTGCTTGGGCACGGGCAGGAGCACCTGGACCTGGGCTTCGGGGATGCCCATGCCCAGCACCATGCGCTCGACCTGGTCGAGGGCCTGACTGGGCTGCTGACCGGTCATGCCCACCACGCGGTTGTCGAGGATGACCACCGTGACATTGACGCCGGCATCGGCGGCGGTCAGCAGGGCGGGCAGGCCGCTGTGGCCGAAGGTGGAGTCGCCGATGACGGCCACAGAGGGCGTTTCACCGGCCAGGGCCGCGCCCACGGCCATGCTGATGCTGGCGCCCATCTCGACCACGGCATGGATGGCGGCCATGGGCTCCTGGGCCGCCAGGGTGTAGCAGCCGATGTCGCCGAAGACGCGGGCCTCGGGGGCGCCGACCTTGGCGAGGGCCTCCTGCATGGCTCCGTAGGCGTCCACATGGCCGCAGCCGTCGCAGAAGCGGGGGGCGCGGATGGGCAGGTCCAGGCGGGCGGCGGCCTTCCCGTCGGGCAGCTTGAGCCCGAGGGCGTCCTTCAGGAGGCGCGGGGACAGCTCACCCGTGCGGGGCAGGGCCCCGTCGAGGCGGCCGTGGACCTTGGCGGTGCCGCGGAGGCCGAGGCGCTCCTCGAGCACCGGGTAGTCCTCTTCAAAGACCACGACCTCATCCACCTGGGCCAGGAAGGTCTGCTCCAGGGCCGGGTCCACGGGGTAGGCGGCGATCTCCAGACGGGGCAGGGCGGCCAGGGCCGGGTGCTCCAGGGCCAATTGACCGAAATAGGCCCGACCCATGCCGGCCAGGGCCACGCCCTGGCGCCCGCTCCCGGGGACCAGGCGGTTGAGGGTGGCGGCCTCGGCCTTCAGGCGGGGCTGCTTGGCCAGCAGGTCCACATAGCGCCGGCGGGCGTTGGCGGGAATGAGCACCCAGTCCTGGATGGAGGCCTTCGGGGCGAGGCCCAGCCCGGTGGGGGCCAGGGTCTCGCGGCGGACCAGCGCCGCCCGGCAATGGGCCAGGCGGGTCACGATGCGCAGCATCACGGGCACTTGGAGGGCCTCGGACAGCTCAAAGGCGCGGAAGGTGAGGTCGTAGCATTCCTGCACGGTGCTCGGCTCCAGGCAGGGCAGCCAGGCAAATTCCGCCAGGCGGCGGCTGTCCTGCTCGTTCTGGCTGCTGTGCATGCCGGGGTCATCCGCCACCAGCAGGACGAGCCCCCCCCGGACGCCGGTGAGCGCCGAGTTGGCGTAGGCATCCAGGGCCACATTCAGGCCCACATGCTTCATGGTCACCAGCGTGCGGTGGCCGGCGTAGCTCATGCCCATGCCCAGGTCGTAGGCGACCTTCTCATTGGCGGCCCACTGGGCCGCCCGGCCGTCACCGGCCCGGTGGATGAGGGCCTCGACGAACTCGAAGCCTTCGGTGGAAGGCGTGCCCGGATACCCGAACGCGCCCTTGATGCCGGCATCGAAGGCGGCGCAACCGACCGCCTCCACGCCCAGCGCCAGGGTGCTATCTGCCATGAAATCCTCCAACCTTTTCCAAGTGGGAAGTATGTTCAGCGCGGACAGTGCCTAGGGTCACACGGCGCCACCCGGGCCCCGGGCTGTGCCCGGCATCACAGCGGTCCGGGGCGGTCGTAACTCCGGTGAGAAATCCGGGAACCTTTCCCAGTGCCCCCGGTCACAACTTTGTCCGTTGGGACAGGTTTTGATGGGATCCAGGAGGGTTTTAAAACAGGATTTTTTTTGATTACGAAATAAATAACTTATTTATTATTAATTTTTATGAGTGCAATTGAAATGTCATGGTTCCGTGTTTAAATCACTCTACAAAACTATTTGGTTAAGAAAGAAAAGTGCATTTGCACTCTTGAGGTCGGCTGAGTTCAGGCCTAGTGTCGTTGCTGATACGAACATCGGCTTAGCACTCGATGTCCCTCGTCCAGCCCAAGGAGGTCCCGCATGACTCACCGAACTGTCACGAGGGACCCGGCCACCGCCCCCCAGGGATCATTCGTCTAGAACGGCCAACCCACCGCGCACTGCGAGATGAGGCGAATCATGAAGCGACGCAACCATGTGGTCCTCCTTGCCACACTGATGTCTGCCACTGCCTGGGGCCAGGAGGTCAGCCTCTACGGCACCACCATGGCCCAGATGTGGAAGCAGGACACTCCCGGCTTCGACAAGGCCACCTTCACCCCCGCGACCCAGTACCTCGGGATCGACGCCACCAAGCTGGGCACCGACAACCTGTCGCTGCACCTCTTCGGTTGGGGCCGGACGGACCTGTCCGACGCCTCCACCCTGGAAGGGAAGTCGGGCGGCTACCTGAACTACGGCTACCTGCAGTACCGGTTCGACCGGGCCAACGCCGAGATCAAGGCGGGCCGGATGACGGTCAACCAGAGCACCGGCTTCGAGCAGATCGACGGCGTCAGCGTCCGGACCGACCTGCGGGGCGGGTTCTCCGTGTCGGCCTTCGGCGGCCGCCCCGTCTACTACAAGACGGTGGATCCCCGGAACCAGACGGACTACGAGTTCCAGCGGGATGCCATCTTCGGCACGCGCCTGGGCTGGCGGATGCCCAAGGTGGGCGAGATCGGCGTCTCCTTCCTCCAGGACGGGACGAAGGCCGCCAAGGACCTCGACATCCCCTCCCCCATCGACTACACCCGCAAGCAGCTGGGCGTCGATGTCCTGATCACGCCGGCCACGATCTTCGATGTCCGCGGCCGGACGGTGTTCGACCTCGCCGACCACGCCCCCGCAGCGCCCGGCGCGCCGGACCGCAACAAGATCGCCGAGCACGACTACACCGCCAGCCTGAAGCTGGGCGGCCAGTTCGTCCTGTCCGGCAACTTCGCGGAACGGAACTTCTTCGCCTACTTCGCCGGGACGAACCTGCCCTCCCTCTTCCGTCAGGACGAGAAGGACATGTTCCGCGGCTTCGGCGGCAGCATCACCTGGAACGCGCCCTCGACGGTGCAGATCGTGGCCGACTACCGCCACATGCACCGGGAGAGCTTCGGCGATGTGAACCGGGCCGGTGGCGAGATCCGCTGGGCCTCCAGCGAGAAGACCTTCCAGGCCGGCGTCGGCGCCCACTGGGTGAACGCCGCGAATACGAAGTTCGTGGATCCCGCGACGCCCTACCGCAGCCTCTCCCACAAGGAGGCCCGCGCCTGGATGATGACCGTCAAGGGCAAGTTCTCCGCGAGCCTGGACGGCATCCTGCAGCGCTACGACAGCGGCAACCCGTACCTGGCGGGCATGAAGAATGTCTACGAAGCGGTCGCCTCGCTCGGATTCCAGGCGACCACGAACCTGAAGATGTCCGGCGATGTCAGCTATGGCACCAACCCCGTGGCCAAGCATGAGACCCGGGGACTGCTGCGGGCCGAGTATCGGTTCGGCTTTGCTAAGAAGGGAGGTCGTTAATGGCCCGGAATACGGTCTTCAAGTTCATCGGCGTGGCGCTGGGCCTCGGGTTCCTCATGGCCTGCAGCCTCATCTCGCCTGAGACGAGCTACGCCCCCACCCATCCGCAGGAGCTGAGCGCCGGCCGCCCCATGTGCTCCGAGTGCCACAGCACCGATGTGGCCAAGGGCGCCCTCAAGCCCTACGCCTCCTTCGACCACACCGCCAATTTCGTGAAGGACCACCGCTTCCAGGCCAACCAGGACGCGAACACCTGCGCTTCCTGCCACGCCCAGTCCTTCTGCACGGACTGCCACGGCGGCAAGGTGCCCATGAAGCCCTCGATCCGGCTCAGCGACCGCCCGGACCGCGACACGCCGCACCGCGGCGACTTCATGACCCTCCACCGCCTGGAAGGCAAGATGGATCCGTCCAGCTGCTACACCTGCCACGGCCGAGCCAACAACGACAAGTGCAAGGCTTGTCACCGGTAGGCATCCGTTTAAGCCTTGAAGGGGAACACCATGAACAGAGCTAAGCTGGTGATGGGAAGCTGTTTTGCAGTGGCCCTCGCCCTCCTTGCCTGGGGATGCAGCGGAACCGCCGGTCCGGCGACCCAGCTGAGCCCGACCAAGGCCGAGCACCAGGCCGGTTGGATCCAGACCCACTGGGCCGAGTATGTGAAGACGCCCGACCAGTGCCGTACCTGCCACGGTTCCACCTCGGACCCGGCGGCGGCGGGCGGCATCTCCAAGGTGAGCTGCTTCACCTGCCACCCCAAGGGCATCAACCACCCCGCGGGTTGGGCCGACCCCGCCCAGCACGGCCGCCTCGGCGCCCAGCTGGCGCCGAGCACCGATCCCACGGCCATGGCGGGCTTCGCCCACTGCGCCAAGTGCCACGGATCGACCTACGACAACGGCCTCACCACCTCCTGCAAGAGCTGCCACACCAAGGCGCCGCATCCTGATCGGCCCTGGCTCGGCGCCACCCTGGCGACGCCCAGCCATGTGAACACCAATGTGGCCAACGCGCCGGAGTGCTTCAAGTGCCACGCCAACGGCGCCAACTCCGTGCTGAAGCCCGCGACGCCCGCTCCGGCGGGAACCGCCCCCGGCTGCTTCAACGCCACCATGTGCCACGGTCGGACCGTCAACTAGAGCCTTCGCCCCAGCCTTTCCGGGCAGGCCCGAGATTGCATCGAAACTACGGATGTAGAAGGAGGTTCATGGCCAAGTTACCCCAGGGGATCTCCTCGTCCACTTTAGTCATCACCGCTTTTGTCAGCGCCCTTTTCATCACTAGTTCCACCCACTCACAACGGAGAAAAGAACCATGAAGCAACCACCTCTCAAACAGCTCTGCGGGCTCATCGCCACCGCAGCGGTCGCCCTGGTGCTGATCGGGTGTAACGGGAAGGCCGGTCAGAACGGTCTGAACGGCACCAACGGCACCAACGGCACCAACGGCACCAATGGCACCAATGGCACCAACGCCACCATCACCGTGAACGCCGCCCAGATGACCCCCGATCAGTGGGGCGACCTCACCCTGAAGGGCACCATCACCAGCGCCACCGTGACCAACGGCAAGCCCGTGGTGAACTTCACCGTGACCAACGGCACCGGCACCCCCGTGGTGGGCCTCGGCTTCACCACCAAGGCCGCCAACGCCCTGGTTCCCAGCTACGCCAACATGTCCTTCGCCATCGCGAAGCTGGTGCCCGGCACGAACGGCAGCCCCAGCAAGTGGGTCAGCTACATCGTGACCTCGATGCCGAACACCACCACCGCCACCGCCCCCGCCAAGCCCACCACCGACAATGCGGGCACCCTGGTCGACAACGGCGACGGTTCCTACAAGTACACCTTCTACCGCGACATCACGGCCGCCCAGGGCGTCCTGGATGCCGCCACCTACACGGGCAACAACGCCAAGGCTGACCTGGGCGATGTGACCTACCAGCCGGCCCTGACGCACCGCATTGCCCTGCAGATCAGCGGCAACGCCCGCGGCACCGGCACCAACACCCCCGATGCCACCAACTCCGGCATCGCCGGCGTCGTCGTCAAGACCCCGGCCAACCTGTGGTACGACTTCATCCCTGCCACCGGCAAGGCCGTCGCGGCCACGGACGAGCAGCGCAACATCGTGGACACGGCTTCCTGCAACCGCTGCCACACCAAGTTCAACGGCTTCCACGGCAGCAGCCGCATCGAGGCTCAGTACTGCACGGTCTGCCACACCGACCAGCGCAAGTACGGCAATGCCGAAGCCACCAAGACCGCCACGGGTTTCTCCGGCAGCACCAGCAAGATCAATGGCCTGGCCGTGGGCGACTTCCCCGCCTTCATCCACCGCCTCCACGCCGGTGAAGAGCTGAGCAAGGACGGCTACAACTATGCCGGCATCGCGTTCAACGAGGTCACCTATCCCCAGGACCTGCGCAACTGCGCGATGTGCCACACCGCTTCTGCCGTCACCCCCCAGGGCGACAACTGGAACACCAAGCCCAGCCGCATGGCCTGCGGCGCCTGCCACGACAAGATTGACTGGGCGACCGGCGCCAACCACGCGGGCGGCGCTGCCACCTCCGATGTCAACTGCAGCTCCTGCCACGGCGCCGCCGGCATCAAGCTGAACCACATCCCCGTGACTCCGCCGAACCCGGCCTTCGCCACCGGTGGTTACACCAATGGCTCGGCCCTGGCCGCCTACACCAACAACCTGCCCGCCGGCGCCATCAAGGTCACTTGGGATCTCAAGAGCGTGACCCTGAACGCCAGCCAGCAGCCCGTCTTCGAGTTCCGCTTCCTCCAGGACGGTGCCCGCGCCGACTTCAATGTCGCCAGCGCCACCAAGACCGAGCTGTGGGACAACTTCGTGGGCGGCCCCAGCGTCTACCTGGCCTATGCCGTGCCCCAGGATGGCGTGGCCACCCCCGCCGACTGGAACGCCACCGCCAGCGGCTACATCAAGAAGATATGGAACGGCACCGCCACCGGCGCCGCCGCGGGCACCATGACCGGCCCCGACAGCAACGGCTACTACAAGATCACCCTCACGGGCGTGAAGGTCCCCGCCACCGCCACCATGATCACCGGCGGCATCGGCTACACCTACAACAAGAACAGCCAGTCCATCACCCAGACCAATGTCCCGGGCTACGCCTACGACACGACCACGATGATGGGTGGCCTGAGCGTTCCTCCCCCCAATGTCACCAAGCTGGTCAGCGGGACCCTGCCCACCGGCTTCGCCGCGCAGGCCGCTCGCCGCACCATCGTCACCAACGCCAAGTGCAATGAGTGCCATGTGGCCCTGGGCGTCTTCACTACCTCGGCCTACCACGCCGGTGAGCGGAACGATGCCTACAGCTGCACCTTCTGCCACTCCGTCAACCGGGCCAACAATGGCTGGAGCGTGAACGCCAAGGATGCCATCCACGCCCTGCACGCCTCCTCCGTGCGCGAGAACAAGTTCTCCTGGCACGCGGATGTCGCCCAGTTCTGGAAGCCGACCTACCCGGCCATCCTGAACAACTGCGAAGCCTGCCATGTGTCCGGCACCTATGACTTCACCGCCAGCGCCTCCGCTGCGGCCCTCCCGAACCTCCTGGCCTCCACGACCGCCTATGGCGATTACAAGAAGGCCGTGGACGGAACGGTGCTTCCCGCGGGTTCCACCCTGCCTGTGGTCACCACCGGCAACGAGGCCTTCGGCAACTACTACTCCCCCTATGTCAGCTGGGGCAACTACGGCACCGCCTTCGCCGTGTCCGCCGCGGGTGTCAGCACCCCCGCGACCCTCACGACCCTGGTCACCTCGCCGATCACCGCTGCCTGCTGGGCCTGCCATGACAGCAAGCCTGCGGTCGCCCACATGCGGGGCAACGGCGGCACCATCAACGAGACCCGCGACCTCCTGGCCGTCCGGACCGAGCAGTGCATGATCTGCCACGCCGCCGGCAAGACCGCGGACATCAAGGCCGTGCACATGAACTTCAAGTAGCCGTCAAACCGGAGCGCGGCTCGCCGCGCTCCGGACGCACCACCTGCACGAAGAAAGGACCCGGGCTGGAAAGCCCGGGTCTTTTCTTTTGTGCGCCCGGCCCTCCCCGAGTGATTGGGCGAGTCAGGTGCGGTCTCTGCCGGGGAGAGGCCCACCGGGGCCCTCCCGGATTTGGATTTAGCCGTGACCTCCCATTGATGGGCCGTCTCACCTTTGTCATGGGTCCCGTGACAAAGGTCACAAGGCTGGTTGACGCGTTAAATTACCGGAAGATCCTCATTGGAGAAGATCCGAGGAACGCTCCTCCTGAGGATGCCCGCGTGCTTCTCCCCATTTCTGATCCCGCCTTCGCGCGCTGCCTTCGGCAGGCTGGGCCGGGGCCAGGGTTGAGGTTGGGGTTGAGCCTGGGCTGGGTGGCCGTTCTCGGATCGGCCCAGGGCTTCCGCGGCACCGCCAACCGGCGGGTGCGGCGGCGGCGCGCTTACGGCTAAGGCGCACCCCGACTTTTCCGCCTGTCTCTTCAACCGCAGTCCGATTTCCTGAAAGGAATGAAACATGGAACACCGACCTCTCAAACAGCTCTGTGGGCTCATCGCCACCGCTGCCGTCGCGCTCGTCCTGATCGCCTGCAACGGCAAGGCCGGCCAGAACGGTGCGAACGGTACGAACGGCACGAATGGAACGAACGGCACCAACGGCACCAATGGCACCAACGCCACCATCACCGTGAATGCTGCTCAGCTCAGCCAGGACGAGTGGGCCAAGCTCTCTCTCCGCGGCGCCATCACCAGCGTGACCATGGGCGGCGCGCCGGTCGTGAACTTCTCCATCACCGATGCCCAGGGCATTCCGGTGATCGGCCTGGCCCAGAAGAGCTCGACGGGCGCCTACTCCAACTTCGGGTTCGCCGTCGCCAAGCTGGTCCCGGGCGACGCCACGACGAAGAGCCCCAGCCGCTGGGTCAACTACATGGTCGTGACCACGCCCGCCGCGGGCAAGGCGGCCGTGCCCGGCTGGCCCCACACCGAGAATTCCGGAACTCTGAAGGACAACCTGGACGGCTCGTACACCTACACCGCTGCCCTGGACCTCACCAAGGCCAAGGGCTATGTCGACGGCGCCACCTATGACGCCACGCACCTGAAGGCCGACCTCGGCGATCTGACCTACGAACCGGCGTTGACGCATCGCGTGGTCGTCACCATGGGCGGCTACCAGATCGGCACCACCACCACGGCGAAGGATACGGCCAACCTCACCTACGACCTCATCCCCTCCACGGGCAAGGCCGTCGCGGCTACGGATGCCGAGCGCCTGATCGTCGACACCGCCTCCTGCAACTCCTGCCACACCAAGCTGTCCTTCCATGCCGCCCAGTTCCCGCCCATCCAGGACGCGAAGCTCTGTGCGGTGTGTCACACCGACCAGCTGAAGTACGGCAGCGGCGAGTCCCTGCCTGCCACGGGCAACACTCTGGTGGCCGCCGGCCTGTACGGCAGCACCCAGCGGCTCCAGGGCATGGCGCTGGCGGATTTCCCGAACATGATCCACAAGATCCACACCGGGGAACTCCTGTACTACCAGGGCTACAACCAGTTCCTGGCCTACAACGAGGTGACCTATCCGCAGGACCTGCGGAACTGCACCAAGTGCCACACCGCCTCCACCGCCACGCCCCAGGGCGATAACTGGAATCTGGTTCCCAGCCGTCTGGCCTGCGGTGCCTGCCACGACAACATCGTCTGGGCCACCGGCGCCAACCACGCGGGCGGCGCGGCCACTTCCGATGCGAACTGCAGCTCCTGCCACGGCGCGGCCGGCGTCAAGCTGAACCATGTGCCCGCAGTGCGGCCTGACCCGAACAATGTCTGGAACGGCGGCACGGGCGGCAACACCAATGCCTCCTATGTGGCGGCCTACACCGACAACCTGCCCGCCGGCGCCGTGAAGCCCACCTGGGACCTGAGCAGCGTGACCATCAACGCCAGCCAGCAGCCCGTCCTCAAGTTCCGCGTCCTCCTCGACGGCACCGCCGTCGCCTTCAATGCCCAGCCTGCGGCGGCCGACGCCACCGTGGAACTGCTGCCGAACTTCGTGGGCGGCCCCAGCGCCTATGTGGTCTTCGCCGTGCCCCAGGATGGCATCGCCAAGCCCGCGGACTTCAACGCCTCGGCCAGCGCCTACATCCGGAATGTCTGGAACAAGACCGTCACCACCAGCGACATGACCGGCCCCGATGCCAGCGGCTACTACACGCTGACCATCAAGAGCGTGAAGATCCCCGCCACCGCCACGATGATCACCGGCGGCATCGGCTACACCTACGGCATTCCCAACACCCAGCCCCTCACCCAGACCAATGTGGCTGGCTACGCCTACAACACCGATGGCAAGCGGCAAGGCGGCGTGAGCGTTCCCGCGCCCAACGCCTTCAAGCTCGTCAGCGGCACGCTGCCCACCGGCTTCGCCACCCAGGCGGCCCGCCGCACCATCGTGAGCAACGCCAAGTGCAATGACTGCCACGCGGCCCTCGGCGTCTTCACCGAGAAGGTCTACCATGCCGGTCAGCGCAACGATGCGCCCACCTGCTCCTGGTGCCACACCGCCAACCGGGCCAACAGCGGTTGGAGCGTGAACGCCAAGGATTCCGTCCACGCCCTGCACGCTTCGGCCGTGCGCGAGAACAAGTTCTCCTGGCACGCGGATGTCACGCAGCTCTGGAAGCCGACCTATCCGGCCATCCTGAACAACTGCGAAGCCTGCCACATCTCCGGTACCTATGACTTCTCGCTCAGTGGCTCCGCGTCCGCCCTGCCGAACCTCCTGGCCTCCACGGCCATGAGCGGCACCACGGCCACGCCCGCCACCCTGGCCGTGGTCACCACCGGGAACGAGCCCTTCGGCATCTACTACGCGCCTTGGGTTCAGCCCAACACCATCTACGGTGCGGGTTTCACTTTCACGGCGGCCACCGGTGCCTATGCGGATGGTGCGGGGACCAACATGGTCATCTCGCCCATCAGCGCGGCCTGCTTCGCCTGCCATGACAACACGGCGGCGATCGCCCACATGAAGGGCAATGGCGGCACCATCAACGAGAACCGCAGCCTGCTGTCCACCCGGACCGAGCAGTGCATGATCTGCCACGGCACCGGCAAGACCGCGGACATCAAGGCCGTGCACATGAAGTTCTAGTGCCGTTTCCCGGAGTCCGGCCCGCCGGCTCCGGGCGCACCACCCCAGCCCTGACGAAACGACCCGGATGCCTGCATCCGGGTCGTTTCGCATGGGTTCGGCGGAGGGCCATGCCCACGGCGGAGGCGGGGGCCAGCCGTTGACGATCGTCGGCCTGCCGCCGGACAATCAAGCCCCGATTGGAGTGAGCCATGATGAACCGAGCCCTCAAGACCGCCCTGCTGGCCCTGATGATGACCGCCGCTGCGGTGGCCCCCGCGCAGGATCCCGCCCAGGACCAGCGGCTGGCGCCGAAGAAATCCACCGAGACCGCGGCGAAGACGAAGGCCCGGGCAGCCCGCATCAAGGCGAGGGAGAAGGCCAAGGCCGAGGCGGATGCCAAGCGCATCGACCTCAACACGGCCTCCAAGGAGCAGCTGAAGACCGTCCCGGGGATCACGGACGCCTATGCGGACAAGATCATCGCCGGACGCCCCTACCTGACGAAGGCGCACCTGGTGACCAACGGGGCCCTGCCCGAGGGGGTCTACCTGGCCATCCGGGACCGGGTGGCCGTTCGTCGCCCGGCCGCCAAGCGCTGAGAGATACCTGCGCGGCCCGGCACTCGCCGGGCCCAGCCGCGACCCCGCCGACGCCCCCTCCGCCCCACGAAGAAGCCGCTGGACCCAGGACCCGGAGCCGACCCGCTCCGGGTCCTTTCGCATGGGGCAGGGTTCGAGTGGCAAAGGTCACAACTTTGTCGCAAGTGGGAACCTCTGGCCGCGGGTTCTTTTCCCAAGCCCCTTCCGCCGGATGAAACGGGGGGCCCTGAAAGCCGTCATCCGCGTGATCTTGCGAACAACAAAAGGTCTAGACACTCAATTCTCGTCTGCTTCTTGTCAAGCATGAAGGCATATGCACGGGGATCATATCCACCTTTGAGGTGATCAAAGGGATGGCTATCCTTTGGGTGATTTTTGACATAGGCATCAGCTTTCTGTGGATTGAACATCAGCGCCTTGCCGGCGCACCGGACCCACAGATGCATTCCTTCGCGCTGGCTTCCTTGGGAATCCCGCGCCCGCCCCACCCGGTTCCACAGGGGGTGCGTGATCCGGTTGCTCACCTCCAGGGCCCCACCACGCGTCTCGTGACTCTTAGTTCCACCTCCATCAAGGGAGAAAAGACATGCAACACAAACCTCTCAAACAGCTGTGCGGCCTGATCGCCACCGCCGCCATCGCGCTGGTGCTGATCGGCTGCAATGGCAAGGACGGCAACGCCGGCCTGAACGGGACCAACGGCACCAACGGGACCAACGGCACCAACGGGACCAATGGCACCAACGGCATCACCATCGTCGATGCGGATCGCCTGACCACCGACCAGTGGGCCAACCTCAAGGCCACGGTCAAGGTCACCAGCGTCACCATGGGCGCCGCCCCGGTGGTCAACTTCCAGGTGACCGATGCCGCCGGCATCGGCATCCGGGGCCTCGGCGGGTTCACCGCCAAGAGCTCCACGGCCCTCGTCGCCAGCTATCCCAACTTGGCCTTCGCCATGGCGAAGCTGGTGCCCGAGGATGCCGCGACCAAGGCGCCCAGCAAGTGGGTCAGCTACATCGTGACCAGCACTCCGACCACCACCGCCGCCGCGGCCCCCACCCGGCCCACCACCGACAACATCGGCACCCTGGTGGACAACGGGGACGGCACCTACAAGTACACCTTCTACCGCGACATCACCAAGGTCCAGGCGGCCCTGGATGCGGCCACCTACACCGCCCCTTCCGCCAAGGCTGACCTGGGCGATGTGACCTACGCCCCGAGCCTCGTGCACCGCCTCAGCATCCAGTTCTCGGGCGCCGCCCGCGGGACCGGCAGCAACACGGCCAACGGCGTGACCGTCACGCCCTCCGTCAACATGACGAACCCCATCAATGTGATCTACGACTTCGTGCCGGCCACGGGCGCTCCCGTCACCGCCACGACGGACATCCGCGATGTCGTCTCCATCAACAATTGCAATGAGTGCCACGACAAGCTCGCCTTCCACGGCGGCGGTCGCGTGGAAGTCCGCTACTGCGCCGTGTGCCACACCGACCAGCGCAAGTTCGGCTACGCCGAAGCCACCACCACGGCCACGGGCTACGATGCCGTCGCCGGGCAGCGCAAGATCAACGGCGGCGCCGTGGGCGACCTGACGGCCATGGCCCACCGGATCCACATGGGCTCCGAACTGACCAAGACCGGCTACAACTACGCCAATGTCAAGTTCGAGACCCTCGGCTACTCGATGCTCGACGGCGGTCAGCGCATGTGCTCCAAGTGCCATGACGGCGTGGCCCAGGCCCAGAACTGGAACCTGAAGCCCAGCCGGCTGGCCTGCGGCACCTGCCACGATGCCGTGGACTTCGCCACGGGTGCGAACCACATGCCGGGCACCGATGTCCCGCAGCTCAACGATCTGGCCTGCACCATCTGCCACGACTCGGCCGCGATCAAGACCTACCACATGACCGCCAATGTGACGACCCACAACCCGACCGTTGCGGCCGGCCTGGTGAACTTCACCTACGAGATCAAGTCCGCCGCCGTCTCCGGCACCACCGCCACCGTCGTCTTCAAGATCAAGGCCGATGGCAAGGACACCACCTTCAAGGCCGCTGCCGCGGGCATGAAGGATCCCCTCGCGGGCTTCACCGGCGCCCCCAGCTTCCTGTTCGCCTACGCCCAGGATCAGGACGGCATCACCGATCCCGTCGACTACAACAACCTTGGCCTCAAGAACGGCCAGCCCCTGTCGGTCTCCATCGCCACCCTGCTGGACACCGCCGGAACCTCCGGCACGCTGTCCGCCCCCGACACCAGCGGCTACTACACCGCGACCGTGCTGAACGCCTTCCCCGCCACCGCCAAGCTCCGCTCGGTCTCGCTGCAGGGCTACTTCACCCAGGTCAGCCCCGCCGTTGCCCGCCACGCCATCTCCGTGGTCAAGGCCGTCACGGGCGATACCGTCCGCCGCACCGCCATCGATTCGGCCAAGTGCGCCAAGTGCCACGAGTGGTTCGAAGGCCACGGCGGCAACCGCGTCTATGAAGTCCAGGTCTGCGTCACCTGCCATGTCCCCGGCCTCACCACCAGCGGCCGCGGCACCTCCGATGCCCAGATCAACGCCTACTATGTGCCCTCGAACAAGTTCTCCGCCAAGGATCTGGTCAGCCTGAAGAACTGGACGGGCATCGACTTCACCACCAACCCCGTTCCGACCAACCCGAATGTGGCCCTGAAGTTCCCCCAGACCACCAACAACTTCAAGGACATGATCCACGGCATCCACGCCGGCGCGGATCGCACCAGCCCCATCGCGATCACCCGCAACCGCAGTGGCAACATCACCATCGTGGACGGCGCCCGGGTCGGCTTCCCCGGCATCCTGAGCAACTGCCAGAGCTGCCACACCTCCACCGGCTACAACATGCCCACCTCCGGCAAGCTGCTGGCCAGCCGCGAACTGGCGGACAACGGCGCCATCCTGACCACGGCCGACGCGAACACCTCGCTGAACACCGTCAGCCCCACGGACAAGATGATCACTCCGTTCACCGCCGCCTGCGTCACCTGCCACGACAGTGCCGCCGCCAAGGCCCACATGGTCACGAACGGTGGCCAGATCAAGGTGAACCGCAGCGCCCTGAACATGACCAGTGAATCCTGTGGCGCCTGCCACGGCGCGGGTTCGCAGTTCGGCCCCAGCGCTGTTCACAAGTAAAGAAATGAAAAGGGAAGGGTGGTGAAACTCCACCCTTCCCAGCCATAGAAGACGACCCGGGTATGTGACCGTACCCGGGTCGTTTTTGTGTTCTCCTGGGTCGGGGTTTCATGCCCCCACGGAGACCACCCATGACGATCCGTACCCTCAGGACCTGCTTGGCTGTTGCGATGCTCCTGCTGACGGCCGCCGCTCCGCTGGCCGCCGAAGATCAGCCGGCCGCGAAGGGCAAGGCGGCCAGGGCGCCCAAGGCGCCGGCGGCCGGCCTCAGGACGAAGGGCAAGCTGAAGCCCGTGGACATCAACGGCGCCGCCAAGAACGAGCTCAGCTTCATGCTGGGCATTCCTGAGGAACTGGCGGCCAAGATCATCGCAGGACGCCCCTACCACTCGAAGGCGCACCTCCTCACCCGCAACATCGTGTCTCCCGAGGTCTACGCGCGGATCAAGGACAAGGTCGTCGCCAAGCAGTCGGGCGCGATCCGCTAGCCACTCAGTCGAACCCTCCTTCCCGAACCAGGATCGGATCCATGAAAAAACTGTTCGCGTTTCTCGCTTCCCTGAAGCTGGCGGTCATCCTGCTCATCCTGCTGCTGGTGGGCCTGTCCGTGGGGACCATCGTCGAGACCCGCACCGGCGCGGAAACGGCCGGCCGCCTCGTCTACTACGCCTGGTGGTTCCTGGCGCTGCAGGGGCTGTTCGCCCTCAACCTGGCCCTGTCCATCGCGGACCTGTTCCCGTGGACGAAGAAGCGCATCGGCTTCGTGGTGGTCCACGCCTCGCTGCTGCTGATCTTCGCGGGTTCGGCCGTCACCTATTTCTTCAAGATCGAAGGCAACCTCAGCCTCTGGGAGGGGGAGAGCGCCTCGGTCATCGAGCAGCACATCCACACGAACGGCCAGCACCAGGAGAGCGAGACGGTGGTGCGCCACCAGCTTCCGTTCACGGTCAAGCTGGACGACTTCGTGCTGGATACCTACCCGGGCACCATGCGGCCCGCCGGGTTCTCGAGCCAGGTCCAGGTCACGGATCATGAGACCGGCAAGACCTTTCCGGCCAAGATCTGGATGAACAACGAGCTCCACCACCGGGGCTACGCCCTCTTCCAGTCGAGCTACCAGCAGATGGCCGGCCGCGAGGCGACCGTGCTCGCGGTGTCCAAGGATCCCGGCCAGACCATCGTCTTCACCGGGTTCATCACCCTCATCCTGGGCATGATCATCGTGCTGGCCACGCGCGCCTACCAGAGCCGGAATGGCGCCCTGGCGAAGCCTGCGGCGCCGGGCGCGGGCAAGACGGCGCTGCTGGCGCTGGTGCTGCTTGGCGGTGCCGTCAGCGCCCAGGCCGCCCCGGCCCCTGAGTCCCTGCGGCGCCTGCCGGTGCAGCATGATGGCCGCGTCATGCCCTTCGACACCCTGGCGCGGGAGATGGTGTGGACCGTGACGGGAGCCTCCTCCTGGAAGGGGGAGGACCCCGTGGCGACGGTGTCGGTATGGCTCTTCAATCCCAATGTGGGCGCCGAGTCGCCGATGGTCCTGGTGGGATCGGATGCCCTGGCCAAGGCCCTTGATTTCCCGGCCTCCACCACCCATGCCTCCTTCGTGCAGTTCGTCCGCAATCCGAAGCTGGTGGGGCTGCTGCAGGCGGCCCATCAGGCCGAGGCGGAGCGGAAGCCGCTCCAGGGCCTGCTGCAGGACGCGCAGAAGCTCGAACAGCGCCTGCTCGCCATGCAGTCCATCGGGCTCAACCAGGCGGTGCGGCCACTCCCCATCTCCGTGGACCCCAAGGCCCGCTGGCGGGCCATTCCCGAGCCGACGCCCGAGGGCATGGAGCGCCTGATGCAGGGGCCCCGCCAGGAAGGCTGGCCCTCGGCGGAGGCGATCGACCGCGAGATCTTCTACAACCGGCTGAATCCCGTCCGCCTGTCCTGGATCATCCTGCTGGCCTCCCTGGCTGCGTCCATCGTGGCCTGGAAGCGGCAGAACCCGATGCTCGACCGGGCGGCCTTCGGTCTGCTGATCGGCGGCTTCGCCATGATGACCTGGGGCATCCTCCTGCGCTGGAATGTCGGCGGCCGGATCCCCGCAGCGAACATGTACGAATCCATGCTCTTCCTCGCCTGGGGCGTGGGGTTGTTCGCGGTCATCGCCTACGCGCTGCTGAGGAACCGCCTGGTGGTCCTGAACGCGGCGGTCATGGCCGCGCTGACCATGGCGCTCACCGACCTGCTGCCCATCGACCGCTTCATCCACCCCATCGCGCCGGTGCTCGCCGGCACGCCCTGGCTGGCCATCCATGTGCCCATCATCATGGTGGGCTACGCCATCCTGGCGCTGGGCCTCGCCGTGGCCCACATGCAGATCGGCGTGACCGCCTTCGCGCCCCGCCGGACGGAGCTCGCCGACCGGATGTACGACCTCCTCTACTGGTACATGTTCGTGGGCTCCATCTTCCTCATCGCCGGCATCATCACGGGCTCCATGTGGGCCGCCTCGTCGTGGGGGCGCTACTGGGGATGGGATCCCAAGGAAGTCTGGTCCCTGGTGGCCTTCCTGGCCTACATGGCCATCCTGCACGCCAAGATCGACCGGATGCTCGGGAAGTTCGGTGTGGCGGTGGTCAGCATCCTGGCCTTCCAGACCATCGTGATGACCTACCTGGGCGTGAACTTCGTGCTGGCCACGGGCATGCACTCCTACGGCATGGGCGATTCGCCGGTGGTGATGTGGATGGTGCTGGTGGCCCTCGCCGAGGCCGCCTTCCTGGCCTGGGGCCTCTGGTCCTTCCGGAAGAACCGCGCTGCCACGGGCGGAGGAGCCTGAGGCGCCTTCGATCCTCCTGTTTCGGGGCCCTGGTTCAGGGCCCCGTTTTTTTCCTCTCCCGGGGCATCCGTGACGCAGATCACAAGGGTGGTTGACTCGTTAGATTACCGACTGATCCTCATTGAAGAAGGCCACAGTGAAACCCTGAGTACAGGAGGCGCGTGTGTTGCCCTTATCCCAAACCACTGGTTACGCGCTGCGCGCCATGCGCTGTCTTCAGGAGCCGGGTGGGCAGCCGGTCCTGGTGGAGTCGGTGGCCGATTACACGGGCATCCCGCGCTCCTATCTGTCCAAGCTGGTCCACAAGCTGGCGAAGAAGGGGCTGGTGACCGCGCGGCGGGGACACCACGGAGGCGTGGTGCTGGCCAAGCCGGCGACGGAAATCACCCTGGAGGACCTGTCGGAGGCCATCGATGGCGTGACCTGGCGGAACCGCTGCCTGGTGGGGCTGGCCGGCTGCTCGGACGAGACGCCCTGCGTCCTCCACGAATTCTGGGGGGAGACGCTGGACATGATCCTGGCCCGCTTGCGCGGCGTCACGCTGGCGGACATGGCCCGCCACCAGGACCCGGGCGTTGAGCGCTTCCGGGCGGACCACGGGCTCAACTGATCGCTTCAGCCGAGCCCTTCGATGGAAATCGGGAGCGCCTGCCAACACCCGGACGATCGGGTGTTGGCAGGCGCTCTCAGCGGTTGCTCTAAGCCTTCTTGGGGGCGGCCTTCTTCGGCGCGGCTGGCTTGCGGGTCGCGGCGGCAGGCTTGGCGCCGGCGGGCTTGGTGGCCTTCTTGGGCCGGGGCTTGAGCTTCTTCTCGGGCAGGGCGTCGGCCAGGCGCCAGGTGCGGCTCTGCTGCTCGAAGGTGCGGATCTCCTCGAGGGAGATGTCCTTCAGGCAGCGGTGGATGTGGTCGCGCTCGGACTTCCAGAAGGTGTGGGCGGGGCAGGCGCGCTCATCGGTGCACTCCGAGAAGCCCAGCAGGCACTTGTTCCGCCATTCGGAGCCGTCGACGGCCTCGGCGATGAGGTCGAGGGTGATCTCCTTGGCCGCCAGGGCCAGCACCACGCCGCCCTTGTTGCCGCGCTTGGCCATCACCAGGCCCACCTTGGCGAGCTTGTGGATCATCTTCGAGAGGTAGGGGCGGGGGAAGCCCGTCCGGGCCGCCACATCCACCACCAGCGTCGGCTTGCCGCCCGGATCCTCAAGGCAGCTCATGGCCAGAACGGCGTAACCGGAGGACTGGGACAGAGGAAGCATGGTCACCTGCGCAGGTTATGGGCGGTTGTCGATTCTGAATGATAGACGATCTTTAGGTCAATCACAGCAAAGAGTGTACTTTCTTTCACAATGCGCGAGACCCCCGGAGAGCCGGGGGTCTCGTTGGAAAAACAGGGTTTCAGGCCCTCCAGCCGTTCAGGATGCGCATGTAGTTTGCGCGGGTGAAGGCCTGGGCGTTCGGGCACTTCTGAAGGCTCATGCTGCCGCGGGCCTGGGCCAGGGACTCGTACTCGTGCTCCTCCAGCCACTCGGCCAGGGTGGCGCGAGACTGGGCCAGGCGCTCGGGGCCGTGGATCAGGAGGGCGGACACCATCTGCACGGCGTCGGCACCGGCCATGACGGCCTTGAGGGCTCCGATGCCATCGTGGACGCCGCCGGAGACGGCGAGGCTGCCCTTCATGTGGTGGTGCAGCACGGCCAGCCAGCGCAGGCGGAGTAGCAGGTCCTCAGGCCCCGACAGCTGCAGGCTGGGCTCGGCGGTCAGCTCCTCCACATTGATGTCGGGCTGGAAGAAGCGGTTGAAGAGCACCAGGCCATCGGCGCCGGCCGCCTCCAGCTCCACGGCGAAGTGCGCCAGGGAGGAGAAGAAGGGCGAGAGCTTCACGGCGACGGGGATCTTCACCTGCGCCTTCACGGCCCGCACGGCGTCGAGGGTGCGCTTTTCCACAGCGGCGGCGGTTTCCGTGGGATCCGTAGCCAGGTAGTAGACATTCAGCTCGAGGGCGTCGGCGCCGGCCTGTTCCATGAGCTGGCCGTAGTGCAGCCAGCCGGCCGGGGTGGTGCCGTTCAGGGAGGCGATGACGGGCACGGCCACGGCTTGCTTGATGCGGCGGAGCTGCTCGAGGTACTTCTCGGGGCCCAGGCGGAACTCATCGGGCTGGGGGAAGAAGGAGATGGCTTCCGCGCTGGAATTGGAGCTGAGCTCCATGTCCATGATCATGCCCTGCTCTTCGCGGGTGATCTGCTCCTCGAAGAGCGAGTGCATGACGATGGCGGAGGCGCCGGCATCTTCGAGGCGCTTGACCATGCCCATGTCGTCGACCAGGGGCGAGGCGCCCGCCATCAACGGATGGGCCAGCTTGAGGCCGAGGTAGGTGGTCGAGAGGTTCATGTCGTCTCCCTCAGCTTTCCTTGGCCGTGACGGACAGCTTGGCGAGCTGTTCGTAGACGGAATAGCGGTTGGTGGTGTCGAGCTGGGCCTGGGCCATGAGCTTCTGGAAGTGCTCGGGGTTCTGCTGCTCGATCATGCGGTAGCGCGTTTCGTTGCGAACATACTGGAGCATGGGCACCTTGGGCGCGCCGGAATCCATCTGCAGCGGCGCCTCGCCCTTTTCCAGGCGGCGGGGGTCGAAGCGGAAGAGCGGCCAGTGACCGGAGTCCACGGCCAGCTTCTGCTGGTCGCAGCCGTGGGCCAGGTCGTAGCCGTGGGCGATGCAGTGGCTGTAGGCCAGGATGAGGCTGGGGCCGTGGTAGGACTCGGCTTCCTGGAAGGCCTTCACCGTCTGTGCGTCGCGGAAGCCGAAGGCGACCTTGGCCACATAGATGCCGCCGTAGGACATGGCGATCATGCCGAGATCCTTCTTGGGCATGCTCTTGCCGGCCATGGCGAACTTGGCGCCGGCGCCCATGGGCGTGGACTTGGAGGCCTGGCCACCGGTGTTGGAGTAGACCTCGGTATCGAGCACCAGCACATTCACATTGCGGCCAGAGGCGAGCACATGGTCGAGACCGCCGTAGCCGATGTCATAGGCCCAGCCGTCGCCACCCACGATCCACACGCTCTTGTTGACCAGGTAGTCGGCCAGGTCGTAGAGCATCTTCGCTTCGGGCTCCTTGAGTCCGGCCAGCTTCTGCTTGAGGATCTCGACCCGCTCGCGCTGGGCCTTGATGCCGGCTTCGGTGCTCTGGTCGGCGGTGGCGATGCCGGTGATGAGCTCATCACCGAGCTTGGCGACCAAGCGGTGCATCAGCTCGAGGGCGAACTCCTGGTGCTTGTCCACGGAGAGGCGCATGCCCAGGCCGAACTCCGCGTTGTCCTCGAAGAGGCTGTTGGCCCAGGCGGGACCGCGGCCATCCTTGTTCACGGCGTAGGGGGTGGTGGGCAGGTTGCCGCCGTAGATGCTGGAGCAGCCCGTGGCGTTGGCGATCAGGGTGCGGTCGCCGAAGAGCTGGGTGAGCAGCTTGATGTAGGGGGTCTCGCCGCAGCCGGAGCAGGCGCCGCTGAACTCGAAGAGCGGCTCGAGGAACTGCGTGCCCTTCACATCGAGCTTCACCTTGGTGCGGTCGGCTTCGGGCAGGTCGAGGAAGAACGAGAAGTTGGCGGCTTCGGCTTCGCGGAGCGGGGCCTGGGCGACCATGTCGATGGCCTTGTGCTTGGGGTTGCTCTTGTCCTTGGCGGGGCAGACTTCCACGCAAAGGGTGCAGCCCGTGCAATCCTCGGGCGCCACCTGGATGGTGTACTTCTGGCCCTTGAACTCGGGGCCCTTGTAATCCACGCCCTTGAAGGTCTCGGGGGCGCCGGCCAGGGCCGCGGGATCGTAGACCTTGGCGCGGATGGCGGCGTGGGGGCAGACCATCGCGCACTTGTTGCACTGGATGCAGAGCGCGGCATCCCACTCGGGGATTTCCAGGGCGATGTTGCGCTTCTCCCACTTGGTGGTGGCCATGGGCCAGGTGCCGTCCACGGGGAAGGCGCTGACGGGCAGCAGGTCGCCCTTGCCTTCCATCATCACGGCCGTGACGCGCTGGACGAAGTCCGGAGCCTCGGCGGCCACCGCGGGGGGCCGCACGCGGGTGGAGGAGACCGTGGCGGGCACCTTCACTTCATGCAGATGGGCGAGGGTCTCATCCACGGCCACGAAGTTCTTCTGGACGATGGCGTCGCCCTTCTTGCCGTAGGTCTTCTTGATGGCCTTCTTGATCTGGGCGATGGCCTCCTCGCGGGGCAGCACGCCGGAGATGGCGAAGAAGCAGGTCTGCATGATGGTGTTGATGCGCACGCCCATGCCGGTGTTCTTGGCCACTTCGTAGGCGTCGATCACATAGAACTTGAGCTGCTTCTCGACGATGGCCTCCTGCACTTCCTTCGGCAGGGTGTCCCACACCGCCTCGCTGTTGTGGGGCGTGTTCAGCAGGAAGGTGGCGCCCTTCACGGCGGTCTCGAGCATCTCGTACTTGTCGAGGAAGCTGGTCTGGTGGCAGGCGATGAAGTTCGCCTTGGTCACCAGGTAGGCGCTCTTGATGGGCCGGGGGCCGAAGCGCAGGTGGCTGATGGTGATGGCGCCGGACTTCTTGGAGTCATAGACGAAGTAGCCCTGGCCGTAGTTGTCCGTCTCTTCCGCGATGATCTTGATGGAGTTCTTGTTGGCGCCCACCGTGCCGTCGGCGCCGAGGCCGTAGAAGAGGGCGCGGGTCACATCGGCGGGTTCCACATCGAAGCTGGCGTCGTAGGTCAGCGAGCTGTGGCTGATGTCATCCATGATGCCGATGGTGAAGTGGTTCTTCGGCTTGTCCTTGGCCAGGTTCTCGTAGATGGCCTTGACCATGGCGGGGGTGAATTCCTTGGAGGACAGGCCGTAGCGGCCGCCCACGACGATGGGATCGAGGGTGGTGTGGCCTTCCTCGCGGCCTTCGCGCAGGGCGGAGATCACATCCATGTGCATGGGATCGCCGGGGCAGCCGGGCTCCTTGCAGCGGTCCATGACGGCGATCTTCTTCACGGAGGCGGGAAGGGCGCGGACGAACTCCTCGATGGCGAAGGGCCTGAAGAGGCGGACCTTGAGGACACCCACCTTCTCGCCCTGCTTGGCGGCCCACTCCACATACTCGTGGGTGACATCGCAACCGGAGCCCATGATGACCACCACGCGCTCGGCCTCGGGATGGCCGTAGTAGTCGTAGAGGCGGTAGTTGCGGCCGGTCAGGGCGCCGAAGCGGTCCATCTCCTGCTGCATGATGGCCGGGAAGGCCTTGTAGTAGGGGGTGCAGGCCTCGCGGGCCTGGAAGAAGGTGTCGGGATTCTGGGCCGTGCCGCGGATCACCGGATGGTCGGGCGACAGGGCGGACTTGCGGAAGGTGGCCACCAGCTCGTCGGGCACCATGTGGCGCAGGTCCTCGTCGTTGAGGATCTCGATCTTGGCGACCTCGTGGCTGGTGCGGAAGCCGTCGAAGAAGTGCAGGATGGGCACCCGGCTGCGCAGGGTGGCCGCGTGGCAGATGGCGGCGAAGTCATGGGCCTGCTGGACGCTCTCGGAGGAGAGCATGCCGAAGCCGGTCATGCGGCAGGACATCACATCCGAGTGGTCACCGAAGATGCTCAGCGCGTGGGCGGCCAGGGTGCGGGCGCTCACATGCATGCAGAAGGGCGTCAGCTCGCCGGCGATCTTGTACATGTTCGGGATCATCAGGAGCAGGCCCTGGGACGCCGTGAAGGTCGTCGTGAGACTGCCGGCTTGGAGGGCCCCGTGAACCGCGCCCGCGGCGCCGCCCTCGGACTGCATCTCGATCACCGAGGGAATGGTCTTCCAGACATTGGTCTTGCCCTGGGAGCTCCACTCGTCGGCCCACTCGCCCATGTTCGACGAGGGCGTGATGGGATAGATGGCGATGACCTCGCTGAGGCGATGGGCGACTGAGGCGGTGGCCTCATTTCCATCGAGGGTTTTCATCACTCGCTGGCTCATGGTTCACTCCTTCCGGGATCCTTGGGGGCGTTGCCGGCAATGGGCATCAAGACAAAAATCACACTTTGAACATCATATGTGATGAGCGGGTCGATTTGATCACAAAGGGTCAGGTGGTCAGACCACGGCCTGAGCTTCCCCCAAAAGGCGTTTGTGGATGGCGGCGGCGGCCCGGCGGCCCTGGCCCATGGCCAGGATCACGGTGGCGCCGCCGGTGATGACATCGCCGCCTGCGAAGACGCCCGGGAGGGAGGTCTCGCCGGTTTCATTGTCTACGACAACAACTCCGCCCTTGAGGGTCCGCAGTCCCTTTTCCGTCATGGCCAGGAGGGGGTTCACATCGAAGCCCAGCGCGACCACCAGGGTCTCGCAGGGGATCATGATGCGCTCGTCGGTCATCTTGGGGCTGCGGCGGCCGTCGGGGCCGGGCTCGCCCAGCTCCATCACGGCGCATTCGGCGTGGGTCATCCAGCCCTTCTCGTTGCCGTGGAGCTGGACGGGGGTGGTGAGGAACTTGAACTCGACCCCCTCCTCCATGGCGTGCTCGAGTTCTTCCTTGCGGGCCGTGGATTCATTGATGGTGCGGCGGTAGACCACCGTGACCTTCTCGGCGCCCATGCGGCGGGCGGCGCGCGAGGCGTCCATGGCGGTGTTGCCCGCGCCGACGATGATCACATTCTTGCCGATGGTCACGGGCGTGGAGTATTCGGGGAAGAGGTCGGCGCGCATGAGGTTGATGCGGGTGAGGAACTCGTTGGCGGTGTAGACGCCCTTGTACTCCTCGCCGGGGATGCCCATCATCTTGGGCAGGCCGGCACCGGTGCCCATGAAGATGGCGTCGTTCTCCTGGCGGAGATCCTCCAGCGTCATGCTGCGGCCCACCAGGGTGTTCATGACGAACTTCACGCCCAGGCGGCGGAGGGTGTCCACTTCCTGATCCACGATCTTGTTGGGCAGGCGGAACTCGGGGATGCCGTAGAGCATCACGCCGCCGGGCTTGTGGAGGGCGTCGTAGACGGTGACCTGGTGGCCCTTCTTGATGAGTTCGCCCGCGACCGTGAGGCCCGCGGGCCCCGCGCCGATGACGGCGACCTTCTTGCCCGTGGCCGCCTCGACCGGGGGCAGCTCCTGGGAGCCCAGCATGGAGTCCGAGGCGAAGCGCTCCAGGCGGCCGATGGAGACGGGCAGGCCCTTGATGCCGACCACGCACTTGATCTCGCACTGCTTCTCCTGCGGGCAGACGCGGCCGCAGACGGAGCCCAGCGAGGAGCTCTCCTTGATGACGCGGGCCGCGGCCTGGGGATCGTCATTGACGATCTGCTGGAGGAAGGCCGGGATGTTGATGCTCACCGGGCAGCCTTCGATGCAGGCGGGATGCTTGCACATGATGCAGCGGGCGGCTTCCAGCTTGGCCTGCTCGGGCGACAGGCCCAGGCTCACCTCATCGAAGTTGCACACGCGCAGCTCCGGCGGCTGGCAGGCCATCTCCTGGCGGGGGATCTTCATCTTCTGGCTGGGCTTGATGGCGCCCAGGTCCAGGTTCTGCCAGTCCAGCTCCGTCACGGGCTCGTTGAGATACTGCGAGTAGTCCACGGGGCCGGTGGCGGCCACGCGGCCGATCTTGCACTCGGAGGGATCGCAGATGTCCTTCTCCTCCTGCTTGTACCAGTCGGACCGCATGCGGAGCATGTTGAAGTCCACCTGGTGACCGTCGAAATCGGGGCCGTCGAAGCAGGCGAACTTGGTCTGGCCGCCCACGCTGACGCGGCAGCCGCCGCACATGCCCGTGCCATCGACCATGAGGGCGTTGAGGCTCACGAGGGTGAAGATGCCGTGGGGCTTCGTCAGGTCGGACACGGCCCGCATCATGGGCAGGGGGCCCACCGCCACCACCTGGGCCACCTTCTCCCGGGCGATGATGTCCTTGAGGGCGTCGGTCACCAGGCCCTGGCGGCCCAGGGTGCCGTCATCGGTGGTGATGATCAGTTCGGCGGAGGCCTTGCCCAGCTCGTCGGCCAGCAGCACGCGTTCCCGGCTGCGGCCGCCCAGGATGGTGATCACGCGGCGGCCCTTGGCGTGTAGCTCCTCGGCCGCGGGCAGGATGGCCGCGGACCCGTAGCCGCCGGCCATCAGGACGATGGTGCCCTCCTCCACCAGCTCCGTGGGGGTGCCCATGGGGCCGGCCACGGCGTAGAGGCGGTCGCCCGCGCTGAGCCTGCCCATGGCCTGGGTCGTGGCGCCCACCTCCTGCATGATGAAGTGGATGTAGCCGCGGCGGGCATCGCCGCCGGCGAGGGTGAGGGGGATGCGCTCGCTCTCGGGGAAGGGGGCCACCATGAAGAACTGGCCGGGCTTGCGGCCCCGGGCCACCTGGGGGGCCTGCACGATGAAGGACCAGGTCTCGGGGGCGATGAGCTTCTTCTCGAGGATGAGGTAGCCGTCCTGGGTCTCGTCGTCGGACCAGTAGAGGGTCTTGCCCTTGAGCAGGGGGAGCATCAGGTGCTCCTCGGTCTCGATGTGCTCGCGGATCAGGTCCACCAGCCGCTGGCCCAGCAGGGTGAGGGAGCGGGGCGCGCGCACTTGGCCGTCGTTGATCTCGGCCAGCAGCTGCAGGTTCAGATCCCACATCTGGCGGTGGTCCTCGTGCAGGCGCTGGTGCAGGGATTCGGCGCCGATCTCCTCCAGGAGGGGGAACAGCTCCCGCTCCTCGGCCTCGTTGTGGACGCGCAGCACCTCGAAGATCCACCGGGCGCCCCGGTCCACGCCCTTCCAGTCGCCGGCGCCCAGGGCTTCGGACATGCGCGTGAGCTGGCCCTGGGCCTCCTCATGGGTGGCGTGCCAGTTCGGCGTGGGGAGATTCCCAGTGCTGATCAGGTTCGTGGCCGCTTCGGACTCAGACATGGAGGCCTCCAGATCCGTTCAGCATGCGATGACGGGAGGGGGAATTCTGTGTCTAAAAACCTAATTGGGAACACTTGTGACCCATGCCACAGGGCGCTGGAATCGCAAGGACTTAGCTAACGAAAAAGGCATTCCGAATGGATCATCCAGTCGTTCATCTCCGCGGTGGATCGGTGAGGATGTCCCGAATTTTCGCCACCAGCTCCCTCACCCGGAACGGTTTCTGGAGGAAGCCGTCCGGGGGGAAGTCCTCCAGGGACTCCAGGGACTCTTTCTGGGTGTACCCGCTGGTGAGGAGGACCCGCATGCCGGGAGCCAGTTCCCGGATCTTCCGGAAGGCCTCCGCCCCGCCCATGCGGGGCATGGTCATGTCGAGCAGCACCAGATCCACGGAGGCCCGGCCCGCCTGGATCACCTCCACGGCCTCCAGGCCGTCCCGGGCCTCCAGCACCTGGAAGCCCGCGTTCTCGAGGGCGGTGCGGGCGAGGTCGCGCAGGATGGCCTCGTCGTCCACCACCAGCACGGTCCCCGACACCGCGGGCCGGGGCTGGGCATCGGGGGGCGGGATGGTGACGGTGGCCTCGCCGGCGGGGAAGAGCAGGATGAAGGTCGTGCCTTCGCCCGGCGTGCTCTCCACCCGGATGCCCGCCCGGTGGCCGCGCACGATGCCGAGCATGGCGGAGAGGCCCAGGCCCCGGCCCGTGAACTTGGTGGTGAAGAAGGGGTCGAAGATGCGGCCGATGGTCTCCGCGTCCATTCCGCTACCGTCGTCTTCCACCTCCATGCGGACATAGAGGCCGGGGTCCAGCACCTGGCCCGGGAAGGCGGCGGAGAGCTGAGCCCGGGTGTACTCGGCCGCCCGCGTGCGGAGGGTGATCTTCCCCGGCCGGTCGCCGATGGCCTCGGAGGCGTTGATCACCAGGTTCATCACGACCTGCTGGAACTGCGCGCTGTCGGCTTCCACGGGCGGGAGGCCGGGCTGGAGGTCTCGGCGCAGGACCACCTTCTTGGAGATGGAGACCGACAGCAGGTCGCCCATCTCGACGATGATGCCGTTCAGATCCAGGGGCTGGACCGAGAAGTGGGCCTTGCCCGCGTAGGCCAGCAGCTGGCGGGCCAGGTCGGCGCCGCGCTGGGTGGTGGCCTCGACGCGCTGGAGGGCGTGCAGGAGGCGGGGATTGCCCTTGGCGAGGTCCAGGGCCACTTCGGTATTGCCCAGGATGGCCGTGAGGAGGTTGTTGAAGTCGTGGGCGATGCCCCCGGCGAGGACACCCAGGCTCTCCAGCTTCTGGGCCTGGCGCAGGGCGCTCTCCGCCCGCCGGCGCTCCGTGACATCGTCGGCCATGAAGATGGCGCCGAGGAAGCGGCCCCGCTCGTCGCGCAGCGCCGTGTTGTACCAATCGCAGAGGATCCGCTGGCCGGTCCGGGTGAGGTTCTCCATGGTGGCCCGGATGCCATCCGTGCCGCTGAGCAGGGCTTCCCGGTGGGCGGCCACCCCCTCCTGCCCTTCCTTGGGAACGAGGTCCCGGGTGTCCTTGCCGAGGGCCTCCTCCCGGGTGTAGCCGAAGATCCGCTCCGCGGCCGGATTCCACTCGCGGATCCGGAAGGCGCCGTCGGTCTCGATCACGGCCAGGGGCGTGGATTCCAGGTGGCTGCGGTTCCGCTGAAGGGCCTCGAACAGCGTCGCGTTCATGTCGTGGGCCAGGGCGAGCGCCCGCACCCTCGTGCCGGCCAGGGACCAGACCACGGCCGCCAGGGAGAGGCTGATGACGAGGCCGCCGATCAGCAGGTGCAGGGGTTGGTTCCGCCCTTCGGTGCGGTAGAAGCCAGGCTTGACCGCGTAGCGGAGCTGCCAGCCGCGGCCTCCGGCCTCCAGTTTCTGGACCGCATCAGGCGCCCCGCCCTGGGGCCAGCCCTCGCTGGCCATCAGCTGCTGGGGCCCCTGGGGAGCGAAGGCGTCCACGAGGCTCAGGGCCACGCCGGCGTCTTCGCCCAGGAGGAGATCTTCCATGAGGGGTTGGAGGAGGATCCCCGCGGAAACCCAACCCTTGAGGAGGCGATGGCGCTCCTCGGGCGAACCCGGCAAGCCGGGCCCCGAATAGATGGGCATGAACAGGGCCACGGCATCCTGGCGGCCCTCCTTGAGGGTGAAGTAGAGCAGCCCGGACAGCGTGGGCTGGCCCGTTTCGGCCGCGCGCTCGGCCGCGAGGCGCTGGGTGGGGCTGACGCCGACATCGAGTCCCAGGGCGGCCGCCCCCCGGGCGCCCGATTCGCAGAGCTCGATGATGAGGTGGTCCGCATCCTGGCCCGGGGGTCGAAGGGGCAGGGGATCCGAGATCGGTCGATGGTAGCGGTCCCTCAGCTGGGGTCGGTCCCGCAGGAAGTCGTCCAGGTCGGCGGCGGGAACGCGGCGGATGAAGGCCAGGCTCGACAGGCCCGGGTGCCGTTCCTGGAGGGCCAGGGAACCCACGAAGGCCCGCCACTCCTCCACGCCGGGCTCGCCCCGGTCCGCGGCGAACATGCCCTGGGCCCCCCGCACGATGTCCTCGTAGCGGCCCAGCCGGTTTTTCAGGCTCTGCTCGGTGCGACCCACGAACCGGTTGAGCCGGGCCAGGTCCCGCTGTTCCTGGTTGCGGCGGGCGACGCTCCAGGACAGCAGCGTGGCGCCCAGGCTCACCAGCAGGACGGCCAGGGCGAGCAGGGACGGGCCTCGCGGTGAGGTGAGCGGAGGGGGGGCTGGGAGCGTGGGCGCCGTCATGGGAGGGATGGAAACCGGCCCCATGGTAGCCACCTGGGCCCGGTTGCACCCTCGGGATCTTCCATGCGGTAGGGTGGATGCTGCTGGAGAGTTGCCCGTGGACCTGCTCGATGAATTCCTGCCCTACGCCCAGAGCTGCCTGAAGCACCCTTCGGAGCGGGCCCGCCTGGGGCTCCTTCTCACCCACTGGGTGGGTAAGTGGCGCGGCAAGCACCGGGTGTTCGACTACTCCCGCAGCCACCACGGGGCCTTCCTGCACTTCAACCAGCTCATGGACGGGAAGTGGGTCCAGGCCTTCACCTTCGTGGCCACGCGGCGCGAGGGCGTCTGCCTCCGGGGGCCCGAGCCGGACCGGGCCCGGAAGTCCCACAAGTTCCGCCACAACCCCCTGGACGCCGCCCCCCTGGACGCCCTGTTTGAGGCCTGGTCCCAGCATCCCGAGGCCCGTCCGGCGGGCCGCGCCGTGGAGTTCTTCCTGGAGGAGACCCCGGACGAGGTGTGGGCCGCCTGCCTGGCCGAGGTCCTCACCTATCTCGGCGCCTGACGGCTTGCGGACCTGCCCGGCTTTCGGGCATGGTGTCAGGACCGTCATGCCGACTCCCCGCAGCTTTTTCGCCTTCAGCTTTCGCACCCCGGGTGCGAGGGTGGGCGGCTTCTAGACCTGAACCGCTTCCGCCATCGCCCCCGAGACCTCACGGCTCGGGGGTTTCTGCATTTCAGGAGCTCCCATGATCCCGATGCCCTCCGATCCCCTCCAGGGCCTGCGCCAGGCCATCGACCGCGTGGACGACGAGCTGCTGTCGCTGCTGAACCGGCGGGCCGCCCTGGCCGCCGAGGTGGGCCACCTGAAGACGGCCGCCGGGCCCGAGGCGCTCTTCCACGCCCCGAAGCGCGAGCGGGAAGTCCTCGCCCGCCTGGAGGCGGAGAACGGCGGGCCCTTTCCGGCTCCGGCCGTGCGCACGATCTTCCAGGAGATCATGAGCGCCTGCCTCAGCCTGGAGAAGCCGCTCCGGGTGGCCTTCCTGGGGCCCGAGGGCACCTTCACCCACCTGGCGGCCCGCCACCAGTTCGGCGGCTCCAGCCAGTCCCTGCCCCAGGGCACCATCCAGGCCGTGTTCCAGGCCGTGGAGCGGGCCCGGGCCGAGTACGGCGTGGTGCCCGTGGAGAACGCCACTGAAGGAGCGGTGGACTCCACGCTGGACGCCTTCCTCGACAGTCCTCTGCGGATCTGTGCGGAGATCCTGCTGCCCGTGGACCAGGCGCTGCTGCTGCGGCCCGAGCTCGATCTGGGGGCCGTGCGCCGGGTTTATTCCCATCCCCAGGCCCTGGGCCAGTGCCGCCGCTGGCTGGAGGCGCACCTGCCCCAGGCCGACCGCATCGAGGCGCCGTCCACCTCCGAAGCGGCGCGCCTGGCGCGGGAGGACGCAGAGGGCGCCGCCGTGGCCTCGGAGCTGGCCGCGGAGCTGTTCGGCCTCAAGGTGGCCGAGACGCGGATCCAGGATCTGGCCGCCAACGCCACCCGCTTCCTGGTGCTGGGGCCGAAGGCCGCCGAGCCCACCGGGCGCGACCGCACCACCCTGCTGGCCATGGCCCAGGATGGCCCCGGCGCCCTCCTCCACCTGCTGGAGCCCCTGGCCCGCCGCGGGCTGAACCTCAGCCGCATCCAGAGCCGTCCCACCCGCCGCAAGCTCTGGGAGTACGCCTTCTTCCTCGACATCGAAGGCCACGCCGCCGACGCCCCCATGGCCGAGGCCCTGGCCGAACTGAAGGGCGCCTGCGCCTCGATGAAGGTGCTGGGCAGCTATCCGAGGGCGGGGGAAATGTGAGGGCCTACTGCGCCACGCTCCACGCCATCTGGTTCCGGTAGTCCGTCACGAACCGCTTCTTCTCGGCGGAGTAGTTGCAGCCGCCGCCCGTGCTGGCGGGGCCGATGGCGACGAGGCCCAGGTCGATGCGGGCAGGGAAGGCGGCGAGGGCGCGGTCCACCGCTTTTTGGGCGGTGAGGCCCTTGGCCAGCAGGTCGTAGGTGGTCTTGGCCACCAGGTGCCTGACGATGTCCTCGCCATTGCCGGTGCAGGCCACAGCGCCCTTGGGGCCGGCGTAGATGCCCGCGCCGTACATGGGCACATCGCCCACGCGGCCGTAGAAGGTGATGGTGGTGCCTCCGGTGCTGATGGCGGCGGCGAAATGCCCCTGGGCGTCCCGGGTGACGCAGCCCACGGTATCGGGGGAGCCCAGGGCCTCTTTCAAGGGGGTGGGGAAGTTCCAGGCCTTCTTCCAGTCGTAGCGCTTCCAGGCCTCGATCTGGCGCGGATCCGAGCCCTGGAGGATGCTCTGCACGCGCTGGAAGCGGGCCCGGTTCTCGGCGCAGGTGGGGTCGTAGTCGGGAAATCCCATGGCCCGGGCGAAGCGCGTGGCGCCCTCGCCCACGATGAGGAGGTGGGGCGTGTCCATGACCTTGCGGGCCACCAGCACGGGGTTCTTCACCCGCTCGATGGCGGCCACGGCCCCGAAGCCGCCGGTGGCGCCGTCCATGCAGGCGGCGTCCATCTGGATGGTCTTGCCGTCGAGGCGGATGTTGGCGCCGGTGCCGGCGTTGAAGCGGGGATCATCTTCCAGCACCATCACGCCGGCCAGGGCCGCATCCAGGGCGGCGGCGCCGGTCTTCAGGGCGGCCAGGGCCTTCGCGGCGGCCGGGTCGGTGCCGTCCATGCGCGTGCGGGGACTGCCGGCCCCGCCGTGGACCACAGCCGCGGGAGGTGCGGCGGCAGGAGGCGTGGCGGCAGGAGGCGCGGCCGCGAGGGCGCCGGCGAGGGTCGCGGCCAGCAGCAGGGTGGCGAAGGGGAGTCGGGTGGTCATGGGGGTTCCGTCAGCCGCCGATGCGGGACATCTCGACCTTGGGCAGGCCGGGAGTGGCGCCGTGCCGGAGCTCGGAGTAGTGGTCATCCCGCCGTTTCCAGTGGAAGGCCAGGAGGGAGGCGAGGTCCGCATCGCCGTGGCCGCTGCGGAGGAAGGCCTTGAGGTCGAGCCCCCCGCCCGCGAAGAGGCAGGTGTAGAGGTGGCCGTCGGCGGACAGGCGGGCCCGGTCGCAGCCCCGGCAGAAGGGGGCCGTGACGGAGGCGATGAGGCCCAACTCGCCCTGGCCGTCGCGGTAGCGCCATTCCCGGGCCACGGCGCCGCGGGGCGCATCCACGGGCTCCAGGGGCCAGCGCTCGTGGAGGCGGCGATGCACCTCGGCGGCGGGCACCACGGACTCCATTCGCCAGCCGTTGGTGGTGCCCACATCCATGAACTCGATGAAGCGGAGGGAATGGCCCTGCTCCCGGGCGAAGGCGGCGAGATCCAGGATCTCGTCCTCGTTCACGCCGCGCTGGAGCACGCAGTTGAGCTTGAGGCGGCTGAAGCCGGCCGCCTTGGCGGCGACGAGGCCCTCCAGCACCCGGGATAGGGGCAGGTCCGTGTCGCTGAGGGCGCGGAAGCGGTCCGGCCGGAGGGTGTCCAGGCTCACGGTGAGCCGCTTCAGGCCCGCGGCGCGCAGGGCCTCGGCCTGGTCCGGAAGCAGGACGCCGTTGGTGGTGAGCGCCAGATCCTCGATGCCGGGCACGGCGGCCAGCATCCGCACCAGGCTGGAGAGCTCCCGGCGCATGAGGGGTTCACCCCCGGTGAGCCGGAGCTTGGTGACGCCGAGGCCCGCGAAGACCCGCACCAGCCGGGTGATCTCCTCGAAGCTGAGGAGGGCCTCCCGGGGCAGGAAGGGGTAGTCGGGTCCGAAGACCTCCTTGGGCATGCAATAGGTGCAACGGAAGTTGCACCGGTCGGTGACCGAGATGCGCAGTGCCCTCAGGGGGCGGCCCAGGGTGTCGAGGGGCTCCATATCCCAAGCATAAATTCCTTTCCTGCGTCAGAATGGACTGTTTGATTGGATCTCCAAAAATGGGCTTTTTCGATCGATTCCGTTCTCGCGCCGAGGAGGCGCCCTTGCCTGGGCTGGCGGCCCTCCTGGAGGCGAGGGGCGTTCCGGCGTCCCTGCCCGGCCTGGAAGCGCTGGCGCCCGGGTTCGAGGCCCATCGGAAGCCGGAGGAACGGGAGGCCTGGGCGGATGCGGTGGCTGAGCTCCATCAGCAGGGCCTGCCGCTGCCCGAGCCCTGGATCGACGCCCAGGACCACCTTCTGCCCGAGCTGGTTCCCGCCTGGCAGGCGGAGCGGGAGGGCCGCTGGAGCCGCGGGTTCATCGATGGCCTGCGCCAGCGCATCCGCGTGGGCGAGATGGTGATGCCCAGCGCCTGGCTGAAGCTCTGGGACCAGCCCGCCGATGATGTGCTGGAGCTGGCCCTGGACCACCTGCGCCACCGCAGCAGCGGCGCCTTCGAGCGCCTGCCCTCCGGCATCTACCGCGGCCCCTGGCGCGACGGGTTCGATGCGGCCCGCCTGTTGCTGCCGGAGATCTGGCACGGGCTCTTCAAGGACCAGCATCCCTTTCTCGCCATCCCCGCCGCCGACACCCTGCTGGCTACGCCGCAGATCCTGCTGCCCAAGCTCATGGACGAGGTGGGCCGCATGATCCAGGCGGGGCGGCCGGCGCTTCAGCTGGCCGTGCTTGAGCGCATCGACGACAAGCTCATGACCGCCCGCCTCCAGGATCCGCACCCCATGTCCGCGCCCCAGCGGGAACTGAAGCACCTGGACCTCATTGAGGCGCTGCGCATCCAGGAGAAGGATCTGGATCCGACGCTGGGCCGTCCCGCCTCCGTCGCCATCGTGAAGACCACCCAGGGCAAGCCGCTGACGCTGGCATCCTGGGAGGCCGGCACGCCCGTGCTGCTGCCCGAGACGGACCTCATCGCCTTCTCCGCGGCGAATGGCGAGCCGCTGGCCATCTGCTGGCGCCAGACCCTGCCGCGCATCCAGGAACTCCGGGGCGAAGCCGTGGCCATCTGGGGGCCCCGCCGGGTCCGCTATGAAGGCTTCCCCACCGAAGAACAGCTCTCCCGCCTGGAGCGCTTCGCCACGGCCGAGCAGATGCGGGCCATGCTGGCCCAGGGCGGCAGCCGCCCCGCGGCCCCAGCGCCGCGGCCCGCCACGGGTGGGGCCGGCGGCAACGCCCTGAGCAGCCCCGGCGCCACGACCCTTCCCCGCCACCTGCAGGGGGCCGGGCTCGGCGTGCAAGACCCGGAATGATCCTCCCCGGGGCGGCGCTGCCGGCGGTTCAGGAAGCCGCGCCTCCCTCGGCCACCGCTCTGCTGCGCCGGGCCCAGGAGTCCGTGCTGCTGGTGCGCAGCCCCCTCGGGGGGATCCAGGCGCACCAGGGCAGCGGCGTGGTCATCGCGCCCGGCCTCGTGGCGACCAATGCCCATGTGGCGGAGGGGGGGCATGGGCTCGTGGTGTACCGGGGCTCCGAGGCCTGGCGGGTGACCCGGGTGCGGATGGACCGGGCCCGGGATCTCTGCCTGCTCACGGTGCCGGGATTGACCGCGCCCGCGGTGACACTGGCCCCCGCGCCCGCTGAAGTGGGGCAGGCCGTGGTGGCCATGGGGTATCCGGGCGGGCAGGACCTCGTGGTATCCCGGGGGCGGCTGCGGGGCATCTGGCACTACGAAGAGGGCCGCCTGCTGCAGAGCGATGCCGTGGCGCTGCCCGGCAACAGCGGCGGCGGCCTGTTCGATGCGGAGGGGCGCCTGCTGGGGCTCACCAGCTTCACCTTCGCGGCCAGCCCCCGGCTGAGCTTCGCCGTGCCTGTGGACTGGATAAGGGAGCTGGTGGCGCGGCCGGATCTGACCGATGCTGGCCGTCCGGAGGCGAGCCGTCCGGGGGCGGGGCCCGGGGTCCAGGATGCGGATCTCCTGGGGGCGCTCGCGGCGGACCCCCGCAACTGGCCCGCCTGGGAGACGGCCGCGCGCCAGTGGGTCCACGATCTGCCGATGGATCCCAATGCCTGGCTGGCCCTGGGGCTGGCTCTGGACCGCTCGGCCCGGGCCTCGGCGGAGGCCGGCGAGGGCGTGCCGCCCGCGGTGCTCCAGGAGAGTGCCGGGGCCTACCGCCGTTCCCTGGAACTGCAGCAGAAGCCCCGCGCCTGGAACAACCTCGGGGCGACCCTGGATCAACTCAACCGGTTCGACGAGGCCGAGCGGGCCTTCCTGGAAGCCCTGGCCCTGGAGCCCGGCTACGCCCTGGCCTGGATGAACCTGGGCTGCGCCCGGATCAACGCCCGGCGGTTCGCCGCCGGGGCGGAGGCCTTCCGGAAGGGTCTGGCCCTCCGTCCCGACGACGCGGAGGCCTGGATGCGCCTGGCCCACTGCCAGCAGATGCTGGGTCAGCGGGAAGCGGCCGTGGGCACCCTCGAGATCGCCCTCCGCTACCGCCCGCTGGCGGCGGAGCTGTGGCTGGATCTGGGGCTGCTCCTGGTGGACCTCGGGCGGCGGGAGGAGGCTCTGGCAGTGCAGGCTCGGTTGGCCGACCTGGATCCCCAGGGGGCGGCCCGCCTCCAGGGCGCCCTCAAGCGGGTCAGATCAACCCGATCTCCCGCAGGCGCTGCAACAGGAATGCGTGGGCGGTGATGGGCTCGAAGCGCTTGGCCTCGCCCGGCTCCAGGAGGGATTCGGGGCAGTCGAGGAGCACCTCGGGCCGCGGGTGGCAGAAGAAGGGCATGGAGTAGCGCACGGCCTCCGGGCTGTCGGGGTTGACCACCCGGTGCGTGGTGCTGGGGATCTTCAGGTTCACATGGCGGCTCAGCATGTCGCCCGCATCGGCCACGATCTCGCCGGCCAGGCCATCCACGGCGCGCCAGGTCCCGTCGCGGCCCAGCAGCTGCAGGCCCGAATCCGTGGCGGCAGGCAGCAGGGTGATGAGGTTGATGTCTTCGTGGGCGGAACTCCGCACGCCGCCTTCAAGGTAGCGGTCCCGCAGGGCCGGGTAGTGGATGATGCGCAGGATGGAGTTCCCGTCCACGATCATGTCCGCCAGGCTGCGTTCGGGCAGGCCCAGGTAGAGGGCGAGGGCTTCCAGCAGGGTGCCCGCGCAGTCCTCCAGGGCCCGGTAGAGGGCCAGGGTGTGGCCCTTGAAGCCGGGAACTTCGACCTCGGGCCAGAGGTTGTCGCCGTAGAGGGCCTTGAGGGGATGGTCCGCCGGCAGCTCCTGGCCCACATGCCAGAACTCCTTGAGGTCGCCCACGGGGTTGTCCTTGGCGTGCTCGCTGCCGAAGGGCGTGAAGCCCCGGGCGCCGCCGGAGCCCGGCACGAGGTAGCGGCGCTTGACCTCTTCGGGCAGGGCGAAGAAGGCCTTGGCCGCCTCGTAGGCGCCCTCCACATCGGCCTGACGGACCTGGTGTCCGGCCACTTTCACGAAGCCGGTGTGCCGGAAGCTGTCGCCCAGCACCCGGATGAAGTCAGCACGATCCCGGGCGTTGCCCTCGCGGAACTGGGACAGGTGGACGGTTTCGACCTGGAAGGTGGAACGGGGCATGGGGCCTCCGGGGACCGGCCATGATAGCTGGCATGACAGGAATCTCCAGCGGCCGGTCGGTCCGGGCGGAAGCCCAAAAAAACGGCGGCAGCCTGGGGGGCCACCGCCGTCTGCCGACCCCTTCCAAGGGCGCGCAGTCGAGGATCTCTAGGCTTCCACGGTGGCCTTCATGCCGAGGCGCTCGCGGATGAGGGTCTCGACCTCGTCCGCCAGTTCGGGGTTGTCCATGAAGAGCTTCTTCACATTCTCGGCCCCCTGGCCCAGGCGGCTGTCCTTGTAGCTGTACCAGGAGCCGCTCTTCTGGATGATCTCCAGCTGGGTGCCCAGCTCCACCAGCTCGCCGGTGCGGCTGATGCCCTCGCCATACATGATGTCGAAGGTGGCGACCTTGAGGGGCGGGGCGACCTTGTTCTTGACGACCTTCACCTTGGTCTTCTTGCCGATGACGGAGGAATCCTCGTCCTTGGCGGCCACCAGGGGATCGTTGGTGTTGCCCTTGATGCTCTGGATGCTGCGGACATCGAGGCGCACGGAGGCGTAGAACTTGAGCGCGTTGCCGCCGGTGGTGGTCTCGGGATTGCCGAACATCACCCCGATCTTCATGCGGATCTGGTTGATGAAGACCACGCAGGTGTGGGTCTTGCTGATGGTACCGGTCATCTTGCGGAGGGCCTGGCTCATGAGGCGGGCCTGGAGGCCCACATGGCTGTCGCCCATCTCGCCGTCGATTTCGGCCTTGGGCACCAGGGCGGCCACGGAATCCACCACGATGATGTCCAGGGCCCCGCTGCGCACCAGCTGGTCGCAGATCTCCAGGGCCTGCTCGCCGCTGTCGGGCTGGGAAATGAAGAGGTTGGCCACATCCACGCCCAGCTTCTGGGCGTATTCAGGATCGAGGGCGTGCTCGGCGTCGATGTAGGCGGCCAGGCCGCCCTTCTTCTGGGCCTGGGCCACCATGTGCAGGGCCAGGGTGGTCTTGCCGCTGGCTTCCGGGCCGTAGACCTCGACGACGCGGCCCTTGGGCACGCCGCCCACGCCCAGCGCCGAGTCCAGGGCGATGGAACCGGTGCTGATGACCTCGATGCCCTCGGCGCTGTTCATCCGGTCGCCGAGCTTCATGACCGAGCCCTTGCCGAAGGCCCGGTCGATGTCGGCCAGGGTGCGCGTCAGGGCTTTCAGGCGTTCATCTTGCTCGGCCGCGGCCATGGAGTCCTCCAAGGGGATGCTTTCCAGGATGGGGCAAAAAGCGAAAAAAACAAGAAATCTTTTTTCACGCTCCGGCCCAGGTCCGCCGAAGAGGGAGGGGCATGCCGACGGAAGCCCACCCCCCTTTTCCCTCCCTCACGCCCACCCCGGGAGGGCCGCTGGCCCCGACTCCGGGTGGGCCGCCGGCCCCCGCGCAGGGGGAGGCCGACCGCTACCGGGCCCTGGTCGACCACCTGAAGGAGGTGGTCTTCCAGATCGACCGCCAAGGACACTGGTCCCTGCTGAACCCGGCCTGGACCCAGCTCACGGGCTTCGGGGTGGCGGAGAGCCTCGGCCGCCCCTTCCTGGACTACCTGCATCCCGCCGACAAGCCCCGCTACCTCAACATGCTGACCTACGCGGTGGATACCGGGCAGGATGCCTTCGAGGGGGAGTTCCGCATCCCCCGGGAGAACGGCGAGGTCAAGTGGGTGGAGGCCTACCAGCGCATCTCGTTCGATGAAGCCGGAGTGGTCCGGGGCGTCACGGGCACCTTCAGCGATGTCACCGAGCGGAAGCACACGGAAATCGTCCTCCGGGTGGCCACGAGCCGCCTGCGGACCCTCATCGAGAACATGCAGGCGGGCATCCTGGTGGAGACCGAAGGGCGCCGGATCGCCCTCCTGAACGAGACCTTCTGCTGGATGTTCCAGGTGCCCGTGCCGGCCCATGTGCTGGTGGAGAGCGAGACCCGCGATCTGCTGGAGGAGTGCCTGCCCCTGCTGGAATCCCCGGAGGCCTTCCTGGCGCGCCAGGAGGAGGTGGCGGCCGCCCGGCTGCCGGTGACCGGCGAGGAGTGGCGCCTCAAGGACGGGCGCATCCTCTCCCGCGACTTCGTGCCCATCCAGGTGGGCGAGGACTACCTGGGCCACCTCTGGCAGTACCACGACATCACGGACCGCCGGCGGGCGGAGCTGAAGCTGGAGGAGGCCGCCCAGGAGCTGGCCCGGGCTCGCGACAAGGCCCTGGAGCTCTCCGGCCTCAAGAGCGAGTTCCTGGCCAACATGAGCCACGAGATCCGCACCCCCATGAACGGCATCATCGGCATGACGGGCCTGCTGCTGGACACGCCCCTGGGCGCGGAGCAGCGGCAGTACGCCGAGACGGTGCGCTCCTGCGGCGAGTCCCTGCTGACGCTCATCAACGACATTCTCGACTTCTCCAAGATCGAGGCGGGAAAGCTCGAGATGGAGATCCTCGACTTCGACCTGCTGAGCGTGGTGGAGGATGTCATGGCCGTCCTCGCCATGAAGGCCCAGGCCAAGGGGGTGGAGCTGGGGGTCTTCGTGGATCCCGCCACGCCGCTGTCCGTGACGGGCGATCCGACCCGGCTGCGCCAGGTGCTGACGAACCTCATGGACAACGCCCTCAAGTTCACCCACGACGGATCGGTGGAGGTCCGCGTGCACCCCGAGGCCGAGGGCCGCGCCGGCGGGCTGCTGCGCGTGGAGGTCCGCGACACGGGGATCGGCATGCGGCCGGAGGTGGTCGAACGCCTCTTCACCTCCTTCTTCCAGGGCGACAGCTCCACCACCCGGAAGTACGGCGGCACGGGCCTGGGGCTGACCATCTGCAAGCGGCTGGTGGAGCTGATGGGCGGGGAGATCGGCGTGGAGAGCCTTCCGGGGGAGGGCAGCACCTTCTGGTTCACCCTCGGGCTCGGCACCCGCGGCTGCCAGCCCCCGCTGCGGAACCCGGTCGGCGAGGTGCTGCTGGCGGGGCTTCCGCCGGCCACGACCCGGCTGCTCGAGGAGCAGCTCCGCGTCTGGGGCCTGGACGCGCACCTGATGCCCAAGGGGGCGGATCCCGCCTCGTGGCTGCACGGCCTGCGGCGGCCCGGCGCGCTGGTCTTGGCCGGCTCCGCCTGCATCGAGGCCCTCCAGGGCGCGGCCCAGGGTGCGGCGGGAGACTGCACCGTGGCCCTCGTCAGCCCGCTCTATCAGCCCGAGCTGAGGGAGGCGGCCACCCGCCATGGCGTGCAGGCCTTCCTCCCCCTGCCCATCCGGCCCAGCCAGCTCCGCGCCCTGCTGGAGCCCGCGGGGCCGGCCGCAGGGGGGCCGGCCAAGGCGGCTGCCATCGGGCCTTCGGGCGGGCCCGTGCCGGTCCGGGTGCTGCTGGCGGAGGACAACCTGGTGAACCAGAAGGTCGCCCTCACCCTGCTCTCCCGGTTCGGCATCAAGGCGGATGTGGTGGCGACCGGCGTGGAAGCCCTGGATGCCCTGGTGGGCGTGTCCTACGATCTGGTGCTCATGGACTGCCAGATGCCGGAGATGGATGGCTACGAGGCCACCCGGCGCCTGCGGGAGCGCGAGCGGGGCCGGCGGCGCCTGCCCGTGGTGGCCATGACGGCCAACGCCATGGTGGGCGACCGCGAGCGCTGCCTCGAGGCCGGCATGGACGACCACATCCCCAAGCCCGTCCGGGTGCCCGACCTGCACCGTGCCCTGGCCCGCTGGCTTCCGGCCGGGGCCGTGCCCCCGGTGCCCGACGCCCACCCCCTCACTGGCGAGGTCTGACATGGCCAAGGCAGCCGTGCTGCTCGAGGACGACACCCTGATCCGCATGGCGCTGCAGCGCCTCTGCCTGGCCGGAGCCCGGCTGGAGGTGGCCTACAAGGATCAGCGCGCCGCGTTCCCCATCCTCACGGAGGACGGTGAGCGTCTGGCCTTCCGGATGCCCTTCGAGGACATCGCCGCCTGGGGCCTCAGGCCCGGCGAGAACTTGGCCATCAAGCTGAAGGACCGCGGCCTGGAGTACGAGTGCGTGGTCGCCCAGGCCGGGCAGGAGATCCTGGAGGGCGTGGAAGCCTGCTACACCACCATTCCGCGGGTGCTGCGCCGGTCCGACCTGCACCGCCTGGCGGACTTCATCCCCGATCGCGCCCACGGGCCGGCCCACGCGGCGACTTTCACCAACACCCGCAACGCCCTGCTCGACGGGACCGTCCAGAGCTTCGGCGAGGAGGGTCTGGAGCTCGTCCTCCGCAACACCAAGCAGGACATCCGCGAGCTGCTGCGCATGGGGGAGGAGTCGCTGCTGGATGTGCCTCTGGACGGCAACCTGCGCCTGCGGACCCCCACGACCGTCGCCTACTTCGGCGAGAACCTGGTGGGCCTCCGCTTCACCAAGCAGGCGGACGGCCCGATGCTGGAGCGGTACCGGACCTGGATCCAGGATCAGCAGGTTCTCCAGGCCCAGCAGGACAAGGACGACTTCGCGCCCCGGGGCTTTCTGGAGGCCACGGCGCGCATCAACCGGGCGGCCACCATGCCCACCGTGAAGGTGCTGGTGGACCGGGATCCCATCCTCCTGCTGCTCACGGAGAAGGAGGACTTCGCCCGGCGGCTGGCCGAGGCCCTGAGCCGCAAATTCGGCCTGGCCGTGCTCGACCACATCAAGGGGCCGGTGAAGACCCAGCTCCTGGATCTGGGGGGCGGCGAATCCGGCTGGGGCCGCATCCGCATGGTCCTCGTCCACAACCAGCTGCGCCTCGCCAGCCCGCTGGAGCTCTGCCGCCAGCTGGTGTCCCAGGAGGGGTGCCCGGTGCCCGTCCTCCTGGCCGGCACCGAGGAGGACGAGGCCCTGAAGCGCCATCGCGCGGTCTCGGCCGGGGCGGTGGACTACCTCGCCGTGGAGCCCTTCCGCATCCTCTCCATCCTGCGCAAGCTCGACGATACCCTCAAGCTCTTCGAAGGCGCCTGAGCGGGCCCCTTCCTGAATCAGCGCAGCTTCACATCCCGTCCCCGCCAGTGGTTCACGCCCCGCAGGCGGTCGGAGAAGGCCCACGCCGTGCCCGCGGCGAAGACCAGCGCATTCAAGGGCCACAGGGCCCACAGGAGGTCCATGGGCCGCCCCGTCAGGCGCTGCTGCACATCGCCCGCCAGCGCGGGGACGAGCAGCCAGAGCAGGAGCGCGAGCCCGGGGTGACCGGCGAAGGGCAGCCAGATCGGCGCCAGGCCGATCAGCAGGGCGGGCGGCAGGGCCAGGGGCAGCAGCCACCAGGCGGGCAGGGCGGCGGCATTCTTCCGCATGGCGCAGACCAGTTCGTGCAGGCCGTGGTACATCCGCAGGTGCAGGTCCGGACCGCCCCTCGCCACCCGGTTGACGAAACCCGCCGCCTTCATCCGCCGGGCGAGCATCATGTCGTCGATGGCCTCCAGGGGAGCGGCCGCATGGCCGCCCACCGCATCGTAGGCCTGGCGCCGCACCAGGGTGAAGGCGCCCACACCGCAGAAGGCGGGATGGCGCGGCAGAGGCACCCGGTGGGGCGGTATCAGGGCCAGAAAGGCGGAGGCGGCCAGGGGCAGGACGGCGCGTTCCGCCCAGCCCACGGTATCCACGCCGGGGAGCAGTGCGAGGATGTCCGCGGGGTGCGTGGGATGGGCGACGGTGAAGGCGAGGGCCCGCCGGAGCAGGTCGGGGGCGGCCTGGACATCGGCATCCGCGAAGAGCAGCCAGTCCGCGGCCCGCGCCTCAGGCTGCTGACTGGCCAGGTACAGGGCGTGGTTCTTCCCCAGCCAACCGGGAGGGAGATCGTCGTTGCGGAGCACGCGCAGGCGATCCGGATGGGCTTGTTCCCGGGCCCGGAGCACCGCGGTGCTGCCGTCCGTGGAGCCATCGTCCACCACCACGATGCGCAGCGCCGGGTGGTCCTGCGCCAGCCAGGTGTCCAAGGCCGCCGCCACCTCGAGGACCTCGTTCCGGACGGGGATGCAGAGGCACACCGAAACCGCGGGCTGCGGTGGCGGGTCGGTCTCCAGGACCGGCAGCCGCGCCCAGTGGCGGCGCAGCAGCACCAGGCCCGCGACCAGCAGCGCGGTGGCGGTCCAGGCGATGAGGTCGATCCAGAGCATGAGCCCAGGCTAGCCCGAAGGACCGATCTGGTGGCGTGGGATACCCTGGACGCTGGTGCTTTTCGAGGGGGGGCCATGGACGGATTCGCCTCAGACAAGCCAATCCTGCGCCTCCGCCGGCCCGATGATGTGGGGGAGATCCGCGACCTGATGGCCCGGGTCTATCCGGCGCCCCACGGGCCCGAGGCCATCTGGTCCGCCGAGAATCTCGTGCGGCACATGGCGTGCTTTCCTGAGGGCCAGATGGTGGTGGAGGCGGGAGCACGCCTTGTGGGTACGGCCACGGCCCACCGCGTACCCATTGTCTCGGCCCTGGCGCCCCATACCTGGTCCCAGATCACCGGCCGAGGCACCCTGTCCACCCACGATCCCGAGGGCGAGGCGCTCTACGGGGTGAACATCGCCGTGGATCCAGACTGGCAGGGGGTGGGCATCGGAAGCCTCCTCTACCGGGCGCGGGTGGACTTGGCCCGGCGCCTGGGCTGCCGAGCGTTCGTGGCCGGGGCACGGATTCCCGGGTATCACCGCGTCGCCTCCGAGATGGATCCCGAGGCCTATGTGGAGGCTGTGGTTGCGGGGCGGATCTTCGATCCCACCCTCTCCAAACAACTCCGTGTGGGCTTCCAGGTCCGCGGGGTCCTCCGGGATTACGCGCCCGATGTGGAAACCCTGGGCCACGCGGCCCTCATCGTGCTGGAACTCTGACGGTCCCCGTCCAGGAGGCGACATGCGTTTCACGGCCCCCACCCCTTTTCTCTCCCGCCCCGTGCGCGTCTGCGGCATCCAGTACGGCCTGCGTCCCGTGGCTGACTTCTCCGCCTTCGCCGAACAGGTGGAGAACTATGTGGATGTCGGCGATGACTACGATTCCGATGTCATCGTGTTCCCGGAGCTGTTGGCCGTGCAGCTGCTCAGCTGCATCACCCGGGATTTCGCCCCCGCCGAGGCCATGAGGCGCCTGGCCGAGCAGTTCACCGACGGGTTCGAGGATCTCTTCCTCCGCCTCTCCATCAAGTACGACCGCATCCTGGTGGCCGGCACGCACCCCCGCTTCGTGGACGGCAAGCTTCAGAATGTGGCGTCCATCTTCGTGCCGGGGCACGGGCCCGTGCACCAGCCCAAGCTGCACCTTACGCCCACGGAGCGGAATGTCTGGCACTTCGAGCCCGGCCACGAGATCCACATCATCGACACGGACTTCGGAAAGATGGGCGTATCCATTTGCTACGATGTGCAGTTCCCGGAGGTGGCCCGCATCCAGGCCGAGCAGGGCGTCCAGCTGCTCGTGGTGCCCTACCTCACGGATGACCGGCGCGGCTACAGCCGGGTGACCACCTGCGCCCGGGCCCGGGCCGTGGAGAACCAGATCTATGTGGTCACCGCGGGCATGGTGGGCAGCCTGCCCCTGATCACCGATCTCACGGCCCAGTACGCCCAGAGCGGCGTCTACACGCCCTCGGACTTTCCCTTTCCCATGGACGGCATCGCCACCGAAGCGGCCCCCAACTCCGAGATGGTGCTGGTGGGGGACATCGACCTGGCGGTCCTCGATCAGACCCGCGCCAAGGGGTCGGTGCTCAACCACCAGGATGCCGCCCAGGACGGCCTGCATGTGACCTTCGATGGGCGGATCTGCGTGCACCGCCTGCCCTGGCTCAAGCAGACGGACGAGCCCACGGTCCCTCCGGGCTGAGGGTGGGCGCTCTCATTCAGGCCCTGAGGCCTGATAGGCGGCGACGGTCGCCACCAGGGCCGGCACCACCAGGGCCGCCTGGCCCGTGGTTTCCGCCAGGAAGACCACTGGGGTGAGCAGGCTGCGGTGGACGGCCCCGGTGAAGGCGCTGGCGCCGACGAGCACGAAGAGGCCGGGCTGGCCGAGGCCCGCCCAGGCTTCGAAGGCCGCGCCCAGGGCGGCGCCCATGGTGACGGAGGGCAGCCAGGTGCCGCCCACGCCGCCCCCGGCGAAGGTGAGGGCCGTGGCCGCCAGCTTCAGGGCCAGGAAGGCCAGGGCGCGGGAAGGCAGGGTGCCGCCGCGGAGCAGGTGGGTCACCAGCTCGATGCCGCCGCCCTGGGTCACGGGCAGGCCGGGCCAGAGCCAGGCACCGGGCAGGGCGAGGACCATCAGACCCAGACCCGCCAGCCCGGCGCGCACCGGGAGCGGCAGGCGGCCGAGGTGGTGGCGCCCGAATCGCAACAGGCGCCGGTAGAAGGAGGCAGCCACCGCGCAGCCGAGCCCCAGGGGCAGGGCCCACAGGATCTCCCGGGCCACCAGGTGGTACGAGCCCGCCGTGCCGAGGAGAGGCGTGGCGCCCCGGAAGGCGATGAAGGCCAGGAAACCGGAGGCCGAGGCTGCCAGGGCCGGTGCCATGCGGTCCGTGCTGAGGTCGCCATCGTGCTCCGTGGCGAGCAGGGCCCCGGCAATGGGGGCGCGGAAGACTGCGGCCAGGGCCGCCGCCGAGCCCGCCATCACCACCACGCCCGGTTGGGCCAATAGACGCCTGGCCCAGCGGAACCGCCGGGCCAGGCGGCGGAAGAGCCGGTGAAACTGCGCGCCCACGGCGGCGCCCAGCCATCGGGCGGGCCCCTCCACCCCCGCGCTGCCGCCGAAACCGATGGTCAGTGCGCACGCCGCGGCCTTGCCAAGGCTGGGGAGGAATCGGAAGGTGCCCAGGGGATGATGGCGAGCCTCCGCCAGATCCCGCCCCAGCGAGACCTCCCCCAGCCCCGAGAACTGGAGCCACAGGCCGGTGAGCAGCAGGCCGACCAGGGGCGTGGCGACCATCGCCGCGTTGCGCAGGCCCTGCCCCTGGAGCAGTGCTTCGAACCGTTCGATCCCCGTCAGGGCGAGGGCGGCCACGACACCCATGCAGGCCCCCAGGGGCAGCACCGCCAGCGCCAGCCGTCGCGCATGGGCCAGCACACGAAGGCTCCGCACGCGGGTTGGCAGGGTTAAAGGTGAAGGCGAGGGTAAAGGCGAGGGTGAAGCGGAGCGTTTCTCGTCGCCGGGTTCCGTCTCGATCTCGGGGGCCATGAGGCAGTGTGCCCCCGGGCCTCGGGGCGTGTCCAGGACGCGGCCGGCCCCCGCGAGCGGCCCCACGGGTGGCCCCGTGGGTGGCCGGGGATGCTTGAATGGAGGTCGCGTCTGCGGTTTTGCGAGGCTTCCATGTTCCTGGCCTTCCTGGTCCACGATCCCCTGGCGGGCACGCTGATGCTGCTGGCCCTGCTGTGGCTGTCGGCGAAGCTGGGCGGAGAGCTGGCGGTGCGGCTGAAGCTGCCCGCCGTCACGGGGGAGCTGGCCGTGGGCCTGGCCCTCACGGCCCTGCACCGGGCCTGGCCCCTGTTTCCGGAAGTGGCGGCTTCGCCGGCCGCGGAGCTGCTGGGAGGCCTGGGCGTGGTGGTGCTGATGTTCGCCGTGGGGCTGGAATCGACGGTGCCGCAGATGCTGAAGGTGGGCGTGGCCTCCCTGCGGGTGGCCCTCATCGGCGTGGGAGTGCCCATGGCCGCAGGCCTGGCGGGCGCCTGGCTGCTGCTGCCGAAGGGCTCGCCCTTCGTGCTCGACCTCTTCATCGGCGCCTGCCTCTGCGCGACCAGCATCGGCATCTCCGCCCAGGTGCTGCGGGAGAAGGGAGCCTCCGATTCCATGGAAGGCCGCATCATCGTGGGAGCGGCCGTGGTGGACGATGTGCTGGGCCTGCTGGTGCTGGTGGCCGTCTCGGGCATGGTGGCCAGTGCCGCCCCCAGCGTCGGGCCAGGCGCCGGGCCAGGCGCCGCCGGCGATGCCATGGGATCCAACCTGGCCTGGACACTGCTCCTGGCCCTGGGCTTCCTCGCCGCCGCGCTGACGCTGGGCCGGCTGGTCACCCCGCGCCTCTTCCAGCTGGCCAGCCGGTTCCGCGGCGAGCAGGTGCTGCTGCCCCTGGGCCTCGGGTTCGCCTTCCTGCTGGCCTGGCTGGGCAGCCTCGCCGGGCTGGCCTCCATCGTGGGGGCCTACGCCGCGGGGCTCATCCTGGAGCCCGCCCACATCGAGGATCTGGAACGCCGCGAGCGGCACACGCTCGAAGAGCTGGTGCATCCCCTGGTGACGGTGCTGTCGCCCCTCTTCTTCGTGTTGATGGGCGCGAAGGTGGATCCGTCCGCGCTCTTCAAGCCCGCCACCCTGGGCTTCGCCGCCGTGTTGGCCCTGCTCGGCGTGGCCGGGAAATACATCGCGGGCTTCGGCGGCGGGGCCGGCACCCGCGCGGCCGTGGTGGGGTGGGGCATGGTGCCCCGCGGCGAGGTGGGCCTCATTTTCGTGGCCGCCGGTGCCCAGCTCCAACTGAATGGGGTGCCCTTGCTGAGCCCCGAGATCCAGGCCGGCATCATCGGCGCCCTGCTGCTCACCACCGTGGCGGGGCCGGTGGGGCTGGGCTGGGTGCTGAGGAAGGGCTAACCGGAGAGCTGCCTCCGCAGCCAGCGCGCCGTCTCCAGGTAGCTCGGCCCGTCGTGGATGATGTTCCGCCCCTTGGCGATGCCGGAATCGATGAGGCGCGGGCCCCAGGTCCAGCCGCGCTCGGCGAGGAGGGTGGCGCCGTCCACGGGATGCTCGGGTTCCTGGAACAGGATGATCGCATCCGGGCGAGCCGCGGCCACGGCCTCGAGATCGGGCCGGGGGTAGGCTTCGGAGGTCGGCGTGGGCACGGGTTCTCCGCCCGCCAGCTCCAGCAGGTCGTGGATGAAGGAGAGGCCGCCGATGGCCCGAAGGTGGCGGCCGCACCACATCTCGATGAAGGTCTTCGGGCGGCGCTTCGGAACCGATGCCATCAGCTCGGCGAACCCCGCTTCCATGCGGCTGGAGAGGGCCCGCGCGACGCCCACGCGATGCATGAGGCCACCGATCGCAACCTGGTTTTCCAGGATGCCGAAGCGGCTGGCGGGCAGGGGCAGGGCGTAGACCGGCAGACCTGCTTCCGCCAGGCGTCTGCCCAGCGCGGCCTGGATGCCGGAGGTCACGAGGATGAGGTCGGGCTCCAGGGCGCGCAGGGCCTCGGCATCGGCGTGCAGGTAGTCCCCGACGACCGGTGCCGCAAGACCTTCCACATAGCGCCCGCAGTAGGGCGTCACGCCAATCACCGAATCGCCGCAGCCGAGCTCGAAGAGCACTTCCGTGGCGCTGGAGACGAGGCTGATCACGCGGCGGGGCGGAGCGGCCAGATCCCAGGGCGTCCCGTGGGCGCCGGTCACTCGCACGGCAGCTCCGGCACCAGGCTCTCCACGAAGGTCGCCTCCACGCGGAAGACCTCGCGGATGAGGGCGGCGGTCAGCACATCGTGGGGCTTCCCGTTGCCCACGAGGCGGCCCCGGTCGAGCACGAGGACGCGGTCGAAGCGGTAGGCGGTGCGGAGGTCGTGGAGGCTCACCACCACAGTGCTGCCCGCATCCGTCAGGCGCCGGGCCAAGCGCATCACCTCGAGGGCATGGCGGACATCCAGCTGGGCCACGGGCTCGTCCCACAGTTGGATGGGCGCCTCGGTGGCCAGGGCCCGGGCCAGGCCCACGCGGTGGCGCTCGCCCCCGGACAGGCGCGTGGCGGGGCGGTCGGTGAGGTGCGTGAGGTCCAGCTCCGCCAGGGCCTCGGCCACGCCCGTGAGGTCGTCGCCCCAGGCGTAGCGGCCCTGGGCCACCACTTCGCGGACGGGGAAGGCGAATTCGAAATGGGCTTCCTGGCTCACCCAGGCCAGGCGACGGCCCCGCTCGGCGGTGGGGATCCGCGACAGCGGTTGTCCATTCCAGTGGACAACGCCATCGGCGGGTAGCAGCCCCGCTAGGGCCTGGATCAGCGTGGACTTGCCCGCGCCGTTCGGTCCCACCACGGCCACCAGCTCGCCGGGCCCCAGCTCCGCCGACACGGCCTCCAGGCGGCCGGGCACCGTCAAGCCGGCGGCCCGCAAGGCGGGACCCATCGCACCCGTCATCGCGGCCTCCGCAGCAGCCACAGGAAGAAGGGACCACCGATGAGGGCGGTGACGACGCCGAGGCGCATGCCCAGGGGGAAGGTCCGGGTGACGAGGTCGCAGGCCAGGAGGAAGGCGGCCCCACCGATCATGGAGTAGGGCAGCAGGCGGCGATGATCCGGGCCGAAGGCCAGCCGCAGCACATGGGGGACCACCAGGCCCACGAAGCCGATGATGCCCCCCACGGCCGTGGCCAGGGCCGTGAGCACGGTGGAGAGGAGAATGAGCTGGCGGCGGAGGCGGCGCACATCCACACCGAGGCTCTGGGCGCTCTGCTCGCCCAGGCTCAGCAGGTCCATGGGCCGGCCCAGGGGCAGGAGCAGCAGGCAGGCGCCGAGGATGGCCGGAACGCCCATCCACACATGCTCCCAGCTGCGGCTCTCCAGCCCGCCCATGAGCCAGAAGAGGATCTGGGCGTTCACCTCGAAGTGCCCGGCGGTGGTGGTGAGCAGGAAGCTGGTGCCGGCGCCCAGCAGGGCATTGAGGGCCACACCGGAGAGCAGCAGGCGCTCCGTGCCCGCGCCGCGTTGGGCCAGCATGAGCACGGCGCCCGTGGCGGCGAAGGCCCCCAGGATCGAGGCCAGGGGCAGGGCCCAGAGGGTGGCGGCGGCGAGGCCGGTGGCCGGGGCCAGGGCCAGCACGGCCACGGCGCCCAGGGCCCCGCCGCTGCTGACGCCCAGCAGACCCGGGCTGGCCAGGGGATTGCGGAAGAAGGCCTGCATCACCACGCCGCTGGCGCCCAGGGCCGCCCCCGCCGCGGCCCCCACCAGGGCCCGGGGCAGGCGGAAGTCCCGTACCACGGTGCGGGCGATCTCATCCCCACCGCCCGTCAGCGCACCGAGTACCTGGCCAAAGCTGAGCCTCAGCTCACCGAAGGCCAGCGAGGCCAGGAAGGCCAGGACCAGCAGCGCCAGGAGCGCGGGAAGGGCCAGACGGGATTTCACCGGAACCGCTCGGGATGCAGCGCCCTGGCCAACCGTTCATAGGCGTCGATGCGGTGGTGGGACACGGAGGACATGAGGGCTCCGGGGATCACTGCGAAGCGCCCGGCCCGGAAGGCGGCCAGGGCCCGGTAGTGGGGGATCTCCGCGAGGCGCGCACGGATGTCGGCTCCGTCCGGCCGGTCGCCGGAAACGACCAGGACCTCGGGATTCCAGGTGAGCAGCTTTTCGGAAGGCGTCGGCGCGTGTCCCTTGAGTCCGGCCTCCGCCGCCACATTCAAGGCGCCGGCGTGATCGCAGAAATCCTGGAAGGTGGTGCCGGCACCCGAGGTGAAGGGATAGGCCCCGGCGGTGAGCACGCGCACGGGACGGACGCCCTTCAACCGGGCGGCCAGGGCCTCGACGCGCCCGCGGCAGCTGGCGATGAGGGCCTCGGCGCGGGCCTGCTGGCCCAGCTCGCGGCCCAGGATCCGCAGGCTGGCGTAGACATCCTCCAGTGTGTCGAAGCGGTCCAGGACCACCAGCCGGACCCCGGCCCGCCGGAGCAGGGCCAGGGTCTCGGGGCGGGTGAAGCTGGCGGCCAGCACGAGGTCGGGACGGAAGCGCAGCACGCTTTCCGCATCGCTGTCCTTCAGCGACGGGAACCGCTTCGCCTCGTCGGCCACGACGCTGAACCGGCCATCCCGGCCGATGTGGCTCAGGGCGGCGATCTGGCCGGGATCCGCCAGGGCCAGCAGCAGCTCGTCCGTGCCCACGGCCTGGCTCACCACCCTCTGGGGGCGCGCCGCCAGCAGCGGCAGGACGAGCAGCAGCAGGAGGGCGAACAGACGCGGGGCGGACGAGCGGGACATCACCACCTCCAGGTCGCGGCCAGGGTCCAGCGGGGGCCCGGGGCCGGGAAGCCGTAGACCAGCGCGGCATCCCCTTCCTGATCGTAGCGACCGCTGAGCCAATCCTGGGTGGTCTGCCTCTTCTGGAGCAGGTGCTCGCCCCGCAGGGCCAGGGTGAGGTTCTTCAGCGGTTCATGGGCCAGGCCCACGCTGAGATCGCGGTAGGGCTTTCCGGTGGAGATGACCTGGTAGGTGGTGTCGCTCAGGTCGTAGCGGGGTCCCACGCGATCCAGGCGAAAGCTGGCGCGCCAGCGCTTCGACTGGGCGAAGGCCGAGACGGCGGCGGTGAAGAAGGGGTGCCGCAGGATGGCCGTGTTCTGCTGGCCGAAGCGGTCGGCCCCGGTGTTGTGGTCCAGGTCGCGCGTCTCCTGGCTGCGGAGGATCAGGTCCCAGCCGCAGGCCACCTCCGTGCCGCCCCGCCACCCGAGGGCGCCTTCGAGGCTCTGGGCGCGGATGGCGCCCTGGTTCGCATAGTGGGAGGTGAACAGGGCGGGCCAGGCGAAACTGGTGTCATAGACATAGGCCAGCAGGTCGGAGATGCGGGTGCGCTGGGCCTCCAGGCGGTACTCCCAGTGGCTGGCGAACTGCCCTGTGGCACCGACCTGGAAGGTGCGGCTGCGCTCGGGAAGGATGGCGTAGGTCCTCCCGTCCTGGCTTTCGGCCTGGGCGTTGAGGGCAAACTCCGTGGTGCTGGGCATGCGGAAGCCCTGACCCGCGCTGGCATAGAGCCGCAGCTCCGGGGCGAGGGTCCAGTTGAGGCCCGTGCGCCAGGTACCGGCCTCGGCGCTGCCGGCCCGGCTGCGGAGCAGGGAGTCGTAGCGGGTGAGGTCGCGGTGGCCTGCATCGCGCCGCAGGCCCGCCACCCAGTCGAGGCCTTCCGCGATCGTCCAGCGGGATTCGAGGGCCCCGGCCAGGTCCCGCCCTTCGCCCCGGTATCGCACGGCGGCGTAGGTGGAGGGGTCGTAGTAGTTCTTGGCATGGCTGGTGTCTTCGCGGCCCTCGAGGCGGCCGGAGAGGCGGAAGGCGCTCGAGGGGGTCCAGTGCAGGGTGAGCTGGTCCTCCACGCGCCGGAAGTCGCGGTCCGTCTGCTGGCGCAGGGGGCCGTTGGGATCGCCCGTGCTGCCCGACAGGACCTGGAGGGTGTTCTCCAGCAGGAGGGTCGGCGCCAGGCTCCAGCGGAGGCTGGCGCCCCAGCTTTCCTGGCGGGCCCGGGTCTCGCGGCCCGGCTCGTAGCTGCGCGCGGCGGGATAGCCCGCGGTGGTGAAGGGCACGGAAGCGGTCTGCCCGCCGTTGCGGTAGAAGCCCGTGAGCTCCATCGCGCCGAGGCCCGTCTGGAGCTTCGTCCCCAGGCGCAGGAAGCCCCCGGCCTGACGGAAGGCATCGTTCGGAAAGCTGCTTTCCTGCTTCTGGGCCTCGGCACCGGCGGCGATCCAGCCCCGGTCGCCGGTCATTTGAACCTGGGCGGTACCGCCCAGCTGTCCGTCCGTGCCGGTTTTCAGGCCTGCCTGACCGTGGAAGCCGCTGGCGCCGCGGCCCAGGCTGGTCAGGGCGATGACGCCGCCGATGGCGTCGCTGCCGTAGAGCACGGAGGCGGGCCCCAGCACCAGCTCCACGCGGGCGATGCCCACCAGGCTGAGGGCGCCCAGGTCCGGGCTGGTGGCCGTGGGATCGTTCACCCGCAGGCCGTCCAGCAGCACCACCACATTCCGGCTGAGGGTGCCGTTGAGGAAGGCGGAGCCCTGATTGCCGGGGCCGCCGCTGGTCATCACCGCGCCGGGCTGGAGGATCTCCAGCAGCTCGGCCAGGGTGCGGCTGCCCAGGCGGGCCAGCTCTTCGGCCTCCAGGATGCGCACGGGGGCCGGGGTGCGGGTGACCTCCACGGGCTGGGCCTCGGCGCTGACGGTGACCGTCGCTTCCGCCGGCTTCCGGTCGGCCTCGGCGAGACCGGCGCGGGCCGCTGCAGGGAAAAGGGCGGACATCGCCGCCAGGGAGAAGAGAACTCGGGCAGAACCCATCATGCCTCCACGCATGGTGCCGCGGCGGCTGGGCGGATCCCCGCAAAGGTGGGAGACCATGGCCCAACCCGGTCCCGCGACGGGGGGTGAGGTGCAGGACCGGTCTCCGGGCTCGCACGCGACAGGAACCTTTCGGCGCCCTCCGAGCCTTCCCGGGACGATTCCCAGTGACTCGGACTTGAGGTCTCACATGCCCAAGGGGCTGGCCATGTGGTGCATACCGTTGCGGGGCAGCGCAGGATTCGCACCTGCTTCCCGTGCATCCAGCACGAATTGTCAGAACCTCAAGGGAAGCACGGCGCCCGGCGGGACCGCAAGTACAATGGGGGCATGAACGCACCCATCGGCATCATCGGCGGCAGTGGTCTCTACCGGATGGAGGGCCTGGCCCTGGACCGGGCGGAGGTGGTGGACACCCCCTTCGGCGCGCCCTCCGGGCCTGTGCATCTCGGCACGCTGGATGGCGCTCCGGTGGCCTTCCTGGCCCGTCACGGCGAAGGCCACCGCTTCACGCCCAGCGAGGTCAACTACCGCGCCAACCTCTGGGCCCTGAAGTTCCTGGGCGTGGAGCGCCTGATCTCCGTGTCCGCCGTGGGCAGCCTCCAGGCCCGCCACCGGCCCGGCGACCTGCGGCTGGTGGGCCAGTTCATCGACAAGACCAGGCACCGGCAGGACACCTTCTTCGGTGGGGGACTGGTGGCTCATGTGAGCTTCGCGGAACCCACCTGCGGCCATGTCTCGAAAGCGCTCCTGGCCGCCGGACGGGAGCTGGCCCTGCCTCTGGAGGAGGACGCGCTGTATGTCTGCATGGAGGGACCGGCCTTCTCCACCCGCGCTGAAAGCCGCCTGCACCAGAGCTGGGGCGCCGACCTCATCGGCATGACCCAGGTGACCGAGGCACGCCTGGCCCGCGAGGCCGAGCTATGCTACGCCTGCATCGCCCTGGTGACGGACTACGACGCCTGGCGGGAGGAGGAAGAGGGCGTGGACGCGGCCTCCGTGTTGGAAGTCATGCACGCCAATGTGGACAAGGCCCAGCGCCTGCTCCGCGCCGCCGTGCCCGGCCTCGCCGCCGCCGCGCGAACCTGTGCCTGCGGGGAAGCCCTGAAGGCCGCGCTCTACACCGCGCCGGAGCAGGTTCCCAGCGATGCCCTGCAGCGGCTGGGCCTGCTGGTGGCCAAGTACGGCTACGGGACGCCCTGATGGCCCTGGCCGCCCCCAGCGCCAAGCTCCAGGCCCTGCTGAAGGACTTCCAGCAGATCGCCAGCATGTCGGGGTACCTGAACCATTCCTTCGATCCGCCGCAGCTGCGGCTGTTCTTCACCCTCTACGGCCGGGTGATGGTGACCTCCCCCGCGGAGGGCCTGGCCCACACCCCGAAGCTGCAGGCCTGGTGCGAGGCCCTGTCCGTGCGCCTTCGCGAGGGCAGTTCGTCGGCCATCATGCCGCCCCAGGTCCAGGTGAGCGCTCCCCAGACCCTGCCCGACGGCCGCGATTACCTCGTGGCCACGCTCACCTTCAACACCAAGGTCACCGAGACTTCCTACCTCCGCATCCGCACCGCCGTGCTGGCCGCCTATCAGGACGCCGTGAAGATGCGGGAGGCGGGGATGGGTCCGGAGGTCCCGGGCGCCGCGCCCGCATCCACGCCTGAATCCATGCCTGAAACCGCGCCTGAAACAGCAGAGCCCTCTCCCGAGGGCGAGACTTCCCGCCCCGCGTAAGGGCCTGAAGCGCATCGGCCGGTCCCGGTATCCTGGGACCCCCGTTCGAGAGGATTCCCGGATGTCTTCTGCTCCTTCCTTGGCCCGGTGTTCCGCGGCCCTGATCCTCACCGTCCTGTCCGGGGGCTCTCTCCGCGCGGAGGCCCTGGCCCTTCCATTCCACCCCTCCCCCGTCCCCGGCGGCGTGGCGGTCGTTCTCCTCCCCGGGAAGGCCTCGCCCCGGGCGACCTACCACGGCGAGCCGGTGCTGGTGCGGCGGAGCGGCCAGGGGTGGGTGGCGGTGGTGGGGATCCGACTGAGCGCGAAGCCCGGCGTGGACCATGTCGAGGTGGAGGGCCGCGAGGTGCCGTTCACCATCAAGCCCAAGCGCTACCCCGAGCAGCGGGTCCAGCTGAAGGACTCGCGCAAGGTGACCCCCGACGCCGAGGACGAGGCCCGGATCGAGAAGGAGCAGGCCCTCATCGGACCGGCCTGGAAGGCCCGCCCGGAAGGCTCCGTCCCCTCTCTGGCGTTCCAGCGTCCGGTGCCCGGCGCGTTGACGGCCTCCTTCGGCATGCGCCGGATCTTCAACGGCATTCCCCGTTCGCCCCATGCGGGCCTCGATATCCGGGCGCCCCAGGGCCAGCCCGTGCGGGCGCCCGCCGCCGGTACCATCGTGCTGACGGGCGACTTCTTCTTCAGCGGCAAGGCGGTGTTCATCGCCCATGGCGAAGGCGTGGTCAGCCTGCTCTGCCACTTGTCCAAGATCACCGTGACGCAGGGCCAGACCGTGAAGGCCGGGGATCTGGTGGGCGAGGTGGGGATGACGGGCCGGGCCTCGGGCCCTCACCTGCACTGGTCCCTCAGCCTCAACGACGCCCGGGTCGATCCGCGCCTCTTCCTGTAGCCTGCCGCCGTCTCGGGCCGTCCTGCCCTAGTGGGTGGCCCTGGCGAGCAGCCCTTCCCCGATCTGCTTGAGCTCCGAGACCATGGCGTTGATGGCCTCGGTGGCCCGCCCCTGGTCCTGGGCCGCGAGCATGGACCGCTCGGAGAAGGCGATGACCTGGGCCATGGAGTCGTGCAGACGGCCGTGGGAGGCCTGGATGTCGTCCGCGGAGCTGCTGCTCTGGTCGGCGAGCTTCCGCACCGCCTCCGCCACGATGGTGAAGCCCCGGCCGTGCTCCCCGGCGTGGGCGGCCTCGATGGCCGCGTTCAGCCCCAGCATGTTCGTCTGGTCGGCCATGGCCTGGATGGTGGCGATCATGTTGCCGGTGCCCTCCACATCCTTCGAGGAGGCCTCCAGGAGGGTGACGACCTGCCGCATGGTTTCGGTGAGCTCCCCCTGGGAAGCGAGGAGCTTCTCCACGGAGCCGGCGATGACCGCGATGGATCGCTCCAGCTGCGAGGCCTGCTCCACCAGGTGGGCGTCGTTCTCCGCCTCCTGCAGTTCCTTCCCGATGATGCCGGCGGCGATCTTCGCGATGGGAGCGGTGTTGCCCAGATCCCCGCTGATGCCGAAGGTGCCGATCCAGTCGCCCTTGTAGATGATGGGCAGGGTGGTGCCCATCTTGACCAGGCCGCCGGAACGCTCTTCCTCCTCGGCCGTGATGGTGATCTGCGGGAGCTTCTCCGCCAGCATCCGCTGGGCGCCGGCATGGGGATTCCCCACCCTGGAGGCCACCTTGGCCGCCACGATGATTCCCCGGTCATCGCAAACGATGGTGTAGAGCCCCGTCTCGGCAAAGATGAAATTGACGATCCTGTCGGCGATGACGGCATCCATGGCTCACCTGTGGGTCCGGGTTGATCCAAGGTAACGGATGAATCAATGATCGGGAGCCGGGAAAGAAAGGGCGAGCCCCGGCGGCCCTGGGCCGCCGATCCGGGAACTCAGGTACCCTGCTGAAGGAGGGGGCCGTTCATGATCCGGAGACGATCCGAGCTGGTGGAGGAAACCAAGGTCGGCATCCGCGGCGGCCTGGGTTCGGGCCGGGGCGTTGAGTTCCTGAAGGCCGGCGAGATGGCGGGCGTGCTCAGCGTCGGCCGCACCACCCTGGAACCCGGCGCCACCATCGGGGAGCACGCCCATCCCAACACGGAGGACCTCTACCTGATCCTGGAGGGACGGGGGACCGGAATCCTCGACGGCGAGCGATTCCCCGTGGCGGAGGGCGACCTGTTCCTGGTCAAGGCGGGGGGCACCCACGGCCTGATCAACGACTCGGATGCCCCCCTCACCTTCCTGGGGCTGCTCACGCGGAAGGACGAGACCGCCTAGCGGCCACCTAGCCTTGTCCGCGGGCGTGGCCCCGGGTCTGCACCACGATGACGCCGGCGATGGCGATGCCACCCCCGAGGACCGTGAGCGGAGTGGGTACTTCCCGGAGCCACACCCAGGCGATGAGGCTGGCGATCACGGGCGAGAGGTAGAGGAAGCTCGAGAGCAGCCCGGCGGGCATCCGGGCCAGGGCGTAGTTCCACAGGACATAGGCGATGGCGGCGGGGAAGATGCCCAGGTAGACCACGGCCAGGGTGGCGGCCGGAGCGGCCTGGGGGGCCTGCCGGACGAGCCCGGGCAGGAAGACCAGCATGGGCAGCGTGCCGGCCCAGATGGCGTAGCTGGTGAACTCGATGGCCGCATAACGCCGGAGATCCTGCTTCGACAGGATGGAGAACACCGCCGCGACGGCGGCGGAGAGCAGGATGAGCAGGGCGCCGGGCGTGAACCGCAGTCCCTTGCCGCCGCTCAGGGCGATGAGCGACACGCCGGCGAAGGCCAGCAGGATGCCGCCCCACCCGATCCGCGTGAGGCGCTCGTGCAGGAACATCGCCGACAACAGCGCCGTGAACACGGGCGCCGCGGAGATGAGCAGCGAAGCGGCCCCGGCCTGGACCGTCACTTCGCCGAAGTTCAGGGCCACATGGTAGATGCTGATGCCCAGAAACCCGGCGAGGCCGATCCGGGGAAGGTCTGCGCGCGCCGGCAGTCGCATCCGCGTCGCCAGGGCGTACAGGGCCAGGACGGTGGAAGCGGTGCCGAACCGCAGCAGCGCCAACTCTCCGGGGCCGTAGCCGTCGAGGCCGGGGGCCCCCGCCGGGGTCAGCCGCAGCCCCGCGCGAATGCCCGCAAAGGCCGAGGCCCAGAGCAGCAGTACGCCCGCGATGGCGGTCCAGGTCCGGGGTTCGCGCTTCCAAGTCATCCTTCCACCCTATCGGAGAACCCGGGTGGCGCGCGGCTACCGGCTCACTCCGAGCCGCTCGAGCAGGGCCGCGCAGGCCCGCGCCCGGTGGCTGAGCGTGTGCTTGAGCTCCGCGGGCAGCTCGCCGAAGGTGCGGTCGTGGCCATCCGGGATGAAGATGGGATCGTAGCCGAAGCCGCCGTCGCCGCGGTGGGTGTAGGCAAGCTCGCCCTCCACGGCGCCGCTGACGGTGAAGGGCCCACCGCGGGCGTGTCCGGGCATGGGCGCGAAGGCCAGCACGCACACGAACCGGGCCGTGCGGTCGGCGCCCTCGGGCAGCATGGCCAGGAGACGGCGGTTCTTGCCGCGGTAGGCGGGCAGGTCCGGTGCAAAGCGGGCGGAGAGCACGCCCGGCCCGCCCCACAGGGCATCCACGCAGAGGCCGGAATCATCCGCCAGCACGCCGTCCACGGATTCCGTGCCGTGTTCCAACCACCAGGCGAGCGCCCCCTCCGCCTTCTGCAGCGCGTTGTCCTGGAAGAAGGCACCCGTCTCGGGAAGCTCCGGCGCCCCCGCGGGCCACGGCACGAAGTGGACCTCCGGGAGAAGCTCCGAGAATTCCCGCAGCTTGCCGACATTGCGGGAGGCGAGAACGACCTTGAGGGGAGAAAGGACGGTCAAGAAGTCACCTGAATGAGCGCGGAATCACGGGTGGGTGGGGAGGTCCTGCGTATCACCGCAAGCGGTACCGGATGGGGGAGTGTCAGCACCCCACCACCTCGGTGTACCAGCTCCGCGCCCGCTCGGGGGTCATGGGGCCATGGACGAGGGCACGGCCGTCGGCGAAGAGGGTGATCTCGTCGGCGCCTTCGTGACCCTTGAGCATCAGTCCGGTCTGCTTCCAGGGGCTGCGGGTGCGGGCCTCGAGCCGCGTCCGCAGGGCCGCCAGATCCAGCTTCCCCGGGGGGTTCACGCGGATCTGCACGCCTTCCAGGCCGCAGAGGGCGCTGGCCTTCAGGCTCCAGCGGGCATCCAGGAACTCGGTCACCCGGCCGGTGCAGTAGCGGCAGCGGGTTTTCGGCGGCTTCAGGAACTGGCGCTCGTCATGCCAGAAATCAAAGCGGACCAGGTCGGCGTGGGGCGTCCTGCCGGTGAGCACCTTGAGGGCTTCCAGGGCCGCCCAGCTGGCGATGACGCCCACGGCGGGGCCCAGCACGCCGGCGCTGTCGCAGGTGTCCACATCGCCGCCCGCGGGGGGCTCCTCGATCAGGCAGCGCAGGCAGGGGGTGTGCGGCGGATTCAGGGGCCAGACGACGCCTTCGCCGCCGATGGCGCCGGCGTAGATCCAGGGTGTGCCCGTGAGGATGGCCACATCGTTGATGAGGAAGCGGGCCTCGAAGTTGTCGGTGCCGTCGCAGATGAGGTCGAAGCCCGACAGCAGCTCCCGGGCGTTGCCGCTGGTCAGGTCGGCCACCACGGGGTCCAGCTCGAGGGTGGAATTGGCCTCCGCCAGGCGTTCCGCGGCCACCTCGGCTTTGGGCCGGCCCAGGTCGGCTTCCCCATAGAGCAGCTGCCGCTGCAGGTTCGAGGCCTCCACCAGGTCGCGGTCGATGAGCGTGAGGTGGCCCACGCCGGCCCGGGCCAACCAGGGCGCGATGACCGATCCGAGGGCCCCGAGCCCCAGGACGGCCACGCGCTTGGTGCGCAGGGCCTCGTCCGCCTCGCGGCCGAGAAAAATGCGCTGCTTGGCGTAGCGGTCCGACAAGGGAAGTCCCCAGGATTCAGTTTTCAGTCTAAAAGCAACGGCGCCCCACCGGGGCGCCGTACTGAAGACTCAGGGCTGAAGACTCGACTCAGTTCCCGGCCTGCGCGCCCTCGGCCATGGCCTTTTCGTACTCGGCCTGGAGGCGGCTGGCGTCGGAGATGGCGAACTTGTAGACATACTCGAAGCGGTCGGCGCCCTTGGTCAGGGAGATGATCACTTCGTAGACGCCCTCGCCGCTCACCTCGAAGGGGCTCGCGATGACATTGAAGGTGCCTTCCTTGGCGCCGTCGGGGATCTGCACATCGCTGTCGCGGATCACATCCTTGCGCTCGCCGGTGGGGCTCACGATGGAGAAGCCGAACTTGAACTGGCCGTCCATGCGGGAGAAGCGGGTGTAGAAGCACACCTTGGGCAGGGTGAAGGGCACCTGGGGCACCACGATGTGGTGGTCGTACAGACCCATCAGCGAGGTCTTGCCGCCCATTTCCTGGCGGATGTCGTCGCAGAGCAGCGTGAATTCGTGCTTGGGGGCCTTGATCTGGACTTCTTGCATGAGGGCTCCGAAAGAGGGGGCATCCTTGGGTGAAGGGAAAGTTTACCCTTGAAGACGGTCCCTTCCAATCACAGGTTGGCGGGCGGCCCCGGAGGCTGCATGAAGCATTGGTTCTGGATCCTGTTGATCGCCCTGGGCGTCCAGGCCCAAGAGGCCCGGATTCAGATTCTTGGCACCACGGACCTGCATGGTCGCGTGATGGCCGAAGAGACCTTCAGCCTCCAGCCCGCGAACCTGGGCTGGGCGAAGATCGCCTCCCTGATCCACCGCCAGCGGGCCCTGAACCCGAACACGGTGCTGGTGGACTGCGGGGACACCATCCAGGGCGAGCCCCTGAACTATGTGCGGAATGTGCTCCGCCGCGACCTGCCCGAGCCCAGCATGGCCATCATGAACGCCCTGGGCTATTCGGCCATGGCCGTGGGCAACCACGAATACGACTTCGGCCTGGAGGCGCTCCGCGAGATCGAGAAACAGGCCGGTTTCTCCTTTCTGTCCGCCAACACGGTCGATGCCAAAGGGAAGCGGCCCTTCCCGGCCCAGGTCCTGCTGACGGTGGCGGGGGTGCGGGTGGCCCTGGTGGGCTTCACCACCCCCAGGATCCCGGCCATGACGGAGCCGGCCAACTATGCGGGCCTGCACTTCCAGGACATCGTGGCCTCCGCCCGGGAGCTGGTGCCGCGGCTCCGCGAGAAGGAGAAGGTGGATGTGGTGGTGGCCCTGGTCCACTCGGGCCTGGGGGCCGTGGATGGCCGCGAGGGCGATGAGAACGCCGCCCTCCGGCTCGCGGATCAGGTTCCGGGGATCGACGCCATCCTGACGGGCCACACCCACCAGGCGGTGCAGGTCGAGCACAAGGGCATCCCCATCCTCCAGGCCATGTCCCAGGGGCGCGCCCTGGCGGTGGTGGACCTGAACCTCCGGATGGAGAAGGGCCGCTGGCGCGTGGTCGCCACCACCGGCCGGCTCCTCCGCCCCGATTCGGACACCCCGGTGGATGCCGAGGTGCTGAGCCTGACCGCGCCCCTGCGCGCCGCCACGGATCGCTACCTGGATACGGCCGCGACCAACCTGCTGGTGGATCTGGACAGCCGCTGGTCCCGCATGGAGGACACCCCGATCATGCAGCTCCTCCATCAGGTGCAGCGGCAGGCCACGGGAGCCCAGCTGTCGGCCGCCGCGGTGCCCGGGACCCGGCTGTTCATTCCCAAGGGGCCCACGAGTGTGCGGCAGTTCTACGCGCTGCTGCCCTACGAGAACCAGGTGGCGCGCATCCGCATCACCGGGGCCCAGCTCAAGGCCTACCTGGAGCACGCCGCCCGCCACTACACCTACAGCTGGGAACCGGAGCTCTACGACCGCGATGTCCCGTTCTACAACTTCGACACGGTGGACGGCGTGACCTATGCGCTGGACCTGGGCAAGCCCGTGGGCAGCCGGGTCGTGAACCTCGGCTTCCAGGGGCAGCCGGTGAAGCCCACCCAGACCTTCACCCTCGCGCTGAGCACCTACCGGCTGCGCGGCGGGGGCGGCTACATGGCGGCGATCGGCTTCACCGGGACGCCCGAGCTCGTGACGACGGCCTCCCAGCGCAACCTGCTGCTGGAGCATGTCCTGGCCCGCCCCAGCCTCAGTCCCGCGGCCACCAACGCATGGCGCACCATCCCCTACCTGGACCGCGAGCGGGTGTTGAACCTGGCGCGTTGACGGGCGATTCCCCCGGGCTACTTGATCTTGACCAGCATGAGGCCGCCCTTCGGGCCGGCGAAGACGGCATCCGCGTCCAGCACGCCCACCAGCAGGTAGCTCTCATCGAGCCCGGTGGGCAGGAATTCGAGGCGGGACTGGGCGAGGTCGAGGCGGGCCAGCGTGAGGCCCTGCAGGGTGCCGCGCTGCGAAGCGGGCACCTGGGCGGCGGGCACGGCCGCGAAGGCCACGCTCTTGCCGGGCCACAGGGCGAGGGGGCCCCGCTCGGCGGCGTTGCCCTCGAGGGCCGGAACCGGCGCGCCGCCGAGGGTCAGGTTGGTCTCGGACAGTTTCCGGCCGGTGGTTCCGTCGAGGATGCTGAGGTTGAGGCTGTTCCCATCCGCCAGCAGCACATTCCCGCTGTCGTCCGACACGATGGGCCGGCGGTTCAAGGGGGCGGGACCCTCCCGCTTGGGGGGCTTGGCGCCGAAGGACCACAGCACCTCGGTGCCCTTGAAATCCCGCTTCTCGAGGTAGGGTTCCACGGTGCGGTACGAGATCACGAAGCCCTTGGCGTCCCAGCAGACATCGCCCACTTCGGCCGGCAGTTTGACCGAGGTGGTGAGCCGCCCGCTCCGGTCCACGAGCGTGAGCGTGGTGCCGTGGGCCACCCAGGCGTTGTTGCGCGGGTCCACGACCCAGCGGTCAGGCTCGGCTTCCAGCTTGGCGAGGGAGATGCTCCGCATCAGCCCGCCGTCCCGCACCCAGGTGTGGAGGAACCGGCCCTGCGCATCGTAGAAGGTGAAGGAATCGTCCTTGTCCTGCTTCGCCCAGCTGGCGGCCCGGCCCGCGGCATCCCAGGCCTGGGCGGACGCAGGCATGGAAAGGGTCCAGGCGAGGGCGCACAGAAGGAACGCACAGATGCGGGATGACTTCACGGATGCCTCGGAAAAGGTGTCTCGACCAGGGTGGGTTGGGACCAACCTTAGGAATTTCCGGGGACTTTCGCAAGGTTTTACTTAGATCTGGTGGACGAAAGTCCGGATCCTGGCTTCCAGGATGCTCGGGCTGAGGCCCTCTTCTTCCAGCAAGCGCTTGGGATCGCCGTGGTGGACCAAGTGGTCAGGTACGGCGCAGCGGAGCAGGGGACGGACCAGGCCCGCATCGGCCATGGACTCGGCCACGGCGCCGCTGAACCCGCCCGGGGCGCAGCCCTCCTCCAGGGTGACGACGCCGCGGCAGCGGCGGGCCCAGGTGTGGAGGAGCGTTTCGTCCAGGGGCTTGATGAATCGGGCGTTGATGACGGCGCAGTCGATGCCTTCCGCCGCCAGGGATTCCGCGATCCGCAGGGCCGGCTCCACCAGGGCGCCCAGGGCGCAGAGTACCAGGTCGCCGCCCTCGCGGAGCAGCTCGCCCTTGCCGATGGGCAGGGCGGCGATGGGTTCCTCCAGCGCCACGCCGAGGCCGTTGCCCCGGGGGTAGCGGAGGGCGGCCGGATGTCCGCAGTAGACGGCCGTCATGAGCATCCGGCGCAGTTCGTTCTCGTCCTTGGGGGCCATGAGGATGATGTTGGGGAGGCAGCGCAGGTAGGCCAGGTCGTAGAGCCCGTGGTGTGTGGGGCCGTCCGCCCCCACGATGCCGGCGCGGTCGAGGGCGAAGGTCACGGGCAGGTCCTGGATGCAGACATCGTGCGCCACCTGGTCGAAGCCGCGCTGCAGGAAGGTGCTGTAGATGGCGGCCACCGGGCGCATGCCCTGGGCGGCGAGGCCTGCGGCGAAGGTGACGGCGTGCTGCTCGGCGATGCCCACATCGAAGCACCGATCCGGGAAGGCCTTCTGGAGGAAGTTCAGGCCCGTGCCATCCAGCATGGCGGCGGTGATGCCGACGATCTTGTCGTCCTTCTTCGCCAGGTCCACCAGGGCCTTGCCGAAGACGCTGGTGTAGCTGGGGGGCGCGGGCTTGGCGGGGTCCGCCTGGACCTTGATGATCTCGCCGGACTCGGCGTCGAAGGCGGTGACGCCGTGCCACTTCAGCGGGTCCTGCACGGCGGGTTCGTAGCCGTAGCCCTTCTTGGTCTGCACATGCAGCAGCACCGGGCCGTCCTTCATCTTCTCCTTGGCCTCGGCCAGGGCCTTGGAGGTGGCGTTCACATCGTGGCCGTTCACGGGGCCCAGGTAGCGGAAGCCCAGATCCTCGAAGAGCAGCCCGGGCACCATCAGGCGCTTGAAGCTCTCCTCGCTCCACTTGGCCGCCTTGGCCACGCCTTTGCTCAGGCCTTCGAGGGGGATGGACTTGATGGCGTGCTCGATGCGGTCGCGCCAGCGCTGGTAGTACTGGCCCGACATGATCTGGTTGAGGTAGCCCTGCAGCGATCCGACATTGGGATTGATGCTCATGTCGTTGTCGTTGAGGATCACCAGGAAGTTCTTGGCCTCCAGGTAGCCGGCCTGGTTGAGGCCCTCGAAGGCCATGCCCGCGGTCATGGAGCCGTCGCCGATGACGGCGATGCAGGTGTGGTTCTGCTTCTGGAGGTCCCGGGCCTTGGCCATGCCCAGCGCCGCGGAGATGCTGGTGCTGGCGTGGCCCGCGCCGAAGTGGTCGTAGGGGCTCTCGTCCCGCTTGAGGAAGCCCGAGAGGCCGTGGTGCTGGCGCAGGGTGGGGAAGCGGTCCATGCGGCCCGTGAGGATCTTGTGGGGGTAGGCCTGGTGGCCCACATCCCACACGATGCGATCCTGGAGGAAGTCGAAGTGGTGGAAGAGGGCGACGGTCAGTTCCACGGTGCCGAGGTTGGAGCTGAAGTGCCCTCCCGTTTCCGACACGGAGGCGATGACGAAGGCCCGCACCTCGGCCGCGAGCCGTTCGAGCTGACCCGGGGTGAAATGACGGATCTGCTGGGGGGCGGCCAGGGAATCGAGCAGGGGATACGGGTGGGCGGAAGAATCCACGCGGGTCCCTATTTCGCCCGCTGGGCCAGATAACGGGCCCAGGCTGCCAAGGAACTGCGATTGGGAAGGGAGGCTAGGTGACATAGGGCGGTCTCGGTGGCTTCACTCAGGGCGTTGCGGGCGCCGTCCAGGCCCAGGAGCGAAGGGTAGGTGATCTTACCCCTGCCCGCATCCTTTCCGGCGCGCTTGCCCAGATCCGCCTCGGTGGCGGTGGCGTCCAGGATGTCGTCCTGGATCTGGAACGCCAGGCCGATGGCCTCGCCATAGGCCCGCAGGGCGGCCTGCTCCTCGGGGGCGGCGCCCCCGAGCACGGCGCCGATCTCCAGGGAGGTCCGCAGCAGGGCGCCGGTCTTCAGGCGGTGGATGAGGCGGAGGTGGTCCAGGTCGTAGGCCGCGAGCGTTTCGCCTTCCAGATCCAGGGCCTGCCCCCCGACCATGCCGCGCCAGCCCGCGCCCTCGGCCAGCAGCGCCAGGGCCTGGGCCCGGCGGACGGGATCCAGGTCCGCGGTCGCCAGCACGCCGAAGGCCTCGGTCAGCAGGCCGTCGCCCGCCAGGATGGCGTGGCCCTCGCCATAGACCTTGTGGTTGGTGGGCCGGCCGCGACGGAGGTCGTCGTCGTCCATGGCCGGCAGGTCGTCGTGGATCAGCGAATAGGTATGGATGTATTCCAGGGCCAAGGCGCCGGGCAGAGCCTGGGCCGCGGTGCCGCCCACGGCCTCGGCGGCCAGCAGGCAGAGGATGGGCCGCACCCGCTTGCCGCCGGCTTCCAGGCTGTAGCGCATGGCCTCGCCCAGGCGGGCGGCCTCGCCCTCCCGGAAGGGCGTGGTGAGGAGGGCGTCCAGCAGGGGCAGCAGGCGGTCCAGGTCGGCCTGGACCTGCGCGGCGGCGCTCACCGGGATTCCTTCGCGTCGTCGAGGGGGTCGGCCCGGTATTCGCCGCCGAGGCCGGCCTTCAGGACCTCGACCCGGCGCTGGGCCTCGGACAGCTGCTTTTGCAGGGCCTGGCTCAGCTGCACTCCCTCCTCGAAGCGCGTGAGCGCGTCCTCCAGGCTGAGGTTGCCCGATTCCAGCTGTTGCACCAGGGCCTCCAGCCGGTCCAGGCCATCGTCGAAGGAGGGTTGGGTGCTCATGGGGTGTCCGAAGGAAGGGGGCCCCCATCTGAACAGCCGGGACCCCCGCCCAGTCTACCGCTTCCCCTTCAGGCTTTCCTTCATCTCCTTGCCGCCGTCCTTCAGCGCGTAGCCGGCGGGCAGGGCCCAAATGCTGTCGGGGATGGGCGTCGAGGCGATGGCGGTAGCCTCGGTGGTCACATCCATGCCCATGAGTCCCGTAATGCGGGTGCGCAGGGGCACGCCCTTGAGCTTGGCCGTCTCCTGGTAGACGCGCTTGAAGAGCGCGCCCATGGGGCCGGGCGCCCGGTTCAGCATGGCCATGGATTTCGCGTAGTCCTTGATCGGGAACTGGAGGGAGGGATCCACGCTGAGGTCCTCCACCATCTTGCCGAGGGTGATGCGCACCTTCTTGCAGGGGCGGCCCATGACCGTGTCGGGGCCAAGCTGCTCGACCTTCACCTCGGAGACATCGCCGAACATCATCTTCGTCACCATCTCGGGCATGCCGGCCATCTGGTCCTCCAGGGCCTGCATGGTCTCCTGCATGTCCTTGAAGGTGAACTTGGTGGTGACCTTCTTGCCGTGGTCGATGCTGTAGATGACCTCCTGGCCGTAGTCCACCAGGCTGTCGGTCTTCGACCCGGCGTGGTTCACGCGCATCCGGGTGGCGCTCAGGTACTGCACCTGGGAGCCATCCTTGGCGAGGGCCCCCTTGCCCGTGACCTGGGAGGTGATGGTGAGGTCGCCTGCGAGGAGCCCGGCTGCAGACAGAATCATCCCGAGGGCAAGCACCAGAAGCTTCGGCATGGGAATTCTCCGTGGAAGGGTGGCCCGAGCATACGCCCAGTCCCTGTTCGCGACCAGGGCAGTCTGGGATACCTTCAGATGGGGGTACCCATGGCCCGTGTGCTCGTGGTGGACGACAGCAAGGAGACCTGCGAGTTCCTGGAGGAGCTCCTGGGCACCATGGGCTTGGAGGTCGCCAAGGCCACCCATCCCGACAAGGCCATCGACCTGCTGCACAAGGAAGCCTTCGACCTGCTGCTCTCCGACATCAACCTGGAGGCCAAGAAGGACGGCCTGGATCTCCTGCGGGAGGCCAAGCCCCTGGGCGTGGACACCATCCTGCTGTCGGGCTTCGGCACCCTGGAGACCGCCATCGAGGCCGTGCGCGAAGGGGCCTTCGACTTCCTGAGCAAGCCCTGGAACAACGAGGAGTTGAAGGCCCTGGTGTCGCGGGCCCTGGCCCGCCGCCAGTCCAGCGGCCAGGGCGCGGTCCAGAGCGCCTCGCCCAAGGGCAAGCGCAGCCTCATGATCGGCTCGAGCCCCAAGATGATGACGGTCTACAAGACCATCGCGAGCCTGCAGAACAGCCGGGCGACGGTGCTCATCACGGGGGAGAGCGGCACGGGCAAGGAGTTGGTGGCCCGGAGCATCCACCTGTCCAGCGACCGGCGGGACCGGGCCTTCGTGGCCGTGAACTGCGGGGCCCTGACGGAAACCCTGCTGGAATCCGAGCTCTTCGGGCATGTGAAAGGCTCCTTCACCGGCGCCGTCGGGGAGAAGCCGGGCCTGTTCGAGGAGGCCTCGGGGGGGACCATCTTCCTGGACGAGATCGGAGAGACCAGCCCGAGCTTCCAGGTGCGGCTCCTCCGGGTGCTCCAGGAGCAGGAGATCCGCCGGGTGGGGGGCAACAAGACCATCAAGGTGGATTCCCGCGTCATCGCGGCCACCAACCGCGACCTCCAGCAGATGGTGAAGGCGGGGACCTTCCGCGAGGATCTCTACTATCGTCTCGGCGTGGTGGAACTGGCCGTACCGCCCCTGCGGGAGCGCCGTGAGGACATCGGGCCGCTGCTGGATCACTTCCTGGCGGAGTTCGGGCAGAAGGATCAGCAGGCCTATCAGCTGCACCCCGAGGCCCGGCGGGTGCTCGAGAGCTACTCCTGGCCCGGCAATGTGCGTGAGCTCAGCAATGCCGTGGAGAATCTCACCCAGCTGAGCCGGGGCCGGGAGATCACCGTGGACGACCTGCCGGCCAAAATCCAGGCCGACGCGCTCAAGAAGGCCCTGCGCCGGCCGGAAACGGGTGAGGGGGTCCCCTCCCTGATCGAGGATTGGCCCTCGCTGGACGAGCTGGAGCGCCGGTACATCCAGATCCTGGTTGGAAAGCACAAGGAAAAACAGCGCATTGCCGAGATTCTGGGGGTGGATCGGACCACCCTCTACCGCAAACTCAAGAGCTACGGGCTTCACGAGGGCGAGTAGCGAACCGGCGACCGTCGCAGGCTGCCACGGGTTGCAGTTTGCAACAGGTTTGAGCGATTTCGCTGTTTGTTATTTGTTGTTTTAGCTGTAGTTGCTTGTTGGCCCAAATGCTGCTTTCTTCCTGCCAACTTCCGGCCGTGCCGGATCACCCCAGGGAGAACCCCCATGAAGAAGCTTGCTGCGCTGCTCGTCGCCGCCGCTCTGATCAGCCCCGTGTTCGCGGAAGAGGTCAAGAAGCCTGAAGCGAAGAAGGTCGAGACCAAGAAGGCCGAGAAGAAGGCCGAGAAGAAGGTCGAGCCCAAGAAGGAAGAGAAGAAGGCTCTGAACGCCGAAGAGAAGAAGGCCGAGCCCAAGAAGGCCGAGAAGAAGGCTGAGAAGAAGGCCGAGCCCAAGAAGGAAGAGAAGAAGGCCCTGAACGCGGAAGAGAAGAAGGCTGAGAAGAAGGCTGAGAAGAAGGCTGAGAAGAAGGCCGAGCCCAAGAAGGAAGAGAAGAAGGCTCTGAACGCGGAAGAGAAGAAGGCCGAGAAGAAGGCTGAGCCCAAGAAGGCCGAGAAGAAGGCCGAGCCCAAGAAGGAAGAGAAGAAGGCCGAGAAGAAGGCCATGACCGCCGAGGAGAAGAAGGCTGAGGCCGCTCCCAAGGCTGAGAAGAAGGCCAAGAAGGCTGCCAAGAAGGCCGAGAAGAAGGCCGAGGCCGCTCCCGCCGCCGAGAAGAAGGCCATGACCGCCGAGGAGAAGAAGGCTGAGGCCGCTCCCAAGGCTGAGAAGAAGGCCAAGAAGGCTGCCAAGAAGGCTGCCAAGAAGGCCGAGGCTGCTCCTGCCGCCGAGAAGAAGGCCATGACCGCCGAGGAGAAGAAGGCTGAGGCCGCTCCCAAGGCTGAGAAGAAGGCCAAGAAGCACGCCAAGAAGGCTGCCAAGAAGGCCGAGGCTGCTCCCGCCGCCGAGAAGAAGGCCATGACCGCCGAGGAGAAGAAGGCTGAGGCCGCTCCCAAGGCTGAGAAGAAGGCCGCCAAGAAGGCCGAGAAGAAGGCTGAGAAGAAGGAAGAAGCCAAGAAGTAATCAGGCTTCCAACGGAACGATCGGAAAGCGGGCTTCGGCCCGCTTTCCGCGTACGGCTTTCCCGCGCTCGGCGCAGCGGCCATGATGGAAGGCATGATCGATCCCCTCCTCGACCTCACCGCTGAACTCCGGGCCCGCCTTCAGCCCCTGGCGGGCGATGCCAGGCCCCAGCTCCTGGGGTGCGTGGAAGAGATGTGCCTTTTCCGCGACGGTTCGGGCCAGCACCACCGGACGGCCGCCCAGGTGGCTCCCCCCGCCGGGCCCTGGGACCTGTCGCCCCTCATCGACCACACTCTCCTGAAGGCGGACGCCACGGGCGCCCAGGTGGAGGTCCTCTGCGCGGAAGCCCGGAAGCACGGCTTCGCCTCGGTCTGCGTGAACCCGCTGTGGGTGCCCCTGGCCGCCTCCGTGCTGAAGGGCAGCGCCGTCCGGACCTGCACGGTGGTGGGCTTCCCCCTGGGGGCCTCGGCCCTCCGGGCCAAGGCCCGGGAAGCCGAGCAGGCTCTGCACGACGGGGCCCAGGAAGTGGACATGGTGCTGGCCATCGGCGCGGCCAAGGGCGGCGACTGGGATACCGTGCGGCGGGATCTGGAAGGCCTGAGGGCTGCGGTTCCGGCTCCGGCGGTCCTGAAGGTGATCCTTGAGACCTGCCTGCTCTCCGAGGAGGAGAAGACGCGTGCCTGCGCCCTGGCGCTGGAGGCCGGCCTCGACTTCGTGAAGACCTCCACCGGGTTCTCCACCGGCGGGGCCACCGAGGCCGATGTGGCGCTCATGCGGCGGACCGTGGGCACCGCCATGGGCGTGAAGGCCTCCGGCGGGATCCGCACCTACGAGGGCGCCCTGCGCATGGTCCTGGCCGGCGCCACGCGCCTGGGCCTGTCCGCCTCCGTGGCCGTGGTCCAGGGCGAGGTCGGCTCGGGATCCTACTGAGGAGCGCCTGACGGCACCCCCGCGCGGCGCCATGAGGGGCTCTAAAGTGCGGTATCCTCCAGGAAGCAGTCCCCCGGAGGTTGTTGTGGCCAAGCTGGATCTCATCATGTTTGAGGAGGAGTACAAGCTCCTCCAGGAGATCATCGGCCGCCTCCAGAAAGATGCTTCCGCCAAGGTGGTGTTCCTGGTGGACAAGAACGGCCAGCAGATCGCGGCCGCGGGTGATGTGAAGAGCATCGATGCCACCAGCCTCGCCTCCCTGACCGCCGGCAATGTGGCCGCCACCGACGGCTTGGCCAAACTCATCGGCGAGAAGGAATTCAGCCTGTTGTTCCACGAAGGCGAGAAGGACAACCTCCACATCTCCATCGTGGGCAAGCGCGGGATCCTGGTGGTGATCTTCGACCAGAACTCCAGCCTCGCCCTGGTGCGCCTGCGGGTGAAGAAGGCCAGCAAGGAGCTCCAGGAGATCTTCGATCAGGTGGAGCAGCGCGCGCAGAAGGAGTCCGACAACGGCGGCCGCTTCGAGAGCCCCTTCTCGGAGATCACAGATGAAGACATCGATCGCCTGTTCGGCGACTGAGGCCGGGCGGCGACATGACCTTCATCAACTACGCGTCGCGCGAGATCAACTGCAAGATCGTCTACTACGGTCCCGGGCTCTGCGGGAAGACGACGAACATCCAGTGGATCTACGAGCAGGCGAACCCGGACAAGCGGGGCAAGCTGGTCAGCCTCGCCACTGAGACCGACCGGACCCTGTTCTTCGACTTCCTGCCCCTCGACATGGGCATGGTCAAGGGCTTCAAGGTCCGCTTCCACCTCTACACCGTGCCCGGCCAGGTCTTCTACGACGCCAGCCGCAAGCTCATCCTCCGCGGCTGCGACGGCATCATCTTCGTGGCCGACAGCCAGAAGGCGCGGATGGAGGCCAACATCGAGTCCATCGCGAACCTGGCCACGAACCTGAAGGAGAACGGCTTCGACATCCGGTCGATCCCGTATGTGCTCCAGCTGAACAAGCGGGACATGCCCTCCGCCGCGACGGTGTCCGAGATGGAGCGTCTGCTCCGGTTCCGCGGCGAGCCCATGATCGAGGCCGTGGCCAGCAAGGGCACCGGCGTCATCGAGACCCTCAAGGCCGCCGCCCGCCAGATCCTCATGGAACTGCAGCGGAATTAGCCCAGGGCGACGCGGATCACAGGTCCCGCAGCCCCACGCTTGAATCTCCGCCCACCTCCGGTAGAATGGACCCTTGCCCTTTCCGGAGTAGCTCAGGGGTCAGAGCGGGTGACTGTTAATCACTAGGTCGGGGGTTCAAATCCCTCCTCCGGAGCCAGAAAGAATGCCCTGGAACCCAACGGTTCCGGGGCTTTTCGCATGTACCAAAGATCTCCACCCGGCTCGCTCACGAGGGGTTGTTGGACCTCTTCAAGGTAGGTCAGGTGCAATAGAGGTGCAAGTCGATTCGCCTCGAATCCCGCGTGATTCCTGGGTTTCCAGCCGCATCGCACCTGCATGAGGTGCAATCGCCTGAAGTGATGGAATGAACCTCGCCTCTCTACTCCATTTCTGTCATGCCAGCCCCGAGCAGTTCCCTTCGACTTGTGGCTTGGCGGGGTAGGGGTGGGGTTTTCCTACACCCTGCCAAATCCGGCGAATACCCCACGGGTGCCCAACCTATGAACTGGAGGGTTCTGAGGCGGATTTAGGGTTAACCAAGGGATCTGCTGACCGATTCGCCAGACCCAACAGAAGGAGCGGCGGAGCGCCAGATCGGGAGAAAAGATACTGTCTCCTACGAATAGGTGAAGGAGGGTCCAAGATGACCTTTGAAGACCTACTCGACCTCAACGACATGGGCGACCGCCCGCTCTACCCAGTCTCGGCAGTGTGCCGATTGCTGAATGCCACCCCACGAGCCGTAGCCACCTGGGTTCGGCAGGGTCGGCTTGACGCGGTGAAAGCCTGTGGACGCATCCGGTGGATCAGCCGGGAGTCTCTGGCAGCCCTGGTGTTTGAGGATAGCCACGCGGAAGAACTGGCAGAGACACTCTGAAGCCATCCAGTGGCTTGCCAGGGGCTCCAGCCGGTGGCTAGCGGCATGACTACAGAACTGCATCCAGGATTACATCCGGGATTACATCGTTGGCAGGCTGAAGGGCTGAACCAGAGGGAACACGATGAGAGGCAACCCAGCCGATTCGATTATCTTTCAGCCTGCCTCCAATCCTCGTAGCAGGCGAGTCTACCTAGACCCAAGAGAATTCGAGCATCAATCAACGATCAGCCAGCCAGCCTTCCAGGCGGGCTGGATCTGAGGTAGACGAGACTGCATCAATATTTAAGGAAGTAATTACTTCTTTAATTTTCACAAATCAACTTACTGGCGGGTGGTAGTCCAAGCCAAGGAGCTATCCACCATGCCGTGCTATCAGGCAGCCTTCCCTCACTCCAGCCGACCGCCGCCTTATCAATAGGCTGCTCTTGCTCCACCCCATCTCTAGATCCCTAACAAGTTAGGTCGATGTCCAGGGCTCTCTGACGGACGCCCCAAAGCACGACACCCCTTCCCACCCCCAGGCGGAACCCTTCCCAGCGAGGGCAACGGTCCGCCATTCCCAACCAGCTTTGCGGTCTTCGATGACCGCCCAAGGAGGCTCTATGTGCCTTTCTGAAACCCTCACCCTTCCCGTCTCTTCCTCTCCCTTCGAGTTTGAGGAGGACATGCGGCTCCCCGAACCTCCCGATCCGTACGCGGAAGCCTACTGGTCCATCCGCCACCTGATTGAAGGTGATCTGAACTGGCTGGAGGAAGAGCCCCGTCACGAAGGCAATCTCCTGCTTCGTTACTTCGGGAACCATGTGCCCCGTATGAAGGATGTCCTCGAATACCGTGGGCTCCTCCGTGAATGTCTCGCCGCTGTTCCTGGGCGGTATGTGGTCCTTCCCATGCCCGATTTCACGCCCAGCTATGGGCTCGATCAGGCAGAAGAGCATGACGCCTGATTACCCGACCAACTGGTACGGCACTGCCATCCAGGCTGGGATACGCCCGCTTCGTCTCATCTCAGGGACGAAGCGGTGCCCCAGTGGAACCTGGGAGGACCACATTCTTCGTTCTCCCGAGGATGTACGGGTTGCCTTCGATCAGGGCTTCAATGTCGGCTTCCTTCTCCAGGGGAAGGGCGGGATCTTTCCGAACTCCCCTGGTGTATGGGTGAATGACATAGATTCCCAGGCAGCGTACGACCGCTTCGGAGATGCAGCCTTCAATCTGATGGTTGCCCGGGATCACCCCGCGAAGCGGCACCTGTACGCCCGCTTACCTGACCCCTCCCGTCCCAGAGCCTCGCGGCTGATCCGCCAGTCCCACGATGTGAAGCTCACGGGCATCGTCGTGGGACCGGGGAGCCGTTATGAGGACGGGAGCTTGTACGAGGCGTTCCAGCGGAGCCCCGTTAGCGGCTTATGGGAGCCCTGGGATGGAAGCCCGGTCGATTGGTCGGCGCTGTCAGTAGTAGATCACAGCCCGTATCTGCCACCACCAAGGCTCATCCCGCTATCGAAGCTCCAAGCCCAGGCGCTCATGAAGTTCATCGATACGGAATGGGTGATCCAGGATGAGAGCCACGACGCGAACGAAGTCACACCCGCATTCACCACAGCAAAAGGTGAGCTTCAGGATCGGATCTACCGAGGCGAGGCTTACATCCGTAACCGAATTACGCTCGGCATCGTCAGCAAATCCGGGAATGGAGGAAGGGCAACGCTGCTCGTCATTGTGACGCACCTGCTTCGATACCTCTGCCTCCCACCGGGGAAGGTTCTCGAACTGCTTGCCCTTCCCGTCCATCTCCAAATGCGCTCTTGGAATGCCCACTGCATCGACGCCAGAACCAAGCAGCCTTATCCCTGGAGCCGAGAGGAACTCATCTCTGCCATCAAGGCAGCGCAGTTCTACAGTCCTGCCTACGGGGTGCAGGAGTATCAGCGCCTTGCCAAGATTGCCGCTGCCAATGACCGGATGATTGATCTCTGGACCTTGATCAACAGCATCCCACCTCAGCCAGAGCCCATTCCTGCCATGAGTGCTGAGGCTCTGTACAAGGTCTTCATGGAGCTGTACAGCGTGGAGCCAGAAGGATGTTCCTATCGGCGCTTCACCCTAGCGATCCAGAAGGCGAGACGAGCCGGATTGGTTCGCATAGGGAATGCCCGAGGTGGTGGACGCCGAAAACTGCGCTACTACCAAGGCGTCACACCCGATCTGCTGGAGCTAGCCCTGGAGCTTCGAGGTGACGAACAAGGCGATCAGGATGAGGCGGCTTGAGGGTGCGGTGCGGGGGGAGCAAGAGCACTCTGTTAACTAGTAAGAGAGATAGACAGTAGTAAACAATAAGAAGCCTCTCGCTCCCCCGCCATCAACGCTTAAACCACTCGAAGTCCTTCAAGAATTTCAGCCTGAATAGCGATAGCTCCCAGTCTCCACTAGAGAGCACCACTGCCATCACCCACTTCCACGGCTGCGGAATCCGACCATCTCTTGCCCATCCACTAGCCAAACGCGTCAGGGCTGCCGGGGTAAGCGGTCGATCCAAAGGCATCCTTTCCCGCTTGAAGGCAGCCATAATCGCAGCCGCGAACTCGGCTGGATCAGGATTCTCCTTGACCGCCTTGAGCACATCGCTCGCCAACATTTTGTCCATCAGTTCAGGGATAAGGGCATGATCCCGGATTGTCTGATCCACGAAGGTGCCCATCTCAATGCCAAGCTCGGCGGAGCGAACCCGGATCTCTTTGGCGACCTTCTCGGAGACGGTGATGGTGATCTTCGACCAGCCTGGGCGTTTTGGGCGTGCCATGGGCAACCTTTGGTTAGAGGTGTAGCTACATCCTAACGGGCACTCAGTGAAGAGGAGTCGGTAGGCAGACGACAGCTGCTACAACTTTTTGGAAACAGCAAATGGAGGCTATCTCCTCTCTGCCCTTCCTCATTGAGTTTCTGGTGGCACCGCCTTGCCCGAATCACCTGTCGGCATTCAGGGAATCTCTGTGCCAATCTCAGAGTGGTACAGCAAATTTTCGGTGGGCGCTTCGGATTAGAGTCAGCTGGGGTCGGTCAATGACCTGGAAGCACTTTCTTTCGAGCTTGCGGGAGCCCAGACGTAACCCCACCACATCTAGAAGGGGCGAAAGACAACATATTCTACGAGCATGGTTGCTAAGATTGCCTCTGGACGATTCCTACCCAAAGCCGAATGCCCTGGGAGAGCTAATGCCCAAGAAAAAAGACCCAATAGTGCAAGAAAAAACTAAGTTTAAAGCGCCATCACTTGATGAACTCCGATCGGAGGAAGATGTAAAAATAAAATTTTTATTGCCATATCTTGAGGCAAAAGGATATACCAGCAAGTGCATCAACTTTAATGTCCCTATTGAGGTTCAGGAGGGACGAAAGCAGAAGACGATTTTTGCAGACGCCGTTGTCTACTCTACGCCCTCGAAAACAGCCCCGTTAATCGTATGCGAAACCAAGCCTCCTACGGAGGTTCTCTCTAAAACCGTCAAAGAACAGGCAATTTCCTATGCACGGCTTTTGCCCCGCATAGCCCCATTAGCTTTGATTACGAATGGGGGGCAAACCCAGCTTTTCCAGACACTCAGCAAGAATCGTATCGGGGAGCTTCCTGATCGGAAGGACCTTAAGGATGACTTTGTTTCCTTTGTTGTTAGCGCCGAACTTCAAGAGTCCCTTAAAACTGAAGCGAAGCACGATCTTTTCGTCATTGATGATGTTCAATCCTTCAAGACGGTCTTGAGGGCTTGTCACGAAGCAATTCGAAACAACGAAGGTTTTGATGCAACAAGAGCTTTCGATGAAATGTCCAAGGTACTGTTTTGCAAGATGTACGAAGAGCGTAACCACCCTGGTGATAACAATCGTTTCAGAATGTCGATTTATGACGACACCCTGAAACGGCTTGGGGTGAATGTCGTCAACCAAATCTGGAATGAGACCAAGGTTGATCCTAGGTATGCCAGCCTTTTTGAGTCCAATGCAGACGTCGGTCTAAAGCCTATGACTATTAGAAAGATCGTTGAGCAGTTTGAAAACTTTGATCTCTCTCTCACTGCATTCGATGTAAAAGGTGAAGCTTTTGAGTATTTTCTAGGCGAAACCTTCACTGGTGGATTGGGAGAGTATTTCACTCCCCGGAATGTCGTTGAATTCATGGTTGACGCACTTGACCCAAAGATTGGTCAGAAGATTGTTGACCCGTTCTGTGGCACGGGCGGATTCCTGATCTACGCATTTGAGGTTGTGGGCGAAAAAATCCGGCTCCAGGATTTTGGAGACGAGGAAAAAGCTCGCTGGAAAGAAGAACTTTCAAACAGGTGCATTTATGGTACCGACTGGAAAGAGCGCACCGCCCTCGCCTGCAAAATGAACATGACCGTTCACGGTGACGGGAGCGCTGGAATCTTCCTTCATCATGGGTTCATTGACGTTCCGGGAATGATTGAGGAGGGGCTTTTCAACCTTTGCCTAACCAACCCGCCATTTGGTTCGTTCGAAAACGACCCTGAGATATTGAGCCGATACGAGCTTGGAGCAGGTCGCAACTCTCAAGATCGCGTCACCCTTGCCATCGAGCGTGTGCTTCGTCTCGTCAAACCTGGTGGAAGGGTAGGAATCGTTGTTATCGATGGGCTATTAAACAATGATTCCACAAGGTACGTCCGAGAATATATCAAGAAAACCGCCTTTGTTCGTGGAATCATTAGTCTTCCAGCCGTAACATTTCAAGGCTACCACGCCCGAGCAAAGACTAGCATTTTGTTCCTGGAGAAGAGGGCGAACCCAGACGATAGCGGCATCCAAGAGGATACGTTTTTCTGCGTAATTGGTAATAGCGGATACGCGCCAAACGGCAACCCCGTCCCGGGAAACGAACTCCCTGAAGCTCTCCTTGATTGGCGTGCATTCGAATCTTCCAAGCCTATCGGTGCTCATAAAGAAGCCTGGATCGGGAAGATAGAGGATCGGATGGACGCCGAGTTTTATCGAAAGCGTAAAGTTCATGTCCGCCCAGAGGAAGAGCAAGTCGTCTCTGCCGGGCAAGACATGCTAGCCATGCTTGCTATGATTTCGGAGGAATTAGCGGCTGTCTCCTCGGACATCAAGACAACCTTTTCGAGCATCGAAACTGTCTCGGTCCCGCTGTCAGCCATCTTCGAGCCATGCGAGGAGGTCATTAAGGTCGGCTCAACCACCGTATATAAGCTGCTTGGTGTTAAGTGGTGGGGTGCTGGAACTTTTTTGCGCGAAGAGAAAACCGGAAAAGAAATCAAAGCCACCCGCCTTTTCAGGGTTCACCAGGGCTGGCTTGTCTACAACCGCTTGTTTGCATTTCGAGGGTCATTTGCTCTAATCCCGCCCGAGCATGAGAACTGCTACGTTTCGAGCGAATTCCCCACTTTCAAAGTCAGGGAGAATACGAAAGAACCTGAACTACTTGCCAACTATGTCATTCACTGCCTGAACAGCCCTCAATACCTCCTGGAGGTTGATCGAGATTCAACCGGATCAACGAAGACCAGTCGCAATCGCTTCAAAGAAGATCGTTTTCTTCGGATGCGTGTCGAAATTCCCAGGAAAATCGCACATCTTCGCCAGCTTGTTGACCTTCTGAACAAAGCGAATGTCCTTCGAGCCTGCCAAGTTGAGGTCGCTGAGCGCTTCAAACGGTTCAATGAAGATCTTTCTCGCTTACTACCCCATGAACCTGATGCTCTTACTGTTGATACTAGCGATGTCGAAGTTTTTTCGAATCGAACATCGGAGGAGCATGAGCCAAAACCGGCGAAAATAACATCACGAAAAAAGGGTAACCGGAAACCGATCAGCGCTAAGAAGCCTGCCGCTAAAACCCTGCCTGCCAAGAAGAGTCTTTCTCCGAAGCGCTCTGTGGAGAAACCCAAGCCCAAGACACCCAGAGCCGCGAAACCAACGACAAGGAAGAAGCCGGGACCAAAGAAATAACGTCGCAAAACAAACAACTGACTTCTTTGCATTCCCATTAAACGGCTAATAGGCGAATCATCGGCAAACGCCTCTCCACAACGCCCGCCGAGGCAATGTCATCACGCTATGCGATTGTCAGAGATCTGATGAGCCCGGATGAAGCCAAGGGCTGCCCGGACACAGGGCTACGCCCGCATCTATGGCAGAGGCTTGACCTCAGACAGCATCCAAACTGAAGATGAGGCGGGTTTGGGGTTAACCAAAGGATTGTTATTGGAGGCTGCAAACTAGGGATGGCAGCAAGAGGCGAGAGATGAGTGCAGCCTGAAGGGGCTTTTACTTAGGCTGCTCAGAGGGTGTCTCGGCTTCCATCTTCTTCTGCAAGTCCTCCAAGCGATTGACCGCAGAGTTACAAGTCTTCACAGCCTCTTGGTTGTCGTAAATCTCGTCCTTCACCTGATCAATTTTTTGATTTACTGCGCTGACCAGCTTGTTTCTTCTGGTTTGCTGACCGTCGTACAAGCCCACATATACATCGACATCCCCAGGGACATTGCCGTCGTACAGGCACTTTTTGTAGTAGTCGATCCTGCCATTGAGATAGCTGATTCTCCCATTGATCTGCCCTCGCACTTGATTGTGCATGGCGATCAGCAGCTTTGCCGTAAGCAGGGGCGTCTGTGCATTTTCAAGCATCAGCACTTCCTGAGGGCTCAGATTCGTGAGCACGCTTTCTGCCATGACTTGCTGCTTCGTGATGCGTGGTTTGGGCGGCTCCGGTGCTGGCATGGCAGGCGGGGCTGGATCGGCATCCTTCTCAACCACGGGAGTCGGCTTCGCCTTCTTGGCGGGCTTCTTCGCAGGTGGGGCAGCCGTCAGAGACACGCCTAGAAGCAGTGTGAGCGCGGGTATTAGGTTCAAGGGGTGCTCCTTAATTAGGCTTCGCTTTGGCATGACGCAATTCACTTATGGCTCCGTAAATTGGGTGAGAAATAGGTGGAGCAGCCCCGCAAGAACCTTTGCCCTCGACATGCCGCGCACCGATGCCAGCGCCTTCTCAATTTCTTGGATTCGCTCCAGGGTGACGAGGTAGACGCGACCGTTCGCCGTCCGAATGGGATCAGTGCTTGCCCGCAGCTTCCGCTGCTTCACGAAGAGGACGGCGGCTTCCACCAGGGCGGGCAGATTCCCGTCAAATCCATTCACGGCGTCTTCATAACAACCGCTGATGCTGCCGGGATGCTTCTGCATCCTGAAGAACACAGATTCAGGAACCGTGGTGCCCACCAAACGGCGACGAGTCTCTACGAAGGCGAGTTCCAAGCCCTTGATGTCTCCATGGAGCTTCGGTGGCATCGTGCCCGTGCCAGCCTTCTTCGGCTGGGCGGGGCGGCAGAGCGAGGGATCGGCTCCCGGCAGTGGTGCAGGTTTTCGGGGCACTGAGGGATTCCGTGGGATGGCTGGCGATGACTGATGATCTACGGGTGATGTTCGATGAATCATTCTGGAAGACCCCGCCAAAGCCATTCAAGTGCCAATAGATAGAACATATGGAAGCCGTAACACATTACGGAACACGACTCATAATCCGTAACAGAACACGGTGACAAAGGCTCTTGAGAAGCCCCATGAGGGATGAAGGAAAGCGTGGCTTCGGCTCCCATCACGCCAACCCCAGCTTCAGTCCGAGGGCGTCCTGGGCTCGGCGCTTCGCGTCGCTGCTCTGCTGGATGTAGAGGAGGGTAAGGATAGGTGAGGTGTGACCCATCATGCCTTGCAGGTCGGACAAGGCGGTTCCCTCCTGAGCGTGGAGGGTCGCAAAAGTGCGGCGGAGTGAATGGGGAGTGATTCCCTCAATGCCTAGATCCTTTGCAGCACGAGCCAGGGTCTTCTTCGTGAACTGCCCCCGGTGGGCGGTCCCGTCAGAACATGGGCAGATGAACTCACTGAGGGTCTTGGGCATCTCCAGGAGGTGCGACCAAAGCCAAGCTGGAACAGGGATGGTCCGAGGGGTCCGGGTCTTTGACCTCCCCACGGTGTAGGTGTGTTGGGTCAGATCCAACCACTTCCACCGTGCTTCCAGCGCCTCCGACTCACGCAACCCCAAACCCACCATGAGGCGAATCAAGGTCGCTGCCTGCGGACTCGTCGCGTGCTTATCTACGGCGCTCAGGAACTCCTTCATCCGGTGCGGAGGAATGGTTGGGCGAGGAGGCTTCTGGGTTTTGATCTGCTGGACTTTGAAGGGGACTTTCTCGATCAGGTCAAGGCGGATGGCGAAGTTGAGCAGGAGCTTCACCACCCGGAGAACAAGGTTCGCGGTAGCGGGAGAGCGCCCCTTTTCTAAGATCTGACGGCGAAGGTCCAGCACCGCCTGGGTGTTGATGCGGTTGATCCGAACATCCCCAACTGCGGGGATGATCCAGTTGCGGGTCAGGTGCTCAACGCTCTTGAGGTGCTGGAGGCTATGAGTAGGACGATGGGTCTCCATCCAGTTGGCGATCAGGTCTTTCATCATAGGGATGACGACCTTCGGCTCTGGCGGACCGAACAGCGCCTCCTTGCGCTTCTCCTGGAGAACTTTTTCGGCAGACGCGCGATCCGTTGCACGGGTGCTGCCCTTGAACTGCTGCCCATTAATTCGGAAGCAGTAGTGATAGACCTTCCCCTCCCGGGAAAGACCGTTTCGGAACTTCGACATGCTCGCCTCCTGGGTAGGTGGCAAGCGGGTGGATCAAAGGCGGGAACTCCTCAGCAGGTGCAATAGAGGTGCAAATCCTGGTTGATGAGGAATTCGAGTCGCGGTTCTATCTGGGGAACAACCTGGGAGTTTCGCCGTAAGTGGTGATCCCAATGACCCATCCGGTAGAATGGACCCTTGCCCTTTCCGGAGTAGCTCAGGGGTCAGAGCGGGTGACTGTTAATCACTAGGTCGGGGGTTCAAATCCCTCCTCCGGAGCCAAAACAAGAAGAGGTCCTGCGGGACCTCTTCTTGTTTTGGTTGAGGCCTTGGGAGTTGAACCACGGGGGGGGGTGCCGGCAATGGGTTCAAATCTCCCCGCAATAATAAAAAGCCGATCAATGTCTCGGGATGCGAACCCCTCATGGTTTTTTGAGACGGAATCCAAAAAAAGGCGTCACGCCCAAGGGGGTCGCTGCACCCCACTGGCTGACGACCTGACCACCCTGTGTTCCCGCCCGATCGTCGGGCCGGACGGGTCATGTCTGATGATCGGGGCTGCCCTGCGGCCCCCTGGCGCGGCTCTGGCCGCCAGGAGGATTCCATGATCACGAAACTCGTCGGTGCCGCCACGCTCTTCGCCGCAGGCTCTTTGATGGCGGGCGGATCCACCACCCTTGGCGCCACTCCCGTCGCCCCCTTCGGTGGGGATGCGGCCCTGACCCAGGCCGGGGAGTGCGGCTCGAAGGATCCGAAGGAGGGCGATAAGGCCCCTGCGAAGACCAAGGAGGCCAAGGGAGCCAAAGGCGCCAAGGACAAGGCCAAGGAGGGCGGCTGCGGCGGAGGCGGTGGCTGTGGCAGCCACGACATGAAGAAGGACAAGAAGGAAGGCAGCTGCGGGAAGGACAAGAAGGAAGAAAAGAAGTAGGCCGGAGGTCGCCATGGCGCAGGGCCGGTTCCCGGGCCAGGAGCGATTCGCGGGCGTGGGCTTGGGCCTCCGCCGCCCCCATCTGGAGGCGGTGGCGGCCCGGCCGGAGCATGGTGTGCCTTTCTGGGAGACCTGCCCCGAGAATGTGATCGGGGACGGCGGGCGGCCCCATCGGGACGCCTGCGCCATCCTGGATCGGGATCCCGTCCTCACCCACGGCCTGGCCATCTCTGTGGGTGGCTTCGATCCCTGGGATGGGGACTACCTGCGGGAGCTGGGGCGTTTCCTGATCCGTACGGAGACGCCCTGGCACTCCGAGCATCTCTGCTTCACGAGCGTGGACGGCAGCTGCCTCCACGAGCTGCTGCCGATTCCCTTCACGCGGGAGGCCGTCCGGCACACGGTGGCGCGGGCCCGGGACCTCCAGGCCCGCCTGCCGGTGCCGCTCCTCCTGGAGAACATCACCTACTACGCCGAGCTGGGGCGGGCCGAGATGGACGAGGCGACCTTCATCACGGAGGTGCTGGAGGGGGCGGAGGTGGGCTGGCTGCTGGATGTGAACAATGTCTATGTCAACGCCCTCAACTTCGGCTTCGATCCCAAGGCCTGGCTGGCGCGCATGCCCCTGGACCGCGTGGCGCAGCTGCACATCGCAGGGCACAAGCGTTTCGGGGCGCTCACGGTTGATACCCACGGCACCGCGGTCATCGACCCGGTGATCGAGCTGATGCAATGGGTCCTCGCGCGCCTGGGGAGGCCCGTGCCCGTGCTGCTCGAGCGCGACAACCACATCCCGGACCTGGAAGAGCTGCTTTCGGAGCGGGCCCGCATCCAGGCGGCCTATGACCAGGTGCTGGCGGTGCCCGTACGGGAGGCGGAGCATGCCTGAAACCCTTGCCGGGCCCGAGTCCCGCACCCTCGCGCTGCAACGGGCCCTGGCGGGCCTGGTGCTCGACGCGGAAGGCGAGGCCTTCGGGGGGAATGCTTCGGGTTTCGCCCGACGGCGGGGGCTGGGGGAACCGGACCAGCAGGCTTTCCTAGCCTTCCGCGATGGCCTGTCGGCCTATCGGGAGCTGGCCCGCCTCAGCCTCATGGATCCCATCGAGACCATGTTCCCGATCACCCGGGCGCTGCTGGAGCGGGAGGGAGCCTGGGAGCCCTGCCTCCAGGCGTTCCTGGAGGCCCGTTGCGTGCGGAGCCCCCACTACCGCGACATCGCGCCGGCCTTCCTGGGCTGGCTGGTGGCGAGCGGGTGGGGCCGGAGCCGCTGGCCCTTCTTGCCGGAGCTGGCCCACGCCGAAATCCTGGAAGTGCTGGTGAGCCGGTTCCCCGAGACGGGGCTGCCTGCGGGCCTGCGGCCCGAGCCCCGGATGGGAGACCGCATCGTCCTCCATCCCGCGACCCAGGTGGTGGCTTACGGACATGCCGTCCACCGGGTGAGCGAGGACGGGCCCGTGCCCGAGGCGAGACCCACGCACCTGCTGGCGTTCCAGGGGCGGGAAGGGGCCTTCCAGCTGCTCGAACTGACGCCCGTCACGGCGACGCTGCTGGTCCGGGCCCAGTCGGAGCCACTGGCCGAGGCCGCTCGGGAACTCGGCGTGTCGGACCTTCCGGCCCTGTGGGTGTTGCTACAGGATCTCCGGGCCCAGGGCGCCATTGGTGGATTCCAGGCCGCCCCTGATCCACGGGGTGCCCCGCGCACGCCCTTGGCGTAGACTCGGAAGCCAGGAGGCATCATGAACCGCAGATCCCTCGCCTTGGCCGCGCTCGTGCTGGTGGGGCCCCTTGCCGCCCAGAAAGCGCCCGAAAAGCCGAGCCCGAAACCGAGCAAGACCTCCAAAGCGAAGGCGCCCGCCATGATCACGACCGCCACCGGCCTGCAGTATCTCGATGTCCAGGTGGGCACTGGACCCGCCCCCGTGCGCGGCCAGCGCTGCCTCGTCCACTACACGGGCTGGCTGTCGGACAAGGGGCAGAAGGGCAAGAAGTTCGACAGCTCCCTGGATCGCGGCGAGCCCCTGGCCATCCCCATCGGCGTGGGCCGCGTCATCAAGGGCTGGGACGAGGGGCTGATGAGCATGAAGGTGGGCGGCAAGCGCACCCTGCACATCCCGGCCCACCTGGGCTACGGCGTCCGCGGCGCCGGCGGCGACATCCCACCCAATGCCGACCTGATCTTCGAAGTGGAGTTGCTGGGCGTCCAGTAGGTCGTTCCATCGGCGAAGCGGCCCCACCGGGTGGCGGGGCCGCTTGGTCAGTCCCGTGATCTATAGCGTGATGCGGGTTCCGAGCACCTGCAGGAACTGGGCGAGCCAGGCAGGGTGGGCGGGCCAGGCCGGCGCGGTGACGAGGTTGCCGTCGGTGACGGCGCCATCGATGGCGATGTCGGCGTATTTGCCCTTGGCGATCTCCACCTCGGCCCGGCAGGCGGGGTAGGCCGAGCAGGTGCGGCCCTCCAGCACACCCGCGGCGGACAGGATCTGGGCGCCATGGCAGATGGCCGCCACGGGCTTCTTCGTGGTGAAGAAGTGGCGCACGATCTCCAGCACCTTCGGGTTGAGGCGCAGATACTCGGGAGCGCGGCCGCCGGGCACCACCAGGGCGTCGTACTGGTCCGGCTTGATGTCCGCGAAGGTGGCATTGAGGGCGAACCGGTGGCCGGGCTTCTCGGAGTAGGTCTGATGGCCTTCGAAGTCGTGGATGGCCGTGGCGACGGACTCGCCAGCCTTCTTGTCGGGGCACACGGCGTGGACCGTGTGGCCCACGGCCAGCAGGGCCTGGAAGGGCACCATGATTTCGTAGTCCTCTCCGAAATCGCCCACGAGCATGAGGATCTTCTTCGCAGCCATGACGGCCTCCTTGGGGTGGTGAGAACGCTCCGATGATACGCGCCCGCCTTTGAAAAAGCCCCGCCGGCGGCGGGGCTTTTTCGTAACACCTGGCGGGGGTCAGGCCTTCTGATAGACCTCGGCGCCTTTCTGCACGAAGGTCTCCGCCATCTCCTCCATGCCCTTCTTCAGCGCCTCCTCCTCGTTGTAGCCGTGGCTCTCGGCGTACTGCCTCACATCATCCGAGATCTTCATGGAGCAGAAGTGGGGCCCGCACATGGAGCAGAAGTGCGCGGACTTGGCGCCCTCGGCGGGCAGGGTCTCGTCGTGGAACTCGCGGGCGGTGTCGGGATCCAGGGCCAGGTTGAACTGGTCCTCCCAGCGGAACTCGAAGCGGGCCTTGCTCATGGCGTCGTCCCAGATGCGGGCGCCGGGATGGCCCTTGGCGAGGTCGGCGGCGTGGGCGGCGATCTTGTAGGCGATGACGCCGTCCTTCACATCCTTCTTGTTGGGCAGGCCCAAGTGCTCCTTGGGGGTGACATAGCACAGCATGGCGCAGCCCCACCAGCCGATCATGGCGGCGCCGATGGCCGAGGTGATGTGGTCGTAGCCGGGCGCCACATCCGTGGTGAGGGGTCCCAGGGTGTAGAAGGGCGCCTCGTCGCAGACTTCCAGCTGCTTGGTCATGTTCTCCTGGATCAGGTGCATGGGCACATGGCCGGGGCCCTCGATCATCACCTGGACATCGTGCTTCCAGGCGATCTTGGTGAGCTCGCCCAGGGTCTCCAGCTCGCCGAACTGGGCCTCGTCGTTGGCGTCGGCCGTGCTGCCGGGACGCAGGCCGTCGCCCAGGGAGAAGGCCACATCGTAGGCCTTCATGATCTCGCAGATGTCCTCGAAGTGCGTGTAGAGGAAGTTCTCGCGGTGGTGGGCGAGGCACCACTTGGCCATGATGCTGCCGCCGCGGCTGACGATGCCCGTGACGCGCTTGGCGGTCAGCGGCACATAGCGCAGGAGCACGCCGGCGTGGATGGTGAAGTAGTCCACGCCCTGCTCGGCCTGCTCGATGAGCGTGTCGCGGAAGATCTCCCAGGTGAGGTCCTCGGCCTTGCCGTTCACCTTCTCGAGCGCCTGGTAGATGGGCACGGTGCCGATGGGCACGGGGCTATTGCGCAGGATCCACTCGCGGGTCTCGTGGATGTTCTTGCCCGTGCTGAGGTCCATCACCGTGTCGGCGCCCCAGCGGATGGACCAGGCCATCTTCTCGACTTCCTCTTCGATGGAGGAGGCCACGGCGGAGTTGCCGATGTTGGCGTTGATCTTCACCAGGAAGTTGCGGCCGATGATCATCGGCTCGGTTTCCGGGTGGTTGATGTTGGCGGGGATGATGGCGCGGCCCCGGGCCACTTCGTCCCGCACGAACTCGGGCGTGATGCGGCTCTTGAGGCCGGCGGCCTCGCGGCCGAGGTTCTCGCGGATGGCGATGAACTCCATCTCGGGCGTGACGATGCCCTGCTTGGCATAGTGCATCTGGGAGACATTCTTCCCAGCCTTGGCGCGCAGGGGCTTGCGGTCCGCGTGGAAGCGGATGGCGTCCAGCTCCTTGTCGCGCTCACGGAGCTTGCGGTAGAGGCTGGTGGCGCCCGGCAGCTCCTCCACATCGCCCCGGCCCAGGATCCAGTCCTGGCGGAGGGGCCTCAGGCCCTTGGCCACATCGATGGTGACGGTGGGGTCGGTGTAGGGGCCGGAGGTGTCGTAGAGCACCACCGGCTCGTTCTCGGTGAGCTGGTCCTTGAAGTCGCGGGTGGGGTGTAGCTGGATCTGGCGCAGGGGAACCTGGACGCCGGGCAGGGTGCCGGCCACATGGATCTTCTTCGAGGCGGGGAAGGGCTTCAGGCAGGCCGCCAGGGCCGTGCCGTCCATGGGGACGGCCCGGGGATCGGCCATGGGGTCGGGCGCGGAATTCGACTGCATGGTCATGGAAACTCCAGACTTGAGAAAATCGGGCCGGAATTGATCCCCGAATTAGAAAGTTTATCGCGGGGGGGCTGGGGCGACGAATTCAAAGATTTGCGGGGCCTGGCCGATAGGACAATCACGGAGTCCGCCCATGCAGGACAAACCCAAGGAAAATCAGGCCATTCCCGATCAGCTCATGCAGATCCTCCAAGAGCAGGAGGGCGGGGCGGACCGGGTGCTTGGCCAGATCGAAGTCGTCCAGCACAGCTTCGAGGAGATCCAGGCCCTGGCCCGGGACTGCCAGGAGGTCCTGCGGGGCCTGATGCCGCCCTCGGAAGAGCTGGCCTCCCTCACGGCCAAGCTGGAGGCCATCGGGTTCCACGCGGACAACGGCGCCTACAACATCCAGGGCGCCTTCGACCTGTACCAGTACCAGGATGTGGTGCGGCAGAAGTTGGAGCGCGTGGGGCGCAGCCTCATCGAGGTCTCGCACTATGTCCTGTCCCGCCTGCAGCCCACCGAGGACCATGTGCCCAAGATGGCCCCGGCCGGGCGCGACATCCTGCACCGGGAGCCCCAGATGGCCGACATGACCAAGGCCGATGCCGATTCGGTGGTGGCCGAGTTCTTCGCCAAGGCCATGAAGGAGAAGGCGGCCAAGAAGCAGGAGGGCTGATCCTGGACGGATGCGCGATAATCGATTCCCCGGAGGGATCATGCCGCGACGCGTCCTGTTCATCAGCAGCCTGGCCCTGAGCCTGGTGGCCGCGGGGCGGCCTCAGGAAGATCCCGTCATGCGGGCCCGGGCCCAGCGCGCCTCGGCCCAGGGAATCTCCGAGGGGGACCTGCCGCCGGTGCCCCGGGGCATTGTGGAACCCCCCCCGCTGCCTCCGCCGGAAGCCCATGTGAAGGACACCCGGAAGGGGAAGAAGGCCAAGGGCAAGGTCACCCGGAAGAAGGGCAAGGCCACAGCGAAGAAGGCAGCCTCTCCCCGGGCGAAGGCCCCTGCCAAGCGGAAGGCGAAATGAGGCTGGGCGTCCTCACCTCAGGCGGGGACGCACCAGGCATGAATGCCGCAATCCGGGCGGTGGTGCGTCAGGCCGACGCCCTGGGGCATGAGACCTGGGGCATCCGGCACGGCTATCAGGGGCTGCTGGACAAGGACTGGGCCCCCATGCCCACCCGGGCCTGCGCCAACATCCTGCAGCGGGGCGGCACGGTGCTGCACACGGCCCGGTGCCCCGAGTTCCTGCTTCCGAACCGTCGCGCCGAGGCCGCCGAGAACCTCCGGGCCGAGGGCATCCAGGGCCTGGTGGTGATCGGGGGGGACGGCAGCTTCCGGGCGGCCGAAGCGCTTCAGCGGGAGCACGGCGTCCCCTGCGCCGGCATCCCGGGCACCATCGACAACGACCTGCCGGGCACCGAGCGGACCCTGGGGTTCGACACGGCCCTGAACACGGCCGTGGAAGCCATCGACCGCATCCGGGACACGGCCTCCAGCCATGGGCGCCTGTTCCTGGTGGAAGTCATGGGGCGGAGCTCCGGCATGCTGGCGGTCCACACCGCGCTGGCCTGCGGCGCCGAGGCGGTGCTCTATCCCGAATCGCCCGATGACTCCTATGAGACGCTCGTGGCGCGCCTCTACGCCAACTGGCTCCGCGGGAAGCGCAGCTCCATCGTGGTGGTGGCCGAGGGGGATGGCCTTGGCAGCGCCGTGGCCGTGGGCGACCGCCTGCGCCGGGACCACGGGCTGGACCTGCGGGTGGTGGTGCTCGGGCACATCCAGCGAGGCGGGAGCCCCTCGGCTCTGGACCGCATCTGGGGCAGCCGCTGGGGCGCCGAGGCGGTGCGCCGCCTGGATGCCGGCGAGTCGGGCTTCTACCTCGGCGAGGTGGCGGGGGCCCTGGCCCTCCTGCCCCTGGCCCAGGTCCTGGATCCGCACCCTTCACCGCCCGGCGACCTGAGCGAGCTGGTGGGCATCCTCTCCCGCTAGATCCGGCCCCGCGGCTTGTGAGGGACGCGGAGGCCATGTTTTCCTGGAGCAGCCGCAGAACGGCAGGAGGTCGGCGATGTCGGACAATCACAAGGATTCCCTGGTGGCCGTGGTGATGGCCGGGGGCCGAGGGACCCGATTCTGGCCCCGCAGCCGCAACGCCCGCCCCAAGCAGTTCCTGGCCATCGTGGGGACCGAGACCCTGCTGCACCAGACCGTGCGGCGGCTGGATGGGCATGTGCCCCCCGAGCGCATCTTCGTGGTGACCACGGCGGATCTCGCGGACGAGACGCGGCGCATGCTGCCGGAGCTGCCCCCGGACAATGTGATCGTAGAGCCCGAGGGCCGGAACACCGCCCCCTGCCTGGCCCTGGCCCTGGTGGAGATCGAGCGGAAGTTCCCCCACAGTGTCATGGCCGTGCTGTCGGCGGATCACTGGATCGGGGATCGGGAGATCTTCCTGGAAGATCTGGATACCGCCGTGAAACACGCAGCCTGGGAGCGGGAGCTGGTCACTTTCGGCATCAAGCCCACCTATCCGGAGACGGGCTACGGCTACATCGAGTCCGAGGGCCACGGCCCCGTGCTCAAGGTAAAGGCGTTCCGAGAGAAGCCGCCCGTGGAGGTGGCCGTGCAGTACCTCGAATCCGGGCGCCACTACTGGAATGCGGGCATGTTCGTCTGGACCCTGGCGGACTTCCGCGAGGGCCTGCAGAAGCATGCGCCCGAAGTGCTGGCGCCCCTGGACGCCTGGGTGAAGGCCGGGGCGGACCCCGCGGCCCTGACGGCCGCCTACCGCCAGCTGCCCAAGGTGGCCATCGATGTGGCGCTCATGGAGAGGGCCGAGACGGTCGCCGTGGTGCCCACGCGCTTCCGCTGGTCCGATGTGGGCTCCTGGCCGGCGGCCATCGAGTTCCAGGAGACCGATTCCGACGGCAATGTGAGCCAGGGCGAGACCCTGCTCCTGGATACCCGGAACAGCGCCTTCTTCGGAGGGAAGCGCCTCATCGCCGCCAGCGGCGTGGACGACCTCATCGTGGTGGACGACGACGACGCCCTCCTCATCTGCCGCCGCGACCGGGCCCAGACCGTCAAGCAGATCGTGGAGCGCCTCAAGGCCGAAGGGCGCGAGGATCTGTTGTAAGAATTGAAGACCGAAGATCGAGGACTGAGGACTGACCCCATGAACCGACCCGACACCCTCCATGTGGACAAGCCCTGGGGCTCCTTCGACCAGTACGCCCTCAACACGCCCTGCACGGTGAAGATCCTCACCTGCAACCCTGGTCAGAAGCTGAGCCTCCAGCGGCACAGCCACCGCGGGGAGTTGTGGATCGCCCTGGACCCGGGCGTGGTGGTGGATCGCGACGACGAGGAGCTCCGCCCTGCCGTGGGCGAGGAGATCTGGCTGCCGCTCGGCAGCACCCATCGCCTGCGCTGCGATGCGGCCACGCCCCGCCCGGTGCGGGTGCTGGAGGTGAGCTTCGGCACCTTCGACGAGGCTGACATCGAGCGGCTTCAGGACGACTACGGGCGCCGCTGATGCGCGTCGCGACCCTGCTGGCCGCCGCCCTGCCGATCCTGGCCCAGAGCCCGGCCCCGGTCCCCCACCGGAGCGGAGAGGAGATCCTCGCCCGGGTGGACCGCCTGCGCCATCCCTGGCCGGTCTTCACCGTGGAGCTGACGGTGAAGGATCCGAAGACCAGCCAGCGCTGGAAGGTGTCGGCCCGGGACAACGGCGACGCGCGGCTGGATGGCCTGTCGGACAAGGAGAAGGGCCGGGCCGTCCTGGTGCGCGGCGATCAGATGTGGCTGCTGCTGCCGGGCTCGAGGCGCCCGCTGAAGGTCACGCCCCAGCAGCGGCTCATGGGGCCCGCGGCAGGGGGGGATGTGGCCCGCACGCGGTTCCGGGAGGACTACTCGGTCCAGGCCATGGCGGACGACACTCTGGAAGGGCGCAGCTGCTGGCGCCTCGAGCTGGCCGCGAAGCGCCCGGCCCTCAGCGCCCGGCAGGTGGCCCTGTGGGTGGCCAAGGAGGGTTCCCTGCCGCTGAAGGCGGAGTTCCGTCTCGCCTCCGGCCGGCTGGCCCGCACGGCCCGGTTCGGCGCGCCCGTGCAGGCCCAGGGTCAGCCCGTGCTCTCGAGGATGGACCTGGAGGAAGCGGGGGGGCAGCGGATCGAGATCTCCTTCGGGGCCTGGTCCAAGGGCGGGGTGGATCCGTCCGCCTTCGAGCTTCCGAACCCAGGGCCCAATCCAGGCCCGAACCCAGGTCCCAACCCAGGTCCCAACTCCGGTCCCAGGCAGGGCCCCGATTCCGGTCGGTGATATGCTGGTAGGCGAGGTGCCCGCAAGGGCTTCCCGCCACCAATCATCCCACCTATCGACACCAGTCCCGCTCGCGGGGCTCCCGCTTCCACTCCCCACCACTCGAAATCCCGCCAACCTAACCCTCACGAAGCGTCCGCACCTCCGGGCGCTTCTTTTTTGGCCTCCAATCGGCGGGAGGCCGGGCGGGCCGGTCAGCGCTTGTCCTTCTCCCGGGGCTGGGCCTTCTGATGCCTGGATTCGGCCGCTTCGGAGGCGGCGGACACCACCACGATCGAGATGCGGCGGTTCTGGGGATCCTTGGGATCCTTGCCCTCGAACGGAATGGTGTCGGCATAGCCCGTGACGCGGCGCACCTGGTTGGGCCGCAGGCCCCCGGCGGCGCTCTCCATGACGCGGCGGGCGGCGTTGGCGCGCTCGGCGCTGAGCTCCCAGTTGGTGTAGGCCCGGTTGGCGTACTGGGCCGCATCCGTGTGGCCCCCGACGACGATGCGGTTGGGGAGCTTGCCCAGCTCCTTGGCGATCTCCTTCAGGATGGAGAGCGTGTAGGGCTTCAGCTGGGCGCTGCCGGAATCGAAGAGCACCTGGGCGGCCTTGTCCTGGATCTGGATGCGCAGGCCCTCGTCCGTGAAGTCCATGGTGATCTGGTCCTGGAAGGCCTGGAGCAGCTCATCCTGCTGGAAGGCCTTCTCGATGGCCTCGGCCGTGGCCTCCATGGCCTTGTGCTCCTCCTCGGCGGAGCCGGGGGCCTCCACGGTCGTATCGGTGCCGCCGTCTCCGTCCGGGCCCGGCGCCATGCCGCGCCCGCCCGGCAGGATGCCCTTGCCGTGGTTGGCGAGGATCTCCTTGCCCCGTTCGGTGTTGAAGAAGTTGGCGTCCTGGAACATGCCGGCGATGCCGGCTTTGGTGTTCTTGTCGGCGCTGTTGAGGAGCCACATCAGCAGGAAGAAGGCCATCATGGCCGTCACCAGGTCGGCGTAGGCCACCTTCCAGGCGCCGCCGTGGGCCGCGGCGTGACCGCCCTTCTTCTTGACGATCCGGATTTTGACTTCCGGTTGCTGCTCGGCCACAGGGCGCTACCTCGGTTTGATCTGCCGGACCACTTCCTCCAGCTCGCCCGAACCCGGGCGTTCGGTGGAAGGGATGTTCCGGCGGGCGAACTCCACCGCGGTGACGGGGGCCGCGCCGTTGCCGAAGCTGGTGAGGCCGGCCCGCATGCAGTTGAAGTAGAAGGACTCGGCGGTATTGACCGCATCGATGTTCTTGGACAGGGGCTGGAACACGCCGTAGGCGAGCAGGATGCCGAGGAAGGTGCCCACGAGAGCGGCGCCCACCTTGCTGCCGATGACATTGGGGGGCTGATCCAGGAAGCCCATGGTGATGACGATGCCCATGACGCAAGCCACGATGCCGAAGGCGGGGAAGGCGTCGGCCATGGTGCCCACCGCCGCGCCCGGCGCCGCGTTTTCCGCGTGGTGGACATCGAGGTCCGCGTCCATCACGAGGTCGATCTCGTCCATCTTGGCGCTGCCGTTGATGAGCAGCTTCATGGAATCGCAGAAGAAATCGAGGGCGTGATGGTTATGGGTGAAGGCGGGGTACTTCTTGAAGATGGCTGAATTGTGGGGGTCGTTGACATCCTGCTCCAGGGCCAGCAGCCCGCCCTTCTTGATGTTCACATAGACCTCGTACTGCATCATGAGGACTTCCATGTACACGGCCTTGGTGTAGGGGCTGCCCTTCAGGGGCTTGGAGATATCGCCCACCACCCGCTTGATGAGGTGGGGGGGGTTGGAAGCGAGGAAGGCGCCCACGGCCGCGCCGAAGATCATGATTCCTTCAGCGGGCAGCGGATGCAGGAGCGTGGGGATGCTCCCGCCCTCCAGCAGGAATCCCGCGATGATCGAGGCGAAGACCACCACCAAGCCGATGATGAAGAACATGCTGCAGCTCCTGCCTCTTTCATCGGCCCGCAGGGGCCTGGACTGAATTCTGGACTCGGTGCCGGGCCATTGCACTGGCACAATGAAAGGATTCGGAGGATTTATGAGCCCTTCCACCCCCATGCTCGGCCCTGTCGGCAGCTATGTGAAGCACCATTTCCGGCACTTCAATGCCGCGGCCCTGGTCGACGCCGCCGAGGGCTACCGGGTCTATCTGGAGCAGGGCGGCAAGATGATGGTCACCTTGGCGGGGGCCATGAGCACCGCCGAGCTGGGTCTCTCCTTCGCCGAGATGATCCGCCAGGACAAGGTGCACCTCATCGTCTGCACGGGCGCCAACCTGGAAGAGGACATCTTCAACCTGGTGGCCCACGACTTCTATGAGCGCGTGCCCCACTACCGCGACCTCACGCCTCAGGACGAGGCGGACCTCCTGGGCCGCCACATGAACCGCGTGACCGACACCTGCATCCCCGAGATGGAGGCCATGCGCCGCATGGAGAAGGCCATGCTGGATGTGTGGACCAGGGCCGACCAGGCCGGCGAGCGCTATTTCCCCCACGAGTTCTTCCAGCAGGTGCTGAAGTCCGGCGTGCTGAAGCCCTCGTACCAGGTCGATCCCAAGCACTCCTGGATGCTGGCGGCCCTCGAGAAGAATGTCCCCATCGTGGTGCCGGGCTGGGAGGACAGCACGCTGGGCAACATGTACGCCGCCGCCGTCATCCGCGGCGAAGTGAAGAATGTCCACACTGTGCGCACCGGCATCGAGTACATGACCTGGCTGGCCAAGCACTACCAGGAGGTCACGAAGACCTCGACCCTGGGCATGTTCCAGATCGGCGGCGGCATCGCCGGCGACTTCCCCATCTGCGTGGTGCCCATGCTCCACCAGGACCTGGAACTGACCGAAGTCCCGCTCTGGGGCTACTTCTGCCAGATCAGCGACTCGACCACCAGCTACGGCTCGTATTCGGGCGCCGTGCCCAACGAGAAGATCACCTGGGGCAAGCTGGGCGTGGACACGCCGAAGTTCATCGTGGAAAGCGACGCCACCATCGTGGCCCCGCTGATCTTCGCCTACCTGCTCGGCTGGTAAATCCACTCTCTTTCAGAGATCCCAAACCAATAAACGCGCCCCATCGCGCCCCTTCACGGGGACCACGCGATGGGGCGTTTCGCCGGGCACCTCGAAGCTGTGGCTGATGAAGCGGCCACCGGGCCGCATCTCGCGGCGTACCTTGGCCCAGAGGGCGGGCATGGGGACCGGGGAGAGGAAGGCGTAGGCCACATCGATGGTGGCGAGGTCCGTGCGCCAGAGGCTGCCCAGGCGGATGCGGGCATTCCGGCGGGGCAGGCAGCGCAGCCAGGCCACGAGCCAGGTGAAGGGCGACGCCTCCACGCCGAGGAAGGTCGCCTCGGGTCGCAGCCGGGCGAGGTGCGCGACCGGGCCGCCGAAGCCACAGCCCAGGTCCGCGAAGCACAGGCCCGGCCGATCCGGCACCAGGCTTTCCAGCTTCTCCCAGGCATCCTGGCTGGCGTGGTAGAGGGGCACGCGGCTGAGCAATCCCCCCCCGAAGACCAGGGCCAGGACGAGGAAGAGCGCCAAGTAGATCCAGGCCGGGATGGCCACTCCCCACAGCGCCCGGACGAGGAAGGGCAGGATGGCCTGCATGAGGATCCAACGGGGGGGGAGCGCCAGCCACCGGGAGAGGAAGACCGCCAGCACCGCCTGCAGCAGCACCCAGATCAGGGGCGGGAACCGCAGCCCCAGCCGCACCAGCGTCACCAGCACCGCGAAGCCCAGGGCCTGGGCCAGCAGGGCCCGGAGAACCGGAGGCCAGGAGCGGATGGACATCCCCTTATCCTAGACCGATGCTCCTTGGCCGCTTCGCCCCCTCGCCCACCGGCGTCCTCCACCTGGGGAACCTGCGCACGGCGCTGGCCTCCTGGCTCTCGGCGCGTGCGACGGGGGGGCGGTGGCTCCTCCGCATGGAGGATGTGGACGGTCCCCGCTGCCGCCGCGATCTGGGCGAGGCGCAGCTGAGGGACCTGGCGGCCCTGGGCCTGACTTCCGATGAACCCGTGGCCTGGCAATCGGATCGCAGCGCCGTTTACCGCGAGGCCCTGGAGAGGCTGCACGGGGCCGGGAGCCTGTATCCCTGCGCCTGCACGCGGAAGGACCTGCAGTTGCTGGCCTCGGCGCCGCACTCGGAGGATGGCCTGCGCCCCTATCCGGGCCGCTGCCGGGGCCGGAGCTGGGAGGGGTTCGACCGCGCCCTGAGGGTGCGGCTGCCCGAAGGGCCCGTGGCCTGGGAGGATCGGCTGACCGGGCCCCAGGTGGACGACCCCGCGGCCCTCACGGGCGACCCACTGCTGTTCCGGAGGGACGGCTGCTTCGCCTACCACCTGGCGGTGGTGGTGGATGATGGTGCCCAGGGGGTGACCGAGGTCGTGCGAGGGGCCGACCTGAGATCGGTGACGGCCACCCAGATCCGGCTGCAGGAGGCCCTGGGCCTTCCTCGTCCGGCCTACGCCCACCTCGGCTTGGTGATGGCCCCGGACGGGAGCCGTCTGGGCAAGCGGGCCGGAGCGCTGGGCGTCGGGGCGCTTGGGGCGCGGGGGATCTCCCCCGAGGAGATGCTGGGCTGGCTCGGCTGGAGCCTGGGCTGCCTGGACCAGCCCGAGGCCTGTCGCGCCGAGGATCTCGTCCAGGGCTTCGACTGGGCCCGCGTGCCGGCGGGCGAGATCCGGGTGCCCGGAGCCTGGACCTGACCTACCGGGCTGCCTCCATCCGCTTCAGCTCGGTCCAGAGCCAGTCCCGGGCGAGTACCGTGCGACCGTCCTTGAGCCTCATCTCATAGGGCTTCCCGCTCACGGAGCTCCCGCTGGCGCAGTACCGGATGAACTCCGGGGCCGTCTTCACCCGGCTGCCGGCGTTTCTCCACTTCAGGCGCAGGTGCTCGGCCGCGGCCTTTGGGGTGTGCTCGGTCCCGTTGCGGATGAAGACCGCGCCCTCCAGGTTCGCCACGGCCTGGATCAGGGCCTCGATCGTCTGGGTCTCGATGGCAGGGGGGGCAGTGGGGGCGGGCGCCACCACGAGGGCGGGGAGGAGGAGCATGCCCCCAGCATCCCAGGGAAGCCGATAAACACGAAGGACCCGGCTCTGCGGGTCCTTTGTCCAACACGGTTGGTTTGTTAAGCCAGGTTGTTCACCTTCTCGGCATCCCCTGCGGGAATGCGCGAGACCGGCAAAACAAAAGGACCCGGCTCTGCGGGTCCTTTGTCCAACATGGTTGGTTTGTTAAGCCAGGTTGTTCACCTTGGCGGCCAGGCGGGACTTGGTCCGGTCGGCGGCGTTCTTGTGCATGACGCCCTTGCGGCAGGCCTTGTCCACCAGACCCTGGGTCAGGGGCAGCTGCTTGGCCGCTTCGGTCTTGTTGCCCTCGGCCACGACGGCCAGGAACTTCTTGACGGCGGTCTTCAGCGTGGAACGGTTGCTGCGGTTGCGGAGGCGGGCCTCGGCATCGCGGCGGGCCTTCTTGGCGGCGGACTTGTGATTGGCCATGGGTCGGATCTCCAGCTTCCGGGGCAGTCCCCCTCGCAGGGGCTTGGGGAAGCGCGAAAGACCATCCTATCGCAAACGGCCCTTAGGTCAAGGGCAAAAGGCCGGCCCCAGGGGGACATTGCCCCTTCCGAAGTGGCCCTCCCCACGGCATCCTAATCGGAGGCGAATGGCCTCCCGGGAAGGATGGGGTCATGTCGCAGCAGAAACTGGAGTCCGTCGTGGATCTGGCGGCGAAGGCGAAAGCCTTGCGGCGGGATGTGCTGCTGCAGGTCTACCGGGCCCAGAGCGGCCATCCGGGCGGGAGCCTGAGCTGGATCGACATCGGCGTCGCGCTTTACTACCACGAGATGACCGTGTTTCCAGGGGATCCGGCCAACCCGGCCCGGGACCGCTTCGTGCTCTCCAAGGGCCACGCCTGCCCCGCCCAGTACGCCATCCTCGCCGACCAGGGCTTCTTCCCCAAGGCCTGGCTGGAGACCTTCCGGCAGTACCCCACGAAGCTCCAGGGCCACGCCGAGAACCACTACACCCCGGGTGTGGAGGTCACCACCGGCAGCCTGGGCCAGGGCCTCCCCCAGGCCGTGGGCATCGCCATCGGCCTGAAGGTCCAGAAGTCCGACCGGCGCGTCTACTGCGTGGTGGGGGATGGCGAGAGCCAGGAGGGCGTGATCTGGGAGGCGGCCATGTCGGCGCCCCACCACAAGCTGGACAACCTGTGCGTCTTCCACGACCTCAACGGCCTGCAGATCGACGGTGATGTGAAGAAGGTCATGAACATCAACCCGGTGCCCGACAAGTGGCGCGCGTTCGGGTGGGCCGTGAAGGAGATCGACGGGCACGATTTCACGCAGATCCTGGAGGCTCTGGCCTGGGCGCGCACGGTGAAGGGTCAGCCAGCGATGATCTGCGCCCGCACCGTGAAGGGTAAGGGCGTGAGCTTCATGGAGAACCAGGCCGGCTGGCACGGCGTGGCCCCCAAGCAGGACGACTACGAGAAGGCCCTGGCCGAACTCGCCGACTGACCCCCGATCTCTGAAGACTGAAGACCGAAAACAAGAGGACTGACCAGGATGGACGCTTTGCGACGCACTTTTGAACAGCAGCTGGGGGCGGCCCTGCCCGGCGTGGACATCACGCTGGAACGGCCGAAGTCCGGCGAGCTGGGCGACCTGGCCTTTCCCTGCTTCCGCGCCGCCAAGCAGCTGGGGAAGAACCCCGTGCAGCTGTCGCAGGAACTGGCTGCCTCCATCGCCATCGAGGGCGCCTCACTGGTGGCCGCGGGCCCGTACCTCAACCTCAAGCTGGCCCCCGGCGTGCGCGCTCAGACGGTGCTGGGCGCCATCCTCACCCCTCCCGCGAACCGGCCTTTTGGTTCGCGGCCCCCCCACGGCAAGAAGGTGATCGTCGAGTACAGCTCGCCGAACATCGCCAAACTCTTCACCATCGGCCATCTGCGCTCCACCATGATCGGCCATGCCCTCGCCCAGACCCATCAGTTCCTGGGCTACGAGGTGATCCGCCTCAACCACCTGGGCGACTGGGGCACGCAGTTCGGCACGCTGCTGGCTGCCTACACCCGCTGGGCCCAGGAGGGGAACGCCGCGCTGGAAGCGGACTTCGACTGGGCCGAGCCGGCCCCGGAGAGGCGCCGCACGCCCCTGTTCCGGCTCTTCCAGCTGTATGTCCGCTTCCATGCGGAGGAAGAGAACGACCCGGCCATGCGCGACGAGGCGCGGGCCTGGTTCAAGCGCCTGGAGGCCGGGGATGCCGAAGCCCGACGGCTGTGGAGCTGGTTCCGCGAGATATCCCTAAAGGAGTTCCAGCGCATCTACGACCGGCTGGGCGTGCGCTTCGACACCCTGGAGCAGGGCGAGGCCTTCTACGAGGACCAGCTCGAGCCCACGATGAAGCGCCTCATGGAGGCTGGCCTGCTGGTGGAGGGCGACAAGGGGGCTCGCATCATCAACCTGGAGGATGTGGGCATCACCACGCCCTGCCTGGTCCAGAAGGGGGACGGCACGAGCATCTACGCCACCCGCGACCTGGCCGCCGCCCTCTACCGCAAGGAGGCCTACGGTTTCGACCGCTGCCTCTATGTGGTGGGCACGGATCAGGTGCTCCACTTCCAGCAGATCTTCGCCGTGCTCGACAAGCTGGATCCCTGGTTCAAGGGCCGGATGCTCCACACGCCCTTCGGCATGATCAAGCTGCCCGAGGGCAAGATGAGCACCCGCAAGGGCAATGTCATCTTCCTGGAAGATGTGCTCGACGAGGCCCGCGAGCGCGTGGCCGCGATCATCGAGGAGAAGAACCCCGACCTGAAGGACAAGGCGGAGGTGTCCGAGATGCTCGGTATGGGCGCCGTGGTGTTCTTCGATGCCATGAACGACCGCGTGAAGCCCATCACCTTCACCTGGGACCGCGTCATCGCGCTGGACGGCGACACCGGGCCTTATGTGCAGTACGCCCATGCCCGCATCCTCAGCGTCCTGCGCAAGGCCGGCGGCGATTGGGCGATGAAGGCACAGGTCCACTCGGCGCATGGCCCCTTCCTTTCCTACCCGGACGCGCAGCTTCCCAGCCCGCTCAGCGGCCTGGATGCACCCGAAGCCCAATCCCTGCTCTTCGAGCTGGCGGGCCTGCCGGGGGCCGTGGCCGCAGTGGCGGACGGCTGCATGGCCACGCCGCTCGCGCGTCAGCTGGTGGCCGTGGCGCGCTCCTTCAGCGGCTTCTATACCAATTGCCCCATCCTGGCCCCGGAAAACGCCCCCGAGGTCCGCGAGGCCCGGCTCGCCCTGTGCGTCGCCACCGCCCGCGCCCTCCGCCAGGGGCTCTTCCTCATGGGCATCCAGGCCCCCGACGAGATGTAGGAGATTCCATGACCAAGTATGTGTTCGTAACGGGCGGCGTGCTGAGCTCTCTGGGCAAGGGGATCGCCGCGGCCAGTCTGGGGGCGCTGCTGGAGGCCCGAGGGCTGAAGGTCACGCTCATGAAGATGGACCCCTACCTCAATGTGGACCCGGGCACCATGTCGCCCTTCCAGCACGGCGAGGTCTTCGTCACGGACGACGGCGCCGAGACCGACCTGGACCTGGGCCACTACGAGCGGTTCACCTCGGTGCCCACCACGCAGAACCACACCATCACCACGGGCCGCATCTACAACACGGTGATCCAGAAGGAACGCCGCGGCGACTACCTGGGCAAGACCGTGCAGGTGATCCCCCACATCACGGACGAGATCAAGGCCGTGATGAAGAAGGTCGCCAAGGACATGGATGTGGTGATCGTGGAGATCGGCGGCACCGTGGGCGACATCGAGAGCCAGCCCTTCCTCGAGGCCATCCGCCAGTTCAAGCTCGAGGCCGGCCTGGATTCCCAGATGAAGGCCAACGCCATCAACATGCACCTCACCTTCGTGCCCTACATCAAGGCGGCGGGCGAGCTGAAGTCGAAGCCCACCCAGCACAGCGTGAAGGAGCTGCGGGCCCTGGGCATCCAGCCCGATGTCCTGCTCTGCCGCGCCGAACAGGACATTCCCCGCGACCTGAAGGACAAGATCGCCCTGTTCTGCTCCGTCACGCCGGACGCGGTGTTCAGCTGCCGGGACGCCCACTCCATCTACGAAGTGCCGCTGAACCTGCACCTCGAAGGGCTGGACGCCAAGGCCGCGGCCCTCCTCGGGCTCGGGGAGAAGGAACCCGATCTGAGCGCCTGGCAGAGCCTGCTCCGCCGCATCCGCAATCCCAAGGGCAGCGTGCGCATCGGCGTGGTGGGCAAGTATGTGGAGTTCAAGGAGAGCTACAAGAGCCTCATCGAGGCCCTGCATCATGCCGGCTACGGCCTTGAGACCCATGTGGACCTCAAGTGGATCGAGGCGGAGGAACTGGAGAACCAGGATCCGGCGACCTTCCTCCAGGACTGCCAGGGCATCCTGGTGCCCGGCGGCTTCGGCGTCCGCGGCACGCGCGGCATGATCAAGTCGATCCAGTACGCCCGCGAGCACCGCATCCCCTTCTTCGGCATCTGCCTGGGGATGCAGATGGCTTCCGTGGAGTTCGCCCGGAATGTGGCGGGCCTGGATGGCGCCGACTCCACCGAGTTCGACGATGCGCCGAAGCACAAGATCATCTTCAAGCTCCGGGAGCTGGTGGATGTGGAGGAACTGGGCGGCACCATGCGCCTGGGCGCCTATCCCTGCCGCCTTGCGCCGGAGAGCCAGGCCGCCACGGCCTACGGGGCCACGGAGATCAGCGAGCGCCATCGCCACCGCTACGAGTTCAACCACGAGTACAAGAAGGCCCTGGAGGACAAGGGCCTGGTGTTCACGGGCATGAGTCCCGACGGCGTCTTCGTGGAGATCGTGGAGCTGAAGGACCACCCCTACTTCCTGGCCTGCCAGTTCCACCCGGAGTTCAAGAGCCGCCCCCTGAATCCGCATCCCCTGTTCACGGCCTTCGTCAAAGCCAGCGCCCAGGCCCGCGGCTGATCAGTCCATCAAGCCAAAAAACGGCGGGCCGGATGGCCCGCCGTTTTTCTGAAGACTGAAGACTGGCCCTACTTCCGGCCTCCCTTGGCCGCCCACTCTTCGAGCATGGCGGTGGTGACGGATTTGGGGCGCTCCAGGGGGTAGCCCAGGGCGCGGTCCCAGGTGATGTTGGCCAGCACGCCCAGGGCGCGGCCCACGCCGAAGAGCACGGTATAGAAATCGTATTCCTTCAGGCCGTAGTACCACTGGATCACGCCGCTCTGCGCATCGACATTGGGCCAGGGGTTCTTGGTCTTGCCCTGCTCGGTGAGCACGCCGGGAGCCACCTTGTAGATGGTGTTGACGAGCTTGAAGAGGGGGTCATTGGGCAGGTGCTTGAGGCAGAACTCCATCTGCGCGGTGTAGCGGGGATCGGTTCGGCGCAGCACGGCGTGGCCGTAGCCGGGAATGACATGGCCGGAGTTCAGCGTGTCCCAGAGGGCCTGCTTCACATTCTCCTCGGTGGGCTCGGCGCCGTTGAGCTTCTTCTGGAAGCCCATGATCCAGTCCAGCACTTCCTGGTTGGCCAGGCCGTGCAGGGGGCCCGCCAGACCGTTCAGGCCGGCGCTGAAGCTGTAGAAGGCGTCGGACAGCGCGGAGGCCACCAGGTGGGTGGCGTGGGCGCTAACATTGCCGCTCTCATGGTCGCTGTGGAGGATGAAGTACATGCGGGCCACATCGTCGTAGGGCTTGGCGATGCCCATCATGTGGGCGAAGTTGGCGCCCATGTCCAGGCCCGGCTTCGGCGCGATGATGTCGCCGTTCTTGTACTTCAGGCGGTAGATGAAGGCCGCGATCTCGGGCAGGCGGGCGACGAGGTTGCTGGCGTCCTCGTACATCGTGTCCCAGTAGTCGTTCTTCTTCGTCTCGTGGTACTTCGAGGCGAAGATGCTGTCCTTCTGCATGGCCAGCACGGCCGTGGACAGCATGGCCATCGGGTGGCTGTCCTTGGGCATGGCCCGGAGGACTTCAAAGACATAGGGGGGCACCTTGGCGCGGGACTGGAAGTCGGCGAGGACTTCGTCGGTCTCGGCTTGGGTGGGGATGTCGCCCGTGAGGAGGAAGAACCAGAAGGCTTCCACCGTGGGGTATTCGCCGCCAGCAGCCTTGGGCAGGGCGGCGAAGGTCTCGGGGATGTTCTTGCCGCGGAACCGGATGCCCTCCTGGGGATCCAGATACGAGATGTCGGTCACCAGCGAGTGGATGTCGCGGGCGCCGCCGATGGTCTGGCTGATCGTGACCTGGTCGATGACCACATCGGCGAATTCCTTGGTGAGCTTCTGGATGCGGGGACGGTGTTCCTGGATCTTCTCCAGGAGGAGGGATTTCAGGCGTGTCATGGCTGGCTCCAGAGAAGAGGGGCGTTGAGGGATGGGACTATGAAGGAGCGGGGTTGGATCATCATACGGGCATCGTCTACCGATGGGTCGTCATTATTTGATGACCATCGTGGAATTAATCGAGCTGGAAAGACCCGCGCATGATGCGAGATGCTGAAAGAGAGTATGGACGGGAACAATGGGAGGTGCCGTGACCTGCGTCAATCTATGGGTGTTGGGAGTTGCAATGATGGCCGGCGGGCTCATGGCCCAGGAGACTCCCCGCCCCAACCGCGTGGCCTGGTTTGAGGGTTTTCCCGAGCCGCTGCCTGAAGGTACCAGCGAGCTGGCCCTGGAGGCCACCAGCCAGATGCTGCGCCCGGATCTGGAACGCAGCGCCGATGGCCGCAGCTTCGCGCGCCTGGACGGCGAGGAATGGCAACTGACCGGGGACTGGGCGATGAAGGCCGGTTCCTCGCGGGTCAATGTCCGGGCCCGCCTGGCCTCGCGCTCCGCGGGCATCGCCGACCAGGCCATGTGGAACTGGCACCAGATGTTCAACATGCCCCAGGGCGGCCGGGAGGATGCGCCGAAGAACCGGCTCGTCTACCACCTGGAGCGCGATGGCCGCGTGATCGGGGACCTCACGCGCCCGGGGCTGACGCTCATGGACTTGGATGTGGCCTGGATCCGGCCCTTCGGCACCGCCGATGCCGGCGGGCGGTTCGGCGCATCGGTGCAGCTGCCCACGGGCAAGCAGTCCGATTTCTCCGGTACCGGCGGCACCGATGGCCTGGTGGGCGCGGCCCTGTGGCGGCGCTACGGCCGCTGGCGGCTCTTCGGCCAGGCCGAGCGGGTGGTCCTGGGCCTGCCGAAGGACAGCCCCCTGCGGGCGGTGATGGACAAGACCTCGTTCAGCCGGGCCTGGGCGAGCCTGGGCTGGCAGGGCGAGGGGGCGGGCCTGATCTCCGGCATCGGCATCGAGGTCAGCCTGGGCTACGCCGGAAGCCCCTACCGCACCGGTCTGGCGCGCCTCGACCGCGCCGGCTGGCAGCAGCACTGGACCTTCCGCCACACGCGGCTTCCCCAGTGGCGCTTCGGGTTCAGCGAAGAGGCAGGCACCTTCACGGCCCCGGATGTGACGGGCTTCGTGGCCTATCGCTTCGGGCATTCCTGAGCCTCCGCTAAACTAGAAAGTTCCGTGCCGGAGTCCCCATGCAGCCCAACCAGTATCGCGATGTGCGCCTTGAGAAGCTCGAGAAGCTGAAGGGCCTGGGCCTCGAGGCCTGGCCGCGGAAGGCGAAGCGCACCCACGGCATCGCCCAGCTGGCCGCGGCCTACGCCGATGCGGAAGCCTGGCCCAACGAGAAGCTGGAGGGGCTGGAATTCACGGTGTCCGTCATGGGCCGGGTGCTGGCCATCCGCGAAATGGGGAAGAGTGTGTTCGCCCACCTCACGGAGAACGGGGAGAAGATCCAGGGCTTCTTCCGGATGAACGACCTGTCCGAGACCAGCTGGGAGGTCATCAAGCTCCTGGACATGGGCGACTTCATCAGCGTCACCGGTCCCCTCATGCGCACGAAGACCGGCGAGCTGAGCGTGCGGGTGAAGGAGATCCAGTTCCTCTCCAAGGCCCTGCTGCCCCTGCCCGAGAAGTGGCACGGCCTGCAGGACAAGGAACAGCGCTACCGCCAGCGGTACCTGGATCTCATCTCGAACGGCGAAGTGCTGAAGACCTTCCAGACCCGGTCGCGGATCGTGAGCGCCGTGCGGCGGTTCATGGAAGAGCAGGGCTACCTCGAGGTCGAGACCCCCATGATGCAGCCCATTCCGGGCGGCGCCACGGCCCGGCCCTTCATCACGCACCACAACGCCCTGGACATGGACCTCTACCTGCGCATCGCGCCGGAGCTGTACCTCAAGCGCCTCATCGTGGGCGGCTTCGAGAAGGTCTTCGAGATCAACCGCAGCTTCCGCAACGAGGGCATCAGCGTCCGGCACAATCCTGAATTCACCATGATGGAGATGTACGAAGCGGGCAGCGACCTGCGGGACATGATGGCCCTGACGGAGAACCTGTTCCTGACCGTGACCCGCGAGGTCATGGGCTCCCAGCAGCTGCCCTGGGGCGAGGAGATGATCTCCTACGCCGCCCCCTTCCGGCGCCTCACCATGAAGGACGCCATCGCCCAGTACGGGGCCATCGACCGGCACCTGCTGGAGGACGGCGACAGCGTGCGCGCCCTGGCCAGGGCCGTGCACATCGAAGAGGCGGAGACGAAGACCGTGGGTACCCTGCTGGGCGACCTCTTCGAGCATCACGCCGAGAAGCAGCTCATCCAGCCCACCTTCATCACCGACTACCCCATCGAGCTGTCGCCCCTCACCAAGACCCTGGAAGGCGACGACCGCTTCGTGGATCGCTTCGAGCTGTTCATCGGTGGCATGGAGCTGGCAAACGCCTACTCCGAGCTGAACGACCCCATCGATCAGATGGGCCGCTTCCAGGCCCAGATGGACGAGCGGGAGGCGGGCAACGACGAGGCCATGCTGCTGGATCAGGACTTCGTCACCAGCCTGGAGCACGGTCTTCCCCCCACCGGCGGCGAAGGCATCGGCATCGACCGCCTGGTCATGCTCCTCACCAACAGCGCCAGCATCCGGGATGTCATCCTCTTCCCGCTCATGCGTCCCACCAAGCCCGCCGAGTCCGAAGAGAAAGAATGAAGATCCACCACACGTGGTGAATCCATTGATCGCTGGAGGCTCGTTGAGTCGATGTGACTGAATCTGGCTTGACGCGCTGCCATACTTGCCATTCGCAAATGGAGGCCCCCATGCCCGTCCCGATGCTCGAGCTCGCGCCGCAGAATGCCGCCGTGAAGGCCAAGGTGCTGGAAGGGCTGTCGGGCCTCATCGACCGCTCGTCGTTCATCCTCGGCGAGAATGTGAAGGGCCTCGAGGCCGAGATCTCCGCCTACGCCGGCGCCGCCCACGCCGTGGCCATGTCCAGCGGCACGGACGCCCTGCTGGCCGCCCTCATGGGCCTTGGCATCGGCCACGGCGACGAGGTGATCGTCCCCAGCTTCACCTTCTTCGCGTCGGCGGGCGTGGTCTCGCGCCTGGGGGCGAAGCCCGTCTTCATCGACTTGGAACCCGCCACCTTCAACGCCACGGGCCCCCTGGTGGAGGCGGCCATCACGCCCCGTACGAAGGCGATCATGCCCGTGCACCTCTTCGGTCAGCTGGCGGACATGCCCGGCATCATGGCCGTGGCGAAGAAGCACGGCATCCCGGTTATCGAGGATGCCTGCCAGAGCCTCGGTGCCAAAGGCTGGGGCAAGTCCGCGGGCCAGTTCGGCGACATGACCGCCTACAGCTTCTACCCCACCAAGAACCTCGGAGCCTTTGGCGATGCCGGCATGACCGCCATCCGCGACGACGCGGCGCTCGCGGCGCGCGTCCGCCGCATCCGCGTGCATGGCATGGAGCCCGTCTACATGCACCACGAGGTGGGCATGAACGGGCGCATGGACGAGTTCCAGGCCCTGGTGCTGCGGGCCAAGCTGCCCATGCTCGACGGCTGGCACGAGGGCCGCCGGAAGCACGCCGCCTGGTATCTGGAGCGCATGAAGGCACTGACCGCCGATGAGGCGGTGCTGCCCCTCGAGGTGGTTCCGGACGGCCGCCACATCTACAACCAGTTCACCATCCGCGTGAAGGGCGGCAGGCGCGATGCCCTGCAGGCCCACCTGAAGGAACGGGGCATCGGCAGCGCCATCTACTACCCCATCTGCCTCCACGAGCAGCCCTGCTTTCAGGATCTCGGCTACAAGGCCGGCCAGCTGCCGGAATCCGAGCGCGCCGCCAAGGAAGTGCTCAGCCTGCCCGTCTATCCCGAAATGACCGGGACCATGCGCGAGGAGGTCGCCACGGCCATCCTCGGGTTCTTCGGGAAGAAGTAGGCCAGACCGGCCCAGGCTTCTCCGCTCGCCTCCCCACCCCAGACCTGACTCCGGCTCAGACCTGCTGGGAGGCCTCGGCCGCGTCCACCCAGGCGCACAGGGCCTCCTGGGCGGCCTCGTCCATGCCCAGGAACTGGATGCCGATGCCCACCATCTCCAGGGGATCGGCGCCCGGCCGCCCCCCCAGCACATAGGACACCGTGGCCAGGATGGGGGCCTTGGGCAGCTCGGGGTGGAGCAGCGTCAGGCCCTCCAGCACGGCCCCGCGGTCGAACAGGCGGGCATCCCGTGCCCCCACCAGGGCGAAGCAGCCGCCGGTGCTCAGGTTGGTGATGCGCACATCGTGGTAGGCATGACCCTTCAGGGAGAACGAGATGCCAAATTCCGGCCCGATGATGATGCGTCGGGTATCGCGGCGATCGGCCTGGCTGCTCATCCGGCCTCCGTGGGATCGGAAATCCCTGCTTGGGTATCGGTTGCTCCCAGGATAGACTGGATTTTCTGTTTGGCCTGAACCCACCGGGGGACAGGGCGGATTCCCGAGGATCCGGCCCTGACGGCGCAGGACGCCGTCTCACCCACGAGGGGACAACGCGAGCACTGGGCGCTGGCCGCACTCAAACCTACCTACCTCTGGAGTTCCCATGGAAATCCTCCTCATCGAGAATGTGACCCACCTCGGTGTCCGCGGCGATGTCGTCAATGTGAAGGACGGCTACGCCCGCAACTTCCTTCTGCCCCGCAAGATGGCCCTCCCCGTCACCGCGGGCAACAAGCGCCAGATCGAGCTGGAGAAGGTCCGCGCCGAGAAGCTGCGCGCCAAGGAACTGGCCGACGCCAAGAGCCTGGCCGAGAAGATCGAGGCCGTGAGCCTGGCCGTGACCAAGAAGGCCGGCGAGAACGGCCATCTCTTCGGTTCCGTCACCAATGCCGATGTGGCCGAGCTCTTCAAGGGCAAGGGCTTCACGCTGGATCGCCGCGACATCACCGTGCCCCACATCAAGGATGCCGGCACCTACACCGTGGAAGTCCGCCTCTACAGCGGCGTCCACGCCAAGGTCAGCCTCGAAGTCTCCGCGGCCGCCGCGGAGTAACTGCCTTCCAAGTCTTCACCTCAAGGCCGGTCCCGCCGCGGGCGCCGGTCCTGCCGGGGTTCCGCATGGCCGGCGACCCCCTCCACCCCATCCCCAAGGAGTCCATCCATGGCGAAGTCCACCGCCAAGCCCGACACCCTCGGCATCGCCGAGCTCGCCGCCACCCTCGCCGAGGCCCAGGATCTGTCCAAGGCCCGTGCCAAGTCCATCCTGGATGGCGTCCGCGATCACATCGTCGAGACCCTCCTGACCGGCAACCGCGTCAACCTCTTCGGCCTCGGCACCTTCGAAGTGCGCGCGACCAAGGAGAAGATGGGCCGCAACCCCAAGACCGGTGAGAGCATCCAGATCCCCGCTGGCCGCAAAGTCGTCTTCAAGACGGCCAAGGGCCTCAAGGACCAGATGTAAGGGATGTCAGAGCACGACCAGAAGGCCGCCGCAAGGCGGCCTTCGTCGTTAAGAAGAGACGACTTTGCGGCCGTGCAAAGTCGTTTTCACCATCCGACCGAAGTGCAACGAAGGGAGGATAGGGCCGCATCGGCGCAGCCGATGGTGGGGGCGAAGCCCCGAGGACCGGAGGTCCGAGCCAGGACGGCCAAGGGCCTCAAGGACCAGATGTAATTTAAGTCAGAGAACGACCGAGAAGGCCGCCGAATGGCGGCCTTCTATTTTTGGGAACAGCCCTGTTTTACGCCACCAACCTAGGAGCCGAACTCCGCCGGACTCAACGACTGCAGGTAACGGGTGAGGAGCTTCTGCTTCTCATGGTTGGCCCGCACCTTCTTCTGGTAGATGGAGAAGCGGTCCTCGGTGGGGCGGATGCCGGGGAAGAGGGCCACCAGGTCGCCCCGTTCCAGCTCCTCCAGGACGCTGTAGCGGGGCACCAGCAGGGCGCCCATGCCCTCCACGGCGGCGTGGATCATGGCCCGGATGTGGTTCACGGCGATGAAGCGGTCCAGCTGCGGCTGGTCCCGGTCAGGCATGGCCATGAGGAACCGGTTCCACCAGGCCCCGGCCTTGTCCAGGGACAGGACCGGGCTGCGGGAGAGGTCCGCCGGGACGCGCAGGCGATGGGCCTTCCGGAATGCCGGCGCACACGCCACCACATAGGTCTCGCGGAAGAGCGGCACCTTCTTCAGGGCGGGGAAGGGATGCTCCTGGCAGTCGATGACGAGGTCGAGGTCGTCCCGCAGCAGGGGCGAGAGCAGATCCTGGCTCAGCGTGAAGTCGATCTCCAGGTCCGGGTTGGCCGCCAGGAAGGGCTGCATGTGCTTCATGAGGATGCTGCTCCCGAATTCGACGGTGGCTCCCAGGCGCAGCCGGCCCTTGGCCTGGGTCTGGTGGCGCTTCAGGTCCTCGGCGGCGGCATCCAGGGTGGCGAAGGCCCGCTCGCAGGCCTGGTAGAGGCGCCGCCCCTCCTCCGTGAGACCCAGGCTGCGGCCCCGGCGATCCAGCAGGGCGACGCCGGTGAGATCCTCCAGCTTGGTCATGGCATGGCTGACGGCGGACGGCGTCCGCCTCAGGCGCGAGGCGCAGGCCGTGAAGCTGCCCGCCTGGGCCAGGGTGTAGAAGGTGCGGAGCTGGGGGAGGTCGAGCAGGGCGTCCATGCATGAATGATATTCATGCATGGTGTGAATAGAATGAATTTTATAATTGATACAAAAAACGATACAAATGGAACAGGGAGGTGGGTCATGCAAGAAACCCTCAAATCATTGGGCATGTCGGAGTCGAACCTGGGTGGGTTCTCGGGTGCCTGGGTGGGCAGCGGCAAGGCCCAGTCGGTTTGCTCGCCCATCGACGGCCAGGTGCTGGCCACGGTCGCGAATGTGACCCCCCAGGAGTTTGAAGCCACCCTGGCCCGGTGCCACGCCGCCTTCGCCAGCTGGAAGCTGGTGCCCGCCCCCAAGCGGGGCGAGGTGGTGAAGGCCCTCGGCGACGAGCTGCGTCGGAACAAGGCGGCCCTGGCCGAGCTGGTCACCCTGGAGATGGGCAAGACCCTGCGCGAGGGCCTGGGCGAGGTGCAGGAGATGATCGACATCTGCGACTTCGCGGTGGGCCTCTCCCGCCAGCTCTACGGGCTCACCATGCCCAGCGAGCGGAAGCAGCACCGGCTCCAGGAACAGTGGCACCCCCTGGGCGTGGTGGGCGTCATCACGGCCTTCAACTTCCCCGTGGCGGTGTGGAGCTGGAATACGGCCCTGGCCCTGGTCTGCGGCGACACGGTGCTCTGGAAGCCCTCTTCCAAGACGCCGCTGACGGCCATCGCCTGCACGAAGATCGTCGAGAAGGTCCTTCGCGACTTCGGCTACGATCCGGCCATCTGCAGCCTGGCCATCGGCAAGGGCAGCGAGATCGGCGACCTCATCAACACCGATCCGCGCGTGGCGCTGGTGTCCTACACCGGCTCGGTGCCCGGCGGCCGCCATGTGGGCCGGCTGGTGCAGGAGCGCTTCGGCAAGCACATCCTCGAGCTGGGCGGCAACGGCGCGGTCATCGTGAGCGAGAAGGGCGACCTGGGCATCGCACTGAGCTCCATCTATTTCGGCGCCATCGGCACCTCCGGCCAGCGCTGCACCTCCACCCGCCGGGTCATCGTCCACGAGTCCATCTACGGGACCTTCCGGGACCGCCTGCTGGAGCTCTACCGCAAGACTCCCATCGGCGATCCGAGGAAGGACGAGACCCTCATGGGCCCCCTGGTCGATGCGGCGGCCGTGGACACCATGCGGACCGCCCTCGAGACGGTGAAGGCCCAGGGCGGGAAGATCCTCATCGGCGGCGAGAAGCTCCCCAACCCCGGCGGGTGCTACATCACCCCCTGCATCGCCGAAGTCCCCGGGAACCTGCCCATCGTGCAGGAGGAGACCTTCGCCCCGGTGCTCTACCTCATGCCCTACCGGACCATCGAGGAGGCCATCGCCCTCCAGAACGGCGTGCCCCAGGGGCTCTCCAGCGCCATCATCACCAACGACCAGCGCGAGAGCGAGCTGTTCCTCTCGGCGGCCGGCAGCGACTGCGGCCTGGCCAATGTGAACACGGGCACCAGCGGCGCGGAGATCGGCGGGGCCTTCGGTGGCGAGAAGGAGACCGGCGGCGGCCGCGAGAGCGGGTCCGACGCCTGGAAGACCTACATGCGCCGCCAGACCAGCGCCATCAACTTCAGCGGCCGCGTGGAACTGGCCCAGGGCATCACCCTGGAGCTTTGATAGTATTCAGGCCGCAAGAAGAAGGCCGCCTTCGGGCGGCCTTCTTCGCGTTCAGCCTCCGCTGATGAGGTGGATGACCTTCACCGCAGCCCCGTCGGGGACGAGGGTGGTGTCGTAATCCTTCTTCGGCACCAGGACCTCGTTCACATGGATGACGAGCATGGGAAAGCGGTAGTTCCGGGCCCGGAGGATGTCCCGGACCGTCATGCCCTCGTGCCAGCCCAGCGGCTCTTCATTGACCAGGATCATGCGGTGGCTTTCTTCGGCTTTGCCTGTGGCTGAAAAGATCAGCCGCATCCGCGGCCGATCTTTTCAGGAGAGATGCTGCTTGACCACATCCACGACCTCGGGGAAGGCATCGAGGCCCAGTTCCTTCAGCCGCTCCAGGGTGGGCACGCCGTCCAGGGTCCAGCCGCGGCGGGTATAGACGCTGTCCATGAGCTTGGAGAAGCGACCCGTGCGCCACTCGCGGTGAAGGGCCATCTTCTCCTCGGTGGTCTTGCCGGCGGGGTCGAGGCCCATTTCGGTGACGATCTGCTGGTCGTAGCGCTCGGCGCGGGATTCGTACTCTTCCTTCGTCACCGGGCCCAGGGACCGGTAGGGCGCCGCATCGTGCAGGCGGAGCCCCTTGCCCATGCGGATGTTGAACACGCGCTGGAAGTTGTAGACCTTCGCGGACTGCAGGATCAGGTCTTCCTTGGTGATCTTGATGCCCGTGGTGGCGCTGAAGAGGTCCACATAGTTCTGAACATGCTCGGGCACCTTGTGGGGCTCGGGCTGGGAGGCGTTGTCGGCGGGGACCACGTCGTTCCAGGGCAGCTTGCAGAAGCCGTTGAGGCCGAACCAGGTGCGGAACAGGGGGAAGTAGTAGAGCGCCTCGGCCTTGTCCTCGAAGGTGGGCAGCTGCTTGTTCACCATGTCCATGAAGATCAGCCAGGCCTCGTCGTGCTGGGGGCCCTTGTTGGTGAGCGCGTAGCCGCCCTGCTGGGCGAGGGATTCCTTCGACATGTACTGGGAGTACTCGAGGCCCTTGTTCTCCATGCCGATGTCGTTGATGAGCTGCGGATCGCCCCAGCCGTTCTTGATGAAGTGCTCCTTCATCTTCTTCACGCCCAGGCCGGCGATCTTGCCGAAGCCTTCACCGCGGGCCATCTGGTGCATCATCTCCAGGTCGGCCTCGGCGTTGCCCCAGGTCATCTCCAGGCCGCCGGTGCGCTCCTTGTTCAGGATGCCGCGCTGGTAGCACTCCATCACGAAAGCGGTGAGCGTGCCGTAGGTGATGGTGCAGATGCCGTAGGTGTCGCAGTAGAAGTTCAGCTCGAGCAGGTAGTCCGGATCGAAGACGCCGCAGTTGGAACCCAGGCCCGCCGCGTTCTCGTACTCGGGGCCGTCCACGGTGACCATGTGACCCTTGTAGGGGCCGGTCCTGAGCACCAGGCCGTCGGCGCCCTTGGCGCAGGCCATGGAACAGCCGTACCAGCAGCCGTCCACGGTGTGCTGGGTGCAGCGCTGCTGCCAGTAGCTGGAGTCGATCTTGTGGACATCCGGATGGGAGCCGAACTGGAAGTTGTGGACGGGCAGCAGGTCGTAGGCGTCCATGATCTCGACGATGTGGGCCGTGCCGTTGCGGCGCATCATGCACTGCGTGCCGTCGTTCTCGCGGATCTCCTTGTGGTACTTGATGCCGGTCTTGGCGATGGTCTCGGGGTCCGCCGGATGGTTGAGGTCGCCCGCGACCTTGGGGCCGCGCACCACGAGGGCGCGGATGCGCTTGTCCCGGAACACGGTGCCGATGCCGCCGCGCCCCGCCTGCTTGAAGCGGACGCACTTGCGGCGGCGGTCATAGAAGGAGAAGTTCAGCATGCCGATGAGGCTGTGCTCGGCGGCCGCGCCCGTGGAGACCACGGAGATGTTCGGCAGATCCTTCTCGTTCTCGGCGTACATGTGCGTCAGCACTTCCGCGAGGACATGGCTGTCCACGGGATCGGTCGGAGCCTCCTCGATGCGGATGATGCCCTTCACGCCGTCGATGAACAGGATGATGTCCTTGTCGGACTTGCCCTGGAGTTCGAGGGCGTCGAAGCCCGAGAACTTCAACAGGGGGCCGTAGAAACCGCCCACATTGGAGTCGATGGGGATGTCGGTCTGGGGGGAGAGGCTCACCACCAGGGACTTGCCGGTGCCCGCGTACTGGGTGATGCCCGCCACGGGGCCGGGGCTGATGACGATCTCGTTCTCGGGGTCATTCCAGCGGGTCGTGGGCTTGACCGCGTTCCAGAGGTGGTAGAGCCCGAAACCGCGGCCGCCGATGAAAACATCCTTCATCTGCTGGGTGACGGGCTTCTCGGTGATCTCGTGGGTGCCCACATTCACATAGAGCGTACGGTTGGTGTAGCCCTTGTCCGGCAGGCTGGGCGCGTAGGTGATCTCCTTCAGCACCTTGTGCGCGGCCTTGATGGCTTCGAGGCCCTCGAGGTATTCCGTGCGCTGGGTGTAGTCGATGTCCATCACTTTGCTGGGGTCGAAAACGAGCTGGCTCATGGGTCGCTCCTAAGGCTCAGATGATCCGAACGGCCGGCTCGGGGACTTCCACGATGGAGAGGGCGCCGTGGGGGCAGACCTTCACGCAGATGCCGCACGAGGTGCACTTGTGGGGCACGATCCAATCGGGATTCCGCATGAAGGCCTCCTTCTCGCAGAAGCCGATGCACATGTAGCAGCCCACGCAGAGCTGCTTGTCGATCATCACCACGCCCAGCTTGTTGCGCTTCAGGGCCTCGGTGGGGCAGACCACCACGCAGTCGCCGCACTGGTCACAGAGGACGGCCTTGCCGCCGCCCTCCTCGTAGGCCTTGATCTGGAGGGCCGCCTGGGCGGGGTCATCCACCTTGAAGACCTTGATGGCGCACTCCATCTCACACTCGTGATTGCAGTTGCGCCCCGCATCACACTTCTGGAAGTCGATCACCAGCTGTTTCATGGCTCGGGAGCCTCCGACATTCGGATCCATTGACTACACGTCAATCCGGAGTGGCCATGCCACCCCAGTTGTGAGGCTAGTCCGCGCCCAGGGCCCCCGCAATGGACGCGGTCACACTTCGGCGTCGAGGCCTTCCCGGCGGATGAGGTGGGCGGCGGTGGCCTTGAAGGAGGCCACCACGGGGCTCCCCGGTTCAAGGCCAAGCTCTGCCAGGGATTGCGAGGTGACGAAGGCCGCCAGGAAGAATCCGCAATCCAGCTCGACCTTGAAGAAGGGGCCCCGGGGAATGACCTTCGTCACAGTCCCCTGGAAGGCGTTTCGGGCGCTGCTGGATTTGTCGGTCTGTAAAGAAAGGGCCACATGTTCGGGGCGGATGCCCACCAGGGCGGTCTGGCCGGGCTGGGCCTCGCCCATGGCCAGCACCTCGCGGCCCCCCGCGCCCTTTCCGAGCTGCAGGGTCAGCAGGCCTTCGCGGCAGGCCGCCACCCGGCCTTTGAGCAGCGTTTCCATCCCCACGAAGGCGGCCACGAAGGGATCCTGGGGGTGGTTCATGACTTCGCGGAGGCCCCCGGTCTGGAGGAGGGCGCCCTCCCTCATCACGGCCAGGCGGTGCGCCAGGCGGGCGGCCTCCCCGTGGTCGTGGGTGGAGAAGACCGCCGTGCAGCCGGCCTCGGCCAGGATGTGCCCCAGGTCGTCCAGGAGCCCGTCGCGGGTGTGGGCGTCCAGGGCGCTGAAGGGTTCGTCCAGGAAGAGGATCTCCGGCTCCAGCACGAGGGCCCGGGCCAGGGCGGTGCGCTGGGCCTCGCCCCCGGAGAGGTGCCGGGCCGACCGGTCGAGCAGGTCCCCGATGCCCAGGCGCTGGGCCCAGGCCAGGACCCGGGGCGCGCGCTCCCCGGCGGGAAGGCCCCGCAGCTTCAGGCCGGCGCCGATGTTCTGGGCCACGGTGGCGTCGAAGAGCAGGGGATCCTGGAAGACCATGGTCATCCGGCGGCGGTAGGCCTCCCGGTCTGAGCGGGACCGGAGCTCGGTGCCCTTGAAGCGGAGGCTTCCCTGGGACAGGGGCAGGAGGCCCGCCAGGGCCAGCATCAGGGTGCTCTTTCCGGCGCCGTTGGGGCCCATGAGGGCCAGGACCTCGCCCGCGCGCAGGTCCAGCCCGGGGACGGCCAGGACCTGGACGCGGCCCCGATGGACCTGGAGGTTCCGCGCCTCCAGCAGGACCGCCCGGCTCATCGGGGCCGGTCCCGCTGCTGGACATGGGTCAGCACCGCGTTCACGGAGAAGGCCAGGATCAGCAGGATGATGCTGAGGGCGAAGGCCACCTCGAAATTGCCGCGGCCCGTCTCCATCACGGTGGCTGTCGTCAGCACCCGCGTCTGGCCTTTGATGTTGCCGCCCACCATGATGGAGGCGCCCACTTCGGAAATGACGCCGCCGAAGCCCGCCATCACGGCGGCCAGCAGGGGCAGGCGGGCCTCCTTCAGCAGCAGCCACACCATCTGGGGCCGCGAGGCGCCCAGGGCGAGGATCTGCAGGCGCAGGCCCGGCGGCAGGTGCTGGAGGGCCGAGAGGCTGATGCCCGCGATGATGGGCGAGGCGATGACGGCCTGGGCGAGGATCATGGCGCTCGGCGTGTAGAGGATCTCCAGGAAGCCCAGGGGCCCGCTGCGCCACAGCAGCACGGTCACGAAGAGGCCCACCACCACGGGGGGCAGGCCCATGCCCGTGTTCAGCAGGGCGATGACCAGGCGCTTGCCCGGGAATTCGTTGAGGGCCACGGGCACGGCGATGCCCAGTCCGATGACCAGGCTGATGAGCGTGGCGGCGCCCGAGACCTGGAGGGAGAGCAGGGTGACCCGGAGGACTTCCGGGTCCAGCGTGAGCAACAGCTCCAGCGCTTTCCGGAGGCCCTCCCAGATCAGATCCATAGCCCCCTATTGTTCTTGGTCATTCCGCTTCGAGGAAGGGGAACTTGATGTCCGCGGGCGGCGTGAAGCTCTCCTTGATGGTGCGCGGGGAGGTCCAGCGGATCAGGTTCAGGAAGCTGCCGGCCTTGTCGTTGGTGCCCGAGGCCCGGGAACCGCCGAAGGGCTGGTGGCCGACCACGGCGCCCGTGGGCTTGTCGTTGATGTAGAAGTTCCCCGCCGTGTTGGCCAGCGCCTCGGTGAGGTGGTTGATCACATAGCGGTCACGGGCGAAGATCGCGCCGGTGAGGGCGTAGGGCGAGGTCTCGTCCAGGATCTTCAGCGTCTCGTCGAGCTGGGCGTCGTCGTAGACGAAGATGGTGACCACGGGGGCGAAGATCTCCTCCTCCATGCTCACGAACTTGGGATTGGTGGTGAGGATGAGCGTGGGCTCGATGAACCAGCCCTTGGACTTGTCGCCCTTGCCGCCGGCGAGGATCTCCGCGTCCTTCGCATTCCGGGCCAGCTCGATGTACTTCATCGTGTTGTCGAAGGCGGCCTCGTCGATGACCGCGTTGAAGTAGTTCCGGAAGTCACGCACATCGCCCATGCGGATCTCGGCGAGCAGCCCGAGGAGCCGCTCCTTCAGCTCGGGCCAGCGGGAGGCGGGGGCATAGACCCGGGAGCAGGCCGAGCACTTCTGGCCCTGGTATTCGAAGCCCGCGCGCACGATGGCGGCAGCGGTCTGGGCCACATCGCCGGACTGGTGCATGAAGACATAGTCCTTGCCGCCGGTCTCGCCCACGATGCGGGGGTAGCTGCGGTAGCGCTCCAGGTTGCCGCTGATGGTCTTCCACATGCTGTTGAAGACGCCCGTGGAGCCGGTGAAGTGCAGACCCGCGAAGTTCCGGTCCTCCAGCGCGACCTTGCCGATCATGGAGCCCCGGCCGGGGACGAAGTTGATGACGCCATCCGGCAGCCCGGCTTCCTTGTAGAGCTGCATGAGGTAGTAGTTCGACAGGATGGAGGTGGAGGCGGGCTTCCACACCACCGTGTTGCCCATGATGGCGGGGGCCGTGGGCAGGTTCGCGGCGATGGCGGTGAAGTTGAAGGGCGTCACGGCGAAGACGAAGCCCTCCAGCGCGCGGTAGTGGACGCGGTTCCACACATGCGGATCGGAGATGGGCTGCTGGCGGTAGATCTGCTCCATGAACCCGGCATTGAAGCGCAGGAAGTCGGCCGTTTCGCAGGTGCTGTCGATCTCCGCCTGGAAGGCGCTCTTCGACTGGTTCAGCATCGTGGCGGCGTTCAGGATGTAGCGGTACTTCGAGGAGATGAGGCTACCCATCTTGTGGAAGATGGCCGCACGATCCTCCCAGGGCGTGGCCTCCCAGGCCTTCTTGGCGGCCATGGCGGCGTCGATGGCCATGCGGACTTCCGCTTCGCCGGCCTCGTGGAAGCGCGCGAGGACATGCCCGTGGTCGTGGGGGCAGACGGCCTTCTGGGTCTTTCCGGTGCGGACTTCCTGGCCGCCGATGATGAGCGGGATGTCCAGCTCAAGGTGGTACTGGCGCTCCAGTTCAGCCTTCAGGAGGGCGCGTTCCCGGGTTCCGGGGGCATAGGGATTGATGGGCTCATTGACGGATTCGGGCAGGCTGAAGATGGCGTTGGACATGGGAATCCCTCCGTCCGGCAGGCCTACTCCGGCTTGCCGGCATCAGGAAAGAATAGCGGCGAGCCAAAAGTACCGATTCCGAAATCTTTGATCACGGCCTGCGCGTCTTTCGACACCAGGAAGTCAGCAAAGGCGCGGGCTCCGGCGGCATTCACCTTGGAGAACCGGGCCGGGTTTACCTCGATGACATGGTAGACATTCAAGAGCGAGGCATCACCTTCGCCGAGGATCTCCAGCCCGAGCTTTTTCCGCAGGGCCAGGTAGGTGCCCCGATCTGACAAAGTGTAAGCCCGCTTCTCGGAGGCCACGGACAGGGTCTGCCCCATGCCGAGGCCCGTCTGCTGGTACCAGGCCTTGCCTTCGGGATCGAGGCCGGCGGCCTTCCAGAGCTTCTTCTCCTGGGCGTGGGTGCCGGAGTTGTCGCCCCGGGAGATGAAGAGGGCCGACCCCGTGCCGATGGCCTGCAGGGCCGCGGCCGCGGGTCTCCGCCGGATGCCCGCGGGGTCGGTGGCGGGCCCCAGGAGGATGAAGTCGTTGTGCATGACGAGGCGGCGGTTCACGCCGGAGCCTTCGGCCACCAGGGCCTTTTCCGCCTCCGGGGAGTGCACCAGCAGGACATCGGCCTCACCCTTCTTGCCCATGGCGATGGCCTGCCCGGAACCCACGGCGATGGTCTTCACCACGAAGCCGGTCTGCTGCTCGAAGCGCGGGATGAGGGCGTCCAGGAGGCCCGAGTCCTGGGTGCTGGTGGTGGTGGCCAGGAGGATGACCTTGGAGGTCGGCGGCGCCGCCACGAGGGCCGCGCCGGGGAGGGTGGCCATGAGGGCCAAGGTCCAGCCAAGGAATGAACGACGATGCATGGCGTCCTCCGGAAGGGCCAGTTTCGCATGCGTGATCCTGCATGGGGATGCCGGTGCTGGTACAACGGGGGGATGGATCCCCTCTCCGGCCGCCCCGGGAAGCCGGGCCCCCTGCGGGCTCTGCTGTTCCCCCCAACGCCGCGCTTCTTCCCCTGGGCGCGACCCGCCCAACTGGTTCTCCGCAGCCTCCACATCGCCGCCATGGCCCTGGTGCTGGGGGCGATCCCCTTCGGCGCCGGCTATCACGCCCTCCGCCTGCCGATCCTCCTCACGTTGGGCAGCGGGATCCTGCTCCTGGCCATCGACCTGGCCCGGGATGCGGCCATCCTCACCCAGGGCAGCGGCGTGGCGGTGCTGGTGAAGCTGGCCCTGCTGGGCATGGGCGTCCTCCAGCCCGAGGCCCGACTGCCCTGGTACCTGGCGGCCACGCTGGTGGCCTCGGTGGGCTCCCACATGCCGGGCTCCTGGCGGCATTTCTCGTTCCTGCACTGGAAGGTCCTGCGGTACCCCGACTGAGGAGCGGCCCGGACCGGGCGAACGGGGGATCATGGATCAGGGCAAGTCCCCCTGGAGGAGGTGCCATGGCCATTCGGGTGGTTCGTCTGGGTACGCCGCGGGCACCGGGGGAGGGCCTTCGGCTCGGCACCGTGCGGCGGCCCCCCCGGGGGGTGCCGAAGGCCGAGTTCGCCTCCCGCGACTTCTACGACCTGTGGCTGCCCGAGGCTGCGCCCAGCGAGGAGCTGGTGAAAACGGCCCAGGCCGCCGCCAGCGACCGGGACTGGGCCGCGTTCCGGAAGAAATACCGCGCGGAGATGGGGCAGCCCGAGAAGGCGCGGCTCCTGGACCTGCTGGCGGCGCTGTCGCATCAGACCGACCTGGCCGTGGGGTGCTACTGCGAGGACGAAGCGCATTGCCACCGCTCCGTGCTGCAGGAGCTGCTGGCGGAGCGGGGCGCGGTCATCCGCTGAGGCGGGCCCGAAGGCATGCCACACTAAGGCGACCCCGAGGTATCCATGACCCCCGAGCCTTCCTTCCGCGAGAAGTACCGTTTCCCTGCCAGCTACTGGAACGCGAATCTCACCGAGCTGTTCGAGCGGGCCGCCTACTATTCGATGGCCAGCTTCATCGTCATCTACCTGGGGCGCCTGGGCCTGGGCGACTACTGGCCCAGCACGCTCAACGGCGTGCTCTGGTTCCTGGTCTACTTCCTGCCCATTCTCAGCGGGACCATCGCCGACCAGATCGGTTTCCGCCGCAGCCTGCTCATGGCCTGCGTGCTGCTCGTGGGTGGCTACTTCCTCATGGGCTACCCGGTGTGGTTCGGGGGGCAGACGCTGGCCCTCCAGGCCGGAAAGGAGGTCACGGCGGGCCTCGGCGTGATGGTGCCCGTGGCCATGGCCATCGTGCTGATCGGGATCGGCGGCTCCTTCGTGAAGCCCTGCATCGCGGGCACCGTGCAGCGCACGCACCTGGGCAAGGCCACCCTGGCCTTCGCCATCTTCTACATGGTCATCAACATCGGCAGCGTGTTCGGGCGCCTCACGGCCTTCTTCGTGCGGACCAAGCTCGGCAAGCTCGACACCATCTTCGTCGTGTCCATGGTGGCGGCGGTGCTGGCCTTCCTGGTGGTGGCGCTGCTCTACCGCGATCCCGAGTCCGCGGTGGATCCCGCCAAGCCCAAGCGCAGCGTGGCCGAGGTGCTTCTCGGGATCTTCAAGGTGCTGCGTAGCGGCCGCTTCACCATGTTCATGGTCGTGAGCAGCGGCTTCTACTTCATCTACAACCAGGTCTACAACGTTCTGCCCCTCTATGTGAAGAAGACGGTGGAGCTGTCGCCCGCCATGGACCTCTACACCATGGCCAACCCCATCACCATCGTGCTGTTCCAGCTGCTCATCACGAAGCTGTTCGGCAAGCTTCCGCCCATCAAGTCCATCATCGTGGGCACCGCGATCATCGGCCTCTCCATGCTCATCAATGTGGCGCCCCTCTTCATGGCCGGGGGCGTGACGGCGAAGCTGCTGCTGCCCATGGGCAGCCTGTTCGTGGTGATGACCGTGGCGCTGATCGCCTTCGGCGAGCTGTTCGCCTCCAGCCGCCTCTACGAGTACATCGGCTCCCTGGCGCCCAAGGGCCAGGAGGGGCTCTTCCTGGGCTACGCCAACCTGCCCATGGCCATCGGCAGCCTGGTGGGCGGCCCGGCCGGCGCCTGGCTCTTCAACAAGGTCATGTGCGCAGGTGCCGTGACGCAGGCCGATGGCCTGCTGAAGCTGGATCCCAAGGCCGCTGCCACGGGCTGGATCATCCTCACCCTCTTCGGCCTGGGCAGCGCGTTCAGCCTGTGGATCTACAACCGCTGGCTGCAGAAGCAGGCCTGATGACCGGGCTGCAGAAGCAGCTCTGATCAGCCGCCCGGCAGGATCTCGGCGAAGGCGGCCTGGAGCTCCCGGAAGCTGAAGGGCTTGGCCAGGATGGTCACGCCGGGGTGGGCGTGGGCCAGGTCGATGGCCTGCTGATCGGCTCGCCCCGTGGACAGCAGGATGGGGACTTCCGGCAGGGCCGCCCGCAGCTTGGGAAGGGTGCCGGTGCCCCCCCAGCCCGGCATGTTCATGTCGAGGATGATGACGGAGGGCCGCAGGCCCCGGTCCAGCAGCGCCATGGCGTCCTCGCCGCAGTCCGTCAGCGTGGCCTGGTGGCCCATGGCCTCCAATTGGGCTGAAACCGCGGAACGGATGAGCTCGTCGTCGTCCACCAGGAGGATGTTCAAGGGCTGGGCCGACGCGCTCGGCCCGGAGGTTCCCGGGCCTGCCGGTTCGCTCCGGGTTTCCACGGCGGGGAACCGCATCTCGATGCTGGTTCCCTGGCCGGACCAGCTCTGGATGTTCAGTTCCCCGTGGTGCGCCTTCACCGTGCTGTAGACCAGGGAGAGGCCCAGGCCCGTGCCCTTGCCCTGGGGCTTGGTGGTGAAGAAGGGTTCGAGGGCGCGCTCGAGGGTTTCCGGGGCCATGCCGGTTCCCGAATCCGCCACGGTCACCACCACCTGCCCGTCATGGAGCCGGGTGCTCAAGGTGAGGCGGCCGCCTTCGGTCATGGCATCCACGGCATTCACGCACAGGTTCATCAGCATGAGGCTGAGCGCGTCGGCGTCGCCGAGGATGCCCTCCACGCTGGGGCTGAGATCCAGCGTGATGGCGATGTTCGGCGGGATGGTCCGCTCCAGGAGGCGGGCCTCCTCCTGGATGAGGCGGTTGACGGGCACGGAGCGTTCCCCGGCCATGTCCTTCCGCGCGAAATCCAGGAGGCTCTTCACCATGTTCCGCCCCCTCAGGCAGGCCTTGGTGATGGTCTCGAAGGTGGCGTGGAGCCGGCTGCCCTCGGGCTGGAGGTCGAGGTGCGTGGTCGCGAGCCCGAGGATCGCCCCCAGCACATTGTTCATGTCGTGGGCCAGGCCGCCCGCCAGGTTGCCCAGGCTCTCCATCTTCTGGGCCACGCGCAGGGCCTCCTGGGTCTTGAGCTCCTCCGTGACATCGCGGAAGACCGCGAGGCTGCCGGTGAACTGGCCGTCCGCATCGCGCCTGGGCGTGGCGGTGAGCTGGAGGATGCGCCGGATCCCGTCGGGGCGCCGGATCCGCACCTGGTAGGAGTCAGTGTGTCCGTCGAGCCTTCGCAGGGTGTGATCCACGACCCGCAACCAGTCGGATTCATCCAGGTACGGCCGGAGGTTCTGGCCGACCAGCTGGTTGTGATCGACACCGAAGATGCGGTCGGCTTCGCGGTTGGCCATGACCACGGTCTCGTGGCGGTCCGTGATGGCCACGCCTTCGCCGAGGATCTCCACGAGTTCCCGGTGGTGCGCCTCGCTGGCGCGGAGCGCGGATTCGGCCGCCTCCCGCTCGGTGAGATCCCGGATGAAGCCGATGAGCATGTTCCGGCCGGGAACATAGGTCGTCGACACCTCCACCGGGTAGGTGGTTCCGTCCTTGCGCCGGTGCAGGGCCCTGAAGCGGTCCGAGCCTTCGCGCTTCATCTTCTCGCTGTGGTTGTCGGTCTCCTGGCGGGATTCGTTCGCATCCATGTCGGTGATGTGCCGGCCCCGGATGTCGTCCAGCGAGTACCCCGACATCTGCAGGTAGGCTCCGTTCGCGTCGAGGATCCGCCCGTCGCCCGCCACCACGAGGAATCCGTCCAGGTTGGTCTGAAGCAGGGCCTGGTACTCCTCGGCTTGGGCCAGGACCTTGGCCTCCTGGGATTCGAAGTGGACCGTGTTCCGCAGGATGAGGGCGAAGACGGGCGACAGCACCTTGAGCAGACGGACGACATCGTCGGAACGGTAGAGGTCGAGGTGATCCAACGCGAAGAGCGTGCCCACGCGCCGATCCCCCACCCGCAGGGGGGTCATGCTCAGGGACTCGAGGCCGAGCCCTTCGAGGAGCGCGGCGGATCGGGGCTCGGCGGTGCGCTTGATCAGGAAGGTGGCCTCGTGGGCGTCTGGGTAGAGCTGGACGAGCTGGTCCAGGCCGTCCAGCAGGGCGGGGGTCCGGGCCCGTTCGGGTTTGAGGGCCACGATCCGGGCGGGCCCGCTCTCGGGGCCGGGCCCGTGCTGCAGGAGCACCACGATGCGGGCGCCCATCACCTCGCGGAGCTGGCGCGTCAGGAACTGGCCCATCTCGCCGGGGCTCTCCGAGAACTTCAGGATCTCCTCGAGGAAGTCCAGAATCATGAACTGGACGGCGGCGCTGTCGGGAGGTCGCATGGCGTCACCGGTCGTCATGGCGCCTCGCGGAGCGGGCCGCTTCCCGCAGGCTGGCGAGAAGCGGGTCGAGGGACACGGGCAGGACCTCCACGGGCAGGCCGAGGTACTCGGAGGCCTCGTTCAGGGCCTGCCAGGGCACGGGCTGGATGCCCGTGTCGAGGTAGATCAGCCGGGTGTGCATCTCCTGCATGAAGGTTTTCGCGTTGGTGCCAAGCAGCCCGAGCTGGCTCATGAACACCTGCCGCCAGGACAGGGCCCACTCGGGCATGAGGAAAAAGGCCCCTTCGCGCCGGAGCCGCCGGTAGGCCTCCCGGCCGAGGATGATCTCGCAGCAGTTGATGCCTTCCGTGCGGTCGATGCCGGGCTTCGCCCGGAAGTCCTCCATGTGGCCGCAGCAGTCGCCGAACGCGATCAGGACCTCCTGCCCTTGGGCGCCCGCCTCGGTGAGCGAAGCGGCCAGGCGCGTATCCAGTCGGTCCGGGACCATGTGGAGCATGGAGGGCAGGTAGTCCACGGCCAGGTCCAGCGCCCCCGACGCCTGCAGCGATTCGATCTCCCGCCGGAAGATCGAGCAGGCGATGCAGCGCGGAGGCGGGGGATCCAGCGTCACCGCAGGCCTCCCCCGGCCAGGCAGATGGCCTCGGTGATGGCCTGGAGGCAGTCGGGTGGAGTTTCCAGCGGCACATCCGCGCCGGAGGTCGCCAGGATGAATTGGGGATCCGGGGAGCCCGCGTCCAGGGCCCGCTCGCAGAGGCCGCGGACCTGCTCGGGGGAAAGGTCCGCCAGGCCGGGTCCGTCGAGGTTCCCCAGCAGCAGGGGACCGGGGCCGAGGATGGCCCGGGCCGCGGCCAGGTCTTCCCCGGCATCCACCAGGAAGCCCACGACCTGGGGGAGACCCCTGAAATCCGCGAGGTGGGGGACGAGGGGACAGCCCCCGTGGTGGACGATGATGGGGCCGGGGATCTGGCTGAAGGCCCGTTCCAGCGCCGGCCGGGAGAGGCCGGTCACGACCTCGGCGGGAACCATGAAGCGGTTCGCCAGGTTGGCCGTCAGGGCCAGGGCGGTGGCGCCGTCCTGGAGCATGGCCGTCCCCAACTGCACGAAAAAGTCCGTGCAGCGGTCGAGGAGTGCGCGGGCCTCCTCCGGTCGGAAGAGCAGGGCATCCAGCCAGGCCTCCAGGCCGATGATGAGGGGGGGCAGGTCGGGGGGGCTCACCAGGAGCCCGATGACGGGGACCTCGCCCTCGTATTTCCGGGCGAGGATCCGGATGGTCTCGCGCAGGTAGAGCAGCCTGGGATGGCCGTCCACATCGGGCAGCGGCAGCCGGAGCGCCGCCGAGGCGGAATCCGCGGCGAAGGCCCGGATATTCGGGGCCTGCTCGAGAGGGCCTCCGGCCCGGCTGCCGAAGGCCTCGCCGAGCGCCGACACCAGGAAGGGGCTCAGCAGCAGGTCGGGGCCGAAGGTCTCCCGGACAGCCATCTGTCCTTCGGCGAACACCGCCGGGTCGGCGAAGTGCGCCTTCACCGGGGCTCCCGTGAGCCGGGATCCGTAGAGGCTCAGGTTGAGCAGGAAGGGAGGCCGGTCCGAGGGCTGCCCCTGAAGCGCGGCGAGCACGCGTTCGAGGCTGTTCATGGGCGCATTCCCCCGGGGGCGGGCTCGAAGGTCAGGGCCTGCTGCCACAGGCGCTCGAACAGGGCGGGCGCCTCGGCGGCGCTGGCGGCGGTGCCGTCCCCGCCGAAGGCCTCGACGAGTTCGGGCCGGAGCTTGAACACGGCCCCGCCGACGGCGAGCTGGAGCCGGCCCCGGAGACCCCGCCGGTCGATCTCGTCCCGGAGCTTCGCCACATTCTTCGCCGTGGTGAACATCATCGCCGAGGCCCCGATCACGCGGGCGCCGGTCTCCTCGGCCATGTCCACGAACTGGGCGGGGCCGATGTCCACGCCCAGGTCATGGACCTCCCATCCGGCCGCCCGGAGGAAAGCCGCGACCATCTTCCGGCCCAGGGGGTGGAAATCATCCTCCACATTCCCCACCAGCACCGGTCCCTTCGCCGGCAGGGCGGGGGTCTCGCGGGAGGCGGATTCCAGGAGCAGGCGCGACAGCACATCTTCGGCCACCTTGGAGGCCACATAGCCCGTGGCGAGCGACACCCCACCGGTGCCCTGCGCCCAGAGCTTGCCGAAGGTCTCCAGGGTTGGGGCGAGGAGCTCCGGGATGACCCGGTGGAAGGACCGGCCCATGGCCCACGCATCGACCACCGCGTTGGCGCCCGCCCGGTCGGCCTTCTGAATGGCCTCGAGAAGGTCCCGGGAGTAGTTCCGATCCATGACGCCTCCAGTGGAAGGAGCGGACATGAGGGGTGGCGGGGGTGCCTGACGGGCGCCTTGTCATTTGCCGAGCCCGCACCGTCGATGTATCGGCTGATCACGGGATCCTGTGAATTCCCAGGCGGAACGAATGCAGGTGCCCCGCGGGTCAGGTGGGAAGGTGACCGCGCATTTTCTGCAAGCCCGCTAATTGTTAAAATCTGTGATCACAGTTTCCCGTGATAATGGGAGACCCTCCCGAGGTTGTCATGTCCAAGAAGGAAACGCCGCTCTTCCCCCTGCGCAAGGGCCTGCATGCGCGTCAGGCCCATGTGGACCTGCCCGCCGGCACCTTCGAGGAGGAGCACGCGCGGCAGGGTTTCTTCGGGCGCACCACGCACCTCTACCGCCTGCATCCGGTCACGGACTGGACGCGCATCGAAGGTCCCCTGCGCCCCCACAGCTACGACCTGAACCCGCTGGCGGACTCCGCCGATGCCAAGGTGAAGGCCTCGATGTTCGGCTCCACGGAAACCGCCTTCGCTCCCATCTGCATCCTCCACAACGGGGATGTGGCCCTGCACTGGGTGGCACCCGCCGCCATGGACTTCTTCTACCGCAACGCCGACGGGGACGATGTCTACTACATCCACGCGGGCGGCGGCAAGCTGGAGACCACCTTCGGCGCCCTCGTCTACGCCACGGGCGACTACCTGGTGATCCCCCGCGGCACGACCTACCGCTTCCTGCCCGGCGAGGGCCCGCAGCGCTACCTGCTCATCGAGAGCTTCAGCGAAGTGACCATCCCCGACCGCAACCAGCTGGGGCCCAACGCCATTTTCGACCCCGCCATGGTGGACACGCCGGAGCTGGAGCCCTACGAGATGAACCCGAAGGGGGGGCCGCGCGAGTGGGCCGTCCACATCAAGCGCGAAAGCCAGATCACCAAGGTGTTCTACCCCTTCAACCCGCTGGATGTGGTGGGCTGGAAGGGCGATCTCACCGTGTGGCGCATCAATGTGAAGGACATCCGGCCCGTCCTCAGCGCCCGCTACCATCTGCCACCCTCGGCACACTCCACCTTCATCGCCAACAACTTCGTCATCTGCTCCTTCCTGCCTCGACCCTTCGAGGAAGAAGAAGGCGCCATGCGCGTGCCCTTCTACCACTCCAACATCGACTACGACGAAGTGCTGTTCTACTCGGCGGGCCACTTCTTCAGTCGCGATGGCATCGGCGCCGGCATGATGACCTGGCATCCCCAGGGCATCCACCACGGGCCGCACCCCAAGGCCATCCCCCTCAGCCGCACCAAAGAGCGCACCGATGAGGTGGCCGTCATGGTGGATGCCTTCCGTCCCCTCCGGGCCACGCCCGCCGCCGAGCTGATGGAGAACCTCAATTACTGGGCGAGCTGGAAGTAGGGTCAGGCCCCTCTGCCCAGGCCCAGATACCGGCGCAGGAACGACCTGAAGTCCATGTAGAGGAACCGGAAGGGGCCACGGTGCTTGCGCCGGTCGATGGTCACGGGACCTCCTGCGGACTGGATGGCGTGATTGGACTGCCCAGCATGATCGGGTTGAAGCAGAATTTCCATCCATGAATTTTACAAATCGAATCATGGTCGTGCCAGCCCCTATCGATGGATTCCGAATTTCGAACGACCGGTCTTTGGAACCCTCGAAGCGGTGCTCGCGGCCCTGATACGCTGACGCTCTGGAACCGACATGCCCATCCTTGCCACGACCCTGCAGACCTTCGCCTTCGCCACCCACGGCCTCTGGGAGAGAGCCCAGAACCTGGGTCTGGTGCTCCTGACCTGCCTGGCGCTGCTGTGGGGGGTCTCCCTGGTGGTCCGCGCGGTGCGCCGGGCCGTGGATGACGGGAATGACGGAGTGACCTCAGACGCCGAACGGCGGGCGGAGACCCTGGGCTCGGTGCTGACCAACGCGGCCCGCGCGCTCGTGGTGGCCTTCTTCCTGCTGATGACGCTGCAGGAATTCGGCGTGAACATCGGGCCCCTGGTGGCCGGCGCGGGCGTGGCGGGCGTGGCCCTGGGCTTCGGTGCCCAGAGCCTGGTGAAGGATGTCATCAGCGGGTTCTTCCTCCTGCTGGAGAACCAGTTTGGCGTGGGCGACATCATCAATGTGGACGACAAACACATCGGCACCGTGGAGCGCATGACCCTGCGCGTGACCCAGGTGCGGGATTCGGAGGGCCGCGCCCACTTCGTGCCCAACGGCTCCATCGTGCGCGTGGTGGTGCTGTCCAAGGACTTCGCCCGGGCCCGGGTGGAGGTGGAGGTGGGCTACGACACGGACCCCGACCGGGCCTTCGAGGTGCTGAAGGACATCGGCCGGAAGCTGCACGCAGACCGCCCCGACCAGGTGCTGGAGCCGCTGGAGGTGAAGGGCATCGAGACCCTCGGGGCCAGCGGGTTCACCATCCTGACCCTCACCAAGACCGCCCCGGGGGCCCAGTGGGAGGTGGCCCGGGAGCTGCGCCACCGCATCCTCCTCGCCTTCCGGGAGGCCGGTATCGAGATCCCCTATCCCCAGCGGGTGGTGCACCACCGGGGCGAAGGGACTGTCCCGGGAATGGAATCCGGCGACTGACCGCCTTAGCGGATGCCCACATGGCCGCGCACGGACTCGATGAGCCTGGCGGAGTCATAGCCGAGGCCGTCCTTGAAGACCGTCACCACCTGCTCGATGTCCTCGATCCGGGCGGTGGGATCGCCCTTCACCACCACCAGGTCCGCCTGCTTACCCGATGCCAGGGTGCCGATGCGGTCGAGGCGGCCCAGGAAGGCGGCACCATTCGCCGTGTAGATGCGGATGGCCTCTGCGGGCGTGAAGCCGGCTTCCACCAGCAGCTCCAGCTCCCGGTGGTCGCCAAATCCGGGCAGCACGCCGCCCATGCCCGTGGGATCGGGGCCCGCCAGCAGCAGGCCGCCCGCCTTCACGAAGGCCCGCTCGAAGGCCATCTCCTTCTTGAGCAGCTGCTCGGGCGTGCTGTTGGGAACCACGCGGACCTTGGCGCGGGCCGCCAGGTAGCTGGCCTTGGACTCGGCGGACATGGCCGCCAGCACGCGGGGCTGGAGCGGCGGCCGGCCGGGCACCATCATCTCGAAGACCGGCAGGGTGGAGGTGAGGGCCACCTTCTTTTCCACCAGGTCGCGGATGAGCTTCTGCACCTCGGCTCCGTCCACATCGACCTTGAGCCATGCGGACCAGGAGACCGCCACCGGCGGGCAGATATCGGGCGTCTTGCCGGGCGCGAACTCCGTGTCCGTGTAGACGGGGCCATGCTCGAAGTTGTCAATGCCCAGGGCCATGGCCTCGGGCCAGGTCACGGAACCCAGGTGCCCGGTCACCTTGAGGCCCCGGGCGTGGGCGGCCTGGATGGCCGCGCCGAGGTCGGCCCGGTGGATGTTCATGTAGGCCTTGAAGGAGGTGACGCCCGCATCGGCCCAGAAATCCACGAAGCGGCGGGCCTCCTCAGGGCTCCGTAGGCCATGCATCTGCGGCGTCATGGGCTCGAGGCCTTCGAGGTAGGGGCCCGTCACATCCATCTTGGGCCCGGGCAAGAGGCCCGCGTCGATCTGCCGCTTGATGTTGAGGTCCGTGTAGGGCTCCAGACTGCCGGTGGTGCGGATGGTGGTGACGCCGCAGGCCAGATAGAGGCGCGGCGCCGAGTGGGCGATCTCGGCGAAGAGCCGTCCCGGCGGCACGGCGGCGCCCTTCTCGTCGCTGTGGATGGAGTGCGTGTAGAACAGGTGGTTGTGCATGCCCACCAGGCCCGGGAGCACCGTGTGGCCCGTGAGGTCCAGCACCTGCGCACCCTTGGGCGTCGCCACGGTGGAGGCGGCACCCATGGCCTCGATGCGGCCGCCGCGGAGGATCAGGGTCTGGTCCTCGCGGGCAGGGGCGCCGGTGCCGTCCACCACGCGGGCATGCAGCAGGGCCACCACGGGTGCGTCCACCTTCAGGAAGGCGCGGACTTCGGCCGAGGGTGGAGGCCCAGGCTGGGCCGCCAGGGCTGTTCCGAGCGCGAAGGCCAGGCTGGCGAGTCGTGCGTGAGCGGACATGCAAGCTCCTGTGGGGCGTGAGTGTCACGCTACTGCCGGGCTTTGCGCTCCGGCAAGGGGAATCGGGCTGGGAACCGTTCCTGCGAGCGCGGGTCAGGCTTTCAGGCGCAGCCCCACCAGGCGCCAGGCCTCGGCCTGGTTTTCCGAGGCCAGGGCCTGGCGGATCGCCTGCTCAAGGTCGAGGGGCGCGATCGGATCCCCCGGCTGCCGCGCCAGACCCGAGAGGTCCGGCAGGCCCGGGCTGTTGGCCAGCTGGCCAAGGTCGTTGGCGGTGAGGACGCGGCTCTGCTTCAGGACCTCGGGCAGGGCGTCGTAGCCCAGGGGCTTTCCGGCGGGCTTGGGCACCTGGAAGACGGCGGCGCCGCTGGCGCGGGTGTAGAACGCCCCGCCGTTGCGGCCGATGAGGTCCAGGGCGTCGGGATGAAGGATGGCGCCCGCGAAACAGTCTTCTCGCACATGAAAGGCGAGCACTTCACCGATGAGCATGAGGCCGGAGCCCGGCCCGCTGCCAAGTTCCACCACCTGTTGCAGGCGGCACTCCATCTGGAAGGGGCTCTCGGCCACCAGGGCGGGCGTCACGAAGCGGGCGGGGAGGGGCGTGAGGCCGCTCTTGGGGAATTCGTCCACGCCATCAGGCCACTCGGCGCTGGCCACATTCATGGGATGCAGCATGGCGTGGCTCACGGCGGCGATGACGAACTCGCCCGTGGCCACGGCGTTCAGGTAGGTGTGCTTCACGGTGCCGTCCCGGCCCCGCCGGTTGGGCGCGAAGGCCACCGTGGGCGGGTTCGAGCCGAAGGCGTTGAAGAAGCTGAAGGGCGACAGGTTGCGGATGCCCTCCTTCGAGACCGTGCTGGCCAGGGCGATGGGCCGGGGGGCCACGCCGCTGCAGAGCAGTGCATTGGTTTCGATGGGATTCAGGTCCGAGGGGAGGATCGTCCGATGACTCATGGCGCGCCGAAGACCACTTGCTTGCGGCCCGCATCGGTCTCCTTGAGGAACCGGATGAGGCCCAGGTTGTAGGTGCGCTGATCGTCCCACATGGCCATGTGGCTGCCGTTCGGACAGAGGAGGAAGCTGCCGTGCTGGACCTGGCCGGCCACCCACTTCATGTGGGCGGGATCCATGGTGTCATGGGCGGCACCGATGACGAGGGTGGGCATGCCGAGCTTGGGCAGGTCGGCCTTGCGGTCCCACTTTTCCAACCGTCCCGAGGCGCCGAATTCGCTGGGACCCTGCATGAGGACATAGATGTCGTTGTTGGCGTGCGCCGAAGACCGCTTGAAGGCGTCGGGCCACTCCGGCAGGCGGCAGAGGTGCTTGGCGTAGAAGTGGGGGACGAGGAGCTCCATGTAGCGCGGGTTCTCGTACTGGCCCTTGGCCTCGAGGTCCTTCACCTCCTTCACCACGGCAGGGTCCATGCCCTTGGCCAGCACCTCGGCGGCATAGCGGTTGTAGTCGGGAATGCTCATCATCATGTTCGAGATGATCAGGCCCTTGAGGTTCGCGCCGTATTTCAGCGCGTATTCCGCGGCGAGGATGCCGCCCCAGGAGTGGCCCAGCAAATAGAAGTTGGAGCGGTCGAGGCCCAGGGCCTTCCGCACCTGCTCGACCTCCTCGACGAAGCGTTCCGTGGTCCAGAGGTCGTGGTCCTTGGGCTGGTCCGAACGGGCCGAGCCCAGCTGGTCGTAGTAGATGAACTCGATGCCCTCGGCCGGCAGGAAGCCTTCCATGGATTCGAAGTACTCGTGGGTGGAGCCGGGGCCGCCGTGGAGCAGCAGCAGCTTGATGCGGGGGTTGTTTCCGAAGCGCTTGGTCCAGACCTTGAACGGGCCCTTGGGCGTCTGGATGGAGATGACCTTCACACCGCCCTCGCGCACGGCCGAAGGATCCGCAAAATAGGAACGCAGGCTGGGCGCCTTCTGGGCAGAGGCCTCTGCCGATCCGAGCACCAGCGTAAGGAGAAGGACGAAGAGGCGTCGCATGGGTGCTCCAGGCATGGGGGATGCCCCAGTCTAGTCAGTCCCCGGCCTCGCCGGAGGGGGTCCCGGCATAGAGGTCGGGGAGGGTGCCGCCCACCAGGGATGCGGGCGTGTCCACCAGCCGCTCGGGCACATGGGTGATGGTATTCACCAGGCGGCCCAGGCCCTCGATCTCGAGCACCACCTCGTCGCCGGCCTTGAGCCAGAGGTTGTCCGTGATCTTCGAGCCGTTCAGCTCCAGCAGGCAGCCCGTCCCCACGGTGCCGCTGCCGATGACCTCGCCCGGGTGCATCTGGATGCCGTAGCTGGTGCGCTGCAGGATCTGGGCGAAGGTCCAGTTCATGCTGTCGGCGTTGCCATTGGACAGACGATGGCCATTCACGGTGCAGGTCATGGCCGCGTGGAGAACTTCGCCGTGGCCCGTCCCCTCGAGTTTCAGCTCGTCCTTGGTGACGAGCCAGGGGCCCAGGCTGGTGGCGAAGTCCTTGCCCTTGCAGGGGCCGAGGGAGAGCTTCATCTCTTCCATCTGGAGCATGCGGGCGCTCCAGTCGTTCATCACCATGTAGCCGAAGATGGCCTCGTCGGCCTCCGCCAGGGTGGCGTTCTTCAGGGGCCGCCCCGTGACGATGGCCACTTCCAGCTCGAAATCGAGGCGCGCGAGGTGGTGATCCTGCACCCGCACCTCGCCGGGGCCCGTCACAGCCAGGTGGTTGGTGAAGTAGGTGACGGGGAAGAGGTCGAACTCGGGGATCATCTCCAGCCCGCGGTTGCGCCGCGCGGTGGCCACATGCTGGCGGAAGGCGTAGCCGTCGCGCATGGAGACCGGGCGGGGCAGGGGCGCCAGCAGGCGGATGGTGGCGGGATCGAGGAGGGCTGCGGGAGGCGGCGCCGCGGCGAGGGCCCGGGCCAGGGGCATGAGCTCGTCCTGGCGCCGGATGAGGGTGAGCATGTCCACGGCCAGGCGGGGTTCGGCGGCGGCGAAGTCGAGGAGCCTGCCTTCCGGCATCACGGCGCCGATCTTCTCGATTCCAGCCTGCAGGAAAGTCACCAGCTTCATCGGATTCTCCGCAAAGACCCAGTGTAATGCCGGAAAAACACGACTCTTGCATCGTCATTCGCGGCGGATGGGAGGAAGTACACTTGGATCATGCGCGCCCTCCTCCTTGCCACGAGTCTCCTGCTGCCGGGAACCACCATGACGCCCTCCACCCCGACGACCGTTGCCCGCCTCGAGACCCTGCGCCTGGGCCAGCTGCAGGTGTGGAAGCTGCAGGACGGGCGGATCTCCCTCGCCGCATCGCTCCTCAAGGGCATCGATCCCGCGGAGGCGCGGCGGCTGCTGGGCGGCCAGGACGCCGCGGACACCCCCGTGAACGCCTACCTCGTGCGGATGCCCGACCGGACCGTCCTGGTGGACACGGGTATGGGCAAGGATCCCGAGGAGGATTCGGGCCACCTGGCGGAGCAGCTCTCGGCCGCGGGCATGGCGCCCTCGGACATCGACCTGATCCTCATCACCCACGACCACTTCGACCACATCGGCGGCCTGCTGAAGGCCGATGGTACCCGGGCCTTCCCCAAGGCGGTCGTGGCGGTGGCCCGCCGCGAGCATGCCTTCTGGACCGAGGATCCCTCGCACCTGCCCGAGCGCCTGCGGGACCGGGCGTCGAAACTGAAAGCCCTCTTTGGGGTCTACGAGAAAGCCGGTGCCTTCCGCCTCTTCGAGGACGGCGAGGAACTCGCCCCAGGGCTCCGCGCCATCCCGGCCCACGGCCATACGGGCGGCCACGCGGTCTACGCCTTCACCTCCGAGGGCCGTGAGCTCTGGTGCATCGGCGACCTCATCCACTTCGGCGCGGTGCAGTTCCAGCATCCGGAAGCGGGTGTCGCCTTCGACCTCGACGGGGACCGCGCCGTGAAGGTCCGGCAGGAGCTCTTCCGCGACGCCGCCCGTCGGAAGGCCGTGCTGGCCGGCGCCCACCTGCCGCAGATCGTGCGGATCACCCCGAAGGGTGCGGGCTACGATGCGGCCAGGCCCTGAGTGAGGAATCCTCAGAGAAGGTCCAGCAGCGTTTCAGCGGCATCGCGGATCCTCGCCGGGGGCGTGCTGAGGGGCGGCAGCAGGTAGAGGCAGTCGCCGATGGGGCGCACCAGCAGGCCGTGGTCCAGGGCCCGGCGATGCAGGTGCCAGCCGAAGCGGTCGTCGGAGGCGTGGGCCTCGCCCGTGGTGGGATCCACCAGGCGGCATGCGCCGATGGTGCCGAGGACGCGGGCCTGGCGCACGGCCGGATGGGCGGAAAGATCCGTGAACGCGGCCTGCATGGCCTCGTGGAGGGCCGCGGCGCGGGCCAGCACGGGTTCCTCGTCGAAGAGGGCCAGGCTGGCGCAGGCGACGGCACAGGCCGTGGCGTTGCCCGTGTAGCTGTGGCCGTGGAGAAAGGCCCGGCCGGAGGCGGGCTCTCCCCAGAAATGGCCGTAGATCTCCTCCGTGGCCCAGGTGAGGGACAGGGGCAGCGTGCCGCCCGTGAGGCCCTTGGAGAGGCAGAGCAGGTCGGGCGCCACGCCGGCCTGCTCGCTGGCCAGGAAGGTGCCCGTGCGGCCGAAGCCCGTGGCCACCTCGTCGAGGATGAGGTAGACGCCGTGGCCGTCGCACTGAGCGCGCAGCTCCTGCAGCAGCTCCGGCGGCCACATGCGCATGCCGCCCGCGCACTGGATGAGCGGCTCGGCGATGAAGGCGGCGAGGCGGTCGCCGTGGGCGGCGAAGAAGGCGCGGACCTCCTGGCGGGCGGAGGCCAGCCGCTCCGGCCAGCCGGTCAGGTCGGGCTGGATCTCGCGGCGCGGATCCTCGGGCACCTCCAGTCGCTCGCAGGCCAGCAGCAGGGGCCGGAAGAGGCCCGTCATGAAGTTCTCCAGCTCGCCCACGCCCACGGCGCCCAGGGTATCGCCGTGGTAGCCGCCCCGCAGGGCGCCGAACCGGTCGCGCCCCCGCTGGCCGCGCTGCAGCTGGGCCTGGAAGGCCATCTTCAGGGCGACTTCGACGGCGGTGCTGCCATCGTCGGAGAAGAAGGCGCGGGTGAGGTTGGCGGGCAACTTGGGCCGCAGCCGCGCCACCAGCTCGAGGGCGGGCTCGTGGGTGAAGCCGGCGAACATGACATGGTCGAGCCGGGCGGCCTGGCGTTCAAGGGCGCTCACCAGACGGGGATGGCCGTGGCCATGGAGGCAGGTCCACCAGCTGGAGATGCCGTCCAGCACGCGCTCGCCGTTGGCCAGCAGCAGGTCGCAGCCTTCGCCGCCCACCACCGGCACCGGCGGATCCGCCTCGTGGATCTTCATCTGCGTGAAGGGGTGCCAGAGGTGGGCGCGGTCGAAGGCCAGGCGGTCGGACCAGTCGGGGGGCAGGGGCGTGGGCATCCGGATAGTCTAGGGCGGCCCGGTTCGACCCTCCGGGCTTTTGGGCCGCAGCCCGGGGTAGAGGCGTTCTGAACAGTCCGGACAGATGCCGTGGGTGAAGTCGGCGTCCGTATGCTGGGAAATGTAGGTCTCAAGCTGGTTCCAGGAGCCGTGGTCGTCCCGGATCTTCTTGCACGAGGCGCAGATGGGGATGATCCCGTGGAGCGTCTTGATGGTATCGACGGCCTCCTGGAGTTCCCGGGTCCGGGTCGCCACCCGCTCTTCCAGGGTGTCCTTGAGGGCGTTCAATTCGTGAAAGGAGGACCGCAGGGCATCGGCCATCTGCTGGAAATGGCCGTTGAGCCGGTGCATCTCCTCGATGCCGCTGGGCGGGAGGGCGAGCGGTGTCCCGGCATCGGCCTGGAGGAGCAGGGGGAAGGCCCGGGTGGCCGCTTCCAGCTTGCTGATGGAGTCCGTGAATCTCCGGCTGAGGGTCTGGGCCAGGGCCGCGGTGCCGAGAATCAGGAGATAAAGCGTTCCGAGGCCGAACAGGCTGATCCGCGTGAGCGAATCGAGCATGGGCACCAGAGGCAGCTCCACCCGCACCTTCCAGGGGAACTGCGGCGTGAGGAGCCCCTCCCGGACGAGGAGGGAGCTCCTCCAGCGCTGCATGCGGCTGGTCCCCGGCTTGAGCCTGGGGATCCATTGCCAGGCCCCTTCGCCCAGGGGCCTCGTTTCCGCGATGGGCGGGTGGAATTCGGACATGACCGCCAGTTCCTGCCGGGTGCTGCTGATGACCCGCTGATTCCGGTCCAGGAGGGTGAGCTGGGCACCGCTCTGGCCGGCGAGGGTCTGCAAGAGCTCCCGGACATGGTCGAGGTTGGTGACCCCGATGCAGTAGCCGTCGTAGCGGCCCCCCCGGAGGATGGGCGCCAGGAGGGGCAGCATGGGCTGGGTGGGGCCGATCCGTCCCATGACCAGGTCGCCCACCAGGGGACGGAGCGAGGCCCGCAGGGCCGGGAGATAGGGGCGGTCCGCGAAATTCCTTCCGAGCACCGGGCGCCCCTCGCCATCGTTCAAGGGGCTGTAGGCGATCACATCCGCCCTGGCATCGAGCACGCCCACCCGGCGGAAGGCCGGGGTGGCCGCGCGGATGATCTCCGTGGCCTCCTGCAGGCGCGCGCGGGGTGCATCCGGCCGGGTGGCCAGGGCCGCGAGGGTGATCACGCCCTGGTGCTTGTCTTCGATCCACTCCCGCAGCGCCTGGCGGGCCACCTGGTCGAGTTCGGCGCTGTGGCGGACCAGCAGCTGCTCCTCCTGGTGGATTCCGCGCCGGACATAGACCACGAGGAACAGCAGCGCCGGGAAGGCGACCATGGCCACCATGGTGATGAAGAACGCCGGGCGGAGGGCCGGCCGGATCCCGGTTCCAGGCCGCGTCCAGGCGCGCCAGGCCACATGGATGAGGTAGGCCAGGATGGTGTTGATGATCCCGTTGACGGCCTGCTTCAGGATGATTAGGGTCGTCGTCTGGACCGAGGTGTGGAGCAGGTCGTGGTAGAACACCCAGACCAGCGGCGCGCCTAGGAGGGTCCAGAAGAGGATGTCCGCCAGCAGGAGATCCCAGGACCGGCGCCGGACCAGCCAGCCGACGCAGACGGCTTCGGCGGCGAGGATCACCAGGGCCCAGGGATGGTTCCAGAGCACCCAGGTGGCGCTGCCCGCCACCAGTGCGGCGGCCACGCCGGGGCCGAGGCCGGCATGGAGGATCGCGAACATCACGAAGGCCGATCCGAAGATGAAATCGACATTGAAGAAGATTTCGACGCGCAGCAGGTTGGCCAGAAAACCCACTGCCCCGAGCAGCAGCGAGGCCAGGACCGCGTGGCGCGAGAGGGCGTCGGACATGAGCTCCTCATCGGGTGCTCGCGCGGGACAGGTTATTTAATTCACGACATGGATGTGGATTGGGAGAAATCCGCGCAGGATGCGGGCGTTCTCCTCGGCGATGGCGGGATCCGTGCCATCCGCGCCGGGATTGAGCAGCACGGCCTCGATGCGCCAGCCGCGGAGCATGAGGGCCTCGGCGGACAGCAGCGTGTGGTTCAGCGTGCCGAGGCCGCCCAGGGCCACCAGCACGCAGGGCACCTTCAGATCCGTGGACCAGCCGAGGAAGTGGGTCTTCGGGGCCAGGGGCACCATGAGGCCGCCGACGCCTTCGAGCAGCACGCGTCCTTCGGCGGGGCGCAGGCACCAGCGGGCAGTGGCGTCGAGGTCGAGGACTTGGCCTTCACGCTGGGCCGCGGCCAGCGGGGACAGGGGTTCCTTCAGCAGGACATGGCTCTCGGTGGCGATGCCCGGACCGCGCACGGCCGTGGCGTCGGCATCAGGGTGGTCGGCCCTGTCCACGCCCGTCTGGAAGGGCTTGCGATAGGTGACGGGGCCGTGGGCCGCCCAGGCCTGCGCGATGCGGGAGGAGACATGCGTCTTCCCCACCCCCGTGCCGGTGCCGAGAACCCACAGGGGATGGGGAAGGGAATCCAGATCGAGCATGGCTTCAGGATCGCAGGAAGGGCCGACGCCCGCCGGGAGCGGGGCCGGGCTACTTCTTCAGCTGGCTGAGCTGCTGGCGGGCCTGGGCGGCCTGCTCGCTGTTCGGCGCGAGGACCAGCACCTTGTTCCAGGCCTTGGTGGCCTCGTCGGGCTTCTGCAGGTCGTGGGCGTAGACCACGCCCAGGTTGAAGAGGCTCTGGACATGGGTGGGATCCAGCTTGGCGGCCTTCTGGAAGTTGGCGACGGCCTTGTCGAACTGGTTCAGCTGGCGGTACATCACGCCCTGGTCGGTGAGGACATTCGGATCCTCGGGCTTCAGGGCCAGGGCCTTGGCGTAGGCTTCCACGGATTTCTGCGGCTGGTGGGTGTCGAAGTAGTCGTTGCCCAGGCTCACCCAGGCGTCGTGGTTCTTCGGGTCGGCGGCCACCATGGCCTGCAGGCGGGCCATCCGGTTCTGCGTCTCGGCGTTGGGGAGGACGGCGCCCGGCATGCCTCCCGGGGTTCCGGGCGCCACGGCGCCACCCAGGGAGGGGGCGGGCATGATCGGAGCGGCGGCGGTGGGGGCCGCGACCACGGGGCCGGCCTCCTTCTGGCTGCTGGCACCGAAGAAGTAGCCCACGAGGGCTCCCGCGGCGAGTCCTCCCGCCAAGGCGAACATGATGTTCCGGTTCAAGCCCCACCTCCTGATGACCCAGCGGTCCCCTGTTATTGTCCCACAGGTCATGCTCTGGACTGGAAAGCCGATGAAAAAAGGACGGGGTTCCCCAACGGGAAGACACCCTGCGAGGATGATCCACCTTCCCCCGAAACGCACGCCGAGGTATTCGTGACCGAGCCCCGGGCTCCCATTGCAGGTCGATCGCGCGCGCTGTTGGTGCTGCTGGCTGGCGTGGCCCTGTCGCTGGCGGGGTTCTTCCTCGCCCGGGATGCCCGTCGTCGGCAGGTGGAAGCCGAATTCCAGGCCGCGGCCAGGGACCGGGCCGAGAGCGTGATCCAGGGATTCCGCCATGGGCTGGAGGATGTCCTCGTCCTCCGGAGCTACTTCGAATCCAGCGACCAGGTGACCCGGGAGGACTTCGACGCCTTCACCTCGCTCACCCTCTCCCTGCACCCCTACATCCAGGCGCTCCAGTGGCTGCCGGAAGTGAGCCCGCGGAACCGGGCCGCCCTCGAGGCGGAGGCCCGGCGCAAGTACCCCGGGTTCCGGTTCTTCGACCGGGACGCCGCGGGGCAGGAGGCCATCCTCCCGGCCGATGCCCGGTTCCATGGCGTCGCCTTCGTGAGCCCTTACAAGGGCAACGAGGTGACCCTGGGCTTTGCCGCGGAACAGCTGGCCACCCGGCAGCAGGCCCTGGAGCGGGCGCTGCGCACGGGGGAGCTCTCCGCCAGCGGGCGGATCCGGCTCATCCAGGAACAGGGCGATCAGTCGGGGCTCCTGGTGATGGCCTCGGTGCGCGGTCCCCACGGCTCCTCCCGCGGCGTGGTCCAGGGCGTCTTCCGGGCCGGGGATCTGGTGCAGAAGTCCCTGGCCATCCTGGAGCCCCGCGGCGTGGAGCTGCGGCTGCTGGATGCCAGCGCCCCGCCCTCCGAGTCCGTCCTGCACGCGGAGCCGTCCCCGCTGCCTCCTGAAGGGGCGGCGAAGCCCTCCCCGCTCCGGCTCACCCGCGAGTTCAAGCTGGCGGGCCGACGCTGGGCCGTGGTGGTGACGCCCGGTCCCGGCCACTACCCCCTCGCGGCCGGCTGGCGGGCCTGGGGCGTCCTCGCCGGAGGCTTCGCCTTCAGCCTCCTCCTGGCGGGCTATGTGCGGACGCTGCTGGCCGGCCAGGCGCAGATCCGCGCCCAGGTCGAGGCCCGCACCCATGAGTTGGCGGAAGAGGTGGAAAGCCACCGGAAGGATGCCCGGGCCCTGCGGGTGAGCGAGGCGCGGTTCCGGCACCTGGTGGAGGTGATGGGGGAAGGCATGTGGGTGGTGGATCCTGATGGGATCACCACCTTCGTCAACCGCCGCATGGCAGAGATGCTCGGGTACCCGCCGGCCGAGATGATCGGGCGGCCGCTGACCGATTTCGAGTTCGAGGAAGACATCCCCACTTCCCGGCGCAACATGGCCCAGCGCCGGGAGGGCATCAGCGCCCAGCACGACTTCCGGTTCAAGCGGAAGGACGGCTCGGAAGTCTGGACCATCGTCACCGGCAACCCCGTCCTGGACGACGAAGGCCGGGTGGTGAGCGTGCTCGGCATGATCACGGACATCACCGAGCGCCGCCGGGCGGAGCAGGCCCAGCTCCAGAGCCAGAAGCTCGAAAGCCTGGGCGTGCTGGCGGGAGGCATCGCCCACGACTTCAACAACCTGCTCACGGCCATCCTCGGGAACATCAACCTGGCGCAGATGTGCATCCCGCGCCTGTCGCCCGCCCAGCTCTACCTGGAGAACCTGGAGAAGACCGTCCACCGCGCGACGAGCCTCACGCGGCAGATGCTGGCCTATTCGGGCAAGGGCCGGTTCGTGGTGGCCCCGCTGGATCTGAACCAGGCCGTGGAGGAGATGTCGCACCTGCTGGGGGTTTCCATCTCCAAGAAGGTGAGCCTCCGCTTCCAGCTTCAGCCGGGCCTTCCGGCCCTCATGGCCGAGGCGTCCCAGATCCAGCAGGTGGTGATGAACCTGGTGACCAATGCCTCCGAGGCCATCGGCGATGCCGAAGGGATCGTCTCCATCCGGACGGGGCTCCAAGTCTACTCCGAAGTGGACCTGAGGCGGGACTTCCCCGGCCAGGACATAGCCCCGGGGGCTTTCCTCACGCTGGAGGTCGCCGATACCGGCCAGGGCATGACGCCCGAGGTGCAGGCGCGCATCTTCGAGCCCTTCTTCACCACGAAGTTCACGGGGCGCGGCCTCGGCCTGTCGGCCATGCAGGGCATCATCCGCGGGCACAAGGGCGGCATCCGGGTCTACAGCGAGCCCGGCAAGGGGACCACCTTCAAGGTGATCTTCCCGGCCGGCACCCGAGCCGTGGATTTCGAGCCGGAAGAAGTGGAAGTGGATGCCTGGCGCGGCTCGGGGACCGTTCTGGTCGTGGACGATGAGGACGGCGTGCGCACCGTCGCCGAGGCCCTGCTCCGTTCCATGGGCTTCGAAGTGATCCTGGCCAAGGATGGGATGGAGGGCCTGGAACGGTTCCGCAGCGCGCCCGGTGCCATCCAGGCGGTGCTCCTGGATCTCACGATGCCCCACATGGGAGGGGTCGAGACCTTTAGGGAACTGCGCCGCATCGATCCGGGCTGCCGGGTGGTGCTCACCAGCGGCTACAACGAGCAGGAGGCCATCCAGGATTTCCTGGGCAAAGGACTGGTGGCCTTCGTCCAGAAGCCCTTCCAGAGCACCAGCCTGGCGCAGGCCATGAAGAAGGCCCTGGAGGGCTGAATCAATCCTTCAGGGCTTCCCGCAGGGCCGCCAGGAGGGCATCGACCTGGGCCGCCTCCAGGTGCGCGCCGGTGGTGAGCCTCAGCCGGGCCGAACCCTCGGGCACGGTGGGGGGCCTCACGGCGCGCACATCGAAGCCGCGGGCCTGGAGGAGCGCGGCGAGGCGCACGGCCTCGGCATCGGGCCCGAGGGGTACCGGAACGATGGCCGAGGGGTGAGGAAGCTGACCCAGGCCCGACCGCAGACGATCCGCGAGGGCGAGGGCCTTCTCCTGGCGCCAGGGCTCGGCCTGGGCGATCCGCACTGCGGCCAGGGCCGCCCCGACCGAGGGCGGAGGCAGGGCCGTGGAGAAGATGAACCCCCGGGCGGTGTTCACCAGGTGGTCGCGCATCAGGTCCCCGCAGCAGATGAACGCGCCGAAAGAGCCTAGGGCCTTGCCCAGGGTGCCCATCACCAGGGGGACGCGGCCGTGGACGCCCTGCTGTTGTGCCAGTCCCGCGCCGCTGCTTCCGAGCAGGCCCGTGGCGTGGGCCTCATCGATGAGGAGCAGGGCGCCGTGGCGCTCGCAGAGCTCCACGAGGGCCGGCAGGTCCGCGGCGTCGCCATCCATGCTGAAGACGGCGTCCGTGGCCACCAGGGCCAGGGCGCCCGGCGAGGCTGCGGTCCGCCAGGCGGTCAGCTGCCGCTCGAGGTCCTCCTGGTCCCGGTGCCGGTAGATGCCCAGGTGGGCCCCCCCGGCCCGGGTCAGCCGGCAGCCGTCCACCAGGGAAGCGTGGTTGAGGGCATCGGAGAAGACGGCATCCCCGCTGCCCACCAGGGCGGGGATGAGCGTGGCGTTGGCCTGGAAGCCGGTGTTGAACAGCAGGCAGGCCTCCGTGCCCTTCCACTGGGCCAGGGCGCCCTCCAGCTCCTCATGCAAGGCCGTGCTCCCCCGCAGGAGACGCGCGGCCCCGGTGCCGGTGCCGAAGGCCCGGGCCGCCGCGGCCGCGGCTTCGGCCAGGCGGGCATCCCGCCGCAGGCCCAGGTAATCGTTGGAGCAGACATCGATTCCCGCGGCGGGCCGGATGGCCCGGTCCCGGCCCAGGGCCCGGCGTCGTCCGGCCTGCTGCTGAAGGCGTTGTTGCCAGGCGGGCGGGATCACGGAACCTCGGGGGCCTTCGGGGCAGGGTAAGGGTGGGGGAATGTTAGGATCTGAGAGGGATCCATCGCGGGTCCCCCTTGGAGCGTGGCATGGATCAACAGCAGTCGTGGCAGGGGACTTCGGCCGGGGTGCAGCCCCGCATCGATTTTGTCCGAAGCGTCTACCTCTGGCTCATGGGCGGATTCGCGGTGGCGGCCCTGGGGGCTGTCGGGGCCTTACTGACCATCCCAATTTGGGTCCCCTTGGCTCAGGGCAGCCGCATGTTTATGTGGGTTCTGTTCTTTGCCCAGATGGGGGCGATTTTCTTTGCCAAGGCGGTGAGCCGCCGAAAGCCGTTGAATATTCTGGGATATGGGCTATTTACCCTGATTTCTGGATTTGTCGTCGGAATTGTCGGCATCGCGGTAGCTACAACCAGCGGGTTTGCAACTGTTCTGATGGCCTTTGGCCTGACTGGCACAGTGTTCCTGACCCTGACCGTCACCGCCTTCGTCTCCAAGAAGGACTTCAGCTTCCTGCGGAACTTCGTCATCGTGGGCATCGCCGTGATGTTCTTCGGCAGCCTCGCGGCGGCCATCTTCCACCTGGAGACCTTCAGCCTCATCATCTCCGGCGTGGCGGTCATCGCCTGCTCGGCGAAGCTGCTCTGGGACACTTCCGCCATGCTGCGCACGGACGATCTGGGCGATCCCGCGGGCTTCGCCCTGGCCCTGTTCGTGAGCCTCTACAACATCCTCATCGCCCTGATGAACCTCCTCGGCGGTCGGCGCCGCTAGGGGCCGTCCGGAAACGACATGAGCCATTCAGGTTGTTTCCGCTACGGCCCCTTGTGCCGCCGAAGATGCGACACTGACAGATCATTTTTAACTGCGGCCTAGCGCCTTCCCGGCATCTAAGGAATCCCATGCTCCGTGCCTCCCTGATCTCCCTGATCGCCCTCGGCGTCGTCGCCCAGGAGCCGGCCAAGGTCACGCCCAAGTCCCTGCCCAAGCCGGCGAAGGCCGTGGCCAAGGCCAAACCTGCGGCCAAGACCGCGTCCGCGCCAACGGCCTCGGCCGACAAGCCCGTGGTGCTGGCCCGCGTGGGCGGCGCCGCCATCACCGAGGCCGATTTCCAGTCGGCCTTCGCCCTTCTCGGCCAGCAGGAGCAGATGCAGGTCCTCATGGTCCAGGGCGGCAAGGAGGAGTTCGTCAAGCGGATGGCCGAGAGCAAGCTCCTGGCCGTGAAGGCGAAGCGCCTCGGGCTGGACAAGACGCCGGGCTTCCAGCTGGCCCTCGAACGCGCCAAGGACGACTTGATGGCCCGGGAATTCCTGGCCAAGGAAGGGGACAGCCTCCAGAAGAAGCTGGCGGTGTCCGAGGCCGATGTGAAGGCCTACTACGAGGGCCACAAGGATCGCTTCAAGCAGCCCGAGCTGGTCAGTGCCCGCCACATCCTGGTCTCCGTGAAGCAGGATCCCAAGGCCGAGGCCGGGCTGACGGACGACGAAGCCAAGGCCCGGATCGCCAAGATCCAGGAGGAGCTGAAGGGCGGCGCCAAGTTCGAGGATCTGGCCAAGAAGTACAGCGACGATCCCGGCAGCAAGGAGAACGGCGGGCTGTATGCAGACGCCGATCCCTCGGCCTGGGTGCCCGAGTTCGGCGCTGCCGCCCGGACCCAGCCCCTGGGCGAGGTGGGCGCTCCCGTGAAGACCATGTTCGGCTACCACCTGGTGAAGGTGGAGGAGCGCAAGCCCAGCCGCCAGGTGCCCTTCGAGGAAGCCAAGGCGGCCGCCGACCAGGCTGCCCGGCGGGATCGGCAGGTGACGGTCTGGAACGAGCTGATGGATGGCCTCCGCAAGGAGATCCCCTTCGAGCTGCTCAAGCCCGCGCCCTCCGATGCGGCTCCCGCGCCGGCTGCGCCGAAGCCGGCCGAAGCCCCCAAGCCCGCTGAGACCCCCAAGGGAGGTGCCCAGTGAAGGCGCTGAATCCGATGCTCGCGGCGGCCCTCCTGGCGCCGATGGCGCTGACGGCCACCGATGTGCGCGAGGAGATCCTCGTCATCGTCAACAACCACATCATCACCCGCCGCTCCCTGACCCAGGCCGTGGAGCAGCAGCATGCGGCCCTCTACCGCCAGTTCTCCGGGAAGGAGCTGGACGAGAAGCTGAAGGACGCCCGGGAGAAGACCCTCCAGGGCCTCGTGGACGCCTTCCTGCTGGAGGACAAGGGTGCGGAGCTGGGCTCCCCCATCACGGACGACTATGTCCGGGCCAGCATCGATGGCATCAAGAAGGAGAACAACTTCGCCACGGACGCGGACCTGGAGCGGGCCCTGAAGGGCAGCCTGGGCATCGGCCTCCCCGAGTTCACCAAGCGGCAGAAGCAGCAGGCCACCCAGCAGTTTGTGCTGCAGCGCGAGGTGTTCTCCAAGGTGGCGGTGGAGGACAACGAACTGCGGGCCTACTACGAGGACCACAAGGACGAGTACCGCCTGCCCAGCCGCTTCCGCATCCGCGAGCTGGTGCTGGCCAAGGGCGCGACGGCCGAAGAGCAGGCCGAGGCCCGGAAGAAACTGGAGGCCATCCAGGCCGACTTGAAGGGCGGGAAGTCCTTCGAGGAACTGGCCCGCCAGCACTCGACCAGCCCCAGCAAGGCCACGGGCGGGGACCTGGGCTGGATGAACAAGGGCTTCCTCCGCGCCAGCATCGAAGACGCCGCGGTCAAGCTCAAGCCCGAGCAGGTTTCGGCGCCCATCGAGACCGACAAGGACCTCTACCTGATCCAGCTCGTCGCCCTCGAGGATGCGCCCGTGAAGGCCTTCGCCGAGGTCCGCGAGAAGATCGTGGAGAAGCTCCAGGAGCCCAAGGCCCAGAACGCCATCGAACAGTATCTGGCCGGGCTCAGGATGCGCGCGAACATCCGCTACCTGGTGCCCAAGGACCAGATTCTGAAAGGCTGATCCATTGCGACTCGATGCCTTCCTCAAGAAGAGCCTGCTCATCAAGCGGCGCGAGCTGGCCAACCAGCTCTGCGACGAGGGCATGGTGCGGGTGAACGGCACGCCCCGGAAGGCCAGCCACGAGCTGAAGGTTCAGGACGAGCTGGAATTCCCGCTCTACAACCGCGTGCTGAAGGTGCGCGTCCTGGCGCTGCCGGAAGGCAATGTGCGGAAGGCCGACCAGTGGTCGCTCTTCGAGGTGCTGGAGGACAAGCGCCTTCCGCTGGACCTGGGCTACGGCGACGAGGACCCCTTCGCCCCGCCGCCGAAGGCGCCGCGCAATCATTGACAGCCGCTGTCGCATCGACCCGCCGAGGCTGATGAGGCGCATGGAGATCCGATGTCCGATCAGCAGAGCATCCGGCAATTGAAGGAGGGCGATGCCGTCCTGGGCTTTCTCCTGGCCCAGGAAGCCGCCTACAAGATCAGCGCCAAGGGCAGCGAGTACCTCGAACTGAAGCTGGCGGACGCCTCCGGCGACCTGAAGGCCTTCCTCTGGGATGTGCGCGCCATCGAGGGCGACATGGAGGCCATCCGCGCCGACGCGTTCCTGTGGGTGAAGGGCTCGGTGACGAGCTACAACGGCCGGCTCCAGCTGAAGCTCGACAAGGTGCGTTTCGCGGCGGATGCGGAGGTGGGCGACTTCTCCCGGTTCTTCCCCGTCAGCGCCCGGCCCGTGCCGGAGATGCTCGAGGAGCTCGACGGGCTCCTCGCCTCGGTGAAGGATCCCTGGATCGGCCGGCTGCTGTCGGACCTCTTCGTGGCGGATGCGGAGCTGCGGGCCGCCTTCGCCCAGGCGCCGGCCGCCAAGTCCATGCACCATGTCTGCCTGGGCGGCCTGCTGGAGCACACCCTGTCCGTGGCGGGCATGGCCGAGCACGCCTGCGGGCACTACGGGAACCTGAACCGCGACCTGGTCCTGGCGGGTGTGCTGTTGCACGATGTGGGGAAGACGGCCGAGCTCAGCTATCAGCGGAGCTTCGGCTACACCGATGCGGGGAACCTGCTGGGCCACATCGCCATGGAGGCGGAGTGGATCAGCCGCGCCGCGGGCCGGATCCCCGGATTCCCCGAGGAGTTGCGCCTGCAGATCCTGCACATCGTCCTCAGCCACCACGGCCGCCTGGAATTCGGCTCCCCCGTGCTGCCCAAGACGCCGGAAGCCCTGCTCGTCCACTACCTGGATGACCTGGACGGCAAGCTGGAAGTCATGTTCCGCGCCCAGCGGGACGAGACGGGGGGAGGAGCCTGGAGCCCCTTCAGCCGGGCCCTGGAGCGCATGATCTACCGACGGCGATGGTCCGCGGTGGGGGATGTCGAAAATTGAGCATAATGACCTCCATTTGTCCATTTGTGGACACAGCTTGATTCCGCATCGATGCTTCTGGGCAGGTCCGACTCGGCAGAACCTATGGAGAAGTCCTGATAATTCAAGGCATGTGCTAAACCTGCCGGGGTAGAAAATTCCTGGCACGGCTCTGGCTCCTTGGGGAAGTCCGCTCCCTCGAGGTACCTCATGAAGCTGTCCCGCAAAGCCAAGCGCTACGACGATTCGGTCCTTCCGGGCGAGTTCCAGGGCTTCGAGGCCTTCCATCAGGCCGACCTCGAACTGGATGGCACCCTGGACGGCTTCCTGCGCCGCGGGGACGGTTGCGTGCAGCTGGGCGAGATGGTGCTGGAGCGCAACGCCCCGAAGAAGCTGAGCTTCGCCAAGCTGAAGACCAAGGCCGAGAAGCTATCCGAGCAGGTGAACTACCTGAAGGAGCGCCTGGAGATCGTGGACCATGACCGGCGCGGGATGTACATCCAGCTCCGCAGCCTGCCGCCCTACAAGGACGACACCCAGATCCAGTTCAACGAGATCAGCATCGGCAAGAACAAGATCGTGGTGAAGCGCATCGCCTTCTATCGCAAGGAGGAGGTGAAGCAGCAGGTGCCCCTCCAGCTCTCGGAACTGGAGCTGAAGCGCCTCCTGTTCGATATTCGACAGGCCATCGCGTAGGGAGCTTGTGACTCTTTAACCTTTGTCGTTACTGCAAAAAAGGCGCCCATGGCGCCTTTTTTGTATCCGCTGCGCCGTCGCGGCGCGGCATCTTCAGAGCATCGCCATCCAACTGCCGCTCTCCCCCCCCCGGATGGGACCGTCCGGCAGGTCGCTCTCCTTGAAGAGGAAGTGGTTGCTGTTCCAGCTGCCACAGCTGTCGCAGCGGTCGGCGTAGTCCTGGGTCTTGTGGCCGCAGACGGCGCACTCGAAGCGCAGCTTGAGGACGCCCAGGTTCCGCAGCAGCTGGCGGTACTCGTTCAGGGCGGCGTCCAGGCGGGCGCGGCGGCTGTGGATCTTGGCCATGAAGAAGAAGAGGATCGGGCTGTAGACCACCTGGCTGCGCACCTCCTGGAAGAGGTCCAGGGCCTCGTCCAGAATCTCCAGGCGGTAGAGCATCTTGCCCAGGAAGAACTTGGCGGTGGTGGCGTGCTTGGAGGTGGCGGCCACGCGGCGCAGCAGGGCCAGGCCGTCCTCGGGGCGGCCGGCCTGGATGAAGTAGTCCTCGATGTCCTGGAGGAAGGTGCCTTCGCCGGTCTTGCGGAAGCCCTCGATCCAGATCTCCAGGCCCTGGGCCTCCTGGTCCTGCAGGATCATGCAGCGGCCCAGGCTGAGGTAGGCGGGCACGAATTCCGGCTCGTCCTTGATGACCTGCTGGAAGACCTGGGCGGCATCCTTGAACTGATCCGCCTCCACCTTGGCCATGCCCACCTGGTAGGCCAGAGCCGCCCCCTGGGCCTTCTCGCCCTGGGAGAGTTCGCCCGCGAAGTAGGCCTGCAGCTTCTTGTGGGCCTCCATGGCCTCATCCCAGCGCTGGGCGTCCATGTGGAGGGCCCTCAGGCGCCGCCAGGCCCGCAGGGCCTTCTTGGGATGATCCGCGGCCAGCTTCTTCAGGACGCTGATGGAGGCGTCGGGGTTCCGCACGGCCATCAGGGCCTCGGCCAGCTGGTAGCGGGCCTCGACCTGCTCGGGATCGTCCTCGCAGAGGGCCTGGAAGAGCTTCACGGCCTCCTCGGGGCTGCCGGTCTTGATGAGGATCTCGCCCATCAGCATGCGCGCCGGCACATGCTCCTTGCGCTGCTCCAGGATCTTCTCGAGGATCTCCTTCGCTTCCCGCGGGAGGCCGTGGGCCACGAGGTCGCGGGCATCCTGCATGCGCTCGGAGATGCGCTTCACCAGGCGGTTGTCGGCCGAGTCGTTGAGGCCGCGCACCAGCCGGACCAGCTCCATGATGCCGGTGTAGAGGACATTGAGCAGGAAGCCCAGGAGGAAGGCCAGGAGGATGACGCTCTGGATCTTGATGTTCTCGCCGAAGATGACGACTTCCCGCACCAGCAGGTCGTGGTTGGTCAGGTACAGGTTGCCCAGTACGAACAGCACGAAGGCCAGGAGCACGAAGAAGAACACATTCACTAGACGCATGGGCCGACCTCGAAAGCTGGGCTTAGCATGACATGACAGGCCGCCGTCTTCACCGTTCGGCGCGTGCGCCCTGCGATAACCCCTGCGATAACGAGGGTCAGCCTTCAGCGGGACGGTCGATCCACTCCTTCGCCGCTTTGAGATCCGCCCAGACGGCCCGGCGCACATCCTGCGTGTACTGGCGCAGCACATAGGCGGGGTGGAAGGTGGGCATGACAGGGATCTCCCGGCCCCCGACCTGCACGCGCTTCCACTGGCCCCGCACCCGGGTGATGCCTTCGCTGATGCCCACCAGCTCGCGCAGGGGCGTGGCCCCCAGCGTGACGATGACGGCGGGGCGGACGAGCTCGATCTGCCGGTGGAGGTAGCCCAGGCAGGCGCAGGCCTCGTCGGGCGTGGGCGTGCGGTTGTCCGGGGGGCGGCACTTGACGACATTCGCGATGTAGGTCTCTTCGCGTTTCAGGCCGATGGCCCCGATCATCTTGTCCAGCAGCTCGCCGGCCTTGCCCACGAAGGGCCGGCCCTGCAGGTCCTCGTCGCGGCCCGGGCCTTCGCCCACGAACATGAGCTTGGCGTGGGGGTCGCCCTCGCCGAAGACGAACTTCAGTCGGCTGGGACCCAGGGGGCAGGCCAGGCAGCCTTGGATGGCCTGCTGCAGGGCCGTCAGATCGGGGGCGGCGGCCACGGCTTCGGGAGGCGGGCAGCCGATGGGATCGGCTGGCGGCGCATAGGCTGAGGGCGCGGGAGGGACCGGCCTGGGCGCCCGTTTGACTTCGGGGCCGGCCGGGACGCGGGCCGGCGCCGGCCGGGCGGGGGGCGCGGATGAGGGCACCGCCGCCTGGGGTTGGGCCTGGGCGGGTTCCACGGGCTCGCGGACGAATCCCATCACCCCCAGATCCTCGAGGGTGTCCCGCCAGGCTCGGAGAGGCTCGTCCATGGCTTCCAGCCTAGCCCGGAACTTCCGCCCTGCATCGGGCATCCTAGAGCGTCGGAGCCCGTGCATGGAGCAGTCCCCCCAAGAAACCCCATTCGGCACCCAGGAGGCTTTCCACGCCGCCTTTGCCGAACTTTATCCAAGGCTCGTGAGCTATGCACGGCGTTACGGGGCGACCTTCCCGGAGGACATCGCCCAGGAGGCCTTCGTCATCCTCATGCAGCGGGAGGAGCGGGTGGAGCATCCCACCGCCTTCCTGTACGGCACCGTGCGAACCCTGTCCCTGACCGAGCGCCGCCCCATGAAGAACCAGAACCTCAGCCTGGAATCCGTCGCCGAGCCCGGCCTGGCCGGGGGCGCGGACGATCTGGTGCTGAACCAGGAGGTCCGGGAGCGGATGCGGCTGCTGTCGCCCACCTTCCGCGAAGCCCTGTGGTTGTTCGTGGTCGAGGGCCTCGCCATCCGGGAAATCGCGGACATCCTCAACATCCCCGAGGCCACCGTGAAGACCCGCATCCACCGGGCCAAGGCCCAACTCAAAGATCAGCTCAACCCCTCAGGAGGCGTGCATGTCCTGGTCTGATCCCGCTCGGCGATTCGAACCTGCCGAGGATGTTCAGTTGCGGGCCGAGCTCCGCGACCTGCTGGGCCTCGGCCCCGTGGTCGCCAGCGCCCCCGCCGTGCCCGGCGCCAATCCGAACATGGGGCCCAATCCCGAATTGACCGCCCTGGCGGATGACCTTCGCCGCGAGGCCCTGCGCCGCCGCCGCACCGAGCGCAAGCGGCCGTCCTGGGGCCTCTTGGCCGCCGCCGCCCTGCCGCTCCTGGCCGCCCTGGCCGGCATGGGCACCTGGGGTTTCCAGCAGAAGCAGCGGGCCGACGGCCTCGCCGCCCAGGCCCAACAGCAGTCCCGGGAACTGGACCGGCTGGCCGCCGCCCACGCCTCGGATCTGGCCAAGGAGCGCCAGGCCAAGGAGGAAGTCCAGCAACAGCTTCAACTGGCCTCGAAGAAGGGGGGAGGGCGGAAGGCGGATCCCTACCTGGTCATCCCCGTGGAAAAGCCCCTGAAGTTCCAGAGTGACGATTATCAGCGGGTCAAGCAGAAGCCCCAGCAATAGCCTGCGCCGCAGCGGCACGATCCTGGCAATCTGAAGGGCAAGGTGTGCCCATGGCCAGCAATCCATTGCTTCTCCTCATCCTCCTCCTTTCGGCCCTCGCCACGGTGTTGGCCGGGATGGGCGTGTTCAGCAACAACCGCCCGCCCGATCCCCGGCTGAACAACCTGATGAACGAGCTCGACGACATCAAGGGCATGCTTTCCCAGCTCCAGAAGTCCGTCCTGCAGACGGAGCGGAAGCTGGAAAAGGAGATCCAGACCAACCGGAACGAGAACCGGGAGGTGGTCGAGAAGCTGGCCGATGTGCTCGACAAGCGGATGAAGGAGCTGGTGGGCTAAGTTGGGGTGAGGGCCGCGTGTCGCGGCCCTCACCCGGCCTGGCTGTGGTTGGCGGGGGTCCAGCCGCGCTCGTTCAGGAGCTTCACGCCCTGGATGCGGGTGAGGCGGAAGGCCATCTCCTCCTGGTGGAGGTGGCAGAAGGCCAGCAGGTGATCCTCCTGGATGGTGCGCGGTGACACGCGGCGCAGCTGGGTGCGGTGGGCCGCCGGAGGCAGGTAGGTGAGCTCCACCATGAGGGTGTGTCCGCCTGCGTATTCGAGGATGCGCTGCACCTCTTCCGCCAGCTGATCCTCGCCGCCCAGGTGCAGCATGGGGATGCGGCGCTGGACTTCCTGGTAGAGGAAGGGGTCCTCGTCGTGGAGGCGCTGGAGGGATGAGCGCACCATCTGCTGCACCGGCTCCAGGTGGTGGTTCATGCCCTTCTCGTCGACGAAGGCGAGGGCGGCCAGGGCCCAGAGGTAGAGCTTCTCGTCGGCATCCAGGCTCAGGGCGAGGAAGCGGCCGGGCTTGGGCATGAAGCCCGCCTGCTTGAGGAGGGCGTGGGCATTGCCGTCGCCGCGCACCTCCAGCACGGTGTCGGAGAGCGAGCCCAGCTTGAGGGGGGCCAGTTCGGGCCGCAGCTTCAGTTCATCGGCCAGATGCGGTGTGCGGGCCCGGACGAGCCTCACGCCCTGGTGCACTTCCACTTCGCCCACGCGGCGGGAGAGGTCCTCCAGCAGCTGGAGCAGGGGCTGGGGCAGGGTCTGCGTGGAGGCGCCCAGGCGCTGGCCCAGGTCGTCAAGGGGGACGCCCGCGTCGAGGGCCCGCACCAGGGTGGCGTGGCTCACGCGGAAGGTGCCCATGGCATCGAGGGCCTCCACATCGGCCAGCTGGGCGAGCTGGAGCAGGCGGTGGGGGTTCTGGAGCAGGGGGGTCAGCAGCTCGAGGGTGGGCTGCAGGACCATGGGCTGATCCAGCGCCAGGGGTTGCCAATGGGCCGCGGTGGCCTTGAGGTCGCGCAACAGGTACTCGTGGGCCAGGGCCTCGCCGTGTTCCGTGAGCTGGAGGTGCGCGAAGTCCGCATCGCCCCGGATGATGCCCATGCGGCTGAGGAAGGGCAGGAAGACCGATCGCGTGCGCTCCTCGTCCAGGGGGTGCAGGGTCTTGAGGAAGGCGAGGAAGGGCTGGACGGCGAGCACCTGGCTCCGGCGCTCCAGCAGATGCTGCATGAGGAAGTGGCGATCCTCGGCGGGGGGCATGCCCCAGGCCTTGAGGTCGTGCTCGAGGAGGCTGGCGAAGGCCCGCTCGGCCACCCAGCGCGGCGGATGGCTGGTCACGGCGGGGAGCAGCGTCTCCACGCGCCCGTCGCGATTCCAGAGCAGGCCCAGCCGGTGCAGCAGGGTGAAGAGCAGCGTGGCGTCCTGCTCCTCCTGGAGCATGGCGTTGCGCTGCATGAGCTGGCCGAGCTCCTTCTTGGCGGGAAGGCCGCCCTTCAACACGCGCAGGCCGGGGACGCAGCGGAGCAGGACGCTCGTGAGGGCCAGGGAGAAGCGGAAGGGCTCGGCGGCCCGCAGCTTGACCTCGGCCGGGGCCTGGAAGCTCAGGGCGCCGTCGTCGAAGTCATCGAGGGCATCGGCCACCCGCTCGGCCACGCCCCAGCCCTCGCCGTCGGGCAGGATGAGGCCGAGGTCACGCAGGGCCTCGAGGGTACCGGCCGCGGGCAGGATGCCTTCGCTGGCGAGGTGCTTGAGGGCGACCAGGGAGCCGCTGTCGAGATCCGCCAGGGTGTCCGACAGCCGCTTGTGGTCCTCCAGGTGGAAGACCATGGTCTTCAGCAGGCGCACCCGGCCCTCGGCGCCATCCTCCCACCGGATGGGAATGGGCAGGCGCCGGCGTTCACAGATGGTCCTGAGCTGCTCATCCGAGCAATTCGAAAGGAGCTGGTAGTGCGTGAGCGTCATGGGCACCTGGGTACAGACGATCGTCCAGTGTCCCACGAATCCCCGGAGCGCTCACGCACAAAAAAAGCGCCCGGGGGGTCCGGGCGCCGGGGAGAACGGGGGGCCCTACTGGGCCGTGAGGGTGCCCACGCTGACGGTGATGGGCGTGGGATTGGAGGCCTTGTCGGTCAGGACCTGGCATTTGACCGCATCGGCGCTGAGGGTGATGGCGGTGCCCTGGGCCAGACCCAGCCCGGATTTCAGATCGAGGGCCACCCGGAGCAGCGAGCCGTTGAGAGAGGCCGGGGCCGTGGGGTCCTTCTGGGCGATGGTGGCCTGGAGCACGCCGCTGGTGGCCTTGGCCTTCTGGATGGGAGTGCCGCTGCCGAGGGTGAACTGGGTGCCGTTCTGCATCAGCACCGCCGTGGTCCCGCCGGCGGGGACATCGACCCAGGTGGCCCTGGCCGCGTCGGTGCTGAGGGTGATGGAGACCCCCATGGCCGTGCCGGTGCTGGGGCCGACGAGATCGAGGACCAGGTGCGAGCCGGAGCTGGAGGCGTTCTTCACCAGCTTGTAGGTGCCGCTGGCGGGATCGACATAGGCGAGGCTGGTGGCGGTGGCGGGCGGCGCGGGCGCGGGAGTGGCGGAACCGCCGCCACCGCCGCCGCAGCCCAGGAGGGTGGCCAGCGCCAGGACAGCGGAGCCGGAGAGGAGCTTGGTCATCGGGGTCATGGTCATCTCCATCACAGGCCGGCGAGCAGGAGGGTGAGGTCGGCGTCGTCGACCTTCCCGTCCCCGTTGAAATCACAGGCCACATTGGTGCTGCCGTAGTACTTCGCGAAGAAGAGCAGATCGCGGAGGTCCACCACGCCATCGCCGTTCAGGTCCATGGTCGTCACGGTCACCGTGGCCGTGCCGGCCGTGGTGCCGGGCCAGACGCTGGTGGCGGTGATGGTGTAGGTCCCGGCGGTGGTGGGGGCGGTGTAGGCGCCCGCCGATGTGATGACGCCTCCGGTGGCCGTCCAGGTGACGGCCTGGCTCGGCGCATTCGCCACCGCGGCGGCAAAGGTGAAGGTCCCGCCCGTGGGGAGGGTCTTCGTCGTGGGCGTCACGGACACGGTCACGGCGGCCGGGGCGTAGACATTGACCGTGGCCGTCGCATTGGCCGTGGCCGCCTCGTTGCTGGTGGCCGTGACGGTGTAGATTCCGGGCGTGGCCGAAGCGGTGTAGGTGGTGGCGCTCCCGCTGGCGGTCTGGGCCGGGCTCACGGCCCCGCCGCTGGACGCGGTCCAGTTCACCTTGTTGTCCGCCGTGAAATTGGTCACGGTGGCCGTGAAGGTCGTGGTGGCCGACGGGTTCAAATTGAACGAGCTCTTGTCGAGGGTGACGGCGGTCTGGTTGGCCGTGGTCGTCTGCAGCTCCCACACGCCGCGGCCGTAGGTGGCGGCGCGGAGGAAGCTGCCGTCCGGCGCGATGTAGAGGTCGCGCACGGCGACCATGGGCATGCCGTTGCCGTAGCGGGCCCAGGTGGTGCCGCCGTCGGTGCTCTGGTAGACGCCGAAATCCGTCCCCGCGAACAGGGTGTTGAGGCTGCCGGGGAGGTTCTGGACCACATGGACCGGGATGCCGAAGGGCAGGCCGTTGCTGGCGCCGGCGGCTCCGTCGATGGGGGCCCAGGTGGCGCCGCCGTTGACGCTCTTGAACAGGTGGTGGGCGGTGGCGTCCGGCGCGACGGTGGCGCCGTAGACGATCTGGTCGTTCTGGGTGTTGAACCAGATGTAGCTGGTGTTGAGCTTCCCGGCCGTGATGTCGCCGGAGTCGGTCCAGGTGGCGCCATCGTTGTAGGTGGTCCAGAAATGGCCGCCGCTGCTGGCGGCCCCGACGGCGTTGGAACTCCGGGAGCCGTTCACATTCCGGAGCGTTCGGCCCGAAGTGGAGAAGCCGGTCATGGTCATGGCGGACCAGTTGCTGCCGAAGTCCGTGCTCTTGTAGACCTTGCTGTTGACGAAGGTGTAGACGGTGTCCGGCGAGGTCGTGGGTCCCAGGGCGATCTTGGGGGCGAAGGGGGCCGAGCTGGAGTTGTTTGACTCGGTGATGCCCGTGGACGAGGCCGTGAAGGGCGTGGCGCCGCCGTCCGTGCTCTTGTAGATGCGCGTGTAGTAGATGGACCCCAGCATCAGGTCCCCATTGGCCGGGTGGATCAGGGTGCCGAAGCCGTCCCCGCCGATCATGTCCTCGAAGACCCCACTGGTCTGGAGGGCCGAGCCGCTGCCCTGGCGGACGCGCGTGCCGTTGTCCTGCATGCCCAGGCTGATGCGCCACTTGGCGTTCGCCGGTGTGGCGGCCGTCGTGGATCCCAGGTTGTAGACCATGTGGGTGCTGAGGCCCTTGTTTCGCCGGTTGTCGATGAACGAGAGGTCATCCGTGGCGGTGGGCACGATGGCGCGCCAGGGATCCCTCAGGATCGCCAAGCCGCCGTCATTGGCCACATAGAGGGTGCCGTTGGACCAGGCCGTGGCGTGGTTGTCGGCGTGGGTATAGGGGTGGCCATTGCCATACCAGTGCGTGAGCTGGGTCCAGCTGGTTCCGCCGTCCGTGCTGCGGTAGAGCGCCAGGTTGGAGCCGACCACGATCCTCAGGGGGTTCGTGGGGTCCACGGCGAGGCCGTGGTTGTACCAGCCCTGGCCGCCGTCGCTGGTCATCTGCGGTCCGGTGCCCTGGAATAGGCTGCCGCTGAGGGTGGGGGCGGCCACCCAGGTCCAGGTGAGGCCCTTGTCGGTGCTCTTCAGGACGCCACGGGCCACCTTGGTGCTGGAGGCCGTGGTGTCCTCCACGATGCCGTAGGCCGTGGTGCCATCCCCGCCGGCGGCCAGGGTGATGCGACCCATGGGGAAGGTGACGCCGGTGATGGTGGCCAGCGTCCAGGTGGCCCCGGCATCGGCGGAGGTGTAGATCTGGCCGGCCGTGCCCTGCATGGAGCACGCGAGGTCGGTGCCGGTGAACTTCTGGATGGACCAGGCATCTCCCGTGGCCGGGGCGCCGGCGGCCGGGGCGAAGGTGGCGCCGCCGTCGTTGGAGATCTTCAGGCCATCGTTGGTGGCCCAGAGAATGCGCGTGGCCGTCAGGGGGAGGATGGAGTGCGAACGGGTGGCGTTGCCCAGGCCGGCGGTGGCGGCGGTCCAGGTGGCGCCGCCGTCGAGCGTCTTGTAGAAGCCGCGGCCCTCGGCATCGAAGGGATCGCCGAGGCCCACATACAGGACCGCGGCATCGGCCGGGCTCATGGCCATGGCGCCGATGGACACATTGCCGCCGGACCCGCTGGCGGGCAGGTCATCGGTGATGGCGGTCCAGGTCCAGTCGCCCGTAGCGTTCAGGTCCGCGTTGGTGCATTTGAAGACGCCGCCGCCGCTGGTGGCGAGGTAGAGCGTGGTCGGCGTGGTGGGGTGGGGCACGACGGCCACGGGGCGGCCGCTGTCGATGCCGCTCCAGGTCGCGTCCACGAGGTTGGAGGTGGGGCCGAGGTTGGTCCAGGAGAAGCCGCCGGTGCCGCTGGGGGCGGGCAGGATGGCCGCCAGGGCGCGGTCGGTGCCGGCCTTGGGCAGGAGGTGGCCCCACTTCCGGATTTCCTCGGCGGCGGTGCGGTTCTTGAAATCCATGTAGTCGGGCGTGAGCTTGCCGCCGAACCAGTAGAGGTCCCAGTCGCGGCGGAGGTCGGCGCGATCGTGGCCGCTGAGGGCATCCGGCCCCACCCGGGCCGGGAGCGACCGGCGGCGGAGCACCGGGTTGGTGGGTGCCTGGGCCTCCAGGCCGCAGGCCACCACCAAGGCCAGAGAGGTGAGGACTCGAGTCATCGGCATGCCCATGGGGCGCTCCAAAAATGAGAATCCCGGCGAGGCGGGGAAGGGCTTCGGGGGGGTCCCCAACTATACGCTTCGAGGGGGGTTCTGATCGTCTGACTTTTCCTTAATGAAGGCCCCGGGAGCCGAGGGAATCTGGCCCCTTCCCAACCCCTTCATTGACCCCTCCGGCCCAGGCATCTAGGCTGAAAGGTTTGAGCCTGCTGACGCCGTGATCGCCCTCCGACCCGACAATCCCCTGATCGTCCAGAGCGATCGCACCCTGCTGCTCGAGGTGGCGCACCCTGATTTCGAGCAGGTGCGCGACGAGCTGGCCCGTTTCGCGGAACTGGTGAAGAGCCCCGAGCACATCCACACCTACCGCATCACGCCCCTGAGTCTCTGGAACGCCTCGGCTTCGGGCGTGGCCTGCGCGGACATCCTCGAGACCTTGAACACCTGGTCCAAATACCCGGTGCCGCAGAACCTGCTGCAGGAGATCGAGGACCACGGCACGCGCTACGGCAAGTTGCGCCTGGTGGCCAAGGGCGACCGGCTGGCGCTGGAAATGGATGACCGGGGCCTCTTCTGGGAACTCGAGAACCAGAAGTCCCTGTTCGGCCTGCTGGCGGAGCCCTATCCGGACGAGAAGGGCATCTTCCTGCACACGGGGATGCGCGGCGAGGTGAAGCTGCAGCTCATCCGCCTGGGCCACCCCGTCCAGGACATGGCCGGCTACAAGCCCGGCGACCCGCTCCCCTTCGAGCTGTCGCCCATCACCAAGCAGAATGGCAAGCCCTTCGGCCTGCGCCACTACCAGCAGGCCGCGGTGGATGTCTTCCACGCGGGCGGAGGGCCCGACGGTGGTGCGGGCGTGCTGGTGCTGCCCTGCGGCGCGGGGAAGACGGTCATCGGCATCGGCTGCATGGGCAGCCTGCAGACGCACACCCTGGTGCTCACCACCAACGGCACCGCCGTGAAGCAGTGGAAGCAGGAGCTGCTGGACAAGACTACGCTCACCGAAGACCAGGTGGGCCTCTACACGGGCGACACCAAGGAGATCAAGCCCGTCACCATCGCCACCTACCAGATCCTCACCTACCGCCGGAGCAAGACGGGGCCCTTCGAGCACTTCAAGCTCTTCGAGGCCGCCAACTGGGGGCTGGTGATCTACGACGAAGTGCACATGCTGCCCGCGCCGGTGTTCCGCGCGGTGGCCGAGCTCCAGGCCAAGCGGCGCCTGGGCCTCACGGCCACCCTGGTGCGCGAGGACGGCAAGGAAGAGGATGTCTTCAGCCTCATCGGCCCCAAGCGGGTGGATGTGCCCTGGAAGATGCTGGAGAAGGACGGCTTCATCGCCACGGCCCACTGCCTCGAAATCCGGGTTCCCCTGCCGACCGACGAGCGCATGGAGTACGCCGTGGCGGACCAGCGCCAGCGCTTCCGCATCGCCTCGGAGAACAGCCTGAAGCTGGCGGTGATGGACGAACTGCTGGCCGGGCACCCCAAGGACAACATCCTCGTCATCGGCCAGTACCTCGAGCAGCTCCGGATCATCGGGGAGCGCCTGGGGGCGCCGGTGCTCACGGGACAGACCCCCGAGAAGGAGCGCGAGGTGCTCTTCCGGCAGTTCCGCGAAGGCCAGCTGCGGGTGCTCATCGTGAGCAAGGTGGCCAATTTCGCCATCGACCTGCCCGATGCCTCCGTGGCCATCCAGGTGAGCGGCACCTTCGGCTCGCGCCAGGAGGAGGCCCAGCGCCTGGGCCGGATCCTGCGTCCCAAGGGCGAGCGCAATGTGAGCTACTTCTATTCGCTCATCAGCAGCGAAACCACCGAGCAGGAATTCGCCCGCAACCGCCAGCTGTTCCTCACGGAGCAGGGCTACCGCTACCTCATCGAAAGCCGCCGTTTCGACGACACGGGCCACCTCAACGAGCCGGCCGTCTGGAAGCGGCTGCTGGAGGAAACCGCAGGCTAGCGCCTGGGGTTTAAAGGCAGGCTAGCGCCACAGCTCCGGGTGCAGCAGCGACCGGGCGCCCAGCCACTGGTCCAGGGGCCACACGAAGAGCGCGGCAAACAGGCCTGCCAGCACATCGTCCATGACCACACCCCAGCCCCCGGGCAGGCGCTGGGCGGTGTCCACGGGGCCGGGCTTCCAGATGTCGAAGAGGCGGAAGAGTAGGAAGGGCGCCACCAGCCGGGCGGCCCACAGGCTCCAGGGCTGGGGCTGGACCGTGACCGTGAAGAGCAGCGGCGTGAGCGCGAACCAGAGGCCCGCCCACTCGTCGATCACGACGAAGGAGGGGTCCTTCTGGCCCGTCTCCGCCACGACGCGTCCCGCCGCCCAGGCGGCCAGCAGGGTGAGGGCCAGGGGGGCCGCCAGCCGGAGCCAGGGCGCCCAGGCCTGGCCGCGCAGGTTGAGCACCAGCAGCAGCCAGGCCCCCAGCCCCGCCAGGCTGCCCCAGGTACCCGGGGCCGGCCTCAGATACCCGCTGCCGAACCCCGTGGCCAACCACCAGGCGATCCGCGGCGCCTTCTTCCCTGAGGACTGAGGACCGAGGGCTGAAGCCTGTTCTTCAGACATGTCTCAGCGCCTCCACGATGCGCAGCCGGGCGGCCTTGAGGCCCGGGAACAGGGCGCTCACCTGGAGGGTCGCCTGCAGCCCCAGGGCCACGATGGCGTAGACGCCGGGGACGAAGTGGATGTTCAGTTCATAGCCGTGGCTGGTGCCGGGAGGGGCGGGCATCTGGAGGTGGAGGGCGTTGAGTCCCGCCCGCAGCAGGAGCGTGGTCGCCAGGCCGAGGGCGCTGCCCATGAAGCCCAGGAAGGCCCCCTCCCACTGGAGCAGCTTCAGCAGCTGCCCCGGCTGCAGGCCCATGGCCCGCAGGACGCCGAACTCGCGCACCCGCTCCATGACCGACATCAGCAGGGTGTTGACCGTGGCCAGCAGCACCACCAGGAACAGCACCAAGCCCATGAAGCCGAAGATGGCGAAGTAGAGCAGCTTCACCTGCCGATAGAAGGAGGCCAGCTCGAACCATGGTTTCACGGAGGTGTCCGGCAGCAGGGTTTGGATCCGCCCCTGCTCAGAAGCGGTGTCCTGGGGTCGCTTCAGCACGACGGACAGCCGCGACCGGGCCGCCCCCGCGTCCAACAGCTGCCCCGCGGTGCCCAGGCTCGCGGTGAGGACGCGATCGTTGAGTTCGCGGAGTCCCAGATCCTGGAGGCCCACGACCTCCACATCCACGGCGTTCAGCGCGCCGTCGCGGGTGGTGGACATCAGGGTGAGCGAGCTGCCCACCGAGGCGCCCAGGGCCCGCGCCAGGCCCGTGCCAAGGATCACCTCCCGGGCCGAGGGGTCGGCGGAGAGCCAGCGGGAACCGGTGCCGCCGGGGGCCGTGGCGCCGTCCTTCAGCGAATCGAGGCAGGCCATGTGCTTCGGCTCCAGCACGGGATCCACGGCCGTGCCGAGGAAGGCCACGCTCTTCGCGCCGCTGGACAGCAGGCCCATGAACTGGATGCGGGGCAGTACCTCGGCCACGGCCGGGTCCCGGCGCAGCTTCAGGGCCAGCGCCTCCCCGTCGGGCAGGGCCCGCTCCAGGCTCTGGGCCTCGTCACCCTCCAGGGCGCCGGGGGGCATGACCTGGAGGTGGCCCAGGCCCCCGCGGATGGCGGCATCGGACAGCCCCTGGAAGGTCTGGGCCATGAAGCCCCCGGCCAGGCTCAGGGCGAGGAAGCCGGCCACCACCACCATGAGCGTGAGGGCCGTGCGCCGCCGCTGGCGCAGCAGGTTGCGGAGGGCCAGGCGCGCGAGGATCACGGGCGCACCCCAGGGCCACGGGAAGGCAGGACCCGTTTTTTCTTCATGCCGCCTCCACCAGCCGCCCGTCAGCGAGGCGGTACACCCGATGGGCCCGGGCGATGACAGCGGGGTCGTGGCTGGCCACGAGGAAGGTCGCGCCTCGCTCAGCGGCGAGATCCGCCATGAGGTCCATGAGCGGCCCGCCATGGGCGTGGTCGAGGCTGGCGGTGGGTTCGTCCGCCAGCACCAGGAGCGGGTCCGGGGCCAGAGCGCGGGCGATGGCGACCCGCTGTTGCTGGCCGCCGCTCAGCTGGCCGGGGCGGTGATGCAGGCGGTCCGCGAGTCCCACGCGGTCCAGGGCGGCGGCGGCGCGGCGGCGGGCCTCGACCTCGGCGATCCCCTGGAGCTGCAGGGGCAGCATCGCATTTTCCAGGGCGGAGAGCACCGGCACCAGGTTGAAGGCCTGGAACACGAAGCCCAGGCGCCGCAGGCGGAGGTCGCAGCGCTCCCGCTCCGACAGGCTGGACACCTCCTGTCCATCCAGGAGGACGGCGCCCTCGTCAGGCTGATCCAGCAGGCCCGCCAGCTGGAGCAGGGTGGTCTTGCCGCTCCCGCTGGGCCCTGCCAGGACGGCCAGGCAGCCTTTCGGCACCGCCAGCGTCACGCCGAACACGCCGGCGCGCTCGCCGCCGAGTTCATAGGCGCGGGTCAGGTTGCGGAACTGCAGCATCCGACCAGTGTAGCCTTCCCTTTGATTCAGAACTGCATGGCCCAGGCCAGCTTGGCGAAGAGCCCCCGCTCCACCATCCGTTCGGTGGGGAGGATGGCGAGGGGATCCCGCCGCCGCTGGCCGGACCAGCCCACATAGGCGTTGGTGAAGGCATTGGGCTGCCAGCCCAGGAAGGCCTTGAGGAACTTGTCCACGCCGTCGATCTCCGACCCGTCGTACCGCACCACGAAGGCCTGGGCCTTCAGGTAGAAGAAGCGGGGCATCTGGTAGGTGGCCGTGGTGGTCAGCTTCCGGGCCCGCACGAGCCGCAGGTCGTCGGACTCGCGACTCAGCTCCGTCCTCTGGGCCGTCAGGTCGTAGCAGACATCTCCCACGGCGCCGTGGGAGCTGAAGCTGGTGGTGTGGATGCGCGCCGGGGCGCCGGTGGCCAGATCGATGGTGCGCCCCTCGATGACCCGGGCCAGCAGCTGCGCCCAGCTGAGCTTCTTCCAGCTCAGGGCCATGTTGATGTTGCGGGTGGCGTTGGAGGTCACCTCGTCATCGGCCCAGGTGCGCCCCGCGATGTCCCAGTCCACGCTCCAGGCCCAGCGGTTGGCGGTCTCCACATAGGCGCTCAGGCCCACGGCGCGATCGAAGGGATTGCCGTTCCACCAGGTGAGGCGCCGTCCGCGCAGGCTGGCGTTCGCCTGGGAGAACCGCCCGCCGTTCCAGGTGCCTTGCCATCCGAAGGACCCGGTCTGCTGGCGGTAGCCCCGGAGGTCCGTGAACCCCGAGACCAGCACGAGGCCGGGGCTGGTGGTCTGGTTGACGGCCGACGCGAACCAGTGGCGGGTGTTCCAGTCCAGTTCGGCCGAGGTGGAGGTCCCGCGCTGGGAGAGGAGGCCGCCGTCGGCCTGGGGCAGGCGCGAGGTGGCGCTCATGGCGCTGCCGATGACATGGAATTCGGAGCCCAGGTACTGATCCAGGTAGATGCCGCCGCTCTGACCGCCGATCAGTCCACCGGCGGCATCCGGCCCGCCCTGCAGGCGCTTGTCCGTGCCGAGGAAGGACAGGCCCGAACCCCGGCCGTCCAGCTGAAGGCGCAGCGCCGCCGCCGTGTCGCGGGTGGGCAGTCCGTCCACGCCCCGGGCGCCGTTGGCGCTCAGCATGAGGCCGCCATCCTCGTCCTTGGCGTGGAGCACGGTCCAGCTGGCCAGCGAGTCCTGGCCCGAGACCTTGAGGCCGTAGAGGGGGCTCTGGATGGAGCGGCTGAAGAATTGCCGCTGAGCGGAGGGCGGGGAGAGCAGATCCATGCCCTCCAGGAAAAAGGGGCGCCGCTCGGGGTAGAACACTCGAAAGCGGCTGTTGATCTGGAGCGGGTCCACATCCGCGTCGGCCGTGGCGAAGTCGGGGCGGTAGGTGCCTTCGAAGGTCAGGGCCGTGGTGGCGTAGCGGAGATCCATGCCCAGGCGGGTCTTGGACTCCGGGCGCGCGGCCGGATCGGTTTCCAGGGATTGGGTGCGGGCATGGGTGGCGAAGGGGATGAGCAGGAAGGGGGAGCCGGGCTTGTCCACCGGGGCACCGGAGACCCGGGCCATCTGGCAGATGTCGCACTGCACATCCTTGCTCATGCGGGGCCAGGAGATACCGTAGCGTCGCTCCCGGGGGATGATGCGCAGGATGCGGAAGGCCCAGTCGCCGGGGCGGCGGCGCAGGCTGCTGTAGGGGATGCGCATCTTCACGACATAGCCGTCCGGCGTCAGCACGCCGGTGGAATCCCAGAGGCAGTCGTAGGAGGCGTTCTCTCCGGTGCTGTCGGTCATGATCTCGTCGATCTGGCCGCCCAGGGGCGTCACGAAGAAGCGGGCGATGCTCTGGCCCTTGCCGGAGGGATCCAGGTCCACGCCCACGAAGTCGAAGTCGCCGTTGTTGGTGTCACGCATGTGCCGGGCGGCGTGGATCTTCGCGGGCTCCGGGTCCTTGGCCTCCACGGCCACATAGAGCGCATCGGGGCCCCAGCCCACATGGACGATGGTGGGCCAGCGGTTCTCACCCTTGTCGTCCGGCATGATCATGCCGAACTCGGTGAGGACCAGGGCCTCCTTCCAGGTGGAGAGGTCCGCATCGCGGGCCATGGAAGGCGCCTGGGCCAGCCGGGGGATGGCGAGGTGGGGCGGGTTGGGCGCCTGAGAGGCCAGGATGGGCAGGCACAGAAGGGGCAGGGCCGGAACACGCATGAAGGGATCCCCGAATCAAAGAAGGACTCGGGTGGGCCTACGAGGACTTTCGCAGGTCCGTTTAGGCACGACCTGGCTTTTCCTCTGGCGCCATGTTCAAGTGATCCCACCCCACGCCTGGACCCCCGATGACGGAAGCCCCCAGCCCCGCCGTGTCTGCCCCTGACGCCCACCGCGTCAACCGGGCCTTCGCGGGCGTGGGGGCGGGTCTGGGGCTCGCCGCGTGGTACCACCTGTTCACCTTCCCCCTGGGGCTGGCCTCCGCCCTCGTCATGAAGACGCACCTCCGCCTGGGGCTCTTCTTGGGGTTCCTGGCCCTTCTCGCGGTGGTGCCCGGGGTCCTCTGGGTGGCGACCTCCGCCTGGGGTAGGCAGTGGCGGAGGGCGCTTCCCCTGGCTGCCGTGAGCTGGGGGGTCCTGATCTGGACGGCCCTGTGCGTCCTGGCTTTCATCCCGCTGGTGGTGGGCTGGGCGCTGATCGTGGATCGACTCGTCGGCCTGCCCAGCCTTCCCAACCCCATGACCTCGGTCGGCGTGCTGGGCCTGGTGCTCGGGGCGCCCCTCTCGGAGGAAGTCCTGTGCCGGGGCTATGGCCTGGCGCGGATCCGCGAGCTCGCGGGGGATCGGCGGGCCCTGCTGTTCACGGCCCTCGTGTTCGCGCTGCTCCACGGCAGCTGGGTCAAGCTGCCGGGAACCTTCGCCCTCGGGCTCTTCCTCGGCTGGCTGGTTCTCCGCACGGGATCCCTGTGGCCCGCCTTCGTCGGCCATGCCACCAACAACGGGGCCGTCTTCGCGTTGAGCCGGTGGGGCCCCGCGGCCGCCCTCGAGGCCGGGCACGCGAGCTGGCTCCTCATTGTCATGCTCGGGGCCGGGGGCCTGGCCTGCCTCGCCTTCCTGGGATCGACCCGAGTCCGCGGGCGGATCAGCGGGTTGAGCTCCTCGCCTTGAAGGCGGTTTCGTAGGCGGCGGTGCTGGCCTCCAGGCCGCCCTCCTCGACCTCGCCGATGAGGTCGTAGGCGTGGGCCTTCACGATGCGCACCTTCTGGATGGTGTTGACCTGGGGCGCACCGTCCACCAGCAGCACATTGCCGTCGATGTCCGGGGCCTGGCCCGCGTGGCGGCCCTTGACCAGGAGGTCGGTCTCCTCATGGGCGCCCTCCACGAGCACCTCGATGACCTGGCCCACCTTCTCCTGGTTCTTCTCCCGGGCGATCTTCTGCTGCAGCTCCAGAATGCGGCGCTTGCGGGACTCCTTGGTCCGCTTGGGGATGGGGTCGCCCAGGCCGAAGGCGGAAGTCCCCTCCTCGGGGCTGTAGGTGAAGACGCCCACATGGTCGAAGCGGGCCTCCTTCACGAAGGCCTTCAGCTCCTCGAAGGCGGCGTCGTCCTCGCCGGGGAAGCCCACGATGAAGTTGGACCGGATGGCGATGCCCGGCACGATGCGGCGCACCTTCTCGAGCAGCTTCAGGAACTGGGCGCGGCTGCCGCCGCGGGCCATGGCCTTGAGGATGGCCGCGTCCGCGTGCTGCAGCGGCATGTCCAGATAGCGGGCGCAGTTCGGCGTCTCGGCGATGGCATGCAGCAGGCCGTCCGTGAGGCGGTTCGGGTAGGCGTAGTGGATGCGGAACCAGCGGAGGCCCTCCACCTGGCCCAGGGCGCGGACCAGCTTCTCCAGGGCATCGGGATCGCCGAAGTCGCGACCGTAGTCCGTGGTGTCCTGCCCCACGAGGCTGATCTCGAGGACACCCTGGGCCACGAGGTTCCGGGCCTCGGCCACGACGCTCTCGACGCTGCGGCTGCGCTGGCCACCGCGGAGCCGGGGGATGACGCAGAAGGCGCAGGCGTGGTCGCAGCCTTCACTGATCTTCAGGTAGGCGCTGGCCTTGGGCGTGGTGAGCATCCGAGGGCTCTGCTCGGTGTAGAGGTAGTCGGGGTTGGGATTCAGCTCGAAGGCGGCTCCAGCGCCGATCACCTCGGCGATCTGCTCGATGTCCCGGGTGCCCAGGCACGCGTCGATCTCCGGCATCTCAGCCATGAGCTCGTCGCGGTACCGCTCCACCAGGCAGCCGGCCACGATGAGTTTCTGGCAGGCCCCCTCCTTCTTCATGGAGGCGGCCTGGAGGATGGCCTCGACGCTCTCCTGCTTGGCGGCGTCGATGAAGCCGCAGGTGTTCACCACCAGCACCTGGGCCTCCTCCAGCACGGGGGTGATCTGGTAGCCCTTGAGCCGCAGGTGGCCCAGCATGACTTCCGAATCCACCAGGTTCTTGGGGCAGCCCAGGGACATGAAACCGACTTTGGTCAACGGACCTCCGACCACCTGCTGGTGGAACCTCATAGAATACCGCGCCCTGCCGATACCGTCAGCAGCGCGTGATAAACTCACCACCCCTCCGGAATGCCCATGAAGCTCACCCTCCAGGTAGATGGCGCCTTATACCCCGTGACGCTCACGGAAGACGGCGTGACCATCGGCCGGGGCGACCAGGCCACCATCCGCATCCAGGCCAATGCCGTGAGCCGGGTCCACGCCCGCATCTTCCTGAAGGATGGCCAGCCCCATGTGATGGACATGAAGTCCCTGAACGGCACCTCCCTCAACGGGGCGACGCTGTCCGGGCCCGAGCCGCTGCATCCCGGGGACACGGTGCTGCTCGGCGAGGCCATGGTGATGTGGGTGCCCGAGGGCGCCCCCGCCGGGCCCCCGGCGCCGGGATTGAACATGACCCTCGCTCCCAAGGCGGGCATCTCGAGGATCTCGCTCGAAGATCGGGCCTTCGACGCCTCCGGTTCGATCCTCGTGCCCCACGCCAGCCTGGAGGCCATGCTGGCCCAGGCCAGCGGCCAGCATCCGGCGGGCGAGGCCGTGACGCTGTTCCAGCGCCTGGCGAGCATGGCGGGCACCCTGCTCCGGGCCGCCGGCCTCACGGAGCTGCTGGAATCGGTGATGGGCCTGGTCACGGCCCAGATCCCCTGCCAGCGGGGCTTCATCCTCCTGGCCGATGCCGGGGGCGAGCTGGTGCCCGAGCTGGTCTGGGAAGAGCAGCCGGGGCTGCACGCCAATCCCATCAGCCGCACCATCGCCCACACCGCCATGAAGGACCGCGTGGCCATCCTCACCACGGATGCCCGCATGGACCCCCGGTTCAGCGCCGGCGAGAGCATCAAGATCCACGGCATCACCTCGGCCCTCTGCGCCCCGCTCATCGTGGAGGATCAGGCCTTCGGCGTGATCTACCTGGAAACCAGCCTCAGCAAGGGCGGCTTCAAGCGCGAGGACGAGCACCTGCTGAGCGCCATGGCCAACTTCGCCGCCGTGGGCATCCAGCGCGAGCGCGAGGCCAAGTTCCGGCAGCGCCTGGAGCGCTACCACAGCCCGGCGGTGGTGGATCAGATCCTCAAGTCCAGCCAGAACAAGGAGGCGCCGGCGCTCCAGGCCCAGCGCTGCCAGATCAGCGTGCTCTTCGCCGACATTTCGGGCTTCACGCGCATGAGCGAGGGCATGGAGCCCCTGGTGCTGGCGGGCATCCTGAACCGCACCTTCGAGGCCATGACCGACCAGATCTTCAGCCGGGGCGGCACCCTCGATAAGTACATCGGCGACGCCATCATGGCCTTCTTCGGCGCCCCCAGCCCCGATCCCGACCACGCGCGCCATGCCGTGGAGGCCGCCACGGCCATGCAGCAGATCCTGCAGGCCCTGAATGCCGCCCGGCCGGAAGGCTATCCCGAGCTGAAGATGCGCATCGGCATCAACAGCGGCGAGGCCTTCGCGGGCGACATCGGCTGCGAAAAGCGCATGGACTACACGGTGATGGGCAGCACTGTGAACCTGGCTTCGCGCCTGGAGAGCAGCGTGGCCAAGCCCGGCCAGATCGTCGTCGGCCCGCGCACGGCGGACCTGGTGGGGAGGGACCGGCTGCGCCAGCTGGAGGGCTTCGCCCTCAAGGGCATCGAACAGGAGGTGCGGCCCTTCGAGGTGCTCTGGGCGCCGGAAGGGACCGCGACCATCCCGGATCGGGGCTAGGCTTCCCGCTGACGGAAAAGGCCCCGGGACCTGGGTCCCGGGGCCTTCGTGCATTGAGTGCGGTCAGTTCCTCTGGCCGGCGGGCCAGGTCCCGAAGGCCAGGATGCAGAGGACGATGATCATGCCGATGCCCGGGATGAGGCAGAGCAGGGCCATGGCGCCGTTGTAGCCGGCCTTCTGGAAGATGCGCCAGAAGCAGAAGATGGGGAAGACCACCATCGCGAGGAGGACCACGAGCCAGACCATGCAGCCGGCGGCGGCCAGGCCCGCCAGGGCGGCGTCATTGGTGTGGGGCTGCAGGAGCCCGAGTAAAGGAAGCGCGGCCGGAATCGGCATGAATCACCTCGAGGTTGGGTTGAGGTGATTCTATGCGATCGATGTCGTGCCGCCACTACTCTTTGACGAAATCCTTCCACAGCATGGACGGCTGGATGCCCGAGTTGTGCTGGTATTTGCCCGAGTCGTAGCTGTCGTAGTCGCCGCTGACGGTGTGGTAGAAGATCTGGCAGATGCCCACGCCGGCGTAGATCCGAACGGGCTGGATGCAGCTGATCTCCAGGGTCCAGAAGCCGCAGAAGCCGATGTCGCCGAAACCGGCCGTGACATGGACGAAGAGGCCCAGCCGGCCCACGCTGCTGCGGCCCTCGAGCATGGGGACCATGCCGTGGGTCTCCGTGTACTCCAGGGTGCGCCCCAGGTAGAGCGTTCCCGGCTTCAGCAGCAGGCCCTCGGCGGGGATCTTCAGGAACTCGATGCCGTTGGGCTTGGCCATGTCGAGCTCGGTGTCGGTGTAGATGGCCAGATCCTCGCCCAGACGCAGGTTGTAGCTGTTCGGGTTGAGCTGGTCGTCGCGCCAGGGGTCGATGCGGATCCGGCCCTGGGCCCGGGCCTCGAGGATCTGACGGCCGGTGAGGATCACCGTCAGCGGTCCACTTTCAGGACTTCCGATTTCGCCAACATGTCGCTGAGGCTGGTGCGCTCATCGCCCTTGACGGCCAGCACGATGAGGTTCAGGGCGAGGATGTTGCCGATCTGGCGCAGGATCGCGGGGCCCAGGTCGAGGCGGCCCTGGGGGTTGCCTTCGGGCACCACCCGCAGCTTCATGACCTTCTTGCCGATGCTGGCGCCGTACTTCGACACGCACCAGGGCACGAAGAACCAGTAGTAGGCAAGCTGGGCGACGATGTTGAGGGGCAGCAGGATGCAGCCCACATAGGGCACGATGCCCAGGATCGTGAAGGCGATGGAGAGGAGGATCGCCGGGACCACATCGATGAGCACCGCCAGCAGGCGCGTGACCAGATCGCCCCGCTCACCCGTGGGCACGGCATCGTCGGGGATGGCCGGCAGGAGGGAGCCCAGGAAGGACTGCTCGGCCGGGCCGGCGGGCTGGCCAGTATGCGGGACGGGCCTGGGGGCGGGCGGTGGCGCCACCGGCGGGATGCCCTTGGGCGCGTTGGGGATGGGGCCGGTGATGATCTGGTCCGAGGCGGGGCCCTTCGGCGCCGGATCGCCAGCGGGCGGCTTGCCGGTATGGATGGCCGCCAGTTCGTCGGCGGACATGCGCACGGTGCCCGTGGGGACGGCCGGGACCTCGTCCCGGTTGATGGCCACGGTGGCGCCTTCGGGCCGCGGATCCTGGAAGGTGAGCTGGACCTGGCCCAGGGTGACGCGGTCCCCGTCCCGCAGCGGGGAGGACTGGACGCGGTTTCCGTTGACCAGGACTCCGTTGCTGCTCTGGAGGTCCTGGACCTCGTAGCCGCCGCCCACCTTCCGGATCACGCAGTGGTGGCGGCTGATGCTCGGGTCGGGAAGGCGCAGCGTGTTGTCCAGCTCGCGCCCCATGTGGACTTCCTCGTCCACGATCTCGAACTCTCGGATGCCCGCGCTTTCGTGCACCAGCAGCTTGGCCATAGAAACCCTCGGGGATGGTGGGATGGCCGGAAGTGTAGCGCACCCGCGGGGAAGGCGGGGGCCCGAACCGGAATCTCGGTTCTTTCTTGACGGGGTTCCGCAGACCCGCCAATCTTCCCCGGAGATCGCGAAGGTGCAGGCATGGTGCTTTTCAATGCGGCCACGAAGGAGTTGACGGCCAAGATCGTCTACTACGGCCCCGGCCTGTGCGGGAAGACCACCAATCTCCAGCATGTCTACGACATCCTGCCCGGCGAGGGACGCGGCAAGATGCTGTCCCTGGCCACCCAGACGGATCGCATGCTGTTCTTCGATTTCCTGCCCATCGACCTCGGCACCATCCGGGGCATGAAGACCCGGGTCCAGCTCTACACCGTGCCCGGCCAGGTCTTCTACGACGCCACCCGCAAGCTGGTGCTCCGGGGCGCCGACGCGGTGGTCTTCGTGGCGGATTCCCAGGCTCCGGCCCTGGAAAGCAACAAAGAGAGCTTCCAGAACCTCATCGTCAACCTCAAGGACCAGGGCGCCGACCTGTCGAAGATCCCCCATGTCATCCAGTGGAACAAGCGGGACACGCCGAACGCCCTGCCCGTGGAGACGCTGGACCGGGAAATCAACCTCTTCGGGGCGCCCACCTTCGAGGCCTGCGCCATGCGGGGCGAAGGGGTCAAGGAGACCCTCACGGGCGTGGCCCGGCTGGTGCTGAAGAGCCTGGCCGACAAGTACGGCGGCGGCGTGGTCGAAGAGCCCCCCCCGATTCTCGCCGGTGCCGCCCCGCCCCCGCCCCCCTCGCCGGCGGCGGACTCCACGAAGCCCCTGGAGGTCGAGGAGCTGTCCGCGGGCGAGCTGCTGGAGGAGATCGAGGAGATCCCCGCGGAAGCCAGCTCCACCCCCCATGTCGCCGCCCCGATCCACATGCCGCACAGCAGCGTGGTCGAGGTCCCGGTGGTCCTGGACCGCAGCCTCTTCAACGGGGAAAACCCCGTCGAGATCAAGCTGAAGCTCTACATCAAGTAGGGACGGAGAACCCAGCGCGTTTTTCGCATCCGCACGGACGCGGTGCGCGCGCTTGGGGCACACTGGAGGTTTGATTCGAGGCCCTCCCATGTCCCGCCAGGTCGTCACCCGCTTCGCCCCGTCCCCCACCGGCATGCTCCACATCGGCGGGGTGCGCACGGCGCTGTTCTGCTGGCTGTTCGCCCGCAGGCACGGCGGCCGCTTCATCCTGCGCATCGAGGATACGGACCTCTCCCGCAGCACGGACGACAACATCCGCATCATCGAAGAGGGCATGGCCTGGTGCGGGCTGACCTGGGACGAGGGGCCGGTGGTGGGGGATCCCAGCCAGTGGAAGGGCCCCCACGGCCCCTATCGCCAGATGCAGCGCATGGACCTCTACCGGACCAAGATCCAGGAGCTGCTGGACAAGGGCCTGGCCTATCGCTGCCGCTGCTCGCGGGAGGCGCTGGACGAACGGCGCAAGGCCGTGGAGGCCGCCGGCAAGGTCTTCCAGTACAACCGCGGGCTGGATGCCGGGAAGGGCTGCGCCGAGGCGGGCCACGACGCGAGCCAGCCGGCCGCCATCCGCTTCCGCATGCCCAAGGGCGGCGACATCGTGGTGCCGGATCTCATCAAGGGCGAGACCCACTTTCCCGCCGACAGCCTGGATGACTGGATCATCGCTCGCACCGGGGAGGGCCCCGGCGAGATCGGGGTGCCCACCTACAACTTCTGCGTCGTGGTGGACGACACCCACATGGAAGTGACCCATGTGATCCGAGGCGACGATCACCTGAACAACACGCCCAAGCAGATCCCGCTCTTCGAGGCCCTGGGCTACGAGCTGCCGGCCTTCGCCCATGTGCCCATGATCCTGGGCGCCGACGGCGCGAAGCTGAGCAAGCGCCACGGCGCCACCAGCATCACGGAGTACCAGGCCATGGGCCTGCTGCCCTCCGCCGTGCGCCTGGCCCTGGCACGGCTCTCCTGGACCCCCAAGATCGACGGCAAGGCGGTGGAGAGCGCCGAGGAGGAGCTGCTCACGGATGAGCAGATGATCCAGCTCTTCGACCTGGCCGATTGCCAGAAGAGCGCCGCCCGCTTCGACATGGACAAGCTGCAGTGGCTGAACCAGAAGCTCATCCAGCGGGCCTCCTGGCAGGAACTGGAGCCCCACCTCCGGCCCTTCGTGCCCGGCATGTGGGACCAGAAGCCGGAAGCCTGGAGAGCCCAGGCCATCCAGTCCACCCAGAAGGGCAAGTCCCTGACCGACATGGCCGAGGCCCTGCGCTTCGCCTTCGAGCGTCCCGCCGCCTTCGACGAGAAAGCCGTGGAGAAGTTCATGACGCCGGCCATCAAGCCGGCTCTGGGTGAGGTCTGTGCGCTGACGGACTACGGCCACGACGCGCTGGAGGCGGGCATCAACGCCATCTTGGCCAGGCACGGCCTCAAGACCAAGGACCTGGCCCAGGCCCTCCGCGTGGCCCTCTGCGGCAAGCCCGTCAGCCCGGGCATCTTCGATACGCTCATGCTCGTCGGCCGCGACGAGGTGGTGGCGCGGCTGGAGCGGTGGCTCTGATGGATCTGGAGGAATTCACCCACCTCACCCTCGCGGTGCTGGAGGACCAGGGCGCCGCCGTCTACGCCCCCACGATCATCGCTGGGGAGACGGTCCAGGTGATCCAGGGCATCCCGGAGGGGATGGACCACCGGGCGGCCCTCCAGGAGACGGCGCTCCGCCTGGGGCTGGAGCAGTCCGACTTCTTCTTCGGCGTGCGCTCGGGCCCGGGCGAGATCACGACGGGCTTCCACTCCCCCACCTGCACGCAGTTCCAGCGCATCTCGGCGATGCGGCAGGGCTTCGTGGTCTCCCAGTTGGACGACTGCGCCTGGTGGACCCTGGGGCAGGGCCGGGACCAGTAGCCGGAAGCTTTCCAGCTGCCTGAAATCTCCCATTCGCCTCCGGGCCCGGCTATGCTGGGTGCCATGATCCTCCGCCCCATCCTCGTCGACCCGCGCCCTAGCACCTCGAGTGCGGGGGGGAGACGCACGCGACACTGACCCGGCCACCGGGTTCCGACATCCTCCCCCGCCCTTGTGCGGGGGTTTTTGTTTTGAGGAGCGCCCATGAACATGCACCCCGACCTGGCCATCCTGGGCTTCGGCACCATGGGGCAGGCCATCAGCGCCGGCCTGGTGGAGGCCTCCGGCTACCCCGCGGCGCGTCTCCGGGTCGCCACGCGGCATCCCGCCGGGGCGGTCCGCGCCCGGGCCGAGGCCCTGGGCATCACCCTTTCGGGCGACGCCGCCGCCGCGGTCAAGGCGGCGGAGGTGGTGCTGCTCTGCGTGAAGCCCAAGGAGCTGAAGGGCCTGTTGGCGGGCCTCGCCGCCGCCGGCGCCCTGGACCATCGCCCCCTGGTGGTCTCCATCGCCGCAGGCACGACCCTCGACTTCCTGGCCGCCCACACGCCCGAAGGCACCCCCCTGGTGCGGGCCATGCCCAACACCCCCTGCGCCATCCGCCGGGGCATGACGGTGCTGGCGGCGGGGCAGGGGGTCACCGGGGCCCAGCTGGCCCAGGCCCGGGCCCTGTTCGAGCCCCTGGGCCGGGTCATGGACCTGGACGAGAAGCACATGGACGCGGTCACGGGCCTCAGTGCCAGCGGCCCGGCCTTCATGTTCGTGATCCTCGAGTCCCTGGCCGAAGGCGGCGTCCAGTGCGGCCTGCCCCGGGCCGTGGCGTTGGAGCTGGCCGCCCAGATGACGCTGGGGGCCGCCTCCATGGTGCTGGAAACCGGCCGGCACCCCGCCGCCCTCAAGGATGAGGTCACCACGCCCGCCGGCTGCACCATCGCCGGTTTGATGGTCCTGGAGGATGGCCGGATCCGCTCCGTCGTGGCCCGCGGCATCGAGCGCGCGACGCAGGTGGCGGCGGGGCTGGGATGACCATTACCGGGGAGGGCCGGCCAGCGGGTATCTTTGAGGTTTGCATCCTGTGAGCCCCGATGTCCGCTGACCTGCCGATTCCCGAACCCAAGAAGCTCCACTTCATCGAGGAGATCGTCGAGGCGGACCGCGCCTCGGGCAAACACGGGGGGCGGGTGCTCACGCGCTTCCCGCCGGAGCCCAACGGCTACCTGCACATCGGCCACGCCAAGAGCATCTGCCTGAACTTCGGCCTGGCGAAGGCCTACGGCGGCGGCACCAACCTGCGTTTCGACGACACCAACCCCGTGAAGGAGGATGTCGAGTATGTGGACTCCATCCGCGAGGATGTCCAGTGGCTGGGCTTCCAGTGGAAGGGCGAACACTACGCCTCGGACTACTTCCCCTTCCTCTGCGACTACGCGGAATACCTCATCCAGCAGGGCAAGGCCTATGTCTGCGACCTCTCCGAGGCGGAGATCCGCGAGTACCGGGGCAACTTCCACACGCCGGGCCGGCCCAGCCCGTACCGGGACCGCAGCCCCGAGGAGAACCTGGACCTCTTCCGCCGCATGAAGGCCGGGGAATTCTCGGACGGCTCCCGGGTGCTGAGGGCCAAGATCGACATGCAGAGCGGCAACATGAACCTGCGCGATCCCCTCATGTACCGCATCCGCCGGGCCCACCACCACCGCACGGGCGACACCTGGTGCATCTATCCGATGTACGACTACGCCCACGGGGTGTCCGACGCCATCGAGACCATCACCCACTCCATCTGCACCCTGGAGTTCGAGGACCACCGCCCGCTCTACGAGTGGTTCCTGGAGCAGGATGCCGAAGGGAAGTTCTTCCAGCGCCCCCTCCCCCGCCAGATCGAGTTCGCCCGCCTGAACCTCACCTACACGGTGATGAGCAAGCGCCGCCTCCTCCAGCTGGTGCAGGAGGGCATCGTGCGGGGCTGGGACGATCCCCGCATGCCCACCATCTGCGGCCTGCGGCGCCGGGGCTACACTCCCGAGGCTGTGCGGGCCTTCGCCGAACGGGTGGGCGTGGCCAAGCGCGACATGGTGGCCGATGTGGGCCTGCTGGAGTTCTGCATCCGGGAAGACCAGGAGAAGCGGGCGCCCCGCCGCATGGCCGTGCTGCGCCCCCTGAAGGTGGTCATCACCAACATGACGGACGCCGAGGCCTTCGAGGTCGAGGTGGCCAACCATCCGGACGATCCGGCCATGGGGACCCGCCGGCTGCCATTCACCCGGGAGCTCTTCATCGACCAGGACGACTTCCGCGAGGAAGCCCCCAAGAAGTGGTTCCGCCTGGCTCCGGGCGCGGAGGTGCGCCTTCGCGGGGCGGCCCTCGTGACCTGCCGCGAGGTCCTCAAGGACGCCGCCGGCAATGTGGTGGAGCTCCGCTGCGAGTGGGACGCCGCCAGCAAGGGCGGCAACGCGCCCGACGGCCGCAAGGTGAAGGGCACGCTGCACTGGGTGAGCGCGCCCCATGCCGTGAAGGCCGAAGTGAGGCTCTACGAGCCCCTCTTCACCCAGGAGGACCCCATGGATGTGCCCGAGGGCCAGGACTGGAAGGCCCTCTTGAACCCGGCCAGCCTCGAGGTGCTCACCGATGCCCGCCTCGAACCCAGCCTCCGGGACGCCCGTCCCGGCGAGCGGTTCCAGTTCGAGCGCACGGGCTATTTCGCGGTGGACCCGGACGGCCGGCCCGGCGCGCCCGTGTTCAACCGGACCGTGGGGCTGAAGGATTCGTGGAGCAAGATCGAGGCGAAAGGCTGAGGAATCGCAGGCTGCACCTGGGATTTCCCCGAGGCGGCTCCGCCGCGAAAGAACCGGACCGTCGATTCTTTTACCTGCGGCCCGAGTGCTGGCCTTGACCGGGGCTGTGACCCAGGTCGCATCGGCGCCGCCAGGGTTCTTTCCCTCCGTGTCGGGAAGGGCGTTGGTCTGATAGGCTCGATGGGTTGGGCCTCCCCGCGGGTGGCCCTGCCGGGAAGCCGCCCATGGACAAGCTTGCGAGCCTGCTGCACACCACGCCTGCCACCGCCTGGATGGTGGCGAAACTCGTCATCGTCTTCGGTGGCGTCTTTTCGCTGGCGGCCGTCTGGACCTGGGTGGAGCGCCGAGGCGCGGCCATGATCCAGGACCGCATCGGTCCCAACCGGGCGGCCCTCTTCGGGAAGATCAAGATCATCGGCCTCGCGCAGCCCGTGGCGGACGGCATCAAGTTCTTCTTCAAGGAGGACCTGGTCCCCCACGACGCGAACAAGACCCTCTTCTGGCTGGCGCCCTTCCTGGCCTTCGTGCCGGCCCTCATGGGCTTCGCCGTGATCCCCTTCGGGCGCAGCTTCGTGAGCGGCGGCCAGACCTACCACATGGCGCTGCTGGATCCCGGCAACGGCATGGGGATGCTCTATCCCCTGGCCATCGGCGGCATGGCGGTCTACGGTGTGCTGGTGGCGGCCTGGTCGAGCAACAACAAGTGGTCGATCCTCGGCGGCATGCGGGCCTCCGCGGCGATGGTGAGCTACGAGATCGGCATGAGCCTGGCCGTGGTCACCATCTTCATGACCGCCGGCGGCTACGACCCCTCCGACATCATCACTTCCCAGGGCCATCTGCCCTGGGCCTGGAACATCGTCCGCCAGCCCCTGGGCTTCGTGGTGTTCTTCACCTGCATGTTCGCCGAGACCAACCGCCTGCCCTTCGACTTCGCCGAGGGCGAGAGCGAGATCGTGGCGGGCTTCAACACCGAATACGGCAGCATGAAGTTCAGCCTGCTGGCCCTGTCGGAGTACTGCCACTTGATGACGGCCTCGGCCCTCATCGCCACGCTCTACTTCGGCGGCTGGCAGGTGCCCTTCGTGAAGGACCCGGCGGTGATGCTGTCCGTGGCCAGCTTCCTGCTGAAGATGCTGTTCTTCGCCTGGGTCTTTGTCTGGATCCGGTGGACGCTGCCGCGGTTCCGCTACGACCAGCTCATGCATCTCGGGTGGAAGGTGATGCTGCCGCTCTCCATGGCAAACCTGGTCTTCCACGCCTGGCGCATGAGCCAGGGACACTGAGGAGTTGGCGATGGGTGTCCTGGTCAAGAAGGTCGAGCTGAGCTGGCTGGACCGCACCTATGTGTGGCCGGTGCTGAAGGGCATGGGCATCACCTTCCAGCACTTCCTACGGCAGCTCTTCACTTCCACCGCGAAGCGCTACACGATCCAGTATCCGGACATGAAGAAGGAGATGCCCGCGGGCTACCGCGGTCTCCACGAGTTGAAGCGGTTCGAGGACGGCGCCATCAAGTGCGTGGCCTGCTTCATGTGCCAGGAAGCCTGCCCGGCCCGCTGCATCAGCATCGAGGCCGAGGAGTTCAGCGACCTGACCTACACCCAGGGCTTCGAGGAGAAGCGGCCGGCCAAGTTCAGCATCGACATGCTCCGCTGCATCTACTGCGGCATGTGCGAAGAGGCCTGTCCCAAGGATGCGATCTGGCTCCGCAACGACTACGAAGTGGCTGCCTACGACCGGCTCTCCATGAAGTACGGCAAGTGGGACCTGATGAACACCTACGCCGAGACCGACGGCAAGGAAGCCATCAGCCAGGATCCCACCCCCTCCGTGCCGCGCCGCACGATCGCGATGTAAGGAGAGGCCATGTTCATCACCTTCGCCCTCATCACGCTCCTGGGTGCCCTGGGGATGCTGCTCCAGAAGAATGTCGTCATGGCCGGCCTCTGCATGGTGGCCGCCTTCTTCGGCGTGGCGGGCCTCTTCGTGCTGCTGGCCAACCCCGTGGCGGCGGCCTTCCAGGTCATCGTCTATACCGGCGCCATCATGGTGCTGGTGCTCTTCGTGATCATGATGCTGAACAGCCACGAGGAGGAGAAGGCCGAGGTGGCCCATCCCATCCAGCGCTGGCTCTCCCTGGCCCTGCTCGCGGCCATGGGCTTCGGCGCCGTGAAGCTGGTGCTGGCCTCCGGCGGCCTGAAGGACCTGGCGACGAGGGGCGAGGCGCTGCCCCGAGCCATGAACCTGCAGGCTGTGGGCTCGACGCTCTTCGCCGACCACCTGCTGGGGTTCGAAGTGGCGGGCCTGCTGCTGTTGGCGGCCATGATCGGCGCCGTGGCGCTGACCAAGCGGAATCTGTGAGGAGCCAGCGATGACCGGCATGGACGCGATCCTCCACGGCGGCCTCCAGGGATACCTGGTGGTGGCCCTCCTGCTCTTCGCCCTGGGGCTGGCCACGGTGCTGCTGCGTCGCACCCTGATCATGCAGTTCATGGGCGTCGAGCTGATGCTCAACGCCGCCAATGTGGCCCTGCTGGCCTTCGCCCGTTTCCGGAGCGGGGATGCCCAGGCCACGGTGTTCTACCTCTTCATCATCGCCGTGGCCGCCTGCGAAGCGGCCATTGGTCTGGCGCTGATCATCGGCCTCTACCGTCACCGGGACACCACCGACTCGGACCGGGCCGCCAGCCTGAAGCAGTGAGGATGCGATGAACAAGTACTACTGGCTCATTCCGATCCTCCCCCTGCTGGGCGCGGCCTTCAACGGCCTGCTGGGCAAGCGCGCCGGCAAGGGCGCCGTCACCTTCGTCGGCCTCGGCGTGGTGCTGGGCTCCCTGGTGCTGGCCACCTCGGCCTTCTTCACCATGAAGGGCATGCCGGACCATCGGCTCGCCCTGACCTACGGCGAGTGGATGGCCACCGGGACCCTGAGCGTCCCCTTCGGCCTCGTCATCGATTCCCTCAGCGGCACCATGATGCTGATCGTCACGGGCATCGGTTTCCTCATCCACCTCTACTCCGTGGGCTACATGCACGGGGACGAGGGCTACGCCCGGTTCTTCAGCTACCTGAACCTCTTCGTGTTCTTCATGCTCACCCTGATCATGGGCTCCAGCCTGCCGCTGATGTTCGTGGGCTGGGAGGGCGTGGGCCTCTGCTCCTACCTGCTCATCGGCTACTACTACGAGACGGACTTCGCGCCCCAGGCGGGCCTGAAGGCCTTCCTCACCAACCGCGTGGGTGATCTGGGCGTCTCCATCGGCATGCTGGTGCTCTTCGCCGCCTTCGGCACGCTGACCATCTCCGACATCCTGACCCAGTCCGGCCACCTGGCCCCCGAAGTGGGTTTCGGCGTCCTCACCTTCGCCACCCTGATGCTCTTCGTGGGCGCCACGGGAAAGAGCGCCCAGCTGCCCCTCTACCTCTGGCTGCCGGACGCCATGGCGGGCCCCACGCCCGTCAGCGCCCTCATCCACGCAGCCACCATGGTGACCAGCGGCATCTACATGATCTGCCGCCTGGCGCCCGTCTTCACCCTGGCTCCCATCACGATGACCGTGGTGGCCTGGGTGGGCGCCGCCACGGCGCTCTTCGCCGCCACCATCGGCCTCTTCCAGCGCGACATCAAGAAGGTGCTGGCCTATTCCACCGTCTCCCAGCTGGGCTACATGTTCCTGGGCCTGGGCGCGGCGGGCTTCGCGGCCGGCTTCTTCCATGTCTTCACCCACGCCTGGTTCAAGGCCCTCCTCTTCCTCGGCGCCGGCAGCGTGATCCACGCCATGCACCACGAGCAGGACCTGTTCAAGATGGGCGGGCTGAAGACCAAGACGAAGATCACCTTCCTCACCATGGTGGCCGGCACCGTTGCCATCATGGGCTTCCCGGGCACTTCGGGCTTCTTCAGCAAGGACGAGATCCTCTACCTGGCCTACCTGAAGTCCCCGGCCCTCTGGGTGATCGGCGTGATCGGCGCCTGCTGCACCAGCTTCTACATGTGGCGCCTCATGGCCCTGACCTTCTGGGGCGAGCCCCGCGATCACCACGCCTATGAGCACGCCCACGAGAGCCCGCTCACCATGACGGTGCCGCTCATGGTGCTGGCGGTAGGCTCCCTGCTCTGGGGCTTCTGGGGTGTGCCCGAGGCCTTCGGCGGCCACTTCCGGATCGGCGAATGGCTGAACTCCGCCCTGACCTACGGCCAGACCCATGGCGCCCACGGGCACCACGAGGGGCCGGCGGTCCTGCTCGCCCTCATTTCCACGACCCTGGGCCTGCTCTTCGGCTTCCTGGGCTGGTCGAAGTACAAGGATGGCCCGGCCTGGGAACTGGCCTTCGCCACGAAGTTCCCCTTCGTCCACAACCTGCTGCTGAACAAATATTTCGTGGATGAGGGTGTGGAGCTCTACCTGCTCCGGCCCATCCGCTGGTTCGGCAATGTGCTGTGGAAGCTCTTCGATGTGATCATCATCGACGGTGTGGGCGTGAACCTGCCGGGCGCGCTGGCCCGGGTGTTCGGGGACTTCACCGCCCTCTTCCAGACCGGCCGGGTGCGCAACTACGCGCTCAGCATGGCTCTGGGGGCCGCGGTCCTCCTCTATGTCTTCCTGAAGTAGGTGGGGCGATGACCTGGCTGAACTCCCATCCCCTCACCTTTCTGGTCTTCGCGCCGACCCTGCTGGGTTTCGTGCTGATGGCCCTGCCGCACTCCCTGGGCAAGCTGGCCCGGCTGCTCGGGTTCCTGGGCGCCCTGGGCGTCTTCATCCTGAGCCTCGCGTGGCTGCTGGGCCACGGATCGGCCGGCGCGGTCCTCGTCGAGCGCGCCCCCTGGTTCACCCTTGTGAACTTGCCGGTGGACTACGCCCTGACGGTGGACGGCCTGAACCTCTGGCTCGTCATCCTCACCACCTTCCTCGTGCCCCTCACCATGCTGGGCACCTGGAACAGCCTGAAGGACCGCATCGGCACCTTCGCGGCCCTGTTCCTCCTGCTCGAGACCGGCATGCTGGGCGCCCTGATGGCCCAGGACCTGTTCTTCTTCTACCTCTTCTGGGAGGCCATGCTGATCCCGATGTACTTCATGATCGGGGTCTGGGGCGGGGATGAGCGCCGCTACGCCGCCAACAAGTTCTTCCTCTACACCCTGAGCGGTTCGCTGCTCTGGCTGGTGGCGCTGCTCTACCTGGCCAACAAGGCGGGCGGCTTCAATCCCGCCGTGATGGCCCAGGCCGCCTCGGCGCTGCCCTTCGGCGTCCAGTGCTGGCTGTTCGTCGCCTTCGCGGTGGCCTTCGCCATCAAGGTGCCCCTCTTCCCGCTCCATACCTGGCTGCCGGACGCCCATGTGCAGGCACCCACGGCCGGTTCCGTCATCCTCGCCGGCGTGCTGCTGAAGCTCGGCGGATACGGCTTCATCCGCTTCGCCATCCCCATGTTCCCCCAGGCGGCGATGCACTACGCCCAGCCCATCGCCCTCCTCAGCGTCGTCGCCATCGTCTACGGCGCGCTGGTGGCCATGGTGCAGCGCGATATCAAGAAGCTGGTGGCCTACTCCTCCGTGAGCCACATGGGTTTCGTGATGCTGGGCCTCGCGTCCATGACCGTCATCGGCACCCAGGGCGCCATGCTCCAGATGCTCAACCACGGCATCAGCACCGGCGCGCTCTTCCTCCTGGTGGGCATGCTCTACGACCGGGCCCATACGCGCATGATCGCCGACTTCGGCGGCGTGGTGACGAAGATGCCCGTGTTCACCACCTTCTTCATGATCGTCACCCTGAGCTCCATCGGCCTGCCGCTGACCAACGGGTTCGTGGGCGAGTTCTGGATCCTCAACGGCACCTTCCTCTCCGGCTTCGGCTGGGGCCGGCTCTACGCCTGCCTCGCCACCTCCGGCGTGCTGCTGGGCGCGGTCTACATGCTCTGGATGTTCATGCGGGTCTTCTGGGGCCCCGAGAACAAGGACGAGGACAGCGGCACCCACCACCTGCACAGCGACCTGAATGCGCGGGAGATCGCGGTGATGCTGCCCCTGGTGGTGCTCATCGTGTGGATGGGCGTCCATCCGAAGACCTTCATGGTCGCCAGCGAAGCCCCCGTGGCCTCGCTGCTGCAGGACATCAAGGCTCCGGCGCCCCGGACCTTCGTCCTGAGGCCGGCCGTCCATGAGGCGCCGGCGCCCGCCGGGGCCCAAGCCCATGAAGCTTCCGCGGCTCCTGAACCCTCCGCCGCCCACGAGGTGCACTGATGAGCCTCACCCCCAGCCAGTGGGCGGCCCTGCTGCCGCTGATCCTCCCGGCCCTCGGCGCCTGCCTGATCCCCCTCATGTCCCTAGACAAGGACCAGGCCACCGCCAAGTGGATCCGGGCCGTCATGTACGGCACTGCCCTCTTGGCCGTGGGCGCGAGTTTCTGGTACCTGACCGACCTCTGGCAGACCGGCGCCCAGCCCAGTTTCTTCCAGCTCCGCATGGACCGCCTGGCCCAGTTCACCGGCATCTTCCTGCTGGTGGCCGCGGCCCTCACCATCCTCCAGAGCTGGGACCACTTCCACCAGGAAGGCTGGGTGAAGGGGGAGAGCCTCTCCCTGCTCCTCTTCTCCGTGGTGGGCATGATGCTCTTCGCCTCCACGACGCACTTCGTGGCCCTGTTCCTGGGGCTGGAACTCTTCAGCGTGCCGCTCTACGCCCTGGTGGGCACTGTGCGGGCGCGGCCCCAGAGCGCCGAAGGCGGCATGAAGTACTTCATCACCGGAGCCGTGGCCTCCAGCTGCTTCCTCATGGGCGGCGTGCTGATCTACGGCCTGAGCGGCAGCCTCGATCTGACCACCGCCGCCGTCATCCTCAAGGCCCAGGGCCTGGCCCTGGATCCGCTGGTGCTGGCGGGCGCCGCCCTCCTGCTGCTGGGCTTCCTCTTCAAGGTTTCCGCCGTGCCCTTCCACCAGTGGACGCCGGACGCCTACGAGGCTTCGCCCCATCCCATCGCCGGCTTCATGTCCGTGGCCACCAAGGGCGTGGCGTTCATCGCCCTGCTCCGCATCTTCCCCGGCAGCCTGGCGCCCTTGAGCGCCGTGGGCGTGAAGATGCAGGCCGTGGTGGCCGTGCTGGCCGTGGCCACCCTGGTGGTGGGCAACCTCACCGCCCTGGTGCAGTCCAATGTGAAGCGCATGCTGGCCTATTCCAGCATCAGCCATGCGGGCTACCTGATGCTCGGCTTCGTGGCCGGCACCCCCGCCGCCCACACGGGCGTGCTGTTCTACCTGGTCATCTACCTGGCCATGAACCTGGGCGCCTTCGGCCTGCTGACGGCCTTCGGCCTGGTGGGCGAGCACACCACCTTCGAGGACCTGCGGGGCCTGGGCTGGAAGCGGCCCGCCATGGGCTTCGCCGCCGCCGTGTTCATGCTGAGCCTGGCGGGCATCCCGCCCCTGGGCGGCTTCTACGGCAAGTACATGATCTTCCGCGAGCTGGTGGGCACGGGTCATGTGGGCCTGGCCATCCTGGGCGTGCTGGCGAGTCTGGTGTCCGCCTATTACTACCTGCGCTTCCTCGTGGCCCTCTTCCTCCAGGCCCCCAATGCCGAGGCGGAACGCCTGGCCTCGGATCGCCCGGCGGTGCATGCCCCCCTGGCCGGCGCCACGGTGCTGGTGGCCGCGGGCATCGTCCTGACCGGCGGCTTTCTCCAGTATTTCCTTGCAGATGGGTTCGCCCGGCGCGCCCTGGTCGAGGGACTCGGCCTGATCCGCTGATTCTGGAATTTCCGCCTCAACCGGGAACCTGATCTGGCGGTCCATACATCGTTATGCGAAGGTTTAAGGCTGGGCCCTGCCCGGCCCTTTGAGATTCGGAGCGCGGCGCATGAAGCGGAACACCTGGATCGTTCTTGGCATTGGCGTCGCGGTGGTGGCGGCGGGAGCCGGCTACGCCCTCACGCGGCCCAAGGATGAAGTGAAGTGGCGCCAGGCCAAGCTGGACAAGGGCAACATCACCCAGCGCATCAATGCCACGGGCGCCGTGAGCCCGGTGGTGCAGGTGGCTGTGGGCACCCAGGTGTCCGGGGTGATCTCGGCCCTCTATGTGGACTACAACAGCATCGTGAAGAAGGGTCAGCTCATCGCCCAGATCGATCCGACCATCTGGGAGACCCAGCTGAAGGACGCCGAGGCCGGCATGGACCGGGCCAAGGCGAGCATGGATGACGCCCGGCGCCAGTACGAGCGCGCCAAGCGCCTGGCGGCGGAAAAACTGCTGGCGGACCAGGATCTCGAGGCCAAGCAGGTGGCCTACCAGACCGCCGTGGCCAGCTACGAGAACGCCAAGGCCTCCCTGGAGCGCGCCAAGGCCAACCTCGGCTACTGCAATATCACGGCTCCGGTGGATGGCGTCGTCATCTCGCGGCTGGCGGATGTGGGGCAGACCGTGGCGGCGAGCTTCAGCACGCCCAACCTCTTCCAGATCGCCCAGGACCTGTCGAAGATGAAGGTCCAGGTCTCCATCGGCGAATCGGACATCGACGAAGTGAAGGTGGGCCAGCGCGCCTTCTTCACCGTGGACAGCCTGCCGGACCGCCAATTCGGCGCCACCGTGAGCCTGGTCCGGCAGGAGCCGATCACCACCCAGAATGTCGTGAACTATGTGGTCGAGATGATCGTCCCCAACGAGCCCCTCCCCGGCTCCGGCGAGGAGGCCCAGGGCTCCGCCCAGGCCGCCGGCGGCCATGCCCCCCGTGGCTCGGCATCAGGCGAGGCATCCGGCGCGGCACCTGGAGCGGGGCAGGGCGCTCCCGATCCCGAGAAGGCCTGGGAACGCATGAAGGACCGCCTGCCGGCGGGCACCACCAAGGCGGACTTCCTGAAGCGGTTCAAGGAGCGCCAGGCGGGACAGGGCAGGCCCGATCAGGTCCGCTCCATGGCCGCCGCGGCCCAGGCCCCCGTGGGCGATCCGAAGGCCCTGGCCCGGATCCCCGGCGGCGCCAGCCAGCTCGGCGGCCCGAAGTTCACCGGCACCCTGGCCCTGCGCTCGGGCATGACCGCCAATGTCACCATCGTCACCAACCAGCGCAAGGATGTGCTGCGGGTGCCGAACTCCGCCCTGCGCTTCAACCCCTCCGCCTTCATCAAGGATGAGAAGAAAACCGACGGCCCGCGCCTGGGCCAGCCCATGACGATGGGCGGCGGTCCCCGGCCCGGGGCCCAGAGCACCACTGGCAGCAAAGGGGGCCTGGTGGCCCGGCGGGAGGACCGCATCTGGGTGCTGGAGAACGGCAAGCCCAAGGCCCTCGTGGTGAAGGCCGGCATCACTGACGGCCAGTTCACCGAAGTAACCGGCGAAGGCCTCCAGGAGGGCCTGCAGATCCTGGTGGGCGTCGAAAACACCAAGCAGGCCAACGGCACGGCGGCCACGCCGGGCGGCCAGGGCGGACGGCGCTAGCCGGGAGGATCCATGCGGTTCCTGGAGTTCATCAAGCTCGCGCTGTTTGCCATCACGCGCAACAAGATGCGCGCGTTTCTCACCATGCTCGGCATCATCGTGGGCGTGGGGGCGGTCATCGCCATGATCGGCATCGGCGAGGGTTCGAAGCGGGCCTCCATCGCCCTGATCCAGAACATGGGCTCCAACATGCTGACCATCTTCCCCGGCAGCGGCGGAAACCGCTTCGGTCCGTCGGCCATGGGCAGCGCGGACATCCTGCTGGAGAGCGATCCCCCCCTGATCCAGCAGGAGCTCGCGCAGAGCAGCGTGGTGGCGGCCTCGGCCCAGGTCCAGACCACGCGGCCCATCATTTTCCAGAACAGCAACTATGTCACCCAGGTCCAGGGCACCGGCCCCGAGTTCCTCCAGATCCGGGGCTGGGAAGTCGAGAACGGGCGCTTCTTCACCGATACCGAAGTCCGTGGCATGGCCAAGGTCTGCGTCATCGGCCAGACCGTGAAGGACAACCTCTTCCCCAATGGCGAAGACCCCGTGGGCCAGACAGTGCGCGTGGGCGCGCTGCCCTTCCAGGTGGTGGGCGTGCTGGAGAAGAAGGGCGCCGGCATGTGGGGCGACCAGGATGACCTCATCGTGGCCCCCTACACCACGGTCATGCGCAAGATCATGGGGCGCGACAAGATCCAGCGCATCATGGTCAGCGCCCAGGAAGGGAAGGCCGAGCTGGCCGAAGCCGAGGTCACGGCTCTTCTGCGCCAGCGCATGAAGGTCGCGCCCAAGGACGACAACCCCTTCCAGATCCGCAAGCAGGACGACATCGTGCAGATGCAGAGCCAGCAGGCGGGCATCCTCACGGCCCTGCTGGCCGTGGCCGCCAGCATCTCCCTGGTGGTGGGCGGCATCGGCATCTCGAACATCATGCTGGTGAGTGTCACCGAGCGCACCCGGGAGATCGGCATCCGCCGCGCCCTGGGCGCCACCCAGCGGAGCATCCTCTGGCAGTTCCTCATCGAGGCCATCGTGCTCTCCGTGCTGGGCGGCGTCATCGGGATCGGATTCGCGTACACCGCCGTCTTCATCCTCCAGAAGTTCCAGGTGCCCGCCGTGACCGAAACCTGGGCCGTGGCCCTGGGCCTGGGCTTCTCCGGGGTGGTGGGCGTGGCGGCCGGGTTCCTGCCCGCTGTGAAGGCCGCGAAGCTGGATGTGATCGACGCCCTGAGGTACGAGTGAGCCGTGGCTGAGGCCGCCGCCCCCCATGACCCCTACGCGGCCCTGAGGGACGGGAGCTACCGCTGGTTCATCGCGTCCATGGGTCTCGTCACCCTGGGGCTCCAGATGCAGGGCGTGGTGGTGGGCTGGCAGGTCTACGACCGCACGGGGGATCCTCTGGCTTTGGGGCTGGTGGGGTTGTCCGAAGCGCTGCCCTTTCTGGCCCTGGCGCTGTTCGGCGGCCACGCGGCGGACCGGATGAACCGCCTGCGCCTCTGCATGGCCTCGACCCTGGGGCTCGCCCTCTGCTCGGCCCTGCTCTGGGGGTTCAGCTGGCAGTTCCAGGCCGGGCCCCTGGCCAAGGCCGTCGGGCCCATCTACGGGATCATCTTCCTCACGGGCATCATGCGGGCCTTCTACCGTCCGGCCAATGTGGCCCTGGGCACGGACCTGCTGTCCAAGGAACTCTACGCGAACGGCTCGACCTGGCGCGTGGCCGTCTTCCACTCGGGCATGGTGCTCGGCCCGGCCCTGGGGGGCCTGGTCTATGCCTGGCGCGGCCCGGTGACGGCCCATTTCCTGGTGATGGCGCTGATGACGGGTGGCCTCCTGGGCATGTTCGCCGTCCGCTACGCGCCGCGGGCGGTGGCGCCGCGGGTGGGATCCATCCTCCAAAGCCTGGGCGAGGGCCTGCGCTTCGTGTTTTCCCGGCGCCTGCTGCTGGGGGCCATCAGCCTCGACCTCTTCGCCGTGCTGTTCGGCGGGGCCGTGGCCGTGCTGCCCGTGTTCGCCAAGGAGATCCTCCAGGTGGGACCTCAGGGCCTCGGCATCCTGCGTGCCGCCCCGGCCGCGGGTTCGGTGCTCATGGGCATCACCCTGGCCCACCGGCCGCCCCTGCGGCGGGCGGGCCGGACCCTGCTCCTCTGCGTGGGGGGGTTCGGCGTGGCCATGATCGCCTTCGCCCTGAGCCGGAGCTTCCTCCTGAGCCTGCTGGCACTGGCGGCCAGCGGGGCTGTGGACAATGTCAGCGTGGTGCTGCGGGCCACCCTGGTTCAGACCCTCACGCCGGAGCACATGCTGGGCCGGGTGTCCTCGGTGAACCAGGTATTCATCGGTTCCAGCAACGAGATCGGGGCCTTCGAGAGCGGCCTGGCCGCCCGGCTTCTGGGCCTGGTGCCCTCGGTGGTCTTCGGCGGCTGCATGACCCTGCTGGTGGTGGCCACCACCGCCTGGAAGGTGCCCGAGCTGCGCAAGATGGACCGCATCCAGTGACGAAAAGGGCGGCCCCAAGGCCGCCCTTTCCTGGAAACGGAAGATCGATTACAGCACGGCGAGCGCGGCGTTGTAGTCGGGTTCCTGCGCGATCTCGGGAACGAGCTCGGTGTGGACCACCTTGCCGGCGCCATCCACGACCACCACGGCGCGGGCGAGCAGGCCCTTGAGGGGGCCGTCCGTCATGGTGACGCCGTAGGTCTTGCCGAAGTCGGCGCTGCGGAAGGTGGAGGCGGGCACCACATTGTCCAGGCCCTCCGCGCCGCAGAAGCGCTTCTGGGCGAAGGGCAGGTCGGCGCTCACGCAGAGGATGGTGGTGTTGGGCTTCTCGTTGGCGCGGGCGTTGAACTTGCGCACGCTGGCGGCGCAGGTGGGCGTGTCCAGGCTGGGGAAGATGTTCAGCACCACGCGCTGGCCCGCGAGGTCCTTGCCGGAGACTTCGGAGAGATCGGTGCGCACCAGCGTGAAGGCCGGGGCCGCGGAACCCACCTTCGGCAGATCGCCGGAGGTGTGGAGGGGGGTGCCTTTGAGGGTGATCTGGGCCATGAGAGCTCCTCGTTGAGAACTCTCAGTTTACGCTTCCGAAGTTACTTCGGCGGGAACTTGGCGAGGATGTCGCGAACCGCCCTCGGCACGACCTCATCGGCATCTTCGGGGTTGTCCAGGCCCGTGAGGGCGCCCGCCGCGGCGCCCTGCCAGATCATCTGGTTGCTCTTGAAATCCACGATCTCGATGACGATGCTGCCTTCCTTGTAGTGGTGCACCTGGCTGGTGGAGGTGCCGATGTGTCCGTAGACCGGCCGGTAGCCCCAGCCCCAGCCCACATGGGTGGTGGTGCGGTACCTCCGTTCCTGCACGATGGGGTAGTAGGTCACGAGGAAGTCCGGGTCCGCCTTGGTCTCCATGGCGAAGCCCTTGGCCTGGAGCTCCTTCTCCACGGCGGCGCGCACCCGCTTGTCCATGAGGTTGGTGGTGCCGCCGGTGCCCTTCTTGGAGGTGTAGTAGTCGAAGGTCCGGTAGCGCCCATAGGAAGCGGTCACATCGTAGTCGTAGGTCACCTGGTAGCTGCTGCAGGCCCCGAGCAGGGCGAGGGACAGCAGGGCAGCGGGCAGTCTGAGGGGGCGCATGGAACCTCCGGGGCACCATTATGGACGCCCGAAACGGGCAGAGGTTGACGCGGGTGACCGGTCTACGGTGGTCTAAGGAGGGGGCGGAGCCCGGGGATCCTCGCCCAATGGTCTGTTCTGGGCTGTGAATTTCGTCGTCTTTCTTTGAAACACCTTGGGGATCGGCCCATCCTGATGGGGATGGTTCTCGATCCCACCCTCGACCCGGGCGCCTCCAGCCCCTTGTATCTGCAGCTGCAGCGGCGGCTTCGTGGCCTCATCCAGCAGGGCGAGTGGCGACCCGGCACGCGGCTGCCCGCCGTGCCCGAGCTGGCCCAGCGCTGGGGGGTCCATCGCCTGACGGTCCTGAAGGCCCTGGCCGGGCTCAAGCGCACGGGCTGGATCCAGACCGTGCAGGGGCGGGGCAGCTTCGTGGCGCCGCGCCTGCCGGAAGCCCCGGGCTTGCGCTCCACCAGCGAGTTCCCGTTTGAGGGTTCCCCGTTGCTGGTCCACGACGGGGAGTTGGGCTCCTGGCTGGGTGAGACCCTGGAGCGGGTCCAGGACAGGCACCTGGTGAGCTTTTCCGCGGGATTCATCCCCTCCGACCTGCTGCCGGCCGAGCAACTCCGGCGCATCACGGCCCAGGTGCTGAAAGACCTCGGCTCCGAGGCCTGGGTCTACTCCGCCCCCGCGGGCTATGCGCCCTACCTGGAAGCCGTGGGCCGCTGGCTGGCCTCCGAGGGCGAGCCCATCGACGAGGGCTGGGGCATCCGCACCATCCCCGGGGCGCAGTCCGGTCTGGCCCTGGCCCTGGAATCCTTCACGGTGCCCGGTGACCGCGTGCTGGTGGAAAGCCCTTGCTATGTGGGCATCCTGGCCCTCATCCGCGCCCTGGGCCGTGAGGCGGTGCCCGTGCCCGTGGACCGCCAGGGCCTGGATCCCGAGCGGCTGGCTTCGGCCCTCCAGCGCAGCGAAGCCAAAATGCTCTTCACGGTGCCCAGCTTCCACAATCCCACCGGCATGACCCAGTCCAAGGCCCGCCGGGAGCGGGTGCTGGCGCTGACGCGGACCCACGGCGTGATCCTCGTGACGGATTCGGCCTACGGCGACCTGCGCTTCTCCGGCAACTCCCTGCCGCCCTTCCGGCGGCTCGAGGGCGCCGACCATGTCATCCACCTGGGGAGCTTCTCCAAGTCGCTGGCGGCGGGCCTGCGCCTGGGCTACCTCATCGCCAGGGACGACCTGCTCCGGCGCATGGCCCCCATCCAGGAAGTGCAGACCATCGCCCAGCCGCCGCTCATGCAGGCCGTAGTGGCCCGCTTCCTCGACACGGGCGGCTTCCGCCGCCATCTGGCCCGCGTGCGCCGCGCCCTCAAGGAGCGCCGCGATGCCATGGTCGAGGCCCTGGCCGAGCACTTCCCCGGGGGCACCCAGGTCTCCGAGCCGAAAGGCGGCATGCACCTGTGGGTGGTGATGCCCGAGGGCTACTCGGCCCTCGACCTGCACCGCGACGCCCTGCAGCACGGCATCGGATTCGCGCCGGGGCCCCTCTTCTTCGCCGACGGCCGGGGCACCAACTGCCTCCGCCTGAACTTCTCCACGCACGACCCTGCGACCACCCGGGACGCCATCGCGCGCCTGGGTCAACTGATCCACCGGGCCTGACCCGGACCTGGCCATCCCCCTCCAAGGAGCACCCATGAGCACCGCGATGTCCACTTCCACCCTCGAGATCCGTCCCTCGGATCACGCCGCCAGTCCCGAGGAACGCGCCAAGCTCATGACCAACCTCCGCTTCGGGCAGGTGTTCTCCGACCACATGGTGGTGATCCCCTACAAGGAAGGGCAGGGCTGGGGCAAGGGCGTGCTGAAGGCCTACGGCCCCATCGAAATGTCCCCGGCCTCCTCCGTGCTGCACTACGGCCAGGCCATCTTCGAGGGCTTCAAGGCCTACAAGCAGAAGGACGGCAGCATCGCCTCCTTCCGGCCCGAGGCCAATGCCCATCGCTTCAATAAGTCCGCCGCCCGCCTGGCCATGCCCGAGCTGCCGGAGGCCCGCTTCCTGGAAGCCGCCAAGGCCCTAATCACGCAGGACCAGGCCTGGGTGCCCGGCGCCGTGGGCGAGAGCCTCTACATGCGCCCCCTCATGATCGGCACCGAGGCCGCGCTGGGCGTCCACGCCAGCAACGAGTACCTCTTCCTCTTGATGGCCTGCCCCAGCGGCGCCTACTTCCCCGCCGGCGTGAAGCCGGTGACCGTCTGGATCTCCGATGAATATGTCCGCGCCGCGCCCGGCGGCACCGGCTTCGCCAAGTGCGCCGGCAACTACGCGGCCAGCCTCGTGGCCCAGAGCCAGGCCAAGGATCAGGGCTGCGACCAGGTGGTGTGGCTCGACGCCATCCACCGCGAATACATCGAGGAGATGGGCGGCATGAACATCTTCTTCGTCTACCAGGAGAAGGGCGAGACCGTGGTGGTCACGCCCGAACTCACCGGCACCCTGCTGCCCGGCATCACCCGCGACAGCCTCCTGCAGCTGGCCCGCGAGCAGGGTTTCCGCGCAGAGGAGCGCAAGATCAGCGTGGCTGAGTGGAAGGCCGCCGTGGCCGAAGGCCGCATGACGGAAGCCTTCGCCTGCGGCACCGCCGCCGTCATCACGCCCGTGGGCCAGGTGAAGTCCCGGCAGGGCGAGTGGACCATCCACAACGGCGATACCGGCCCCGTGGCCGCCAAGCTCCGCGAAGCCCTCCTCAACCTCCAGCACGGCCTCGCGCCCGATCCCCACGGCTGGATGAAGAAGATCGTCGGCTAACCCCGATCGTCCAGCACGGAAACGCCCGCCGGAAGGCGGGCGTTTCTCTGGCGGTTGCCGAGCTTCAGGGGTAGGAGAGCACGGTGCTTGCGGTGCCGCCGGCGCTCACCAGCAGCTGGGTGGCGCTGGTCTTCATGACCGGCGCACCCCCCGAGGTGCTGCGCTGGGCCGTGACGCCGTAGGCGCTGGGGAAGAGGCCGAGGAACCCGGCCTGGTCCTGGGCCACGCCCGTGGCCACGGTCTGGGAGCGGACGATGAGGACCTGGGAACCCCCCAGGCCCGTCGCAAGCGTCTGCCGCAGCTCGCCCCAGGTGCCCTGGGTGGCGGTGGAGGCTGGCGTGACCGTGAGGGTGAGGGAGCCGGGGGCCTGGGGAGCGCTGAAGGAGAGATCCGCGGCGTAGCTGGTGGCGGCCGTCGCGTTCACGGAAGTCGCAGCGGCGGGGTAGGCGCTGAGGGAGCCCGCAGGCTGGGCCACGAGGAACCAGAGGCCGCCGGCGGGCAGGGCCTCGAGGGCGTAGTTGCCGGCGGCGTCCGTGAAGGCGCGGCGCTGGAGTGTGGCCAGACCGCTGCCATCCACCGTCTCCGCGAACACCTCCACGCCGGTCAGCGGGGTGGATCCCGCACTGAGGTGCCCCGTGATGCGGGCCGTGGCGCCCAGGTCAAAGGCGCGGCCCGTCGCCTGGAAGGTGTAGGTGGCGGCGCCGCCGGCGTGGGACTGCACCATCTGCTGCCCGCTCAGCATGATCTGGGCCGTGACATTCCCGTTGGCGGGCACGATCACGGGGCCGCTCACCACCGTGGTGGCGGGCATGGCGAGGGACTGCTCGATTCCGCCACTCGAGATCAGGTATGCCGCCACATGGGAGACGGACTGGTAGTTGACGGTGGCCCAGGTGAGCCGGAACTGCGCGTAGGTGGCGGCCGTGACCGACTTGGCCGGCAGGATCAGGGTGCTGCCTCCGCCCTGCAGGGCCAGGAGGTCGAAGGTGGCCTTGATGTCGCCGAGGGGGATCCAGGTGCCGCCGTCGACAGAAGCCTCCACCTTTTCAAGGCTCACGATGGCCTGGCTGAATCCGGGGAAGCTGTCGGCGCCGAGACGGAGGGTGAGGGTGCCGCTGGGGGAGGTCCGGTTGCTGCCGCCGCCTCCGCCGCCGCAGGCCAGCGTCAGTCCCAGGGAAACGAGGGCGACCAGGATGGGGCGTAGGCGCATCAGAGGCTCCGGAAAGGGGGTCCAGCCTCCAGTCTAGACCGGGCCGCCCTTTCGGCAGCATTAGCGACCCGTCGGTTGGATGATGCTACGGGCCCAACGGCGTAGTCTGAGGACCTCTTTCCGAGGAGGAATCCATGGTTCCGATCCGTTCACTGCTGGTGGGCTTCGTGCTGGGTGCCTGCGTGCTCTCGGCTGCAGGCCCGACCCCCATTGGGGCCGCCGCCTGCAAGATGTGCCACAAGGTCCAGTTCGAATCCTGGAACGCCTCCAAGCACGCCAAGCTCAGCCCCGTGCTGGATTGCGAGGCTTGCCACGGCCCCGGCAGCGAGTACAAGGCCGTGAAGGTGATGAAGGACCCCGTCGCCGCCAAGAAGGCGGGCCTGATCATGCCGGGCAAGGCGCAGTGCAACACTTGCCACGGCAAGAAGAAGGTGTCGGTCCTGACCGATGCGATGTTCGCGAAGGTGCACGCGCACAAGAAGAAGTAGGCGGGCTCCCGCCTGGCTTCGAATCCCGCTCCCCATGAACGAAGGAAGCCGCCTTGCGGCGGCTTCGATGGCGGAGGGAGCGGGATTCGAACCCGCGGTGAGTTCACACCCACGACGGTTTTCAAGACCGTTGCCTTAAACCGCTCGGCCATCCCTCCGTGCCTTCATCTTGAAGGCGGGACGCGGCTCCCGGCAAGAAGCCTTGTGCCGGAACCGACCCAACGGTAATCTGGAAAGCCTTGGAGAGATGCCGGAGTGGCCGATCGGGCTCGCCTGCTAAGCGAGTGTATTGGGTAAACCAGTACCGGGGGTTCGAATCCCCCTCTCTCCGCCACTGAAGCCGCCGCAAGGCGGCTTCTTTCATGGCGGGGAGAGGGCGATTCGTGCGGCCGGAGGGGACGCCGCGCAGCGGTGGCCCCGGGGGGAATCCCCCTGTTGGGACCGCTGGAACGATGGGCGAAGGCGGGCATGGCGGGGAGCGGGGGATTCGAAGTCACGGAATCGCCGGCCCGACCGTCAACTCCGCTGGTCCCACCCCTCCGCCGCCCGGAAGCTGTGGTAGCGGTCATGGCCGAGAATGAGGTGGTCGGCGAGGGGCACGCCCAGGGACTCGCCAGCGGCGAGGAGGCGGCGGGTGAGCTGGGTGTCTTCGCGGCTCGGGGTGGGATCGCCGCTGGGGTGGTTGTGGAAGGCCAGGGCGGTGGTGGCGCCGTAGCGCAGCGCTTCGCGGAAGAACTCCCTCGGGCTGATGAGGGTGGCCGTGGCGGTGCCCTGGCTGAGGATGCGCTCCGCCAGCAGGTCTCCTTTGGCGTTCAGCGCCAGCAGGCCGAAGCGCTCTTCCGTCCAGCCGCGGCAGCGGGGCAGCAGGTAGGTGCCCGCGGCCCGGGGGCTGGTGATGCGCAGGCGCTCGGCGCTGCGGGAACCCCGGCGGGCGAGCTCCAGGGCGGCCCAGAGCTGCCCGGTCTTGGCGGGGCCGAGGCCCGGTTGGACGAGCCAGTCGCTGAGCCCCAGGGCCAGCAACCCTGCCAGGCCGCCCGTGCGGCCGAGCACCGACTGCGCCAGCTCCACGGCGCTCTGGCCTTGGCGCCCCGTGCCCCAGAGCAGGGCCAGGAGGTCGGCATCGGACAGCCCTTCGCCGTGGCCTGCCAGCAGGCGCTCCCGGGGGCGCTGGTCAGGGGAAAGATCGAGGATTCGCATGCAGGGCTCCGGTCGATGGGGACGGCATTGGGTGGGTGCAGCGGGCCGGCGTTCCTCCGGGAGGGCCGACCCTCAGCACCGGGTCCAGGCCCGCAGCAGGGGGCGATACCGCAGGAGCTCCACGGTTCCCGAGAGCTCCAGGCGCAGGCAGAGGGCCTCCTGGCCGTGGTGGAGGAACCAGACATTCGCCGCGGCCCGGCGCTGGGGCATGACCGTGATGGGTCGCGGGCGGCCATCCCGCCATCCGCTGTCCGCCAGGCTTGGCGGAAGGGGAACGGCTGCGGGGCAGCCCCAGTCCACCCCGGCGGGAAGGCGCACGGAGATCCGCCCTTCAGAGGGGCCCTGGCAGGGCTCCAGCACCACCACGCGGCGGTGGGTGGCGGCCAGGCGGAAGGCCAGGTGCAGGCTGCGGCACAGCTCCATCCGGGCGGTCCGGAGGGGCGGGCAGAGGGGCGCCGGCAGGCAGGAGGCCAGGGTTTGAAAGAGGCGGGGGAGGTGGGACAGCGGGGCCGGCATCAGGCCCTCGTCCAGACCCGGCGGTCGCGGCGCCAGCGCAGCACCTGAAGGCGCCCGTGCCCCGACAGGCGCATGCACAGGGCCTCCTGGCCGTCGTTCAGGAACCAGGCGCCGGCCAGCGCCGTGCGCCGGGGCGTCACCGTGAACAGCGCATGGGACTCGCCCATGGTGGCCGCCACGCTGTCGGCATCCATGTCCGGAGGGAGGGGGATGTGGGCGGGCTTGCCCCACTTCACCCGGCGGCCGAGCTGCACCGGCAGGTGCTCGCCGGCTCCGCCGGCCCTGCCGAGGGCCACGGTGACATTCGTGCCCCGGGCGCGGGCCAGGGTAAAGGCCTGATCCAGGCTGCCGCGGATCTCCTGGTGGGCCGCCGCCAGCTCGGCGGCGCCCGCGTCCAGGTGGAAGAGCCCCACCGCGGCCAGCACGGCGGCCACGCCCATGGCGACGGTGAGTTCCAGCAGGGAGGAGCCCTGCTGAGTGCTTCGGCGGCGGCCCGGGATCATGGCGGCCCCCTACTTCTTGGCGGCCGCGGGGCGCGGCACGGGAGACAGGGCCAGGAAGGGCTTGAGCTTGGCGTAGGACTTCTCGCCGATGCCCTTCACATTCATCAGCTCTTCGGGCCGCTGGAAGCCGCCGTGCTGCTTGCGGAAGGCCACGATGCGCTCGGCGGTCTTCTGCCCGATGCGGGGCAACTGCATGAGCTCGGTGACCGTGGCGGTGTTGAGGTTCACCGGCCGCTGGGGGGCCTGGGGGGCGCGATCCGGCGCGGCGGAGAGGGGAAGGGCCAGGGCGAGCGCCAGGGCCAGGGTGGTGAAGGGGTTGGACATGGTTGCCTCCTTTCAGGCAAGCCATACCAATCGAGGGTTGTGCCAGTTAATAAGTTGTTTATTTGTATAAATAAAAAATTTAATCTGAAAAATTATGTATTAAAAAAATGACAAAATTTCATAAATATTTAGTAATTATAATTATTTCAATAATTATTTTTTGTTATAAATTTTATAATAAATTATTTAAAGTGACAAATTTAGAACCCCAAAAAATCCCTCCCGTGAACACCTGTCGGAACCGCTTATCCTGAAGGGGTCCGAGGAGCGCTGCAGGACTCCGCCCGCATGGCGAGGGATCTCAGGCTCGGACGCTTCCGATTCTGGAACGGCGCTCACCTCACCCCGTCCGGGGTCGATGAGGTGGGTTGCCCCGCCCGTCGTTCCCGCCCTTCGTGGAGGTCCCATGACCGTCGCCACCCAAGACTTCATCGTCGCCGATCTCGGCCTTGCCGCCTGGGGCCGCAAGGAGATCGCCATCGCCGAGGGCGAGATGCCCGCCCTCATGGCCATCCGCAAGGAATACGCCGCGAAGCAGCCCCTCAAGGGCGCGCGCATCGCCGGTTCCCTGCACATGACCATCCAGACCGCCGTGCTCATCGAGACGCTGAAGGCGCTGGGCGCCGAGGTGCGCTGGGCCAGCTGCAACATCTTCAGCACCCAGGATCACGCCGCCGCCGCCATCGCCGCCGGCAGCACCCCGGTCTTCGCCGTGAAGGGCGAGACCCTTCCCGACTACTGGGACTACACGCACCGCATCTTCGACTTTGAAGCCGGCGCGAACATGATCCTGGACGACGGCGGCGACGCCACGCTGCTGCTGCACCTGGGTGCCCGGGCCGAGCAGGACCTCCATGTCCTGGATCATCCCGACAGCGAGGAGGCCACCGTGCTCTTTGCGGCCATCCGCAAGCGCATCGCCGAGAAGCCAGGCTGGTACGCCGCGCAGCTCGCCAAGGTCCAGGGCGTGACGGAAGAGACCACCACCGGCGTGCACCGGCTGTATGAGATGGCCAAGAAGGGCGAGCTGAAGTTCCCCGCCATCAATGTCAACGACAGCGTCACCAAGAGCAAGTTCGACAACCTCTACGGCTGCCGCGAGTCCCTGGTGGACGCCATCAAGCGCGCCACCGATGTGATGGTCGCCGGCAAGGTCGCCGTGGTCTGCGGCTACGGCGATGTCGGCAAGGGCAGCGCCCAGGCCCTGCGCGCGCTGTCGGCCCAGGTGTGGGTCACCGAGATCGATCCCATCTGCGCCCTGCAGGCGGCCATGGAGGGCTACCGCGTGGTCACCATGGACGAAGCCTGCGACAAGGCCGACATCTTCGTAACCGCCACGGGCAACTTCCATGTGATCACCCACGACCACATGGCCCGCATGAAGCACAACGCCATCGTCTGCAACATCGGCCACTTCGACAGCGAGATCGATGTCGCGGGCATCGAGAAGTACCAGTGGGAGGAGATCAAGCCCCAGGTGGACCATGTGATCTTCCCCGACGGCCACCGTATCATCCTGCTGGCCAAGGGCCGCCTGGTGAACCTGGGCTGCGGCACGGGCCACCCCAGCTATGTGATGAGCAGCAGCTTCGCCAACCAGACCCTGGCCCAGATCGAGCTGTGGACGAAGAAGAGCGACTACCCCGTGGGCGTCTACACCCTGCCCAAGCACCTGGATGAGCAGGTGGCGCGCCTGCAGCTGCAGACGCTGAACGTCCGGCTCTCGACCCTGCGCCCCGACCAGGCCAAGTACATCGGCGTGGCCGTCGAAGGCCCGTACAAGGCCGACCACTACCGCTACTAGGCTGAAGCGCCGCGTGCTTCCATAAACAGGGCGCCGAAGGGCGCCCTGTTCATTTCGGGTGGGAGTCCAGGTCAGGTCGGCATGTCCGTGGGCAGGGGCGTCACATTGGCGGGCACCGCCTCGGCCCTCATGACGGCGTGGCGGGTGACGGCCTCGCAGTCCAGCTGCGGCGTCTGCGTGAAGTGGGCGACGCCGAGATCCGAGCGGATCTTGGCCAGCACCTTGGCCCGGGAGAGGTGGTTGCCGCTGGCCCGGGCCTCCCGGCAGAAGTGGTAGGTGAAGGCGCCGTGCCAGGCCCCGTCGAGGAAGGCATCCGCGGCGGTCTGGTTCTGCTTGCAGGCGGTCCAGAGGATGTGGTGCGACAGGCCCTTTTCCAGCAGCTTTTGGTGGGCGGGCCGGGCGTGGCGGTATTCGATGTCGCGGAAGGCCTCGACGGACGGCGGCGGCAGATAGCGGGGTCGGCGGTCCATCAGCAGGTCCGCGGCCCGAAGTCCCGCGCCGCTGTGGCAGGTGTCGAGCAGCACCTCGAGGATCACGGTCGAGGGCAGCTGCACGAACAGGTCGTGGAGTTCGTCGTCCACGATGAGGTGATCGCGGTCCCACTGGGGTCCGCTCGGGGCCAGATCATGGGGGCAGAAGGCCTCGTCCGCCCGGTCGAATTCGTCGAGGTTCAGGTCGGGCACCTGTGTGCCGTGACCGGAGAAGGTGAAGACCAGATGATCGTACCGGCCGGCCAGGGCGCCCTCCACCATGCGCTTCAGCTCGCGCATGATGTTGGCCTTCGTGGCGGCTTGATCGGACAGCCGGGTGATGTCGGAATCCTCGAAGCCCAGCAGATCCTTCAGCAGCGACGCCATGTCCTGGGCATCGTTGACGCAGCCGCTCAGAGTGGCCGAGGGGAAGTGCTGATACTGGTTGATCCCGATGCAAAGCGCGGTGCGGTGGAGCATGGAAACCTCCTTGGCTTCGCTCGGGGCGCATGAGGCACGGGGAACTTGCTCGTCGTGGCAACGGAGGGCACGCGCCGGATCAGAGGAGGACTGCGGCACACCACGCACATCCCAGATGGCTCCAGCACCTACGATAAGCCGCACGGAGGCTGGGGCAAGCGCCGGGCCGCGGTTCCATGGAATGATGAAACCTTGTTGCGGCGGAGTCCCATGAGCGATGAGAAGAAGGAACCCTGGCTGAACCTGCTGGCCCTGACCACGGTGGTCCTGGCCGTCTGCGCGACTCTGGCGACCTTCAAGGGGGGCGGCCATTCCACCCGCGCCGTGCTGAGCCAGAGCCAGGCGTCGGATCAGTGGGCCTACTACCAGGCCAAGGGCATCAAGGGGAACCTCTACGAGCTGGAGGCCCTCCGGCTCAAGCGCGAGTTGCAGCTGGCGCCGAAGGCCGCCGTGCCGCTGCTGGAGCAGAGCCTCGCGGATGTGGAGAAGAAGACGGCGAAATACGAAGGCGAGAAGGCGGAGATCCAGAAGGAGGCCCGGCGTTTCGAGGCGGTGAAGACCGAGGCGCAGGGCCATGGCACGGCCTTCGGGCTGGCGGGGATCTTTCTCCAGATCGCCATCCTCCTCTCCTCCATCGCCGCCCTCCTGAAGCAGAAGCCGGTCTACTACCTGGGCCTCGCCGTGGGGCTCGTGGGCCTCGTCTACTTCATCAACGGCTTCTTCCTGTTCCTCCCCGCCTGATGTGGGCCCTCACGGTCGCCGCCGTCATTGAACGGGAGGGGCGCTTCCTCTTCGTGGAGGAGCCCGACAAGGTCACCGGCCTGCCTGTGATCAACCAGCCGGCGGGCCATGTGGAGCCGGGTGAAGCGCTCCTCGACGCCGTGCGCCGCGAAGTGCGCGAAGAGACGGGGCTGGCCTTCACGCCCCAGGCCATCGTGGGTCTCTATCCGCTGAGGGCGGCCAACGGGAAGGACTACTTCCGGGTGTGCTTCACCGGCACGGTGCCTGCTGGATGCGAGGCCGTGCCCGAGGATCCCGACATCCTTCGGTGCCACTGGCTCACCCGCGCGGAACTGGCCGCCGCTCGGCTGCGCTCGGGCTGGGTGCTGCGCTGCCTGGACGACGCCCTCGCGGGCCGGCGCTTCCCGCTGGACCTCGTGGCGGCGATCCGGAACGAGCGCTGAAGCCCGGCCTGAGCTCGGCCCTCAGCGCTTCCGGTACCAGGCCGCGGCCACCAGGGAGGTGAAGAGGCCCGTGATCCAGGTGCCCAGGGCGCCCGCAAAGGCGCTGCCCAGGGGCTTCTGCATGGGGGCCTGGGCCTTCACCACGGCTTCGATCTGCTCGGGGCTCAGCCCCTGCTTCGCCATCTGGATCCGGCCCAGGGCCTCCAGCTCGGCGAAGTAGCTGGGGAACACCACCATCGTGAAGAGCAGGCTGGCCATGAAGATGATCATCGAGGCGATGACCGAGGCCCCCACGCCGTTCTGCACCTGGCGCAGGTAGCCCGCGGTGGGGGCCGTCCTGCGGAGCATCCACACCAGCACCACGATCTGGAGGGGGATGACCAGCCAGAAGAGGAAGAGGAGGTTGGGGTGCCGGTACCAGCCCGTGAAGCCCATGGTGAAGGTCCACAGGGCCACCAGGACGCCCAGCAGGGCGCCGGCCCGGAGGGGGGTCAGCAGCGCTTCCTCGGGGGTGGCGGTGGGTGCGGGGGTGGGGGTGCTGCGCGGATCGGTCATCGCTGCTCCAGCAGGTCGGCCACGGCCATGGCTCCGGCGCTGGCCGGATCGCCCGTGAGGGCGCGGCGCAGGTAGCCTGCCTGGCCCAGATGAAAGGCCAGGTGCGTGGCCAGGTGCATCAGGAAGATCCCCGTGGGGGGGCGGTGGGGCCCCACCGGAGTCGGGAAGGGGGCCACCTGGGCCTCCGGGGTCAGGGCCACCAGGCCCGCCTCCACCGCCACGAGGGCGGCTTCCAGCTCCGCGATGACAGAAGCCCGGGAGCCCTCGCGCTGGGTGAATTCCCGTTCGCGCTGGCGGGCGTAGCCCGTCCCGCCCAGCACGGCGCCCACGAAATGCTGCAGGTTGCCCGCGAGGTGGAGGGCCAGGTTGCCCGCGCTGTTGGCGATGCCCGGCACCACGCGCCAGAGCGCCGCATCGTCGGGGAACAGCCCGACCTCGCGGATGAAGCAGCGCAGGTCGCGGCGGAACAGGGGGAGGAGGTCGGCGGCGAGGGGCGTCATGGGGACCATCCTAAACCCGAAGGCCTGTGGGATTCTGGGGGCATGGATCTTCAAGCCCTCCTCGATGACCTGGCCGCAGAGGCCGCGCCGTTCGCGGCGCAGGGCAAGGTAGCGGACTACATCCCGGCCCTGGCGGCGGTGGATCCCGCGCGGTTCGGGATCGCCCTGGCGACGGTGGACGGGCAGCTCTTCGGCAGCGGCGACTGGCGCGCGCCCTTCTCCATCCAGAGCGTGTCCAAGGCCTTCTCGCTGGCCCTGGTGCTCGCCGGGGATGGCGAGACCCTGTGGAAGCGCGTGGGCCGCGAGCCTTCGGGCAACCCCTTCAATTCGCTGGTGCAGCTGGAATACGAGAAGGGCATTCCCCGGAACCCCTTCATCAATGCCGGAGCCCTCATCCTCATCGACCGCCTGCTCTCGCAAACGGGCGACTCCCTGGGCACCCTGCGGGCCTTCCTGCGGGCTGAGAGCGGCAATCCGGCGGTGGACCTGGATCCCGAGGTGGCCGCCTCCGAAGCCGCCCACGGGCACCGGAACGCGGCCCTAGCGCACTTCATGGCCAGCTGCGGCAACCTGGAGAACCCCGTGGAGCGCGTGCTCGACCACTATGTCCGACAGTGCGCCCTCACCATGAGCTGCGCGGATCTCGCCAAGGCGGGCCTCTTCCTGGCCAACCACGGCCTGCGGGCCGACGGTTCGCGCCTGCTCACCCGCAGCGAAGCCAAGCGCATCAACGCGATCATGCTCACCTGCGGCACCTACGACGCGGCCGGCGACTTCGCCTACCGCGTGGGTCTGCCCGGCAAGAGCGGCGTGGGGGGCGGCATCCTGGCGGTGCTGCCCGAGCGCGGCGTCCTGTGCGCCTGGAGCCCCGCCCTCGACCTCCACGGCAACAGCGTGGCCGGGGTGGAGGCCCTAGACCGTTTCACCACCCGCACGGGCTGGTCGGTCTTCTAGCTTCCAGGCGCGCTCAGTTTTTCCTGCCGCGCAGCAGCCACGCCGCCCAGGCGGTGATGAGGGCCACGGCACCCAGGATGAGGGCCAGGCGCAACCACGGCACGCCATGGGCCAGTCGCTCGTCCACCCGCATCCAGGCCGTGCCCAGCCAGGCGACGGCGCCGAGCCAGAGCCCTGCGGACAGCGCGGTCTGGATTGCGGCCTTGGCGATGAAGAGCAGCACCAGGGCCGCCAGGGTCAGCGGCAGGGCCAGGGGGAAGGGCAGGCCCAGGCGCAGGGACAGGGCCCCCAGCATCAGGAGGGCGAGGCAGGCGGGGAGGCGGCGAAGGAGGAACATGGAGGACCTCCGGCGGCGGGTGCATCGGGCGGACCCACCTCGAACATTCGGTCTTGGGGCGGTCAGGCTCTAGGTGGCCGACTGGTCCAGGCCGGTCGTGCCGATGCCAGTCATGCCCGGGTCGGAGGTTCCAAACCGGTGCTGGTCCCCCTTCCGGGCGCTCCACACCAGCCAGGCGGACCAGGCGGTGAACAGGGTCACGCCCATGAGGATCCCGGCCAGACGGGACCAGGGCTCGCCGTAGGCCAGACGCTCCTGCACCCGCAGCCAGGTCATGAAGGCCCAGAGAAGCGAGCAGAACCCCATGACGCCCGCCATCAGGGCCCGGGCCTCGGCCCAGGGCACCAGGAGCCCCAGCATGAGCAGCACGGTCATGGGGACGATCATGATCAGCGGGAAGCCCAGGCGCATGAACAGGGCGGCCAGCAGCAGCAGGGCGATTTGGGCGGGGAGGATGCGAAGGAAGGACATGGGAACTCCGGCAACCCATAAATCATACTGAGTTGTCCGAAATATTGGATCACAACCCTTCCCACCGGCTTCGCCAGGCTTCCCGGGCCTCCCGGGGCAGGAAGGTCCAGGCCACGAAGCGGCTCTGCTTCTGGCCCTGGGCCATGGGCACGATACGGATCTCCTCCGCCCCCGCCTGCCGCAGGGCCCGGTGGACGGCGGGGAGGCTGGCGGAGCTGGAGAGCAGGGTGGTGAACCAGAGCACCTGGGTGCCGAGGGCCTGGCTTTCCGCGACCATGCGCCGGGCGAAGCCCGCCTCGCCCCCCTCGCACCAGAGCTCGACCCCTTGGCCGCCGAAGTTGAGCAGGGGTTTGGCAGAGGCGCCGCGCCCGAGGTTGCGCCATTTCCGCTGGGTGCCCTCCCGGGCCTCGCGCAGCGACCCGTGGAAGGGCGGGTTGCAGAGCGTCAGGTCGAAGCGCTCCCCGGGGTCCAGCACGCCCGCGAAGATCGACCCCCGGTCCGGCTGCCGCCGCAGCGTGATGACGGTCTCCAGGCCGGGATTGGCCGCCAGGATGCGCGCGGCCGAGGCCAGGGCCGCTGCATCGATGTCCGAGCCCACGAAGGACCAGCCGTACTCGCCGTGACCCACCAGGGGATAGATGGCGTTGGCGCCCACGCCCACATCCAGGACGCGCACGCCCGGGCCCCGGGGGATCGCGCCTCCGTTGGAGGCCGCCAGCAGGTCCGCCAGGTGGTGCAGGTAGTCCGCGCGGCCCGGCACGGGTGGGCACAGGTACCCGGGAGGCAGCTCCCAGCCGCGGACGCCGTAGGCCTGGAGGAGCAGGGCCCGGTTCAGGGCCTTCACGGCCGCCGGATCCGCAAAGTCGATGGAGGGGCCGCCATGGATCGCGCGGACCACGAAGGGCGCCAGGTCCGGAGAGACCTTCACCAGCTGCGGGAAGTCGTACCCCCCGGCGTGCCGATTGCGGGGATGCAGCCCCGGCTTGGCGGGCCGGGGCGGGCCTGGTGCGGGCTTTGGGGCGGGCTTCGGGGCACGGGATCGCATCCGGTCAGTGTCCGCCGGCCGGGGCGATTCAGGGAAGGGCCGGGGTCGCCCCGGGCGATGGCGGGGGCGATGGCGGCGGCTCCTTGAATTCCACGAGGATCACATGGGTGTCGCTGGCGCCGATGTTCTCGCCGATGTGGATCTGGCCCTCCAGGAACACCACATCACCCTTCTTGAAAGTCCGGGTCATGGATTTCCCGTCCGGAAAGGTCAGGCGCCGGGCGAAGTCGCTGAGGGCGTAGAGCACCGAATCCGGGTGGCGATGGGCATGAGTCCGGTCGCCAGGATGGTCCCGGAACTCCAGCACCCGCGTCCGCGCATTCTCGAGGATCACGATGTACTTCCCGGGATCGGTCTTGGCCGGGTCCTGGGCCGGGGCCAGGGAGGCGGCGAGGCCGAGGACGGTCGCCAGGGCGGGAGCACGGGTCATGGTTCCTCCTTGGGGCCCTTCCAGGGCGAAGGGCTCCAACATGGCCCCTCCCGGCGGCCCGTCAAGGAGCCCGGGCCCCCGGCATGAGGACTCGGGGTCAGGCTTCGGGCTCAGGCTTCGGGCTCAACCTCGGTTTCGGGGAGGGAGCGGGTGGCCAGGAACCAGAAGCCGAAGGCCAGGAGGACCGTCAGCGTGGCCACGGTATAGGCCAGCTTCCGGCCCTGCCACAACCCGTCGAACCAGCGCCGGAACTCGGTGGCCAGCACATTCGCCTTCCCGCCGTAGAGCTCCAGATCGCGCAGGTACCGCTTGGTGTCCTCGGGCTCGTAGCCGAGGGGGTTGGGCCGCCTGGGCGGGGCCGTGAGGTAGAGGGCGACCGCGCTGCCCAGGCCTCCGGCCAGCAGGAGGCTGGTGATGCCGCGGATGCGGGCGAGGCGGGAGGCGCGGCCCGTCCCCAGCAGGTCGGCGTGCTCCCAGCCCGAGGCCGCCCGGTCCGCGTCGCGCCGCGCGAGGCTGGCCCGGATCCGCGCCCCCTCGTCTTCGCTGACGGGATGGCCCCGCCGGCCGAGCTCCACCAGGGCGGCCTCCACCGCATCCGTGCGGTAGTCCGAGGAATGCTCCAGGATCCGCCGCAGGTCGGCGTCCGCGAGGGTGGGAAGGCGTGCGTGGAAGGTGTCGGTCATGGGGTTTCGTCGGGGCCGGAGGGATCCAGGGGAAGCGGGGAGGCTAGGTGGCGACCTGGTATTCACTTTGAACCAGGCCACTGGGAAAGGCCCGGGTCGCGATGTGGGTCAGCCGCACATCCCGGGGCAGGCTGCCGAAGAGGGGGATCCCCTCGCCGAGGAGCACCGGGACGCGCGTGATGATCAGGCGTTGGATGAGCCCGGCGCGCAGGAAGGCCTGGAGGGTGATCCCGCCATCGATGTACAGGTGATGGGCACCGCTCGCGGCAAGCCTGGAGACGATCTCGGCAGGAGCGCCGGCCATGTGCTCCACGGCGGCTCCAACGCCCCCGGCGTCCCTGACGGCCGCGGCCACATCGACAGGCCGGCTGCTCAGGACCACCACGCGCTTGTTCCCATAGGGCCAGGCGCCGAAGGTCAGGACCTTCTCGAAGGTGTGGCGACCGAGCACGAGCGCATCCACGCTGGCCATGAACTCGTCGTACCCGTGGGGTTCGCCCCCGTCCGCCGGCAACCAGTCGAGGTCCCCGTTGGGGCGGGCGATGAAGCCATCCACGCTGGCGCCAATGAAGATCGATGCAGTCATCGGGACCTCCTTCCCTGGGTGGGCCGGGCCTTCAGCCGCCGAGGTCGCGGTAGAAGACGGTCGTGCTGCACGGTCCGCCCTGCGGGAACAAGGCGTACCCGGGGATCTCGCCCACCCGCACCCAGCCCAGGCCCGCGTACAGGCGGGCGGCCTCGCCCCCGGTGACGGCGTCGAGCACCAGCAGCGTCCGGCCGCAGTCCCGGGCCGTGCCCTCGGCGGCCCGCATGAGGGCCGCACCCAGCCCCTGGCGGCGGGCCCGGCGATGCACCAGCATCTTCGCCAGGTCGGCGCGGTGGGGCTGATTCTCGGGCAGGTCGAGCACCAGCTGCACGGTGCCGCAGATGCCGTGGGCATCCTCGGCGATCAGCAGCGCGCGTTCTCCCGCCGCCACGCCCCGGGCGATGCGGCGCCAGAACGCCGTGGCACGGTCCCGGGTCAGCGGCTGCATGAAGCCCACTGAGGCCCCGCCCTCGACGCAGTCGATCAACAAGCTGGCGAGGCCGTCGATCTGCGCCTCGTCGACCGAGGCCAGGCGTCGCAGGGACCAGGCGGGTGGGAGCATGGAGGTGACCTGAGGAAGGAAGGGAGGCGTCAGGCGGGCGTCAGGGGAAGCCTGAATCCGAAGACCGGCAGGTCCTGCTGCGAGAAGTCCAGGTCCTCCGAGCGCACGAAGCCCAGCCGCTCATAGAGCTGCCAGGCGATTTGCATCGCCTGCGTCGTGTGCAGGATGACCTGGGCATGCCCCTTCTCCCGGGCCAGCTGGATGCAGGCCTGGGTCAGGGCCCTGCCCACGCCCAGATTCCGGGACTTGGGGCTGACGCCGAGCAGGCGGATGCCGGAAGCCTTCCGGACGGTGGTCGCCGTTCCGCCGGATCCGTATTCGGCCATGTCGCCGAAATAGACGACGCCGCCCACCAGTTCCTCTCCGGTCAGTGCCACGAGCACCCGGGCATCCTTTTTCTGGGTGAAGTCGCCGATGTGGGCGAGCAGCTCGTAGTAGCGGGGCTGCTCGTCCGGCGTGGGGAAGCCCTCGAGGCTCGAGTACACCTCGACCATGAGCCGGCCCAGGGCATCGGCCTCGGTCGGGCGGAGGTCCCGGATGGTGAGCTGCGGGATCATGCCTGCTCCTTGCGTGATCGAAGGGTGCGCCAAACGGTGCCCGCGTGCGGCCCCAGCCTGGGCGGAAGGTCCGTTCAGGTTACTGCGATCCCTGGGCGCGGATGGATGGGAAAGGGCCCGGACCTCCGCGGCGCTCCCTACTTCATCTTCGACTTGAGTTTGAGGTGCTCCCCGGAGACCACGAACTCGCCCCGCCCGAGGTGGTGGATGGTTTGCGGGGGCAGGGCGGCATCCTTCCAGGCCTTGACGACTTCCAGCACGAAAAAGCAGTACTTGGGCACCAGCCGGGTATCGACCACTCGGCACTCGAGGTTGGCGAAGCATTCGGCGATGAGGGGCGCGGCGACGCGCGAAGCGGGCCTGGCCGTGAGGCCGAACCGGGCGAACTTGTCCACCCGCCGCCCGGAGGTGTTGCCGCAGCCCACCACCTGCTCCGCCAGGTCCACAGAGGGAATGTTGAGGACGCACTCCCGGGTCGTCTTCAGCAGGCCGAAGGAGTGGTTGCGGTTGCTGATGACGCAGCCGACCAGGGGCGGCTCGAACTCCATCATGGTGTGCCAGGACAGGGCCATGATGTCGCGGTGTCCCCCGTGTGCAGTCGTGAGCAGGACCACGGGCCCCGGCTCGAGCAAGCCGTAGACCTTGGAGAGGGCGAGGGCTCGTCTGGGCATGGGCGCTCAGGGTTGGCGGCGCTTGAAATGGTTGCGGCTGTAGACGGCAAAGGGCTTGCCTGCCTGCGACAGCTCGAAGGTCTCGGTGAATTCGTCGGCCGAGATCAGGTCGTAGGTCTCGCGGGCTTTCCAGGAACTGGGGATGTTCTCGGCCTGCTCGCTGTCGAAGACCAGCCTGGAAGGGGTGCTCAGGGCCGGGTTGAGCGCGTAGGTGACGACGAAGCTTTCCTGATGGAACTGCCGGAAGAGGAGGGTCTTCCGCTTTTTGTCGTGGCTGAAGAGGCTCCAGTGCTCATGGACTTCGCCCGCCTTGTTCTTTTCCTGGGGCGGGAAGGTGGAGGTGTTGCGCTCGTGCATGAACTGACCGCCCAGGATGAATTCGTAATGGCGGACGACCGTCCCCGTCCCGGGTTCGCCCGAGGCGGTGCCCTGCCAATCCCCGACCATGAACCGCATCGGCGCCCAGGCATCGGGTTTCGGGGCCTGGACCTGGGCCCATGTGGGCCAGCCGATGAGGCAGAGCAGGATGGCGGCGGCTTTGGTCATGGTGTCCCCAGGGGGTGGCGAGAGGGGCTGGCCGAGGATGGTGTCAGCCGGATTCAGTGGATCCGGATCAGTGATCCGACCACGGCCGAGATGATCTGCTCCGAGGTGGTCCGGAAGGTGATGCGGGCCCTGAACACCCGATCGCCGGAGGTGATCTGCAGCTCGTAGGGCTGGATGCCCAGGGCGCGCAGATGGTCTTTGCCCAGCTTCCATCGAAGGCGGAGGAAATCCGGGGTGGTCTCCATGCCCAGATCTTCCGGCTGGCCGCCGATGAATTCGACCTTCCAGGGCCGGTCTCCCGCAGTGGAGGAAATCAGAACCTTCACATAGGTGGACTCGCCCTCCTTGGCGCACTCTCCCGTGATGCGAAGGTCCTTTTCCCCGTGGTGTCCGGTGACGAGCGGAGTGCAACCCGCCCACAGCAGGGCCAGGGTACCCAGGGAGGCCAGGTGTGCGGTTCGCGTGTCGCGCCTCTGGGAATGAAAGGTGGATGGGATCGAGCGGCGTGGAGCGTTCGATCTGCTACTCGGAAACCTCGGCTACCAGCGCGTCCCCAAAGTACACCTTGGTGGGGAAGGCCAGGCGGCCCGTCAAGGCATACTCCCTCGAGGCCCGAGCGCCAGGGGCCAGGCGCAGCGACATGGGCAGCGTGTCATCCGCGAGGTTCCTCTCGAAGACCGGAAACACCTGAACGCCATCTTTCCCGACGAAGCTCAGATCTTGCGGGTCGAACCGCTTGAACGCAGCTCCCTTGTTTTCCACCGTGACCTCCACTCTGGCCCGGCCCGCGAACTTCCGCTCGCGATCAAAAACCTTGTAGCCCGAAAGGGCCGTGATGGTGACGCTGAGATCGCTTGAAACGAAGGGGTGGGACGGCAGCTCCTTGGCGGCGCACTTCAGGGCACCCTGAGCCGCCATCGGCAGGGCCATCAGGGCCAGCAGGAGGGGCAAAACCAGGTTCCGACCAACGAGCATGGGTGGCTCCTTTGAAGGGGGTCTCACGAAGGAGGCTAGCAGGTCCCGCCGGCACCGGGGCGCCGAGCGGAGGACGGGGGTGCAGCTTCATGCAGAGGCCGAGGGCCGTGGTCACTGGCCGGCCGGGGGCTCCCAGAGCTCGACCTTGTTGCCCTCTGGATCCATGACCCAGGCGAACTTCCCGTACTCGGATTCGTCCATCGGATCGAGCACATGGCAGCCTTCTTCCTTCAAGGCCTTGATCAGGCCGGGAAGGTCCTCCACCCGGTAGTTGACCATGAAGGGCGCGGTGCTCGGAGCAAAGTGGTCGCTTTCCTGCGGATCGATCAACCAGGCCGTGGTCCCTGCGACCGGCTTGCCTTCGGCGTCGGTCCAATCGAAGGCAGCCCCGCCCCAGGCCTGGACATCGACCCCCAAGTGCCGCTGGTACCAGGCCCGCAGGGCTGGGGCGTCTTTGGCCTTGAAGAAGACGCCACCGATGCCAGTGACTCGTTTCATGGAACCTCCGATGTGCGATGGGGGGAGAGGTGGGCTTCAGCTGCGATCTGGCGAATGGGGTCCAAGCTGAGCGGAGGGCCCAGCTGGTTTACGAGAGGGCCGTTTTGATGTCAAGCAGTGTAACGATCGACGCAAGCTCATCTGGAGAATGGATCGCGAAACGGATTCCGCGACCTTCGGCATAGGGTCTGGCTTCGAGTAACAGCTTCTTGATTCCGCCGGGAAGCGAGCTGGCAAGGGCAAGGTGAAAGGCGCGTTCGCCCAGAATGACCGCCACCCAGACCTTTCCCTGGTCGGGCGTGAGGTAGAGCAGGGTCCGCTTCTTCTGCTGGAGCAGGCACATGCGGCCGAATTCCGTTTTCGAAGGCTTCCAGGTTTCGACCAGGGGCGCATGGGTTGCTCTGGCGTGGCTGAGGACCCCATGCCAAACCGCCAGAGCGGGGCCCAATACGCCTTTGAGCTCGGTCGTGCTGGGAGGGTTGGGGTTCACGGCCATGCGGGAGGCCTGATGAAAGAAGCTGATCGGCTGCGCCTGTGGCGGCGCGTGGGCGGGATGAGGCCTCGCAGAGGCGGCATCCGAGTCGGGCTGGAGTCCCGTTCACGAGGGTTCATCAAAAGGTGATGACCTTATCAGCCCATTCGACCATGTGGAGGCAATCGTCCATGGTTGACATGGGACAGACCTCGGATTCGTTCTGATGGCGGCTCCTGATGCAAGTTCCGCAAGCCCTGATTGTTCCTTGGCTTTCCGCGAACGAGTAGAGCTGGGCCCGAACATCGTATTTTTCGTGCGTGATGGATTCGGCCTCGACGCCAGCGCTCATCAGAAACAATTGGACTTCGTGGCCCTGTTTGAGCGCTGCGTTGCAGAATCGGACCCCATTCCACGCTTTTTCGGGTTCATTGGTTTCGAGAATGACGCCGAGTTTCATGGGTGGCACTCCGTGAGTCCAACGAAAGAAGCCAAGTGGCCCCATCGCTGTGGGAAGGCGGATGCTGAACGGTGCAAAGACTCCAGGACACAGGGATGGGGTTCGAGTTGTGCGGCAGGTACGGAGGACCTTTGGTTCGCAGTTCTTGGGTGCGGCCTAACCGCCGTGCTGGGGCCCCACACCCAATTGACGATATGAAAAGGCTAGGCAGCAGCAGCCGATGAGGAGTGTACCAAGGCAGAACAGAAGCCAAAGCCATCGATTTTGATGCGGCGATACGAAGCCGCCGCCGCGAAGTGGAATCGCCCAATCATAAGCGAAAGTAAATAAGCCAAAGAGTCCCCAAAACAGGCCAAAGGAAACGCCAACAAACGGGCCCAGGCTCTGGCGCCAGGCGGGGAGAGCCATGGCCATCAGCAGGACGAAGGCGAGCAAGGCAAGAGCGCTCAGCAAGCGCCCCGCCCAAGCTGGCGATTCAAAAACTTTGTGCTGGGATTCCATGAAACGCCCCAACGAATGAAGTAGGCCTGCCTGCCGCGAGAGGCTGAGCAGAGGGGTTGCTGCAGGGTTTAAAGAGCAGAACGAACAGGGTGTTTGGGCTTGCGGCTTCGGGAAGCCAATAGCGCAAGGGCGCCGTTGAGGAGAAAGACATAGGCGACGAAAGTCGTGTTTTCGAAGTTATGGGTTTGAATCGACAGGAGACTGATGCCAAAACCGAATGCGCTGACCGCATAGGCCACCCAACTCTCGGAATGGGGATGTCGATGCGCCTTGATGAGGGTCGGTATGCCCGCCAGCATATCAGCCAGCAATGCGAACAGCAGGGCCAGGTTCGGCTGGTCGGTCACGACCCAGAGGATGATGCCGAAGATCGCCGCGGCCATCAGGTAGTAGTCGCGGGGTTCACTCTTCCAATAGGCTTGCCGGTTGAAGAAAGATGCCACGACGATGAGCAGCGGCGTCAATCCGGCGGCCAATGACGCCCAGGACACGCCTGCGACGCCCTGCGCCCTTTGCGCAACGAAGATGACCATCGGGAAGATGCCCCAGAGCAGCCAGGTGACTCGGTTGGGTTGGGCTTTGCCGAGGAGGGTCTCGTACAGGTAATAGAAGCCGCCGAGCGAGCCGATGATGGCGCCGATCATCGCGAAATAGTCGGGAAGCATGGACGGCCTAACGAAGGAAGCTCAGCGGAGCGAACCCGCGCCGAGGTGAAAGTGGGGCCCGGGAAGCGGGAAACGGTGGGAGAGCGGAAGGCAAAGCAGGTTGGGTCCGAGTGGCGCACAGGGTTGGGCGTGATCGTGCCGCCTCATGGGAACCGCGCCTACTACTTGATATCGAATTTGAGGATTTCAGTGCGGGCGCCTCCCTCTCCCAACCCACCGATGGAGTAGAAGATTCCGTCATTGGATAGGACGGTTGCGTGGAAAAACCGTGGCGGAGCGGACCCTTGCACCAACGAGAAACGATTGGTGGCCGGGTCGAAGATTTCGTCGACCGTCACATTCTTCGCGCGGAGTGTGCCCGTTTGGAGGTTGATCTGAGAAGACTCACCTCCAGAGATGTAAACGCGACCATCCGGCAGGGGCGTCGCGCGGAAATTGTGACGAGCCACACTCAGGAGTGGTCCGGGGGTGACGGTTCCATTGCGGGGATCATAGAGTTCGGTGGTGTTGAGGGAGCTTCTCGATATCCCATCGAAACCAACGCCTCCTATGACAAGGATTCTTCCATCTGGCAAAAGGGTGCTTGCGTGAGAGTACCGAGGCGTCATGAGAGGCGTGGCCACGGTGATCCTCTTTAGCAGAGGGTCATATACCTCGACGATGCCAACAGGAGCAAGGTAGGGCGTATCCTCGCGACTGCCAAATCCGCCAAGCAGAATGACACTTCCGTCGGAGAGGAGATGGGAGGTCATCAGAGATCGATTCGTTACCGAACTTCTGACTTGCGTGTGGAGCCACCCGACCGTTTCTGTCGTGTTGCTGGATGGGTCGAAGACCTCGCAGGTATAGTTCTGGTCCCCTGATCCCCCTGCCAAGAAAATCTTGCCATCCTGCAGGAGCGTCGCCGTGTGCTCCCAGCGGACCGTAAAGGTGTGGCCAGCCAGAACAAAATCATTGAGGGCCGGGTCAAAGTACTCGACATGTGTGAGTCGGCTGTCGACGGTACCCCCAAACATATAGACTCGACCGTTGGGAATTCGAGTGGAGGTATGCGTAGACCTAGCGAGATACATGGTTGGCAGAGCCATTGACTGCTTGGTGGAGGGATTGAAGGTCTCGGCAGATCCCAAGTAGTCAAAGGAGGAAACGGAAGTGGTCGAATTCCCACCTGCCATCAATATCCGGCCATCCAAGAGGGTGGTTGCAGTATGGGAATGCCTTGGTGAAAGCATCTGACCCGCAATAATCAGGCTGGAAACCGGAGCCGGCTGGACACCTGGTGGTTGGGTGCCTGAACCACCGCCCCCGCAGGCGAGCTGGGCAGCGAGCATGACACCGCTAAAGAAAACGCATAAAAATGACTTCATCTCACCCACCTGCCTTCATGCTTGACCGGAATGGATGATGGCAAACCTGGGTTCGGAACCATTGCTCGCTCCTTCGGGCCAACCTGCTGCGGACTAGACGAAGAGGACTCGGCGGACCAGACGCTGGCGTCTGGATCCGCTGGCGCGAGAGGTCAGGCCTTGCTTGACCCTGCCTGATTGGGAACGGACTCCTGCTGGCGATCCTTCAAGATCGAGAGGTACTGCCCCCAGGGACCGACCGCACGGGTGTGCGCCTTGGCAAGTGTTCGGGCAATCTGGCCGAGATGGTCGAGATCATGCACGGCCCAGGTCGCCAGCAGTTGGCCCAAGGTGACTTCACCGAGCTCTGGATGCTGTCCGACACGGTTGAAGTCCGCCTCCGTAAGGTTCATTCCAGCGAGCGCGGCCAGGTTGTCCCGCCTGAGCAGCTCGAATGTCTTGAGCAGCTCGGATAGCTGCTTACCTTGGCTCTGGGTGAATTGAGCCGTTCGGTCAAATGGATCAAAGGGACGGGTCTCACCCGCCAGGATGTGCCGCGCGCGCGGGAGCCAATTGACGCGTTCGCCGTTGATGAGGTGACCCATCACATCATAGGGAGACCAGGTATTGTAGCCTTCGGTGGCCGTCACCAGGGCCTGAGGCAATCCTTCAAGCAAGGCCGACAGGCTCGCGGGGGTGCGCGCCAGAATGGCCACGATGTCATCAAGGAGAGGCTTGTGGGGAGTCATGAAGATATTCTACTGCCACCGAATTTAGACGAGGCTTTCGGAGAGTGACGCCTTGGATCACGGGCCTTGTGAGTGAAGCTAAGCGAATCAGTGCCTTCACCGAGGCGCTGAGCGGAGGGGTTCGGCCCCATGGGCTCGTGCGATTTATTTTCTGACTTCGCCGGGACCCAGCCCAATGCGCTTGTTCTCCCTGAGAAGAGAGATGGCTTCTGTGATCCGCTTGTGGCGAGTTTCTTCCCGCTTGGCAGCCGAGATCCATCCGACATATCGGCGTTGGTGGGACGGTGGCAGGCCGAGAAAGGTGTTCCAAGCCGTGGAATCAGATTGTATGGCAGCCTGAAGCCAGTCTGGGATATCGGAACCCTGCTGTTTGAGGGGATGGGCGGGGGTAGGTTCAGAAGAAGGCTTCGAGGCAAGGCCCGCGGAGGTCATCAGGCCTTTGGCCTCTAGCATCGTCGCCAAACCCATATTTACTTCAGACCAATGAGAGGATTTGATTCTTGGCGAGAATCGTTGAGCATACCGATCCTCATCGATCCTTTGCCGGACGCCATCGATCCAGCCGAAGCACAGTGCCTCTTCGAGTGCGTCTTGATATAAAAAGGCAGCTTTCTGGGTGTGTTTTTTAAGAAAGACCAGCCAAATCTCTTTGGCTTGATGGTGATTGAGCGCGAGCCAATCTCGCCAGTCTTGGCGAGTTCTAGGTTCAAAGGTGGCCGTAAGTTTCATGGTTTCCTCTGACGAAAGAAGCCAACCAGCCTATGGCTGTGGGGACACGGTCGCCGAATCGTTTGAGGACACCATGGCGCAGCGATCGGTCCGAACTGAGTGGAAGGTTAGGCCGATAGCCATGAATGCGCCATTAGGACTGCGGGTCAAAACCGAAGACGCGCAGTTCTTGGTCACAGCGGCAGGCCTTTGCGATGCGCGCGGCCCAGGCGACAGCCTCCTCGCGCGAGGGCAGGTCGAGGACGGTGAACCCACCATCGAGCCTGGGTGCCCACGGGTAGCCGCCCTTGGCGACCGAGCCATTGGCAGAAATGAGCACGGGTGGAACGCTTTCGTCGATGCCGCCACCGAAGATGTAAACACCAGCGGCCTTCGCCTCTTCAATCACCGCGTGCGCGTCGCGGCCTACCGCCTCCAACTCACCATTGGGAACGACCATCGCCGCACTGGGGAAGGAGATCAGGTATTTGGCCATGGCCCTTCGTCCTTACGCCTCATCATAGGCTTTCTCCAATGCCGCCACATCGAGCTTTACCATTGTCATCATGGCTTCCATCACCGCCTGTACCTTTTTGGGATTCTTATCGGCAATGAGTTCCATGAATCGCCGCGGGACAATCTGCCACGAGAGACCGAACGGATCCTTGATCCAGCCGCACGCGGTAGGCGTCGCCCCGGCCTTGACCAGTTTGTCCCAATACTCGTCGACTTCGGCCTGGTTCTGGCAGTCAACATAGAGTGAGAAACCTTCGGAGAAGGTAAAGTAATCCCCCCCGTTGTAGCCCATGAAGACTTGACCGCCCACGACGAATTCGGCGGAGGTGATCGGACCGTCCTTGCCGGTGCGGGCGATATTCCTGATTTCGGAGTCTGGGAAGGTGGCGGTGTAGAACCCCATGGCCGCCTCGAGCTGATCGTTGAACATCAGGAACGGTGTCACTTTAGTCATCGGAGATTCTCCTTCATCGCGGGCGATGGTAACCGGAGGTCGCATATCCATCCAGAGGCGCGCCTCTGCTCTGTCTGCCTAACGAATGTGGCTAACCGACCATGCCTACACCGAGGCGCTGAATGAAGCCGAGTTGGCGGGAAGCCGAGAGAGAGCGGAAGGCAATGCCGGCGGGGTCCGACTTGGGCGAGAGGTTAGGCGGTGACAGGTCACGAAATGAAAAGGGCTTGACCTGCGTTGCCCGACATTTTCAAGAATATAAACGACTCCAATCAACTTCAGGAGGAATGGCAAGGCCCCGACTTACGCCTGGCGCAGATTTGCATTGGAGATACGGCGCGACAGCCATAGCAGATACGCACCGATGACAACATCAACCGAGAAACAGAAAATGGGGTACCAACGAGGAACACCAATGTTTGTAAAGAACAGGCTATGCGTCAAATCATACAGCCCGTGAAGAATCCAGAATGAACCCACCACTACCGCTGACTGACGAGCACTCACAAATGTGAAAACCAGCCCAACGGCGAGGAACGGAACACCGTAGATCATTTCTTTCACGCCCACAGCCTGCTCACAGGCTTGCAGAGCAAAAAATGCGTACAGACTTGGCAACGTGAGCAGACCGATTGAATACAGCCAGCGTTGCCCACGAATGATCCGCGCCACGACAATCGTGAGAACACCTACCGCGACACCGATGAGAGCTTCAATCATGAGTCTCTTCTTCCTATAGACGCCTATCGAATGAAGCTAACCGGACCCGTCTAAGCCGTGACAATGAGCGGTGCCGAGGAAACGAGAAGCTGAGAGAGAGCGAGAGGCAATGCAGGCGAGGTCTGAGTTGAGCTGAGGGTTAGGCATCATCGCGTTGAGAAAGGCATTGGAGTACCGGGGCAATGCGGAAATCAACTGTGGCGTGGTCAATGGTGGCATGAACCGGCGAGTCAGCCATTTTGGTCATGATCCCTTGTGCGCTGCGGCGACCGTCTTTAGCTGATCTCCAGGCAACGATGTCGGTGATGGTGCCGTCGTCGCTTTCAACAATTCGGCGCCAGCGAAAGCCGGGCTGACGCCGAAGGTAGTCATTTATGTCTTCGTTGGCGTTAACAAAATCGGTTCCGGTGAGGCCGGAGGCAAGACGGAAAGTTGTGATTTCGAGTGCTTCGCTCATGGTGCGCTCCTCGTTACGAGGCCTAACGAATGGACCTAAGCGGCCACGGCTGCACCGAGTCGATGAGCGGAGCCGAGTAAGCGAGAAGCTGAGAGAGAACGAAAGGCAATGCAGGCGGGGGCCGGGTTGATCGGAAGGTTAGGCCGCATGAGCCCGAGGCTGAGACATGACCCCAAAGAACAGCAAAAGAATAGAACGAGGTGGATGGCAAAGAAGACGAGCATGAAATCAGGTAATTTTGAGAGCTAACCTCTCAGGGGGAGATTTCGAGTCTAGCTATGGGATGACACCTTTGGCTTTCCAAGCGGCCATCTCGTCGTCCGCGATGGTTAGCGAGACCCGCCAACGATCTGTGCGGCGCAGGATGTAGTAATGCTCCCAGCTAGCAACTAGCACGCCCGCACCGCCTCGCATCCGATAGGTCATGCGAGCAAGCACGACATTTGGGAAAAGCTCGGTTGCCGACAGCAGCTCTCCCTCCGGCTGCACGACACCCTGCTGACGATAGAAATCCATAAGCGCCACGCAATGCTCGCGAAACGCCGGTCGCTCCATAGAGAAGTTGCCTGTTGGAGAAGGAAACAGTCCCACTGCATCCCAAAGGTTGCTCAGCGCATCTGCGTCGTTTTGAGCAAACGCTTCCATATACTCCTGGAAGAATCTGGAGATTTGATCGTGAATATTCATTGATGAGACCTTTCAATTAGGTTGGTCGGCCCAACGAATGAAGCTAACCAGCCACGCCTGCACTGAGGCGTTGAACGGAGCCGAGGAAGCGAGAAGTTGAGAGAGAGCGGAAGGCCATGCAGGCGGGGTCTGACTTGAGCTGAGGGTTAGACGCCATGATAACGACAATCACGGTTTTGAAATTTGGGCAATGGCTCCATAAATATCGGCACTTCCCCAATGTTCAATGTATTTACCGTCTTTCACATGCACGATGTCGGTCACTTGAATGAAGATTCGCTTGCCGGTCTTCGCATGACCAAAGAATGGTCCAGAATGCGTGCCTTCAATGGTTTTTCGAGTAGCAACCTTATCGTTTTCTTCAAGCTGGTCATGGATCAAAACCTTGATATCTGTGAAAGCCTGGTGGAGGACATTGGTGAAGAAGGCGGCAAATCCATCTGGTCCCTTTGAAACCCCGAGCGGCGCGGAATGGTTAATGAATTCCGGTGAGACGAGGTCAGAGAAGGCAACCATATCGAGGTTCTCGATGACTTCATGATTGAACCGTCTGACGACTGATTTGTTCTTACTCATGTGGCTACTCCGATGGTCGGCGGCTAATGAAGAAATCTGGCCGACCCTATTGTTGCGGGGACACGGAAGCTGAATGGTTTGAGGGCTCCATCGCGCAGCGATAGGGTCCGAGTTGAGCGGAAGGTTAGGCAGCCCATGGGCTAGGAGTTGTTGTGTCTACTGAATAGGATGAAATCGGTGCTCGGGGGCTCGAGCCCAGAATTTCGGAGAGAGGCTGCAATTTGTCCACGGTGATAAGCCCCATGAAGTGCCACGTGCAGAAGGATATCCCTTAGCGGAGTCTGGAACTCAATACCCTGTAGATTGCGATAGGTTACCAATTCATTCAGGTGTTGCTCTGAAGTGGATTCAATCAGAGTTCGGTAATCAGAAATAATTTGAGCTGAGAGTGCCTGGCATTCAGGCAGAGTGAGATTGTCCCAGGCCGTAGTTTGCCCAATGGGTTGAGATTGAATGCGTGTGAGCCAAATGTGCTCAGCTGAGATGATGTGTGCAATGAGTTTGTGTGCCTTTTCATCATGGCTCTCGGCCTGACCTAAAGCTGCAAGCATCGCCTTGTCAGCCCATTCGAGGTGATCGTAGAGACGGGCTAGATCTGAGTTCATATCGAAACCTCGCCTGTGGGTGAGGAAATGTCTAACGAATGAAGCTAACCGGCCCTATTGCTGGGGAGAGCTGGCTGCTGAGTTGTTCGAGGACACTGGCGCGCAGCGATAGGATCCGTGTTGAGCGGAGGGTTAGGCATCGCTGGGCTTGGCGCCGGGAAACCATTCGGTATGTTGGTCGCCCTGACGACCGAAATAGGTCACACGCTGCCCTCGGAGGAAGGCGAAGTACCCTTGGACTCCTGCGGCGACAGCTCGCTTACTAAAATCCCGAAACTTCTGGCCGTGCTGCTGACTATCGACAATGGCCGCTCGTAGCGAAGCCTTGTCGAAGTCTTCTGAGATGGCAGGAAGGTCTTCAAAAGAAAGTGGAGCCTGTACCACAGCACCTTCAGTGCTATAGAAGGTAAATAGCCTGGAGGCATAGTCCACATAGTAATACTCCACCCCATTGCCGATAAGACGCGCCACGATCTCAGGGAATGGCATTGAGCCTGTGAGAGTGGCTTGGGCAGCTTTGAGGACCTTGTTCGCATCCACGACTTGACCTCCATGATGAACAATGTTGGGGCGACGCCTAACGAATGACGCTAACCGGCCACGCCTGCACCGAGGCGATGAGCGGAGCCGAGGAAGCGAAATGCTGAGAGAGAGTGGGAGGCAATGCAGGCGGGGTCCGACTTGAGCGGTGGGTTAGGCGGGCGTCATGGCTGATGGGGCTGCCATGGTGGTGGCAATCTGAAGCTTGGAAGCATGGATCAGCTTGGGCGAGGGTTCGATTGGGTTCGGAGGTGACACAAGAACGAATAGGGTTCGAATAATCTGAATTGGGGTCATTATCAGGCCCCACGGGAATCCCCACCAACCAAGAACGGCCGAAAACGCAATATTACCCAGCTGAGATTTTACTCCGCAGGACCGGCAGGAAATCTGCGATCTGCTCTGCCACTGAGTCATGACTAGGGCAGACCAAACCCTGTAAGACATATGAATATCGACTGGGCCACTCCCGGAACATTTCGGACAGGGACCGGTATGAAGCCGCCGAGCATGACCGAACGCTTCAGAGTCGGATACCTGCGCCGCCCGCGAGAGCATGGCGCCTTTGGATTGGCAGTTGGTATTGCAAAATCGAAGAGAACCATCTTTGGTTCCACCAAAGAGAATTGTAGTTCCACAAGTAGCACATGAAGCCATTGATGATCCTATTGGATGATTATGACGCCGAACGAATGGGGCTAACCGGCCCCGCCTACGCCGAGGCGCTGACCGAAGCCGAGGAAGCAGGGAGTTGAGAGAGAGCAGAAGGCAATGCAGACGGGGTCCGAGTTGAGCGGAGGGTTAGGTGCGTGGACGCAGGACGGAGCGAGACAATATGCAGGTTTGTTTCAGAATCGAATACCGGCATAGGCCCCAATTTGAGACTTTGGCGCGAGAGATTTGACTAGTTGAAGCCCATCACTTGTAGAGGAAAGTGCTGCTGCGAGTTCTAGCCCAACGAAAGGTTTAATAACTGGGGTTGGGAAAGCCATGCCAATGTTGGCCCGGATCCATGGGCGGGCGTAGGAAGCATTGTTCGAGGCCAGGCTCTGTTTCTCGAAATGCATTTCCATGCCCACGCCCACGGCAGCTACTGCCTTGAAGTTAACCATCACGCCCACAGAAGTGTGAGAGGCCTGATAGTCAAGAGGGCCAGAGTCAGTAGGGGCTTGACCTGGAACCGAAGTGCCTTGGGTGATGATTCGGGCAGTGGTGGTGACGGATGGCTGGTAGCCGGCAGTTAGCTGGAGCATGGCAGGCCCAAGATCTATTACCGAATAGCCAAGATGTGCTGCATAGACAGTCTTCTTGGCGCATGACCCATTCGTCGTCAAACCAGGCATTGAATTTGAGAAAGAGTTGTAGGACTGGCTGCCTGCAAAAACGCCTAATTCCCAGGTCTGTGCCGAGAGGGGAGCGAGAAGGAACAAAGGCAAGACAACGGTGCTGATCTTCATGAGTATTTCCTAAATGGGGTGGGTGGGAACGATGGAGAGCACCTAACGAATGTGGCTAACCGGCCCTGCCTGCACCGAGACGCTGGACGAAGCCGAGATAGCGAGATGTTGAGAGAGAGCGAAAGGCAATGCAGGCGGGGTCCGAGTTGAGCTGAAGGCTAGGCAGCCGACTATGGGAGTTTGCGGATGAGATCTGGAAGTAGTGCGCACAGGGCACCGACTAGTACCCAAAGAACACGAAGGATTGTGTCTCCAATCTTGTAACCGAAGCTTTCTTTCCTGAGAAAATCGGACCACTGTGCAAGAGCAGACGCGCCTGCCGGAGTTAAAACGATGGCATTAACAATTGCCACCGGCCCACCGAAGGTGATGCGTGCGTCTGATAGAAGCCCTTCGTCCATAAGTTCTTTTATGATTCTGTGTTCAGTGCCAGTCGTTTCATGTAACGACGGCAGAATTTCTTTCGATGCTCTGTGCAAAATTTGAACATATGCAGCGAGTGTGATCGGCTGTTTCTCGGAAATCGTTGGAGAAACTTTCGTTGAAGCAGCGTCATCCGAGTGGCTTTGCGGAGTGCTGTTGTTCATATTTTTCCTGGGTGGGGGAAATGCCTAACGAATGAAGCTAACCGGCCGCGCCTGCACCGAGGCGCTGAGCGGAGCCGAGGAAGCAAGAAGTTGAGAGAGAGCGAAAGGCAATGCAGGCGGGGTCCGAGTTGAGCTGAGGGTTAGGCTGTGAAGTGCGTCAAGTTTGATTAATGTTTTTTAATAAAATAAATTACAGTTATAACATTGGTAATGATTGATAGAAGGAATAAAAGCCTATACATCGCTGCAGCTTTAATTTGCTCATCGGTTGAAGTCTTCAATTGATAGTTTTCATTTTCAAGTTGAGTGACTTTAAATTTTAATGACTCAACATCGCTAGCCTTTTTGGTTTTGTACATATCTGCGGCAGTACTGCCACCCGCGACGATCCATGGGAGAAATTTGAGTAGAAGCGCAGGCCAGGCCATTAGTTCTCCTTGTGGGTTTAGTGATCAAGGCTATTGATTGAAGGTTAGAGAGAATGCTGAAAATTGTGACAATACAAATTCGGAGCGTGATTGGTCTTAACAGAGCCTAACGAATGAAGCTAACCGGACCCGCCTGCGCCGAGGCGCTGAACGGAGCCGAGAAAGCGTGATGCTGAGAGAGAACTGAAGGCAATGCAGGCGGGGTCCGAGTTGAGCTAAGGGTTAGGCCAGCACCGATGCAGACCAGAAATCGAATGAATGGTCTTACTACGCATGTTTGTAGTCGCTTAACTTGACGTATTGAACACCCTTCATGGCCTTTTCCAGGTAGGCGTTAAGACGTAGCGATAGTGCCACAAATTCATAGAGGGAACTGCCAGGGATGCCGCAGTTGTTCGGAGATATGTCAGACGTGATGGCATTTTGAACACAAGTAAAGAAGTAACAATTGCGTATATCGGTCAAAATACGCAGGTGATCGGCTTCGAGGTAAGGAACGTAGCATAAAAGGGCATCTACAGCTTGCACGGATCGCGACCTGTAGTCGTAGATGACTTCCATCCAAGTGCAGGGCGTAATCGGATTGGTCCTTTTTATAGCCGGGCCAGGGCGCTCGCGATCAATTTTGGACCACGCTTGATCGATCTCTTCTTTGCTTGATTGCATCGATAGCGGTATACCAGTCTCATTGCTGATATCTCGTAAAAGGAAGAGGGCTCTCACGCATATTTGTGAGGACTGACTTGCGATGAATGGAGCCAATAGACGCCTATCTCGTTTGATTGGCAAGTAAGCCACTAAAAGATAGATGAAATACCCAGGAACAAAAGACACTGCAAGCCAGTAGAGCGAATCGAGAAGTCGATACGAGATTGACGTGCTCGCAGGTAGCCAGACTTTAAGTAATATCAAGAACGATGAGGCAATGAACCCAAGAAGCAGAGCACGCTCTTTATTGATCAAGTGCATCTCCTTGGTGGATTGTGATGGCCTAACGAATGAAGCTAACCGGACCTATCGCTGCGGGACACGGCTGCTGAGTTGTTTGAGGACACTAGCGCGCAGCGATAGGGTCCGAGTTGAGCGGAGGGTTAGGCGCGGGCCTGGTCATTGGATTTTGACACTTGAGGGGACTTGGCGGCGTTCGATGTAGCCAGAACCCTTTTTGTCAGGGGTTTTGGCGTTGAAGTGGAACTTGATGTAAGGGCGATCGCCATCGTTGGGGTGAAACTCGGTTGTGAGGTAGACACGCTCTTCTTCAGTGAGCTCACGGACGGACCCATCTTCATTCACATAGACGAACTTGAATCCGTCCTCGGTTGGGCGCCGAGACCGAGTGATGAATTTGTATCCAACCCACACCGCCAGAATTGCGGCAATGACTTCGGTGGTGATTTGAAGGGGTTGGTTCATGGCGTTTTCACAGGCGCCTAACGAATGAAGCTAAGCGGCCCCGCCTGCATCGAGGCGATGGGCGGAGCTGAGATAGCTAAATGCTGAGAGAGAGCGGAAGACAATGCAGGCGGGGTCCGACTTGAGCGGAGGGTTAGGCTGCAGACGGTTCATTGGAATCCCTGCGCCTGGGGAAGAAACCAACTGCGAAGAGCAAAGTATGACCAAGTGTGACGAGAATGATGGTGCCCCATTGGATTGGTGCTATCACATACTGCAAGCCATACATTTCTAGGGCGAAGTCTGCCAGGGTTGCGCCTGCAACTAGCCCTAGATATTCGTTCCGAGACGGCGGGCGTTTCTCCCTGCGAAGAAAAAAGGCGTTGATGAGAAGAACCGAGCCAACGATGACCAGGATGTTGCTCATTGAAGGTGGTGTGATCTCTAGAGTTTGAATGACAAGCCCAACAATAAACATAAGAACGAAGTACAAAACAGCGAAGAGGCCGATGTATCTTAAGGTCAAGAAGCGCTTGTTCACGATGAGTGGCCTAACGAATGAAGCTAACCGGCCCGACCTGCTGCGGAGCGATGAACGGGGCCGAGAAAGCGGAACCATGAGAGAGGAAACCAGCCCGTGCAGGTTGGGTCCGAGTTGAGCGAGAGGTTAGGTTACTCCTCACTTGAAGAGCTCCATTTCTTGGAAATCAAACAGGTGCTTGAATTCTGGAGTCATTTTCCATCGGCGCTTGGTGATTTCTAAATATAGATAAGAGCGATTGGCTACATAGGTCTCTCGTTTTCCATTGTCCAGATGAATATCAATGACTAATCGGATATCTGAAGGCACCTCTGTCGTTGCTTCCATTTGTAGAAGTGCCAACCTTTCAAGAACTCTTGCGACATCCCACGGTTCCCTGACAGAGAGACGATAACTCGGCCGAGACCTAATCTCTTCTGCCGAGAGTGAGTGGCTTGTCATGGTCATCCACGGCATTGATGAAATTGTGATTCCTTTTTCCTTCGTGCCGTTGACTTGGCTCTGGCCTACCAGATGAGACGAACATAGGGCCAGCGTAAGGAGGAGGAACCTAATATGCATCAGAGGCAACCTAACGAATGAAGCTAACCGGCCCCCGCCTGCATCGAGACGCTGAACGGAGCCGAGAAAGCGAGAAGTTGAGAGAGAACGGAAGGCAATGCAGGCGGGGTCCGAGTTGAGCTAGGGGTTAGGCGGGTTCGCTACCTGCGTCGACTGGTTCTTTGAAGTCGACATGGATCTTGATTTCAAACATGTGTAAGCATGAGCGGTATTTCTTTTTCCCTTTAGGCGAGCCCTCGTAGCCTTCGCAGCGCTTAGTGTCGCTCCAATCTGTAACTCGACCCGCCACCATATCGTGAAGAATCCATCCAAGCTCGACGCCGCCGCCGTAACAAATTGAAGCGCTGCAATTCACAGCGTGACGAAAACTTGTCTCTGTATACACGCGATGTGAAATCGGTTCAGCATGCCCGAAATCTTTTTCAATGATGTCAATTCGCAATTTCGAAATTGATGGGTAGGCTTGATCAAATGATGATGCTTTCTGAGCAAATACATACTCAGTTTTATTGATGATATCGGATAGTTTTTCCCTGGTTTCGCGACTCACTGTGACTCCTTATCAGAAACGCCTAACGAATGAAGCTAACCGGACCCGCCTGCGCCGAGGCGACAAGCGGAGCCGAGGAAGCGAGATGAAGAGAAAGAACGGAAGGCAATGCAGGCGGGGTCCGAGTTGAGCGTGGGGTTAGGTCCCGGTAGGCTTACCCAAATCATTTATGGAGCATGATTATTATCTTCATTTGTTAATTCAATCAATGCCTCGGCCGCTCCTTCGACCCTTTGATCCGCCGCCTTTTTAAACCACTTCTTTGCCTGACCAAGATCCCTGGGTACACCTTTCCCCTGCTTGTACATCAAGGCAAGGGCGTTTTGCGCGGGGCCCCAACCTAAATCAGCAGCCCGTTGCAGCCATTTAACCGCTTCAAAATCGTTCTGTACCACTCCAAGCCCTTGCTCATACATACAACCAATATTGCTATTGGCGATTGGATGATTTTTCTTGGCAGCCATTCGGTACCAATAGAGAGCCTTATTATAATCCTGGGCCACTCCTTTGCCGTGTTCGTACATCGTCCCCAGATTGTTCTGGGCCTTTTCATTCCCCTGTTGGGCCGCCATGTGATACCACTTCACAGCTTCTGAATAATTTTGTTGTGTCCCGAGTCCTAGTTCATACATCCTGGCAAGATTGAATTGACCTAGTACTGCGCCCTGGGCAGCGGATTTATGATACCAATTTGTTGCTTTAGAATGATCTTTGAGACCTCCGCGGCCACTTTCGTACATCACCCCGAGATCGTTCGCGGCTTCTGCATGGCCTTGCTCTGCAGCCTTGCTGTACCAGATAACGGCCTCGATATCACTCTGGTTTACGCCTAGCCCATTGAAATACATCGCTCCAAGTTTGTTCTGGGCATCCGCATAGCCTTGCTCCGCTGACTTGCGGAACCAGTAACAGGCTTCAGCATTACTTTCCTCAACGCCTTGGCCTCTGAAATACATCAAACCGACTACGAATTGAGCTTTCTGATCCCCCTGTTTGGCTCGAATGAGATATGTAGGAAAGGAATTTACAATTTCTGGATTCGAAAGACATCCAGCGAGAATGACAACCAGGCAAATCCAAAGATGCTTCATGGAGCCTACCTAACGAATGAAGCTAAGCGGCCGCGCCTGCACTGAGGCGCTGAACGAAGCCGAGATAGCAAGATGTTGAGAGAGAGGGGAAGGCAATGCAGGCGGGGTCCGACTTGAGCGAGAGGTTAGGCGCTGGGCTGAGTTTATAGCCATTGCAGTGACGCCGATTCACAGGCGAAGAAGAAAGTAGTGTTGATATCGGTGCTGTAAAGGTAATAAGTAGGATTCTCTGGGTTGGGATCAGGCAGAGGAATGCTGCATATGTAATCGTCAGGAAGTCTCCTAACATCGATACTCAAAGATTCCTTGGACAGTGGAAACTCACTTGGGTCGGTTGGCTGCGAAATCCAGAACCCGAGATTGATGAGCCGTACCTCGGCGCGTTGGTATTTCTCTCTCTCATCGTGCACATGGGAGCCCAAGTTCCCGGTCCAGATATCCAGTGTCAGCCTCACCTCATGATTGATTAGGTCGAACGTCAGTTCTCTTAGCTCGGAATCATGGAGCCCGTTTGGCAGAGTTATTAAGAGTTCAGCGAGAGTCATGGGGTTCGTCTTGGTGGGCGCCTAACGAATGAAGCTAACCGGGCCCCGCCTGCACCGAGGCGCTGAGTGAAGCCGAGGTAGCAAGAAGTTGAGAGAGAGCGAAAGACAGTGCAGGCGGGGTCCGAGTTGAGCTAAGGGTTAGGGCGACTGGTTGACTAGAAAATGGACTCATCACCCGTATTGCGTTTGAGGCGAAGTAGAAATGAATTGAGGAATGGCATATTAGGTGCGGGGATAACCTTCGGAGGCGGATTCACCCCATTCTCGATTACTTCAAGGCTAGAGGAAACGAAGACTGCCGGTGGAAGGTTAAAAAGGCCATTACCGTCCACTCCGCTCGCCTGCCAGGTTTCGGTGATTACCCACCGTCCCCTTTCGTCTGGACAAATCAGATAGGTGACCAGTGAGGGTGCGCCTTCCTTTGAAATGCCTCGAACTTGGGCGATACCCCGTTTACGAGTAATCCAGTGCTGCCAGATGAAGCCTCGAAAGTTAGCCATTCCCGATGCAGTGGCTGATGGAAGTTCCGGGTTGGTTGCGAAGGTGTCGAATGCGGCTTGGGCCAAGCAAGGGGCACAAGTAATCACGATTGAGAGCGGGAGTCGAAGTCGCGGCCTTGGCAAGAATTTCTCCTAAGGCAAATCGTGGGTTGGAGCCCTAACGAATGGAGCTAACCTGACCCGCCGGCACCGAGGCGCTGAACGAAGTCGAGATAGTGAGATGCTGAGAGAGAACGAAAGGCAATGGAGGCGGGGTCCGAGTTGAGCTGAGGGTTAGACCGTTTGCATGAAATGACAATCAATTTACTCTGTTTTTGCGAAAGTATGAAATAAGCCAATTTAAAATAATCCAAAGTCCAATTACTATAGCTATAAGTGCACAAATTTCAAGAAGTAAGAAGTCGAACTTGCCTGGCCTCGCCTGCCAAAGAAGAGAGATGAATGCTATGGAAAAAAAGGATGTTAAACAACCATCTCCTTTTACATCGGACTTATATGGAGTTGAAAGGGAATAATTAAATTTCCAGCGGTACCCACTTCCGAAAAACAAATCTATCAATCCAGAGAACAAAAATATTCCAGGAATGACCAAGGAGATAGCACGGACAATTGGCACGAACTCAGGTGGGAGTGGGAATCCGCCTTCCAATCCCGAGGTCATGCGATCACCTTTCACAGCTGAAGATGTTTTGGCGCGTATTGAAACGGCCTAACGAATGAAGCTAACCGGCCACGCCTGCACCGAGGCGCTGAACAGAGCCGAGGAAGCGAGATGTTGAGAGAGAGCGAAAGGCAATGCAGGCGGGGTCCGAGTTGAGCGGAGGGTTAGGCATTCGGGCCAGAAGGTTTGACCATCAGTCGTGTTTCCCAATTAATGTGATTGGAAAGACCATCTAAATCCGGGAAAAGGCTTACCTGGTTGACTCCATAATCGTTAAGCATTGTTAGGATCTCCGGTTTCTGCTCCTTTCTGATTCCGAGCCTAGCCAGATTTGAATGTTCGGTCCAAATCATGTGGGGTTTATCCTCAATCTCGGCAGTCGGAGGGCCATGAAGGGTGAATGCACCTTTCTGATTTAGGATCCGCGGAGCAATGGCCCGTGGGATGTAAGCGACACCAACGACGGTGGCATCTAAAGGAAGCGCATCTTCTTTGACGAACCTATCGGGGTCGTAAAGGTATACAGCGCCATCTACATCGTTGTGCTCACAACACGCAAAATACAATGCCACCAATGGATTTGATGTCCAATCCAGCAACCTGGTAGCTAAGCCATGATGCTGGGCCATTGCCAGACATTCCCAATCGTTCTGTGGGAGCGAATCAAAATAGGCAGCAGCAGAAAATCGCCAATGACTAAATCTCCCCAAATCTCGATTATCAGGAAGAAAATTCTCAGGGCGCCCTGCCTTTGGTAGAAGCGGCCATGAAATATCTGCTTGCCCACGAAACCACCAACCTCCAGGAGGATGGGAACGATACGCCCGGAAGAATTTGTGGATATCGACCGTTTCGTTGAGGTAGTGAGTGTCCATATTGGAATGCCTAACGAATGAAGCTAACCGGCACCGCCTGCGACGAGACGACGAACGGAGCCGAGGAAGCGAAATGCTGAGAGAGAACGGAGGGCAATGCAGGCGGGGTCCGAGTTGAGCGCAGGGTTAGAGCCGACTCGCCTTAAGGCTCAGGGTCGTCATTTCCTAAAGCGAGGTCCAGTGCATAGGATGGAATCGAAAGTGTTTCGATCTGAACACCAAAACCCTTTTCAAACATCAGGTCGACCATGGAATCACCATCGACTAAAATTATTGGAACAGCCCCTCGTTTGATGGATGCGGCAATAGCTCCTTCAGAGAAGGATGCTGTGGTGAAGAATAAGCCTTGTTCGAAATCTCCTTGGGCGGCACCCCGAAATTTGTCAATCTCGGGCCTCTGAATATTCCCCTTTGTCCATCTTTTACACTGAAAGGCGACATTTAAATTCGCCAGACCGACTTTCAATTTGCCGTAGCCATCAATACCACCATCGCCCGATATTTGAGTCACTTTCGTATCATGAAAACCGTAAACATCGAGAAGGCGCTTGGCAAAAAGCTCAAAGGCTGATGGCGACATTTTTTTTAGGTCATTCAGAATTTTCTTTTTCAATTCAGAGACATATTTACCGTGTAATACCTGAAGGTCGCGAAGACTTGAAGCGTGCGGAGGTACATTCTTCGGTGGCATTTTGGTTGGCTTCAATTCGGCTTTGCGAGACTTGGGCTGCAGTCGGACAGCATTTGGCAGAGGCTCATATCGATTCTCGCCGACAAGCCGGAAGTGTTTTGTTGTAGCTGCGCTTGGGAAATCGATGCCTTCGCAGTGGCGCCGAATCTGACTCCGGACGACATGTTCTGGGTTGTCTGCGTGAAATTCGTAAAGCTTGGCCTCTAGAATTGCGCGATAGGCCTCTTCGGCGGTCATTGGGGAGGCTTTCGCACGCATGACTTCTACAATCGCTTCAGTAATGGTCATATGTGGTGCTCCTGGAGGCTCTAACGAATGGGGCTAACCGGCCACGCCTGCACCGAGACGGTGAACGGAGCCGAGGAAGCAGGGAGATGAGAGGAGACGGAAGACAATGCAGGCGGGGTCCGAGTTGAGCGGAGGGTTAGGCCGACCGGATTTGTTCGATTGTTGATGCCACCAGTTTATCAATCAGTTCGTCGGCAGTGCGAAAATCGCCATCTTCGCCTACAAAGTAGTTGTGCTCGCCTACGACTTGAGCCCCGACCGAGTAGATAAGCACATCTACCTCGGTGCCTGGAATTGAAGCCTGAAGATAGAGCCCCCTCTTGCCCTTTGGCTGGAAATCTAGGTGCACGCCTGCCTGGTTCAGGCGCTCAACAGCCAGCAATTGAAACCCAGTAATTCCATCCGAATTGGGCACCTGAAGAGGTTCAAACGAGGCCCGATGATCGATCGTCCACTGGCGATTCTCTCGGAGCCAGTTGAAGAATCGACTGATCATTGGAGGCCTAACGAATGAAGCTAACCAGCCCCGCCTGAACCGAGGCGACGAGCGAAGCCGAGGAAGCGAAACGATGAGAGAGAGCGGAAAGCAATGCAGGCGGGGTCCGAGTTGAGCTAAGGGTTAGGCCGATCGTGGACTTTGGTTTTTGGCTGTAAATGGATTCTGCGCTCTTTGCCCATAGAGTGCTCTTCAGTAGTGAGGCGGTATTTTCGGTAAATACCATGCTTGAGGAAATTAGAGATTATTGGCACCAGGGCGGCAAGGGCTTGAATATCTTCCCAAATAGGCATGATTTCTGGCCTGGCCTGCATGTAATCGACCTGGATCAGAGGACTCCAGCCCTTGCATTGACTAAGTCGCTTCCATAAATCCGAATAGCAGTTTGGAGGAGTAGAGGTGAAAACGATCTCAATGGCCGTTTGGGCTGAAACGATGGAATCAAGCTCCTGGTAGAAGCTATTCAGCTCGGAGAAGGTAATGGTGTTTGCCATGATGCCGAAGGTGGATCCCTTGGTTGAGGCCTAACGAATGAAGCTAACCGGCCACGCCTGCACCGAGGCGCTGAACGGAGCCGAGGAAGCGAGAAACTGAGAGAGAACGGAAGGCAATGCAGGCGGGGTCCGAGTTGAGCGAGAGGTTAGGCCGGAACGACCCTTGGATTGTTGGGGCCAATTTCAATGGCAATGTCAGTGCCCCCACGCGGGGATGAAAGCAACTGCACCTTATAGATGTATGCCTTGCCACAGCCAGTGACAGTCCACTCTTCCTTGACAACTGAGTTCCCTTGCGTGCCCTTTGCCTCAATCACCCTGGCTGAAGTCGGTTTGGCATCAGTGCAACCAGGGAATTTGATTCGTTGGAACATCATCACATTGGAAACAATGTCCCGTTGGAGTTTTGTATCGGCCGAGGTTTTGAACGGCCCACTCGGAGTGCTGGTTGGTGAGTTACAGCCGAATGAAATGGCCAGCGCAACAGGAAGAAGAATTCGGAGGTTCATCTGGACTCCTTGTGGGGCCTAACGAATGAAGCTAAGCGGCCCCGCCTGCACCGAGGCGATGGGCGGAGCCGGGATAGCGAAATGATGAGAGAGAACGGAAGGCAATGCAGGCGGGGTCCGACTTGAGCAGAGGGTTAGGTGGCTCGGTGTGAATGACCGGTAAGCTGAAGCGCATTGAAACCAACACCACGGAGTTTGTGCTGAATTACGAAATCGCGAAAGCGATCCGAGCATATGGTGAGTCGAAACGCACCTGCACCACTTCCGAACCATTCTGCGGATTGAAACAGGTCTGGAGCACTAGGAAGGTCAGAGTGATTTAGAACGATCTCCGTGGGGGGATGCGATTTGATTTGTCCGCAGAAGGGTGCTTCTGGGGGATAGCGTTTGACACCAGGACAATCGAATTGGGATTCCTCGTTGTTGGGAACACAGGTCACTTTGGGTAATTGCGATACTTCAACTGATGGGCTGATTGTCTGGATACAGAGCTGGCGGTAATTCGACGATATCGCGTTGGAACGATGTTCAATGACTGGTTGAAATGAAATGGCAGTGAAGCCCTCTTTGAGAAGTAGGATTTCGACTTCAGGGTGAAGTAGGAAAAGATCAAACACCCAATTGGGCTGAATGAAATGTGAGTGAACAGCCATTGAGGTAGAGCGGAGCCGAATCGGATTCGATTGGTGTCCATGGATTCCACAGCGCTGGCAGACAGAGTCGTACATTTCCAGGTCGTACGAATCCTCCGGTTGTGGGTAGCCATGGTGCCCTTTGGCGAACATTTGGTACCAGGTCACGGGGACTCCGAAATACGGCTGGTAGTGCCACCTAACGAATGAAGCTAACCGGACCCGCATGCACCGAGGCGCTACACGAAGCCGAGGAAGCGAGAAGCTGAGAGAGAGCGGAAGGCAATGCAGGCGGGGTCCGAGTTGAGCGGAGGGTTAGGCAGCCTGGGCACAAGGCGCAGATTGACTTACTCAATGTCATTATCCCACTGAACAGCGACCAGCCTGTCATTCGTGAATGCAAACGAGACAGTCTGGGAATAGGGATCGCCGCATTCGTACTCAATAATGTCTGGGCCTGAGGTAGAGGGTTTCCCCAGAATTAGAGCGATTGACTCTCTTGTGGCGCCGATCTTGATCCCAAAGGGCAGGACGTACTTTGAGGAGGTAAGTTCTAGAGTACGGAGGATGTTTCGTTTCTCTGGAACTACTCGGTAATACTTCAGCTTGATGTATGGGTATTCAAGAGTATGCCATTCGTCGATCTGGCCTTCGACATGGAGGTTCTCGACCATCTCAACAACATGCTTGCTTGGCTTGCCTTTGAGCCCTCGGAATAGCCGCTCACCATATGCCACTACCTTTGTTGCTTTAGCTAAATCCATTTCTTTGGGTTGTGCCCCATAAGCTATCGAAGCGATGGTGGTCATCACTGTGAGAAGAACGCCGTGTAAACGGGTGTTCATGGGCAGCCTAACGAAATGAGCTAACCGGACCCACCTGCGCCGAGGCGCTGAACGGAGCCGAGGAAGCGAGAAGCTGAGAGAGAGCGGGAGGCCGTGCAGGTGGGGTCCGAGTTGAGCGCCGGGTTAGGCCGCTCATTGTTGGGCATTGAGAATGATGAGCCCGCACTTGGTACATCGCCAGCCTTGGAGGTACGACATTGAGGGCATTGAAATATCTACGAGGATTTCCCCCGTCTGGAGCATTCTCGCCAAAACACTTGGCTCCTTTAAAGACCATTGGACTGGGCCGGTTGGCGAAGAAAGAAAGCCGTGGTCCATGTGAGCCGAGCAGGCAGGACAGGATTCGAATAATTGATTCATGCATGAGGCCTAACGAATTAAGCTAAGCGGCCACGCCTGCACCGAGGCGATGAGCGGAGCCGCGATAGCGAATTGCTGAGAGAGAGCGGAAGGCAATGCAGGCGGGGTCCGACTTGAGCGAGAGGTTAGGCGTTTCATCGAAGGTTGATCTTGAATGGCCCATTCAAATGATACTTTTCGTAGTGATCTATTGAACTATCTTGTCGATAGTTTGGAACCTCAAGCGAAATATCCATTGCACGCCCTCTGATTGAAATACTGCCTTTCAGACCAGATTGCGGGAAGTCTGTTTTGCCGCGCTCATAGGTAAGAATGATCTGTTCAGCTGAGAATTCCCCCTCAATGGCTGACAGGTAGATCCAGTCGCTATCCACAAACTTTCTTGGCTTCATTGTCGGTTCGCACGGCCCGCCGTAGTCTTGTCCAGAGTAGCGAAGCTCAATCTCATATTTGTTCACACCGATTTTCCGAACCTGAGCCACTCGTTTAGGAGCAGCCGCAAGAGCTGGAGCGAAGAGGACCGAGATAGCCAGTAGGATCGCTGATGGTTTCACGCAAACGCCTAACGAATGAAGCTAACCGGACCCGCCTGCACCGAAGCGCTGAGCGGAGCCGAGGAAGCGAGAAGCTGAGAGAGAACGAAAGGCAATGCAGGCGGGGTCCAGGTTGAGCGGAGGGTTAGGCGGGCTGGCCAGCACGATACCTACGCGCTAACCAAAGCCAAGCTAGGGCCAGAAGTGGTGCTGTAAGAATGGCAGAGCTCAAGGCTGAACCCCATGAATTGAGCGCATGAGATCTCATGGAGTCGCTGTGCACCAGTTCGGCAAGAGCAACACCAAGGATGCTGGTTAAAAAAGAGACAACAATTACGATTGGCAATGCCAGAAGGATAGGCCATGCCTTGAAGGATGACCTGTTGATGCGTATTCGGAGCAGGTTGACCAGTAGGAAGGAGAGAGGTAGCCAAACGGCAGCGAATGGAATTGTGCCGACGAAAAACCGGAGCAGTTTGATTGAAGAGTGGGAATCTCGTAGTGAATACAGGACTAGAACCTGTGTAACCAGGAGGGCGCCCAGCCAGGCCCAAAGTAGCCGCTGAGAGACCCGATCAGGAGCATCCTCGGGTGAGCCTTCATTTGGTGAGCGCTGTTCACTCATACAGACGCCTAACGAATGAAGCTAAGCGGCGCCGCCTGCGCCTTGGCGCTGAGCAGAGCCGAGATAGCGAAATGATGAGAGAGAACGGAAGGCAATGCAGGCGGGGTCCGACTTGAGCGAGAGGTTAGGCCGACCAAGCTCGGCAGATTAGAGAAGAATCATTAATGCCAAGCATGCCAGAACAACCAAGGATGTAAGGCCAAATAGAAGCCAGAACGATAGGCTCATCCAAAAACCAAAGGGTTGAGCAGCCCTGCTGAATTTGAGAGTGCCCAGGCGGACCTTGCCACTTGAGATTGCTCGCTTTAGGACCACTGGTGTCAATACGACAAACACTAGGAAACAAAGGGAGAAGCCCGCGATCTCAATCATTTTGCTCACGGTCTGATCTACTAGATGCATGGCGGCCTAACGAATGAAGCTAACCGGACCCGCCTGCGCCGAGGCGCTGAGCGAAGTCGAGGAAGCGGGAAGCTGAGAGAGAACGGAAGGCAATGCAGGCGGGGTCCGAGTTGAGCTAAGGGTTAGGCCGATCATTGTTGGGATTGAGAATAATCAGGCCGCATTTGGTGCAACGCCAACCATGGAGGTATGACACTGAGGGCATTGACACATCTACGAGGACTTCGCCCGTCTGAAGTAATCTCGCGAGAATGCCAGGCTCCTTTGAGGACCATTGAATAGGGCCAGTTGGCGAAGAAAGAAACCCGGCATCCACATGAGCAGAGCAGGCAGGACAAGATTCGAATGATTGGTTCATGAACGAGGCCTAACGAATGAAGCTAACCGGCCCCGCCTGCGCCGAGGCGATGAGCGGAGCCGAGGAAGCGGGACGAAGAGAAGGAGCGGAGGACAATGCAGGCGGGGTCCGAGTTGAGCTGGGGGTTAGGCAGCCTAGGAAGATCATTCTTCGGGTAGTTCTCGTATCGCCCGCTGAATATCTTGTTCAGCGTCGTCGAGTTCTCGCATTGCCCGGCGGATCTGGTATTCACCATTTGCCCCGGAATCGCTGCGGGCTTGCTGTAGCGCGCGCTTAGCATCGTCTATTGCGTTCAGGGCGTTGCGGAGCTTTGACTTTGATGACATAGATACCTCGGTGGGCGGCCTAACGAATGGGGCTAACCGGCACCGCCTGCACCGAGGCACTGAGCGAAGTCGGGGTAGCAAAATGTTGAGAGAGAGCGGAAGGCAATGCAGGCGGGGTCCGAGTTGAGCCGAGGGTTAGGTGTGATTCGATTTGCGAATACAATTTAGCCTTCCGCTAAGAGCTTGCAAAAGAAAATCATAGGAATGGATTTCAATATTGAGATTCTGGGCAAGCTGCCTTCTTCTCTGATTGGTTTCTGGATCTATGTTTGAGCGGCGGCCGATGAGAATGAGGCCTTTGATATTTGAGTCAATATCAGTTAGTGACAGGCCACTTTCAGTGCGTGGACGTGATGCATAGGCCTGATTGGATTTAAGCCAGGCCCGCCAATCAGTGATTTGGCGAATCGCGTGATTTAGAAATTGAGACGGATCGCCGTTCTTATTGAACATAGGTTTAATCGGGCTCTCCAGTTCAACGGCTTGCCATTCATACCCAATAGAGCTGCACTGACCAATAACAAAGTCAGTCACATGTTCTGCTCCGAGTTTCTGTTTCGGGATGACCCAGCGACCATGGCCACCACCGAGATGCTGGATTAAATGTAGGGGATTCGACTGGAGGAATTGCTGAATATCCTCCTCTCGCTTTGCTTCATCGAGTGCCTGCTGTAATGCTTCATGATCTTCTTGCGAGATGTCATCCCACCAGACGAAATGTTCGTTAAGTGGGTCTGATTTTTGAAGTTCCTCGAGTGACTCTTGACCGGACAGGAATCGCATCGGTGGCTCCATGGCGCCTAACTTTGAATTGGACGGTGGGGTTGGGGGGTGGGTGAGTACGCTTCGGGCCGGAGGCTTGGGGAGGGGGGAGGCTGTGCTTGGGGGAATGGGCGTACGGATGGGTGGACTTGACGGGCGAAAAAAAAGCGATAAATTGGGTCCAGTTCAGCAAATTGAAGGCGAGATTCGGGGGTCAGGTTAGCGCAATGGGCGGCCTGGGACGATCGGAGCGGGGCCATGGTTGAGGGGAATAGGCAGACCGGCGAAGGGCGGACCGTGGGGGTTGGGACCGCGCCCCGGTTCCTGGATCGGTTGCGGGAAAGCCTGCGCGTCCGGCACTACAGCCTGCGGACCGAGGACGCGTACCTGGACTGGGTGCGGCGGTTCATCCTCTTCCATGGCAAGCGGCATCCGAAGGACATGGGGGCCCCGGAGGTCCAGGCTTTCCTGAGCCACCTGGCGGTGGACCGGCGGGTATCGCCGTCGACGCAGAACCAGGCCAAGGCGGCCCTGCTCTTCCTCTACCGCCACCTGCTGGAGGTGGACTTGCCGTGGCTGGGCGAGGTGGTCCAGGCCCGGCGGCAGCCGCGCCTGCCGGTGGTACTCACGCCGGGGGAGGTGCGGGCGGTGCTCGATCAGATGGAAGGCGGCATGGCCCTGGTGGCGCAGGTGCTGTACGGCACGGGCATGCGGCTGATGGAGGGGCTGCGCCTCCGGGTGAAGGATGTGGAGTTCGAACGCCGGGAAATCGTGGTGAGGGACGGAAAGGGGGGCAAGGACCGGGTCACCATGCTGCCGGATCGCCTGACGGCGCCCCTCCGCGCGCATCTGGAGCGGGTACGCGCCCTCCATGACCGGGATCTGGCGGAGGGCTTCGGCGAGGTCGGGCTGCCGGACGCGCTGGCGGAAAAGGTCAGGACCGCCCCCCGGGCCTGGGGCTGGCAGTGGGTCTTCCCCTCGGCGCAGCGTTCGGTGGATCCCCGCTCCGGCCTGGTCCGCCGCCATCACCTCCATCCCGAGAGCGTGCAGAAGGCCGTGCGGCTGGCGGCCCGGGCCGCGGAGCTGGTCAAGCCCGTCACGCCCCATGTGTTGCGCCACAGCTTCGCCACCCACCTGCTCGCCGCGGGCCATGACATCCGCACCGTGCAGGAGCTGCTGGGCCACAAGGATGTGGCCACCACGATGATCTACACCCATGTGCTGAACCGCGGCGGGCGCGGCGTGGCAAGCCCGCTGGATGGGTTGTAAAAGATTTTTCTCAGTATTGGCGAGCCTCGGCCTGATCCACAGGTTTGAAAGCCGCCGCGATGGGCGCCATCGTTCGCTTCGTGGCGGTCTTTTCCGGCTGAAGCTTGCCGATCGGAAGGAGTAGCCTCGTCCCATGCACATGTCCGACCTGAGGTTCCGCAGGCTGGTGGACGAGGCGCTGGCGCTCGTGCCGGCGGAGTTCCGCCCCTACCTGGCGGGCGTCCCGGTGGTCATCGAGGACTGGGCGCCGGACGCCCTGCTGGATGACCTGGGTGTGCCGGAGGACGAGACGCTCTATGGCCTCTATTCGGGTCGGGCGCTGACGGAGGGGCGGGCGGAATCCGGCGAGCTGCCGCCCCGCATCACCATCTACCGCGGGCCGCTGCTGGAGGATTGCCGGGACGAGGACGAGCTGCGGGATGAGATCGCCACCACGGTCATCCATGAGATCGCCCACCACTTCGGCATCAGCGAGGAACGGCTGGAGGAGCTGGGCTGGGGGTGAGGCGGGCCAGGCTGGAGGCCGGCTAGGCCGATTTTTCCCGACCGCCGCCCTTCGGGTCCTCCGATATTCTGATCCACCGGTCGGCCGGGAAGATCAGGAGCCGCATGTTCAACCGCCTGTGGTCCACCCTCAAAGGCGCCTGGGCCAGCGTGGTGCTGGCGGTCAACGCGATGGGCATCTTCTCGGGGATGATCCCCGTGGCCCTGGTGAAGCTGGCGCTGCCCTTTGGCGCCGTACGGCGCGGGGCGGACCGCCTGCTCAACGGCCTGGCCGAGGGCTGGATCGCCGTGAACGGCTGGTGGATGGCCCTGGTGCAGCGCACCCGCTGGGAGGTGACGGGCCTGGAGGGCCTGCGCCGGAAGGGCTGGTATCTGGTGAGCAGCAACCATCAGAGCTGGGTGGACATCCTGGTGCTGCAGAAGGTCTTCCACCGGAAGGTGCCGTTCCTGAAGTTCTTCCTCAAGCGGCAGCTGCTCTTCGTGCCGGTGATGGGCCTGGCCTGGTGGGCCCTGGATTTCCCCTTCATGCGGCGGCGCAGCGGCAGCCGGTCCCAGGATCTGGCCACGGCCCGCAAGGCCTGCGAGAAGTTCCGCCAGATCCCCACCTCGGTGATGAACTTCCTGGAAGGCAGCCGCTTCAGCCGGGCCAAGCACGACCAGCAGCAATCGCCCTACCGGCATCTGCTGAAGCCCAAGGTGGGCGGGCTCGCCACGGCCCTCAGCGCCATGGGCGAGCGCTTCGACGCCCTGCTCGATGTCACCATCGTCTATCCCGAGGGCGTGCCCAGCTTCTGGGACCTGCTGTCGGGCCAGGTGAAGCGGGTGGTGGTGCGGGTGCGGGAGCTGAAGATCCCGACGGATCTGCTGACCGGCGACTACGAGGGCGATCCCGTCTTCCGCGCGCGCCTGCAGGCCTGGGTGCAGGAGCTGTGGGCGGAGAAGGACGCGCGCATCGAGGAGATCGTGCTGCAGGGGCAGTCGGCCCAGGCCTGACGATGGGCCTGACGATGGGCCTGACGACGGTAGATCCGGCGGCCGGTCAGATCAACATCAAGGTCCCGAAGGGGGATCCCAGCAGGGGCGGCCTGCCGGGCAGGCGCTCCTCGTAGAGGCCCGCCAGGCCCACATCGGCGTGGTACAGACTCTTCGGGGGCAGGGAGAGGCCGCGGAAGCAGACCAGGGCGGACAGGTTGGCGGCGAGGGCGGCCTCGTCGCCGGCCTTGATCTGGGCCGTGCTGAAGGCGCGGGAGGCGGCCTTGTGGTGCCGGAGCCGCTTGCGGATCCGCTCGAAGAGCACGGCGTAGTCCTCCAGGGGCATGGGCGCCCCCAGGCGCTCCAGGCGATCGAGGGTGGCGAAGGCGTGTAGCAGCACCTGGACCGAGACGCGGGTGGGGGAATCGTCGCCGCGGAACCGGGCGTGGATGGCGGCAAAGGCCTGCAGGGGGCCCTGGAGCCGCGCCTTGGTGAAGCCCGCGGCATGGGCCAGGTGGGTGCCGAAGATCAGGGAGGTGCCCCGGTCGCCCAGGTCGTAGGGGGCGGTCGTCGCGGCCTCCATCACGGCTTCGAGGCCCTGGCGGACGAAGCGGTCCATGAGGATGCCCGGCGCGAAGTTGCGGACGCGGGCCCCGTGGGCGAGGACCAGGGCCAGGCGGAAGAACTGGCCGTCCCGGATGCGGATGTCCTGCAGCAGCTCCGTCTGGATGCGGTGGACGGCCTCGAAGAGGCGGATCCGCTGCTCGGCCTGTTCCTCATCGTCGGATCGGCCGCCGTCGACCAGGAAGAGGTCCGCCGCATAGGGCAGGCGCCAGCCGGAGGCGGCCACGGTGGGGGGCAGCACGGCGCGCATGCGATGCGTCGCGGCGTTCAGGCGCTCGCGGTTGCACCAGAGGTAGGCCCGCTTGGGTTCGTCCCGCGAGGCCCGCAGGAGGCGCACGAGGAAGGCGATCTTGGCGCGGAGGGGCTGCAGGTCGGCCAGGGTGGGCACCCGGTCGAAGGCTTCCAGCAGGTCCTCGTACTCGCTGACGACGGCGGAGGGCCGGTCGCCGGCGGCCATGCGGTCCACGAGAAAGGAGAGGAGCCCCGAGGGATCCTCCTTGAAGTGGGCGTAGCTTCCGCCCCGGAGGCTGGAGCCGAAGGCGGTCTGGAGGGAGGCGTCGAGCAGCTCCATCACGGGGGCCTCGGGCAGGGCGGCCTCGCCGGCGGCCGTGAGCCGGAAATACCCCTCGCCCTCCACCTGGGTGCCCGGAGCAGCCTGCTTCTGGGCCTGGTCGATCTCCCGGTCCGTGGTGGCCAGGCGATCCAGGCACTCGCGCCCTTCCACCTGCAGGTAGTCCAGGATGCGCTCCAGGTTCGGCAGCACATCCTGGGAACCCTTCACGCCCCGCACCTGGAGCTTCAGGAGCTCCAGCAGGTCGACGAGCTGGACGGCATCGGGGTCGTCCGGTCTCGGCCCGGCCGGGGCGCCCATGGGGAACAGGCCCGCCAGGCGGGACTTGGGTGCCAGGCGCCGCTGGAGGCGATCCGCGCAGCCCTTGGCCTCGACGATCTGCCGGTGGGTCTCCTGCAGGGCCTCGTACCGGCCCTCCAGGCTGGCCTGCAGGGGACGCTGGTCCTTCTGGATGAGCCCCTGGGCGAGGAGGTCGGCCAATCCCTCGCGGCCGATGGCGTCCAGGCGCAGCGTTTCGGCGGCGACCAGCAGCTTGAGGCGATCGAGCGTGAGAGGGGGCGTTTCCATGGGCGGTCGGGCAACTTCCATGCAGGCGGGCAGGTGGGTGGGTACCCACAAGTCATCGGTTCTGAGGCGGGGTCACCCAAGAATAGGATGGCTTGGCTTTCCCGACACCAAAAGGGGCACCGTTTCCGGTGCCCCTTCGGCTGGATGGGAGATCGGCCTGGCGGGAGGCCTGACCCTACCCGTTCGTCTTGACGAACTGTTCCATGAAGTCCACGAGGGTCTTCACATGATCCACGGTGACGGCGTTGTAGGTGCTGACGCGGATGCCGCCGATGTCGCGGTAGCCCTTGAGGCCCACCATGCCGGCCTTCTTGGCCTCCTTCACGAACTGGTCGTCCAGCTCGGGGGTGGGCAGGAAGAAGTCCACATTCATGACGCTACGGTGGGCCTTCTCGGTGACGAAGCCCTTGTAGAAGCCGCTGTGCTTGTCGACACAGCCGTAGAGCAGCTCGGCCTTCTTCTTGTTGCTGGCCTCGATGGCCTTCAGGCCGCCGATGCTCTTGTTGTAGGCCAGGACATTCCGCAGGATGTAGATGCCGAAAGTCGGCGGGGTGTTGTAGAGCGAGTTCTTCTCGGCGTGGATCTTGTAGCGCAGGTAGCTGGGCAGGTCCTGGGCCTCGCACATCTCGAGGAAGTCCTCGCGGATGATGGTGAGGGTCACGCCGCTGGGGCCGAGGTTCTTCTGGGCGCCGCCGTAGATGAGGCCGAAGGGGCTCACATCAAAGGGACGCCACATGAAATCCGAGCTCATGTCGCAGATGTAGGGCACATGGCCGACCTTGGGGAACTCGTGCCACTGGGTGCCTTCCACCGTGTTGTTGGAGGTGAAGTGCACGAAGGCGCTGTCCGGGCCCACCTTGATCTCGTCGGCGTGGGGCAGGCGGCTGAACTTCTGCTCCTTGGTGCTGGCGGCCACGCGCACGCGGTCGCCGGCCACGAGCTTGGCCTCCTTGGTGGCCTTCTCCGCCCAGTTGCCGGTGACGATGTAGTCGGCCTTCTTGTCGTTGCGGAGCAGGTTCAGCGGGATCATGCCGAAGCTGAGGTGGGCGCCGCCCTGGAGCAGCAGCACCTTGTAGTTGGAGGGCAGGCCCATCAGCTCCTTGGTGAGGGCGATGGCCTCCTCGTGCACCGCATCGTACTCCTTCGAGCGGTGGCTGACCTCCATGACGGACATGCCCGTGCCGGCGAAGTCCAGCAGCTCTTCCTGGGCACGCTCGAGGGCGGGCAGCGGCAGGCCCGCCGGGCCAGCGTAGAAGTTGATCACGCGATGGGTCATGAAAGCTCCTTTTACGCTTTGAAATCCTGAAGAATCTGAACCACCTCGTCGCCGATGCGGCCGAGGTTCTCCTTGGAGCTGGCGCCCAGGTGCGGGGCCATGAAGACATTGGGGGCGGTGAGCAGGGGGCAGTCCGCGGGCGGCGGGTCGCTGGGCCACACATCGGTGCCGTAGGCGCGGAGCTTCCCGCTCTGCAGGGCGGCGGCGAGGTCGGCCTCGACCACGCACTTGCCGCGGCCGGTGTTGATGAGGATGGCGCCATCCTTCATCTTGGCGAGGAAGGCGGCGTTGATCATGCCCTTGGTGTCATCGGTCAGGGGCGTGTGCAGGCTGACGACATCGGCCTTGGCGGCCAGCTCGTCCAGGCTCACCATGCGGGCGAGGGGGTGCTCCTTGAGGAAGGGATCAAAGGCGATCACCTCCATGCCGAAGGCCTGGGCGCGCTTGGCGACCTCGGTGGCGATGTTTCCGGCGCCGATGAGGCCCAGCGTCTTCTTGAAGAGCTCGGTGCGCTTCAGCTCGCTCTTGAGGAACTTGCCCTCCTTCATGGAGGTGTGGGCCTCGATCAGGCGGGCAGGGATGGCCACCATGAAGGCCATGGCCATCTCTGCCACGGCCACGCTGCTGGCCCTCGGGGTGTTGACGGCCCGGATGCCCTTCTCGGCGCAGAGTTTCTTGTCCACATTGTCCATGCCCACGCCGCCGCGGATGACGAGCTTGAGGCTGGGGGCCTGGGCGAGAAGGTCGGCGTTCACCTTGGTCTTGGAACGGACGAGCAGGACATGGGCCTGCCCCAGGGCGGCCATGTCGGAACTGACCTGCCCGAAGGGGGACAGGCGCTCGGGGAGCTTGGCGTCAAAGGCGTCGGCGATGAGGATCTGCATGGGGTCTCCCTTTAACCTTCGTACATCCGGACCAGCAGTCCGGAGCGCAGCTTGGGTTCGAACCAGGTGGACTTGGGGGGCATGACTTCGCCGGCATCGGCGACGCTCATGAGCTGGGTGAGCGAGGTCGGATACACGGAGAAAGCCACGGCGCAGCCTTCCTTCACGCGGCGCTCCAGCTCGTCCATGCCGCGGATGCCGCCCACGAAGTCGATGCGGGTGTTGGTGCGGGGATCGTCGATGCCGAGGATCGGGTTGAGCAGGTTCTCCTGGAGGATGCTCACATCGAGGCCGCGGACGGGGTCGGCGGCGGGGAAGCTGCCGGGCTTGGCCTTCAGCTCGTACCAGGTGCCGCCCAGGTACATCCCGAAGGTGGTGGGGGCCTGGGGGGCGCGGTGGGCGGAGACGGCCACCTCGAACTTGTCCTTCACCTGGGCGAGGAAGGCGTCCTGGCTCAGGCCGTTCAGATCCTTCACCACGCGGTTGTAGTCCATGATCTTGAGCTGGTCGTGGGGGAAGACCACGGCCATGAAGCTCTCGAAGGGCTCGTCCCCGGTGGCGCTGGCGCCCGCGGCGGCCCGGCGGGCCTGGGCGTAGCGGATGGCCGCGGCGGTGCGGTGGTGGCCGTCGGCGATGTAGAGGGCGGGCACGCCGTTGAAGAGGTTCACCAGCTCGTAGACCACGGTCTCGCCGGAGACGACCCACACGGTGTGGCCGATGCCGTCGGGCGTGACCACATCGTAGACCGGCGGCTGCTTCCGGATGTCGTTGACGATGTGATCAATGTAGGGCACAGCCTTGTAGGTGAGGAACACGGGCTCGGCGTTGGCGCCCTGCTCGGTGACATGGCGGGTGCGGTCATCCTCCTTGTCCTTGCGCGTGAACTCGTGACGCTTGATGGTGCCGTTCTCGTACTCCGCCACGGAGCAGAGGCCCACCAGGCCCGCCTGGACATGGTCGCCCATGCGCTGCTGATAGACATAGAGGCAGGGCGTGTTCTCCTGGAACAGGGTGCCGTTCTCGATCAGGCCGCGGAGGTTGGCCACGCCCTTGGCGTAGACCTCGTCGGCATGGATGTCGATGCCCGCGGGCAGGTCGATCTCGGGGCGGCCCACATGGAGGAAGGAGTGGGGGTTGCCCTTGGCCAGCTCGGCGGCCTCCTGCGTGTTCACCACATCGTAGGGTACGGCGGCCACCTGGGCGGCGAGTTCAGGCCGGGGGCGGTGGGCGCGGAACGGCTTCAGCTGGGACATGGGCACCTGCCTGGGAAGGGGGCCCCCGTGGGGCCGCACACGCGCCATTATTCCCCGGCAGGTGCCCTTTGGGTGGCCCAGTTCACCCCTCTTTTGACGAAAGTCCCATCCTTGCCCCCGGGCGGGCCCAAACCGTCAAACTCATGGGCCTTCCGCAGACGGGTCAGACCTCGTCGGACGCGGGTCTCCGCTGGTCGGTGATCAGGGCGGCGTTCATCAGGAGCTCGGTCAGGGGGAGGTCGATGGTCCGCTCCACCCGGCAGGTCTCCACGAATTCGATGTCCGGGCGGTCCCAGCACAGGATCTCGTAGGCGGCGGGGAGGCTCTCCTGGTCCTGGAAGGCGGCGTGGATGAGCTCGCCCCGCTTGAGGTAGAGCAGCCCCATGCCTGCCCCGGACTTCACGGTGAGGGTGCAGGACTTCTGCTCCCAGTTGAGGAGCTGGAGGATGCTGTTGAGGCTGATGCCCCGGATCATGCCCGCGGGCTCGAACTGGGCCGCGGCGCGGATGGCGTCCATGAGGATGGTGAGGCGCGGGGGCTTGGTGAGGATGCGGACGGCTCCGAGCTGCAGGGGGGTGTTCAGGTGCTGGGTCGCATCCAGGCCGGTCATGACGATGACGGGCACCTGGGGGTAGAAGCGGCTCACCTTGGCGATGAGGTTGAAGCCGTCCATCACCGGCATGTTCAGATCCGTGACCAGCACATTCACCGCTTCCTGGCGCAGCACATCCAGGGCCTGGGCCCCGTTCTGGGCCATGAGGATCCGGAAGCCCTGGAGGCCCTTCAGGCCGGCGCGGTAGAGGCTCAGGGTGGCGCGGTCATCCTCCACCACCAGCAGCGTCTTGGCGGGGAGCTCGGGCTGGGGCAGGGGGCGGGGGCGGGCAGGCAGGTTCATGGGGTCCATGGTCGATTATCGTCAGCGGGCTTCGCCCTTGGGAATTTTGCGCGCCGGGGCGGGCTCCTTCGCCAGGGCGGCCTGGGCCTCGGCGGCGTCCCGGGGGTGCCGGGCCTCCCAGTCCACCACCCAGGGGGGCAGCTCGGCGTCCTCGTAGTCGCGGAGCTTCCGGTGCCAGCTCACGAGGGTCTGCACCACGGCCTCGTGGATGTTCTCGGCCTTGGGGGGGATGTGCCCCTCCCAGATGGGCTCGTGGAAGTACTTCCGCAGGGTGGCCTCCGCGGGCTTGCCCCACACGGCGTAAGTGCGGTCTTCCGGGCCGCCGATGGGCTTCTGGTTCAGGTTTTCGCCGTAGAGGTAGTAGAACACCGCGTCCCCGTCGCTCCAGTGGCGCAGCACGCCGAAGGCGCCCTTCAGGAGGTGGTCCTGGAGGGCCAGGTCCAGGGGCTTGTCCGTGCGGAAGTCCCAGGGCCCCACATGGGCGTGGGCCACGCTGGGGTAGCCCACTTCGGTGATCATGACGGGGCGCTGGAACCGCGCCGTGAGGGTGCGGGCCTTGTAGACGACCCACCACCAGGCGTCGCGGATCTGGTCGGCGCTGGGGTAGTCGTCGTACTTGGCGATGGGGTCGTAGGTGTTGATGCCGATGACATCGAGGCAGTCGCCGAAGGTGAAGCTGTCATGGCTGTCGAAGTTCACGCTGTAGACCAGCTTGCCCTTGAAGACCGTGCGCACCTCGGCGGCCAGGCGCCGCCACTGGTCGGGGAAGGGGTGGGTGGAGGCCATCTCCGTGCCCAGCGAATACCACTCCACGCCGCCTTCCTGGGCGAGGGCGGCCAGACGCAGGTTGAAGTCCGCGTAGTTCCGCCACCACAGGTCCCAGTCCGAGGGCTGGATGTTGCCCCGCCACCAGTCGGCGTTGTCGGCCTCGTCCCGCAGGTTGATGGTGGGGAAGAACATCATGCGCAGGCCGCGGACCTTGGCCTGCCGGAAGGTGCGGCGCAGGCTCTCTTCCGTGGGGCTGGAGGTGGGGTGGCGGCGGATCTCGGTGCTGTGGCCCGTGTCCATGCGGTAGATGGCCTGAAGGCTCACGCAGGTGGCGCCGGTGGCGGCGATGCGGTCGAGTTCCTCGGCGTAGTCGTAGTCCGGCACGCCGGCGTAGAGCCCCAGCACCATGCCCCGCGGCTGGGGTACCAGGGCCTTCCGCTGCGTGCGGTGCACGAGCAGCAGGGTAAGGGGGAGGCCCAGGAGGGCCAGGAGGACGAGGATGCGGCGGGTCATGCGGACGGGCTCCAGGGTTCAGCCTAGCGGCTGAATCCCGCGGAACCTAGATCCGTTCGACCCGGACCTGCACGATGCGGGTGCCGTCCATGCGGAGAACGGTGAGGCGGGCGCCCTCGACCTCCACGGACTCCTGGGGCCGGGGCACGCGGCCCAGGCGGGCCAGGACGAGACCGGCCAGGGTGTCGAAGCCGTCCCGCTCCCAGGTCATGTCGAGGCGCTGGGCCACATCGTCCACATGGGCGTGGCCGGAGACGAGATAAACGCCGGGGGCCTGCTCCACCAGACCCACCGGGGCCTCGTGCTCGTCCTGGATCTCGCCGAAGACCTCTTCCAGCAGGTCCTCCATGGTGACGAGCCCCGACACGCCGCCGAACTCGTCCACGACCAGGGCCAGCTGGGTGCGGGCGCGCTGGAGGTCGCGGAGGAGGTCCGCCACGGGCTTGCTCTCCGGCACGAAGTGGGGCGGTTTCATCAGCGTGGCCAGGGCGGGCTTGGCGCCATCCGGCAGCTGCATGAGGTCCTTGAGGAGCAGCACGCCGCGGATGTGGTCGATGCCGCCTTCATAGAGCGGCAGGCGGGAGTGGCGGCTGCTGGTGAAGGCCTTCCAGGCCTCCTCGACGCTGGCCTCCAGGGGCAGGGCGACGATGCGGGTGCGGGGCATCATGACCTCGCGCACCAGCGTGTCCCCGAAGGTGACGACATTGCGGATGAGCTCGCGGTCCTCGGCCTCCAGGATGCCCTCGGCCTCGCCTTCCTCCAGCAGGGCCGTGACGGCCTCTTCGGTGGCTTCTTCGGGTTCGGATTCCTTCACCCGTTCCTGGGTGCGCCGCTCGATGAGCCGGACCACGGGATCCACGAGGACCGCCAGCAGCGGCTGCACCGGGGCATACAGGGGGAAGAGGCGGGTCAGCCAGTCGGCCGCGTCGCGGGAGGTGAGGAGGACCGGCAGGGCCAGATCGAGCGTCCAGAGGGCCGCCAGCACCAGGACGCCCAGGGTCCAGGCCCCGCCGGGCAGGGCGAGGTGGAAGGGCCAGAGCAGGCCCAGGAGGATCAGCAGCAGCACCTGGTTCCAGAACTCGAGGCCCATGCCCAGGGTGCGGGGCCGCTCCAGGAGCGTGGCGAGGCGCGGATCTTCGACGCTGCCCTCCTCCAGCAGGCGCCGCCGTTGGACGGAGGGCATGGTATGGAAGGCCGAGAGCAGGGCCATCGTCGCGCCGCGGTAGGTCAGGACCACCAGTGCGGCGAGCAGGAGCCAGGATGGGGGGGCATTGCTGCCTAAATCAGCCATTGTCAGGAACAGTCTAGCGGCTTTCCCGGGCGCGGATCTGCCGGGCCAGGTCGGCGCGGGCCTCGGGGCCGAGCTTCAGCCGGAGGCGGTCGGCCTCGCGGAAGTATTCCTCGGGGTCGCGGCAGAGGCCATCCGGCGTGGGGGGCAGGCCCTTGCGGGCCCGGGCGGCGTTCAGGAACGCGTAGGGCTCCTTGGCCAGCTCCGGGCTCTGCAGGAAGTGGCGGAAGGTCCACCAGCCGCCCAGCACGAACCAGAGGCCCAGTGCGGCTACGGCCCGGTGCTGGAGCAGGCGCATGCGGTCCGGCGTCCGGCGCACCTTCTGCCAGGCCACGCCGGCCCAGAGGTTCAGGCCGATGATGGCCGCGGTCATCAGGAGGGTGCCCGTCCAGCCGAGGCTGCCCCAGCCCCAGCCCGTGAGGGCGATGACGGCGGGTGCCAGCAGCACGCTGAAGATCAGGTTGAGGTGCAGCATGTAGAGCAGCAGCGATTCCCGGCTGGCGGCATCGATGGGGTTGGAGCCCTTCCAGCGGGGCCGGAGGAGATCCACGGCCCCCATGAGCGTGCCGCCCAGGAGGATCCAGCCGAGGCGGGCGGCCACGCTGGGTAGGGTCGTGTTCGAGAGGGCGCCCAGTTCGCTGTAGGTGAAGGCGCCGGAAGGGCTGTGGAGCAGCCACACGCCGTTCTGCTGGAGCCAGCGGCCGCCCCAGAGCCAGGCGTGCTGGGCGGAGGCCCCCCAGGCCAGCAGGAGGGCGCCGAGGATTCCGAGCCCCACGAGGTAGCGGGCTTCGCTCCAGCGGGCCTTTCCTTCGACGGGTTCGACCCGCAGGTGCCGGTAGAGGCCGCCGAGGAAGGCGCCGAAGGCCGGGAAGGCAAGCCAGGGGAAGAGCGGGAAGAGGGCCTGGACGCCGCGGTCGGGATTGCCGTTGAAGAGGCCGCGGATGGGGAGCCACAGGCCGTCGGCCACGCCGGTGGCCCAGAGGTGCGGCGAGATCACCGGCACGAAGACCGCGATGGCCAGGGCCAGTCCCGTGAACAGGCGGGGATTCCGGACCAGCCGCGCCAGGCCCTGGAGGATGAGCAGGGAGTAGACGATGCACTGGAGCACATCAATCTTGAACAGCTCCCGGGCCTTCTGCGCGGTGTTGAGCACCGTCCAGTCCGCCGCTGTGATGCCGGGGGCGTGCAGGGCGTAGGCGCAGAGGAGGATGAAGCCCAGGCGCCGCGCGGTGTCGGGCCAGAAGGGGCGCAGGGTGCCGTCGGTGCGGAAGGTGGAGATCGCCAGGCTGTAGCCCGCCGCCATGGTGAAGCTCGGAGCCACCAGGCCGTTCAGGTAGTTGAGCCAGTCCGGGCGGAGGCCGGACTGCAGCCAGACATTCACCACATGCACTTCGATCATCACGATCACCGCCCAGCCCCGCAGCTGGTCGATCCAGTCGCAGCGCTTGGAAGGGGTCAGGTCAGTCCAGATCGACATCGAAAAATCTCAAGGGAATGATCACCACGAAGACGCGAAGGCACGAAGAAAGGAAGCAGGCCTTCTCGCAAGCGGTTTCCGTGTCTTCGGGTCTTCGGAGTGAATCAGTTGCTTTTCCAGTAAAGGAGCCGGATCAGGCGTTCTGCTTCCGCATGACGCTGTGTTTCTTGCCGTAGAAGAAGTAGATGACGAAGCCCAGGGCGAGCCAGGCGATGAGGCGCCACCAGTTGGCCACGGGCAGGGAGAACATGAGCATGAGGCAGCTGAGCACGCCCATGACGGGGACGAAGGGCACCCAGGGGCAGCGGAAGGGCCGCTCGGCTTCAGGGTGCTTCTTGCGCATGATCAGGACGGCGGCGCAGACGATGACGAAGGCCAGCAGGGTGCCGATGTTGGCCAGGTGCAGCAGGGCGTCGATGGGCAGGAAGCCGGCCAGGATGCCCACGAAGCAGCCGACCAGCATGGTGGACTTCCAGGGCGTGCGGAACTTGGGGTGCACATCGCCGAAGGTGGCCTTGGGGAGCAGGCCGTCCCGGGCCATGGCCAGGAACACGCGGGGACCGCTCAGCATCATGACCAGCAGCACGGAGGTGATGCCGGCCACGCCCGCCGTGGCGATGAGCCCCTCGGCCCAGGGCATGCCGTTCTGGCGGAAGGCGATGGAGACCGGCGCGTTGATGTCCAGGTGGTCGAACTTGACCATGCCCGTGAGGACGGCCACCACGGCGATGTACAGGAAGGTGCAGACCACCAGGGACACGATGATGCCGATGGGCACATCGCGCTGAGGGTTCTTGGCCTCTTCCGCGTGGGTGGAGACCGAATCGAAGCCGATGTAGGCGAAGAAGATGATGGCCGCGCCGGCCATGGTGCCGATGGGCGCGCCGCCGCCGTCCACCTGGCCCGCCACATGGTGGCCGAAGAAGCTGATGCCGGTCCAGCCGAAGGGCGCGAAGGGGTGCCAGTTGGTGGTGTTGATGAAGAAGGCGCCCACCCCGATGACGAAGAGCACGGCGGCCACCTTGATGGCCACCATGACGCCGTTGAAGGTGGCGCTCTCCTGGATGCCCTTCACGAGGATCGCGGTGATGATGGCCACGATGATGAGGGCGGGCAGGTTCATCACGGCGCCCGTGGAGGCGAAGTGGCCCGTGGCGGGGTCGTATTTCCAGGGCGATTCGCTCACCAGCTTGGGGATGTGGATCCCGATGTTGCTGACGGCGCTCTGGAAGTAGGCGCTCCATCCGGTGGCGACCGCGGCGCTGGACACGCCGTATTCGAGGATGAGGTCCCAGCCGATGATCCAGGCGAACAGTTCGCCGAGCGTGGCGTAGGCATAGGTGTAGGCCGATCCCGCCACGGGCACCATGGCGGCGAATTCCGCGTAGCAGAGCGCCGCGAAGATGCAGGTGATGCCGGCGATGACATAGGAGACCATCAGCGAAGGGCCGGCGATGTTGTGGGCCGCGGCGCCCGTGGCCACGAAGATGCCCGCGCCGATGATGGCGCCCACGCCCAGCGCCGTGAGTTGCACGGGACCGAGGACGCGGCGGAGCCGGTTCTCGCCCTTGGCTTCCTCGAGGAGGAGGGCCAGGGGTTTGCGCGCGAAAAGCGGGGAATCGGGACGCGGGTCGTTCGACATGAACACAACTCCATGCAATCCGGGATCGGGGGCCCGGAAGGGGATTCCAGGAGGATGGGCCAGGGGGCTTCCGGCGATCCTAGCAGATCGAGCCTGGGAGCCAACGGATGCTGGCTATGATGCCCCATGCTCCCGGTCGGATTCCTCACCCGCCTCGTCCAGGCGCGGCGTTCCCTGCTCCTCTGCCGGGGGTGCCTCGGCCCGGTGGGAGCGGGCGCCGAGGCGGGCCTCTGCGCCCGCTGCTGGGGCGGCCTGGTCCCCCTGCCCGAAGGGCGCTGTCCGCGCTGCGCGCTGGTCCATGGAGCGGAGGCTTCTCACGGCGAGGATGCAGGGGCGGGCTGCCCCGAGGCGGTGGCCTGGGCCTTGGGGGACGCCCTCTGGGACTATCACGGCGGTCGCCCACCCCTGGGGGCCCTGCTCCTGCCGGGCATCAAGCAGGGCGAAGCCGGCTGGCGGAAGGCTCTGTTGAACCGCCTGCCGGGGGTGCCGCTACCGGCCTGGGCGGTGGAGGTGGATCGGGTGACCTCGGCGCCCAGCGCCCTTCCCCGCCGCCTGCTCCGCGGGTTCGATTTCGGGGCGGAGGCCGCTCAGGCCGTCGCGGCCCGCCTCGAACGGCCCTTCGAGCCCCTGCTCGCCAAAGGCTGGCGCAGCGGCCGCCAGGCCTCCCGGACGGAGAGCGAGCGGCGGCGGCTGCCGAAGCGGGCCATCACCCTGCGCCGGGGGGCCGCGCCGAGGGGGCGGGTGCTGCTGGTGGACGATGTCTGGACCACCGGCACCACCCTGCTGCGCTGCGCCCAGGCCCTGCTGGAAGGCGGGGCCGACGAGGTGCGCGTGCTGACGCTGTTCCGGGCGCTGTAGAGGGGCCGCCCATCCGCCTAATGGAGCGGCTGCCTCGCGGGTACGGGGCCCCTCGCCGCGCGCAGGTAGGAGGCCGGCCAGGGCACCTCCACGCCCAGCCTCTTGGCGGCGTGCAGGGGCCAGCGCGGGTCGCGGAGGAGCTCACGGCCCAGCAGCACGAGGTCGGCGGATTCCTGGGCGAGGATGGCCTCGGCCTGCTCGGGGTCGGTGATGAGGCCCACGGCGCCGGTGGGAAGGCCCGCCTCGGCGCGGATCCGGGCGGCGAAGGGCACCTGGTAGCCGGGGCCCAGGGGGATCTCGGCGCGGGGTACGAGGCCGCCGGAGGAGCAGTCCACCAGGTCCACCTCCAGGTCCCTGAGCTCCTTGGCAAGGGCCACGGACTGGTCGAGGTTCCAGCCGCCCTCCGCCCAATCCGTGGCGGAGATCCGCACGAAGAGGGGCAGCTCCTCGGGCAGGATGTTCCGCAAGGCACCCACCACCTCGCGGACCAGGCGCGTGCGGTTCTCGAAGGAGCCGCCGTAGGCATCGGTGCGGTGGTTCGACAGGGGCGACAGGAACTGGTGCAGCAGGTACCCATGGGCGGCGTGGACCTCGATCACCCGGAAGCCCGCGGCCACGGCGCGGCGCGCCGCGTCCATGAAGGCTTCGATGACGGCCAGGATCCCGGGCTCATCCAGGGCCGTGGGCACGGTCCAGCCCTCGTCGAAGGCCAGGGCGCTGGGGGCCACCGGCGTCCAGCCGCCGGCCGCGGCGGGGAGGCTGCCGCTACCCTTCCAGGGGGCCGGATTCGAGGCCTTGCGGCCGGCATGGGCGAGCTGGATGCCCGGCACGGCGCCCTGGGATTTGAGGAAGTGCGCGATGCGCGCGAGGACTTTGGCCTGCCCCTCGTTCCAGAGGCCGAGGTCGTCGGGGCTGATGCGGCCCTCGGGCACCACGGCGGCGGCCTCCGTCAGGACGAGCCCCGCGCCGCCCTGGGCCAATCCGCCCAGATGGACCAGGTGCCAGTCGTTGGCGAGGCCGTCCTGGGCCTGGTACTGGCACATGGGCGACACCGCGATGCGGTTGGGCAGCGTGACGCCGCGGAGGGTGAGGGGCTGGAATAGGCGTGGCATGGGGACTCCGACGAGAATGAGCGTACATGGAACGGGAGGGATCCGTGGACCCCTCCCGTTTGCGAAGGCTGGGACTACATGCGGAGGGCCTTCTTGACCTCGGCTTCCAGCACCCCCTCGCGGATCTCCGCCAGGTCGTAGCGGACCCGGGTCATGGGCTTGGTGACCTTCAGGACGCGGGTGAGGTCGATGGGCGTGCCGCTGAGGACCACATCGCAGGGGGTGGCCTCGATGGTGGCTTCGAGGTCCTTCACCTGCTGGTCGCCGTAGCCCATGGCGGGCAGGATGCCCTTGGCGTTGGGGTACTTCCGGTAGGTGGCCGCAAGGCTGGCCACGGCGTAGGGCGTGGGATCCACGATCTCGTGGGCGCCCGCGGCCTTGGCCGCCACCACGCCGGCGCCGTAGGACATGGAGCCGTGGGTGAGGGTGGGGCCATCTTCAATGACCAGGGCGCGCTTGCCCTTCACCATGTCGGGGCGGTCGCAGGTGACCGGGCTGTTGGCCCGGATGACGCGGGCCTTGGGATTCACGGCGGCGGCGTTCTGCTCGATGGCGGCGATATCCGCCTCCTTCGCGCTGTCGCACTTGTTGATGACGATGATGTGGGCCATGCGGAAGTTGGCTTCTCCGGGGTGGTAGGCCATCTCATGGCCCGACCGCAGGGGATCGGCGATGCAGATGTGGAGGTCGCTCTTGTAGAAGGGCAGGTCGTTGTTGCCGCCGTCCCAGAGGATCACATCCGCCTCCTTCTCGGCGCTGCGGATGATCTGTTCGTAGTCCACGCCCGCGTAGACCACGAAGCCGTTGTCGATGTGCGGCTCGTACTCCTCCCGCTCCTCGATGGTGCATTCGTGCTTGTCGAGATCGCCGTAGTCGGCGAAGCGCTGGCAGGCCTGCTTGGCCAGATCGCCGTAGGGCATGGGGTGGCGGATGGCGACGACCTTCTTGCCGAGCTTCTTGAGGATGTTGCTGATGTAGCGTGTGGTCTGGCTCTTGCCCGCTCCCGTGCGCACGGCCGTGATGCCGATGACGGGCTTGGTGGAGGTGATCATGGTCTTGTCGGCGCCGAGCAGCTCGAAGTCGACGCCGTGGGCGATGCAGAGGCTGGCCAGGTGCATGACCGTGGCGTGGGTGACATCGGAGTAGGAGAACACCGCCGCATCCGGCTTCTCGCGCTGGATCAGGGCCACCAGCTCGGATTCGTCGAAGATGGGGATGCCCTGGGGGTACAGCTTGCCGGCCAGCACGGCGGGGTAGCGGCGACCCGCGATGTCGGGGATCTGGGTAGCGGTGAAGGCCACCACCTGGTAGTCCGGATTGTCCCGGTAGACGGTATTGAAGTTGTGGAAGTCGCGTCCAGCGGCTCCCAGGATCACCACGCGTCGTGTCGCCATGACACCATGCCTCTCGGTCCAGCGGAGGGCCGACACGCTCGGGGGTGGCAGTCCTGGCCGTTCCGCGACTCAGGGAGGATAGCCACCTCGGGCGTGGCATGAGAACAGGGTTGTGGCTTGAATCACAGGTGTGGGAAGGGTCTATGCTTTTCCCATGCCCATTCCAGCCCCTCTCTCGGCCTTTTTCCGCCGCTGGCGACGCCTGATGGGGGTTCTGACAGGCATGTACGGGGCCTGGCTGCTGGTGGGCTTCCTCCTGGTGCCGGCCCTGGTGCGGCCCCGCATCGAACGGGAGGCGACCAGGGTCCTGAAGCGGCCCGTCACGGTGGCGAAGCTCCGCTTCAACCCCTTCACCTTCGGTGTCACGGTCGAAGGCGCGCGCGTCGCCGAACGGGGGGGCGGCGACTGGATCACCCTCCGGCGCCTCTTCGTGGACTACGATGTCTGGCGCCTGTTGAGCCACACCGTGGGGCTTTCCACGGTGGAGGTCGAAGGCCTGACCTTCAGGACCGCGCTGGACGCCCAGGGGCGCCTGAACTTCCAGGACCTGCTGGAAGATGACGGCAAGGCCGAGGAGGCCGCGCCTTCCAGCCCTTCCAAGTGGGTGCTGGAGGTCCGCCGCTTCCGGCTGCGGGAGGGCCGCGTCGAATTCAGCGACGGCTCCGCGTCGGCGCCCTTCCGGACCGTGGTGGGACCCATCGCGTTCACCCTGGAGGGGCTGCGGACCGAGGTGGGCAACCGCAGCGGCGTGGCGCTGGAGGCCTGGACCGAGGCCAAGGAGCATGTGGCCTGGAAGGGGGATCTGGGCTTCCAGCCTTTCACCTCCAGGGGCAGCCTCCTGCTGGAGAATCTCTCCCTCCCGAAGTACCGGCCCTATGAGCAGGAGCAGGTCTCCAGCGAGATCCGCAGCGGCACGGCGGCCGTGCGGGCGCAGTACCGCGTCGAGTGGGGCGGGGGCCACCGGGTGGTGGAGCTGTCGGAGCTGGGGCTCACCCTGAAGGATGTGAAGGTCGCCGAGCGGGGCGTCGCCCAGCCCGCCGTGGAGCTGCCCCTCCTGGACATCCGTGGCGGGAAGGCGGACCTGCTGGCGCCCTCGCTGGAGCTGGGGTCCATCACTGCGGAGGGGGGCGTGGTGCGGGTGCAGGTGGCGAAGGACGGGGGCCTCAACCTGGCCCGCCTGGTGGCGCCGCCCAAGCCCCGGACCAAGGATCCCGACGAGAAGCCCCTTCAATGGCGGGTCCACGACCTGGCCCTCAAGGGCTTCCGCGTGGGCTGGGAGGATCTGAGCCCCGCCCGCCCGGTCCAGGCGGAGGCCACGGACCTGAACCTGCACGGGCAGGATCTCTCGGCGGAACCCGCCGCCGCGAGCCCGATGTCGCTGGACCTGAAGCTCGGAGCCGGCTCCCTGAAGGCCGAGGGGCGCGTGACGCCCCTGAAGGGCACCGGGGACCTCCAGCTGAAGGCGGAGGGCCTGGATCTGGCACCCTGGGATCCCTACCTGGATTCGGCGCTGGACCTGCGCATCGCTTCGGGAAAGCTGGGGGCCGAGGGGCGCGTGCGCTTCGCCTTCGAAGGGCGCAAGACCGATGGCGTCACCTACCGGGGCGCCGCCTCGGTGCAGGGTTTCGAGGTTCGGGACGCGGCCCTGAATGAGCCCTTCCTGCGCTGGAAGCAGCTGCGCCTGGTGGGGGCGGACCTCCGCTCGGCGCCCCTGTCCGTGGCCATCCAGACCGTGGACTGGACGGATCCCGAAGGCCGCGTCGTGGTGCAGCCCGACGGCAGCACCAATGTGGCCCGGGCCCTGCGGCTGGCCCCGGAAGGCAAGCCTGCCGCCCCCACGGCCGCCGTCCTGCCCGCCACGCCCGCCGGTTCGCCGGACCTGACCATCGTGACCTTCGGCATCACGGGCGGCCGCCTCAGCTACATCGACCGCTCCGTGCAACCCAATGCGGCGCTGGTGCTCAGTGATCTGGAGGGGAGCTACCTGGGCCTCTCCAGCCGCCCCGATGTCTCGTCGAAGGTCGATTTCAAGGGCCGTGCCGGCGGGCTCGCGCCCATCACCATCACGGGCCACGCGATGCCCCTCCGCAGCGACCTGGACACCGATGTGACGCTGAAGATCCAGGGTGCCGACCTCACGGACTTCACTCCCTACACCGGCAAGTACCTGGGCTACACCGTGCAGAAGGGCAAGCTGGATGTGGACGCCCGGCTGCGCATCGACCACCGGAACCTGAAGGCCGACAACGCCGTGAAGCTGGATCAGTTCTACCTGGGCGAGAAGGTGCAGAGCCCCGATGCCACGGGCCTGCCCGTGAAGCTGGGCCTGGCCATCCTGCGGGACCGCAAGGGCGTCATCGCCTTCGACCTGCCCATCGAGGGCAACCTGGACGATCCCGATGTGAAGTACGGCAAGCTCGTGTGGAAGGCCGTCTTCAATCTGCTGGGGAAGATCGCCACCTCACCCTTCACCTTGATCGGCAAGCTCTTCGGCAGCGATGCGGGGGACCTCAGCAGCCTGGCCTTCGCGCCGGGCTCCAGCGCCCTGGAGGCGGCCGCGACGCCCAAGCTGCAGGCCCTGGCCAAGGCGCTGCACGAGCGGCCGGAGCTGCGCCTGGAGGCCGAGGGCGCGGCGGACCCCGACCAGGACGGGGCGGCCCTGCGCAAGGCCAGTCTGGAGGCGCTCCTGCAGCGGACGCGGGCCAGGGCGCTGAAGCAGGTCGAGCCGGGGCCCATGCCCGCGGCCGAGCGCGAGCGCTGGCTCAAGGCCGCCTACGAGGGGGCCTTCCCGCCGGCCAAGGATGTCAAGCCGACCCCGCCACCTCCGCCCCCCGCGGAGATGGAACAGCGCCTGCTCTCGGCCCAGGGGGTGGATCCTTCGGACCTCATCCACTTGGCCGACGCCCGCGGGAAGGCGGTCATCGCCTGGCTCCAGGACACGGCGAAGGCCGATCCCGCCCGGATCTTCCCCGTGCGGACCGGCCAGGCCAAAGGCGCGGCCGTGGTCTTCACCCTCAAATAGCCGCGCCCGCCGCCCAGGCTTCGGTGCCCTCGACCAGATCGGGGACGCCCGGGCCGAACCGCGCGGCGCCGAGCCAGTGGAGCCCCGGCGGAAGATCCCTGGCCAGGCGGGCCGCCCGGGTCCGGTGGCCGGGTTCCAGCAGGGGGAAGGCCCCGGGGCAGGCCTCCTCCCGCACCTGGAGGGGCTCGGTCAGTTCCGGCAGCCAGCGGCGCAGCTCCTGGAACACGCCAGGCCAGGCCTCCAGCCTGGGGGACACCGGATGGGCGCCGCCGACATAGGTGCGGACCTGGAGCAGCCCCGGCACGCCGCGCGGATCGTCCGCCGCGAAGGAGACGGACCCCAGGAGACCCTGGCCCTCCGGGGGGTGCACGAGGAGCCCGAAGCCGCGCGCCCAACCGGCGCTGCTGCCGCCGGGAGGAAGGGCGTGGCGGCTGTGCCAGACGCGGAGGTTCAGGCGGGGGATCGCTTCGAGGAGGGCCGCGGACTCGGGCGCCACGGGCCTCAGCAGATCTGCGGCCACCTGGGTGGGAAGGGCCAGGAGGACGGCGTCCGCTTCCCAGCTCAGGCCATCTCCGTGGACCCGCCAGCGTCCCTCCGGTAGCAGCTCCAGGGCCCGGACGGCGCGGTTCGTCGTCACGCACCCGAGGCGGGCGGCCAGCGCCTGGGCCAGGGCGCCGGTTCCGCCTGCCGGAAGGTCCGTGCGCTCCGGGCCGGTCCGCAGGCCGCCCAGCAGGAGGCCCCCCTTTTCGTCCAGGCGCCGCAGCCGTGGGAGCGCATCCACGCTGAGGCGTTCGGGCGGGGCCGCGAGCACGCCGGCCACCAGCGCGGGCAACAGCTCCCGGGCGAAGCCCTCGCCCAGGCGGCGGGCGAAGAAGGTGTGCAAGCTCTCTTCCGTTCCGTCTCCAGGCGGGATGAGAGGTTCGGCCAGCAACCGCAGCTTCTCCCGGAACCTGAGCCCCGGCGCCCGCATCAGGCCCGTGAGCGAGGTTGGGCTGGGATGCCTGCGCCCCTCCTTGCCCAGCCAGCGGGGGCCCTTGGGTCCGGGGGGGCGCAGCTCGAGATCCAGATCGCGGAGCAGGCGCTCCAGGGCCCCGTTCCGGCCCACCCGGAGCGATTGCGGGCCCCGTTCCAGGAAGCCCGTCTCGCCCTGCGGCCCGGGCCAGGGCAGCGTCTGCGCCCAGCCGCCCACGGCGGATGAGGCCTCCCACACTTCGATGGCCCGGTCCGGCCGGCGCAGCTGCCAGGCGGCCAGCAGGCCCGAGAGGCCACCGCCGAGGACGAGGATGCGGGTCCGGGGGGCGTCCACGGGGCTCAGCCCTTCGGGCCTTCCGTGGGGCGTTCGCGCAGGCCGTGGACCTGCTCGAACAGGGCCTGGATCCGGGGGATATCCTGCTCCCGGTCACCGCTGGGCCTGAACAGGGGCATCAAGCGGATCACATGGTCGCGGTAGTCGAAACCCACGGGCAGGATGGGCACCCCCGCCTCGGAGGCGATCTGATAGAAGCCCGTCTTCCACTGGCTCACGCCCTTGCGGGTGCCCTCCGGCGCCAGGGCCAGCAGAAGGGCGGGGGCGGCCTCGAACGCCTTCACGCAGGCGCCGACCACGCCATGGCTGGCCCGGCGGTCCACGGGAATGCCGCCCAGCGACCGGAGCATCCGCCTGAACGGGGCCTTGAACAGCGCGTGCTTGCCGAGCCAGGACACGCGCAGGCCGGCCGCGAACATGAAGGCCACGCCCAGGGTGAAGTCCCAGTTCGAGGTGTGGGGGGCCACCACGGCCACGCACTTGGGGACCTCCGGGAACGCGCCCTCGATCCGCCAGCCCGCCAGCCGCAGGTAGGCCCGTCCAAGCGTCGGCCAGATCCGGCTCCGGGCCTGGCGGAGGACCTCGGGCGGGTGCGGACATTCCAGGGGCTGCTTCAACCGGTTCCTCGCGAGACGGGCCCCCAGATTAACCCGCATTCCCGCACAAACCCCGCGGGCGCCTTTCGGCGCCCGCGGGGTGCGATCTCCTCCAATTCACTTGGAGGCCACATAGGCCTTCAATCCATCGGAGGTCGGCCTGACTCGGGCCTCCGGCCCTCGCCCTGCGGGCGGCCATCGCCTGCGGCGATTCCGTCCCATCCTCCCTTCGCTGCGCGTCGGTCGGATGGTCATGGCCCGAAGGTCATTCCGCCTCGGCGCAAACACCGCGGGCGCCTTTCGGCGCCCGCTGCGTGTGATCTCCTCCAATTACTTGGAGGCTACATAGGCCTTCAATCCGTCGGAGGTCGGCTTCATGGCCTTCTCGCCCTTGTGCCAGTTGGCGGGGCAGACTTCGCCGTGCTCTTCGGTGAAGTCGATGGCGTCGAGGAGACGGAGGACTTCCTCCACGCTGCGGCCCAGGTCGTTGTGGTTCACGGTGATGTGCTTCAGCTCGCCCTTGGCGTTGATGATGAACAGGCCCCGCAGGGCGATGCCGGCGGGCAGCAGCACGCCGTAGTCCTGGGCGATGGTCTTGTTCAGGTCGGAGACCAGGGGGAAGGACACGCCGTGGATGCCGCCGTCCTTGCGGGGCGTGTTGGCCCAGGCCCAGTGGCTGAAATGGGAATCCACGCTCACGCCGATGACCTGGGTGTTGCGGGCCTCGAACTCCTTGATGGCGTCGGAGAAGGCCAGGATCTCGGTGGGGCACACGAAGGTGAAGTCGAGGGGGTAGAAGAAGAGCACGACCTTCTTGCCCTTGTAGTCGGACAGCGAGACTTCCTTGAACTCGCCGTTGACCAGGGCCTTGGCCTTGAAGTCGGGTGCGGGCTGGGTGACGAATGCGGCCATGATGCCTCCAAATGGGGACTTGCCCCTGGGTCCGGTGGGAAGAATCAGGCTACGGCGGGGCTCCGGGGGGTTCAAGGAGAATGTCCGACCAAATTGGTAAAGAATATTGAACCCGCAGGTCAACTGAGATACGCAGATGCAGTCGGGATGCGGCTTTCATGCTAACCTGCGGGGTTCCAGACCCGCCCAGGACCCCCATGCAACCCATCCATCTTTCCGTGTTCTCCGAGACCGCCCGCCTCAAGCAGGTGGTGATCCACAACCCCGGCCCCGAGGTGGACCTGATGGTGCCGGGGATGATGGAAAAGCTGCTTTTCGACGACATCCTCCATGGCGACCTGGCGCGCTACGAGCACGAGCAGTTCCGGAAGGTGCTGGCCAAGGTGGCCGATGAGGTGCTGGACATCCAGGACCTCTTCATCGAGTCGCTCCAGGACCAGGGCGTCAAGCTGGCCTTCATCGAGGATCTGCGGCGCCTGGTGGGCCTGCCGGACGACACCTGCAACCTGCTGCGGGACATGGCCCCGGCCGATGCGGCGCGCAGCGTCATCGGCGGCCTCCCCTGGGACGACATGCCCGGGCACACGCGCTGGGAGGAGGAGTTCGACTACCGGGTGCGGCCCATCCCGAACCTGCTGTTCATGCGGGATCCCGCCTCGGTCATCGGGGACGGCTACAGCGTGAACTCCATGGCCACCTGGGCCCGGGAGCGCGAGCCCCTGATCCTCAGCTATGTGTTCCGGCACCACCCACGGCTGAAGCACCACACGGACCAGGACAAATGGTTCGACCAGGTCACGCCCCTGGTGCGCGGCGAGATCAAGGCCCCGGTGAGCCTGGAAGGCGGGGACATCCTGGTGCTCAGCCGCAAAGTGCTGGCCGTGGGCTGCAGCGAGCGCACCCAGGCCGACGCCATCCACCTGCTGGCCGAATCCCTGCGGGCGCACCGGGCCGAGAACGAGGACAGCTTCGACCACCTGCTCATGGTGCTCATGCCGAAGAAGCGCAGCGCCATGCACCTGGACACCATCTTCACGCGCACCAGCGAGGGCGAGTGTCTGGTCTACCCGCCCTACTTCCTGGAGGGCAGCCGGGAGCTCCTGAATGTCACCAGCGTCGATCTGCGCCACCCGGAGCTGCGCATGAGCACCCAGCCGAGCCTGCTCCGGTCGCTGAAGGCCGTGGGCGTGGACCTGCAGCCGATCTTCTGCGGCGGGAAGGATCCCATCCTCCAGCAGCGGGAGCAGTGGACCGACGGCGCCAACGCCTTCTGCCTGGCCCCGGGGGTCATCGCCAGCTACGCCCGCAACATCGCCACGGGGGAGGCCCTCGACAAGGCCGGCTACCGGGTGGTGACCGCCCAGCAGGTCCTGACGGAGGCGGGCCTGGACCTGCTGGATGGCCGGAAGTACCTGATCCAGATCGAGGCCGGCGAGCTGAGCCGGGCCCGGGGCGGCCCCCGCTGCATGACCATGCCGCTGTCGCGGGAAGGCGCATGAGCGCCGGCCCGGGCGAGCGCGTGACCGGCCACCCGGTGCTGGCCGAGCTGGACCGCGCCCTGGCCCAGGGCGCCGCGCCCGAGGTGTGGATCCGCTTCCCGCGCCAGCTGGGTGATGTCGTGATGACGCTCCCCTTCCTGCGGACCCTCCAGCACCACTGGAACGCGGTGGCCGCGGCCCGGGGCGTGCAGCTGCGGTGGGTCGCCGTGGGCCATCACATCGGCGCCGCCCTGCTGTCGGAGGCCGATCCCGCCTTCATCGCCGCGTCCCACATCGAAGGGGGCGGAGCCGCCAAGCCCGATCCCTGGGCCCTGGTGCGGGGCTGGCGGAAGCGGCCCCCCGCCGCCTTCCTGAACCTCTCGCAGAGCGCCCGGCTGCCCTTCGCCGCCTGGCTGAGCCGGGTGCCCATCCGGGCCGGCATCGCCGACAACCACCTGCGCCTGCTCTACCACCACCCCATCAAATACCGTGACCTGCCCCTGCACATCGCCACCCGCATCCAGCCCCTGCTGGCGACGCTCACAGGCGATGACCGGGCCCTGTGGCTGCCCCTCACGCCGGACCTGCTGGGTGGGCGGAAGGGGCCCGAGAAGCTCCGCGAGGCGGGTTGGGAGGGCGAGCCCTACGCCACCCTGGCCTTCGGCACCCGGGGCTTCGGCAAGCGCTGGTTCCCCGAGGGCCGCACCTGGCCCGAGCTGATGCGGCTCCTCCAGGCCCGCGGCCTCTGCCCGGTCCTGCTGGGCGGGCCGGACGAGGCGCCGCTGGGCGCCGAGCTCGCCGCGGCGGTGCCCGGCGCGCTGAACCTGGCGGGGAGGACCACCCTGCCCGAAGCCTGCGCCATCCAGTCCGCGGCCTGGGGCAATGTGGCCATCGACACGGGCCTGGCGCACACGGCCGCGGCCACGGGGCGGCCCACGGTGACCCTCTTCGGGCCCAGCCCCGAGGTCTGGGTGAACCCCATCGGGCCCCGGGCCCTGGCCCTGCGGGGGCCGGATGTGGACTGCGATCCGGGAGCGGTGGCGGACTTCCCCACCCATGGCTCCAGCGCCCATCGGATCTCCCCGGCTCGCGTGATGGAAGTGTTGACACTGCTCACGAAAGAATCCTGAAGGGGTTCCTGTTAGACTGGTCCTCCGCGCCTCGTCACCCCGAGGCGCCCCTTTTTTTATGGCCGACATGACCCTTCCTCCCGCCCCCACGCTCCGGCACCGCCTGGAGTACGGCGTCTTCCGCCTGCTGGACGGCGTGATCGGGCGCCTGCCCTGGGCCACGGTGCAGGCCCTCGGGGAGGCCGCGGGCACCTTGTTCTATCTGGTGGACCCCCGGCACCGCCGCATCGTCCGGGAGAACCTGCGCTTCGCGGACCTGGGCCTCTCCGAAGCGGAGACCCGGGCCATGGCCCGCACCTGCTTCCGGCACTTCGGGGCCTTGTTCGTGGGCCTGCTGCGGTTGCGCCGGGCCACGCCGGAAGAGCTGGACCGCTGGATCAAAGTCGAGGGGCTGGAGCACTTCGATGCCGCCCAGGCCTCCGGCAAGGGCTTCATCCAGCTCACGGGCCACTACGGCAACTGGGAGGCCATCGCCCTGGCCCAGAGCCGCCACGGCCGTACCCTGGATGCCATCGGGCGGGAGCTGGACAACCCGCTGCTGGAGCCCATCTCCCTGGGCTTCCGCACCCGGTTCGGCAACCGGGTGATCCTCAAGGACGGCGCCATGCGGGAGACGCTGAAAGCCCTCAAGGCCGGCCGCGGCGTGGGGTTCCTGCTGGATCAGGACGCCCTCACGATGGGCGTGTGGGTGAAGTTCCTCGGCCAGTGGGCCTCCACCTTCGGCACCGCCGGCAGTCTGGCTGCGCGCTATGGCCTGCCCGTGCTGCCGGTCTTTAGCTGGCCCAACCCCGATGGCACCACCACCGTCCGCTTCGAGCCCCCCTTCCAGGTGCCCGTCACCGGCGATGCGGCGAAGGACGCCTGGGTGGCCACCCAGCTCATGACCGCCCGCATCGAAGATCAGATCCGGAAGGACCCCCGCTGGTGGTTCTGGATGCACCGCCGCTTCAAGACCCGCCCCGGCGAGGGGAACCCCCTTCCGGCTCCGCTTCCGCCCCCAGAATGGGTAGAATCGGTTCAACTCTCCCGCGTGTGACCGGGCCCCTCGGCCCGACTTTTTTTGACCCTTTCCCCGGACATGACCATGCCCAAGCACGTGCTCGTGAAGCTCGAGAAAGAACTCAAGGACATCAAGCAGGCCCTCCTGGTGGACATCCCCCAGGAGATCGCCCGGGCGGCCGGGCAGGGCGACCTGTCCGAAAACGCCGAGTACGAGCAGGCCCTCGCCAAGCGCGACATGTTCCAGAACAAGCTCGTGACCATCGAGAAGCGCATCTCCGAAGTGGCCAGCCTTGACATCAGCCGCCTGCCCAAGTCCCGGGCCGCCTACGGCTCCAAAGTCACGATCCTGGACCTCGATTCCGAGGAGGAATTCACCTACACGCTGGTGCTTCCGGAGGAACTGGATGGCCACCCGCAGCATCTCAGCATCAGCTCCCCCATCGGCATGGCGCTGGTGGGCCAGGAGGAGGGCAACGAGGTCCGCGTCCAGATCCCCGCGGGCACCCGGCGCTTCGAGATCCTGGAACTCAAGACCATTCACGATGTAGCCTAGGCACGGTGCCGTTCAGTTCAGCCCCCAGGAGGGGAGTGACAGATGAATAAATACAAGCGCGAGCAGAAATGCTCCTTCTGCGGCAAGGAGCCCCACGAGGTGGAACAGCTCCTCGCGGGACCCGAGGCCTTCATCTGCAACGAGTGCCTGGAAGCCGGGCAGCTCCAGCTGCGCATGAGCCGCCAGGGCAAGCCCCTGGGCAAGCACGAGGCCCGGCTCAGCCGGCCCAAGGAGATCAAGGCCTTCCTGGACGACTATGTCATCGGCCAGGAGGCCGCGAAGAAGCGCCTGAGCGTGGCGGTCTACAACCACTACAAGCGCATCCTCACCCCCCGCAAGGCCCTCGGCGGCGCCGAGGTCGAGCTGTCCAAGAGCAACATCCTGCTGCTGGGCCCCACGGGCACCGGCAAGACCCTGCTGGCCCAGACCCTGGCCCGCTTCCTGGATGTGCCCCTGGCCATGGCCGACGCCACCACCCTGACCGAGGCCGGCTATGTGGGCGAGGATGTCGAGAACATCCTCACGAAGCTGCTGCAGGCCGCCAACTACGATGTGGAGCGGGCCCAGCGGGGCATCGTCTTCATCGACGAGATCGACAAGGTGGGCCGCAAGAGCGAGAACCCCAGCATCACCCGCGATGTGAGCGGCGAGGGCGTGCAGCAGGCCCTGCTGAAGCTGGTGGAGGGCACGGTCGCCAATGTCCCGCCCCAGGGCGGCCGCAAGCACCCGCACCAGGAGTTCATCCAGCTGGACACCAGCAACATCCTATTCATCTGCGGCGGCGCCTTCGTGGGCATCGAGGACATCATCAAGCAGCGCATCCGCGCCAAGGCCGTGGGCTTCGGCTCCACGCCCTCCTCCAAGGAGGACAAGGAGAACTTCCTGCGCCTGGTGGAGCCCGAGGACATCATCAAGTTCGGGCTCATCCCCGAGCTGGTGGGCCGCCTCCCCGTGGTGGCGGGCCTGTCGCCCCTGGACTGCGAGGCCCTGGTGGCCATCCTCACCCAGCCGAAGAACGCCATCACCAAGCAGTTCGTGAAGCTCTTCGACATGGACGATGTGGACCTGAGCTTCGAGGAGGGGGCCATCGCCGCCATCGCGGAGCAGGCGCTCACCCGCAAGCTGGGCGCCCGCGGCCTCCGCAGCCTGGTGGAGCAGATCCTGCTGGAGCCCATGTACGAGCTGCCCTCGGACAAGCGCACCTCCCGCGAGTCCCTGCGCATCACCCGCCAGAAAGTGGAGGAAGTGCTGGGTCTGCCCTCCCAGCCCATCTCCGCCGCGGGCTGAATCGAGGCGTTCCTTGGCCGTTCCCAAAACCCTGACCCTGCCGGCCATTCCCATCCGGGACATGGTGCTGTTCCCCGGAGCGCGGGTGCCCTTCGTGGTGGGGCGGTCGGCCTCGGTGCGCACGCTGGAGCTGGCCATCAAGGCCGGCGACCACCTCCTGATGCTCACGCAGAAGGACGCCAAGGTGGAGACGCCGGGCCAGGACGACCTCTTCGCCATCGGCACCCTGGCCCTGGTGGAATCGGTCATCGCCCTGCCCAAGGACTACTACAAGGTGGGCGTGAAGGGCATCGCCCGGGTGAACCTCCGCCGCTACGACGACAGCGGCGAGGTCATCCAGGCCGAAGCCTACCTGCTGCCGGAGCCCAGCCACCCGGCAGGCGAATCCCTGCAGCCCTTCCACCAGGCCGTGGAGGCCTTCCTGGGCCGCAACCCGGATGCCTCCCGTTTGCTGAGCATGGATCAGATCCGCGAGCTGCCCCTGGGCAAGGCCATCGACACCGTGGCCGGCCTCGTGCCCGCCGAGGTGAAGGCCAAGCAGGACATCCTCGAGCAGCTGGAGATCGGCCCCCGGCTCGAGGCGCTCATGCGCCTGCTGGAGCTGGATTCCGCCCGCTCCGAAGTGGACCGCACCCTGGACGAGAAGACCCGCCAGCGCCTGGATCAGGATCACAAGCACTATGTGCTGAACGAGAAGATGCGCGTCATCCAGCAGGAGCTGGGGAAGAAGGAAGAGAAGGACGAATCCACGCGCCTGAAGGATCAGATCGAGGCCGCGGGCATGAGCCTTGAAGCCAAGGCCAAGGCCCTGGAGGAGCTGGAGCGCCTGGAGGCCATGCCGCCCCAGAGCGCCGAGGCCACCGTCAGCCGCACCTACCTGGACTGGCTGCTGGCCCTGCCCTGGAAGGCCATGGCCGAAGAGCGGCTCGACCTGACGGAAGCCGAGCGCGTGCTGGACGAGGACCACTCGGGCCTCGACAAGATCAAGGCCCGCATCCTCGAGCACCTCGCCGTCATGGCGCGGCTGCAGAAGGGTGAGAACGGGGAGGAAGGCGCCCGTCCCCCCCTTCGCGGACCGATCCTCTGCCTCGTCGGCCCACCGGGCGTCGGCAAGACCTCCCTGGCGCGCAGCATCGCCCGGGCCCTGAACCGGCCCTTCGTGCGGCTGTCGCTCGGCGGGGTGCGCGACGAGGCCGAGATCCGCGGCCACCGCCGCACCTACATCGGCTCCATGCCCGGCCGCATCATCTCGCTGATGAAGAAGGCCAAGGTCCGCAACCCCCTCATGCTGCTGGACGAGATCGACAAGATGGCCTCGGATTTCCGCGGCGACCCCAGCTCCGCCCTGCTCGAAGTACTCGATCCCGAGCAGAATGCCAGCTTCCAGGACCACTACCTGGATGTGGGCTTCGACCTGAGCCAGGTGCTCTTCCTGGCCACGGCCAACATCCGCCACCAGATCCCCGAACCGCTGGAGGACCGCCTCGAGGTGCTGGAGCTCAGCGGCTACACCACCAAGGAGAAGCTGGCCATCGCCGAGCAGCATCTGCTCCCCCGTGCGCTCGAAGGCCACGGCATGAAGGATGTGGGCGTGCGCTTCGAGCCGGCCGCCCTGGAGAAGCTCGTGCAGGCCTACACCCGCGAGGCGGGCGTGCGCCAGCTGGAGCGGGAGATCGCCAACATCCTCCGCAAGCTGGCCCGGCACACGCTCCAGCCCGAAAAGGGCGAACCCTTCGACCCCGTCATCACCGCCGATCGGGTACCGAAACTGCTGGGGCCCGAGAAATTCCTGGAGACCCGCGCGGAGGACACGGCTCCGCCAGGCCTGGTGAACGGCCTGGCCTGGACGCCCACGGGCGGCGACCTGCTGACCATCGAGGCCGCCGTGCTGCCCGGCAAGGGCAACCTCAAGCTCACGGGCAAGCTGGGCGAGGTCATGCAGGAGAGCGCCAACCTGGCCCTGAGCTATGTGCGCGCCCGGGCGGAGCGCCTGGGCCTGAAGCGCGACTTCCTCGACACCGTGGATCTGCATGTCCATGTGCCCGAGGGCGCCATCCCGAAGGATGGCCCCAGCGCCGGCATCACCTTGGCCACGGCGCTGATCTCGGTGCTGACGGGCATCCCCGCCCGGGCCGACCTGGCCATGACCGGTGAACTGACCCTGCGGGGCCGGGTGCTGCCCATCGGCGGTCTCAAGGAAAAACTCCTCGCCGCCCACCGGCAGGGGCGCAAGGCCGTGCTCATTCCCAGCGAGAACGCCCGCCACCTGGAGGATGTCCCCGCCGAGGTCCGCGAGCAGCTGAGCATCCACCTCGTGAGCCACATGGACGAGGTCATCCAGCTGGCCCTGACCCGGATGCCCCAACCCCTCCAGGCCGAGGGCGCGCCGGCCCCCGCTCCCGCCCGGGAGAATCCGGCGACGGCGCAGTAGGGAAGGCGGGGCTCCGGCCTGCTACCCTTTCCCCATGCGCTTTCTCGCCAGTCATGTCCTCCACTTCGTCGTCATGGGTCTCGGCATCGCCCTGGTGCTGGGCCTGCTGCACCCGACGACGCGACCGGAACGGACGCGGGCCTCGATCCTCAAGCATGCGGCGGGGCTCATCGGCATCGGGCTAGCCCTGGCCTGGCTGATGTACCTGCTGCCCCGGCATCCCGTCCGCTTCTGACCCGGAAGGAGGGGCCGTGGTCGAGAAGGTCCTGGGCCTCTGGGCGAACCTGATCGCCATCCTGGAGCGGATCGGCCGGGTGCTGGCCGTCCTGTGGCATGAGATCGCCCGCGCCGTGCCGCCCCTGGGGCGGGCCGGGGCCTTCACGGTCGAGGTGCTGGGCAAGTACCACAAGGATGACTGCCTGAGCTACGCTGCGGGCCTCAGCTTCTGGCTCATCGTGAGCCTGGTGCCGCTGTCCACGCTGCTCTTCAAACTGCTGGGGGCCATCCTCGGCAGCCGCGCCTACGGGCCGGCGACCTTGAAGACGCTGGAGGAGATCGTGCCCTACCTGCCGGACAAGCTCGTCGTGGACGCCCTGGCCAACAGCCAGAAGATCGGCGGCATGGGCCTCTCCTGGTTCGTGCTGCTCTTCGGCAGCTACTGGGGCATCAGCCAGCTGGACACCAGCCTCGCCCATGTCTTCGGCCTGCGCATCAAGAAGCACCGGCAGACCCGCAAGAACCACCTGCTGCGCCAGGTGGCCTTCCTGGTGGGCGGGCTGCTCACGATGGTGATCTTCCTGACGCTGATCATCGGCGGCGCCCTACGGAAAGTCATCCCCATGAAGCAGGCGGACCTGCTGCCCTACATGGGGCCCCTGCTGGGCCTGCTGGTGGTCACCATGGTGCTGCAGCACCTCCCACGCCTGCATGTGAAGTTCCGCCATGCCTTCCTCGGCGCGGCCATCTCCACGGCCCTGTGGTGGCTGGCGAAGTGGGGCTTCGGCGTCTACCTGCGGCACACCCTGACCTGGGGCATCATGTACGGCTCCCTGCTGGGCATCGTCGCGGCCCTGACCTTCCTCTACTACAGCTGCGCCATCCTGCTGCTGGGCGCCGAGATCACGGCGGCCTTCTACCGCCACGAATCCGGCGCCACCACCGTGCCGCCCTGGCTCCGGGCGAAGGCCGGGGATCCGGCGAAATCCTAGGCGATCTAAACCGCCGGGGCAGGTGGTCGTAGCTCCGTCCATCGCCAGCCCGGCCCCGGGCCATCTCCGGACGAGGTTCCCTTGCGAAGCCTCCGCATGCCACGCCTCCAACGCCTCGTGGCCGCCCTGACCCTCACCCTATGCGCCCTCGCCCAGGAACCCCGGGTTCAGGAATCCCAGGTATCCGCGGTGGAGCTCGCCCTGCAGGGCCGCAAGGCCCACCTGGCGAAGGATTACGCCCGGGCCGCCGAGTGCTACCGGCGCGCGGTCGCCCGGGGGGCAAAGAGCGCCCGGCATCCCTTCGACGGGGCGCGGGCCAGCATCCTGGCGGGGGATCGGGAGGGCGCATTCACCCTGCTGCGGCAGGCCATCGGGCTCGGATTCCGTGACGCCGGAGAGCTGCGCGGCAGCGCCGACCTGGCTCCGCTCCGGGGAGATCCGCGGTGGACGGACCTGGTGGCCGGCGCCGTGGCGAATGAAGCCCGCTTCCTGGCCAGGCACGCGGATCCTGAAGGCGCGGCCTTCGTGACCTCCGATGTGGAACTCTTCTGGAAAGTTCATTCAAAGCTCCCCGCCGCCGCCGATCCGGTGGGCCTGCTGACCCGCGAATACCTCGATGCCGGCAGCGTGGGGCTGCAGGACTTCATCCCGAACCGGATCCTGAGCGCCGCGAACCTCCAGGCCGTCCTCCAGCACCATCCCAGGTACTTCGCGGCCATCCGGACCCACACCCTGAAGGCGGCTGGGGCCGAACCGGCCGTGCGCCAAGCCTTCCGGCGGTTCAAGGCGCTCTATGCTGAGGCCACCTTCCCCGATGTCACCTTCGTCATGGGCGCCCTGAACTCCGGCGGGACCTCGTCCTCCAACGGCCTGCTGATCGGCGTCGATCTGTTCGGCGGAGGGCCGGGCGTGCCCCTGGACGAGATGGACGGCTGGCACCGGGCGGCCATCCATGCGCACACGGATCTGCCCAGCATCATCGCCCACGAGCTGATCCACTTCCAGCAGAGGCACGACGCGCGGACCCTGCTCGGGAAGGCCTTCCATGAAGGCTCCGCCGATTTCCTCGCCTCGCTCATCTGCGAGGGGAACTTTAACCAGATCGCCTACGATTACGGCTACGCCCACGAGGCCGAGCTGTGGAAGCAGTTCCGGACGGAGATGGGGGGGGACGACGCCTCGAGGTGGCTCTACGGCAGCAGCCGGCGCGAGGGACGCCCTGCCGACCTCGGCTACTTCCTGGGTTTCCGCATCGCCCAGGCCTACTACGACCGGGCGAAGGACAAGCCGCAGGCGATCCGGGACATCCTGACCTCGAACGACTTCGAGGGGATCCTCAAGGCCAGCCGATATGGAGAGGATCTGAAGTAGGTCCGGGGCTCAGTCTTCGTCCCGCCCCCGCTGGCTGGCGGGGATGGCGTAGCCGTCGGCCTTGTACTCGTTGATCTTGTTGCGCACGGTGCGCAGGGCGATGTCGAGCTGCTCGGCGGCGTGGGTGCGGTTGCCCTTCAGGGCGCTGAGGGTGGAGAGCAGCCAGAAGCGCTCGAGTTCAGGCAGGCTCAGGCCCAAGGGGAGCACCACGGGGGTACCCATGGGCACGCCGACGAGGGGCTTCTGGGGATCGGCGATCACGGCACCGGCGGGCGCGGTACCGGGGGGGGCGGCCGCCGTTTCGCGCCGGGCGGGTGCCGCCGCGCTGCTGGCGGCGGGGGGCGCCCAGGGCTCGATGGCCAGGCTTTCGGGGGGGTCGTCGGGCAGATCCTCGAAAGCTTCGGCCGGCAGCAGCCAGCGGAGGTCCTGCTGGCTGAGGCGGCGGCCCTGGCTCAGCACCACGCAGCGCTGGATGACATTCTCCAGCTCGCGGATGTTGCCGGCCCAGGGATGGCGCGTGAGGGCGGCGAAGAAGCTGGGGACCAGCTCGGGCACGGGGCGCTCGTTCTCCCGGGCGTACCGCTCGGCGAAGTGGGAGGCCAACAGGTTCAGGTCACCCGGCCGGTCGCGCAGGGGGGGCAGGTCCAGGGGGATCACATTCAGGCGGTAGTAGAGGTCCTCGCGGAAGCGCCCGGCCTTCACCTCGGCCTGGAGGTCGCGGTTGGTGAGCGCGATGAGCCGCACATCCACGGGAATGGGACGGGTGCCGCCCAGGCGGTCCACCGTGCGCTCCTGAAGCACGCGCAGCAGCTTGCCCTGGAGTCCCAGCGGCAGCTCGCCCACTTCGTCCAGCACCAGGGTGCCGCCGTCGGCCTGCTCGAAGCGCCCGGCCTTGGTGCCCGTGGCGCCGGTGAAGGCGCCCTTCTCGTAACCGAACAGCTCGGATTCCAGCAGGTTCTCGGGGATGGCCGCGCAGTTGATGGCCACGAAGGGGCCGCTGCGGCGCGGGCTGGAGCCGTGGATGAGCTTGGCCAGCAGCTCCTTGCCGGTGCCGCTTTCGGCCTGGATGAGGATGGTGGCGCGGCTGTCCGCGGCCCGGCGGGCCAGGGCCAGCGTCTCGCCCAGCACGGGATCCTGGGTGAGGATCACCGGGGCCTGGGCCGGCTCTTCGGCCTTGAGGTGGCCCTCGGACTTGAGCGCCTTGTTCAGGGCGAGGGTGAGTTCCTCGGGGCTGAAGGGCTTGGAGAGGAAGTCGAAGGCGCCCAGGCGCATGGCCTCCCGTGCGGTCTCCAGGCTGCCGAACGCAGTGATGAGCAGGACGGGCAGGGCCGGGTCCACCGCCTTGAGGCGGGCCGTGAGCTGCAGGCCGTCCATGCCGGGCATGCGCAGGTCCGTGACCACGGCATCGTAGGCGCCGGGCCGCACCATGCGCAGGGCCTCCTCGCCGCCCCGGGCCTGTTCCGCGAAGAACCCGGACCGTTTGAGGCTCATGGCCATGCCATCCCGCATCCCGGGATCGTCGTCCACCACCAGCACCCGAAGGGGAGTCGCCATAGCTCAGCATCCAGACGGCCATGACGGCCGCTCCACCTGTTATCGGGTGCCGGGGCCGGGACTGGAGTTTTGGGGGGGGCGGCGCTTCCGGAGTCGCTGGGGGAGGTCCCCAGCGCCGGATTCGCCCCGGACGGGATCGCCGTGGCGGCGGATGAGCAGGTAGAGCTGGCGGCGGCTCACCCCGAGGCGCGCGGCGGCCTCCACCCGGTTCCCGTAGGCCCGGCGCAGGGCGCGATGCAGGAGGAAGCGCTCCAGTTCATGCAGGTTGGTGGCCAGGTCCTCGGCTTCGAAGCGCGGCGGCCCCGCGGGACCGGGCTCGGGCAGCTGACCCAGCAGCTTCCAGCGCAGGATCCGGTTCCGCAGTTCCCGCAGGTTGCCCGGGCAGGGCAGGGTGCCCAGGGCCGGGGGCAGAGGCCCCTCCAGGCCCTCCTCGACGGCGAGGGCTGCCAGGAGGGCCGGAATGGCCTCGGGATGCTCCTCCACCTCCGGCAGGGCCAGATCCAGGCAGGCGAGCCCCTCGGGGGCCGGGTGCCGGGCGGCGATCACGCCCCCTGGATGGGTGGTGAGCCAGGTCCCCGCATCGGGTTCCTCCCCGGCTTCGATCCACGGCGCCCCGCGGCGCCGGGCGAGCTCGGCCGCCAGCGTGGAGACGCCGGAGCCCGCGGGGCCGTGAACCCACAGCCCTTCGGCGCGGGCCACCAGCGCGTCCAGATGGGCGCCCCAGCGGGCATGGCCCGGCAACAGCGGGAGGGGGATCAGAAGGGCTCCATGGTTCCGTCCATCTTGGGCGGGTGTGGTGCCAGGGCCAAGGGGCGCGAGGGTCTGTTTTGACAACAGACCCTAGTAAGTCCAGGTCAGCGAGCAGCCCGTTTCCTTGGCGAGCTTTTCCGCCAGGTCGGGATCGTGCTTCAGGCGCAGATCCCGGCTGGCCCTCACGCGAGCCACGAGGCCCTCCTTGGAGCGGTATTCGAAGGTCACAGGGAGGTCGCCCCGGTGGTCACCCAGGAGGGCGGCCAGGCGCGGGGGGCATTCCCCTGGGGGCAGGCGCACCAGGGCGCCCGTGAAACCCTGGCCCTGGAAGCGTTCCAGGGGCTCGAGCAGGGTGGCGAAGACCTTCACCACGGTCTGCTCCTCTTCTTCTTCGGAGTCGCCGTTGCCATTGCCGTTGCCGTTGGCCTGGATCGTCTCCACCCGCAGCTCGCCCGTGATGCGCAGCATGGCCTCGGGCAGGGCGAGGTGGCCGTACTGCTCGAAGGGCCGCCGGCCGGGCTTCTTGGTGACGGGGTCCCACTTACTGGCCATGAGCAGCACTTCCATCTTGCCGGCGGGATCCTCCACCTGGAGGATGGCCCAGGGCTCGCCCTTCTGGTTGGTCTTGAAGGCCACGGTGGAGACCATGGCACCCAGCGTCACCTCATTCCGGTCGCGCAGGCGGCCCGAGGCCACATCCTCCAGGATCTTCGACAGGGTGCCGTGGGTGTGCACCTGGATGGCGTCGGCGAACTCCTCGAGGGGGTGCCCGCTGACGAAGAGGCCCAGCACCTCCCGTTCGGCGGCCAGCCGCGTCTTGCGGTCCCAGGGCTCGACATTCTCGGGCACGCGCCAATCTTCGCTGAGGCTGGCCAGCTCCGCGTCGTCGAAGAGGCTGGTCATGCCCTCGTCGCCGCCGCTGCGGGAGGCCGCGGACACCGCTCCGGGCAGGCCCTCGATGAGGGCGGCCCGGTTGGGCTCCAGGCTGTCGAAGGCCCCGGCCTTGATGAGGGATTCCCACACCTTGCGGTTGGCCTTCTGCAGGTCGGTGCTCTTCAGCGCATGGAAGAGGTCCTTGAAGCCGCCTTCGGCCTCGCGGGCCTCGAGGATGGCCTGGAGCGCCGCCTCCCCGAGTCCTTTGACCGCGGCAAATCCGAAGCGGATCTGCCGTTCGGAGGTGGCGGTGAAGTCCAGCGCCGACTGGTTGATGTCGGGGCCCAGCACCTCGATGCCCCGCTCCCGGCAGTTCTGCACATACTTCGCCACATCGTCCGTGCGTCCCGACTTGGTGGACAGCAGGCCCGCCATGAACTCCACGGGGTAGTTGGCCTTCAGGTAGGCGGTCTCGTAGGCCACCATGGCGTAGGCGGCGCTGTGGCTCTTGTTGAAGCCGTAGCCGGCGAAGTACTCGATGAGATCGAACATCTCCGCGACCTTGGCCTTGTCGTAGCCGCGGGCGGCGCCCTGTTCGATGAACTTGGTCTTCTCCTTCGCCATCTTCTCTTTGTCCTTCTTGCCCATGGCGCGGCGCAGCATGTCGGCTTCGCCCAGGGAGTAGCCGGCGACGAGGCTGGCGATCTGCATGACCTGTTCCTGGTAGAGGATCACGCCGTAGGTGGGAGCGAGGATGGGCTCCAGATCCGGGAACATGTAGGTCACGGGCTCGCGGCCATGCCGGCGCTCCACATAGGTCGTGCCCATGCCCGCGCCCAGGGGGCCGGGACGGAAGAGAGCGTTGAGCGCGATGAGATCGTCGAAGCGGTCGGGGCCCAGCTGGCGCAGCAGCTGCTTCATGCCCCCGGACTCGAACTGGAAGACCCCGTCCGTGTCCCCGGCGGCGAAGAGCTCGAAGGTCTTCCGGTCGTCGAAGGTGCGGATGGTGGTCATGTCCTTGGGCTGGCCGTGGCGCCGGGCGATGACCTCCTGCGTCTTCGCGATCTGAGTGAGCGTCTCCAGGCCCAGGAAGTCCATCTTCAGCAGGCCCGCCCGCTCGGCCTCGATCATGGTGTACTGCACCATCACCTTCTTGTCCTTGTCCATGCTGAGCGGCGCGAACTGCGTCAGCTCATCCGGCGCGATGATCACCCCCGCCGCGTGGACGCCGGTGTTGCGGGACAGGCCCTCGAGGCGCGCCGAGATGTCGAGGATGTTCCTCACCTCGGGGTCGCTCTCGTACAGTTCGCGCAGCTTGTCGCTCTTCTCGAGCGCCTCGCCGACGGTGATGGGCTTGCCGGGCTCCTGCGGCACCAGCTTGGTGAGGTTGTTGGCGAAGGCGAAATCCTTCTCGAAGACCCGCGCCACATCCTTGATCACGGCCTTGGTCTTGAGCTGGTTGATGGTGACGATGTTGCTCACCTTGTCCTGGCCGTACTTCTCGGTGACATAGTCGATGACCTTCTGCCGGCCGTCGCGGCAGAAGTCGATGTCCACATCGGGCATGGACACGCGCTCCGGGTTCAGGAAGCGCTCGAACAGCAGATCGTACTGCATAGGATCGATGTCCGTGATCTTCATGGACCAGGCCACGATGCTGCCCGCCGCCGAGCCGCGGCCGGGGCCCACGGGTACGCCCATCTCCCGGGCCTTGCGGATGAAGTCCCAGACCAGGAGGAAGTAGCCCGGGAAGCCCATCTTCAGGATCATGTCGAGCTCGAAGGCCAGGCGCGCGCGGTATTCATCCTCTGCGTGCTTCAGCGCACCTGCCTGCCAAAGAGGCCGGCACTCCACCAAACGCTGCTCGAAAGTCTCCTTCGCCACATGCAGGAAGTAGGATTCGAGATCGTAGCCCTCGGGCACCGGGAAGCGGGGCGTGACGGGCTTCCGCGTGATGGGGAAGAGGTCGATCTTGGCGGCGATCTCGAGGGTGCGTTCCAGGTATTCCGGGTGGTCCGGGAAGACGGCCCGCATCTCCTCGGGCGTCTTCACGAAGAACTGATCGGTGGAGAAGCGCATGCGCTTCTCCTTGGCCTTGGTGGTCTTGGTGCCGATGCACAGGAGCGTGTCGTGCAGGTCGGCGTCCTCGTGGTTGAGGTAGTGGGCATCGTTGGTCGCCACCAGGGGAATGCCCAGCTTCTTCGCCAGCTCCATCTGATAGGGGATGATCTCCCTCTCCTTGTCGAAGCCCTGGTCCTGGATCTCCAGGTAGAAGTCCTCGCCGAAGATGTCGCGGAAATCACGGGAGACGCGCTCCGCCTGGTCCAGTCGGTTCTGGAGGATGCGCGCCTGCACCTCGCCGCCCAGGCAGGCCGACAGGGCGATGAGGCCCTCGCTGTGCTCGCGGAGGATGTCCTTGTCGATGCGGGGCTTGTAGTAGAACCCTTCGGTGAAGCCCGCCGATACCAGCTTCGAGAGGTTCGCGAAGCCCACGGGATTCTTGGCCAGCAGCACCAGGTGGTAGCCCGCGTCGCGCGATCCGCTGGGATCCACGCAGTCCTCCAGGCCCTCTTCACCGGTGGTGTTCTTGGCCTCGAGCTTGCGGTCGAAGCGGGTCTTGGGAGCCACATAGACTTCGCAGCCCAGGATGGGCTTCACCGCCCAGTTGCCCTCGGCATCCCTTGTCTTTTCGCAGGCGTCGTAGAGCTTCATCATGCCGAACATGTTCCCGTGGTCGGTGACGGCCACGGCGGGCATGCCGGAGGCCCGGCACTTCTTCACGAGATCGGGAATGCGGGTCAGGCCGTCGAGGAGCGAATGTTCGGTGTGCAGGTGGAGATGGGCGAAGCTCATGCAGCCATTCTCCGATGGAAGGTCCGCCCCGGGGCAAGTGCCCAGGGCTCAACAGGCTCCCGGGCCTTCAGCCTGCTTTTCGGCGGTCCGCGGGCTTTCGGGGCGCTCAGCGCCGGGACAGCAGATCCTGGAGGAGCTCCCGGAGGGGCCGCTCCTCCGTGGTCCCCTCCAGGCGGGCATGGGGGCCTTCGGTGGTGGGCCCCCCCACCTGCACCCAGCGGGGACGGCGGCGCTGGATGTCGCCTTCCCGCCAGACCGCGAGGATGCTGGGCTCCCGGGCCCAGATGAGGACGCTGGGGTAGGGCCCCTCCCGGGGCGGCATGGTGCCCCAGAGCTGAACCTCGGCGCCCCACTCCCGCAGCCAGGCCTGGACCCGGGCGGTGGAGGCCGGATCGTCCATGCCCAGGGCCACGGTCCAGCCGGAGAGGAAGCCCCGGGCGCCGGGCTGGGTCTCCCCATCGCGTTCGTACCATCCCAGCCGCTCGTGGTGGTAGAGGACGCGGGTCTTCAGCCGGTAGGGCACGCCGTCCACCGCCAGCAGCGGCAGGTCGGGGGACTCCCGCACCCGGTCGGCCCAGGTGGTTCCGAAGAGGTTCTCCATCAGCGCCGAGGGCCGGTCGGTGCGGAAGGCATTGCCCGGCACGAGGCTGCGCCAGACTTCCACCTCCGTCTCGGCCCGGTGGATGCGCGATTCCATGGCATGGACCACGAACCACTGCCAGGAGGTGCCGATGGCCATGGCGAGGATGACGAGGCTGAAACCCGAGAGGCGGATCTTCAGGCCGAAGAGGCTGTGGGCGGCGATCTCGATCACCACGGGCAGGGTGACCCCGATGAACCCCAGGAAGAGCCGGCGCCCCAGCGGATCCCCGTCCTGCTTGGCCCGCAGGGTCCAGTAGATGATGCAGCCGCAGCCCACGAGGTAGGTGGCGTTGTAGGCATGGTGGGCCCAGGCATCCGCCAGGCCGGGGTGGGGCAGCACCAGGTTGCGGACATAGTTGGGCACCATGCCCAGGGCGATCCACCCCGGGAACCGGGGAGGGATGTGGTTCGGGAAGAGCTTGGTGAGGGCCGTGCAGAGGGCGATGAAGCCGAAGACCACCAGCAGGCTCTGGGCCCGGTCCACCAGATCGGGGTTCATGCCGGGCAGGGTGCCCAGGGCCAGGACGCCATGCCGGCACCCCACCAGGAGGCAGGTGAGGGCCAGCCAGCCCATCATGCGGTCCCGCCGCGACAGGGCATCCGTGATGTAGCTGACGAACAGGGCCGCCAGAGCCCCGGTCTGCAGGGCATCGAGGAAGGGCCAGTCCAGGAGTTGCATGCGATTCCCTTGCGGGGGTGGGAGGATGGATGGGTCCAGCCTAATCCATCCTGGGTCCCGTTCGTAGCAACCAACATGCTGGAGAATGTCGTGACTGCCCTTGAGAATGCCGCGATCGTCATCGGGAGGCTTCCTTGATCGCCTTCGAAAACCTGGAAGTGCGCTACGCCGCCACGGCCGCGCCCGCCTTGAAGGGCCTGACCCTGGCCCTGGACCGCGGCATCGTGGGTCTGCTGGGGCCCAACGGCTCCGGCAAGTCCACCCTGCTGAAGACCCTGCTGGGCCTCTTGACGCCCTCCCGGGGCTCCGGCACGGTGCTGGGGGTTGGCCTGGGAGCGCCCGAGGCCGCGCGGCTGCGGGCCCGCATCGGCTACATGCCCGAGTACGATGCCCTCATCGAGGACACCTCGGCCTACGAGCAGGTGGCCTTCTGGGGTGAGCTGAGCGGCCTCGCGCCGGAGTCCGCCCGTGACCGTGCCCACGAGGTGCTCTACTTCGTGGGGCTCGACGAGGCCCGGTACCGGCCGGTGAGCGGCTATTCCACCGGCATGCGGCAGCGGGTGAAGCTGGCCCAGGCCCTGGTGCACAGCCCCGAGCTGATCTTCCTGGACGAGCCCACCAACGGCCTCGATCCCGACGGCCGCCGCCGCATGCTGGACCTGGTGCTGCGGGTCCACGCGGAGCTGGGCACGGGCGTCATCCTGGCCTCGCACCTGCTGGGCGATGTGGAGCGCGTGGCCGACCAGCTGGTGATCCTCGACCAGGGCCAGATCAAGGCGGCGGGCTCCATGGCGGGGCTGCGCAAGGCCCTGGCGCGGCGCGTGGAGCTGCGTTTCCTCGATCCGCTGGACGCGGCCCAGGAAGCCGCCTTGGCGGAGCTGGGCGCCGTGCTGGAAGGCCGGAACGGCCTCTATGACCTGGAGCTGGTCGAGGCCGATCCCAAGGCCGCCTTCCGCTGGGCCGAAGGCCACGGCGCCACCCTGGTGCAGCTCACGCCGCGCCACGACCGCCTGGACGAAGTGCTGCTGCGGGCCCTCCATGGGGCCCCGGCGACCGCTGGAACGGGAGCCTGACGATGCCCATCTACGCCCCCACCCTTCCGCCGGCCCCGGACCTCGGCCACGGCCATCCCCCGGTCCTGGTGCTCCTGCGTTTCGACTTCGCCCGGCTCTGGCGCCAGAAGATCGGCCGCTTCTTCGGCTTCGCCTTCCTCATGCTCCTGATCTGGAAGGTCGCGCGCATCTATGTGGACCACCTGCTCCAGACGAACCAGGCCTTCAAGTCCATGCAGGACTTCGCCAAGACGATCCTCACCCAGGGCGCGGACTTCCAGGCGGACCTGCTGAATCCGGCTAGCTACCTGCTCTGGTTCCTGGTGGCCCTGGTGGGCGGTGGACTCGTGGCGAGGGACACGCTCTACCGCGTGCGGCCTCTGATGTACGCGCACCCCGTGGCGCCCCGGGACTACCTGCTCGCCAAGCTCAGCTTCGCCTCGGCCCTGCCTTTCGCCATCCTGCTGCCCTTCGCGCTGCTGCCCTGGCTGATGTCCCTGCTGCTGGCCGGCACGAACGGGCCGGTGTGGGTGACGGCACCCCTCCGCCTGCTGCCGGCCATGGCCATCAGCTCGGTGCTCATGGGCTCGCTGGCCGTGGGCGCCTCCAGCATGGCCGCCACGCCCCGGGCCGGCATCGGCTGGGTGCTGGGCCTCGTGCTGGGCGCGGGCACCCTGGCTTCCATGATCCACGGACTCACGGGCATCCGGGCCATCGACGGCTTGAATCCCGTCATGCTGGCGGAGGCCTGGCCCCAACTCTTCGTGGGCGTCGCCCGTCCCCTGGTGGGATGGGTCCCGGCGCTTCTCGGCACCGCCTTCCACATCGGCCTCTGGACCTTCGTGGCGGCCCGGCGGACCCAGCCCTCGGAGGCGGTGATTTGATGATCTCCCTCGACCGCGCCTCCCTCCGCTACGGCCCCATCCTGGGCCTCAGCCCCACGACCTTCGAACTTCCGGACGGCGGCGGCATCACGGGCCTGCTGGGCCCCAACGGTGCCGGCAAGTCCTCGCTGCTGCAGCTGCTCTCCGGCCTGCTGCCGCCTTCGGGCGGTGAGGTGAAGGTCTTCGGCGAAGCCCCCTTCCGCAATCCCGCCGTGCTCGCCCGCCTGGGGCTCGTGCCCGAAGGCGATCGGCTGCCCTCGGGGCTGCGCGCCGATCGCTGGCTCCACATGATGGGCGAGCTCTCGGGGCTGTCGGGCGACGGCCTGAAGGTCGCGGTGAGCCGGGCCCTGGACACCGTGGGCATGGCCGACCGCGCCCACCTCACCTTCGCCCGCATGTCCAAGGGCATGCGCCAGCGCATCCGCCTGGCCCAGGCCCTGCTGCATGGGCCGCAGCTGCTCATCCTCGACGAGCCCTTCAACGGGCTGGATCCGGAAGCGCGCCTCACGCTCATGGCCCTGCTGCGGGATCTGGCCGCCAAGGGCGCGCGGGTCCTGGTGTCGAGCCACATCCTCGGCGAGATCGCCCAGCTCACGGACCGCATCCTCCTGCTGTTCCGCGGCCGTCTGCTGGCCGAGGGCACGGTCACGGAAATCCGGCAGCTGCTGGATCGCCACCCGGTGGAACTGCGCCTCACGGGAGAGGCCCAGGTGCTGGCCCGCTGGGCCGTGGAGCAGCCGGAGCTGGCGGCCCTGCGCATGGAGGACGGCGCCGTGGTGATCTCGGTGAGTTCCCCCAGGGACATCCTGCCCCGCCTGCAGAAGGCCGCGGCCGAGGGCGGCATCCCGCTGCGCGCCCTGGATCCCCTGGACCTGAACCTGGATGCCGTTTTCCAATACCTCACGAAGGATCACGCCTGATGCTGTCCGGGGGTTCCTCGCTGCTCGAACACCCCCGGGCCTCCGCGCCCCGGGCGGGCGGAGACCGCTCAGGGCGAGGCTTCTCCGATGATGCGACCCGACCTGATCCCACCCAACTCAATCCCACTTGGGGGAATCCATGATCGCCACGGCACCCTCTCCCCTAGCGACCCTCCGCGCCACGGCCCGCGGCTACGCGCCCCGCGTCCTGCAGGGGCGCGGCTGGGTGCTGGCCGCGCTCGTGGCGGTTCCCGTGGGGCTCAGCCTGCTTCTGTCCGTGATCGCCCGCCTCAAGGGGGCCGATGGCGATCCGGCCGAGGTCCTGAAGGTCTTCCATGAAGTGCTGGTGAAGATGATGCTGCCCATCATGGCCCTGGTGGCCGCGCCCGCAGGCATCCGCGAGGATCTGGAACAGCGCACGCTGCCCCTGCTGCTGGTGCGTCCTGCGCCCGCCTGGGCCCTGCCCCTGGGCAAGGGACTGCCCTGGTTCGCCTGGGGGGCCCTCTGGCTGATCCTCGGCGCCCTGGGCCTCCAGATCGTCGGCGGGGACCCGGCCCTCCTGCCCGGCCGCATCCTGGCCCTGGTGGGAGCCTGGTGGGGCGAGCTGGCCCTGATGACGCTGGCGGGCCTGCTCTTCAAGCGCGGCACGCTGTGGGGCGCTCTCTACTTCTTCCTGTGGGAGCCGCTGGTGCGGATCTTCCCGCCGTTCCTGCAGCGCCTCACCTTCACCCACCACATCGAAAGCCTGGCCGGCAGCCGCGCCGGCCAGGTGCAGGCCCATCAGTTGCTGGCCCAGGAGCAGGTGAGCACCCAGCCGGCGCTGGCCCTCCTCGCCCTCCTCGTCTTCGGCGCCCTCTGCTGGGCCCTGGCCGGCTGGAAGCTCCACCGCACCCCCGTGGGACTGGCGGGGAGCGAGGCGGAGGGCTGATTTACCCCATTGCCCCTGCCAGGCGTCGTCCGAAGGGAAGCCTCAGGGGAGGAGCACCAGGGCGCCCCGCGTCGCCCGGGATTCGAGCAGAGCGTGGGCTCGGCCGGCCTCCCGCAGGGGAAGCGTGCCGTGGATGTGGGCCCGGATGATCCCCTGCGCCTGCGCGGCGAACACCTCCGCCGCGGCAGCGCGGAGAGCGGCGGGATCGGCGATGTGGTGGAAGATGCTGGGCCGCTGGAGGGCGAGGGAGCCGCGCTTTGCCAGCTCGGCGGGATCCACCATGGGCAGGGGGCCGCTGCTCCGGCCGAAGGAGGCCAGGAGCCCGAAGGGGGCCAGGCTGCCCAGGGAGGCGTCGAAGGTGTCGCATCCGATCGAATCGAACACGGTGCCCACGCCGCGGCCGCCCGTGATCCGGCGGACCTCGGTGGGCACCTGGTCATAGGCGGCGCCCCGGGGCACGACGAGGACGGCTTCAGCACCTTCGGCCCGAACTGCCGTGGCCTTCTCCTCGCTGCCCACCACGCCGATGACCCTGCCGCCTTCGCGGGCCAGCCACCGGGTCAGCATGAGCCCCACGCCCCCCGCCGCGGCGTGGACCAGGACCCAGGGCCCGGCCCCGGCTCGCCACACCCGCCGGACCAGCATGTGCGCCGTCAGGCCCTTGAAGAGGAGGGCGGCCGCCACCTCGTCGGACAGGCCCGCGGGCAGCGGCACCAGGCGGTCGGCGGGGTGGTTTCGCGCCTCTGAGTAGGCGCCCGTGGGCCCGTTCACATAGGCGACCCGTTGGCCCACCGCCAGACCCGTCACACCGGGCCCCAGGGCTTCCACGACCCCGGCGGCTTCGAAGCCCGGCACTGCCGGCAGGGGCACGGGGTAGGCCCCGCTGCGGTGGTAGATGTCGATGTAGTTCACGCCGATGGCCGTGTGGCGCAAGCGGACCTCGCCTGGCCCGGGGGCGGGGAGGTCCGCCTGCACCCACTGGAGGACCTCGGGGCCGCCGGGCGCGGTGAACTGGATGCGATGGCTCATGGGGCCTCCTATTGTTCGATTGTCATCAAACAATAGATAGGTATATCCATCGGGGGGCTCGGGTCAATAAAAATAGTTTGAATACAATCAAAATATTTGATTGATGAATCCCGAAACCGGGCATCCTGGATCCATGCGGAACCTCCATCATCCTGAGCGCGAACAACTCGATCTCCCCGCGGTGCTCTACGCGCTGAGCGATCCCACGCGCCTGGAGATCGTGCGAAAGCTGGCCGGAGAGGGGGAGCGGGCCTGCGGGACCTTCGGCCTGCCTGCCACCAAGGCCACGCTGAGCCACCACTTCAAGGTCCTGCGGGAGGCCGGGCTCATCCAGACCCGGGTGGAGGGCGTCCATCGCTACAACAGCCTGCGGAAGCCGGATCTGGACGCCCGCTTCCCGGGTCTGCTGAAGGCGATCCTCAAGGCCACCGCCCCCCGTTGAGGCGGAGCTTCGAGCCGCCAGGGCGATAGACTGGCTGAATGGCCGAACCCTTCCGCACCGTCACGCCTGCAGGCACCGAGATCCTGATCGAGCCCCTTCCCCATGTGCGGAGCTGCGCCGTGGGCTTCTGGGTGCGGCGGGGCTCCCGTCACGAGGCGGCCTCCGAGGAGGGCCTGGCCCACTTCCTCGAGCACACGGTCTTCAAGGGCACGGCGGCCTATCCCACGCCCGACGAGCTGGCCGCCGCCACCGACCGCCTGGGCGGCCATGTGGACGCCTTCACGGGAAAGGAAGTGGCCTGCTTCTACGGCAAGGTGCTGTCGGACCAGCTGCCGGAGCTGATCCACCTGCTGGGCGAGCTGGTGACCGCACCCCGCTTCGATGCCGAGGAACTGGTCCGCGAGCGCAGCGTCATCCTCGAAGAAATCGCGCAAAGCGAGGACCAGCCGGACGACTGGGTGAGCGAACTGTTCTACGGCGGCTTCTGGGAAGGCACGCCCCTGGCCCATCCCATCCTGGGCAGCCGGGAGCAGGTGTCGGGGTACGGCCCGGCGGAAGCCAGGGCCTTCTTCGACCACACCTACCGGGCGCCGAACCTGGTGGTGGCTGCCGCGGGCGCCCTCGAGGTGCAGCCCTTCCTCGCATTGCTGAAGCCCATCCTCGATCGCCTGCCCAAGGGCACGGACCACGCGCCCGGCGCCCTCGCGCGCACCCGCCCCTTCCTGCTGAATGTGCCGCGGAAGGATCTCCAGCAGGCCAACCTCGTCATGGGCTTCCCCGCGCCGGACCACCACTCGCCGGATCGCGCGGCAGCCCATCTGCTGAGCCATGTGCTGGGCGGCGGCATGGCCTCGCGGCTCTTCATGGAGCTGCGGGAGCGCCGGGGCCTCTGCTACCAGGTGGGGAGCTACCTCAGCCCCTACGCCGACACGGGCGCCCTGCAGATCACCGCCAGCTGCGCCCCCGCCCAGCTGCGGGAGCTGGTGCAGCGAACCATGGCCGAATGCGCGCGGGTCCGCGACCGGGGCGTGGAGGCCGACGAATTGGAGCGCGCCAAGCTCCAGGCCCGCACCAGCCTCGTGTTCAGCCAGGAAAGCAGCAGCAGCCGCATGTTCAGCCTGGCCCACCAGGCCGTCCACCACGGCGAGCTGCGCAGCCTCGATCAGCAGATGGCGGAGATCGAGGCCGTCACCCCGGCGGATCTTCTCAGGGTGGCGCAGGCCCTGCTCGACCCCGCCCAGCTCGGCCTCAGCGCTCTCGGCACTCGCCGCGGCTGCGACATCCGGCCTCAGGACCTGGTGGCCTGAGCTACAGCGCCCCCGCGAGGCGGCGCACGGCCTCCTCCAGCTCCCCTTCGTCCAGCGCCGAGAACCCGAGGCGCAGGTTGGGCAGCGGCCGGCCCTGGAAGTCGAAGGCGCGGCCCGTGATGAGGGCCACGCCCGCCCGCCGCGCCCGGGCCGTCCAGGCCTCTGCGTCGATCGCCGGATCCACGCGCAGCCAAAGGCACATGCCCCCGGCCGGGAGGTCGAAGGTCACGGCCCCGTCCAGGTGCCGGCGCAGGGCTCCGGCCAGGACCTCTCGCCGGGCCTGGTAGATCCGCCGCATCTTCCGCGCATGCCGCTGGATCAGCCCGTCCTCCAGGAGCTCCGCCGCCGCCCGCTGGAGCACCTGGTCCCCCTGGCCGTCGGCGGCCTCGCGCCGGGCGGCCAGGAGCTCCACCAGGGCGCGGGGCCCCGCCACGAAGCCCAGGCGGAGCCCGGGGGCGAGGATCTTCGACAGGGTCCCCAGGTAGATCACGACGCCGCCCGGATCCTCGCACGCCAGCGGGAGCACGGGGCGACCCTCGAAGTGGAACTCGTTGTCGTAGTCGTCCTCCAGGACGGCGATCCGATGGCGCGCGGCCAGGTCCAGGAGGCGCATGCGGCGGGCGGCGCCCATGGTCACGGTGGTGGGGAACTGGTGGTGGGGGGTCAGGTAGACCGCGCGGATGGGTCCCTCGGCCAGCCGCGCCGCCAGGGCCTCCACCCGGAGGCCCGCCTCGTCCACCGGCACTGGCACGAGTTCCGCTCCTGCGGCCCGCAAGGTGGCCCAGGTGGCGGGATAGCCCGGGTCTTCCACGGCCACCCGGTCGCCGGGCCGGATCAGGGTCCGCGCCACCAGGTCCAGGGCGCCCTGGCTGCCGCCCGTGATCATCAGGCGGCCTTCGTCCACGGCCAGGCCGCGCATCTCGGAGAGGAGCCGGGCCAGGGCGGCGCGCAGCCGCGGCTCTCCGCGCGCATCCCCGTACCCGAGCAGCTCCCGGCTGCCGAGGGCGCGGCGGTAGGCCCGGGCCAGGAGGTCCGTGGGCACGAGGCGCAGGTCTGGCAATCCGCCGCCAAAGGCCAGGAGGCCCGGTTCCCGCAGGCTCTTCCGCGGGCGCGGCGCCGGCAGGTCGTAGCCTGCCCGGCCCATCGCCTCGGTCCGCGGACCGGCGGGGGTCTGTGGCAGATCCCGGGCGATCCGGGTGGTGCGCTGCTCGGCCACGGTCCAGCCCTCGGCCTCCAGCTCGCGGTAGGCGGCCAGCACGGTGTTGCGGTGGACGCCCAGCGTATCGGCGAGGGTGCGCGAGCCGGGCAGAGGGTCTCCCGGGCGCAGGCGCCCGCGCCGGATGTCCGCCCGGATGGCCTGGGCGATCTGCTGGAAGACCGGTTCCCGCGAGGGACCGGCATGGAGAGCGACGGGAAAGGTCCAGGGACGCATGGTCTAGTTGTAATGATAAAAATGGATCTTTTCAATGTGCCATGTCACCCGATCCTGGAGATGGCCACCCCGGCCCCGGAGGCTCCATGCGCACCTCGAAACCCCATCCCGACCTCGCCCCCAAGGGCTACCAGGGCCTGCTCCAGGTCGTCCGGCATGTCAGCGCCTCGGGGCTGGAGCACGGCCTGCTTCACCTCCTCGAAGTGCGGGCCTCCCAGATGAACGGCTGCGCCTTCTGCATGGACATGCACGCCACGGCGGCACTGGAGGGCGGCGAGTCCGAGCGTCGCCTGAACCTCCTGGCCGCCTGGCGCGAGGCGCCCCTGTTTTCCCCCCGCGAGCGTGCGGCCCTGGCCTGGACCGAGGCGCTGACGGACCTGGGCCGGCACGGAGCCGACGATGCCCTTTACACGGCCACCCGCGAGCACTTCACCGAGCAGGAGATGGTGGACCTGACCTACGCCATCGCCCTCATCAACGCCTGGAACCGCTTGGGCGTGGGTCTTCAGCCCGACCTCCCCGGGGTATCCGCATGAGCGCCGCCCTCACCTACAGCCTGGATCGGCGGCCGGAGGCGGAGGCGATCCGGGCCCTGTACGCCGCCGCGCCCCTGCGCCGTCCCATCCACGATCCCGAGCGCATCCGCCGCATGTTCGACGGCTCCAATGTCGTGATCTCGGCCTGGGACGGGGAGCGTCTCGTGGGTCTGCTGCGCGGCTGGACGGACTTCGTCTACGACGGGTACATCTGCGACCTCGCGGTCCACCCCGCCCACCAGAAGGCGGGTGTGGGGCGCCGCCTGCTGGAGCTGGCTCAGGGGCTCGACGAGGGCATCCAGTGGGTCCTCCAGGCCGCGCCCCTTGCCCGGGACTACTACGCCCGGGTGGGCTGGCAGAAGATCGAGAACGGCTGGAAGATGGACCGCGCAGGCTGGAGGCCCGGGCCCTACGAGGCCTACCAGGCGGAGCACGCGGACCTGGCGGCGAAGGCATGAGGGAGCCGTCACGCCCGGTCCTGGCGCGGTGGGCCCTGCGCTACGCCCGCCTGGCCCTGGGGGCGGCCTTCCTCTCCGGCATCGCCTCCCGCTTCGGCCTCTGGGGCCCGGGCCGGGGTTACGGATCCTTCGCGAACTTCCTGAAGTACACGGCCCAGGTGAACAGCTTCATGCCCGCATCGACCATCCCCTTCCTCGCCTGGGCGGCCACGGCCGCCGAGCTGCTCCTGGGTCTGGCCCTGCTGCTGCCGCTCCGCGGCGGTGCCGCCCGGGCGGTGGCGCTGGGCAGCGCCGCGCTCCTGGCGGTCTTCGGCCTCGCCATGGCCCTGTCCTTCGGCCTGAAGGAACCGCTCGACTATTCGGTCTTCTCGGCCTCCTCGGCGGCCCTGCTCCTGGCCCTGCACCCTTCTCCGGATTCCTGAGGCCCCATGAACGACCTGTCCCTCTACCTCGCGTCCGTGCTGATCTGGGGGTCCACCTGGATCGCCATCACCTTCCAGTACGGACGGGTGGCCCCTGAAGTCTCCGTGGTCTACCGCTTCGGCCTCGCCTCACTCCTGCTGGCGGCCTGGTGCTTCCTGCGGGGGCTGAAGCTTCGATTCACGCGGCGCGAACACGGCTGGCTGGCCCTCCAGGGCGCCCTGATGTTCGGAATCAACTATGTCTGCGTGTACCTTGCGGAGCAGCGGATCCCTTCTGGCCTCATGGCGGTGGTCTTCTCCCTGCTGGCCATCCTCAACCTCTTGGGCGCGCGGCTCTTCTTCGGAACCCCCTTGGCCGGAAAGGCTCTCGGGGGCGTGGCCCTCGGCGTGGCGGGCGTGGGGATCGTCTGCCTGCCCGGGGCGGGATCGACCTTCGGCACGGCGTCCCTCCGCGCGGGGCTGGCCCTGGCGCTGGGCGGGACCGTGGCCGCCAGCCTCAGCAACCTGGTTTCTCAGCGCAATCAACGGCACGGCATCCCGGTGATGCAGGGCAACGCGGTGAGCATGGCCTACGGCGCGACCTTCGTGGCCCTCTATTGCGCGCTCTCGGGCCGACCGTTCACCTTCGACTCGTCTCTCCACTACCTGGGTTCCCTGGCCTTCCTGTCCGTGTTCGGGTCGATCCTGGCCTTCGGCGCCTACCTCACGCTCGTGGGCCGCATCGGGGCGGGGCGGGCGGGCTACGCGATGGTGGCCATCCCCGTGGTGGCCCTGGCCCTCTCCACGGCCATGGAAGGCCTCCGATGGCACTGGGGCCTGGCCCTGGGCGCGGGCCTCTGCCTGGCGGGTAATGCCCTGGTGTTGCCCCGACCGCCCCAACCCAAGGAGGCCCCTGTCTGAACTCTGGGGCTGTGCCCCGACGAGGCTAATGGGGCGGCATCTGGGTTCCCCAGTAGCAATCGCGGAACAGGGGACTGAAATCCTTCCTGCCGGCCATAGTAGCGACCTGCTCGACGGAGGCGGTGGTCACGGTCTTCCAGCGGAAGTTGGCGATGATGGACTTCATGAAGATCGCGAAGGCCTTGTCGCCCATCTCCTTGTGCATGGCGGCGAGAATGAGCGCGCCCTTCTCGTAGAGGAGGGAAGTGCGCGCCATGAAGGAGCCTCGGGGGTCGTCGAGCCAACGGAGTCGGTTGGCGAAGGGGATGGTGCCCGATCCCGCGTAGGCCGAGGCCTGGTTCCGCCAGCGGCTCAGCAGGCCTTCGTAGGCGCTCGTCCCCTGGTTCTTCATGCTGCGCATGGCCAGGGCCGAGGCATAGTTCGCAAAGGATTCGGTGATCCACTGCTCTTCGGAGGAGGGCATCTTCACGAGGTGGCCCCAGTACTGGTGAGCGATCTCGTGGGCGAAGCGCTGGTTGATGCCCTTCGTGAAGAAGCTGCTGATGGTGTCCATTTTCGAGTCGAAGGCTTCGTTGGTGATGATCATCATTCCGGGAGGGGCCTGGCCGTAGCCGAGGGAATTGACCTGGATGATGTCGAACTCCGGGAAGGGGAAGGCTTCGAACAGATCCTCGTAGAAGCCGATGGTCTGCCGGGCGATGTCGATGAGCCGCTTCTGCATGCTGCCGCCCTTGTTGCCGTAGGTGGCCACGCGGATGGTGAGGCCGTCCTTGGTGTCTTCGACGAGGCTGTAGGCCCCTGCGAACATGGAGAAGAACTGCACAGGCTTGTCGATGCGGACTTCGAGAAGGTTCCCGGCCTCGCTCTGGATGCGCCGCAGGGTCCGTCCGGGAGCGACCGGCACATCGTCCTTGGGCGTCTGGATCAGGGCGTGGACCGTGTAGGCCTGTCCCTCCATGTCCGGTTGCGGGAACCAGGGCTCGACGCCGAGTTCCCAGTAGTTGTCGCCGCCGGGGCGGAGCAGGATCGGACCGCCGTATTCGAAGGTCAGGGTGAAGGGCTGTCCCGCTGGGTGGGGGTGATCGAGCTGGACGAGGAGGGTGTCGTTCCGGTGATGGAAGGCGAGGCTGCGGCCCTCGGCGTCGAGCACCCGGGAGACCTTGTAGATCCCCCGCTTGTAGGCCCGGTCCACGAGGTCGTAGAGGTTCAGCGACAGGACGGCCAGGCCTTCATCCCCGGCGGCCAGGGTCTCGGTGACCTTCAGATCGGCTCCGCCCTTCCCAGCCTTCATGTCGATGTCGACGGCCGTGAGGTTGAGCAGCGGCGCCAGCGGCGCCTTCCAGGTCCAGCCGATGGGCTGCTCGGACAACAGGATCCGCCGCAGACCATCGTAAATGGCGGGCCGATAAGGATCCGCGGTGGCCCAGAGCCACTCGCGCTGTGCGCCGCCCTGATCGAGGATGTAGATGAAGGGGCTGTCCGCTCCGGTGATCTCGGCCCGCACCAGGGTGGCCTTCGGGGTGTTGGCCAAGTGGATGGCGAAGTCCTGGCCGCGGTCGCCCAGTCCCTCCCGCTGGAAGTAGGTCCAATCGGCGGCGAACGAATCCCGGGGTACCTCTGCGGCGCTCCCTGCGGGAAAGGCGAGGTTCAGGCCGGCCTGCCAGAGGGTGAAGCTTCGGATCTCCTCCGTCAGGACCTGCTGTCCGTTCACTTCGCTGAGGATGGCCTTGGAGGCGTGCTTCTCGAGGTTGTGCTTGTGGTTGGAGGCGAACACGCTGCGCTCCAGGGGCTCTTCGGAGCGGTAGCGGAAGGAACCCTTTCCCTTGAAGTGGAAACCGAGGGTCCGCCCCTGGGACACCAGGGGCACCACGGTGCCGGAGGCCATGTTGAAGGTCATGCGGCCCACGGGAAGCTCCCAGTTCTTCACCGCCAGGCTTTCTCCGAGCGTGGGCTGGGCGGTGTAGAGGGACACCCGGCGGCCCAGGTCCGAGGGGATCGGGGCATCGGTGGCGATCGCGGCCGTGGACAGGCCGGCCAGGCACAGGGACAGCGCGAGGCGCAGGGAGGGCAGGATGCGCATGAATCACTCCGGATCGGGGTGGGCTGAAGGCGGGTGACTCAGCTTACCGGATTCAAGGGCGTCGCTAGGCCGCGTTCCAGGAAGCGGCCACCGGAGTCCGGGGGTGGAATGCCGCTAGAATGAACAGGGGCTTCGGCCCCCTTTTTCGTAAGGACCGGTGTCCTCCCCCATGACCGATCACCACGCCATGCCCTGGGACCGTCCCGCCCCCGAGCGGGAGGGGCTGCCTTCGGCCTGGTCGCTGTTTCCGGAGGAGCTGGCGGCGATCGGCTGTCCGGGCAGCGCCCTCGAGACCTTCCGGCGCCTGCACAGGCCCTGGACCTGGAAGGGCGGTGCGCCGGACCTGGGTTCGGGCATCCGCCGCTGGCTGGAGGGCGTGGCGGACCTGCGCCTGCCACGCCTCGCCGAGCGCCAGCCGTCGTCCGACGGATCGACCAAGCTGGCCCTGGAGCTGGCGGATGGCCGGCGCATCGAAGCCGTCCACATGCCCCGCCGGGTGCGGAACCCCCGCGTGACCTACTGCATCTCCAGCCAGGTGGGCTGCGCCATGGGCTGCACCTTCTGCGCCACGGGCAGCATGGGGATCCTGCGCAACCTGCAACCCGGCGAGATCCTGGGCCAGGTGCTGGCCTTGATGGCGGACCTGGGACCCGACCGGGGCCACGAGCTGACGCTGGTCTTCATGGGCATGGGCGAACCGCTCCACAACCTGGATCACCTGCACCGCGCCATTCGCCTCATGTGCCACCCGGCGGGCCTGGGCCTGGGGAAGAACCGCATCACCGTGAGCACCTCGGGCCTGGTGAGCGGCATCGAGAAGCTCTCCAAGCTGGAGCCCCGCCCCCTCCTGGCCCTCAGCCTCAACGCCACCACGGACGAGGCGAGAAGCCGCACCATGCCCGTGAACCGCGTGTGGAACCTGGCCCGGTTGCGGCGCGCCCTGGACGACTGGGCCCCCCGGCGCGGCGAGAAGTTCTGCTTCGAGTATGTGCTGCTGGCAGGGGAGAACGACACCGAGGCGGACGCCCAGCGCCTGGCGGACTGGCTGGGGGACCTGCGCAGAGGCCACAACCTGAACCTCATCCCCATGAACGAGCACGCCGCCAGCGCCTTCCGCGAGCCCGGCGAGGACCGCGTGCAGCAGTTCTCGGAATGGCTGAAGGCGCGCGGTTGCTTCGTCACCGTCCGCCGCAGCCGCGGCCGCGATGTGCAGGGCGCCTGTGGGCAGCTGGTGAAGGAAAGCTGAAGGCTGACGGCAGAACAGAACGACTGCAGATTGGCCACATAAGGCACAAAGAACACAAGGTGGACATGCAAGGGCTGCCCTCTGGAGTGGCCATTCCAGGTGCCCGGTGCTCTTTGAGCCCCTTGTGTTCTTTGTGGCTTCGAATCTTTTTCTCTTTGCCTCTGTCTATCTTTGCGGTGAATCATTTCTGAATGCGCATCCCGGTCCACCAGCTCCCCCATGGCCTCGGCCTCGACCTGCCTGCCGCCGCCACGGCCCATGCGGCGGGCATGGACCTGCGGGCGGCGACGCCCGCGGGCGAAACCTGGACGATCGCGCCGGGCCAGCGGCGGCTCGTGCCCACGGGGCTGGTGCTCGCCATTCCCCAGGGCTTTGAAGGGCAGGTGCGGCCCCGGTCGGGGCTGGCCCTGCGCCACGGCCTCACGGTGCTGAACGCCCCCGGCACCATCGACGCCGACTACCGCGGCGAAGTGCAGGTGCTGCTCATCAACCATGGGGAGGCGGCCTTCGACCTGCGTCGGGGCGAGCGCATCGCGCAGTTCCTGGTGGCGCCCGTCGAGAGCTGGGCCTGGGTCCCCGAGCCCAGCGTCGAAGCCCTGGGCGACACCGAACGGGGCGACGGCGGGTACGGCAGCACCGGGCGCTGAAGGGTTTTTCCTGGAATGGCGGTTGGAACAGCTATAGGATCGGTCTCCCACCCGGAGGCCCCATGCGCGCAGCCGCCCTTGCCCTGTCCCTCACCGCCCTTCCCGTGTTCGCAGGCCAGCCGCTCACCTATGCGGATGGCGCCACGAAGCTGGCCGGATATCTCTCGAAGCCGGCGACCACCCAGGGCAAGGTTCCCGGCGTGGTGGTGATCCACCAGTGGATGGGCCTGACGGACCATGAGCGGAAGGTCTCCGACGATCTGGCGAAGCTGGGCTATGTGGCCCTGGCCGCGGACATCTACGGCGAGGGTGTGCGGCCCGCGGACACGGCCGCGGCCGGCAAGCTGGCGGGCCAGTACAAGGGCGACCGGGCCCTCTACCGCCGCCGCATCGCCGCGGCGCTCGAAACGCTGAAGGCGCAGAAGGGCGTGGACGCCGGCCGCCTGGCGGTCATCGGCTTCTGCTTCGGGGGCACGGGAGCGCTGGAGGCGGCACGGGGCGGCCTGCCCGTGAAGGGCGTGGTCTCCTTCCACGGAGGGCTGGATGTGCCTGCGGGCTTCGCGCCCGGGCCCGTCAGCGCGAAGGTGCTGGTCTGCCACGGGGCGGACGATCCCTTCGTGCCCGCGAAGGATGTGGCGGCCTTCCAGGAGGAGATGCGGCAGTCCAAGGCCGACTATGTCTTCGTGGCCTATGCCGGGGCCGTCCATGCCTTCACTCAGAAGGAGGCGGGCGGCGACAACAGCAAGGGCGCCGCCTACAACGAAGCCGCCCACCGCCGCAGCTGGCAGCACATGAAGGACTTCTTCAAGGAGATCTTCTAGCGGTACAGAGCTGCGCCCCGCGGTCGCGGGGCGCAGCCGGGAAAATCAGTTGGCGCGGTTGGGGTAGGCGGGCTTGCGGGTGGCGGGGGGCTGCTTCTTGAGGGCGGCCTCCACTTCCTGGATGGCCCGGTCCAGCTGGGGATCCCTGCCCTGGGCCAGCAGCGCGGGATCGTCCATCACCTCGATGTCGGGGTCCACGCCGTAGCCCTCGACGACCCACTGGCCCTCCTTGGAGTAGATCCCGAAGGTGGGCACGGTCACATTGCCGCCGTCGATGAGTGCGGGGGTGCCGCTGATGCCGATGAGTCCGCCCCAGGTGCGGCGGCCGATCAGGGGACCAAGGCCGGCCTTCTTGAAGTAGTGGGGGAAGAGGTCGCCGCCGGAGCCGCTCCAGCCGTTGATGAGCATGGCCATGGACCCGTCGTGGGCCACAGCGGGCCACTGCCAGTCCTTGCCGTCGCGTACGCCCCAGTAGTTGATGGTCCTGCGCCCCAGCATCTCGATGAAGCGGTCGGGGATCTGGCCGCCGCTGTTGAAGCGCTCGTCGATGATCAGGCCGGCCTTGTCCCACTGGCCGCGGAACTGGCGGACCAGGTCCGTCTGGCCGCCGATGCCCGTGTCGGGGACATAGACATAGCCGATGCGGCCGTTGGAGGCCTTCTCGACGAAGGTCCGCTTCGCTTCGACCCAGGCGGCGTAGCGAAGGGCGTAGTCGCTGGCGAGGGTCTCCACGAGCACTTCGTGGGCGCCGTCCGCGGTGGGCTTCTCGTTGACGGTGAGGAGCACGGTCTTGCCGGCCAGGCCCTGGAACGCGGCCCAGGGGTCCTTGCGGACATCGAGGGGGATGCGGTTCACGGCCAGGAGGTAGTCGCCCTCCTTCACCTTGAGGCCGGGCTGGGCCAGGGGTGCGCGGGCCTGGGCGTCCCATGCCGCGCCCCGGAGGATCGTCTTGATGCGGAAGGCGCCGTTCTCCAGCGCGAAGTCCGCGCCGAGCAGGCCCACGCCGAGGCGGGCGGGCATCTCCTGATCGCCGCCGCCGCGGTAGGCGTGGGAGGCGTTCAGCTCGCCGATCAGCTCGCCGATGACGAAGTTCACATCCTCGCGGGTCACGCAGTCCTTGAGCAGCTTGCCGTAGCGGGTCCGCATGGCCTTCCAGTCCACGCCGTGCATGCCGGGGTCGTAGAACATGTCGCGCTCGAGCCGCCAGGCGTCGTTGTAGATCTGCTGCCACTCGGCCTGGGGATCGACCGTCATCCTGAGGTCGGTGGTGGGGAGCTTCTTCTCGAACTTCTGATCGGGCTTGAGGTCCAGCAGGGCGTATTCCTGCTTGCGGTTCACGAGCACCTTCTTGCCGTCGCCGCTGAGGACGGCGCCGTCCACATCGGCCAGGACGGCCTTCTCCTCGCGCTCCTCGAGGTCGTAGGTGTACAGGGTGGTCTTGGTCTCGCCCATGGGGTTCATCTGTGCGGCGCGCCGGTAGACCAGCTTGCCCTTCACCGCGGCGACATCGGAGTAGTAGCCGGCCGGGGGCGGCAGCAGCACCATGCGGCCCTCCATCCCCTCGAGGTCGATCTCGACGGGCTTGGGGGCTTCTTTCTTGTCCGCGTCCTTCTTGTCGGCACCGCCCTCCTTCTTGTCGTCCTTCTTCTCCTCCTTGGCGGCGTCGGCATCATTGCGGGCGGCCAGGGGGGAGGGGACATCCCGGCGCAGCGGGATGGCGGCGAGCCGAGTGATGGCGGCATAGACCCAGGTATTGTCGAGATCGCTGTAGGTGGGGCTGAACTGCTGGCCCGAGGTGAGGAAGAGGTAGTTGCCCTCCGGGTCGAAGGCGGCGTCGCCGGCGTTGAAGAAGGGCGAGGTCACCTCGTGGCGCTTGCCCGTCTTGGTGTCGTAGAGCGCCATCACGCTGTTGCGGTTCCCGGTGTCGCGGGGATAGGCGAACCATCGGCTGTCGGGGGACCAGGTGGCGCGGAAGTCGTCCAGGGGCCCCTCGAACATGAAGAGGCCCTTGTCCACCTGCTGCACCTTGCCCGTGTCGAGGTCGCAGAGGTTGATGCGCATGGCCTGGTCGGCGAACACCACGCGCTTGCCGTCGGGGGACCAGGTGATGCGGTAGCGGAAGCCGGGGCCCATGTGGGTGACCTGCCGCTCGGCGCCGGACCCGTCCGCGGGACGCACGCACAGCTCGTATTCGCCGCTGCGGTCGCTGAAGTAGGCCACCTGCTTGCCGTCCGGGGACAGGGCGGGGTGGCGCTCCGCCGCACCGGGGGTGCGGGTGAGGTTGATGACATAGCCCTTTTCCGCGGGCACGGAGAAGATCTCGCCCCGGGCCTCGAAGACCGCGCGCTTGCCCTGGGGGGAGAGGGCGGGGTTCTTGATGAGGCGGCTGGCGTTCTCCTCCCGGGGCTTCAGGGTGGCGCCGTCGGTCACCACCTCGACCTTCACTTCCACGAGCTTCTCGGAGGGCAGTTCGACGCGGTGAAGGCGGCCGCCGGCCTCGAGCACGATGTCGGAGGGGCCGATGGCGGGGAAGTGGGCGTCGTAGTCCTTGAAGAAGGTGATCTGCTTGAAGGCCTTGCTCGCGAGATCGTAGGACCAGATGTTTGCGCGCTTCGTGCCGTCGCGATCCGATAGGAAATAGAGCTTCCCGCCATGCCACATGGGCTGCGAGTCATTGGAGCCGCCGACGCTGGGCAGGCGGCTGGCGGTCTTCTTTTCCAGGTCGTAGAACCAGATCTCCGAGGCCATGCCACCGCGGTAGCGCTTCCAGGTGCGGAAGTCCGTGGAGACGGGCTGGTAGGCGAGCACCTTGCCATCCGGGGACAGGGCGCCGAACTCGGCGTAGGGCAGGGGCAGGGCCTGGGGCAGGCCACCGTCCTTGCCGACCGTGAAGAGCTTGTTGAAGCGGTCCTTGCCGGACTCCATGCCCGAGGCGAAGAGCAGGGACTTGCCGTCGGGGGTCCAGTCCACCATCCGGTCGCCCATGGGGTGGTGGGTGATGCGGGTGGGGATGCCGCCGGCCACCGGGAGGGTGTAGAGGTCGGGGTTGCCATCGTAGAACCCGGTGAAGGCCAGCGTCTTCCCGTCCGGGGAGAAGCGGGCGAAGGACTCCTCGCCCTTGGGGGTGGACAGCCGTTGGGCCACGCCGCCGGTTTTGGCCACCAGCCAGAGGTCGTTGGCGTAGGTGAAGACGATCTGGGTGGCCGAGACATCGGGATAGCGCATCAGCCGGGCATCGACCTGCGCGCTGGCGCTGACGGAGGCGGCCACGACGATGGCGGTGGAGAAGAAGGGGAGAAGACGCATGCGACGCTCCGGGCTCGTGAGGGGTCCAGGCAGCTTACGCGGAAAGGATTCGAATCGTTGAGTCAGGTCATGTGCTTGTAAACGACAACACTTCTGTCAAAAATGATCTAGATGGCATCTATGCTCTTCGAAAGCGCCTCCATGGATACGCTCTTCACCGTCTGGCATCTTGATGAACGCAGCAACCTGAACTGGCGCCTGGGAGAACCGGTGCCCCACTGCCATGCCTTCCACCAGGTCTTCTTCGTCACGGAGGGGACCGGCACCCACTGGGTGGACGGTGAGGAGACCCGGATCCACGGTCCCTGGGTGATGCTGGTGCCCAAGGGGAAGAAGCACCTCTACCTGCCGGATGCTCAGGACGAGGGGTGGATGTTCGATTTCGACGAGGAGTTCCTGGACGCGGATGCCTCGTGGCTGTTCTCGGATTTCCTCGCCTCGCCGAACCTTCCGTTGCCCAAGGATGAGCTCTTCCAGCAGGCCTCCACCCTGGCGCGGCTCCTGTGGGATCTCGGCAAACTCAAGGCCGACGAGTCGCGTCCGGTGCTGCGCCATCTGCTCTCGGCCTTCCTCCACCTGCTCCAGGGGCGGATCCGCGAACAGGCCGCACACAAGCAGGCCCACCGCAGTTCCGACTTCAAGCTCTTCCAGGCTTTCCTGCGGCAGCTGGACGAAAGCTTCGCCGCGGAGAAGGAGGTGGAGTTCTACGCGAGGAAGCTGCGCTGCACCACGCGCCGCCTGAGTTCCGCCTGCCGCCTCATTCTCGGCAAGACTCCGCAGATCCTCATCCTCGAGCGCGCCATGCTGGAGGCGAAGCGGCTGCTGCTGCACTCCGACCTGAGCATCCAGCAGATCGCCGCCGAACTGGGCTGCGAGGACCAGTCGAACTTCACGAAGGCCTTCCGGAAGGCCTCGGGTGAAACCCCTTCCCAGTTCCGGAAGTCGCGAGTCCTGATCCAGCCTGCGTCGGGAGCGAGGAACTGAACCACGGGAGGGTGCCGTCAGGGCATCTCGGGTTCCTCGGGTACGGGATTTACCAAAAATTGGTCGCCGGGTACCAGGAGGAAAAGGCGTTCCGGAGCTAATCTCTGGCCATGCCGTGGGCATTGAGAACCCATGGGTAGTCATTAACTCAAAACTATCTAAATGTTGCTGTTAAGCAACCGGACGGAGGTCTGTCGTGACATCGAAAACCCTTCTTTTCACCCTGGTTGGAGCGTGCGCGCTGCCGCTGGGTCTCTCGGCGCAGGCGAGCGATGTGCAGATCTACGGCACCTTCCTGCCGTTTCTGGACCATGTGAAGACCAGCGGAGCAACCGCGCCGGGTCTGTCTCCCGCCAACGGCGGCGCCACCCAGGTGGCGGCTTCGGCCTACACCGGCGACCTGGGCAACCTGCCGGGTCGGAACCGCATGACCTCGGGCACCTCGAACCTGGGCTTCAAGGGCAGCTACAAGGTGAACGAGGATCTGAAGATCATCTGGCAGATCGAGAGCGCCGTCAGCCCCGACGGGGATGCGCCCAACAGCCTTACCAGCCGCAACAGCGCTCTGGGCCTGGAAGGCAGCTGGGGCCGGGTGTTCTACGGGAACTGGGACACGCCCTACAAATATCCCCTGCTGTTCGTGGGCGCGCTGCGGGGCCTGAACCCCTTCGACAACGCGCTGACGGCCAACCCTGGTTTCAATGTCCCCGGGACCACCACCCAGAACGGTCGGGCGAACACCGCGGCAGATGCCGCCTTCAACCGCCGCCAGGGGAACAGCATCCAGTACTGGAGCCCCGTGGTGAACGGGTTCTCGGCGCGGGTGGCCTACTCGGTGAACGAGGGCAAGACCACGGCCACGGCGACGGCACCTTCGGCCAGCCCGGATCTCTGGTCGGCGCTGCTGAGCTACAAGGCCGGGGCCTTCAACATCAGCTATGGATTCGAGCAGCACAACGACTACTTCGGCCTGGCCCAGCTGGGTGGATCGGCCGGCGCGACGGCCACGAACACCGGTTCCAAGGATGTGGGCCACGAGCTGGTGGCGAGCTACGCCTTCAGCACGGGCACGCGGGTGTCGGCCATCGTGGAGCGGTTGAGCTACGACACGGACGACGCGGTGGTGGGGAAGGTGAACCACTACGAGCGCGACGCCTGGTACCTGCTGCTGCAGCAGCGCTGGGGCGCCCATCAGGTGTTCGGGGCCTACGGCAAGGCCAACGCGGGCAGCGCCACGCTGGTGGGCGGCGGTCCCGCGACGACGAACGGGCTGGGCGGTGCCCAGTGGAGCGCGGGGTACACCTACAGCCTGACGAAGTCGGCGGATCTCTACACTTCGGTCTACGGGATGACCAACGAGCGGTCCGCCACCTACGCGCTGTTCCCGCCCGTGGGCAAGGTCGCCCCCGGTGCCTCCACCACGGGCTTCGGCCTGGGCATCCTCTACACCTTCTGACGGGACGCCGGGCGCGGGGGGACCCATCAGGCGAGGGCACCCGCGCCCCGCTTCCACGACCAGACACCCACTCTTTTGGAGCACGCCATGGGCAATCTAGGCATGACTGAAATTCTTCTGATCGGCGTCGCGCTGCTGGTCTTCTTCGGCCCATCGCGGCTGCCCGAACTGGGCAAGTCGCTGGGCAGGAGCATTCAGGAATTCAAGAAGGCCGGCCGCGAGATCACGGATTCGGCCAAGGAATCCGTCGCCCCCGAGGCGAAGGCCAAGTAGCCAGGCCGCGGGGTGGGAGAACCTGCCTGCCCGGCGTGCTGTGACATGAACCCGTCCACCCAGGAGGAATGAGGCATGAGCCAGGAACATTTCCAGGAAGACAAGGAAACAGATCAGTACACGAAGCAGGTGATCGAAAACGGACTCTCGCGCCGGAGCTTCCTGTCGCGGGCGGCCGGAGGAGCCGCCGCCGCGGGCCTATTCGGACTTTCCGGCCTGCCGGCCGTGGCCGCGGGCACCGCGAAAACCAGGGACCTGGAGGTCGCGACGAGCTCGGATGGCGGGGCGACACTCTCCTTCCTGCCCAAACCCAAGCCCATCCGCGACCGCGAGATCGCGGAGACCCTGACCTTCGATGTCGTCGTGGTCGGCGCGGGCGCCTCGGGCGTTCCGGCGGCCCTCTCGGCCGCCGAGAACGGCGCCAAGGTCGCGGTGATCCAGAAGGCGCCCTTCGCCCTCTCCCAGGGCAACACGGGATCCGGCGTCGACCTGGCCACGAGCGAGAAGGCCGGCGTCGAGGCGCTGGTCGCCAGGCTCATCGCCGACAGCAACCACCGCTGCAATCCCAAGCTCATCCGGCAGTGGGCCTACCACTCGGGCGAGGCCGTCCGGTGGGTCATCGACCGCGCCAGGCAAGGCGGATCCCCCGTCGTGGACCAGGGCAGTCCCGTCCAGCGGGCCATCCTCAAGGTCAACGGCTACGGCATGGGCTATGTCACCTCTTTCTTTGGGCCGAAGCCTTACACCACGGGCGACGGCATGCGCCACTTGGCCAAGACCGCCGAGAAAGCCGGCGTCCGGTTCTTCTACCTCATGCCTGCCGTCCAGCTGGTGCAGAACAAGGCTGGCGAAGTCATGGGCGTGATCGCCAAAGGCTCCAACGGCAAATACACGAAGTTCCTGGCCAAGAAGGGCGTGATCCTGGCCACGGGCGACTACCAGAACAACAAGGCCATGTCCGACTACTTCGTGCCCGATGTGAAGCACCTGGGTCGGAAGCAGCTCGACAAGACCGGCGACGGCTTCGCCCTGGCCTACTGGGCCGGCGGGGTCATCGAGCCCATCGGCCACACCAAGATGCTGCACGACTTCGACGCGGGGCCGGCCTCCATGTGCGACATGCCGTTCCTGGCGGTGGACCGCAAGGGCCGACGGTTCGTGAACGAGACCGTCGAGATGTCCCTGCTGAACAACTACCTCCGCGATGCGGAGAACGCCGGACACTACTCCCAGATCTTCGACTCGAACTACATGGCCCAGGCTGCGACCTGGCCGGGCAAGCTGGTCCCGCCCGAGGGCCTGAAGAACTACATGCCCGATGATCCGAGTCCCAAGAAGGGCGTGTTCGAGTCGCAGGTCAATACGCATGTGGCCGACACGATCGAAGAACTCGCCCGGAAGATCGAGGCGGATCCGGCGACCCTGGCGGCCACCGTCAAGCGCTACAACGAGGTGGTCGCCTCGGGCAAGGACAGCGATTTCGGCAAGCCCGCCGACCGCCTGATCCCGGTCGTCAAGGCACCCTTCTACGGCATCCACCGCCGGGTGCGCGTCTCGGCGATCTGCTCCGGCATGCTGGTGGACGAGAACCACCAGGCCCTCAACGCCGAGGGCAAGCCCATCAAGGGGCTGTTCCTGATCGGCAACCTCGGAGGCGGGTTCTATGGCGGGGTGGACTATCCCCTCACCGTCTTCGGCCTCTCGTTGGGACGCTGCTACACCTTCGGGTACCTCACCGGAAGGCATGTCGCAAAGCTGTAAGCCAAGCCCCCGACTTCCCCAGGGGGCCCACTCCCTGGGGAAGTCCTTCCAACGATCCATTTCAAGCTGGGGAATCGCGCTGACCGCCTCCCCAGAAGCCGCCACGATGGGAGAAGACATGAAACGCACGATTGCTCCAAAACCCGCCGCCGCACTCCTCGTCCTGCTCTTGACCGCCCTGTCCGGAGGCGGCCTCGCCGCCGCCGGGACCGCCGGGAAGGGCCAGGCTGCGCGCACCTCCAAGCATGCCGGCCAGGGGATCACCTGCGTCCAGTGCCACGGCAAGGCCGCCAAGAAATCGGCGGTCGCGATGCAGCAGTGCCTCGGTTGCCATGGTGAGACGAAGGAGCTCGCGGCTCGGACTGCCCAGGTCAAGCCGACGAATCCCCACGAGAACCGGCACTTCGGCACGGAGGCCGACTGCAACCGCTGTCACCACGAGCACATGACCTCGGAAAACCTCTGCCTCCCCTGCCACAAGTTCAATTTCAAAGTGCCTTGATCCGGCCGCTCTTCCCCAACGGATGGGCCACTCCGCTTCGGCCCGAACCACCACCCCGCCCGGCCTCCCTCGGGGCCGGGCGCTTTTCTGATCGGACCCCATGCCCGTTCCGGCCGCGCCGCCCGACAAGATGAGCTTCTGGGAGCACCTGCAGGAACTGCGGGTGCGCATCGTGCGCTCGCTCCTCATCGTGGCCGTGTGCTTCGCGGCGACCTACGCCTTCCGCTTCAAGCTCTGGATCTGGGCCCAGAAGCCCTTCCTCGACGCCATGGCCCGCCAGACCGGCAAGGCCGCCGCCGAGCTCCAGCCCTTCGCCTTCACCGATCTCACCGAGCCCTTCTTCAGCATGATGCGGCTCTCCCTTTGGGCCGCCGCCTTCCTTGCCGCGCCGCTCCTCTTCTACCAGCTCTGGGCCTTCATCCGGCCCGGCCTGCTGCCCAAGGAGCGCCGCCTCGTCATCCCCTTCGTGGTGGCGACCTCGGGCTGCTTCCTGGCCGGGTCGGTCTTCGCCTACACCCAGGCCTTCAAGTTCCTGGGCGACATCCTCTTCCAGGAAGCCGCCGCCGCCGGGCTGCGCGCCAACCTCCATGTCTCGGACTACCTCGACCTCTTCATCTCCACCACGCTCATCACCGGCGTGATGTTCGAGCTGCCCGTCCTGTTCTTCTTCCTCGCGAAGTTCCGCATCGTGACCGCCCGCCTGATGCTGAAGTACTGGCGCCACGCCACCATGGCCATCCTGATCTTCAGCGCCTTCTTCACCCCCGGCGATGTCGTCGTCACCACCATCTTCTTCAGCGTGGTCCTGCTCGGCCTCTACTTCATCTCCGTCGCCGTCGCCTGGGTCGCCGAACCCCGTCAGCCGAAATAGGCCGCACAATGGGAGGATCTCCGGAGGCTGCCGTGCGATCCCTGTTCTGTGCCGTTCTCGCCTGCCTTGCCCTGGCGGCCCAGGGACCGGGGGTGGACGAGGCGGCCCTCCGGGCCCACCTCGCGTTCCTGGCGGATGATGTGCTGGAAGGCCGGGGCACAGGACAGCGGGGCGGGGACCTGGCGGTGCGCTACCTGGAGACCCAGCTGCAGGTGCTGGGCCTTCAGCCCGCCCATGGCGCCAGCTACCGGCAGGCGGTGCGCCTCTCGGGGCTTCGGCTGGATGTTGCCGCCAGCCACCTTACCTTCACGGGGGCCAAGGGCGCCCTGACCCCGGCCCTGGGCACGGACCTCGTGATGGGCGCGGCCGCGGCGGAACAGTCCCTGGCCGTGGAGGCGCCGCTGGTGTTCGTGGGCCACGGCATCACGGCCGCCGATGGCAGCCGCGACGACTACAAGGGCCTGGATGTGCGGGGCCGCATCCTCGTCATGCTCGTGGGCGACCGGCACGCGGGGCCGCCCATGCCCCTCTGCTGCGAGCCGGAGAATCTCTACGGGCGGTGGACCTACAAGTTCGAGGAAGCCCGCCGCCGCGGGGCGGCAGGGGCCCTCTTGGTGCACACGGCCGTCTCCGCGGGCTACGGCTGGCCCGTGGTGCGGAACGGCTGGACCCAGGAGCGCTTCCAGCGGGAGGGCTCGGGCCAGTCCGGCGCGATGCAGGGGTGGATCACGGAGGCCACCGCGGTCCGGCTCTTCGCGTTGGCGGGCCGGGATTTCCGGGCGCTGGCGGCCGGAGCCGACGCCCCCGCCTTCCGCCCGGTGCCGCTGGAGGTGCAGGCCAAGGGGCGCCTCCACTCGGCGGTCCGTTCGCTGGTGCAGTGGAATGTGGCGGGCCTTCTCCCCGGTGCCGACCCCGACCTGCGGCAGGAACTGGTGATCTATTCGGCCCACTGGGACCACTTCGGCAAGGGCACGGACGGCGCCATCTATGCCGGGGCCGTGGACAACGGCACGGGCTGTGCCGCGGTGCTCGCCCTGGCGAAGGCCCTGGTCCACCAGCCCCTGAAGCGCAGCGTGATGTTCTTCTTCCCCTGCGGGGAGGAGCAGGGCCTGCTGGGGTCTTCCGCCTATGTGGCTGCGCCCCTCTGGCCGCTGGCGAAGACGGTGCTGGCCATCAACCTGGAGAGCCTCAATGTGGTGGGGCCCACGCGGGACATCGGCCTGCTGGGATCGAAGGAGCCCCGCCTCCGCAGCCTCTGCGCCCAGGCCGCCGCGGCGACGGGGCTGGTCATCACGCCCGCCAAGGCCGATCCGGCGGGGCTCTGCTTCCGCTCCGACCACTTCCCCTTCATGCAGGCGGGCGTGCCGGCCCTGTCGCCGGGCTTCTCGCTGGATGGCGGCTGGGACTACCTGGGCGACCAGGCGGCGGCCCAGGCCCGGGCGGCGGATTTCATGAACCACTACCACCGGCCCACGGATCGCTACGATCCCGCCTGGAACCTGGAGGGTCTGATGCAGCAGGTGCGCTTCGCGCTGGAGCTGGGGCGGCTGGCGGGCAGCAGACCTAGCGCCCGGTGACCACCGCGTCGCTCGCATCGGCTCCGGCCTTCACCTTGCCGTAGTCCAGCTGGCTGCCCCGCAGGCTGTGGGGGATGAGATACACCACGGCCATGGCGAGGGTCGCGGCCAGCACGGCCGCGCGGGGCCAGGCCTCGCGCCGTCGCGGCCGGGGCCCGGCGACGCAGGCGGCGAGCACCCACACGCCCCACATGAGCAGGGTCTTGTTGTCCGTCAGGTCGTAGCCCCAGGGGAAGCCCGTCCAGTAGGCCCCGAAGGCGGCCTTCTGCACGAAGGGTCCGAGGACCAGGCCCCCGAGCGTGAGACAGGCCAGCGTGACCGCCAGCAGGCGGCGCGGGGCCGACGGACCGAAGAGGGCGCCCAGTCCGGCGCGGAGGCCCACCAGCACGGCGAGGAACATCATGGACAGGTGTGCGAGGAGCAGGGGCGTCGAGACGGGCCCCTTGTAGCGCAGCACGATGGGATCGGCGGCGGGGATGCGCTGGGTGGCGCCCGGTCCGCCCAGCTCCACGGCGTATTCCACTTTTCCCGCCGGGGGCTGCTTCGGCAGGTAGCCGGCCAGCTCGGTCCGGCCCTCCTTCGACTCCCGGAGCATGGGCGTGCGGGTCCAGGGCTCCTGGGTGGGGAAGCGCCGCCACACCAGCGTCGCGGGCTGCCCGGCATCCGGAACGGCCACCCGCGCCTCGCGCACCGTCTCCTCGCTCCGGATCAGCTTGTAGGCGAGGGGCCTCCCGCCCAGGGCCACCGTGCCGCGGAGCGGATGCGTCGGACCCGTGCGCCGCTGGTAGATCACCGTGGCGGCCATGAGCACCACGGCGAGGAGCCACAGCAGGGCAGCGCGGGACCGGAGGGACGGGGCGGAAGACATATGCGACCACCCTATCGCAAGCGCCTACTTTCCTGGAAGCCTCGCCCATCGCAGCTTGGCGCTGGTGGACCGGGGATTGGCGCGCCGCTCCTCCGGCGAGGCCCGGAGGGGCTCCGGGGCGATCTCGGCATAGATCCCCTCCCGGAGCCCCTGCAGGAAGGCCTTCTTCACGCGCCGGTCCTCGCCGGAGTGGAAGGTGAGGATGGCCACCCGGCCCCCGGGGTTCATGCAGCCGGGCAGCAGGGACAGGAACTGGTCCAGCACCGTGAACTCGTCGTTCACGGCGATGCGAAGGGCCTGGAAGGTCCGCTGGAGGGCCTTCTTGGCGTCCGCTTCCTCCAGGCGCTTCGGGCGCAGGGCTTCGCGCACCCGCTCCGCCAGGTCGCGGGTGGTGCGGATGCTCTGGCCGTGGATGGCCCGGGCGATGGTTGCGGCGTGGGGCTCGTCCGCGTTCTCCACCAGCAGGTCGGCCAGGGTCTGCTCGTCCAAGGTGGCCAGCAGATCGGCGGCGGATTTGCCGCGCTGGGGGTTGAGCCGCAGGTCCAGCGGCCCTTCCGCCTTCCAGGTGAACCCCCGGGCGGGGTTGTCGATCTGCATGGAGGACACGCCGAGGTCCGCCAGCACCAGATCGAAACCGCCGGCTTCGGCCTTCAGGCGCGGCAGCCCGGCGAAGTTCATGCGGCGCGCCGTGAACGCCTCCTCCCCGAAGCCCAACTCCCGCAGCCGGGCCTCCGTGCGCGGCAGTTCCAGCGGGTCCACATCCACGCCGAAGAGGTGGCCCCCCGGCAGGAGCTGCGGCAGGATCTCCCGGGCGTGCCCCCCGTAGCCCAGGGTGGCGTCCAGGGCCACCTCGCCGGGCATCGGCTCCAGCACCGCCAGGATCTCCGCGACCATGATCGAGCGATGCGTCCCGGCCGGCGTGTGCCCCCGGGCCATCACCTTCTCCAGCTCGCCCGCGTGGCGATCCGGCGCCAGTTCCTTGTATTTCTCCTCGAAGCGCCGCGGATGGGTGCCCTTGTAGCGGGGCCGGCGCGGGCGTGGGAGGTCGTCAGGGCTCATGGACGCATGGTAGCCGTGCGGTGCGTCCCGGGCCAAAACGGGATCAGGGCCGGTCGGCGTCAGGCCGGTCCAAAAAAAACGCCACCTTCGATCAAGTGCTATATATTTTACCTAAGCATCATCAAAAAAGACAGGTGGACCATGACCCTCAAGTGGACTTCCATCCTTCTCCTGGTCGCAGGGCTCCTGCTGCAGTCCTGCGGGGGCGGTGGAGGTGGCGGGTCCACTTCCGGAGGGACGGGCGCCACGCCCGGTGACACCACCAAGCCCGTGGTCGTCTCCACCAACCCCTCCAACTTCGGGACGGGGATTCCGGTCAACGCGGTCATCACCGCCACCTTCAGCGAAGCGGTGGATTCCTCCACGCCAGCCTCAGCCTTCACCCTCGCCCAGGGGTCGGCGCCTGTCGCCGGGACGGTCGCCTTCACCGGCGGCACGGCCACCTTCACGCCCGCCGCCAGGCTCGGTAACAGCCTGACCTACACGGCCACCCTGTCGACCAGCCTCCGGGATCTCGCCGGAAACACCCTGGCCAGCCCCTTCACCTGGAGCTTCATCACCAGCGACTGCAACGCCATCACCCTGGCCAAGCAGTTCAACCTGGGGGCCGTGGTCGGCGGGGTCGGATTCAAGGCCCTGGCCACGGATGGGACCTCCATCTACCTGTGGACCCAGGCGGATTTCACCGCCACCGTCGGCACCATCTTCAAGATCGATCCCATCAGCGGCCAGATCCTCAGCACCACGAATGTCCCGCTGGTGCCCATGTCGCCCAACAGCACCCCCAACGGCATCCAGTTCGTGGCCGACATCACCTGGCACAACGGCGCGCTCTGGGCCACCGGCACCTACATCGGCCCGGGGGGGACCTTCCCCCAGGCGGTCTTCCGCATCAACCTGGCCACGGGCCTGGCCGAAAATCCGATTCCGGTCTCTGCCGGACTCACCGGAGAGGTGACCATCCTGCAGGGCCTGGCCAGTGATGGCACGAACCTCTATGTCGCCATGGATCGGGAACAGCAGACGACCGTACCGCCTCATCTCATCGTCAAGTTCAATCCGGCCACCAGCCCGAAGATCCCCCTGTCCCCGGCCCTGGTCACCACGACCGGCCAGGCCACGCGCCTGGATTACGGCGGCGGGGCCCTGTGGGTCTTCAACAATCCGAACTTCCAGAAGAACGATCCGGGGACCGGGGCGATCCTGGCCTCCTACTGCAAGACCGACGGCGGGGCCAACATCCTCTATCTGAACGGGTCCATCTGGTCCATCAAGGACACCGTTCTGATGGCCTACACGCTGCCCTGATCCGGCTGCACCGGCCTCGTCCGTCCATGCGGGCGGGGCTACTCTTCAAGGATGGATGTTCCTGCCTTCACCTACCGTCCCCTCGGGTTCGTGCGCTCGCCCTACGCGAAGCGCATCGATGCTCCGCACCAGCCCACGGTCGTGGCGGGTACGGAAACGGGCGCTCCCGCGGAGGCCACGCTGGAGCTGGACCCCGCGTTTCCGGAAACCGTGCTGCGCGATCTGGAGGGCTTCGAGCGCATCTGGCTCATCTTCGCCTTTCATCTGAGCGAGGGCTGGGCACCGCTGGTGCAGCCGCCCCGGGGCCCGAAGGCAAAGCGCGGCGTGCTGGCCACGCGGTCGCCCCACCGGCCCAACCCCATCGGCCTCTCCTGCGTGGAGCTGGTGGGCATCGAAGGACGCACCCTCCGCCTGCGGGGCGTGGACCTGCTGGACGGCACACCGGTGCTGGACCTGAAGCCCTATGTGCCCTACGCCGATGCCTTCCCCGGGGCCCGCGCCGGCTGGATCGATGCGGTGGATGAGGCCACGGGCCAGCACTCGGCGCCGGGCCCGAAGCGGCCGCGGCGCGCTTGACGGGGTGGGGGTGCCAGTCCACCCTACGGAAGCTTCCACGCGCCCATCACCCCATAGGAGCCTCCCATGGCCTCGGTTTCGGTCTCGCTCACGCAACTTTGGTTGCCGATCCTCCTCGCCGCCGTCTTCGTCTTCGTGGCCAGCAGCCTCGTCCACATGGTGTTGAAGTGGCACAACTCGGACTACCGCGCCCTGGAAAACGAGGACGAGGTCCGCGCGGCGATCCGCAAGAGCTCGCCCACTCCCGGCCAGTATGTGATTCCCCACTGCCCCGGCATGAAGGACATGGAGAAGCCGGAAATCCAGCAGAAGTACCAGGAGGGTCCGGTGGGTTTTCTGGTTCTGAGCCCCAACGGGATGCCGGCCATGGGCAAGGCCCTCGGCCTCTGGTTCGTCTATGCCCTCGTCGTGGCCTTCATGGCCGCCTATGTGGCCTCCCGCACGCTGGCGCCCGGAACCCACTACCTGCAGGTGTTTCGCGTCGTGGGGGCCGTCTCCTTCCTCACCTACGCCGGCGGCAGCGTGCAGATGGGCATCTGGATGGGCAAGCCCTGGCGCAGCGTGGTGAAGGATCTGGTCGATGGCCTGATCTACGGCCTGGTGAGCGCGGGGGCCTTCGGCTGGCTCTGGCCGCGCTGAATCGCCGGGTCCCATGGAATCCGGTTCACGCGATGCCTATGGGCGCCTCTCGTACCGCGGCCTCATCGCCTGGCCCGAGCGCCTGAAGCGCGAGGAGCCTCTCTTCCGGCGGGTGCTGGAAGCGGCGCCCTCGCGCCGGGTGCTGGATCTGGGCTGCGGCACCGGCGAGCACGCCCGCTTCCTGGCTTCCCTCGGGTTCGAGCCCACGGGCGTGGACGCCTCCCCCTCCCAGGTGGAGGCCGCGCGGCTGGCCGATCCCGGGGGACGCTATGTGCAGGGCAGCCTCACGGCCTTGCCTGGCCTGGTGGAACCCGGCTTCGGGGCGGCGCTCTGCGTGGGCAACACCCTGCCGCATCTCACGGAAGCGGACGATCTGCGGCGCTGCTTCACCGGCCTCGCCAGCCGGCTCCTCCCGGGCGGCCGCTTCCTGCTCCAGACCCTGAACTACGACCGCATCCTGGATCGGGGCGAACGGACCTTCCCCGTGATGGTGCGGCCCGGCGAGGAGGGCGCCGAGACGGTCTTCCTCCGCCTGATGACCCCCCAGCCCGACGGGCGGATCACCTTCACCCCCGCGACGCTGCGCTGGCGGCCGGGCACGGGGGCGCCCCTGGAGCTGGTGTCCGCCGAGGAAATCCAGCTGCGGGGCTGGCGTCGCGCCGAGGTGGAGGCCCTGCTGCAGGAGTCGGGATTCGAGGTGCGGGAAGTCCTGGGCACGATGACCGGAGAGTCCTGGAGCCCGGCCTCGCCGGACCTGGTGGTGCTGGCCCAGATCTGACCCGGGCCTGACTCAGCCCCGACTCAGGCCCCGACTCAGGCCCCGACTCAGGCCCCGACTCAGGCCTTGGGGATCACATGGAACATCACCCCGAAGACATGGCAGGCGCTGCCGGCCATGACGAACAGGTGCCAGAGGGCGTGATGGAAGGGCAGCTTCTCCATGCTGTAGACGGCGGCGCCGGCGCTGTAGAAGAAGCCCCCGGCGAAGAGCCAGTAGAGGCCGTGGGTGGGCAGGGCCCGCGCCAGGGGCGCGGCGGCGATGACGATGAGCCAGCCCATCAGCAGGTAGATGACCGTGGAGACCCAGCCCATGCGTTTCACGAACGCGGAGTTGAGGTCCGGGCTCCCGGGCAGGGCATGCAGGTGGTCCACCGGCGGAGGGAGGAAGGCCACGCGGGCCAGCCGGCGGTAGAAGATGCTCTTGAAGGTGATGCCGAGGACCGCCAGCCCCCAGATCAGGCCGAACAGGGTCCAGCCCCAGGCCCCAGGGAGCACCGAGAGGCAGAAGGGCGTGTAGGTCCCCGCGATGAGCGTGAAGATGGCCGAGTGGTCGAAGACCTTGAAGACCAGCTTCACCTTGGGGCCGCGGAAGGCGTGGTACAGCGTGGACATGAGGTAGAGCAGGATCAGCGTGGATCCGAAGATCGACACGCCCACCACATCCCGGGCCGTGCCCCGGATCGCGGCGAAGACCACCATCACCACCAGCGCCGCGATGGACAAGGCCGCGCCCAGGCCGTGCGTGAGGCTGTTGGCCAGCTCCTCTCCGGGCGTCTGGGGGGTGGAGCCGTGGATGGAAGCCATGCGGGACATGGCTCCAAGGATGACAGACTCTAGGGAGCATCTCCTGGAGCTTCCGTGCGCATTCCTCTGATCCTCTCGCTGCTCCTCGCGCTGGCGGCCTCGGCCCAGGCTCCCGCCGGCAGGCCGAGGGGCGGGGTGGTGAGCCAGGAGCGGCTGGCCTCGGAGGCCGGGGCCCAGGTGCTGCGGGAGGGCGGCTCCGCGGTGGATGCAGCCGTGGCCACGGCCTTCGCGCTGGCGGTGGTGCACCCGGCGGCAGGCAACCTGGGCGGCGGGGGCTTCCTGCTGTCGAGGTCGGCTGGAGGCCGGTCCTCATTCGTGGATTTCCGGGAGACGGCGCCGGCCGCGGCCCATCCCCGCATGTGGCAGAAGGAGGGCGCCTACGACGAGGTCCGGCACCACCAGAGCCTGGCGGCCGTGGGCGTTCCCGGCACCGTGGCGGGCCTGCGGGAGGCCTGGAAGCGGGAAGGCCGTCTGCCCTGGGCGCGCCTGCTGCGGCCCGCCATCCGCCTGGCCCGGGAGGGCTTCGTGCTGACGGAGAACCAGGCCGCCAGCCTGGCGGAGCAGCTGCCCGCCTTTCATTCCCATGCGCCCACCCTGGCCCAGTTCAGCCGGAAGGGCGAGCCGTACCGGGCCGGAGACCGGCTGGTGCAGCGGGATCTGGCCCGCACCCTGGCCCGCCTGTCGAAGGACTGGACGGAGTTCTACCGGGGCCGCACCGCCGCGCTCATCGTGCGCGACATGAAGGCGGGGGGCGGCCTGATCACGGCCTCGGATCTGCGGGCCTACCGGCCCGTGCGGCGCGAGCCTCTGCGGGGGACCTACCGCGGCCTCGAGCTGCTCGCCGCGCCGCCGCCCAGCTCCGGCGGCCAGGTGCTGATCGAGACCTTGAACATGCTCGAGGGCTACGACCTGAAGGCCTTGGGCGCCGGGTCCCCGGCGGCGATCCATCTGGCCGCCGAGGCCCTGCGCCGCGCCTTCGCCGATCGGGCCCAGCACCTCGGCGATCCGGCCTTCAATCCGGAGCTCCCGCTGGCCCGGCTGCTCTCCAAGGCCCATGCCGCGGAGCTGCGGGCGACGATCTCGCTGGAACGGGCGTCGGCATCGGCGCCGGACCGCTTCACCTGGCCGAAGGACCGCCCCGACACCACGCACCTTTCCGTCGTCGACCGCCAGGGGAATGCCGTGAGCCTCACCTACACCCTGGAGGACAGCTACGGCCTGAAGCGCATCGTGCCGGGCGCGGGCTTCCTGCTCAACAACGAGCTGGGCGATTTCAACGCCGCCCCGGGCCTGACGGACGCCACGGGCCGCATCGGCACGGCGCCGAATCTCGCCCAACCCGGGAAGCGGCCCCTGTCCAGCATGTGTCCCGTGATCCTGGTGCAGGCTGGCGCGGTGTTCATGGTGAGCGGCAGCCCCGGGGGGCGCACCATCCCCAGCACGGTGCTGAACACGGTACTCCAGGTCGTGGATTTCGGCCAGGACGCTCGCGCCGCGGTGGACGCGCCGCGCTTCCACCACCAGTGGCTGCCGGATCGCCTCCAGGTGGAAGCGGATCTGCCGACCGCCACCAGGGAAGGCCTGAAGGCGAGAGGACATGTCCTCAAGGAAGTGGCGAGGCAGGGCTGCGCCCAGGTGATCCTCGTGAAGGACGGGATCGCCCGGGGCGCGGCAGATGCGAAGCGCTGGCCCGACAGCGGCGTGGCGACTGAATAGGACTGGCCTGGAGACCCGTCCTAGGCGACGGCGCCCTTCTCCTTGAGGAAGGCGCCCAGGGCCATGTCCTCGCCCTGGATGTGCTTGACCAGCCAGTCCTCGAGGAAGCTCAGGACGGACGAGGTGAGGACCACCTTGCCGGCCTGGTAGTTCGCGATGAGGTCGCCGACCTCCTTCACGAGATCCGCGTGGATGGCGCAGTGGGTGTTGGTGCCGGGATAGCGGTGGGCGATCATCATGCGCTCCTCGCCCTTGAAGTGCTCCACGGTGTAGTCCTTCAGGAAGAGCAGGGTCTTCTCGATCTCATCCTTGCCCTTGCCCTGCTTCATCGCGGCGTGCAGCCGGTTCAGCGCCTCCACGAGGGAGCGGTGCTCCGAATCGATCTTGGCGTGACCGACTTCCAGGGTGGGACGCCATTCCATGTAGGCCATGTGCTTTGCTCCATTGGTCCAGGTGCCCGCTCCGGCGGGGCGGAGGTCAGGTTATTCGGAGGACCCGATGGAAACCTAGTATTTGGATACCAGGATGTGATTTATGTCATAAGGCGCAGCAATGCTGCTTTTGGATGTGAAATTTTCGTGAACGGGGTGACTTCCGCGTGACTCCGGATGCCCTAGGAGCCGGACTCGCCCTTCAGGTGGCGATCGAACCAGCGGAGCATCTCCCACAGGGTGTGCTCGATGGATTCGCGGGCGATGTAGCCGTGGCTTTCGAGGGGCAAGGTGACATAGCGGACCGTCTGTCCGTTGCCCTTCAACGCCGCGTAGAGCCGTTCGCTCTGCATGGGGAAGGTGCCGGAGTTGTTGTCGGCCTCGCCATGGATGAGCAGGATCGGCGCGTTGAACTTGTTGGCCGCCATGAAGGGCGACACCTTCAGGTACATCTCCGGCGCTTCCCACAGGGTGCGGCGCTCACTCTGGAACCCGAAGGGGGTGAGCGTGCGGTTGTAGGCGCCGCTGCGGGCGATGCCCGCCCGGAAGAGGGTCGAGTGCGCGAGCAGGTTGGCGGTCATGAAGGCGCCATAGCTGTGGCCGCCCACGCCCACGCGCTTGGGATCGATGACGCCCAGCTCGTCCGCCTTGTCGATGGCGGCCTTGGCGCTGGCCACCACCTGGTCGAGGTAGGTGTCGTTCACGGTCTGGGGATCCCCCACGACGGGCATGGTGGTGTTGTCCAGCACCACATAGCCCGACAGCAGGAAGAAGAGGTGGGACATGCCGCCGAGGGTCGTGAAGCGGTCGGTGGAACCGCTCACCTGGCCCGCGGTGGCGGCGTCGGTGAACTCCATCGGGTAGGCCCAGATCACGGCGGGGCGGCGCTCGCCGGCCCTGTAATCGGGCGGCAGGTACATCGTGAAGCTGAGGGCCACGCCATCGGGCCGCGTGTACTTCACGAGCTTCTTCTGGATCTTCCGGAGGTCGGGCAGGGGATCTGCGAAGGCCGTCAAGGCCCTCGCCCCGGTGCCGTGAAGCACATAATTCGGGGCTTCGCTGGGGCTCTCGCGGCGGGTGATGAAGCGGCCGTCCGCCAGCAGGGCCGCGGGAGACTCGAAGACGCCTTCGCCGCAGTGGAAGAGCCGTTCGGCCTTCAGCGTCGTGGGGTCGAAGCGGTCCAGGAAGGGGCGGTCGCCCGCGGCCGTGGCGCCGGATCCGGTGAGGAACAGGGCGCTGCCCAGCTGCCGGAGGGCCATGTGCCCGTTGGGCAGCAGGCGCTGGGCGAAGGTCCCGGGATCGCGGTATCTGTCGTTGCTGCTGAGGTCGAAGGCCAGGCGGGCTTCGGCGGGCTTGGACGGGTCCAGCAGCCAGGTCCGGGTCCAGCGGCGATCGCGCTCGTACTCCCGCACCACGGCCAGGCGGCCGCCCTCGCCCCAGTCCAGGCCGCTGAGCCGGGCCTTGAGGCGGAGCCACTCCGTGGGCGCGGTCTGGAAGGGCGCGGCCTGCAGGAGGAGGCGGTCGCGGAAGTCGGCCTTGCGCTTGGGATCCCCGCCGTCCAGGGCCTCGACCCAGGCCAGCGTGGCGGGTTCCGTGGGCCGCCAGTGGAGACGGCGGGGGCCCGTGCGCACGCCCTCGAGGGGGATGCCCTCGGCCAGGGGCAGGTCCGCGGCCGTGTGGACGAGCGCGCCGCCGCGATCCCAGACTTCCTCGCGCACCGGAAACTGCGAGGCCGGCACCAGGAAGGAGAAGGGCCGCCGGAGCCGCGCCACGAGGATCCATTGCCCGCCGGGCGCGGGCTGCACCTGGGCGTAGAGGCCCGGCTTGCCGAGGGGCGTGGCCGTGCCGCTGGTCAGGTTCACGCGCACCAGTTGGGACTGGCCGAGGAACTCGAAGAGGGTCTCGTCATGGGCGTTCTGGAGCAGATCCTGGTAGGTGGGGGCGGGGGCGGCCTTGCCCTCGTTCTCCTGGATGCGCGGTCCCACCGGCACCTCGGGGGCCCGGGGCACGGGGCCCTGGCCGGCGGGCACGGCCTTGCAGAGCAGGCTGCCGTCCGGCAGCCAGTCCAGGGGATCGCCCAGCGTGGCGTTCAGCTTCAGGCCCTCGATCCGGTGGAGCTTGCCGGTGCCGGCCTCGCCCACCCACAGCTCCGTGGCGTCCGCCGTGGTCCCGAGCAGCACGAAGCGGGTGCCGTCCGGCGACCAGCGGGGCTGGCCCAGCAGGATGCCCGGGGGCAGGGCGATGGGCCGGGCGGGCCCGCCTTTCAGATCCTGGATGGCCAGGGCTTTCAGCCGCGTCGGGTTGTGGGGCCCCCGGGTCCGCGGATTCAGCCGCAGCCCGGCCAGCCGGACCATGGGTTGGGCGAGGTCCTTGATGGGGGGATGGCGGGCGACCTCGGCGAGCAGGAAGCGGTCCCCCGCCGGACTCGCAAGGAGGGTGGGCGTTCCGGGAGCGTCGAGGACGGCCTGGATGGCCTTGGGCGCCTTCTGGTAGGGCGCCGGCTGGGCGACCAGGGCGAGGCTCAGGAAAGGCGCGAGGGATCGCAACATGCTCGGCTCCGGGGGATGTCCAGGAGCCTACCATGTCATGCGAGGTATCGATCGTGCGCGAGGCGGATCTTGCGCAAGGCCGATCTTGGGAAGGTTCGCCGGGCCTACTCGATCCGGAAGCGGGCGTGGCTGCCGCCGGGACCGGGAGTGACTTCCAGGCGGGCGGGTATGCGGGCCTTCACTTCCTCCAGGTGGCTGATGAGGCCCACCAGGCGGCCCCCCTGGTTCAAGTCCTCGAGGGTGCGGAGGGCCAGATCCAGGGCCTCGGAGTCCAGGCTGCCGAAGCCCTCGTCGATGAACACCGTATCGAGGCGGATGCCGCCCGCATGGCGCTGCACGACATCCGACAGGCCCAGCGCCAGCGCCAGGCTGGCCTGGAAGCCCTCGCCGCCCGAAAGGGAGCTCACGGCCCGGGCGCGGCCCGTGTGGCTGTCCGTGATCTCCAGCTGGAGGCCGCCGGCCTTCCGCAGGTCCGTGCTGACCGTGGCCCGGCGCAGGGCGTAGCGCTGCTTGCTCATGCGGCGCAGACGCTCTGAGGCCGAGATGAGCACCTCGTCGAGAATGGCGCCCTGGACGAAGCGCTCGAAGGAGACGCGGTCGCCTTCCTCGCCGCGGGCCACGCGGGCCAGGCTGGCCGCGGCGCGGTGGCGGCGCTCCTCGGCCTCGCGCTTGGCCTCCAGGCGGGTGAGGGCCGCCTCCAGCCGCTGCAGGGCGGCCTGTTCGGACTGGGCGCGGCCCAGGGCCTCGCCCGTGGAGGAGAACCGGGCCTGGGCCCCGTCCCGGGCGGCCTGGAGGGCGGACAGATCTGGGGCCTCCAGTCCCTCGGCCAGGGCCTCGGCGCGGGCGGAGCGGTCCGCGGCGGCGGCGGTTTCCGCGGCATGGGTCTCGAGGGAGGCGGCCAGGGATTCCATCTCCCCGGCGCTGCGCCGGGCCAGGTCGAAATCTGTCCGGCCGTGGAAGTGGGCGGCGGCCAGGGCGTCTTCGAAGGCGCCGTTGGCGTTCCAGGAGTCGGTCCGCGCCGCCTCCAGGCGTCCGGCATGGGCCTTCAGCTCGGCCTGGGCTTGCATGGCCGCGGCCTGGGCCGGCTCCCGGGCGGCGCGTGCGGCCTTGAGGCGGGCCTCGGATTCGGCCAGGGCCTCCTCGGCCTCCCGCCGCCGCGTGGACAAGGCGCCCGGCACGCGCAGCTCCTGGAGCAGGGCGTCCTCGAGAAGCTGCATCCGGGCCTTGGCCCCGGCCTCCTGGACCATCAGGTCGGAGAGCCGCTGGTTCGTCTCGGAAAGCTGGGCTTCTGACAGGTTTCGCGCGGCCTCGGCCTCGGCCAGCCGCTGCTCCGCCCGGGCCAGGCCCGCCTCGGCAGAGCGGCTGCGGTCCAGGTCCTCCCGGTGCCGCGTTTCGAAGATGGACAGGTCCTCCAGGCTGATGCCCACATGCTCGCCCAGCCGTTCGGCCAGGTCCTGGCGCCGGGCCCGGGCCGTGTCCAGGGCCGCCCGGCGGGAAGCGGCGGCATCCTGGGCGCGGGCCTGGGCGGTTTCCGCATCCTCCTGCTGCTCCTGCGACTGGCGCATCTCCTGGTCGTCCGGGAGGTCCGCCGAAGGCAGGGCCGGGTGGGGGTGGGCTTCGCTGCCGCAGACGGGGCAGGGCTGGCCGGGATGGAGGTCGCGCGCCAGCCGGGCGGCCTGGGCGGCCAGCCGCTGCTCCTGCAGGCCCCGGTGGCGCTCCCGGGCGGCCTGCACGGCCTGCTGGGTGGCCAGCAGGGTTTCCTGAGCCGCCTCCAGGGCCGTGGCGGCGCGATCCACCGCTTCGATGGCCCGGTCCAGATCTTCCCGCTGGGAGCGTCGCTGGCGGACCAGCACCAAGAGTCCCTCGCGGCCCGCCAGCTGGGAAGCCTCGGTGCGCGTTTCCTGCAGGAGGAGCCGCTGCTGGGAGAGCTCCTGCTTGGAAGTCTCGACCCGGCGCTTCTGCCACCCCGCCAGGTCCTCCAGGCGGCTGCGCTCCAGGGCCGCTTCCCGGGCCTCCTGCCGGGCCTGTTCCAGGGCCTCCAGCTTGGGCTCGAGGTCCCTCAACCGCTGGATGGTCCGTCGCAGCTCTTCGCGGCGCACCTCGTGCTGCTCGGCGTCCGTCAGGACGGCTTCGGCGCGGGCCAGATCCTGGGCCCGCTCGCTGGCGAGGGCCGCCAGGCACGTCTCCTCCTGCTCCAGCTCCTGGATGCGGGCGAGGCTCTCCTCCAGACGGACCGCCGCGGGCGTGACGGCTTCGCAGCGGCGGGCCCGCTCCAGCTCCGTGCGGCGGGCGTCCATGATGCGGGCGAGGCCCCGGAGGCGCTCGCTTTCGGCCCGAGCGGCCGCCCGCTCCGCCAGCCGTTCGGCGGCGCGGGAGCCCTCGTTCAGGGCGGCGTCGGCCCGCTCGAGGAGGCCGCTGGCTTCCGTCTGCTCGGCGACCAGGGCTTCCAGCCGGGTCGCGGTGGCCTGGAGCAGGCCCGGGAGATCCTGGGCCGCGGCGACGCCGGCCTGCGCGAGGAGCTGCCGGGTTTCCGCGTGGGCCGTGCGCAGGGCCTCCTTGAGGACCTTCTCCTCGTCGGCGAGGGCCTCGCTGATGCGGGCGTAGCGGATGGTCTGGAAGAGGGTCTGGAGGATCGCCTGGCGCTCGGCGGAGCCGGCGAGCATGAACTCCTGGAAGCGGCCCTGGGGCAGCAGGACCACCTGTCGGAACTGGCTGGCCTTGAAGCCCAGGAGGTCGGCCACCTTCGCGTCCACCGCCGTGGGCTTCTCCGTGGCGAGCGGTACCTCGGCCTCGCCCTGCAGCTCCCACAGGTTCGCGGCATAGGGCTGTTTCTTGGTGCCCTCGCCGCGCTGCCGGGGCACCTGCTGCTCTGGCGACCGCTCCACCCGGTACCGCCGGTCGCCCAGGGCGAAGTCGAAGACCACCTGGGTGGGGATGTCGGCGGCGGCGAAGTGGCTGCGGAGGTCGCGGGTCTCGCGCAGGCCCCCGCTGGTCTCGCCGTAGAGCGCGTAGCTGATGCCGTCCAGGAGGCTGGTCTTGCCGGCGCCGGTGGGCCCGTGGATGAGGAAGAAGCTCTGATCCTTCAGATCCGCGAAATCGAGTTCCTGCCGTCCCGCATAGGGGCCGAAGGCCTCCAGGGTGAGCTTGAGGGGCTTCACTCGGCGGCCTCCCCGGACAGGGTCCGCCCCGCCACCTCGTGGAAGAGGGCCCGTTCGGCCTCGTCCATGTCCCGTCCGGCGCTGTCGCGGAAGAAGGTCTCGAAGAGGGCCGCCGGGTCGAGCTCCCGGTCCACGGAGGGCACCACTTCCTGCGGTAGCGCCGGGGTGGCCGGGGCGGGCTGGATGCCGAGGATGTTGGGATAGATCTGGCGCAGGCGGGCCATGGCGTCCAGCACGGGGCCCTCGTCCAGCAGCTCCAGGAACAGGTAGTCCCCCGCCTCGCCGTGCGGACCGCGCATCAGATCCTCGAAGCGGCCGCGCAGCCGGCGGAGATCCCGGCGGGGGCTGAGGGGCAGGGGCTCCGTGCGGACCGGGCCGTGGTCCGGCAGCTCCACCAGGGTGAGGGCCTTCACATGGCCGGCCTCGGAGGCGCTGTATTTCAGGAGGCTGCCGGCATAGCGCACCTGGGCGTAGCCCGCCTCCTGGGGCCGGTGCAGGTGCCCCAGGGCCGCGTAGTCGCAGGCCTTGAACAGGGTCGCGTCCACTTCGCCCGTGCCGCCGACGGCCAGACCCAGTTCCGAATCGGAGCCCTCGCCCCCCGCGACGAAGGCATGCGCCACGGCCACGAAGCGGCGGCCCGCGGGATGGTTCGCGCGCGCCCGGGCCAGCTGGGCGGCGAGGGCGTCCTGGTGGGTGCGGATGGCGTCGTCCTGGAACGCGTGGCGGGCCGTGGCCGGATCCGCGTAGGGCAGGAGGTGGAAGGCCGCGTTGCCGATGAGCACCGGCGAGGCCCCGGCCTCGAGGGGGCCGGCCACATGGAGGCCCTGGGTCTCCAGGAAGCCGGAGGCGAACCCCAGGCGCTCCGGGCTGTCGTGGTTGCCCGCGATGATCAGCACCGGCACGCCGAGGCCGCGCACAAGGCGGTCCAGCGCGTCATCCAGCAGGGCCACCGCCTCCTTCGGGGGCACCGCGCGGTCATAGAGATCCCCGGCCACCACCAGGGCCTCGGCGCGGGTCTCCTTCACCATGGCGGCCACCTGGTCGAGGGCGTGGGCCTGGTCGTCCAGGAGGTTGGCGTTGCAGAGGGTCTTGCCGAGGTGCCAATCGGAGGTGTGGAGGAATCGCATGGGGTTCCGCAGGGGGCGAGCAGGGTCGGTGCCGGCTCCGAGTATTGCATCCCGGGCGGGGATCGGGGCCGCTCTCAAGTTCCCCGGGCTCCCGGGCCGATAGGATGTTGACCTTCTGCGCGGAAGGAGGAGGTGCCATCCTGGTCACTCCCTCCCTTCCCCCGGTCTGAGGAGGCTCATGTTCAGCCGCAGAAAGAACGATGCAACCTCGCGGGCGGCCTCCGCGCCGGCCTCGACGGTGCTGGGCGCGGGCTCCCGGTGGCAGGGGGAGATCCGCACCGGGACGACCAGCCTGCGGGTCGAGGGCGAAGTGGAAGGCACCATCCTGAGCGAAGGCCAGGTCACGATCGCCGCCGGAGGCCTGGTGCGCGGCGCCATTCATGCCCGGCGGCTCGCGGTGATGGGCCGTGCGGAAGGCGTGGTCAAGGTGGAGGAATGCCTCGAGATCCTGGGCGCAGGCTGGGTCGAGGGCGAAGTGGAACTCGGTACGCTGGTGGTGGACGAGGGCGGCACCCTGGTCGGCAGCTGCGTGCGGCACACCCTCCCGCCCGTGGAGAAGGCACCGGTGCCCCTGGTGCCGCGCAAGGAGGACCGGACCGTGGACCGCTACGGCCATCCCGCCAGCGGCACCCACGACTTCACGCCCGCGGGCCGGGGCCCCGACTGGAAGTTCTAGCGGCCCTGGCTTTCAGACCGTCGTAGGGGTGGCGGTTCGGGGGCGCTAGGTGCCGGTCGGCCCAGCGCTTGGCGCCGGTCAGCTCAGCGCTTGGCGCCGGTCAGATTGGTGGCGTCGAGGTTGGCGTCGTCCAGGTTCGCCTCGCGCAGGTCGGCTCCGCCCAGGTTGGCGCCGCTGAGCTTGGCCCGGTTGAGGTTCGCCCGGCCCAGGTTGGCGCCGCTGAGGTTGGCCCAGACCATGTTCGCGCCGTTGAGGTTGGCGGCGCTCAGGTCGGCGCCGTCGAGGCTGGCGTCGATGAGGTTGGTGTGGCGCAGGTCTGCGCCCGAGAGGTTCGCGCCCGAGAGGTTCGCGCCGGAGAGGTTCGCGCCGTCCAGGTAGGCATCCTGCAGGATGGTCTCGCGCAGGTCCGCCCCGCAAAGGTTCGCGCCGTCCAGGTTGGCCTGACGGAGGTCCGTGTTCTTGAGCGAGGTCTGGCGGAGATCCACGCCGCGGAGGTCGGCCCACACGAGGCTGGCCCCCGTGAGATCGGCGTTCACGAGGTTCGCCTCGTTCAGGTTGGCCTGATAGAGGTTCGCGCCGCTGAGGTTGGCCCGGTTCAAGTTGGAGTTGCTGAGGTTGGTGCGGTATTCGCCGCGGGATTCCGTGGGCAGGGAGGCCAGGTTGGCTTCGCGCAGGTTCGCGCCCTCCAGGTTGCAGGCGAAGAAATTCGTGCCGCTGAAGTCCGAGTTGCGCAGGTCGGCGCTGGCGAGGTCGCTGCCGCTGAGATCGGCGCCCAGGGCCTGGGCTCCGCGCAGGATGGCACCCTTGAGCTTGGCGCCCGTGAGGTTGGCGCCGTTCAGGATGGCGCGGTTGAGGTCCATGCCTTCGAGGGTGAAGCCGCTGAGGTCCACGCCCGACAGGTTGGCGCCCGTGAGGACGGCCCGGTCCAGGGTGGCCCCGCGCAGGTTGGCGGCGAAGAGGTTGGCCTCGTGGAGATTGGCGCTGAGGATGCTGCCCGCGAGGTCGGCCCCGGAGAGGTCGGCCCCGGAGAGGTCGGCCCCGCAGAGGTTGGCGGTGCGGAGGTCGTCACCGCTGAGCTTCGCGCCGCGGAGGTTCGCGCCGCCCAGGTGGGTTTCCTGGAGCTTGGCGCCGCTGAACAGCGCCCCGGCGAGGTTGGCGCCATCGAGGTTGGTCTGGGCGAGGTCCGCCCGGGAGAGATCCGCGCCCTTCATGTTCTTGCGGGAGAGGTCCACGCTGGCCAGGTTCGCGCCCACGAGCAGGGTGCCCACCAGCACCGCGCCGTCCAGCTGGGCCCCCGTGAGGCTGGCGCCGGTCAGGTTCGCGCCGCTGAGGTTGGCTCCGCCGAGGTTGATGTCGCGCAGGTCGGCGCCCGTGAGGTCCGCTTCCCGGAGATCGGTGTTGCTCAGGACCGCGCCGCCCAGCTGGGCTGCGCCGAGGTTGGCGCCGGCGAGCACCGCGCCGCTGAGGTTGCAGCCGCTCAGGTCGGCCTTCTGGAGGTTGGCGCCATGCAGATCCGCGCCTTCCAGATTGGCCTGGCGCAGCACGGTCTCGGCCAAGTCGGCCCGGCTGAGGTTCGTGCGCCCCAGGTCCATGGCGCGGAGGTTCGTGCCGTGGAGGTTCGCGCCGCTGAGGTTCGCGCCCTTGAGCTTGGGCACATCGTCTTTTTCGTATTTCAGGATGTCGAGGTTGCGGAGGTCCGCGCCGGCCAGGTTGGCGCCACTGAGGTTCGTGCCCTTCAGGTTGGCCCGGCTCAGGTTCGCGCCCTCGAGGTTGGCCTCGGTGAGGCTGGCCCAGTGGAGATCGGCATCAGCCAGGTTGCTGCCGCCCAGGTTCGCGAGGTTCAGGTTGGCCCCGCCCAGGGTGGCGCCCAGGAGGCTGGCGCCGGAGAGATTGGCCTTGGCGAGGTTGGCGCCCACCAGGTTGGCCTGTCCGAGGTTGGCGCCCTCGAGGTCCGCGCCCTCCAGCACCGTCTGGCGGAGGTCGGCCCCGCTGAGGTCGGCCCCGCGGAGGTTCTTCCCGCTCAGGTCCAGGCCCGTGAGGATGACGCCGTTGAGGTTGGCCCCGGCGAGGCTGGCCCCGCGGAGGTTGGGCACGGTGGCCGGTTCGTACTGCTGGATGTCGAAGAAGGTGAGGTCGGCGCCGCTGAGGTTGGCCCCCGCGAAGTTCGCACCCGCGAGTCGGGCGCGGCTGAGGTTGGCGCCTTCGAGATCGGCTTCGTCGAGGTTGGCCAGCCGCAGGTCGGCGCCGATGAGGCTGGCGCCGCAGAGCCGGGTTTCGTTGAGGACGGCGCCCGCGAGGTTGGCCTCGGAGAGGTTCGCCCCGGTGAAGTCAAAGCCCCGCAAATCGAGGCCGCTCAGATCGGCGCGCTGGAAGTTCTTCCCCGACTTGAGGATGAAGACTACTTCCTTCCGGGTAAGTTCGCTCATGGAGCTTCCTTTGCGGCTTGGATCGACATTCGATTAATCCCGAGTTTATCCAGCACGCTTGGGGCGCGCCACAGGATTTAGGCCCGTTCCGGAATGGAGGGGGAGGCTAAATCCCGCGGCCCGCAAGCCTTTGCGGCTTGGTCCCGGGTGGCTGTGAAAAAACACCCACTAGGTCGAGAACGATGAAGCCCCCTCGCGGGGGCTCCATCCGTGGAACGGGCTGGGGACTACTCCCGCTCGGCCTTGTTGAACGCGTCGGCCAGAGTCGCCTTCTTGAACTCGGGCTGGCGGGCCTTGGCGGCCTCGAAATCGCCGCGCTCCATGTCCTGCTCCAGCTGCTTGACGGAGAGGCCGATGCGGCGCTCGGTGGGATCGAGCTTCACGATCTTCATGGTGAGCTCCTGGCCGGCGGTGAACTCCTTCTGGATATCCTCCACCCGCTTGCGGCTCAGTTCGGACACATGGACCAGGCCCTCGATGCCGTCGCCGAGGTCGACGAAGGCGCCGAAGTCGGTCAGGCGGGCGATCTTGCCGGTGATGACGGCGCCCACATTGTGGTTCTCGAAGAAGATCTCCCAGACATTGGGCTCCATCTGCTTCACGCCGAGGCTCATGCGCTGGGCCAGGGGGTCCAGGTTGAGGACCTTGGCGGTGACGCTGTCGCCCTTCTTCACGATCTCGCCGGGGTGCTTGATCTTCTTGGTCCAGCTGAAGTCGGACACATGGATCAGGCCGTCGATGCCCTCTTCCAGCTCGACGAAGGCGCCGAACTCCGTGATGTTGCGCACGGTGCCCGTGACGATCATGCCGGGCTGGTACTTCTCGGCGATGGCCATCCAGGGGTTGGGGGTGATCTGCTTCATGCCCAGGCTGATGCGGCGGTTCTCGCTGTCCACCTGCAGGATGAGGGCCTCGACCTGGTCGCCCAGGTTGACCATGCCCTTGGCGGACTTGACCTTCTTCGTCCAGCTCATCTCGGAGACATGGACCAGGCCTTCGATGCCGGGCTCGAGCTCCACGAATGCGCCGTAGTCAGTGATCGAGACGACCTTGCCCTTGACGGTGGCCTGGATGGGATAGCGCTCCTCGACGGAGAGCCAGGGATCCGGGAACTTCTGCTTGTAGCCGAGGCTGACGCGCTCGGTGTCCTTGTCGTACTTGAGCACGGCCACTTCGACCTTGTCGCCCACCTGGAACATCTCGCTGGGGTGGTTGAGCCGGCCCCAGGACATGTCGGTGATGTGCAGCAGGCCGTCCACACCGCCGAGGTCGACGAAGGCGCCGTACTCGGTGATGTTCTTGATGGCGCCCTCGACCAGCTTGCCTTCCTCGAGGCCCGCCAGGGTCTCTTCCTTCAGGCTCGCGTTGATGGTCTCGAGGAACAGCTTGCGGGACAGCACGATGTTGCCCCGGCGGCGGTTGACCTTGATGACCTTCATGTCGAAGGACTTGCCGAGGTAGGGATCCAGGTTGCGGACGGGCTTCATGTCCACCTGGCTGCCGGGCAGGAAGGCGCGGATGCCGATGTCCACGGCCAGGCCGCCCTTGACCTTCTCGAGCACGGTGCCGTGCACGGTCATGTTGGAACGGAAGGCCTTCTCGACCTCGTCCCAGATCTTCATCTTCTCGGCGCGCTCGCGGCTGAGGCGCACATTGCCGTTGGCGTCCTCGAGCATCTCGAGCAGCACTTCGACGACATCGCCCACCTGGACGCCCTGGGTGCCGTCAGGGTTGTTGAACTCGTCGAGATTGACGGTGCCCGACCCCTTGTAGCCGATGTCGATGATGACATCCTTGCCGCGGATCTCCACGACGACGCCACGCACGACCTCTTCCTCGCGCAGGCCGCGGGTTTCGCCCTGCAGCGCGGCCATGAACTCCTGGCCTTCCGCGCTGTCGTCCTCGACATAGCCCGCGTCGAGCACGGTGATGCGGCCCATCTGCTTGGAGCCCAGGCCTTTGATGATTGATTCTAACTTGGACATGTAAGTCCACCTCGTTTGGTTGCGCCCACGCTCTGGTGGTGCGCTGGAATCCCGGCACACGAAGTCCGGCAGAACGAACAGACTACCGAGGAACCCCTGGGGGGGCCAGGGAAAAGGCTGCCATCCAGGCCCGGCCTGCGATTACTTGGCCGTGAACTTGAACTTCCCCTTGTGGCACTCGAGGCACTTCACGACCGGGGGCTGGTGCTGCCGGTGGCACTCGGTGCAGCTGATCTCCCCCAGGTGGGAGTCGTGGGGGTTCACCGGCAGGTGCTTGGTGACCTCCTTCATGGCCGGGTAGTCGCCGTGGCAGGCCATGCAGGAATCGGAAGCCACGGCCTTCTGGGTGGGCTTCTCCTCGTGGTGGCAGTTGAAGCAGTGGACGCCGGCCTTCGCATGGTGCTCGGGCAGCTTGCGGGTTGCGGGAGCCTGGGCCAGGGCGGGAACCGCCCCGAGGAGGCCGCAGAGGAGGAGGGCGAAGCAGCGGGCGTGGGTCATGGCAGTTCCAAAAAAGGCCCGTCGGCGCGACGCCTCCTGGTCCAGGATCAGTGTACAGGATGCCCGGGCCGATCAGCGCCGGCAGCCCGCAGCCTCACTGGCGGAGCAGGGTCATCCCGTTGGTCGCGGTGTATTCCCGCTGGCTGTAGATGCCGTTCCAGGTGTAATCGAAGGTGCCGGTGAGGATATCCGTCGTGAAGTTGAACACCCCGGCGGAGGTGCTCCCGTTGTACAGGGTCAGCCGGGTGGAACTGATGACTCCGGTGAGGAACATGGGGGAGACCTCGGGAACCAGGATCGGGTTCGAGCAGGCGGTGGCGGATACGGGAGCGTAGGTCCCGCGGGTGAAGCTCATCTGGACATACACATGGTTCTCGTCGGAGCCCGCCGTGATGACGAAGGTCACCGTCCAGGGCTGGGTGCCGGCCAGCGTCATCGTGTTGAGGGCGTTGCTGCAGGAGTCGGTGCTGATGTTGACCGTGGTGGGGAGGGGGGCCTTCCAGGTGCCGACGAGGGTGCGGGCCGGGGTCAGGACGGGGGCGTTCTGGCCATCCCCGGCGCCTCCGCAGGACCAGGCCAGGGACAACAGAACCAGGGCACCCGCCGGACGGGCGAAGTGGGTGGGCATGAGACCTCCCTTCGAGTTCGGAATGCGCGGCCACCGGGGAAGGGGCGTCGCGCACGGGGTTGGGCAAGTCGGCAAGGAATCTGGCCCCAGTCTACTCCCGCAGGGGGTAAAGATAGTTGATCTTGATATCTTTTAATATCGCGGCGCCAGCCCACCCGGCGGCAGAGGTTCTCCGAGAGCCGGCACCGCGGCTCCAGCCTTGGGATGCCGGGCGGGCTCAGACCGAGATCACCACGATTTCGGGGTCCACTTCCTTCTGCAGCATGCCCTCGATGGCGGCCAGGGTGCCGGTGAGGCTGGCGGGGCAGCTGCCGCAGGCGCCCATGTAGCGGATCATCACCTGCTTCTCGTGGCGCCCCACCAGCTCGAGGCCGCCGCCATCCGCCGCCAGGGCCGGCAGGATGGCGCTTTCCAGCACCATGCGGATGTCCTTCAGCATGGGATCGTTCTCGTCCTCGATCTTGGTGAAGACCCGCGGCGCTCCCGGGGCGTTGGCCTGGCCCCCGCCTGCACCCGCGGCGGCGCGGATGGGCGCGGCCAGCAGGGGCAGCATCTCGGGCCAGCCCTTGTCGTCGGTCTTGGTGACGGTGAGGAACTTGTCCTGCATGAAGACGGAGGTGACATTCCCCACGGCAAAGAGGTTCTTGGCCAGGTCGTCGTGCTCGGCGGTTTCCGCGTTGGGGAAGGACTTGGGGAAGCCCACGGCCACGGATTCCTTCAACACGAACTTCACCGCGTTGGGGTTGGGGGTGTATTCGATCTCTGCGATTTTTGGCATGGCTATTCCGTCGAGGCTTCGGCTTCGCCCTTGAGCGCGGCGTGGAGGGTGGCCCAAGGGAGGACGGCGCACTTCACGCGGCTGGGCAGATCCTTGACCCCGCTGAAGAGGGTGAGCTTCCCCAGGAGGGGCGTCTGGGCGCCGGGCTCAAGCTCGCCGCGCACCATGCCGCGGAACTGCTCGGCCATGGCTTCGGCCTCGGCCACGGGCCTGCCCTTCACGGCGCCGGTCATGAGGCTGGCGCTGGCCACATCGATGGCGCAGCCGCTGCCCTGGAACTTGATGTCCTGCACCAGGCCGTCTTCGATCACCAGGGTCAGGTCCAGCTGGTCCCCGCAGAGCGGATTGTGCCCCTCCGCGTGGTGGGTGCAGGCCTCGAGCTTCCCGAAGTTCCGGGGCTTCTTGTTGTGTTCCAGGATCACCTGCTGGTACAGCTCGCGGGGGTCGCTCATTGGAACAACTCGATGGCTTTCTCGACGGCCGAAACCAGGACATCCACCTCGTCGCGGGTGTTGAAGTACGCGAAGGAAGCGCGGGTCGTGGCCGGGACCTTGAAGCGGGTCATGACGGGCTGGGCGCAGTGGTGGCCGGCGCGGACCACGACGCCCTCGCCGTCCAGTAGGCTGCCCATGTCGTGGGGATGGATGCCGTCCACCACGAAGGAGATCACGCTGGCCTTGTCCTTGGCGGTTCCCAGGATGCGCAGGCCGGGGATGCCGGTCAGCCGCTCGGTGGCGTAGACCAGCAGGTCGTGCTCGTGGGCGGCGATGCGATCCAGGCCGAGGGCCTCAAGGTAGTCGATGGCCGCACCCAGGCCGATGGCCGCGGCGATGGGCGGCGTGCCCGCCTCGAACTTCCCCGGGGCGGCCATGTAGGTGGTCTTCTCCCAGGAGACGGAGCGGATCATGTTGCCGCCGCCGTGCCAGGGGGGCATGGCCTCGAGGTGGGCCAGCTTGCCGTAGAGCACGCCGATGCCCGTGGGGCCCGAGAGCTTGTGGCCGCTGAAGGCGTAGAAGTCCGCGTCCAGGTCCTTCACATCCACCTGCAGGTGGGGCACGGCCTGGGCGCCGTCCACCAGCACGGGCACGCCCTTGGCGTGGGCCCGGGCGATAATCTCCTTCACGGGATTCACGGTGCCGAGGACATTGCTGACATGGACCACGCCCACGATCTTCGTGCGCTCGGTCAGGAGCTCGTCGAGCGAATCGAGGAGCAGCTCGCCCGCATCGTTCATGGGGATGACCTTGAGGACGGCGCCCTTCTCCTCGGCCAGCATCTGCCAGGGCACGATGTTGGCATGGTGCTCCATGGCCGACAGGAGGATCTCATCGCCCGCCTTCACCGCCGTGCGGCCGAAGGTCTGGGCCACGAGGTTGATGGATTCCGTGGTGCCGCGGGTCCAGACGATCTCCTTGACGGAGCCAGCGCCGATGAACCGGCGCACCTTCTCCCGGGCCGCCTCGTAGAAGTCGGTGGCCTCCTGGCTGAGGGTGCTCACGCCCCGGTGGACATTGGTATGCTCTTCCCGCTGGTACCGCGTCATGCGATCGATGACCGGAACGGGCATCTGGCCGCTCACGGCACTGTCGAGGTAGACCACGGGCTTGCCGTGCAGGATGCGGGAGAGCAGGGGGAAGTCCTTGCGGACCGCCGCCACATCGAGGGTTTTCAGGTCGACGCTCATCCGAGGTCCCCCAGCGAAGTGGCCTGGGTGCGGGCCATGACGAGCTGGCGCAGGGCCCGGCGCAGGCTGGCCACGGGAATGTGGGTGAGCACATCGGCCGCGAAGCCGTAGGTGAGCAGGTTCCGGGCATCGTCGGCGTTCAGGCCCCGGCTCTGGAGGTAGAACAGCTCTTCGGGATCGAGCTGCCCCACCGTGGCGCCGTGGCTGCACTTCACATCGTCGGCGTAGATCTCCAGCTGGGGCTTGGTGTCGACCCGGGCGGATCCGGAGAGGAGCAGGTTGCGGCTCTGCTGCTTCGCGTCCGTACCCTGGGCATGGGGAGCCACGCGGACCTGGCCGTTGAAGACGGCGCGCGCCTTGCCATCCACGATGCACTTGTGCAGCTGGTGGCTGAGGGCGTTCGGTTCGGCATGGAGCAGGAAGCTGTGCGTGTCGGCGACCTGGGGACCGTCCAGCAGGGCCAGGCCATCGAGGCTGGCTTCCGCCCCCTCGGCCAGGCGCACCCAGGGTTCCTGCCGGGACAGCCGGGCTCCGAAGCTGAGGGTGCGGGAATGGTACTGGCCCCCCTTGGCGATGTCGGCCTTCAGCGTGCCCAGGTGGAAGGCCTCCGGATCCTCCCGCTGCACGCGCTCGTGGCGGAGGATCGCGCCCTCGGCTACGCGGACCTCGACCACGGGGCAGCTCAGGTAGGTGCCTTCGCCGTGGTGCTCCTCCACCAGCTCGAGCTCGGCTCCGCGCTCCAGGACCACCAGCACCCGGGGGAAGGTGGCCACGGGCGCCGCGGCCTGCGTGATGAAGAGGAGGTGCAGGGGCAGCGCCACCTTCAGGTTCTTCGGCACCAGGATCACCGCGCCATCCTCGAAGCGGGCGGTGTTCAGGTCCGCGAACGGGCTCGTCTCCGTGCCGGCTCCCACGCTGCCGAGCGCGTGGCAGGCCTCGCTGGCGGTGGACATAGGGAAGAAGCGCACGCCGGCGGGAACGGCCGAGGTGCAGCTGGCATGGGGCGCGTGGTGCCCGTTCACGAAGACCTGGCGCGTACCCACCATTTCGGGGAGCAGGTGGCCGCTGATGTCGACGGCGGCCTTGGGGGCGGCTCCAAAGCTGAGGCCAGAGAGGGGCTTCAGGTCCGTGTATTTCCAGTCCTCGTCGGCGGTGGTGGGCAGGTCCCGGCCTGCCAGGCGGGCCTCCGCCTCCACCCGCAGGGTCTCCCACTCAGCGGGCCGGGGCCCGCTGAGCAGATCCACCAGCAGGTTGGAACCAACGGCGACTGGGGTCATCGGGCGCCCCCGGCGGCGGCCTCTTCCAGGACCCAGTCGTAGCCGCGGTCCTCGAGCTCCGTGGCCAGCTCCTTGCCGGCGCTCTTGAGGATGCGGCCGCCGGAGAGCACATGCACGAACTGGGGCTGGATGGTCTCCAGGATGCGGGGGAAGTGGGTGATGATCAGCAGGGCGCGGTCCGCGCGCTGGAGCTTGTTCACGGCGTCGCCGAGCACCCGCAGGGCGTCGATGTCCAGGCCGCTGTCCAGCTCGTCCAGGATGGCCAGTTTGGGTTCCAGCACGGCCATCTGGAGGATCTCGTTGCGCTTCTTCTCGCCGCCCGAGAAGCCTTCGTTGAGGCTGCGGTCCAGGAACTCCTCGCGCATGGCCACGAGCTTGATCTTCTCGTGGATGAAGTCGTCGAACTCGAGGGGATCCAGCTCGTCGCGGCCCTCGGCCTCGGCCTTCTTGTTGTAGGCCAGGCGCAGGAACGCGGCGTTGCTCACGCCGGGCACCTCGATGGGGTGCTGGAAGCCCATGAAGATCCCCGCGCGGGCGCGGGCATCGGGCTCGAGCTCGAAGAGGTTCCGGCCCTCGAAGAGCACCTCGCCGCCGGTGACTTCATAGGCCGGATGGCCCACCAGCACCTTGCCGAGGGTGGACTTGCCCGAGCCGTTGGGGCCCATGATCGCGTGGATCTCCCCGGCCTTGATCTCCAGGTCGATCCCCTTCAGCACCGGCGTGCCGTTGATCGAAGCGGTGAGGTTCTTTATGGACAGCATGGGTACTCCGAGGGTCATCCGACACTTCCTTCGAGCTTGAGCGACAGCAGCTTGGTGGCTTCCACGGCGAACTCCATCGGAAGCTCGCGGAAGACATCCTTGCAGAAGCCGTTGATGATCATGCTGATGGCTTCCTCGGCCGGGATGCCGCGCTGCTGGAAGTAGAGCAGCTGCTCTTCCCCGATCTTGCTGGTGGTGGCCTCGTGCTCCACCTGCGCGCTGCGGTTCAGCACTTCGATGTAGGGGAAGGTGCTGGCGCTGCAGGCCTGGCCGATGAGCATGGAGTCGCACTGACTGAAGTTGCGGGCGCCGTCGGCCTTCGCCTGCACCTTCACCAGGCCGCGGTAGCTGTTGGAGCTCTCGCCGGCGCTGATGCCCTTGCTGACGATGGTGCTCTTCGTGTTGCGGCCGATGTGGATCATCTTGGTGCCGGTGTCGGCCTGCTGCTTGTGGTTGGTGAGGGCCACGCTGTAGAACTCGCCGATGCTGTCGTCGCCCAGCAGCACGCAGCTGGGGTACTTCCAGGTGATGGCGCTGCCGGTCTCCACCTGAGTCCAGCTGATGTGCGAGCCCTTGCCCTTGCAGAGGCCGCGCTTGGTGACGAAGTTGAAGATGCCGCCCACGCCGTTCTTGTCGCCGGCGTACCAGTTCTGCACGGTGCTGTACTTGATGGAGGCGTGATCCAGGGCCACGAGCTCCACCACCGCCGCATGCAGCTGGTTGGTGTCGAACTGGGGGGCCGTGCAGCCTTCGAGGTAGCTCACGCTGGCGCCCTCCTCGGCCACGATGAGGGTGCGCTCGAACTGGCCCGACTCCTTGTTGTTGATGCGGAAGTAGGTGCTCAGATCCATGGGGCAGGTCACGCCCTTGGGAATGAACACGAAGCTGCCGTCCGTGAACACGGCGCTGTTGAGGGCGGCGTAGAAGTTGTCGGAAGGGGGTACCACGCTGCCCAGGTACTGCTTCACCAGCTCCGGGTGGGACTTCACGGCCTCGCTGAAGCTGCAGAAGATGATGCCGACCGTGGCCAGCTTCTCCCGGTAGGTGGTGGTCACGCTGACGGAGTCGAAGACTACATCCACGGCCACGCCAGCCAGGGCCTCCTGCTCATGGAGGGGGACGCCGAGCTTCTCGAAGGTGCGCTTCAGCTCGGGGTCCACCTCGTCCATGGAGGCGTACTTGGGTGCCTTGGGCCGGGGGGCGCTGTAGTAGACGATCTTCTGGAAATCGGGCTTCGGGTAGTCGACCTTGGCCCACTCGGGCTCGGTCATGGTCAGCCAATGCCGGTAGGCCTTGAGGCGGAACTCCAGCAGCCAGTCCGGCTCGGCCTTCTTGGCCGAGATGAACCGGATCACATCCTCGGTCAGGCCGGGCGCGACGCTGTCCGCCTCGATGTCCGTCACGAAGCCGTACTTGTATTCCTGGCTGGTGACCACATTCAAGGTGGTGCTCATCGCCGTCTCCCGTGAGGCACATCCAGGCCGTGGGGGCGGGTGCGCCTACCCGCGGCTGGGACATGCTCCTCATCCATTCTGAAATCTCGACCAAAATTGTCAACTTAATAGGATGTGGCCCCGGTCACGGCTGGGGCGGCTCGTCCAATTCCTTCATGAGGCCCCGGATCTGGGACCGGACGCCCTTGGCCTGCGATTCGTTGAGGTCCCCGGGGTCGGCCTCCAGGCCGGCCTTGAGCAGGATCCGGGCCTCCTCCCGCTCGCCCAGACCCGCCAGGGCCGCGCCCAGCTGGAAATGGTTGATGAGGGTGGGCTCTTTTTCCAGGAGGGGGTCCAGCAGGTCCAGCACATCCTGATGGTGCTTCAGGGCCAACAGGTACTGCCCCAGCAGGGTGCGGGCGCGGGGCTCCAGGCCGGGCAGGGGGTGGGCGTGGAGACGGCGGACCTCGACGAGGTCCTGCTCGGTGACCTGGCCGTTCATGAGGCGGTAGGCCAGGCGCATGAGGGCGGCTTCCCAGGCGCCACTGCTCTTGGGGTGCCGGGTGAGGAAGGCGTCCAGGGCCCGGGCGATCTCCGGTTCCCGCTTCTGGGCCATGAGGTGTTCGAGCACCAGGCGCAGGGCGAGGAAGCACAGGCGGGGGTGGCGGTCGGAGCAGGCGAAGTCGAGGGCGGCCTTCAGGGTCTTTTCAGGCTGCCGGAGGAAGGCCAGGCGCAGCTCGAGCCACTCGAGGCGCTGGCTCCGGCCCTTGCGGCGGGCGCGCTTCAGGAGGAGGGCGGCGGATTCCAGCTGGTCCTCGTCCAGGAGGGTCTCGGCCTCGTCCAGCAGGGTCTGGGTGCCGGGCTTGCCGTCCCGGGCCTCCCGCAGCTGGGGGTGGGTCTCGGCATCCAGCATCAGCAGCAGCTGCGGATCCCCCGGGTTCTGCAGGAGCAGCTCATGGAGGATGGCGAAGGCCTTGGGGCGTTCGTCCTGCAGGAGATAGGCTTCGGCCAGGGCCTCCCGCACATGCAGGTCGCCCGGCAGGTAGGCGCTGGCGTCCTTGAGCACGGGCACGGCCAGGGCGCTCTCGCCGCGGGCCAGGTGGACCTGCCCCAGCAACAGCAGCGTCTCCCCGTCCTTCCGGCGGACCACGGCCTCCTGGGCGGCCTCCAGGGCGCCCTGGAGATCCTCCTGCTCCAGGAGCAGCTCCGCGAGCATCATGCGGGGCTCGGGATCGTCGGGGCGCAGGTCCGCGGCCTGGTGCATGGCCTCGATGGCCTGGTCGGCGCGCTCGGGCAGCTCCTGGAGGAGCTTGGCCAGCAGCATCCAGGCCTCGAAGTGCCGGGGGCTCAGGCCCACGGCCTTCCGGGCCAGGCTTTCCGCCTCCTCGAAGTTCTGGGCGGCTTCGTGCAGCGAGGCGACTGTGAAGATGAGCTCGTAGTTCTTGGGATCCAGGGGCAGGGCCTGGCCCAGGCGCTGGGCGGCGCCCGGCAGGTCGGCGGATTCCAGCAGGGCCGTGGTCTCCAGCAGGGCCCGCTTGAGCTGGGACATGGACTTGGGCCGGGCGATGGGAAGGATCCGGGCCCGGTAGCGGGTGAAGAGCTCCCGGGCGCTGATGAGGTTCAGGTTCTCCTCCACCAGGTGCTCCCAGCGTTCGGAGAAGGCGTGGGCGTCCAGCTGGCGCTTCTGCTCCATCTCCTGCACCAGAGCCATCAGGCCGTTGCGCAGCATGACCTCGCTGCGCTCCAGCTTGCCCAGCTGGTCGGAGACGGTCTCCAGGTAGGTCTCCACCCGGCGGAGGGTCTCCTCCAGGCCGGTGATGCGCTCCAGGAGGTGCTCTTCCAGATCCTCGCCGCCCTCGGCCTCCTCAGGTTCGTCCTCCCAGGTCTGGTCCCCGGCAAGGATGAGGAGCCGCGTGCCGCACTTTACGCAAGTCTCCCGATCCCCGGGATTCCAGGTGAGGCAGTTCTGGCAGTAGGAGCCGGGCAGGTCGTTGGCCATGACACCAGGATAGATGGGGAGGATGGCTTCCGAGGTCTGAAGGTTTTATCCTGATGGCGGCGAGGGCCTCCCATGAGCGACGAGCAGGATCGGCAGGACAAGCGCCAGGAAGCCATGGAGTGGGTGGGGAAGGCCTATCAGCTCCACATGAAGAACGAGGTGGCGAAGGCCATCAGCCTCTACACCAAGTCCATCGAAATCTGCCCCACGGCGGAGGCCTACACCTTCCGGGGCTGGGCCCGGTCCTTCGAGAAGGACTACGCCTCGGCCATCGAGGACTGCCACCGGGCCATCGACCTGGATCCCGAGTTCGGCAATCCCTACAACGACATCGGCGCCTACTATGTCGAGCAGGGCGAGCCCGACGAGGCGATTCCCTGGCTGCGCATGGCCCTGAAGGCCAAGCGCTATGAAAGCTACTGCTTCCCCCACTTCAACCTGGGCCGTGTCTATGAGGCCAAGGGCCAGCTGGACAAGGCCCTGGAGCACTTCCGCCACGCCCTGGACGAGAACCCACGCTACATCCTGGCCGCCAAGGCGGTGGAGCGCGTGAAGGGCAAGCTGGCCGCGCAGAACCCGGAGACGATCCGCTGAACTCATGGTGAACTGGAGGCGGGAGACGCCATGAAGTTCACCATCGCCCACAGCCCCGATTCTGACGACGCCTACATGATGGCCCCCCTGGCCCTGGGGTGGCTGGATCCTGAGGGCTTCGACATCACCTTCGTCCGCAAGGACATCGAAACCCTGAACGCCGAGGCCGTGGAGGCCCGCTACGATGTGACCGCCATCAGCTTCGGCGCCTACCCTGAATTGAACGACCGCTATGACCTGTTGACGGCGGGTTCGAGCATCCAGGAGGGCACGGGCCCGCTGGTGGTGAGCCGCACCCCCATGGATGTGGCGGCCCTGAAGAGCCTGACCATCGCCATCCCGGGACGCCGCACCAGCGCCTACCTGGCCATGCGGAAGTGGTGCGCCGAGCATGGCTTCGAGGCCGCGGTCGAGCTCGTGCCCTTCGACCAGATCCTGCCGGCCGTCGCCGAGGGCCGTTTCGAGGCGGGCCTGCTCATCCACGAGAGCCAGCTCATGTACCAGGACGCGGGGCTGCGCCTGGTGGTGGACCTGGGCGCCTGGTGGAAGCACGCCTACGATCTGCCCCTGCCCATGGGCGGCAACGCCATCCGGAAGGACCTGCCCGCCGAGGTGAAGCAGCGCTTCGCCATCCTGATGCGGAAGAGCGTCGAGATGGCCCGTGCCCGCCACTGGGAGAGCGTGGACTACAGCCAGTCCTTCGGCCGCGGCATGGACCGCGAGATGATCGGCCGCTATGTGAACGCCTGGGTGAACGACTTCACGGTGGACCCCGGGCCCCGGGGCCGGGAGGCCGTCACCCGGCTGCTGGGCCTCGAACCCGTGTGGATCCAGGGCTGAAGTCCACCGGGAGTCCAACAAGGAATAAGGATCTCCACGAAGGCCACCAAGAAAAGAATGAAGGGCACGAAGGGATTCCTTCGTGCCCTTGTCTTTCCCTTCGTGTCCTTCGTGGAGGTCGTTTCTGGCCGACGGAGCTTCACTCCCGCGCCGCCTCCAGGCGGATGGGCACCCGCAGCTTCCGGCCCTCGCGCTGGATGTCCAATTGGGCACTGCTGCCCAGGGGCAGGGCCTCCACGGCATCCAGCAGGCCGTCCCAGTCCTCGATGACGCGGCCGTTCACGGCCTGGATGAGGTCGCCGGCCACCACGCGGCGCCCGTCGACGCCCACGCCCTGAAGACCGGCCCGGGCCGCGGCGCTGCCCCTGAACACCTTGCCGACCATCACCCCTTTCTGGGGGCCGAAGGCGCGCTCCACCAGCCGCGGCGCCACGGGCTCGAGGCCCAGGTCCGGGCGCTCCAGCTTGCCCCGGGCGATGAGCTGCGGCACCACGCGGTTCACGGTATCCACGGGCACGGCGAAGCCGATGCCCGCGCTGGCGCCACTGGGGCTCTGGATGGCGGTGTTCACGCCGATGAGGCGGCCCGCGCTGTCCAGCAGCGGCCCGCCGCTGTTGCCGGGGTTGATGGCCGCGTCCGTCTGGATGACGCCGGCGATGCGGCGCCGGGTGACGCTCTGGATTTCGCGGCCCAGGGCCGAGACCACGCCGGTGGTGAGCGTCTGGTCCAGGCCGAAGGGATTGCCGATGGCCAGCACGGCCTGGCCCACCTGCAGGTCGGCGCTGCTGCCCAGGGGGATGGGGCGCAGCTTCGGGGGCGTCTTCGCCAGCAGGAGCACGGCCAGGTCCTTGTCCGGGGCTCCGCCCACATAGGCGGCCTCGTGGCGGCTGCCGTCCGCCAGGGTGATGTAGGCCCGCGCGGCCCCCTGGATGACATGGAAGTTCGTCACCACATGCCCTTCCGCATCCCAGATGAAGCCCGTGCCCGAGCCCGCCGGGACCTCCACCACATCGAGCCCGAAGAAATCCCGGCTGCGCTCCTCGGTGGTGGTGATGTAGACCACGCTGGGGGCGGCCTCCTTGAAGCGGCGGATGGGCACCTGTTCCCACTCGGGCAGCGGGCCGCGGGGCTCCACGGGACGGGGCCTGGCGAGGCTCGGGGTGAGGGCGTGGCCACACCAGCCCGCGAAGACGCCCGCGGACAAGAGGCCGAGGATGAGAATGCTTCGGCGCATGGAACCTCCAAGGCGGCACCCAATCTACCGGGCCGGGTGGATAGGTCAACCCCTTGAGAACGAATAATTATGATTTTTGAAAATCGATGCTTGACATGTGACATTTAAACACTAAGATTTTATTCGGCAACAGCATCATGGCCTGGGTCTCAGGCTCATCGATGGCTGAGTGCCCCATTCACAGGAGGAATCATGACCATCCTTCGCACCCGCACCCCCCAAGTGACGCCGGCCACGGCCGCGAGCCTGGAGCCCTTCCGCTTCATGCGCGATTTCATGCGCTGGGACCCGCTCCGCGACTATGACCTCGGCGCCCCGACCGCCGCCTTCATGCCCAGCTTCGATGTGAAGGAGAGCCCGGATGCCTACCAGTTCCGGGCCGACCTGCCCGGCATCCTCGAGGCTGACCTCGAGATCAGCCTGGAGGGGACCCGCCTCACCGTGGCCGGCAAGCGCGAGGAGGAGGTCCTGAAGGACGGCGAGCGCATCCATCTGTCCGAGCGCAGCCACGGCCACTTCAGCCGCACCTTCAGCCTTCCCGAAGATGTGGAGGGCGAGAAGGTGGTGGCGGAACTCCGCAACGGCGTCCTGACCCTCATGGTGCCGAAGCGCCCGGAGGTCCGGCCCCGCAAGATCAGTGTCAGCCTCGGATGAGCGTTCCGCTCTCGGAAAAGGCCCCGGAAACGGGGCCTTTTCGCGTCAGTTGTAGAAGAACAGGGGGGGACCGAAGGTGCCCGGCGCGGTCGGGCTGTTGAGGCGCACCGTGATGTCGCCATCCGCCAGCACCAGGTCCGGGAAGCCATCGCCATCCATGTCGCCGATGGCCACGCCCATGGGCCCCCAGTTGCCCCGGTAGCTGGCTGGCGCCAGCAGGGCCCCGGGTGTGGCGGGATCCTGGAGGAAGACGGAGAGGCCGCCTGGATCGCCCGGAAGCCCCGAGTCGGCCACCACCACATCCACCTTGCCATCGCCGTTCAGGTCCCCCACGGCCAGGGCGGTCGAGCGGTAGCCGGTGGCGTAGTGGACGGGGGTCAGGAAGGTGCCGGGCGCGCCCTGGAGCAGCACGCTCAGGCCCTGGGCGGTGGGGCCTACGGCCGCCCCGTAGTTGGCGGTGAGGAGATCAGGCCTGCCGTCCCCGTTGAGGTCCACGGCCTTGATGGCCACGGGCTGGGTGCCCGTCGCGTAGTCCACGGCGGGGGCGAAGATCCCGGCGCCAGTCTGGAGGAGGATGGACACGGTGTTGGCGGTGGTGGCCACGGCCAGGTCGGTCCGGCCGTTGCCGTCGAGGTCCACGGCGGCCACGGCCTGGGGATCGCCCCCGACGGCGTAGGCCAGGGGCGCATTGAAGGCGCCGGTGGCGGTCTGCGTGAAGACGAGCACGCTGTTGGCCCCGCTGGCCGCCACCACGAGGTCCATCCGGCCGTCGCCATCAAAGTCCCCCGCGGCCACATCCAGGGGGCGGCGTCCCGGCGTGGCGAGCACGGTGGCGGGCTGGAAGAAGCCGGGCCGGGATGGATCCGCCAAGCGGACCGAGATGCTCTGGTCCCCGGCGTTGGCCACGATGAGATCGGGGCGCCCGTCCCCATTCAGATCCGCCAGGGTCAGGTTGGCCGGCCCCGTACCCACGCCGAAGCGGGTGGGCAGGACGAAACTCCCGGCGGACCTCTGGAGCCGTGTGGAGACATAGCCCTGGGTCGCCGCCCCACCCAGGTTCGTGGAGACCATGCCGAGGATGTCCGGCAGGCCGTTGGCGTCGATGTCGGCCACCGCGATGGCGTTCACCAGGTAGCCGGAGGCGGGGCCGTTGGCATGATCTGAGCTTGAACATCCCAGCAGGGCGAGGATCCCGAGAGAACCGGAGAGCAGGGCGGGAAGGCGCATGGAAGCTCCTGGAACCTGTGAAAACAAGGATGCGCGGCGGGCCGGATTCCGCAAGGGCGGGCTCAGGCCCGGACACCCCATGGACGCCGCGGGAACCTGGATGGTTGAGCCCTCAGATCTCCTCGACGCTCACCCGCCAGGTGACGAGCTCCCGGGGCAGCAGGGCAGGCCAGTAGGCCACGATCTCCTGGGCCTTGGGACGGCCTCCGGCGAAACCGGTGACGCCCGCCGGGCCCGCCGTGACGAGCGGGGCGATCTCCCGGCCGAAGCGTTCCACTTTTTTCCGATCGGGGTCTTTCACGCTGAGGCGCAGCACAATCTCGGCGGGATCCGCCGGGGCGGGTGCGATGCCCGCGTGCACCGTGCTGGCGCCCAGGAATTCGGCGTCCGTGTGTTCGTAGTCGAAGCCCGCGGCCTTCAGGCGCTTCCAGACGATGTCCGCGCAGAGCTGCGCCTTCTCCAGGGCCCGGGGGCCGCAGAGGGTCAGCTGGCCCGTGGCCTTGTAGCCCTTGAGGTAGGCCCCGCTCACCTTGAGAAAGGGCGTGCGGGGCTTGCCGGTGATCCCGCTGACGCGCACCCGGTCGGGTCCGGCCGGTTCGAGGTGGATGCTCGTGAAATCCGCCACCACATCGGGCGTGATGTAGTTCTCCGGGTCGCCCATCTCGTAGACCAGCTGCTCGCTGACCGTATCCACGGTGACCAGGCCGCCGGTGCCGGCGTGCTTGGTGATGACGAAGGTGCCGTCCTCCGCGACCTCGGCGATGGGATAGCCCACATTCCAGAGTTCGGGCACCTCCCACCAGCGGCTGAAGTTCCCGCCGGTGCTCTGGGCGCCGCACTCGAGGATGTGGCCCGCCACCGTGCCCGCGGCCAGGCGGTTCCAATCCTCCGGGGCCCACTTGAACTCGTGGATCAGGGGCGCCAGGGTCAGGCCCGGGTCCGTGCAGCGGCCCGTCAGCACGATGTCCGCGCCGGTGTCCAGCGCCTCCACCATGGCCTGGGTCTGGAGGTAGACATTGGCGCTGAGGATGGTCCGCGGCGCGTCGAAGAGGCCCTCGCCGGTGTCCATGTTCGCCAGCTTCAGGCCCTTCGCCTCGAACTCGGGGAGCCGGGCCAGCACATCGTCGCCGGTCACGGTGGCGACCTTCAGGCCCGTGATGCCCAGCTGGCGGGCGACCTCCAGCACGGCGGCGCGGCAGGCCTCGGGGTTCACGCCGCCGGCGTTGGCCACCACGCGGATGCCGGTGGCCTTGAGCTGGGGCAGCACGCGCTTCATCAAGTCCACGAAATCGGTGGCATAGCCCAGATTCGGATCCTTCCGGCGCTGCTTCTGCATGATGGAGAGCGTGACCTCGGCCAGGTAGTCCAGCGTCAGGTAGTCGATGCCCCCGGCCTCCACCAGGCGCACCGGGGCGTCGATGCTGTCGCCCCAGAAACCTTGGCCATTGGCGATGCGGACGAGCTTGGACATCTTCAACTCCGATCGAGACGGACGATCAGTCTACTCGTACGGGAGGAATAGATGGGACGGGGCCCCATCCGCTCTGGGGGTTGTCGGCGGAACCGCGGGATCCCAAGGCGGGGAGCTACTCGTAGCGCAGCGCCTCGATGGGATCCAGCTTGCTGGCCTTGGCGGCGGGGTAGAGGCCGAAGATGAGGCCGATGGCCGCGGGCACGGCGAAGGCGCTGACGATGGCCCAGATGGGGACCGAACCCATGGTGCCCAGGAGGGCCTTGCCCAGGGCCGCGCCCAGGATGAAGCCCAGGCCCACGCCGATGGCGCCGCCCAGCACGCAGAGGAAGGCGGCCTCGATGAGGAATTGCAGCATGATGTCGTGGCGCTTCGCCCCCACGGCCTTGCGGACGCCGATCTCGCGGGTGCGCTCGGTGACGCTCACCAGCATGATGTTCATGATGCCGATGCCGCCCACCAGCAGGGCGATGGAGACCATGCCGCCGGCCACGGCGGTGATGGTGCCGGTGATGCCGCTGATGATCCCCGTGATCTGCTTGGGGCTAAACACCTTGAAGCCGCTGAGCTCCTTGCCGCGCAGACCCTTGATGCGGCGCAGGGCATCCTCCACCAGGGCGGCCCCGTCGTCGGCGGTGAGGCGGGGGTCGATGCGGGCCTGGAAGAAGAGCTGCCGGCGCTGCGTCTCGGACAGCTGGGCCAGGCCCGTGCTGAGCGGGATGAGGATGTTCTGGTCCGGGTCGTTGCCCAGCTGCGCACCCTGCTCCTCCAGCACGCCGATCACCTCGAGGCTGAGGGTCGGCGTGGTGAGGATGTGGCCGAGCGGGTTGCCCTTCAGGCCCAGTTTCTCGATGACCCGGGGGCCGATGATGGCCACCTTGTTGCCCAGCCGCAGGTCCGAGGGCACGAAGTTGCGGCCCGCCACCAGGTTGATGCTGTTGAGTTCGAGGTAGCTCTCGTCCGTCATGATGAGGTTGGCGTTGGCGGTGCGGCCATCGGCCTTCACCTCCGAGCCGTTGAAGAAGATCGGCGTCACTTGGGTGATCTGGGGCACCGCGTGGGCCAGGGCCCGCATGTTGTCCAGCGTCAGGTCCTTGTTCTTGATCTTGGTGAGCTCGGCGAAGGGCATGTCGCCCGGCATGACGGGCCGGATGAAGATGGTCTGGCTGCCCGCGCGCTCCACCTGCTTCAGGACGCTGGTCTGGAGGCCCTGCACCAGGCTCACCACCACGATCACGGCCGCCACGCCGATGATGATGCCGAGGGTGGTGAGGGCGGAGCGCAGCTTGTTGGCCTTGAGGGCGCGAACGGCGGCGGAGAGGGGCTCGCGGATGTCCATTATTTTTTCGTGTCCTTGACCTTCGCCAGGTCGCTGTCCGACCGGGCGCGCAGCGTCACCGTGGCCTTGTCCTTCAGCTCCTTCAGCTTCCGGATGGGCCCCGTGAGCACTTTGTCACCCTCGGCCAGGCCCTCCTTGAGCTCGAAGAACTGGGTGTTGGCGATGCCCACCTGCACGGTCCGCTCCTGGGCCTTGCCGCCCTTGAAGACCATGACGATGTTGCGGGTCATGGGGGCCAGGAGGCCCTGCTTCTGGGCCTCGTCGGGATTCCCCTCGCGCTCGAGCACGGCCTGCAGGGGGACGCGCAGCACGCCCTTGGCCTCGCGGGTGAGGATCACGGCGCGGGTGCTCATGCCGGGCCGCAGCTGGCCCAGGTCCGACGCCTGGCCCTGGAGCAGCACCTTCACCTTGTAGAGGTTGGCGTCCGTGCCCGTCTTTTCCGTGCCCGTGGCCACCTCGATGACGGAGCCCGGGAAGACCTTCCCCGGCAGCGACTCCACGGTGACCTGGGCGGTCTGGCCCACCTTCGTGCGCACCACTTCGCTTTCGTTGACCTTGATCTCCGCCTGCATCTCGCTCATGTCGGAGATGACCATCAGCGTGGCGCCCGGCAGGTTGCTCATGCCGGGAATGGCGGTCTCGCCCTTTTCCGCCTTCAGGCTCGTGACCCGGCCCGTGATGGGCGCGCGCAGGGTGGCCTTGGACAGGCCGTCCTGCATGGCCTTCAGGTTGGCATCGCTCTGGGCGACATTGGCCCGGGCGCTGTTGTAGGAGAGGACGGCGCTCTCCTTGGCGAGCTTCTGCTGGCGGAAGTCCTCGTCCGACATGAGGCCCTGCTGGCGCAGGGCCTCGTAGCGCGGGAAGCTGTCCACGGCGCGGCGCATGGCGGCCTCGAGGCGGGAGGCGTCCTGCCGCGCGGCCTCAAGCAGGCCCTGGGCCTGGGCCAGGGCCTGCTTGAGGCGCTCCTGGTCGATGCTGACGAGCAGGTCGCCCGCCTTCACATCCTGGCCGTCCTTCACATGGATGGCCTTGATCTCGCCGGCCACGGAGGTGCCGATGTTGATCTGGGTCTTGGCGCGGATCTCGCCGCTGGCGCTGATGGTCTCGCGGATGTCGCCGCGGCCCACCGCATCCCAGGAATAGGCGCTGTCCTCATCCTTGGCGCCGCCGAAGGCGATGCCGAGAACGATCAGGATGACGAGGGCGGCGGCCCCGCCGAGCAGGAGCTTGGTGTTCCGGGACGCCATCTACTTGGCTCCGAGGATGCGGAGGCCGATGCCGAAGGCCATGGGCAGGAGGACGCAGATGAGGGCCCCGGAGGTCTTCATGCGGACGAGGTGGCGCAGGGCGAAATAGGTCAGCACGGCCTCGGCCAGGTAGAACAGGTCGATGCTGTAGAGGAAGGCGTGGAGCTTGAGGTTCTCCACATGCATGAAGTAGCCCAGGGAGGTCGGGGCGAGCTTCTCGGGGGTGAGGCCGCCGATGGGACGCACCAGGCAGATGACGATCAGGAGCAGGGTATGGGGCAGCCGCACCAGGGTGGGGACCACGGCGGCACTGAGGGCCTGTGGGTAAGAGGGGGCTTCGGCCTCGGGCAGGGCCTTGCCGATCAGCCAGTAGAAGAGCCCCACCAGGGCCATGGCCGCGGCGGTGCCGAAGAGGGCGCCGATGATGCCGAAGGGGAGGACGAACTTCTTCTGCATCTCGATGATCATGTCGATCTGCGAGGCCTGGACCTGGGGATTGCGCTCCAGGATGGGCCGCAGCATCTCCTCCACATCCACCCGCAGGCCCCAGATCACCGTGACCACTAGGGCGGCCACGACGAGGACCCCCAGGGCCCAGCCCCAGCTGGGGGCCTTGTTGAGCTTCTGGAAGAGCTCCACGGGGGCCGTGAAGACGCCGACGATCTGGTCGATGAGCCCGGGGGCCTTGGGGCGCGGTGCCTCGGGCTGGTCACCGTACAGGGAGGAGGACTGATCGCTCATGGGGGTCTCCGGAGGCAACACCGTACTGGATAGGGGACCCCATTGTCCCATCCTTCCGCCCAGCGGCGGGAATCCACCGCCGGCCGGGCGGAGGGCTCCGGGGGATGGGCCATGACACTTCGTCAAGGAAGCCTTGAGATCCCTGACAATCAGGGCCCGCCGGCCTACACTGGCTTTTTCTCGTTCGGCAGCCATCCATTCCCATCCCGCCATTCCATCCCGGAGCTCCCATGGCCACCCTCGCCGCGAAATCCGAAGCGCTGATCCAGCAGGAAAACCAGTACGGCGCCCACAACTACCATCCCCTCGATGTGGTCTGCACCAAGGGCGAGGGCGTCTTCCTCACGGATGTGGACGGCAAGAAGTACATGGACTTCCTGGCCGCCTACTCCGCCGTGAACCAGGGACACAACCACCCGAAGATCGGCGAGGCGATGATCGCCCAGATCAAGACGCTGGCGCTCACCAGCCGCGCCTTCCGCAACGACCAGTTCCCCCCGCTGCTCGAGAAGCTCTGCAAGCTCACGGGCTTCGACAAGGCCCTGCTCATGAACAGCGGAGCCGAAGCTGTTGAAACGGCCCTGAAGGCCATGCGCAAGTGGGGCTACGACAAGAAGGGCATCGAGTACGGCAAGGCCGAGATCATCGTGGCCGACGGCAACTTCCACGGCCGCACCACCACCATCGTGGGCTTCAGCACCGACCCCGACAGCACCAGCCGCTTCGGCCCCTTCACCCCCGGCTTCGTGATCGTGCCCTATGGCGACCTGGAGGCGGTGAAGAAGGCGATCAACCCCAACACCTGCGCCATCTTCATGGAGCCCATCCAGGGCGAGGGCGGCGTGGTCATCCCACCCGACGGCTTCCTCAGGGGCCTGCGTGACCTCGCCACGAAGAACAACTGCCTCCTGGTGCTCGACGAGATCCAGTCCGGCCTGGGCCGCACGGGCAAGCTGTTCGCCTTCGAGCACGAGGGCATCCGCCCCGACGGCATCACCATCGGCAAGGCCCTCAGTGGCGGCTACTACCCCGTGAGCGCCTTCCTGGCCAACGACGAGGTCATGGATGTGTTCACCCCCGGCATCCACGGCAGCACCTACGGCGGCAACCCGCTGGCCTGCGCCGTGGCCAGCGCAGCCCTTGATGTGTTGGTGGACGAAAAGCTGGCGGAGCGCGCCGCCGAGCTGGGCGAGTACTTCGCCAAGCGCCTGAAGGACATGAAGTCCGACAAGGTGGAGCTGGTGCGCGTGCGCGGCCTCTGGGCCGGTGTGCAGCTCAAGGAGAGCGCGGGGAAGGCCCGCCCCTACTGCTACCAGCTCAAGGAGCGCGGCATGCTCTGCAAGGACACCCACGAGCAGATCATCCGTCTCGCGCCGCCCCTCGTGATCACCAAGGAGCAGATCGACTGGGCGGTGGATCAGCTGGAAGCCGTGCTTCAGGGCTGAATGACTGCACAAGTCACAATCTGATTACCCCATCCACGCCTGGGTGATGGGAAAATGAAGGACATCATCGGGAATTTCATAATCCCCGGAGTTCCTTCATGTTGAAAACGATCCTGACTTGCCTGTTGGTCCTGGTTCCAGGGGCGGCGCAGCCGCCCCTGGAACCGGCCGGCGTCCGGGCCTCTGGGGCCATTCCGGGCTTCCAGGCCGATCCGGCGCCACCGGCCTGGCTGCGCCTGGATTCCCATCTGCTGGCGGATCCCGATTGCCGCCACTACAGCTACGAGGCCTATGCCGCTCCGGATGGCTGGCTGGTGCGCTACATCATGTTCCCGGAGGACCGGGAGGATTTCCGGGAGATCGAGCAGGTCTTCCTCTATCCCAAGAACCGGGGCAAGGCGGAACGGATTCCACCGGCATCGGTGCAGATCGAACCCCAGGCGGCCCAGTGGAAGGGGCGCACCTTCCGGCTGGTGGACCGCCGGGATCTGATCCGGGATTGATTCCGCGTCACTGCCCGCGCCACTCCCGCGTGGCAGGTCGTGGCCGTTTCCTGGACACTGGAGGAGGAGGCGCCCGTGACCCCAGGCCGAGTCGAGTCCATCCACCTCGCCGCGGAGGCCGAGGCCTCCATGCGCGGCGTGCCCGAAGCCACCGCCCTCGCCGGGGTGGGCCTGGAGGGCGACCGCTACGCCACCCGGGCGGGCAGTTTCTCCGCCAAGCCCAAGCCGGGCCGTCAGATCACGCTCATCGAGGCGGAGGCCATCGAGGCGCTGGCCTTGGAGCTGGGCCTGGTCCTCGCCCCGGGGGAGACGCGCCGCAACCTCGTCACCCGCGGGGTGGCGCTGAACCACCTGGTGGGCCGGGAGTTCACCGTGGGCGAGGTGCGCCTGCGCGGCCATGAGCTCTGTGAACCCTGCGCCACCCTCGCCCGAGTGACGGGCAAACCCCAGATCCTGCCCGGCCTCATCCACCGGGGCGGCCTGCGCGCCGAGATCCTGGACGGGGGTGTGATCCGCGTGGGAGATGCGGTCCAGGTCTGACGATCCCCAGAATTTCGGGTCGCCCGGTTCAACCGATCGCGGGTCCACGGCCTCCATGGAAGGGTTGGGGGATACCGCCATGACGAGCCTTTTCATCCGATGGGACCTGCGCTTGACCTTCGCCGGAGGCCTCGCCCTGGCCTGGGCTGCGGCCTGGGCTTCGGCATGGACACCGGCCTGCGCCCAGAGCCCGGCGCCCCTGGTTCCGGCGAGCCGCCGCGTGGCCACCGCGCCGGATCGGGCGCCCGTGGCGCCTGAGGTGGCGGTGGAACGGCTTGCGGTCCAGCTGGGCCTGACCGACCCGCAGAAAATCCAGCTGAAGGCCATCCTGGCGGAGCGCCAGGAGCAGATGCGGGCCATCCAGGGCGATGCGTCCCTGCGTCCCTACCAGAAGCTCCGGAAAGCGCAGGCGGCCCACCAGGAATACGACCGGAGGATTCTCGCCACCCTGAACGACGAACAGAAGCGCCAGTACGAAGGGCTGGAAGCCCAGGCCAAGGAGGCGCTGAAGCGCCGGCGGCAGACCCGGAAGGAGTCTCTGGCGCCCAGCTACCCGGCGGACTGAAGGGGCTGGTCCCGGGGCGGCCGGGGGCCGTCCGGCGTCCGGAACCGGGCCAACAGCAGACCGGCGCCCAGGGCGACCCCGAAGGCGGAAAGCCACACGGCGCGCGGGCCGGCCTTGGCGTAGGCCAGAACGCCCAGCCAGGGGCCCAGGGCCAGGCCGGCGGCGAAGCAGAGGGAAAGCAGGCCCATGTACTCGCCGCGCCGGTCCGGGGGCGCCAGGGTGGCCACGGCGTCGCTCATGGCCGGGAACAGGATCATTTCGCCGAAGGTCCAGATCACCGTGGTGAGGATCAGTGTGGTGCGGCCCGTGGCCCAGGCCGTCAGGCCGAAGCCCGCGGCAAGGCAAAGCGCCCCGACGAAGAGCTGCCGGCCGTGCGGCCACCGGGCCATGGCCAGGTTCAGCGAGACCTCCAGGGCCACGATGATCAGGGTGTTGACCGTGAACAGCAGGCCGTAGAAGCGGCTGCCCAGGTCCAGGTCGCGCACCACCCACAGCGGCAGGGTGCCCTCGATCTGGAAGAACACCATCAGCAGGGGGACGAAGGGGAGGAGGAGGAAGGCCAGGTGGCGGTCCCGCCACGGGCTGGCGCCCCGCGCCTGCTCGTGATGGGGAGAAGGCCGGGGCGGCGTCTTCAGCAGCAGGCCCAGCAGGAGGGCCCCGGCCAGAGTGCTGAGTCCGTCGGTCCAGAACACCCAGGTGTAGCTTCGATGGGCGATGAAGCCGCCCACCGCCGGCCCCACGGCCATGCCCAGGTTCACGGCCAGCCGGTGCAGGGCATAGACGGCCTTGCGCTGCTCGGGCGGAGCGAGGTCCGCCAACAGGGCCATGGCGCTGGGCCAGAAGGCCTGGGTGAGGCCCGCCCAGAGGAAGATGAGGGCGAAGAGCAGCGGCCTGGCCGTGGCGAAGGGGAGCAGCAGCAGCAGCGTCCCCGACGACCAGAGGCTGGCCTTCAACACCTGGACATGGCCCAGCCGGTCCGCCAGCCGGCCCGAGAAGGGCCCGGCTGCCAGAGCTCCCGCGCCGTAGACCATCATGCCGAACCCGGCCTCGCCCGGCGTCCAGCGGCGGCCCTCGGTGAGGTAGAGCACCAGGAAGGGCAGCGCCATGGTGCCGAGGCGGTTGACCAGGGTGCTGGCGCACACCAGCCAGACTTCGCGGGGGAGGCCTCGGAGGCCCTTCCAGGGGTTCATGCCTTTCACTCTAGCGAAAGACCGGCGTTCTTCCCGCCCCGGGGCAGGGGGAGCGCCGAGGTCATCGGATTTTCTCTAGCCCCGGGCCCTCTCCCGACCGCTGCGGCACCACTCGCTCCAGCTGCCCACATACAGCGAGGCGCCGGAGAGGCCCGCCACCTCGAGAGCCAGGAGGGTGTGGCAGGCGGTGACGCCGCTGCCGCAATGGACGGTGAGGCGCCCGGGCGGTACGCCCCCCAGCAGGGCCTGGTACTGGGCACGCAGGTCTCCGGGCGATTTGAAGCGGCCTCCGGGGCCCAGGTTGTCCGTCCAGGACAGGTTCAGGGAGCCGGGGATGTGGCCGGGGACGGGGTCGAGGGTCTCGTTCTCCCCGCGCCACCGCTCGGCGGAGCGCACATCCAGCAAGCGGCGGGTGGGATCCTGCCGGATCGCGTCCACCGCCTCCGCGTCCGCCAGGGGAAGGGCCCAGCGCTCCGCCGGGTACAGCCCGAGGGAGGCCACGGCAGGCACTTCGACAGTCACTGTCAAGCCGGTCTCGACGGCCGCCTGGAGGCCGCCGTCGAGCACGAAGACGCGCTCGTGCCCGAGGGCCCGCAGCATCCACCAGAGGCGGGCCGCGGCATTCCCCCCGCCGCTGGCATCGTAGACGACCACCTCCGTGCCGGGATCGATGCCCCAGGCGCCCACCTGGGCCGCGAAGCGCGCCAGGGGCGGCAGGGGATGGCGCCCGCCCCGGGCCGGGTCATGGCCGGGGTCGGTGGCCGTGCTCAGGTGGCGGTTCAGGTCCGCATGGAGCGCGCCGGGCAGGTGGCCGGCAGCGTAGTCGGCGGAATCCTGCCGGGCATCCAGCAGGCGGACGCCGGGCAGGCGGAGGCGGAGATCGGAGGCGGACAGGATGGGCATCCCTCCAGTATGAAGCGGCTGCCGGCGGCAGTACCCTCAAGGCTGATCCTGGAGTCCCCATGTCCGACGCCTATGTTCCCGAATCCCGCTGGCGGACCCTGGCGGCCGCGGTCCTGGTGGGCGGGGGCCTGCTGCTGGCCGGGGGGGTGGCGGTGCGGGGCCTCTTCGGGGGCGGTCAGGAGGGCGGAGTCTCCGCCGGGGTCGATGTGAGCCGCGTGGCCTTTCGCGATGCCGAGGGGAACCGGCACACCCTGGCGGACTACCAGGGCAAGGTGGTGCTGGTGGATGTGTGGGCCACCTGGTGCCCTCCCTGCCGCAAATCGCTTCCGGAAGTGGCCGAACTCCAGAAGGCCGGTGGCGACCGCTTCGTGGTGCTGCCCATCTCCGTGGACCGGGACGGATGGAACGATGTGAAGCCCTTCCTGGCCCAGAACCCCCGACTGGGCCTCACGGCCTACTTGCCGGACGGGGAGCGCGGGTTGGAACCGTTCGGCGAGATCAGCGGCATCCCCACCACGCTCATCGTGGACCGGAAGGGCCGCCTGGTGCAGCGCTGGGCGGGCTACGCGGAGGGCCGGGCCCGGCGGGCCCTGGACGAGGCCCTGAAGGCCCGCTGAGCATGGCCGCCCAGCCTGCCGCCCCGCTGGCGGGCTGGCCCGTCTGGGGCCGGCCGCTGGGGTGGCTGGCCTTGATCCTGCTGGGACCGCTGTTGCTGCTGCCGACGCCCCTGGCCCCACTGGCTTTGGGCTGGGCCACCCTGCTGGCCCTGGTGATCTGGGGCATCGGGGTGGCGGCGGTGATCGGGGCCATGGTGGGGACCACCACGCCGGTGCTGATGCACCTGGAGCGCGGGGTCCGCCGCTGGGCGGCTCGGTTCGCGCCGGATCCCGGGGCCCTCTGGATCCAGTGGGCGAGGGAAGCACATCGCTCCAGCCAGGCCCACTGGTGCCTGGAGCAGGCAGCCGGTCTGGGCGGGGCCGAGGCCCTGTTCCAGGAGGGGTTGGCCTATCTCGACGGCGGGTTCGGCGCGGGCGGGCAGATCGCCGGCCTTGAACGCATGGTCCGGGCCGCGCAACAGGGGCATCCCGAAGCGGCCTTCTGGCTGGCGGAAGCGTTGCGCACGGGCCGCGGAGGTCGGGGCGATGCGGAGGGGGCGCTCCGCTGGTATCAGGCCTCGGCGGCGGCGGGGTTCGGTCCCGCGGCGGCCTGGCTGACCGAGGCCCACGCGAGGGGTGATGGCGTGGCGGTGGATCCGGGCCAGGCCCGGCATTGGGCCGAGGTCGCCGAGCGCCTGGCCCCGCACCCGCCCCTGAGTCGAAGCCTCCTGCGGCATGACGCCGCCCCGGAGGATCCCCTGGTCCAGGCGGGGGCCAGCTTCCTCCAGAGCCTCGAGGACATGGCGGACCGCGGGCTCCAGCACCGGGCGGGACGCTGGGCGCTGGGCGTGGGCGCGGTCCTGCTGGCGGGGCTGGGGATGGGCACGGTGGTCACCTTCTTCCTGGTGGGGGCTTCCGGGCTTTTCTTCCTGCCCCTGCTGATGCTCGCCCCGCCCGGGATCATGCTGGCCTGGCTGGCATGGCAGCTGCGCCGGGACCGGCCGCGGCAGGGCCGGGACCGCCTGCGCGAAGCGGCCGAGGCGGGGGATCCCGAGGCCTGCTTCCGTCTGGGCGTGGCCTACCGGAAGGGCACGCCGTCGATGCCCCCGGACGATTCGTGCGCCGTGGTCTGGTTCCGCCGGGCGGCCGAGGCCGGCCACCGGGAGGCCATGGGCGCCTTGGCCCAGGCCTACCTGGGAGGCCACGGCGTGGTCAGGGATCCCCGGGAGGCGGCCCGCTGGACCGAGGCCTCCCGCCAGGGCCCTGCATGAAATGAATCAACTTCTCGACCGGCTCGTCCGATGACAGGTCAGGGAGGTGTCATGCTCCGCAGCTCGATCAGCCTGGTGGCCCTGCTCGCCCTGATGGGCTGCAAGGACGACCCGCGCCGCATCGAGAACGAGAACCTGGGCGTCGCCGCCACCTTCCCGGGGCCGCCGAAGCTGCACCGGCACACGGACCCCGGTCCCTTCGGGGAGGTGGAGTGGTTCGACCTGGCCATGAGCCCGCCCGGGCGGCTGGACGAGACCTTCAGCGTGGCCGTGGGCAATCTGCCGCCGGGCGACAAGGGCGGGACCACGCCGCGGGAGATCCTGACCACCTTCCAGAACTTCCTGACCTACCGCCTCGGCGCCCTGCGGCGCACGGAGCTTCCGGCCGCCAAAGGGCCCGGATTCCGCTACAAGGTGAAAGGCGCCAACGGCGGCTTCATCGAAGGCGTGGTGGTGCTCCGCCGGGGCCGCCTGCACCATGCTCAGGCCGTCGTCCGCCGGGAGGATGATCCGCGCACCCTGGCCTTCCTCGACGACTTCGAAGTGCGAACGAGGTAGAGCCTCACCGCATGAGCGCGGCCACGGACTGGACCACCTGCTCCGGATCCGCGTCGATGGGCAGGCTCGGATGGGCGCCGGGCACGGCCCCGCCCACGCCCAGGAAGGGCAGGCCGGCGGCCTGGGCGGCGTTCAGGTCGTGGGGGCGGTCGCCCACATAGAGGTGGGGTCCGGGGCAGTCCTGCAGAGCCCGTCGCAGCAGGGCGGTCCGATCGTGGCGCGGCAGGGAGCCCAGGCGGGGGATGGCCGGATCGATGCCCAGGACCTCGGCCTTGAAGGCCAGGAGGTCCGGTGCGTTGCCGGAAACCACCCAGACCCGGTGATGGGCCGCCAGGCGATGCAGGGCGTCCAGGATGCCCGCGTAGGCCACGGCCTCGCGCCCCCCGGGGGCGAAGACGGTCCGGAAGCGCTCCACGCAGGCCGCCTCGTAGGCCTCGTAGCCCGCTTCATCGAGCCCCGTCTCGAAGCGCATGCGGTGCAGCTCGTCGACAATCTCCCAGTCCGTGGAGCCCGTGCAGCGGCCCAGCTCCTCCGCGCTGGGGGCGGAGCCCCATAGTTCGCCCAGGGCCTCCCGCAGCAGCACGAAGCCGGAGCTGAAATGGCCCAGGGTCCCATCGAGGTCGAAGCAGAGCGGCATGGCCCAGGATCTCACGGGATGGCATGCTCAAAGGAGGACGGTTCCTTGATGCACCTGCGAGCAGCGTTTCTACTGGCCCTATCCCTTCCCGTGGCGGCGCAGGAAGGGCTGCGGTACCGCATGCAGGTGTGGATGCGCGGCGAGGCCGCGCCGCTGGAGACCCGGTTCCGCCTGGTGGCCACGGCGGGCACCGTCAGCCACAACCGCGTGAAGAAACCCCGCATGGGCGGCTGGCGGCTGGAGGCGGACCGCACCCAGGGCACGCCCTACGCCCAGGCCCTGCTGCTGGGGCGGGCCGAGCGCCTGCTCTACCTGGCGGGTCCTTCGCCCCAGACGCGTGCCGAACCCATCGCCCTGCGCTTCGGGACGCGCAGCCTGCCGGTGTGGAGCCTGGAGCTGCCCAAGGGCCTGCACGCCTCCACCGCCCTGGTCGAGGTCGCCCCCCGGCTGCTGGCCCTCTGCGACCTCAGCGCCCGCTTCGAGCGCGGCGACCTCGCCCGGCTGGAACTGCACCTCGAGGGCCTGGACGCCACGGAATCGCTGGCCCCCGCCGAGGCGGGGACGGTGCTCCTCAGCACCCTCCAGGCCTGGTCGCAGGAGCAGCAGGCGGAAGCCGAAGACGGCGGCACCGTCCGGTAGCGGTCCCGGTCAGAGCAGGCTCAGGGTCGTGACCTTCTTCGTCAGGGTGGAGGTGCCGAATCCGGCATTGCGGTCCTCGCTGGTGGCCCGGCTCACCACCAGTCGGCTCCCGACCCGGGTGAACTGCCGCTCCTGACTGCTGCCGCCCTCGAAGCTGATGAACATGCGGCTGCCCTTGTAGGCCACGGTGCTGGAGAAGGCCAGGGGCAGGCCATCGGCACCCACCCAGACCTTCGCATCTACCTTGAGTTCCTTCAGATACTTCCTTTGATTCTCCGGGATCTTCGGGGTGAGCTTCAACACCAGCAGCTTCGCCGGCCGGCCCTGCCAGGCCTCCGGCCGCTCCTCGAGGAGCTGGGCCTGCCCCAGGTCGCGCAGCAGGGCCTCGGCGTAGTCCAGGGCCTCGGTGGCTTCCAGGGGGTCCAGGTTCCTCAGGGCGGTGCGGGTGGGCGCGGCGCGCTCGGGCTCGCGCTCCTGGGCGGCCAGCTCCCGGACGGCCTGCTGGAGGGTGGGCCGGGCCCAGGTCACGAGGAGCCCCCGGGGGCCCTCCTCCAGCTGGGCGGAAACCTTCCCCTGGCTGACGATGGGCTTCTTGTCCTCGGTGGTCTGGCGCCAGAAGCTGTGCTCCAGGGTGGCCTTCACGGCCTCGCCCCCGTGGGGCTTCTGGAGGGCGGCCCGCAGGTCGTCGAGGCTGTTGGCGCCCAAGGTCGGGGCCAACGACAAGGTCAGCGGCAGGGCCAGGGCAAGCAGGAGGGTGGGCAGGCGCATGGGGGCTCCGGGGTCGACCAGGGATGCCGAAGCTACGGGTTCCGGTTCCCGAGGGTTATTCTGGAGGACTCGGAGGAATCATGCCGTTCAGGGACGAATGCGGGGTGTTCGGGATCTGCCCCCAGGCGGAAGCCTCCCGTCAGACCTACCTGGGCCTCTACGCCCTGCAGCACCGGGGCCAGGAGGCGGCGGGGATCTGCTCCGGCGACGACCAGGGGCTGCACCTGCACAAGGCCCTGGGCTATGTGGCGGATGTGTTTACCGAAACCGTCCTGGACGGCCTGCCCGGTGATGCCGCCATCGGCCACACGCGGTATTCCACCACCGGCGGCAATGTCGCCTCGGCCGCGCATCCCTTCCTCATCCACGGCCGCTTCGGCCAGGTGGCCCTCTGCCACAACGGAAACCTGACCAACACCGAGACCCTGCGCGCCGCCCTGATCGCGGACGGCCACACCTTCACCAGCCCCTCGGATTCCGAAGTGCTGCTGGCCCTCATCAACCGGGCCCAGGCGGACACCCTGGAGGATGCCGTGGTCTCGGCCCTCCGCCAGGCGCAGGGCGCCTATTCCCTGCTCATCCTCACGGAGCACACCCTCATCGCCGCCCGGGATCCCCACGGCTTCCGGCCGCTGGCCATGGGCCAGATGAACGGCACCACCGTGTTCAGCTCCGAGACCTGCGCCTTCGATCTGGTGGGCGCGGCCTATGTGCGCGATGTGGCTCCCGGCGAAATGGTGGTCGTGCCGCGCCGGGGCGGGGAGCTCCGCTCCCTCTTCCCGTTGCCGAAGGTGCAGGCCAAGCCCTGCGTCTTCGAGCACATCTACTTCGCACGGCCCGACTCGCTGGTCTATGGCCAGAGCGTCATGGTGGCCCGCCGCGAGATGGGCCGCCGCCTGGCCCTGCGCCACCCCGTGGAGGCCGATCTCATCGTGCCAGTGCCCGACAGCGGCGTGAGCGCCGCCCTGGGCTACTCCGAGCAGTCCGGCATCCCCTTCGACTTCGGCATCATCCGCAACCACTATGTGGGCCGCACCTTCATCGAGCCCAAGCAGAACATCCGCAGCTTCGGCGTGAAGGTGAAGCTGAATCCGGTGCGCCACCTGCTGGCGGGCAAGCGCGTGGTGCTGGTGGACGACAGCATCGTGCGCGGCACCACCAGCAAGAAGATCGTGCAGATGGTGCGCGAGGCCGGGGCCAAGGAAGTGCACATGCGCATCGCCTGCCCGCCCACCACGCACTCCTGCTTCTACGGCATCGACACGCCCAAGCGGCAGCACCTCATCGCCTCCTACATGTCGCTGGCGGAGATCACGGCGTTCGTGGAAGCCGACAGCCTCGGCTACCTCGACCTGAAGGATCTCGAAGCCTGCATGGGCGACGATGGCCAGGGCTTCTGCTACGCCTGCTTCACGGGCAACTATCCCGTGGCGCCGGGCACGAAGGGCTAGGAGCGGTCCGGGGGCCCTTCCGGCGCTTATCGGTGCTTATCATGGGCCATGTGCCTCATCGCGCTCGCCTACCGCGCCCATACCGCCTTCGAGCTGGTGGTGGCCGCCAACCGTGACGAATACCACGCGCGGCCCACGGCCCCGGCGGGCCCCTGGGAGGACGCGCCCGGGGTGTTCGGGGGCCGCGACCTGGCCCAGGGGGGCAGCTGGCTCGCGCTGTCGGAGCGGGGCCGTCTGGCCTGCGTCACCAATGTGCGGCGCATGGAGGCCCCGGACCCGGCGGCGCCGTCCCGGGGGGCGCTGGTGGCCTCCTTCGTGCGGGGCCGCGAATCGGCGCACGCCTTCTCTGAAGGGATGGCCGCCCGGGCTATGGCCTACGCCGGCTTCAACCTGCTGCTGTGGGATGGCGGGGACCTGCGCTACCTGAACAACCACCCGCGGTTCCTCTCCCGCCAAGTGCCGCCGGGGGTGCATGTCGTCTCGAATGCGGACCTGGACACCCCCTGGCCGAAGACGGAGCGGCTCCGGGCGGTGATGGAGGCCTGGGTGGCCGCGGGGAAGGACGACGAAACCCCGCTGCTCGCCGCCTTGGCCGATGCACAGCCCGCTCCCGATGCGGACCTTCCCGACACGGGCGTGGGGCTCGACCTGGAGCGCCTGCTCTCTCCGCCCTTCATCGTGAGCCCGCGCTACGGGACGCGCTGCACGACCCTGGCGGCCCTGGGGCGGGACGGGACCGTCCGCTTCACCGAGCTGCGCTTCGACCCCTCCGGCCAGCCGTCCGGACGCACCGATGCGCGGTGGACCCTCGAACCGGAGGGCCGGTCGTCATGACGGGTTCCGGCCCCTCCGGGGCGCCTCAGGCCCGCTTCGAGGATGGCCTGCGCTTCCTGGCGGCTGCCCTGGCGCTGGATCTCGACCACCGTCACAGCGCGGCCATCGTGAGCACGGCCTGCGACGCCATCCAGTGCTTCCTGGTGGCCTTCGAAGCGGCGGCGCGGCGCCGCCTGCCGGATCCCCAAGGCGAAGTGGCCCGGCTGCGCGGGCAGCTCGAGGCCCTCCTCACCCCCCGGCAGAGCCCCGAGGATGCCGCGCGGAATGCCCTGGTGGCGGCGCGCCTGGCCCGGGATCAGGCCGCCCGGCTGCTGCCGCGGCTGATCGATTAGGCCGTTTAGAAGTTGGCCCGCCCCAGGGGCACATTGCGGGGAACGGGGTTGCCGCCGAAGCGGTCCACGGGCAGGGTGGCCGAGGCCAGGTTCGTGGGTTCGGTCCCCATGCCTCCGCCGATGGTGCGCAGGAACTTCCGGAGGTCCTGACGGAACCAGACGACGAACTCCTGGAACGCCACCTGGCGGAGCTCCTCCTTGGAGAGCTCGCCGACCACCTCCACCACGGCCGAGGCGGACTCCGCCGGGGGGGTGAAGGTGCGCCACGGCCGGGCGCCGCCGTCGGTGTCCCCCATGATCCGGGCCAGGAAGGCGGCATTCTTTCCCGGTTCCAGAATCTCGGGACGGGGTCCCTCCCCGGCCAGGAGACCCGAGGCGAGGCAGAGGGAGAGCAGGAGGCGCATGGTCTTGGAATGAGGGCATCGGAACGGAGGTTCCCGGCCCCGGGCCTCAGTAGACTGGACCCATGCCCATCGCGATCCTCGGACCCACGGCCTCCGGCAAATCCGCCGTGGCGGTGGCCGTGGCCCGGCGCATCGGCGGCACCATCGTGAACGGGGACCCCTATCAGGCCCTCGCGGGCCTGGCCATCGGCACCGGCCAGCCGGACGAGGCGGAGCGGGGCGGCGTGCCCCATGTGGGCTACGGCGAATGGCCCCTGTCGGCCCGCCCCAATCCCGCGGACTTCGGGGCCTGGGTGCGGGAACGGCTCTCGGCCTGTCGCGAGCCCGTGCTGGTGACGGGGTCGGGCCTCTACCTCCGGGGGATCTGGGACCAGCTCAGCGGCCTGCCCCCGGTGGCGCCCGGGCTGGTGGACCGGGTGCGGCGCTGGGGCGCGACCCTCGGCATGCCCGCGCTGCACCGCTATCTGGCCGCGGTGGATCCGGCTCGGGCCGCGGCCCTGCATCCCAACGATGCGGCCCGGGTCCAGCGGGCCCTGGCCCTGCACCTGGCCTCCGGGAAGGCCCCGTCGGCGCTGCTCACCGGCCCCGAGACGGGCCTTCCGGAGGGCTGGCGGGTGCTGGTGGTCTCGCCGGGCCGCGAGCGCCGACGGGAGCGGGTGGTCGCCCGCGTGGCGGCCCAGGTGCGGGCGGGCTGGCCCCAGGAAGTGCGGGATCTGGTGGCCGCGGGCCACGGCCCCGACCTGATGGCGCTGCGGCCCCTGGGCTACGCCGCCTGGATGGCGGGAGGCGCGCCGGCCCAGATCCAGGCCACCGTCGTGCAGGAGACCCAGGCCTACGCCAAGCGGCAGGCCACCTGGTTCCGCAACCAGCTGCCCGCGGCGCCCCACTGGGATCCCGATGCCGAGCCGCTGGAAGCCGCCTTCGCCCGGCTGGGGCTGGCATGACGCCGGCCATCTGGTACGAGGGCCGCACCTCGCTGGAGCTGCTGGGCGGGGCCGATTGGGCCTGGATCGGCCTGCGCTCGGGCGATGGCCTGAACCGCCTGCACAGCGATCTGCTGGTGGCCCTGGACCGGCTGTTCATCGAGCTCCGCTGGGCCGGCATCCGCCGCGTGGCCCTCAGCAGCTCGGGGTGGATGCGGGATCGCGGCCATCATTTTTCGGCCGGAGCGGACCTGCACGAGGTGGGCTCGCTGGATCCCGTGACCGCCGAGCCCTTCGCCCGGCGCGGCCAGCGGGTGATGGCCCACCTGCTCTGGCCCGGCTGGCGCACGCTCACCCTCCTGTCGGGCGTGGCCATGGGCGGCGGCTGCGACCTGGCCCTGCACGGCCAGGAGCGCTGGGCGGTGGATGCGGATGCGGCCACCGGCAAGGGCGGCCTGCGTCTGGCCCATCCCGCGGCGAAGCACGGCATCCTCACCGGCTTTGGTGGCACGGTGCGGCTCCCGGAGCTGTTGGGCCCAGAAGGGGCCAACCGGTTGTTCCTCCATTTCGAGACCTGGAGCAGCGCCGAAGCCCTGGCCGCTGGCGCCGTCCACCGCACCCTGCCGCCGGAAGCGGCGGGCGCGGCGGTGCTGGGCTGGCTGGAGCCTACCGTCCCGCCGCGATGAGGGCCGGGATGGCGATGGCGGCGGCGATGCCGCAGCAGCAGAGCAGGAAGATCGGCGTCAGGGCCGCGCAGACGCCGCGCCAGGTGTCGGTCCGGTGCATGCGCGCGAGGCCCATGCCGATGACCACCATGCCGGCGATCTGGATCAGGAAGCCCAGGTAGGGGATGAGGCCGCCGATCTGGATGAAGGCCGAGGCATACCCGTAGGCCCGGATGGTCTGGCCGGTGCCCACGCCGGGTTTGAGGCCGCCCCACATCCACAGGAAGAAGTGGTTCAGGGCGCCGCCGACGACCATGCCCAGGAAGCTCACCAGGGGCATCAGCAGCAGGATGACGCCGAAGATGATGGGCATGATGGCGGCGAGGGTCTTGCCGTCGCCTTTGCCGGTCTGCTCCAGGGCCGCGAGCATGATGCCCATGCCCACGAAGAAGAAGACGGCCGCCATGATGAGGAACACGGGGATCGACAGCAGCAGGAGGAAGCGCCAGGGGGCGCCGAGGCCTTCCGTGACGGGCACGCGGTCGAAGAGTTCCATCGGGTTGCTGAAGACCAGCCGGAACATGCCGCCCACCCGCGACCCGAAGGAGGGGAAGGCCTCCGTGTCCTCGAAGGGGATGGGCCGCAGGGCCGGGGTTTCCGGCAACGCATGGGCGGGCGGGGGCGGGAAGGGCGGCGGCGGGATCCTGGGCGGTTCGTCCAGTTCAATGATCGGAGGCGGGGCCTGTAGCTGAGTCGGGGGCTGAGCCGGGGGCTGAACCGGCGGCGGAATCGGGGCCGGAGGCAGAGCGTCGTGCGGGCCAGGGATCTCGGTCATCCTTCGCTCCGGGGAAGTGCACCCACGCTATCACGCTTCGCGGAAGTCCTTCGGGCGCAGCCCCAGCTTTTCCAGCCGCGACAGCAGGGTGGAGGGGGCCAGATCCGCCAGGGCCGCGGCGCCGTCGACGCCGGAGATCTTGCCGCGGGTGTGGCGGAGCAGCCGCTCCAGATAGGCGCGCTCCTGGGCCTCCCAGGTGAGGGGCCGCCCGGTCCGCTCACTGGCACTTCGGGAGGGCAGGGCGCCCGGAGGGAGGCGCAGCTCGTGGCCAGCCGAGAGAATGGCGGCGCGCTCCAGCACATTGTGCAGCTCGCGCACATTGCCGGGCCAGGCGTAGGCCTCGAGCTGTTCGCGCACGGCCTCCGGCAGGCGGATGGACGGCCGGCGGTTCTCCCGGGCGAAGCGGTCGAGGAACCCCTCGGCCAGGGCGGCGATGTCCTCGGGCCGCTCCCGGAGCGGGGGCAGGTGGATGGGGAAGACGCTGAGGCGGTAGAAGAGGTCCTCGCGGAAGCGGCCCTCGGCCACGGCCTTCCGGAGGTCCGCGTGGGTGGCGGCCACCAGGCGCACATCCACCTTGCGGGACTTCTCCGAGCCCAGCGGATCGATCTCCTTCTCCTGGATGGCGCGCAGCAGCTTGGGCTGGAGGTCCAGGGGCAGGTCGCCGATCTCGTCGAGGAAGAGGGTGCCCCCGTCGGCCAGCTCGAATCGCCCTTTGCGCGCCGAGGCGGCGCCGCTGAAGGCGCCCTTCACATGGCCGAACAGCTCGGACTCGATGAGCGAGGCGGGCAGGGCGCTGCAGTTGACCTTGATGAAGGGCTTGTCGCGGCGGGGCGAGAGATGATGGAGTGTCTGGGCCACCTTCTCCTTACCGGTGCCGGTCTCCCCGGTGATGAGCACCGTCGCCGCGGTGGCGGCCACCTGGCGCAGCTGGTCGAGGATGCCGAGCATGGCGGGGCTTCCGGCCCGCAGGGGCTCCTGCAGCACATCCCGGCGCTGGACCTCGCGGAAGTAGCTGACCTCCTCGGCCAGGCTGCGCTCCCGCTCGGCCAGCCGGGCCAGGTGTTCGGCCTGCTTGAGGCCCAGGGCGAGGAGGGAGGCGAAGACGCCCACATGGTGGAGCACGCTCTCGGGATACTGCCGGCACACCATCGCGTCGAGGGTCATGAGGCCGAAGGTCTCGCCGCGGCTGCGGAGGGGGGCCACGAGGCAGCTGTGCCCATGGGGCATCTCGAGGAGACCATGGAAGGTATCCTCGCCGGGATCATCCTCCTCGAAAGTGGCGGGTCGGGAGCGGGCCTTGAGGGCGTTCTGCAGGCGGAGGTTGCCCCGCACGGGGATCCGGGCTTCGGACAGCTGGGGCGTGGCCAGGGGACCCACCGCGTAGGCGACCCGCAGGCCTTCGCCCTCCCGCAGCAGGACGGTGGCGAGATCGTAGGGCACCAGCTGGCCCAGGCGCTCGAAGGCATGGGCGACCATGCGTTCCGGCTCCTCGCCCAGGGTGAGCAGGGCGCCCGCTTCTTCCACCAGGCGGGCTCCGGTGAGGGCAGTCTCGAGATCCGGCGTGGGCACGGCTACCTCCACCCCGATTCTCGACATTTCGAGATGGTGGTCAAGCCTCCAGCAACATAAACGCTTCCCTAGGTCGAAAGGTATACTTCATTCCTGCCACCAAGGACCTGCTTGATCTCCGACGCCTCCCACTTCGGTTCCTACCGTCTGATCTCCCGGCTCGGGGAAGGCGCCATGGGCGAAGTCTGGAAGGCCCTCGACCTGCGGCTCGAGCGGGAGGTGGCGCTCAAGATCCTGAAGGATGCCGATGATCTCCGGCGCAAGGCGCTCATCGGAGAGGCGAAGCTGGCCTGCCAGCTCAATCACCCGAACATCGCCCACATCTACGACGCCGGCGAGGTGGAGGGGACGCCCTACATCGCCATGGAGCTGGTGGTGGGCCGCACGCTCCGCGCCCTGGTGGGCCGCCCGCTCGAAGGCGAGGCCCTGCAGGACCTGGCCCGCCAGGCCGCGGCGGCCCTCTCCCACGCGCACCAGAAGGGCATCGTCCATCGCGACATCAAGCCCGAGAACCTGCTGCTGACGGACGAAGGCCAGCTCAAGATCCTGGATTTCGGCATCGCCCGCCGGGGCGCCGACGACCTTCCCGCGGGGCCGACCTCCCACCACATGACCCTCGTCGAGCACACGGCGCCCGGCTACAGCCAGGGCACGCCCGCCTACATGAGCCCGGAGCAGGCCAATGGCCAGCCCCTCACGGGCCAGTCGGACCAGTTCAGCCTGGGCGTGGTGCTCTACGAGCTGGCGACGGCGGTCCACCCCTTCCTGCGGAGCAGCCTCGTGGACACGCTCTATGCGGTGACGCGCGACGAGCCGCGGCCCCTCTCGGAGGCGAGGCCGGACCTCCCGCGCACCCTCCAGGACGCCATCCACCGCCTGATGGCCAAGTCGCCCAAGGACCGGTTTCCGAACCTGCAGGCCCTGGTCGTGGGGCTGTCCGAGAACATCCCCACGGCCACGGTGCCCCATCTCAGCCGGCCGGTGGCGCTGCTCCGCCGGCCCCGGCGGACTTGGCTCCTCGTTTCCGCGGGTCTGGTCGTCGTGGCGGCGGCCGGGCTCGGCGGTTGGCTGCTCCGCAGCCGCGACGGCTCCGGGCTGGGGGAGGCCCGCCGGGCCTCGCGGCTGGACTTCACCCGGGGGCGCCGGGTGGTGGCCATCCTGCCCATGGAGCAGCTGCAGCCGGACGCCGAGCATGCCTGGCTGAGCAACAGCTTCGCGGATGCCATGGCCTACGGGCTGGTGCGGCGGGACGACATCCTGGTGGTGGACCGCCTGCGGGTGGTAGAGGCCATGCACCAGCTGGGCGACACCCCGGGGCAGGCCCCCCGGGCCCTCGGCGAATTGGGCCGCCAGCTCAAGGCGGAGCTGCTGGTCCTGGGCAGCTATCAGGTCGTGGGGGGGCAGCTCCGCATGGGCGTGCGCGTGGTGGATGTGGCGCGGGGGGCGACCCGGCACCAGTTCCAGCTGGACCGTCCCGTGACCGACCTCCTGAAGCTGGAGGACGAACTGCAGCAGCGGCTGCCCCAGGAGATGGGGCTGGGCAGCGACCCGGGCTCGCTTCGCTCCCAGGCCAAGAACCCCCGCACCCGGGAGCTCTACACCAAGGCCCTCCAGGTCATCACGGATGGCAACCAGGACGCGGTCCAGCTGGCGAACTCCCTGCTGGCCTCGGCCATCGAGATCGAGCCCGACTACGCTCCGGCCCGGGCGGAATACGCCTGGACCCTGGCGGAGCTGGGCGCGACCCGCGCCCTGAGCCAGGGGCGCTTCGCCGAGGGGCAGGCCCTGCTCCGCCAGGGCAAGGCCGCTGCCGAGCAGGCCATTGCCCTGGATCCCAGCGCCTCCCAGGCCTATCGGGCCCTGGGCTCCATCCTGCTGCGCCTGGGCGATCTGGAGGGCGCGAGCCGCTCCGCGCTCCAGGCCGTGCGGCTCGATCCCGCGGACCACAAGGCCTACGATGTGCTGGCGGATGTCTTCGCGGGTCTGGAAGGCGAGGACAACCACCAGACGGCCCGGCGCTACTTCGAGAAGTCCCTGGCGCTCTTCCCCGAGGGCTGGCAGGCCCACCACCGGTACGGCGTGCTGCTGCAGAATGACGGCGACCTCCTCCAGGCCCTCGAGCATGCGGACCGGGCCATCGCCCTGCGGCCCTCCGCCGAGTACGCCTATGTCACCGCCGCGGACGCGCTGCTCTGGATGGGGCGCGCACCGGAGGCCGAAGTCCGGCTGAAGGCCGGCCTGCGCGAGGTGCCGACTTCCAATGTGCTGCGCAGCCTCATGGCCTACACCGCCTGGGACCGCGGCGACCGCGCCTCCGCCGAAGGGTATCTCCGGGAGCTGGAGAACGCCTGGCCCCCGGACCACTCCAACACCGTGCTCCTGGTGGCGGTCAAGCAGGCCGTGGAAGGCGACGCGGCGGGCGCCCGGGCGCAGATGGAGGGCTACCGGCAGAAGCTGCTGGCCTCGGATCTCGCGGCGAAGAAGCACAACGAGAAGCGGGTGCTTTCCGTGAACCTCTACTTCATGGCCCGCATGGCCGCCCGGCTGGGGGATCCGGCGGGCGCCAAGAACCTGCTCGATCTGGCCGACCGCCTGCACGCGGGCAAGCGCCGCGTGGCCCAGCAGGATCCGGCCTTCCGGTAGGACCCCCTAGCAGGCCGTCTCATGGGCCTGGGCCACCAGCTCCTCGATGCGGCGGCGCACCTCCTGCACGAGGGAATCGCGATCCGGGTGATCGGCCGGGTGGACGGGCTGGCCCATCAGGAGGGTGTACCGGCCCGGCCGGATCTTCATGCTGCCCGGCGGGAGCACCTGATGGCCCCCCACGGTGGCCATGGGCACGATGGGCACGCCCGCATCCTGGGCCAGGGCGAAGCCGCCCTTCTTGAAGGGCAGCATCTGGCCAGTGTGACTGCGGGTGCCCTCGGGAAAGATCACCACATTCTTGCCGTCGCGGATCTGCTGGGCCGCATCGCGGATGCTGCGGCGGGCCCGCTCCCGGTCGCCGCGGTCGATGAAGATCACCCCTGCGGCCCACCCGGCCCAGCCGATGAAGGGCACATACTTCAGCTCCTTCTTGGCGATGTAGACGGCGGGAAGCGGGAGGGCGGCCACCAGGATGGGGGGATCCATCTGGCTTTCGTGGTTCGACATGAAGATCACGGACTGGCGGCCTTCGCGGATGGCATCCGGCATCCGCTCCCAGCCGTGGAGGGTGTAGGGGATGTGGCAGAACCAGGCCATGCCCCGGGCGAACATCGGTCCGACGGTGAAGAAGGCCCGCCGCCGACCGAGGACGGGCACGGCCAGCAGGATGCCCAGGACGGTCAGGGGGACCGTCGCCAGGGCCCAGGCCGCCATGACGGCACCGCCGAATCCCGTGTCCCGCCAGTTGGCCACGACGCCTCCTCGTGCTATTCAAGCTAGCAGTTCTGGAGGTCTCCCGTGGGCATCACCGAGCAGATCCTGACCGACCACGCCACGCGCAAGGACGGGGAGGGCGTCACCTGGTTTACCGCCGCCGATCTGGCGCGGCTGGGCATCCGGGACGCGCTGTTCACCGTGATGCAGACCGTCCAGCACACCCTCCGCATGCGGAGGGCGCGCCAGGTGGTCGAAAGCCATGGCTGCACGGATCGCTGGAGCGTGCAGGACGCCCACTGATCCGAAGGGTCAGACGCGGACACCCGCCTCCATCGCCGTGGCACGGGGGTGGAGAATCTGGTTTTCCAGGTAGATGTGCAGGTGCAGGTCGCGCTCCAGGGTCTCCAGGCCGTCGTAGAGGGCCCGGAAGGTAGCGCAGCCGTCCGCCGGCGTGGTGTAGGCGCCGGTGAGGTCCCGAAGCTCTGTCAGCAGAGCCCCGACGGCCTCGTGTTCCATTTCCATGACGCGGATGGGGCTCTGCACCGAGCCGAAGCAGGAGGAACCCGTCTGTCCCTGTTCCATCTGCCGGATGAAGGGGAAGAGAATCTGCTCTTCCTTCATCATGTGCGGCATGAGGTCGGCCACCAGGGCCCGGTAGAGCTGGCCCACGCGCTCCAGTTCGGGATGCCGCTCGCCGTGGGCCCGGAGGACCTTCTCGAGGAGCATCTCGAGGCGGGGCATCTCCTCGCGGAGGTAGTCGTGGTGGGTGGCCACGATGTGCTGGATGAGGTCTCCGAGCGGGGCGTCGGTCCAGTCGCGGAGCGAGGGGACGCCCGCGGTGGGGATCTCCACGGTGGCCAGGCCCTTCAGGACTTCTTCGGGATCCTGGTGGGCGAGCTGGCAGGCTTCCGCCAGGCTGCGGTGGCCGCCGCAGCAGTAGTCGATGCCCAGGCGCTCGAAGTAGCGCATGGTTTCAGGTCGCGCCATCACCAGCTCGCCCACCTTCGTGTCCAGTTCCGTGTTCATGTCGGCTCCTCGGTGGGGACGATCCCCGACCCCCAGGATGCGGTGGCCGGGCCGTGAAGATCATCACATCTTGACTAAAAAGGTCATATTTTCTTTAATACTTCCAGGAAGAGATCTATCTAGCTGATTCCACGATTTTTAATCTACAGTGATGGACTTCGATACATTCTTGGGGGCGTCCGGATGGACCCCATGGTCGGCCACGGTCAGCCGATCCAGGTACTCCATCTTCAGCACGGACATGCGGAAGGCCAGGCGCTGGAGGGCCACGGTCGCGGCGAAGACGAAGAGGTTGGGATCGCCGCTGAAGGGGACCTCGATGTACTTCGACCAGTAGCGGTCCTGTCCCATGGGCTTGCCCGCCACGGCCAGGGCCAGCTCCGGCTGCTTTTCCGCGATGAGCATGATGTCGGCGCCGCGGATCTTGTGGGTGTGGATCTGACTGATGGTGATGCGGATGTCGCGCTCCTCGCTGGGGCACACGAAGAGCAGGGGGTAGTTGGAGAACCGCGTCTCCACCAGCTCCGGCCAGGCCTGGAGGGCTTCGATCCCCCCCGCGAAGGGGCGCCCGTCACGGTGCTGCTCGTAGACTTCCAGCAGGCCCGCCAGGTCCTGGATGGAGAACAGCGTGTTCTTGCCGAGGATGGTGTTGGGGCCGTGCTTGAACTCGGCGGCGTCGTAGCCTTCGGCGTGGTTGAGCACCACCTCCCGGATCTTGAGGGCGCCTTCGCGGGCCAGTCCGATGAGGCCGGTGCCGAGAATGTGCAGGGAGGGCTCCAGGTAGAGGCGCTTCGCGGCCTCCTCCACATCGCGCTCGCACATCCGGAGGGTCTCGGCGATGAGCTCCTTGGCGCGTTCCAGGTTGGCGGCGATCTTCCGCTCGGTGAGCGAGAAGGAGGCGGCCAGCACATAGAGGATGGCCACTTGGTTGAGGAAGCTCTTGGTGGCGGCCACGGCGATCTCGGGACCGCAGAGGATGGGCAGGTAGAACTCGGACAGCTCCTGCGGGATGCGGCTGTTCTCGTTGTTCACCAGGGAGATCCGCCGCAGCCCCGGCACCCGGGCGCGCACATCCTGGAAGATGTCCACCAGGTCCTTCGTCTCGCCGGACTGGGTGATGCCGAGAAGGAGGTCGCGGGGCTGGAGCGCGTTGAGATACATGGACCGGAACATGCCGGGGTTGCAGGGGAAGACGGCCACGCCCGACAGGTTGTTGAAGAAGGTGGCCGCCACCAGGGCCGCGTGGTACGAGGTGCCCGAGGCGACCAGGAAGACGCGCCCGCCCTCCTTCTGCGTCTCCCGGATCGCCTGCACCAGCTCCATGAGGTGGCGCGTGACCCGGCGGCGCTTCTTCCAGATGAAGAGCAGGTCGAAGAGGGCCAGGGCTTCGGAGGCCTGGGGATCGAGGCGTTCCAGGTCCGCGAGCAGCTGGCGCTCGTCCGACAGGGGCCGCCCACCGTGGGCCCGCAGGACATCGGCGTGGGGCTTCACCCGGGTGGTCAGCTCCCGGTGGACGGGATCCGCCAGGAGGCCCTGGAAGGCCGCCACCAGGGCGGGCTCATGGGGAGCTTCGTAGAGCGCGAGAACCTTGCCCAGCAGGGCCTTGCAGAGGTCCTTCCGATCCTCGAAGGCGGCGAACAGGCCCTCGGTTTCGGGTGAGCGGAAGTAGTAGCGGAGCACCTCGTCCAGGTTGTCGGGCGCCGAGGCGATCTCCTGCTCCATGAAATAGCGGTAGGGAGCCCGCAGGCCGGTATCGCGGACATTGAGCTTGGAGCGTTTGGGCCGCGGCACCGAGAACGCGAAGTCCTTGCCCAGGGTGAAGACCAGGTAGTCCCGCTCCGTGAACCAGAGCCCCTCGCCCTCGGAGAGCGGGATGAGCATGCGGGTCTTGGAGAGCACGGAAGTGAGGTCGCTGGAAACCACCACGAAGTCGCCGTGGGCGTCGCTGCCGATGCCCGCATAGAGCGAAGACCCGGATTTCACGGCCACCACGCCCGGCACCTTCGGATCCGCAAAGGCTGCGGCATAGGAACCTTCGGCGCGGGCATCGGCCTTGCGGGCCGCATCCATCAGGAGGAAGGCGCCATCGGGAATGGACGCCTGCAGCCCGGCAGCCGCGTAGGCGGCCCGGCAGGCCGCCAGGGCCGAACCGGGGTCGGCCAGATTGGCGGCGTAGGCATCCTCGGTGAGGTGCGTGATCATCTCGCCGTCGTTGTCGGAAACCACGGCGTGACCCTGGATGGTCAGGGCGGGCTTGAGCGCATCCGTGTTCGAGATGTTGCCGTTGTGGGCGCCCACCATCTCGACCTTGCAGCGCACGAGGTGAGGCTGGCTGTTCACATCCGTGACGGCGCCATAGGTGGCCCAGCGCACCTGGCCGATGAAGCGCTGGCCGGCCTGCTGGTCGATGCCCAGCTCGGGCACCACGCGGCTGGGGGCGCCGACCTTCTTCAGGAGCTTGATGGCCCCGTCGTCCCCGATGAAGGAGGCCCCGGTGGAATCGTAGCCTCGGTATTCCAGCCGCTTCAGCAGCTCACCGGCCTCCCGCCCCATGGCGGAAACCTCGGATCCATAGCACAACGACACGATTCCGCACACCGCCGGACCTCCCAAAGCATTCATCACAGGCCAAAGCCACCCTCCATCCTGGGATAGAAGGGTGGTTTATGGAACTGGATCGATCCCGCCCTGGGTCAGGGGTGAACAGCGGAGCAGGCGCCAGGTGGTGAGCAGGCCGCCGCGGAGGGTGCCGTACCGCTGGATGCAGCCCAGGCCGTAGTGGCTGCAGGTGGGGGTGAATTTGCACTGGGTGGGCAGGTGGCTGGACAGGGTGGCCTGGTAGGTACGGATCAGGCCGCGGCAGACCCAGGCCGTCGGTTGGAAGCGCACGGGCAGGCAGGCTTCCAGCACCAGGTAGAGCCCGAGGGCCGCCAGGGGGTGGGCCAGCAGCCAGGCCATCACCCTAGGCCTTCGCCGCATCCGCCTCGGCCTTCACTTTCCGGGCTTCCTCGAGGAAAGCGGGGACCAGATCCTCCTCCTTCACCTTCCGGATGAGCTCGCCCTTGCGGTAGATGAGGCCTTCGCCGGCGCCGCCGGCCACGCCGAGATCCGCGTCCTTGGCCTCGCCGGGCCCGTTCACCACGCAGCCCATGACGGCGTAGGTGATGTTCTCGTGGTTGATGGCCTTGAGGCCCTCCTCGATCTCGTTGGCCACGCGGTTGAGGTCGATCTGCACCCGGCCGCAGCTGGGGCAGCTCACCATGCGGAAGCCACCGCTGCGCAGGGCCAGGGCCCGCAGCATCTCGTGACCCACGCGGCATTCGTCTTCACCGTCGCCCGTCAGCGAGACGCGGATGGTGTCGCCCAGGCCCTCGGCCAAGAGGATACCCATTCCGACGCTCGAACGAATGGTGCCGCCGAAGGGCGTGCCCGCTTCCGTGATCCCCAGGTGGAAGGGGTAGTCCACCTGCTTCGCCAGCAGGCGGTAGGCCTGCACGGTGCGGATCACATCGCTGGCCTTGAGGCTGATCTTGATGTCGCGGAAGCCCTCGCGCTCGAGGACCTCGATGTGGCGCAGGGCGCTCTCCACCATGGCCTCGGGTGTGGCGGTGCCGAACTTCTCCAGCAGGTCCTTCTCGAGGCTGCCGCCGTTCACGCCGATGCGGATGGGGATGCCCAGGGATCCGGCCTTGTCCACCACGGCCCTCACGCGGTCCTGGCCGCCGATGTTGCCGGGATTGATGCGCAGGCAGGCGGCGCCACCGTCCGCGGCCACCAGCGCCAGGCGGTAGTCGAAGTGGATGTCGGCCACCACGGGGATGGGGCTGCGGTCGCAGATCTCGTGGAAGACTTCGCCGGCCTTCTTGGTGGGCACGCTCACTCGCACGATCTCGCAGCCGGCGTTGGCGTAGCCGTAGATCTGGTTGACCGTGGCCTCCACATCCCGGGTGTCCGTCTTGGTCATGCTCTGGACGCTGATGGGGGCGTCCCCGCCCACGGGCACCTTGCCCACCAGGATCTGGCGGGTCTTCCGGCGGGGGGCGAGGGGCTGGAGTTCCTGATCGGACATGGGGCCTCGGTCAAAGATCCCAGTTTACCCGCCTATGGACGGCGGTACGCGACGCGCGGCCCGGACGGGCCGCGCGAAGAACGGGAACTCCTGTTACCGCTTGAGGTTCAGGGTTTCCTGGAGCAGCTCGTCGGTGGTGGTCACGATGCGGGAATTGGCCTGGTAGCCGCGCTGGCTGAGGATGAGCTTGGTGAATTCGCCTGCCACATCCACATTGGAGAGCTCGAGGTTGGAGCCCAGCACGCCGCCGCGACCGCCCTGGTTGGCCAGGCCGACGGTGGGCGAACCCGAGGCGAGGCTCTGGCCCCAGTGGTTGTTGCCGGTCTGCACCAGGCCGTTCACATTGTTGAAGCTGGAGAGGGCCACCTGGGCAAGGGAGATGACCTGGCCGTTGGTGAAGGTGCCGCTGATGATGCCGTTCTGGTCCACCGTCAGGTCGCGCAGGGTGCCGGCCGCGTAGCCGTCCTGGAAGCTGCTGCTGGTGGTGCTGGCCGCGGAATACTGGGTCAGGTTGACGGAGTTGTCGGGGTTGACGATGTTCCAGGTGATGTCCTGGGTGGCGGTCCCGTTGTTCCAGTTGATGGCGGTCAGCTTGGGGTTGTTGCCGGCGGTGGGGGCGAGGCCATTGATGGTCAGCAGGGTGCCGGCCGCGCTGAAGGTGAGGGTGCCCGAGGCGCCTCCGCCGATGGTGGCCGGGGCGGAGACGGAGGCCGCGTAGTCCCAGGTGTTGGGTCCCGTCTTCGTGTAGGTGACGATGATGTTCTGCGCGTTGCCCTGGCTGTCGTAGACCTGGATGGGGGTCGTGAGCGAGGAGGCGGGGGTGCTGGGGGGGACCGTCGAAGTGGGGTCGAAGGTGGAGGCGTTCAGGTTGATGCCCAGGCGCACATTCTGGGTGGCGAAGGCGCTGGCGGTGGTGCTGGCATCGATGCGGATGGGAGCCAGGGAGGCGGAGGTATTCACCAGGCCCGTGGCCGTGTCCCGGTTCCAGCCCATGACATTGGCACCGTCGCTGGCCACCAGGAAGCCGGCGTTGTTGCGGGTGAAGTTGCCGGCCCGGCTGAAGACCTGGCGGCCATCGGAGGTCTGGAGGGTGAAGAACCCGTTGCCCTGGATGGCCATGTCGAGGGCGTTCCCCGTGCTCTGGAAAGAGGACTGGGAGAAGTCCTGGCTCACGCTGTTGGTCTGAACGCCCAGGCCGAACTGGATGGGGTTGCCGTTCCCCTGCGTGGACACGCCGCCCAGGCTCGTGCTGAAGATGTCGCGGAAGGTCGTGCTGGAGCCCTTGAAACCGACCGTGTTGATGTTCGACAGGTTGTTGCCGATCACATTCAGGGCGCTGGCGTTGGTGGACAGGCCCGAAAGGCCGGAGTAGAAGGCGGAGTAGAGGCTCATGGGGTTCTCCTGGGGTCTGGGGTCGGGTTCAGGCAGTGATTTCGAGGACATCGGCGAGGGAGAAGATGTTGCCTCCCGAAGCCAGGTAGATGCCGTTGTCCTTGAAGGTCACGGCGTCCACCTTCAGGGTCAGGCTGGTGCGGAAGCTCACGGCTTTGCCGTCGTCGCCGGTGGCCGAGACCTCCACCTTGTAGGCGCCGTCCGGCAGCGGCGTGCCCGAGGCATCCTTGCCGTCCCAGGCAAGGGTCGAGGCACCCCGGTTGAGGTGGCCCTGGGGCAGGGTGGCCACCACATTGCCGGTGGCGTCGCGCACGGTCACGGTCACATTGGCCGCGGAGGCGAGCTCCAGGTTCATGGTGGCCTGGCCGGACTTCAGGTTGAAGCCGGAGCCGTCCACCTTCACCGTCTTGCCCACCAGGCCGGCCGTCTGGGCCTGGAAGAGGCCAGCCGTCTGGGTCTGGAGGCCCGTCAGCAGGGTGTTGGTCTGCTGGCTCTGCTCCAGGCTCGAGAAGCTGGTGAGCTGCTGGACCATCTGGTTGGGATCCTGGCCGGCCCCCGTGGGGTCCTGGTTCTTCAGCTGGGCGACCAGCAGCTTGAGGAATCCGTCCTTGTCCAGGGCGTTCTTGGCCGTAGCCGTCTTATTGGTCGTGGTGGTGGCGGCGGTGGTCGCGCTGATCATGCCGGTTTCCATAGGGACCTCCAGGGGGGTGAGAACAGGAAGCGTGCCGATCAGGCGTAGAGCTCGACATGGTGCGGGTTCAGGATGGACGGAGCCAGGGCTGCGGGTGCTTCTTGCCGGGCTGCCAGCCCCGCGAGCGGGGAGCGATCCCGGAAGGTCGGCGGCGGGGGCGCCTCCTGGAAGGGGCGATGGCCCTGCTGGAGATCGAAACTGCCCAGCTGAAGGCCCTGCTCCCGGAGGGACTGCTCCAGGTGCGGACGGCCTTCCTGGACGGCCTGGACCGAGGCGGGTTCGGTGACCCACAGACGGGCATGGACCTCGCCGCCTTCGACGCGGAGATGGATGGTCACCTGACCCAGGGACTCCGGGTGCAGTTGGAGGCGGGCTTCCTGGGCCCCGCCCTTGAGCATCCAGCGGAGGCTCCCGTCGATCTGGGCGATGGGGCCGGCGGGGGCCGGCGGAGGGGCGCTGGGGGGGGCGGCCGGAGCGACTGGGGCTGGCACCGAGGCCCGGCCTGACGGTGCGATCGGAGTTCCGGCGGCAGTCATGGCCGAGGTCTCTGCATGCGTCGCCACCCGCGGCATCGCCGTTTCGGGCAGCAGGAAGCCCGCTTCCGGTTTCAGGGGCGGGGGCTCCGCGGGCTGAGCGGCTGGAGATGCCGCGGCGACGGCAGGGTCGGTGGGGGCCTCGGAGACGGCAGGGCTTGTGGCGTCTGAAGCCTTGATCCGGTCCTGGCGCAGATCTGCGGTGCGCAGTCCCGGCGCGGGCGGGGCGCTGGGTCCAGGCGCCACCAGGGGAACCGCCGTTTCAACGGCTGCCTTCGGAGGGGCGGCGGGTTGGGGGGTGGCGGTCTTCTTGGAGGTCGGGTTGGCCTCCTTGAGATCGGGCATGGTCGATTGGACCGGGGCCTGAGGTGTTGGGGGTGGAGTCACGGCAAGGACTGCCGGGGTTCCGGCACCCTTGGCGCCGGGGTCCTGGGCTGGAGGGCCTTGAATGTCCGCGATCGGCAGGGCGGCCTGGGCCGCAGGCGTGGCCGGGTCAAGCGGGTTGGGGTTGTGGGCGGGGGCCGGTGAAGCGACGGGTACCGTGGCCTGGGGCGTCTGTGGCGTCGAGGCGGAGGCCGGGGCCGGGACTTCCGGAGCCGCCTCACCCTTCGAGGGGGTGGGCACGGGAAGAACGGGGTCCCCGGGGAGGACGGCCGGGGTGGAGGCCGCCAGCACCTGAGCGGGCGTTCCCGGACCTTTGGCGACCTCGGTGGCCGCCCCGGAGGGGGCCGGTTGGGGCGTCACAGTGGCGGGAGCCAGTGCCGCGGGGGGAGGCGCGACCGGGGCGGTTGCTGCGGGCGTCCCCGCTGCGGGGGCAGCCATGTCCTGGGTACCCTCGGTCTTCTCACTCGCGGCCGTGGCCTTGGTGGGAGGGGTGGTCGGGGCTTCGGGTTTGGTGTCCTGGGTTTGGGGGGCCTGGGCTCGAGCCGCGGCTTCGCGGCGTGGCGCCTCGGGTCCCGCAGGCTCAGGCCGCGCCTGGCCGCTCTCGTTCACGGGCGTCTCCGTCTGCTCTGCCTGGCCTGAAGCCTGGCCCGACATGGGGGACGGGTTCTGGGAGGGCGCCTGGACGAATTGGGCCATCAGCCCGGCAAACTGGCCGTCGGAAGCCTCGGGTTCCCTGGCTTCCGGGCGCTCCGCCAGGGGGCGTTCGGGGACTGCAAGGACTGCTGTCGCACCGGCTGGAAGCATGGAAACTCCGCGCCCGGACCTTCCGGGTAGGTTTCCAGCGCCAGGACCGTGCCGCGGTCATTGGGCAGAAAATGACTCATGTTCTCGGGGGGGACCGCCTGCTCGCTTCGCTCGCGATGTCCCCCCGGACCCCCGCGGCTCCTGCGGAAGACCTGCTCGAGCCGCCGACCGTCTCAGGCGGCGGAATCCTTCGGTTTGCTCAGGCCCACCCGCTCGGACAGGCGGCCCGCCAGCTTCGCATCCAGGGGGGCCAGCTGGTCCATGAGCTTGGCGGCCTTCTTGGGGGTCATGCCCGCGAGGAGGGCCACGGCCACATCCATGTTCTGGCCGGCCAGCTCCTTCATGGCCTGGGCTCCGGCGGCGGGTTCCATGGCCTCGTAGGTGCGGATGATCTGGGTATCGATGACCGGGCGCACCTTAAGCTGTTCCAGCTTCGCCAGGGCCTCCTGGACGGCCTTCTCCCGGGTGGCGAGCTCGCCGCGGTCCTTGTCGAGGGTGGCCTGCAGGGTGTTGAGCCGCTGTTCCAGTTGGCGCAGGTCGGCCTCCTTCTGGGCGATGGATTTCTCCCGGGCCTGGAGCTGGGAGGCCAACTCGGCCACCTTCACCCCCTCGGCGGCGGCCCCTTTGGGGTCGCCCTTGGGTTCCTGGGCGGACAGCCAGATCACGCCCGCGGACAAGACGACGGGCGCCGAGATCCAGAGAAGGTAGCGGGCGTTCATGGGGGACTCCTGGGGTCTAGGCGCTCTGGCGGTGGTGGCGGAGGACGGCCAGCTCGTCCATGTCGAGGATCTCGCGGAGCTGCTGTTCCCGGGCATGCAGGAGGGCCCTGCGCTCCTTGAGGCGCACCAGCATGAGGTGGTTGCGGTGGGCCAGCACCAGGGCCGCCCGGGCGGCGGCCACCTGGGCCACGGCTTCGCGAAGGCGTTCGTAGCCTTCGAGCTGGCGGCGCTCCAGCACGACCAGGAAGCGCTCTCCGGCCCGCCACAGCTCCAGGTCGAGGGCCTGCCCCGAGGCGGTGCGGCGGGATTCGAAGATGGCGCGGTGCTGCCGGGCCAGGTCCTCGAGGTGCTCGCGCACCTCGCGCTCGCCCTGGAGGGCCCGGGCCAGGCCGCGTTCGGCCTCGCGTTCCAGGGCCTCCCGCAGCTTGCGCAGCGGTTCGAGACGGAAATGGAACCGGGCGGCCATCAGGCGCGTCCCTTCAGGAACGGCGCGAGGTCGATGCCGAAGATCTGGCCCATGGCGAGCATGGCCTGGTGATGATCAGAGGCTTCGGCGGTGGCCTGGCGGAGGAAGGCCTGGATGGCGGGCTGGAACTGGATGGCCTGGTCGATGGCGGAGCTGGAACCCTTGGTGTAGGCGCCGATCTGGATGAGATCCTCGGCGTCCTGGTAGGTGGCCATGAGGTCGCGCAGCTTGCTGGCCAGCTGCTTCTGCTCCGGCGGCGCCAGGGCGCTGAAGAGGCGGGAGAGGCTGGCGAGCACATCGATGGCGGGGAAGTGGTTCTTCGAGCCGAGCTTGCGCGAAAGCACCACATGGCCGTCCAGGATGCCGCGCACGGCGTCGCTGATGGGCTCGTTCATGTCGTCGCCCTCCACCAGCACCGTGTAGATGCCGGTGATGGAGCCCATGCCCTCGAAGGTGCCGGCCCGCTCCATGAGACGCGGCAGCAGGGCGAAGACCGAGGGCGTGTAGCCCCGGGAGCTGGGCGGTTCCCCGGCGCTGAGGCCGACCTCGCGCTGGGCCATGGCGAAGCGGGTGACGCTGTCCATCATCAGCAGCACATCCTTGCCCTGGCGCATGAAGTACTCGGCCACGGTGGTGCCGGCCATGGCGCAGCGGAGGCGGAGCAGGGGCGTCTGGTCGCTGGTGGAGACCACCACGACGCTGCGGCGGAGCCCCTCCTCCCCCAGATCGTTCTCGATGAACTCGCGCAGCTCGCGGCCCCGCTCGCCCACCAGCGTGATCACATTCACTTCGGCCGAGGTGTTGCGCGCCACCATGCCGAGCAGGGTGGACTTGCCCACGCCCGATCCCGAAAAAATGCCCACCCGCTGGCCCTTGCCCAGGGTGAGCAGGCCGTCGATGGCCCGCACGCCCGTGGACAGGACCTGATCGATCCGCTTGCGGCGCATGGGGTTGGGCGGCGGGCCCTGGAGGGGCAGATGGGCCATGGCCTCGATGGGTGGCCCTCCGTCCAGGGGCCTGCCCAGGGGGTCGATCACGCGGCCCAGCAGGTCCTCGGACAGGGGCAGCTCGGACTGGTGGCCGGTGCCTTCCACCCAAAGGCCCGGACGGATGCCTTCGGTCTCTTCGATGGGCATGAGCAGCACGCGCTGGCCGGAGAACCCCACGACTTCCGCGTGGATGAGCCGCGGGCGCCCGGCCTGATCCAGGCCGTGGATGAGCATCTGCTCGCCCACGGAGCATTCGGGGCCCGTGGATTCGACCACCAGGCCCACCACCTTCGTGACCCGACCCATCCAGTCGGCCTTCGGGAGCCCCCGCATGCGGGCCGCGAGGGCCACGGGATCCAGGAGGGCGGGGCTCATGGGGCCTGGTCCTCGCGCATGCGGGCGATGAGCTGCAGGAGGCGCTCGCGGCGTCCCTCCAGGCTGCCGTTGAGGACGCCCAGGGGGGTCTCGGCCCGCAGGCTGCCGCGCGACAGGCTGGCGTCGGCCGTCAGGTTCAGGCCCCCGTGCCCGACGAACTGGTCGCCCACCTGGCTGAGATCCTGGGGGTTGAGGAAGACCAGCAGGGGCGCTTCCCCCTCCCGGCGACCATGAGGCAGAGGGAAGGGAAGCTCCTCCAGCACGCCCTCCATCAGCGCCTTCACCGCGCCGGGGGAACGGTCGATCTGCTGGACGGCCAGGTGCTCGCCCACGGCCAGGGCCAGGGCCACCATCTCCTCGTTCAGGGCCTCGCGGAGGGCGAGGGTCACCTGGGACAGCTCGTCCAGGTGCTCCACCAGGCGCTGGATGTAGCCCTTGTACTGGCTTTCGCCGAAGGTGCGGCCCTCGGCCTCGCCCGAGGCGAAGCCCTCCTCGTAGGCCCGGCGGGCGATGTCCTGGGCCTGGCGCTCCGCTTCCTGGAGACGGTCCACAAGGCGCTGCTCCACGGGCACCTGGGAGGCGGCTTCGTCACCCAGGTCCGAGGCGATGGAGCTGCCGCCCTCGTCGAGCCCGCCATGGCTGAGCGTCGCGTCCACGGGGAAGTAGGGGAAAGCCTCCAGGCGCGTGCCCTGGATGTCCTCGGACCGGATGAACCCCTTACGTGACATAGTCCTCGCCCCCGCCACCGCCGATGCTGATGACGCCTTCCTCTTCCAGCTGGCGGACGATCTCCACGACCTCGTGCTGGGACTTTTCCACATCCTTCAGCTTCACGGGGCCCATGAACTCCATCTCTTCCTTCATGAGTTCCACGGCGCGGCTGGACATGTTGCGGAAGAACTGGTTCTGCAGCTCCTCGCTGGTGCCCTTGAGGGCGATGGTGAGGGTCTTCTTGTCCGCGCGCTTGAGGATCTCGGTGATGCCGTTGTCGTCGATGAGCAGGATGTCGTCGAAGACGAACATGAGGTCGCGGATGCTGGCGGCCAGCTGGGGGTTCTCGGTCTCGATCTTCTCCAGCACGGCGCGGCCGGTGTTGCGGTCCATGCGGTTGAAGAGCTCCGCCACGGCCCGGACGCCGCCGTAGGCTTCCGTCGCGAAGGAGCCCAGGGCCTCCAGCTTCTGCTCGAGGATGAGGCTGATGCGGCGCACCACCTCGGGACTGATCTCCTGCAGGCTGGCCATGCGCATGGCCACATCGCTGCGCAGGGCCTCGGGCAGGCTCGAGATGAGTTCGGCGGCCTGGGAGGCGTTCAGGTGGGCCAGGATGAGGGCGATGGTCTGCGGGTGCTCGTTCTGGATGAACTTGGAGAGCTGTTGGGGATTGGCGCGCTCCAGGCTGGTGAAGCCCGCGCTGGATTCCAGGGCCTTCACGAGGCGGTCGATGATCTTGCGCGCCACTTCCGGGCCCACGGACTTGATGAGCAGCTTCTTGGCGTACTCGATGCCGCCCTGGCTGATGTAGCTGCGGGCCTGGGTCATGGTGTGGAACTCCTCCATGACCTCTTCCGCGACTTCGGGCTGCACATGCTTGGTGATGGCGATCTCTCGGGAGATCGTCTGGATTTCATCCTCCTCGAGGTACTTGAAGATGCTCGCGGCGGTCTCGTCGCCCAGGGAAACCATGAGCACGGCGGCCTTCTGCATGCCGGTCAGCTTCGCCATGGCCTACCTTCCTTCTTCGAGAAGCCAGGACCGCACCAGCGAGGCCATGGTTTCCGGATCTTCGTGGGAGCCCTCCTGGAGCCGCTTCCGGATGAGCTCGCGGCGCCGGGCCTCGGGAGCGCTGAAGGCCGCGTCGGCATTCAGTTCGGCCTCGATCTCGGCCTCGATCTCCGACATGGACTTCACCTGCACGGGCTTGCGGGGGGAGCTGCTGCCGCCCGTGGCACCTTCGCCCTCGGCGCTGGCGACCCGCAGGGGGGTGGGCCGGTTGATGGCCGCGGACATGCGCTTGAGCATGGGCAGGATGATCATGAAGAACACCGCCAGGCCGAGCACGGCGTAGATGATGCTGGGGGCGAACTGGCGGACCAGGTCGACCCAGAACTGCTTCTTCGCCTCGGCCTCTTCCTTGGGATTCACCTGCAGGGTGGCGAAGGCCATGTTCTCCACGGTGAGCTCGTCGCCACGCTTGGGCTGGATGCCCACGGCGGCGGCCACCTGGTCGCGGATCTTCTTGAGCTCGTCCGCGGACCGCGGCGTCTGCTTGAGCACGGGCTCGCCCTTGGGATCCTTCTCCCAGGTGCCGAGGTGATCCACGATCACGGCCAGGGTCACGCGCTTCACGGAACCTGTGGCCCGCTCGGTGGCGGACACGGTCTTGGTGATCTCGTAGTTGGTGGTGGTCTCCTTCTTCTCGGAGCTCTCCACCACGCCGGCTGTGGCGGTGGCATTGGCCGGTGCCACATTGCTGGCGGTCCCGGGGACGCCGGCGCCGGAATCACGCTTCTGGACCTTCTCGTCCTTCTGCTGGACGCTGCGTTCCACCTGGCCCTGGGGGTCGAATTTCTCCTCGTTGATCTTCACCTTGTCGAAGTCCAGATCCACATGGGCGGTGGCGCGCACCTTGCCGATGCCCACCACGGGTTCGAGCATGTCGGTGACCCGGCGGACGAGGTGGTCCTCCTCCTCGCGGGCGACCTTCTTCTGGGCATCGCTGGCGCCCACCATGGGATCGCGGCCCGTGCGGGAGAGGATGCGGCTGTACTGGTCAATGATCACGACCTGTTCGGGCTTGAGGCCCTCCACGCTGGCCGCCACGAGGTTCACGATGGCCTGGGTGTTCTCGTCGGGAAGCATGCGGGCGCCGCGCAGCTTGAGCAGCACGCTGGCCTTGGCGTCCTCCTTGTCGGTCAGGAAGGGGCTGTCGTTGGAAGGGGTGATGTGGACGGTGGCCTCGGAGACCTGCTGGAGGCTCATGATCGTCTTGGCCAGCTGGGCCTCCATGGCCCGCCGGTGGATCACCTTCTGGGAGAAATCCGTGGTGCCGAGGCCCGCGTTCTCGAGCTTCTCGAAGCCCAGCTTGTCGCCCGACAGCAGACCGTCGCCGGCGAACTTCAGGCGCAGGGAGCCGACCTTGCTTTCCGGCACGAGGATGGTCCGCTGGTCCGAGCTGAGCTCGTAGGGGACCTGCATCTTGTCCAGCTGGGCCACGATGGAGCTGGCCTCCTGGGGCGAGATGTTGGCCGCCAGGATGCTCTTGGATTCCTGGCCCGCCCAGATCCCCAGGCCGCCGAGGGCCATGAGCACTGTCAGGGAAATGGCGGCCACCATGACGCGCTGGGTGGCGCTCATGCCCTTGAAGGCGCTGGTCAGTTGTTCCGCGAGGTTCGTTTCCCCGGCCATAGGCGTTCCTCAGTCAGGGGATGAGGCCGCGCCGGAAAGCTCGGCCAGCGCTACATCTGCATGCGCATGACCTCGCGGTAGGCGTCGATCAGCTTGGATCGCACGGCCATCATCATCTGGAAGCTTAAATCGGCCTTCTGGACTGCCAGCATGGCCGTGTGCATGTCTGCACTCTCCCCTGTCATCAAGTTCCGTGCCTCACCTTCGGCCTGGGCCGAAACCTGGTTCACCTCCTGCATGGCCTGCTTGAGGAGGTCGCCGAAGTTCAGGTCCCCTTCCGTTCCGCCCACGCCGCCCTGGCCGGGCTTCGCGGTTCCGGACACGGGGCTGAGGGGGGACAGTGGGGGGAGGTTCTGGAGTGGGTCCATGGGGTCGGCTCAGAGAGGTAAGGCCATTCACACGATCGGTCGGGGGCTGGAAAGGGGCAAGTCGAAAATCCGACAGGCTACTGCACGCGGAGGATCTCCAGGGCGGAGGTGGCCATGGTCTTGGCGGCGCGGACCACGGCGATGTTGGCCTCGTAGGCCCGGCTGGCCTCGGTGAGGTTCACCATCTCCTCCACGGGATTGACATTGGGGTAGCTCACCACGCCATCGGCGTCGGCATCCGGGTGTCCGGGCTCCAGACGGGTTAGGAAGGGCTCCTGGCTGGTCTGGATGGAGGCGACCTTCACGCCGGCCGCCGCCAGGGCGCCGGAGAAGCCGAGGTTCTCGGACTGGAAGACCGCGTCCTTGCGGCGGTAGGGTCCGCCTTCCTTCGTGCGGGTGGTCTCGCTGTTGGCGATGTTCGAGGCGATGAGCTGCACCCGGAGCCGCTGGGCGGCCATGCCGGTGCTGGCGATGTCGAGGATCTGGGGGATGCTCATCAGTGCGCGCTCGCTTCTCGGATGAGGGAGTAGAGCTTCCGAAGCTCGACCTGCATGAAGGTGGAGGCGCTCTGGTAGGTGGTCTGGGTGCGGGAAAGCAGCATGTTCTCCCGGTCCAGGCTCACATCGTTGCCATCGTTGCGCTCAGAACTGGGCCGCAGGGGATCGGTGCTGGGCGGCAGGGACTCGCTCCCGCTGCCCTGAAGGTGCATGGGGTGGGTGGTTTTCATGGCGTTGGGCGAAGATTGCCCATCGAGAGCCGCCTTCATGGCGCCCTCGAAGCTGAAATCGCGGGTCCGGTACCCGGGGGTATCCAGGTTCGCCAGGTTGGAGGCGATGAGCGTCTGGCGCTTGGAAGCCAGCGTCAGGCCTCGATCCATGGTCTGGATCATGCCGTTGCCGCTGATGAGATCGAACATGGAGCACCCTGCAGAATGGGCCGGGCGGACCCGGCTTCTGGGGAGGAGGATGCAGACCCCGTGCCGGAACCTTTCCGGGCGCCTCCCTGGGGATGGGCTTGCGCCGCACCTCGGCACCTTTGCTACACTTACCGCTCACCTCGAGGCCCCCATGATCATGAATACGCGCAAGCACAACGATGTGCTGATCCTCTACCCCGAAGGCAAGATCACCCTGGGTGATGGCGACCAGGAGCTGGGGGAGGCGGTTCGCACCTCCCTGACGAACGGCGCCCGCAAGATCGTGATCAACTTCAGCAAAGTGAGCTACCTGGACTCTTCAGGCGTGGGCGAGCTGGTGGGCTGCTTCACCTCCATCAAGGGCAAGGGCGGTGAGCTGCGCATCTGCGGCATGAGCTCCAAGATCTTCAGCCTCATCAAGATGACCAGCCTGCACTCGGTCTTTGAAGTGAAGGACACCGAGGACGAAGCCCTGGCCGGATTCTGAGCCGGTGCGCGTCCGCGCCGCCCTGGGTTGCAGCCTCCTGATCCTGGCGCCAGCCGCGGGTCAGGAGGCTGCAGTGTCGTCTCCCGTGACCTCCATCCGGATCGAAGGCGGCGACGAGGACGATCGCCGATTCGCCCGGGCGGCCCTCGGACTGCAGCCGGGCCAGGTGGTGGATCCGGCGGCCTTTCAGCGGGCCCTGGCGGCGGTGCGCCTGGCGGATCGCTACCGCGCCGTGGAGGGAAGCCTGGGGGCCGGCGGAGAGGTTCTCCTGCGCCTCGATCCCCTGGTCCCGGTGGCCGAGTGGCGCTGGGAGGGCGATCCGCTTCCGGCCGACCTGCGGAAGACCCTTCCGGCGGATCTGCGAAAGGGCCAGCGCCTGGGCGCCCAGCGGCTGGAGGCCCTGGAACGGGACTCCGAGCAGCGGCTGCGGGAGGCGGGATATCGCCGCGCCAAAGTCAGCACCGTGGTGGAGGCGGGGGGGCGGAAGCTCCGGCTGATCCTGAGCCTCGGGGCGCCCCGGGTCATCCAGGAGGTGCGCCTCGAAGGCGACCCCACACCCTATGCGCGCGAGGCCCTGCTGAAGATCGCGGGAATCGTGCCGGGGCGGACCCACTGGACCCCCGCCGTGCAGCGGGAGGCCCAGCGCCGTCTGCGCCAGCGGCTGGTGAAGGACAAGCGGCTGGAAGGCTCGGTCCGTCTGCTGCCGGTGGAAAACGAAGACGGCGTGATGATCCTGGAGATCAAGCCCGGGCCCAAGGTCGCGCTGAAGGCGAAGGGGCTCAGCCTCCTGGGGCCCTTGTGGGGCGGCCGGCCCCGGTTGTCGGAATTCGTGCCCATGGCCCGCGCTGAACGCTACTCGCCGAGCCTGCTGGACGAAGGTGCCGGAAGGATCACGGGCTACTACCGCGACCAGGGCCACCCCGAGGCCCAGGTGACCTATGTCCGCGAGGTCACGGCCGGGACGCCGGAGCGCCCCGAGGCGGTGGTCATCACCTACACCGTGGTTCCCGGGCCCCGCAAGGTTCTCGGCCGGGTCACCTTCGAAGGGAACCGCGAACTCTCCGATGACGAGCTGCAGGCCGCCGTCCGTCTGCCGAAGCGCTTCCTGCTTCTGCCCCCGCACGCCAAGACCGAGGCCATGAAGGCCCTGGAGGATCGCCTCACCGCCCACTACCTTCAGCGCGGCTTCCCGGAAGTGCGGGTGCGGCGGCGCGTGGAAGTCGGCAAGGACGGCTCCGTGGATGTGCGCCTCATCATTCGCGAGGGGCAGCGCCGCTTCCTCGATGCGCTGGTGCTGGAACTCCCGGCCGATCCCGCCTTCCCCCGGGATCAGCTGGCCAAGAGCCTGCTGCTGGCGTTGTCGGATCAGCCCGTTCCGGTGCGCGGCACGACGGACTACCGCTCCGACCGCCGGCATCTCCAGGGCTTCGAGGGGCATCTGGAAGGGACCGCCGGCGGAGCGCGTCTGACCTTCAAGCCCGCGCTGCCCTTGGTGCGGAACGACCTGGCCCTGGTGGTCTCCGACCTCCGCCGCCGCCTCGCTTCGGCCGGGGCCGCCAACCCCCAGGTGCGGCTGGCTTTCGAGGATGACGAGACCCAGCCGGTGGTGCGGGTGCAGGTGCCGGCCCAGCCTCTGGATCGCGTCCGCCGCCTGGTCGTCCAGGGCGCCGACCGCACGCGCGCGGAGGCCGTGCTCCGCGAAACGGAGCTGGCTCCCGGCAGTCCGCTGGATCCCGCGAGACTCGATCAGGGCCAGATCCAGCTGGGCGGCCTGGGCGCGTTCCAGCGCGTGGACCTGCTCACCTTGAAGGATCTGCCCGATCAGGAACAGGAGCCTTGGCAGCGCGGGGACCTGGCCGTGCGCCTGCAGGAGCGCAGCCCCTGGGTGTTCTCGGAATCCTTCGGCTACGACAAGACCCAGGGCTACCACTTCGGCCTGAACGCGCAGCGGCTGAATGTGGGCGGCATGGGACGAACCCTGGATGCCGGCCTGCGGGCCGGCGATCAGACCCTCGACAGCCCCTTCCTGCGGCGGGCCTTCCCCACGGGCGAGATCAAGCGGTCCGTGGACAGCTACAGCCTCGGCTACACCGATCCCTGGTTCCTGCCCGGCTCCCTGGATGCGCTGCTGGCGCCGAAGACGCGGTTCCGGGTCGAAGGCGCCTACATCGAGGAGGCGCGGGCCGCCTTCTTCGCGCGCCGCCGGCGCTTCACGCCGAGCCTGGAGTGGAAGATCAGCCCGGTGCAGGTGGTTCAGCTGGGCTACCGCTTCGAGCGGGTGGAGGTGGCCGCCAACACCGACAGCGACGGGCATCCGCTCTACCGCAAGGAGGACCTCGTCCTCATCGCGCGGACGCCCGACCGGAGCATCATCTCCGCCCCCTATCTCCAGGTGGCGGTGGACCGCCGGGATCGGCCCTACGACCCCACCCAGGGCACCTTCTTCCTCGGCAAGCTGGAACTGGCCAACCAGGCCTTCGGCACCTCCACCAACAGCAGCTTCGTGAAGCTGGACCTGCGGCACCAGTGGAACTGGCCCGTGGGCTTCCATGCGGAAAACGGGGTGGTCATGGCCAGCGCCCGCCTGGGGCTCGCGCGCCCCACGGCCCAGTCCGCCAAGGACCTCCCCCTGTCCGAGCGCTTCTTCGGGGGTGGCTCCTTCACCGTCCGCGGCGTGGAACCGGACATGCTGGGCGACATCCAGCGGACAGATTCGCTGGGCCACGAGCTGGCCCAGCCCATCCCGCTGGGCGGCCAGGCCCTGGTGGTCATGAACCTCGAGTACCGCTTCCCCCTCTTCGGCATGCAGAGCGTGTGGGCGGAGGTCTTCGTGGACAGCGGCCAGGTCTACCGCAGCCTGGCCACCGAAACCGATCCGACCGACCCCCAAAAGAGCATCCGCCCGTCCTTCCCGGCCCTCCGCACCACGCTGGGCGCAGGCCTGATCCTGAAGCTGGGCTTTCCCCTCAAGCTCGAGTACGCCGCCGACTGGAAGCGCATCCTGGGCCGCCCCCGGACTCAGAACGAGCGGGACACCCAGTTGAAGAGCCTGCTGATCTCGGCGGGATTCCAGTTCTGATCAAAACGGGACGCAGAAAAGGCCGCTTGGGAGCGGCCTAACTGGCTGGCGCGGGCGGTCTCGACCATCCGACCGAAGCGGAGCGAAGGGAGGATAGGACGGAATCTGCGTAGCGGATTGCCGCCCGAAGGGCGAGGGGCGGAGCCCCGAGTCAGCACGCGCGCGGCTGGCCCCGCGGCTGATCGTCTTCGGCGCTCCGCGGGAGCGCCTCCGCCGGTCGCTACCAGGCCACCGCTGCTTCTCGGCGCTTCGAAACCGCCCGGTTTGAGATACAGAAAAGGCCGCAAAAGCGGCCTTTCGTTGGTTGGCGCGGGCGGTCTCGAACCGCCGACCCCTACCGTGTCAAGGTAGTGCTCTACCCCTGAGCTACGCGCCAGCGCGAAGCTCCATTCTAGCGGAACCGGGGCGGCTGTCGAGCCTCCAGGTCATGGGGGTGGGGTTCGTCAGGAGTTCCAATACCAGAGCAGCAGGGCGGCCAGGGTGCCCGCGGCCACCAGGAGCCAATCCCCGGCGTAGGGGTGCTCCACCGGGAAGAAGCGCAGGGGCAGATGGGTGTGCGGGTGGTGGTGGGCATGGGTGGTCATGGCGACCTCCAATCCGGGGGACCACGGTCCACCCCAAACATGGGTCGCAGACGGGCCCGGCGCCAACGCTCCACCGACCTCGGCGGTGGTTAATGGTGCGTGGCGGGCCAGAAGAGCCAGGCGAACAGGGCCCCGGCGAGGATCAACAGCCAATCCAGCCCCGGGGATGGCAGGAAGTCGTGGCGACGGAGGAAATGGGCAGCCATGGCAGCCTCCACTCCAGGGGATGCCCGTCTAGGCGAAACGGCGGCGATCCAGGTCCAACATGGGGCGGGAGTCGAGGGGCCGCCGTGACTTTCCTGGAACATCCGGGGCGCGGCTATTCCACGGTCACCGACTTCGCCAGGTTCCTCGGCTGATCCACATCACAGCCCCTCAACACGGCGATGTGGTAGGCCAGCAGCTGCAGTGGCACGGCGTAGACGATGGGGGCCAGCCAGGGATGGATCGCGGGCAGCTCCAGCACATCCTCCGCGATGCCCGCCAGACCGGTATCGCCCTCGGTGACCAGCGCCAGGATGCGGCCGTCGCGGGCGGCGGCCTCCTGGAGGTTGCTGAGGGTCTTCTCGCGGTGGGCATCCTTCGGCATGAGGGCCACCACGGGGAGGGTCTTGTCGATGAGGGCGATGGGGCCGTGCTTCATCTCGCCGGCAGGGTAGCCCTCGGCGTGGATGTACGAGATCTCCTTCAGCTTCAGGGCGCCTTCCAGGGCGATCGGATAGCAGGGGCCGCGGCCCAGGTAGAGGAAGTCCGTGGCGTCCTTCCATCGGTGGGCCCACTGGACGATCTTCGGCTCCAGGGCGTTCAGACGTTCCAGGTGCGCGGGGAGTTCGCGCAGGCCCTGCAACAGCTCGGCCTTGAGCCTGGGATCGAGCGTGCCCTTGGCCTCGCCCAGCTTGAGGGCCAGGAGGGTGAGCACCGCCAGCTGGGTGGTGAAGGCCTTGGTGGAGGCCACGCCGATTTCCGGCCCGGCATGGGTGAGGATCGTGGCCTCGGACTGCCGGGTGGCCGTGGAGCCCATGACATTGCAGATGGCCAGCGTGCGGGCGCCGCGGATGGCGGCTTCCTTCATGGCGGCGAGGGTGTCGGCGGTCTCGCCGCTCTGGGTGATGCCGACGATGAGGGTGCCCGGCTGGACCACCGGTTCGCGGTAGCGGTACTCGCTGGCGTAATCCACCTCCACGGCGACGCGGCTCAGCTGCTCGATGAGGAACTTGCCCACGAGGCCGGCATGCCAGCTGGTGCCGCAGGCCACGATGTGGATGCGGGTCAAGTCCGCGAGGTCCCGGTCCGTGAAGGGCAGGTCCAGGGGAATGGCCTCGCCGTCCAGGGGGAGCCGGTTCAGCAGCGTATTGGACAGGGCCTGGGGCTGCTCGAAGATCTCCTTCTGCATGAAGTGCTTGTAGCCGCCCTTTTCCGCCGCCACGGGATCGTAGGGAATGGTGTGGACCTGGCGTTGCACCTCGCTGCCGTCCAGACGGAAGATGCGGGCACCCTCCCGGGTCAGCTCCACCAGATCGCCGTCCTCCAGGAAGATCACCCGGCGGGTGTGGGGCAGCAGGGGCACCACATCCGAGGCCAGGAAGGTCTCGCCCTCGCCCAGGCCCAGCACCAGGGGCGGTCCGCTGCGGGCCGCGAGGATGCGGTTCTTGTCCGAGGCGTGGAGGCAGGCCAGGGCGTAGATGCCCTTCATGCGCCCCACGGCCTCCCGGAAGGCCTCCCGGAAGCCCCGGCCGCCCTTCATCAGGTGGGACACCATCACTGGGAAGCACTCGGTGTCGGTTTCGGAACGGAACGACTCGCCCGCGGCCTTCAGCTCGGCGCGCAGCTCCAGGAAGTTCTCGAAGATGCCGTTGTGCACGGCCACCACCTGGCCGTCGCCGCTGCGATGGGGGTGGGCGTTCTCCTCCGTGGGCCGGCCGTGGGTGGCCCAGCGGGTATGGCCGATGCCCAGGGGCGTGGGATCAGTCAGATCCACCTTGCCCGCGAGGTTGACCAGCTTGCCCGAGGCCCGGATGATCCGGAACCCGTCCTGGGGATCCGAAAGGGCCACGCCCGCGCTGTCATATCCCCGGTATTCCAGACTGCGGAGGCCGTTCACGAGGATGCCGGCGGCGCCCTGTTGACCGATGTAACCGACGATGCCGCACATGAGAGCTCCCAACGGGTGTGCTTTCAACTTAGCGGGATGGGACCCGGGTTCCAATGTGGTGGGGGGCACACGCCCTGCGGCAGGCCAGGCACCACAGGTTGTGGTCGGGGCCACACGCCCGGATCCCCACCCAGGTATAGTCGGGCGCAGCACCGGGCGTAGCACCGGGCGCGGCCCCGCGGTGGGGCAAGGAGGCGGATGAGGCTCGGAGGGTGGGTGGTCCTGCTGGCGATGGCGAGCGCCCGGGCGCAGGGACTGGAACCGCCGCCCCGGGAGCCGGCCTGGTGGGTGCCCCGGACGGAGCTGCGGCTGCGCCTGGATCGGATCACCGAGGCCGATCAGGGAGGCGTGGAGCGGGTTTCGTCCCAGCTCCGGGTCCGCTGGGAGGGCCAAGGTGCAGGCGGCTGGGAGCCCTTCACCTATGCCGGGGGCTTCCGGTCGGCCCTGGGGTCGGATGGGAACCGCCTCAACCCGCGCCGGTGGGACCAGCAGCCATCCAATGGCACCCAGCTGGATGTGGCCCGGATCGGGATCGCGGGGCGCTCGGAGCGGACTTTCGGCGAGGCGCACCTGGGTTTCCAGGAGAACCGCCTCATCGCCCCGGAAGCCCTCTGGGACCGGGATCTCCGGTTCCTGGGCCTGGGGTTGCGGGCGGGGCTGAGGGATCGGGAGGGGTGGATTCCGGAGCTGGGATTGCGCATGGCCGCCGGACGGGTCCGCACCCTCCAGGGGGGTAACCTGGACCTGACCGCGGGGCAGATCGTGCTGAAGCTGGAGACAGGCCCCGTCTCCTGGATAGCCCATGGCGGGCGCTGGGAGATCACCTGGGACCGAGGTTTTGCCCGCACCCGGCCCGTGCCGGGCCATGCCGCCGAGCCGCGGCAGCGCCTCCAGCTGGATGCCTACGGGGCCAGCGCCACCTGGAACGCGGGGCTGCCCGTGGAGGTCCGGGCCTTCGGACAGCGCAACCGCGAGACGGGAGAGCCGGGCGCCGAGACCCAGTTCCTGGTGGGCAGCCTGGAGCGGCCGTTCTGGCCGCGCCTGAGCGTCACCTGGCAGCGGCTGTCCCGCACGGGCACGCTCTATCCCGTCAACGGCGACCAGTGGTGGTTCTACTGGAACGCCCGGGGCCACCGCTACGAGATCGCGCTGCCGCTCCGGGACCGCTGGTTCGTGGCCCTGGTCTTCCTGCGCCATCAAGACTACGGGGAGCCCTACTCGGCGGAGCGGCGCATGGTCACCGTGACGAAGCGGTTCCCGATGGACTGAGCCGCCGGACTTCGGCGAGGGCCTCGGCCATGCGGCGGCAGGCTTCATTCTGCTCGTCCACCTCGTGGGCCGCGAAGCCCAGGCACAGGAAGGGGATCGGATTCCGCCGGAAGTCGTACAGGCGGCCCGGGTAGAAGACCACCCCCTTGGCGGCGCAGCGCTCCACCCAGGCATCGAGGGGCAGCCCTGCTTCCACCTGGACCCACAGGGAGAGCCCCTCGCCCGGGTCCTCCACTGAGACGGCGGGATGGAGGTGGAAGAGGAGGCGGTCCACCAGGGTTTCGCGGCGCGCGTCGTTGACCTTGCGGATGCGGCTCAGGTGGCGGTGGATCTCGCCGTCCCGGAAGAGCTCCTCGATGGTGGCCTCCTGGACCTGGTTGCCTGGCCAGTCGATGAGCTGGCGCTGCTTCGCCATGGTCTTGATCAGGGGGGCGAAGCCCGCCAGGAACCCCACCTGGAGGCCGGGTGCGAGGATCTGCTCCAGGGCGCTGAAATAGACCACGGTGCCGCGGGTGTCCTCGCTGGCGAGGGGCAGGCTCGGGTGCTGCTCGCGTTGGAAGCCGAAGGCCAGGTCGCCCTCCAGGATCCGGGCCCCGTGGGCCTCCGCCAGCTCCAGCAGCCGCCGGCGACGGCTGGCACTCAGGATGGCGTGGGTGGGGTAGTGGGGGCTCGCGGTGGTGTAGATGAGCCGCACGGACTCCCGGGCCATGAGGGCCTCCAGGGGCTCCAGCTGCAGGCCCTCGGCATCCACGGGGATCGGGAAGAGGCGCGCCCCTGCGGCCCGGAAGGCCTCCAGCACGCGGAAGTAGGCGGGGTCCTCGACGGCCACGGCCTCGCCCGGGTTGAAGAGGGTGCGGGAGACGAGGTTGAGGGTGCTCATGAGGCCGCGGGTGAGCACCAGGTTGCCGGGTTCCAGGGCCATGCCCCGCAGTTCCCGGAGCATCCGGCACAGGGAGATGCGGAGATCCAGCAGGCCCCGCGGGTCCCAGCCGGGCTGCAGGATGCGCTGCTGCTGGAGGTTCAGCACCCGGCCATGGGCCCGGTGGATGGCGGCCGTGGGCGCCAGGCGCACATCCGGCAGGTCGGGGATGAGGCGGAACCCCTCCCGGTCCGTGGCGCGGGGTTGGTAGAAGGGCTCGGTGAGGGGCGTGGGCGCGGCCCAGGAGCCCGAGTCCGAGGCGGCGATGCTTTCCTCTTCTTCCGGGTACGCCATCGGGAGCTTGTCCGCGATGAAGCTGCCCCGATCAGGCTCCGAGAGGATCCAGCCTTCGGCTTCCAGTTCCTGGAAGGCCGCCAGCGTCGTGTTGCGGTTGACGCCCAGGCTCTCGGCCAGGGCCCGCGTGCCCGGCAGGGCGTCTCCGGGACGCAGGCGCCCCTTGCGGACATCGGCCACAATGGCCCGGACGATCTGCAGGTACATGGGTTCCCGGCTGGTCCGGTCCAGTTCGGTGGTCATGGACCATGGGGGCACGCGGCGACTCCTCGGGTGGGGGTGTCCCACCTTCCTTCCCGGAGGCGCCTCCGTCAAGGGATGGATCCCCCTCCGCGGACCCGGAGGGGTCGCCATTTGGAGGCCGGATCTGGAGGCGAGACCCCCAGGGGCGATGGTGGAGCCCAGACATACAAGGCTGCCGCCGATGCGGCGAAGGAGGTGCCATGTCGATCAAGTTGCAGGCCGCAGGTTCCCTGGCGATCTTCGCTCTCGCGTGCTCGGGGGGAGGCTATGGCGGGGGCGGGGGCAGCAACAGCACGCCCGCCGGGACCGTGCTGGCCACGGATGCCCTGTTCTCCGCCACGGCAGGCACGCCCCAGAGCACGCCCGTGACCAATCCCTTCGCGACGGCGCTCAAGGTCACCCTGATGACCCAGCAGCGGGTGTCCAACGGGGACGGCTACGGAGGCTACACCATCGTCAGCACGCCCAAGGCGGGAGCCTCGGTGACCTTCACGGTGGTGGCGGGGGCCACCGGGGCCAGCGGCACCTTCACGGCAGCCGCCACGACGGCCACGGTGACCACGGATGCCTCGGGCATCGCCACGGCTCCGACGCTCACGGCGAATGCCATCGCGGGCGTGTTCACGGTGAATGCCACCACTGTCGGCGTCACCGCTCCCGTGGCGTTCACGCTCACCAACAACTAACTGAGGCTGGGCTCCGGGTCCGTAGCCTAGCCCAGGCTGCGGATCCGGGCGGCGCGGCTGTCGATCTCCGTGATGCGGAAGGCGAAGTTGCCGTCCACCACCACCACCTCACCCCGGGCGATGTGCTTGCCGTTCACCAGCATCTCGACGGGGGCATCCGCGCTGCGGTTGAGCTCGAGGATGGAGCCCGGGGTGAGCTTCAGCAGCTCACCCATCTGCATCTCGGTCTGGCCCATGCGGACCACCACGGGCAGCTGGATGTCCAGCAGCAGGTCCAGGTTGCCGGAATCGGGCATGGGGCCGGCGGCCACGGGGGCCCGGTGGGCCGGGGCCGCCGCGGCGGCGGGGGCGGCTTGGGGCGGCGGAGCGGCCGGGGCCGGAGCTTCCGCGAGGCCGAGCTTGCGCTTGAGCTGCTGCAGGAGAAGGTCAGGGAAGAGCAGGTGGATGGTGGTGCTCAGGGCTTCCTGGGTCGTGGGCAGGGCGATGGATTGGAATGATCCCTGGCCCAGCTGCTCCGAGAAGGCGGAGGCCTCCGGCGCGAGGGCGAGGATGTCCACATTGGCGATGGCGAAGGTCTCCCCGGCCAGGTCGGACAGGGTCTGGTTGGCGCTGCCCATGACCTGGTTGAAGGTCTCCGCCAGCGCGTCCTTGGAATCGCCCACCAGCTCCTCCGCGGGCGCGCCTTCGCCGCCCAGCATGAGGTCCACCAGCATGGTGCCTTCCTTCAGGGGCAGGGTGAAGAACAGGGTGCCGTTGAGGCCCTTCTGGTAGTTGGCCTTCACGAGGATGGTGGGGGCCTGGTGCAGGGCGGCGGCGCCCTGGGGGTCCACCACCTCGCCCGGGGCGGACTTCAGCTGGAACTCACGGCCCGTGAGCATGGAGAACACGGAGGCCATGCTCTCGGCAAACGCGTTGCCGACTTTCTGGAAGAGTTCGGTATCACGGGCATCCATGGCTCATCCTTCCGACCGGGCGCCGGTCACTTGGAAGACGCGTTTTCCATTGGGATTCAGGGCCACGAGGCCCATGAACCGGGGGATCCCGTCCACGCAGAGGTCGAGCTCGGCATCGAAGCGCTTGGTGAGCGGGATCAGATCGCCGGGCTTGAGCTGCAGGACCTCCTCCATGCGGAGGCTGGTGCCGCGGATCTCGGCGGCGGCCTCCATGGGGCAGCGCTTGAGGCTGGCCATCAGGAGGCGGGCCTCTTCGAAGGTGGAGGACTTCTTGTAGCCGGTGAACATCTCCTGGTCGAACTTGGTGGAGATGGGCTCGAGGATGATGCTCGGGATGGCCAGGTTGATCATGCCGCTGACCGGCCCCATCTTCACTTCGAAGACCACCAGCAGCACCACCTCGTTGGGGGCGACGATCTGGATGAGCTGGGGGCTCGTCTCCCGGGCCTGGATGCGGAAGTCCAGGTCCACGATGCCGCGCCAGGCCTCGCGCAGATCCTCCAGCACCAGCTTCAGCACGCCGTCGAAGATGCTCTGCTCGATGTCGGTCATGGTGCGGAGCTGCTTCAGCGGTTCGCCGGGGCCGCCCAGCATCTTGTCGATGATGGGGAACACCAGGGTGGGATTCACCTCCAGGGCCAGCGCGCCTTCGAGGGGCTTGATGGAGATGGCGTTGAAGCAGGTGGGGTCGGGCACGGACAGCAGGAATTCCTGGTAGCTGAGCTGCTCGACGCTCACCAGGTTCACTTCCGTGATGGTCCGCAGGTAGGCGCTCAGGGAACTGGAGAAGTTCCGGGCGAAGCGGTCGTGCATGAAGTGCAGGGAGCGCATCTGCTCCCGGCTCACCCGGTCGGGACGGCGGAAGTTGTAGAGGGTGACCTTGCGCTGTGCCTGGGCTTTTTTTGCCTGATATTGAGGAGCGCCGCGCTCGGGTCCCGGCGCGGCCGGGGCCTTGGGCCCGGTCCTCGTATGGGACTTAAGTAGCGCGTCTACTTCCTCTTGGCTAAGAATTTTGGCCATGGATTATCCTTCGATGTGCTTCTCCAGGAGCTTGCCCCGGAGTCGCAGCATGGCCTTGGTATGCAATTGGGATACCCGGGACTCGGTGATGTTCAGGAGCGTCCCGATTTCCTTCATGGTCAGTTCGTCGAAGTAGTAGAGCTGGACCACGAACTTCTCCTTCTTGGGCAGCACTTCCATGGCCCGCCTCAGGATGTCCTTGATCTCCGTGGCCTGGAAGGTCTGGTGCGGATCCTCGGCATCCGGGTCTGGCACGAAGCTGATGAGGCTCTCCCCCTCGCCGTCCTCGCCCACCTCCACGAAGGTGCCCAGGGTGACGCCCTTCAGCTCGTCCAGGTTCTTGTGCAGCTCCTCGAGGGGGACCCCCAGGTGGACGGCGACCTCCTCGTCCGTGGCGGCCCGTCCCATCTGCTGCTCGAGCAGGTGGTAGGCGTTCTCGATGTCCTTCTTCTTGCGGCGCAGGCTCCGTGGGACCCAGTCCAGGTCGCGCAGGCCGTCGAGGATGGCCCCCTTCACCCGCAGCTCGGCGTAGGTCTTGAACTTGATGTTCCGGGCCGGCTCGAACTTCTCGATGGCGTCCATGAGGCCGAGGATGCCGCTGTTGATGAGGTCGTCCAGCTCCACATGCGAGGGCAGGCGGGAGGCGACGCGGTGGGCGACGAACTTCACCAGGGGCACATAGTCCTTGATGATCTGCTCGCGATTCTCGCGGTCGAAGGGTTCCGGCGGCTCCTGGGCCTCGGCGGCGCCGGGCGCGGCGTCCGCCGCCGCCGTTGGGGCGGCGGCCGGGGAGGCCACGGCGGGATTGACGGCGGGGGGCGCACCCTTGCCGTAGGCCTTCGCCGCCGCCAGGGCCGCCCAGGGCCGGAGCGCGGCGGGCGCGGCTTCCACGGCCCGGGCCGCCTCACTGCCGAGAGGCGGGGCGGGGACAGCGGATGGGTCCGACCTCGGGGAGGACATCCTGGCTCCTAGTTGGGGTCGTCGGAGGCGAGCTGCCTCCAGAATGCCGCAAACCCGCCGGGCTGCAAGGACACCTGCCCCAGCAGTTGCCGGGCCAGAAGCTGGAAGGCCTGGGCGGCGGGGCTCCGGGGGAAGAGATCCACCACGCCGCGCTGCTGGCGCACGGCCTGCAGGATGTGGGGGTCGTTGGGGATCATGCCCAGCACCTGGAGCTGTTTGCCGAGGAAGCGCTCCGTGGCTGCCTGGAGCTGATCGATGGTTTCCTGGGCCTCGTCGGAACTCTGGCCGTTGTTCACCAGCAGCCACAGCGGCTTGGAGGCCTCCCGCAGGTGCAGCACCTTCACCATGGCGTAGGCGTCCACCAGGCTGGTGGGCTCGGGCGTGGTCACCAGGATCACCTCCTGGGCGGCCATGAGGAGCTTGAGGACGGAATCGTGGATGCCAGCGGCGGTGTCGATGAGCAGCCAGTCCGCCGTCTCCGCCACCCGCTGGAGTCCCTGCACCAGCCGCAGCTCGCTCATGGTGTCGAGGCGGGTGAGTTCCTGGATGCCGCTGCTGGCGGGGATGATGCGGATGCCCATGGGGCCTTCCAGCAGGATCTCCTCGAGCACCTTCTCGCCCCGGAGCACATGCTCCAGGGTGAATTTCGGGGAGAGGCCCAGCAGGATGTCCAGGTTGGCCAGGCCGAAGTCCGCGTCCATGACCACGACCCGCTGGCCCTGCTGGGCGAGGGCGATGGCAAGGCCGGCCACCACATTGGTCTTGCCCACCCCGCCCTTGCCCGAAGTGATGGCCACGACGCGGGCGGCGAAGAGGGGTGCCTCGGGGCGCTGCCCCTGGGCCATGCTGCGGAGGCGGGATGCCTGGTCGCTGCTCATTCGGCCTCCTTCACGGTGGCAGGGAGGATGAGGTCGGCCACCCGGCGGCTGGTGGCCAGTTCCAGGGCCTCGGGCACTTCCTGGCCCGTGCCCAGGTAGCTGAGGGGCCGCTTGACGCGGACCAGGGTGCTGAGGATGGGGCCGTAGGTGGAGGTCTCGTCGAGCTTGGTGAAGAGCAGGCGGGTGGGATGCAGGGGCTCGTAGCGCGCGGCGATCTCGGCCAGATCGCGGGGCTTGGTGGTGGCCGACATCACGAGGTGGGTCTCCACCTCCGGCAGCTCGTCCAGCAGGCCGCGCAGCTGGCCCAGCGTCTCGGTGTCCTTGGGGCTGTGGCCGGGCGTGTCGATGAGCACCAGGGCGCGGTCCTGGTAGAAACGCAGGGCGCTGCGCAGGTCTTCCACCGTGAGGGCCACATGCAGGGGCACCTGCAGGATCTGGGCGTACTGCTGGAGCTGATCCACGGCCGCCATGCGGTAGGTGTCGAGGGTGAGCAGGGCCACCTTCTGCTTCAGGTGGAGCTGGGCGTAGGCGGCCAGCTTGGCCAGCGTCGTGGTCTTGCCCACGCCGGTGGGGCCCACGAGCGCGGCCACGCGCATCTTGCCGGGATCCAGCTGGATGGGAGGGGCCACGGGGATGAAGTCGGCGATGACCCGGCGGAGGAAGAGCCGCGCCCGCTCAGCGTCCACGGCGCCGGCGGCGGAGTCGCCATCCTGGTCCACGAGGGCCCGCTGGGCGTATTCGCAGAGCCGCAGGGCCACCAGCGGTTCCACATCGTTGGCCACCAGGTCGCCGTAGAGCTCCAGCAGGCTGGGGGGCAGGTGCAGCTGGGCTGGGGGCATGCCCTGGCGCTGGATGCGGCTCAGCAGCGCCTTCATCTGATCGAGTTCCTTCAGGATCGAGGCGTTGCGCTGATCGTTGTCCTTGAGGGCCGCCACGGCGCCCTTGATCTCCAGCAGCTCCCTCCGGAGTGGCTGCAGATCCATGGGGGGGGCCGGCGGGGCGACGGGGGGCCGGGCTGTGGATTGGGCCGGGGGTTGGGCCGAAGGCCGTGCTGGAGGCCGGGATGGCGCCGGTTCCAGGGAGGGGCGGAGGCCGTAGGTCAGGGAGGCGGGACTGCCGGCGGCGAGCGGCGGCGTCGCCAGCTTCGCGCCGGGCTGGGCCTCGTCCACGGCGGCCGTGACTTCGATGACGGCCTCCTCGCCCAGGCCCAGGGCCGAGGCCCGCCGCCGGGTCCGGGTGGAGAGGATGAAGGCCTCCTCGCCCATCTCCTTCTTCACGATGTCCAGGGCATCCTGCATGGATCCGGCTTCGAAGGTCTTCACGCGCATGGTCCACCCTTCACGAGTCGGTTCATGAAACAGTGCCCAGGTTCACGACGCGGACATCCATGGGCACCTCGCTGTGGCTCAGCACCACCAAGTGGGGCAGGGCCCGCTCCAGGAGGCGCCGCAGGTGGGGGCGCACGACGGGATTGGTCAGGAGCACCGGCTGGGCGCCGGGCAGGAGGGCCGCGATGCCATTGGCGATGCGGGTGAGCAGCTCCTGGGTGCGGCCCGGCTCCAGGGCCAGGAAGCTCCCGCGGTCCGTCTGCTCGATGCCGCCCTGGAGGGTCTGCTCGATCTGGGGATCGAGCACCAGCACGCCCAGCTCCCCGGTCTCGGACAGGTGCGGGCTCGTGAGCACGCGGCCCAGGGCCTGGCGGACATATTCGGTGATGAAGCCCACATCCTTGGTCATGGTGGCGGCATCGGCGGTGGCCTCGAGGATGCGGCCCAGATCCCGCACGGGCACGCGCTCCCGCAGGAGGTTGTGCATCACCTTCTGGAGGGTGGTCACGCTGACCACATTGGGGATGAGGTCATCCACCAGCCGCGGCGAGGTCTCCTTGAGGGTGTCGAGGAGGTGCTGGACCTCGGGCCGGCCCAGCAGGTCCGGCGCATGCTGCTTGATGAGTTCCGACAGGTGGGTGGTGAGCACGGTGGCGGGCTCCACCACCGTGTAGCCCAGCATCTGGGCCCGGTCCCGCTGGGCGTCGGGGATCCAGTAGGCCGGCAGGCCGAAGGCGGGCTCCGAGGTGGGCGTGCCGGCCAGGTCCTCCGTGGCGGTGCCGGGGTTCATGGCCAGGAACTGGGTGGGCTGCAGCTCGGCCCGGGCGATCTCCTCGCTTCGGAGCAGCAGGCGGTAGGTATGGGGGGGGAGCTGCAGGTTGTCGCGGATGCGCACGGGGGGCACCACGATGCCCAGCTCCTGGGCCATCTGGCGCCGCACGGCCTTGATGCGCTCCAGCACCGTGCCGCCCTGGTTCACATCGAGCAGGGGGATGAGGCTGTAGCCCACCTCCAGGCCCAGGGGGTCGACCTTGAGCAGGCCCTCGACCCGCTCCCCGCCCTCCGCGGCGGCGGCCTTCGCCTTTTCCGCGGCGGCGGCGGCCTCTTCGGCGCCGGGGGTCGGCTTCGGCAGCTTCCAGGCCGCATAGGCCATGACGCCGAAGACGGAGCCCATGACCCAGAAGGGGAAGAGGGGCAGGCCAGGAACGGCTCCGAAGAGGAAGAGGACCGAGGCGGCGATGGCCAGGGGACGGTGGTCTGCGCCCATCTGCCCCAGCACCTGACTGCCCAGGCCCGTGGCGTCGCTGCCGCTGCGGGTGGTGAGGATGGCACCGCCCACGCTGATGAGCAGGCTGGGGATCACCGTCACCAGACCGTCGCCCACCGTCAGCAGCGTGTAGACCTCCAGGGCCTGCGTCACGGGCAGGTTGTAGCGCACCACGCCGAGGATGATGCCCGCCACGATGTTGACGGCCAGGATGATCAGGGCCGCCACGGAGTCCCGCTGGGTGAACTTCACGGCGCCGTCCATGGCCCCGTAGAACCCGGCCTCCTCCTGGAGATCCTTGCGGCGCCGGCGGGCCTCCTGCTCGTCGATGTAGCCCGCGTTCAGGTCGGCGTCGATGGCCATCTGCTTGCCGGGCAGGGCGTCCAGGGTGAACCGGGCGGTCACTTCGGCGATGCGGCCCGCGCCGTGGTTGATCACCAGGAACTGGATGGCCAGGAGGATCAGGAAGACCACCAGGCCGATGACATAGCTGCCGCCCACCACGAACTGGCCGAAGGCCTTCACCATGTGGCCGGCGGCGTCCGCCCCCTGGTCCCCGGCGAAGAGGAGGATCCGGCGGGTGGTGGCCACATTGATGGCCAGACGGAAAAGCGTCACCACCAGCAGCACCGAGGGGTACGAGCTGAACTCCTTGGGACGGGGCACATACATGCCCACCATCAGGATCACCAGGCTCAGGGTGATGTTCAGGACGATGAGCAGGTCCAGCATGAAGGCCGGCAGGGGCAGGACCATCACCACCAGCACGATCATCACGAAAACGGGCGCAGCGAGGTCCGACCGCCGCGAGAGGCGGGCCATATATGGAAGCAGACGGTCCAGGAAGGTCAACATACCGACACCCGGGGGGTTCGGGGCGAGGGCTGTGCCAGCCGCACGGCCAGGGGCCTTGCCGGGCCCCCGGCGCTCCCGTCACCCGGGCCCATTACCCGGACCCATCACCCGGACTCGGGCCCCCGGTTCACCTTCAGTCCATCCCAGCGCTCCGGAGCGTGGAATTTCCAACGCCAACCGGCCCAGCTCACGCGCTGGAAGGTGACCCTTCCGGGCCAGGGTACGCGGTCGAGCCAGGTCAGGAGGGCCCGTTGCAGGCGGAGGCGCTGCTCGGGCCCCAGGGCCGTGTCGGCGCCCACCCAGGCCCCGGGACGCCGGGCCTTCACCTCCAGGAGCCGCAATTCCGGCCCCCGGCTGAGCAGCAGGTCCAGCTCATAGCGGCCCAGCTTCTGGCGCCAGGCCACCAGATCCCAGCCCCGGGCCCAGAACAGCCAGAGCGTCAGCCGCTCGGCACGGAGGCCCAGGCGGCGGGCCGCCTCACCGCGCCGCGTCACGGGAGAGTTCCAGGGCATAGAAGACGGTGTCCACCACCATGCGGGGGAATTCCGGAGGCAACGCCTCCGGCCCCACCGGCCGGAACCCGTTGCGCTCGTAGAAGCGGTGGGCCGCCCTCATGTGCGGCAGGGTGCCGAGCCAGAGGCCCGGAAGCCCCTGATTCCGGGCGTGGGCAAGCAGGGTATCCAGCAGGGCTTGGGCCAGGCCGCTGCCGCGGGCATCCCGGTGGAGGAACATCTTCCGCAGAGCCCCGCCACCCCCGGGCGTTTGGCCGAAGTCGATGAGGCCGAGGGTGCCGAGGACGCGGTCCCCCTCAAGGCCCACCCAGAAACCGCCTCGGCCAGCCTGGTAGACCTCGGGGATCCGACTCAGGTCCGGCTGATCCCCGGCGGTGATGGGAACGCCGAATTCCATCTGCTGGATGGGGAGGATCAGGTTGAGCACCTGCTCCTCCTGGCCCGTCCGGAAGGGTTGGATCACGAACGCCATGGGCGGCTACTCGTCCCGTCGGGGCAACAGCAGGCTGCGCTGGACGCGCTCGAGGTTGCCGTGGATCCGCACGATCTTCCAGGCGAGGACCATGGCGTAGCCCAGCCAGACCCAGAGCAGGCGCGGATCCACGGGGGTGCGCTTGAGGACATCGGTGCCCAGGTCCAGGCGGAGGCCCTGGAGGTACCACACCACCACCCCGAAGGCGATGAGCAGGTAGCCCCAGCGGATCCAGTAGGGGCGCAGCCCCTCCTTCACCTTCCAGCGGAGCAGCAGCCAGCGGTCGAAGCGCTCGCTCTTCTCCTCGGCGAAGTGCAGGGCCAGTAGCTGATCCACCAGGGGGGCGTAGCGGTGGACCTTCAGTTCCTGGATCTCCTCCTCGCCGTTCACCTTGCGCAGGAAGGCCGAGCGGATCTTTCCGACGCATTCCTCCCAGGGGGCCTCCTCCCGCTGCAGCGAGAGGTGCAGCCGCACCAGCCCCACCCAGAGCAGGGCCTGGGCCATCAGGACCACCCACAGGGACCAGCCCTGCCAGCCCTGGGTGCGGACGAGGTCGAGAAAACGGGTGAGATCCATGGAGGGAGTTTAGCCCGATCCGCTACCATGGCCGGGGTCGCCTGGATGGCGATGCGGAGGTTGCCAATGGGCGGGGAGGATCTGAAGACGGCGGCGGCCTGGGCCAAGGATCTGGGTGTGCCCGAGAAGAAGCTGAAGGACGCCCTCAAGACCGCGGGCATCGAGCCCGACGCCAAGAAGGGCGTGTGCGCCTACTACTCCAAGGTCTCCGCCGAGAGGGTGAAGAAGACCCTCAAGTAGGGGTCAGACCTTGCCCCAGGGCACTTCGCCGGCGGCGAGGAAGGTTTCGCCGTCCATGCCCCGGTCCTCGGCCCGCTGGAGGAGGTGCTGGAGGGCCTCGGCCGTGGCCTCGGCGTCCTGCAGGGCGCGGTGGGCCCGGGTGTTGGTGATGCCGAGGAAGGCGCAGAGCTCGGCGAGGCTGCGCCGGGGCAGCTCGGGAATGAGCTTCTTGGCCAGCAGGCGGGTGCAGATGAGCCGGTGGCGGCGCCAGACGCCTTCGGGCAGCCAGGCCTTGAGGAAGCTGCCGTCATAGGGCGCGTGGTGGGCCACCCAGATGCGGCCCTCCAGCTGCGGCGCCAGCTTCAGGGCCACCTGCTCCCAGGGCGGGGCGCCCGCCAGCATGGGCAGGCTGATGCCCGTGAGGCGCTGGATCTCCTCCGGGAGGAAGCCCTGGATGGAGGCCAGGCTGGAGTAGCGATCCTCCACCACCACGCCCGAGAGGCGCACCAGGCCGACCTCCGTGATCTCGGAGGGCTGGATGAACCGCCCGTCCTTGCCCCAGCGGGCCTTCGGGCTGCCCCCCGTGGTCTCCAGGTCCAGCACGGCGAACCGCAGTTCCCGGAGGGCGGGGGAGGCGGGCTCGAGGAGCGGCTCCTGCGTCATGCGCTGACCAGGGTCTTGAGCCCATCCCTGAAGAGCACATCGACCTTCTTGCCCAGGCGCCGCTGGACCCGCCCCAGGCCGAAGCTGGGGTGATCCATCCAGGCGCCTTCCTCCCAGCGCTCGGCGATGCTGTAGCGCCGGGCCTGGGCCCCGCCCTGCTCCTGCATCAGGACTTCCTGGAACTGGGAGACCAGCGAGCCCGGCCGGGGACCACCCGCCTTGGCGGCCGCGGGGATCCGCGGAGAACGGGGAAGGGGCTCGGGCTTGGCGACCCGGAACTTGTGCACGGAGCGGCAGTTTCCGCAGATGAGCTTGTCGGGCACGCCATTGGTCACGGTCAGGACCTGATGCCGCGTCTCGCCGCCGCAGCGCCCGCAAGGCGCATCCACATCCTGGCCGGCGTAGTAGATCTTCGTCATGCCACCAGACTAGCATCCACTGAGGAATGAGGTCAGCCCAGCAGCGCCTTCACCTGGTGGAGGCGCTGCTCTTTTTCCTCGGCCTGACCGCGCAGCTTGGCCACGGCAGCCTCGGGCGCCTTGGTGACGAAGCTGTCGTCGGCCAGGCGGGCGCGCAGGGGTTCGAGTTCCTTCTCGAGCTTGGCCAACTCCTTTTCGAGCTTGGCCTTTTCGGCGGCGGGATCCTTGAGGCCCGCCAGCTCCAGGGCCACGGCTCCTCCCGCCACCACGGCCACGGCGCGCGTGGGCGAGGCGATGTCCCCCAGGGTGAAGGCCACCGATTCCAGCCGGGCGATGGATTTCAGGGCCTCGGCAAAGGGCTCCAGCTCGGTGATGGAACAGAGCGCCGGCACCCGCTTGGCGGGATCCACGCCCTGCTCGGCCTTGAGACGAAGGATGGCCGACAGCACTTCCTGGAACCGGGGGATGATGGCGGCGTCGCCGCCGCGGATCTGGAGGATCTTCTCGTCCACGGGCCAGGAGCGCTGGGCCAGGAGGCGCGGCTCTCCCGCGGGCAGGCGCCCGTCCATCATCGCCTCGTGGATCTCCTCGGTCAGGAAGGGCACGAAGGGATGCAGGGCCCGGAGCAGGAGGTCGAGGAAGTGGAGGATGGTGGCCTTCTGGCCCTTGGTTCCGCTCTGGAGCTGCACCTTGGCCAGCTCGATGTAGGTGGCGCAGAAATCATCCCAGACCAGGTGGTAGAGGCGGTCCGCCGCCTCGTGGAATCGGAAGGCCTCGATGGCTTCCGTGATGGAGGTGAGTTCCTCCCGCAGCCTCCCCACCATCCAGAATTCGGCTTCACCGAATTCCGGCGCCGTATCCAGCGTGATGGACTCATCCAGGTTCATCTGCACGAACCGTGAAGCGTTCCACAGCTTGTTGCAGAAGTTCCGGCTGGCCTCGAGGCGCGCGGTGCTCATGGCGATGTCCGTGCCCGGCGCGGCCATGATGGCCAGCGAGAAGCGAAGGGCGTCCGTGCCGTACTCCTCCATCACCTCCAGGGGGTCGATGACATTGCCCTTGGTCTTGCTCATTTTCTGGCCGCTGGCGTCGCGCACGAGGCTATTGAAGTAGACCTTGCGGAAGGGCACCTCGCCCATCCAGGTGAGGCCCGCCATGGCCATGCGCGCCACCCAGAAGAACAGGATGTCGTAGCCCGTGATGAGCACGCTGGTGGGGTAGTAGCGCTTCAGCTCTTCGGTTTCATCGGGCCAGCCGAAGACGCTGAAGGGCCACAGGGCCGAGCTGAACCAGGTGTCCAAGGTGTCCGGGTCCTGCTTCAGTTCGCCTGCTCCGCACGCGCAGCAGGCGGAGGGCCGCTCCATCTCCACATGGAGTTCCCCGCAGGATGCGCAGGTCCAGGCCGGGATGCGGTGGCCCCAGACCAGCTGGCGGCTGATGCACCAGTCCTGGATGTTGGTGAGCCAGTGGTTCCACACGGCCGTGTGGTGCTCGGGCGTGAACTGGATGGCGCCGGAGTTGACGGCGTCGAGCGCCTTGGCGGCGGCATCTTTGACATCCATGAACCACTGCTCGCTGACCAGCGGCTCCAGCACGGCGCCGCTACGGTCGCTGAGGCTGATCTTGTGGGTGTAGTCCTCCACCTTCACGAGGAAGCCCTGTTCCTCCAGATCCGCCACCACGCGCTTGCGGGCCTCGAAGCGGTCCAGGCCCGCATAGGCCCCGGCGGCGGCGGTCATCTTGGCGTCGAAACCGATGATGGTGATGGACTCCAGCTTCAGGCGCTGGCCCGCGGCGAAGTCGTTGGGATCGTGGGCCGGCGTCACCTTCACGCAGCCCGTGCCGAAGGCGGGATCCACGAAGCTGTCGGCCACCACCGGGATCTGGCGGCCCGTGAGCGGATGGTTCATGAGCTTGCCGATCATGCCCTGGTAGCGCGCGTCATCGGGATGCACGGCCACGGCCGTATCGCCCAGCATGGTCTCAGGCCGGGTGGTGGCGACGACCACATCGCCGCTGCCATCGGCCAGGGGGTAGCGCAGGTGCCAGAGCTTGCCGCGACGCTCCTCGTATTTCACTTCCAGGTCGCTGAGGGCGGTCTGCAGGGCCGGATCCCACTGGATCATGCGGGGGCCGCGGTAGATGCGGCCGGCCTTGTAGCTTTCCACGAAGACCTTGCGCACGGCCTTGTTGAGGGAGGGGTCCAGCGTGAAGCGGTTGCGGGTCCAGTCCACGGAGCAGCCCAGGCGCTTCAGCTGGTGCTCGATGGCGCCCTGGTTCTTCTCCTTCCAGTCCCAGATGCGCTTTTCGAAGGCATCCCGGCCCAGCTGGTGGCGGTCCGTGCCTTCGGCCTTCAGTTGGCGCTCAACCATCATCTGCGTGGCGATGCCCGCGTGGTCCGTGCCGGGCACCCAGAGGGCGTCGAAGCCCTGGGCCCGCTTGAAGCGCGTGAGCACATCGTGGAGCGTGTTCACCAGGGCATGGCCCATGTGCAGGTTGCCCGTGATGTTGGGCGGCGGGATCACGATGGACCAGGGCGCCTTGCCGCTGGCGGGAGCGGCCTCGAAGGCCCTGGATTCTTCCCAGACCTCGTACCAGCGCGTCTGCGCCGTCCTGAAGTCGAAAGCCTTGTCCATCTCTCGCATTGCCATCCTTGTCTTGGCCTTTCCCGGCTCCAAATCGGCGTGGCCGATTTGGAGTAGGTGATATGGGACTTCCTAGGATCAGCCAGCCCAATGGGCCAGTTTACCCGTGGAAGGAGAAGGCTTCCAGGCGGGGAAGCCGGGGAGTCGGCCGTCGTCATAAATACGATATGATGGTCATCATTCGTCCATGACGGGACGGGAGGCCTCATGAATCCTCGTCGGATCGCCGCTTTGGGGGTGCTAGGCCTCCTGGTTGCAGGGATCTGCGCCGGGCAGGAGCGGCCGCTGGTCGCTCCCCACGCCAAGGCGAAGGTGATCTGCACCGACTGTCACCAGAAGGAGAAGCCCACCACGGCGGCGGTGCCGGACGAGGCCTGCATGGTCTGTCACGGTGACTACCCGGCCATGAAGGCGCTGACGAAGGATGCCAAGCCCAACCCCCACGCCTCGCCGCACGACCCGATCCTTTGCACGGAATGCCACCGGCAGCACAAGCCGCCGGTGGTGAAGTGCCTGGAATGCCATGAGGGGAAGTTCACCTTCAAGATCAAGTGACCGCCCAGGGATGACAAGATGGGAGGGTTCCAGTGAGCGCCCCATGCCATTCCGATGCCTTATCGTCTCTTCGGCCCTGATCCTCGGGGCGGTTCCCGCCAGGGCGGGGGCCTTGCTTGAAGGGCGGGTGCTGCCCTACCGCCAGGTGGAGGTCAGTGCGCCGGTTTCGAGCCGGATCACGGAGATGCGCGTGAAGGAGGGTGAGGTCGTGAAGGCGGGCCAGCCCCTGGCCCTGCTCTACGGGAAGCTGGAGGAACTGGAGATGCAGCGGGCCAAGGCCCTGCTGGAGCGCCGGGAGTTCGAGGCCAGGGGGGCCAAGCGCCTCTACGACAACAAGGTCATTCCCGAGGCCAGGGCCCTGGAATCGCGCATCGATCTGGAGCTGGCGCGCCTTCAATACGAGACGGCGGCGGAGCAGGTGAGGATCCGCACCATCGTGGCTCCCATGGATGGGGTGGTGGTGACCCGCCATCACGAGGAGGGCGAGGCGGTCTCCGGGGGCCAGCCGATGTTCCGCCTCATGGATCTGAGCCGGGTGGTGATCCAGTGTGCCGCGAGTCAAGACGCTCTCGCCGCGCTCGCACCCGGGCGGAGAGTCTCGGTGCGCTTCCCCGACCCCGGGGGTTCCGCGAGCGCCGAGGGAGAGGTGGTCCTGGTGGATCCCTGCACGGATGCGGCAGGCAAAGTCCGCGTGAAGGTGGTGGTGGCGAATCCGGAGGGACGGATCCGTGCCGGGCTCCGGGCCCAGGTACTGGCCCCCGAAGGTCCCTGAGGAACCCCTGGGGCTGCGGTCCCTGGCTCTCGATGCCGTCAGAGCTTCTTGTGGGTCCCGTCGCACATGGGCTTGGTGCCGCTCTGCTTGCAGCCGCAGAACCACTTGGTTCCGGTCACATCGGCGGTGTAGGCCATGGGCGTGAAGGGGCCGCCCTTGTGGGAGCCATCACAGAAGGGCTGCTTCTGGCTGTGGCCGCAGGCGCACCAGTGGTAGGTCTTGCCCGCCTCGACCTCCACCTGGTAGGGGCCCTTCTGGGCGATGTGGGGCTTCGAATCCGACATGGCGGTCCTCCTGCTGGGGTGCCTGGCGTGGATGGAGGAAACCATCATAACGCCGGCCACCAGGTCGGCTCAGTCGCCCTGCTGCCGCTCCCACATCTCTTCCCACTCCAGGTCAGTCCACCACTCGGCTTCGAGGCCATCGCAGGTGGTGCCGTAGGAGGGGCAGGCGATGCAGCCGTCTCCCCGATGGACTTCCGCGTCGTGCTGGGGCGGGTGGACGGCCACCAGGTCCTTCCCGGCCTCCCAGGCCAGGGTTTCTTCCGCGGTCATGGGGCGGGAGGGCAGGTCCCGCACATGGAAGCGCCGCAGGCGCTCCTCCCCTTCGGGGAACATGACGGAGTTTTCGGCGTCGATGTGGCGCCAGAGGGAGCGGCTGTAGTCCACCGCCAGGGCCTCCATGCGGTGGAGGTCCGCCGCCGACGGCGCGGGCGCGGCCAGCAGGCCCTCCAGGCCGTCCAGCAGGCCGGTCATGCGCCGGTGCTCGCCCGTCAGCGCGGCGATGGGTCCCCGATCCGCCGGGAGCTCGGCCCGCTCGGCCAGGGCGCGGAAGAGGACCTCCTCCTCCTTGTGGTGGTGGAAGTCACCGGCGTAGCGCCGGAAGAAGGCCATGAAGCGGGCGCCGTCGGCGGGATCGCCCTGACCCGCCAGGCGGGCGGTCACGAAGGCCCGGAGGGAGCCCAGCACCTGCTCGATGAGCTCGTGTTCCCGGCGGAGGTCGTCGATGAGCTGCATGTCACACCCGGGCCGGGGCGCCCTCCACCCGCATGCCCAGGGCGTTCAGCAGCCAGTGGTCGTGGTTGCCGCCAGGGTTGGGGGTGGTGAGCAGCTTTTCGCCGGTGAAGATGCTGTTGGCGCCCGCGAAGAAGCAGAGGGCCTGCAGCTCGTCGCTCATCTGCGTGCGGCCGGCGCTGAGCCGGATGCGGCTCTTGGGGAAGAGAATGCGGGCCGTGGCGATCATGCGCACCAGCTCCAGCGGGGGCAGGGGATCCACATCCGCCAGGGGCGTGCCGTCCACGGCCACGAACTGGTTGATGGGGATGCTCTCCGGAGCGGGCTCCAGCTCCGTCAGCTCCTGCAGGAAGTGAATGCGCTGATCCACCGTCTCGCCCATGCCCACGATGCCGCCGGAACAGACTTCGAGCCCCGCGGCGCGCACGGCCTGGATGGTCTCCAGGCGCTCGTCGAACTTGCGGGTGTGGATGATGGTCTCGTAGAAGTCGCGGCTGCTGTCGATGTTGTGGTTGTAGACCTGGCAGCCGGCGGCCTTCAGGCGCTTGGCCTGGGGCTCGTTGAGCATGCCGAGGGTGACGCAGACCTCCATGCCCATGGTGGACACGCCCTGCACCATGTCCAACACCGCGTCGAAGTTCGCGTCGTCCTTCACCTCGCGCCAGGCGGCGCCCATGCAGTAGCGGGTGGAACCGTTCGCCTTGGCCTCGGCGGCCCCCGCCAGGACCTTCTGGACATCCTTCAGCGGCTCGACCTTCAAGTCGGTCTGGTAGCGGGCGCTCTGGGGGCAGTAGGCGCAGTCCTCGGGACAGGCGCCGGTCTTGATGGAATCCAGCGTGCAGAACTGGATCTCTTCGGCATTCCAGTGCTGCCGGTGGGCCGTGGCGGCCCGGTACAGAAGCTCGGGAACCGGCAGATCGTGGATGGCGCGGATGTCGCCGGGCGTCATGGACATGGTGGGGGCTCGCAAAGAGCCCATTCTACATAAGACCAATATGTGGGATTTATGGACCTTGGGATCAGCTATTGATCTGCACTGGTCTGTGGTGGAGTTGGGATTCTGCCCATACTTGTCCGCGGAAACCCGGGGTAGACGGGTGGTCCTGAGACCGGGGCCCGCGTGCTAGATTGAAAGGCTTGAAAATGGTCCAGAACCCCTTGTGAGGAATGCCTTTGGCCGCCCACCTCGACCTGTCCGCACCCTCGACGACCCTGACCCGCGAGCAGCGGGTGGGGCTCTACCGCACGATCTACGCCGCCCGCCGCATCGACGACAAGGAGATCACGGGCAAGCGCCAGAACAAGGTCTACTTCCAGATCAACGGCGTGGGCCACGAGGCCGTGCAGGCCGCGGCCGCCATGGTGTTCCGCCCCGGCCACGACTGGTTCTTCTTCTACTACCGCGACCGGGCCCTGGCCTACGGGCTGGGCTACACGGCCAAGGAGATGTTCCTGGGCTCCGTGGGCGCTGTGGACGACCCCGCCAGCGGCGGCCGCCAGATGCCCAGCCACTGGGGGCACAAGGGCCTCAACATCTACACGACCTCCAGCCCGACCGGCAGCCAGTTCCTCCAGGCCGTGGGGGCCGTGGAGGCGGTGGTGCGCGCCGAGCAGAGCGGCCTCACCGAAGCGCTTGGCATCCATTCCGACGAGGTGGCCCTGGTCACCACGGGGGACGGCACCTGCAGCCAGGGCGAGTTCTGGGAGGCCATCAGCAACGCCGTGAACCTGAAGGCGCCCGTGGTCTTCCTGGTGGAGGACAACGGCTACGCCATCAGCACGCCCAGCGAGGTCCAGTATCCCGGCGGCAATGTGGCGGCCCTGGTCCAGGGCTACGAGGCTCACGGCCTGTTGATCCTGGACGAGGTGGACGGCTGCGACCCCATCGCCAGCTACGAGGCCCTGAAGGCCGCCGCGGACCATGCCCGGGCCCGCAAGGGGCCGGCCCTGGTGCGGGCCAAGGTCATCCGTCCCTACAGCCATTCGCTGTCCGACGACGAGCAGCTCTACAAGTCGAAGGCCCAGCGGGAGGCCGAGGCGCAGCGGGATCCGGTGGTCACCTACGCGGCCCGGCTGGTGGCGGGCGGCGACCTCAGCGAAGCCCAGCTGCAGATGCTGAAGGAAGAAGTCCAGGTCGAGATCGACGCGGCCTGGGAGGAGGCGGACGCCGCGCCGAGGCCCGAGCCCGGGAGCTATTACCGGCACCTCTACAGCGAGGAGGTCGATCCGACCTCCTCGGACTTCGATACCGAGCACGCCTCCGGTGATCAGGCCACGGGCGCCAAGACGATGATCGATCTCATCAACGCCACGCTGAAGCACGAGATGGCCCGGGATCCGCGCATCCTGGTCTTCGGCGAGGATGTGGCCGACGCCAGCCGGGAGGAAATCCTCGGCGAGGTGAAGGGCAAGGGCGGGGTCTTCAAGGCCACCCACGGCCTGCAGAAGCAGTTCGGCGCCCACCGCGTGTTCAATTCCCCCCTGGCAGAGGCCACCATCATCGGCCGCGCCATCGGGCTGTCCGCCCGGGGCCTCAAGCCCGTGGTGGAGATCCAGTTCTTCGACTACATCTGGCCGGCCATGCAGCAGCTCCGCGACGAGCTGGCCAACATTCGCTGGCGCTCCAACGGCGCCTTCAAGAGCCCCATGGTGGTGCGGGTGCCCATCGCGGGCTACCTCATGGGCGGGGCCACCTACCACAGCCAGTGCGGCGAAAGCACCTTCACGCACATTCCCGGCCTGCGCGTGGTCTGCCCCAGCACGGCCCTGGACGCCGCGGGTCTGCTGCGCACGGCCATCCGCTGCGACGATCCGGTACTCTTCCTGGAGCCCAAGCACCTCTACCGCCAGACCCACAACAAAGGCAACGACCCGGGGCCCGATTTCATGATCCCCTTCGGCAAGGCCCGCACGGTGCGGGAAGGGTCGAGCCTATCGGTCATCACCTACGGCAACACCGTCCACCGGGCCGTGCAGGCCGCCCGGGAGGCGGAGAAGGAGGGCATCTCCGTCGAGATCCTCGACCTCCGCACGCTGAATCCCTACGACTGGGCCGCCATCGAGCGCACGGTGAAGAAGACCCACCGCGTGATCGTGGCCCACGAGGACACCCTCAGCTGGGGCTACGGCAGCGAGATCGCGGCCCGCATCGCCGACGAGCTGTTCTTCCACCTGGACGCCCCCGTGCGCCGGGTGGCGGCCAAGGATACCTGGGTGGCCTACTACCCGGCCCTGGAGGACGAGATCCTGCCCCAGCCCAAGGATTTCCTTGAGGCCTATCGGAAGCTCATCTCCATCTGAAACTCCACTCGCGGGTGATTTCAGGCGATAGGATGGGCATCACTCCCGGAGGAGTCATGCGCGCGCTGCCGATCGTCCTCTCCCTGTGCACCACCGCCGCCTTCGCCCAGCTGGGGGCGCCAGGTCTGCCCGCCTCGGGCTTTCAGCGCACCTGGACCCTGGGGGGCCAGACCTTCGGGCCCACCCTCACGGGCCACTTCCAGGGCGTGCAGGATGGCCAGCCCATCTTCGTGGACCTCGACAAGGATTTGGGGCTGGGCAAGGACAAGACCACGCCCGGGTTCTTCCTCGACTACCAGGGGCCGCGCTTCGCCTTCCAGATCTCCAACGGAACCGCCGAGTACCGGGGCGACCGGGTGGTGAACCGCACCGTGACGGTGAACGGGACCTCGTATACGGCCGGCACCCGGGTGCTGTCGCATGTGAAGCTGGCCAGCGTGGACGGCATCTGGACCATCAAGTTCGTCCGCGAGTCCGATGCCTGGCTGGGCATCGACCTGGGCGTGCAGGCCTGGACCCTGGACCTGGACGCCTCCAGCGCCCCCATGGTCGGATCCCCGGTCGCCTCCAGCACCCGGGTCACCGCCCCCATCCCCCAGCTGGGCCTTTCGGGGGGATCCCGCGGGTTCAACGGGGCCGTGGAAGCCAAGGCCTATGTCCACTATCTGGGCTACAAGAGCGCCAAGTACACCCTGTTCGGGGCGGACCTGCGGGTCTATCCCGTGAGCTGGTTCGGGCTGCGCGCCTTCTACGAGGGCGGCAGCTTCGATGTGCCCAAGGGCTCCGTGAAGGACGACCTGGAACTGAAGCTGGACCGCAAGGGCGTCGGCCTGGGTGCCGTGGTCCGATTCTGAAAATCGGAACACCTGCAGAAAAAAGCGGTGGACGGGGGCAATCCTGTCATGCTGTTTGGCGTGACCCGCCAAGGGCGGAATTCACATATCAGCAATGACGGCCTTGTCTGGGGAAAGTCATCGCTACACCATCCACCAGACATTCTGCAGGAAACAGTCATGGCTCAAGGCACCGTCAAGTGGTTCAACGCCGAAAAGGGCTTCGGATTCATCACCCCCGACGAGGGCGGCGCTGATCTCTTCGTCCACCACACCGCCATCCAGGGCGGCGGCTTCCGTACCCTGGACGAGAATCAGCGCGTCAGCTTCGAAGTCGCCCAGGGCCAGAAGGGCCCCCAGGCGACCAACGTTCAGAAGATCTAGTTCTTCTCCTACCGTTCCAAAGAAAAGGCGGCCCATTGGGCCGCCTTTTCGCATCTGCCATGGTGGATTCAGTGGTGGCCGTGGTCATCGGCCACGGTCGGCCGGCCGATGAACTCGGCCTTCCGGCCCAGGAAGATCACCCAGAGCGCATAGAGGGCCAGGAGGGCGAGACCCAGGGCGAAGAAGGCGGGGCGGGCGGTAGCCAAGTTCTGGGACCGGAAGCCCAGGAGGCCCAGGACGGATCCGAAGAGCCCGGCCGAAATGAGCACTAGGCCCCAGCGGGAGGCCGCCACGGGATTCTGGCCCACCTCTTCGGGCAGGGTGCCGAGGGGGTTCTTCACCTCGCCGGCCACATGGGTGCCCTGGAACAGCAGGACCACGAACAGAAGGAAATAGAAGACCAGGAAGAGCATGAACGGACCCTCACCCTTCTTCGTAACATGATTCGCCGGCTCCGGGGCGGAATTCGCTGCACATGTCACAACCCCCACCGGGCCGAGAGGCGCCCCCCGAGGGCCTTCAGCGCTCTTCGAGGATGGTCCGTCCCGCCGCGATGGCCACCTCTTTTTCCCGAAGCCAGTGTTGCTCGCGCCGACGGCGCTGGAGAAAGACCCCGAAGAAAACGCCTGCCGCGACGAGGCAGAGGGCCGCGAGGCCGAAGAGGGCCGGGATGCCCCTCCCGGCGACCGAGGGTTGGGCGGCTGGAAGGGCCAGGGCCCCGGCCAGACAGGCCAGACCGAAGACCAGGGCCCGGACGGCGCGGGAGCGCCAGGGCCGGACCTCCTTCTCCAGGGCGGCCCGGGAGAGATCCCGGACGAAATCGACCTGCTCCTCGGCGTTGGCGGCCCCGTGGGCCGCTTCCATCTCGAGCTTGGCCAGGGTGAGGGCGAGCTCTCCCGAGACATCGTCCAGCGTGGCGGTTCGGCTCCGGATCGTCATGGCAGTTCCTTTCGGTGAAGAGGCGGGGCCCGGAATGGGCGCTCCGCAGGCTGGACCTCAATGGAAGGAGAGGCCTCCCCCTTTGGGGTTGCGCAGGGTCAGGGCGAAGGGCAGGGCGAGAAGGAAGACCACCACCAGGAATCCGAACACATCCACGAAGCTCATGAGAAAGGATTGGCGGGTCACCTCGGCGCCGATGAGGGCCTGGCTCAGCCGGTTCACGGAACCGGGGTCCAGGCCCGCCCGGGGGAACAGCCCCTGGGCGAGACCGGCGTAGCTGGCTTGGAGCGTTCCATTGAAGGGGGTGATGTGCTCCGCGAGACGGGCGTGGTGGAACTGCGCCCGCTGCGCCAGGATCGTGCTGGCCACCGCGATGCCCACGCTGCCGCCTTCGTTCCGCATGAGGTTGAACATGCCCGAGGCCGTGCCGACGAGGGCCGGCGGAATGCGCTGGACGGAGGCGGTGGCGATGGGGACGAACACGAAGCCGAGGCCCAGCCCGTGGAAGATCCAGGCCATGACGAGGTAGGCCATGCCCGTCTGGAGGTTCACATGCGTCAGCAGCCAGGCTGAATAGGCCAGGGAGGCCGCTCCGGCGGCCACGATGAGCCGTACATCCACTTTGCCCATGGCCAGCCCCACTGCGATCATGGCCACCACCGAAGCCACGCCGCCGGGACTCAGGAGGAGCCCCGCCCAGGTGGGCGTGAAGCCCAGCAGGTTCTGGACGAAGAGCGGCAGCAGGATGAACGCGGCATAGAGGCCGAAACTCACGATGAAGATGAGGGCCATGCCGCCGGCGAATTCCGGCAGGCGGAACATGGAGAGATCCACCAGGGGGTTCTCGGCGGTGAGGGAACGCCAGATGAACAGGGTGATCCCCAGGGCGGCGAGCCCGGCGAAGACCTTCACCGTGTTCGACGCGAACCAGTCCAGGCGCTCGCCGCGGCTCAGGAAGAGCTCCAGGCAGCCCAGGCCCACGGCGATGAAGATGAGGCTCCAGTAGTCCACCGCGCCCTCGGGTTTGTGCAGGTAGGCGGGGTCCTCCACGAAGCTGAAGGCCAGGTAGTAGGCCAGCACGCCCACGGGGATGTTGATCCAGAAGATCCAGGGCCAACTCCAGTTGTCCGTGATCCACCCCCCCACCAGGGGACCGAGGATGGGCCCGAAGATGACGCCGATGCCGAAGAGGGCCGAGGCCATGCCGTGCTCCTCCTGGGGAAAGGCTTCGAGGGTGATGGCCTGGGACATGGGCACCATCGCGCCGCCCGCCAGGCCCTGCACGATGCGCATGAGGATCAGCCAGCCCAGGGTGGGCGCGGCCCCGGCCCCGAAGCTGGCCAGGGTGAAGAGCGCCAGGCAGAAGAGGTAGAGGCGCTTCCGGCCGAAGAAGCTGCCCAGCCAGCCCGTGATCGGCAGGATGATGGCGTTGGCGACGAGGTAGCTCGTAATGACCCAGGTGATCTCGTCCGTGCCCGCGGCGTAGGTGCCCTTCATGTGGGGCAGCGCCACATTCGCGACGGAAGTGTCCAGGACCTCCATGAAGGTCCCGAGCATGGTCGTCAGGGCCACGATCCACTTGTGGGAAGGGGCGCGCGGAGCGCTCATGGCCACCTCAGCGGCTCCGGGTGTCGATCTCGGCTTCCACGCTCAGCCCCAGCCGGAGCTTGCGGTCCGGGTCCGCATCCGCATCGAGCCGGATCTTCACGGGCAGCCGCTGGACGACCTTCACCCAGTTCCCCGTGGCGTTCTCCGCCGGCAGGAGGCTGAACGCCGCTCCCGTGCCGGCGGAGAGGCTTTCCACGGTGCCCATGAAGGTCCGGCCATCCAGATCGGTCCTCATCCGGACCCTCTGGCCCGGGCGGACGCGGTGCAGCTGGGTCTCCTTGAAATTGGCCTCGACCCAGAGATCCGGATGGCCCAGGGGTACCACGGCCAGCAGGGGTTGCCCGGCCGCCACCACCATGCCGGGCTCCGCCAGCTTCCGGCTCACCACGCCATCGCAGGGGGCGAGGAGGGTGCAGTAGGAGCGCTGCAGCCGTGCCTGGGCCAGGGCCGCCTGGGCCACCTGGACCTTGCTCCGACTCACGCCCAGCAGGCCCTGGGCGGCGGCCACCTGCTTCCGGGCGGCGGCCGCCTGGGCGCGGGCCACCTCCTCGGCCGTGAGGGCCTGGTCGTACTTCTGCCGGGGGAGGGACTGCCGCTCGAAGAGCGCGGCCATGCGTTTCTTCTCGAGGTCCGCCAGGGCCCGCTGGCTTTCCGCGGACTGCAGCTGGGCCTGGGCCTGGGCGATCTGGGCCTGGTTCAGCGCGAGGGCGCTGCGGGCCTCGGCCTCCGAGGCTTCGCCCCGCGCGACGGCCGCGTCGTAATCCCGGGGATCCAGGGTGGCCAGGGGCTGGCCGGCCCGGACGGTCTCGTTCTCCTGCACCGCCACCGCCAGGAGGGGCCCTGGGATGCGGCTGGCCATGGTCGTCACATGTCCCTTCACATAGGCATTGTCGGTGCTCACGAAGACCTGCCCGTGGCGCCATCGGACCAGGGCCCAGAGGGTGCCGCCGCCGGCGAGGAGGAGGATGGCGGCCAGGGAGATCCATTTCTTCTTCGTAGGGGCGTCCATCTCACTTCTCCCGGGAGGCGTGCGTTTCGTAGAAGGCCGGCAGATCCTCGCCCAGGGTCGCCAGCAGGGCGGCCTGCTGGGCATAGGCCCGGTATCTGCGGTCCGCCAGGGCGCTGCGGCTTTCAGCAAGCACGGACTCGGCCTCCAGCACCTCTGTGTTCCGCACCAGCCCTTCGCGGTACTGATCGCCCACGATGCGGAGGTTCTCCTCGGCCGAAGCCACATTCGCCCCGGCCGTCTCCATCTCGCGCAGGGATTGCCGGAAGGCCCTCAGGGCTGCTGCCGCGGCTTGGCCCGCCTGGCGCTCCGCTTCCTGGAGATCCCGGCGGGCGCGGGTGGTTTCGGCTTCCGCCTGGCGGATCCGGGCGGTGCGGATCCCCCCGTCGAAGACCTTCCAGGAAAGGCCGACGAAGAGGCTCGTGTCGTGCTCATGGACCATGTAAGGGTTCTGGGCATAGGTATGGCTGGCCTCGGCGGCCACCGTCGGGAGGCGGTCCTTGCGACGGTACCCCGCCTGATCCGCCAGGGCCTGGACCTTGGCCCGGGCGCTGCGCACGGTTTCGTTCCGGTGGGTGGCCAGGGCCCGGCAGGCCGGTTCGTCCCAGGGCGGGGTGGGGGGGCCCTCGGAGGTCTCAGGCAGGTCCTGCGGGGTTTCGGCGGGAAGGCCCATGGCGATGTTGAGCCCCTCCATGGCGGAGGCGTAGGCCTGGTCCAGGGCATGGTCCGCGTCGCCCACGGCGCGGAGGGCCACCTCCGTGCGGAGGAGGTCGTTGCGGGCCACCACCCCCTGCTCGAAGAGGGCCCTGGCCTGGGCCAGGTGGCTTTCCAGGGTCTTGCCACGCTGGGCCAGCACCTGCTTCTGGGCCTTCATGTTCAGGAGGCTGAAGTACCGCGCGGCCACCTCGCCCTGGGCCTTCTTCAGGTCGGCCTGACCGGCGTGGGCCACGGCCTCCTCCCGGGCGCGGGAGGCCGACATCGCTCCCTCCCGCCGGCCGAAATCCCACAGCAGGTATTGGATGGAGGCCTTGTAGCGCCAGGATTGCCGGTCCTCGGTGGGGAAGACCTGGGGGGGGACGGCGAGGGGTCCGACCCTCATGGGCTGACTGAGCAGCTCCGACCGGTGCTCCATGACCCGGTAGCCGCCCTGGAGCTGGATCTCCGGCCAGTAGAGTCCCTTCACCTGAGCGGTCTCCTCCTGGGCTCCTGCCAGGCTCAGCCGGGAGGCATCCGCCGCCTGAGAGGCCGATCCGGCCAGCCTCAGGGCCCTGGCCAGGCTGAGGGGTTCGCCGCCGCGGATCGCGTTGGCCAGGAAGGCGCTGAGCAGGAGGGCGGTCGCGGTTCTCATGCGGTGGCCCCCGCCCCTCGGAGGAAGCAGGCGATGGCGCGGTCCACGCAGGCCCCGGGAGACTCGTCGATGCCGCTCCGGTGGCTGTGATAGAGGGAGGCCTCGAGCACCCCGAAGCAGAGCTGCGTGAGGAACTCCTCACCGAGGTCCTGGAGCTGGCCGGCCCCCACCGCCTGGCGGAGGATGGCCTTCAGGCGGCTCCGTTCCGTTTCGTAGATCTCCTTCAGGCGGGGAAGGAACCGGGATTCGAAACCCCAGTCGAAGTAGACCCGGTCATGGATGAACATGGGCAGCCAGATGGCCCGGCCCTTGAACTGGTCGGCGTAGGCCAGGAACATGGCCCGCAGCTGCTCCAGGGGCGGGCGGTCGGTGTGGAGGAGGGCCTCCGCCTGGACGAAGAACTGCTCCGCCCGGCGGAGCATGACCTGTTCGTAGAGCTCCTGCTTGGAGGGGAAGTGCTCGTAGAGGCCCTGCATCCCGATCTGGGCTTCGGCGGCGACCTCCTGCATGGTGGCCTCGTCGAAGGGCTTCCGGCCGAACACCGTGCCCGCTGCTTCCAACAGCAAATCTTTTCTTTGCTGCTTTTCAAGACTCTTTCGGTCCATGGTCATCGGAGACTCCGAATCCATATTCCGAATTTAGAATTTTAATTATGACCGTCAAGTCACCTTTTCAAATCACGCCGACGGCCATTTTGCCCTTGACTGGATCAAACGATTGATTAATTCTTGGAACCTGTTGCTCAACCGTTTGATTGGTGAGCCGTAGTTGAGGAATCATGAACGCTCAATCGACCGATGCCTCCCTTGATACCCGCCAACGCCTGATCGAGGCTGCGATCCTGACCTTTGCCGAAAAGGGCTTTGATGGGGCTGGCATCCGCGAGATCGCCCAGCGGGCCAAGGCCAATTCCGCCCTCGTGACCTACCACTTCAGCGGCAAGGAGGGGCTCTATCTGGAATGCCTCCGGTTCATCTTCGCCCGGAAGGCCTGCCGCGTGGCCGAGTTGGCCGCCGCCCCCTCCCCCGAGGGGCCGGACGCCCGCGCGGCCGCGCTCCAGCAGCTCAAGAACCACATCTGGGCCTTCATGCAGGATCTGATGGCCTGCGATCCGGCTGATCCCCAGGATCCCCTGGGCGAGGCGGCCATGGCGCTCATGGCCCGCGAGATGCAGGCGCCCCGCCCGGTGTCCTCGGCCCTCCTCATGGAGCAGATCCGGCCCCATGTGGACCACCTCATGCAGTGCCTGCAGGTGCTGCGCCCAGACCTCTCCTGGGGCGAGCTCCTGAACATGGGCATGAGCATCCAGGGGCAGCTGCTCTATTTCCGCAACTCCCTGGGCATCGCCCGGCTCATCCGCGGCAACCCGAACTATCCGGAGGATCTCGAGGAGGTCATCCGGCACTTCACCGACTTCAGCCTGCGTGGGCTCGGCATCCCCGAAGCCTTCCCCCAGCCGAGGATCTGACCATGTTTTTGTTCGCCCCTCCCGTTCTCCAAGCTCCGGCGCCGACCGCGGCACCCGCCCCCGAGGCTCCACTGACGCTGGACCTGGTCGGCGCCCTGGCCCGGGCCAGGCATGAGAACCCGCTGCTCCGGGCCGCCAAGGCCCGCGTGGACGAGCGCCGCGGCCTCATCACCAGCACCCGGGCCGATGCCCTGCCGCAGCTCACCCTCGTGGGCGACTTCACCCGCGTGCGGGATGTCTCCATCCTCAACAGCGGCTTCGCAGACAGCGCCGCGACCTTCGGCCTGTCGCCGACCTCCCTGGTGGGCGCCCGCAGCATCTACACCAGCCAGGCGAACCTGACCCAGCCCCTGTTCTATTGGGGCAAGCTGGGCACGGCCGTGGACATCGCCAAGATGGGCGAACAGGAAGCCACCCTGGCCTATACGACCTCGGAGCTGGATGTCCTGCACGGCGTCGCCAAGGCCTACCTCGGGGTGCAGGCGGCCCAGGCCGAGCAGGAGGTCATCGAGACCCGCCGGAAGACGGCGGAGCAGTTCGTGGCGGATGTGAAGGCCCGGCTGGAGGCCCAGACCGCCACCGAGTTGGACCGCCTGCGGGCCGAGAGCGAGCTGCTGGCGGTCATTCCCGAGGCCCTCCAGGCGGAGGCCAATGTGAAGCGGGCCATGGAGGTGCTGAACGGGCAGCTGGGCCTGGATCCCAAGGCACCCCTCGCCCTGGCGCCCCTCGGTCTGCCGGAGGCCGCTCCCAAGCCGGCGGGCGCCGAGCGGAGCGAGCTGGCCCAGCTGAAGCAGCAGGAGGCCATGTACCGGGCCAACGAGAAGATCATCACCTCGGACCTGCGCCCCAAGTTCGACCTCAGCGCCAGCTACGGTTACCAGGCCGGGAAGAGCGACAACCTCTTCAAGGAGCCGTACGACACCTGGAAGGTGAGCGTCACGATGAAGTTCCCGATCTTCGACGGGCTGCGCAGCTCCGGCAAGAGGGCCCAGAACACGGCCCAGCTCGAACAGGTGAAGCAGTCCCGCATCGACCGGGAGCGGACCGTCGCCATCGAGCAGAGCACGGCGGACCGCGAGCTGGAGAAGGCCATGGCCCTGAACGAGGCCGCCCGCCGGGCCCATGACGCCACCGTTGAGGCGCTGCGCATGAGCCGCGAATCCTTCGAGCAGGGGCTCATCACCTCCCTCGACCTCCTGCAGGCGGAGCGCGCCGAACGCCAGGCCGAAAGCCAGCGCCGCCGCGCAGAACTGGGGCTCTGGTCCGCCCGCTTCGATCAGCGCCGCTCCCTCGGCCTGCCTCCTCTCTGATGCTGTCCGGGGGGGACCGCCCGCTCGCTTCGCTCGCGATGTCCCCCCCGGAGCCCCCCACCTCGCCACCAGGCGAAGCCTGACGGCGCGCTCGAATCCGACGATTTCCAGGAGCCGACCATGAACCGAAAAGCCATCCTCTACATCGCCGTGCCCGCCATCGTGATCGCCGGGGCGGCCAGCTTCCACCGCGGCAAGCGCAACAATGAGCTGGATCACCAGGCCACGGTGAAGTCCGAGGGCACGGTACCCGTGACCCTGGTCCCCGTCCAGGAGCGGAGCTTCCGCCCTGCCGTGGCCTTTACGGGCACCCTGCTGGCGGTGAACCGGGCCGAACTGAAAGCCGAGGTCACCGGCCGGGTGACCCGGGTGGCCGTGCAGGAAGGTGACACCGTCGCCGCCGGCGCGCTGCTGGGAGCTCAGGACGAAGACGACTACCAGCTGGGCGTCCAGGCGGCCGAGGCCCAGGCGGCCCAGGCCCGGGCCCAGGCCCTCCAGGCCCAGCGCGACAATGACCGCTCCGTGGCCCTGCTGGAGAAGCGCAGCATCACGCGCCAGGCCGCCCAGCAGGCCGAGACCGCCTACAACGCCACCCGGGCCGCGGCCCAGGCCGCTGAAAGCAACCTGGGGATGGCGCGGCTGCGCCTGAAGAAGGCCCGCCTCGTGGCGCCCTTCGCGGGGCAGGTGGCCCGGCGCGCGGTGCAGCCCGGCGAGATGCTGAACCCTGGCCAGGTCGCCTTCGAAGTCGTGGACAACCGCAAGCTGGAGGTCCGCGCGGACCTTCCCACGGAGGCCATGGCCCAGGTGAAGGTCGGCCAGCGCGCCACCTTCCGGGCCATCGGCCTGGACCGCCTGGTCGAAGGCCGCGTCGCCCAGGTGAGTCCCAGCCTGTCCCAGGACGGCCGCACCCTGCGCGTCCGGGTGGAGGTCCCCAACCCGGATGGCGCGCTCAAGGGCGGCCTCTTCGTCGAAGGCGTGATCCTCGGCGAGGGCGAGACCAAGAGCCCGGCGCTGCCGGCCACCCTGCTGAAGGCCCAGGACCGTGACGCCGAGATCTACATCGTGGAGCAGGAGGTGGCGCGCCGGAGGAAGGTCGTCCTGGGAACCGAGCAGGACGGTTTCCGTCCGGTCAGCGGGCTCGCGGTCGGCGCGCAGGTGGTCGACAGCGGCAAGGACCTGGTGGGCGAGGGTACCCGCCTTCGCGTGATCAGCGGCGCCGCCCCAACCAGCGCGAATGGCGGCCCTGCCGCAGGAGGGAAGTGAACCATGTTCCTGTCTGACCTCTCCATCCGCAGGCCGGTCCTGACCGTCTGCATCATGCTGGCCCTGGTGGTGTTGGGACTCTTCTCCGTGAAGAGCCTGGGCATCGACCAGTACCCCAACACCGACATCCCCACCGTCACCGTCTCTGTGATCTACCCCGGCGCCAGCCCCGAGTCCGTCAAGCAGGATGTGGTCCGGAAGATCGAAGAAGCCGTCAACCCCATCGAGAAGATCAAGGAGATCAGCTCCACCAGCCAGGAGGGCCTGGGCACGCTCGTGATCCAGTTCCACCTGGGCCGCAATGTCGACAACGCGCTGAATGATGTGCGCACGAAGATCGGCCAGATCCGCCGGGATCTCCCCAGCAACATCGAGGAGCCCGTCATCTCCAAGTTCGACCCCGCGCAGCTCCCGGTGCTCTCCCTGGTGGTGAAGCCGGATGCCAAGCATGCGGACATGAACGACCGGGAGCTCACCCGCATCGCCGAGGACTTCCTCAAGCGGCGCATCGAGAACATCAACGGGGTGGGCAAGGTGGATCCGGCGGGGGGCAGCACCCGCGAGATCCTCGTCAACATCGATCCCAAGAAGCTGGAATCCCAGGGCCTGGCCCTCCAGGCCGTGAAGAGCGCCCTGGGCAGCGACACCATGGCCATTCCCAGCGGCAACCTCCTCCAGGGCAACCGCGAAGTGTCCGTGAAGGTGGATGCCAAGGCCCGCACCGTGGCCGACTTCAACCATGTGATCGTGGGCAACAAGGAAGGCCGCCCCATCGAGCTGCAGGAAGTGGCGACGATCGTGGATGGCATCAAGGAGCGCCGTAGCCTCGCGCGCCTGGACGGCAAGGATGTGGTTGCCCTGGAAATCCAGCGGCAGACCGGCGGCAATACCGTCGCCATGGTGACGGCCGTGGAGAAGGCGCTGGAAGAGATGAAGCCCGAGCTGCAGAAGCAGGGCGTGGAAGTGGTCACGGCCAAGGACAACGCCCGCTTCATCATCGACAATGTCGACGATGTGAACATGTCCATCTACCTGGGTGGCCTGCTCACAGTCATCATCGTCTTCTTCTTCCTGAAGAGCTGGCGCTCCACGCTGATCACCAGCCTCACGCTTCCAGTGTCCGTGATCTCCACCTTCATCATCATGCGGGTGCTGGATTTCACCCTGAACACCATGACCCTCATGGGTCTCAGCCTGGCCATCGGCATCCTCATCGACGACGCCATCGTGGTCCGCGAGAACATCACCCGGCATGCGGAAATGGGCAAGGACCATGTCACCGCCGCCCGCGAGGGCACGGCGGAGATCGGCCCCGCGGTCATCGCCACGACGCTGTCCATCCTGGCGGTGTTCGTGCCCGTGGCCTTCATGGGCGGCATCGTGGGCAAGTTCTTCTTCCCCTTCGGCATCGTCGTGGCCTTCGCCGTGGCCGTCTCGCTGTTCGTGAGCTTCACGCTGGATCCGATGCTGAGTGCCGTGTGGCCCGATCCCGAACACGAGAAGAGTTCCGACGCCCATGTGCACTACCGGGGTCGCAATCCCATCATGCGCAGCGTGGAGGCCTTCAGCCGCATGCTCGACCGCTGGGAACAGCTCTACAAGACGGCCATCGAGTGGTCCCTGAACCACCGCAAGACGGTCATGGCCATGGGCGGCGGCAGCTTCGTGCTGGCCATGGGCCTCTCGGGCCTGCTCGGCAACAACTTCATGCCCGACTATGACCGGGGCGATCTGCAGGTGACCTTCAAGGCCGAACCAGGCTCCAGCCTGGCCGCCACCCGCGACAAGGCCCAGGCCATGGAAGCCTCCATCAAGGCCATCCCCGGCGTGGCCTTCACCTACACCACCATCGGCACGGGCCTGAACGGCACCGTGAATTCCGGCGGCATCTATGTGAAGTTGAAGGAAGGCCGCCGTCCCAACCAGGTGATCATCCGCCGCCAGATCCGCGAAGCCTTCCGCTCCATCCCCGGCGTGGATGCGGCCGTGGGGCCGGTGAACGACTGGGGCATGGCCTTCCCCATCATGGTGGCCGTGCAGGCGCCGGACCGGGACGCGGTCATCCAGGCCGTGCCTCTGGTGAAGGAGGCCCTGCGCAGCGTTCCGGGTGCCGTGGATGTGACCACCAGCCTGGACACCGGCAAGCCCGAGCTGAAGCTCGTCATCGATCGCAAGGCAGCCTCCGATCTGGGGGTGAGCCCGGCCCTGGTGGCCCAGATGGTGCGCCCCCTGGTGGACGGCGAAAAGGTGGCGAAGTATGAAGACGAGAAGGGCGAGCAGCGCGATGTGCGCGTCCGCCTCGAGGATCAGCAGCGCCGTTTCACGACGCAACTGGCGAACATGACGGTGCAGAGCACCAAGGATCTGGGCGGCGGCAAGCACCCGCTGGTGCGCCTCAACCAGGTGGTGCGCTTCGAGGAGGGGATCGCCCCCGCCAAGCTCCAGCGCCATGATCTGATGGAAGAAGTGGAGGTCGATGCGAACTTCGAGGGCTCCACCCTCGGCGAAGTCAGCGCCGGCGCCGCCAAGAAGGTGGAGGAACTGAAGGCGAGCGGCAGGCTGCCCGAAGGCACCCGGGTCGAGTTCCTGGGCCAGACCCGGGACCAGAAGGAGACCGCGGGCTACATGGGAACCTCGCTGTTGCTGGCGGTGTTCTTCATCTACTTCGTGCTCGCGAGCCAGTTCGAGAGCTTCAAGCTGCCCATCGCCATCATGGCCAGCCTGCCGCTCTCCATGGTGGGCATGGTGCTGATGCTGCTGGTGACGGGCGACTCCATGTCCATGATGACGAGCATCGGCATGATCCTCCTGATGGGCCTGGTGACGAAGAACGCCATCCTGCTGGTGGATCACGCCCTCCATCTGGAGCGCGAAGAAGGCATCTCCCGTCGCCAGGCCATCATCCGCGCAGGCACGGTGCGGTTGCGGCCCATCCTCATGACCAGCTTCGCCATGATCGGCGGCATGCTCCCGCTCTTCCTGGCGCTGGGCGCCGGGGCCGAGATGCGGGCTCCCATGGCCCGGGCCGTGGTGGGGGGCCTCATCACCTCCACCCTGCTCACGCTCATCGTGGTGCCGGTGTTCTTCGAGATCGTCGAGGACTTCAGCCTGGCCAAGGTCTGGGGCCGGATCCGGCGCCTGCTGGGTCGAGCCGAGCCGGAGCCCGAGGTGGTCCGCCCCCTCGCCGAAGCCCCGGATGCCTGAGCTCGATGAAGCCGGGGCATCCCGGCGGACCATCCGGGAGATATGAGCGCTCGTCTCCGGGCGCCGCTTGAGGCAATCTGAAGGGTGCCATGAATGTCGTCGCCCCTGAGCTGAAGGATCTGCTGCGTTTGGCCGAGGCCCCCGCAGAGGTCCTCGGGGCTCCAGGCGCCCGTCTCCGCTGGACCTCACCGCCCGCCCTGGCCCTGGTGCTGGCGCGCTGGATCACCCGCGAAGGCCGGGTCCAATCCCTCTGGGTGGATGCCCCCACCGAGGGGGAAGCCCGCACCCTGGCCCAGGACCTGCAAGCCCTGCTGCCTGGCGTGGGCGTGGCCCACTTCCCGGGGTTCGCGCCCTATGCCGGCGGCGAAAGCAGCCCGCCGGGCATGGTGCTGCGGGAGCGGTTGTCGACCCTGGTGGGCCTGCTCGAGCGCCAGGTCCAGGTGCTGGTGACGGGGCCGCTCACGGCCTGCGAGAAGCTGCCCCACCCCACCTGGTTCCAGAAGCAGAAGCTGGATCTCCATCGGGGCGCCGAAGTGCCCCGGGAACTGCTGCTGGAGACCCTGGTGGCCCTGGGCTATCGCCGCACGGAGATGGCTTCGGCACCTGGCGAATTCAGCTCCCGCGGCATGGTGGTGGACCTCTGGCCCGACCACCAGGCGCAGCCCCTGCGGCTGGAGACCTTCGGCGACGAGCTGGAGCGCCTCAGCCCCTTCGATCCCGACACCCAGCGGCGCACGGGCGAGGCGCTGGAATCCCTCACCCTGTATCCCCGCTTTGAGGGCGATCGCGGGGACGGCCGGGCCCTGCTGGCGGCCGTGGCCTCCCGCGCGGACCGCACGCCGGAAGCCGGCGACGACCTGGCCTTCCGACGGGCCCGGCTCGCCACCCACGGCCACTTCCCGGGCGAGGAACTGTTCCATCCCCTGCTGGCCCAGCCCAAGGGGCAGCTGGTCCACTGGATGCCGCCCTGCCTGCGGGTGCGGCTGGACGGGGCCTGGGAAGAAGCCCTGCGTGAAGCCGAGCGGACCCGCATCGAAGAGGGCCTGGCGGTGCTCCGCCGGGGCGGCGTGGTCTGCCCTGATTTCGAGGACCGGTTCCAGCCGACGGATCCCAGCCGGCCCACCCTCCACCTCACCGAGTGGCAGAGCGAGGCCACGGTGCCCCTCGCGGCCCAGCCCGTGCGGGAGTTCCAGGGGCGCCTGCCGGATCTGGCCGAGCATGTGCAGGAGCTGGCGCTCACGGGCCATCGGGTCTTCCTGGCGGGATCGACGCCCGGCATGCGGGACCGCTTCGCGGAATTCCTCCGGGACTACGATCTGCCCCAGGCCTACGGCACCGAAACGGGCTGCCGGGCCATCCAGCTGGCCCTGAGTGCAGGGGCCCACCTCAAGGAGCCCGCCCTGGTGGTCTTCACCGAGCGGGAGATCTTCGGGCGGAAGGCCATCCAGGCCGCCCCCAAGAAATCGCGCAGCGCGGCCTTCCTGTCGGACCTGCGGGACCTCAAGCCCGGCGACCGTGTGGTGCATCTCGACCATGGCATCGGCGAGTTCCTGGGGTTCGCGACCCTCACGGTGGGCGGTGAGGAACAGGAAGTCCTGCAGCTGCGCTATGCCGACGGTGGCCAGCTCAATGTGAGCCTGGAACGGGCCGATCTGATGCAGCGCTACACCGGGGCGGAGGGCCACCTGCCGCCCCTGGACAAGCTGGGCGGCGCCAGCTGGGCCAAGGTCAAGCGCAAGGCCAAGAAGGCCATCCGCGACATGGCCGACGAGCTGCTGAAGCTCTATGCCCAGCGGAAGCTGGAAAAGGGCCACGCCTATCCGCCCGACGGCCCGGACATGGCGGCCTTCGACGCCAGCTTCGCCTTCACCCCCACGCCGGACCAGGTCGAAGCCATCGAGGCGGTGAAGGCGGATCTGGAATCGCCGCGCCCCATGGACCGCCTGCTGGTGGGCGATGTGGGCTTCGGCAAGACCGAAGTGGCCATGCGCGCTGCGGCCAAGGTGGCCCTGGAAGGGCGCCAGGTGGCCGTGCTGTGCCCCACGACGGTGCTCTGCTTCCAGCACTTCAGGACCTTCAAGGAACGCTTCGCCGGATTCCCCATCCGCATCGAGATGCTCAACCGCTTCGTGGATCCCGCCGACCAGAAGCGCATCCTCCAGGAGGTGGCCGACGGCAAGGTGGAGATCGTCATCGGCACCCACCAGCTGCTGGGCGCGAAGCTGAAGTTCGCCGACCTCGGCCTGGTGGTGATCGACGAGGAGCAGCGGTTCGGCGTGGGCCACAAGGAGAAGCTGAAGAAGCTGCGCCTCAATGTGGACCAGCTCGCGCTCAGCGCCACGCCCATCCCGCGCACGCTCCACATGAGCCTCACGGGGCTCCGCGAGATCAGCCTCATCGAGACGCCGCCGAAGGACCGGCTGGCCATCGAGACCGTGGTGGCGCCCTGGAGCGACGAGCTGGTGCAGACGGCCATCCAGTTCGAGCTGCGCCGCGGCGGCCAGGTCTACCTGGTGCACAACCGCGTGGAATCCATCGTCTCCATCGCGGCGAGGGTGCGGGAGCTGGTGCCCGATGCCCGCGTGGCCGTGGGGCACGGGCAGATGACGGACGAGGGGCTCGAACAGGCCATGGTCTCGTTCATGGAGGGCCGCGTCGATGTCCTGGTGGCGACGACCATTGTCGAGAATGGCCTCGATGTGCCGAATGCGAACACGCTCATCGTGCACCGGGCCGATGCCTTCGGCCTCAGCCAGCTCTACCAGCTGCGGGGCCGCGTGGGGCGAAGCGATGTGCCGGCCTACGCCTACCTGCTGATTCCGCCCAAGCACGAGATCAGCGAGGACGCCCGCAAGCGGCTGCAGGCCCTGGAGGACTTCTCGGAACTGGGATCGGGCTTCCGCGTGGCGGCCATGGACCTGGAGCTGCGGGGTGCGGGCAACCTGCTGGGCGGCGAACAGTCCGGCCACATCCACGACATCGGCTTTGAGCTGTATGTGAAGCTGCTGGAGGAGACGCTTCAGGAGCTGCAGGGCCAGCCCAGCGGCACCTTCGAGGTGAAGGTGGACGGGCTGGCGCCCGGCGCCCAGCTCAGCCGCCGCTGGATCGACCAGGCCAGCGAGCGCCTGGTGGCGTACAAGCGCATCTCGCGGCTGCGCGAGGAGAAGGATCTGGAGCTCTACCGCCTGGATCTGGAGGACCGCTTCGGCCGCGTGCCGGAGGATGATCCGGAGACGCAGCGGTTCTTCGAGCTGCTCAAGGTCAAGGTCCGGGCGCAGGCCGTGGCCGTCTCCGAGGTGGCCGTGGAGAAGGGCGCCCTCAAGCTGCGACTCAGCCCCCTGACGCCTCTGGATCCCGCGCGCCTCATGGCCTGGGTGGGTCGGCAGAAGGGCGGCCAGCTCAGCCCCGACGGCGCCGTGCGCCTGCCGCTTCAGGGCACGGCCGACGGACCCATCCTCCAGGCCCAGCGGGTCCTGGCGGAGTGGGCGGCGCTTGGCACGGTCTGAAACGGCCTGGCTGAAGGGATTCCCATCGATCGGACCATCCTTCGTACGACCTGCGGGCCGCGATCCGATGCGGTCCGTTTCGCCCGCTGCACAGGGCGACCTCGCCAGGACGCCAGCCGCTACTGCCTTTGAGGATGATCGAGATCATCCGGAAGGTTTAGATCGAGGCGCCCGATGGGTGGAAGCAGACTTTCCGTGTCCACCTGAAGAGCATCTAAACACGCGCCAATGCAGCATCTGCGGACTTCGTGCCACAGAGTCTTGACGCGTGCAAGTCTGCACTCCATGTTTACGACTCCCTTCCGGAGTGAATGCCCGGAAGCCCCATCCGGTGATCGTCACCGGCAGTACCAGGAGGGCCATTCCATCCCAGTGAGTGGCTGGCGCCCGCATGGCCCCGCACGGGTGGTGAAGACCTGTGTGCCTTTTCCCAGTCTGCCCATTTCCCGGCCCGCACGGGGCGGACGGGGGTGGCTCGCCTTACAGGAGAGACTCATGACGCACCCATTCCTCCGCCGCTTCCTGAGCGTCGCCACCCTTGCGGGAGCAGCGCTGCTGCTGCCCGCCCTCCACTGCGGGAAAAGCGCCTCCCAAACGCAGGCGGCTTCTCCCAGCCAGCCGGGCTCGGGGGGAAGCACCGCGCCGTTCTCATTCTCCGTGGTGGCTTCGGGCCTGTCGAAGCCCACGGGCATCGCCTTGGCGGACAATCGATCACTGGTGGTCTCCCAGCAACCCGCGGCCCCCCTGGATGCCTCGCTCGCCAGGATCGACCTGGACACCGGAAGCGTGGGCCTGATCGCCGGCGGGACCGCCGTCCGGTCTGGATTCGCAGCGAACCGCGCGGGAAGGCTCTACTGGGTGGACGCGCAGAAGGGCGCCCTCATGACCCAGAGCCGGGCCGCCGGGTCTCCCGCCGTCCTTCACGCGGGCGGCATGCTTCCGACCACGACCATCGCCGTGGATGCCGCGGACCGGGTGTACCTCGCCGGTACGGCCGCGCAGGGCAGCGGCGGCGTGGCCGCCGTGCTGGTGAGGGGCGCCTCGCCCACGGCCATCCCCGATCCTTCAGGGCCGGACAAGACGGTCCTGGTGGCGGCGTCTTCCGGGGACCTCTACTGGACCAGCCGAGCCGCCGGGCTCATCTACCACCGGTCCCCGGACGGCAAGGGCAGCGTGCTCGTCACCGGACTGAAGTCGCCGCAAGGCCTCGCCCTCGGTCCAGCCGAGGATGTCCTGTATTTCACGGAAGTGCCCACGCCGGGCAAGGACGCCGCCGCGGGCGGAGCCAATACCGTGAGCGCCCTCGATCTTGCGACCCTTTCCCGGACGGTCATCCACCGGGGTGATCCTGAGCCCACGGGGGTCGCGGTGGCTTCCAACGGCAGCGTGTACTGGACCAGCACCAGCCGGGGCCTCGTCCTGGCGGCGCGGCCCGCCATTCTTCCCGCCGCACCGGCCCAGTTCACGGCCACGCTCAGCGGGGCGGAGGAGGTTCCCCCCGTCACGACCCAGGCCTCCGGGAAGGCGGCCTTCAGCTTTGTGAGTGGAACCACCCTCTCCGATGACCAGGTGTCCACCGGCCCGGCCCTCAGCTACCGGGTGACGATCACCGGCATCTCCCGCGTGCGCAGGATCGAGATCCGCCAGGGCGCCAAAGGCGCCACGGGGCCGCTGGTGGCCGTCCTCCCCCGCGGCGACGACTTCGATGACGACGAGGACGAGCTCACGAGCGGGAGAGAGAGCGGAAGCGGGGGCGTGGGTGGCTTCGCCCTTGCCGGCCGGATCCGCCTCCGGAACCTCCAGGGGCCCTTCGCGGGCGACTGGGCGGGGTTCAGCGCCGCCCTCGCGGCCGGGAACCTCTACCTGAATGTCCCGACCCGCGCGTATCCCGCCGGCGAGATCCGGGGCCAGATCCTTCCCACGACCGCCCCTCCGGCCAATCACCCACCCACGGCCGTCATCACTTCGCCGGCCGCGGATGCGACCATCCAGGCCGGGCAGTCGGTCACCTTCGCCGGGACGGCCACGGATCCTGATGGCGATGCCGTCTCGGTCCTCTGGGACTTCGGGGATGGCAGCACTTCCCCCCTCCTCTCGCCGGGTAGCCACACCTATGCCATGGCCGGGACCTATACGGTCCGCCTGACCGCCACGGATGCCTACGGTCTCGCGGACCCCAATCCGCCCACCCGCACCATCACCGTCCAGCCCTCCGCCGTGAACCTGCCGCCCTCCGCCACGATCACCTCGCCTTCCGCCAGCGTCAGCATCGTCGCAGGGCAGTCGGTCACCTTCACTGGCACCGCCTCGGATCCCAACGGAGACCCGGTCACGGTCCTCTGGGAGTTCGGAGACGGGGGCACCTCCACCCTGCTATCCCCCGGAGCCCATGTCTATGCTGCGGCCGGAACCTACACGGCGCGCCTGACGGCCACGGATTCCCACGGGTTGGCGGATCCGAATCCGCCCACCCGCACCATCACCGTCACGGCCGCCCCGGTGAACCAGCCGCCCACGGCGACGATCACCGCTCCTGCGGCCAATGTCACCATCACCGCCGGCCAGTCGGTGACCTTCGCTGGCACGGCCTCCGACCCGGATGGCGATGCGGTCACCGTGCTCTGGACCTTCGGGGACGGGACGACTTCGACCGTGCTGGCTCCGGGGTCCCATACCTTTGCGGCCCCGGGGACCTACACGGTGCGCCTGACGGCCACGGACTCCCACGGGCTGGCAGATCCGAATCCGCCCATCCGCACCATCACCGTCTCGGCAGTCGCCGCCCCCACGCTCACCCAGATCCAGACCCAGATCTTCACGCCCCTCTGCGTGGGCTGCCATGACGCGGCGGGGGCGGCCGGCATGAACCTCACCGCGGGAAGCGCCTACGCCAACTTGGTGAATGTACCGGCCACCACGCTTCCGGGGCTCCGGGTCGTGCCGGGTGATCCGGCCTCCAGCGCCCTGGTCATCCAGCTGGCGAGCGGGCACCGGAATGTATCCGCGGCCAATCAGTCCCTCATTTCCGCCTGGATCACCGCAGGCGCGCTCAACAACTGAACCAACCCCCGGGCCTCCGGGCCAGGGGCGAACGACGCGGGGGCGGTCCAGGGCCGCCCCCGCCTTCTGTCCTGGCACCCCCGGCCGGACGAGGACGGCCAGCCGCCGGTCCGGATCCGCCATTCGCCGATCCCCCGGCCAGGGGCAGAATGGTCGGGCCTACCTTGAAGGGGTCCCGACAGGAGTGCCCATGCTGTCCTATCTGATGTCCGAAGCCGCCGCCCTGGGGCGCGTGGTCCAGACGATCACCGCCTTCCTCCTGCTCACGGCCTTCGCCCCCCTGGTCCTGCACAGCGCGGAGGCGAAGGCGGAACCCCGCATCGTCTCCCTCAAGGACTTCGAGACCGCCGAGGTGCGCAGCCAGGGCTTCACGCTGCCCCAGGCCATGAAGGTCCATGTCTATGCCAAGGGCGGGGGGCTCCGGCGCTTCGGCCGCACGCCCATGGACCAGCCGCTCTTCGCCTACGGCTGGATCCTGAACGCCGTCACCCGCGAGGTGGTGTGGCAGATGGACGGATCCAACACGAAGCGGGACTGGGAATACCGCGTGGCCGACCAGTACCTCGACCTGCCGAAGGGCAGCTACGAGGCCTACTTCGCCAATCACGGGTTCGGCCAAAGCCTGCTCTTCGCCCAGTGGAGCCGGAACATCGACCGCCGGGCCCTCCACCGGGAGGGGGCCGATCGGCCTCATGGTTTCCTGGCGGCCTTCGGGGCGGACGATGCGAGCATGCTGCGGCACTGGCGGGAACAGGTGGGCAACTATGGTCTGGAGCTCTACCTGCCGGGCGGCGAGGCCGGGACGGTGGCGCTTTTCGAGGCGCCGCTGCGGTGGAAGAACATCGTGCTGGCGCTGCCTGCGACCTCAGACGGTAGCCACAGGACCCAGGCCTTCCACCTGAAGAAGGCGGTTGCGCTGCATGTCTATGCCGAAGGCGAGGGCAGCGGCCGGCGCATGCATGACTACGGCTGGATCACGGATGCCCGCACGCGCGCCCGGGTGTGGGAGATGAGCATGGACAAGGCCCAGTTCGCCGGCGGGGCCCGCAAGAACCGCCGCCAGGTGGAGACCCTCCAGCTGCCGGCGGGCGACTACGAGGCGTCCTTCGTGACAGATGATTCGCATTCCCCTGCGGACTGGAACGCCGCGCCTCCCTGCGATCCCGGCATGTATGGCCTGACGCTGTCGGTGCCGGCGGATGGGGACCTGGCGGCGGTGGCATTGACGGACCCGCTGACCTGGCCCGTGGTGGCCGAGCTGGTGCGCGTGGGCGACGGCCAGGACCGCAGCGCCACCTTCACCCTCCCCGCCGGCCGCTCCGTGAGGATCTACGCCATCGCGGAAGGCGACGGGGAGGACATGGCCGACGAGGCCTGGATCGAGGATGCCGCCGGCAAGCGTGCCTGGTTCATGGAGCGCAGCCGCACTCATCACGCCGGCGGCGCCACCAAGAACCGCCTGGCCGACGAGGTGGTCAGCCTGCCCAAAGGCACCTACACGCTGCGTTTCCGCACCGATGACAGCCATGCCTACGGCCACTGGAACAGCGATGCGCCCTGGGATCCCGAGCACTACGGGGTGACGGTCTATGCCGGGAAGTGAGCCAGCTCGTCGGGAGCTGCGAAGACTCCGGGGATCGGCCAGCCGCAGCTCCCGCAGCTGCCACCGTCCTTGAGGTCCAGGTCCACCACCCGATAGCCATCCCGTCGGATCACGGTTTCGCCGCAGCCGGGACAGAGGGTCATCGAACCCTCCGGGTCGCGCACATTCCCGGTGTAGACATACCTCAGGCCCGCTTCGCGGGCGAGGGTCCGGGCCCGGGCGAGGGTGGCCAGAGGCGTGGGGGGCAGCTCCCGCATCCGGTGGTCCGGATGGAAGGCGCTGAAGTGCAGGGGCACCTCCGCGCCGAGCTCGGAGACGATCCAGGCTGAGAGCTGGCGGAGCTCATCGTCGGAATCGTTCAGGCCGGGGATGAGCAGGGTGGTGATTTCCGTCCACACCTTCGTTTCGTGCACCAGGAAGCGCAGCGTGTCGAGCACGGGGCCGAGGGTGCCGGCCGCGACGCGCCGGTAGAAGCCGTCGCTGAAGGCCTTCAGATCCACATTGGCCGCGTCCAGATGGGTGAAGAAATCCCGCCGGGCCGCCGCCTTCAGATAACCCGCCGTCACGGCCACCGTGGCGATGCCTTCCGCATGGCAGGCTTCGGCCACCTCCGAAACGAACTCCAGGGAGGTGGCCGGCTCGTTGTAGGTGAAGGCGACGCTGCGGCAGCCCATGCGGCGGGCGTCCCGGGCGACGGCTTCAGGTGTGGTCCGCTCTCGGAGAAGGCCCAGGTCGCGCGAGCCGGAGAGCTTCCAGTTCTGGCAGAAGCGGCAGGAGAGGTTGCAGCCCACCGTGCCGAAGGACAGCACCCGGGAGCCCGGGAGGAAGTGATGGAGCGGTTTCTTTTCAATGGGATCCACGCAGAAGCCGCTGGTCCAGCCGAAAGCCGCGAGGACCATGCGGCCGCCGCTCCGCTGCCGCACGGAGCACCGGCCGCGCTGTCCCTCCTGCAGGGCGCAACCATGGGGGCAGACATCGCAGCGAAGCCGGCCATCTCCGAGCCGATGCCAGTGACGGGCGGGGTAGGGGGATCCCGCAGCCTCGAGCCCCCGGTTGCGCGCCCGCGGGGGGTCGTCGTGCCAGGCCTCCGCGGTGAAAGTCCAGGCGCGGATGCCCGGTGACCAGAAGGCCGCGGGCCACCCCGCCTTGCGCTTGAGGGCCGAGAGATAGGCCCGGGGCTCTGGCAGCGTCGTCCAGACCTGGGGCAGGAAGAGCGCCCGGTCTCCGCGGTAGTCCAGGACGAGGCCATCCACGCCAGGCCGGAGCTGGCGCAGAAGATCCTCCTCATCCACGCAGGCGACGGGGCGCAGCGGGGAGAGCAGGGATACCTCCACGGACGCCCGGGACAGGTCCTCGTGCCCGAGTGGTCTGAAGCGGGTGTCCCGGAAAGCGGCGGCGCGGGCGTGGTCGATGAGGCCCGCCACGAGGGAGGCGTCCGGCACGGGGCTGCCCACGCAGCCGCGCAGCTTCCCGTCCACGGTGAGGGTCACGAAGGTGGCGCCCGGCCCGTCGAAGCCCTCGGGGAGGGCCCCCCCGGGCTCCTGATCATCCAGAGTGGCGGCGATGGCCGCGCGGGCCAACCGCGCCAGCTCGCCCCCATCCCGTTCAGGCCGCTCAGGGCCGATCGGTGCGGGTTTCATAGAAGGCGAAGGCGCCATAGCCGACGACCTCATCTTGGCCTCCTGCCGTGTCACCCGAGTTCCGGAGGTCGAGGAGCAGGGGATGCAGGTGCCTGCGCCGCGCCGCTTCGAGGAACCCAGCCACCGGGGCCGCTCCGCAGGCGCCCCCGGGGGGCAGGACCGTGTCCAGGCGGAGGATCTGCCGGGCGGTCTCCGCGTCAATCCTGCGGCATTCGCGGTAGGACCGGTAGTGGGAGAGGTCGGAACTCACGACGATCACGGTCTCCGGCCCGCCCCAGAGGGCCCCCAGCACCTCGGCCACCTGGGCGGGGGAGGCCTGGCCCACGGCCAAGGGCACCAACTTGGCCTTCGGGGCCACCCGCTGGAGGAAGGGGAGATGCACCTCCAGCGAATGTTCGGGCCGGTGGATGGCTTCGCTGCGGCGCACTTGCGGAATGCGCGCGAGGGCCTCCTGGTCGATCTCCACGATCCCAAGGGGGGTCTCGAAGGCCTCGGATTCGGGCAGGGCCAGCCCCTCAAAGGCCGCGTGGTGGCTGGGCCCCAGCACCACCACGCGCTCAAGGGTGCCGCCCTCCCGCATCAGCCGCGCATAGCCGCTGGCGGCCACGGGGCCCGAATAGACATAGCCGGCGTGGGGCACGATCAGGGCTTTCGGCATGGGATCGGCCGGCGGCACCGTCACCGCCGCGAGAAGGCCGTCCACCTCCCCCCGCAGGCGATGCGGATCTCCCGGATAGAACCTGCCGGCGACGATGGCCGGACGAACCGTCAGCATGGCGACCCCTTCGTGGGGTAGGGCGCAGGGACACGATCGGTCCCGGCGGGCCCCGGCGCAAGCGCTGCCGGAGGATCCTGGTCAGATCATGTCAGTGCCAGGGGCAGGGTGGCCTTCAGCGCCTGAAGCACCGGCTTTTCGTCGGCCACCACCTCGAAGGCGCTCCGGAACGCCTCCGGGATGGTCCGGGCCCGTCCCGTCTCGGCATCGACGAAGACCCAGAGGGTCCTGGCCTTGGCCAGGACCTTGCGGTCCCGGTCCCGCCAGAAGAGGCAGTGGCGGGGGGACTCCTGGGCCTCGAAACCGCCGATCCAGGTCAGCACGGTGATCGTCTCCCCGGCGAAGGCGGGCCGGAGGTAGTCGATGGCGTGGGAGCGGATCACCCAGCTCGTCCGGGTCTCCGCATACCTGGCCCGCGTCCAGCCCCGCGCATCCGAGTGGGCCGTGGCGATGTCCTGCATCCAGCGCAGGTATTCCAGGTTGTTGACATGGCCGTTCCCATCGATGGCGGCCCCGGGCACGGCGAAGGCGTGGGCGAAGACGCCGGGCGGCAGGGGCGGCGGCGGGGTCATGGCTGGGCCTCCATCCCGGGCCCGGCCGGATCGTGCGGCAGGCTGCCCCGGGGGGAGCGGAAGTAGGCGAAGGGCGTGGCGTGGAGGAAGTTCGACACGCGGCTGGTGTAGATGTCGGCGTAGCGCTCGATCTGGCGGGTGAGGTGGCTCTTGTCGTTGCCGGCGCGGGTGAGCAGGCCCCACCGCGCATTGACGAGTTCGGTGCCGGCCTTGGCCAGGGGGGCGATCTCGGCGTCGAGGGCCACCAGCTGGCCGCGGAGGTCGTGGACGCGCGCCTCCAGGGTGGCCGCATCGGCCGTGGGGGCGGGACCGTACCCCGTGTGGAGGCGCTGGAGGGCGAGGCGCGTCTGGGACAGCCGGGCCTCCAGCCCTTCCTTCTCCCGCATCATGGCCATGAGGCGGAGCTCCGTCTCCCGGAACGATTCCAGGGCGGCCATCTCGGCATCCAGCTCCCGCAGCACCAGGGCCGTGCGCCAGCTGAGGAGGCGCTTGCTCACATGGACATCGCCGAACATGTGGTCGCCCACATAGAGGATCTCGTCGCCGGAGATGCCGAGGTCCCGTTCCACCTGGGAGGCGCAGCCGCCCAGGTAGAGGCCGCCCGGGCGCAGAGGCCCCATCAGCGGCCGCAGCAGGCCTGCCTCGTCCACCACCTCGAAGAAGGGGCCGCGCTCGGTGAAGAAGACGGGCTTTCGGGCGGCCACGATCACCAGGTCGAAGAGTTGGCGCCAGGTCATGCCATCCGGCAGGTGCCGGTCGTAGGCGTGGGCCATCATCTTCGAGGTGAAGCTCCATTCCGAGTTGGTGATGAGCAGCAGCTTCTTGCCCGCGGCCTTCTGGTCCAGCAGGGCCAGGGCGGCCTCGGGATCCTGCACCACATAGCGCTCGGGCGCCGCGGCGATCTCGGCCTTCAGGTGGCCTTCGAGGTGCTGGGCATCCACCCGTGCCCGCACATGGCGGTAGAGGCTGGCGTATTCGAAGGGGCGGGGCAGGGCGCCGCGGTCCAGCAGGTCCACCGCCTGGGCGAAGAGGCAGCCTTCGGAGAGCGAGAACAGCGTGTTGAGGAAGACCCAGCGCGGATCGTTCAGGTCCACCAGGGTCTGGGCGTAGGCATCCCGCTGCTCGGCGTGTTCGAGCATCCGCGTGCCGTGCATGGCCCGCTTCACGAAGCCGAAGCGGTTGGCCTTCACGAGATTGCCCCGTTCCGTGTCGATCACCAGGCCGCGGGCCACCATCCTGGGGTCGAACTCCAGGCCATCCACGGGCCAGCCTTCGGAGGCGAGCCGCTCCCGGGCCTGGGCGTAGACCATCTGTTCGAAGGCCGCCACCCGGTAGTCCACCAGGGTGTAGTCCATGTCGTAGCCGATGGCCCGCACCGACCGGAGGTTCAGGGTCCGGTTGCAGAAGATGCCGCGGCCGCGGGGTTGGTCGGGGGGCTCGGGCTTCACCATGCGTCAGGATAGCAAGGTGGGCGTGGGGGCCGACGGTGGCCGGTGTCCCGGCTCCATGCGATTCTGTGGGTTCTCGTCCCGGAGGCCCCGTGTCCCTGCTGCATCGGTTCCTGATCCCCGCCCTCCTCGTCGCCCTGCCCGCGGCGGCCGCGGACAAGCGGGCCTTCCACATCGAGGACCTCTACCGCCTGAAGGGGATCCAGCACCTGGCCTTGAGCCCGGACGGGTCCCGCCTGGCCTTCGAGGTGTCCAGTCAGGACCTGAAGGCCGCCAAGCGGAACACGCAGCTCTGGGTGCTGGAGACGGCCTCGGGGCAGGCGAAGCAGCTCACCTACTCGGGCAAGTCCGACACGGCCCCTCAGTGGTCGAAAGATGGCAAGACGCTCTACTTCCTCTCCAGCCGGGAGGGCAGCAGCCAGCTCTGGGCGCTGGATGCCGGCGGCGGGGAGGCCCGCAAGGTGACCAGCTTCGAGCCCGGCGTGGGGTCGCCGAAGCTCGTGCCCGGCGCGAACTGGGTGGTGTTCGAGGCCTCCGTGTTCCCCGAGGCCATGGCCGACGGCGCGAAGCACAAGGAGCTGAGCGAGAAGCTGGAGAACGGCCCCGTGCAGGCCCACCTGGCGGATTCGCTGCTCTACCGCCACTGGACCGAATGGCGCGATTTCCAGTACAGCCACCTCTTCACGGCCACCCTCGGAGGCAAGGTCGAAGCCATCACTTCGGGGAAGCAGGACTACCCGGCCTTCTGGCAGGCCTGGGACCTGAGCCCCGATGGAAAGGAACTGTGCGTCACCACCAACACCGACCCGGTGGCCGCCCGCAGCACCAATCAGGATCTCTTCCTGATCCCGCTGGAGGGCGACCGCACTCCCAAGCGCATCACCGGCGACAACCCGGCGGCGGACCAGGATCCGAAGTACTCGCCGGACGGCCGCTACATCGCCTACAAGTTCCAGACGAAGCCGGGGCATGAATCAGATCGTTTCCGCCTGGCCGTCTACGATCGCCAGACGAAGGCCCGCAAGGTGCTGACGGAAGCCATCGACAACTGGGTGGACGGCTTCCAGTGGTCGGCGGACGGGAAGGCCCTCTGGTTCACCGTGCAGGAGAAGGGCCGCTGGCCCCTCTTCCGCGTGGAGGTCGCCTCCGGGAAGACCACCCGCATGCTCGAGGGCCAGAGCATCAAGGAGTTCGTGGTGAGCGCCGACCAGAAGGCCGTCTATCTCACCAAGACCCGCGTGGGCGAGCCGGCGGAGATCTGGCGCTATGGCTTCGAGTCCAAGGAGCTGAAGCGCCTGAGCGCCTTCAATCAGGCCGTGGCCGACGAAGTGGATCTCCGTCCCGCCGAGGAGCAGTGGGTGAAGGGCGCCGACGGCAAGGACATCCATGTCTTCCTCGTGAAGCCCCACGGCTTCGACCCGGCCAAGAAGTATCCGCTCATCCTCAATGTGCACGGCGGCCCCCAGATGATGTGGTCCGACACGCTGCGCGGCGACTGGCAGGTCTATCCCGGCGCCGGCTACATCGTGGCCTTCCCGAACCCCCACGGCTCCACGGGCTACGGCCAGGCCTTCACGGACGCCATCAGCGGCGACTGGGACGGCAAGGTGATGACGGACATCGACAAGGTGGCGGACCATCTCGCCGCGCTGCCTTATGTGGACAAGGACCGCATGGGCGCCATGGGCTGGAGCTGGGGCGGCTACGCCATGATGTGGCTGGAGGGTCACACCACCCGCTTCAAGGCCCTGGCCGCCATGATGGGCGTCTACGACCTGCGCTCCATGCACGGCGCCACCGAGGAGCTGTGGTTCCCCGAGCACGACCTCACGGGAACGCCTTGGGCGAAGGCCGCCGCCTACGACCGCATGAACCCCAGCGGCCATGTGCAGGCCTTCAAGACCCCCTGCCTCGTCATCACCGGCGAGCGCGACTACCGCGTGCCCTACACCCAGAGCCTGCAGTTCTTCACGGGCCTGCAGGAGATGGGCGTGCCCAGCCGCCTCCTCGTCTTCAAGAACGACGGCCACTGGCCCGACAACCTGAAATCCATGCCTGTCTACTACAACGCCCACCTCGAGTGGTTCCAGAAGTACCTGGGCGGCGGCGGCGCCCCCTGGAAGACCGAGGACATGGTGCGGAACCTGGCTTTCGACAAGGCCGGGAAGTAGCATCCAGGTACGAATCCCGGAGTCTCCCATGCGCCGATTGGTCGGTTTGACCCTCCTGCTCGCTGTCTCGTTCCTCGGCTGTGGCCCCGAGAAGCCGGCGGAGGCCCCGACCGCCGCACCCGCCGCCCCCTCGGGGGCGGCTCCGACCGCCTCTGGAACCCAGGCGCCGCCGGCGGGGGGGACGCAGGTCTCCGCCTCCAAGCCGGCGGCTCCCGCGGGGTTGGCTTCAAAGCCAGCCACGGCCGCCGTACCCGCGGTGGTGACCCCCAGCCCGGTGGCGCCCCCCGCAGAGCCGGCGCCAGAGCTGACCCCCAAGGCGGCCCCAGCCTCTTCCGCCAAGTCCCCCACAGCCACGCCTTCTGCCGTGGCGCCGGCTGTATCCGGCCCCATGCTGACGCTGGCAAGCAACGGCCACGCGGCCATCGGCCCCGACAAGTGCCGGATGTGCCACCGCATCCAGCACGACTCCTGGTCGGCCTCGCCCCATGCGAAGAAGGGGCTGGATTGCGAAGCCTGCCATGGCAACGGCGCCGACTACAGGGCCATGGCCGTCATGAAGAACCCGACGGCCGCCAGGGCGGCGGGCCTGGTCAGGCCGGGAATCGACTTCTGCCGGAAATGCCACGGCACGAAGGCCGATGCGGCGCTCTTCGCGCGGGTCCACGCCCACAAGGGCTGATCCGGGGGGAGCCATCCTCGATCCCGGCCCGGGGCCAGGGGCGGGATGGGTCTTTCCATATTTCTTGTTCATCCTTCGTTGGAGCTCACTGTGGTCCTGCGCCTTTCCCTCGTCTTGGCCCTTCAGATGGGGCTTGCCGCCGTGGCCCAGGGGTCACACGCCAGTCTGTGGCCCACTCAAATCCTGGACTCCCCGGACAACGGCCAGCACCTCGCCGTCTCCGTGATCGAACCGCAGGAGGCGGGGGGACTCTTCACAGAGCTGGCCGGGCGGTCCGACATCCCGTACGGGTTCCTGCTGGACGGCAACTATGCCCGGGCTCACAAGATGGTGCGAATCCTCGAGGACCGGGGCGTGACAGCGGCCAAGGCCTGGGTGGAGGGGGAGCTCTTCGTGGACAGCAAGCGCTTCGGTGAGGTGGGCCTGTCCTATCATGTTGCGCCTGTCGTGTTCGTCCGGGAGGGCAAGGTCCCGGCGGCCCAGGTCCTCGATCCATCGCTCTTCGACCGACCCGTTTCCTACGCCATGTGGAAGGCCAAGCTCGTGGCGAAGGGCAAGGCCAAGCTGACGCGGGCCTACTTCACCTCGCGGTTCGCCTACGACCCCGACGACCGTGCGAAGGCCCTGACCGACTACGACGAGGAGTCCCTGAGGGACATGAACCGCACCAACCGGGACTTCGACCGCAAGCTGTTCATGTTCGACCGCATGACGGCCCTCAAATCCCATTGATCGGGGCCGGACGGCCTCTCAGGGATGCGGCGCCCCTTTCAACCTCCAGTAGTTGCCGCCGCCCGCCAACCGGGTTTCCAGACCCCGGCGGGCGGCGCGCAGCCCCTCCTGCATCACGCGGCGGATATCGCCGAGCACGGGTGGGGCGGTGGCGAAGTAGGAATGCTCCAGGAAGCTGGTGTCCAGCCCTGATGCATCCACAGTCTCGATGCCCGGCACCACCACGATGCCCTCGGCGGTGTCGCCGGCCCGGGGGTAGCCGTGCACCTTCTTGGAGGCCAGGAGCGCGTTGTCCCCGCTGGAGACATAGAGCGTGATCCGTTCGCAGCCGGCCGCGAGGGCCGGGGCGATGTCGCGCTTGAAGATCTCCGCGTCGATGTCGGGCGCGGTGAGGATGATCTCCTTGAAGCGGCCCTTGAGCTTCGGCTGCTCGGCGAAGATCTGGCGGAGGGCGCCGGTGAGCGCGCGGTTTCCCATGGAGTGGGCGATGAGGTAGATGTCCCTGGCGCCGCTCTTCTGGGCGAAGTCCACGAGGAACTTCTTCAGGTTCGCCTCGCTCCACTGGACATTGTTCTCATCCGTGGTGTAGCCCTGGAGGGACCCCTGCGAGGGCCAGCTGTAGAACACGGGCACGCCTCGGTAGTCGAGGTCGAAGGTGATCTGCGCCGTGCGCCGGGCGGCGTCGTCGAAGGACACATTGTAGCCGTGGACGAACACGAAGCTCGATCCGGAGGAGCCCCGGGCCTGGATCCGCGCCTTCACGCGGTTGAGGAAACCCTGGCGGGTGTGGAAGGTCCGGTCGAGGATGACCATGTGCTTCCGGGGGTCTTCGCGGAACTCCAGCCGCCAGATGGAGGGCGCTTCGAGCTCACCGGTCTTGTGGCCACGGGGGATGCTCACGGCCACCTCGCCATAGGAGATCCCGGCGCCTCGGCCTCCGCCGTAGCCTCCGGTGCGGGGATCCAGCTTCCGGTCGGTGCCGTACATCACCGACACGCGGGCGAAAGCCTGGTCCCGGGCCACATTGGGATTGTCGGCCGCAGATGCAGGCGCAGGTGCAGGCAGAGGCGCGGGTGCGGGCGGAGGCGGCAGGGGCCGCCGTGACGGGGCCTCCCTCCGCGGCATGTCGGACCGCTCGGCCATGCGGGGGTCCTCGCGCTCCACCGGCGGGGGCGGCGGAGGCTTGGGCGGACGCGCGGAGGCTGCAGGTGGGGGGGGTGGTGGCGGAGGAGGAGGCGCGGCCACCGGCGCCGGTCTGGGGGCCGGGGGCACCACGGGAGGCTGATGCGCGCACTTCAGCAGGAGGAGCGCGATCGCCAGGCAGGGCGCAAGCCCGGAGGGCAGCGGACGGAAGAGGGGGGATCGCATGGCATCCTCGGTTTGAAGGGCGGGAGATGGGAATGAGGATAGCCCAGCCCCGGAGGCCCCGATTCGGCTCCCCTCGTAAGATGATGCTAGAGTGAGGAATGAACTCCCAGGAGCCTCTATGCGCACTGCTTCCGCTTTGGCCGCTCTCATGACGCTTCCCGCGCTGGCTGCCGATCCCGCCGTGGCGGGCAACCCGTTCTTCACGGAATGGAAGACGCCCTTCGGCGTGCCGCCCTTCGCGTCGATCACCGAGGCGCACTTCCTCCCGGCCTTCCGGGAGGGCATGGCCCGGCAGAAGGCCGAGGTGAAGGCCATCGCGGAGGCGAAGGTAGCCCCGACCTTCGAGAACACCATCGTGGCGCTGGAACGGTCGGGCCAGTTCATGGACCGGGTGGGTTCCGTGTTCTTCAACCTCACGGGCGCCGAGACGAACCCGAAGCTCCAGGCCGTGAACCGCGAGTTGATGCCGCTGATGGCCGCCCACCGCGATGACATCCAGCTGAACCACCAGCTCTTCCAGCGGGTGAAGACCGTGTGGGACGGCCGGGCCGCGCTGAAGCTCGCCCCCGATCAGAGCCGCCTGCTGGAGCGCACCTACAAGGGCTTCGTCCGGGCGGGCGCCGCGCTGACCGCCGACCAGCAGACCCGCATGCGCGCCATCAATGCCGAGCAGTCCAAGCTCGGCGTGGAGTTCGGCGACCGCCTGCTCAAGGCCACCAAGGCTTTCCAGCTGCTGGTGGAGAAGCCCGCCGACCTTGCGGGCCTGCCCGAGGGCACGCGCATGGCGGCGGCCGCCGCCGCGAAGAAGGCCGGAAAGGACGGCCAGTGGCTGTTCACCCTGGATGGTCCGAGCATCTGGCCCTTCCTCGAGTACGCGCAGAACCGCGAGCTGCGGAAGAAGCTCCTCACGGGCTACCTGGAGCGCTGCAACCAGGGCGGGGACACCGACACCAACGCCATCGTCGCGAAGGTGGCGGCCCTGCGCGTCGAGAAGGCCCAGCTGCTGGGCTACAAGACCTGGGCCGACTTCGTGCTCGAAGAGAACATGGCCAAGGATCCCAAGGGGGTCTACGGCCTGCTGGACCAGATCTGGAAGCCCGCGCTGGAGGTCGCCAAGAAGGAGCGCGCCGAGCTGCAGGCCATGATGGCGAAGGATCTGCCCGGCCAGAAGCTCGAGCCCTGGGACTGGCGCTACTACGCGGAGAAGGTGAAGCAGGCCAAGTACGACTTCGACGAGGAGTCGGTGAAGCCCTATTTCGCCATCGACGCCGTGCGCCAGGGCGCCTTCACCCTCGCCGGGAAGCTCTACGGCATCTCGTTCACGGAGAAGAAGGAGGTGCCCGTCTACCAGAAGGATGTGCGCTGCTTCGAGGTGAAGGAGCAGGACGGCCGGCACCTCGGCCTGATCTTCGTGGACTACCATCCCCGGCCGGGCAAGCGGGGCGGAGCCTGGATGAGCAGCTACCGGCAGGCCTGGGTGCAGGACGGGAAGCAGGTGGACCCGGTGGTGGTGAATGTGTGCAACTTCACGGCGCCGGCGGGGGACCGCCCGGCGCTGCTGACCTCGGACGAGGTGCGCACCCTCTTCCACGAATTCGGCCATGGCCTGCACGGTCTCTTCTACAAGGGCCAGTACCGCGGCACGGCCGGCACGCCCCGCGACTTCGTGGAACTGCCCAGCCAGGTCATGGAGAACTGGTCCATGGAGCCCGAGATGCTGAAGCTCTATGCGAAGCACTACAAGACCGGCGAGGTCATCCCCGACGCGCTGATGGCGAAGATGAAGAAGGCCGCCACCTTCGGGCAGGGCTTCGCCACGGTGGAATACATGGCCGCCTCGCTCCTGGACATGGACTGGCACACCCTCACCACCACCAAGCCCCAGGACACCGCCGCCTTCGAGAAGGCCTCGCTCGCCAAGTGGGGGCTCATCGCCGAGATCCCGCCCCGCTACCGCAGCCCCTACTTCAACCACATCATGGGGGGCTACGCCGCGGGCTACTACAGCTACATCTGGAGCGCCGTGCTGGACAGCGACGCCTTCCAGGCCTTCAAGGAGAAGGGCAACCTCTTCGATCCCGCCACCGCGGCGAAGTTCCGCGCTGAAGTCCTCTCGAAGGGCGGCACCGAGGATCCCGCGCTGCTCTACCAGCGCTTCCGCGGCCGGGATCCCCAGGTGGGACCCCTGCTCGAGAAGCGCGGACTGAAGTAGAGGCCCCCGGCTTCGGCCGGAACGCTATTCCTTGACCAGCTCGACCCGCCGGTTCTTGCCCTTGCCCTCCTCGGTGTCGTTGCTGGCCACCGGGGCCAGGGGGCCCACGCCGTAACCCTTCAGTCGGGAGGACGCGAGGCCGTGCTGGCTGATGAGGGCCTGCACCACGGCCTCGGCGCGGGCCTGGGAGAGTTTCATGTTGGCCTCCAGGCCGCCGGTCATGTCGGTGTGGCCGACCACCTTGAGCTTCAGGGCAGGAGACTGGCCGAGCAGCCTGGCGATCTCCGCCAGGGCCGGCTTGGACTCAGGCTTCACCTCGGCCTTGCCGGTGTCGAAGTAGATGCCGTAGATCGCCACATGGCCGGTGGCGGCGAGGTCGCCGCCCATGGCCGCTGCATCGGCCACGATGTACTGGGTCATCGCCTGCTTCTCGACGATGCGCAGCCAGATCGTGCCGTTTCCCCGCTCTGCCTGCACCCAGGTTTCCCTGCCGTCCTTGGTGATCGTGCCGTTCACCAACCAGTCTGACCGCTGGTGGAGCACCTTGCCTCCGGCCTTGAGGATGGCGTTCTCGTAGTTCCGCACCACGGCGACCGCGGAGGGCTCGTTCTTCCGGTCCGTGATGGTGTAGGTCAGGAAGGTGAACTTCCCTTCCACGGGGACCTTCTCCCTGGCGTTGGGGGTCCAGAACTCGTAGCGCCCGAACGCCTCGGTCTTGCAGTCCCGCAGGATGTAACCGGGCATGCGTGTGGGGAGGAGGGGATGGTCCTTGCACCCGGCCTTGTCGGCCTGGGCCAAGACTGGCAGCGCAGCGAGGAGCGCGGGGAGGAACAGGGAAGCTCGGTTCACGGCGGGGCCTTTCGAGGAAGGGGCGTCAACTCCCGGGATCGTTCAGGGCTGGAACTTGTACCTGGCCAGGTTCTCGAAGGTCTCCTTCGCCGCGGCGAGGGCGGCTTCCGCGCTCATGTCGCCTTCGATTTTCAGGGTGATGCGCGTGCTGTCCGTGTGGGCCACGCCCACGAGGCGAACGACGGGAATGGGGGGCGGCTCGACCCGGTTGTCGGCCACGCCGCCCCAGGGGCACCGTCGGGTCTGGGTGGAGAGGACAACCGTCCCGCCCGCCACTTGCTCCACCCGGATGGGGTTCCCCTGCGCGGCGCCGCGTGCCTTGCGCCGCCTGCGCTCGATCTCGTCTTTCTCGTTCTGGATGACCTGCTGCTCGTAGCCGGCCACCTGCATCTGGAGCAGCTGGATCCCCTCGCCCTCGTAGTGCTGGAGCTCGATGCTCCACTTCGCCGGGAATTTCTCCGTGAGGCAGGGATACGGGAAGGGCAGGTCGGCGGTTCCGCCGCCCAGAGCCATGATGCCCTGGCCCTGGTACATCCCGGTCACGCGCGCGGCGCCCTTCGGCACCAGGGTCGCGATCACGGCGGGACAGGGCGGGGCCTTCGCCGGGGCGGGTGGCGGGGCCCCCATCAGTGCGGCACCCGCCAGCACGGCGGCGCAGGCCAGGAGCCGCAGGATGCGTCCCTCAGGGGCCCCACCCCGGGAGCGGTACAGGTCCCCGCCGGAGTCCCGCTGGCCGCTGGGAAGATCCGATCTCCGGAGCCGCATGGCACCCTCCTGGGGGAAGCGGGTCGTTAAAGATGAGTAGATTGTCATCATTCAAGACCCATGGACCTCCCGGAATCAAGCGGAAGTTGGGCCTGCGGCCGGGCGCAGATCCGGACCCTCAAGGGCGCCGAAGATGCTTGGCCGGGGCTGGGCTCAGAACCGCCAAGTCGCGCCGACCGTGAGTCCGGTGGCCGTGAGGTCCTTCTCGATGGGGCTCCAGAAGCCCCTCACCTCGAGGCCGAAGCGGGAGGAGGCCTGGAAGCCCAGGCCCCCGCTGGCGCCGAGGCGGGTGTGCGAGACCGTGGAGGGATTGGTGCCGGTGGCGCTCAGGCGCCACTGCTGGCCGCCCAGGGCGCCGATCAGGTAGGGGCCGCGCTCGGGGTCCTCGCCGGGGAACCACAGGAACTCGGCCATCAGGTCCACCGAGGTGATCGAAGTCTTCGTACCGGCCAGACCCAGGGTGTCGCCCTTGGGGATGAACTGGGCGCCCAGCAGGGGGCGCAGGACGAAGCCCCGGTTGATGGGGATGTCGATGTAGGCGGCGACGCCGAACCCCACCTGGCTGTTGGTGAGGTCGCGCAGGTCCCCCATGGGCACCAGGGCGTGGACGCGCGCGCCGAGGGTGGCCGCCTCCTGGGCGGGCAGGGCCAGGGTCGTGGCGAGCAGGGCGGCGGCGAGCGGTTTCATGTCAGGCCTCGTACTTGGTGACGATGTCGGTCCAGCGGCCCTGGGCCTTGAGGATGCGCTCCGCCACGGCCCGCAGCAGCCCGTGGCCGCCGGGCACGGGAACCACCCAGTGGCAGGCGGCCTTCACTTCGGCCACGGCATCCGACGGGCAGCAGGCCAGGCCCACGCGCCGCAGCAAGGGCAGATCCGGGAGGTCGTCGCCCAGGTGGGCCACCTGATCGTAGGCCAGGCCGTATTTGGCGCAGAGCTGGTCGAGGATGGGCTTCTTCTCAAGGTGCCCCGCGAAACAGTCCACCACGCCCAGATCCTTGGCGCGGTTCACGGTGGCCCCGGCATCCAGCCCGGAGATGAAGGCCACGGGGATGCCCACCTGCTGGAGCATCTTGATGGCGGCGCCGTCGCGGACATGGAAGGCCTTGGTGTGGCCCGGTTCCGCGCCGTAGTGCAGGAGGCCGGTGGTGAGGACTCCGTCGATGTCGGTGCAGAGCAGGCGGATCTTGGCGGCGCGCAGGTCCAGGTCGTCCACGGGAGTCTCCGGCTCCAGCCTAGCAACTCGGGCGTGCATGACGCCGGTCACGATCACCCCAAAAACGACAGTCAGGTGGAATGCTTGGCTTGCAGGATGCTCCAATGGATATACAGTTTTCCTGTGGTGACGGATTTCGGGGTTGACGGAATTCAAAATTGAATGATCATATATGCAAGGAGTTGATTCCGTGAACCACCAGCTCAGCAACCCCATGATCGAAGAAGTGAGCGGACTCTTCAGCGCCCTGGGCGATGCCTCCCGGCTGAAGATCCTGCGGGCTTTGCTCGATGCCAAGGGCGCCCTGAGCCAGGGGGCCGTCGCGGAGGCTTCGGGGCTCTCCCAGGCCAATGCCTCCAAGCACCTGGCCTGCCTGGTGCGCGTGGGGCTCGTGAGCCGCGACCCCGAGGGCAACGCGGTCTATTTCGCGCCGGTGATGCCCTTGGTGGGCGAGCTGTGCGATCTCGTGTGCGGCCATGTGACCGATCGGGCCCGTGTGACCTACAAGGCCCTAAAATGAATGGGGCCCTTTTTTTGGCCTGGAGTATGCCTTTATGATTATTTGTAAAATGCGAACGCTGGCCCTGCTTCTGACCGTTGGCGGAGGCCTCCTGGCCCAGGACGGGCTCACGGTTGCCGAGGCCATCCGAAGGGCCTGGAAGGATCAGGCCGGCCTGAAATCGGGCCGGGCGCTGGCCGAAAGCCGCCGGGAGGAGGCCTCCGGCCAGCGGGACCTGCGCCTGCCCACCCTCACCCTGAACGCCCAGGGTGTGCGCACGGACGAGCCGATGATGGCCTTCGGCATGAAGCTGAACCAGAGCCGCATCACGGCCATGGACTTCAACCCGTCCAGCCTGAACCGGCCCGATCCCATCGCGGGCTTCGGGGGCTCCGCGGTCCTCCGCCAGCCCCTGTACACGGGTGGTCGCCTCGGCGCGGCTCGGGCGGCGGGCGATTTTTCGGCCCAGGGAGAGGCCGCCAGCCAGGCCCGACGGGAGCAGGAGGCGGCCCTGGCGGTGGTGGAGGCCTATTTCGGGGCCCAGGTGGCCGAGCAGGCGCTGGTCTGGGTGGCGGATACCCGCACCTGGGTGCAGGGACTCCAGGCCTTTGTGGGGGCCCGCGTCGCCCAGGGCCTGATGCTCGAAGCTGAACTGCAGCGGCTCAAGGCCTTCGGCGCGCAGGTGGAGGCCCAGGGGGCCGAGACCACCCGCCAGCTGCGCACGGCGCGGTCCGGGCTGGGCCTGCTGACGGGCACCGGCCCCGTGGAAGGGCCGCTCGCCACGCCGCTTTCCGAGGCCCCGGCGGGTCCGTCCGCTGCCTCGACGAGCGGCTCCCGGGGAGATCTCCAGGCCGCCGAATTCCAGGCGAAGGCCGCGGCCCAGGCGGCGCGGGCCGCCAAGGGCAGCCTCCTGCCCGAAGTGGGGCTGGAGCTGGGCGCCGGGACGCTGAGGCAGTCCTGGAGCCAGGGCGGCACCTGGACCTGGGCCGCCCTCGGCGTGAGCTGGAAGGTGTTCTCGGCCCCGGACCAGTCGAAGGCGCGGGCCGCCCGCGCCCAGGCCCGATCCGCGGAAGAGATGTGGACATTCAAGCGGCAGCAGGCGCAGCACGAAGTCCGGGCGGCCCGCGAGGCCGTGGTGGCCGCCGAAGCCCGCCACGCCGCCGCCCGGGAGTCCCTGGCCGCGGCCACGGAATCCCGTCGGCTGCGGGAGGCCCGGCACCGGGAGGGGCTCACCCCCCTCACGGATGTGCTGGATGCGGAGGCCGCCGTGCAGGGAGCCCGCACCCTCCTGCTCCAGAGCCTCTACGACCTGCGCGTCAGCCGCGCGGCCCTCGACCTGGCCACCGGCGCCCCCATCGAAGGAGTGACCCCATGAAAGTGATGACGACTTCAGCGACCTGGCCCGCCCTGGCCGCGGCCGGTGCCCTGATGGCCACCCTGGCCTGCGGCCGACAGGAGGCCCGGCCCCAGGCGAAGGCGCTGCCGAAGGTGGCCGTGTCCCTGGCGGCCCCCTCCCAGACGGAGGGCGGCAGCTGGGTGGCGGCCACGCTGCAAGCCACGCGGACGGCCACGCTGTCGACGCGCATGGCCGCCCAGGTCCGGCGGACCCCGGTCCAGGAGGGCCAGCGCGTGGCGGCCGGGACGCTGCTGGTGGTGCTGAGCGATGACGACCTGCAGGCCCAGCTCCGGGCCGCGGAGACCGGTTTCGGCACTGTGGAGGCCCACCACCGGCGCATCCAGGCCCTCTTCGCCCAGAAGGCCAGCACGGCCTCCGAAGTCGAGCAGGCCCAGGCCCAGCTGGCCCAGGCCCGGGCCGGCGTGGCCGCGATCAAGGCCAACCTCGCCTACACGCAGATCCGCGCGCCCTTCGCGGGGGTGGTGCAGGCCCGCAGGGTCAGCGAAGGCGACTTCGTGGCCCCGGGCACCCCGCTGGTGGAACTCGTCGGCGAAGGGGAGCAGGAGCTGGAGGCCACCCTGGCCGAGGCCGAGGCCAAGGCCCTGAAGCTGGGAACGAAGCTCCGGTTCGAGTCCGAAGGGACGGCCGGGGAGGCCCAGATCACGGCCCTGGCGCCGGGCGGCGACGCCTTCAGCCACAAGGGCACCTTGCGTGCGCGGGTGCTCTCCCCCAAGGGGCTGCGCCAGGGGTCCTTCGCGCGCCTGCTCGTTCCCGGCATCAAGACCGAGGGGCTGAGTGTGCCACGCAGCGCCCTGGTGCTGCGGGGAGAGCTCACGGGCGTCTTCGTCGCCAGGGAGGGCCATGCGGAGCTGCGCTGGCTGAGCCTGGGCGAGGGCGCGGGTGACACCCTGCCCGTGCGCGCGGGCCTGAAGGCCGGCGAGGCGGTCATCGACCGCCCCGGCAGCCTGCAGGATGGCCAACCCATCGAGATCGCCGGGGTGCCGCATGTCCGCTGACCTGCAATTGGGCCTCGCCGGCAGGCTCGCCAAGGGCTTCCTGCGCAGCAAGCTGACGCCGCTGCTCGTCCTGGCCTCGCTGCTGCTGGGCCTCCTCGCCGTCTGGCTCACGCCCCGGGAAGAAGAACCCCAGATCGTCGTGCCCATGGTGGATCTCTATGTGCCGTATCCCGGGGCGAGCCCCAAGGAGGTCGAAAGCCAAGTTTCCACGCCCCTGGAGCGCCGTCTCTGGGGCATCCCCGGCGTGGAGTACCTCTACAGCGTGAGCCGGCCCGGTTTGGCGGTGCTCACGGTGCGCTTCAAGGTGAACGAGCCCCAGGAGCCGAGCCTGGTGAAGGTGCACCAGGAGCTGGCGGCGAACCCGCAGCTGCTGCCGCCGGGGGCGCTGAAGCCCATCGTGAAGCTGCAGACCATCGACGATGTGCCCTTCCTGGTGCTGACCCTCCACGGGCCGGACCAGACGCCCGGCGGCCTCCGAAAGCTGGCGGAGGTGCTGGGGCAGGAGCTGTCCGCCGTGCCCGACACGGCCCAGGTGAAGGTGGTGGGTGGCGCCCGCCGCATGGTGCGCGTGGAGCCGGATCCGGACCGCCTGCGGTCCCTCGGGTTCTCCCTGGGCGACCTGCAGCCGGCCCTCCAGTCTGCCGAGGCCCAGCTTTCCGCCGGGGCCCTGGTCGACCGCGGCCGCCGCACGGAAGTCGAGGCCACGGGCTTCGTCCTCCAGGCCGCCGAGCTGAATCGGCTGGTGGTGGGCGTCCGCAACCAGAAACCCATCTATCTCGGCGAAGTGGCCCGCATCGTGGACGCCCCGGAACCCGAACCTCCCGTGACGCTCTTCGCCGGCGGCGGCGTCCAGGGCTTCGAGCCCGCGGTGAGCGTCGCCCTCTCCAAGCGCGCGGGCACCAACGCCACGGCCCTGGCCGAGCGCGTGTTGGCCAAGGTGGAGGCCCTCCGGGGAGGCCTCATCCCCAAGGAGGTCTCGGTCACGGTGACCCGCAACTACGGCGAGACCGCCGGCGACAAATCCAACGAGCTGATCGAGCACCTCCTCATCGCCACCCTCAGCGTCATCGCCCTGATCCTGCTGACCATGGGCTGGCGCAGCGCCGTCGTGGTGGGCGTGGCCGTGCCCGTGACGCTGGCCCTGACCCTGCTCATCACCTACCTGTTCGGCTACACGCTGAACCGGGTCACCCTGTTCGCGTTGATCTTCTCCATCGGCATCCTGGTGGACGACGCCATCGTGGTGGTGGAGAACATCCACCGGCACATGCACCTTCCGGGCCAGAAGAAGAGCTTCGCCCGCATGGTGGTGGAGGCCGTGGACGAGGTGGGCAACCCCACCATCCTGGCCACCTTCGCGGTCATCGCCGCCATCCTGCCCATGGCCTTCGTGCGGGGCCTCATGGGCCCCTACATGCGGCCCATCCCCGTGGGCGCCAGCCTGGCGATGCTGTTCAGTCTGGTCATCGCCTTCGTCATCAGCCCCTGGGCCAGCCTGATCGTGTTCCGCCAGGAGGCGCACCTGCCCGAGACGGACTCCTCGGGCCTGCATCCGGGCGGCCCCGAGACGGCCTCGCCGGAACCCGACCACGCCGGACCCGACGAGGTGCCCGAGACGCGCTTCACCCGGCTCTACCGGACCGTGATGCACGCCCTCCTGACGCGCCCCAGGGTGCGATGGGCCTTCTTCGGCGGTGTCGCTCTCCTGCTGCTGGGCGCCATGTCCCTGGTGGGCACGGGGGTGGTGAAGGTGAAGATGCTGCCCTTCGACAACAAGTCGGAGTTCATGGTCCAGCTGGACCTGCCGGCCGGAACGCCGAAGGAGGACGCCCTCGCCGTGGGCCAGGATGTCGCCCGGCGGCTGCTCAAGGATCCCACCGTCAAGGATGTCCAGGTCTATGCGGGCGAGGCGGCGCCCTTCACCTTCGTGGGCATGGTCCGCCACAGCTTCCTGCGGCAGGCCGCGGAGATGGTGGACCTGCAGGTGAACCTCGTGCCCAAGCAGGACCGCAAGGAGCAGAGCCACGCCATCGTGGTGCGCCTGCGCCCCGAGCTGGAGAAGATCTCCGGGCCCGCCGGCGCCCGCATGAAACTGGTGGAGATCCCGCCCGGTCCGCCGGTCATGGACACCATCGTGGCCGAGATCTACGGCCCCACCGAGGCCGAGCGCACGCGGCTCTCCGGGGAAGTGCTTGCGGCCTTCAAGAGCGTGGACGGCATCGTGGATGTGGATTCGACGCTGAATCCCACGGGCCCCAAAGTGAGCCTGGTCCTGGACCGGGAGAAGGCCGCGCTGCATGGCGTCGCCCCGGCCCAGGTGGTGCAGACCCTCGCCATGGCAGGATATGGCTATCAGGCCGGCGCCTTCCATGTGCTGCGGGGCTCGAGCCAGGTGCCCGTGGTGCTCCAGCTGGCCCCGGAGAAGCGCCGGCACCTGGACCAGCTGCTGCAGCTCACGGTGCCCGGCGCCCGGGGGCCTGTGTCCGTGCGGGAACTCGTGACGGTGAAGGAGGGGACGGAAGAGGCCACGCTGCACCACAAGAACCTGATGCCCGTGACCTATGTCTTCTCGGACCTGGCGGGGACCATCGAAAGCCCCGTCTATGCCCTGGCCGCGCTGAACAAGAAGATCGACGCCATGAAGGGCACCGGCGGCGGTCCGGTCCCGAGGCTGGGCCTGGCCCATCCCGAGAACACGGAATCGCTGTCGCTGAAGTGGGATGGGGAGTGGCACATCACCCTGGAAGTCTTCCGGGACCTCGGCCTGGCGTTCGCCGCCGTGCTGGTGCTGATCTTCGTGCTGGTGGTGGGCTGGTTCGAGAGCTTCCAGATCCCCTGGGTGATCCTGGTGCCGATTCCGCTCTCCCTCATCGGCATCATCCCCGCCCATGGGCTGATGGGGGCCTTCTTCACGGCCACCAGCATGATCGGCTTCATCGCCGGAGCCGGCATCATCGTCCGCAACAGCATCATCCTCGTGGATTTCATCGAGTTGAAGCTGAGGGAGGGCATGTCGCTGGAATCCGCCGTGGAGGAGGCGGGCGTGGTGCGCTTCCGCCCCATGCTGCTGACCGCCTCCGCCGTGCTGGTGGGCAGCGCCGTCATGCTGGCGGATCCCATCTTCCAAGGACTCGCCATCAGCCTCATGGCCGGTGAAGTGGCCGCGACGCTGCTCTCCCGCATCGCCGTGCCCGTCCTCTACTACCTCGTGGCCCGCCGGGGCCACGCGGCCAACCTGCAACGCCAGGGCGTGCTGAACGCCCCCCAGGAGCCCTCATGACCGTCGACCGCATCGTCCATACCGTGGCTGGGACCTTCATCCTGCTGAGCCTGGCCCTCGCCCGCTTCCACCATCCCAACTGGATCTGGTTCACCGTCTTCGTGGGCGCCAACCTGCTCCAGAGCGGCCTCACCAACTGGTGCCTGATGTCCACGATCCTGCGCAAGCTGGGCGTCCCCGAAGGCGCGGGCGTGGGATGCTCCCGGTGAAGGCGACCGCCCTTCGCCTCGCCCTGGGGCTCCTGGTGGGCGGTGCCCTCGGCTATGGCTGGCACCGCCTGGTGGGCTGCAGCACGGGCGCCTGTCCCCTGACGGCCACGCCTCTGCGGGGCATCAGCTATGGCGCCGTCCTGGGCCTGATCTGGGCCCTGGCGAAGTAGGCCCGGGGCCATTTCCTGCAACCTTCCTCTGAAGCCTCGCCTGGAGCGGCCATGTCCCTGATCCTGGAGTACTGGATCTACCTGATCCCCCTGATCGCCGTGGGCTATTTCCTGTGGAGCCGCCGGTCCATGCCTGCCACGGAGGTGAAGGCCCTGCTGGAACGCGGCGCCCAGGTGGTGGATGTCCGCACCACGGCCGAATTCAAGGGCCAGGCCCATCCCCGCGCGATCAACATCCCCCTGGATCAGCTGGAGGCGCGGGCCATGGAACTGGATCGGACCAGGCCCGTCCTGGTCTGCTGCGAGACCGGCAGCCGCAGCGGATTCGGAGTGTCCGTCCTGAAGCGCGCCGGGTTCGCGGAAGTCGCCAACCTGGGCTCCTGGCGCCGCATCCGCACGCTGCTCGACTGAAACCTGAGGAGGCATCAAGTTGACTTTGACCACTTCTGTGACCTGGGAATCCGGCCTTGCCTTCGCGGTGGAGCAGGATGGCCACCGCTACCGCATCGACGCCAGCCCCGAAGCCGGGGGCCGGGACCTGGGACCCCGCCCCAAGGCCCTCCTGCTCTCGGGCCTGGGCGGCTGTACCGGAATCGATGTGGTGAGTATTCTGGACAAAATGCGCGTCCCGATCGACGGACTCGAGATCCAGGTGAGCGCCGAATCGCGCGATGAGCACCCGAGGATCTTCACGGGCATCCATGTGCGCTACCTCTTCAGGGGCAGGAACCTTCCCCTGGACAAGCTCGAACGGGCCGTGAAGCTGTCCGAAGATACCTACTGCGGCGTGTCCGCCATGCTCCGGCCGGCCGTGCCGATCACCTCGGAAATCGTGGTCGAGGATCCCCACGATCTGAAATAGAACCGGATTGTTGCGCTCAAGGTCCCCTTCGATCGTGGGATACTGGCCGCGTTTCAGCACTCGATGCACCGCAGGCCGGTACGACGGGAGGGACCATGGGCGATCCGCTTTTCTGGCACAGGCTTCAGTTCGGGTTCACGGCGACCTACCACTACCTGTTCCCTCAGCTGACGATGGGACTGGCGCTGGTCATCGTCGTGCTGAAGGCCATGGGCCTGAGGACGGGGGAGGCCCGCTACAACGATGCGGCGCGCTTCTGGATCCGCATCTTCGGCATCAACTTCGCCGTGGGCGTGGTGACCGGGATCCCTCTGGAGTTCCAGTTCGGCACCAACTGGGCGAAGTTCTCGCGCCTGTCCGGCGGCATCATCGGCCAGACCCTGGGCATGGAGGGCATGTTCGCCTTCTTCCTCGAGAGCAGCTTCCTCGGGATGCTGATCTGGGGCGAGAAGAAGCTGTCGCCCAAGGGCCACTTCGGCGCGGCGCTGGCGCTGTGGATCGGCAGCTGGCTGTCGGGCTACTTCATCATCGCCACCAACGCCTTCATGCAGCATCCCGTGGGCTACACCGTGGCCGCGGACGGCACCCTGCAGCTCACCAGCTTCTGGGCCTTCCTGCTGAATCCGTGGGCCCTGGGCCAGTACGCGCACAACATGATCGCCGCCGTGGTGACGGGCTCCTTCGTGGTGGCCGCCATCGGGGCCTTCTGGACCCTCAAGGGCATCCATCCGGAGCAGGCGAAGCTGAACCTGCGGGTGGGCACCATCATGGGCCTGATCTTCAGCGTCCTGGTGGCCTTCCCCACCGGGGACATCCAGGGCAAGCTCGTGGCCAAGTACCAGCCGATTTCCCTCGCGGCCATGGAGGGGCGCTTTGAAAGCGGGCCCCGCGCGAACCTCACCCTGGTGGGCCAGCCGGATGTCGCCCGGCGGAGGATCGAGAATCCGATCCAGGTGCCCGCCATGTTGAGCTTCATCGCCTACGGGAGCTTCTCGAGCGATGTGAAGGGCCTGCTGGAATTCCCCGAGGACCAGTGGCCGCAGAACATCGAGCTGCTCTACTACAGCTTCCACATCATGGCGGGCCTGGGCACGATCATGATCGCCCTCATGGGACTCGCCGCCCTGCTGCTCTGGAAGGGGCGCCTGGACACGGCCCGGCCCATGCTGTGGGTCCTGATGCTGGCCTTCCCCTTCCCCTACATCGCCACCACTGCGGGCTGGGCCGTGGCCGAATTCGGCCGCCAGCCCTGGCTCATCTACGGCGTCCTGCGCACCGTCCACGGCGCCTCCCCCACGGTGAACGCCGGCCATACGGCCTTCACCACCCTGGGCTTCGCCGGGATCTTCGTGGTGCTGAGCGTGCTCTGGCTCTTCCTGATCGGCCGGGAAATCTCCCACGGCCCCGTCTCCCACACCTCGAAGGCCTAGGAGGCTGCCATGGAAATGCTCTGGTTCTGGCTCGTCTCCGTAATGGTTGCGATCTATGTGGTCATGGATGGTTTCGACTTCGGAGCCGGCATCCTGCACCTCGTCGTGGCCAAGACCAACGAGGAGCGCCGCGAGGTGCTGGGCGCCATCGGTCCCCTCTGGGACGGCAACGAGGTCTGGCTGCTGGCCGGCGGAGGATCGCTCTTCCTGGCCTTCCCCAAGGTGCTGGCCTCGGGCTTCTCCGGCTTCTACCTGGCCATGTGGCTGGTGGTCTGGTGCCTGATGGCCCGCGGCATCTCCATCGAGTTCCGCTCGCACCTGCAGGATGGCCTCTGGCGCCGCTTCTGGGATGCCTCCTTCACCTTCGCCAGCGTGCTGCTCCCGGTGCTCCTGGGCGCGGCCCTGGGCAATGTGCTCCGCGGCGTCCCCGTGGATGGCAGCGGCTACTTCGAGATGGCCCTGTGGACGAATTTCCGCCTCGGGCCCCAGCCCGGCATCCTCGACTGGTACACGGTGCTCATCGGGGTCTTCGCCCTGGTGACGGTGACCGCCCACGGCGCCCTCTTCCTGGCCTGGAAGACGGAAGGCGCGGTGCATGAGCGCTGCAAGGGGCTCGCCCTGAGCCTCTGGGGCCTGGTGCTGGTGCTGTGGGTCGTCTCAAGCTACGCGACCTCCGTCGTGAACCCGGGCATCTTCCACAACCTGCCCAAGGCGCCGCTCGCCTGGGTCGCCACGCTGATCTTCCTGGCGGGCCTCGGCCTGGTCTTCGTGGGCGCCAAGCGGGAGCGCTTCCTGATGGCCTTCGTGGGCTCCGGCGCCTTCATCCTCGGCCTGCTGGCCGCCAGCGCCGCCTGCGTCTACCCGGTGATGCTGAGGTCCACCCTGGGGCCCCAGTTCGACCTGACAGCCCAGAACGCCAGCGTGGGGCTCCACGGCCTCCGCACGGGCCTGGTGTGGTGGCTCATCGGCTTCCCCATCGCCATCGGCTACATCGCCTTCCTGTTCCGCTTCCACCGCGGGAAGGTGAAGGCGGCGGTGGAGGGGGAGGGCTACTAGCCCGCTCAGGCGTGGCTGGCCCGGTGCCAGCGCCAGGTCAGCCACACCCAGCAGGCAGCCATGCCCAGCCAACCGACGACGCGGAGGCCCTGGGCGAGGGCGGCGTCCTGGGCCAGCAGGCCCCAGCGGCCGAGGAGATCGGCCCAGTCGTGCTCGCCACCGCCCACCAGGGGAAGGACCTGGGCCCGCGCATCGGCCACATAGCGGGCAATGTTCAACAGGTTCTCAAACCCCCAGATGCCCGCTGCGGCCGTTCCGGGGGCCTCGCGCCGGAGCCAGAAGGATCCCATCACCAGCAGGGGCACGAGCAGCTGCAGGAGGGTGCCCCCCAGGATGGTCAGGGGCTCCCAGCCGAGGATTCCGAAGAGGGGATGCCCGGCTTCGTGGAAGACCAGGTTCACACCGTCGAGCAGGGGGATCCAGCCGGGCTCGGATTGCAGCGCTACGAGGCTGAGCAGGCCCAGGCCCGCGGTCACGCCCGCCATGGCCCCGGTGCCGACGGGCTGCCAGTCGGTTTCCCAGGCCTCCTGGAGGGGGCCGGGCAGGAGGGTCACGGGTGGGCCTGGTGCCGCGCCACGATCCAGTCCACGACCTGATCGAGGGTGAGGTCACTGGAATCCAGCTCCACGGCGTCCTCGGCGGGGCGCAGGGGTGCGACGGCGCGGGTGCTGTCGGCCTCGTCGCGGCGGCGCTGATCGGCGAGCACCTCTTCGAATACGGCCCCCTGGCCCTTGGCCTGGAGCTCCAGGAAGCGCCGGCGGGCCCGGGCCTCGGGGCTGGCGGTGAGGAACACCTTGCAGCAGGCCTGGGGGAAGACGACCGTGCCGATGTCGCGGCCGTCCACCACCCAGTGGCCGGTGGCGCCGATGCGGCGCTGCTGGTCCACCAGTACCTCGCGCACGCGCGCGTCCGCGCTCACGGGCGTGACGCGCCGAGTGACCTCCTGGCTGCGGATGGCCTCGCTGACATCTTCGCCGGCCAGGAAGATTCGCGTCCCCTCCTGAGTAAGGGCCAGGCCCGCCAGCACGCGCTCGAGGTCCTCGCGGGCCTCCAGGGCCAGCCCCGCCCGGTGGATGGCCAGGGCGGCAGCCCGGTACATGGCCCCGGTATCGAGGTACTGCCACCCCAGGCGCGAGGCGACCCGCCGGGCAGTGGTGGATTTCCCCACGCCCGACGGGCCGTCGATGGCGATCAGTGGAAGGGCGGAAGCGGTCATGCCTTCATTCTGGGGGACCGTTTCCGCCCTTGCCATCACTTCATGCCGAAGTCCTTGAGGATCTTCGGATCCTTCTCGTCCTGGGCCAGGATGGTGTGGCAGGTGTCGCAGTCGCCCTTGATGGTGCGGCCGTCGGCGGAGGAGTGGCTGCCGTCGTGGCAACGGAAGCAGCCCACGGATTCCTCGTGGCCGATGTTGTTCGGGTGGGTGCCCCAGGTGATCTTCATCTCGGGGAAGACATTGCGCAGGTAGATGGCCTTCACGGCCTCAGCCGCGGCATCCACCTGGGCCCGCTTGTGCTTGAACACATCCGGGTAGCTGGTGCGGTAGAACTCGTTGATGGCCAGGGTGATCTTGGCGGCGGCCTCGTCGCGGTTCGCGTACTCGACCTTCAGCACCTCGACGGCCTTCTTCTTGATGAAGGGCAGCTCGGCGCTCATGCGCTTGAGGTTCAGGGCCTTGTCCACGGCGCGGTCCGGGAGCTCGAAGGCGTGGGTGGGACGGTTGTGGCAGTCCACGCAGTCCATCTTGCGCTCGGAGGCCTTGGCGAGCTTCTCGGGGGGCAGCTTCTTGAAGTCCTCGGTGACATATTCGACCAGCTGGCCGTTGTCGTCGCGGTAGGTGACCTTGGGGATCTCCTGGCGGCGGGGATCGGTGGAGACATAGCTGATGCGCTCCATGGCGTCGAGGTGGCGGCCGTGGATGCCGGTGGTGCCGTTGGCGGTGTGGCCGCCGATCTTCAGGAGCAGGATGCTGGTGGAGGGGGTGTTGGCCTCATCCTCGGCGTACTTGGTGCGGATGAGCAGCTTGTCGTCCGTGAACTTCTGGGGCCAGTGGCACTGTTCGCAGGTCTCGCGGGCGGGACGCAGGTGCTCGACGGGGCTGGGAATGGGCCGGGAGAAGGTGCCGAAGGCCACCGCGAAGAGCTGGCGGCTGCCGGAGATCTTGGCGCGCACCAGGGCGGGGGCGCCGTGGCCGATGTGGCACTGGGCGCAGCCCACGCGGGAGTGGGGGGAATTCAGGAAGGCCGTGTACTCGGGGCTCATCACGGTGTGGCAGGTGAGGCCGCAGAAGCGGTTGGAATCCATGTACTCCACGCCCTTGAGGCCGGCGGTGCCCATGATGCCGACATTCACGAAGGTGAGGGCGCCCACGACCAGCAGGAGACGCCGCACGCTGGGCTGGGTGAAGTCCACCTTCTGGAGGGGGGTGGGCGCTTCACCGGCCAGCCGCTTCTTGCGGCGCAGGCGGAGGATGCCCACGGGAATGAGGATCAGGCCCATCAGGAAGAGGGCGGGAAGGATGAGGAACAGGAGGATGCCGGCATAGGGATGCACGGACTTCGAGCTCGTCATCTCCATGATCCAGAACCAGACGAGCGTAAAGGCCGAGCTCGTCGTCAGGGCCACGCCCATCAGGGTCATCCAGTTGTTTCCAAGCTGGAAGGCCAGCCGGACCAGGTCTCTGATGCGTTCACCCAAACTCATGAAGCCACCTCCCTAAACGAAGACCGACAAACGACAACGAAGTGTGAAATGTCTCTTCTCACCCTAATTTCCTCCCAGGGCATTCGCAAGACGGTACTGGGCCGCCTGATTATCTATCTCCATTCAAATCAATCCCAGCAATTCCGGGTTGTGACAGAGGTCTATGGCCGTCAGCCCCGGAGCAATTCCAGGAAGGCTTCGCCGTACTGCTGGAGCTTCTTCGGCCCCACGCCGCTCAAGGCCAGGAATTCCGCCTCGGTACCGGGCCGGAACCGGGCCATCTGCTGGAGGGTCGCATCGCTGAAGATCACATAGGCGGGCACGCTCTTGGCATCGGCCAGGCGCTTCCGGAGGGCTTTCAGCTCGCGATAGAGGACCTCTTCGCCCTCCACTTGGCCTTCGGGCACCGGCGGCCGGGAGCCCCGCGGCGAGCCGCGCTTGGCCTTCCCGGGCGAGGGGGCGGCCTGGAGCGGGTCGGCGCCCGTGCAGCAATCGCAGGAAGTCCCGCAGGCGTCCATCTGCTCGCCGAAATGCGCCAGCAGGGCCTGGTGGCGGCAGCGCGGGGCCTCGGCCAGGCGGAAGAGGTCGCGGGTCTGGCGCTGCTGGGCCTGGGCCAGGGCCGCGTCCAGGCCGTCCGTGAAGCGGTCGTAGCTGAGGACATCGCCCCAGCCGTAGAACATGACGCAGTCCGCATCGGCGCCATCGCGGCCCGCGCGGCCGATCTCCTGGTACCAGCCCTCCACGCTCTTGGGCATGTCGCGGTGGATGACATAGCGGATGTTGCTCTTGTCGATGCCCATGCCGAAGGCCACCGTGGCCACGATGACATCCACATCGTCGCGCTGGAAGGCCTCCTGGGCGGCCGACCGGGCGGCGGCGTCCATGCCCGCGTGATAGGCCGCCGCGCGCACGCCCTCCCCCGCGAGGAAGGCCGCCGTGGCCTCCACGGCCTTCCGCGACAGGCAGTAGATGATGCCGCTCTCCCCGCGCCGGGCCAGCACCAGGCGCAGCAGGGCTTCGCGCACCGGCGGCAGGCCTTCGGCGCCCTTGCGGTAGGCGCTGATCAGGAGGTTGGACCGGAAGAAGGAGCCCTGCACCTCGAGGGGATTCCGCATCTCCAGCTGCACGGCAATGTCGCGGCGCACCTCGGGCGTGGCGGTGGCCGTGAGGGCTAGCACCGGCACCTGGGGGAACCGCTGCTTCAGGCCCGCCAGGGTGCGGTAGGCGGGGCGGAAATCGTGGCCCCAGTGGCTGATGCAGTGGGCCTCGTCCACCGCGATGAGGCGCAGATCCACCTCGCGCAGCAGGTCGGCGAGGTAGAGCTCGAGGCCCTCCGGCGCGGCGTAGACCAGTTCCAGCTCGCCGTTCTTGAGGGCGCGGATGCGGTCGCGGCGCTCCTCCGCCTGGAGGCTGGAGTTGAGGAAGGTGGCCCGGAGGCCGGCTTCCGTGAGGGCATCCACCTGGTCCTTCATGAGCGCGATCAAGGGCGAGACCACCAGCGTGACGCCGCCCAGCAGCCGGGCGGGCAGCTGGTAGGTGAGGGACTTCCCCGCGCCCGTGGGCATGATGCCCACCACATCGCGGCCCGCGAGCACGGCCTCGATGATGGTGCGCTGGCCGGGGCGGAAGGTGCCGTAGCCGAAGGTGGCCTTGAGGGCCGATTCGAGGTCCGGCGGGGCCTCCAGCTCGGAGGCCAGGGTCTTCAGGGCCGCGATGGCCGCCCCATCGAAAGCGGTGGGCTCGATCCGGTAGCGGTCCCGCAGGCGCGCGAGCCCCTCCCTGCATTCCACATGCGCGCCCTGCGTGAGCAGGGCGCGCAATCTCCCGATCTCGTCTGGAACCAGCGTCACTCAGCAGCCGCCATCGAGCAGGGGCGCGGCTGCGGTCCAGAAGGCCTGCATTTCCTCGGGCTTGCCGAAGGTCACGCGGATGTGGTTCGGTAGGCCGTAACCCTGCATGGGCCGCACGATCACGCCGCGCTGGAGGAGTTCCTTGAACAGGTCCGCGGCCGGGAAGGCGGTCTCCATGAGGATGAAGTTGCCGCTGGTGCCCGAGAGCTGGCAGCGGTGCTTCGCGGCCTCCAGCACGAAGGCGGCGCGGGCCTCGGTGTTCTTCTGGCGCGAGAAGGCCTCGAAGGCCAGATCCTGGACGGCGACTTCCGCCGCGGCCTGGGCCAGGTGATTGGTGTTGAAGGGGCTGCGGACCCGCTCGAGGAAACCCATCAGTTCCTTCGAGCCCAGGCCGTAGCCGATGCGCATGGCGGCCAGGGCGTGGATCTTCGAGAAGGTGTGGAGCACCAGCAGGTTCGGGCGCTCATCCAGGTAGGCGGCGGCATCCGGATACCCGGCGGGATCCTCGTACTCGGCATAGGCCTGGTCCACCACCAGCACGATGTCTTCGCGCAGCTGGCGCACGAGGCGCTCCAGAGGGGCGCGCTCCAGCCGGATGCCCGTGGGGTTGTTGGGATTCCCGAGGTAGACGAGGCGCGTGTCCTCGGCGACGGAGCGCAGGATGTCATCCGCATCAAGCTCCGTGGCCGTGGCCCGGGATTCGATGACGCGGCCGCCGGCGGTCTGGGTGGCGATGCCGTAGATGGCGAAGCTGTGCTTGGGGATGACGGCGCTGCCGCCATCCAGGAAGGCGGCCTTGGCCACCATCTCCAGGATTTCGCTGCTGCCGTTGCCGAGGACCACGCGATCCACCGTCAGGCCCTTCCGGTCCGCGATGCGCTTGCGGAGGTAGTAGCCGTCGCTGACCGGGTACAGGCCCAGGCCTTCGAACTCCGAGCCGGCGATGACCGAAGCCACCCGGGCCTTCACGGCCTCCGTGGGGCCCCAGGGATTCTCGTTGGAGGCCAGCTTGACGATGGAGGTGAGACCCAGCTCGCGCTGGACCTCCTGGATGGGCTTGCCGGGCACATAGAGGGGAATGCGCGACAGGTGCTCGAACCCGGGAATGGAGGAGAGGCCCGCGCTCATCAGGCCGGCCGCTCGGAGAGGACCTTGTCCACGATGCCGTATTCCAGGGCTTCTTCGGCGCCCATGAAGAAGTCGCGGTCCATGTCCTTCATGACCTTCTTCAGCTGCTGGCCGGTGTGCTTGGCGAAGGTGGCGGCGAGGTTCTCCTTCAGGCGCTGGATCTCCTTGAAGGTGATCTCGATCTCCGTGGCCTGGCCCTGGGCGCCGCCCGAGGGCTGGTGGATCATGATGCGGGCGTTGGGCAGGGCGAAGCGCTTGCCCTTGGTGCCCGCGGCCAGCAGGTGCGCACCCATGGAGGCGCACTGGCCGATGCAGTAGGTGACGATGTCGTTCTTCACGAACTGCATGGTGTCGTAGATGGCCAGGCCGGCCGTGACGCTGCCGCCGGGGCTGTTGATGTAGATCTGGATGTCCTTGTCCGGGTCCTCGCTCTCGAGGAAGAGCATCTGGGCCACGATGGCGTTGGCGACATTGTCATCGATGGCCGTGCCCAGGAAGATGATGTTGTCCTTCAGCAGGCGCGAGTAGATGTCGTAGCTGCGCTCGCCGCGGGGCGTCTGCTCGATGACGATGGGGGGATAGTAGCTGCTGGGCATGGGCCCTCCGGCTGAAGCTTCAGGATAAAGCAAGAAGGCGCCCGCAGGCGCCTTCCGCATGGAGATCGCGCAGACGGCTACTTCTTGGCCGCGGGCTTCTTGGCCTTGGGCTTGTCCTCGGCCTTTTCCCCAGCCTTTTCCTCGGTCGCAGGTTCCTTGGCCTTGGCGGCCTTCTTGGGCTTCTCCTCGACCGGTTCCTCGACCTTCTTGGCGGCCCTCTTTTTCGGCTTGGGGGCTTCGGCCTCGTGCTCGTGATCGTGGTCACAGTCGGGGCCGTGGACATGGCCCGCGGGCGCCACGGCGGCGGGCTCGCCACCCTCCTGGTTCTCGAGGTCACCGCCCTCCAGGCCGCCGGCGTCGAAGCGGTTCACGGGAATCCCGGCCTCGCGCTTGCGCTCCAGCTCGACCAGGGCCTCGAAGGCGGCCTTGTCGAGCAGCTCTTCCGTGACGGTGGCGGTGGTGAGCAGGTGGTCGAAGATCCGGTCGGTGCGCAGGCGGCCCTTGATCTCCGTGGCGTTGCCACGGCGCTCGAGCTCGGCCTTGAAGGCGTCGAAGGGCTGCTGGATCTGGTTCTCGGCCATGAAGGTGCGGATCTCGGCGTCGATGTCGGCCTCGGGCACTTCGATGGACTCGGCGTTGCCGATGGCCTGCAGCAGGTAGCCGCTGCGGACGGCGCGCTCGGCATCGTTCAGGCGGTACTGGCGGTAGGCCTGCCAGTTCACCTTCTTGGGGTCCATGCCCTGGCGGGCGACATGCTGGGCGAACTCCTGGCAGTAGTCGTCGAGCTGCAGCCCCACCATGGAACGGGGCACCTCGAAGGGCGCGGCGTCCAGCAGGGTGTCCAGCATGGTGGCCTGCAGGCGGGCCATGGCGTCGCGCTCGGTGGCCTCCTCCAGGTCCTTCCTCACGGCGGTCTTCAGGGCCTCGAGGTTCTCGAAGTCGCCCAGGTCCTTGGCGAACTCATCGCCCACCACGGGCACTTCCTTGCGGCGGACATCCTTGACATGTACCTCGTAGGCCAGCGTCTTGCCCGCCAGGACGGTGTTGGCGTCATCGGCCGGGTGGGTCAGGGTGAAGGCCTTCTTCTCGTCGCTCTTGAGGCCCAGCAGCTGAGCGTCGAAGGGGCGGGTCGCATCGATCTCCAGCACCTGGTCCTGGTAGGTCTGGGCCTTCAGGCCCTGGGGCTTCACGCGGATGTCGCAGGTGGCGATGAGGCCCTGGGCCACGGCGCCGTCCTCCACGGGGAGGAACTTGGTGGCCCGCTGGCGGAGGCCCTCGATGTGCTCATCCAGGGTGGCTTCGTCGATGGCGCGCTTCTTCTTGGTCAGGACCAGGGACTTGTAGTCGGGAAGCTCGATGTCGGGAGCGACATCGAACTGGGCGCGGAAGACCGCATCGGCGCCTTCCTTCAGGTCCAGCTTCTCCAGGGAGGGGTGGGAGATGGGCAGGGCGCCGGCTTCCTGGGCGGCCTTCCAGAAGTGCTTCTCGACGAGCTGCTGGGCCACATCAGACTGGATCTCGCGGGCGTAGCGCTGCATCAGCACGGGCCGGGGGGCCTTGCCGGGGCGGAAGCCGGGAATGCGGACCTGCGGGGCGATCTTCGCCACCACCTCGTTGAAGACGGCGCTCACTTCGGAGGCGGGCACCGTGACTTCGACGGCTTTCCGAGTGGGGGACTGGTGGTGCAGGGTGGCGGACATGGAGGCTCCGTGATGCGGTAATGGCTTAGGAAGCATTCGGCTTTCGTGGTGACTCGGGCACATCCTGTGCCCTCGCCCTTCGGGCGGCCATCGCCTGGCGGCGATTCCGTCCTATTTGCCAGTCCTGGCAAATGGTGCGAACGGTCGGACTCGAACCGACACGGTGTGAACCGCTGGAACCTAAATCCAGTGCGTCTACCAGTTCCGCCACGCTCGCAAAAAGCCGAATTGTCAAACCGGTGGTGCGCCCAGAGCGACTCGAACGCCCGACCCTCAGGTTCGAAGCCTGATGCTCTATCCAGCTGAGCTATGGGCGCGCACCGAATCCCCTAGTCTACCTGGATCGGCCGGCCGCTTCGACCCCTGGGTTGGCTCAGGCCTCGAGGCACCAGGCATCTTCGGCCCCGTTCCGCCGGAGGGTGGCGAGGGCGGGCTCGTCCAGGCCCATGCGCCGGGCGGCCTCGGTTTCGGTTTCCAGGTCGCAGGGGATGACGCCCGGATCGTCGGTGCCCAGGGCGCAACGCACGCCGGCCTCGAGCATCCGGGGCAGAGGGTGGGGGCTCACATCGGCGGCGAGGGCCTGGTTGGAGCTGGGGCAGATGTCGACGGGGATGCGGCGGTCCGCCAGCAGTTCCAAGGTGGCGTCATCGGCCCGGATGCCGTGGACGATGCGGGCCACGCCGCCCTCCAGGATGGCCTCGCGGACATGGGATCCCGGTCCGTTCTCGCCCGCATGGGCCGCGATGCGGAGGCCCGAGGTCCGGGCCCGGTCGAAGACGGGGGCCCAGTCCCGGAAGGGGCAGCCCTCCAGGCCGCCGGTGGAGAAGCCCTTCACGAAGGGGGGGAGGTCCGGCAGCACGAGGTCGAGGACCGCGTGGCCATGTCGGGGGCCGAAGTGGTTCACGGCGTCCACCACCACGGCGCTCCGCAGGCCCCCCGAGCGGGCCTCGGCCAACCCCTCCTCCAGTCCGCGCCAGAAGGCGTCGAGGCTGATCTGGCTGCGGTGGACCACCAGGAAGTGGGGCGAGACCCAGAGGTCGAATCCCGTGCCTCCGGCCGATCGCGTGCGCCGCGCCGCGGCCAGGACAGCCTCGCGCACGGCCTCGCGGCCGTCCAGGAGCGCGGCGCCGAAGAGGAAGGCCTCGATGAAGCCCGGGAAGGGAACGGCGCCACCCGACCACAGGGCTTCCAGCGGTCCCGGCAGCGGCAGCCCGCGGCGCCCGGCTTCCGCTCGAACCCAGACGGGGTCGAGGGAGCCCTCCAGATGGGTGTGGCGGTCAACGAGAGGAAAGAGGTCGGCGGAGCTCACTCGGACATTATGCTCACCGCCCGTGATCCGGCGGGGTTCGCTACTCGTCGTAGTCGTCCATGCGCAGGTCGCCGGGATCGAAGCCTTCCCCGCGGCCGCGCTCGATGGGCACGCCGGTCTCGCTGAAGGCCTCTTCGAGGTTCTCGGCTTCAGGCTCGGCCGCGAAGTCGTCCTCGATGACATGCACGCTCTTTTCCTTCTTCACGGCGCGGGGCTTGGCGGGGGCGGCCTTCTGGTTCGCACCGCACTTGGGGCACAGCGCCTCCGGCTTTCCGAAGTCGTAGAACTTCGCCGCGCACTGGAAACATGTGAATTTCTTGCCAAGATTCGCCATTGACTCGTTCCTCGTCCGTACCCAAAGGAACAAGGTTCTACCAGAGTCAACCCCGGTTGTCATCAACCTCCTGCAGGGCAGCTAGGCCCAGGGGGCCTCTCCGAGCTTGGAGGCATCGCCTTCGCACAGGTGGTGGATGACGGTGCTGGTGAAAATCCGGTGCTGAACCTCGATTGATTCCCCGAAGCGGTCCACGAAGGTGGCCCGGCTCCGCTCCAGCTCGTCCCGGAGCAGGCGATAGAGGTTCCCCTTCACCCGGGCCTGGGCGACTTTCTCAGGAAAATACAGTTCCACATCGTCGACGAGGACCCGGGCCAGGCGCTCGGCGGCGGCCCGCGTCCTTGGATCGAGGGCCTGGGGTGGCGCGGCGCCGATGGATTCGGGCACGACCTGGGTGGGCGCGCTGGCGGAGGAGATGCCCGGCGAGGTGCCAGGCGAGGTGCCCGGCTGGGTGTGGGAGGGGTCCTCCTTCCCCGCGGCCAGGGAAGCCAGGGTGGCGGAGGCGGCCAGCACCAGCGCCCGCACGAACTCGGGATGATCGAGCCCCTGACGGAGCCCGCTGTCCACCAGCAGCAGGGCCACGGTCTTCCGCTTGTGGCGCAGGGGGAGGACGGCCATGTCCGCGGCTTCGAAAGGACTGAGGGGAGCGAGCAGGGCGGCGTATCCGGGGCCCTTCTTCCGGAGGGACCGGCCGAGGCCCTGAATGACGGATTCCAGGTCCGGCGGTGGGACCACGGCCCCGGGCTTGAGGGGCGCCCCGGCCTCGAATCCCCGGTGGGCATAGAGCGAGGCCAATCCCTGCTTGAGGACGAAGAGGGCGCTGCGCTCCACCAGCGGCACGAGGGCGTCCAGGAGGCGCTTGAGCAGGTCGCCCTGGGAAGTGGCACCTTCCACGAGGTCGAGGGCCGAGGCGAGGGACTGATCGGCGACGCCGGCCGGGTTCGCCGGGGACGGTCCGAATCCGGAACGGGAGGGCATCGCCGCACGGAGCCGGTCGAGGAGGGCCTCATCGGGGCGGAAACCGGCCACGGCGCCCTGCCAGGTGGCGATCACTTCCTCGAGCAGAACCTGGTTCTGCTGGTTCAACCAAGCCTCCAGCTCGCTCCGGAGCGCGTCGTGGGGAGGCTGGTCCGCGGGGCTGGGGTCGCTCATCGGTGGGCTCGGAAGAGGATTCGCGTTCAGGGTATCCCACTTCAGGCCCGAATCCCGTCCGCTGGCAATTACCCGAGGGAACCGATAGGATGGCCCAGGTTCCTTGGAGATGGCGGATGGCGGATCTTTCCATTGCGGTGAGGCAGGTCGAGGGCGTGTCGGTGCTCCTCCCGGCCGGGTTCATCAATGCCCATACCGTGCGGGAATTCGAGGAGGCCCTGGAGAACCTGGTCCAGAACGGCCACTACACCATCCTGCTCAACTGCAAGGACCTCAACTACATCAGCTCGGCCGGCCTGGGCGCCATCATGGGCCTCATCGAGACGGTCCGGGAGCATGACGGAGACATCCTGCTGTCCAACCTCCAGGACAATGTCTTCGCGATCTTCGACACCCTGGGGTTCACCCAGCTCTACCGGGTCTTTGGCAACGAGGATCAGGCTCTGGCGGCGGCCACGCCGGAGCGGAAGGGCTGATCGTGGCGGCCAAGATGGACCACGCCCAGTTCAAGCTCGTCATTCCGAGCCAGACCCGCTATCTGAACCTCGTGACCGGCCTGGCCAAGCGGGCCTCGCTGGTGGCCGGGCTCGACGACGCCGCTGCGGCCAAGGTGAGCATCGCCGTGGATGAGGCGGTGACCAATGTGATCCTCCACGCCTATCACGGCGAAGGCGAGCACACGGTGGAGCTGGAGCTGCGCTTCACGGAACAGGCCCTGGAGATCCACATCCTGCATTCCGGGCAGGGCATCCGCAGCGACCAGATGGTGCTGCCGGATCCCAAGGAGTACATCAAGCATCCGCGGAAGGGGGGCCTGGGACTGCTGCTCATGAGCCGCTTCATGGACGAGGTCCAGTTCAAGGCGGACGAGGCCTCCGGCCGGAACGAGTGCTGCCTGATCAAGAAGATCAGCTGAACCGCACGGTTCATCCGCCATGCCGACCAACCCCTTCGACCGCCTCCGCCAGCTGGCGCTGAAGACCCCGGAGGGGGCGCAGGAGCTGCTTCCGCTCATCGACTTCCTGGAGACCTTCCCGGAGCAGGGGACGGAGGAGGATCTGGTCCACCTGGTGGGCATCACGGCCATGGGCATCGCCAAGGCGGGCCAGGGCGGCCTCTGGGATGGCGGGCGGTGGCTCTTCCTGCGGGGCTCGGCGCCGGCCTTCCCCACCCATCCCGGCGAGGGCTGGCAGGTGCTGCCCTGGCGGTACGGGGACGAGACCTACGGCCACCTGGTGCTGAAGACCGGCGACCTGCCGGGCGCGGTGCCCCTGCTGCTGTCCATCTCGGCCCCCCTGCTGGCCTGGCGCCGGGCCGAGGCCGTGCGGAGCACCCAGAACCAGGCCCTGGCCCTGCAGCTCTCCCGCCTCAACACCGTGTTCGAGCTCACCCGCAACCTGGGCGAGGTGGAGACCCGGCACGACCTGGTGCGACTCATGGCCAACACGCTCATGGGCGAGTTCCGGATCATGCGGCTCCTGGTGGTGGATGCCCAGGGGGTGGTGCTGCACGCGAAAGGGCTGGGCCAGGTGCCGGAAGCGCTCGAAGGCGACCGCCTGCATGAGCTGGTGGAGGCGAAGGGACTGGTGCACGCGGTGGAGCTGCTGGACCAGAACCACAGCCACGGCTTCGCCTACGCCGCCGATCCGGCGGTGGGGAAGCTGTCCGACGATGACGAGGTGTTCCTCCACACCCTGCTGAACCTGACCTCCTCTCAGCTGTCGAGCCTGGAGCTGCGGGAGGCGCGCATCCAGGCCGGGCGCATGGAGAAGGACCTGGATCTCGCCCGGGACATCCAGCGCAGCCTGCTCCCCAAGGAGCTGCCCGAGCCGGACGGCTGGCAGTGCGCCGCCGCGAACCTGCCCTACCAGGCCGTGGGCGGCGACCTCTACGACCTGTGGATGGCGCGGGACGAGGAGCTGGGCGACCGGCTCCACATCGCCGTGGGCGACATCTCCGGCAAGGGCCTGCCCGCCTCCATGATGATGACCCAGCTCTCCGCCTTCCTGAGGGCCATGGGCGATGCCCGGGTGGAGCATTGGGGCCGGCTGGCGGAACGCCTGAACCGCCGCATGAACGATGTGCGGGACGGCAACCGCTACACGACCCTCTTCGCCGCCAGCCTCAACCCCCAGACCGGCGACCTCCGCTTCGTGAACGGGGGCCACAACCCGCCGCTGCTGGTGCGGGCCGGCGGCGAGGTCGTGCGGCTCTCCCCCACGGGCCCCATGGTGGGCCTGCTGCCGGGCGTGAAGTTCGCGGAGGGCCGCGCGGCCATGGGGCTGGGCGATGTGCTGGTGGCCTTCACGGACGGCCTGGTGGAGGCGGAGAACGCCGCCGGGGAGGAACTGAGCGACGGTCCCCTGGCCGAGGTGGTCCTCCGGCGCCCCCATGCCGGGGCGGACGAACTGTTCGAGGCCCTGCTGGTGGAGGCCTTCCAGCACCTGGGGGAAGGGCGCTTCCGGGACGATGTGACGCTGGTGGTCGTCAAGCGGATGGGTGCTTGATCCATTCCGTATCCTGGAAGGTGGAGGAAGCTTCATGAACCAGGCGAAAACCCTTCTCATCATCGTGGCCATGACGGGGCTGCTGGTGTGGATCGGCGACTACTTCGGGGGCCAGTCCGGCATGGTGATGGCCCTCGCCATCGGCCTCGTGATGAACGGAATCAGCTACTTCTTTTCGGACAAGATCGTCCTGGCCAGCTACGGCGCGCGGGTGGTGACCCAGGCCGAGGCCCCCGAGCTCTACGCCATCGTGGCGAACCTCGCCCAGCGGGCCGGCCTGCCCATGCCCCGCATCGCCATCATCCCCGAGGACACCCCCAACGCGTTCGCCACGGGCCGGAACCCCGAGCATGCCGTGGTGGCCGTCACCGAGGGCATCATGCGGATCCTGAGCCGGCCCGAGCTGGAGGCCGTCCTCGGCCACGAGCTGGGCCATGTGAAGCACCGGGACATCCTCATCGGCAGCATGGCGGCCGTGCTGGCCCAGGCCATCATGTTCCTGTCCCGCATGGCCATGTGGGTGAGCCCCCGGGACGAGGAGGGCCGCTCCAACCCCCTGGCGGGCATCGCCATCATGATCCTCGGGCCCCTGGCGGCCATCCTGCTCCAGATGGCCGTGAGCCGGTCGCGGGAATACCTGGCCGACGACTACAGCGCCCATCTGACGGGCCGGCCCGACATGCTGGCCTCGGCCCTGGAGCGCCTGCAGAGCTACAACGAGCAGCTGCCCATGCAGTCCGCCCAGCCCGCCACGGCCCACATGATGATCGTGAATCCGCTGAGTGCGGGCGGCCTCATGAGCCTCTTCTCCACCCACCCCCCCATGGCGGTCCGGGTGGAGCGCCTGCGGCGCATGCCCATCGAGGCGAGGTAAGCAGCCATCCGGCTTTGCCCAAGGGCTGCGCGGGGGTCCCCGGGACGCCCGAGCATCGTGGAACCCCCGGTGAGGATTAGCCTGAACTGAACGCGGACCGGGTGGGTGCCGATAGGAGACCCATGCGGGAACGGCTCGGCAAATTCGAGGTGGTGCGCCTCCTGGGGAAGGGCGCCATGGGCGAGGTCTATCTGGGCCGCGATCCCAAGCTGGGCCGGGAAGTGGCCCTGAAGGTCATCTCCGCCGGGTCGGCGTTCGGCGAGGAGGCCCAGGCGCGGTTCGAGCGCGAGGCGCGGGCCGCCGCCATGCTGAACCACCCCCACATCGTCACGGTCTACGAGTTCGGCGAGGACGAGGGCGTCCACTACCTGGCCATGGAGCACATCCAGGGCGACGAGCTGGAGGCCTTGATCCGGGCGGGCCAGACCCCCAAGGCCGAACTCCTGGAGGTGCTGATCCAGGTCTGCGAAGGCCTGGGCTATGCGCACGATCGGGGGGTGATCCACCGGGACATCAAGCCCGCGAACATCCTGGTGACGCGGCACGGGAAGCGCCCCCACGCCAAGCTCATGGACTTCGGGGTCGCCCAGATGGGCCCCTCGGGCCTGACCCAGACCGGCACCTGGATGGGCACCGCCAGCTACATGGCGCCGGAATACCTGGACACGGGCAAGTCTTCGGCGAGTTCCGACCTCTTCGCCCTGGGCGTGATCCTCTACGAGATCCTCACGGGGGGCCGGAAGCCCTTCCAGGGCGAAACCACCACCTCGGTGCTGAACCGGATCCTCCTCCACCCCCCGGAACCCCTGCGCCCGGCGGACATGAAGGACCTCTCCGGTCGCCTGCTGACCGTGGTCGAGCGGGCCCTGTCCAAGCAGCCCGGCGACCGGTATCCAGGCGCGGAGGCCCTGGGCATGGCCATCCGCGAGGCCATGAGCGCCCTGGTCGAGCCCCCCCCGGCGCCCGCTCCCGCTGCGGCCCCCGCCCCGGTCCCAGCCCCGGCGCCTGCTCCCGCCCCCCCTCCGCCGGCCGCCGAGACCTCGGGCCACCTGATCCGGGTCGGCAAGGGTGGGCAGGGGCAGTGCCTCAGCCTGAAGGTGGCCCTCCGGCAGGCCAAACCCGGCATGGAGATCCTGATCCTGCCCGGCGCCTACCGGGAATCGGTGGTGGTGGACAAGGCCGTCACCATCCTGGCCCAGGGGGAAGCGGGCGAGGTGGTGCTGGAGGGCGCCACGGGACCGGCCATGGTGATCCAGGCCCGCGGTGCGGTCATTCGGGGGATCACCCTCCGGGCGATGGAAGGTGAGGCCGCAGTGAGGATCTCGGGGGGCGCGCCCCTGGTGGAGCAGTGCGTCATCGAAGGCGGCCTGGCGGGCGCGGTGGTGGATGGCGCGGGCACCTCGGCGCTGTTCCGGGACTGCACCTTCACCGGCCGGGGGGTCTGGGGCCTGGTGACCGAGCAGGGGGCCCAGGCCCGGGCGGAAGGCGGGGCGCTCACGGGGTTCCGGGAGGCCGGCGTTCTGGTGAGGCCCGGGGCCCAGGTCTCCCTCGCCGGGACCCAGGTCGGACCCGGCGAGGGCGTGGCCTTGCGGGTTCAGGGGCGCGGTCAGGCCGAAGTGCAGGACTGCAGCCTGGCCGCCGCCGCGGGATCGGTGGAGGTGGAGCCCGAGGGCCGGGTGCAACTGACCCGGTGCCGCCTGATGGACAGCCGCTACGCGGGCCTGCTGGCCCTGGAGCGCAGCCACGCGGTGCTCGAGGCCTGCGAGCTGGGCGGCCACGAGTGCTCGGGCGCGCATGTGCTGGCCGGGGCCAATGTCCTGCTCCGCCAGTGTCGGCTGGTCGGGAACGCGGGGTTTGGCCTGTCGGTCATGGACCGGGGCCTGGCGACGCTGGAAGGCTGCACCGTCCAGGCGAATGGGGGCGCAGGATTGCTCATCCACCACGGAGCCACGATCCAGGCCCGGAACAGTTCCTTCTCCGAGGGCCGATCCCTGGGCGTGGACTGCGCCGAAGGGGGCCAGGGCGTGCTCGACGGCTGCGAGATCCTGGGCAACGCCGGGGCCGGGGTGCAGGTGGAGCCCGGCGGCAGCCTGCTGCTGGTGCGCTGCACCCTCAAGGACGGCCTGGACACCGGGCTGCTCCTCCTGGAGGACTCCCAGGCCACGCTGGAGGAGTGCGTGGTGCATCGCAACGCCCGGGGCGGCATCCTGCTGGCGAAGGATGCGGCGGATCCGGTGATGCGCGGGGCCAACCGCATCGAGGACGGCTTCCAGCGCGTGGACGGCAACGGGCAGCTGGTGAAGGTCGCGCCCCTTTAAGCGCAACACCGGGCGCCGCGTCGGGCGTCGTCCTGGGGGCGGCTACAGGCCCGCGAGTTCGTCCAGAAGGGGCAGCCAGGCGGTCTCCCCGGCTCCGGGCCAGGGCAGGGGGCGGATCAGGGGATCCTCGGTTTCGGCGGGTATGCCTCCGGACCGGATGAGCGCCACGGGCAGTTCCCGGAGCTCGCCCAGTTCGCGCTGGAGGTTGCGGAGGTCGGTCACCGGGGGCTCGGACCCCGGGGGAACCTCGAGGACCAGCAGCCGGCTGGCGGCCCCGGAGTCGGTCCGCAGGCGCTCCAGGGCCTGCTCCAGGGTGTCCACCGGATCCAGGCGGAGGTAACCCGCGGCCCTCAGGGCTGTCTGGGCCTCCTCGCGGGCCGACCCGGGAGCCATGGCCAGCACCAGACAGGTGCCGCGGCGCCCCAACCGGGTCAGGGCGTCCGGCGTCTCGGCCCCTGCCGGGTTCATGCGGCTTCCAGGTCCCTTGTTTTCCGTCCCGGCCTTGGCCTTGGTCTCACGGGTGCCGGAAGGGGCCGAGGGCGTCGAACTGGACACGCGCTGCATCTGCTCCCGGATGGTCAGGACATCCTGGATCTGGTTGAGTTCCGAATCCTTGAGATCCAGGAACTGGACCCCGATGATGATCTCCCCGTCCCGCTCCCAGGCATTGGCCACCCGGCCCCGGGCCTCGAAGAGGGGGTGCTTGGGCAGGTCCCGGATCTTCAGCATGGGAAGTTCCTTCCCCTTTTCGAAGAAGCCCACGCCAGGGGTTACGCGCATGTGGTCATCCAGCCGCATGACCCGGTCCACCCGGAAGGCGAGCCCGCCGAGGGAGAGGTTCACGAGGGGCCCCGCGAAGCCGAACCCCGGCAGGCCGGAATCCTGGGCCAGCACATAGGCCTTCTCCCGTGGCCGAAAGGGATACCGCTTGTGGGTGCGCCGGTCCGACTGCGTCATCCGGAGGGGAACGGAGAACCGGTACAGCAGGTAGGATTCCCGGCCCAGGAAGGTGAGGGGGGCCTCGAAGCGTTGCTCTCCGACCGCAAAGAGCATCTCGAAGGGCGCCCCGCCCACCATCTCGTGGGGGAGGGGCCGGATGAGCTTCAGATGGAGGACGCCCTTCTCGAAGTCCAGGTGCTGGACCCAGGCGGTGTAGGGCAGGGTATGCGTACCCTCCACCTTGATGGGGAATTCCGATTCAGAGCGCTGCAGGTCGGTCAGGGCCCGGCGGATCTGTACGGGATCCTCGACGGTCGATTCCCGTCCGGACCCCCCGCTTGACCTGACCAGGCTCATCGATCCTCACCCGTTCCCAAAGCATCGGGAAAAGGCGCCGGAAGAATGAGTTCAGACATTGAACAGGAAGTTCATGAGATCCCCGTCTTTCACCACATAGTCCTTGCCCTCGGTCCGCATCTTCCCGGCATCCTTGGCCCCCTGCTCGCCCCGGTACTGGATGAAGTCCTCGTAGGCGATGACCTGGGCCCGGATGAAGCCCTTCTCGAAGTCGGTGTGGATGACGCCGGCGGCCTGGGGGGCCGTGTCGCCCTTGTGGATGGTCCAGGCGCGTACTTCCTTCACCCCGGCGGTGAAGTAGGTCTGGAGGCCCAGCAGGTCGTAGCTGGCGTGGATCAGGACATTCAGGCCCGGCTCCGACAGACCGGCCTCCTCCAGGAAGAGGGGGCGATCCTCCTCGGGCAGATCCTGGATCTCGGCTTCGAGCTTGGAGCAGATGGGGATGCAGGGGGCCTGGCGCTCGGCGGCGAGCGCCAGGAGCTTCTGGTAGTGGGCATTGCCCTCGGGGTTCCGGATGTCCTCCTCCCCGATGTTGCCCACGAAGAGGGTGGGCTTGAGGGTGAGCAGCCCGTAGGACTTGATGAGGGCCTTGTCCTCGGACGACAGGCCCGCGGTGCGGGCCCACTTGCCGCCGTCCAGGGCCGCGAAGACCCGCTCCAGCACCGCCACCAGGGCCAGGGATTCCTTGTTGCCGGTCTTGGCGACCTTCCGGTGGCGCTCCAGGCCCTTCTCGACGGCGTCCAGATCCTTGATGACCAGTTCCGTCTCGATGATGCTGAGGTCCCGCTCCGGGTCCACGCCGCCCTCCACATGGGTGACATTGCCGTCTTCGAAGCAGCGCACCACCTGGACGATGGCATCGGTCTCCCGGATGTGGCCCAGGAAGGCGTTGCCCAGGCCCTCGCCCTTGCTGGCGCCCCGGACCAGGCCCGCGATGTCCACGAATTCCTGGGCCGCGGGCAGGACCCGCTGGGGGTTCACGATCTCGGCCAGGGCCGCCAGGCGGGGATCCGGCACATCCACCACGCCCGTATTGGGCTCGATGGTGCAGAAGGGATAGTTGGCCGAAGCCGCGCCCGCACGGGTGAGAGCATTGAAAAGGGTGGATTTTCCCACATTGGGGAGCCCCACGATGCCACAAGCCACAGCCATTCCATCCTCCAAGCCTTTCAGTATCTCAGAGAGCAGATGTGACGAAAAGAACGGCTTCCGGGACTTGCGCGGGGCCGCAGGGCGCCATACTCTCCCCGCCAAGGTCGTGGAGCGAAGACGGGGAGGCAGCATGATCGTGCGGGCGGAGTGGCCGGGCTATGTGGTGGATGTACTCGTCCGCCCCGGCCAGGAAGTGGAAGAGGACGAACCCCTCTTGATCCTTGAGGGCACGGACTCCTCCCGCACCTCCTTCTACATCAATGCCCCCGAGTGCGGAAAGGTCCGCGAGATCCTCATCGAGGAGGGCGACTTCGCCTACGAGGACGACGACCTGGTGGTCATCGGCGACACCGACAAGGACGAGTAGCCGGGTAGACTGGAGCCATCGTCCTCATGAGGTGACTGAATGGCTGTGGTGCGTGCCGAGATGGCCGGGAAGGTTCTGGAGGTCTGCGTCGTGGCAGGCGATGCCGTGAACGAGGACCAGGACCTGGTCATCATCGAGTCGATGAAGATGCAGATTCCCGTGGGCAGCCCCGAGGAGGGCACGGTCCAGAAGGTCTTCGTGACCCCGGACCAGTTCCTCAACGAAGGGGACCCCATCGTCGAGCTGGGCTGATGGAGGTCCGCCTCGAACGCCTGGCGGGGGAGGATGCGGGCATCGCCCTGCTGGGCCTGGACCGTCCTGCCGCCAAGAATGCCCTGGGCCGCCAACTCATGGCCGAGTTCCGGCAGGCCCTGGTGGACCTGGGCTCCGATCCCTCGGTCCGGGTGGTGGTCCTGCACAGCCTCGTGCCCGGGGTCTTCTGCGCCGGGGCCGACCTGAAAGAGCGGGCTGAGATGGCCCCTGCGGAGGTGGCGATCTTCGTCCAGGGCCTGCGCTCGGCCTTCACAGGGCTGGAGGATCTGCCCATGCCGGTGATCGCCGCCCTGGAAGGCGCAGCCTTCGGCGGCGGACTGGAGCTGGCCCTGTGTGCGGATCTCCGCATCGCCGGGGCCGATGCCAAGCTGGGCCTGGTGGAGACCGCCCTGGCCATCATCCCGGGCGCCGGGGGCACCCAGCGCCTGCCCCGGCTCATCGGGGCGGCGCGGGCCAAGGAACTGATCTTCACGGCCCGGCGCCTCGGCGCCGAGGAGGCCGGGCGTCTGGGCGTGGTGGACCGGGTGGTCCCCGCAGGGCGGGCCCTGGACTCGGCGCTGGCCCTGGCCCGGGAGATCCTGCCCAACGGCCCGGTGGCCGTCCGCATGGCCAAGCTCGCCGTGAACCGGGGGCAGGGCCTGGATCTGGGCGCCGGCCTCGCGTTCGAGCAGGCCTGCTACGCCCAGGTGATCCCCACCCAGGATCGCCTGGAGGGACTGGCCGCCTTCCGCGAGAAGCGCATACCCCAGTACCGGGGTCGATGATGGCCGGCTCCCACGAGCATGGGCCCAGCACCACCGGCCGCCTGGCCTGGAGCGCGGCGATCTTCTTCGTGAGCTTCGTCCTTCAGGGCGTGGGCGGCCTCTGGACGGGCTCCATCGGCCTGGTCAGCGACAGTCTGGAGAACCTGAATGATGTGCTGGTGAACAGCCTCGGGATCCTGAGCCTCTGGCTGGCCAACCGGCGGGCCCCTGATGACCGGTGGACCTTCGGTTGGCATCGCCTTGAAGTCTTCAACAGCCTGGTGGGCGTGGGATTCCTCCTGTTCCTGGCGGGGGCGGTGGGCTGGGAGGCCCTGGCCCGGTTCCGCCATCCCGTGCCCATCCAGACCGGCTGGGTGCTGGTGTTCTCGGGCATCGGCCTCCTGCTGAACATCGCGGCCACGGTGGTGCTGGTGCCGCGCGATCGCAGTCTGCTGGAGCGCGATGCCAGCCTGCGGGCGGCCTACATGCACGCCTTCGCCGACAGCCTCACCAGCGTCTCCCTGGTGGTGAGCATGATCCTCATCCGCCTCACGGGCTGGCGCTGGGTGGATCCCGCCATCGCCCTGGTGATCCTGGTGGTCATCCTGCGAGGGGCGGTGCTGCTGCTCCGCGACGCGGTGGGCATTCTCATGCACCGCGCCGCCTTCGAGCACGAGGCCGTGAAGGCCGAACTGATGGCGCTGCCGGGCATCCTCGGGGTGGAGGATTTCCGCAGCTGGAAGATGTGCAGCCACCTCACCATCGCCTCGGCCCACATCATCGTGGCCACCGACCGGCTGGAGGACACGGAGGCCTTCCTGGAGCGCATCGAGCGCCTGCTGTGGGAACGGCACGGCGTCCGCCACCTCACGGTGCACTTCGAGACCCGGGACATGGCGGATCGCCATCACCACCGGTTCATCCACCAGCACGACGCGGAAGCGGACCATCACCATTAGGCCGTTTCCGGTCGCTGCAAAATCAAGGGCGGCCGAGGCCGCCCTTGATTTTGCAGATGGGAAGAACGGGCCTTGGGAACGGCCTCAATTCCCCATGCCGAACTTCTTCATGACCGCGGCGCGCTGGGTGTCGTACTCGGCCTGGGTGATGAGCTGGCCGTCGAAGAGCTCCTTGAGCTCGGTGAGTTCCTCCTTCAGGGACTTCGCGGGGGCCATGGGCGCCGCGGGGGCCGCGGGAGCATTGCCCGCCGGGAAACCCTGCTGGCCCATCTGCTGGGCGGCGCCGGTCATCTGCTGGCCCATCATGTTGCCCATGCCGAAGCCCAGGCCCACGCCCATGCCCATGCCGGCGACGCCGCCGGGGTTCTGGGCGGCCAGGGGGATGCTGTCGGCCACCTGCATCTGCGTGTAGGCGCCCATGACGGGGGCCATCATGCCCACGCCGGTGCGCTTGTCCATCATGGCTTCCACTTCCTCGGGAAGGCTGATGTTCTCCACGAAGAACTTGGACAGCTCCAGGCCCATGGTCTTGAACTCGTCCTGGAGCTTCTGCTTCACCAGGTCGGAGATCTCGTCGTATTTCGCGGCCAGGTCCAGGGCGGGAATCTTGGATTCGCCGAGGGTATCCGTGAAGCGGCTCATGATGGTCTTGCGGAGCTGCTCGCTGATGTCGGGCACGGTGTAGACGCCGTTGGTGCCCACCAGCTGCTTGAGGAAGGTGCCGCTGTCCACCACCTTGATGGAGTAGATGCCGAAGGCCCGGATGCGCAGCATGCCGAAGTCGGCGTCGCGCATCATGATCGGGTTCGAGGTACCCCACTTCAGGTCGTTGTAGAGCTTGGTGGAGATGAAGTAGACATCGCTCTTGAAGGGGCTCTCGAAGCCGTACTTCCAGCCCTTCAGCGTGGCGAGGATGGGCAGGTTCTGGGTGGTGAGGTTGTGCGTGCCGGGCTTGAACACATCCGCCAGCTGGCCCTCGTTGACGAAGACGGCCTCCTGGCTTTCCCGCACGACGAGCTTGCCGCCGTTCTGGATCTCCTGGCCCCGCATGGGGAAGCGCCAAGCCAGCGTGTCGCTGGAATCGTCAAGCCACTCAAGAATGTCCAGGAATTGGGCTTTGCCCCAGTCCATCAGACCCATGTGTCGTTCTCCTCGCGGCATCGGCCACAGGTACGATTCTAGGCCGGACTGTCAAGCAGGGCAGGGCCCCGAGCGGGAAAAACCGGCGAACGGTCGCCGCGGGCCGGGGAGCCCCCTTCAGCGGCTCCCCTTGACCATGCGCACCGGACCGTCCGCCTTGGATCTGGCCCCTGGCTGGTCGATGCGCGCCTTGCTGTGGACCATGTGCGTGTCCGAGTCGATGATGCAGCGCCACCCGCGGTCCTCATTCGGCATCCGCAGATCCACTTCCCAGCCGCCGGAAGCGCCGTTCAGGGGGATGCGCCGGGCATGAACGGCCTTGCCGCCCGTCTCCCGCTCGGCGATGGCCTTGGCTTCCCCGGCGGACTTCACGGGGCCGCCCGAATGCTTGCGGGATTTCGGGGTGCCGGCGGACAGGACAAGGACGGGGATCAGCGCCAAGGCGGCGCCGAGGGCCAGGGGGCGGAAACGCATGGGGACTCCGGAGTTTCCAGGATTCTAGCCCTGGCCCGGTGCGCGTGCAATCAGGCCTGGTAGAGCGCCGCCCCCCAGTGCAGGCCGGATCCCAGCGCGGTGAAGGCCACCTTCATGCCGGGCTGGATCCGTCCGTCCTCCTGGCACTCGTGGAAGAGGATGGGCAGGGTGGCGGCGGTGGTGTTGCCGTAGCGCTCGATGTTGTGGGGCACCCGCTCCGGCGGCAGGCCCAGGGCTTTCTGCACGCCTTCGATGATGCGGAGGTTGGCCTGGTGGACCAGCACCAGATCCAGGGACTCCACAGCCACCCCGGCCTCGGCGCAGACCTGGCGCACCGCCTGCGGCATGAGGGTCACGGCGGCCTTGAAGACCTCCTTGCCGGACATGACGGGGATGGTCTCGCCGGCCTGGATCTGCTCGAGGCTCACGAAGGGACGCCGCTTGAAGCTGACCCCCGTCATGGTGAGCACGCCCGCGCCGGTGCCATCGGTGAAGAGCCGGGTCTTCAGGAGTCCGGCGTGGCCCTCCCGGGCCTCGATCACCACCGCCCCGGCGCCATCTCCGAAGAGGACGGTGCGGTCCCGGCTGGCGGTGTTCTCGGCCTTTTCGGCAGCGGTGACTTCCCGGGTGGACTGGCCGATCAGGGTGTCCCAGCCCAGGTGCCAGGGCATGAAGGCCGTGTGCACCTCGGCGCCCACCAGGAGGATGTGGCGGTACCGGCCGCTCTGGATGAGGAGGTCGGCCAGTTCCAGGCCATAGAGGAAGCCGCTGCACTGCTGCCGGAGGTCGAAGGTGGGCAGGGTGGTGCGGAGGCCCAGCGCCGTCTGCAGCAGCGGGCCGTTGCCCGGAAGGAGGTGGTCCGGCGTCATGGTGGCGAAGATGACGGCGTCGATGTCCTCGGCGCCCAGGCCCGCCTTGGCGATGGCGGCCCGGGCGGCCAGCGCCCCGAGATCGGTGGAGCCCTGACCCGATTCCGCGTAGCGGCGCTCCTGGATGCCGCTGCGGGTGCGGATCCACTCGTCCGAGGTGTCCATGATCCCGGCCAGGGCGGCGTTGGTGACGATATGGGCGGGCAGGCCGACGCCGGTTCCGGTGATCACGCTGCGCATGAAGGCTCCTGAGGGGTGGGGCCGACAGGATATCCAGAAGCCGCAACCCCGGCGAATGCCGCGTGACGCGGGTCATCGCCCGGGTCATAGCCCAGGTTGGGATCAGGCTTCCGGAAGGCCCAGGTCCCGGAGCAACTCCGCCTGTTCGGTGGGCCGCTCCACGCGCAGGCCGTCCATCCGGAGGGTGCGGAGGCTGAGGGCGCCATCGGCGAAGCCCACCAGCACGCCATCCCGCGTCAGGCGGAAGTGGCCTGCGGGGCAGGACTCGTGGCTGGGCAGGGCCCAGGCCACCTTGACGGTGCCGCGGCCTGTTTCGAGGAAGGCGTTGGGCCAGGGGTCGGCCACGGCGCGGATCTGGTTGAAGGCCTCCTGCACGCCCATGGTGAAGGCCAGCCTGGAATCCGCGGGCTTGCGCCCTCCGAAGTAGGTGGAGGGGCCAAGGGTCTTCTGATCGAGGCGGGCAATGCTCCCGTCCACCAATCCGGGAATGGCGTCGCGCACCAAGTCCCGCCCGGCGTCCGCGGCCTTCAAGGTGAGGCTGAGGGCGGTCTCGTCCCAGTCGATGGGCAGGCGGGCCTGGGCCACGATGTGGCCGTCGTCGGGCTTGGGGGTCATGGCGTGGAGGGTGATGCCGGTTTCCGTCTCGCCCTTCACCAACACCCAGTTGAGCGGGGCCCGGCCCCGGTACTTCGGCAGGAGGCTGCCGTGCAGGTTGTAGGCGCCCAGCCGCGGCAGCTCGAGGAACCGGGCCTGGATCATCTCCCGGAAGTAGAAGCTGAACAGGAAATCGGGGTGGAGCGCGCGGATGGACTCGAAGACGCCCTCTTCATTGAAGGCCGGGGCCAGGTGGACGGGAATGCCCTGGGCCCGGGCCACGGCCGCGGGAGGCGTGAACCACAGCTCGTCGGGGCCCTGAACATAGGTGTACAGGGCCTTCACCTCGATGCCGGCCTCGAGCAGCCCCTCGAGCGCGGCGGTCCCCACACTGGAATAGGCACACACGACGGCGCTTGGATTCGGCATAATCCCTCCGAGCTCATCAGCATCTCATAACCCGTTGAATTTCCTGTCCGTAGACCTATGTTGTGCCGGGAGGTCCCTGTGCGCCTGCGAATTCTGTCCCTCCTGCTGGGAGCCGCGTTGCTGGTCGGCGGGGAGGACCCCTTCGAGGCGCCTCCGGAGCTGCAGACCTTCGCCCGCCAGCACACCATCGGCCAGATGGGGGTCTCGGCGAAGGTCTCGGCCCTGCTCAAGGCCTTCTTCGCTCCGCCGGAGGAGGGTGGACTGGGGATCGTCTACGACAATGCCTACACGCGGACGCCACTTGAGGCCTGGCGGGACCGCAAGGCGAACTGCCTCACCCTGACCGCGCTCTATGTGGCAGCCTGCCGCTCCATCGGTCTCGAGGCCCGCTACGGCGAATCGCTCCGGGTCAGCCGCTGGCGGCGGGTGGGCACCACCGTCCGCTACGAACGCCATGTGGTGGCCGTAGTACCGACCGGCACCATCGGCCAGGAGCTCGTCGCCGACTTCCTGCCGGAAGTCCGCCGGGATTCCCAGCTCATCGCATCCCTCGAACCCAAGCGGGTGGTGGCCCTCTTCCACAGCAACCGCGCCGTGGAGCTGCTGGCCGAAGGCAAGCCGGATGAGGCCCTGCACTACGCCCACCACTCGATCGAGGTGGACCCCGGCCTCGGCGTGGGTTGGAACATCCTGGGGGTCGTCCAGCGGGCCAAGGATCAGGACAAGGAGGCGGAGGTCTCGTTCCGGAAGGCCCTGGAGGTCGATCCTCGGGACGGCGCGCCCTGCGGGAACATGGAGAACCTCATGCGCGCCCAGGGCCGGGATGAGGAAGCCCGCCGCTTCCGGGAGCGGGGTCTGGAGATCCGCAAGCGCGACCCCTTCTTCAACGCCTTCCTGGCCGAGGAGGCGCTGGCCGATGAGCAATGGAGCGAGGCGGAGAAGCGCATCAAGCAGGCCATCAAGCTCCTGCCCCGGGAACCCGAGTTCTACCTGATCCAGGCCCGGGTGAGCCTGGCCCAGGGGCAGACGAAGGATGCCATCAAGGCCCTGGAGAAGGCGCGGAAGTGGTCCCTCCCCGAAGCGCAATCCCGCTACGACAGCAAACTGGCCCTGCTCAGGAGCCTGAAACCCGTCTGAAGGCCTAGTCGGGGCTCATCCTTCGGCGCCGGCGGCGGCGCGCAGTTCGCGGCGGAGGGCTTTGCCCACGGCGTTCTTGGGGATCTCGGCCAGGAAGCTGAAGCGGGTCGGCACCTTGTAGTTGGCCAGGAGGGTCCGGCAGTGGGCGCGGATCTCGTCGACGCTGAGGTCCTTCCGGGAGACGACGAAGGCGCGCACGGCCTCGCCGGTGCCCTCGTCGGGAACGCCGACCACCGCCACATCCGCCACATCGGGATGCAGGGCGATGCAGGCCTCCACCTCGTTGGGGAACACATTGAAGCCGCTGACGATGATCATGTCCTTCTTGCGGTCCGTGATCTCCAGGTAGCCCTCGGCGTCGAAGCGGCCGATGTCGCCCGTGTGCAGCCAGCCGCCGCGCAGCGTCCTGGCGGTCTCGTCGGGCTGGTTCCAGTAGCCCTGCATGACCTGGGGGCCGCGCACCACGATCTCGCCGTGGCTGCCGGTCGCCACCGGAAGCCCTTCGTCATCCACAATGCGGACTTCGGTGCCGGGCAAGGGCAGCCCCACCCCGCCCACCTGCGCCATGGTGCGGCGGAGGCGCTTCCCCTCGCGGATGGCGGCGTTGTAGGTGACCAGCGGGCTGGTCTCGCTGAGGCCGAAGCCCTCGATCACCAGGCAGCCCGTGAAGGCCTCCCAGCGCTGGAGCACCGCCGGATGGGTCTGCATGCCCCCGGCGAAGGCGCCCAGCATCTTCCGGGTCATGGCCGGCTGGAACCAGCTTTCGTCGGGAAGCGCCTTGAGCAGCGTGTTCACCGCCGTCATCCAGGTGATCTCGTGGTTCTTGAAGGCCGGGTGCAGGTTCTTGAGGGGGCGCGGATTGGGCACCAGGATGTTGTGGCTGCCGGTGTGGAAGCCGAAGCACAGGTTGATGGTGAAGGCGATGACATGGTACATCGGCAGCACCGTCAGCACAGTCTCCTCCCCGTGGGTGAGGTAGACCTTGGTGATCTCCGCGATCTGCTCGAGGTTGGCCAGCAGGTTGCCGTGGCTCAGCATGGCGCCCTTGCTGGTGCCCGTGGTGCCCCCGGTGTACTGGAGCAGGGCGAGGCTTGCGCGCGTGGGGCCCGGGTGTTCCACCGCATCGGGAAGGAGGTGTTCCTTGGCCAGGTACAGGGCGCCCTGGTGCAGGGCCCGGGGCAGGCGCGTGAACGGCAGGCCCAGGGCGGGAATCTGGCCCGAGAGCTTGAGCTTGGCCTGGATGAGGGTGCGGGTGAACAGGGGGAAGAAGTCGGCGATGCCCGTCACCACGATGGTCTTCACCTGGGTCCTGGGAACGACGGCGGCCACCTTGTCGCCGAAGTGGTCGAGCACCACCAGCACCTCGGCGCCGCTGTCCTGGAGCTGGAGCTCCAGCTCGCGGGGCGTGTAGAGGGGGTTGGTGTTGACGACCACGCATCCGGCCTTGAGGGCGCCGAAGGCGCACACGGGATAGGCCAGGGAGTTGGGCAGCAGGATGGCGATGCGGGCGCCCGCCTGAAGCTGGAGGCCGTGCCGCAGGTAGGCCGCGAAGGCGTCCGAGAGGCGATCGACCTCCCTGAAGCTGAGGGAGGCCTCCATGCCGTTGGGGAGGACGATGGTCTCGGCCTTCCGGTCGCCGTAGCGGGCCGCCGCCGTGCGCACGAGCTGGCCCAGATTCTCGAAGGGAAAGGGCTGGGCCTCGCGTCCCACGCCCGCGGGATAACCTGCCCACCACACCTGTTCTGATTCCACGGATCCGCCTTCCCTGCCGGGTCGCTCCGGGGAGCGGCCGTCTGGTCAACTCACATCGCTTAACTTGTCGATGTTCATTATTTTAGACTTCAACGGGCCCCTTTCGGGAGGGGCGATTATTGCCGGGGCGATGCGGCTTCGGCCTTCGGATCTGGCAGAGTCGAAGCGGAGGCCCTCGATGAAGGCAGTCATCCAGCGCGTGACGCGGGCCTCGGTACGATCCGGGGACCTGGAGGCGACCATCGGTCCCGGCCTGCTGGTGCTGGTGGGCCTCGAAGCCGGCGACACGGAGGAGACCTGCGCCTGGGCCGCCGCCAAGATCGCCTCCCTGCGCATCTTTGAGGACGGCGACGGGAAGATGAACCTCGGCCTTCAGGAAGTGGGCGGTGAGATCCTCGCCATCAGCCAGTTCACCCTGGCGGGCAGCATCGCCAAGGGCCGGCGCCCCTCCTTCGACGCGGCCATGAGCCCCGACGCGGCCCGGGTGCTCTTCCGGAAATTCCTGGACCTGCTCAAGGTCCAGCATCCAGCCGTGAAATCGGGCTTCTTCCAGGAGCACATGGAGGTCGAGCTTCTCAACGATGGGCCTGTGACCTTCATTCTGGAGCGCTGAGCCCGCGCGAGAGGAGCGGTGCCAGGGCCAGGGTCAGCCCCGCCAGCACCAGGCCCGCCGCCACATCCGTGAGGTAGTGGACGCCGATGTAGACGGTGGCGAACACGATGGCGCCGGCCCAGACCCAGAACAGGGCCGCGAGGCGGGGAAAGCATCGCGTGGCCAGGAGGGCGGGCAGCACCGAAAGCGCCGTGTGGCCGCTGGGGAACGCATCCAGCGTGGTGGCTTCCGCGCCGCGCAGGAAGGCACGGACGGCCTGGGAGATCGCCCCACCGCCCAGCTGGACCGGGGCCAGGGCCTCCGGCACCCGGGGGCCTTCCGCAGGCCACAGGAAATAACCCAGGAACGAGAGGTAGAACCCGAGGAGGATCGCAAACGCCACCCGCTCGAACCGCGCCGGGCCGAGGCGGACGCGGGCCAGCACCCCCACCGACAGGGGCAGGAAGTAGAAGCTGGCGTAGGCGAGGTAGACCAGATCCGTGAAGGCCGCGGGCCGGCCGAAAGCCCCCCGCCAGGCCACCGCGAGCGATCCGAACCAGCGCTGGTCCAGGGCGGCGAGCGTGGCATCCCAGCGGTGATCATTCACGGCCACCACCAGCGGCTGGAGCAGCAGGAAGACGAGGAGCACCACCAGCACCGGAACGAAGTCCCGCAGGAGGTGGACGGCCTGCCTCCGGGCCCGGCCGAGTCCCAGACTGAGCACGAGCAGCCCGGCGAAGGTGAAGGCCCGGAGCAGCCAGCCGTCGGGCCGCGCCAGGAGCGTCAGCGCCAACAGGATGGTCAGCACCAGGACCGTGAGGCGCTCCGAGGGCCGCAGGGCCGAGGCTGCCCCGGCCCTCATGGCTCCTGCGCCTCCGCTTCCGTCCCCAGCCATGCGGGCGTTCCCTCCGGCGGCCCCAGCCATCGGCCGGGATCCTCGAGGACCTTCTGGACGAGGACGAGGGCCCGGGCGCAGGAAAAGGCATCGTCGATGCGCTCGTCGAAGGTCCAGCGCACGGAAAGGGCCTCCTCCGCGCTCACGCCGTCCCGGGTCGCGAAGGTCGCGCGGCGCGGGGCGGAGACGGCGCCGAAAATGGAGACGGTGCCGTACTCGTAGAGGTGGTGGAAGACATCGGAGACGCCCACGGAACCGAGGTTGGCCAGGAAGATGCTCGCGTACATGGGGTCGTCGCGGATCATGAAGCCCGGGTAGAGGTTCCAGTGATCCAGCCCTCGGGCGAGCCCCACCAGCAGGCGCACCACCGGGCCGGGTAGCCGCATGATCAGGGCGACTTCCTTGTCCACGGCCCGGTCCGTCTCCCGGGCCTCCTCCACCTGGGTGGAGATGCGGGCGGAGAAGGCCGTGAAACTCTCGCCCTCGAAGGCCGCCAGCTTCACGGTGGCCCCGGGGGCCTCATCCGTGAAGGCCTTCTTGGCGACGAAGGATATCGACACGCCCCGCCGCTGATAGAGCCGTCCCCCCGAGACGAAGCGGTTCAGGCGCGGCCGGGTCTCCAGCGCCACGGCGGTGGCGTAGGCCACCAGATGGAAGAGCGTGGCCCGGGGGTGGTGGACGCGGTTGTACGCCTTGAGCCAGACGCGCGCGGCGGCGATGCGGTAGAGGGACTCCTGGTAGACGCAGCTCTCGTTCCGGCCCCGCATGAGGTAGGGCATGATGCGCCGCACCGGGGCCTCGCCGCGGATCAGATCGCCATCGGGACGGGAGAAGAGGGGCATGGATCAGGGTCGGCGCGGTGGACCGGCACTGTCAAGAACACCCGGGGATCATCTTTTCGCGTTGACACCGCAGGGCGGCAGGACTATCCCTGGGGCAACCTTTCCGGTGCTGCCATGACGATGCGTTCCGCAGGTCTCCGCCTACCCGCTTCCGGTCTGCTCGCCGCGGGCCTTCTCCTGGCCGGCGCCCCGGCCCGGGCCCAGGAGGCGGCAACGCCCTGGTCCATGACCGTCTATCTCCAGCAGAGCTGGCCCAAGCAGACGGAGACCAACCGCCAGATCAAGGAGGTCAACGCGGCCCTGGGCTCCTCCTTCAAGACCTGGGACGATGTGGCGAACCTCAACCTCGGCGTGCAGGCCTTCCGCGACCTGAATCCGCGCTGGAAAGTGGGCCTCGAGCTGGACTACTCCCGCGGGAAGATCGACGGGGCGACCACCCTGGACACGCCCGCCGGTCCCGCCACGCTCGCCTTCGAGCAGAAGTACACGATCTACGCGGATCTCCTGGCCCTGGCCCAGTTCCGGCCCCTGGGGGGGAACGGCCGCTGGATCCCCTTCCTCCAGGCGGGGATCGGTCTGGCCTACGAGAAGGACCGGACCCTCCTGACGCTGCGCAACGACTTCCTGGACGAGACCCTGATCCAGGTCGACAACAGCGGCTGGTTCCCCATGTTCACGGTCGGTGCGGGCGTCGATGTCTACTTCTCGAATCGGCGCACCTGGTACGCCGAGGTCGGCGTGAGCTATTCCTGGGCCCGCCTGAAGCACGATGTCGCCGCGAGCGGCGCCCTGACACCGGGCACCGTCCGGGCCGACACGGATTCCACGGGGCCCAATGCGTGGCTGGGCATCGGGCGGAGGTTCTAGACCGGAGTCAACGAAACGACGCCCCGGAGGAGGACCCCCGGGGCGTCGGACCTGCTTCCCGGTGCTGGATCAGAGCGTCAGGCGCTGCAGGCTGGCCTTCAGGCTCTCGTCGACGATGGCGAGGCAGTCGGCGAAGTGCGCCTTGGTCTCCTTGCTGAAGCCCGTTTTGGCCGGAGCGGCCTTGAGCGAAGGCTGCAGGGCGCGCAGCGCCTCCCGGGCCAGGGCCCGCGCGTCGGCGGGCGTGAGGGGGTTGGCCCGTAGCACCTGGGCGCTCAGCTGCCGCAGGTGCTCCCGCTGCAGGTTGCGCCGCATGACCGAGACCTCGCGCCCGCTCTTCAGCTCCGTCCAGATGGCGCCCTGCAGGGCGTCATAGAGTTCCGACAGGCGGAAGGCCTCCTTGGGATTCGTCAGCTTGTCCGGCGCATCCAGAATCCGCTGGGCCACGGCGGGCTGGAACAGCTGGGCCAGCACCTGGGTCTGGGTCCGCAGCACCCACTGGGCGGGCGAGGGATCCGCGTTCAGCGGCCCGCCGAACCGGTCGGTGGTGAGGCGGGAGAGGAACTCGGGCTTGAAGCGGAAGGCATCGACGGAGAAGATGCCGGTCTCCAGCAGCTTCAGGGCCTGGCGCTGGCGGGTGGCGGGGACCGGCGTGATGGGGGCCCGGCCCGTGCCCGCGTGGTCGCGCAGGTGCACCACGCCGCCGATGTACTTGGCGCTCAGGTTGGCCGAGAGTCCCACCTGCCCCAGGGCCCGCAGCAGGCCGCGGCGCAGGGGCTGGTATTCCTCGCCATCCTGGAAGGTCCTGGCCTGCAGGCGCTCCCAGAGCTCCTTCGAGAGGCTCAGGCGCTTCTGGTAGAAGGCCAGCGGATCGGAGCCCAGATCCCGGCGGTTCACTTCAGGATCCATGCCCTCGAGCCCCATGAAGCCGAGAGCCTCCTCGTCCGTACCGTACGCCAGCTGGGGCTCGGAGCTGCGGGCGGCGATCTTGGCCAGGGCCCCCTTTTCTTCCGAAGCCGCCAGGGGCTTGTAGCCGTACTCGATGACCCAATGATCGTAGGGCCCCAGGGTGCTCATCACATACTCGCCCTGGCGCTGGCCCTTGAGCGCCAGGTTCAGCGCGTTGTAGTCCATGACGGAGCCCGTCAGGCCGTGGGTCTTGGTGAATTCCGGATTCGAGATCTGCTCCATGGAGTAGATCGTCGAAGCCCGGAAGTTGTGGCGCAGGCCGAGCGTGTGGCCCACCTCATGGGTGATCACATCCTTGAGCACCGCGGCCACATAGGCGTCCTCCTCGGGGCTGCCGGGGGTGATCTCGCCGCGGGTTTCCAGCAGATCGAGGGCGAACCCCATTTCCTGGTGGGCTTCCGCCGCATAGGTGCACAGGCTGTGGTCGTGCCGGGACAGGAAGGCGTCCTGGGCCTTGGGTGGCAGGGTCTCCCGGGCCTCCGTGCGGCTGCCGCGGGCCCAGACTTCCCCGATGCCGATGTCGGCGTCCAGGATCTCTCCGGTGCGGGGATCCACCTGGCTGGGTCCGATGGCGAAGCCGATGTCGGTGCCCGTGAGCCAGCGCAGGGAGGCGTGGCGGGCGTCGTGGGTATCCCAATCCGCATCGGCGGGCTGGACCTTGACCTGGACGGCGTTCTTGAAGCCCTGCTCTTCGAAGGCCTGATTCCAGGCCAGCACGCCTTGGGTGATGGCCGGCCGGTATTTCTCCGGAATGTTCCGGTCCAGCCAGAACACGATGGGCTGCTTGGGTTCGGAGAGGGCGGCTGCGGGATCCTTCTTCTCCAGGCGCCAGCGGTGGATGTAGTGCACCTTGGGATCCACCCGCGTGTCGTCGCCGAAGTCCCAGCGCGTGGTGGCGAAGTAGCCCAGCCGGTCATCGGCGAGGCGGGGAGCCATGGGCTGCTCCGGCAGCTTCGCGAAGGAGAAGTGCCAGCCGAGGAACAGACTGCGGATGTCCTCCAGCGTGCCCGGAGGCGGCACGAAGGGCATGGGGGGCGCCCCGGGCATCTGGATGGGCGGCAGCATGATGCGCGAGAGCGCGTAGTGGGCCTGGACCCGGAAGGCGGCCTGGTCCTCGCTGCTGCGGACCTTCTCGAAGAAGCTGTTGGAAGGGTCGAACCCGTAGGGTTGGCGGTAGGTGGCTTCCAGCCGCGTGGCCCCCATGGGGATGTCCTTCAGCAGCAGGGCGTTGGCCTCCACCAGGAAGGATTTCCGCTCGGGGTGGGGTTGGCTCAGCACCGGGGCGCTGGACAGCAGGCTGTCGCTGAAGCCCTCCGCCACGGCCCGGGCCGCCGGCGAGCCCTCGGGCGCGGTGAAGGTCGTGTTCTTGGCCAGGAGCTGGAGGCTGTTCCCCACGCGGCGGAAGCTCACCAGGTGGCTGTCATCCATCATGCCGCCGTAGATGCCGCGCTCGCCGGTGCCCCGGGTGCTGCTGACCGCGAAGAAGAAGGGCATGTCCAGCTGCTCGGGCTTCACCTCGATCCAGACCTTGTCGTCCTTCGTCCAGAGCGTGAAGAGCCCCTTGTGCTCCTTGGCCTCCTTCACGACATCCGCGAAGGGCTTCAGGGCCCCGGGGGCCGGTGCGGCGGCGGGCGCCGGCGCGGGGGCTTTGCCCCCGTTCGGAGCCGTCTGGGCGGCCAGGCTCAGGCACAACAGGGGCGGGAGCGCGGAAAGGCGCTGGGGCAGGTACATGCGGGTCCTCCTCCGATGGGGATGTCCCCTACCATACGCTGCCTTCGTGGGGTTCGTTTAGAGGCTCTCCACGCGGGAGGGCCCGGGCCAGACGGGCCGCCCCTCTGGATTCAGGCCGCTCCGGCGAGGCCTTCGATCCAGGCGAGGACATCGGCCCGCATCTCCGGACTCAGCCGGTGGTCCACCGGGTAGAGGCGGGTGATGTGGGGGATGCCCAGGTCGTCCAGCCACTGATCGGCCCGCTGGGCCCAGGCCACCGGCAGGGTCCGGTCCCGTTCGCCGTGGCCGATGAAGCCGCGCAGGTGCCCCAGCCACTCCCGGCCGGCGATGCGGGGTTCGAGCTCCGGCAGGATGCGGCCGGAAAGGATGGCGAAGCCGCCCAGCCGCTCCGGGGCGCTGAGGGCCACGCCGGCGCTCATGATGCCGCCCTGGCTGAACCCGCCGATGACGGTCTGGCGGGCCTCGACGCCGTGGATGGACTGCATGCGGTCGACGAACCGGATGAGCGCGTGGCGGCTGGCTTCGGCCTCGGCGACGGTGATCTTCGGACCTTCGGCCGTGAAGGTCACGCGGAACCATCCGTACTGGTCGGGTCCGAGCTGGAGCCCTCCCCGGACCAGGACCACCAACGACTCGGTGTCCACCCCCTCCGCCAGGTCGGCCAGGTCCGTCTCCCGGCCGCCCACCCCGTGCAGGAGCACCACGAGCGCCTTGGGCCGGGCAGGTGAGGGCAACCGCAGGCGGTAGGACAGGCCGGAAACCGGGTCCAGCTGGAGGGGGCCCAGCGAAGGAACAGGAGAAGGAGCGGGGGAGGACATGAGATCTCCGTCAGGGGCCGAGGTCCGAAGCCGCCGACCTCCCGAAGGCCGTGGGGACGGCCTCCAGGAGGAGTCGGTGGCGGCCCCGGATGGCCGCGGTTCAGGCCTTACTTCTTGGCGGAAGCGGAAACCTTGCCGGCTTCGACATTCAGGCTGATGGCGACCGTCTCGCCGACGACGCCGGGGAAGGTCTTGATGCCGAACTCGCTGCGGTTGAGGCTGAGGGCGCCGTCCACGAAGCCGGCCACCACGCTGCCGGGCTGCATGCCGGGCTGGGTTCCAGCATTGGTGATGGGGAAGGTGATGCGCTTGGTGACCCCGTGCATGGTGAAGTCGCCGGTGACCTCCAGCTTGCCCTTGGCCACTTCCTTCACGGAGGTGCTCTTGAAGGTGACGGTGGGGAACTTCTCGACATCGAAGAAGTCGGGGGACTTGAGGTGCTTGTCGCGGGCCTCATTGTCCGTGGTGATGCTGGCGGAGTCGATGGTGACCTCGACGCTGGACTTGCTGATGTTCGCGGAGTCCACCTTGATGGTCCCGTTGAACTTCGTGAAGCGGCCGCTGGTCTTGGCCAGAAGGTGGCCGACCTTGAAGCTGACTTCGCTGTGGACGGGGTCGATCTTGTAGACATCCTGGGCCAGGGCGGGCAGAGCCGCGAGGGCGAGGGACGCGAGAAGGACGCGGAAGGGGTGTCGCATGTGACCTCCAAAGAATAGGTGTTTCACCATGCAATTAAGAATAGGCTTCATTTCTAGAGTTGCAACACCTTTTTGGAGAAATTCTTTCGCCCCTCCGGCCGAACGGTCGAAATGTTAGAAAAAAATAAAGATAAATACTCCGTGAGCTCGCTTGGAGCCCTCCAGACCGCGTCACCCAAGGCCGTTGCTTGCCCCCTGCTTTCGCCCAGGGAAGGGAATTCAGACTTTCGGCGCGTCCATCCCGAAGGCCGCCCAGCCCTCCTTGGTGGGGCCGTAGATGCTGGGCACATGCAGGCCGGCCTGGCGCATGAGGACGGTCATCTGACCGCGGTGGTGGGTCTGGTGGCTGACCAGGACATAGAGCGCGAAGGCGCCGGTCCAGGTCTCGCCATAGAGGGTGAAGTTGCGGCCCAGTTCGGTGTTGCTCCAGCTGCCGATGTGGTCCAGCAGGGAATCGCTCACGGCGTGGTAGGCGGCGGCGACCTCGGCCATGGTGGGCGGGGGGGGCGTGGCGATGAACCCGTCGGGCCCCAGCCCCACGGGTCCCTTCACCTTCAGGCCCAGGTTCTGGGGCAGCTCCAGGACGGTTTCCACCAGGTGCCAGGCCATGCGCCGCAGGTCGCGATGCTGGTCGTCCACGGCCTGATGGGCCGCCGCATCGGGAATGGCCGCGAAGACCGCCAGGGTCTTCTCCGCCTCCTGCTGCCAGATGGTCTTGAAGTCATCCACGCGACGGAACATGCCAGCCTCCGGAAAGGTCCCCGGAAGCATAGCGCAGTGGGGCCCGGGGGGAAGAAGGTCAGACGGGCGTGACGCTGCGGCGCTTGGCGGGCCAGGCTTCCCGGCGGCGGGCCCGGGCGAGACGAGTGACGAGCTCGGCGCGGAGGTCGGCGGGATCCACGATGGCGTCCACATGCAGATCCGCGCCCAGCTTCTTCAGGTTGATGTCCTCGTTGTACTCGTCGCGGAGCTGCTGGACATAGGCGACCCGCTCCTCTTCCGGCTTCTCCGCGATCTTGTTGGCGAAGACGGCGTTCACGGCGGCCTCGGCGCCCATGACGGCGATGCTGGCCGTGGGCAGCGCCAGCGTGGCATCCGGATCGAAGCCCGGGCCGCTCATGGCGTAGAGGCCTGCCCCATACGCCTTGCGCACCACCACGCAGATGCGCGGCGTGCTGCAGCTGGCCATGGCGCTGATCATCTTGGCGCCGTGGCGGATGATGCCCTGCTTCTCCACGGCGCTGCCGATCATGAAACCCGGCACATCGCTGAGGAACACGAGGGGGATGCCGAAGGCGTCGCAGAGGGTCATGAAGCGGGTGGCCTTGTCGGCGCTGTCCACGAACAGCACGCCGCCCTTCACCCGGGGCTGGTTGGCCAGGATGCCCACGGGCTTGCCGTCCAACCGGGCCAGGCCGGTGATGATCTCCCCGGCGAAGAGCTTCTTCACCTCCAGGAAGCTGCCCTCGTCCACCAGGCCCTCGATGAAGTCCTTCATCTGGAAGGGGGAGTTGATGTCCTTGGGGACGAGCGCACCCAGAGCCTTCGCTTTGGGCGAGACCGCCTTCGGCGGAGCCGCCGGCACGGCGTCTTCGCAGTGCTGGGGGAAGTAGGACAGGTACTGGCGGCAGAGCTCGATGGCCTCCACCTCGGTCTTGCAGAGGAAGTCGCCGCAGCCGCTCACGGAGCAGTGCATGCGCGCGCCGCCGAGATCCTCGAGGCTGATCTTCTCGCCGATCACCATCTCCGCCATGCGGGGTGAGCCCAGGTACATGCTGGCGTTGCCTTCCACCATCACCACCACATCGCAGAAGGCCGGGATGTAGGCGCCGCCCGCGGCCGAGGGGCCGAAGAGCAGGCAGACCTGGGGCACCAGGCCCGACAGGGCCACCTCCATGTGGAAGATGGTCCCGGCATGGCGGCGGCCGGGGAACATGTCGAGCTGGTCGGTGATGCGGGCTCCGGCCGAGTCCACCAGGTAGAGCATGGGGACCTTCATCCGCATGGCCACTTCCTGGATGCGGATGATCTTCTCCACCGTGCGGGCGCCCCAGCTGCCGGCCTTGATGGTGCTGTCGTTGGCCATCAAGGCCACGGGACGGCCACCCACCAGGGCCGTGCCCGTGATGACGCCGTCCGCGGGAAGGTCCTTGTGCAGGGCATTGGCGAAGAGGCCGTCCTCGACGAAGCTCCCCTCGTCCACCAGCAGCCGGATGCGCTCCCGGGCGAAGAGCTTGCCCGCTTCGGCATTCTTCTCGTGAGCCTTGGGCGAGCCGCCTTTCTTGACGCGATCAACTTCCGAATGAAAGTGCTCCAGCTGCATGGGGACCTCGGATGGATCCTTCAGCATATGCGATCCTGGATGGATGCTGGACGGCGATGGATCGAAGCGGCCCGGGTTCCTGACGGTGCCCTTTCTGATCGTCTGTTCCTTCTACTTCCTGGTCTTCGCGGCCGGCTACCAGCTCTTCCCCGTGGTGCCTTTGCGCCTCCGGGATCTGGGTGCGAGCCTGGCCGAAAGCGGGCGATTCCAGACGGCCTTCATGCTGGGCTCGGGCTTCGGCGCGCTGTTCACGGGGCCCCTGGGCGACCGCCTGGGGCCGCGCCGCGTGTTGCGGGTGGCCTCCCTCGCGGTGGTCGGCATCCTGGTGGTCTACGCATTGCTGAGAGTGCGTTGGGTGTTCTACCTGCTGGCGCCGGTGCACGGCCTGTTGTGGTCGGCCCTGCGCACCGCCTCCATCTCCAAGGTGGGAGGCATCCTGCCCCTGGAGCATCGGGCGCAGGGGCTTTCGATCTTCGGCCTCACGGGGCCCGGTGGCGTGGCGGTGGGCCCCCTCGTGGGCCTCTGGCTGATGCCCCACCTGGGGTTCACCTGGATGATGGTCCTGCTCGCAGGCGTCTTCGCGCTGCTGCATTCGCTGATCGGCGTCCTGCCCCGCGAGGCCCCGCGGGAGATCGCCGGCACGGTGTTCCAGTGGCCGGACCGGTCTGTGTGGGGCCCGGTGGCCGTCATGGGATTGGTGGGTCTCAGCTTCGGCCCCATGACGCCCTACAGCGCCCAGGAGGCCAAGGCCCTGGGCCTGGCCTGGCCCTCCGCCTTCCTGACCTGCTTCGCCCTGGGGATGATGGCCATGCGCGGCCTGCTCGCCCTCACCGGCATGGGGCGGCGGCCCGTGGCCCTGATGCCGGGCATGGCCGCCCTGACGGCCGTGGGGTACGGGATGCTGGCCTTCCTGCCGGGCGGGCTGGCCCGCCACCTTTCCGCGGGCCTCGTCTATGGCGCCGGCTACGGGATGGTCCACACCCTGATGCTGACCCACCTGCTGGAGACCACGGCACCCCAGCGGCGCGGATCGGCCGCGGGAGCCTTCTTCTTCGCTTTCGACGCCGCCACCGCCCTGGGGGCGCTCGGCCTGGGCTGGGTCATGCAGCACGGAGGCTTCCGCTGGGGCTGGGCCATCGGGGCCGGCCTGATGACTCTGGCCATTCCCGTGGCCCAGCGCGTCGTCGGGAAGCGGCCGACCGTGACACCCGAGGCGGAGCTCCCTGCCATTCTGGGATCATGAAGGATCTTTCCAACCCCCGCCCCAGCCTCGTCACCCGGCAATTCGCCCTGGTGTGGGCGCTGACCTTCGTCACCTTCTTCGCCGCGTTCCAGCTCTTCCCCACCGTGCCCCTGCGCTTGAGGGATCTCGGGGCGAGCCTGGCGGAAAGTGGCCGCTTCATGAGCCTCTTCACCCTGGGCAGCGCCCTGGGCGCATTGTTCACGGGCCCGCTCGGCGACCGGGTGGGACACCGCCGCCTGGTGATCACCTCGGCGATGCTCTACGCGGCCTTCCTCGCGGCCTACGCCGTGATGCCCACCCGCTGGGGCTTCTACCTGCTCGCCTTTCCCCACGGCATCGTGTGGTCCGGCCTGCTGACGGCCACCATGGCCTCGCTGGCCCATGTGCTGCCCGCCGACCGCCATGCGGACGGCCTCAGCCTCTATGGCCTGGCCAGCCCCGGCGGCGTCATCGTGGGTCCCCTGCTGGGTCTGTGGATTCAGCAACGATGGGGCTTCGCACCCATCGGGTGGTATCTGGCGGTCCTCTTCCTCCTGCTGGGGGCCTTGGGCACCACCCTCCCGAAGGACCATCCGCACGGCCGCGCCGAGGGCTTCAAGTGGCCCGATGCCTCCGTGCTGATCCCCAGCCTGGTCCTCTTCTGCGTGGCCCTGGGCTATGGCGCGCTGGGCACCTACACGGCCCAGGAGGCCCTGGCCCTGGGGATGCCCGTGCCCTCGGCCTTCCTGTCCTTCATGGCCGTGGGCATGGTGCTCATGCGGCTGGCCATGCTCCGGCGCGGCTTCGGGAAGCGGCCCATCCGCAAGCTGCCGGCCATGCTGCTGGGGGCCTTCGCGGGGATGGCCCTCCTGGCGGCCCTGCCCGGCGGCACGCTGCGGCATGTGCTGTCGGCCCTGCTCTACGGCGCGGGCTACAGCATGATGCACACCCTCATCAACGCGAAGCTGATGGCCTCCGCCGATCCGAAGCGCCGGGGCTCGGCCTTCGGCGTCCTCCTCTTCGCTTTCGACGCCGGCATCGGCCTCGGCAGCTTCAGCCTCGGCTGGGCCATCGGCGCCTACGGCTACCGCGCCGGCTGGGCCCTGGGCGCCCTCGCCATCCTCGTCTCGCTGCCCCTGGCCCTGAAGCTCAGCCGGGACTGATCAGATCCGCCGGTGGACCTTGTGGACGGAGGCCTGGTCCACGCACTTCACCAGGATCTCGTCGATGTTCACATGGTCGGGCGCCATGAGGCTCCACCGCACGCACTCGGCCACATCGAAGGCGGTGAGGGGCTTCACGCCCTGGTAGACGGCCTTGGCCTTGTCACCATCCTTCAGCCGGACATCGGAGAACTCGGTCACGGCCATGCCGGGATCCACGGAGGTGACGCGGATCTGCTCGCCGTTCAGCTCCAGGCGCAGGCTCTGGGCCATGGCCTTCACGCCGAACTTGGAGGCGCAGTAGACGCTGCCGCCCTCATAGGGCTGATGGCCGGCGGTGGAACCGATGAAGAAGACATGGCCCCAGCCGGCCTTGCGGAGGTGGGGGAGGCCCGCGCGGATGGTCTTCACCACGCCCTCCACATTGGTCCGCATCATGGCCTCGAGATCCTCGTCCGGCGTCTCCCACAGCTTGTAGGTGCCGCTGGCCAGGCCCGCGTTGGCTACCACCACATGCAGCCCGCCGAGGGCCGCGGCGGCTTCGGCCACGAAGGCGTCCACGCTGGCGGTGTGGCGGGTGTCCACGGCGCCCGCAAAGGCCTTGATGCCGTGGGCCTTCGTCAGCTCATCCGCCAGGGCCTGCACCCGCTCCACGCGACGGGCGCCCAGGGCCAGGTGGCAGCCCTGCGAGGCCAGCAGCCGCGCCATGGCTTCGCCGAAGCCGCTGGACGCGCCGGTGATGAGGACGATGGGATGCTCGGGACGCATGGGGACTCCTGGATGAGCTAGCGGAAGTTGCGGTGGAACTCGCCGAGCGCGTCCACCACTTTCTGGATCTTGTCGGTGGGCGGCAGGATGGTGGTGCGGAAGTGGGCGGTGCCCTCGGCCTGGCCGAAGCCGGACCCCGGGACCACGCAGATGCCCGTCGCCTCCAGCAGGGCCATGGCGTAGTCGAAGTCCGTGCGGCCCGCCGGCAGGGTGATGCTGGGGAAGGCGTACATGGCCCCCGCGATCTCGTTGCAGGAGATGCCTTCGATGCGGTTCAAGCCTTCGGCCAACAGGATGGCCCGCTGCTTCAGGGTCTCGAGGATGGCGCCCTTCTCCGCGGCGTACCGGGCGTGGGAGGGCATGCCCGGTTTCGGCGGACGCACCATGGCATAGGTGGCGACCTGGCCCGCGAGGTTGGCACAGAGGCTCACGCTCTGGAGCTTGAGGATCTGGGCGGCCACATCCTCCGGCACATGGCGGTATTCGAAGTACCCGCCCCGCACGCCGCACTCGCCCAGGAAGCCCTTGGAGCAGGAGTGGAAGCTGAAGAGGGAGACCTCCTTCGCCTCGACCTGGTGCAGCACCTTCGCGAAGGAGACGAACTCATCGCCGGGCAGGTAGATGTTCTCCTGGTAGACCTCGTCCGCCAGGATCGAGAGCCCGTGGGCCTTCGCGAAGTCGATGACCATCGCGATGTTGGCCTCGTCCAGCACCGCCCCCGTGGGGTTGCCGGGGTTGATCACGCAGATGGCCTTCACGCGCGTGCCTTCCGCCTTCGCCTGGGCCAAGGAGGCCTCCAGCATGGGGCGGCTCAGCTTCCAGCCGTTCGCCTCGTCCAGGTAGTAGGGCACCATGCGCCCTTCGTAGAGCGTGATGGTGGCTGAATACAGCGGGTACTGGGGGATCGGCACCATGATGCCGTCCTGGGGTCCGCTGAGCAGCAGCCTCAGGATGGTCTGCACGCCTTTGCTGGCGCCGTCCGTGAGGAAGATGGCATCGGGATCCACCCCGATGTGGTCGCGCTCCAGGATGAACTCGGCCACGGCCTCGCGGATGAACCGCACGCCGCGGCTTTCGCTGTAGGCGCCGAGCCCGTGCCTGGTGCCGGCGAGAATGGCCTTGGCCGTCTCGACCACATCCGTGGGGAAGGTGCCCGGAGCCAGGTCCAGGAGGGCCGGGTACTCGCAGAGGGCCAGGATCTGGCGGTTCCAGGTGAGGGCCTTCTGCCCCAGCGACTGTGGGTTCCCGATGTTGCAGTAGATGATCTCGCGCCCGTGCTTCTCCAACTCCCCGGCCCGGGCCACGATGGGCCCCCGCACGGCGTATTCCGTTTCCAGGACGGCTTTCCCGAGGTCAGTCAAACGGATGGTCATGGGCACTCCAACCCTTGAGTTTAACCTCAGCCCACCCTGTGACCGCCGTCATCCTACTCCGCGTCAGGGCCTCCGGCCTTGGGCGGGGGCAGGCGGCCAGATAGACTGGAGATTCCAGATTCACACAGCCACGCCACCTCCCCTCCTTTTCAGAAGAGGCTTTCATGCTCGGTTTCTCGCTTTCCCCTGAACAGCTGGCCGAAAAAGAACGGGCCCATGCCTTCGCCGAGAAGATCATGCGCCCCGTGGCCCGCAAGTACGACGAGACCGGCGAGTGGGCCGTGGATGTCTACAAGGCCGCCTTCGACTATGGCTACCTCCAGGCCCTGGTGCCCGAGGACTGCGGCGGCCCCGGCGCCAAGCAGATCGAGGAAGCGATCGTCTGCGAGGAGCTGGCCTGGGGCTGCGCCGGCCTCTACACCTCCATCATGGCCAACGGCCTGGCCATGACGCCTCTGCTGGTCGCGGCCTCCCCCGAACAGAAGAAGAAGTGGCTGGGCATGCTCGCCGAGGAGCCCAAGTTCGCGGCCTTCTCCCTGTCCGAGCCCAACGCCGGTTCCGACGCCGGCGGCATGAGCTGCCGCGCGGAGAAGAAGGGCGACAAATACATCATCAACGGCACCAAGTGCTACTGCACCAATGGCGGCTACGCCGACTGGTATGCCCTCTTCGCCAGCACCGATCCCACCAAGGGCGCCCGCGGCACCAGCTGCATCGTGGTCCCCCGCGACACGCCGGGCCTGGTGGTGGGCAAGGCCATGGACAAGATGGGCCAGCGGGCCTCCAACCAGGTGGAGCTCTACTTCAACGACGCCGAGGTGCCCGTGGAGAACCTCCTGGGCAAGGAAGGCATGGGTTTCGTCATCGCCATGAAGACCCTGGATCAGACCCGCGCCGCCGTGGCCGCCGGAGGCGTGGGCGTGGCCCGGGCCGCCTTCGAGATCGCCCTGGAGTACGCCAAGACGCGCATCCAGTTCGGCCAGCCCATCTTCGCCAACCAGGCCATCAGCTTCATGCTGGCGGACATGGCCAAGAAGATCGAGGCCAGCCGCCTGCTCACCTGGCAGGCCGCCTGGATGACCGACAACGGCATCAAGAACTCGAAGCAGAGCGCCATCGCCAAGACCTTCGCCACCGACACCGCCATGGAAGTCAGCACCGACGCCGTGCAGATCCTCGGCGGCAACGGCTACAGCCGCGACTACCTGGTCGAGAAGTGCATGCGCGACGCCAAGCTCCTCCAGATCTATGAAGGAACGAACCAGATCCAGCGCCTCGTCATCGCGAAGGAAATCCAGCAGGGGAACTGACGATCAGAGAACGCCCTATCCTCAGAAGGCGGCCCCCGGGCCGCCTTCTGAGTTCCTGGAGCCCCCATGCGCAGCTGGATCCTCCTCCTCGTGGCCGGTCTCCTGGAGACGGGCTGGGCCATCGGCCTGAAATACACCCAGGGCTTCACGCGGCCCCTGGCCTCGGCCCTCACGGGCCTGGCCATCGTGGGCAGCATGGTCCTGCTGGGGCTGGCCGCCAAGGAACTGCCCATCGGCACCGCCTATCCGGTGTGGGTGGGCATCGGGGCCTTCGGGGCGGCCGTGCTGGGCATGGTCCTCTTCAAGGAGCCGGTGACGCCGGGCCGGATCTTCTTCCTTATCCTGCTCATGGTGGCGGTCCTGGGCCTGAAGGCCACCACGGCCTAGGCTCTTCCCGCGGGATTTTGGGGCTTGAAGACCTCCCCGCCCATCCCTAGAATCCCTTTCAACCAACCATCTTTACCAGCCCAACAGCCGTGAAAGTGGGGGTGGGACTCCCGCCGGGGATCCCGGTTTCACTCGGGCGCAAGCCCCCGCGACTCGCGCGCCTGGCGCGCGTCGCGCGACCAACCTCCAGGCGCGAGGGGCTTGGCCCCCGGGAAGAAGGACATGTCCGAAGGTACCGTCAAGTGGTTCAACGCCGAGAAGGGTTTCGGCTTCATCACCCCCGACGAGGGTGGGCCCGACATCTTCGTCCACTACTCCGCCGTGCAGACCAAGGGATTCCGCTCCCTGGACGAGAAGCAGCGCGTCAGCTTCGAGGTGGTGCAGGGCCCCAAGGGCCCCCAGGCCGCGAATGTGAACAAGGTCTGAACCCGGCCTCTTCCGAGCCCCGGTCCCGGCCGGGGCTCGGCGCGTACCGTCGTCGCCTACCCGTCGTCGCGTACCATGGGCCCATGCTCTCTGCGCGCCTCCGCCCGGTCCTGGGCCTCCTCCTGATCCTGGTGGTGGTCGTCCTTTCCCTGGAAGGCTTCCGGCAGGAGCCCCGGTTCGGGTGGATCCTGGCGGGAACCCTCCTCGTCGGGATGTGGCTGGGCTGGGCCATCCGGCAGGTCTGGATCTATCCGGCCCTCCTGGCCCGGGCCGAGATTCTGTGGAGCGCAGGCGAGCCGGCCTCGGCCGTCGCGGAATGCCTGGACCGGGCCCCCCTGGCCACCGGGGAGCTGGGCTATCGCATCCACCTCCTCCGCAGCGCCGCCCATCAGGCGCTCGGCTACCGGGACCGGGCCTGGCTGGACCTCCTGGAAGGGCAGCTGTCCCGCCTGCCGCTGTGGAAGCGCCTCGTGGTGGCACGGGCTTTCCGCAAGGTTCCGGACCTTCCCTCGGCGCGCCGCCTGGCCTGGGGCGAGCGCCTCATCCGGCTGGCTCCCCGCATGGCGCGGCTGCGCCACCTGCAGGGCATCCTCCTGCTCCGGTGCGGCGAGGCCGAGGCACTGCACCAGGCCTGGGTCCACTTCGAGGCGACCCTGCCCCTGGCCTGGGACGATCCCCTGGTCCTCGATGACCTGATGCTGGCCGGCCTGCAGCACGGCCGCGAGGATGTGGCCGAGCGGGCCCTGGCCGTGCTCATGGCCCGCCACGGCGACCCGCGCCTGTCCTGGGACCGCGGGGCCGCCGGCATGCACCTGCTGCGCAGCGGCCATCCCGCCGAAGCCCTGGCCCTCATCCAGGCCCTGCCTCCGGAGCGGCGCACGCAGCCCCAGCACTGGCTGGTGGAGAGCATCTCCCGGCGCCGGCTGGGAGATCTCGAAGGTTCCTGGCAGGTGGCCGAAGCCGCGGTCCGCCAGCTTCCGGAGGCCTTCCGCCTCTGGATGGAGCGCCACCAGATCGCGCTGGAGCTCCGCCGCGATGACGAGGCGCTCCGCAGCCTGGAGCGGGGCTGGAAGGTCATCCCGGGCGGCGCCGAGGGAGAATCCCTCCGGCAGGAATGGCAGCTCCGGCGAGCCGAGTTCGCCTTCTGGTGGGAGGACCAGCCGGACCTGGCGAAGTCGCTTCTCGAGAAGCTTCCGCCCGAACACCAGGGTCAGCATCACCCTCCCCTCCTCCTGCAGATCGAGGTGGCCCTGGGCGAGTACGAAACCGCCTACGCCGAGGTGATCGACCTCCTCAAAGCCGAGCCCGGCAACCCGGAGCTCCTGCTGCTCCAGGCGGACTGCCTGGCGGGCATGGAGACCTGGGAAGCCCTGCTGCCCTACCTGAACGGCCTGGGCGAGGCCTGCCGGGAGTACCCGGCCTTCTGGCACCTGCGGGGCCTGGCCCAGGCCAACCTGGGCGATCACCTGCCGGCCCGCCTCGATCTCGAGCGCGCCGTCCGCCTGGATCCCCAGCACCTGAGGTACCTGCTGGACGCGGGCCACGGCTGTGCCGAGCTGGGGGACTGGGATCGCGCCGAGGGCCACTGGCGCCAGGCCCTGCAAGTCGATGGCCGGTCCGAGGAGGCCCTCATCCACCTGGCCGAGGCGCGGAGGGAGCTGGAGGACCTCGAGGGCGCCCGGCGCTACCTGCGCGAATGCCTGCTGCACCATCCCGACAGCGCGGATGCCCAGGCGCGGCTGGCCGAGCTGGAAGCCAATTAGTAGGCGTTGAGGGTTTCTTAACAAGGCTTAACAAAACTACACAACACTTAACAACGATGCCTTTCAGAGCAGAGGTAGCCTGGGCCGAAACACTCGACCCGGAGTTTCTGTGTTCCCTGGTGCATCCGCGCTTTGCCGTGATCTTGTCCGTCTTCTGCCGAAGGCCTTCTGCTGGGTTCGGCGACGGTTGGGCCGCCTTTGCCAACCGGGCGGGCTTCGCGAAAGCGGGCTTGGTGTTGGATGGATCGTGGTGTTGGCCTGCATCCAGGCCTTCGCGGGGGCCGAAGGAGACCCGCTTCACGAAACGCCTTTGTCCCATCGGACGATCAAGCTTGGGATCGGCTCTGTCGATGCCGTGAGCGGGAGCCTGAATCTGCGGGTCCCCTTGGGGCCGAGACTTCCGGGACGGATTCCCATCGGGTTCACCTGGTCCTTCGACAACCAGGATGGTCTGCAGTCGGCCTATGGTCCATCGGGCGGGGCCGGGAGTGCCCTCGGCGGGAATGTCCGTCCCGTGGTCTGGCCGTCGATGACAAATTTCGGCGACAGTCCGCTTCAATGCACCGTTCTGGTGGATGGCCATCCGATGGTCTTCCACCGGCGGTACGAGGCCGGGAGAATGCCCGGTCTCGCGGATCTCCAGAGCCGCATGCTGGAGCGTGGGGTGAACCCGGTTCCACCGAGGACGCCGCCTCCTGGCTATCTTCTCGATGATCCCGGGTCCCTGCAGGTGACCGGGGCGCTCCCGTCCAGCGATGGCACCAAATTCCTGGTGGCCTTCTCCTACCTGGCGACGATCGAGCGCTACGACAAGAACACGCAGGAGACCATTGTCTCAACGCGGGCCTTGGCTCCGGGCTACGCGATCATCGATGGCCCCAATACCATCTGGACCCAGCGGGGAAATGGCGTCGTTCCCTTCGGACATGCATTGACGCACTTCAGCAATCGCTGGGGAGACCACATCACCGTGGATGAATCCGAAACGACGGTGGAGCCTGATTTCCAGGTCCTCACCACCATCGTGATCCAGGATCAGGTGGCGCCGGGCAACACCTTGACTCTGTCCGTGACCCCGTCAGGCCTGCCGGTCACCCATCGGAAATCCGGTACCGACGCTCGCAGCGGTCTGCCCTACGACTACCCCGCCGACCTCCGCTCGACCGGCCAGATGGAAGTGACGAACTCGTTCGGCCTGCCCAAAGCCACCCTCTTGGGGGCTTGCGCCTCCAAGCAACGCTTTGTTCCGAAACCGGCCATTACCTGTCCTGGGTACGATCCGCAGGCGGCCCCTGAGCCTGAATACACCTGGGACCACGGATTCGTACCCCTTACGATCACCCATACCGCCGAGGACCAGTCCGTCCAGAAGCTTGGTTTTGATTGGGGCGAGGGTCTCTGGCCCACGGGCAACCTGAAACAAATCGACTACCCCAACGGGCTCCGGGAGAGCTTTCAATATGATTCCGCCATCCACCTCTCGGCCCTGAGCTTCAGCGAATGCGATGGTGCCTGGATGGGGTTCCGGCATGTGCGGGGAACCTACGCCCAGGAGGAAGAACTCGGAGCCTTCGTCTCGCGCAGCGTGGCCCGGATCTCCCGGCAGGACACGGTCGGATCCACCCCAGGGGAATGCTATCAAATCCTGCGGGTGCGGCCCTGGTGGGATGGGACGCCACTGGGTCAGACCCGCACGCTCTGGACATGCAAAGAATACGAGAGCTCGACGGCCATCCTGCACTATCCCGTCGCACAGCCGGATTCGGGATCGCCTTATCGAGCGGTTCGGCTGACCCATCCCTCCTATCGCGAGGATCTGAACCTGAGCGGTCCCCAGGGCTATCTGTTCGCCACAGCGGCCGTGCTTTACGAGGAGAACCTGACGGGCACGGGCCTGTCCGCGCTCCGGCCTTCAGACTTGGGCTCTTCCCCGTTTCAGGTGATTGTCTACGATGGCTTCGATCTGCGGAGCTGGGCCAACCCGTCGGGATCTTTGGCCAACGGCCTGCCCGTCAATGCCGTGCCTCTACGCACGACCATTCATACCAAGGACCTTCCCACCCGTACGACCGTGGCTGGAAACCCCAACACGCCTGGGGCCCGGGATGAGTACGGGCCCGTGATCACCGACGAATATACCGATGTGCCGTCCCAGTCCCTGCCAACACCCGATGGCGCGGCTGTGCCGATCTGGAGCAATGTCCTCCCATCGATGGAATCCTCTCAGCCCACCTGGCGGCGCGGCGAGATCCAGCGGAGTTTCGATGGGTCGAGGATGACCCTGCAGGTCAAGTCGGACCGGAAGAGCCTGACGCTGGATTCAGCCCAGACCCACACGGCGCGCTTCGCCTCGGCGAACTCGACTCTCCCGGTGGCTCCACCCGCCATCCGGGTCGGCCAGGCGGATTTCGGGACCACGACCTACGACTACGACGACTTCGGCAGGGTTGTCCGGCAGCAGGGAGACCGGGCCGGATTCTCGGCAGTTGAGGTTCGGAGCTATGTGCCTGGGCTCCCCTTGATCCTGGATCTTCGGAAGGAGCCGCTGTCGGGGCCTGGCGGCCCGTACCTTCCCAATCCAGATCGACCCGAAGTCGTGGCGGGGAAGGTCCACACCTGGCTGGATACCCATGTCCAGGCGGGGCCATCCACCGTTGTGGACAAGATCGACGGGCGCGTGGAGTCGTTCACCTACGAGGCCCAGTTGGGCCGCGAGACCTCCCATACGGATGTCCTTGGCATCACCACCCGGACGGATTACGACGCCTGGGGCCGCAAATGGCGGGTGACGCGGCAGCAGAAGGGCGTCGTCGGTTCGGTCACCACCGAGAGCACCTACGATGCCAACGGTCGCTGGAAGGAGGAATCGGTGACCGCCGATGGCAAGACGGTACGCAGCCGCACGGAATGGGATGCCTTTGGCCGAACCGTGAAGGTGATCACCTTCGATGCGGCCGGGTCGAGGGTCGGAGAGCAGGCCCTCGAATACGATGGCTTCGGACAGAGGACGGCACAAAGCCCCAACCTGAAGCCGACCCAGCAGTCCTGGGGCATGGAGCGATGGGCCTACGATGATCGCGGCCGGATGACGGATCACTGGGATGCCCAGGGCCGGCTGCTCCAGCACACGGTTCAGCAGCCCGCATGGACTTCGATCAGCGGCTTGGCGGCCGTGTGGACCTCCACTCAGGACGACCGGGGCCATGTGCGGTCGGAAGGGGTCGATCTCCTGGGCCAAAAGCGGGCCCTGGTGGACCAAGCGGGGCAGCTCAGTGAGTATTTCTACGATCAGGATGGCCACCTTCTGCAGACGCTCCAGGGGGCTGGAGCGGCCAGGCAGCAGCGCAGTTATGCCTACAACCCCATGGGATGGCTCATCAGCCGGACTGAACCGGAGGAGGGGACCACCGTCTATTCGAAGTTCACGATGTCAGGCACCCCACTCGTCAGTGAACAGTACGGCCGCGAAGGCTCCACGGTAAGGAACACCTTCACGACCACGCTCGATGGCCACAACCAGCCGAGCTCCGTCGTGGCGGCGGGCCCTGAGGGATCTGTCGTGCGTCGCTTCGGGTACGACTCAGCCTCCCGCCTGCCCGTGTTGCTATCCGAAACCCAGGATCTTCCAGACATCTGGGGGACGCCGCAAACCATGATCGAAGCCTATGGATACGACGACCTCTTCCGATTGAATTGGAAGTCTGTTTCTGACGGGCAACAGAGCTTCATCGTCTCGCAGACGCTCAATGCCCTTGGGCAGGCGACGAGCCTTACTTATCCGGAAGGGGGAGGCCGGCCGGCTTCGACCGTCACGGTGGATTACGACGACCAGAACCGGCCTCGAAGCGTCAGAGCCGACGGAAACCTACGGGGGATGATGGTCTACGACCAGATCGCAGGTACCGCGGTGACGCATACCTTGATCCTCGGCAACGGCGCCACCACGCTCTCGACCTTGGACAAGGATGAGCTGGCCCTGACGCAGCACGCGGTTCCCGGCGGGGTGGTCGAATCGAGCGCCATCACCTGGTCGGCGGGGGGCCTGATGCTCAGCCGCGGGAATGATGTCTTCAGCTATGACGAGCTCCAACGGCTAAGTGCCAGCCGCGTGGTGGGAGTCCATGGAGAACGCGTTGATCAGTGGTTCGGTTACGATTCATTCGGGAACCGGATCCAGTCCAATTTCGACTACGCGGAGGGTGAATCAGGCAGCCTCCAGCCTTCGGAGCTTCGCGCCTGGCGGGCTGATTCCATGGTTGGCAACGACCTCCCGGGTACCCTCGTGGCCCTGAGCCAGGGGAGTCCCGCGATGGCCGCGGCGATGGGTACCTACGATACCGGGCGCCAGTACGATGCGTTGGGGCGCCTCAGTCAGGTGTTTGCCTATCCGGGTACTGCCAATGCGCTGGCCTCCTGGCTCTACGATCCTTCGGGGCGGGTGGTGAAGGAGAATGGAACCTCCTATCTGCTGGAGGCGTCAGGCCTTCGCTTCAAGCGCATGCGCGCCGATGGGAGCCTCGATTACACAGTCTACGGATTCGGCCGGGAGCCCTTGGCTCAATTTTCTGTGCCTTCACCCGTGAGCCCTCCCAAATACCTCTCGGCAACGGCCTCGGGGCGCATCCGTCATCCAGCGGCCGGTGCCACCATCCTGCAACCCTCGGCGGCCATCACGGTGGCGCCGGGAAGCAGTGTGGCCTTCGCGGGAGAGACGACCTTCGGCACGGCCTGCAGTTGGGACTTCGGCGACCACAGCAGAGCCGTTGGCGCGAGGACAAGCCATGTCTTTACTCAGGCCGGCAGCTACACCGTGACCTTCAGGGCGCGAGCCGCGGGATATCGGGCGTCCGCCGATTCCGTCGTGGTCAGGGTGCTGGCTCGGCCCTCCATCACCCGTCTCACCGCCAGCCCGGCCAGCATCCTCCCGGGGGAAGGCGCCCTCCTGAGTTGGAAATCGAGCGGAGCCACCCAGCTGTCCATCGACCAGGGCGTCGGCGTGGTGGTAGGAAAGGGGCACCTCAAGGTGTTCCCGAGGGTGACCACGACCTACACGCTGACGGCGACGAATGCTGCGGGGAGCGTCACCGCGCAGGTGACTGTGGCGGTCAATGCGCCGGCGCCCCCAAGCATCGCCGAGTTTTCAGCGACGGCCAGCACCATTGCCTTGGGGCAGAGTTCGACCCTGACCTGGAGCGTCGCAAACGCCACCTCTCTCACCCTCGACGGGATCGGGCCGGTGGTGGGGAACAGCCTGGTGGTGTCTCCCACAGCGACGACGACCTATGTCCTGAGGGCCACCAATGGGGTGGGCTCAGTCAGTGCCTCGATCACCGTGGTGGTGGAGGTCGGCTTGCCCGTGATCGAGGAGTTCTATGCGGACCCGCAGGAAGTCTTGCCAGGCGGGCTCACGACCCTGAGGTGGTCCGTGAGCCAAGCCGATGGCCTCGAGATCAACGGCATGCCCGTGACGGGGAACAGCCTCGAACAGTCGCCCGCCGTGACGACTACCTACACGCTGACCGCCAGGAATCTGGTGGGAGCCGTGACCGCCACGGTGACGGTCATGGCGCGAGCCCCCGGGGCCCTGGTCTGGAAGCGCTCCATCGTCTATGGTTTCGGGCAGGAACTATCGGAGGATTCATCGGGTGTGGGAACGATGTTCATCCAGTCGGACCAGGTGGGGAGTCCCTCGGTGATGACCGATGCCTCGGGGACGATCGTGGGCCGATCCAAGAACCTTCCCTTCGGCGAGCGGATGGTCGGTTGGGGGAAAACGGCCCTCCGTCGCTTCACAAACCACGAGGAGGACCCGGACAGCGAGGCGATCTACATGCAGGCCCGGGAATACCTTCCCGTCTATGGAAAATTCGCCCAGGTGGACCCCGTCTATGACCAGACCAAAGACGATCCCGAATCCTGGAACCTCTACAACTATGTGACGAACAACCCCGTGACGAAGACGGACCCGGATGGGCGGATCGCCGAGGTTCCAGAAATGGACGCATCCTCCTCGCGAATTTCGCAATCCGCCTGGGGTTTCGGCGATTCGGGCGGAATCGGCCTGTGGCATGCCGAAACGGACAACATGAAGGTGGCAGCGGACAATGCCAGGCTGCTCGGGGGAAGCACCCAACCGATCGCGGGAACAAGCGAGGGCACCGCCGCCTCGGTGGCTAAGGCAAAAGAAACTGAAGCACCAACGGCGAAAACCGCGCAAACAATCAAATATGACAATCCTAATGACAGCAGTAATGTGTCGACAAAATCTGCTGATATTATTAAAGGGTTGATGAAAGAAGCCGGTGCCACAGAAGTGGTTGTGACTGATACTGTCAGGACCACCCAGGAGCAGGCGAGTATCATGTATAAAAATGCATCTGCAAACCTAGATGCTCAGAAGAAACTCTATGGGATTGATGGAAATGCAGTGCTGACGGTTTATTCAAATCTGCTCGCAGCAAAGAAGACTGAAACTGAAATCATTACGGGGATGAAAGCCAAGATCGATGAAATTAAATTGGCTAACCCTGGTGCATTTAAACATACAGGAGATGCAAGTGTAAGGAATGTCATCGATATAAGTCCAACTAGAATAACTCCAAGCACCGCAGCGGAGAAATTTAAGGCAGCCGTTAAAGGAAGCAGCAAGATAGACAAATATTTCCTTCCTCCAAACGATCCTGCAATTCACATAGAAATTATTCAATAGGAGTTAATGAGATGATTATCAAAAATATCATTTTATCAATAATTATTACATCTATGTGCATTGCCAAAGAGCCACAGAAGAAGGTTAATGCTATGTTGAGCAATAATATGATTAAAATTGAAAACAATAAATATGTATATGTAAAGCGGTGGTTCGAAAACCATTTTGGTGCTGAAATCGATTTAATAATTGCAGGAAAGGATTTGAATCCTGATTCCCTGAAAAGGGAGATCACCACGATTGTCAAGGAATATTGCGATTCACCTTTGAAGGATGCATTCCTGGCTCGCATTGCGAGCCTTAATGAGGTCGAACTAGGGCAACACTATTTGGTAAAATGCGAACCATATTCCGAAGCTTTTTTTATGTGGACTAAAGTTGGGTTAATCGATGTGGTTACCGTGAAGTTTTATGGATCTCTTTAATGGTCCGCGCAAACAACTCTCGTTGGATACTTCGACCAGTCCACTGGTGCAGCTTGGATCGATACCACAACAACCAGAAGTGATGGCTCATCAACAACCACGATTACAAATTTGGGTGACAAGAATTACAGCGGCAGAGGGAGTGGGAAGAACAACCCTGATTCGGAAGGCGAAAAGGGAAATCCCAAAACGCCCAATCTCAATGCTGGAGTTATTCCTGTAGGTGATTACCGGATATCGGGTCCAGAGAAGCACCCATCGATTAAAGGAGATCCTGTCCTAAGATTGACCCCCACAGGCGATCAAGACATGCATAGTAGAAATGGATTTCTCATCCATGGAGATAGTTCAAGTCATCCAGGCGAGGCATCTCAAGGTTGTATCGTTATGCCGCATGGAGCACGACAAACATTAGTAAATATGAATGTCACTAATCTCGTGGTGATTGGTCCTATTCGGGTTTCGCCCGGAAGGACTGTGCCAAGTGGTCCTGATTCAGCAGGGCAAATGACAATTGAGAGGCTTGCAAATTTGGACGGTGGAGGCTGACATGAGGTATTTAATATTGCTGTTTCTAGGATTACCAGGGGCTACTCTTCTCGCCTCAGGTCTGCATGGAATTAGGCTATTTGAGGACAAGAAAATTCAGTTAAATACCAGCGCGAAAGAGCTCAACATAGAGGATGTTGGTGAAGGGGTCCAACGATTTGGTCTCGTAGCAAAACATCATAAAATTAATCTAGAATTTGAAGTGGAAACTGGAGAGCCAACAGTGGTTTCGGATGAGTACCAAATGGCTTTCGGGATTGTTCCAAATATCAGGGCCGAGAAGCTCAAATGGTTGAAAATTCATCTCGACAGTAAATTAGTAACTCTGCCAAGAACTTCATATGATCGTTTATATCAAACAAAAATTATCAAGTGTCAATTCTCAGCTGGTGGGTTTGAATTAATAATTTTTGGAGGAGACGGTGCTGATGCTTATGTGTGCACCTTGTCTTTTAATTATAAGAGATTAAAGAAAAGGGAAATTTGTGCCCTGGACAAGTCATTCCCCTCCTCGTCAGAGGTAACTATCTACAGAGACGATTACGAGGATTTCTCAAGCGGAAAGGCAAAGAAGTGAAGCACACGACACCTCAAAGCCCCGGATCCCAAGGGCTTTTTCGTGGTCACGCCCACACGGGTGTGCGAATGTGCCTGAATGCAGAAAGTCCCGGATGAACCTGGGGCGATGACGGTATCTCTATCGTGATCTCCAGTGGTGATCTTGGTATATCAGTGCTGTGCTTTTGAGTGCATCTTTGGTGTTGGATTTCCTGTTCGGGGAAATAGATCTGAAACTAAAGCAGACCACCTCTTAGCGGCGAACGAGCTTTCCTCGGAGCTTCGCGGCTAGGTTGCGGGCCTCGGGATGCCCGAATCCCGCGGCAGTAGCTCCGTAAACCACCGCGCAGAGGGCCACGAGGGGCAGGACTTTCAGCGCCAGGGCGGCGCGGGTGAAGGCGTGGGGGGCGTCGAGGGTGAGGAGGTGCGCGCCGCCCCAGGCGAGCAGGCCCATGAGGAGGCAGGCGGCGAGGGCGCGGGCGGTGGCGTTCAGGAGGGGGCGCAGGTCCAGGCCGGGCAGGCGGGGGCGCAGGCGCAGCAGCAGGCCCGCGAGGCCCGCGAGGCTGGCGAGGCCGTTGGCCAGGGCCAGGCCGCCGGTGCCGAGGGGCTTCAGCAGCGCGAGGCTGAGGGCCACATTCACCACCAGGGTGGCACCCGCCAGGGCCGCGGGGCCGCGGTAGTCCTTGAGGGCGTAGAGGGCCTGATTGCCCAGGCGCTGGGCGGCCACGAAGACCAGGCCCACGGACTGGAACACCAGGGTGAGGGCGGTCCAGTCGGCGGCGGCGGGATCGTAGGCGCCGGTGCGGAAGAGCAGGGCGCAGATGGGCCGCGCCAGCACGGCGAGGCCCACGGAGGCCGGCAGCACCAGCAGGGCTGAGGCCGAGATGGACTGCGTGAGGCTGCGGTTCAGGGCGGGCCAGTCGCGGGCCTCGGCCTGGCGCGAGAGGGTGGGCAGTCCGGCGGTGGCGAGGCTCATGGCGAAGAGCCCCAGCACCATCTCGCCCATCATGCCGCTGTTGTAGAGCACCATCTGGGCGCCGTTGGGGAGCATGGAGGCCAGCATGGCGCTGATCAGGGCGTTGATGGGGTAGATGCCGGCGGCCAGGAGGCCCGGCCCCATGCGCTTGAGGGCCTTGCGGACCCAGGGGTCGCGCAGGTGCAGGCCGACGGCGAGGCCGAAGCCCTCCTTCCGCACGGCGGGCAGGATGACCAGCAGCTGGAGCACGCCCCCCGCCAGCACGGCCAGGGCGCACACGACCGCAACCGTCTCGAGCGGCACCTGGCCGCCTCGCCCCAGTAGGCGCAGCGAGAGCCACCCGAAGGCGATGAAGGCCAGGTTCCAGAACACGGAGACCGAGGCCGCCAGGGCGAAGCGGTGGCGCAGGTTCAGCAGGCCCGCGAAGCCCGCCGTGAGGCTCACCAGGGCCAGGTAGGGGAACATGATGCGGCCCAGCCGGGTGGTGAGCTCGCTCTGGGCCTCGGGGCGCCCCAGCATCAGCAGGCCCGCCAGGGGCCCCATGAACAGGAGGACGAGGACCACGCCCAGCAGCAGGATCACCAGCAGGGTGCCCAGGAACCGTGCCGCCACGGCCTTCACGGCGGCCTCGCCCTCGGCGGCCTCGGCTTCGGCCAGGGTGGGCAGGAAGGCGGCGGTCATGGTGCCTTCGGCGGTGAAGCGGCGCAGCAGGTTGGGCAGGCGGAAGGCCACGGCGTAGGCATCCGCGGCGGCCCCCGCCCCCAGCACATGGCTGAGGAAGAAGGTCTGGAGCAGCCCCGTGAGGCGGCTCAGCAGCGTCATCAGCCCGACGACCCCGGCGGAGCGGAGCAGGCTGGGACGGGCGCGGGGGGAATCGCTCACGGTCGGGTCTGGGCGGAATGGTCCATGAGGTTCCCCGGCATTGGAGCCGCCTGCCGGAATCGAACCGGCGACCTCCAGATTACAAAGCTGGAGCTCTACCAACTGAGCTAAGGCGGCGCAGGGTCCAGTCTATCGGATCAGGCCCTACCGGGGATCCCCCGTCGGATCACGCTTCAACTCCTCGAGGTAGCCTTCCAGCCACTTGGTGGAGAAGGTGCCGGCGATGAAGTCGGGCTGGTCCATGATGCGGCGGTGCAGGGGGGCGGTGGTCTTGATGCCCTCGATGACCAGGGTGTCCAGGGCGCGCCGCATGCGGGCGATGGCCTCGGTGCGGTTGGCGCCGAAGGCGATGAGCTTGGCCACCATGGAGTCGTAGTGGGGCGGGATGACCGCATCCTGATGCATGGCGGTATCCACGCGGATGCCGGGGCCGCCGGGGAAGTGCAGGGCGGTGATGCGGCCGGGGCAGGGCGTGAACTTGAAGGGGTCCTCCGCATTGATGCGGCACTCGATGGCGTGGCCCTTCTGGACCACATCCTCCTGGCGGAAGCTGAGCTTCTGGCCGGCGGCGATGCGGATCTGCTCTTTCACGATGTCGATGCCCGTGACCAGCTCGGTGACGGGGTGCTCCACCTGGACGCGGGTGTTCATCTCCATGAAGAAGAAGTCGCCGCGCTTGTCGAGGAGGAACTCGATGGTGCCCGCGTTGTAGTAGCCGACGGCCTTGGCGGCGCGCACGGCGGTGTCGCAGATGCGCTGGCGCAGGGCCGGGTCGAGGACGGCGCTGGGGCTCTCCTCGATGAGCTTCTGGTGGCGACGCTGGATGGAGCACTCGCGCTCGCCCAGGTGCACCACATTGCCGAAGAGGTCGCCCATGATCTGGACTTCGATGTGGCGGGGCTCCAGGAGGTACTTCTCCATGTAGACGCCATCGTCGCCGAAGGCGTTCTTGGCCTCGCTGCGGGCGGTGTTGTAGAGGTCCGGTAGTTCCTCGGGGTTGTTGACGATGCGCATGCCGCGCCCGCCGCCACCCGCGCTGGCCTTGACGATGACGGGATAGCCGATCTGCTCGGCCACCACCAGGGCCTCTTCGACCGTCTCCACGAGGCCGTCGCTGCCCGGCATGAGGGGCACGCCGGCCTCCAGCATGGTGGCCTTGGCCTGGGCCTTGTTGCCCATCTTGCGGATGATCTCGCCGCTGGGCCCGATGAAGGTGATGCCGCAGGCCTGGCAGACTTCGACGAAATGGGCGTTCTCGCTGAGGAAGCCGTAGCCCGGATGGATGGCCTCGGCGCCGGTGACTTCGGCGGCGGCGATGACCTGGGGGATGTTCAGGTAGGACTTCGAGGAGGGCGGGGGGCCGATGCAGACTTCCTCGTCCGCGAAGCGCACATGCAGGGCGTTGCGATCCGCTTCCGAATAGACGGCCACGGTCTGGATGCCCATCTCCTTGCAGGCCAGGATCACGCGCAACGCGATCTCGCCCCGGTTGGCGATGAGGATCTTCTTGAAGGGCGGCGCGTCGGCGGGAGCCGTCGCCGTTGGGGTTGCCTTGCGTCGAATGGCTGCGCCCATGGCTAGCCGATCCGGACCGCGTAGAGGCGCTCGCCGTACTCGACGGGAGTGCCATTCTCCACCAGCACCTTCACGACTTCGCCGGCCACATCGCTTTCGATCTCGTTCATGAGCTTCATGGCTTCGACGATGCACAAGGTCTGGCCGGGCTTCACATAGTCACCGGGCGACACATAGGGCGCGGCGCTGGGGTTGGAGGCGCGGTAGAAGGTGCCCACGATGGGGCTGGTGACATAGTGGATGCCGGGCTCATCCACCGGCCCGACGGGCTGCGGGGCGGCGGCGGGGGCAGAGGACATGGCTGGGGCCAGGGGGGCGGCGACCACCACCGGGGCGGCGTGGACCACGGGGGCCGGGCCGTCCTTGCGGATGCGGAAGCGCATGTCCCCGGCTTCGAACTCGAATTCCTGGAAGGGTTCACGGCCCACGAGCGCGATGAGGGTCTTGATCTCCTCCAGGCCGATGGAGGTGGGGGTGGTGCGGGGGGCGGCGGGCCTGGGGGCGGCGGCCTTGGGGGCCTGGGGGGTCTTCTTGTCGGCAGCGGGCTTCTTGCGTGAAGTGCTCATCAAAGCTCCAACGATCGGATCGGGCTGGGGAAGGGATCGAGCATAGCAAACCAGCCGGGGCGGATCAGGTCATGATTCTTCAGGAGGTTCTGCGGCCCCGACCTTCTTCTTGATTCGGGGGCCGTTTTCTTCCGGGCGGAACTCTTTGCGGGCGGCATCCAGGATGCCGTTGAGGAATTGCGTGCCTTCCTGGTCGCTGAATTCCTTCACGATCTCCAGGGCTTCGTTGATGACGATGGGGAAGGGCACTTCCTTCACATAGATCAGCTCGAACAGCCCCAGGCGGAGCAGGTTGCGATCCACGGCGGCCATGCGATGGATCTTCCAGTGCTCGGCGTACTTCGCCAGCACCCCGTCGATCTCGTCGAGATGTCCGTGCACGCCGTCCACCAGGCGCCGGGCATAGTAGAACGCATCCCGGTTCAGATCCTGGATGGCGTAGAAGCCGGCGAACACCTGATCCGGCTGGTAGCCGGTCAGGTCCATGGCATACAGCATTTGAAGGGCGTACTCGCGCCCCCGGCGACGGACACCCATCTACTTGCGCCCCTTCGCAGCAGCCTTCAGGGCATGGGCGAGGTCGGTCATCTCGAGGACGCTCTGGGCGGCCTCCCAGCCCTTGTTGCCCATTTTCGCGCCGGCCCGGTCGATGGCCTGCTCCACGCTGTCGGTCGTCAGCACGCCGAAGGCCAGCGGCAGGCCGGTGTCCAGGGCCACCTGGGCGGCGCCCTTGGTGACTTCGGCGGCGATCATGTCGAAGTGCGGCGTGCCGCCGCGAATCACGGAACCCAGCACGATGACGCCCGCATAGCGGCCGCTCTGGGCCGCCAGCTTGGCCGCCTGGGGCAGCTCGAAGCTTCCCGGGACGCGGATGAGGTCCAGCTGGTCTTCCCGTCCGCCGTGGCGGAGGATGCAGTCCTTCGCGCCGTCGATGAGGCGTTCGACGATGAAGTCGTTCCAGCGCGAGGCCACCAAGGCGAAACGGTCGCCGTCGTGGACGCGGATGTGGCCCTCAAAGATCCCCATGGGAACCCCCCGAAAGGTGGTGTAAGAACTGATGAGGCTAACACAAACTGCCTGGACGGTCACCCGGAAACGGCCCGGGGTGATGTCCCGGGCCGTTTCCGAGCCGAGGGGGACCTAGACCTGGACGGTGTCGGCCACTTCGCGGAAATCCGCGATCTGGTCGAAGTTCATGTAGCGGTAGATGTCTTTGGCCTTCGCGTCGACGACGCCGATCTGGGCCATGTACTCGGCCACGGTGGGGATGCGGCCGAGCAGGGCGCAGATGGCCGCCAGTTCCGCGGAGCCGAGGTAGACGCGGGTGTCCAGCCCCAGCCGGTTGGGGAAGTTGCGGGTGGAGGTGGACATGGCCGTGCTGCCCTTGCGGATCTGCGCCTGGTTGCCCATGCACAGCGAGCAGCCGGGCATCTCCATGCGGGCGCCGGTGCGGCCAAGGATGCCGTAGTAGCCCTCCTGGGTGAGGACATACTCGTCCATCTTGGTGGGCGGGGCGATCCAGAGGCGGGTGGGGATGTCGCTCTTGCCGTCCAGCAGCTTCCCGGCGGCGCGGAAGTGGCCGATGTTGGTCATGCAGGAGCCGATGAATACTTCGTCGATCTTGTCGCCGGCCACCGTGGACAGGAGCTTCACATCGTCGGGATCGTTGGGGCAGGCCAGCAGCGGCTCCTTCACCTCGGCCAGGTCGATCTCGATGACGGCGGCGTAGTCGGCGTCCGCATCCGGCGCCAGCAGCTCGGGTTTCGCGATCCAGGCCTGCATGGCCTTGATGCGGTTCTCCAGCGTTTCGCGGTGCTCGTAGCCGTTGGCGATCATCCACTTCATGAGCACGATGTTGGAGTTCATGTACTCGATGATCGGTTCCTTGTCCAAGCGCACGGTGCAACCGGCGGCGGACCGCTCGGCGGAGGCGTCGGACAGCTCAAAGGCCTGCTCCACCTTCAGCTTGGGCAGGCCTTCGATCTCGAGGATGCGGCCGCTGAAGATGTTCTTCTTGCCCTTCTTCTCGACGGTGAGCAGCCCCTGCTGGATGGCGTAGTAGGGGATGGCGTTCACGAGGTCGCGCAGGGTGACGCCGGGCTGCAGCTCACCATTGAAGCGCACGAGCACGGATTCCGGCATGTCCAGGGGCATGACGCCCGTGGCGGCGGCGAAGGCCACCAGACCCGAACCCGCGGGGAAGGAGATGCCGATGGGGAAGCGGGTGTGCGAGTCGCCGCCGGTACCGACCGTATCCGGCAGCAGCAGGCGGTTCAGCCAGCTGTGGATGACGCCGTCGCCGGGCTTCAGCGAGACGCCGCCGCGGTTCGTGATGAAGGGCGGCAGCTCGCGGTGGGTCTTCACATCCACGGGCTTGGGGTAGGGCGCCGTGTGGCAGAAGGACTGCATCACCATGTCGGCGGAGAACTGGAGGCAGGCCAGGTCCTTCAGCTCGTCGCGGGTCATGGGCCCCGTGGTGTCCTGGGAGCCCACGGTGGTCATGCGCGGCTCGCAGTAGGTGCCGGGGCGGATGCCCGTCACGCCGCAGGCGCGGCCCACCATCTTCTGCGCGAGCGAGAACCCCTTGCCGGTGTCCTTGGGGATCGCAGGCAGGCGGAAGGCGGTGGAGGCGGGGAGGCCCAGGGCGGCGCGAGCCTTGGCCGTGAGGCCGCGGCCTATGATCAGGGGGATGCGGCCGCCGGCGCGGACCTCGTCGAAGATGACCTCCGACTTCACCTTGAACTCGGCGATGACTTTGCCGTTCTTCAGGGCCTTGCCCTCGTAGGGGCGCAGCTCGATGACATCGCCCATGTCCATGCCGTTGACATCCAGTTCGATGGGCAGGGCACCGGCGTCTTCCATGGTGTTATAGAAAATGGGCGCGATCTTGGAGCCCAGGCAGACGCCGCCGAAGCGCTTGTTGGGCACGAAGGGGATGTCCTCGCCCGTGAACCAGAGCACGGAGTTGGTGGCGGACTTTCTAGAGGAACCGGTGCCCACCACATCGCCCACATAAGCCACGAGGTGGCCCTTGGCCTTGAGGCCCTCCAGCTGCTTGAGGGGGCCCACCTTGCCGGGATCATCGGGGGTGATGCCGGGTCGGGCGTTCTTCAGCATGGCCACGGCGTGGAGCGGAATGTCGGGGCGGCTCCACGCATCGGGGGCCGGGGACAGGTCATCGGTATTGGTCTCGCCCGTGACTTTGAAGACCGTCAGGGTGAGGCTCTGGGGCACTTCCGGGTGGCTGGTGAACCACTCGGCCTCGGCCCAGGACTTCAGCACGGCCTGGGCGTTGGCATTGCCGGCATCGGCCTTGGCCTTGACTTCGGCGAAGGCGTCGAAGACCAGCAGGGTCTTCTTCAGCCCCTCGGCGGCGATGCCGCCCACCTGGGCGTCTTCCAGCAGGTCGATGAGGGGCTTCACATTGAAGCCGCCGAGCATGGTGCCCAGCAGCTCCGTGGCCTTCTCGCGCGGCACCAGGGCCACTTTCTCGGCGCCCTTGGCCACGGCGGCCAGGAAGGCGGCCTTCACCCGCGCGGCGTCGTCCACGCCGGCGGGCACGCGGTGGGTCAGCAGGTCGAGGAGGAAGGCCTCTTCGCCCGCGGGGGGATGGGCCAGGAGGAGGGTGAGTTCGGAGGTCTGCGCTTCGGTGAGGGGCAGGGGGGGGATGCCCAGGGCGGCCCGTTCGGCGACATGTTGGCGATAGGCTTGCAGCACGGTCAACTCCCCATAGAACGCCGCTGGGCGCGATGCGAACCTTCATTCTACATCCCGCCCGGCGCTGGGCGGGGAGCCGCTTCCCCGGTGGCGCATGGTCTGCCCGAATTCTGGACAGAGGGGGTGTCCTGCTCAATCCCTACTCATTCTCAGGGCGTTCCGGGCCGATCCAGGGGATGGGAGAGTGCACGAAGCATGACCATCAAACGGGTGAAGGTCGAGGACCTCAAGGCGGGCATGTATGTCCATGATCTCAACTGCAGTTGGCTCGAACATGGATTTATCCGGCAGCGCTTTGCGCTGAAGCATGCCGATCAGATCCAGAAGATCCGGGACCACGGGCTGAATGAAATCTACATCGACACCGCCCGCGGGGACGATGTGGCGGGGGCCCCCACCCAGGCCGAGATCGAACAGGGCCTGGCGCAGCGGCTCAAGGCCTCGGCCACGGGCGGGGCCGCGCTCGCCCCGGCCCGGGTCTCCCAGCGGGAGGAGGCGATCGCCGCGCGGAGCATCCTGGGCGAAGCGGCCGATGTGGTGCAGGGTCTGCTCCAGGATGTGCGGCTTGGAAAGCAGCTGGATCCGGCCAAGGCCCTGCCCCTGGTGAAGGCGATGCGCTCCTCCGTGTTGCGGAACCCCGGGGCGCTGATCAGCCTGTCCCGCATCAAGAATGCCGACACTTACACCTTCCAGCACTCGGTGAGCATCTGCGCCCTGCTGGTGTCCTTCGCCCAGGCCCTGGGCATGGATGCCGCCACGGTGGAGGAGGCGGGTCTGGGAGGGTTGCTCCACGATGTGGGGAAGATGAAGGTCCCGAACGAGATCCTCAACAAACCGGGGAAGCTGACGGAGGACGAGTTCGTCGTCATGAAGTCCCACGCCGATCTCGGCGAGGCGATCCTGAGGGGCGTGCCCGGGATCTCAAGCCTTGTCGTCCGCATCGCCGGGGAGCATCACGAGAAGGTGTCCGGCGGTGGCTACCCCCGGGGGATCGCGGCCGGGGAGATCTCCCAGATCGGCCGCATGGCCGCCATCGTGGATGTCTACGACGCGCTCACCTCCAACCGCGTCTACCACAAGGGGAAGGAGCCCTCCGAGGTGCTGAAGCGGCTCCTGGAATGGAGCGGCTCGCACCTGGATGGCGACCTGGTGCAGCACTTCATCCGGATCCTGGGCATCTACCCGGTGGGGTCGCTGGTGCGCCTGTCCGGGGGCCGGCTGGCCGTGGTGGTGGAACAGGGGGAAGATCTGCTCCGGCCCACCGTGCGGGTGGTGTTCGATGCGAGTCGGAAGCTTCACCTCCAGCCCCGGGACCTGCACCTGGCCCACGCCACGGAGCAGATCGTGGACTACGAGGAGCCCCTGGCCTGGGGTCTGGATCCGGCGACCTACCTCTGAATCAGTATCCCGCCGCCTGCCCGTCCTTCCGCGATTCCGAGGCCCCGAAGTAGACCTTCTGCCTGGGGTCCCAGCGGATGGCCTGGTAGCCGCCGTAGCCGCCGAACATCCAGCCCACCCCATGGCCGCGGTTCATAAGCTCGCGGACGGTCTCATAGGGGAAGCCGCTCTCCAGCTGGATGGTGCCGGGCAGCTTCCCTTTTTCGCCGGTGGGCTCCGGAGAACCGTCGTGGCTCATGCGGGGCGCGTCGCCGGCCTCCTGGGCGTTCATGCCGAAGTCGATCATGTTCATCACGATCTGGGCATGGCCGATGGGCTGGAACTCACCGCCCATGACGCCATAGCTGAGGAAGGGCTGGCCGTCCTTGGTGATGAAGCCGGGGATGATGGTGTGGAAGGGCCGCTTGCCGGGCGCGTAGCTGTTGGCGTTGCCTTCTTCGAGGTTGAACAGCTCGCCCCGGTCCTGGAGGCAGAAACCCAGGTCGCCGGGCGTCATGCCGCTGCCCATGCCGCGGTAGTTGCTCTGGATGAGGCTCACCATGTTGCCCTCGCTGTCGGCGGTGGTCAGGTAGACCGTGTCGCCTTCCTTGAGGGGCGGGTGGCCCGCCTCCAGGCGGCGCGAGGCGCGGTCGCCGATGAGGGCCCGGCGCTGGGCGGCGTAGTCCTTCGAGAGCAGCCAGGCCAGCGGCACCTTCATGAAGGCGGCGTCGGCGTAGAACCGGGCCCGGTCCTCGAAGGCCAGCTTCTTGGCTTCGGTGAACAGGTGGACATGCTGAGGGCTGCCGAAGGGGATCTTCGAGAAGTCGTAGCCTTCGAGGATGTTCAGCATCTGCAGGGCGGCGATGCCCTGGCCGTTGGGGGGCAGCTCCCACACCTCGTAGCCGCGGTAGGTCACGCTGACGGGCTCGACCCACTCCGAATGGTGGGCGGCCAGGTCCTCGTAGCTGAGGAAGCCGCCCTGGGCCTTCATGTAGGCGTCGATCTTGCGGGCGATCTCGCCCTTGTAGAAGGCGTCGCGGCCTTCTTTCCCGAGGATCTCCAGCGTCTTCGCCAGGCGCGGATTGCGGAAGATCTCGCCGCTCTTCGGCGCGCGCTTGCCGTCCACGGTGAAGGTTTCCGTGAAGCCCGGGAACTTCCCGAGCACGGGCACGCTGCGGTCCCAGTAGTAGGCGATGAGCTCGCTGACCGGGAAGCCCTCCTTGGCGTAGCGGATGGCCGGGGCCAGCACCTGGGCCATGGGCAGCTTGCCGAATTTCTTGTGCAGCTCGAACCAGCCGTCCACGCAGCCCGGCACGCTCACGGGCAGGGGGCCGTGGGGCGGAATGTGCTTGAGGCCGAGCTTCTTGAAGTGCTCGAGGCCGAGCGATTTCGGGGAGCGCCCGCTGCCGTTGAGGCCGTGCAGCTTCTTCGTCTTGGCGTCCCACACGATGGCGTAGAGGTCGCCGCCCATGCCGCTGCCCGTGGGTTCCATGAGGCCCAGGGCCGCGTCCGCGGCGATGGCGGCGTCCACGGCAGAACCGCCCTGCTTCAGCACATCCAGGGCGATCTGGGTCACCAGGGCCTGGCTGGTGCAGGCCATGCCGTGCTGGGCCGCCACTTCGGAGCGGGTGGCGAAGGCCCGGCCCGTGACGCGGTCGCCGGCCAGCAGGGGCAGGGCCGCCAGGGACAGGGCGACCAGAGATGGGGCGAGGCATGCCGTCGGGATGCGCATGGGACCTCCGGGGGAGGCCCCCATGAAAACACGGTTGCCTCGCAAATTGAGGCTTCAATTTCGCCGGCCCCCCGCCAAATTTCATCGCCACCGCGCCATGCTGGGGGCGAGGTGTCCCATGCCCTTCGATGCTGCTGCCCGGGAATCCTTTCTTCGCCGTTATGCGGAGGGACCTGCCCTCCTCCGGCGCGCCTGGGAGGAGGTGCCCGGAGAGGCCCGGATCTGGCGGCCGGGGGAAGGGCGTTGGAGCGCCCAGGAAGTCCTGATCCACTGCGCGGATTCGGAAACCTACGCGGCCATCCGCATCCGCCTCCTGCTGGCGGAGCCGGATCCCCTGATTGTGGGTTACGATGAGAACGCCTGGGCCCGCCGGTTCGACTACCATGCGGCGGACCCGGAACTGGCCCTGACCCTGATCGGGGCCGTCCGGGCCCACACGGCGTCCATGCTGGCCGGGCTTCCGGGGGAAGCCTGGGAGCGCATGGGCCGGCACACCCAAAGCGGCCCGTACGGCACCGACGACTGGCTGCGCAGCTACGGGGAGCACCTGGAGATCCATGCCGCCCAGATCCGGCGGAACCTGACGGCGTGGGAGGCCGGACATGGCCGCTGACCTCGACCTGGACGCCTACCTGCAACGGATCGGTTTCGGGGGCGAGACGACCCCGCGCCTGGACACCCTGTGCGGCCTCCACTTCGCCCACGCCACGGCCATCCCCTTCGAGAACCTGGACATCCAGATGGGCCTGCCCATCCGGCTCGACCTGGCCTCGCTCCAGGACAAGCTGGTGCGGCGCCGGCGGGGAGGCTACTGCTTCGAGCACAACACGCTGTTCCTCGCCGTGCTGAAGACCCTCGGCTTCGAGGCCATCCCCTGCGAGGCCCGTGTGCGGCTGGGCGCGCCCGGGGTGCTGCCCCGCACCCACATGCTGCTGGTGATCCGTCTGGAGGGGGACTTCTGGCTCTGCGATGTGGGCTTCGGCGGCGAGGGCCTGCTCTGGCCCGTGGCCATGGACGGCGAGCAGCACGGCCAGTTCCAGAATGCCTACCGGGTGGCCGAGGAGGGCGGGCTTCGCGTGCTCCAGTCCCGCCACGAAGAGGCCTGGACGGACCTGTACGCCTTCCAGTCAGAACCCCAGTTCCCGGTGGATTTCGAAATGGCGAACCACTACACCTCCACGCACCCGGAATCCCGCTTCGTCCGAACCCTCACCGCCCAGCTGCCGGGTCCGGAGGTCCGGCGCATCCTCCGCAACCGCGCCTATGCCGAGATTCGCGGCTCCCGCGTGGAGGGCCGCGAACTGGCGCCCGAGGAAGTGATCCCCACCCTCCGGGAGACCTTCGGGATCGAGGTGCCCGACGGCACGCGGTTCCGGGCCTTCGAGGGGGCGTGACCGCTCAGACCAGCGCGGGCATCGAGCGGTCAGCTTCCGCAGCACTAACTGGAGCAGGATCGGCGGGAAGGTAGGCGGGGTTCCACATCGCCTCGGCGACGGCCCCGGGAATCTGGGCGTCCTCCAGACTGCGGTTCGCCACGCCCGCTTCCCGGGCCTCGCGGACCACGGCCGCCGCCACCTGGGCCGTCACCTCGCGGATCCGGGCCGCGGGCGGGAAGAGGCTCCCGGCCTCGAGATCGTCGGCGTGGACCTCCTGCGCGAGCTGCCGGGCGGCGGCGGTGAACATGCCGTCGGTCACCTCCCGGGCCTCGGCGACCAGGATCCCCAGGCCCACGCCCGGGAAGACGAAGACATTGTTGCTCTGGCCGATGCGGTGCTCCCGGCCGGCATGGGTCACCGGGTCGAAGGGGCTCCCCGTGGCCACCAGGGCGCGGCCATCCGTCCAGGCCAGCACATCCTTGGGCTTGGCCTCGCACTTGCTCGTGGGGTTCGACATGGGCAGCACGATGGGGCGCTCGGCATAGCAGGCCATTTCCCGGATGGCCTCCTCGGTGAAGGCCCCGGCGGTTCCCGAGGTCCCGATCAGCATGGTGGGCTTGAAGGCGCGGATCACCGACAGCAGGTCCCGCTTCTGGCCCCGGCCCAGGCCCATCTTCTCGGCCATGTCCACCGGCCAGGCGAACTCCCGCTGCAGGGGGTCGAGCCCCGGGTCATCCTCCACGAGGAGGCCCTGGACATCGAGGTTGGCCATGGCCGCGGTCAGGTCCTCCCCGTCCAGGCCTTCGCGCCGGAGGGTCGTGCGCATGAGCCGGGCGATGCCGATCCCGGCGGCGCCGGAGCCGAGGAAGAGGATGCGGTGCTGGCGGATAGGGATCCCCGTGGCCCGGACACCGGCGATCAGGGCGGCCACGCCCACGGCGGCGGTGCCCTGGATGTCGTCGTTGAAGGAGGTGAGGGTCTTGCGGTAGCGCTCAAGCAGGCGGAAGGCGTTGAACTTCTTGAAGTCCTCCCACTGGAGGAGGGCCTTCGGGAAGCAGAGCTTCACCGCGTGGACGAACTCGTCCACCAGCGTGTCGTACTCCGGGCCCCGGAGTCGCGGCGCCCGCCAGCCCAGGTAGAACTCGTCCTCCAGCAGGTCGAGGTTGTCCGTGCCCACATCCAGGCTCACGGGCAGGGTCTGCCAGGGCGGGATGCCCGCCGCCGCCGTGTAGAGCGCCAGCTTCCCGATGGGGATGCCCATGCCGCCCACGCCCTGATCGCCGAGGCCCAGGATGCGCTCGTTGTCCGTGACGACGATCAGCCGGATGTCCTCGAAGGGCGCGTTCCGCAGCACCTCGGCGATATGGCCGCGATGCTCCGGGGTGATCCAGATGCCCCGGGCCCGCCGGAAGATGTGGCTGAATTCCTGGCAGGCTCGACCCACCGTGGGCGTGTAGACGATGGGGAGGAACTCCTGGATGTGATCGATCAGGACCCGGTAGAACAGGTGCTCATTGCGATCCTGCAGCGCGGCCAGCCCGATGTACTTCTCCAGGGGATCGGGCTTGCACTGGATGCTGGCATAGACCCGCCGGGCCTGCTGGTCGATGGTGGTGACCGCGTGGGGCAGCAAGCCCTCGAGGCCGAGGGCCAGACGCTCCTCCTGGGTGAAGGCGGTGCCCTTGGTGTACATGGGATTCCGCAGGAGGCGCACGCCCCGGAAGGGCACATTCACCCGCTTCCTGCCACTGGGTTCGAGCTTTTGGCCGTAGCGTTCCATGCGGATGCCTCCCTGGGTGGATGACCAGCCGCTTCACAGCGAAGGCCGTGAAGCTCACAAGGCACCCTCCTCTGGAACCGATGCCGCGCATGGGACGGGGCGGGTGCCGGGGAAACCAAGCCCGCCCCAATATGCGTTCCAGGAGGAAGCCTGTCCAGCTTGCTGGTTCCAAAACCCCAGCAGGTCCAGAAGGATAGGAACGATTGCCCCAGGCTTTACCAGGCGATTCGCTCTCCATCCCGCCAGAACCCGCCCGTGAGGTCCGGACTGGCCTGGAGGAGCAGCCAGAGGATGCTGTTCGCCCCTTCTTCGAGGCTGCGGGGCGCTTCGGCGCCGCCCATGTCGGTGCGCACCCAGCCGGGGCAGACGGCGTTCACGGCGATGCCGCGGGGCCTGAGGGCCTCGGCCAGCTGGACCGTGACGGCGTTGAGGGCGGTCTTGGAGATGCAGTAGCCCGGAGCCCAAGCGGCGGGGGCGGACAGCGAGCCGCCCTCGCTGCTCACATTCACGATGCGACCCCCCCTCGGCATGAGCGGCGCGAAGGCCTGGGCCATGCGCAACGGACCCAGGGCATTGGTCTCCAGGGTGCGGCGGAGGGTGTCGGCCTCCAGCTCCATCACCCCCGTGGCCCCGTCCAGGAGGATGCCCGCGTTGTTCACCAGGGCGTCCAGGTGGCCGTGGCGGGCCTTCACTTCGGCCGCCGCGGCCAGGATCGAGGCCTCGTCCGCCACATTCAAAGCCAGCACTTCCAAGTCATGGAGGGGCTCCGGCCGCCGCATGCCCGTGATCACGGTGAACCCCCGGGCGGCCAGCCGCAGGGCCACCTCCCGACCCAGCCCGCGGCCTGCGCCGGTCACGAGGATGGTGCCGCCACGAAGTCCCGCATCGCTCATGCCGCCTCCAGTGCAGGGACCGGTCGCCGCCTGCCGAGTCGTGGAATCATGGAGCCATGTCCAAGGCCCCGTCAACGAACGCCACCCGGCTCCTGAAGCAGGCCGGCGTGGCCTACACCGAGCACCTCTACCGCTACGAGGAGCACTGTGGCACGGCGGTGAGTGCCCGGGAACTGGGGGTGGGTGAACACGCGGTTTGCCCCGTGACGGAAGCCCAGACCTAATTCGAATGTCGGAAATAGCGAATCTGACTTGGCGCCATTTCTGATGGGCGATTCTCTTTTAAAGGCAAGGTGGTGAGTTTTAGGCGGCCACCGGTTTCTATTTCAAAACAAGATTCCGAGCCAGATATTCCCTGGCCAGTTCGAAGCCACCAACATCCGGGGCCCCAATCGACGAATACCCCACCTGTCCATGTTTGTTCGCTTCCACCTATGGGGATCTCGGAAATGTTGTGTGGGGTGAATCGAATTGTGAAGGGTTGATGGTCAGATGCAGGAGTGATGATCATTCGCTCTGGAGCTGGAGAAGATTCCTGAATCCAAGTGCCATGAAGAGGTTTCGGAACGGATGGAATGACATCAGAAAAATCTTCATAATATGGGCCAGGGCGTGGCACCATGCGCTTATAGATGCTGATAATCGGTGAATCACTTCTTGTGGCCGATGATCCGCGTTCCCAGACATGCAACTCTAGTGTGAAAGAATCAAGAAGTTTGAAAGTCCCTTCTATGCGTGTATATGGCCATGCTAGTGTTCGGAATCTCCACTCATTAGTGGAAATGGGTATATAGTAAGATAAATATCGTCTGATCTCTGAGGGTTGGAGGCTTCCCTGTAGAGAAGATTTTCCAAATGATGGAATCCAGTATTGTGATTTAGTGGTTAGATATAAATATTTACTCGAAGGAGGATTTTCTGAATTTAGGTTTTCCCAGGCACCTTGGATCTCTTCGGGAATTCCAGTTATTGTTGATGAGGTAAGTGGAAGTTCATTTGGCGTCGACTGGAGTCTTACCGGATTGGTGAGTTGTACGAGTAACATGAATATTGTTGAAAACATATTAACACCCGCCACTTCCAAATTTAGAAGCTATAGCATCAGCCAATCCATTTAAGCCCATTCTCCGAAGCGCTTCTTCGATAGAAATTGACTCGGCCTTTGCTTTCGCGCCAGCAGCTAACATTACTCCCAAAGTATCTATGCTTGGGGTGGAAGAATTTGCTAGATCTAAATATTCCATCTTCGGATTCTGCGGTCGACCGATGGGGAGAACGAGAGCTGGGTCTCAAGGCACGACATTCTGCTGCAGGCATGCAAAAAGGGGTTGTACGAACCATCGGAACCCCTCTTCTGCACTCATGCCTGGCTCCTGCTCCGCGGGTGCGATCATGGGGTCATGTCGAAGGCACCCTCCACCAACGCCACTCGGCTGCTCAGGCAGGCCGGCATCGCCTACACCGAGCACCTCTACCGCTACGAGGAGCACGGCGGCACGGCGGTGAGCGCCCGGGAACTCGGAGTGGACGAGCACGCCGTCATCAAGACGCTGGTGATGGAGGACGAGCGCGCGGCGCCGCTCATCATCCTCATGCATGGCGACCGCGAGGTGAGCACCAAGGAGCTGGCGCGCCAGATCAGCGCGAAGGCCGTGCAGCCCTGCAAGCCCGAGGTGGCCAACCGCCACAGCGGGTACCTGGTCGGCGGCACCAGCCCCCTGGGCACGAAAAAAGCCATGCCCATCCATGCCGAGGCCACGATCTTCGACCTGGACCGCATCTACCTCAACGGCGGCAGCCGGGGCTTCCTCGTCGGCCTCAATCCCAAGGACCTGGACAAAGTGCTGAAGGTAAGCCGCGTGTCTGTGGCGGTCCCGTAGGCGTTGGCCCATCTGGGCGTGTGGTTAACCACAGAGGTCGCAGAGATCGATTGGAAGGTTCACCGTTCTTTCTCTGCGTCCTCTGCGACCTCTGCGGTAAAAAAGGAAGTTCGTTCCCCACCGTCTTCGGAGGTTTCCATGACGCACGCCAAGCGACCCCTGGGCCGCACCGGCCTCTCGATCTCGCCGCTGGTCTTCGGCGGCAATGTGTTCGGCTGGACCGCCGACAAGCAGACCTCCTTTGATCTCCTCGACCGCTTCACCGGCGCGGGTTTCGAGACGGTGGATACCGCCGATGTGTACTCGGCCTGGAAGCCCGGCAATGTCGGCGGCGAGTCGGAAACCATCCTCGGCGAGTGGATGCGGGCCCGCGGTTGCCGCGACCGCATCATCCTAATCACCAAGGTCGGCATGGAGATGGGGCCGGGCCGGAAGGGGCTGTCGGGGACCTGGATCGAGCGCGCGGTGGAGGATTCCCTGCGTCGCCTCCAGACCGACCATCTCGATGTCTACCTGTCCCACAAGTACGACCCGGAGGCGCCGCACGAGGAAACGCTCGCGGCCTACCAGAAGCTGATCGCGGCGGGCAAGGTGCGGGCCATCGGCGCCTCGAACTTCGATGCGACCCAGCTGGGCGCGGCCCTGGAGGTCGCGGCGGAGAAGGGCCTGCCGCGCTACGAGATCCTGCAGCCCGAATACAACCTGTACGACCGCAAGAGCTTCGATGGCGCCCTGCGCGACCTGTCGATGGCCGAGGGGCTTGGGGTCATCACCTACTACAGCCTCGCGCGGGGATTCCTCAGCGGCAAATACCGGGGCGAAGCCGATCTGGGGCTGAGCCCGCGGGGCGGCGGGGTCAAGGCCTACCTCAACGAGCGGGGCTTCCGCATCCTCCAGGCGCTCGATGAAGTGGCCTCCCGGCACGGGGCGAAGCCTGCGGAAGTCTCGCTGGCCTGGCTCATGGCCCGACCGGGGGTCACCGCCCCCATCGCCAGCGCCACCTCCCTGGATCAGCTGGACAGCCTGCTCCGGGCCGCATCGCTGGCCTTGTCAGGCGAAGATGTCGCGGCCCTGGAGCTCGCGAGCCGGTATTAAAGGCTTCCGCGAGGGCGGAGGCCGATCCACGGGCTACTTCCCGTCCCGCTCGAAGGCCTTCACCAGCCAGGGCAGGGCCGCGGCCAGATCGGCTGCCGACGAGAGCTCGAGCTTGTGGGTGAGGCGGTCCTTCTTCTTGGAGCCGCCAGTGTCCTTGAGGCGGCCGGAGAGATCCTTCACGGTGGCCGGGTCGCCCAGGGCGAGGCCCAGGTCCAGGCGGGAGACGAAGGGCCTGATCTCTGCGAAGACATGGTTCCGGTAGAAGGGGACGAGGGTCTCGCAGGGGCAGACCCTCACCTCCTTCCCGAGACCCCGGGCCAGCGCGACGACCTGCTCGAACAGGGGACGGAGGTGCGCCTTCTTCCCGCCGTACTGGGCGTCCACATACCCAGGGGCCGCGGCGAGGTAGCCTTCCGGCGTGTCGTCAAAGGCGTGGCCCGGTGCGGCCGCGGCCCGCTGGGCCACGAACCCGGCCTGGTTGGTGCCGAGGCCCTGTGTTTTCAGCCAGGCCAGGCGGGCCTTGGCCTCGGTCGGACCCTCGGCCTTCACCCGCGCCACCCAGGCCTCCAGGGAGTGCCCGGTCTTCGCCTCCAGGTTGGCCAGGATGCTCTGGACATAGGCCACGCTTGGGTGCAGGTCGTAGGAGGCGGAGGTGCTCGCTGGCTTGGACATGGGGAACTCCGGGGCAAGTGTAGCTGTGATCACCGTCATCGTTTCCCCTCCTCCGGCCCCGGGGGCGTGCTACCTTCCCTCCCAACCTATCCAATCCAATCCACCTCACCCCGTTCTCGGAGTCTTCCATGAGCGATGTGGAAATCAGCATTACCCAGCAGAAGACCATCGAGGCGCTGCAGAAGGGCGAGGCGGCGATTCCCATGCGGGGCTGGCTGGCCAAGCAGGCCGCCATCAACTATGAGGTGGAGCGCGCCCTGGCCGAGGAGGATCCCGCGGCCTTCTGGGGCGACAAGGCCAGGGCCCTGGATTGGCATGAGCCCTGGACGGAAGTCTTCCAGTTCAAGGCGCCCAACCACGCCTGGTTCGTCGGTGGAAAGCTCAACGCCACGGTGAACTGCATCGATCGCCATGTGCACAGCGACCGCCGCAACAAGGCGGCGCTGCTGTGGGTGGGGGAGGATGGCGACGAGCGGGCCTATACCTACAACCGGCTCTACCGCGAGATGAACCGCTTCGCGAACACGCTCAAGCGCCTGGGTGTGAAAAAGGGCGACCGGGTGATCCTCTACATGCCCCTCACGCCCGAGGGCATCATTTCCATGCTGGCCTGCGCCCGCATCGGCGCCATCCACAGCGTGGTCTACGCGGGCATGGGCGCGCTGGCCCTGCGCACCCGCATCGAGGATGCCGGGGCCAAGGTGGTGGTCTGCTCGGACTTCACCTACCGCCGGGGCAAGGCCATCGCCCTCAAGCCCATCGTCGACGAGGCCGTGCGCGACCTGTCCTCGGTGGACCATGTCATCGTGCACCGGCGGGGCTCCCGGCCCGGCGACGCCCCCGTCACCTTCGCCAGCGAGCGCGAGAAGGACTTCTACGACATCCAGCAGGGGCGCGAGATCCACTGCGATCCGGAAATGGTGGATTCCGAGCATCCCCTGTTCATCCTCTACACCAGCGGGACGACGGGAAAACCGAAGGGCGTCGTCCACACCACGGGCGGCTATCTGGTGGGCGTGAACTACCTGAGCAGGGCCTTCTACCAGATCCAGGAGCGCGACATCTACTGGAGCACCTCCGACATCGGCTGGGTGGTGGGCCACAGCTTCATCGTCTACGGCCCCATGAGCATCGGCGCCACGATCCTCTGCCGCGAGGGGGCGCCGGACTACCCCAGCCCGGAGGTCACCTGGGAGATCTGCGAGCGCTTCGGGGTGAATGTGATGTTCACGGCCCCCACGGCCGTCCGCATGTGGATGAGCCACGGGGCTGAGGCACCCGGGAAGTTCGACCTCAGCAAGCTGCGCCTCATGGCCTGCGCCGGCGAGCCCCTGAATCCGGAAGCCCACCGCTGGGCCCAGAAGCACCTGGTGGGGCAGGGCAATGGCCAGGTCGTGGACAACTGGTGGCAGACCGAGATCGCAGGGCCGGTCATCGGCACCTTGCCCACCTTCGAGGCCCGGCCGGGCAAAGCTGGCAAGGCCCTTCCCGGCGCCCAGCTCGCGGTGGTGAACCGGGACGGTTCGCCCGTGCCTGACGGCCAGGGCGGGCTGCTGGTCGTTAAGTTCCCGCTGCCCTACATGCTCCGCACGATCTGGAACGACCACAAGCGCTACGAGGACTACTGGAAGGACATCCCCGGCTGCTACAGCGCGGGCGATGTCGCGGTGAAGGATGCCGACGGCTACATCGCCGTGCTGGGCCGGGCCGACGATGTGCTGAATGTGGCGGGCCACCGCATCGGCACCGCCGATGTGGAAGGTTCGCTCATCCGCCACCCCGCTGTGGCCGAGAGCGCCGTGGTGGGTCTGCCCGATCCCATCAAGGGCGAGCGCATCATGGCCTTCGTGGTCGTGAAGGCGGGTGTGTCCACGGGACCGGGCCTCATCGCCAGCCTCAAGGATCATGTCCGGGAGGACCTCGGCGGCATCGCCATGCCCAGCGAAATCGAGATCCGGGCCAGCCTGCCCAAGACCCGCTCCGGCAAGATCGTCCGCCGGGCCCTCCGGGCCGAGGCCCTGGGCCAGGATCCGGGCGATCTCAGCACCCTGGCGGATTGATGCTGTCTGGGGGTGTTCGCGCCGCTTCGCTGCGCGAACACCCCCGGGCCCCCGCGCTCGGCCCGGCGGAGCCGTGCCTCGCTTCAGCTCTTCTCTATCTCAGGGTCGGGTGAAAAAAAGCGGACCTCGGCTCTGGCCTCCTCCCCTCTGATGGATCCATGCTCGGAGCGGGCCCGGGGACGCCGTCGATGGATCCCGGCTGGGCCTCCTCCCTTGGAGCCGTCATGCCTCCTCTGAACCACCTCCACCCCGCGATCGTGCACTTTCCCATCGCCCTGCTGGCGACCGCTCCGCTGCTCTTCGTGCTGGGGGGCCTCTGGCCGGCCCAGCGCCGGGGAATCCATGCCTCGGCGCTGCTCCTGCTCCTGCTGGGCCTCCTGGGGGCGCTGGCAGCCCTGGCGACGGGGGAAGCCGCGGAGAACCTCGCCCACCGGACGCCGGAGCTGAGGGCCGCCCTGGATCAGCACCAGATCTCGGCGCAGTGGACCGTGGCCATCTTCGGCTGCCTGGCGGCCACCTGGCTCGGGTACCTCGGGCTGGTCCGCTTCCGCCGCTGGAGCCTCACTCCAGGTGTGGCCCGGTTCCTGTTCCTGCTCTGGCTGCTGGTCAGTGCCCTGGGGGTGGCCGCGCTGCTCCGCACGGGGCACCAGGGCGGCCACATGGTCCACGATCTGCATACCCACGGGGGCGAGGCGCCTTGAGCGCCGCTCCGGTTAGGCTGGTGGGATGAAGCCCCGCCAATACGCCGTCCTCCTGCTCCTCGGCTTCGCGTCGGGCCTTCCGCTCTTCCTCACGGGCTCGACGCTGAAGGCCTGGATGACGGATGAAGGACTGAGTCTCGCCACCATCGGGCTCTTCAGCTTCGTGACGCTGCCCTACAGTCTGAAGGTGTTCTGGGCGCCCTTCCTGGATCGCTACGCCCTGCCGGGATTCGGCCGGCGGCGGGGCTGGATGCTGGCCATGCAGGCGGCCATGGCGGTGGCCCTGGCCCTGCTGGCGCTCAGCGAACCGCACCTGGACCTCCTGCGCGTGGTGATCCTGGCCCTGGCCGTGGCCGTCACCAGCGCCACCTTCGACATCGCCGTGGATGCCTGGCGGGCCGAGGCCCTGGACCAGAAGCACCTGGGGCTCGGCAACAGCATCCACATCGCCGCCTACCGCGTGGCCATGCTGGTGAGCGGTGGCCTGGCCATGATCCTGGCCCAGGTCTTCGGCTGGCGGGTCACCTACCTGGGCATGGCCGGCCTCACCCTGCTGGGGATGGTCGGCACCTGGCTGGCCATGAACACGGACGCTGTGGCCCAGGCGCCGCGCTCCTTGCAGGAGGCCGTCTCCGGCCCCCTCCGGGACCTGCTTCAGCGCAAGGGCATCGGCTACCTGCTGGCCTTCGCCGTGTTCTACAAGCTGGGGGACTGGCTGGCGGAAGCCATGACCATGCCCTTCCTGATGCGGGGCATGGGGTTCACCAAGATGCAGATCGGCACGGTGCAGAAGACCACCGCCATGGTGGCCATCATCCTGGGGGGCCTGATCGGCGGATGGATGCTGATGCGCATGAGCCTGCGCAAAGCCCTCTGGACCTGCGGCTTCGTCCAGGCGGGCAGCATCCTGGGCTTCTGGGCCATCTCCATGCTGGGCCGGCACCTGCCTCTGCTGGTGGCCGCGAACACCCTGGAGAACCTCGCCTACGGCATGGGCGGCAGCGCGCTCGTGGCGCTGCTCATGGGCAGCTGCAACCGCTCGTACACGGGCACCCAATACGCCCTCTTCAGCGCCCTGACGGCCCTGCCCCGCACGGTCTTCGGCGGCCTCACGGGCTTCATGGCGGAATCCTACGGCTGGAAGCTCTACTTCCCCGTCTGCGCCGCGGCGGCCATTCCGGGCCTGCTGCTGCTGCTGCTGTGGGATCGCTGGGGGCTCCCTGAAACCGACGAGGCATGACACAGTCGTCTCCACGGGAGGTTCCATGATCCGCTTTGCCCTTCTTGGCGCCCTGGCCCTCGGCGGTCCGTCCCTGGCGGCCCAGGGGCCGCTGCCCAAGCCGCTGCCCAAGCCGGCGGCCGAGCCCGCCAAGCCGCCTGCGCCTCGCAGCTCGAATCCCATCAAGGAGGTGGTCCGGGCGGACCTGGGCCCGGCCGAGGTCGGAACCCCCGAGGCGCTCACGGCTTCGCTCTACGCCTTCATCTCGGGGCCGAAGGATCAGAAGCGGGACATCGAGAAGATCCGGGCGCTGTTCCATCCCCAGGCCCGCCTGATGGTGGCGGCCCGGCACCCGGAGCACGGGGCCTTCCTGCGCCCCCTGGAGCTGGAGGCCTTTCTGTCCTTCGCCATCCCCCAGTGGGAGAAGGGGTTCTTCGAACGGAGCACGGCCGTGTCCGTCCAGAAGCAGGACGGAGTCGCCCAGGTCTGGTCTCCCTACGACATCCGCCTCGCCGCCGACGGGCCCGCGATGTACACGGGCGTCAACGCGCTGCAGTGCGCCTGGGACGGGAAGCGGTGGTGGATCACCCACCTCGCGTTCCAGAGCCAGGCCACGGCGGCCCTGGGCGCCGATCCGGGGAAGTGACTACTTCGCCAGGGGCCGGCTGTCGCTGCGCCAGGCCTTCAACCCGCCCTTGAGGACATAGATCCAGCGGAACCCCCGGGCCAGGAGGAGGTCGAGGGCCTGGTGGGAGAGGAGATCCGTCTCGTCCACCAGGACGAGCGCGCGCTTGGCGGCCGGATCCGGGACTTCAAAGCGCCGGGTGAGGTCCGGGAAGGGGACATGCAGGCTGCCCCGGATGTGGCCTCCGCGGAAGGCCTCGGGGCTCCGCAGGTCCACGATCAGGACGCCGGGGCCCTGCAGCAGCTCTTCGACCTGCACGGGCGTCAGCACGGGGCGGTTCCTGCCGCGATGCCAGGACTGGATCCGCGGCAGGGCCACCACGATCAATACGATCAGGCAAAGGCCGGCAAACACCGCGCCCGGCAGAAAGGGGTAGGTCTTCATCCACCGTTCCAGGACGGACGGATCGGCGAAGCAGGCGGTGGCAAACATGGGGCCCTCGGGATTCACCGCGAGGATGCGCCCGCCTCAGTACCCTGGCAAGCCCAAAGAGGCGGCCAGGGCCCGGAAGGCCTCGGGAATGGGGGCTTCCGCGTGGATGCGCACCCCGGTTTCCGGGTGGTCCACGGAGAGCTTCCAGGCGTGCAGGGCCGGATGGGGCAGCAGCAGGGCTTCGCCGTCCACATCCTTCCAGCGGCCCGGGCCGCCGTAGAGGGGATCACCCATGAGCGGGGCCCGCAGGTGGGCGAGGTGGACGCGGATCTGGTGGGTGCGGCCCGTGAGCAGCTCGCACTCCACCAGGGCGATGCTCGAGGTGCGCGCCAGCACGCGGATGCGGGTCTGGGCGGGACGCCCGCCCTCGGCCACGACCATGCGCAGGCGGTCCTGCTTGTGGCGCGCGATGGGCTCGTCGATCAGCAGGCTGCCCAGCTGGGGCAGGCGCGGGGAATGGCGTACCAGGGCCAGGTAGCGCTTCTCCACGGTGCGGGCCTTGAACTGGGCCTGGATGGCGCGCTGGGCCTCGGCGGTCTTGGCCAGGCAGAGGCAGCCCGTGGTGTAGCGGTCGAGGCGGTGCACGAGGCCCGGCCAGCCCGTGGCCACATCTTCGGCCAGTTCCCCGGTCTCCTCCCCAATCTCCCCCTCAGTCTCTTCCGCTTCCTCGTCCCTGGCGTCAAGCACCACCGGCGTCTTGAGGCGATGGAGCAGGGCGTTCACGATGGTGCCTCCGGCATGGCCGGGGCCCGGATGCACGACCATGCCCGCGGGCTTGTCCACGATCCATAGATGGGCGTCCTCGAACAGGGAGGGCAGGTCGATGGCCTCGGCCTCCAGGTGCGCGGCCGGCACCGGGATCACCGGAAGCTCGGTCTCGACCCGATCGCCCGGCCGCAGGCGCACGCCGCCCTTGGTCACCGGCTGCCCGTTCACCTTGATCTCGCCCAGCCGCACATGGGCATCCCAGCGGGCGCGGGGAATCTCGGGGAAGCGGTCCGCGAGGAAGCGGTCCAGCCGTGGCGCGCCGTCCTCGGCGATGAGCTGCATCATGTCGTCCCCTTGCGGCGGTTCCAGAAGATCCACAGGCCCAGGCCCAGCATCATGAAGGCGACCCCGGTGAGGCGCCCCGTGCTGAGCCAGGCCCAGCCCAGCCAGCCCGTGCCACGGTCGATGTCGCCCCGCCAGGTTTCCGTGATGACGCGGCCCAGGCCCTCCACCAGGAAGTAGAGGGCGAAGATCTGGCCCTGGAAGGCCCGTTTCGGGCGGGCCAGCAGCAGGATGGCCATGACCGCCAGGTTGGCGGCGGTGTTGTAGAGCTGCACCGGGTGGAGCGGGATACCCAGGGGCGTGCCGCTGAAGGCGTGGGCCAGGGGATCCGTGAAGGTCGTGGCCCAGGAGGCGTGGCTTTCGGTGCCGTAGCAGCAGCCAGCGGAGAAGCAGCCCAGGCGGCCGATGGCCTGCCCCAGAGCGACGCCGGGCACCAGGGCATCGCCCGTGATCCGCAGAGGGAGGCCCTGGCCCTTCCGGAGTTTCCAGAAGAACACGGCGGTGGCGGCGATGATGCCGCCGTGGATGGCACCGCCGGCGCGCAGGGTGCCCAGAGAGAAGACCTCGCGCAGCGGCGCGCCGTTGATCAGATCCACCACGACCATGAGCAGCTTGGACCCGACGATGGCCGCGATGAGCATGGCGATGGCCAGGTCCGTGATGGCGGCGGGGGCCAGGCCGTCGAGCCTGCCCTGCCGCTTGGCCAGGGCCGTTCCGGCGAAAAAGGCGATGGCCAGCAGCAGCCCGTAGGTGCCCAGGGGGAACGAACCTATCTCAAAAAGAACTGGATGCATGATGGATTCCGCACGGATGACTGGAAACTGAAGACTGAAGACTGAAGACTGAAGACTGGATAGGAGAGCGCCATGCCGATCATCACAGCCCAGGACTTGGCAGGGCGTCTGGATGGCCACCTCGACCATTGTCCCCCGGATCGCGTCATTTCCGAAGTGAAGCCCCTGGAAGAGGCCGGTGCCTGCTCCGTGTCCTTCCTCGCCAACCCCAAATACGCCGCCAAAGCCAAGGGGAGCGCCGCGGGCCTGATCTTCGCTGACGCGACGGCGGACCTGGGTGATCTCCCGGTGCTGCGGGTGAAGCATCCCTACTGGGCCTTCGCGCAGGCCATCGGCTGGCTGCATCCCGAACCGGCCCCCGAATGGGGCGATGCGCCGGTGCATCCCACGGCGGTGGCGGGACCGGGTTGCCGCATCGCCCCCGGCGCCACGGTGGGCGCACGCACGGTGCTGGGAAAGGGCTGCGTCGTTCATCCAGGCGCCCACATCGGCGACGACTGCGTGCTGGGCGACGGTTGCGAGCTGTTCCCCGGCGCGGTGCTCTATCGCCGGACGCGGCTGGGGAACCGCGTGGTCGTCCACGCCAATTCGGTGGTGGGCAGCGACGGCTATGGGTATGTGCTGGTGGAGGGCCGGCACGCCAAGATTCCCCAGGTGGGCTGGGTGGAGCTGGGCGACGATGTGGAGATCGGCGCCTGCGTCTGCATCGACCGCGGCGTGCTGGGCCCCACGCGGATCGGCACGGGCACCAAGATCGATAACCAGGTGCAGGTCGGACACAATGTGCAGGTGGGGAACCACTGCCTGCTCGTGAGCCAGACGGGCATCAGTGGCTCCACGAAGCTGGGCGACTTCGTCACGCTGGCGGGCAAGGTGGGCGTGGTGGGCCACATCGAGATCGGCAGCCGCAGCGTCGTGGGCGGCAACAGCGTGGTGGCCAAGAGCCTGCCGGAGGGCAGCTTCGTCACGGGCTTCCCGGCGCGTCCCCACCGGGAATGGACCGAGGCCCAGGCCGCCCTGAACCGCCTGCCGAGGCTCATGAAGCAGCTGCGGAAGGGGTGAGGGCGGTCAGCCCCGCACCAATCCTGCGTCAGCTCAGCGTCAACCCAGGGCCGAGAGAGGCGTGCCTCCAGCCAGGGCCCGCAGGTCCGGGGCCGGGTCGGGCAGGGGCAGGATCTGGAGGTCCACGGGACGGCCCAGGGTGGCCAGCTCCGCCTCCAGGGTCGGGCGGAGGGCGGCGAGCTGGGCCGGATCCTGCAACCAGAGCCGCGCCCGCAGGCCCGCCGCGCGCTGTTCGAGCCCCAGGCGCACATCTCCCAGGGCGCTGAAGGGGACGCTGAGGAAGACGCGATGGACCGGCTCCTTCCCTTCCCCGGAGGCGGTGTCGCGATCGGCCTCGATCCAGAGGCGTAGCGGTTCGGCGCCCACGGCCCAGGGCAGGGGCAGCTCGAACCAGCCGGTGCCCTCCCGGGCCTGGAGTCGGTGGAAGGCGGACTCGGCCGGCGAGGCGGCGGGATCGGACAGGGCGCGCAGCGCCTCCTTCAGCCAGCCGGACCAGCTCTCGGGCTGGTCGGCGGCCCCGGCCGGCATCAGGGCGCGGAACAGGGCGGCGAGGGGCTCCAGGGCCGCGCCAGGCGTCTGAAGGCGGGCCAGCAGGGGGGCGGCCTCGCCCTGAGTGAGGGGGTGCAGCAGCGGCGAGGTCGGCGGCGGCGTGGCACGGATCACCTGGAGCCGAATGCCCGCGCCGCTGGGCAGGGGCAGGGCCTTCAGGGCGAGGGCGCTGCCGGCGGGAAAGGGTAGGCTGCCCTCGGCCACCAGCTCCTTGCCGTCCGCCAGCCGGAGGTGCAGCCCTTCCGGCCCGGTGGATTCCAGGGTGGCCTCCAGGGTCTGCCCCACCAGGGCCTTCAGCAGCGCGACGGCGGAAGGGGCCGTGGCGGCTGGGATCCTCAGGGAGGCGAGGACCGCTGGGGTGAGGGGAATGGAGCCGGTCATCAGATCCGGAAGTGGCGCCGGATGTGGCCGGCGATATCGGGCAGGGGCGCCACGAGATCCACGCAGCCCCGCTCCACGGCGGCGCGCGGCATGCCGTACACTACGCAGGATTCCTCGGCCTCGGCCAGGGTATGGGCGCCCTTGCGCTTGAGTTGCTCCATGCCCTTGGCGCCGTCCGCGCCCATGCCCGTGAGGATGGTCGCTAGGGCCTGCCCGTGGAAGAGTTCGGCCACGCTCATGAAGAGCACATCCACGCTGGGGCGGTGCAGGGAGGACATGGGCTCGGAGCTCAGCTCGATGCAACCCTTGGGGGTCCTCGTCCCGTAGGTCATGTGGAGACCGCCCGGAGCGATGTAGACCGTGCCGGCCTTGAGGGGCTCGCCCTGCTCGGCTTCCTTGACATGCACCTGGCAGAGGCCGTCCAGGCGGTCCGCGAAGGGCTTGGTGAAGGTGCTGGGCATGTGCTGGACGATGAGGCAGGGGACCGGGAGGCTGGCCGGCAGGGCCGGGAGGATGTCCTGCAGGGCCTTGGGGCCGCCGGTGGAGCTGCCGAGCACCAGCAGGTCGGCCTGGGGGGTGGCCGGAAGGGAGGTGCCGGCGGGTACGGCTGCCCGCACGGGAGGGGCCGCGGCCGGTTTCACCGGGGCCGGGGCGGCGGCGGGGGGCGCCGGGTGGGGCGCCCCGCCAGGGAGCCGGTGGAAGCGGGGGCTGGTGGCCAGCCGGCGCACCTTCTCCTGCAGGTCGTGCTGGATCTGCAGGATGCTCATGCTGGCGAAGCTGCTCTCCTTGGGGATGAAGTCGAGGGCCCCGATGGAGAGGGCATCCAGGGTGGCCTGGGCGCCCTCCTGGGTGAGGCTCGAGACCATCAGCACGGGCATGGGGTGGTCCGCCATGATCTTCTTCAGGCAGGTGAGGCCGTCCATGCGCGGCATCTCGATGTCGAGGGTGACGATGTCGGGCTGGTGCTCCTGGATCTTCTCCAAGGCATCCACGCCATCGCGCGCGGTGGCCACCACCCGCAGGTCGGGGGCCTCCTCCAGCATCTTCTGCAGGGATTTCCGCATGAACGGGCTGTCGTCCACCACCAGGATCCGGATCGTCGCAGTCATGGTCGTCCCTCAGGCCTGGAATGCCGCTTCGACGAAGGCCAGGGCATGGTCCACCTCGTCGTCGATGGAGAAGGTCAGCCGCTCCACATCCAGATCCTTGTGCAGGGCGCCGGCAAGAACGGCCTTGAAGGCGGGCAGCTCGTCCAGGCTGAACATCAGGCGCGCGTCCGCGGGGCCCATGGGGATGCGCGTCCGCACGAGCAGGTCCGCCAGGTGGATGAGGTTGGGGAGGAAGTCCTCGGGCCTGGGCTCGTGGTGGTCGCGGATGACCTCCACGATGGTCTGGGGGAAGGACCATTCCGCCGCGAGGAGGGCTCCGGCCTCGGCGTGGTCGAGACCGAGCACCGCCCGCTCCGCATCCACGAAATGGGCGCCTTCGGCGACCTTCTGGAGCACCTCTGCGTAGGCCTCGGGGAAGCAGGTGTCCAGGGCGATCTTCCCGATGTCGTGCAGCAGGCCGGTCAGGAAGGCAGTTTCCGCCTGGCCATGCCGCTTGGCGAGCACGCACACGCCCTTGGCCGTGAGGCCCACGGCCACGCTGTGCTGCCAGAGCCGGACGGCATCCAGGTGGGCACCACCCTTGAGGGTGCGGATGACCGCGGCGCCGGTGCCCAGGTTGGAGACAGCGTCAAAGCCCAGCCGAAGCACGGCCGCGCGCAGGTCCATGACCGATCCGGTCCCGGCGTAGAGGGCGGAGTTGGCCATGCGGAGAAGGGCCGCGGAAAGGGGAGGATCCTTCGACAGGATGCTGAGGATGCGGTCCACGGTGCAGCGCTCGTCCTGGACGGCCTCGCCCAGCGCCACCACCGTGAGGGGGAGGCTCGGCAGGGCTTTGGCCTTCAGTCGCGAGGCAAACTGCTCCCGGGTGATCATTCAGAACTCCGCGATCTTCATCTAAAACTCCGCGATCATCGTCTTGTCCTGCTCGATGGCGCTGCGGACCCCTTCTTTGAGACCGGCCAGGGCTTCGGGGCCGAGCTTGAGGATCTCCATGGCCTGCTGGGAGGCGCCTTCCAGGTGGGCGGGATCGCCGATGCCCACCTTCTCCTCCAGGGCCAGATGGTTGGCCAGGGCGACGATGGCCGCCAGGGGCTGGTGGTCGGCACCGGCCTGGATGGGGTCGTGGTGCCAGCGCACGGCGGCCTGCAGGCTGGGGGCCAGGTTCCACTGGGTCACCAGGGCCTCGCCCACCATGGCGTGGTCGAACCCGAAGGTGTCCAGCTCCAGCTGGATGCAGACGCCATTCTCGTTGTAGACGGTTCGGAGCAGGGATGAGTAGCGTTCGGGGAACTTCACGCCCATGACGGATTTCCCGATGTCGTGCAGCAGGCCGCCGATGAAGGCCTCTTCGACCCGGGCGAAGCGCAGGCTCTTGGCGAAGGCCCGGCTGGCGATGGCCGAGACCAGGGCGTGCTCCCAGATCAGGCGCTCCTGGAGGCCCACGGTGCCGCGGTGGTACAGGTTCTTGGCCGAGCTGGCGATGACCACGCTCTTGATGGTGGAGAACCCCAGGGTCATGATCGCCTGGGTCAGGGTGGTGACCTCGCGCATCATGCCGAACATGGCGGAGTTCGAGATCTTGAGGATCTGGCTGGTGAGGGCCTGATCCATGGAGATGACCTTGCGGAGGTCCTCGGCCGTGGCATCGGGATCGGCGGACACGCGCAGCACCTGGGAGGCCACCTGCGGAAGGGGCGGCAGGTCTCCGAGGTTGGCGATGAGTTCTTGGGGGGTGATGGGCATGATTGCTCCTGGCCGCTCAGGTCCGCTTCCGGTATCCCATGGCCTTGCTGAAGTGCAGCAGCTCGAAACCGGTGTTGAAAGCATGGATGCTTTCGCTGTGTCCGACCAGCAGGTAGGCCCGCGGATGAAGCAGTTCGTGGAAGCCCTTCAGGACCTGGGCCTTGACCACCTCGTCGAAATAGATGAGCACATTCCGGCAGAAGATGACATCGAAGGAGCCCAGCTGGCGGTAGGCCGCGTAATCGACCAGGTTGAAGTGGCGGAGGCTGGTGAACCGCTGGACCTCAGGTTTCACCTGGTAGAGATCCTTGCCCAAGGGGATGAAGTGCCGCAGGAGCTGCTCCGGCGTCAGGTTCCGCAGGGTGTAGCTGTTGTAGACCCCGTCCTGGGCCTGGGACAGCACCTTCTCGCTGATGTCCGTGCCCAGGATCTCCACGGTGATCCCGCGGAGGACGGTGTCCTTCAGCTCCTGGCAGATCATGGCCAGGGTGTAGGGCTCCTCCCCGCTGGAGCAGGCCGCCGACCAGATGCGCAGTCGGCTCTGGCCCCGCTCGCGCGCCTGCTTGGCGGCCTCGGGGAGCACGATGTTCTGGAAGGCCTCGATCTGGGGCGGGTTGCGCCAGAAGCTGGTCTCGTTGGTGGTGATCTCCACGAAGAGCCGCTTCAGTTCCCCGGGCCCCTGGATGCCTTGCAGCAGGGACAGGTAGTCGCTGTAGCTCCTCAGCTTGAGTTCGCCGATGCGCTTGTTGAGGCGATTTTCCAAGAAGTACTGCTTGGACTCGCTGAAAAAGATGCCTGATTTTACATAGATGAAGTCCCGGAGGCTCCGGAACTCGGCGAGGGTCATCTGTTGCTTGGCCTGAAGGGGATCCATCGGGTCGTCCTTCCCGAGGGATCGGCGGGGGGGGCTGATCCTTGAGTTTCCGCCGGTCAATCTTCCAGGATGACCACCGCCATGGCGAGGTCCCCGTCGTGGGTGAGGCTGCCGTGGAGCTTCTGGATGCCCCGGGCCGCCAGCAGCTCCGCCAGGGCCCCCACGGCCCAGAGCCGCCCGTTCACATAGCGCAGCTCCTTCCAGGACCAGCCGTCCAGCCCGGTGCCCAGGGCCTTGCCGAAGGCCTCCCGCAGGGCCCAGCGGCCCGCCAGGCGCTCCGGCAGCCGCTGCCGGTGGCCGTGGAGCAGGTAGTCCGCCTCCTCCGGGTGGAGGATCCGCCCGGCGCACTTCTCCGCCCCGAAGCGCTCGACCAGGTGCCGCCAGCGGCTGGGCGGGCAGAGGTCGGTTCCGAGGCCCCGGATCATGCCGGCCCCCCGGCCAGGTCCCTGGCGAACCAGCGGTCACAGCCGCCGTGGCCCGTGTTCCCCATGGGGCTGCAGAGGGGACGGAAGCCCAGCTTCCCGTAGAGTTTCTGCGCCTGGTCCATGCCCGTGAGGGTCTCCAGGTAGCAGGTGCGGTAGCCCAGCCCCGTGGCCACCGCGAGGCAGTGGCGCAGCAGGGCCTCGCCCATGCCCTTCCCCCGGGCTTCCGGCAGGAAGTACATCTTCCGCAGTTCGCAGACGCCCTCGGGCCCGCCTTCCAGCTTCGCCACGCCCCCCCCGCCCACCAGGCGGCCGGAGGGATCCTCCACCACGAAGTAGGCCGCGCCCGGGGCCGCATAGGCCCGGCTCATGTGGTCCACCTCGGGGTCGTGGATGGCGAAGCCCGGCCCGTCCGCCCCGAATTCCGGCATCACGGCGCGGATGATGGCGGCCATGGCGGCGTCGTCCTGGGGCTGGATGGGACGGAAGGTCAGCATGGTTCCAAAGTAGCTCGAAAGCCCTCCCTCCGGGATCCGGTCCGGTTCAAGCTGGCGGGGAGGTATGCCATGGCCCGACCCCCCTTTCACGACCGCCTCCGCGCCGGCGAACGCCTGCTGGGCACCCTCGTCCAGATTCCCCGCCCCGAGGTGGCCGTGCGCCTCGCCGGCCAGGGCTTCGACTGGCTGTTCCTCGACGGCGAGCATGGCGGCTTCGGCCCGGCCGAGACCTCGCGCACCCTGGCCGCCCTTGCCAGGGCCGGGGCTGGGACCGGGGCCGTGCCCTGCCTGCTGCGGGTGCCCTCGCCGGAGCCGGAGGTCCTCATCGACGCGGCCTCCTGCGGGGCGGCGGGCCTCATCGTGCCCCATGTGGACACGGCGACTCAGGCGGAAGCCGCCGTCCGCGCCGTGCGCGGCCGAGGCCTGGTGGTGGTGCAAGCCGAATCCCGGGAGGCGCTGGCGAACATCCAGGCCATCGTGCAGGTCGCCGGGGTGGACGCCGTCTTCGTGGGGCCCTACGACCTGAGCGCCAGCCTGGGGATCGCCGAGCAGTTCGACCATCCCGCCTTCCTGGAGGCCGTGGCCACGCTGGCCCGGACCTGCCGGGAGGCCCGCATGCCCCTCGGCATCTTCCGCATGACGGCGGCGGAGATCCGGACCCATGAGGCCGCGGGCTTCACGCTGCTGGCAACGGGCCTGGACGGCACCCTGCTGGAGGCCGGGGCGCGGGCGCTGCTGGCGGAGCTGCGGAGCTGAGGCTACTCCGGCCAGTGGTGCTTCGGATAGCGCCGTGACAGGCCCGGTCGCAGCTCCTTGTAGGCCCGCTGCCAGAAGCCCGCGAGGTCGGTGGTGACCTGCACGGCCCGCATGTTGGGGGCCAGCAGGTGCAGCACCAGCGGCACGGCGCCCCCGGCCACTGTGGGGCTCTTCTTCAGGCCCCAGAAATCCTGGAGGCGGGAGGCGATCCAGGGCGGATCATCCTCGTAGTGGACCTTGGCGGGCCGGCCTTTGGGCAGCTGGATGGCCTCGGGTGCCCAGGCGTCGAGCAGGCGCACGGTTTCCGCCGGGAAGGCCTGGCGCAGGGCCCTGGGCCAATCCACATCCTGGACCTCGCGCAGGGTGGTCCGTCCCGCGCAGGCGCCGGCCAGCAGAGGGCCCAGCAGGTCCTCCGGCAGATCGAGGTCCTCGCGATGCCTGCGCAGGAAGGCCAGCCGGGCCAGGAGGCGCGCGGGCACCTCCTCGAGTGGGCGGTCCCGCAGCGCTTGTGCCAACAGCTCACCTACCTGCGGATCCGCAGGATCCGCGGGCCCCCGGCTGACATCGATCACCAGCCCATCAAATCGGATCTCGGAGCGCCGCTCCACGCGGCCGGCCGCCGCGTTGAACAGGACCTCGTCCGCCTCCTCCAGGCGCTCGGGGAAGGCATCCAGCAGCCAGTCGGCCTCGCAGCGGGAGGCCAGGCGGATGAGGGTCTGCCCCCCGGTGCCCTGCTTCACGGCCTCGGCCTCCAGGGCGAGGATCAGGCCCGGCCGCCGGATGCGGGAGGCCGGATCCAGCTTCGCCCCCCCGCCTCCCGCAAAGGCGCAGGTGCCATTGGCAGAGAGCTGCCCCACGCGGTCCGGGTAGGCCTGAAGCAGCGCTTTCAGCAGACGCGCCTCGGCGTCTGCCGGCTCGGCGGGGGAGGGCAGGAAGCGCGACAGGGACTGCACGGCCCGCTTGGCGCGGTGGATGGCCGAGGCATCCAGTCCCGCGGCCCGGCAGGCGCCCGCGCCGAAGCCCGCGGCCTCCGCCTCCTCGAACTGGTCGAGGCGCAACAGCAGATCCGAATCCGCGCCGTGGCCGGTCTTCACGGGCGTTCGATCGAGCCCCTGGCGCGCGGAGAGGTTGCCGGTCTCCAGCAGGGCCGCGGCGCGCAGGGCCAGCTGTGGAATGCCGAGGTCGCTCCCCGCGATGGCCAGCCGGGCCAGGCGGGGGTGCAGGGGCAGGTCGGCCATGCGCCGGCCGATGGCGCTGAGGTTTCCGTGCTCCAGGGCGTCGAGGCGGGTGAGCAGGGTTTCCGCCGAGGCCACGGCGACCTCCGGCGGCGCCTCGAACCAGTCCAGGTCCCGCGGCTCGGTGAGGCCCAGGCCGTGCAGGGCGAGCAGGGGCTCCGCCAGATCTGAGCGCTGCAGTTCCGGCGCGTCGAAGGCGGGGCGGGCGCCGAAGTCGGCTTCGGTGTAGAGGCGCAGGCAGCGGCCGGGCCCGGTGCGGCCCGCGCGCCCCGTGCGCTGGGTGCACCGGGCCTGGCTGATGCGCACGGTGCGCAGGCCCGAGAGGCCCGACCAGGGCGAGTGGGAGGCCTCGCGGCCCAGCCCCGAATCCACCACGGCCCCGATGCCGTCCAGCGTCACGGAGCTTTCCGCCACATTGGTGCTGAGGATGACCTTGGGCGCGTCGCTGGCTTCCAGCGCATGGGCCTGGGCGTCCGGTGACAGCTCACCGTGGAGGGGACGCAGGCTCAGGCCCCGCCGCGCCGACACGGCCTCGCAGCCCTTCAGGCAGGCCCGGATCTCCGCAGCGCCCGGCAGGAAGACCAGGGTGTGGTTCTTTAGTCCCTCGCCGTAGAGGCGGTCCAGTGCGTCCGAGACTTGCAGTTCGATGGGCCGGTCGTCGGGCCGGGGCAGGAAGGCCGTGTTCACGGGGAAGGCGCGGCCCTCGCTCTTCAGCACGGGCGCATCGAGGTAGGCGGCCACCGGGCCCGGGTCCAGGGTGGCGGACATGACCAGCAGCTTCAGGTCCGGGCGCGCCGCACGCTGGAGGCGCCGCAGCAGCGTGAGGCCCAGGTCCGTGTGCAGGTGCCGCTCGTGGAACTCGTCCAGCACGACGGCGGCGATGCCCTTCAGGTGCGGGTTGCCGCACAGGCGGCGCAGCAGGAGGCCCTCCGTGACAAAGCGCAGGCGCGTGGCCTTCGAGATCTTCTGCTCGAAGCGCACCGCGTAGCCCGCCCGCTGGCCCAGGGGCTCGCCCAGTTCCTCGGCCACCCGAGTGGCGGCGAGACGGGCCGCCAGGCGGCGGGGTTCGAGAATCCAGCACTCGCCATCCCCCAGCAGGCGGGCCTCCAGCAGGGCCGGGGGCACGCGCGTGGTCTTGCCCGCACCGGGATCCGCCTGCAACACCAGGTTCGGGTTGCCGCGCAGGCCGTCCACGATCTGCGGCAGCAGGGGGTCGATGGGAAGGCTCAGGCGCACGGTGCCCCCAGGGCGGCCAGGAAGGCGGCGGGATCGTCTACGGAGACCGCCACGCGGTCCCGTGGGGCCGTGGGGCCCGCGAGACTCAGGGCCGGGACGGGCTCACGCAGGCGCAGTTCCAGGACGGCGGGCCCCGGCGTGATGAGCTTGTGGAGGCCCTTCATGTGGCGGTGCCGGGCCCAATCGTCCTCGAAGTCGGGCAGGGGCGCCGCCTCCAGGATCTGCTCGCGCCGAAGGCGGATCGATTTCGCCGGCCCGAGGTTCAGGGCCACCTCGTCCTCCGTCACCTGATGGGGACGGCCTTTCAGGCCCGCGTAGAGGCCGAACAGCCAAAACACCGCGTAGGCCGTGGACAGATGGAGACCCCATCGCAGCCAGGACGGCGCCCCCGAGAACAGGGCGCGGATCAGCAGCAGGTCGCCTGGGATGAGCAGGGGAAGGGCGGGCAGGAAGCTGCCCAGGGCGGCCTCCCGGTGCAGGCTGTGGCCCGCGGGGGCGGGCTCGCGGAAGCCGCCGGAGAGGAAGCGCAAGGCGCCCCCCAGCATCACCAGTTCCAGGGCCATGAGCCGGGCGGCCCGGGGGGGGACGAAGGACTCGAAGGCCGCCGCGATGCGCTGCTCCGGCCACTCGCCCGGCAGGGCGCCCACGCCCCGCAAGGCTCGCACCGCGAGGGCGAGGAGCAGTCCCTCCAGGACCAGGGCGATTCCCAGGCGCAGGCGGAGCGCCAGGGGCGAGGCCCCGGGCAGGCGCAGCCCCAGGCCCTCCACCAGGATCAGCGCCGGCAGGAGGATCCGCGTGCCGGGGATCCGTTCCAGCCGCCAATCGCGGATCAGCGTGATCACGCGCAGGGCCAGCAGGATCAGGAGGGCCGCGGTGATCGAGGGGAGGGCCCGGTGCCCGGGGACTCGCAGGCGCAGGGTCAGGGCCGCCACGCCCAGGGCGACGAAGAGGCCCCAGAACAGGGCGGAGGGGCGGAGGGACCGGGTCACCCCTCCAGCCTACGGCCTCGGCGCCGGCTCGCGTAGAATGGAGGCTTCGACGGGAGTGATCATGGCGGGTGCGGAAACGGCGGGCGTGGGCGGCAAGGTCGGCGGGGTGATGGACAGCCTGCGGGACGCCTACGGCGACACCCTGGTGGAACTGGGAAACGAGGGCGCCAATCTCGTGGTCTTTGACGCCGACCTGGCCGGTTCCACCCGCACCAGCAAGTTCGCCAAGGCCTTTCCCGAGCGCTTCTTCAACATGGGCGCCGCCGAGCAGGGCATGGTGGCCGCCGCCGCCGGGGCCAGCACCACGGGCGTGGTGCCCTTCGTGAGCACTTTCGCCATGTTCGCCACGGGCCGCGCCTACGAGTTCGTGCGCCAGGCCGTGGGCGTGGGCCACCAGAATGTGAAGATCGTGGCCACCCACGCAGGGCTCACCGTGGGCGAAGACGGCGGCACCCACCAGTGCCTGGAGGACCTGGCCCTCATGCGCATGATCCCCGGCATGACCGTGATCTCCCCGGCCGATGCCCTCGAGACCCGGCAGGCGATCCGCGCGGCCTATGCCCACCAGGGCCCTGTCTATGTCCGTCTCACCCGGGACAAATTCCCCCGCATCCACGCCGAGGACTACCGCTTCCAGATCGGCAAGGCCGTGGTGATGCGGCCAAGCGCCGGCAAGGATGTGCTGCTGGTGGGCTGCGGCCTGGGCACCTCCATCTGCCTGGATGCGGCGGACCTCCTGGCCGCCGAGGGCATCGGGGCCACCGTGCTGCACAGCCCCACGATCAAGCCCTTCGACCGCGAGACCCTGCTGGCCCTGGCGAAGACCCACAAGGCCGTTGTCACCTGCGAGGAGCACCAGTCCCACGGCGGGCTGGGCGGTGTGGTGGCCGAGTTCCTCTCCGAAGCCCACCCCATGCCCCTGCGCCGCGTGGGCGTGCACGATCAGTTCGGTCAGAGCGGCAAGCCCGAGAAGCTGCTGGAGGCCTACGGCATCACGCCCCAGGCGGTGGCCGCCGCCGCGAAGGGGGCCCTCTGATGGCCACCGAGACCTTCAAGGCCAGCCGCTGGACCCAGGGCAACCACCTGTTCACGACCGTCATCGAGGTGACGGACACCGCCGTGATCCGCCGCAAGCGTGCCTGGTTCACGGTGAACGAGATCAGCATCCACCTGTCGAAGGTGGCCAGCGTCCGCATCGAGACCGGCCTGCTCTGGTCCGACCTCACCGTCGAGAGCACCGGCGGCAGCGACCCCCTCACCAGCCATGGCCACACCAAGGCCGATGCCCGCCGCATCAAGGAACTCATCGAAGCGGCACAGAGCCGGGGCATGAGGTAGCCCGGAGGACGACCCTCCTCACCGCCCCCCCTTCAGGCCCGACCATGCAGACCGCGACGCCATCGCCCTCGGATCCGGAGCTCCCAAGGCCTCTCAGGGCCGGTACGCTCGCCCCCGGGGCCCAGGTCGGCCGCTTCCAGGTTCAAGCGCTCCTCGGCCAGGGGGGCATGGGGGCCGTGTACCTGGCCTGGGATCCGGTGCTCGAGCGGAAGGTCGCCCTCAAGTCGATCCGCCTGGGGGACCACGGGAAGGCGGCCGCCACGGCGCGCTTCCGCCGGGAGGCCATGGCGCTGGCTCAGCTCAACCACCGGAATGTCTGCCAGGTGCACGACTGGGTGGAGGCGCGGGGAAGCGCCTTCATCGCCATGGAGTTCATCGAGGGGGAGACCCTGTCGAGGCTGGCCGCAGGATTGGATCTCCGCCGGAAGCTCCAGATCCTCAGGGCCATCGCCTATGCCCTGGAGGCGGCCCACGCCAAGGGGATCGTCCACCGCGACCTGAAGCCCAGCAATGTGATGGTCGATGCCGCGGGACAGGTGAAGGTCCTGGACTTCGGCCTCGCGAGGCTGGTGGATTCCACCACGGTCCAGGGGAACGATCCGACCGGGAATGTCCCGAATCTGTCCGGCCTGGCGGAAGCCTTGGGAGATGGTCCCACCTTGCTGGTTCCCGCCTCCGAGGAGGCAGGGGGGAGGACCCGGATGGAGGGCTCCCAGGACTCGCCCTCTCCTTCGTCCTGGGGGGAGATGACGGAGGCGGGCGTCTTCATGGGCAGCCCCACCTATGCTTCTCCCGAGCAGATGCGGGGGAAGCGCGTCGGTCCGCCCAGCGATGTGTTCTCCCTGGGCGTGGTCGCCTGGGAGCTGTTGCTGGGGGACTATCCCTTTCCGGGCGAAGGCCAGGCCAGGATGGCGGCCACCATCGAGGGGGAGATCAAGCCGCTGCGGGGCCGGGGGCTTCCCCGGCCGGTGGGGACCCTGCTGCGGGCGATGCTCCACAAGAACCCGGATCAGCGGCCGACGAGCCGCCAGGTGGCGGAGAACCTCGGCCGCCAGCTGGCCGGGAACCCGGCCGCCTGGTGGGTGGGAGGCACCCTGGCGGCGCTCGGTCTGGTGCTCGGGGTGGGCTACTACCTGTTCGGCCGCAGCATCATCGCGGACCTCGTGAAGGAACATCCCCCGCGCATGGCGGTCATGCCGATCCGCAACGATACGGGAGATCCAGCCCTGGATGCGCAGGTGGGCGTGGGCATGACGGAGCTGCTCTCCACGGCGCTGCAGGGGTCGCCCCACATGGCCGTGGTGGAACCCGAGTCCGTGGCCCGGGTGATGTCCAACCTGCGGATCTCCCCGGCAGAGGCCATGGATCCCGCCAGCCCCAGCCAGCCCCGGATCGCGAATGCCCTGGGCGCCCACCTCTTCCTCAGGGGAACCCTGAGCCGGGATTCCGCGACGCACGCGAACCTGCTGACCTATGAGCTGGTGGATGGGGCGGGGCGGACCCGGTTCTCGGGCGCCGCCAAGGCTCCCCAGCAGGGGGCTTTCGCCCCCTACGCCCTGGTGGATCCGGCGGCCCACGACCTGCTGCACAAGGTGGATCCCCTCCGCTCCAACGCCGTGCAGAATGAGCCGGTCCCCCCGGAAGTCTTCGCCCTCTACGCCGAGGGGAAGGCGCGGTTCCTGAAGGGGGACTTCAAGGGCAGCGAAGCCTACCTCCGCGAGGCCTCCCTGAAGGCGCCCTCCTTCTCCAGCGCCGTGTCGGGCTACGCTGCGTGCCTGCGCCGGCTGGGCCGGGACCAGGCACCGGCGGTCGCCAACTGGGCCCTCATGTCCGCCAAGGCCACGGGGGACCGCTGGGCCGAGGGGCGCGCCCTGGGCCTGAAGGCCTACCTGGCCAAGGATCTGGGCCACCTCGATGAATCCCAGAAACTGCGGGAGGCCACCCTGGCCCTGGCCCAGGCCATTGGCGACCGGGATGGGGAGACCATCGCCTACAACCACCTGGGCCTCATCGCCGCCGAGCGGGGCAAGTACACGGAGGCCGCCGAGTTCTACGACCGCTCGCTCAGGCTCAGTCAGCAGACCGGGGACAAGGTGTATCTGTCGCTGGCCCAGAACAACCTGGCGAACCTCGCCCTCAAGCGGGGTGATCTGGGGAGGGCGGAGGCCCTCTACCGGAACAACCTCAACCTTCAGCAGGGACTCGGGAACCGGTGGGGCGAGGCCCTGGCGCTGAACAACCTGGGGGTGGTGGCCCTCATGGCCCGGGATCTCCCGACGGCCGAGGGGCGCCTGACGGCGGCCCTGGCGATCCGGCAGTCGGTGGGCGACCAGGGCGGGCAGGTCACCTGTCTGAGGAACCTCGGGATCCTGGCCTTGATGAAGGGTGATTCGTCCGCCTCCACGGCCTTCCACCGCCGGGCCCTGGATCTCGCGCAGGCCTCGGGCCTGCGGACCGTCGAGGCCGAGTGCCGGTTCTACGGCGCGGAAGTGGATCGGCTCCAGCAGCGGTTCAATCAGGCTCTGGCGGGCTACCAGAAGGTGCTGGAGCTCCTGCCGGCGGGCGTGACGCCGGAGATCCGCGCGAACGCCCAGGCCGCCAGTGCCGAGTGCCTGATCCGCAAGCCCAGGCCGGAGGTGGCGGAGGCCGATAAGCGCCTCTCGTCGCTCACCGCCGGCGACGCGGACTCGCCCTATGTCCACCGCGCCAAGGCCTGGCGGGCGTTCCGGGCCGGTCAACGCGAGACTGCCCTCGCCGAACTGGCCCGGGCGACGGAGGATCCGCGCCGACAGGCCCCGGAACTCCGGACGGAGCTCGAAGCCACCCGGGCGCTCTTCCTCGCGGGCGGGGGCCGCTAGGGTCCCTGCCAGGGTCGGCCCCATTTTGATTTCAGGACTTGGCGGTCCGAGGGGCGCCCGCGAGCTTGGCGGCCACGGCAGCGAGGTCATCATCGGGCGCCAAATGGTGCCGGACCTCCCGCTCGCCGCAGGCCAGGGCCACGCAGATCCTTCCGAAGGGGCAATTCCGGAGGCAGGCCGTCCGAGCCACCTGGAGGTCCTGGAGGCGCTTCCGGCGGAGGAGGAGCCCGGTGAGGCAGGTCAGCGCCTCGGTCAGGGCCTTGCCCCGCTTGGGGTGCCGGAGGGCCTGGCGCTCGCAGTCGGCGCAGATCGTGAGGACGGTCGGCATGGATCCCACCATGCCATACCTCCGGAGGTTTTTCCCAAGGGCGATGAACCGTCCAGATTTGCCTTCAGGCGAACCCCTCGGGCGAACCCCTCAGGCGAACCCCTCAGGCGAACTTGGGGGCGCGCTTCTCCAGGAAGGCGGCCAGCCCCTCGCCGGCGTCGGCGTGGCGCATGGCCGCCTTCATCTGGGCGCCTTCGGCCATGAGGCGGGCGCGGAGACCCTCGGCATCCAGCCCCTGGTTCCGCAGCAGGGTGGCCTTGATGCGGGCGAAGGTTTCGGAAGGCCCGGCGGCGAGGCGCTGGCCCAGGGCCGTCACCGCCGCCTCGAGCTGATCCGCGGGCACCACGCGGTTCACGAGCCCCAGGACCAGGGCGCGCTCGGCGGTCAGGGTCTCGCCGAGCAGCATGAGTTCCCCTGCCAGGGCCGGATTCACCAGGCGCGACAGCATGACGCTGCCGCCCCAGTCCGGGTGCAGTCCGATCTTCACGAAGGCCATGCTGAAGGCGGCATCCGATGAGGCGATGCGCAGATCCGCGCCAAGCGCCAGGCTCATGCCCGCCCCGGCGGCCGGACCCTGCACCACGGCCACGACGGGCTTCGGCAGCGTGGCCAGGCCATGCGCCACCGTGGCGCCCAGGTCCAGCAGGGCCTCCATCTCGGTCCAGCGGCCCTCGACGCGGGCCCGGGCCATCCATCCGATGTCGCCCCCGGCGCAGAACGCGCGTCCGGCGCCTCTCAGCAGCAGCACCTTCACGCCGGGCTCGGCGGCCTTCGCCAGGGCCTCCTCGAAGCCCTCCTTCATCTCAGGAATGAGCGCGTTCAGCTTGTCCGGGCGGTCCAGCGTGAGGGTGGCGATCCGGTCGTGGACCTCGAAGCGGATGGGAGCGGGCATGGATACTCCAGGGAAAAGCGGAGACAGGGTGGACAGGGTTAGAAGGACGAACAGGGCCTTGAAACAATCCGGCCGTTCATCCTGTCAACCCTGTCCCTGCCTTGCGACCCGCACGAACGCCGTGAAGAGGTCCCGGGCCGCATCGCCCGCGGGGCCCTTCAGGCCGACGAGGTTCTCGGGGTGCCACTGGACGCCGAAGACCCAGCGGCCGGGATCGACGGCTTCCACGGCCTCGACGAGGGGGCCGGTGTCGGCATGCACCGTGTCCAGGTGCCAGCCCACGGCCACCAGGGGCGGCGCCACGCGCCGGACGGCCTGGTGGTGGCGGCTGTTCACCAGGAACACATCTTCGCCCAGCAGGGCCCGCAGGCGCGACCCGGGCGCCAGCTGCACCCGGTGGTGCATGTCGGGATGCTCGGGCGTGCCATGCTGATGCCGCGAGGGCTCGCAGCCGTAGTGGTCGGGCACATCCTGGATCATGCTGCCGCCCAGGGCCACATTGAGGATCTGCTCGCCGCGGCAGATGCCGAGAATGGGCAGGTTCCGCTCCCAGGCCGCGCGGATCAGGGGGATTTCGAAGGTGTCACGGTCTTCATCCACCTCGGCCTTGCGATGCACGGCCTCAGCGGCGTCCCAGTGCCGGGGATGGATGTCGGCCCCCCCCGTGAGCAGCAGGCCCGAGACATCCGCCAAGTCCGGCAGAGGATCGCCGGGAGCCACCAGGAGGGCGGAGCCGGTCCAGCCCGCGGCCCTGATGGCCGGAATGTAATGCTTCTCGGCGCCGGACTTGTTTTTGCAGCTCACCAGAATGCTTGACATGGAAGGGCCCCAGGGGAATCGTGATTACCCTACCACCCCCTCAGATGGTCTGAGTCGACGGTGAGGCGGAGAGCTCCGCCGATACATGAAGGAGGACACATGTCCGGATCCTTGAACAAAGTGCTGCTCATCGGCAACCTCGGGCGCGATCCTGAGCTGAAGGCCACCCCCTCGGGCCAGAGCGTCGCCCGGTTCTCCGTGGCCACCACGGAAACATGGAAGAACCAGGCCGGGGAGAAGCAGAGCAAGACCGAATGGCACAACATCGTGGTGTGGGGCAAGCAGGCCGAGATCGCCGAGAAGTACCTGCGCAAGGGCAAGCAGGTGATGATCGAGGGCCGCATCCAGTACCGCGAATACACCGACCAGGCCGGCGTGAAGAAGACCGCCTGCGACATCCGCTGCGACAACTTCGTCATGCTTGGCCGCATGGAGGATGGCGGCACCCGCGATTCCGGCGGCTACGGCGGCCGCGCCTCCGGCGGCGGCTCCCAGGACTTCGAGGATCACGGCGCCCCCAGCCCGGCCGGCGGTGGCGGCGGCAGCTTCCCCGATGACGACATCCCGTTCTAGATCTCGACTGTCGGTCTCTGCAGAAGGAAACGGCGCCCGGATGGGCGCCGTTTCCCTGTCCGGGATCAAGGCCGGGGTGGCGGTGGCGGTGGCGGCGGTGGTGGTGGTGAGGGCCGGGTCCCAAACTGGTTCGCCCGGTTGACCTCGGGCAGGGCTTCGTTGGGGCGCTGCCAGGGATACGCCGTCCGCCAGTGGATCACACGGTCCTTGTCCATCAACAGGGTGAAGGATTGACGGCTGGTGAGCGCCGCGTTCCGGGGATCCTTGGATAGGGTCTCGAAATCGATCAGCCAACCCTCGATAACCGGGCCGATGGCCTGGATCGCGCGCACCTTTTCGGCCTGCCTGGGCCAGTGGTCCGTGAAGGCACGGTTCCAACGGTCCTTCCCCCGAACCTTCAAATTCACGATGGTTGCGGTGGCGCCCCAGGCGGTCTTGTCCACGATCGCTTGGACGAGCGGACGGACCTCCTCAGGCGTGGGTTGGGAGCCGCTGTCCAGGGTCACCGGCCCTTCCGGCGGCCTGGTCGTAGCGGGGGGAGCGGGCTGGGATTCCGGTGAAGGCGTGGCGTCGGGGGCCCAGGGTGCGGTGGTCAGCAGGATCTCGATCTTCCCGTTGCCTGGGTACCCGGGTTTCGCGGATACGACGAAGTAGACGGTCGTGGATGCGTCACTGGCATTGAGGAAAGAGGCCTCCGGGATTCCGAGGCTATGGTGGCTGCCTTCTAACGGGGTACCCCACTTGTTGAGGGCTCGGACCTGTAAGAAGGCCATGCTCGACTCGCTCCGGAGGGTGGCCCTGGCCAGGGACCGGCCGGGCACCTGCACCGCATAGCCCTTCGTTGACCATCTGGGCGATGCGTCCGTGATGAGGACTGGGCATGGGGGCGCCTGGAGGGTCTGGACTCTCATTCCCGGCAGGATGGGCAGGCTCTCCACATCGACCGTTGGAATGGCGATAGGCGCGGGGTGGGCCTTGGTGGGCGCGGGATAGGAGGTCCGGGGCGCGGCTACCCGGGGATCGAGCGCAGCCGCCACATGGACGCGGATCTTCCCATCGCCCGGATATCCCTTGGTGGTCCGGACGAAGAAGATGACGGAGACGGGCTGGTCGGAATCGTTGGCGAACGACGCCCAGGGCGTCCCCATGGAACCCTTCATGCCTCGCAGCGGGTTCCCCCACTTGTCGGCCACGCCCACCCGGAAATAGGCTTCTCCGGATTCGCAGGTGATGCGGAGCGAGACGGTGGTGTAGCCGGGGACATTGACGGCGTAGCCCTTGTTGGGCCAGGTGAGCAGCTCATCCACGACGACCGCCGGATACTGGGGGACCTTGAGGGTCCGGATGGCGAGGCCCGGGACGATGTCGAGATCCTTGGCCTGGAAGACCGGGATCGAGGCTGGGGGATGGGCGGGAGCTGTCTCTGGAGCGGAGCCCTGGACCGGCGCGGGTTGGGGACGCGCGGCCGCGGCGGGCGGGGCGGTCGTTGGGGCTGAGGTGGGTGTTGAGGTGGGTGTTGAGGCCGGGGCAGCGGTGGGCGCAAGGGTGGGTGTCGTCACAGGCCCGGAAACAGCGGGGAGGGGTGTGGTTTCCTGGCTTGGAGCCAGGTCGAGCCTGGGGAGGGGGCCGAGGGTGGAACCCTCAACCCGTTCGGGCGGCGAGGCTTGGTCTTCGAGGGCTGGGACGGTTTCCTCAATCGGGGGCTTGGCCTCGGATTTTTTGGCCTGGGCGGGCAGGGTGCCCATCAGGGCGAGGATGGCCACGAAGGCGAGGCTCGGGGTGGCAAGGCGGAGCTGGGGCGGGTCGGCCAGCAGCAGGCGGCGCAGGCGTTCCATGAGGTTGCCTCCTCTGGCGCGGAGCGCCAGGGACGGGGGCCGGTCGCGGAATTCATCGAGGCGGCTCAGGGTTTCGGCATAGAAGACGGCGTCTCCGCAGGCCAAGACGGCGGCATCGTCACAGCAGTGTTCCCGTTCGGTCCGGATCCGGCGGGAGATCCACCACACGGCGGGGTGGAAGAAGAAGAGCACCTCGATCACGCACTGGAGGCCGTTGACGAGGCCATCCAGGCGCTTGATGTGGGCGAGTTCGTGGGCCAGCACCGCCTCGGCGGCCAGGGGATCCAGGTTCGCGAAGAAGCCCAGGGGCAGGAGGATCACGGGACGGAGCAGCCCCATGCACATGGGCGTGATCACGCGGGCCGATTCGAGGAAGCGCACCGCGCGGCGCAGGCCTGCACTGCGGACCAGGCGCTCCAGCCACTCGGGCTCGATCACGGGCGTGGCCGCGGCCTTCAGGCGGCGCAGCCAGAGCCACCCCCCCGCGGCCCGCAGGCTGAGGATCAGGACGCCGGTGGCCCAGGCGGCTAGGATCCAGGGCAGATACGGTTGCAGGCGGGTCCGCCAGGGAAGGGCGGCCCCCGGGGAAGCGGCTTCCTGCGGGGCGATGGGCCCGGTCAGGATGTCCGGTATTCCAGGGGCGACGGTGGTGGGATTCATGGGCTGACCCGCGGCCTGACCCACGGCCTGGAGGGGCGGGGCCAGCAGTCCGTAGGTGAGGATCGCGCTCCCGAGACAAGCCAGCAGGAAGGCGCACCCCACCAGGTAGCGGAGCTGCGGGCGCTGGCGGCGGAAGAGCGCGAAGGCGGCCCAGGCCGCCAGGCCCAGCAGGGCGCCCTGCCAGAGGAAGTGGAGCAGGGTCCAGGCCAGACGCTGGGCCGCGGGGGATTCGAGCAGGGGGATCATGGCCGCTTCTCCTTGGCCTTGGCCAGCAGCTGGGCGATCTCCTCGCGCTCGCTGGTGCCCAGCTTGCGGCTCGACAGGGTGGTCGCCAGCAGGTCCAGGGCGCTGCCTCCGAAGGCCCGCTCCAGCAGGTCGTCCACCAGGTGCTTCAGGGTGTGTTCCCGGGCCTGGGAGGGCCGGTAGATGTGGGAGCGGCCCGATTCATCCCGGAGCAGCAGGCCCTTGTCCACCATGGTCTGCATCATCTTCAGCACGGCCGTGTAGGCCAGGTCGCGGTCCGAGGCGAGCACCTCATGGACCTGGCGCACCGTGGCGGGGCCGAGGTCCCAAAGGGCGCGGAGGATGGAGAGTTCCACATCCGTGGGGCGGTTCAGGGGGTGGCGCATGGGGGTTCCTGGGGTTACATCGGAAAGTCTACGAATGAAAGTGTATGTGTCAAGGCGGCCCGCTCTTTTTTTTTGACGGGCCGGGGCAGGCCGGGATCCCTGCGGCTTCGGGGTGCCCTCCTCTCGATGGGCCTTCAGCGGAGCGCCGCATGAGCCGGAGCCCGGCGGAGATCCCTCCTCGGAGAACGCCCGCCCCCGCGCTACAATGACCGGTTCGGGAGTCTCCATGCTTGCAGTGCAGAATGTCACCATGCGCTACGGCGCGAAGATCCTGTTCGAGGATGTCACCACGACCTTCAACCCGGGGCGGCGCTACGGCTTGACCGGACCCAACGGGGCGGGCAAGTCCACCTTCATGAAGATCCTCGCGGGCGAACTGGAGCAGCAGACCGGGAATGTGATCCGCCCCCGCAAGATGGGCATCCTGCGCCAGGACCAGTTCGCCTTCGACCAGTTCCGAGTCATCGATACGGTGATCATGGGCAATGCGGGACTCTGGAAGGCGCTGCAGGAGCGGGACGCCATCTATGAGAAGGCCGAGATGACGGACGAGGACGGCATGCGCGTGGCCGAACTCGAGGGGGTGGTGGCTGACGAGGATGGCTACACGGCCGAGGCCGACGCGGCCGTGCTGCTGGATGGCCTGGGCATCCCCGAGTCCCTGCACGAGCGCAAGATGGGCGAGCTGCAGGGCGGCCAGAAGGTGCGCGTGCTGCTGTCTCAGGCCCTCTTCGGCAACCCCGAGGCCCTGCTGCTGGACGAGCCCACCAACCACCTGGACCTCGACTCCATCCACTGGCTGGAGGAATTCCTGGACCGCTACAAAGGCACGGTGGTGGTGATCTCCCACGACCGGCACTTCCTGAACAATGTCTGCACCCACATCGCCGACATCGACTATCAGACGATCATCCAGTACACGGGCGGCTACGACGACATGGTCATGGCCAAGATCCAGGTGCGCTCGCGCATCGAATCGGACAACGCCCAGCGCGAGAAGAAGATCGCCCAGCTGAACGAGTTCATCCAGCGTTTCGCCGCGGGCACCCGCAGCAGCCAGGTGAACAGCCGGCGCAAGGAGGTGGAGCGCCTCCAGCCCAGCGACCTGGCCCGCAGCAACATCCAGCGCCCCTTCATCAAGTTCAACCTCGGCAAGCCCGGTGGCCGCTACGCGCTGGAATTCGAGGGCGTGAAGAAGGGCTACGACACCAGCAAGGATGGGACGGGAGGCCGCCACGAAGTGATCAAGGGCTTCTCGGCCATGGTGCAGCGCGGTGAAAAAGTGGCCGTCATGGGCCGCAACGGCATCGGCAAGACCACGCTGCTGAACGCGCTGCTGGCCAACGCCCCCCAGGTGACGGAGCTGGGCCTGAAGCTGGACGGCGGCGAGGTGAAGTGGGGCCACGAAGCCAATGTGGGCTACTTCTCCCAGGACTTCGCTGAGAGCATCCCCAAGGGCTACGAGCTCGTCACCTGGCTGCACCAGTTCGATCCCGAGGCCACCAAGGAGCAGATCCGCGGCGTCATGGGCCAGATGCTCTTCCGGGGCGAGGAAGGCAACAAGATGACCGATGTCCTCAGCGGCGGCGAGTCCTGCCGGCTGCTCTTCTGCAAGCTCATGCTGCAGAAGCCCAACATCCTGGTGCTCGACGAACCCACGAACCACCTGGACCTGGAAGCCGTCATCGCCCTGAACGACGCCCTGCAGCGGTACGAGGGCACGATCCTCTTCGTGACCCACGACGAGGACATCATCGACGAAGTGGCCACCCGCATCTGGCACCTTACCGACGACGGCATCGAGGATTTCCAGGGGACTTACGCGGAGTACGGCGCGCCGACGGGCCGCTGAACCTCCGTGGCCCAAGGTCAGGCTGAGGTTTGGAATGGGGGCCTCCGGGCCCCCTCCGCCCACATCAATTTGTTTGTTTTCACAGTTTTTGGATCTCTCCTTGTTCGAGGGGGATGAATATCTATACTGAGTCCTGTTCTGGATGCCCCCGAACCTGGAAAGAGAGCGATCCGTGACGCTTCGGCAGGGGAACAAGGACGACTCACCCGGAGGAGACGAGACTCCCGGGCAGCCCGGTCGACCCCTCCGGCGCATGGCGCGGGCCCTCCGAGAGCTGGAGGATTTCAAGCGCGCCCTGGATGAGCACGCGATCGTGGCCGTCACCGATGCCCGTGGCCGGATCACCTATGTGAACGAGAAGTTCTGCTCCATCTCGAAGTACTCCCGGGAGGAGCTGCTGGGCCAGGACCACCGCATCATCAACTCGGGTCACCACCCCAAAGCCTTCATGACCCAGCTCTGGAAGACGATCCTGGCGGGGAAAGTCTGGAAGGGGGAGATCCGCAACAAGGCCAAGGACGGCCGTTTCTACTGGGTGGACACCACCATCGTCCCCTTCTTCGACGAGGACGGAAAACCCACGCGGTTCGTGACCATCCGGGCGGACATCACCCAGCGCAAGGACGCGGAAGATGTCCTTCGGCAGTCCCAGAAGCTGGAAAGCCTGGGGGTGCTCGCTGGGGGCATCGCCCACGATTTCAACAACCTGCTCACCGCCATCCTGGGCAACGCGAACCTGGGCGCCATGCAGCTTCCGCCGGAGAGCCCGGCCCTGCCCTACCTGAACCAGGTCGAACAGGCCACGCTCCGGGCCGCCGATCTGACGCGGCAGCTGTTGGCCTACGCGGGGAAGGGCCGCCTGCAGATGATCGAAGTGGACCTGAACCGCCTGGTGGTGGAGATGACCCAGCTCCTCACCGTCTCCATTTCCAAGAAAGCGGTGGTCCGGTACGACCTCGCCCCGGGGCTGCCGTATCTGGCCGCCGATCCCTCGCAGATCCAGCAGCTGGTGATGAACCTCGTCACCAACGCATCGGAGGCCATCGGCGAGGAGACCAGCGGGCTCATCACGGTGCGGACCGGCATGCAGGCGGTAGACGAGGCCACCCATGGAGGCCTGCTTCCCGGCCTGCCCCTGGCCGATGGAACCTATGTGACGCTGGAGGTGAGCGATACGGGCTGCGGCATGACGCCGGAAGTGCGGGAGCGGATCTTCGATCCCTTCTTCACCACCAAGTTCACCGGCCGGGGGCTGGGCCTGTCGGCCATGCTGGGCATTCTCCGGAGCCACCACGGCAGCCTCAAGGTCTACAGCGAGCTGGGGCGGGGCACGGTCTTCAAGCTCTTCCTCCCCGCCTTGGCGCTTGGGGAAGGCGTGGGCCTTCCCCGCCCGCAGGGATCGGGCTGGCGCGGCCATGGCCTCCTGCTGCTGGTGGATGACGAACCCGGCGCCCGGGCCGTGGCACGGGAGCTTGCCGAGTCGCTGGGCTTCCAGGTGCTGGAGGCGGCGGATGGGCAGGAGGCCGTGTCGATGTTCGAGCTCCGCCATGCGGAGATCACGGTGGTCCTGATGGACCTGACCATGCCCCACATGGATGGGCGCCAGGCCTTCCAGCACATGCATGCGGTGGACCCGCAGGTGCCCGTGGTGCTCTCGAGCGGCTACAACGAGCAGGATGTCCTCGCGGACTTCCTCGGCCGGGGGCTGGCCGGGTTTCTTCCGAAGCCCTACCAGAGCAGCCAGTTCCAGACCGTGCTCCGGGAGGCGATGGAAAAAGCCTAGGGACGCGGCTCGAGCAGGAGCCGCAGCACTTCCTCGGCCACCTTCAGCCCCACGATGCCAGGCATGTACGAGATGGTGCCCACGGGGCGGCGCTGCCGCCCCGGCCCGCGATGGGGCTCGATGTCGATGGGGTTGGCGGGGCGCTTGTTGTCCGCGGGCTCCAGGGAATAGACGCAGCGGATGCCCTGCGTGATGCCCACTTTCCGCAACTCCTTGCGGACCCGCGCGGCCAGGGGGCAGAGCCGGGTCTCGCTGAGATCGCCCACGAGCAGCTGGCTGCTGTCCGTGCGCCCCCCGGCCCCCATGGCCGTGATGATGGGGATGCCCTGCTCGTGGGCGGTGCGCATGAGCGCCACCTTGCAGGTCATGGAATCGATGGCATCGACCATGACCTCGGGCCGGGGCGTGAGCAGGTCCGGGAGCGTGTCCGTGTGGATGAAGGTCACCCGGGGCTCCACCGCGCAGTCGGGATTGATGTCGCGCACGCGCGCCGCGGCGACCTCGGCCTTGGGCTGGCCGAGCGTGGAGCGCAGGGCGAAGAGCTGGCGGTTGAGGTTGCTGGGGCCCACCACATCGTGATCCACCAGCCGCAAGTGGCCCACGCCCGCCCGGGCCAGGGCCTCCACCGCGAAGGACCCCACGCCGCCCAGACCGAAGACCGTCACGCGCGCTCCGCGCAGCCGCTCGAGCGCTGCCTCGCCAAGCAGCAGCTCGCTGCGGGAAAACCACCTCATGCCATCAGCTCCTTGAAACACCGCTGCCCATTCTCCCAGGTCCGGGCGGCGAGGTCTTCGGCGGTCACCCCGCGCAGGCTGGCGGCCATCTCGATCACGCGGACCAGATCCGCTGTGCCGTCGGTCTCCAGGAGCAGGTGACCGTCGTCCACGGCCCGCAGCGATTCCCGGACCTTCAGGCGGTCCGGTTTCAAGAGCGCGCCCGAGAAGGACAGGAACACGCCCATGGATTGGAGCGCGTCGGCGCTCTCGGGACTGCCGCCATAGGCGTGGACCAGGGCCCCGGTCGGTGGCACCCCCTCTTCCCGCAGGAGGTCGAGGAGGGGGCCCCAGGCGCGCACCACATGGATCGCGATGGGGCGCCGGAGGGCATGTGCCAGGCGCAACTGGATGCGGAAGGCCGAGGCCTGGGCCGTCCAATCCTCATCCTTCCGGGCGAAATCCAATCCACATTCCCCCACGCCCGTGCGGCTGCCGCGCAGCAGCGATTCCAGCCGGGAAGCCCAGTCCGGCGAGGCCTCAGCCACCTGCCACGGGTGCAGACCCAGCATGGGGAGGACCTGGCCGTCGGAGGCGGCATGGGCGAGGACGGCCTCCCAGTCGGCTTCGCAGGTGCCACAGACGACCCGGTAGCGCCGGTGGCCCGGCTCCGCCGAAGGCGGTGCTTCGGCCGTCGGGAGGTGGCTATGGGCGTCGAAGAGGGCGTGCATGGGGACCAGGCGGGGCCAGATGACCAGGATCCCCCCATTCCCGGGGGAAGCCCAGGATAGACGGGACCAGGCCTTTCAGGCGAGGCGGGCGCGCCCAAGGGGGCGGGACCGGCCCCGGATGTGCGAAACTGGAGGCCCAGGGTCCCGTAGCTCAGCTGGATAGAGCAGCTCCCTCCTAAGAAGCCGGTGGCTGTTGGTGTGGCCCGGCACAAGTGCTATTTAAAATATTGATTTCATTGCCCATGTGAAAGCATAAACTACGGGGCCACCGAGTTTCATTTCATGCCGACACTGTTTGCTAAGTGTTGATAAATTCGCCCCCATGCCAGCACGGTGGACCAGATTTGTACCGGTCCTTTCCGTCTTGGGTGGCTGGTGGTCCCGGCGGGAATTGAACTCACGACCTACCGCTTAGGAGGCGGTCGCTCTATCCGCTGAGCTATGGGACCGATGGCAGCAGTCCTCATTCTAGCCTGATCTGGCGCTCATCGAGGTGAGTTGTGCGAGCGCTGGTCCTTCCATCTGGGAGGTGCTGGCCGGTCGATAATCCTGTCATGGAAGCCCGGCCTATAACTTGGCCAACTGCCGAGACACTTATCCTGGCTAATCCAGTGAACCCTCTAGCTGTAACTGCCAAGGAGGTTGTTCCGTCTTGTGACTGGGGCTGATCACTAAGGCCGAATAGGGCCTGTGGTGATTGTAGTAATGGAGCCAAGCGCTAAGTCACCAATATCAACGCTTCAATGGGCTTCGAAGGGTTCAGTCGCGAAGAGGCGGAAAGTCGCCAACGCGTCCTGCAGGGATTCTCCCCAGGGGTCCGCACCTTCCAAGGCCAGGACCTCGACGCAGCTCCCGTAGTACCAGAGCTGGTCCGATGGCCCAGCCTTGAAACGATCCCAGGCCTTGGGCCCGAGGAGCCGCAAATCGGCCACTGTGCACTGGAGGTTGTGCAGCTTATCGGAAGCGGCCACCAGCCGAGTGCTGCGATCTACCTTGCGAAGATGTGCCAGATAGGCCTCCTTCCGTTCCCGCCAAGGGGCCTTCCTGTCGGGATTCTCCGCCAGGCTGTCGCTGCAGCTTCGGACAATACGCTCTACGCGGTGACCCCACGATTCGCGGATGTGCAGAAGAATGGATTCTCCACCTCCATCTTCGGCCGTGTCATGGAGCAGCGCGGCGATCGCCTCGTCCTCATCCGCACCAAAGGACAAGGCCATGGAACAGACCGCCATGGGGTGAGAAAGGTAGGGTACGACACCGCCCTTGCGCACCTGACCATCATGAACGGTCCTCGCGAAGTCGAATGCCGTTGTGAACCGTGTCGTAAGCACTGGACTGGAAGCCATGGGGTCTCCGGAAGGGGTGGGGGTTCTGCTTGAGGCGAGCAGGTTCTCCGTATCCGATGATTCTTTTCAATCGTCGAGATCAGGCAGTCCCCTCTGGTTCGATCCAGGCTGGAACATCCAGGATTCCTGGTCCAGCCTTAGGATCGATGGGTTGACCTGTTCCTCATCCTGCGATGGGAAGGGCAGGCACCCCTGGACCGCACCCTCCGGGGGCAACTCGCCGCGGGCATGGAGCAGCAGGCGCATGTCCAGGGCCGTAAGATGCGCGACGCCGACCCATGTGGCACAGTCCAGACAGTAGCCCTGAATTCTGTTGAGGCTTATGGATTCGGGGTAGAAGGCCCTGTGGGGGCAGGGAGGGGGAGTTGAGGCATCAGTGGGAGAGGAGGGCATAAGATCAGGTTCCTCCACAAGGAGGACGCCTACCCGGGGAGGCAAGGTTATTGGACAGGGCTGCAAGGGGATTCGTCGGGTAGTCATCGATAGGGCCCTTGCGGCGATACCTTGCGGTCTCCGTCTGTGCGATCAGGGCAGCGAATCCTCAGAGACATTGCTTTTCGCTTCCCTCGGTATTCCGTAGGCCTCGTGGGGAGCCTAATCCGTACACCGATTCAGCTACCCGGATACCCATGGTTGAAGGCACCCAGCGGATCTTGTATTTCGGTGGGATGAGGTGCAGGGCATTTCGGACCCTGAGCCAGGCATCATGTGAGTACACAAAAGCCGCCTCTCCAACATCCAGCCGCCCGGCTCGGAACCAGTCATGAAGCCCAACCTTCAGCATCCCATTCAAGGCTGTGTTGGCCTCGATGATGCGGACTCCCATCAGATCACTGGCGATGGTCATTCCCGCATCAAGCGCAAGCCCGATCAATTCCACTTCCGTCACCGGAATCGGCACCATCTCCAGTCTGCCCCGATCCTTTTCTCGAGGCCGGTCCACCACGGACACCACCCCCGAAGCCCAGCGGACCTCCAGGACCCCGCCGTCCATGGCTCGATGCTCGGCGCAGGCATGCCACCGCCTGGCATCCGCATCTGTTTGGATCGAGAGGACAATCTCAAACCGATTCATGGGCGTTTCCTCTTCTTGGGGTGGGTGCTTCTTTGTGGTCATCCCAACGCCGGATGCCAGTGCTCCGGTTCGGAGGACTACCCGGAAGGGCGTTCCATCTGTCGAGGCCTGCGAGCAGAGCCTGATGGCATCCACCCTGGGCCATCACCCACTATTAAGAGACGCAAGACAAAGTTGCCTCTGAATCCATACACAGGAGCCGCGGCCTAGGGTTGGAGTCACTGATGACGCCGAGGAACCGTGCTCTCTCCACCTACCCACGATCAACCGTTCAGCAGCCAGCATCCTGGTTGCATGCTTTTCCTGGTCGACCAGTCGACCTCCATGGCCGAACGCGTCACCGCGCCCAAGACGCCAGATCTCTCCAAGGCGCGGAGTGTGGCGAATCTGTTCAACAAGCTGGTATGGGATCTTATTCTTGCCAACTCGAAGGGAGAGGAGGTCCTTGATCGCTGCCATGTGGGGGTGATCACCTATGGTCATACCGGGGCTCGAACCGCACCTGGTTTCTCAGGGTTGATGCCGCTCCCAGCCCTGGCCACCTCTCCCAATCGGGAGGAGATCCAGATCACGCCCCGCTACGACGGCATCGGCGGGTTCGTCGATGTAGAGGTGAGATTACCTGTGTGGCTGGATCCCATGGCCTATGGGAAGACGCCCATGTGCAGCGCTTTCCAGATGGCAAAGGCCCTTCTCGATCCATGGGTCCAGACACATCCGGGAAGTTGCCCACCCATCGTATTCAATATCTCCGATGGAATCGCCACGGATGGGGATCCGCTGGCGGACATGCAGGCGCTCCAGAACCTCTCGACGGCTACAGGTCCCACGCTGGTGTTCAACATCCTCCTGGCCGGTGTGGACCGTCCCACAATCGCCTGGCCCACGGATTCCCAGGCAGTGGAAGCAGGGCCACTGCGCGGCATGATCGAGGGGTCCAGTGCACTGCCCAATTCCATGAGATTGCGCGCCAATCAGGCCTTCGGGCTCCACCTCCAGGAGGGAGCGCGTGGGGTCGTGATCAACGCCGGGATCCTGGATCTGGTCCGGCTGCTCGACATCGGAAGCCCCGTCGCCCATGTCTAGCATGCTCATCCTCCGGGCTCCCAAGTCCGACTACAGCCCCTCGACCTGCGAGGACGCCTGGGCCTTCCAAGACTCCGGGCAGGTGCGCCTCTCCAGTGGGATCGATGCCACGATGTTCCGCAGGTCCGGAGCTGCTCCATCTACCCTTGCCATTTCGGATGGCGCCAGCACCTGCTCCGCCTCCGGAGCCTGGGCCTGCCTTCTCGCCAACCATGTCGTACAGACTGGACAAGACTTGGACTCGGCTGTAGAGCTTCCGGATCGATTGAAACCCCTCCGGCAGCAGTGGCGACAGGCCGCGGAGGCGACCCTGAGTGCTCAGGCTTCGTGGAATGCCCGCGCCGCCCTCGAGAAGGGAGCCCATGCCACCCTCCTTCGGGTTCATCTCGATGGGCCCTGCTGGACGGCCGATGCCGTGGGGGATTCCAACCTCTTCCACATCCGACGGAAAAACCTCTGCCGGGCCTTCCCGGTCCTGGAGGCTGAAGATTTTGAGGCTGCGCCCTGCCTGGTCGCCAGTGTCGTCGGTTGGGACAATCTCCTGGCGGATGGGCTTCGGCATGCCTCCGGAATCCTGGAATCGGGGGATGTCCTGGTCCTGGCCACCGATGCAGCCGCCCGCTGGCTGATGGAGGCCGAAGACTGGGCTTGGCCCGAGCTACTGCTGGACATCCCCGATGCCGATCAGCTTTTCCTGGCGTGGGTACGGGAGGAACGTGCTGCCAGGCGCCTCAAGGACGACGACACGACCTTCGTGATTCTCCAGTGGTCGGGCTCATTGGACAACGACGCTGAGGTCCCTGTGACCCCCGGGCAAACTTGCGCCGACGCGACGAGCGAGCCGTGGCCTCCGAACCTGAATACGAACCTGCAAGGAGAGTGATCCATGATCGGCGAAACTTCGACCACCCACGGCACCCACACGGCGGCCATCAGCCGCCAGAACCCTGGCTGCATCCTCTTCCTGCTTGACCAGTCGGGATCCATGGCTGGGTCTCTCTCCCTGCCTGACGGGACCGCCATCACGAAGGAACAAGGCGTGGCGGATGTCGTGAACCGCTTGCTGGGTGAGCTGGTGCTCTCCTGCACCAAGGGGGAGGAGGTCTACGATCGGTTCCACCTCGGGGTGATCACTTACGGCGAGGGTGTACGAACGGCCTCTGGTTTCGAGGGGCTTGTCCCGCTCTCCAAGGTGGCGAGCAGTTATGTCCATCTGGACAAGCGGTCGGCCCGGAATCCCGACGGCACCACGACCGATGTCGCCTTTCCGGTATGGTTTGTCCCAACATCGGGCGGAGGCACCCCCATGTGCGGGGCAATCCATCTCGCAGAAACCCTCCTGGAGCCTTGGATCAGCCAGCATCCCGACAGCTTCCCTCCCATCGTGTTCAACATCACGGATGGAGCCTCCACCGATGGAAGCCCTCTTCCGGGCCTCCTCGCGCTCCAGGCCATCGGAACCGGCGATGGTCCGTGTCTGACCTTCAACTGCCTCTTGGCGGAGGATTCCGGTCCGGCCGTGGTCTGGCCCGCCGAAACCCACCAGGTTCCCAACGGCCACCTCCGTGACTTGTTCGAGGGCTCCAGCATCCTGCCGGAATCCATGCGGGCCCGTGCGGCGTCTGTCCACAAACTGGCCTTATCCCCTGGTGCCCGGGGCGTGGTGCTCAACGCCACCCTGATGGACCTGGTGCGCCTGCTGGATATCGGCAGCACTCCCAATCCGGGTGGTGGCCGGTAGGTCAACATCCTGCCAATCAATAGGGCAAATCGGCCCAACCACCTTCGGCTCCAGCCAGGAGCTTCCTCAATCATCCTCCGGAGTCTCCATGGCCCTCGATGCACCCAGCCTCCGTGCCACCCACACCACTCCCATCACCCGACAGAATCCGGGCTGCATCCTGTTTCTGCTCGATCAATCCGGATCCATGGCCGACCCCTTCACCCTCCCAGGGGAGCCTGAGATCTCCCGTGCGAAGGGAGTCGCAGATGTCGTGAATCGTGTCCTGATGGAACTCGTCCTCGCTTGTACCAAAGGTGAGCTGGTGTATGACCGCTTCCAAGTGGGTGTGGTTACCTATGGTGGAACTGCGGCCATGGCGCCCTATTTCCAGGGTCTCCGACCTCTTTCGGAGGTGGCGGAGAATCCCCTGGATGTGGAGCGGCGTCCGATCGTCAACCCGGGCGGGTCGACCAGTGACATCTTTTTTCCCTTCTGGTTCGAACCGCGGGCTGAAGGGGGCACCCCCATGTGTGAGGCGATCCGCATTGCCCATGGTCTTATCGCACCCTGGGTCGCCCAGTATCCAGAGAGCTTCCCGCCCATCATCTTCAACATCTCGGATGGTGAATCGACGGATGGGAGTCCATTGGAGGGCCTGCGTTCGCTGCAGGCTGTGTCCACGCTGGATGGTCCCTGTCTCACCTTCAACTGCCTGCTCGCCAGTGGGTCCGGCCCGCAGGTGGTCTGGCCCGCCCGAGCTGAACAGGTGCCTGAAGGGAACCTCAGGGATCTGTTCGAGGGATCCAGTGTCCTCCCAGAGGCCATGCGCCACCGGGCCGCCGCCGCACACAAGCTGAGTCTGGAATCCGGAGCCCGGGGCGTGGTGCTCAATGTCGGGCTGCTGGATCTGGTCCGCCTCCTGGACATCGGAACGCCCGCCAATGACGGGGGCGCCCGCTAGCTCCGGCCCCCCGAAACAGGAACCGCCATGCCGATGCCATCCAATGGCGACTATGCCAAGGCTGTTCAGCAGCCCAAGCTGGTCTTCCAGAGAGCCGATCTCCAGGCGATGCTGCCGGACATGGGGAAGAATGGCACCCCCCTGAGCTGGAGTGGCGCCTTCGCCGTCGTGTTCAGGATGAACACACCCGCTGGCCGGAAGGTGGCCCTTCGCTGCTTCACACGGGAGGTCCAGCAGGTCCAAGATCGCTACCGGGCCTATGCCCGCTTCCTGGAGGGGGCCGTGCCTCCCATCCTGAAGCAGAGCCTCCTGGATGTGGAGTATTTGAAGGCCGGCATGCAGGTGGGGGTGACCTCGGTCCCGGTCCTTCTGATGACCTGGCAGGAGGGCCAGGATCTTCTCCAGTGGGCCAGGACTGCTGCGAACAACCCCGGCCGGATCGAAGCCTTCCAGGGGCGGTTCCGGGCCTTGGCGCGGGCCATGCAGCAAGTCGGGTTCATCCATGGGGACCTCCAGCACGGGAACCTGATGGTCTCGCAGAGAGATCTCCCGGTCCTGGTGGACTATGACAATCTGCTGCTCCCGGGATCGCGTTCCCTCGGCGTCACGACCTTCGGCTTGGAGGGTTTCCAACACCCGGGCGTAGGGTCTGGGACACCTCATCATCTGCTCGACCGCCTGCCAATCCTGGTCATCGACACCGCCCTCGAGATCCTGAAGGTGAACAGGGCTCTCCTGCCTGGGTGGGAAACCATCGATGGGATGCTGTTCCAGGCTTCCGATCTGCGCCAGCCCAATGCCAGTGCGCTTTTCCAGGCCATGGAGGGAGAGCGCGCCCTTCAGGGTTGTGCCCGTCAGCTTGCGCTGGTACTGGCTGGGCCCGTCGACCAGATCCCCACCCTGGATGAATTCCTGAAGCGGGTTTCGGCCCATGCCTATCGGCCGCGCCTGATCTCCTGGAAACGCCCATCAGTGCGAGGCGCCTCCGCTGCTCCTGTGGCCGTCGCACCGCGGCGCTGGAAGGTGCCGGCCGCACCGTCAGGATTGAGCAGTCTTTCTCCCCGATTGGTCCAGCCCGGGCTTTCGTGGGCGCAAGCGAGCCTTCGACAGATCGGTCTGGGAGGCGCTCGGACGCCCCTGGTCTGGGCCATGGCATTGGCCCTGATCGTTGAGGTGGGGATGCACGCTTTTCAGGGGGGGCGCCCCGTCCCGACCGACCGCAGCGCCAAGACCGCCCCAGCCCGACCCGCTCCACTGCGGCTGCGCGAGGTTGGACCTTCCAAGACCTACCCACATGCCTCAGGAACAACCCATCTGAGTGCCTTCGAAGTGCTGGAAGTACCCGCTGCCGGTACCTCAGCGGAACTTCCCCAGGGGGACGCCTACCTCCGTCCCTTCGAAGTGGCGGATCCCCCCAGCGCCCTGGATGAGGGAGCGAATACCCCCCCATCGCCAAGTCGAGGGGAGCTACCCGCCGAGCCTTCACCCGGAATGGGTCCTTCCAGGCGGCCATTGGGGAATCGGACCTCGCGGCGAGGTTTCAGAGAAGCCATGAGGGAGGCCTGGGAGCGGGGGCACGCCCTCCTGACCCATCCCGACCAAAGGTTCAGGTGATTGCGGGCGAGGCAGGGAAGGGCCTGGGCATCAACAGGAGGCATTTGTGGCTCCGGTCGGCCGGACCTTCGGCCTGGCGTTGTCGGGCCGTACCTTCCGGTCAAGGGCTCTGCCTTTGGGGACAAGCCATGCGGCATCGAGCACCAGCACCCAATGAGGCACTTTCATAAGCAGGGCCTTCAGGAACCCCAGGTCCAGCGTGCCCCGGCCCGGATCTGAAAGCGGGGCGTCCCAGGTGAGCAGGCGGGTACCCTCGCCACTTCCGAAGCCCAGGCCCGAGCACCAGAGGATGAAGGGGTGGACCGGATCGTGGTCATCAAGGAGGACCATCAGATGCTCCAGGATGGCAGTTTGGGTCGCCTGGTGGTCCACCAGGGTATGCACTTTGAATCCGCGTTCTTCAAGGCCAAGCCCGATGTACTGGGCGAGTTGCCTTGCGTTCCGTGGACCGGTGTAGTCGGCGGCCTGCAGGCTTTCCACCGCACCTTGGAAAAAGGCCGAGCCATAGGAGGCGAGGCCGATGCAGAGGGCCCGGCCGGCCCACAGTACGGGTGACCCGCCTTGGTGCCGAACCATGGGTGCCAGTGATGGCACCTCCGTGCGGACCACGAGCTGGATCCATTCCCCCACGGTGGCTCCAGCCGGCACGCACTCCAGGGCGAGCCAGAGGTCCCGTCCCAGCGAGCCCGCCCTCTCGCATCCTTGGTCCCGGATCAGTCGATCCACCGAAGGGGCCACGGTGAAACTCGAGCCCAGGCGGGGCCTGGGAATGAGCGGTCGGATGGAGGCGGGGTCGCCCATGGGGAGGAGGCTCCTGGTTCTATTCCAGGGTCGTGCGTATCTCGTTCTGGTCCCGGAAAGATAACCTTGCCCGCCCTCTCACGGTAGCCGCCACTGTGCCCGGGAACGCTATCGTCGGGAGAGGCCGAACCGGAGGGAGATCAGCCCCTGGGCATAGACATCCTCGGCAAAGCCGAAACAGCCGGCCTGGGGCTGGCCCGCCTTGGGCTTTCGGCCCCAGCGGCTTTTGATGGTGAAGCGCTCCAGCGCCGGGTGGAGGTTCACGATCAGGTCATTGAGCTCATGCTGAATCGGGCCGATGGTCTTGCTCTCGGGTTCCACCCAGGCATCCACGACTCCGAGGAGCTTCTCCTCCTCATCGATCCCGATGATTCCGGAGTCGCGCAGCCTCACGATGACCTCCTCCATGGCTGGGGCCATGGAGCTGCGGGGGATCGGTCCTCCGGCCTGGATCCACCCCGCCAGGAGCAGGCTCTGATGGTCCGATAGAACTGTGCTGGCGTCCCTTGCCTGATCGTCACCCCAGGCCAACTCCAGCCGGCTGGTCTTCAGGTCGAGGCAGAGGCGCGGGATGGCCGTGGCCTCATCGACGGATCTCTGGAGGCTGGTGATGAAGTCCTCCTCGAGGAGGCGCCTGGTGCCCGCACCCAGGGCGAAGTCCCGCAGGCGCACGATGGGGATTTCGAAGACGTCCAGCCGGACTTTGCCAACCAGATGGGGATGGGCCGGGTCATCGGGAAAGCCGTAGGCACCACTCTCCAGCACCTTCCTTGCTTCCTGGGGGAGATCTGGATCCGGTTGGAGCAGCACATGGAACGCCCAATCCTCCGGTCGGGCAAGCAGCGTCATGGCCTGCTGGAGGGAGCTGGACATAGTCTTGCGCCCACCGCTGATGCAGGCGATCACCGGGCCATCACCCTGCTCCTGGGCTACGCGGATCACTTCCCGGCAGGCCCGGTCCAGGGCCAGGGCCTGGGCCCGGTTGCGGTTGTCACTGGCCCGGAGGGGCTCATCGGCCCAGACGAGGGTGCCCTCAGCTCCGAGCCATTCGGCCGGTTTGTCCAACGCCCTGCGCAGCCGGTCCAGGGGGCCTTCAGAGGTGAAGATCTGCGCCACAGCCGTGGTCTTGGAGGCCTCGGTCCCGATGCAGGTCACCCGGTCCACTTCCAGGCCTTCCACCTGTTCGAGGTACCAGATGGCTTCGGTGAGAACGGCCGGGCTGGTGCCCATGGTTGCCACAAGCCAGGCCATCAGGTGTTCCTCCTCGTTCCGGGGTGAGCTGTTGGGACCCGTCCCTGGCGCGGCCCATCAGCCTGGGCAGACGGTCAGGGGTGCGGTCCCGGCTGATAGGGTTCAAGCAGTCAGACTACCCTGAATGGCCCCTGCCAGAGTGGCCTGGGCCTGGTTCAATGTGGCCAGTGGGCTTGGAGCCGAGCATGGGGTGTGATTTCTTCTTCAGCGGCAACCTTCCTTCCCCTGAGCTGCAGGAGAAGGTGATTCGATTCTGGACCTCGGACCTTCCGGATCCACCGCGTCTGGTGGTTTCACCTTACGCCCTCCCACCGGTCACCCCTCTTTTCATTGGGAGCCATGTGAACCGGGACCATGGCCTGTTCCTGGGGGGCCCCCAGGCATTCCAGCTCTTCGGTGTGATTCCATTCTCAACCGTGGGCGGAAGCCTTGTGGATCAAGGCCAGCTCGTCTTCGACCGGAGCCGCCGGGGCGCCCTGGTGCGAGTCCGCCGTCTTCCGCCAGTGTTTGGGCTCAAGGCCAATGACCGGGCGACGGATGGAGAGACCCTCCAGGCTTGGCTGAAGTCGGGTCGGGTCCAATGGACGGGCGGGGGGAGCCCCCGAATCGATGTGGAGGTCGAAGAGGGCGGGCGCCTGCGGTTGCTCAGCGATCCCATGCCCATGGCCCTGCGGTTGAACATCATGCGGATCCGGTGGTGGCCGGATCTGGAGCATGGCGACGATGTGGAGATGTGCAGCTATGTGGCTGAGTCCCTCGCCGCCAATCCCGAGTTGGCTTCCAGCCTGCGGGATGAATCCATGGATTTCGATGAATGCGAACGGCTGTTCATGTCCGTAAGACCCAAGCATCCGTTTGAGGATCTCGATCTTTCCTCACTCACTGAAGGTACGGAGGGTGAGGAATACCTGCGGCTGGCCAAGGAAGTGGAAGACCGGATGGCTCAATTCACCATCGACAGTGGGGATGAGGATCTCTAACAGGATGGGGCACACCATCGAAGAATACTTTGACCAAGTTGAGCACCTCACAGCCAGTTACCAGCCAGAACCATGGTGGATATGGGATACAAGGGCCACGGTTTGGATTCAGGACGCAGCCAGGCCTCATCGGCGTCACCGGAAGCTCAGCAAGATTCTCAAATGGGACCTACAGCGCAAATCCGCCATCGAGCCGGGACTGGGACACATGAAAGCGGGCGGGCTCCACAGAGGGAACTTCCTCAAGGACATGGTCGGGGACCTTCACGACATCATCCTTTGCGGCGCCTTACGCAACCTGAGGAAGATCCAGGCCGTCTCATGGGTCCAGTTGCCCCCTCTCAAAGTTAGGCAAGGAAAATAGGAAGATAGTCAGAGAGTTAATCGACTTCCTTAGATCCCGACCCTATTTCCGAGCGCTTCTTATACTTACATGATCAGGATGGGGGTGTGTTTTAGGGCCGAATAAATAGCCCTTTTTCCAATTTGTTATAAAATCTTCAATTCTAATTGCTTTCTTGTCTAAATCTGCGATTTCTCGATTCTTGCCAGGATGGCACGCAGAGTTTCCATCCTTCCTGATCTCATCGAACCACTTCCAATCTGACTTACTTATGATACTAAACTCAAGTAAATCATTAATTTGTGATTTGAGTTTCTCTGAAGAAAATGCTGGTTTAATGATAAAAATATCACAAATTAATTCCAATAAGATTCTTAGATTTCGAGCGCAATCTTCTATATGCTGTCTTTTTAGATGCCAGTTGATCTCATCAATGTAATTTTTGATATCGTTCTGTTGCTGTTTTGTGATGGATTCCCAACTAGGTATTTGAATAGAAGGCTTGGAGTTTGTCATCCTACCGGGAAGTCCAGTCCCTCGGATATCCGGGTTCCTCTTGATTTGTGCTTCTGCAAGTGGGGGCACTGCTCGCTGAGTATTATTTGCATTGGATTGCGAGCTTGAACTTTTGGCCACACCCTGAACAAAATCCACCTTGATTGGTGGTCCAGTCGGGGGGAGCTCCAGGGTCTTCTTGGAATTGCTTGAGGGAAGTGATGACGGATGGCCAGAATGCTGAGACGGTGGTGGCACCACGGATGCTGAATCCACATTTCCAGACCCCTCGGTGATTGCCACGGATTGGACTGGCTTTTCTTGCTTGAGTTGGCGGGGCGACTGGTTTGTCTGGAAGGCCTGGGGGACATGATGTGGTTCTGTGAGGCTGGATTCTAGAATGGACTCATTTGTTTCTCGGGGCCCGCGATTGAACTTTGCCAGCAAATCGGCCAGCGAAACCCCACTGGGCTGCTTTGAATTTGATGACTTGGGGGCCGTTCCCGGTCCTACCCCACTCGACGGAGGCATGACAGTCTTGCTAGGCATGGTTCCACTTTCGATTGGCTGGGATCCTGCTGTTGCATCCTTCGGCAGAAGCTCTGTAATTTCCTTGGGGTGTGCCCCCGCGCCTATTACCTGCCCTGCACGTATAAGTTTGACATGACCAATGGAAAGGTGAATATCAACCGGCGGGAGTCTCTTATATTCCTCCGGTCTGATTCGTCTTCGAACCGAATCGCATTGGTCATCCGTCAAATTGGAACTATGGCTTTTGCCCGGAAGCCCAAGGCACTTTTCGATGCATTCGAGCACAACATGGTTGCTCACACGGAGTTCATACGCCAACTGATTAACCCGTAACATGGCTCGGTGAACCCTCGAGATCAGGCTGGTGGAATTTCCGGGAGTGGAGTAGCTCGGGATGCGGATACTTCTAGCTATTTAAAATACCAGATCTAACCCCTGTGATGCGCTGTGTTGGATTTCTGAATATGAAAATGCCCCCGACAAATCGCATGGTCGAAGGGCATTCTCGATCTTGGCAAGATCGGGTATTGCGTCAAGACTCGTAACCGCTACCCCCGCAGCGATTGCACTCTACCTTTCCGCGTCCATTGCACTTATGACAGAGGCGTCCATCGCGCAAATTGCCGTCGCCCTGACATTTAGGGCACCTTACCTCGCCGTCACCAGCCCCTTCCTGAAATAGGACAAAATCGATCACGCCGGGTCCGGTGTAGCACTTGCGACAAGGTCTGGACATATATTGTTCTCCTTTTGGGGTGATGGGTTGTGGGGAGGGGATCCAATGAAGATTATTTGAAACCGAAAGGCTGGTGCAAGCCTGATGTAGCGGAGGTCTAACGCAGATAGAAACCACGCCTGCACTAAGGCCCTGAGTGGAAACGAGAAAGCAGAAAGGGAGAGCGAAAGACATTACTGGTGGGGCCCGAGTTCAGCGAGAGGTTCGGCATGTCATGAACCTTTAGTCGATCTGAACTGCTGGGGTGATCGGTTTGGAACGGGCGGGAGGAATGCCGACCGAAGCGAGGACTGGCATTCAAGCAAACGAGCCCAAAGGCAAAGAACCTAGATATTTGCGCCAGCGGTGGAGCGAGTTGGAGGAGGTCGAAAGCCGATCTACCATGCCACGGGAATCCGAAGGATTCAACACCACGCACGAAGGAGAATGGCAAAGAGAAAAAAAAGCGTAATTCTCTCGTTTACGGAAATTTGGAGATGAATCCATGCCGAAATTCACGCCGAACGAAGCCTGAAAGCCCGAACCACGAACTGAATTGGTTTCTCGCTCATGGGCATGGTTGCTGATATTGCAAAAGGTGCCGGCCATGTCGTCCCCTGCGGATCGGAATGCCCCCTGAGAATGATCTCGAAATCCGTTGCCAGACATGCATCCGCCTCGCCTCTTCCCGGAACGGCGGGACGGTCATGTATCGAGAAGCAGGTGGTTCATAATATTTGCAGGGTTCATTCGAGAACCGGCCCTCCGCCCCCAGCCTCGGCTTAGTGCGCCTGCCACCCGTAGATTGCAGCAGAAGGGACTCCCCGGGGCCAAGCACGACGAGCCCATAAGTAGATTGCTCTTTGCTGGAAGGACCCCGGGCATAGGGCAGCCTCATGTCATGTCCAATAGGGACTAGATACAGCCCGCATGAACCGATGTCCGATGGATCGAGGGGATCAACAAAGAGCAGGACTTTCTCCCGCTGGTCACATTCCTCCATCATCCAGAGGAGATTCCCCGTGGCGATCATCGAAAGGGAACCGAGAAATCGCACATCCGAGGCGTCAGCAGCATGAGAGGGAACAACCACGAGTGGATGTAATTCGATGATAGGAAGGGCTAGCTCACGGCCCTCTTGCGCGTACAAATGCAGTTCTGGTGACATTCTGAGTGATGCGATTTTGATTCCGTTGATCAGTATTAATTGGTTGTCTTATAAAAGGGTGAGCGGCACTCATGACAAGTCCTATGTTTTAAACATAAAGGATGACAAACCAGAATTGCAGGGTTGTCTGAGGTGGACCAAAATCCGCTTGATATTGCTCCACATCACCCTCAATGGGTCTGAGGCGCACCTGGCATCATGTTGAGGAAGGCGGCTCGCATTCGAGCGAATACGGCTCTCTCTTCGGGGCGCGGCGTGATTTGTTCCCAGGGTGCAGAGACGGTCGTTCGTTGGAGTTCCAGATCCCGGAGAGTCAGGGTGATGGTTACCGTCTGTGCCAGGACCAGCCAATTCACACGACTTCGAAGACGCTGCCATTTGGTGGCCTCCCGTGACGAGACCGCTTCCCGATCGACCTCATGGTCCATGGCGGTCTTCATGGCCAGGAGAGAGGATGAGGGCGCGAACTTGTATCGGATGAGCCTTTCTCCCATCGGGTCCCCTACCTGGATGGCCGTACAGGTGGGGAGGCCGAACTCATCGAGATCGAGCTGTTCAAAAACATGGAACCACTGCGAATCATAGGGGCTGGTCAGGTGGCTCGAAAGAGGCCGCATGGCCTGGCCTGTGGTTTTCCGGACCTCCTCGATGAGGGCCCGCTCCTCGGTCGAGGTGCAGACCTGGATCCTCGCTCCTTCTGGATGGAACTGCGAACCCGGTTGAGCCTCGGCCGGCAGGGCTAGCAACGAGATGGCGAGAAAGAGGATTTTCATGGGCAGCTCCACGGCAAGTGGGAAGTCCCTCAGCCTGCGAATACAGGGCCTGCGGTTCTATGAGGATGGCCCCAGACGGCTTCGTCACCCGAATCGGCAACTTTGTCTTGGCCAGCCTGGATGAGGACCCTCTTGATAGCGTGTCCAGGAGTGAAGAAAGGGCGTCTTCGTGTGCGCTGTATGGAATCCCTTGGAGCTTGCCAATGGCAACCAATCAATTCATGAAATAGGTTTTACAAATGAATGGAAGGCGTTGAAGGGTACGATCGCCGAGAAGTTGTGTTTATCGGCGCAAAGGCCCAAAACCCTGGAAAATGATTGAACACTGGAATGGTTTGGGGAGCGTCTGCATGAGAGAGATCTACATCAGCACAGATGTCGAAACCGATGGTCCAATACCAGGGCCCCACTCGATGCTGAGTTTTGCTGCGGCGGCCTACACGGCTGAGAAGGATCTCATCAGCACTTTTACCGCCAATCTCGAAACGCTTCCTGGGGCTGTTCCACATCCCAGCACTGCTAAGTGGTGGGCGTCGCAGCCAGAAGCCTGGGAGGCCTGCCGCAAGGATACAGAGCTTCCAGTACAAGCCATGTCGAGGTTTCTCGATTGGATCAAAGGTTTGCCCGGTTCCCCGGTCTTTGTCGCCTACCCCGCGGGCTTTGACTTCCTGTTCGTCTATTGGTACCTGATGCGTTTCACGGGTGAGAGCCCGTTCAGCCACTCGGCCCTGGACATCAGGAGCTTTGCCATGGCCCTCCTCAAGACGGATTACTGGGACTCCGGCAAACAGAACATGCCCAAACAATGGTTCGATGACCTGCCCCATACCCATGTGGCGCTTGATGACGCCATTGAGCAGGGGGCCCTGTTTTGCAACATGCTGCAAGAGGGACGCAGGTAGCAAGTCACCTCGAAAAATAGGCTCATTTGAACAGAGTAGGGCGCCGTATCATCCGCTGCCGTAAGGGGCCTCCTTGTCGCCTCCGGGAAGTTGGTTTCAGAGGCCCTGTGGCAACTCAGGTCATCGGCGGATTCGCAAGATTGCCTTCTCATGAAATCCTGCGGCAGAAATCCATAGTGATAGTGAAGCGCGAGAGACAAGGCGCAGATCGCTGATGGATTCCTGGAGAGGCCCCAACCAAGCCAAGCTCAAAGGGTCCTTCACCCTTGGCGCCCTTCTGTGGAAAGAGCTGCCCCGAAGAATCTCCATGGAAGATGTATGCGACTCCCACTGTCCCCTGGGCAAACGGTCTCTTACGCCACCTTCGAAGGAGGTCCCATGGCCCACATCGCTCCGCTGGGAATCACCTGCGTGACCATCGACGCGTTCTATTACGCGTTGATCGAAACGGATTGGGCCCTGTCCCGTCGGCTTGAAACCGGTCTGGAGGGAGTGTCCGCGCGGGACTCCCGCAGCGATTCTGTCGGCAGGAGCGGGCTGCCGGAGGAGCAGGACCACAAAGGTTGATGGTTTCTGTCAAATCTTTGGGCGAAAGCTTCGAACCGTACCGCCCTGTATTACACCGCGTCTACAAGGCTTCTACCTGATTTGCCAAGACAATTGGGTCATTGGCTTTCATCCCCCCGAGCTTGACTTCAAGACATTCAAGCTCATCTGTTTCTTCGGGTGAATGTGTTGTCAGTGCGGCGGCCTTGCTCCATACCATCGTTCCGAGACTTCCGTCAGAGCCTCCCATAGCCGCAGCCCTTCAGACCGCTTCTCCTATAACCATCCCAAAAAATCTCAACCGACATTTCAGGGTGATCGTTTCTGCGGTCAGCTTTAACCCCTCAACTGGTCGCCGCCTGGCGAACATCACAAAGGAACCCATGTCCCCCGGAATGTCGGAATCTCCCCTGGTTATGACTCAAGCCCATGGCGGTTCATTTATTGCCATGGCCGGCGTCCGCCTGCGGCGAATCCTTTCCCTAGAATTGTTTTGTGACAACCTTGGGCCGAGCGTCGGGCAACCCGTTACGGATATGGTAGCCGCCTGCCATGCACGATGGTCAGACCTCACGAGTGCCATCTCGACCCTTCCCACCTCCATTGAAGGGGCGATGGTCATCACCTCCGAGGGAGGCAAGATCCCCCTTCCCGAGGCCTGCACCTTGGCGTTGCTGGTCTTCGGTCGGGGGGACACGGAAACCCTCGCCACGGAAGCCTGCATGGAGGCCTACCACAGGCTCGCACCCCTCCTGATCACCCGCCTGGATTACCTCAGCATCTACCCGATCGTCGATGATTCTACGCTGGCCAGGGTGGTCCTCTCATTGAGGGGTACCAACTGCCTCTGCATCTCCCGGCGACTGGAGCGCTTTGAATTGGTGAACGGCGATCTCGAGAGGCGGCCTCCTCTCGGATTCGGATCCGACCGCGCGGAGAATTCGCGCTTCAAGCGGCGCAGCGAGGAGACGGCCCTGGCGGTGACCCACTTGTTTCCCTGGACCCCCAGCCACGATAACTGGCAGGGATTGCTAGAAATGTTCCTGGAAGTCCCGGGATCCACGCTCGCCATCCGGTTCCAGGGGCACTCTCTTGCCCCAGAATCTGCGCGGCTGGAGGCCAGGAACGCTTTGCATAATTCCGATGCCCTTGTGAATGGAGACAATATGCGGGCGAGAAGCTACCTCGCAGAGGCGCTTCGCTCCGAAAGCCTTGGCCGGGTCGTTGCCGTGGAAGGGCCCATCATGGCCATGAGGGTCTTTCTTCTGTCCAATCAACCGCTCAACGAAGCCCTCGTGGCCACGGTCATCAACGCCATTGATGAAGCATCCAGTCCCTCCGGTCGCAACGGTGCCGGGGCTCTCTTCAGGGGCGGGGCAACGGTCCAGCCATCCAACCGGAACCGCGTCCTCGAACCGATGGATTCCGTAGATCTGGTGGATTGTTTCGGCCCCAGAGAAGCCACATCCCTGCTTCGCACCCCCATGCCCTCCACAGGAGACCTGCCTGGGCTCCCCCTTGAACGCGCTCGTACAGCGCCCCTAGGCGGCATATCTGGGACGGATGTGCCACTGGGCATCAATGGCTTCCGGAGTCGATTCAAAGAGGTGGCGCTGGACGCGGACATGCGAGATCGCCACATCTATATTCTTGGACAGACGGGGAGTGGGAAATCCACTCTTCTTTCCAACATGATCATCCATGACATCCACGCCAATCGGGGAGTCGTGGTTCTGGACCCCCACGGCCAGCTGGTCGATGATGTGCTACCGCACATCCCCCGGGAACGGCAGGACGACATCATCATCATCGATGTGGAGGATGTGGAGCGCCCTGTCGGTTTCAATTTGTTGTTGATTGACGAGGATGATCCCGCCACCTACCGCCGCGGCAGAGATCTGATCCTGGACGACCTGTATTCATACCTCAGGCGCAGTTACAACTCCGATGTCTTTGGCCCCATTTTCGAAATGTATTTCCGTGCCTTCATGGGTCTGATGCTGGGTGCCGAGAAGCCCAGTCCAGGCATGACACCAAACTTGTCTCTTTTGCGGCTTCTCTTCAGGGACAAGGGAATCCGTGACCACCTCCTCAAGCAGGTCGAAGCCCACAAGGATGTTGCTCTAGAGGCTGCCATTCGTGAGGCGGAGGGCGCCAACGGCGAGACCGCCCTCAAGAACATGGCTCCTTATATCACCAGCAAGTTCACCCGCTTCACCAGTGACGAGGTCCTACGAAATCTCACTTGCCAAAACCGCATGGTGGATCTCGCCTCCGCCATTGCAGAGCAGAAGATCCTTCTGATCAAGCTCGGCCGTGGCAGGATCGGCGACATCTCCGCGGGCCTCCTGGCCAGCATGGTGATCTCTCGGCTGCGCTGGGCTGTCATGAAACGCGGGGCCCACAAGGGACCTCCCATCCATGTCTACGCTGACGAATTCCAATCTTTCGCGGACCATCGTATTGGTGAACTGCTGTCGGAGGCCAGAAAGTTCGGGTTGCGGCTGACTTTGGCGCACCAGTTCGCTGCCCAACTTCCCCCGGAGATTCTCCAGGCGGTAGTCGGGAATGTCGGCACCATTATCGCTTGTCGGGTAGGTGCCTCCGATGCGGAGTCCCTGGAGAGAATTTTCACCCCCACCTTCAAGCGGCGGGACCTGGTCGCCTTGCCCAACTTCAACGCCTATGTCCGGAGCCTGGGCAGCCTCGGGCAGTCCCCATTTAGCGTCATATTGCCTCCTCCACCTAAGGCCGGCGACAAGGCCTTGGCGGCCGATCATATCAACGCCTCCAGAGCAAGGTACGGACGCGACCTCAAGACCATCCAGGAAGAATTCCAGGCTGTCTACGAACGGTACCAGATGTGCGGAATGCCGATCCTACCCTTGAGCGAAATCTGATCGGGGCCTGACCTGCAGCGCAACTGTGGCCGTAGAGGAGCAGGACCTCGCGGGTCATGCCTCCCGTGAGCGGGTAATTGATCCTTCGGCTCCGGAAGAGGTCATCCGGGTCCCGTAGCAGGCGGTCCAGTCGCTGATCTAGGGGATGTTTCAGGCCAAGCCAGGTAGAGCTCATGGATTCTCTTGGCTTCCTCGTGGGTGCGAGGATCGCCGATATTCAGGAGGTCCGCGTGGATCAGCAGCGGGGGGCGCGATGACTTCGGGGGCTTCCAGCGTGTGGGGGAAATCCCAGAGGACATCCAGCACTTCGATGGGACCCCGGGCGTCTGCTTGGAGCCGATGTTTCGCCAGAAGGTTATTCCTAAATTATTAAATTAATGCGTATGCAAAAGCAGAAGCCACGGGGGCGCTGAGTTCCATTTCATGCCGGCCCCGTTCGCTAGTGTTGATAAATTCGCCACCATGCCAGCACGGTGGACCAGATTTGTACCGGTCCTTTCCGTCTTGGGTGGCTGGTGGTCCCGGCGGGAATTGAACCCACGACCTACCGCTTAGGAGGCGGTCGCTCTATCCGCTGAGCTACGGGACCGATCGCAGCTACCCTCATTCTAGCCTGATCCGGCGCTAATCGAGGTGAGCTGTGCGAGCGCTGGTCCTTCCATCTACGAGGCGCTGGCTGGTCGAGAGGGAAGGGTGCCGCTCGCTGAATCGACATGACATCCATTCCATCCAAGGACACCTCTGAGTGGTCGGTCGGTGAAGGGTCGCGGTCCGCGGCAGGAAAACGGATGGTGCAGGTTGGCGTGTGCCGCCTGCATCGGAGCCTGCCATGCCAAGATCTCAGCCACATACCAATGCACAGAAAGCGGGCACACAAATCCCTGGGATCCCGATTCCCGCATCCGGACCGGATGGCCTGCCCCCTCGCGTCATCCGCGGACTCCTGCGGATGCACGGCGTCACGGTGCGGGAGATAGCCCGGGATCTCGCCGTCACCGAAGGCTTCGTTCATCAGGTCATTTCCAAGCTCCGTCCCACACCACGGGTGAGGCGGGCCGTGCATAAAGCCATCGCGGGGTCCGGATTGGATTACCAGGCCGTGTGGGGAGGAGGCCCCGCGGAACCCGGCGATCGGGCAATGTCGCCGTCATGACCGGCTCGCCTGGTCCCCGTTGCTCTACGGCCTGAGGCGATCTGCCCTCTCGCAGACCAGCCGCTCCAGCACGGCATCGTCGAGCCCCTGCCCCAGAAGCCCTGCCGCAGCCCTGTTGGCAGCGCCCGGGAGCTTGTCGCGGAGGAGGTCCAGGCGCTTGGTGAGGAAGGTCCTGTTGAGCCCGATGGCCTTGGCGCCGGATTCCAGGGCCTGCCGGTCCATGTCCGCGAAGCGGAATCGCCCATCGATGGACATGGCCATCCCCATGGACAGCCCCGGGTAGTAGACCGTGGAGAGCAGGTCGTACAGCGGGGCAAGGCGGATCCCCTTCGGTGTGAAGAGGAAGGAGAAGTTCTTCGCATGGGCATCGCCGTTGCCAACGATGAGGTTGAACATGACAGCGTCTATGAAGTCGCGTGCATCGGCGCCCGGCTTCTCGCTGTGGTCGAGAAGCAGCCTCCGGCACCGGGCCAGGCCGGGCCCCAGGTGGTTCTCGTACTTGTAGGCCGAGGTGAGGCCCAGAGCCTGGCAGAAGTCTTCCTGGTGGAGGCGGACCACCCTGCCGTGTTGGTGATCACGGTCGTATCTCTCTACAAGCAGAAAGGTCTGGAGGCCTCGCTCGGCGAACAGCCGTCGGGCCTCCACCTTGGCGACTGGAAGACCCATCTCGGCCGCCAGACGCATCACGAAGGCCTCGTTTGCCGTGGTTCCCGGGTAGCTGGGGATGGCGGGTTTCAGGATGTGGGTCGTGGGCTCGCCGGGGGCCGGGAGGCTCGCCTGTCGCTGAATGACGCTGAGGACAACCCCGGGCGCGACCCCTGCCTTCTTGGCCACCTGCGTGAGCGGGATCCGGGTTCCCTTGAACAAAGCCCGGATGGTCTGGGCGTTCAGGCCGGGCAGGGACCTAGCGGTTAGGGCAGAGGATGCCATCCCTCCGTTTTTGGTCGATCGGATGCTGTGGTTCGAAACCATGTGAACTCCTTGGTAGGCGCTCGGCGCCATGGAGAGTTCAAGGCCTCGGTAGCATCCGAATTCCCATCGGACCCTCTCAGTGGTTCATCTGTGGGGAAGTGGTTGAGCCTTGCCGTACCGACGGTTGCCAGCCTAGAGCATGAACATATCGATCAAGTGTCGACGATAAAATGCATGATCCGTGGCCCATAGGAGGCTCTTGGCACCAGGGGAATACCTTCGAGAGGATTTCTATTAACGTGTCGAGCGCACAAGGCGATGACCAACGAGATGGCACCCTGTCTCATTAAGAACACGTTGCCATCCAGCTTGGGTGCCTATCGCTGATGGATCGGCATAAAGCCCCCACTTTTCCTCTTGGGCTGTCAGTCGGTGATAGGTTTCCCAACGACTCGCACTTGTGGGAATGAACGTCTCTTTTCGATGGAGTATGAAGCGATTCGTATGGTCTTTATAGTTCCTCCGTCGAATTTTTCGACCATCCAGCGAGACCACTACCGAGTCCAACAGCTCAGGGTGGGGATTCCGATCGAAATCCTCGTACGTTAAGTAGGACACTTGGGCTCCGTCCCGATGGAACTTGATCAGGTTCGCCCCTGAAACACCACCCACGAACGCTCTGGCGCAACCCTCATACAACCGAAGTACCGGTGGGAGTTCGTCGAGGTGATCGATGTGCACATACAGTCCCTTTGGCATCAGTTTTCCAAACGGGGATTTAGAAATGGCCTCTTCTCGCACCTCTATCTTTCCAATGCTCATGAGAAGGTTGTCAGCCTCTTCGCAGGCCCGCGTGTAAGCACTAAATAGCGCCTTGATGTCACGTTGGAGGAAGATTGGTAGGGTGGTGAATTGTGGCCGCATGTGAAACCTGGTGAGCGCTAGCCACACAAGCAGATCCAACCTGCGATCGGTCTGAATGTCGGCCCAAGGCTCATGACCCGTAACTGAGCGGATGACCTGGAAGGCCTTGGGGAATGACCCGAAGTGAGCCCTGAGGTCATCAATTAGGGGGAATTCATCCTCCTGAGGGAGCCTTCCCCGCTCCGTGAAAAATGCCATGACCGATTCGAGTAGAACTTTGTGTTCTTGGAACAAACGAAGTCGAGTAGAAACCCTTGGGAGAGCTAGTTTTCTCCTGAATCTTTGGGCTCTCCAGGTTTCTCGGACGGACTCGTCCCGGAAGACCAAAAATATCCCTGGAGCCATTGGGAGCGGATCCTGACCAAGAACCTCCTGAATCCATTGTCGAAGCTCGGATTGTTCGTAGAACTTCTGGAAGCTACCGAGCCTGGTTACGTATCCATCTCCGAATGTGCCTGCACCTTCTTCGGGGCCGTCCTCAAGTGTGCATCGTGCAGAAACGATGAGCACCCGCTCGGTCAGTTGCCAGCATTCACGAATGACATCCGCACGCTCTTCTGGTGACTCAATAACATTCAGTACATAGCCAAGATTTACGACATGAGATGGTGTCCGTTGCCCATGGGGGCGATGAACCGGGTCCCATCCCTCCACGTGCACCCCGATCTCACCTAACTGGCGTATGTCCTCGCCATGCCCACACCCAAAGTCCAACACGCGGACCTCAGGGGTGATGAGCCCATCCTGAACCGCCAGCCTGACGGGCTTACTCATGGATTTCCGATGCAAGGCCGTCTTATGACGGGCCGATTCCCATCGAGAAGTGTCCGCGCTCACCGAAGCCCTAATAGAGCAGCTAGGACCGGGGTCCAATCCACAGGCTCAGTCAAATGGCACCAAGAGATGCGGAGGGCCTCTCGAATGCGGTCATCACCAAGTCCCATGCTCTTCAGGACGTGACTTGGTGTGTAGGACTGAGAGGTGCAGGCCGAGCCATTAGAAATGGCCACTAGTCCCTTCAACGCCACCATAGCTGCCTCCGAGCTCACGCCAGGGATGGACACGTTGAGCGTAGAAGGAACAAGCCGATCAGGATCCCCATTGATGGACGGATTCATCGGCTCCAAGGCTTTCAGCAGACCTTGGCGAAAGCTGAGGCAGGCTTGCCGACGAGGCTCGAATTCAGAAATGGCGATGGCAGCGGCCTCTCCAAGCCCTGCAACCAAATGGACAGGAACTGTGCCTGGCCTAAGCCCACGCTCCTGCCCACCACCAAACATCAGGGGGCGGAGTGGAAGGCTCTTGAATCCGCGCCTCCGCGTGATCAAGGCCCCCACGCCCTTTGGTCCGAATATTTTATGACCGGAAATGGAGATCAGCTCGATTCTCGGGTCCCTAAGGTTCTGGATTTCCTTGCCGAAGGATTGGGCGGCATCAACATGGAAGTAGGCCGCGTGGCCGTCGAGAATTCTCGCCACTTGATCGATAGGCTGAATGACCCCTGTTTCGTTGTTCACGTGCATGAGCGAGACCAGAAGGGTGTCAGGTCGAAGAGCCTTCTGCACCTCCGCCGGATCAACCCATCCGCCCGCGGTCGGGTTGATCAGAGTGATGTCGAACCCTCGGCTGGCCAGCTCCTCTAGCGGCTCAAGCACGGCCTTGTGCTCCATAGAACTGCTGATGATGTGCTTCCTGCCGTTTTCGGTTCCGTAATGAGCCAACCCGAGCAATGCCAGATTGTTGCTCTCCGTGGCGCCGCTGGTGAAGATCACCTCCTCAGTCTTGCAACGCACCACGCTAGCTACCTGCTCACGGGCTTTTTGCACCACCTGCTTGGCTCGATTTCCAAACTCATGGGTGCGACTCCCCGCATTCCCGAAGTCTTCGACCAGGTAATTCCAAACCACCTCCTGAACTCGGGGCTCTAGCGGTGTAGTAGCGTTACAATCGAGGTACGTCGTCATGCAGAGATCTCCTGATTGACATTTTGACTCCGTACGTATCATATATGACGTAACGGAGCAATTGCCATGGAATCTACTTTCACGTACGCCTTTCCCGCCATACGAGGAATCCAGGCACAAAGGGAATACTTTGTGTCGATGTGTCCCATGCGGATCCTTTCCCGGATCTTTGTATTCAACGAGGAAGAGGATATCCCCCCTGAACTTCGAGCCCAGCGAGTTCTGAACCGAGGGCGTCTGCCCGAGATGGTGAGATACCTCCTGGACAACCCCACATCCTACGTATTTTCAGCCATCAGCGCTTCCATCGATGGCCCGGTTCGATTCGAGCCGTTGACTGAGAAGGGTGAAGGGCGGCGTATGGGCACACTCCACGTGCCGATGGATGCTCGATTCATCATCAATGATGGCCAGCACCGGCGAGCCGCTATCGAGCAGGCCATCAAAGAACATCCTGACCTGGGGGATGAAACCATAGCCGTGGTCTTCTTCATGGACCGAGGCATGTCCCGAAGCCAGCAGATGTTCGCAGATCTCAACCGTCATGCAGTTCGGGCCAGCAGCAGCATTGGCGTGCTCTATGACCAACGGGACCAGTCTGCGGATATTGTGAGGCGTATGGTACTCAAGGCTCCAGTTTTTAAGGGGCTGATTGAGATGGAGCGTGCCACCCTGGCCCTGCGATCTCGGAAGCTCTTCACTCTGAGCTCTGTTTACCGTGCTACGAACAGCCTTCTCAGGGATCTTCCAGGGGCAGTTGAGGATCACCTTGCACTTGCAACCGCCTTTTGGATGGAAGTCGGTTCGCAATTCCCGGAGTGGGACGAAGTCCGTGAAGGGTCCCTCGCAGCTCAGGATGTAAGGACGGAATTCCTTCACAGCCATGGAGTCGTTCTTCAGGCCATTGGGCGGGCCGGCAACGCGTTGCTCCACCAGGACTCCCGAACATGGAAGAGCAGGCTCAAGGCGCTCAGGAAGCTCGACTGGTCCCGGAAGAACCCCTACTGGGAGGGACGGGTCATGATCGGCGGTCGTGTTTCGAAGGCAGAAGCGAATGTCATCCTCACGGTTTCGGCCATAAAGGGTGCTATCGGGCTCCCTCTCTCTGCGGAAGAAAAGCGCTTAGAGGACAACATCGCATCGTCTAGGACATCTTCTGCAAGGCAGGGAAAACATGGCCGGTAAGTCAGCCTTTAAAGAGCTTGGGCTCAAGAAGACGGTGGATCTCATCCATGAAGAGATTCAGGCGCTCTATGCCATGGATGATGTTCCCTGGATTATTGGTTACTCCGGGGGGAAGGATTCCACGGCTTGCGTTCAGTTGGTCTGGAATGCACTTACGGGTTTACCAAAGAAGCAACGCCACAAGGTGGTACACGTCATCTCCACGGACACCATGGTTGAGAATCCGGTGGTATCTAGCTGGGTGGAACGGTCGCTCAAAACCATGGGTGCTGCTGCGGAACGACACAGCATTCCGGTAGAGCCCCATCACCTCCGCCCAGAGGTAGCAGACACCTTCTGGGTTAACCTCCTGGGGAAGGGCTATCCCTCTCCGCGACACATGTTTCGATGGTGTACTGAACGCCTGAAAATAAGGCCATCCAATGCCTTCATCACCAAAATCGTTAGAGAACAGGGTGAAGCGATTCTGGTGTTGGGAACCCGCAAACAGGAGAGCATTAACCGGGCTCGTACCATGGCGCGCCATGCCGCGAACCAGGTGAGGGACCGGCTGACTCCCAACGCCAGCCTCCTAGGTTCCTTGATATATACCCCCATCGAAGATTGGTCCAACGATGACGTCTGGGCCTACCTGACTTCCATTGCAAATCCATGGGATTACCCCAACGAGCATCTCCTGGGGATGTATGCAGGCGCTACTGAGGGTGGGGAATGCCCATTGGTTGTGGACTCATCCACTCCAAGCTGCGGTGACAGCCGTTTTGGATGCTGGGTCTGCACGCTGGTGGATAAGGACAAATCCATGAGCGCGATGATTCAAAACGATCAAGAAAAAGAGTGGATGCTTCCCCTTCTGGATCTCCGCAATGAGCTTGATATGCGTGATCGTCCTGAGGAGGAGCAGGGTACAGGGCTGAAGCGGGATCGTGAGCGACGTGATTTCCGTCGAATCGATGGCCGACTTCACCTCTATGCGCAAGATGAAAAGGTGAAGGAAGATCCAAAGCGTTCCAAAAAGAAACTCCGAGGCAATGAACTCGATCGCGCCCTTGTTCATGGCCCGTACCTGCAGGCATGGCGGGAAGGATTTCTGCGAAAGCTGCTAGCGGCTCAAATGGAAATCCGTAGGCAAGGGCTTGATATGTCCACCTTTGAGGTAATTTCCTTGCCAGAGCTGGAGCAGATTCGAAGAATCTGGGTTATTGAAAAGCATGAAATCGAGGATAGCCTTCCCCGCATTTACAAAGGGGTTACAGGAGATCAATATCCTGGGGTTCCCCTCGATGATCAATGTCCATTGGACCCCGGTGCTCTGGATTTACTTCAGGAGGTCTGCCAGCGGTTGGAAGGCCCTGAGGAGGATTGGCGCATGCGTTATGGAATGGTGCGTGAAATGCTCTCGCAGGAAAGCCGCTTCCGTACTCAACGCCGAAGAGCAGGTCTGTTCGAGGCACTAGAGGAGGGGCTTCAGCGCCACCATTACTGGAATGAGAGAGATGCTGCCTCTTGGGCAAAAGATCGCTTAAGAAGCCAGAGAGCTCCGGGTGAGGACCTGCAGGCAATTCAGGACCTGTCCTCTGTTCTGGTTGTAAGCCCTGGCGGCGATGACGATTCTTTGGAACCGGGACTCCCGGGAGTATTCAAGTGATCATAGATTCAGTAGATTTCTATAATGTAGGAACGTTCCGTGGCAGTCAGTCGGTGCAGCTCACACCGTCTTCCCCCGGCCACATTCCGGTCGTTCTGATCGGGGGACAAAATGGTCGCGGAAAAACCACACTTCTCGATTCGATCCACTACGCCCTATATGGACGGAATGCGCGCCTTGCTAAGCGAGGTGATCTGTCTTGGGAAGAGTTCCTCAAGGGTTTGATTCATCGTCACTCTCCAAAGGATGAAGGAGCAGCGATCACACTGCAACTTCGCTTCCATGCTGAAGGAACCGAGAGACACCTTAAGATCCAGAGGGAGTGGAAGGCCAATTCAGGGAAGGTCAAGGAGACTCTGACCGTTTGGATGGATGGGTCACTAGCCCCAGAAGTAGCGGAGGAATGGACCGAATTTGTAGAAAATCTCATCCCGTCTAGGATCGCTCACCTTTTCCTCTTTGACGGGGAGCAGATTGCCGCACTTGCAGATCCGGATAAAAGCCGAGAGATCCTGCGAACTGGCATTTATGGGCTGCTTGGTGCGGATCTACTTGATCGCTTAGACAAGGACCTATTGGCGTTAGGGCGTCGATACCGCATGGATGCAGCCCCCCAAGAGACAGCCAAGGAGGTAGAGCGTCTTCAAGGTGACTGCCTTGAGGCAAAGCAGGCGGTTTCTGACCTGGCGGCTGCAATAAAGAGTCTCCAAGAGGAAGTGGCCCGTCTGCATGAACAGCGAGAGGGCATCCAGTCTGAAATCCAATCTCAAGGAGGGCACCTCCTGGAACGTCGTAACGGACTTGAACAGGAGGAACGGCACCTACAGACCCAGATCACAGAGATGGAAGATGAAATTCGCAGGTTGCAGAGCGGGATTCTTCCCTTGGTTGGAGTCAGGGGCCTGCTTGAAGAGATTGGGCAGCAAGCAGCAAAGGAACAGATCCTTCGAGGAGGTCAGGAATGGCTAGAACGGCTCACCGATAGGGATAAAAACCTATTGAAGGATATGGAAAAGGCTCGAGTATCTACGGTCATATTGAAACGCCTGGAGTCATGGCTAGAGAAAGATCGGGAGATCCTGGCTTCGGACCTCCGTGGTACCGAGGTGGAATATGATTTCTCACCCGAGGGATACGCCCAACTTCAACACCTCCTCCATGGTGGAATCCAAGAGACCTCCATTCAGTTCGAAGTCGTTCAAGTCCGACTGTCTGCTCATCGAGGTGCGCTCGAAAAGGTACAGAGAAGCCTGGCGCGCATACCCGATCCAGAGGCCGTTCGGCATCTGTTGGAAGCCCGAGCCCAAATCGAGCAAAAGATCGGGGCGCTGGCGTTCGAGATTCAGAGCAAGGAAAAGGGAAGGGCAGAGGCTGAAGGTCGGCTAACCCAGTTAGAGCGTCGGTTGGCCAAGGAGCACACAGACTTGGAGCTCAGTCGAATTGAAAGCGCCCTACAGCGCCGAAACATCGAACACTTGGAGCGGGCGAAGGATACGGTTCGCGCTTTCAGGGATGCTCTGGTTGCACGCGACATTCACCGAATTGAGAAGGAAATTCTCAGGAGCGCCCAAACCCTTTACTCCAAGAAGAAGCTGATTAGCCGGGTGAGTATTGACCCGGGCACGTTTCAGATCACCATCTTTGACTCGACCGGCGAAGCCTTCAGTGTCCACCAGCTCTCGGCAGGTGAACGTCAGATTTTGGCAATCTCCATCCTTTGGGGCCTATGTGCCGCAAGCGGCAAATCGCTTCCTGTGATAATCGATACGCCACTTGGACGCCTGGACCACAACCACCGGGAGAACCTAGTGGTTTCCTACTTCCACAAAGCAAGCCACCAGGTCGTGCTATTGTCCACCGAGGAAGAAATCACCCCAGCCTTCTATCAGAGACTTTCTCCTTGGGTTGGCAGGGTCTGCTCTCTTATCTACAACGAAGAAACTCAATCAAGTCACTTTGAAGCAGGTAGGTTTTTCGGGGACTTCCAGCACCTGCCAATACATCCGTTGGTTGAGGAGGTCCTTCCATGAACCCGCCCATCCAAACCATTCGTTTGAGCAAGAAGGAGGTTGATCTCCTGAATGTCATCAAGCGTCGGACGAAAATCAACCAGTGGAATATCCTATGCAGAATGGCCTTTTGTCTTTCATGCCAGGATCCATCAGAACCCTCTGTTTCCGTATTGGGCACCATGGAATCAGGTGTGGAGCTTGATTGGCTAACGTTTAGTGGTTCAAGTTCTGAAATTTATTCAGCAATATCTCTACATCACCAGAATCAAACCAAGTCGCAACTTTCCCCTTCGGAATATTTTAAGAAATTGTTATCGAGAGGAATAATCAAACTAAAAGAAGTATGCTAGTCACCGTAAATGAATATTAGTAATTTATATTTTCCAAATATCAACGGCATAAGTGGCAAACTTTTCAGCGCGTAATTTGATGGATTCGATCGTCCAGTCTAAAACAACGCCGCCACTTACATGAGCTTGATATATCTCATTTGTAATTGAAATTCCAGATCCCTTTTCTTCTGCCTCCTTTTTGGGTGCATAGCACGGGACCTTTTTTGCAAAAACATCGTTCTTAATGGATTTATTTAGTTCTTCTTCTAAAATCGTCATATTGCCAATAGAATATATCGCATTTTCAATTTCTTCATCCGAACCTGTGATAGACCACTTTGAGTGGTTGATGGGAGCAACATGTTCCAGATTCACATTTTCAGGGACAATGATCTTTCCTTTCCCTGATTTATGATCTTCAATTTTTGATAGTACATATTTTGCGATTGAATTCGAATCGAATTGATTGTCGCGAAATCTAGATCTGAAATTGATATCTGATACGTCCGCGTGATTAATTAATGCTAAAATGTTTTCATCACTGTCATTTTCGACTAGAGCTTTTCTGACTTGGGTGAAAATCTGTTCTGCTTCTCCGACCCTATAACCACCAATTGTTATGAATCGGAAAAGAAAATTATTCAATTTTCGCGCAAATATGGGTAAAAGTGTATCTTTTCCTTTTGACTTAGCGAGAATGATTAATGGATAAGGTAAACGGTAGCCAAGTGTATTCATTTCGGCCAACGCCTTATCCAATTCACTTTTTAATGTGAGGGCAGGATATTTGTTTGCAATGTTGGCATAAGTTGAAAAATAATCTGATGTATTTTTTAAATCGGTCGAGAACTTTGCCACTTTGGTTTCGTTATCATGCGTTTGCTTGATGGCTTTATATAATTCTCTGGTGGAAATAGGACCCGTATGAGCGGTCCAATAAAAACTAATGAAATCAACTTCGTTAAATCTTGTTTTTGCAATATTCTCAACCATAGATTCCCAAGATTGATATATTTTTTCAAACGAGCTCCCAGCTTTACTTAAAATGTAATTTTTAACCAGGTCTGTCAATCTAAGATCAAGACCCTTTGAGTTTAGTCCCTCGAATAGTAGATAGGCATCTTGATCATCAGCAACAACAATTTCAATAAATAGTAATTTTGTTATGATAAATAATTCAAATTCAAATAATTTCTTAATTCCATCAGGATCTCGAAGAAAATTATTATAAATACATTCGCAAAAGCGCTTTTTTGCTTTAAGAAATCTACGGTCTCCCGTATTTATTTTAAAATCGGTATAAAATTCTTCGGAATGATAAATGTATTTATTGAAGTCATTAATATCTCGATCTGAGGGTTTAAAATAAAATTCCTCTATTCCTTCACTTGGATACAATGTACGCCGTGTAGATGAAAAGCCTCGCATTGCGCAATTTTCATTGTCTGCGGTTTTGAAAATTTGTGCAAATATAGGATCTCCAGGAGTTTTTTGATACTTATTGAAAAGTGCATTTATGGATTTAATTAAAATTGTGAGAGTTGCCAATCGCTGCTGTCCGTCAATAATGTCCCATTTCCCTGATTCGGATTCTGATTTGGGGTTATTTTTATGAATGAAAACTATTGGTCCGAGAAAATACTCAACATTATTTTCATATGATCTAAATATGTCATTCCATAGTTCGTCAATCTGATCGAGTGTCCAGGAATAACTTCTTTGATACTTCGGTACGGAGATACGTTTATTGATCCCATTAAAAATTGCTTCAAGATTAGATTTATTCGTCTGAAGGTCCATGTGGATTTTCTCCCTTGTTGTTTATGCTGTTATTGTGTGTGAAAGGCAACTTCGAATCAAGAGATCCTATAAAGCCAGTACGAGCAGTCTTCCATCCAATTCCTATTGTAATGACTCTTCAACTGACTTCAGATGCCTTTCCTTGAGTCAAAGTTCATTGGGCGATCATCACACGATGCCGCCCTGGAGCCAGGGCAAGTAAGCATGAGCCATGACTGCGTGCGCCACATGGAGCAAGGTCTGCCATTGCGTCAACTGGTGAATTGAAAACGAAATCGCAATATCCTGTTCTGGTTTTTCGGGGGGACGACAATGCCTTCTCTACCCAATCTCTACCCTGTTACTGATTACTACAAGGAGCATGTTCTTGATGGGATCACAGTAAGTAGAGGCGGGGGATGGTGGACTGCAATTCTGCTGATTGAGGACCCAAAAAACAAGGCTCGTTTCTTGAACCTATACCGTTGGGAGTCAAGTGGCGATGAATGGAAGACACGTAAGACATTTACTATCCGAGACCAAGGCGGGCTGGACAAGATTGTCAAAGCACTTCAAGAGTTGCGTGAGAAGCTGCCACAAAATTAGTCGTCAAGATCTGAAGTGGAAGTCTGATGGAACTCCACCGACCAGTGAGAGCAGTGTGGAGAATTTGGGTGAGTCAGTAGGTTTCATTTGACGGTCATCCACGACATAACTGAACAAGTCCTCCTTGGCTGACAGGAGGTCCTCTATGGCGTCTTCAACTGTGCCCTCGGCAATTAGACGTTTAATGAACACCGGCTTTCTCTGGCCGATTCTATGAACCCTATCGTCGGCTTGGTTCAATATCTGAGGGTTCCACCAATTGTCTGTGTGATACACGTGGCTTGCTACAGTCCAGGTAAGCCCGACACCTGCAGCTCGAAGGCTGGCACACATGACTTTGCACTTCGGATCATTCAGAAATTGTTCATGTGCATGCTCACGTTGTTCTCTTGTCATGCTTCCTGTGTAGAGCAATGCCCCGTATTTGACTAATCTAGATGCAATATGAGGCAATGCTATATTTGCGAACGATGAGAAGATTACGGCTTTCTCCCCTCTCGCTGCGATCTCTTCCATTTCCTCTTCGATAAGATCGAATTTTGAGCTAGCTCCATCACTTGAGATGACTGCTATTCTCCGAAGCTCTTGGAGACCCTGCAAGATGCAGATGGTGGCAGATGCGACGCTTCGCGCCTCTTGAAGACTGTTAAGCAGGTTCATTCTTGCCAATGCGTATTCGGAGCCTTGCTCTGGAGTAAGTGCAATGCCAATTCTGGCCACCACTTTTTCTGGTAATTGGAGACCAACCTCGGATTTGGTCCGTCGCAACATCAACTGATCAGTTTGAAATAGTATTTTTTCTGCATCATTGAGGTCATTGGCAGTCAGGAATTCATTCGGCGCAAGGAATCGGAGGATGCTTGCAAGCTCCCGCGGGTGATTCTCAAGCGGGGTACCCGTGATGGCCCAGCGCCTCGGTGCGACCAGTTTCGAGAGCACCTTAGATCGTATTCCTTCCGGGGCTTTGATGCGTTGAGCCTCATCAATCACCAACACATCGATTCCAATGTCGAAGAATCCTTCTCCATGCCAGGTCGGGCGTTGTAAGTCGGAAGTGATCGTCTCAAGCGAACCGATTAGAACGGGGGCATGTCCCTCCAGCATTCCGAACCGATCTGATCCTTGGTAAATCACAGCCGGGAAAGTGCCCCACTTCGCAATTTCATTCTTCCAATTGATGCAAAGAGAGGAAGGGCAAACAATCAACACTCTTCGAATTGCCCCTTGCTGAAAGAGTTGCTCTAAGGCAATGACAGTTTGAACCGTCTTTCCTAAACCCATTTCATCGGCAAGGAGGATACACCTCCGAGTTACCAGGTTACGAACTCCCTCGGATTGGAACGGGTATAGGCCCACAGAGGGTCCCCCTAGCCCCAGGCAAGGGAGTGCAATTGTGGAACAATTGCAGATCGAATGCCAAGTTGGTTCGAAATTGCCTCAGCTAAGGCCTGGGCATTCCCTGAACGAGGGTCGGTCCATACAGTGGAGGCACCGGTAGCCTGGATGTATTCCATGGTCCCGTGAAAATCTGCGTGGTCCGTGAACGCAATGCAAGAATCACCATTATCGTACAAGATGACCGGGTCCTTGGGTCTGGACATGTAACCGGTTAGGTGAATCTTGCAAAATCTGTCTACCCAAGGGAGGTGTCTCCGCTCATTCAGGGTAACTAAGGCAAGAACCGGTGTTTTATGACGAAGCAGATCGATTGCCTCGCGACTAGCAGCGTTCAAAACTTCAGGGAGAGGGTATCCATGTTGCCGGTATGAGTGGATTAATGGGAACGCCTTTGGGGAGGCAATGATTGGGATCTTAATGAACTCCGCGACGAGATAGAGGGCCATCTGTAAGCGCCCGTTGTGCCCAATCAGGCAGACAGATTTTCCCGAGTGAAAATTGGTACAAACTTGTTCAGATAGCTTTTCAATAACACGACCTTGATCGTATTGCCTGACCCGCAGGGGGTCTCCATACGTTGAATCGACGATCAGCTCATCTACTTGGATGACATCCCCAACTGGCCAAAAGAAATCAGACGAATACCCAAGCTTGTATCCATCGCTACACGTGACTTTGACCTGAACGCTTCCGAGCATGTGGTTGCTTGGGACTAGTTGCACCTGGTCGCCACTTACGTCAAAAACTTCCGTTGGCCCAGCGGCAATGATATTTGAGCGATAAGGAAGATCAGCATTGTAAATGGCGAAAAGCAAATCCTTTGTTTCCGCTGACATTACAATGGTTTGGTTTGCCTTGCTGGTATCGAAGTCAGACATGTGGTCTGAATGAATGTGTGTCTGCACTCGTACTGGACGGTCACAGGAAAACCCGTCACAAGAAATGTGATCGCCAAGAAGCAATCCACCACGATCTTTGAGTTGAATACGCCCCATGTATTGGCTCCACATTCCTAAACGGAAATCCTCTCAACAGATTCCGTCAGGGTCGCCTCAATGCTCTTCCCGTTTAAAGCCTGTCGCAGGGCCAGTGCATCCGCTTCTGAAAGAAGGATAGAGAACCGATCGCCGTTAATTCGTAGTGCTTTGGGAATGACAGTAGGGAATCGTTGTGCCAGTAATAATTGTAGTTTCCTAGAGAGAGCTTCGCCTCCAAGTGATTTCGAAATCTCTCGAGCACTTGTGCTCAGCAGCGAACCGAGGATTAGCTCACTACGCTCTATTCGAGTCCGGGACTTCAATGCCCGAAGGACGCATTCGTGAACTGATTCCGATGTTCGAACCCAAATTTGAACCACTTGTCTGGCTTCTTCCTTACTGAGGTCGTGTTCGATGGCTGAGGTAATCGCTTCACGAATAAGGTCAGAATTTCCAAATCGAAGCAATTCAGCAGCCGTGGACATGCTGATGCTTCCGCGTCTGCTGCCCCACTCGACCGTTGAAGCAACGTCGGGTGGTAATGCGACCAGTCCAGCGATTTTTCGAAGGGTACTTGTCTCCTTGAAACCTAACGCCTCTGCAAGTATTTCGACACTTACTTGTTGTAAAGCTCTATGAAGATAACCTGCGGCCTTATAGGGAGTCAGCCGTCGTTCCTTTTTATGAACATTGACGCTTAGAACCAAATCCCGCCATTCGCCTTGTTGGAGTCCATACATTACTTACTCCTCGAGGAATCCGCGTCGTGTCAAGCCATCCTCGATAAGCTGCACGGCGGCCTCGTCCTGGTTTTGTCCTGAGTCCTTTGCATAGGACTGCAAACCGTGGTGAAGCGACTCCTCCATGGTAACGATGACCTGCTTAAGAACAGGTTGCTTTCGGCCTCGCTCAATCTTTTCCTCAAGGCTTTCCGTAGGATCACTAGCGACAACTTCAACGAATTTTTTCCGTTGCACATTGCTCATGGGCTTCAATTCGGCCGCGAATTTTTCGGCAGCCTCAATGTCAACTGATCCGTCCTGATTTGTGGCGGCCTGCTGAGCTTGGAGCGCAATCTTCATGTCAAGTTGTGCATTATCGACTTTCTTCTTTAGCTCTGGCACTAGCTGATCGTACTTGACGTACTGGCTTACAACCTGTGGAGAGAGCCCAGTTGCTTCTGCAACCATTTTGATAGATCCATAACGCCTGAAAAGTTTTGTGCATGCATCGATTAGCTCTTTCTGGTTGTTGTCACGACGTACCAGATTCTCTGTGAGAGAAATTGCTACTTTTGTATCGTCATCGATTGAGTCGGAATCGTGTACGATTGCTCGGATGGTCTGGTATCCCAGAGCCTTGTGTGCCAAGAATCGCCTTTGACCCGCAAGAATTTCAAATTTTCCATTTGTTTGCGCAGCCACGATGATCGGTTGCAGAAGCCCTTGTGCTCTGATGCTTGCGGCCAATTCATCGATTCCTGAACTTAGGTCAACCCTGACCTGGGCTTTCCCGATCTCTAGAAGATCTAGAGGGATTTCCTGAACGTTGCCGATAGAAGAATGGGCTCTGGTCATGTAATCATCCTCCACGAGATTGTGTCGCCTAAGTGTACCGGAGTTCCTGTCCACACCATGTATTGAATACTATGGCCTCCTCTTTTGGGAGAATAAATTGAATGGGGGCCTGGCTTGACGTCCTCCCCACTGCTGACCCAAAACCCAAATACAGACCGGGGATCATATGAAATTCGGGCCTTGCAGGACACCCTAACTTCAGGCCTTTCAGGTGGGCTATGACGACAGGCTGGAGCTCGGCCTCCTGAATAGTGATCGAGGGCTTCCTCCAGCACCTCACCCGGATCGGGGCCTATGCCGGGCCAGAAACGGAAGGGACCGGCATTGTCGGGCCAATTGTCGTTGGACCAGGTGCCGAGGATGCGGCGGCCGTTCCACTGGCCGCGGTAGGTCATGCGAGTGGGCACGCCCTTGTTTGGGCGGGTGTAGGTCTTGCCAAGGAAGATGAGGCCCTCCTCGTAGGTGCCCGCATACTGGAATTCGCCATCGTTATCGATGCCGAAGCCCATCACCTGACCGTTTTGGAAGACCAGATCCAGGGACTCCCGGCCCTGTTCGCGGAATGCCTGGCGCCAGAGACCAGACCAGGGACCGCTCAGCAAGTCGAGGGAACGGGTGCGGGAATCCATCACAGCCCCCAGGTTTCATGCGCGACGCGCCAGGCGGAAATCTTGTTCGACCATGGCACGGGGCCAGCGGTATTCGTTGTTCCACCAATTGCACAATCGGAGGGCATGGACGAACTGGTCCGGGGGAATGCGCTTGTCGCAGGTCCACTGGAGCACGAGCACATCTGCATGCTTGCCGCTCAGGTAGAGACGCATCTGGACGCAGCGATCGGACCTGAGGCCGTATTTGAAGTCCACGAGGGAGACCCGTTTCGGATGCCGGAAGGCGGGCATCTCCGCCTCCTCCAACCAGGCCGCCAGCAGGTCTGGCGTGATGGGGCGGACCTCCGTGGGGGAAAGGGGTGGGAGCGGGGTGGGTTCATCCATGGGGAACTCCGTCGGCTGGACTTCCCAAGGGGCGTGGTAGGCCTCCCAGGCGGCATGGTTGAGAGCGGACATCACCTCGAGGCTGCGGTCACCCGATGTGTGGCGATGGAGGGCTTCGCCGGGCGTCAGAGGTTGGGTGGAGGGGGCGTGGGTCATGGGATGGCCAGGGCCACGACGGTCATGTCGTCCGCACGACCTGACCGGCCGGCCTCATCAAGAAGCATCAAAGGGAACTCGGAGATGTGCCTGGAGGGGGACTTGGACCGGATGGCGCGGAGCCGGGCCAGGTTCAGGGGCGTCCAGGCCCCGTCGCTCATGAGGAGGAGGACATCGCCGGAACCCACCTGCTGATGAATCGGGAAGGGGGTGACCCGTCCGCTGCCCAGGCGGTCCTTCGCGGCCCCCTCGGTCAGGATCCGGGGCCCGCCCTCCCGGGGCAGCAGGTAGAGGCGTGAATCCCCCGCGCAGGCGCCGAGGACTCGACTCCCAAGGCAGGCCAGGGCCAGGAAGGTGCTTTGCGGCCCTCCGAGCAGGGCCGAATCCGGGAGGTGGGCCCAATGGATCCAGGTCTGGAATTGCCCGAGATCCGTCATGGGGGCCTGATTGAACAAGGTCAGGAAGAGCTTCACGGCTCTGGCGGCCGCGCGACTCGCGGCGCCGGGCCCATCGCAGAGCAGTGCATGGGGGACGGGAGAGCGGCCGAGGCTGTAGGCGTCTTCGTTCGTGCTGCGCCCATCCTGGGGCCGGCTGGGTCCAGTGGTCAGGGGCATGTCGACCGCCGGGGCGGGACCACTGCGGGTTTCATGAATACCTCCGGCTTGGTGCGGTTCCATCCCTCAGGCCCTGGTCCGCCGCTTCCAGGCACTGAGCCAGAAATGCTGCTAGGAAGCGGTCATTGAACGCTGTTGGGCCGGAGATTACAGGGCTCTGGCTCACCCGCCAACCGCCGCCTTCTTCGGGCACCAGGGTCAGGGCTTCGGGGAGCGTCCAGCAGGATGGGTGGGTCGGGCGCAGAGTGACGCCGAAGACCGGATTCGCCGGGCCTCTTGCCGATTTTGGGCCCGTGAGGCCGGCCTGACCTGGCCTCAGGGGGGTGAAGTCGAGGGAGAAGCGGCCAATGTCCACTTCCAACCCGACGATGGGCTCCGGCCGGATGACGCAATCCTTTAGGACGAGGGGGCGACGGAAGGTCAGGAGCCCCTGATCGCACAAGGGCTGGAGCCAGGCCTGGACCTGGGCGAAGAGCGTGTCCACTTGGTCCAGGTAGGCGCGATATCTCGCCATCCGCTCCTGGGCCTCCGTCCACTGGCGTTCCTGGCGGTGAGCGAGGTGAGCGGCGAGTTCATCCAGATCCATGCATCCCCTCATGTCAGGCAGTAAACCAGGATGGCGCCCGGGAGCAGCAGCATCCAGGCGCATCCCCGCAGCCCGAAGCTGGTGCGGTGGTAGACGCGGTTGTACGCGGCCTTCCGGGAATTGGTGAGCCAGCCCCAGCCGCGGGGCGCCTTGAATCCCGCGTTCTGGCGCACCCATCGGGCGGGGCTGGTCCGGGCGGCGGCGTGCTTCGTGAGGTAGGGGATGCGGAGGCCGACCTTCATCCCCGCACCTCGCAGGCGGCCTGCCCCGAACGGCGATGGAGGGCCCGCCCCATCTGGATGATCCTGTCCCCTTCCGCCACGCATTCCCGCCATTCGGCGGGGATGGCCTGGACCCCATCCCGGGCGCCCAGGAGCGCGCCCACAATGGCGCCGTTGGTGTCGGTGTCGCCTCCCTGGCGGATGGTCCAGGACAGGGCTTCGACATAGGGTTGTCCTGAGGTGAGTACGGAGACGGCCACCTGGAGGGCCAGCAGGGTGGACCCCATGTCCGGGCCATCGATGCGGCGGTCGGCCAGGGCCTCGAGCGGGAGGGGGGCAAAGGCGGCCTTCGCCTCGGGCAGCAGGGATTCGGCGTGGACCAGCGCGAAGCGGCGCGGATCCCGTTCACCACGCACCAGGGCGGCGGCCATCAGGGCGAGGAGCCCCGCGGTCTGGCGGCAGGCGGGATCCCAGTGGGTGAGGGCGGCGTCCTCCGCGGCCAGCGCGAAGATCCGAGCCGGTTCCCCGGCGAAGGCCACGCCCAGGGGCGCGATGCGCATGGCCGCCCCATTGCCCAGGGGTCTCTGGCTCCGTTCGCACCGGCTCTGCCACACCCGCTCCGAGGCCCGGGCCTCGCCGGCGAGGGTCTTGATCAGCACCTCGCGGGTGAGACCCCCGATGCCCCGGGAGCCCGATCGCAGCCAGTCCAGGTAGGCGGACTGGATGGCCTGGAGGTCAAGGTGAACTGCGTGTGGCGGCAGGTCGGCGAGGCGGCCGGCCAGGGCCATGGCGAGGTCGTCGTCCCAGGCCCGGTGGGCCTCCTCGCTGGGGAGGCGAGTGAAGGGCCCCTTGGAGCCTACGCGGGCGCAGGCCTCTTCCCGGCTGAGGGATTCCACGGCCAGGCCGAGCACATTGCCCACCGCCAGGCCGGCCAGACAGCCCAGGGCGCGGGATTCAGAAGGGGGGAGGGGTGAGGTCGGGAACTCCATAGATGCAATGTGAATCAAAGACATGGACAAGAGCTGTCCAATCGGACGGACCAAGAAGGACAGGGTCTCAATTCAACCCTCGTCCTCAAGTTGCTTATGGGGCACGGGACGGCTGGCGGGCCTGCCCTCGGAGCGGAGGTGCCAGAGGGGGCCGCCCTGGGACCGGACCTTCCGGGCTGCCGGGTAATCACCCGGACCAAGTTGCAGCAGCCCTACCTGGCCCTGCGGGAGGCCGTGTCCGGTGGCGCGGATTGGGAAACATGGAAACGCACGCCCATGGCCAGGATGCATGAGATCCGTCCGGAGGTGATGCGTCGGCTTCTGGAAGCGCTTTCACCCCAGGTGATGGCCCCGCCGCCGCTGGCGGAGTTGCTGTCCAGTGAAGGACGCCTCCAGGACGCCATGGCGCGCCAGTTGTTGGATCACCTGGCCTCGAACTTCAGCCGGGGGCGCTTCCATGTCTCGGGCGGGCCCGGGTCGGGCAAATCCCTGCTGGCCCGGCAGGTGGCGAGGCTGTGGGCCAGTGAAGGGCGGCAGGTGCTGCTGGTGGCCTTCAACAAGGCCCTGACCTATGCCACCCAGGGCATGCTGGACGATCTGGAGAAGGCGGGGCGGGCGAATGTGTTCACCTACCACGACCTGGCGGTGACGCTCCTGTCGGCGGCAGAGCGGCTGCCGGTCTGTGAGAACGAGTCGGTCTTTTTTAACGAGCAGCTTCCCTGCGATCTCAATGCCCTTCTGCAAACGCCTGAGGCATTGCCCCAACGCTGGGACGCCTTGGTGGTGGATGAGGCCCAGGATCTGGATCCTGAGTGGGTCCGCCCCTGCTGGGACTCCTCCGCGATCCGGAGGGGGACCCCGTGCTGCTGCTGGAGGATTCCGCCCAGAGCCTGTACCGGAATGCGCGCCACGACCTTGGGCAGCCCTGGCGTCTGGATCTGAGTCTGCGTCAGCACCCGGCCATCCGGCGGGCCGCCATCCTCGCCTTCCCCTCCAGCGGATGGGCGCTACTCGAGGAGGTTCCATAGGACGGTGCGGTGCGATGCCTTCGCAGCAGCCCGGATACCTGGAAGCGGGATCTGGCTGCCCGATTGGAGGCTTTGGCCAAGGAGGGCATCCAGCCCCACCAGGTGCTGATCCTGGCGCCCCACAAGCCCGAGACCCTTGGTCTGAAGGATGGGCAGGCCCTGGGCCCCTGGCCCCTGAATGCCATCCGCGACTGGTGGCAGGACGAAAAGGCCGGTCATGTGCGCATGGGGACGGTCTACGCGTTCAAGGGGCTGGAAGCGGATGTGGTGATCTACCTGGCGCCCGGGTATCGGCATGCGGATGGGCCCCGCCTGGCCTACACGGCCTATTCCCGGGCCCGGCATCGGCTGATCGTGCTGGAGAAGGCAATCCCCCAGCCGGTCCGGCCCAAGGCCGTAGAGATCCCCCCTGCGAGAGCAGTTGCCAGGCCTGAGGCTCCCCAGGTGCGGTCCTTCAGCGAAGCCCAACGGCAGAACCTGATGGAGTCCCTCACCGCTGCCAAGCGATGGCGTCCCGGCCTGGATCTGAAGGCGGGACTTCCAGCAGACGCATCCCACGATTAGTCGTTAATTCGATGCAGACAGGAACGCGGTAGGCGGTTGCTCCATCGCGGGCGGCGCTGTCCCATCACCTATGACGGAGTGTGTACACGTATGCAAGCACACCTGGGCCCAAATCCGGCACCCGCAGGGCTGCCTACACTACCCCATTAAAGCCCAACCGAACCCCTGAGGCCCCTCCTAAGGAGCAGGTCGTGCGTTCGAATCGCATCGGGGCCACCAATCGCTCCGTTCGTCCCCGCCGCTCGTCCCCGCCGCTCGTCCACCGCCGCTCGTCCACCGGTTGGCCTCAGTGGATGGGTGCGTAAGCCAGCCCGCCTCCGGGTGCCAGGAAGACGGCCTCGTGGTCCAGGAGGCCGACCAGCCGGTGGCCTTCGGCCAGGGGTGTGGGCAGCCAGTCGAGGGTGCCCTTGAGGAGGTCGAAGCGGGCGAGCACGAGGCCCTGGGACTCCGGTGCGCCGCAGGACTTCACCTGGGCGGGCGTGAAGACGCCGAAGACCACCTCCCGGCCGGCCCAGGGCAGGATGGGTCCCCGTCCCTGACGGCCCAGGAGGGCGCGGGCGGGAAGGTCCTCGCGGCAGGTGAAGAAGGTCTGGCCGGGCTGCTTCGGTCCCCTGACCGGATCCAGCACGGTGAAGGCCAGGCTGGCGCCTTCCGCCAGGAACACGGTCCCGTCGGCGCCCAGGGCCATGCGGTTGAGGGGCACCAGCAGGGGCTGGGCGGCGGCCTCCTTGAGCTGGGCCCGGTCTCCGTAGGTCCACAGCACCGCGCCGCTCTTCAGATCGCGCTTCTCCAGGTAGGGCTTGAGGGTCCGGTAGAGCAGGAAGAGGCCGTCACGGCCCAGGGCCATGTCCTCCACCTGGCCGGGCAGAGGCCAGAGGGTTTCGGCCCGGCCGTCCTTCCCGAGGACGGCCAACTGGCCGTCGCACACCATCCAGATCCGGTTGTAGGCATCCAGCACCCAGCGCTCGGGTTGGGCCTCGCAGGCGGTGCCTTCGGAGGGCACTTCGACCTTGGCCCCGGCTGGTTTCGAGGGAGTGCGCTGGTAGGTGGGGATGCCGTAGAGCAGGGCCCCGGCGGCATCGTAATCCGTGGCGCCCTTCGCCATGGGAGCCGCCCGCGGGGATTTGGCGGCAGGTTTCCGGACCTCGGGCAGGGTGAGCGTCAGGCTCGACAGGAGCCCCGCCTCCTTCATCCAGGTCTTGAGGGCGCGGGAGGCGGGATCGAAGAAGATCAGCGACCCGTCCACCTCCTGGAAGGCCCATCCGTGGGTGGCGCGGTCGGGATCCCAGGCCTGGGCCCGGAGGGGGGCGAGGCCGGAGGCCAGGGTGGCGGCGAGGAGGAATGCGGCGCGGAAGCTCATTTATCACCTGCCTATATTTTATTATTCTCATTTGCGACTTCGATTGAATGTCGAAGGCTGTGACGGGAAGCACGACTCGGACCGGAGACCCGCGTGTCTGTTGAATGTCCAGGCCCCGCTCCCGGAGGTCCCCGGTTCTTGCGATGATGGATCCTCCCCACGAGGCCCGCATGACGCGCTCCCAGCTCAAGGACGAAGTCTTCATGAACATGGCGCTGGAACTCAGCCGCCTGGGAACCTGCTGCCGCCTGAAGGTCGGAGCGGTGCTCCTGCGGGCGGACGGGGGCATCGCCGCCGCGGGCTTCAACGGAGCGCTTCCGGGCATGGCCCACTGCACGCCGGAGACCTGCCAGCCGGGCCAGCGCTGCCTCCACACGAGCCACGCCGAGGAGAACGCCCTGGGCTTCTGCGACGGTCCCGTGGCCACGGCCTATGTGACCCACGAGCCCTGCCTCACCTGCTGCCGCGCCCTGGTGCGGCGGGGCGTCCGCCGGGTGATGTACCGCCATCCCTATGCCAGCATCGCCGAGCAGGAGCGCGCCGAACGGCAGGCGATCCTCGATCATTTCGGCGTGACCTGGGTGCAGCTCGGCGAGGCTTGAAGTCCCGGGACGGCGGCGCATACTGCTTGGCGCCACCCCTGCCCAGGAGACAGCTCAATGCCCGGTGCCCTCATCCGCCTGCGGGTGAACGGCCGCGATGTCGCGGCGGCTTCGGGGACCATGCTGCTGGAGGCCTGCCGGCAGAACGGCATCGAGATCCCTACCCTCTGCTCGGATCCGCGCCTGAAACCGGCCTCCAGCTGCCGGCTGTGCGAAGTCGAAGTGGCGGGCCGGGCGCGTCCGCCCTGCGCCTGCGCGACCCCCGTGGAAGACGGGATGGTGGTGGCCACGCACACCCCCGCCCTCGAAGCCTTTCGCCGCACCATGCTGGAGCGGCTGGCCGCGGACCTTCCGGCCGAAGATCCGGCCCGCATGGCCGGGAAACCGTTCCAGAAGCTGCTGGAAGCCTACGGTGTGGCCCCCCTGGGGAGACGGCGGGCGGACCGGAAGCAGGCCGATCATCCCTACCTGGATGTGGACCTGTCCTGGTGCGTGGCCTGCGGGCGCTGCGTGCGGATCTGCGCCGAGGTCCAAGGCCAGGACATCTGGACCTTCATGGGCCGTGGAGCCGACCTGGGCGTGTCGCCCGGAGGAGCGGCCGGCCTGATGGAAACGGCCTGCGTAAGCTGCGGGGCCTGCGCCGACACCTGCCCCACCGGCGCCATCGAGGATGGGGCGCGCCTGGCGCAGGGCCTCCCGGACCGCTGGATCCGCACGATCTGCCCCTACTGCGGAACCGGCTGCGAGGTGGACATGGGCGTGAAGGGCGGTCGCATCACGGAGGCGAGGCCCGTGCTGTCGTCTCCGGTGAGCCAGGGACATCTCTGCGTGAAGGGCCGCTACGGGTTCGGCTTCAACGACGCCCCGGACCGGATCACCGAGCCGATGATCCGGCGGAACGGCGTCTGGGAAGCGGCGACCTGGGAGGAGGCGCTGGCCGCCGCCGCCGCCGCGCTCCGCCAGGCCCTGAGCGTTGGGGGGCCGGACGCCGTGGGCGTGCTGGCCTCCAGCCGGGCCACCAATGAAGAGAACTACCTGGCCCAGAAATTCGCCCGGCTGGCGCTGGGCACCCCCCATGTCGACTGCTGCGCCCGGGTCTGCCACGCCCCCAGCGCGGCGGGCCTGGGGCAGACCTTCGGCACCGGCGCGGCCACCAACGGCTATGCCGACATCGAGCGGGCGGCGCTGCTGATGGTGGTGGGCGCCAATCCCACGGAGAACCACCCCATCGTGGGGGCCCGCATCCGCCAGCGGGTCCGGGCGGGGGTGCCGCTCATCGTGGTGGATCCGCGGCGCACCGAGCTGGCGGAGCTGGCCACGGTGCACCTGGCCCCGCGGCCCGGCACGAACCTGCCCCTGCTCCAGGCCATGGCGCAGGTGATCCTGGGCGAGGGGCTGGCAGACGGGGCTTTCCTCGCAGCCCGCACGGAAGGGATCGAAGCCTTCGCGGCCTCCGTTCAGGCCTGGACGCCGGAACGGGCCGCGGATCTCTGCGGCATCGAGGCCGAGGACATCCGCCGGGCGGCCCGCCTCTACGCCACCCTGCGCCCCGCCATGGCCTTCCACGGCCTGGGCCTCACCGAACATCGCCAGGGGACGGACGGCGTGACGGCCCTGGCCCACCTGGCCCTCCTCACGGGGAATGTGGGCCTTCCGGGAAGCGGCGTGAATCCCCTGCGCGGGCAGAACAATGTCCAGGGCAGCGCCCAAATGGGGTGCGAGCCCTCCCGGCTTACGGGCTACCAGAAGCTGGCCGAGGCCCGGGAGATCCACGCGCAGGTCTGGGGTGCGGAGCCGCCGCAGGGGCCCGGGTTGAACGCCCTGGAGATGATCGACGCCGCGGGCGAAGGCCGGATGAAGGCGCTGCTGGTGATCGGCTACGATCCCCTGCTGAGCCATCCCAACGCGCTGGAGACCGCGGAGAATTTGAACGGACTGGAGGCCCTCATCGTGGTGGACCTCTTCCTCACGGAGACGGCCCGGGCCTTCGGCACGGTCTTCCTGCCGGCGGCCAGCCCCTTCGAGAAGGAGGGCACCTACATGAACGGCGAGCGCCGGGTCCAGCGCGTGCGGCAGGTGGTGCCGCCGAGGGGCGGTAGCCGCACCGACGGGACGATCCTCAGCCAGCTGGCGGAACGGCTGGGCGCCGGGTCGCATTTCCGTTTTCCCGACGCCGCGGCGGTGTGGGACGAGGCCCGGCGCACCTGGCCCGCCATCGCCGGCATCAGCCACGCCCGCCTGGATCGGGAAGGCGGGGTCCAGTGGCCCTGTCCCACCGAGGGCCACCCCGGCACCCCCGTGCTGCACGCCGAGGGGTTTCCCAGGGGGGAGCGGGTCCGCTTCCGGCCCCTCGCCTGGCAGCCCAGCCCGGAGGCGCCGGATGCCGAGTACCCCTTCCTGTTGAACACGGGAAGGAACCTCTTCCACTTCAACGCCGCCACCATGACCCGCCGGACCCGCCTCCGGGAGCTGGCGGCGGAGGACCTGCTCGAGATCCATCCCGCCGATGCCGAGGGGCTGGCGCTCACCGAAGGGGATCCGGTCCGCGTGGAAAGCCGGCATGGGGCGTTCATCCTCCGGGCCCATCCCACGGACCGGGTCCGGCCAGGGGAACCCTTCGCCACCTTCCATTCCGCGGCCGCCTTCGTGAACCGCGCCACCGGACCGGGCCGGGATGCCGTCACCGGCACGCCCGAATACAAGGTCACGGCCGTGCGGCTCCAGAAAGGCTGAGGGTTCAGATCCCGCCGTGCTCCCAGACGGGAGCCAGGGACGCCGACTCCAGCGCCACCTCCGTGCCGTCATCCAGCACGAGCAGGGTGGGTTCGCCGGGGCGCACATCCACGATGGTGCGGCCGAGCAGCCGCTCGCGGGGATCCCGGTGCCAGGGGATGCCCACGGGATAGGTGCGGCGGTAGGCGTCCAGGGGGCCCTCCAGCTGGTGGCAGAGGTGGTGGAGGGCCGCCTCGAAGACGGGCTCGAAGCCCTTGGGCGGCTCCGGGTCCAGGCCGGCCGCCCGCAGGAAGGCCTCGGCCTTGGGTCTTTCTCCCAGGCCTTCAGGAACCCAGTGCCGGGCGGGGTACCGGGAGGGGGCCGGCCCTTCCAGCACCACGGCCCGTTCGCGGTGGATGCCGAGCCAGAGGGAGGCCCGGCCCGTGGGGCCGATGCCTTCGAAATCCAGGGGCAGCTGGGCGTCGTCGTGGAAGACCACGGCCCGCAGCGGCAGCCACTCGAAGGTCTCGGCCACCTTGGCACCCACGGGCCCGAGGCTCTGCCGCCGCAGGTCGGCCACGGCCTCCGCGAAGGTCTGCCGCAGGCCGGCCAGGCTGAGGACGCCCACCGGAAGTCCCAGGGCATCCAGCTCCAGGGGCGGTTCGTGCCAGTCCGCGGCGAGGGCGGGAACCACTTGATGGAAGAGGATCAGGGCCGGATCCCAGTCCCAGTGGTGGACCGGCTCGTAGCCCAACTCCCGGCAGAGGTCGAACCAGGCCCGATCCGGGGCGGGGGCGCCCGGCAGGAAGATCGACCGCCCATCCAGGAAGATCTCGCAACCGGGCTGCGCAGCGGTGGTCTGGCGGCGGCAGAGCCCCAGCTCGTGGCGGCCCAGGGTCGCCAGGGTGGTCTCGTGGTACGGGTGATCCTCCCGTCGCAGAACCTTCAGCGGCGCTCCGAGGACCCATGCATCCAGAGACATGCCCACCTCCCGGGGAGGGAAGGCTGGGGTCGATCCCCAACCCCGTCAATGCCTGAATGGGATTTACGGGTGGGAAATCAATCCACCCGGCGGAGCTCAGTGCCCGGATAGTAGTGCGTCAGGATCTGCTGGAACGAGGCCCCCTCCAGGGCCATGCCATAGGCGCCGGTCTGGCACATGCCCACGCCGTGGCCCCAGCCGCGGCCGTAGAAGATCCAATGGCGCTGGGCGCCCTGGCCCACGGTGAGAAACCGGAACACATTGTCCTTGAGCCCCAGCAGCCCCCGGATGTGCATGCCGCGCACGCGGTGGGGCGCCCCCTCGGTATCGACGAGGGTCAGGTCCAGCACACGGCCCTGGTCGTTGTGCTGAGCCTGCAGTTCGCGGATGCCGGACACCTTGATGCGCTTGCGGACCAGCGCCAGCAGGTCGGCCTCCGCATAGTCCACCCGCCAGTGGGCGGTGGGGTTGTAGCGGTCCCAGGCGGCGCCGTCGGGATCCAGGCGGCGCACCAGCACTGCCGCGGCACCGTCCTCCGCAGGGATCCACTTCAGGCGGTCGCCCACCTGGATGTCAGCCTTCTCCACCAGCCGCAGGGCGCCATCCGGACTCTCCTCCGCGAGGAGGAGCCGGGGCGACAGGGACAGGGGCTCGGGTCCACCCCGCTTGCGGCGCACCTGGCGGTCCATCAGCAGCGAGCCTTCCCCCGGGGTGAGGGGGTCGAGATCCTGCCACAGGCGCCCCAGGGCCACCAGGGCCTGTCGCAGGGTGGGGGGGGCCTGGGTGGCCCAGGCCGCGGCGGGAACGATGCCGCGGCGCGTGAGGAAGGTGGCCAGGAGGCGATCCCCGGCGGGCAGGCTCCCCGGCAGGAAGTAGGCGGCATCCTGGGGCCGCTCCTGGCCGTCCACCACCCGGTGGAAGCCCAGGGCCTGGGCCAGGGCGATGAGCAGGTTCCCGTCCCGGGCCAGGGGCGCCGGGTCAAGGGCGAGGCGCTGCTGGAGGGCCCGCACCGGGGCCGCGAGATCCTCGATCCGCGCGGGGCGGGCGAGCCGCTCGCCGCTGAGCCAGTCGGGGGGCACGATGCCTGCGGCGAGCCGGAGCAGCTCCCAGCTGAGCCAGGGCTGCTGGGCCTCGGCGGTGACCGGCAGGCCCGAGGCGTAGGCCAGGGTCATGGGTTTGGCGGGATAGCAGGGCGCCGCCTTGAGGTAGGGGGCATCGCCACCGAAGACATGGGCCACATCCGCGGTGTGGCCGCCGCAGTTGGCCATGAACAGGGCCTGGATGGGTTTGCCGCTATAGGTCGCGAACAGGCCCTCGGTTTCTTGGATGGCGCGGTCCGTGAGGGACTGCTCGCCATCGCGGCCGCCGTAGACCTGATCGGCCACGGTGTCGCCCATGTCGAAGCCGTCCGCCGCGCGCTTGCCCCGGTTGGCCACGGCATAGGTGCGGGCCGCCACGGCCTGGGCCTTGAGGGCCTCCAGGGACGGGAATTCCCAGGCGCCCATCTCCTTGGGGACCACGCCGCGCAGATAGGTCTCCAGATCCAGGGTGTTCACCACGGTGAGGCGGCCCTGGGCATTGGGGAAGATCTCCACCTTGCCGCGGTAGCGGCCCTTGCCCTGCAGCGAAGTCAGCTCGCTTGCGGGCTTCAGCCACACGCCCGTCGCGGGGAGGGCCCTGCGCTCGTAGCGGTCGCTGACGGCATAGAGGGCCCGACCCTTGCGGGGCAGGGCGTCGCGGGATTCCGTCGCCACCCACAGTTCGTCGAAGCCTAGATCCTGAAGCTTCTGGAGCACGGGTTCAGCCTCGGGCGCGGTCTTGAAGTGGCCGGTCAGCACGCGCCAGGTATCGGCGTCGGGGACCTTCACGCGGTCCGGGGCCTCGCCCAGGTCCCTCAGGCGCTTTGTGAGGGCCGCCGCCTGCGCGGCGGTGTGGGGTGGGCCCACCTGGACGCGGTATTCGCTGGTGGGATCGGCCGTGCCCCGGCTGTCCCACCAGATGCGCAGCCTCTCGTCCGGCGCCAGCTTCAGCAGGGGCGTGCCGGCGCGGTCGCAGACCTGGCCTCCGCCTTCCAGCGACACGATCCATTCCGTGGCCTGCGTGTCGAGGCCGATCTTCAGCGGAGGCTGGGCGGCGCTGACCGGAAGGACCGAAAGGATCAGGGCAGGGACCAGAAAGGGCTTCATTCTTCGCATTGTCCCACGAATCGCGCGAGGGCCGCCCAGCGCCGGGCCCGCAGCGCCTCCACTTCCAGCAGGCCTCCCGCGGGCCCGCGCCGATGGACGAGCAGGGCGAGGCAGCTCTGGTCCGAGGGCCGGTAGAACAGGGCCGGGCCGGTGTAGCCCAGGTGGAACCACCAGCCCGAAGGCGGACCAGGGTCGGGGTCCTGAGGGGGGGCCGGGGAGGGCGGGGCTTCGGTGGAATCCTCGAGGACACGGAGGCCAAGGCCCCGGGGGAGTTTGGACAGCAGCTGTCCGAACCAGCCGCCGCCCGAGAACAGCACCTGGAGGCCCAGCCCCCAGCGGGTTCGCGGCCCATCGGCGGCCGCTTCCACGGCCATGCGCCCAGGCCATCCCGCGGCCACCCACCGGGCCAGGGCCGCTCGCAGCTGCGGGGCGGTGGTGCCGAAACCGGCATGGCCAAGCATGCCGGCCCGGGCATTGGCATCATGGGGCAGGCGGGGATCCCGCGCCGGAAGGGGCCGGTCCGTGGCCAGCCGCCAGGCTTCGGCGTCAGCCGCATCGGGAATCACCACGGGCGCCGCGGCCCAGGGGGCTGGGCTGAGGCCTGAGGCCGCGCCGAGCCTTGGAAAGGGGACGCCCGTTTCCATCACCAGAAGCTCGGCCAGCAGGCGGTAGTTCAGGTCCGAGTAGGTGATCGGTCCCGGCGTGACAGAGCGCAGCAGCGGATGGTCCGGGACTTCCCGTCGCAGCTGCGCGGCCACGGGCTCGCCCGTGAAGGGCCGCCAGGGCGGAAGCCCCGAGCTGTGCGACAGCAGCTGGCGCACCGTGAGAGGCGACTCGCGCTCATGGAATCCGAGGGCCCACCGCCGGTCCGCCTCGAGATCCAGGAAGGCCAGGGCCAACGGTGCCGTCACCAGGGGCTTGGTGAGGGAGGCGAGGTCGTAGAACCCGCTCACGCCTGGCTCATCTCCGCCAAGCTCTTCGCCACGGCCTTCTGCACCTGGTCGGCCACGCGCATGGCTTCCTGGCCCTCTTCCCAGGTGACGCCCTCCTGGCTGTGGCCCAGGCAGGCGGCGTGGAAGGCTTCGATCTCCAGGCGGAGCGGTTCGCCCTCCTCGATGTCGGCGGTTTCCGGCCGGACCTCGGGGCCGTCGGGGCCCATGACGAGGCGCAGCAGCTCCAGCTTCTGGGCGGCGAAGTCGAGGCTGGCGTATTCCTTGTCACCGAAGGCGCGGAGGGTGCGCTCCTTCTTCCGGGCGACGCGGCTGGCGGTAACGGTGGCGAAGGCGCCGCCCTCGAACTTCAGGCGGGCATTCACCAGGTCGGCGTAGGGCGTCAGCACGGGCACACCCACGGCTTCCACATCGATCACCGGCCGGCCCACCAAGGCGCGCAGCAGGTCCAGGTCGTGGATCATCACATCCATGACGACATCGACCTCCAGGCTCCGGGCCGGGAAGGGCGAGACGCGCACGGCTTCGAGGAAGCGGGGCCTGAAGCCGCGGTCGCGGAGGGCCGTGACGGCGGGGTTGAAGCGCTCCAGGTGGCCCACCTGGGCGACGATGCCGGGCTTGGCGGCGCGGGCCGCGGCCAGGGCCTTGAGCAGGGCCACGCCTTCATCGAGGGTGGCGGCCAGGGGTTTCTCCATGAGCACATGCTTGCCCGCCTTCAGCGCCTGCAGGCCGAGGGCATGGTGGAAGCCGGTGGGCGCGGCGATCTGCACGGCGTCCACCTCGGCCAGGACCTGCTCCAGCGAGGCGGCCCAGGGCGCCTCGAACTTGGCGGCGATCTCCGGGCCGCGGGCCGGATCGGGATCCACCACGGCCGCCAGGATGGCCTCCGGGGCGGAGGCCGCGATGCGGGCATGGTGCTGACCCAGATGACCCACACCCACGACGGCGACGCGCAGCTTGGCCATGACTTCCTCCTGACCAATCGAGCCTAGCAGGGCTGCTACCCTGGGGTTCTTCTTCACGAGGCCACCATGAATCTCAAGCTCGAAGCCGTGAACCTTGTCCGCTGGCTGCACTTCGTGACCCTCGCCGTGGGGGGGGGTGCCGCCGTGGTGGCCCTGCTCCTGTCAGGCTTCGAGGAGGGCCGTGAAGATCTCCGTGGCCTGGCCGCCACGGTGTGGTCCAAGGTGGTGGCCTGGTCCTTCCGGCTGGCGCTCGTCGCGGGCATCCTCATGCTGGTGCTGATGATGCAGGGCGGCCAGAACCCCCTCAAGAACGGCCACTACTTCCACATCAAGCTGCTGCTGGTCTTCGTGCTGGTGGGCCTGTCCGAAATGACGCCCAAGGCCCTGGCCGCCGGGAAGCGCGGCTCCGCGCTGCTGGCCCTGGTGCTGTTCCTGGCTTCCAGCTTCACGGTCTACAACAAGGCGCTGTTCGGTGGCCGGCCCCAGTCCGGCCTCGTGATGCCGGTGACCGCGGACACCACCTTCACCACCCGCTGAACCATGCGGAACCTGATGATGGCCCTGGCGGGGACGGGCCTCCTCGCCGGGTGGCCCGAGACCGTTCCGGAGCGCACACACCTCCAGCGCACCTCCACCGTGGCCGAGGTGCGGGCCTTCATGGAGGACCTGCGCCAGCGGGCGCCCGGCCTGGAGCCCTACCGGCCCAAGGGCGCGCCCCGCGCCACGGAAACCGGCAAGCCCCTGCTGGCCTGGCGTCTGAAGGGGAAGGGCCCGGATCCGCTGCGGGTCTATGTGAACGCCAACATCCACGCGGGTGAAGTGGAGGGCAAGGAGGCCATCCAGCAGATCATCCGCGAGCTGCTCCAGGGGAAGCACCCGGCCCTCCGGCGGAACCTGGACCTGGTGGTGATGCCCGCCTACAACGCCGACGGCACGGATGCTCTGGATCCCGCCATCCGGCCCTGGCAGCCCAACCCCTCGGAAAGCGGCGTGGGCCGACGCGAGAACGCGCTGGGACTCGACCTCAACCGCGACCTCATGAAGGCCGCCGCCCCCAACACGCGCTGGCTGCTGGCCATGCTGCAGGACTTCGATCCCGCCGCCGTGCTGGACCTGCACACCACCAACGGCAGCACCCACGGCTTCCACCTCACCCACGGACCCGCCTGCACTCTGGGTGCGGATGAGCCCCTGCTGGCCTTCAACCGGAAGCTGCTGGTGGAGGTGCGCGAGCAGTTGAAGGCCGAAGGCATGCCCACCTACGACTACGGCAACTTCGTGCCCTACGGGCCCACGCCGGAGAAACCGCCCACGGCCTGGGAGACCTACGACGCCCACCCCCGGCTGCTGACGAACTATCCCGCCCTGCGCAACCGACTGGCGGTGCTGTCGGAGAGCTATGTCTACCGCAGCTGGCCGGACCGCATCTCCGACACCCGGCGCTTCGTGCTGGCCTGCCTGGGCTGGATGGCCGAGCATCGGGGCGAGATCCGTGCGCAAATCCGAGAGGCCCAGGCGCGCTGGGTCGGCGCATGGGCGAAGGGCCCCGTGACCCTGCCCCTTTCCGCGAAGCTGAAGCTGGTCGAACGGGCTGCCTTCGACTGGGTGGACCCCATCCGGGACGAGAAGGGCCGCCTGACGGGTGAGAAGGGCCGCACGCACCTCGAGCTGCCCAGCTTCGTGGGCTTCGAGGGCCAGGACTTCGTGACGGCCCCCGCCGGCTACCTGGTGGACCCGGCCTTCGCGCCCACGGTGCTGCCTCTGCTCCAGGCCCATGGTCTGAAGGTCCTGAAGGGGGATGCCAGGCCAGGGGGGCTGGCCGTCCTCCACTTCCAGGAAACCGGCCGGAAGGTGTCCCCCTCGGCCTACCAGGGGGTCTTCACGCTGGAACTCCAGGGCAGCTGGAAGGCAGAACCCGTGCTGAAGAAGCTGCAACAGGTCTGGGCGCCCGCCGACCTGGATCGGGCCCTCTACATCCCGCTGGATCAGCCCCTGGGCCGCTTGGCCTTCTACCTGCTGGATCCGCGCAGCACCGATAGCCTGGCCTACTGGGGCCTGTTCCACAGCGCCCTGATCCGCGGGAATGGCATGTGGGGCGAACCGCCGCGCTTCCCCATCCTCGCAGTCGGTCCCGCGGCTTCCCCGGCCCCGGCCTCGACTTCGACCTCGGCCCGGCTGCCGGAGCCCCGCACCCAGGAATAGGCGGGGCCCCTCAGGGGCGCGCCCCGATCTGCCGGGTCAGCTCGCCCAGGGCCGCCTCCAGCACCGTGTCGCGGCCCTGGCGGAAGTCCTCCACCCGGGGGTGCACCAGGCGGTCGGGCTGGACGCCCACGCCGACGAAAGGCTTGCCGTCGGGAAAGGTATCCCGCTTGGTGCAGATCCGGGCGCTGCCCCCGCCCGGCAGCCGGATGAAGAGAGGTTGGCCCGTGCTCCCGCCGGTCGGTTCCCCGATGACGAGGCCGCGCTTCATGGCCACGAAGGCCACGGAGAAGTCCTCGGCGGCGGAGTAGGTGGCGGGGCTGGTGAGCACCACGACGGGGCCGGCGAAGTGCCGGGTTTCGTCAGGGGGCATGGGGCTCGGGTTCTGGCGGTGGACCTGCCGGGGCCGCTCCCAGGCCCGGAAGGTCGGCTTGTAGTCGCGGGTGGCCCATGCGGTGCCGAAGAAGGGCTCTTTCGCGAGGGTGGCGAGGATCCGGTAGCCCACGCTGGAATTGCCGCCGCCGTTGGTGCGCACATCGAGGATCAGGGCCTTGGCGGCGGCGATCTGGGGGAAGGCCTCCATGAACTGGTCCGCGGTGGCGGCCGTGCCGAAGGTGCTGAGGGTCACATGGGCCACCTGCCCTGGCAGCATCTTCAGGGTGAACGGCGGCTCCTGGGGCATCTCCTTGCGGCGGATGGCGCCGGGGACCCGGGGCACGGGCAGTTCGAAGGCGCGGCCCGATTCATCCCGGAAGCCCACCTTCGGGGTCTCCCCGAGGGGGCCCGCCAGGAAGGCGTAGGTGTAGATCCGGGTCTCCAGATCCTGAGGCGTGGACGCGCTCTGGAAGGGGGCGAGGGCGCTCTCCGCATAGGCCTTCACCGGTTTCCCATCCACGGTGACCACCTCGACCCCTGGTTTGACGCCCTGGGCCTTCAGGGCGGCATCCTCCACCTGGGTGACCAGGACCCGGCCCGCCACGAGCTGGGTGCGCAGGAGGGGCTGGGCCCCGTGGACCTCCCGGACCTCGGGGGCGGGGTAGATGTTGGTGTGGCCGTCCTTCAGCTGGGCGCAGAGCTCGGCGAGTACGCGGTAGTAGGCGGCGGTGCTGGCGGCGGACCGGACCTTCGGCAGATAGCGGAGGTAGAGCCCGTCCCAGCCGAGGGCGTCCAGCCGGTCCGTGTCCACGAAGTTGAACTTCACCTCGGACCAGAAGCGGGAGAGCCCGGCGATGCGCTCGTCTTCGCTGAGGCTTTCCCGGTAGCCCGTAGCCATGGCGGAGGAATCCCAGAAGGCGCGTTCCCGCAGACCCCGGTCGCGCATCCGCGCCAGGAGCCCGTCCCAGCGCGCATCCATGCGAAGAGGGGCGAGGTCGGTGTCGCGGGCGGCGCCGTCGGCATTGGCGAAGCCCGCCGCGACGGCACGCTCCAGGCTCTGGAAGGCCGCATCGGCCTGGCCCAGCAGCGCCTGGCAGCAGGCGGCGTTGTAGGCGAAGCTGGGCTCCGCCGGATCCAGTTCGAAGATCCGAAGGTAGGTCGTGGCGGCCTGTGCGTACCGCTTCGCGGCATAATCCCGGTTCGCTTCGGCGATCAGGGCCTGGGGGGACTGGGCCCATGCGCAGGTTACGGCGGAGGCTGTGGCGAAAACGGCCAGGGGCGTGATTCGAAGGGACATGGCCACTCCAGGACGACGGGTCCCTCGGGACGCGGTCGTCGATTCAGGTCCAGATGAGGACGGGTTCCTGGAATCAAACGGATGAACGGCCCGGCGGCTTAGTGCAGCCAGAAACGCGTGCGACCGGCAGGGCCGGTCGCTCAGCGTTCACCCGGGGGTGTGTGGCACAGAATCTCAGTCTTCGGGTTCCTCGTAGTCGGCGTTGTGCCACACATTCTGCACATCGTCGTTGTCTTCGAGCAGATCCACAAGCTTGAGGAAGCTGGTGAGCTTGGAGCCCTCGAGGGCGGTGCTGGTGCTGGGGGCCATGATGATCTTGGCCTCGATGACGGGGAGCTTGGCGGCGTCCACGGCATCCTTGACGGCCTGGTAGGCCTCGGGGCTGGTCTTGATGACCCAGGCCTCCCCCTCGTTGATGACATCGTCGGCGCCGGCCTCCAGGGCCACTTCCACGATGGTGTCTTCAGAAACCTCGGACTCCACCACGATCTGGCCCTGCTTGCTGAACAGGTAGGCCACGGAGCCCTGAGCGCCCAGCTCCCCGCCGAACTTGGTGAAGTAGCTGCGGACTTCGGGCGTGGTGCGGTTCTTGTTGTCCGTCATGGCCTCGACCATGATGGCCACGCCGCCCGGACCGTAGGCCTCGTAGACCACTTCCTCATAGGTCACGCCTTCGAGTTCGCCGGTGCCCTTCTTGATGGCGCGTTCCCAGTTGTCCTTGGGCATGTTGCTGCCCTTGGCCTGATCCACCGCGAGGCGGAGACGCGGATTGCTGGCCACATCGCCGCCGCCGAGGCGGGCGGCCACGGTGATCTCCTTGAGGATCTTCGTGAAGACCTTGCCCCGCTTGGCATCCGCGGCGCCCTTCTTGTGCTTGATGGTGGACCATTTGCTGTGGCCTGACATGGGGTGTGCTCCTTCAGTCGTTCGTGTCGTCCCGTGCAGCAACCGCTTCGCGTTTGCTGAAAAGTAAAAGAGTCATTTCAAGGCCGCGGAATCGACGCCAGAGGCGCTTCCGCGGGCAGGTCTCAACCTCGTAGCGCCCGGCGCGACACCCGGGCGAAGGGCGGGGCCTCCTGGCGGAGCATGGGGCGCTCGAGGAGGAACTGGTACCACTGCTCGCCGTAGACCTTCATCTTGAGGGCCTTGCCGTTCTGCAGCAGGTTCCGGTTGGTGATGAGGCGCTCGTCGCCCTTGCAGATGCCGAGCCCCTGGTTGAGGACCTCGATGGCCCGGTCGCGTTCGCCCATCTCCACCAGCATGTAGGCGTAGACGGCGTAGAGGAGGCTCTCCTTCTTGCCGGATTTGAGGGCCAGGTTGAAGGTTTCCTTGGCCTTCTTCTTCTCGCCGCGCTTCCACTGGAGGATGCCCAGCATGGCCTTGGCGATGTAGTGCTGCATGGAGGCTGAGGCCAGGAGCGGCTCGGCCTCCTCATTCTTCTTGCGGAGGTACTGCACCACGCCGATCTGACCGTCGATGCTGCCCTTCACGAGGAACTGCTTGGAGGAGAACCGGTAGCCCTCCTTCATGACCTCGATGGCCTTCTCGAATTGCTGCTTCTTCAGCAGCTCACCGGCGCGGGTGAAGATCTTCTCGAGCTCCTGCTGGACCTTGCGCCCCTGCCAGATGAAGAGACCGGCGCCCGCGAGGATGCCGATGGGCACGCTGATCCAGAGCTTGATGCTCAGCAGGCTGGACAGCAGGATCACGGCAAGGGCGGCGCCCAGGCCGAGCAGGAGGTTGATCACGAAGACTCCGATGGCGCGGCCCGTGGCCGGGCCAAAGGGCCATTTTATCGGCCTTCGGGCCCGTTTTCCATGCGGAGCTTTCCGGGATTTACGAGATCACGCCGCTGCGCGACGGAGCCGCCTTCCGCCGACGGACCATCCGCTTCACCGGAGGCGGGGCGACGGCCTCCTTCCGCGGCCGGCCGGGACCCCGCTTCGCGGCGACTTCCTTGGGCTTGACCGTCTTGCGAACCTTGACCTTCTTCTCCTTCTTCACCCGTTCGCGGCGGACCAGGGCCGCGGCGGCCCGGCCGGTGACCACCACGCGGCTGCCGTCCTTGAGCTTCTTGACCTTGCTGCCGGGCTTGCGGCCCCGCTTGAGGCTCATAGCCAGGGGCTCGACTTCGAGGAGTTCCCGCTCGAGCTGCGCCTGAAGTTCCATCATCTCGCCGTGATCTTTTTCGTGATCGTAGCCGCAGAGATGGAGGAAGCCGTGGATCACCAGGGTCTCCACTTCTCGGCGGCGGCTCACTCCGAATTTCTTGGCCATTTTCTCGGCGGTGGGCAGGCTGATGACGATGTCGCCAAGGTGCGGGAAGGCGCCCTTCTCCACGCTGGAGGGGAAGCTCAGCACATCGGTGGTCATGTTTTTTCCGCGGTGTTCGCGATTGAGTTTTCTCATGCCGCGATCATCGACATAAGTCAGCGATACACCTTGGGATTCCGGAGCGAGGCGATCTCGAAGGCTTTGAAGGAGCTTGCCGAGAGACTGCTCGCCGGGCCCGCGCATTTTGCTCCGGCTCGACCAGTCGACCAGAAAGGGCGGATGGTTCTGATTCATAGCCGGCTCCTGTGGAAGATCAATCAAAGGGGAATCATCATCGGATCTATTGCTCTATCCGTCAATGTCATAATTCTAGATGCAGGAAATGCATCGATGTTGACACCTCAGACAATAGAGTGTTTTGCGCATGAAACAAGTTCTAAAAATTCCAAAAGTATTGAATACAAAGAAGAAATAATTCAAATGATAAGAATTCAAGCAAAGGTCTCCCGCTTCCCTGGCATCCTTGGGGCATGGAGCCTCGCCTTCCCGCTGCCCTCAATGCCCCTCTGGGACGCTTCCTGGTCCTCCTGGACCGCTGGAACCGGACCCATGCCCTGACGGCCCTGCCCCCAGGTGAGCGCCGGGAGGAACTGTTGCTGGACGCGGCGATCCTCCTGCCTTTCCTGGAGGCCCTGCCTCCCGGGGCCCGGGTTGCAGACCTGGGAACGGGCATGGGTTGCCCGGCGATCGTTCTGGCCTTGGCTCGTCCCGATCTGGAGATCCTCGCCGTCGATGCCTCGACCAAGAAGCTGGCCTTCGTCCGGCAGGCGGCCCTGGAGCTGCCTGTTCCCAACCTGAAGGCGGTCCATGGCCGGCTGGAGGAGCTGCCCCCCTTGGGCGCGGACCTGGGTACGGCCAAGGCTCTGGGGGCCCTGGGTCAGCTGGCGGGTTGGTGGGGCCGGCACGGGAAAGCCGGGAGCCCCTTCCTGGCCCTCAAGGGACCCGAATGGGCCCAGGAGCCCCTGCCGGCGGGGTGGTTGGCCACCCCCCATCCCTACGGGCTCCCCACCCGGGGGCAGCGGGTCGTGGTGGAGCTGAGACAGGCGGCCCAGCCCTCTTGACGCTGAAAGGCCCCCGATCCCGGGGGCCTTTCAGGTTTGCGGCTCCAGGTCAGCGGGTGAGGGTGTCGCCCATCCGGATCTCTTCATTGGAGCGGAGCACCCGGCAGGTGGCCGTCTGTGCCTCGGTGCGGACCACGATGACCTGGCCCAGGTAGTGGGTGGTGGTCTCCGTGGCGCCCTTCTTGTCGTCGTCAGGGCCGACAGGGAAGGTCTTCACGCGGACCGCGAGCAGCACATCGCCCACCTTCAGCCCGTCATTGCCGCCCTTGTCCACGATGATCATGTCGCCCGCGGCGGTGTGCTGATGCTCATCCCGGGCGAACACCACGACGGCTGCGCCGGGGGCCACCTTCACGGGATCGCCCGTATCCGTCCGGAGCTGAAGGGGGATGTTGGCCGGCTCGGTGAAGCGGACGAGGTGGTCGCCCACCTCCACGCCATCGAGGCAGCGCTCGATGGTGGCCACGGACCCCTTGTTCTGGACGGTGATCACGCGGACAACGCCCACCTGCTGGACCACATCCCCCAGGTGCCGCTTGGAGGCGGTGGGATGCACGAGCTTGCGGGCCACGGTCTTGAGCACGAGGAAGCGGTCACCGACCTTGACGCCCTGCTCGCTGCCGCCGTTCATGTAGACGGTCTCGCCCTCGAGGAGGAGGCGGCGGTCTTCGCGGCGGTTCGAGGTCAGGGTGAAGGCGCCCTGGCTCTTGTAGTGGGCCTCGGCGCCCTGGGGGGCCAGGAAGGGCAGCTGGATGAAGTCCTGGAAGGCGAAGGCCAACTCGGGCCGGCGGAGGGCGCTGGAATCCAGGCGCCGCTGGTCGGGCTGGAGGTTCGAAACGGAATCAGGGACGGAGCCCGCCGTGGCGACGGCCCGGGTCAGGTCGATGATCAGCGGGTCGCCAGGGTAGATCCAGTGCGGATCCTTGATCCACTGGTTCAGTTCCCAGATCTGGGGCCAGGCGTAGGGATTGCCTAGGTATTTGCCGGACAGGTCCCACAGGGTGTCGCCCTTCTGGACGATGTGGGTCCGGGAGCCTTCGGGAACCTTGAGCTCCTTGGGATAATCCCATTTCGAGCTATGGGTCTCGACCTTGATTGTGCCAGGGGTGGCTTCCTGGGCATGGAGGCCCGGGGCGAGGGCCAAGGCCACGGCGAGCCCAGGCGCGGCCAAGAGGAAGCGCAGCCGACCGACATGCAGGCGATAGGGCTGGTGCATCAGGTACCCCCGGAGGATTAGGTGGTGCTGATTATAGGTCTTCGACGCGGATCATATCTGAAAATAATGCCAAGCGGTTGCGGACTTCGTCCTGTGTGATCTGCTCCAGGCGTTCGGTGGAGAACTGCTCCACGGTGAAGCTGGCCATGACCGATCCCACCAGGGAGGCATGTTTCAGGGCCGTCACATCCGTCCGCTCGATCCAGGCCAGATAGCCCAGGAACCCGCCGGCAAAGGTATCCCCGGCCCCGGTGGGGTCGAAGACATTCTCCAGGGGGTAGGCGGGGGCGGCGAAGTGGCCCTCGGGGGTGAACAGGGCCATCCCATACTCGCCGCGCTTGACCACGAGGATGCGGGGGCCGAGGGCCTGGATTTTCCGGTAGGCCTTGAGGAGGCTGTGTTCGTGGGTCAGTTCGCGCACCTCGGCATCGTTGACCAGGAGGATGTCCACTTCCTTCAGGACCGCCTCCAGGGCCGGGCGGGCGCCCCGGATCCAGTAGTTCATGGTGTCCAGGGCGATCCAGCGGGGGCGCTTCGCCATCTGGCGCACCACATCCAGCTGCAGGACCGGGTCGATGTTCCCCAGGAACAGGTACTGGGACTCCCGGTAGGCCTCGGGCAGATCGGGCTTGAAATCCGCAAAGACATTGAGATCCGTGGCGAGGGTCTTGGCCTCGTTCAGGTCATAGCCGTAGGCGCCCTTCCAGTGGAAGCTGAGGCCCTTCACCTTGGAGAGCCCGCCCAGATCGATGGGCCGGCCGCTGAAGACCCGCATCTGCTCCGGGCCGAAGTCCTCGCCCACCACGGCGACCATGCGCACGGGATGGAAGCGGCTGGCGCTCAGGGAGAAGTAGGTCGCCGAGCCCCCGAGGGCATGCTCGCGCCGCCCGAAGGGCGTCTCCAGATCATCAAAGGCCACACTGCCGACGACCAGCAAGCTCATCAGAAACACTCCATGTGCGCAGTTCAGGTGCCCAGATCAGGACTGGGGCTGGGAGGGGGTGAAATACAGCAGCCAGGCTTGGCTTCCGCCCATGGGGACCGGGGCCTGGGCATAGCGGGCCACCATGGGAACCTGGCCCGAGCCCAGCAGGTCGAGCAGGCCCTCGTGAAGCTTCGGATCGGGCCCCAGGATGACCTGGAGGCTTCGCCAGCCCAGCACCAGGCCATCTCCCAGCCGGTCCTTCAGGCGCTCCACGGCGTCCGGGACCGAATGCCCGCGCAGGTCCAGCATGCCATCCACCTCCAGGGCCATGCCCGCCGCCAGCTGGAACCGGACCGGGGCCGAGGTGGCACCGGCTGCGGGAGCCGGTCCAGGAACGACCATGGGAACGAGGGGGGCGGCCTGTTCGGGCATGGGGGCGGGCGCCGGAACCAGGAGGATCGGGGAGGCGGGCGGCTGAGGCGGGGCCTGGGGCGGCGGGAGTGGCGGCGGGGCCTGATTCTGAGCCTGGACTGGCGAAAGCGGCGGCACCTGGACCTGCGGCTCCCGGTCCAGCTGTCCCTGGAGCGATCGGGCCATGGGCTTCAGACCCTTCAAGTCCTTCAGCGCTTCCTGGAAGGTTTCGGGAGTGGGGGGGAGGGGCGGGGGTGCCTCCACCGTCGGGGCGGGCGTCAGGGGCGTTTTGACCGGGGGCCGGGAGGCGGCCGGCTTCAGGCCCATGGCCGACAGGAAGACCGAATCTTCGTCATCGAGACTGGCCGGCCCCGCGGGTTTGGGTACGGGCTTGGGCAAGGGCTTGGCGGCCGGGCGCGCCGGATCTTCAGGAGCCAACTGCTGTTTCAACTTCGCCAGATCCTGCTTCCACGCCATGAACCATCCTCATTCAGTCCAGAGTAGGCCATCGCGGCCCAGGCCCAAAGCCCGCTGTTGCAATTGCACCGCCCTGAGGCAAAACGCCGCGGTGGCTCTCCCCCTTCAACCGGAGTAAGCTGCGCGGGATCCAAGGATTGACGCCACTTGGCGTAACCTGGCACACCCTTCGCTCCGTAGCCATCCAAACCGCTCTTCCCTGGAGGCCCCATGCGCCGCTCCGCCCCGCTGCTCCTGCTCCCCCTGCTCCTTGCTTCGGGAGCCACCCTCTCGGCCCAGAGCCCGCACATCGGGTTCAGCCTGAACCTGCTCTTCCCCACGGGGGACTTCGCCAGCCAGACCTACCCCGCCTACTTCAGCCCCAGCGCCGGCCGCGTCATCGCCCCCCAGAAGGAGACCTACGATGTGGGCCTGGGCGGCAGCTTCACGGTCAGCTTCCCCGTGGACCGCAGCCTGGCGATCCGCCTGAACCTCAGCGGGTCGGCGGAAAACGGCACCAACCGGGCCCCGGGCGAAACCAGCATCAACCTCCGCCACTCGCAGTTCAACCTGGGGGGCGACCTGCAGATCTTCCCCCAGGGCACGGCCTTCCGGCACCGCGGGCTCTATTTCGTGGCCGGTCTTTCCGCGGACTTCGAGCAGTTCGACCGCAGCTTCGGCGATCCGCTGTACGACTACACGGACACCACGCGCAAGAGCCGCATGGGCGGCTCGCTGGGCCTCGGCCACAGCTTCGGCTACGACGCGGGGATGCGGTTCACCCTGGAAGCCACCTTCCACAAGACCCTCACCAGCCACGATGTCGCCGCCGGCGATCCTCCGGCCACCGACTTCGTGAAGGTGGGGTTCGGCTTCGTCTTCTGAGGAGCCTCCGGTTCACGAAAAAGCGGCCCCGCGGGGCCGCTTTTTCGTGGGAACAAGGCCGGGGGGTCAGCCTTTCTTCTTGGGGGCGGACTTCCGCTTCTTCGCGGGTTTCGCCGGTTCGGGCGCCTCGTCCTTGCCCAGGAGGCCGCTCACCAGCCGGGCGACATCCTTGTTGGCCGGGTCGAGCTTCTGGAGGCGGCGGGCGTAGGTGAGCCGTTCGGATTGAGGCCGGGCATCGTCGGCCTTCACCTGCTCGAGCTTCTCGGCCACGAAGCGGGTGGTGCCGCCGGCCTCGGCCATCTCGGCCTTCTCCTTGGCGAGAAAGGCCTGCCAGTCGGTCGCGGCCTTGGCCGTGCCGTCCTTGGTCTGGCGCAGCCGGGTCAGGATGCCCTCGATGTCCTTCAGGGCCCGCTCGCTGTGGGCGATGGCGGCCTTCTGCTCATCCATGAAGATCTTCAGCTGCTGGCGGACCTTCATCTGCTCCTGGGACAGCCCGGGCGCCTCTTCGAGCTCTTTGAGGCGGGGGGCCTGCTTGGCCATGGCGTCCTGGAACTCGCGGAGCTTGAGCTCATGCTCCATGCGGGTCTTGGCCAGCAGGGGCTCAGCGGTGTGGAGGTTCTCCTCCGCCACCGCCTGGGCCTTCTGCAGGTGGACGACCGCGTCCTCCCAACTGCCCTCGGCCACGCAGGCGCGGGCCGCCAGGCTGCGCAGGGCCACCAGGGCGTGCATGTCGTTGTAGTCCGAGGGATTCACGGTGAGGCCTTCACGGCCCAGGAGGGCCTCGACGCCCCGGCGCACGGTGGGGGCATCGCCCCGTTCCAGCTGGATTTCCCAGGGGCCCCTCACCTCCTTGAAGCGGTCGGTGAGGTTCTGGGCGCCCAGGCTCGTGGCCAGGGCGCAGGCAAGCAGGAAACCGAGGCGGCTCATGGACGCTCCTTCCAGGTGGGGTTCGGCGCGATCACTTCTTCTTCGCGCTGCCCTTCTTCGCGCCCTTGGCTTCCTTCACGAAGGGCTCCTTGCCCTGCTTCAGGTTGTCCAGGGCCTTCTGGGCGCCCGCGTTGCCGGGATCGAGCACCAGCAGGCGGTTGAGGAAGGCCGCCTGGGCCTGGGAGCCGTTGAGCTTGGTGACATTCTCGGGGTTGCGAAGCACCGCATCGACCCAGTTCTTCTTGCCGACGATCTTCACCTTCTTGATCACCTGCTCGGTGTTGAACTTGGTGATCTCGTCGTTCTGGCTGGCCAGGACCTCCTTGGACTTGGCGGCAGCCTCCTCCGCGGCCTTCAGCAGGCCGTCGGCCTCCTTGCGGTTCTCGGCGAGCACCTTGGTGATCTTGGGGGCATTGCCGAGGTTCTGCTTGTGGACGGGCAGGGCCGCGGCGATCTGATCGAGCTCCTGCTGCTCCTGGGGCGCCTTGGCGATCCGCGCCTTGAGTTCTTCCATGGCCTTGGCATCCAGCTTCTTCGTCTTGGCGTTCACCGCGGCCACATCCTCCTGAAGGGCGTTCAGGCTGGCCTGCAGCTCCTGCTGGCGGGACGCGTTCTTGGTGAGGTAGTCCTGGGAGTCCTTGGCGGCCTTCTCCCACTGGGCGGCGATGGGGGCCTGAGCCTTGTCCAGGTCGGCGCGGATGGCCTGGGCGGCCTTGACCCGCTTCTGCTGGATCTCCACGGCCTTCTCCCACTGGCCGGATTCGGCGGCCACATTGGCCCAGAGGCGATAGAGGGACATGAGGCCCTGGGCGTTGTCCAGGCTCAGGCCGATGGTCTGGAGGTTCGCGCCGTTGAAGGCGGGCCGCTCGGCGGGAACCAGGGTCTCCATCTTCGCCAGCGCTTCCTGGGCCTGGAAGGTCTTGAGCATCTGGTTGATGCCGGGCAGCTCGGTGTTGAACCGCTGGGCGAGATCGGCGCTGGTGGGGGCCTGGGCGACCAGTGCCACGGCGGAGAAAAGAACGATAGGCATCGGGCGCATGGCCACTCCACAAAAAAGTCCAGGTCCCAGGGTAGCGAAAAGGCCCCCGAACCGCCCGGTCCGAGGAAAACTTGTGATGGGATCAGGCCCCCCCGCGCTTCTCCTCCAGATCCAGCCATTCCAGTTCAAGGACTTCCTGCTCGGCCCGGACCGCCTCCCGGTCCCGGAGGGCCTGGTGGCCGGGGCCATCGGAGGCCAGGAAGGCCGAGGGATCCGCCAGGCAGGCGTCCACGGTGGCCAGCCGGGCGTGGAGGGCATCCAGGGCCGCCTCCACCTCCGCGAGCCGCCGCTGTTCCTTCTGGGACAGACCGGGCTTCCGGGGCCGGGGCGAATCGGCCTTGGCGGCCGGCCTGGAGGCCTCGGCCTTCACGGGTTCCTGAGCCGCCGCCCGGGCCTCCCGGAGGCTCCGCACCGTGGAGGGGGCTCCCTCGTACAGCTCCCACCGCGGCGTTCCTGCGGGGTTCCAGGCCAGGGTGTGCGTGGCCACCTGGTCGAGGAAGAAGCGGTCGTGGCTCACCAGCAGCAGGGTGCCGCCGAAGCCGAGCAGGGCCTCTTCGAGGTTCTGGAGGGTGGGGATGTCCAGATCGTTCGTGGGTTCGTCCAGCACCAGCAGGTCCGCGGGGCTGAGCATGGCCTTGGCCAGCAGGAGGCGGTTGCGCTCGCCGCCGCTGAGGGTGGCGGCGGGCCGGGCCTGCTGGTCCACGGGGAAGCCGAACCGGGTGAGATAGACATGGGCCAGGACGGTGCCGTTGCCGGTGTCCACCAGCGCGGCCCGATCCGCGAGGTTGTCGAGGATGCTGCGGGCGCCGTCCAGCTCGCCCCGCCCCTGGGAGATGGTGGTGGCGGCCATTTTCGGGTGCCGGACCACTTCGCCGGCCGTGGCCTCCAGCTCCCCGAGCAGCACCTTGAGGAGGGTGGATTTCCCGCAGCCGTTGGGGCCCAGCAGGGCGATGCGCATGCCGCGCTGCAGAGAGAGGTCCAGGCCGCCCAGCAGCTCGGCCCCTCCGGGGTAGGCGAAGCGCAGGCCCTCGGCGCGGATCAGGGCATCGCTCCGGTTCCCGCCGGCGGCGAAGGTCAGGCCCTGCCGGATCTCCAGGCGGGTGCGGTCCTCCACCGTGTCCTTCAGATCCAGGACCTCCTGGATGCGGAGCTTGGACTTGCGGGTGCGGGCCTTGGCCCCGCGGCGCAGCCAGGCCATCTCGCGGCGCAGGCGGTTCTGCATGTGCTCGGTGAGGCGCGATTCCCGGAACTCCCGGTCGGACTTCTCCAGCAGGTAGTCGCTGTAGCCTCCTTCATAGCTGCGGAGGGCACCGTCCTCCAGCTCCAGCATCCGGGTGGCCACGGCGTCCAGCAGGTGGCGGTCGTGGGTGATGAGGAGCAGGGCGCCTTCATAGGCCTGGAGCCAGGCCTCGAGCCGCTCCACCTGGTCCGGGTCCAGGTGGTTGGTGGGCTCGTCGAGCACCAGCACATCGGGTTCCTTGAGCCAAGCCTGGGCCAGGGCCACCCGCTTGCGCCAGCCGCCGGACAGGGATTCCACCTCCGCGTCCAGGTCGTCCAGGTTCCAGACGGTGGCCGCGGCCTTGAGGCGGGGGGTCAGATCCCAGCCCCAGCGCTCGAGGTGGTGCTCAACGCTTTGCAATTCGTCAAGAAGACGGGCCTCGGCCGCCCCGGAGGCGCCGTGGAGGGTCTCGTGGATCTGCTGGTGGCGGGCCAGGAGGAGCGAATGGTCCGCCAGGGACGCTTCCAGAGCCTGCCGGACCGTGGCTCCCGGGGCGAAATGGGGTTCCTGGCTCAGCCGCGCCACCCGCAGTCCCTGGGTGAGGACCACCTCGCCGGAATCCGGCGCCTCGTCGTTCGAAAGCAGGCGGAAGAGCGTGCTCTTCCCCGCGCCGTTGCGGCCGATGAGTCCAACTTTCTCGCCCTGGAAGAGACCGAGGCTCAATCCATCCAAGATGGCTGTCGCGCCATATCGTTTCGTGACATTGATCAAACTCAGGGCGATGGACGGCAAGAAAGGCTCCTCGGACCTTTCAGATTCCCATAGTTGGAGTGATCCTTGGCGCGAAGATGCCGAGGAATCCATGACGCTACAGGAAGAACTCCAGTTGTCGAAGCTCCCGCCCCCGGGGGTCCAGCTGATGCTTCAGCTGATGCTCACGCGAGAGGCGGTGGTCCGGGTCCAGGAGCGGCTCTTCGAGGCGCATGGCCTCACCATCCAGCAATACAATGTCCTGCGCATCGTCCGCGGCGGCCCGGTGAAGGGCCATCCGATCTACGAGATCGAGGGGCGCATGATCTACCGGTTCGCCAATGTGACGCGGCTGGTGGATCGGCTTGAGGTGCAGGGCCTTCTGAAGCGCGTGGCGGATCCCAAGGATCGCCGCGTGAGCCGGGTAGTCATCACCCCGAAGGGCCGTCGCCTCATGGAGCGCCTGGATGAGCCCGTCGAGTCTCTCTCCACCTCCATCACCAGCTGCTGCGACGAGTCGGAATGCCTGGCCATGGCCGACCAGCTGGAGCGCCTGCGGGAGCACTGTCAGCAGCAGGACGGCATGCCGGAAGCCCTGGTGGGCGCCGTCAACTGACCTTGACCATCAACCGATCCAGGAGGGTGTAGGCGGTTCCTTCCGCGACGCCGTCCAGGCGCAGCCAGTGGCCGCCACCCAGGTTCATCCAGAGCCGCCGCTCTGAGGGGTTCCACCAGCCTTCGCGGAGGGTGCGGGGGCCCGCCAGCTTCTGGGCGCCCTTCAGCTGGGCCGAAGTCGGCCGCGGGGTGGCCTCGACCGTCCAGGCGCCCAAGGCCAGGACCCCCTTCCTCAGGCTCCACTGTACGCCCGGAAACCGCAGCTGGCTGCCATCCGGGGCGGTGACCTGATCGCCTTCGATGCGGATGCCGGCGCCCCAGGAGGCCGGGCCGTCCTTTTCGGGCACCCAGCGGAGGCTGGAAAAGGCCATGGCCGCGCCTTCCCAGCCCACGGTGCCGAGGTCAGCAAGGTCCGTGTCGCCGAGCTTGATGCGGAGGGCCGAGGCCGGCGCCTGGTCGAAGGTGGGGTCCACGGGGACCCAGCGGTCCTGGAGCTTCACCTCCACCCAGAAGTGCAACCCCAGGGTCTCGCCCAGGCCCACCCATCCCGTGACGCCGCGGGCCGGCACGCCCAGGCGCCGCAGGAGCGCCACCGCCAGCACGCCGTGTTCCGTGCAGTCCCCCCGGGGCGTGCGACAGACTTCCAGCGCCGAGGCGAAGCCCACGGTGAAGTCCTTGTCGGTGATCCACTCGAAGACGAAGCCAGTCACCCGCTTCGCCAAGTCCCACCGGGACAGGCCCGGGGGCAGGGCCAGGCGCTGGAGCAGGCCGTCGAAGGCGGGGTCGCGGAACGGCACCAGGGGACTCGGCGCCAGGTAGCGGGCCTCCTCCGCGGTAGGGGGCCCGGTCACCGGTCGCTGAGCCGCCTCGCGGGGATCGGGAGCTGCGGCGCGCCGCAGGCGCCAGCGGCCGCCGGGCAGGCGCTGCTGCTGGGCATCCTGGGGCAGGTCGGGTGGGGTCCCCTCCGCTTTCAGTGTCGATTCCCGCAGCCAGGGCTGAAAGGGGTGCGGCGGCAGGGTCTGGAGGGTGCGCTCGAAGAACCCTTCCAGCCCTTTGGCCAGAGGCGCCGGAGGGGGCAGTTCCGCCCGCTGCATGAGGAGGGTGAGGCCGCCCATCTCAGTCTTCTGACACAACTCGCCGGCGGTCGGGGAGATCCAGGTTTCCACGGGCGAGGTCGCGGTGCCTTGGGTCTCCTGGCCCTTGAAGCGCACGGCATCCGGGAAGCCGGGCAGGGGGTCCGGCCCCACCGGTTCCAGGCTGAGGGTGCCCCACTGCTGGACGGGGAAGGAGAAGGTCGTGGCCGTCACGGGGCGGCGCAGGCGGGCGGCCTCCATCAGGCGCGCCTCGAGGTCCTCGGGCCAGAGGATGGCCCCGGCGGGGACCTCCTTCTGCAGCGCCGCCCCATTCACGGGGTGGAGGCGGAGGATTCCGGGGGTCGCCGGCGACCATTCGGCTCGACCCTCGAAGGGGTCCTTGGAGAGCTGGAGCCGCCAGGTGAAGGTGATGGCCCCGTCGGCGGCCCGCCGGGCGGTCTGATCCACCTCCTGGCGGATCTCCTCCCCCAGGCGGGCCAGGACCATCCACTCGCGGCTGCGGACTTCGCGGAGGCCGACCGTGATGCGGGTCTGCTGGGAGGCTCCGCCCACTTCCTGACCGCCCACCCACTGGCGGAAGTTCCGCAGGGGCGCCTCCTGGGCGAGAAGGACGATTCCGCTGAGGGCCACCACGAGAAGGGGGGATGCGCGCATCCCCCCAGTCTATCGGCCGGATGGCCCCGGAAGGCCCGCTTCAGCCGGCCATGCCGGCGGCCCTGCGCAGGTGGTGCATGCGCTCGCGCCGGTGGGCCTGGGCGGTGCCGCGCAGGTCGGCGGCCTTGGCCCGCTGCTCCGGGGTGAGGACGGCATCGACTTCCTGGCGGATCGAGCGGCCCGCCAGCATCATCTCGAAGCGCGCCGCCGAGGCCTTGTCGTGCAGGGTCCGCAGCTGGGCCTCGGGGGTGGCGGCGTCGCGGAAGGCCGCCTGGAGGGCCGTCTGGGCCAGGCGCACGGCTTCGCGGCGGGCGGTCATGTCAGGGCGGTGCTTTTCGTGGATGGCCTGGATGCTGGTCTTCTGGGCCTCGGTCAGGTCCAGGACACGGGCCATGCGCCCGCCCCGCGGGCCGGAACCGGGGCCGGGCATCTCGAGACCAGGCTGGGCCAGGAGGGGGAGCGCGCTGAGGGCGAGGACCGCAAGGGATCGGGTCAGGGGGGTCATGGGCTTCTCCTTCGAGGCGGTCATCGGCAGCCTCGTCATGAGAGACACCGGCGGAGCGGCGAGGTTGAATCCGGGCAGACTGGAAAGGTGATCCGTACCTGCGCTGCGATCGTCCTCAAAGCGGTGCCCTTTTCTGAGGGCGGGGCGGTGGTGTCCTTTCTGTCCGAGCACGGGGAGCGGCTCAAGGGTCTGGCCAAGGGCGTGAAGAAGCCCACGGCCAAGTGGGTGGCGGCCTTCGAGCCCCTGGGCATGGTGCGGGTGAGCTTCTTCGGGAAGGAGCAGACTGAGCTGAAGCGGGTCACCCGCTGCGAGCTGGCCTTCAGTCCCCTGACCCTGGGCCACCTGGAGTCCAGCCTGGTGATGGCCTGCCTGGCCGATCTCTTCGACCGCGTGGCCCGGGAAGGCGTGGAGGACGACCGGCTCTACCGCCTGCTGAGCGCTTGCGGACGGGCGCTCAAGGCCGACCCGGACAACGCCCTGGGCATCCTGGCCTATGCGGAGCACTGGCTGCTTCACTGCATGGGCCTGCTTCCCCACCCGCGGATCTGCGGGCGCTGCGGGAACGAGGCGGCTCCGCTCGCCCTGCTCAGCCCGGACCAGGGCTGGTGCTGCACGGCCTGCACGCCGGTGGATCGAACCGAGGCCCTGCCGCCTGGAAGCCGCGAGCACCTTCGGCGCCTGCGGGCCGGGGGCGCCGAGACGGCTCCCCGGGTGGAGGCCGCCGACGAGGCCCAGACCGCCGTGACGGCCCTGCTCCGGGCCCGGCTCCTCCAGGAGCTCGGCGGGGGGCTCCGCAGCTACGATGTGCTCTGGCAGGCGCTCTGAGGGGCCTGCGCGCCCGTGACCGGACCAAACTTGGCCCTGGAACGGCCCGTGCCGATGGGGCTTCCATGGCTTTGAGGACGGGCATGGGTCAGAACGGCTCCTTCTGGAAACGCATCGTGGCCCGTCGCTGGACGGCGGATGCGGCCATGCTTCCGATCCTGGGCCTCGTGGCCTACCTGCTGTTCCGGGCCTCGGCCTCGCTGCGGCCCGCCGAGGGGGCCGCCCTGATGATGGTGGCCGTGGGGTTGATCCTCCTGGGGCGCCGCTGGTTCTTCTGGTACCGGGATCTGGTCCCGGATGGGTTCATCGCCGACTGGGCCCACCTGATCCTCCAGGGGGACCGGACGCCCCACGCCCCTCCCCCGGGGCTCCACGAGGAGGCGAGGCTGGCCGCCACCGCCTTGAACGCCCTGATCGAGGACTGCCTCCGGACCCGGAGGGACCTGGAGCAGCTCCAGCAGGCGGTCGGGCGGGAGTGGCGGGACCTGGACGACCTGCTGGGGCAGGCCCACCGGCAGCTTGCGGATGAGGCGGAAGCGCGGGATTCCGCGCGGGAGCGGCTGGAGACCTTCGGGCGGGACCTCAAGCGCAGCATTGAGGGGCCTCTCCGGTTCGATCAGATCGAGCTGAACTACCGGCTCCGCCTGGACCAGCATCGCCTCCAGGGGCAGGCCTTCCGGACCTCGCTGGAACAGGCGCAGGGGGGACTGGATCAGTTCGAGAACCTGCTGGAGGAACTCCAGGATTCGTTTCCCCGCCTGCGCCGGGAGGAGGATGCCCTCGGCCGGCTGGCGGACGCCAGCATCCGCCAGGGCGCCCGGCTGAGCCTGGCGGTGAAGGGGCTGGTGGCCCACACGCCGCGGCTTCTGGAAGAGACCAAGGCCCGGACCGACCAGCTTCAACAGTTCCGGAAGTCGGCGGATGGGGTGCGCGATCAGGCCGAGGCCCTGGCGCGGCGGATCGATGCCTTCCGGGACGAGTCCCAGCAGCGGATCCGGTCGTTCGGAGGGGCGCAGGGATCCCTCCGGATCATCGACCAGGCGGCCCAGCAGACCGGGCTCCTGGCCGTGAATGCGGCGATCCTGGCCCAGCAGGGTGGCGGCGGGGCCGGAATGCAGGCCATCGGCGGACGCCTGCGCAGCCTGGCGGAGCAGACTTCGGGCGGGGCCTCGAACCTGGAGCGCGCCCTGGACCAGCATCAGCTGGAACTGGAACGGGAGAACACCGGCCTCTGGGACCTCCAGGAGGTGACCCAGCACCTGCGTTCCGGCATCCAGGAACTGCTGCGGGTGGCCGGACATCTGGATCAGCAGGGCCAGGACATGGAGCGGGCCCTGGAGACCCACCTCGGGCTGGTGGACCAGGTGCGCCAGACGGCGGATCGGGCCGAGCTTTCCCTCCACGAGGTGCGTGAGCGCTCGGCGGCGATCGAAGCGGCCCTGGAGCGACAGTGGGGCGTGGAGGCGAAGGTGTTCCCGGAGCGGGAACGCCTGGCCCGGATCGCCCACCACCTGGCCGAGGTGGGCGACGAATTCGCCCGCGTCAGCCAGCAGAACATCGACGAGACCTGGCACATCCTCATCGGCCACCAGGAGATCCGGCGCAGCGAGGCCTACCTCCAGATCGCCTCGGGCGGGTTGCCTGGCCTTCTCGGCTCGACGGATCAACCGGAATCGCCCGGGAACCGGCTCGTCTGGGCCCGGACCCAGCGTCACCCGCGTCTCCTGGTCGGATCCGGCTCTCAGCTGCCCATGGGGCGCCGGGACGAATCCGGTGAGGTGCGCCTGCGGCTGATGGGGCTGGATGCGCTGGACCGGCCGGAACCTTCGGCCGTGGAAGCGTGGTCCTGCGATGCGGATGCGCGGGTGTGGAGCCTGAGGCTGATCGAGCCGCTGAGGACCGAAGACCATCGGCTCTCCCTGCTGGAAACCCTCAAGGAAAGCCCTCTGGTGGCCTGCCTTCCGGGGCTCGATCTGCGGATCTCCCCCGAGGGTGCCGACATCCTTCTGGCCACGCCCTATCCGGGATTTCCCGTATTCCTGGGCGGGCTCCGGCTCGAGATGCCGGTCGAAGCGGAGGCCTGGACTCAGGGCTTCCGGGAGATCGAACCCCGGGCCCCGTTCCACCAGCAGCTGATTTGGATCGGCCCCGAAGTGCACCCGGAGCTGCGGCAGGGCCTCATGCGCCTGATCCACCACTGGGTGCGCGACGATCACCGGCACGAGAGCTTCATGCCTTGGCTGCCTTACGAAGGGAACCGTCCCCCTTGTCCCTGGCTCTCCGAGGGCGAGGTGACGGACCGTCTCGAGGGCTGGCCCGGGATCCGCTGCCTGGGCGTCGACGCCGATCCGACCCTCCTGCATCCCCTCAGAGACCGCCTGATCCAGGCGGGCGCCGTGGAAGGAGCGGAGGGTGCCGTGCTCTGTGCCATGGGGCTCGCCCACGCCCATCCCGAGGCCCTGCTCCTGAGGCTCTTCCAGGCCGACCTGGAGCTGGCCGGGGCCTTCCATCCCGAGCTGGTCCCCTTCCAATCGCGGCTTCGCGATGAGGTGCTGGCCGCGGAATCGAGCGATCCCTATCGCGCGGCCTGGCAGCTCCTGGAGGACCTGCAGCGGAAGGGGTGGGCCCTTCCGCTGCCATCCGCATGACGCGCCTGTGACGGGCGGATCTGCTGAATGTTTCCGGTGGGGTTGACAGCCGCGCTGCGCTGCCGATACCTGATTCAAGCGATCTTTGGACCCCCTCCAGACGGTGTGTGATCCAGGGCCCGGGATTGCCGCCAACCGATGTCCACCCCCAGCGGTGGCCGTTGGATCTGCGGGAGGCCACGGAACGCCACCCACAGGAGATGTCATGTTCCCTTTCGCGTTCCCGCGCGGCCAGGGGCCTGCCTACGCGGACCTGCCGCCCACCCTTCAGCCCTGCGCCATCGCGGCCTCGGCACCCCCTTCCGAGTATCGGCTTGCGGCGACCCTGTCCGGGCTGGTCTACCTCCTGATCGGAGGCGCGGCCCTGGCGCTGGCGTCTCTCGCGCCCGCCGCCATCCTGCAAGTGAACCGCCCCACGAAACCCGAGCGGATCATCGAGTTCGAGGGGCCGCGAATGCCGCGGTTCGTCGAGCACCGGCTCCCCGCATCCGGGGGCTCGGGTGGAGGCCTCGCCCTGCCCACGGCCCCGGCTGTGGCGGCGCCCCGCGTGGATCCTGAGGTCCCCGCGGCAAGCCTGCCCACGGAGAATCATCGCGGGGATCTTCCGGCAGGGGGGCCCGGGCGCGCCGATTCCCCGGCCCAGCCTAACGGATCGGCCCAGCCGATGGGAATGGCCAGCCCCGGGATTCGCGACTTCACCATGGTCGGGTTGACGGAGCTTCGTCGCGTGGAGCCGGTGTACCCGGACTTCGCCCGCCGCGCGCGCATCCAGGGCTCGGTGGTCCTCTCGATGACGGTGGACGACCAGGGCTTGCCGATCCAGGTGCAGGTACTGGAAGGCCCCCAGGCCCTCCACGAGGCCGCCCTGCAGGCGGCGCGGCAGTGGCGCTTCGAGCCGGCCCGGATCGATGGCCGGTCCGTGGCCGCCCGCTTCAAGCTCACCTTGAACTTCCGGCTGAGGTGATACCGTGAAGGCGTGGGTCAGGGCGTCGCTGTCCGCAAGGGCAGAGGAAAGTCCGGGCTCCGCAGGGTGCTGGGCCTGGTAACGCCAGGGCGGGGTGACCCGACGGACAGTGCAACAGAGAACAGACCGCCGATGGATCCTCGGATCACAGGTAAGGGTGAAACGGTGGGGTAAGAGCCCACCGCCGGACTGGCAACAGGACGGGCATGGTAAACCCCCCAGGGAGCAAGACCAAATAGGCCGGCGCACCGCGCAAGCGGCGAGGGTTGACCCGACCGAGCCGGCGGGTAGGTCGCACGAGGTGGGTGGTGACATTCATCCCAGAGGAATGACGCTCCACGACAGAACCCGGCTTACCGATCCACCACGGCCTCCGCAAGGGGGCCGTGCTCAATATCCTCCGGGGGTCCCCCCCGCAACGCATGCGTTGCGGGGATCTAAGGGCGCGCTGCGCGCACACCCCCGGACCCCCGCGCTCAGCCCGGCGAAGCCGTGCCTCGCTTTGTCCTGCTTTCGGGGTTAGGCGTGGTGCTGACAAGGGGGACTGGGCGAAGTGCGGGGGCTGTTTCACGCCTCTTTGATTGGAGTAGGCTGGTTTCCTCTCTGGATAGGCCTCTGATTCGTTCCTCCCATCGCCATCCCCGCACGCCTGGAACGGGCGCTGGAGTCGTGCGCCCCGGCTGACGCAAGGGCGTGGCACCCCGCAGGGCCGCCATCGCCGCGGCCGGATGAATCTGTTTCCCGGAGATGCCCATGTTCCATGACCTACCCAGCCTGGCCCGCCGTCTCGAGAGTGCCCAGGCCCGTCAGAACGAGCGTTTCAACCAGGCCGCCGGTGGCCGCAGCCTCCCGGTGGGCGGCGGCTTCGCCCATGTCCGCGGCCCGGGCCATCCGCTGAATCAGGCGTTGGGTCTGATCGATCCGATCACCGAGGCAGACCTCGACGCCATCGAATCCTTTCTCGGCACGCCGACGGTGCTGGAGCTGAGCCCCGGCGCCGATCCCGATCTATGGCCCCTGCTCGCCCGGCGGGGCTATCGCCTGCAACAGTTCCAGCAGCTGTGGATCCGCTCCCTGGCCGGGGTGGAGGAGGCTCCGCCACCATCGGAGGTCCGCCGGGCAGAGCTCGGGGAGGCCGGCTCCTACAACCGGATCGTGGCGGCGGGGTTCATGGATCAGGACGATTGGCGCGGTCTGGTCCCTCCCTTCGAGGTCTCTCTCGCGGTCCCGGATGCCTGGGGGTTCCTGGCCATCGTGGATGGAGAGCCCGCGGGGGGCGGCATGCTCGGGATCGTCGACGGCGTGGCCCTTCTGTCGGGCGACGCCGTGATCCCCTCCTTCCGGGGCCGGGGCCTGCAGAAGGCGCTCATCCGGGCCCGCCTGGCCTTTGCGCAAGGGCGCGGCTGCGACCTTGCCTGCGCCTCCACGGCGCCGGGAACGGCCAGCCAGCGTTCGTACGAAGCCTGTGGCTTCCGCGTGGGCTATCCCAAGGTGGAGATGGCCCGGGACTGATCGGCGCGATGCGATAGTGGGGGGATGCGTCGCCCCGCACCCCCCACTGCCGCGCTCCTCGTGACGGCCCTCGCCTTCCATGTGGACATGCTCCTCTACTACCTGCTGGTGCCCCTTCTGCCGCGGTATGCCCGGGAGCTGCAGCTCAACCAGATGGAGGTGGGGATTCTCTTCGGCAGCTACGCCGTGGCGCTGCTGCTGGCGACTTTTCCCGTGGCTCTGCTCACGGACCGCTACGGCCGCCGCCGCCCCATGCTCTGGGGCCTGGCGGGACTGATGGTCACGACGCTGGTATTCGCGGTGTCGAAGCAGTACTGGCTGCTGGTGCTGGCGCGCTTCCTCCAGGGCGTCGCCGGCGCGGCGACCTGGCTGCCGGGCATGGCCCTGCTGGCGGATCACTTCCCGGCCGAGTCCCGGGGCAAGGCCATGGGCACGGCCTTCGCCGCCGCGAATCTCGGGGTGCTGATCGGGCCTCCGCTCTCGGGTTTCCTCGATCAGCATGGCGGTCCCTCCACGCCTTTCCTGCTGGGCGCGGTCCTGGTGGGCCTGGACGCGGCGGGCCGGGCCTTCCTGCTGCCGGTGACGGAACCGGCAAGAGGCCCGAGACTCCCTTTTCGACAGTTGCTGTCCAACCGAACCATCCGGGTCTTCGCCGGTGCCATGGCGCTGGGCTCCTGCCTGTGGGCCCTCCTGGAATCCACCCTGCCGCTGGATTTCGATCGCAGGCTGGGCCAGTCCCCGACGCAGATCGGCCTCTGTTTCGCGGGGGCGGCCGTGGCGCATACCCTCACCTCACCCTTGATGGGCCGTTTGTCCGACCGCATCGGCCGGGCCCGGGTGTTGCGCGTGGGGCTGATCCTGGTGGCGATCCTGCTGCCCCTTCCTGCCCTGCTGCCCCGGTCCTGGATGGTGGTGGTGGCCATGATGGGACTGGGCAGCACGGCAAGCTTCATCATGAGCCCCTGCAGTCCCGCCGTGGCGGACCAGGTGGAGCGGCTGGGGAGCCAGAGCTTCGCCTCGGCCTTCTCCATCCTGAACCTGGCCTACTCCGTGGGCATGATGGTGGGCCCTCTGGTGGGAGGAGCCCTGGTACAGGGTTTGGGGCTGGCCTGGGCCTTGAGTCTGTCCGGCCTCGGCTTTGCCGCCTACCTGCTGGCCATGAAGGGCGTCAAGGCCTGACGGCCCGGTAGATCCACCGCTCGGCCGCGGCGTCCCAGGGGCGTCCATCCAGGCCGCCATAGGCCTCGATGGCGCGGAAGCCGGCCTGCGCGAGACATGCCTGGACCTCGGCATCCGTGGGAATCCAAATGTCGTGGCGGAAGGCCTGGCCCTGGCAGCGTCGCTCGGTGAGGATGCGCCGGTGGTCGGGGCTCCAGGTGGCGCGCTCCTGGTAGCCCTCGTGGGGAAAGTCCAGCCAGTAGCCTTCCACTTCCGCCACGGAGGAGCGCAGGAAGTCCCGGCCCACCAGATCCAGGAGCAGGGCACCGCCGGGGCGCAGGACCCGGGCGGCTTCCGACAGCTGGCGGAGGTTCTCCTCCTCCGTGGCGAAGTAGCCCCAGCTTGTGAACGCGCAGAAGACGCCATCGGCGCAGCCGCCGCGGAAGGGGAGGTTCCGGAGGTCCAGGCGGGCCAAGGGCGCGGGGTGTTCCTCGGCGTGGCGGCGCAGGTTGAGGGTGCTCAGGTCGCCTCCGACCACCTCCAGGCCCCGGGCCTTCAGGTGGGGATGGAGGCGGCCCCAGCCGCAGGGCAGGTCCAGCACGCGGCTCCCGGCCGGGAGATCCAGCAGGGCCGCGAGCGCAGGGCCTTCCAGGGCGGCATCGGCCGCCTTGTCCGCGTAGATCTGGAAATAGGCGGGGTGATCGAAATCCCAGGCGAACCAGTCCATGGAACGAGTGTGGCAGGGCGCCCGGACCCTTCGGAGGAAACAAGCAGAAGCCCGGCTCAGCCGGGCTTCTGCGCGGGGCACCCTCGGAGAGGATTACTCCTCGTCGGACTCCGCCTTCACCAGCTTCACCGTGGGAGGCACCTGGGGCGTATTCACCATGCCCTTCCATACATAGCGTGTGCCCCGCTTCTGGCCGCTCTTGGTGATGAGCTTGGCTTCCTCCAGTTCCGTGAACAGGCGGCGAAGCGTGGCCGGCGCCCAGTCGCAATCCTTGAGGTCCAGGGCCACCTGGGCCTCGAAGCTGCTGAGGGAACCCTGGTCCTGGAGCTTCTGCATCAGGCCCTGTTTCAGATCCTCCAGCTCGGGTTTGGAACGGCGGGCCTTGGTCTTGAAGCCGGTGGGCTCGGCGGCCGCCACCGGGGCGGCGGGCTTGGCCGCGATCGGCGCAGGAGCCTGGACCCGGGCGGGAACCTCAGCCTGGACCAGCAGGCCATCCAGATAGATGTCGCCTCGCTCGGGCCGGAACATCACCACCACGGAGCCGGGTGCGAGGCCTTCCTGCTGAAGGGTGGTAATGATCCGCTCGCCGATGCGGGTTTCCTGTTCCGGCGAGAGGTTGGGGGACTGGATAATGACGACGGCCATGGCGGCTCCATTATGTATACGATGAATTCATCATACCCTTTCTTTTTTCAGCAGTAAAATGCGATTAGCCGGGTGGACCGGATAGACTTCCCCACCGAGGATCCCATGCGAAAGCAGAAGACCGACCGCCCCGAAGAACAGCAGCGTTTCGAGACCTTCCTGCGCTCGCGCCAGTTGAAGTTGACGGGCGAGCGGCTGGAGCTGGTGGAGGAGGTCTTCGGCCAGGCCCACCATTTCGACGCGGACCAGCTCCACATGGCCTTGAAGCAGAAGGGCAAGGCCATCAGCCGCGCCACCGTCTACCGCACCCTCGACCTGCTGGTGCAGTGCGGGCTGGTGCGGAAGAGCAGCTTCGGCGACCAGCACGCCCACTACGAGGCAGTGCGGAGCGACGAGCATCACGACCACCTGATCTGCCTGAACTGCGACGCCATCATCGAGTTCTTCCGGCCCAAGCTCGAGGCACTCCAGGACACCATCTGCCAGGAATACGGGTTCAAGCCCATGCACCACAGCCACCAGATTTTCGGCCTCTGCAAGGACTGCCAGGCGCTGGAGACCGACGCCCCCACCCTCGCGCACCGGTTGAGCCAGTTGAATGTTTGAATGTTCTCCGGGGGTATGCGCCTAGAAGCCCGGCAGAGCCGGGCTTCGGCTTGTCCCTCGGCCTCATGCCTTCGGTCTCATGGTCGTAGCCCGCGGCCCCGCGAGGCGCTAGGCTAGGCCATGCCGAAACTCACGCTCCAGGATCTTCAGCGCCTTCCCAAGACGGATCTGCATGTTCATCTCGACGGCAGCCTCCGCATCCCCACCATCCTCGAATTGGCCGAACAGCAGAAAGTGAAGCTGCCGGCAGACAGCATGGAGGGCCTGCGCCCCTTCGTGGAGGTCGGCGAGGACTGCAAGTCCCTCGTGGAGTACCTCAGGGCCTTCGATGTGACGCTGTCCGTGATGCAGACCTACGAGAGCCTGGTCCGCACCGCCTTCGAGCTGGCCGAGGATGCGGCCAAGGAGAATGTCCGCTACATGGAGGTGCGGTACAGCCCCATCCTCCATCAGCAGAAGGGGCTCACGCTCCACGCCATCGTCCAGGCGGTGCTCGAGGGGCTGGCCCAGGCGGAGCGGAAGTACAACATCAAGACCGGCGTCATCCTCTGCGGCATGCGCCACATCTCGCCCGACATCTCGCTGCGCCTGGCGGACCTCACCGTGGCCTTCAAGAACAAGGGCGTGGTGGGCTTCGACCTGGCGGGCGCCGAGGAGAACTTTCCCGCCAAGCGCCACAAGGACGCCTTCGGCCGCGTCCTGCAGAACAACATCAACTGCACCTTGCATGCGGGTGAGGCCTACGGTCCCGAGAGCATCCACCAGGCCATCCACCTCTGCGGGGCGCACCGCATCGGCCACGGCGTGCGGCTCATCGAGGATGGCGACCTGCTGAACTATGTGAACGACCACCGCATTCCGCTGGAGTGCTGCCCGTCGAGCAATGTGCAGACCAAGGCCGTGAAGAAGATGGCCGACCACCCGATCCGGCTGTTCTACGACCTGGGCTTGCGTGTCACCGTGAACACGGACAACCGCATGGTCACGGCCACCACGGTGAGCCACGAATTCCAGGTCATCCACGAGGAGCTGAACTTCAACCTCGAGGAGATCAAGGAGCTCATCATCATGGGCTTCAAGAGCGCCTTCCTGCCCTACGCCCTCAAGCGGGCCCTGTTGGCGGAAGTGGTGCACGAGTTGAAGGCCTTCAAGCCGGGCAGTCTGGAGAGCAAACGAGAGCAGCTCTGATATCCTGACTTCCGAGGTCAGGATTCATGCTGGATCGCTTCGCCGATTTTCTCGACCGCCACACCAAGGTCCTTCTCACCACGCACGAGAACCCGGACGGGGACGGCGTGGGCGCGGCGATCGCCCTGGCCGCCCACCTGAAAGGGCAGGGCAAGGCGGTCCGCATCGTGGTGACGCCGGTTCTTCCCGAGAACCTGCGCTTCCTGGATCCCGAGGGCTGGATCGAGGCCTTCGAGCCCGGCGGCGCCCATGGCGACCTGGCCGCCTGGCCCGATGCCTGGCTGCTCATCGACGCCTCGGAACCCCACCGGATGGGGCCGCTCTTCGCGGCGTTCCAGGGCACCGGGGCCGAGCGCGCCTGCCTAGACCATCACCTCAAGGACGCCCCGCAGGGCTTCGACGACGAGTTCACGGATTCCACGGCCAGCGCCAGCACGGAGCTGGTCTACGACCTGGTGCGGCCCCGCCTCGGCGGCGACCTCCCGCCCGTGATGGCCCAGGCCCTCTACGCCGGCATGGTGAGCGACACCGGCAACTTCCGGCACTCCAACACCACGCCGAAGATCCACCATGCCGCGGCTGACCTCATCGCCCAGGGCGTCCACCCCGCCCGGACCTACAACGCGCTCTATCAGACCGCCACGCCCGCCAAGCTCAAGCTCTTCGGCCGGGCCATGGGCGGACTCCAGCTACGGGATGCCGGCCGCTTCGCCTATGTCGCCGTGACCGCGACGGATCTGGCCGCCTGTGGCGCCACGCACGAGGATCTGGACGAGCTGGTGGAGGAACCCCGCAAGCTGTTCGGAGTGGAAGTCGCGGCCCTCTTTTCCGAGACCGCGGATGGCCGCGCCAAGGTCAGCCTGCGCTCCCGCGAGCGGGTGGATGTGAATGCGGTCTGCCGTTTGTTCGGCGGCGGCGGCCACCGCCTGGCTTCGGGCGCGAAGGTCGCGGAGTCCCTGCCGGCCTTCATCGCGCAGGTGGAAACGGCCGTTCAGGCTCAAATGGCGAAGGACATTGTCTAGATTATAAATAAGACATTACCGGGTTGCTCCGAATAGACCCTGGCTTCAGACTTCTTATTCCCCTGGGCGGCATCCAATCGCGTGGACGCACCCCTTCCTGGAATCCCATGACCCCCAAAGAACCCAGCAGCGCCCCGAAGCTCGAACTCTTCTGCAAGCTGCAGGCGGAGAAGGTCCCCTTCATCGCCAAGGCCAATGTCCCGTCCATCTTCGGGAAGTTCACGGTCTACGGCTTCCTGGAGCACGCCACGGGCAAAGAGCACTTGGCGATCGTGGCGGGGGAGATCGACGCCCGGAGGCGCATCCCGGTGCGCATCCATTCCGAATGCTGGACGGGGGATGTGCTGGGCAGCCTCAAGTGCGATTGCCGGCAGCAGCTCGAGGAAGGCCTTCGCCATGTGGCCGAGCATGGCGGCATGGTGCTCTACCTGCGCCAGGAGGGCCGTGGCATCGGCCTCCTGAACAAGCTCAAGGCCTATGCGCTGCAGGAGCAGGGGCTCGACACCGTGGAGGCCAACCACTCCCTGGGCTTCCCCGATGACCTCCGCACCTACGACTGCGCCGTGGAGATGCTGAAGTTCTTCGGCATCACCAAGGTCAAGCTGCTGACCAACAACCCGCGCAAGATCGGCGCGCTGGAATCGGCGGGCATCGAGGTCGAGCGGGAGCGCCACCAGCTGGCTTCCAATCCCCACAACCTGCGGTATCTCAAGACCAAGGCCCGCAAGAGCGGCCACATGCTGGATTTCGAGGAAGAGGCACTCTAGCGGATTCGGCGCTCAGCTGATAGCTATGTAGCCATGCCCGCACCCGTCTCCGACCAGACCATCTACGACATCTCGCATGTCATCCAGCTCTCGGTGGCGCCGGTCTTCCTGCTGACTTCCATCGGGACGATCCTGGGCGTGCTGTCCACGCGGCTGGCCCGCATCGTGGATCGGGCCCGCGCGTTGAAGGACCTGCTCGAGACAGCCTCGGAGGTCCGGATCGCGGCCATCCAGGATGAGATGCACACCCTGGCGCGGCGGCGGAACCTGATCAACCTGGCCATCACCTTCGGCACCACCGCGGCGCTGCTGGTCTGCGTCAGCATCGCCACAGTGTTCCTGGGGGCGGTGATGAAGGCCGGCGTCGCCGGGGCGGTGGCGTCGCTCTTCATCCTGGCCATGGCCGCCTTCGTGGCGGCGCTCGTGTTCTTCCTGCGGGAGATCCTCCTGGCGGTCCGGAGCCTCCACCTGGCCTGAGGTTTAGAGGTCGTAACGACCTCTAAAGGCTCTTGATCGCGGCGATCTCCTGGGGGTTCAGGTAGCGCCAGGCGCCGGGCTTCAGCAGGGGATCGGCCAGGGGGCCGAACTGCACCCGGCGCAGCTTGCTGACGGGGTGGCCCACGGCGGCGAACATGCGGCGGATCTGCTGATTCTTCCCTTCGGTGAGGGTCACCTTCAGCCAGGGGTTGTCGCCCTTCTCCGCGATTTCGATGTGGCAGGGCTTGAGGCGGCGTCCGCTGAGCAGGAAGCCCTCCTGGAATTCCTTGAGGAGCTCAGGCCGGGGATTGCGGTGCACTTTGACGAGGTAGACCTTGGGAATCTCGTGTTCGGGTCCCATGAGCACCTGGGCCAGGGCCCCGTCGTTGGTCATGAGCAGGAGCCCCTCGGAGTTGAAGTCCAGGCGGCCCACCGGGTAGAGCCGGCCCGGTACGCCCTTGAGGAGCGCCATCACGGTGGGGCGACCCTGGTCGTCCCTCACGGTGGTCACATAGCCCTTCGGCTTGTTCATGAGGATGTAGACCGGCGCCTCGCGCTGGATCTCGACCAGGTCCACGGTGATCTCGTCCCGGCGGGAGTCCGCGCAGGCGCCCAGTTCGGTGACGGTCTTCCCGTTCACCTGCACGCGGCCGTCGAGGATGATCTGTTCGCAGGCCCGGCGGCTGGCGATGCCCGCGGCGGCCAGGATCTTCTGCAGGCGCTCCTGGCCGGCCCGGGCAGGACGAGGCGAGGCGCCACCGCTGGGGCGGGACGGCGCGGCCTTGCGCGGGGCCTGCTTGGCCGCGGGCCGGGTCTTGTCGATGGCGGGGCGCCGGGCGGGAGCACCGGAGGTGGGGCGGGCGGTGGGGCGGGCGCCCGCGCTTGAGGATGGGCGGACGGCAGACGAGGACCGGGCCGGACCTGAGGTCGGACGGGCAGGAGCCGAGGTCCGGGTCACGCCGGCGGCCGGGCGGGCGGCGGTTGGCTTGCGGGTGGTGGGCGCGGTGCGGGGCCCCTTCGGGGCGGGCTTTCTCATGGCGGCTCCTTCGGCGTCTCCCGACGCGGAAGGGACAGTCTATCAGGCCACGGGCGTCCGAGTGGCCCGCATGAAGTAGTGGATGCCCGAGGCCAGCACCAGGGCGGCCACCAGCCAGTACATCTCGGGGAGGAAGGGATCCATCCAGGGGCGGTAGCCCAGGGCGTTGAAGAGCAGGCCGAGCGAAACGGCGATCAGCTGCATGGCGGTGCTGAGCTTCCCGAGCAGGCTCGGATGGAACTTGCTGTCGCTGAGTCGATCGACCGAGGCGAACGCGTAGAACGAGATCACCAGATCCCGCGTGATGGCGAGGATGGCCACCCACACGGGGACAGGCGCGGCCATGCCCTGGGTGCGCCAGGCCAGGAGGATAAAGGCCGTGGTCATCAGCAGCTTGTCCGCGGCCGGATCCAGCACGGCTCCCAGGTCCGAGCGCTGGTTGAAGGCCCGGGCGATGAGGCCGTCCAGCAGGTCGGTGAACCCCGCGGCGGCGAAGAGCGCGAAGGCCTGCCAGTGGTGGCCGTACCAGACCGCGATGGCGAAAAAGGGGATCGCCAGGATCCGCAGCAAGGTCAGTGCGTTGGGCAGGGTCAGTGGGCTGGAGGAGGTCATGTCCGGTCTAGTTTAGACGGAGATCACATCCTTTGACTTCGACCTTGTAGCACCCTGAGGCTGAGCTACACTGGATCGTGGAGTTGAGATTATGACTCAAAATCTATCAATCCCCCTGAGCGACCTCCAACCGGGGGACGAGGGGGAGGTCATCCAGGTGCAGGCCCAGGGCCAGATCCGTCAGCGCCTGCTGGAGATGGGCTTCATCCGGGGGGCGCGCCTCCGGGTCGAGAAGCTGGCGCCGCTGGGCGATCCCATGGAACTCGTGATCAAGGGCTACCACCTGTCGCTGCGGCGGGACGAGAGCGCCTGCATCCTCGTCCAGCGGGTGGCCTGATGGCCCTGACCATCGCCCTCGCGGGCAATCCCAACTGCGGGAAGACCACCCTGTTCAACGCCCTCACCGGGGCCCGGCATCATGTGGGCAACTGGCCCGGCGTCACCGTGGAGCGGCGCAGCGGAACCTTCGAACAGGACGGCTCGACCCTGGAGGTGGTGGACCTGCCCGGCACCTACTCCCTGGCTGCCCGCAGCGAGGACGAGCGCGTGGCGGCCCAGTTCCTGGCCTCCCCCGAAGTGGACCTGGTCCTGAATGTGCTCGACGCCTCGAATCTGGAGCGGAACCTCTACCTCAGCACCCAGCTGCTGGAACTCGGCAAGCCCGTGGCCTTCGTCCTGAACATGGTGGACGATGCCGAGAACCGCGGCGTGCGCATCGATGTGCCCGCCCTGGAGACGCTTCTGGGCGGCCCCGTGATCCCGACGGTGGGCAACCGCGAGCAGGGCATCCCCGAGCTGAAGGCCCTGCTGGCCGCCCTGGCCCGGGGGGAATCCACCCGCTGCCGGCGCGTCACGGTGGACTACGGGCACGACATCGAGGGCGAGCTGCGGAAGCTCGAGACCGAGATCTGCCGCGACGAGCTGCTCGAGGCGGCCATGCCCCCCCGCTGGCTGGCCCTCCAGCTGCTGGAGAACAATGCCGATGCCAAGCGCCGGGTGTCGGAGAGCCATGCCAGCGAGGCGATCAGCCAGCAGCTGGCGAAGAGCTTCGCCTTCCTGGAGCCGCACTTGGGCGCCGACGGCGCCACGCTGGTGGCCGAGCGGCGCTACGGCTTCGCCCACGGCCTGGTGAAGGAAGTGGCCACGGCGCCGGACGAGGGCCGGACGCCCACCTCCCGGCTGGATGCCATCCTCACCCACCGCCTGCTGGGCATCCCCATCTTCCTGGGCATCCTGGCCCTGGTGTACTCCGTGTCATTCATCCTGGGGAAGATTCCCCAGGACTGGATCGCGGAGGGCTTCAAGGCGCTGTCCGGCTTCGCGGAGGCCCGCCTGCCCGCGGGCGAGCTGACCAGCCTGCTGGTCGATGGCGTGATCCCCGGCGTGAGCGCCGTGATCGTCTTCGTGCCCGTGATCATGATCCTCATGGGCTGCATCGCCTTCCTGGAGGACACGGGCTACATGGCCCGGGCAGCCTTCATCATGGACCGCCTCATGCATGTCATGGGCCTCCACGGGAAGAGCTTCATCCCCCTCATCATGGGCAGCGGCTGCAATGTGCCGGCCATCCAGGCGGCCCGCACCATCGAAAGCCGGCAGGACCGCCTCATCACGATCCTCGTGACGCCCCTGGTGAGCTGTTCCGCGCGCCTGCAGGTCTACATCGTCATCGCCGGGACCTTCTTCACGCCCTTCAAGGCGGCCCTCGCCATCATCGCCATGCACTTCCTGGGCCTGGGCCTGGCGGTGCTCATGGGCCGGCTGCTCCGCAGCGCCCTGTTCAGCGGGCCCAGCTCCCCCTTCGTGATGGAGCTGCCGCCCTACCGGCTGCCGGTGCTGAAGGCCACGCTCATCCACATGTGGGAGAAGGGCTCGATCTTCCTCACCCGCGCCGGCACCACCATCTTCGCGGGCGCCACGCTGATCTGGTTCATGTCGCGCTATCCCGGCATCGCCAACCGCGAATGGACCCTGGAATACCAGCAGCAGCGCCAGGCCGTATCGGTGCTGGGCCTGCCGCAGGCCGAGTCCGACGAGCGCCTCCGGGCCCTCCAGCTCGCCCATGAGAGCCGCATCGTGAACACCAGCCTCGCCGCCCGGCTGGGCCAGAAGGTGGAGCCCCTGCTGCGGCCCATCCTCGACCCCGACCACAAGCGGGCCGAGGCCTGGAAGGATGTCATCGCGCTCACGGCGGGCTTCGTGGCCAAGGAGATCGTGGTCTCCACCATGGCCGTCATCCACCAGGCCAGCGACGAGCCCAAGGAGGGCGAGCGCCTCAGCCCCCTGCAGGTGGCCCTGCGCGACAACTCCGGCCTGAGCCCCCTCACCGCCCTGGCCTTCATGGTCTTCACCCTGATCTACACCCCGTGCCTGGGCACCATTGCCATGATTCGCCGCGAGGCGGGCAGTTGGGGCTGGGCCGGCTTCACGGTGGCCTACGGGCTGGTGTTGGGCTGGGGGCTGGCCTGGGTCACCGTGGCCGTGGGCCGCGCCTTCGGATTCGCCTGAGGTGGCCATGACCGTCCAGTCCTTCCTCGCAGTCTCAGCGGCAGGTCTCGCGGCCCTCTACTTCCTGCGCGGGGCCGTTCAGGATCTTCGCGGGAGCAAGCCCGGCGGGAGCTGCGGGAAATGCTCGTCGGGCGGCTGCCCGGCCGCTCAGCGGAAATAGGGAACAGGCCCTAGAATCCATGGGTAGAGAAGGTGTGCCCATTGATGGAACGCGGAAACCTGGAGATCGTCGTCCGAGGCGCGGAGGAGCATAACCTCGCGGGTTTCGATGTGCGGATTCCGCGCCGGAGCCTCACGGTCATCACGGGGGTATCCGGCTCCGGCAAGTCCTCGCTCGCCTTCGACACGCTATTCCGGGAGGGCCAGCGCCGCTTCCTGGGCACCCTGCCATCCTACGCCCGCCAGTTCGTGGGCGGGCTCGCGCGGCCGGCGGTGCGGAGCATCGGCGGGCTGGGCCCCGCGGTGGCCGTGGGCCAGCGCGCCAGCCTCGCCAATCCACGATCCACCGTGGGCACCCTCACGGAGGGGTGGGATCTGCTGCGCCTGCTCTTCGCGCGGCTGGGCACGGCACCGGAGGACATCCATCCGACCCGGGGCCTGTTCTCCTTCAACGGCGAGGAGGGGGCCTGTCCCCACTGCAAGGGGCTCGGCGTGGAAGACCGCCTGGACCTGGACCTGCTGGTGGCCGATTCCGCCAAGTCCTTGAGGGAGGGGGCACTGCGGGTCAGCACGCCGAACGGCTACCTCATGTACTCGCAGGTGACGCTCCCAGTGCTGGACACCGTGCTGCAGGCCCACGGCGGATCCGTGGACATCCCCTGGAGGGAGCTGAGCGAGGAGGCGCGCCAGGTGGTGCTCTTCGGCTCCGACCGGCTCAAGGTCCCCTACGGCAAGCATCCTCTGGAGTCGCGCCTGAAGTGGACCGGCATCACGGCCCGGCCGCGCCAGGAGGGCTTCTACCGCGGGCTGGTGCCGGTCATGGAGGAGATCCTGCGCGGCAAGCGCAACGACTCGATCCTCCGCTTCGTCCGGAGCTCCAGCTGCTCCGTCTGCCAGGGCGCACGGTTGCGCCCCGAGGCGCTGGCGGTGACCTGGCGTGGGAAGCGCATCGTGGATCTCGCGGCCATGACGGTGCGCGAACTCCGGGACGATCTGGCGGGGTTCGAGGGCTCACCCGAGGAAGCACCCGTCCTCGGGCCCATCCGGGCCGACCTGCTGGCCCGCTGCGAGCTCCTGCTGGAACTGGGGCTGGGGTATCTGACCCTGGATCGCCCGGCCCCCAGCCTCTCCCGCGGCGAGGCCCAGCGGCTGCGCCTGATCAGCCTGGCGCTGGGGGAGCTGCGGGGCCTGCTGGTGGTCCTGGACGAACCCACGGCCGGCCTCCATCCTCACGAGGTGGGCCGTTTGATCGGGGTGTTGCAGCGCCTCCGGGACCAGGGCCAGACGGTGGTGGTGGTGGAGCACGATGCCCTCGTGGCCCGCGCCGCCGATTGGCTGATCGACCTGGGGCCCGGACCCGGGCGGGAGGGTGGGCAGCTGCTGTGGAGCGGCCCGCCTTCCGAGTTCCTGGCGCGAAAGGCCGAGGGGCCTCCCACGCCCACGCAGACCTGGCTGACGACAGGGCTGGCGACCGGGCCGGCGGAAACCGAGGCCGTGCCCCCGGGCCGACTCTGCGCCGACCAGGGAACTCTGCGCGTGGAGGGCCTGAGCCGGAACAACCTCCAGAACCTCTCCCTGGAGCTGGAGCCGGGTGCCCTCCATGTGATCTCCGGGGTGTCCGGGGCGGGCAAGACCTCGCTGCTCGAGGAAGTGGTGGCGCGCATTCGGGCAGGCCAGGTTCCCGGCGCCGCCTTCCGCCGCATCGTCCAAGTGGACGCCGATCCGATCGGGCGCACACCCCGCTCCAATGCGGCGACCTACACGGGGGCTTTCGACCTCATCCGCGACCTGTTCGCGGCCACGGCCGAGGCCAAGGCGCGGGGGCTGGGCAAGGGGCATTTCTCCTTCAACACGGCCGGGGGCCGCTGCGAGGCCTGCGAAGGCGCGGGCGTTCAGGAAGTCGGCATGCGGTACCTGGGCAGCGTGGACCTGGTCTGTGACCTCTGCGGGGGGCGGCGCTTCCATCCCGAGGTTCTGGCGGTGCGGTACCGGGACCGGAACATGGCGGACCTCCTGGAGGGGAGCATCGCCGAGGCCGCGGACCTCTTCGCGGACCACCCGAGGCTCCATCGCGTCCTCGATGCGCTTGTGAAGGTGGGGCTGGGCTACCTGCCCCTGGGCCAGCCCGCCACGACGCTGTCCGGCGGCGAGGCCCAGCGGGTGAAGCTGGCCACGGAACTGGGCAAGGCCGACAAGGGCCCGGCCCTCATCGCCCTGGACGAACCCACCACGGGGCTCCACGCCGCCGATGTCGCGGTGCTCCTGGCCGCCTGGGACCACCTGCTCGCGGCGAGCCATACGCTGTTGGTGGTGGACAACGACCGGGAGGTGGTGCGTCGCGCGGACCGCGTGCTGGACCTCGGACCCGGGGGCGGCCCCGAGGGGGGGCGTGTGGTGGTCTCGGGCCCTCCGGCCGCCATCGCCGCGTGTCCGGAATCGCTCACGGGCGCCGCGCTGCGGGAGGCCCTGCCGCCCCTGGTCCCGACCGCCATCCGCGAGGACGATCCACCCATCGAGCTGCTGGGGGTGCGGACCCACAACCTCCGGAATCTCGACCTGGTCATCCCTGCGCAGGGCCTGACCGTGGTGACCGGGCCTTCCGGATGCGGCAAGTCCTCGCTGGTCGTCGATACGCTCCTGGCCGAGGCCCAGAACCGCTTTGCGGACCTGGTCTCCCCCTGGGCGCGGCGCCTCCTGCCGCGGAAGGGCGGTGCCGAGCTGGATGCCGCCCGCGGGCTCCAGGCGGCCGTGGCGGTTCCCCAGCGGATGGGACGCCGGAATCCCCGCTCCACGGTGGGCACCGTCACCGAGCTGGACGAGCTGCTCCGCCTCCTGTTCGCTCGGGCCGGCGGGCGCCCCTGTCCCACCTGCGGGGCCCTGGCCCAGGGCGACCGCTGCGGCTGCGGGCAGGGGCTCCCCGGGCTCTGGGCCTCGGATTTCTCGCCTCATTCCGAGCGCGGCGCCTGCCCGTCATGCCGAGGATTGGGTTTCCTCCAGCGCTGCGATCCCGAGCGGCTGGTGAGCCACCCGGATCGCCCTCTGGACGCGGGCGCCATGGACGGCTGCCGTTTCGGCGCCTACCTGGGAGAGGCGGACGGACAGTTCGTGGCCACCCTCCGGCGCGCCGCGGAAGGGGCCGGACTCGACCTCGGGCGGCCCTGGCGGGAGTTGGGCCCCGAGGAACGCCGGCTGGCCATGTTCGGCACGGGCGGCGTGGTGCACGAGGTGGCCTGGCACTACCGGCGGGGGAAGGTGGCGGGCGTGCACCGGCTCCAGACGGCGTGGGTCGGTTTCGCGACCCTGGTGGATCGGGAATACGAGCGGATCCATGCCGATCCCAAGGGGGAAGAGCTGGAGGTCCTCCTGGTGGACAGTCCCTGTCCAGAGTGCGGGGGGGAGCGGCTGAAGGCGGTCGCCCGGAGCGTCTGTTTCGGCGGACTCCGGTTCCCCGAGGCTGCGGGATCGTCCATCGACCAGGCTCTCGGCTGGCTGGGAGGGCTGGACATCCAGGGGCTTTCCCCGCGGATGGCTTTGCTCACGCACGACCTCCGGGAAGACCTCCGCCGGCGGCTCCAGGCCCTCGCGGATGCTGGCCTGGGGTACCTGTCCGTGCCGCGGGAGATGGCGAGCCTCTCGGGCGGCGAGGCCCAGCGCGTGCGTTTGGCGGCCGCCCTGGACGGGGGTCTCGTGGGGGTCACCTACATCCTGGATGAGCCCTCTCGGGGGCTCCACGCACGGGACATCCAGCGTCTGGGCGGCGTGCTGCGGAAGCTCGCGGAGGCCGGCAACGCGGTCGTGGTGGTCGAGCACGAGAGCGCCCTCATCGCCGCGGCCGACCAGATCCTCGAATTGGGACCCGGGGCCGGGCCGGAGGGAGGGCGCCTCCTCGCCGCGGGCACGCCGGAGGATCTGAAGCGGCTCCCGGGATCCCGCACCGGCGCCCAGCTCCGCCGCTCCCGCGCCGCCGCCGGCGGGCAGGTCGGGGCACCTTGGAATCCGGCTGTCCGGGTGCGGGGGGCCAGCCGCCACAACCTCCAGGGCATCGATGTGGCCTTCCCGGCCGGTGCGCTGGTGGGGGTGACGGGTGTATCCGGAAGCGGGAAATCGACCCTCGTGCAGGAAGTGCTCGCCCCCTCGCTGAGGCATCACCTGCAGGGGCGGGGCCCCGTAGGCTGCGAGAGCATCGCGCTGACCACGGACATCGGGGAGGTGATCACCGCGAATCAGGAGGGCATGGGCCTGGCGGGCCGGAGTACGGTCCTCACCCTCTCGGGCCTGAGCGAGGTCCTCCGCAGGCGCTATGCGGCAACGCCCCAGGCCAAGGCCTTGAAGCTCTCGGCGAGGCATTTCTCCACCGCCGCTCCGGGCGGCCGCTGCGAGGCCTGTGAAGGCCGGGGCGTGATCACCGTGGCCATGGATCTGCTGCCGGATATCACCGTGGGCTGCGAGGCCTGCCAGGGTCGGCGCTTCCAGCCCGAGGTGCTGGCATGCCGGGTGGCGGGCCGTTCCATCGCCGAGACGATGGAGGCCAGCGTGGCGGAGCTGATGGAGCCGTTCGCCCAGGACGCTCCAGTGGGCAGGTCTCTCGCGGCGCTGCACGAGGTGGGCCTGGGCTATCTGCGGCTGGGCCAGGAGGGGGGCACTCTGTCGGAGGGTGAGCGCCAGCGCCTCCGGCTGGCGGGCCTGCTGGCCGCGCCCAGGAAGGGAAGGGTCGCCCTCCTGCTGGACGAGCCGACGCGCGGGCTGGGCTTCGAGGATGTGGACCGCCTGCTGGCCGCGCTGCGCCGGTTGGCGGGGGAAGGCCATCTCGTCGTGGCGGTCGAACACGACCTGGATTTCATCGCTGCCTGCGATTGGCTGATCGATCTGGGCCCCGAGGGCGGCGCCGCCGGAGGGCGCGTGGTGGTCGAGGGATCGCCCGAACAGGTGGCCGCCTGTGTGAACTCCTTCACGGGGCAGGCCCTGGCGATCCTCCCCACAGGCGGGTGAGCCTGCTCCCCTTGGCGGTCTCGACGGTCCGTTCCAAGGGTGGAGATGCGCTAATTTCCCGCGGAGGGTTTGTCCACGCCGGCCTTTTGGAGAAGCAGCGCAATGTCCCGGGTGGGGGCATTCCCGAAGTAGCGGCCGTACTCCCGGGTGAACTGGGAAACACTCTGGTAGCCGACTTGGCGGCCCGCGCTTCCGGCGTCGAGCTTCGTCAGCAGCATGAGGCGCCGGGCCTCCTGCAGGCGCAGCGCCTTCTGGTACTGCAGGGGGCTCATGTCGGTGACAGCCTTGAAGTGCTGGTGGAAGGAGGAAGGGCTCATGTGGACCAGCGTGGCGAGGCGCTCGACATCCAGCGGTTTGTCGAAGTTGGAACGGACCCACGACACCGCCTTGGAGATCCGATGGACCTTGCTCTCCTCCTGGCCGATCATCGCGAGCCGCCGGCCGAGGGAGCTTCGCAGCAGCCGGATCAGGATCTCGTCCATGACCAGGGGCGCGAGCAGGTCGGACTCCCCGGGCTGGGACGCGAGCTCCATGAGCCGCACGACCGCGTTGATCACATGCTCATCCACCTGATCCACGCAGATGGCATGGCCGTCGTCCCGCTTCGGCAGGCCAAGGGGGTAGACCCTGGCCGTCAGGTCGGCGATGCGGGCAGGGTCGAGGTCCAGCCGAAGGCCAAGGTAGGGCGCATCCAAGCTGGCCTGGGTGACCTGGGCGGTGATGGGGACATCCACGGAATAGACCAGCATGCGCGAGGCGTCGTACTCGTAGATCTCCTTCCCGAGGATGACCCGCTTGGCGCCCTGGGCCACCATGCACAGGGCCGGCTGCATCACGGCGTGGTGCATCTCCTTCTCGATGCGGGAGGCCTTGGATGCATGGACGCCCGAAAGCCGGAGGTCGAAGGTTCCGTCGTAGGGGGCATGGGCCATCAACAGGCGCGCGAGCTTGGCCAGATCGGTCAGGCCTTCTTCCAGATCCGTGGTGCGGGGAGCGGCATGCATTCTGGTCATGGAGAGTGTCCGTAGAACGACAACGGTTGTGGTGGGATTTTCGTTCCCGCAGGGTCCCTTGTGAATGAGCGCCCGGCGGTGGCGCCTGGATCGTGGGGCCAGCGGGAGGGCTGAGACCTTACCACGACCGCCTGGGGGCCCGGGCTTAGGTCGGTGGGTACTGCGCATGGCTGACCTTCTCCAACCAGTCGACCATTTTGCCCTGGCCCTGCTCCTGGATGGCGACATGGGTCATGGCCGTCGTGGGTGCGGCTCCGTGCCAGGTCACAGGCAGTGCTTCTCCAGATGGGAGCTGTAGTCTTCCAGCGCACGCGGGATGTCGGGGGTCTTGAAGATGTCGAACACCCCGAAATCCGGGAGAATGTCGAATCCGATGAACTTGTAGTTCGAGGTGATGTGGAGGAACAGGTCCGCCGTCCCCTTGCCGCCGTATAGAAGGCTGTTGGGGTTATCAAAGGTTTCTTTCGGCGCATTCCAGGTGGCGGAGACCATGAACTTCTTTCCCTGCATGTGGCCGCCCGTGCCGTACTGCCGGGTCGGGTCCTGGCGGGTGCGGCCATCACCTTCGAGCAGGGTCTTGGTGGTCAGTCCCAGGTTGAAGACCTCATCCACATATTTCTTGTAGATCCACGGCGCGGAGAACCAGTTGACGGGCGTCTGGAGGATGACCAGATCGGCCGACGCATGCTTTTGGACTTCTTCTTCCGGCTCATAGCCGCGCTCAACAAAGGTCTCCGTGACCAGATGCCCGCGTTCGACGAAGAACGCCTTGGCGTGACCCATGAAGGCGAGGTTCAGCTTGCCCTCGGACCAACCGGGATAGGAAAGGTGGGCGTTGATGAGGAGTACTTTCATGGGTCTGTCTCCATCGTTTCCTGGGTTCATGTCGGTCAGCGGCCCACCAGCTTCTGCAGGTGCTCCGGATACCGGGCGCCCTGCAATTCGACCTTGGAGGCGGCGGCATCGATGGCCTTCAGATCCTGGGCGGTGAGTTCGAGGGCGGCGCCCCCAAGGTTTTCTTCGAGCCGATGGAGCTTGGTGGTGCCCGGGATCGGGACGATCCAGGGCTTCTGGGCCAGCAGCCAGGCCAGCGCGAGCTGGGCGGGGGTTGCGCCCTTCGCCGCCGCGAGGGCCTTGAGTACCTCCACCAGGGCGAGGTTCGCCTTGCGGGCCTCGGGGGTGAAGCGCGGCACGACATTGCGGAAGTCCGTGGGATCGAAGGTGGTGGTCTCGTCGATCTTCCCCGTGAGAAATCCCTTGCCCAGGGGGCTGAAGGGGACGAAGCCGATGCCCAGCTCTTCCAGCGTGGGGATGATCTCCGCCTCCGGCTCGCGCCAGAACAGCGAGTATTCGCTCTGGAGGGTGGCCACGGGCTGAACGGCGTGGGCCCGGCGGATGGTGTTCACGCCGGCTTCTGACAGGCCGAAGTGCTTGACCTTGCCCTGCCCGATGAGCTCCTTCACGGCGCCCGCCACCTCCTCGATGGGCACCTCAGGATCCACGCGGTGCTGGTAGAAGAGGTCGATGGCGTCCACCCGCAGGCGCTTCAGGGACGCCTCGGCCACGGCCTTGATGCGCTCGGGACGGCTGTTCAGGCCGCCGGGATTCTGACCCGTCACCTGGTCAATCGCGAAGCCGAACTTCGTGGCAATGGCCACTTTCCCCTTGAAGGGGGCCAGGGCCTCACCCACCAGCTCCTCGTTGACCCAGGGGCCATAGACCTCGGCCGTGTCGAAGAAGGTGATCCCCTTCTCCGCGGCGGCCCGGATCAGGGCGATGCCTTCCTGTTTGTCGACGGCGGGGCCGAGGCCGAAGCTCAGGCCCATGCAGCCCAGGCCGAGGGCGGAAACATTCAGGCCGTGGGTGCCGAGGGTTCGCATCTTCATGGTGGTTCTCCTTGTCAGATGGGTGGATCAGGACGCCTGGCGGAGGCCTAGGCTGCGTGGAGGATCTGGGGCATGGAATGTCTCCTTGCGGGAAGGCGCGGACCCCTAGAGGGACAGGCCCATCTGGTAGGCCTCTTTCACGGCGGGGCTGCCCTTGATGTCCCCCACCTCCCAGGCGCCGGTGCCGTAGATGACGCCCTTCTCCTGGGCCCCGTCGAGACAGGAGGTGAAGCCCCGGAAACCTTCGAGGGTGCGGTGCATGGCCTTCTTGTTGCCGTCGGCGGCGGCCAGGATGAAGTAGAACTCCTTGTTCGAGATCTCCTGGTACCGGGCGCAGGTGCGGTCGATGAGGGTCTTCATCTGGGCGGCCATGCTGTAGAAGTAGACTGGCGTGGCCATGACGATGGCATCGGCATGCACCATCTGATCGAGCACCTTCGCCATGTCGTCCTTCTGGGAGCACTGCTTCGCCCCCTTGGTGCAGGCGCCGCAGCCGGTGCAGTAGCCGATGGTCTTGTCTCGGAGGAAGACCTTCTCGGCCGCATGGCCACCCTCCAGGGCGCCCGCGAGGAAGCGGTCGCAGAGCGTGTCCGAGTTGCCGCCCTTCCGAGGGCTGGAGGACAGGATGAGCACCTTCTTCTTCATGGGTCGCCTCAGCCCTTCAGAGAGGCCAGGTCGAGCACGAAGCGGTACTTCACATCGCTCTTCAGCAGGCGCCCGTAGGCGGCGTTGATCTCCTGCACGCCAATGACTTCCACATCGGACACGATGCCGTGCTCACCGCAGAAATCCAGCATCTCCTGGGTCTCTTTGGTGCCGCCGATGAGGGAGCCTGCCACGGACTTCCGGCCCAGCACCATGGGCGTGGTGTTCAGCAGAGGCTCCAGCCCGCCCAGGTAGCCCACCAGCACCAGGGTGCCGTCCGTGGTCAGGGAGGGGAGGTAGGGGTTCAGGTCGTGGATGTAGGGGACGGTGTCCACGATCAGGTCGAAGCGGTCCGAGACGGCGGCCATCTGGGCGGGGTCCGTGGACAGCACGATGTGGTCCGCGCCCAGCCGACGGGCATCGGCCTCCTTGCCCTTGGAGCGGGTGAACAGGGTCACCTCGGCGCCCAGGGCCTTGGCCAGCTTCAGGCCCATGTGGCCGAGGCCACCCAGACCGACCACGGCCACCTGGCTGCCCTTACCGACCTTCCAGTGCCGGAGGGGCGACCAGGTGGTGATGCCGGCGCAAAGCAACGGCGCGGCGCCCTTCAGATCCATCCCCTCGGGGACCTTCAGCACGAAGCGGTCGGACACCACGATCTGGTCCGAGTAGCCGCCCTGGGTGGGGGTGTGGTCGTGGCGATCCTGGCCGCCGTAGGTGAAGGTGGAGCCTTCCTTGCAGTACTGCTCCTCGCCCTTGTCGCAGGGCTTGCAGTGCCGGCAGGAATCCACCATGCAACCCACGCCGACCGCATCGCCGGTCTTGAAGCGGGTCACCTGGGCGCCCACCTCGCGGACGCGGCCGATGATCTCGTGGCCGGGAACGATGGGGTACGAGGTCCAGCCCCAGTCGTTCCGGGCGGTGTGCAGGTCCGAGTGGCAGACCCCGCAGTACAGGATGTCGATGACCACATCGTCCGGGCGCGGATCGCGCCGCTCGAAGCGGAAGGGGGCCAGGTCCGAAGTGGCGGACTGCGCAGCGTAGCCGAGAGTGTTCAGGGGCATGGTTCCTCCGGTCCAGGGCCGACTCACCGACCACCGGTCACAGAAGGAAGTCTAGGAAGCGGGCCGGGGCCCGGCTTGCCCATTCCTCTGAAATCCTTTCCCAATCCTGCACATGAGCGGCCAGGGACCCCTTCGCCTCCTTCCCACTCTCCCGGAAGGGGCCTTGACGCACGGAGGGCGTCCAATCAAACTACACCCCATGAGGTGCTAGTTTGAATTCGTCCATGTATGGTGCCGGTGCCGAGTACGCCCTGCACTCGCTGCTCATCCTTGCGACTCAGCCGGAGTCGGTCAGCGTGCGGGACCTTGCCACCTATCAAAAGATTCCCGAACGGTTCCTTGCGAAGCTCTTTACACGCCTCAAAAAGGCGGGCCTCGTGGAAAGCCTCGAAGGCGTTTCCGGCGGCTTTGCGCTCGCCCGCCCGGCCGGGGAGATTCGGGTGATGGAGGTGCTGGCGGCGGTGGATCCGGACCGGACCTTGTTCGCCTGTGCCGAGATCCGCAGTCAGTGCGCCCTCTTTGACGCCACGGCCCCCGAATGGGCCACCGCGGGAACCTGCCGGATCCATGGCTTCATGCTCGACGCCGAGCGCGTGCTGCAGGACTTCCTCGCCTCGAAAACGCTGGCGGATCTGGCTTGCGAATTCAAGCGCAAGGCCCCGAAGGCATTCACCCGGGACACGGGAACCTGGTTCCAGCAACGCAAGAACACTCGGATTCGACGGCATCCCATCAACCAGAACAGTTGATCCACAGGAGAAAACAACATGAATGTATTCGTCGCGGGAGCGAGTGGGGCCATCGGCCTGCCCCTGGTTGCCGCCCTGGTTCGCCAGGGCCATGCGGTGACGGGCATGACCCGTTCTGAGGTCGGAGCGAATAGCCTGCTGGCCCTGGGTGCCAAGGTCGCCCGGGTGCGCGCCTTTGATGCGCCCGCATTGGAACAGGCGCTGCGGGAGGCGGAGGCTGAAGTCGTCATCGATGAGCTGACGGCGCTACCTAAGGACCCGGCGGAATACGGCGCGGCCTTTCCCGGGGATCGCCGGCTGCGACTCGAGGGCGGCGGCAACCTGCACCGTGCCGCCCAGGCCTGCGGCGTCCGACGCTACATCCAGCAGGCCAGCGGCTTCTTCTTGCGCGTGGAGGCAGGACTGGCCGACGAATCCGCACCCCTTGCAGTCGATGCCAGCCCGGGAATCGCCGCAGGGGCCCAGATGTACGCCGAGATCGAATCGCGGCTGCAGCACCGCTCGGGAAAGATGGAAGGCGTCCTCCTGCGCTACGGGTTCTTCTATGGCCCGAACACCTGGTACCACCCGGAGGGCGCCACCGGAGCCAGCGTTCGCCGGGGGGAATTCCCTGTCATCGGCCAGGGGGAAGGTGTCTGGTCCTTCGTGCATGTCGACGACGCGGCCCTGGCCACGGTCGCGGCCTTGGCGGCCGATCCGGGCACCTACCATGTGGTCGATGACCATCCCGCCCCGGTCCATGCCTGGCTGCCGGAGTTCGCCCGCTGGGTCGGCGCGCCGCCTCCGCCCCACTGCACTGAATCTGAGGCGTTGGAGAACGCCGGCCCGGATGCGCTGTATTTCGGTACGAAGCTCTGTGGCGCCACCAATGCGAAGGCCAAGCAGGCCCTGAATTTCCGCCCCCGCCGCCCGGAATGGCTCCAGGCTTGAGCTCAGGCAGACGCACGAAAACTTTTCACTCCAAGAGATCAATCCGCTCTACCCCTCATGCCAGGAGGCAGTCATGGTCATCCCCGAAAAACTACTGGAAGTCTTGAAGCAGGATGGGGTGGTCGCCATCGCCACCCTGGGCCAGGACGGGCCCCACATGGTCAACACCTGGAACAGCTATATCCGCCTGACGGAAGATGGGCGGCTGCTGATCCCGGCCGGCTACATGCAGCAGACCGAAGCCAATGTCGCCTTCAACCACCAGGTGCTGGTCACCCTGGGGAGTGCCAAGGTGGCAGGCCGGCATGGCCCCGGAACCGGCTTCCTGATCAAGGGCCAGGCGGCCTTCCTGGCCTCTGGACCCGATTTCGAAACGCTGAAGGCCAAGTTCGCCTGGGTCAGGGCCACGCTGGCCATCACCCCTGAATCCATCACCCAGACCCTTTGATCCATGGGGGCCTCCCCGGACTGCGCCTACCGATGAGGGTCAAGGCGCATCCCGGATCACGGCCTCGGCCTGGGTTTCCTCGCCCAATTGCTGGCGCCTCCAGACCGTGGGAGAGAACCCTGTCTCCTTGCGGAACCTGCGGGCGAAATAGGCCTGGGAGCTGAAGCCCAGGCGTTCAGCGATGGTGCCTACCGGGAGGCTCGTATCGCTGAGCAATTGGCAGGCCCGGTCGAGTTGCTGCAGAAGGCGATAGCGCTGGGGGGTCAGGCCCGTGTGGTTGCGGAAGCTTCTGCGGAACCAGGAGTAGCTGACTCCCAGGTCCCCGGAAAAAGTCTCCAGTCCCATCCGGCTCCGCTCCGGATCCCCAAGCAGCCGGTAGGCGTCCTGGATGAGGCCTTGCTTTCGGCCGAGTTCACTGCCGGTGCGGTTGGCGCATTCCAGGCGGGCGAGCAGGTTTCCGAGCACCCCGGCCATCAGGCGCCCTGAATCCGGCCCAGGAGCCTTGGCCAATTCCATCAGCTTCACCAGAAGGCCCAAGAGGCTTTCATCGAATCCCGCCCGGATCACCCGTGGAAGCACGCCGAAGAAGCCCGCCTCCTCCCACCGTTCCATCCAGGCGCCGCCGAAATCCACCTGGTGGATGCGACAGGTCTGGTCGGGGTCGGGCACCAGGTTCCCCCCGCTGGAAGCCGAGGACAGGACCACATCCCCGGCTTCGACCCGCTGGCGCCGGCGGCCTGGCGCCACCAGGATGGCGGCGCCCCGCACGACCCATCTCAGGCGCCAGCGTCCCGGGGGCAGTCCCGGTTGATCCTCTCCCGAGGCCACGGCGCTCACATAGAGCCCCCAAGCCTCGTCCAGGTGGGTCGACGGGATTCTCCAGACGGTGGCATGGGATTCGGGCACGGGGCGACTCCGGACGCACTCATGATGGTGCCAAAAAGTGTAAATGAACGGACAGAACTCCCCCTTTTTGAGAGGCCATCCCGGCGACTACGCTGTCAGCGAGTCCTCAGGAGCCGACATGCACGCGAGCCTTCAGCGCCTGAAGACCTACCTGCTCTGCGGCGTCTCCCATGTGATCCCCTTCGTGGCCTGCGGCGGCATCCTCATCGCCGTGGCCATCGCCTTCGCCCCCATGCGGCCCGGTACCGGCCCGGACTTCAGCCAGGCCCCGACCCTGAAGGTGATCATGGACATCGGCCTGGCCGCGTTCTCCCTGGTGGTCCCCGTGCTGGCGGGCTACATCGCCTTCGGCATGGCCGACCGTCCGGGCCTGGTGCCCGGCTTCGTGGGCGGCTTCATCTCCAATGCGGTGGGGGCCGGGTTCCTGGGGGGGCTCGCGGCGGGCCTCCTGGCGGGCGGCGTGGTCCTGCTGTTGAGGCGGCTGCCGATCCACCGGCTGCTGCGGCCCATCATGCCCATCCTGGTGATCCCCGTGCTGTCCTCCCTGGTGGTGGGTCTGATCATGTACGGCCTGCTGGGGGCGCCCATCAAGGGACTCATGGCCTGGCTGGCCCAGGCGCTCCAGAACCTGGGCAGCGGCAACCAGGTGCTCCTCGGCCTGGTGCTGGGCGCCATGATCGCCTTCGACATGGGCGGGCCCGTGAACAAGGCGGCCTTCTTCTTCGGGGTGGCCATGATCAGGGAGGGCCATGTGGGCGTCATGGGCGCCTGCGCCGCCGCCATCTGCATCCCCCCCCTGGGCCTGGGCCTGGCGACGCTGCTCGCACCCCACCGCTGGTCGGACAGTGAGCGCGAGTCGGGCCTCGCGGCCCTGGCCATGGGCGCCATCGGCATCACGGAAGGGGCCATCCCCTTCGCCGCCGCCGACCCCGTCCGCGTGATCCCCACCATCATGGGCGGCTCCGCCCTGGGTGCCGTCATCGCCATGCTGGGCAGCGTGGGGGACCATGCGCCCCACGGCGGATTGATCGTCCTGCCCGTGGTGGAGCACCGGCTCTGGTACCTCGCCGCGATCGCCATCGGCACCCTGGCCGTCGCCGTAACCCTCAACCTCCTGCGGGCCCCCGCCCGCTCCGCCCAGCCTTCCGTGGAGGCCCCATGAAGATCCTCGCCATCACGGCTTGCCCCACCGGCATTGCCCATACCTACATGGCCGCCGAGCAGCTGGAACGCACGGGCAAGCAGCTCGGCCATGCCATCAAGGTGGAGACGCAGGGCGCCATGGGCATCGAGAACCGGCTGACCGAAGCGGATGTGGCGGGCGCCGACGCCGTCATCCTGGCCTCGGACCTGCCCGTGCAGGGTCGGGAGCGCTTCGCCGGCATCGCCCGGATCCTCGAGGTTCCCGTGCAGCTGGCCATCAAGAACCCGGCCGAGATCTTCGCGCGTCTCTAGGGCGGTTCGGGATGGAATACGCCTTCGACTTCCCCCTGGCAGGCGGCCTCCACGCGTGGCCGGCCGCCGCCCTCCGCGAGCGGAGCGCAGCCCATTCCGCCCGCCTCGAGTTCCTGAATGAGCGCACGGGCCGGACCGCGCCCCTGGACAGCGTGCTGGGGCTGCTGGCCACGGACACCCGGAAGGGCGACCCTTGCCGGATCCGGGTGGAAACCGGCGACGAGGCCGAGGCCCACCGCGACCTGGTGGCCTTCCTCCAGGGTCCCTTCCTGAGCTGCGACCGCAGCGCGGTGCCCGGGGCGCGGACCTCCTCCGTCGTCCCGCGCCTGGTGGAGCGGTCCGGCGGCCGCTGGTGGGCGGGGGTGGGCGTCTCCGAAGGCGTGGGCACCGGGCAGCTCGTGCGCTTGGCCGTCGCGGCGCCGCGGCCATCCCAGGCGCCCCAGGTCCAAGCGCCGGTCGAAGCGCCGGTCGAGGTCGAACGGAAGGCTCTCCGGTTGGCCCTCGAGACGGTGGGGGCTCGGCTGAAGGAGGAGATCCGGCAAGCCGCGCATCCCGCTCAGCGCAGTGTGCTGGATGTGCACCTGGCCCTTCTGGGCGATCCGGCCTGGCGGGACGGCATCGAGGCCGCCCTGCTGGAGGGCCGCACGGCCGCCGACGCGGTGGAGGCTGCCACGCGGTGGGCGGAAGGCCCGCTGGTCCGCTCGGAACATGCCGCCATCCGCGAACGGGCCCTGGATCTCCAGGATGTGGCCGATCGGTTGATCCGCGAGCTCTGCGGCGAGGATCCCGAGGCCTCCCGCCTGCGCCTCACGGCCCCCTCCGTGCTGGTGGCCGACCGGCTGGCGCCCTCGAGGCTCCTCGCCCTGGACCTGGAGCTCCTGCGGGGCCTCGTCCTGGCCGAGGGCGGCGGGACCTCCCATACGGCCATCCTCGCCCGTTCCTTTGGGATCCCCTGCGTGACCGCGCAGGTGCCGGAGACCCTGGAAGGTCGCCGCCTGCTGGTGGACGGCCTGCGGGGCCTCGTCATCGCGGAGCCCACGCCTGAAGTCGAGGCCTACTACCGCGTCGAGGCGGAGGGCCAGCGACAGCGGATGGGCTGTCCGGCCCCCTGGGCCGGGGCCGGAGTAGGGGCCGGGGCGCGGACGCGGGACGGGCATGAAGTGCGGGTGCTGGGAAACATCTCCACCGCCGAGGAGACCAGCCGTGCCCTGGGGGCGGGGGCCGACGGCATCGGGTTGTTCCGCACGGAGATGCTGTTCCTCCACCGGTCGGCGCCCCCCGGCGAGGATGAACAGGTCCAGGCCTACGGTCGGGTCCTCCGCGAAGCTGCGGGGCGGCCCGTCACCCTGAGGCTGCTCGATGTGGGGGGGGACAAACCCCTGGCCTACCTGCCCCTGCTTCCGGAAGCGAATCCCTTCCTGGGGCGCCGGGGCGTCCGCTGGTATGCGGATCAGGTGGATCTGGTTCGCACCCAGCTCAGGGCGGCCCTGCGGGCGTCGGCCCACGGCCCCCTTCGCCTGATGATCCCCATGGTGGCCGAGGTGGAGGAGCTGCGCTGGGTCCGCGCCCTGATGGAGGAGGTGCGGGCTTCGCTGGCCGCGGAGGGGCTGAATCCTCCGGATGTGCCCCTCGGCATCATGGTGGAGGTCCCCGCGGCCGCCCTGAACCTCGAGGCGCTGGGCCGGGAGGCCGACTTCCTCTCCGTGGGGACCAATGACCTGGTGCAGTACCTGTTCGCCGCGGATCGAGGCGATGTCGGCGTGACGAAGGCCAGCCACGAGTGGCACCCGGCCACCCTGCGGCTTCTCGCCCACATCGCCCAGGGCGCGCGGGCCGTCGGGAAACCCGTGAGCATCTGCGGCGAGATGGCCAGCCGGCCGAAGCTCCTGCCCCTCCTGCTGGGTCTCGGCTTCGACGATCTCAGCGTGGCGCCCTCCGCGGTGGCCGCCGTCCGGACCGCCCTCGCCCCCCTGGACCTGGAAGCCTGCCTGGACCTGACCCGGAGGGCGCTCCGGGCGGCCACGGCCGCCGAGGTGGAAGGACTCCTGGACGAGGCCCTGAGGCCCGGCGTGGCTCCGCCCCTTCTGGATCCGGACCTGGTGGTGCTCGAGGCCGCCTGCGGTACGAAGGAGGAGGCGATCAAGCTCCTCGTGGAGCGGCTCGCCAGCGCCGGGCGCACCCGGGATCCCCTCGATCTCGAAGAGGCCATCTGGGCCCGGGAGGCCGCCTACGCCACCGGCCTCGGCCACGGCTTCGCGGTGCCCCACTGCAAGAGCCCGGCGGTGGCCGCCAACGCCATCGCCATCCTGAGGCTGGCGGCTCCGGTCGCCTGGAGCGACGAGGCCGAGGCACGGCTGGTTTTTCTCCTCGTCTCGCGGCCCGACGGGGAGGAAGAGCACCTCCGCGTCTTCGCCCGCCTGGCCCGTCGCCTCATGGACGCGGGCTTCCGCGAGGGCCTCCTTGAGGCCCCCGATACCGAAGCCCTGCTCGACCTCCTCCGTCCGGACCTCTCGGCCTGAGACCACCCCGCCACGCCACTCCAGGAGCCCCCATGCGCCTTCTCCGCACCGCCGCCCTCACCGGCCTGGGCCTTGCGCTCGCGGCCGCACCTCCGGACCTGTCGAAGGAGCGGACCCTCTATGTGATGAACTACTCCCACCTGGACACCCAGTGGCGCTGGTCCTATCCGCTGGTGGTCCGGGAGATGCTGCGGAACACGCTGTACGACAACTTCGCGCTGATGGAGCAGCACCCGGAGTATGTCTTCAACTGGAGCGGCGCGGGCCGCTACCAGATGTTCCAGGAGTATTTCCCGGGCGAGTACGCAAGGCTGAAGGGATATGTGGCCAAAGGCCAGTGGTTCCCCGCGGGCTCCGCCTGGGAGGAATCGGATGTGAATGTGCCGTCCTCGGAATCCCTGATCCGCCAGCTGCTGCTGGGCCACACCTTCTTCAAGCGGGAGTTCGGCACCGAAAGCTCCGAGTACATGCTGCCCGACTGTTTCGGCTTTCCGGCCTCCCTGCCGTCGATCCTGGCCCACTGTGGTCTGAAGGGCTTCTCCACCCAGAAGCTCACCTGGGGATCGGCCAACGGCGTGCCCTTCAATGTGGGCCGATGGGAGGGCCCCGACGGCCGCTCGATCATCGCGGCCCTGAACCCGGGGAGCTACGATGCGCACCTCACCACGCCCCTCACGGGCGAGGCCTGGGTGAAAAGGCTGGATGCCAACGGCGTCGCCAGCGGCCTGAAGGTGGACTACCTCTACAACGGCAACGGGGACGAGGGGAGCGCGCCCTTCGACGACTCGCTGCGGACCCTGTGGCAGGGCCTCGCGGCCAAGGGCCCGGTGAAGGTGATCGCCGGGCGGGCCGACCTGATGTTCGAGGCCATCACCGAGGCCCAGAAGGCCAAGCTGCCGGGCTACAAGGGGGACCTCCTGCTCACCCAGCACTCCGCGGGCTCTCTCACCTCGGCCGCCTTCATGAAGCGGATGAACCGGCAGGACGAGCTGCTGGCGGACGCGGCCGAAAAAGCCTCGGTGGCCGCCGACCTGCTCCAGGCCAGCCCCTATCCGGCCACGACCCTCGAGAAGGCCTGGGGCCTCATGCTGAGGAACCAGTTCCACGACATCCTGCCGGGCACCAGCCTGCCCAAGGCCTACGAATACTCCTGGAACGACGGACTCCTCGCCGCCAAGGCCTTCGAGGGCATGCTGGGGGACGCCGTGGGCGCCGTGGCCCGGGGTCTGGATACGCGCGTGGAGGGCGTGCCGATCGTGGTCTACAACGCCCTGGGCATCGCCCGGATGGATCTGGTGGAGGCCCTGCTTCCTCCTGAACTCGAAGCCGAACCCCAGGTCACGGCCGTGGATGCCGCGGGCGCGGTTCTTCCCACCCAGATGACGACGGGGCCTGATGGCCGCCGCCGGGTGCTGTTCCAGGCCCATGTGCCCAGCCTGGGCTTCGCGGTGTACGGCCTGCGGCCCGGCAAGGCCCCCGCGGGCGACGAGCTGAAGGTGCAGGGGCGCATGGCGGAGAATGCCCGCTACCGCGTGAAGCTCAATGAGGCCGGGGACATCGAGAGCGTGTTCGACAAGGAACTCAAACGTGAGCTCCTGTCCGCACCCGCCCGTCTGGCCTTCCAGCATGAGAAGCCCCAGCGCTGGCCGGCCTGGAACATGGATTGGGCCGACCGCCAGAAGCCGCCCCGCGCCCATGTGTCCGGCCCTGCCGCCATCCGCGTCAGCGAGGACGGGCCTGTCCGCGTCGCCCTGGAGGTGATCCGCGAAAGCGAGGGCTCACGCTTCGTCCAGACCATCCGGCTCGCCGCCGGGGCCGCGGGGGACCGCGTGGAGGTCGCGAACCTCGTGGACTGGAAGACCTCCGAGGCCAGCCTGAAGGCCACCTTCCCCCTGGCCGCCGCCCAGGCGAAGGCCACCTACAACCTGGACCTGGGCACCCTCGAGCGGGGCAACAACGACCCGAAGAAGTACGAAGTGCCCACCCACGGCTGGATGGACCTCACGGACGCCCAGGCTGGGTACGGCGTGACCCTGCTGACCGGCGCCAAGTACGGCACCGACAAGCCCGATGACCACACCCTGCGGCTGACGCTGCTCTACACGCCGGGCGTCGGCAAGGACTACCGCGAACAGCGCTGGCAGGACTGGGGTCGCCACAGCTTCACCTACGGCCTGGCGGGGCATTCCGGGGGCTGGCAGGGCGCGCCCTGGCTGGCCCTGCGTCAGGATCAGCCCCTGGCCGCCTTCGCCGTCCCCAAACACGCGGGCCCGCTCGGCCGCAGCTTCAGCCTCCTGCGCACCTCCACGCCGGATGTGGCCATCCAGGCGCTCAAGCGGTCGGAGGATGGCACGGCCATCGTGGTCCGCCTCCAGGAGCTCCGGGGCTCCCAGGCTGAAATCGATCTCAGGGCCGCGGGTCCGATCCGCAGCGCGAAGGAACTGGATGGCCTCGAGCGACCCCTGGCCGAGCTGCCGCTGGGAAAGGGAACCCTGAACCTGGCCTTCAGGCCTTACCAGCTGCGGACGATCGGCTTGCAGGTGGAGACGCCCGCTCGGCTGGCATCGCCCTCGGCGCAGCCCCTGCCGCTCCCGTTCGATGCGGCGGTCTTCAGCACCAACTCGAGCCGCATGGAGGGCGGGGCCATGGAGCCCTACGCGAGCTACCCCTCGGAAATGATGGGTGAGGCGGTGGAAGCCGGCGGCATCCGCTTTCAGATGGGCCAACGCGGCGATGGCCAGAAGAATGCGCTCACCTGCGCAGGCCAGACCCTGGCCCTTCCCGAGGGAACGATGCGGGCGCACCTGCTGGTGGCCGCGACCAGCGAGGATGTGAAGGCCGCTTTCATGGCCGGGGACCGGGTCGAGCAGGTGGAGGTCCCACGCTGGACCGGCTATCTGGGTTCCTGGGACAACCGCGTGTTCAAGGGCGAGGTCGATGAGAAGACCTACTCGATCAACAACGACCTGGAGCGCATCGCGCCTGCCTTCCTGAAGGCCGGCCGGCCGGTCTGGTGGGCCTCCCATCGCCATGCCAAGGGCCAGGACGATGTCTATGCGTACAGCTACCTGTTCGCCTTCGCCGTGGACCTCCCGGCCGGAGCCCGGACCCTGACGCTTCCCAAGGATTCGCGGGTGAAGGTCTTCGCGGTCACGACCACGGCGCTGGACAACGCCGGCATTCGTCCGCTGCAGCCCCTGTTCCCGGATCTGGCCCGGGATGCCTCCTTCGGGAGCCGCTTCAACAAACCCTAGCCTTCATGGCTTCGCCAGGGCTCTGATGAATGGCCTGTTGCAAAGGCATGCCCATTTCTGGCCTGATCCTGCGCAACCTGGCATCCGCTCGTTGGCCCGGCCTACGCTGACAAGGGGCTAGGATTCCGCGTGGCACTGGGTTCGCCAAGGACATCCTGAGGCCATGGATTATGCGCTCAAGGTCAGCTTGAGGTCCTGGCCGAGGATCTCCGAGATGCGGAGGGAGGACCGGCCATCCCCGTACGGGAAGCGCGGTTTGGCCATGTCCGCATACGCCTGCTCATCGGTCCACAGGCGCTCAACTTCTTCCTCGAACCTGGCCGGGTCGCTGCCAACGAGGCGCACCCCGCCAGCCTCCACGGCTTCGGGCCGTTCCGTCACATCCCGAAACACGAGCACGGGCTTTCCGATGGCGGGCGCTTCTTCCTGGATGCCGCCACTGTCGGTGAGCACGAGGTGCGCCTCCCGCATCACTGCTACCAACTCCGGGTAGTCCAGGGGCTCGATCAGGTCCACATTCGGAAGTCCTCCGAGAATCTCCCAGGCCGGGCCCTGCACATTCGGGTTGGGGTGGACGGGGTACACGAGGCGAGCCGACGGGTGCCGCAGGGCGAAGCGCCGCAGCGAACCCAGGATGGCCCGAAGCGGCTCGCCGAAGTTCTCGCGCCGGTGCAGGGTGATCAACACCCGCCGATGGCCCGGTTCCAGAGGGCGAAGGGTGGGAGGCAAGGCCAGGTCTGCCCTGGCCGATGTGGCCAGCAGGGCATCAATGACGGTGTTGCCGACCACATGGATGTTCGAGTCATGGGTGCCCTCTTTCAGCAGGGCGAGGCGGGAGGTCTCCGTCGGGGCAAAGTGCCAGTTGGCCAAGGGAGCGGTGAGGCGCCGCATACCTTCTTCGGGGAAAGGCGATTTCAGGTCCCCACTTCGCAAGCCAGCTTCCACATGACCAAACGGGATGCTTGAGTAATAAGCAGCCAGCGCCGAGCAGAACACCGTGGTCGTGTCCCCTTGGGCGAGCACCGCGTCGGCATTGGACGCCTGGAAGATCTTGGCGAGGGCGGGCACCAGGCGGCCCGTCAGATCGGGAAGGCTCTGGCCGGGACGCATGGCGTCGAGATCCCAATCCGAGCTCAACTGGAAGGTGGCCATCATCTGATCGAGCATGCCGCGGTGCTGCGCGGTGGCCAGCACCTTCACATCCAGGCCCATGCCGCTGAGCGCCTTGACGACCGGGGCCATCTTGATCACTTCGGGCCGGGTGCCCATCACGCAAATCACTTTCTTGGACATGGGGACTCCAATCTTCCTCTATCGGTTTTCAGGATTTGCCGCGCCGTTGGATGGAACACCCGGTGATGCCACCGCTCCGCGGCCCGCGGCAACGCGCGTTGGAACCACCGGCGGTGTCCGGTCTGGCTTGAAGGTCTGGATGTATTCCGCGGCCGAGGGGGCAAGGTCGTAGGGCGTCGCCACGGGGTGCCCGATGGGGAACAGGGAAAAGCCCAGGAACATGCGCGTATCCCGGGGGAATGTCTCGAGGTAGGCGGAGAGGTAGTTCTTCTGGATCTCCGCGTTGACGGTCTGGCTGGCCGAGGGATCCCAGGGGGTCTCCGCGCCGTATTCCACCGCCGGGCAACTCAGCTCGCCCAGGAAGATGGGCTTGCGCCACTTCTCATGCAGCGCCATGACCTCTGCCACCACATTCTGTTTCCGGTTGAACACGGTCGTGGATTGCAGGGCCGCCTTGATCTCGTCGACGGTCGGGGCGCTGGCATCGCTCAGTTCGAAATAGGAGGCGACCCCGATGACATCCACCACCCCGAAGATGGGGTTGCCCAGCTTGGCCTGATAGGCGGCGAGCGTGTCCGGCTTCTGGGGCACGGTCGACCACCACTGGGTGCGGTAGATCAAGTTGCCCCGGAAGGTTTCCCGCTGTCTTTGGATGAGGGAGATCCAGTGTTCGGACTCGCCCTCCAGCTTCACCAGGTTAGACGCCACATACATGCCCCAGACCTTGGGGAACTCCCGGCCGATTTGAGCCAGGGCCTTCGAGTAGGAGTCGAACCAGGCGGCCTTGTCCTCGGGGTCCAGGGCGGTTTCGGGCACCCTGCCATCTGCGATCCATGGGTAGGGCTCGATGATGAGGCGGTAGGCCCCTCCCAGCGCCACGACCTTCCTGGCGAAGGCGAGGCTGGGTTCATCCAGCCGGACTTCCGACGCGTTGGCGGTGGCCATGTCCACCCGCACAGGAATCGTGAGGGTGTTCAAGTTGAGCCGTTTGGCATCGGCCAGAGCCTTCTTGGCATCCGTGGTGTTCCACGCGGAGACATTGCCACCCTTGATGAATCCGGATGTGTTGGCTGCCTGGCTGGGGCCGGGCTTGGTTTCCGGTTTTCGCTTGGCCTGGGCTGAGTGAAGGGCCTGGATGGGCGCCAGCAGGGCCACTGCCGCGAGCAGCATGGCGCGGCCCCTTGTCCCGGTGTGGCGCCACAAGCCTGGAATCAGGCGGCCGGGCCGGGATGAGCTCGCAAGATAAACCGGGCTTGTCGGATCCATTCCGGGAAGCTCATGGCCGTCTTGCAAACGCGCTTGGTGATGCTTCACAACTGTCTCCGATCAGAGGAAGGCCTCTAAAACCATCCGGTCAGGGTCAGGAACAAACCCTTGCCCCGGTCCGCGCTGCCCAGCTGCGCTCGGGCCTGAAGGGTCAGCTCCAGCCAGCTGGCCGGCGCATGGTGCCGGTCCTCCCGGAACCAATGGCGCAGGGAGGCACCGATGCCGAATCCGCCGGCGTACCGAGGGTTCACCCGGTTGTCGAAATCCCCCGCCAGGACCAGGTGCGGGGCCAGCATGTCCCGCCCGTCGCTGGTCTTCATGCGCCAGGCGTGGCCGGCTCGGACTTCGAGCTGATGCACATATTGGCCGGTCTTGGCAAAGGCGGCCCCTTCCGTGAACAGGCGCCAATAGTTCCAGTCGCGTTCCCAGGGCCGAAGGTCCAGCCCAGCATCCGCGGAGTAGGCAGCCCGGAACATCCAGTCGTTCAGAGAGAGGCGCCCGAGCGCCACCAGCTTTTCGGCCGTGAACACCACATTTTCGGAGCTGAAGGGCTTGGCCCGGACCCCGACGACCCCCTGCAGCGTGGGACCGCCCGTGGTGGCCGAGTTTCCGCTGTAGAGGTTTTCGAAGACCTGGGCGAAGACCTGCACCATGCGGCCATTCTGCGCCAGGAACTCCGGCTGCCAGTAGGCCTCCAGGCCCTGTTGAAGGAGCTTGTCCCGGGAGGCCACGCCAGGGAGGAGGATGCTTTGCCGGTAGAAGCTGCCAGACGCTAGACCCCAGGACCGGCTCAGGGTTTCCACTTCCCGCCGCAGGCCGTAGTCGAACTCCGGTGAAGTCTGGCCCGAGGCCCTGCGCGCATCCATGCCCCGGGTGAAGTACCGCACCGCCTCGGAATTCTTTCCGAGGCGCTTGGCGGCATAGGCGGCGTCGAGCCAGGTCCCCGGAAGGCTCTGATCATCCAGCCCAGCGGAGAAATGATCGAGGGCTTCGGCATCGCGGTGCCGGCCCACATACGCATAGGCCAGCTCCAGCGCCGCGTGGCGGTCCTGCGGGTTGAGCCTGCGAAGGTCTTCCAGGGCCCTCAGCTCAAGGTCGGCCTGGTTGGTTTTTCGCGCCGCGTCGCAAAGCCCCTGCAGCAGCGTACGCCGCTGGTCTGCATCCGGGGAGAGCTGCAACGCATCCTGGAAGGCCTGGCAGGCTGAAGCGTGATGGCCATCGGCGAGCAGCAGGAAGGCCCGGCGGGCTTGAACGCCAAGCTCAGCCTCTCCGGAATGGGGCATCAGAACCTTCAAGGCTTCGGTGTGTCTGCCCTGGGCCTGGAACAGGTCGGCCAGGACCAGCCGGGTCTGGCGGCGGTCCCCGGGAGAAATTCCAGAATCCCCCTCGAGCTGTGTCGCATCCTCAAGGGCTTCGGCCAACCGGCCTTGACGCTGCCTGAGGTAGATCCGGAACAGCCGGAGTTTGGCATCCCCCGGGGCTTTCGCCAGGAGGTCTTCGTTCAACGCATCCGCCTCGGGCAGAGAGCCTATCGCGTAGAGCAGGTCCCGCTTGAGGGCGAGCAGCTGCGGGTGTTCTTTGGACTTGGCCAGGGCCGCGTCCACCAGGCTCAGAGCCCCCGCCAGGTCATGGGCCGCCTGAAGGCGGTAGGACTCTTCGGCCAGCCGGTAGGCCTCCCCGCGCAAGGGTGGCGTCTGTGATCGAGCCATGGGACCAAGGAGCAGGAAGACACAGAAACCGGTGAAACATCGGTGCATGGGCGGCTCGGAGACGATCAGGGCGCGGTGGGAATGGACGCTAAGTGGCGGGGGTGGGCTGCAATCCCAAGTGGAGGTGGGCTCCAGAAGGATGAAGCCCGATCGGCTGGGGGTTGGTGATGTGGCGATCGGCCAAAAACAGTTGCAGTTTCCCGTGGCTCGAATAGGAGTAGTCCGCCAAGGCTGATCCAAGCAGGACAGGGGAGATTTCAATCTTCAGATCCAGGATGTGCTCCAGGCGGTCCGCCAGGGCCTGATCGAACATCTCGGCGGAAGATCCTCCGAGGATCATGTAGGCCAAGGCGCACAGGGCCTCGCTCTCCGTGATGATGAAGAACCTCGGAGCGGTCTGAAGGTGCACCAGGGCTTCTGCCATGGCCGCTTCCAAAGGAGGCGCCGACACGCCCAGGAGCAGTTCCTCATGCTCCCCGACCCCCAGGGGGACCCATCTGTGATGGATGGCGAGGCTGTGGGGCAGCAGGTTCCGGGTCTGTTCGAGGACAGCCATGTTGAGGCTGCTGCGCGGGAGGTCGGCCTGGAAGGCGATGGCGTCCGCCAGGTTGGCTTCGGATACCCCATACCGTTCCATGAGGATGCTGCCCAGCTGGCGCCCGGTGATCTCCTGCTCGGTGAGGGCGGCATCCAGGTGGCCCTCCTCCAGTTCATTCCACTGGAAGAGGATCTCGCCCAGTTTGGCGCGGAAAGGCCGCAATTCGGGGCCGGTGGGATAGGCGTGGGCCGTCTTGTCCCATGCCAGGGCCACGCCCGTGATCCTGTGCCGCAGGTACTGCTTCCAGGCCCGGGTGGCGGCCATGAAGTTGATCACGTTGCTGACGAGGACGCGGGGGATGGCGAGCAGGCCATGGGTGACGCCGTACAATCGGTTCACGAAGATGAAGCGCTGCAGCACGCGGTTCACCATGAACACGGCATTGACCTGCATGAGGCGGGTCAGCCAGCTGCCCTGGGCGAATCCTGGTGGCAGGGGGGGAACATGCAGGCCCATGCGGCCAAGGAACGTGAGTGTGCCGATGCACGCCAGAAGGGCGTAGGCCAGGATCGTCACCAGGCTGGTGAATACCCCTTTGCGATCCCGGAACATGAAGTATTTGGTCTTCAGATCGCCTTTCCACCCCATGGCCTCCCAGCCCTGGAGCGCGATTCCGAGAATCCAGCGGGTCCGTTGACGATAGGCGGTACGAAAGGTGGACGGGAAGAATTCGCGAACCCCCAGGAGGTCGTAGCGTTCGACTTTCCGTTCGCCCCACCATCCCTTCTCGTAGGCCGTGTAGTGAAAGGGGATCTTCACGAAGGACTGTTTCAAACCGAACTTCTTCAAACGGAAGCTGAAGTCGTAATCCTCGGTCAGGGTCGCCGTGTTGAAGGGAGAATCCCCGGTTTCCGCCATGAGCGCCGCAAGGGCCCTGCGCGAGTAGCACATCCCGGTTCCGGCGCAGGGCACCAGTCCCGTGAGGCTCTCGCGGACGACCATGTCCTTCGAGTGACACTCGGCGAAGTCATCCTGGTAGGTCCCCGCCACCAATTGGTACCACTCGCGCTCCAGGCTGAGCACCGGGAGCTGGATGAGGTCCATGCGGTCAATGAAGTGGTTGAAGACCTTGAGTTCCAGGGGGTGGATCACATCTTCTGAATCGTGGATCACCACCCCGGAAAAGGGACGACCGGTCTGCTCCTCGTGCCGGAATACCGCCTGGATCAGGAAATTCAGACAGTCGGCCTTGCAGGTGGGGCCAGGATGGGGCACATCCACCCGGCGCACATTGCGGTACCGGCGGGCCATGCGGTCCACCTCGGTTTGGGTCTCACTGTCGTTGACATAAGTGCCGACGAAAATCAGGTAATTGCAGTACTTCATGTTGGCATTGGTGTTCTCGATCATGCTTGCGATGACATCGAACTCTTTCCAGGCCGGGACCATGATCGCGAAGTGCGCCTCCTCCCGATCCTGAAGCTGCTCGAGCCCGAAGGGGGCGTGCCTGCGCGCGACCGTGGACTTTCGGTACAGGACCCGGATCCAGAAATAGGCGTCAATGAACACATCATCGAGGCTGCTCACAAGGATGAGCAGGTTCACGAAGACCACCAGACCGAATAGCACCTGCATGAATGGTTCCATTGGCATTTGACACGCGCCCGGCGCGGCCCCTCGAAGTTTTGAGATACACGATTAGAGCTTTCGGAATGAAAGTCCCCGTTCCACGGGATTCCCTGTTGGATTCAGTTCGTGATGGAACCTGCGGCGACGAATGTCCAGCCCTGAACCTTCAGGCCATCCACGATCTCGGTCAGCATGGGCGTTCCCAGATACGGATGGTAGAAGAAGCTTGCAAAGCCATCCCTGATCACCAGGTTCTTCTGGGCCGTGGTGAGGATGTCGGCCGGCAGGCGCGGAGGATGGTTGTTGAAGGCCACCGGCTCGACATTGCCCAGGTTCTCCGGGATGACGAAGGAACCGTAGATGTCCTTCACCGGATAGGGGAAGAACTGGCCGTTCAGCCGGCTGTAGCTGATCGCTCCGCCGCTGAGAATGCCCCCGAAATAGAGACCACGGTCGTACCGCTTGGGGAAGAGGGCGAGGATGGCCTTGTAGTCGGGAACCGAGGCCGCGTAGTGCGGCGGCTCGAAAATGGTGGGGACCGTCAACCCCGCCCGGGTGAATGCGTTCATCCCGGACTTGATGCGACTGGTGGCCCATACCTGGGAGTCGCCCGGCACCGGGCCGTCATACACCACATTGTTGGCAGAATCGATGTGCGCGATGAAGAACTCGAAGTCATCGGCACTGGCCCCCGAGTAGGGGTTCAGGAGTTTGGAGAACTGATGGGTGTAGCCATGCATGAGAAGGGTTCCGCCCCTGGACTGCATGTACTTCAGGGCCGAAACAACGGTGGGGCGGTTCACTAGATCGTAGGAGGTCGCGACGCCTCCGTTGTAGGTGCCGTTGGGATCGCGGTATCCGGGGTAGACCGCCACGGAGAACGGCACTGCGCGTGCGAAGAGCGCATCGGCGACGGCCCTCAGTTCCGCGGGATCGGCATCAGGTCCCACATCTTCGATCCGGACCAGGGCACGGTGCCGGGTGGCCGCGGCGGGGTTGTAGACGGCGTAGAGCAGGTCCGCGAAGGCCAGGTAGCGATCGTTGGGGCTGACATAGGAGAAGGGGATTTCGGTGAAGTAGTAGAACTGGCCGCTCTGGACGACCCAGGGGATCGTGGTGCCATCCGTGCGCTGGGCCGTGGCCAGCGCCTGGGCCTTGGACGGGTCGGCAAGGGTGGTTCCCATGATGCCGCCCCCGTTCAGAAGGTCGCGGTCCAGCTGGGTGCCCTTGTACTGGACGCTGGGGATCTGGCTGAAATCGAAGCCAGTCCATGTCCATCCGGTCGTGCCCGGGAAATCGGCGAACTCCGCCGTGAGTTGCCAGATGTTGTCGTACATCCACAGCACCGGGATCGTGGTGGCCCGGACATCTGCCAAAAAAGCCAGGGGCAGGGGCTCATCGTAGGTGGAGCCGATGTAGACCACCGCGGTGAAGCCAGCCATCTGCCCGGCCACATAGGTCCCCACGGGGATCGCCTTCCAGGTGCCGAAGTGGGAGACCAGGTTGGCGGTCTGCTGGGCGTAGAGTTCGCCCAGGAATCCCCAGGGGCCGGTGGAATCGTAGAGGATCAGCGTGTTGGGGGAGGCCGCCAGGGCGGCGCCGGACACGGTCAAGCTCCTGAGACGATCCTGGAGTTCATGTTTGGATGGGCCAGCCCAGGGCGCCAGGCGAGGGCGGCCGATCGCGGGAACCTGTTGCGGGGGCCGCGGCGGAGCGGGCAGCTGGGTACCCGCGGTGGTGCTGACTTTCCCGGCCGCATCGGCGATCGGGCCGTTGGGTTTTGAGGGAGGAGTTGCGTCCTGGTTGAAGGTCACGCTAATGCTTTGAACTGGGGTCTGAACGGGGGCTTGAACAGGCCGGGCCGCGGTGGCGCGGATGACGCCAGAGCCAGCCATGAGGGGCTCCAGGCCCGGATCCGGCGAGGAACTGGGTTGGGTGCCTTTAGCCGGTTCCATGGGCAGGGAATCGTCCGCATTTTCGGATGGTGTGGTTGGCGCGGGAACCACTTCCGGAGACTGCTTGGCCGGTTCAGATGGCGCGGGAGCCTTCTCCGATGACTGCTTGGCCGGTTCGGGTGTGGCCGGTTGACGGGGAGCTGTCTTGGTCGCCGGCTTTGCTGGGAGGGGCTGGGGCTGCTCCTCTCGGCCATAGGCAGGGCTTAGGGCGACCAAACTGGAAAAAAGAATTGAAAATAAGTCTGTTAGGCGAAAAATAACCACCTCCGGGCATAGGTTACGGGCCATGGACACTGGGCGCAGGTGTTTTGACACAAGGGTCAAGTCGCAAAAAGTAGGTCATGTAAAGTATCGCGTCAAGGGGTTAAAAAATGTTTTTTTTACAAGTGTAGATTAATATCTACATGGATTTTCTTGATGTATATGATAATCTTGTTTAAGGATAAAACACCTTGAAGGAGTGAGAAATGTCGTTTTCTACTAGATCTTTAGGCGGACCTCCGCTTGGTCCCTGGAGCCTAGAAACCACTCCGGCCAAGCCCGACAGCCGACTGGCACCCGGGCCTGAAGGGTGGACCCTGCTCGGCGATGAAACTGAGCCTGGGATCATCTGAACAGGAAGGACGCAGCCCCCCCTCCATGAGGGGCGCCTGCTTTACCTCATCTCCCAGGGAGCCTGCCATGGCGGACCTGCATTCGAGCAAGGAAGGGTCAGTGACTCGGGTTCAGTGGAGGCGTTGGTCTGCGGGCCTGGTTGCCCTTTTCGCCGCGGCCCTCTTTTTTGCCTGCAGGGGAGGTGGAAACCATCAGGCCAGCCCCAGCCCCGCGGCCACCCACGCCATCGCGGGGTCGGTGGGCGGGGCTGTGCAGCAAGGGGTCGCCATCAACCTAACAGGCGCGGCGACCAGGACCGCGACCACGGACGCGACTGGGACCTTCAGCTTCCCTGGCCTTCTGGACGGCGGCTATACCCTGACCCCAGCCCTTGCCGGCTACACCTTCACCCCGGCCTCCTCGGCCGTGACTGTGCTTGGCACAAATTCAACAGGGAACCGCTTCGTAGCCAGTGTTCCAACCGTCACCTACAGCATCAGCGGTTCAGTCAGTGGCGCGGTGCAGCAGGGCGTACTGATGAGGCTCGCGGGAGCGGCTTCCGCCACGACGACCACCGGCTCAAGCGGCAGCTACTCCTTCACGGGGCTCGCGAATGGCAGCTATTCGGTCACCCCAAGCCTGTCGGGCTACGCCTTCACGCCCGCCAATTCAGCGGTGACCCTGAATGAGGCGAATGTTAGCGGCCAGAACTTCACCTCCTTGGCCAACCCACCACCTCTTCCAACCAGCTGGCTCTGGGGGGTGACTACCGATGACCCCGCCTCCAGCACGGCCCAGCAGGTGGATGCCCTGAAGTCCCTGCCGGTTCGCACCATGGTCCGGACAGTCTTTGACCTGGCTTCAGGCGGGCATCCCGCCGCGGTGGATTATGTGTCCTCCGTCACGGCACTCGCGACGGTGGCCGATGTGATGGGCCAGCCCGTGGATTCGTCCTACATGCCAGCCCTGACCCTGGCCGCGGTCCAGGCTCGCATCACCGAGTACCTGGGCACCCTCGGCCCGTTCGTGTCTGTTTGGGAAATCGGCAACGAGGTGAACGGGAACTGGCTGGGATCGGGCGTCATGCCCAAGCTCGAAGCGATGTTTGATGCTGTGAAGGCTGCCGGGAAGCCCACGGCCCTCACCTTCTACTACGAAAATCCGGCCACGCCAGGCTACGACCTCATCCCTTGGGCGGATGCCAACATTCCGCCCGGGCACCGCATGCGCACGGGACTCAATTATGTCTTGGTCAGCTACTACGAAGACCAGAACAATGGCCATCAGCTGACCCAGGCAGAATTGGATGCGCTATTTAGCGCTTTGGCCGCCCGCTTCCCCAACGCGAAACTCGGATTCGGCGAATTCGGCTGGGGCAACAGCATTCCCGCCTCCGCCACCACCCGGGCCGACATGCTCCGGCGGTTCTACGGCTACCGTATCCCCAGCGTGCCCGCCTATGTGGGCGGCGGGTTCTATTGGCATTTCCTCCAGACCATGGTGCCCAAGACCGCGCCGGATTGGTCCGTCCTCAACGACCTGGAGACTCAGGCCCCCTGATCCCGGTCGCTGGCGGCGGTCTACACCGGCAGCAAGACGGCCATCGAGGGGTTCACGGGATCCCCCCTGGCCTTCGAGCTGGAGGCCTTCAGCCTGCGCGTGAAGCTGGTCGAACTGGGCTCCGCGCCGACGACGCGCTTCACCCTCAACGGCGGCAAGCGCATGGAAGGGCTGATTCCCGAGGCCTATATGCCCTTCGCCGAGCGGGTCTTCGCCGCCTTTGCCCATCCGGCTGCGGTAACCCTTGAATCCGATGTGGCCGAGGCGGCGTGGCGCCCGGTGGCGCAGCCGGGAGTGAGGCCTGATTGGATGCCCGATTGGGTGGAGCCCTTCGCCTGGACGATCCACGCAGCCAAGAAGCCCATCGTGTCGGGCACCCTGGACCGGGTTGATTGGAGCGCTGAGCAGGTTTGCGGGGCTCTCTCAGCCTGTGGATTTGAAGCTCGGGAGCTGGCTGGAGTGCGGCTCGGGGGCCGTGGCCATGCGGTATGTGCCGAGACGATAGCTGTTCCCCTTGGTCCTTCGGCCTTGATCCACTGCGGAGGCCGCCGGGGGGCTGCCTCCGCAGTGGCGCTCGCCCGGCGACCGCCGTTCTCCGCCCTTCGTGCCGGCCCATGCTGTGACGATTTGAACGGGGTCCCGCTGCGCGGTCCCCGGTCTGCTCCGGACGCGACATCAAGTCGCGTCCTCCACATCCCACTCGCAGGTCCAAATCCTGCCGCCCGTCTCCGGCGTACGCGAAAACCGGAGCACTCGGCTCCGGTCATCGGTTCGATTGGTAGCGGGGGCAGGATTTGAACCTGCGACCTTTGGGTTATGAGCCCAACGAGCTACCGGACTGCTCCACCCCGCGGTAGGAGTTCGAGTGTAGCAGGGATTGCGGGAACGGCAAGGACGCACCTTGGGCGGGTGTTGGTATGCTCGACGGACGCTCGGGAGGTTCGATGAGACGCCACATGGTGGCTGCGCTGGTGCTGCTCGTGGCCACGGGGCTGGGGGCGGGGCCGCGGACCTGGACGCCGGAGAAGTGGTTCGACAAGGCGAAGTCGCCGAGGATCGCCAACTACCGCATTGAGGCGGTGCTGGACTTCGAGCACAAGACGCTGGAGGGGACGGAGACCCTTTCCTGGCGCAATACGGGCACGGCCCCCACCCAGGAACTGCCGCTGCATCTCTACCTGAACGCCTTCAAGGGCCCCCAGAGCCTGTTCGTGAAGGAGAGCGGCGGGCGCCTGCGTTCCGATCATCAGGACCGGCCGGCCGAGGCCTCCTCCTGGGGCTACTGCCGGCTCCTCAGCGTGCGGATGGAGGGCCGGGAGTTGCAGGGCCATGTGGGCGAGGACGAGACGGTCCATTGGCTGAGGCTGCCGCGGGCCGTGGCCCCCGGGGAGACCATCCACCTGGAGATCACCTGGGAGAACCGCTATCCGAAGGTCTTCGCCCGCAGCGGCTGGGCCGGCGACTTCCTCATGTCTGGCCAGTGGTTCCCGAAGGTGGGCGTCTATCAGGGCGACCGCTGGAACTGCCATGCCTACCATGCCAATACGGAGTTCTTTGCCGATTTCGGCGTCTACGATGTGGCCCTGTCCCTGCCGAACGCGCTGGGGCTGGCCCATACGGGCACCCAGACCAACTTCATTACCGAGATCGAGAAGGATCCCAAGCGGCCGCTGAATGTGATCTGGCGCCTCCATGCGGAGGATGTGCATGATTTCGCCTGGGCCGTGATGCCCCGGGAGAGCTGGCGGAAGCCCGCCATGCACGAGTACCGCGGCGTGCAGGTGTTCTACTACATCGACGACCGCCACCGGGGAAGTTTCCAGCGGCAGCGGCGCGCCGTGGAGAACGCCCTGCGCTGGAGCGAGGAGTGGTATTTCAAATACCCCTATCCGACGCTGACGGTGATCGACACACCCGAGCAGGCCGAAGGCGCGGACGGGATGGAATACCCCACCCTCATCACCGCCGGTTCGGTGGGGTTCGACCCCCTGCAGCGCCGCCTGGAACCCGAGCAGGTGACCGTCCACGAGTTCGGCCACCAGTTCTTCTACGGCATGCTGGCCAGCAACGAGTTCGAGGAGCCCTGGCTGGATGAGGGCATCAACACCTGGTTCACGCACAAGGCCTTGGAGCGCACTTATCACAGCCTGCTCAGCAGCCGGAGATTCCGGGTGTCCACGGACTTCCTGGAGTGGGGGGGCTATTGGAGCCTGCCCTCCGCCGATCCGCTGACGCGATTCGGGTTCAAGACCCTCAATGCCCATAGCTACTCCGTCACCGCCTACGGCAAGGCCACCCAGGTGCTCAACCAGCTCGAGGCGATGCTGGGCCGGCCGGTGATGGAGCAGGTCATGCGCACCTATGCCCAGGAGATGGCCTTCCGGCATCCGACCCGGCAGGACTTCAAGCGCATCGCCGAGCGGGTGTCGGGTCGCGACCTCTCCGCGTTCTGGCGGGATTTCGTGGAGGGCACCGAGGTGCTCGACTACGCCATCCGCGGCGCGAGGACCCAGGAGGTCACCCAGGGCGGCTGGCTGTTCTCCGAGAAGGGGCCCGTCTTCGCGGCGCCGCAGCCCGCAGCGCCCGGCCGGGTGGGTTCCATCACCCTCGAGCGGAAAGGCGGCCTCAAAGTGCCGATCACGCTGTGGGTGCGGCTGGAGAACCGGGAGGAGCAGCGGCTCGTCTGGGACGGCCAGGATCGATGGATCACCTACGAGTTCAACTCGCCCGTGGTGGCGGCAGTCCTGGATCCCGACGGCAACTATCCGATGCTCAAGGACCGGCTCCACGCCAGCTATACCTCGAAGCCCGTGCGGCGGGGATTCCACTACTGGTCGCACCTGGTCTGGGGCACGGTGGCCGGATGGCTCCAGGGCTGCGGGATCGGGTGAAGTCCCCTTCGCAGGATGGACTCAGGGACGCGGCGGGGCCGCATCCCCCATGCGGATGGTCCTGACGGTTCCCTGGGCGTCGAGGTCGATGAGGATGGGGAACCAGACCAGGCCCAGCGCCTCGAAGGCCGGCCGGCTGGGGGCGAAGCGGGCGGTCCTTCCGGCCGCCTGGAGGCGCGCGGCGAGCGCCCGGCCCTCATCGAGGAGGTTTTCGGGAAGGCTGGCGCCCCGGGCATCCAGGCCGGCCTCGGTGCTGGGAATGACCCAGGCCACGCGGGGCGGAAGGTCCGGCAGCGGTCCCTCGCCGGCCGGGCAGATCCACACCTGGGGAGCCCCCAGCTGATCCAGTCGCAGATCCTGGTAGTCCAGGCCCGGCAGGCTCCACAGGCGCAGATCCGGCGTGGGACCGCCCAGCAGGCCGAAGAGGCGCTGGAAGCCCGCCACGATGGACTCTGTCTCCGGCGTGGCGAGGGCCTTGAGTGCGGCGAACCTGGTCTCGTCCTTGTCCGCCAGGGCCCAGCAGAGGGCGTGGCGCAGGGCATAGCCGCGCGTGAGCGCCGGACCCGCGGCCAGGAGGCGGTCCTCCCACGCCTGCCGCACCTCGGGGGGGAAGCGCCCCAGGCGGACCTGGGCCTGGCCCCAGCGCCAGAGGGCCAGGGCCGTGCCGGATTGGCGGAGGGGGAGGGCCGCGAGGCGCCTCCCGCGTTGGCCGGGGGGGGCCTTCAGCAGGGCCCGCAGCGCTTCCGCCTCCCGGTGGGCCGCCCCAGGGGGGAAAGGGTTGGTCGGCAGGGCGGTCCCGGAGTCGAAAGTGGCGGCGGCCCGCAGCCACCGGTCGGCCGCCGCGCCCGGACCGGGCGGCGCCGGGGGTAGGGGGCGGCCCCAGTCGTAGGCCTCGAGGAGGCGCTCCTCCCGCTCGGCGGGCGTTGGCGGCGCGGGCCGGATCTCGGCCGGGGGCGAGGAAGGGGATGGAACGGTCAGCAACACGGAGCTCCCTTGATGGCAGAATGATCCTCCGCATCATACGGGAGTCGTCTTGAGCCCTGCCCCTGCCAACCTCACGCCTCGGGAGCGCCTCGTGGTGGCCCTCGACCTGCCCACGGCCAAGGAGGCCCTGGCCATGGCGGATCGCCTGGCGGGCCGGGTGGGCATGCTGAAGGTGGGGCTGGAACTGTTCTGCGCCGAAGGGCCCGCCTTCGTGAAGGAGCTGCAGGCCCGGGTGCCGGTGTTCCTGGACCTGAAGCTCCACGACATCCCCACGACCGTGCGCCGGGCCCTGGAGGTGCTGCTCCAGCTGGATCCCCGCCTCATCAATGTCCACGCCCAGGGCGGTCCCGCCATGCTGGAGGCCGCGGTCGAAGCCGTGCGCGCCCATCGGGCCGCCGGGGGCCGCACGGAACTGCTGGCGGTGACGGTGCTGACCAGCCTGGACCGGGAGGCCCTGGCGGCCCTGGGCCATGCGGGCCGGCCCGAAGATCTGGCCCTGGCCTACGCGAAGCTGGCCCAGCAGGCCGGCTGCGGCGGCGTCGTCTGCTCGGCCTGGGAGGCGGGCAGCATCCGCGAGGCCTGCGGCGAGGCCTTTCATCGCTTGACCCCGGGCATCCGGCCCGCGGGTGTCGCCACCCAGGATCAGGCCCGCGTCATGACGCCCGCCCAGGCCCTGAAGCAGGGCTCCACCTGGTTGGTGGTGGGCCGGCCCATCACCCATGCGGCGGATCCCGCGGCGGCCGCGGAGGGCATCGTGGCGGAGATGGAAGGCCGATGACCGTCGGTTCCCCCCTCGTCTTCCGGCCCTCCTTCGCCCAGCGCGCCATGGCCGTCCTGCTCTTCGCGGGCTCCTGGCTGGTGGGCGTGCGCGCTCTGGCCCAGATTCTCGAACGGCTCCCCGTCCTGCGGGCCTCCCTGAAGGTGGCCGAGGCCGCGAGCGAACCCACCTGGTCCTTCTGGGTTGCCGTCGTGGCGGCCATCGGCGCCGTGGTGGCCGGCAGCCTGCTCCTCATCGGCACCCTGCTGGGGGTGCTGCTGGTGGAGGGCTCCCAGGTGCTGGTGGACGAGCTGGGTCTCACCGTCGAGCACAACGCGCTGCCGGCGCCCCTGGCGAGGAAGCTGGGCGCAGGGCGCCTGCTCTGGAAGCGGATCTCCCGCCTGGAGCGGTCCGGACCCTTCTTCGTGGTGCGCGGGGGCGGCGAACCCGGCCGCACCGGCCCCGCCGATCCGGTTCTCCGCTTCCTCCTGGTGGATGAGCTGGAGCGGCTGGTGCTCATGGTGCTGGAGCGCAGCCCCAACCTGAAGCACGAGGACTGATGCCGGGTTGGATGGAGGTCTTCGGGGTCCTCACCGGCGCCGCCTGCGTGGCCCTGCTGGTGCGCCAGAACATCTGGAACTGGCCGCTCGGCATCGCCAACAACCTGGTTTTCATCGCCCTGTTCTACCGCAGCGGCCTCTACGCGGATGTCGGGCTGCAGGGCTTCTACATCGCCATCTCGATCTACGGGTGGTGGAGCTGGCTCCATGGGGGGCGGGACCATGGCGCCCTGACCGTCACCCGGGTCAAGCCGGCGATGGGCGTCCTGCTCGCGGGGGTGGTCGCGGGCATCACGATCACCTTGACCTGGCTGCTCCGCCGGTACACGAACAGCACCGTGCCCGTGTTGGATTCCCTGATCACGGCCCTCAGCCTCGTCGCCCAGTTCATGATGACCCGCAAATGGATCGAAAACTGGCTGGTGTGGCTCACGGCCAACTGCATCTCCGTGGGGCTGCTGATCTACAAGGGGCTCTATGTGACCAGCGCGCTGTACCTCGTCTACCAGGTGCTGTGCGTCATGGGTCTGCTGGAATGGCGGCGGGCGCTGAAGGCGGAGGCTACATCTTCGGCCGGCTGAGGTAGGCTTCGGCGCCCTTCATCTCGGCGGTGGGGCCGTGGGCTGGTTTCTTGGCCCGGGCCTTGGTCTGCTTGAGGCCCCACAGGCCCGCCAGCTCGGTGGCTTCGGGATTGCCGGGCGCCAAGGCCAGCACTTCGGCCAGGTCGGCGCGGGCCCGGTCCAGCTGTCCGAGTTTCTCCCGCAGCAGGGCGCGCTTCATGAAGCCCCAGGGGTTGGCGGGTTCCCGGGCGATGATCTCGGCGTACTCGGCTTCGGCTTCGGAGAAGCGCCCTTCTTCTTCGGCGGCCTCGCCGCAGAGCAGGTTGGTGACGGCGCAGAAGCCCAGCCAGCGCTTCTGCTCGGCGAATTCGGCGGGCGTGAAGCGGGACTTCGCCTTGGCCTGCTGGGCCACCTGGTCGATGTGCCGCAGGGCCTTCTCGGTGTGGGCGTCGACCCGCGCAAAGACCTCGGCGTCGCCGCTGGCCCGGTAGAAATCCTTCTGGATGCGGCCCTCGGCGCGGTACTGGTCGAACATCCGCGTTCCCGGGTAGAGGGCCAGGGGGCTGATCTGGCAGTCCTGGGGCCGGGTGTCCCGGACGAAGGTCGCGGTCTCCTCCACATCCGCCCAGGTCTCGCCGGGGATGCCGGTGATGAGGTAGATGCCCAGGTTCATGCCCACCTTGCGCACCAGGCCCAGGGCCTTCCTCGCATGGCGCAGGTTGGTGCCCTTGTCCAACAGCTGGAGCACCCGCTCGCTGCCGTGCTCCACGCCGAACTGCATGAACTCGCAGCCGGCGCGCTTCATGGCCACCAGGCGGTCCTCGTCCACCAGGTTCACGCGGCTCTGGCAGTTCCACAGGGGGTGGAGGCCGCTGTCCTGGATGCCCCTCATGAGGGTGAGCACGCGGTCGCGGTTGGCGGTGAAGGTGTCGTCCCGGAAGCTGAAGTAGGTGAGGCCGTGCTGCTCCCGGAGCATTCGCATCTCGCGCAGCACCGACGGGGCGCTGCGGAAGCGGATGGAAGTCCCCCAGAACTCCGGGGTATTGCAGAAGTTGCAGGTGGCCGGGCAGCCGCGGCTGGTGCTCAGGTAGGCCAGTTGGCCCACATCGTTCAGAAAATCCGCCTCCAGGTGCTCGGCGGGAATGCCCACCCCATCGAGATCTTCCAGGGGCGGCTGAGGCAGGGTGGGGCCCTCGCGGAGGATGAGGCCCGGCGTTCGCCGCCAGAGATCCGAACCGGGGGCCGCCTTCAGCCGCTCGGCGATTCCCAGGAGCACGGCTTCACCTTCGCCCTGCACGATGGCATCCAGCGCGGGACAGTCCTCGAAGACCTCTTCGGCCAGGTGGGTGGGGTGGGGGCCGCCGGCCAGGAGGATGGCCTCCGGGCAGGCCTCCCGGGCCCAGGCCAGCAGCTCGTAGGACCGCTTCCGGTTGAAGGTGAACATGGAGACGCCCATCACTGCCGGGTTCTGGGCCTTCAGGTAGGCCAGGATCTCCTTCCGGCCCCGGCCGCTCAGGTTGGCCACCCGGCAGGGAAAGGCACGGGACTTCAGCATCGCCTGCAGGTAGCCGAGACCAATGGGAAGGAAAGTCATCCATTCATCCCCGAAGCCGCTTCGGGGGGCGCTGTAGGCGAGTAGGGTGCGGGGCGGGGGCATGGGGTCCGAAAGCAGAGCTTTTCAGTGTACGGAACGGAATCCATGATGCATACAGACATTCCGAAGGCGAGGGGGACTTGGCGGGCAACCTGATCCGAAATCCGGAAGCGGTCGAGGAGATCCTCAGACGCGCCTGCGACCGGCGGGAGCTGATGATCCTGGTCACGCCCTACCTCCGTTTCGAATCGTCGTTCCTGCGCCTGGAGGGCCATGACCTCCAGGCCGCCGCCACCATGGGGCGGGAGGATGCCCTGTACGGCCTGCGTAATGCCGACCTGCGCCTGCGGTTCCCCCACGGTGTGAGCTTCCTGGAAGCCTCCACCCAGCTCCTCGGCTTCGGCATGGCCGAGGGGCGCCGGACCCTGCGCCTGGCGGTCCCCGAGACCCTCTACGAGGAAGACCACCGGTCGGCCTACCGGGTGGAGCGGGTGGGCCGGGTGCCCGTGACCTTCAGCACCCCCAAGTACGACCTCGTCACGGGGACGCTGGTGGACATCAGCACCACCGGGGCTCGGATCTACAGCACCCGGGACATCCTGGAAGGGGAGCTCCAGGCCGGGGACGAGATGGCCGTGACCATCTCCCTGGTGGAAGGCATCCGGATCAACACGAAGGTCAAGGTCCGCCATGTGCATGGCCGGACCTTCGGGATCGAGTTCCGGCCCCAGTTGGACGAGCGGGTGCTGCACCCCCTCTCCCGGTGGGTCTTCGAGCACCGGGAGGAGGACCTGGAACGGATCTCCCGGCGGGGTGTCGAAACCGCCGCGGCCGCGGATGAGACCCGCACGGCCGCCACCCCGCCCAGGGGGCTCGCGCTGGTGTCCGGAGACGCGGCGCTCGAGGGGACGCTTCAGAATCTCCTGGGGGGGCTCCAGCCCCTGCACCGCGTGGCGCCGACGGTCTCCGCGATCAAGGAGGCCCTGGCCCAGCATCCGGCGCTGCTGCTCTTCCATGTGCCCAGCCTGGGGCTGGACGAGCGGCGGCGGATGAAGGCCCTCCTGGAACCCGTCCAGGGCCGCGTGCCCTTCCTGCTGCTGGGCACGGGCATCGAGGGCGGTCCCCTGCTCGAACTGGGCACCGAACTGAAGGCCACCGTCTCCATCGTGTTCAACCCGGAACGGGGCACCTTCTTCCAGCGCCTCGTCCAGGGGGTGCTGCGCCGCACCTACGAAGGCGGGGAGTCCCCCATGGCGCCGGTGGAGCCCGAACCGTCCTGAAGGATGTCAAGCCTCGTTCGGCCCTGGCGAAACCGCTAGAATCAAGGCTTCCGGAGCCTCCATGTCCGCTGCCCACGAACCGGCTGTCACCGAATCCCTGGCCCTGGAGCTGGGGCTGTCCAAGGACGAGTGGCAGGTGCTCCTGCGCCTCCTGGATGGCCGCCTGCCCACCTACCCGGAGCTGGGCGTGTTCAGCGCCATGTGGAGCGAGCACTGCTCTTACAAATCCAGCCGCGTGCACCTGAAGAACCTGCCCACGGAGGGCCCCCGCGTCCTCCAGGGCCCCGGCGAGAACGCAGGCGTGGTGGACATCGGCGATGGCTGGGCCGTGGCCTTCAAGATGGAGAGCCACAACCATCCCAGCTTCATCGAGCCCTACCAGGGCGCCGCCACCGGGGTGGGCGGCATCCTCCGCGATGTGTTCACCATGGGCGCCCGCCCCCTGGCCAACCTGAACAGCCTGCGCTTCGGGGAGATCGACGCGCCGCGCATGAAGGGCCTGGTGAAGGGCGTGGCCGCGGGCATCTCGGGCTACGGCAACTGCATGGGCATCCCCATGCTGGGCGGCGATGCGGCCTTCGACGCCAGCTACAACGGCAACATCCTCGTGAACGCCTTCACCCTGGGCGTGCTGCGCAGTGACAAGATCTTCAAGGGCTTCGCCTCGGGCATCGGCAACAAGATGATGTACATCGGCTCGAAGACCGGCCGCGACGGCATCCATGGCGCCAGCATGGCCTCCGCCGAGTTCGGCGAGGGCAGCGAGGAGAAGCGCCCCACGGTGCAGGTGGGCGATCCCTTCACGGAAAAGCTGCTGCTCGAGGCCTGCCTGGAGATCTTCCAGACCGACTGGGTCATCGGCATCCAGGACATGGGCGCCGCGGGCCTCACCTCCAGCAGCTTCGAGATGGCCAGCCGGGCGGGCACGGGCCTGGAGATCCGGCTGGACCAGGTGCCCATGCGCGAGGAGGGCATGACCCCCTTCGAGCTGATGCTCAGCGAAAGCCAGGAGCGCATGCTGCTGGTGGCGCGCCCCGGCTGCGAAGAGAAGATCGTCGCCGTGCTGCACAAGTGGGGCCTGGACGCCTGCGTGGTGGGCGAAGTCACCGACAGCGGCCGCTTCATCGGCAGCTGGCACGGCGAGCCCGTCATCAACCTGCCCATTCAGCCCCTGGTGGACGCGGCACCCAAATACGACCGGCCGCGCCAGCGGCCCGGCTACCTCGACGCGGTGAACGCCGCGCCGCTGCCGACAGACCTCAAGCCCGCGGAAGTGGAGCGCACCCTGCGCCAGCTCCTCCAGGCGCCCACCGTGGCCAGCAAGCGGTGGATCTTCGAGCAGTACGACGGCACCGTGCGCAGCAACACGCTGCTGGGCATGGGGCGCGGCGACGCGGGCATCATCCGCGTGAAGGATGAGACGGGCCAGGACACGGGCAAGGCCGTGGCCATGTCGAGCGACTGCAACAGCCGCTTCTGCTACCTGGATCCCTTCTGGGGCGCGGCCCACGCCGTGGCCGAAGCCTGCCGCAACCTGGCCTGCGTGGGCGCCGAGCCCATCGGCCTCACGGACTGCCTGAACTACGGCAACCCTGAGAAACCCGAGAACATGTGGACCTTCGAGCAGGGCTGCCTGGGCATCCGCCAGGCCTGCCTGGCCCTCGATGTGCCCATCGTCAGCGGCAATGTGAGCCTCTACAACGACACCGAAGGCCAGAGCATCTTCCCCACGCCCATGATCGCGGCGGTGGGTCTGGTGGAGGACTGCGCGGGCCCGGTGGCCGTGGACGCGCCGGACGCCACCGCGCTGTCCAAGGTCGGCAACCGCATCTGCGGCTCCGCCTTCCGCGCGGCCCACGATGGCATCTTCCTGCTGGGTGAGACGCGCGAGGAGCTGGGCGGCAGTGAGTACCTGAAGCTCCGCACGGGCAAGGTGCAGGGCGCCTGCCCCGAGCTGCGCCTAGACGAGGAGCTGCGGCTCCAGGCCTGCGTGCGCGAGGGTGTCCGCCTGGGCCTCATCCGCAGCGCCCACGACACCAGCGAGGGTGGCCTGCTGGTCACCGCGCTGGAGAGCGCCTTCGGTGCGGATGAGGGTGAAGGCATGGGCTGCCAGCTGATGTTGACGAAGGGGGCCCTGCGCCTGGACAGCCTGCTGTTCGGCGAGACGGCCGGCCGCATCGTGGTGAGCGTGGCCGCCGAAGGCGAAGGCAGCCTGGCGACGCTCTGCGCCACGCACCGGGTGCCCTTCGCGAAGATCGGCACCACGGGCGGCGCGCGCATCACCCTGGCCGTGGATGGCCAGCCTCTGCTGGATGCCGATGCGGCGGATCTGAAGGCCGTACACGGGGAGGCCCTCGAGAAGTCCCTGGCCTGACCCGATGGCGGAGTGGGTATCCTCTCCCCCCGGGAAAGGGAGGCAGGCATGCCCGAACACCAGAGGTCTCCCCAGCCACCACTCCTCTTCCTGGCCTGCCTCCTGGCGGGCTGGGGCCTGGGGTTCCTGCGGCCCCTCGGCACGCACCTTCCGGATGCCCTGAGGCATGGGGTGGGCGTGGCGCTGCTGGCCGGCTCCCTGGCCCTCGCCGGGTGGGCGTTGGCCGCGTTCAAGGGCGCGGGAACCACGCCGAACCCCAACGGAGAGGCCACGGCGCTCCTGACCTCGGGCCCCTTCGGATATTCCCGGAACCCCCTCTACCTGGGCCTCTCGGCCTGCCTCGCCGGGCTCGGGATGCTGCTGGACTCGGCCTGGGTGCTGCTGATGGTCTCCGGGCTGGTGCTTCTCCTGGACCGCCTCGTCATCGCCCGGGAGGAGGTCCGGCTGCGGGCCCAGTTCGGGGGGGCCTACGAAGCCTATGTCCGCCGCGTGCGGCGGTGGGCCTAGGAGCCCCTAGATCCCCATGGCGGCGGGGGTCTTCAGCTTGGCCAGAACCTCCTGCGCCAGGGCCTCTTCGGCCTTGAGCTCCGCCTTGAAGGACCGGCTGTCCGTGTGGTGGATTTCCCGGTGGAGCCCTTCGAGTCGATGTTCGAGCAGCCCCGTCAGGAGTTCCGTTTCCTTGGGGTCCAGGTAGACATCCATGGTGGCCTCCCGCGTGGCCCGGCGATCCGTCTGGGGAGCCGCGCCGGAGCCAATATCGGGCTTCAGGCCGTTTCCCGCCAGTTCTCAGGCCTCGAAGTAGAGGGCCATCTCGTAGGGATGGGGCCGGTTCCGAACGGCGGCCTCCTGGGCGCGGAGGTGCCTGAGGTAGTCCTCCAGCTGGAGGCGGTCGAAGGCGCCCCCCGCCAGCAGGAAGTCCATGTCGCCCTCCAGCGCCTCGCAGGCCTCCATGAGGCTGGTGGGCAGGCTCTTGATCCTCCGGCGCTGCTCCTCGGTCCAGCCGAAGATGTTCTGGTCGATGGGGCCGAAGCCCAGGGCCGTGGGATCCAGCTTCTTCTGGATGCCGTCGATGCCGGCGAGCAGCTGCGCGGCCAAGGCGAGGTAGACATTGCAGGTGGCGTCGGGCGGGCGGAACTCGAAGCGGGCGGTTTCGGGCTGATCCGCATACTTGGGCACGCGGATGGCGGCGGAGCGGTTGCCCAGGGAGAAGAAGGCGCTGATGGGGGCCTCGAAACCGGGCACCAGACGGCGGTAGCTGTTGGTGCTGGGGTTCGTGAGGGCCAGCAGGGCCGGACCGTGGGCCAGGATGCCGCCGATGTACCAGAGGGCCTCCTGGCTCATCTTTCCGTAGCCGTTCTCGTCGTAGAAGAGATTCTTCCCGCCCTTCATCAGCATCTGGTGGAAGTGCATGCCGCTGCCGGCCTCGCCGTAGAGGGGCTTGGGCATGAAGGTGGCCGTCTGGTTCCGGCGGTGGGCCACCATCTTCACGACATATTTCACGATCTGGGTGGCATCGCCCGCCTTCAGCAGGGGGAAGAGCGGGGTTTCGATCTCGCACTGGCCCGGGCCGCCCACCTCGTGGTGGTGGTATTTCACCTCGACGCCCATCTGCTCGAGCTCCATGCACATCTCGGCGCGCAGGTTGTAGAGCTGGTCCTTCGGCGCCATGGCATGGTAGCCGCCGTGCAGGGGGATGAAGTGCCCATGGCCGCCCTCGCCGCTGTGCCAGTCCGCCTCGCGGCTGTCCACGCGGTACGAGGCGGTGTTGACGCCGTTCTCGTAGCTTACTTTGTCGAAGACATAGAACTCGTACTCGGGGCCCCAGATGCTCTGATCGGCAATACCCGTCTCCTTCAGGTAGGCCTCCGCGCGGATGGCGATGTTGCGGGGATCCACGGGGAAGGGCGCCTTGGTGTCGGCCTCGTAGGCCGAGCAGATGAAGCTGAGGGTGGGGGCCTCCCAGAAGGGGTCCATGTGGCCCGTGGCCAGGTCCGGGATCAGCACCATGTCGCCGGACTTCACGGACTTCAGACCCACGCTGGAACCGTCGAAGCCCACGCCGTCCCGCATGAGCTGCTCGTTGAACTGGGAGGCGGGAATGCTGACATGGTGCCAGCGGCCCCAGAGATCGCTGAAGGTGAGGTCGATCATGCGGACCGAATGGGCCTGGATGAACTGACGGGCCTGCTCGAAACCGTTGAACACGGGGCCTCCACGGGACCCGGCCATTCTAGATCGATAGATCAACAAAGAATGTGATCTGGCTCAACCCTCGCTCCGCCCCCGTTCATCGCCCGAGGAGGCGCGCCGGCAGCAGGAACAGCCCCTTCGCCAGCCCGAAGATGCCCTCCACGGCGAAGCCCAGGAGGCGGAAGGGCAGGAGCAGCAGCCAGACCAGCGGGTAGAGGATCAGCGCCAGGAGGGCCAGGGGCCAGCAGACCACCAGCAGGATGAGCCAGAGCAGGAACGCGGCCATGGAAACCTCCCGGATCACAGGATCCGCCGCCTCCCACCCCGGTGCAGGTGCGGATCGGCGAACGCGCTCCGGGGACCGGCGGGTCATCCGGAGGTATGATCCTTTCATCCCCTCGAAGGACCGCCCATGCCGCGTGAAGACGATTCCCTGGCTCTCGATCGCCGCGCCTTCCTGGGGGTGAGCCTGGCTGCGGGGGCGGCGGCGCTCACCGGGGGCGACCTGAAGGCCGCTCCCGCGAAGGGACTGGTCCTTGAGGAGGCCACCGTGGCCGGCCTTCAGGCGGGCCTGGCCGCGGGTCACTGGACGGCGGCGGACCTGGTGCGGAAATACCAGGCCCGCATCCGGGCGCTGGATCAGGCGGGTCCGAAGCTGAATGCGGTGATCGAGCTGAACCCGGAGGCCCTGGCGCTCGCCAGGGCCCTGGATGGGGAACGGAAGGCCGGCAGGCTCCGCGGCCCGTTGCATGGCATTCCCGTGCTCCTCAAGGACAACATCGACACGGCGGACGGCATGAAGACCACGGCCGGATCGCTGGCGCTGGCCGAGGCCCCCGCGCCCAGGGAGGACGCCTTTCTCGTGCGGAAGCTGCGCGAGGCCGGGGCCGTGGTCCTGGGGAAGACGAACCTCAGCGAGTGGGCGAATTTCCGGTCCACCCGCAGCAGCAGCGGCTGGAGCGGACGCGGGGGACAGACGCGCAACCCCTATGCTCTGGACCGCAGCCCCAGCGGCTCCAGCTCCGGGTCCGGCGCCGCCGCGGCGGCCAGCCTCTGCGTCGTGGCCGTGGGCACGGAAACGGACGGTTCCGTGGTGAGCCCCGCCAACGCCAGCGGCGTGGTGGGCCTGAAACCCACGGTGGGCCTGGTGAGCCGGAGCGGCATCATCCCCATCTCACACACCCAGGATACGGCCGGCCCCATGACGCGCACGGTGCGTGACGCGGCGGTCCTGCTGAATGTCCTGGCCGGCAGCGACCCCCGGGACGCCGCCACCCGCGAAGCGGACGCGCGGCGGGAGGCCGACTACACCCCCTTCCTCGTGGCGGAGGGCCTGAAGGGTGCGCGCCTCGGCGTGGTGAAGAACCTCCTGGGCGTCCATGCCCATGTGGACGCCGTGATCCGGCCCGCCCTGGAGGTGCTCACGGCGCAGGGCGCCACCCTGGTGGAAGTCGAGTTGAAGTCCTCGGCCTATGACGATGCGGAATTCGAGGTGCTGCTCTACGAGTTCAAGGCGGGCCTGGAGGCCTACCTGGCCGGGAGGGGCGGTGCCGTGAGGAGCCTCGAGGCGCTCATGGCCTTCGATGAGCGGGAGAAGGGGCGGGAGATGCCCTTCTTCGGCCAGGAGATCCTGAAGCTGGCTCAGGCCAAGGGGCCCCCGACGGACCCCGCCTACATCAAAGCCCTGGAGACATGCGCCCAGGCAAGGCGGGACATCACCAGCCTGCTGGAGAAACACCGACTGCAGGCCCTGGTGGGGCCCACCGGAGGCCCGGCCTGGCTCATCGACCACCTGAACGGCGACAGCTCCAGCCTCAGCTTCTCCAGTCCGGCGGCCGTGGCAGGCTGCCCCCATATCACGGTTCCCGCCGGGTACGCCTTCGGGATGCCGCTGGGCCTCTCGTTCGTGGGCGGGCCCTGGCAGGAGGGCCCGCTACTGAAGCTGGCCTTCGGCTTCGAGCAGGCCACGCGCGCCCGGCGCCCGCCCCGTTTCCCGGCCTCCTGCGCCGTCCCTCGTTGACAGTCCCCGGGGTGCGGCGCACCCTGACTCACCCCTCACCAAGGAGAATCGATGAAACACATGCTGCTAGCCCTCTTCCTGGCTGCCTCCGTGGTGGCCACCGCCCAGGACGCCAAGCCCGCCGCGCCCAAGACCACCGCCGAAAAGAAGGCCGAAAAGAAAGCTGAGAAGCAGGCCAAGAAGGCCGAGGCTGCGAAGGCTGCCGCCGCGACCCCCACCGCCCCCGCCAAGCCTGCTCCAGCTGCAGCTGCGGCGAAACCCGCTCCGGCCCCCGCCGCGGTCCCGGCCCCCGCGCCTGCCAAACCCGCGCCCGCCGCGGCGGCCAAGGCTGCTCCAGCCAAGGCCGTGGCCGCCTCGACAGCCATCATCGCCAACAAGGACTCCAAGACCTACCACCGGGCCGACTGCAAGGTCGCCGCGAAGATGAAGGATGCCAACCGGACCTCCTTCGCCTCGGCGGCCGAGGCCGACAAGGCCGGCTACAAGGCCTGCAAGGTGTGCAAGCCCTGAGGAGCGATCTTCCGTCTTCAGTCTCTAGTCTTCAGTGGAGGTTCCGATGAAGCTTCTTCTTCCCGTGATGCTGGGTGCCACGCTGGCGCTCTCTGCGCAGATTCCCACCAAGGACGACCTCAAAAAACAGGCGGATGCGACCGTCGACAAGGGGAAGGCCAAGGCGGATGAAAAAGCCGATCAGTCCAAGGCCAAGGCCGACAAGAAGGCCTCGGATGCCAAAGCCAAGGTCGACGCCAAGGCCGGGGCCGTCCCGGTGGCCGGCGACCAGGTGAAGGCGGCCACCGCCAAGGGCGAAGGCGCCGCCAAGGCCGGCACGGACAAAGCCAAGGGCAAGACCCGGAAGGGCGCCGAAAAGGGCGCGACCAAGGCCAAGGCCGTGACGGAGAAGGCCGCCAAGTAAGGCCTTACCCAGCACCGGAAAAGGGCGCTCGAAGGCGCCCTTTTCCGGTGCTGGGACCTCTCCCTACTTCTTCGGGAACTGCCGGTCGTAGGCTTCCTGCGCGTACTCGCTGGGGGGCACGCCGAAGCGGCGCTTGAAGGCGCGGGTGAAGGCGCTGGCGTCGTAGAAGCCGAGGATCTTCGCCACATCGCTGGGGCGCTCGCCGTTGGCCAGCAGGGTGACGGCGCGCTGCAGGCGGCGCTCGATGAGGTACTGGTGGGGCGTGGTGCTGGTGGCCTCGCGGAAGAGGCGGATGAAGTGGTCCGGCGTGCAGCGGGCCATGGTGGCCAGCTCGGGCACGCTGTTCTTCGCGCCGATGTGGACCTCCATGTGGTCCAGCACCAGCTGCAGGGTCGAACGGTTCAGGCGGTAGGGGAAGCGGCCCCGGTCCTCCTTTTCCGTCAGGCGCGAAAGCTCGGCACCCAGCAGGATGAGGAACAGCTCGCGGGTCATGAGCTGCACGCCGTCGGGATTGGCCAGTTCCTGCGTGAAGATGCTGAACAGCTGCTTGAGGCTGAGGCTCCGCAGCACGGCGAAGCTGGACTCCTGCCATTTCCGCGGCGGGTTCTGCAGCGAGGAGAGCAGGGGCTCCGGGAATGGACCTTCCAGGAACAGGGCCGTGAAGCCGAAAGGCGCGTTGGCGTGGTGGCGCTTCAGCGTGTGACCGAACCCGGGCAGCAGGAGGGCCAGGTCGCCGGAGCGGATCACGCCCTCTTCGCGGTCCTCGCTGGTGCAGACGCGCACCGCGTGGGTGGGCTGCAGCAGCGTCCAGGCTTCCCGCGCCGGGAGCAGCTTGGCGGGCACCGGGTCGCGCTTGAGGACGGCCAGTCTAAGGGGGCCGCTGGTGTAGGTCTGAAGGTTTTTGGTTTCAGTTTCGCTCATGGCTCAGGAATAAAAAGACATGCCCACCGGGGCGTCCCAGGAAGGATGACAGGAAAAGATTTTGTTGGGCATGGAATTTTCACAAGGCTCTGCCAAGGGCCTTTTCCAGGCCCCGAGGGTCGATCCCCATCTGGCTCAGGCCTTGATTCAGGCCTTGGCGAAGGCCGCTTCCAGGCTCCGGAACACGCCCAGGCCACCGGTGGGGCCCAGCTTGGGATCCACGGCCCGCTCGGGGTGGGGCATCATGCCCAGCACATTCCCGCGGACATTCACGATGCCGGCGATGCCGTTCATGGCGCCGTTGGGCACATGGGTCTCGCCGATCTCGCCCTGGGCCGAGCAGTATCGGAAGGCGACGCCGCCCCGGGCCTCCAGGTCCGCCAGATCCGCGGGATCCAGGGTGAAGTTGCCCTCGGCATGGGCGATGGGCACGCGGAAGACCTCGCCGGCCCTCATGGCGCGGGTGAAGGGCAGGTCGGCCCGTTCCACCCGCAGGTGCACATCCGCATGGATGAACCGCAGGGATTCGTTGCGCAGCAGGGCGCCGGGCAGCAGCTGGGCCTCGCAGAGGATCTGGAAGCCGTTGCACACGCCCAGCACCAGGCCGCCGTTGTCCGCGTGGCGCTTCACATCCGCCATGATGGGCGCCAGGGCGGCGATGGCGCCGCAGCGCAGGTAGTCGCCGTAGCTGAAGCCCCCAGGCACGAAGACCAGCTCGGTGTTCTCCGGCAGCCGGGTCTCCTGGTGCCAGACGGGAAGGGTGTCCCAGCCCATGACCGTGCCGCAGGCGTGAAGCGCGTCGTGGTCGCAGTTGGACCCGGGGAAGATCGGGACTGCCACCCGCATCAGACCACCTCGATGGAGGCTTTCTCCATCACCGGGTTGACCAGCAGCTTGTCGCACATGGCCAGGGCCTTGGCCTTCACCTCGGCGGGATCCGTGCCCGGAATCTCCATCTCGATGAGGCGGCCGATGCGCACATGCTCCACCGCGAAGCCGAAGCCATGCAGGCCCTGCTCCACCGCCTTGCCCTGGGGATCCAGGATTCCGGGCTTCAACTGCACCGACACGCGAACCTTCATGGCCCCTCCGCAGACACCAGTGTACCTGAGCGATCGCGGCCCCGGCAGGGTGGGTGGAAAGGAACCTCCGCGACGGGCAGGGAGGCGGGCTTCAGCCCTTTTTCCGGGCCTTTGGGGTGGGCGGGGCGGCTCTTCCGACGGCTGGTGAAGCCGTGGTGCCCCGCCTGGAGCGTCGGGGCGTCGAAGGCTCACCGCTCCACCGATGGGCCTCGAGGTCGAGGTTGCCTTGGTCATCGACCTCAATGCCTTCGTCGCGCAGGCGCCCGATCTGCTCGAAGGCCCCCCACCAGCGGCCCCGGCTGGGGACATAGCCCCGGGTGTTCACCACGCGGTGCCAGGGCAGGTCCGTGTTTTCCGGCAGGCCCGACAGCACCATGCCCACCTGGCGCGGGCGCTGGGGGAAACCCGCCAGCAGCGCCACCTGGCCGTAGGAGGCGAGGTGGCCTTCTGGGATCTGCGCCACCACGGCCAGGACCGCGGCGCGGAAATCCCGCGTCGGCGCGGGCGGCTCGAGACGCTTTGCGGGCTTCGGCCTCGGCATCCGGCTAGGCCTGCACGCCCGGCCGCTGATCCACGGGCACGCGGGAGCGGAAGCCGCCTTCATAGCTGTGCCAGTGGTCGAGGGCTTCCTCGGGGTAGGCCCAGCACCAGTAGCCATCGCCGGAATCGAAATCCACCAGCCAGAGGCCCTTCACTTCGGCCTCGAGGTCCTGCATGCTCTGCTGCCAGCTTTGCACGAGGACCTGGAGCCGCTCGCGCAGGGCCTCGGATCGCGCCTCGTCCTTGGCGTCCTCCGCCTGGCTCAACTCCTCGGCCAGACTCGCAGCCAGTGTGTAGACAGGTTCTGTGGTGGCCTTCACCTGGGGCATCAGGGCCCGCGCTTCGTCCAAGGTGAAAATGCGGCCCATGGCGCCTCCGTTGCTCCATGATAAACCCATGCGGTTCGTGCCCCTGATTTCGTCCAGCCTTGATCCCGCGCGCTGGGTTCCCATGGGGCCGCTGGCCCTGGATTGGGACGGCGCCCTCCATGCGGGGTGGGGCCCGGCCGTGCGCCGGGGCGCCGCCGTGCATGTCGTGCACCTGCCGGGCCGGTCCCCGGTGGAGGAGGCCCTCGAGGTGCTGCGCCACGGCCTGGGCCCGGATTTCCTCGCCATTCCCGTGAGCCGGCCGGAGACCCGCGAGGCGGGCTTCCGGATCCTCGGCCACCTGGAATCCCTTCTGGAGGCCACCTCGGGGCGGGGACCGAAGCTGGCCCTGAAGATCGAGGCGGGCGCCGAGGCCGCGCTGGTGGACCTGCTGCGGCAGGCCCGGGCCGAGGCGGTGGGTTTCTGCTGGCACCCGGGCACCGCGGATGCCGAGCTGTTGGCGGACCGCCTCTGGTGCGGCGTCTGCGGGCCCGGTTCGGACCTGCGCCCGCTGCAGCGGCTGGGCTACCGCTGGGACATGGCCCTGCCTGCCACGGATCCCGAGGTCTTCCAGGCCCAGGCGGCGGTGCTGGAGGCGGTCCATCCGCCCGTGCTGTTCCCCGCGGAGATGCCCGCCACGGCCCTGGGCCGGCCCGTGGTGCCGGATGACAGCGTGGTGTTCGGCAGACACCTCATGCCGGGGCTGGATGGCGATGGTGATGACGTGGGGGGTCATTCATGACGCAGACCCTGCTGGTCATCGCCGGGGAGGACTCCGGCGATCTGCACGGTGCGGAGCTGCTCCGCGAATTGAAGGCCCGGCGCCCGGATCTGCGGATCATCGGCGTGGGCGGCCCGCGCATGACCCCCTTACTGGACCGCAAGCTGGCGGATGTGAAGGACCTGGCTGTGGTGGGTTTCGTGGAGGTGATCAAGCACCTGCCGCGCCTGAACCGGCTCTTCAAGCAGATCCTGGCTGCCGCGGCGGAAGAGGCCATCGCCGGGGCGCTGCTCATCGACTACCCCGGCTTCAACCTGCGGCTGGCCAAGGCCCTGCGCAAGCAGCTGCCCAGCGTGAAGCTGCATCAGTATGTGTGCCCCCAGGTGTGGGCCTGGAAGAAGGGCCGCATCCCGGAACTGGGCCACACCCTGGATACGCTCTACTGCCTCTTCGATTTCGAGCCGGAGCTGTTCCGGGGCTACTCGGTGGAGGCCCGCTTCGTGGGGCATCCCCTGGTGGAGGTGGTGAAGCCCGAGTGCGACCGCGCCACCTTCTTTTCGGAAGCGGGCCTGGACCCGGCCCGACCCCTCGTGGCGTTGTTGCCGGGCAGCCGCACGGGCGAGATCCAGCATCTGCTGCCGCCCATGGCTGAGCTGGCGGAGCAGTGGCGGACCACCCGGCCCGAAGTGCAGTGGGTGCTCCCCGTGGCCCCCACCCTGGATCCGGCCTTCGTGCGCGCCCACCTGAAGGGCGCCCCCGTGACGCTGGTGGAAGGCCGTACTTATGCGGCCCGGGCCCATGCCCAGGCGGCCCTGGTGGCCTCGGGCACCGCCACCCTGGAGACCGCCCTCCTGGGCACCCCCTTCGCCATCGTCTACAAGCTGAACGCGCTTACCTACCAGATGGCCAAGCGCATCGTGAGGGTCCCCCACTTCGGCTTGGCCAATGTGGTGGCGCGGCGCGAGGTGGCGCCGGAACTGCTGCAGGACGAGGTCAACCCCGAGCGGCTGGGTCGGGAGCTGGCCCGGCTGCTGGAGCCCGAGACGGCCCGGCGCCTTCGCGCCGAGCTGGGGGAAGTGCGGGGGCATCTCGGCGAGCCCGGCGCCGCGGGCCGCGTGGCCGAGGACCTGTTGGGGAAGCTCTGAGGCGAATCGGTTCCAAGGCCGAGTTCCGCCCGGCCGAACCTCGCTCCCCCTTGGCGGCATCTGATGAGCGGAGGTGCCCATGATTCCTTCCCTGCTGCTGATGCCTGCCTTGCTGCTTCAGGTCCCGGCCCCCCTCCCCGTGGTGGAGGCCAAGGACCTTCCCACGGCCCCGCGGGGGCCCATGACGCCCCAGGTGCCGGATGCCGGGGCCGACTCCGGCCTCATGGGCGAGGCCCGCCGGTCCGCGCGCCGGGGGCCTTCCCTCTCCGCCCTCCAGCTTCCGGCGGGCAGCGTCCGTGTGAAGGACAAGATTCCGGATGTCAGCGGATGGCGGGCCTACGCCATCGAGGTGCCCGCGGGCGGGAAGGTGAAGGTCCATGTGGTGGAGGGCCGGAAGGCCTGGTTCCGGGTCCTGGCCGTCAATGCGTGGGGCCGCGACGAACAGGGCCTGCTCCAGAACCGGATCCATTCCGGCGAGCCCCAGGCCACCTACCAGAACCCCAGCCGGGAGACCCGCACCCTCTACTTCATCGTGGACACCCTGGACGCGAACATGAGCGGCGAGGCCTTCGAGATCGAAGTCACCCGGGGCTGACCGCGGGCCGGCCCGCGGACGCAGGGTTGACCGGTCCTGGACGACCGGACAGAGTCTAGGGAGCTTTTCCTTCGGCCGCCCGGCAGGACTTCCCGTGGAGCCATCTGGTGCGGTCGGTTTGTCCGCCGCAGGCGCCGTTCTGGCGCAGACGGCTCTTCGGATGCCCGGGCGCCCCTGCGCCCAGGTCCGCTTCGATCAGGGTGGAACCATGGAAATCAAGGTGCGGCGGATGCTGAGGGTGCTCATGCCGCTGGTCTGCACGGGCATCAGCCTCCAGGCCGGGGAATGGGAACTGGGCGGTTCATTCGCCATCGGGCAGGAATCGAAGGGGACCATCAGCAGCAACGGCAACTTCCCCGTGATGCCCTACACGGTGGTCACCAGCCGGTTCACGGGCCTGTGGTACCAGGGCGGCGTGCATGTGGGCTACCAGGTGGCCCGCCGGGGCCTTTGGGGACTGTGGCTCCAGGGCCAGTATTCGGAAGGGTTGTCCCATCCGTCGCTCTACCATTCCGGCGAGAACTACGCGGTCGGTTCCACCCTTCGGGAGACCTACAACGGCTCGGCGGACTACAAGTCCACGCTGCTGGGCGTGACCGTGACCCGGCAGCTGCCCGTCGGTGAGGTCGGCCTGAGCCTGGGATCACGCTCCCACGACATGAGCATTTCGGGGCGGCGCCAGACCCAGGTCAACGGCACCTTCACCTACGACCAGTACTCCGTTAGCCACAACTACCGGGACATGCTCGTCGCCGTCAGCTACACGCTCACCCAGGACCAGGGAGGCTTCCGGTCCTTCCAGAAGATCTCCCTGGGCACGGGCTTCGGCTCGTCGATCCCCGCCGTGAATCCGGGGCCGAACGACTGGCGGATGAGCGAGGCCTACCTGGCGCAGATCCGGCCGAGCCGGGATGTGCGGATCACGCTGGGCGTGCGGCTCTAAGGCGCCCCAGATCCCGTCGTGGTGTCGGGGACTCCCGGAAGCTTCTGGAGGCGCAGCGGCAAGGCATCCCGGAAGGCCCTCTTCAGGGCCGCCGGGGCGCCGTGCCAGGCCTTCTGGGCGGCGGTACGGGTGGGGAAGACGCCGTAGCAGGCCTGCCACCAGCGGAAGCCGTCCGGGCGGACATAGGGCAGCACGATGACCTCCGGCGCCTTGGGGCCGGCGGCCCGGGCCACCTGCTTGAGGCCCGGTGCATGGCCGGAGACCACGAGCCGGAGGGTCCAGGAACCTGCAGGCGCGGCGCTGCGCAGCGCGGCTCCCCGGTGCAGGGCCTCGGGCAGGTCCATGCGGTCCAGCGGCTTGATGGCCTCCTCCGGATCCGCCAGGTCCTTCTCCGTGAGCACCCGGCGGGGCGCCTCCACGCGGACTTCGACGCTGCGGGAGGACCCTCCCATGAGGTTGCTCACGCTCAGGGTGTAGACGGTGGTCTTGTCCGGGACCACGGCGATGCTGGACTGGCCGTCCAGCTCCAGGCCCCCGGGCTCCAGGCGCACCTTGGCGTCCCCCTGGCAGATCCAGCGCAGGTCCACCTGCTCGCCGGGCTTCACCACGGTACGGCTGGCATCGAAGCTGCAAACCGTGGCGGTGGGGGTTTTGGCGATGGCAAGGGCCTGGTGCCCCAGCACCGCCACCTCCACCGTCCGGCTCTGGCCTCCGGCGGCGTTGTTGGCGGTGATGGTGTAGCGCGTGCTCTCCAGGGGCGTAACGGTCACTTCGCTCTTGCCGTCCAGTTCCATACCGCCGGGTTCGAGGCGCACCTTGGCGCTGCCCGCGCATTCCCAGCGCAGCACCACGGGCTCGCCCGGCAGCACGGCCTTGGCGCTGGCGTCGAAGGCGCAGATGCGGGCGGCCTCGCCCAGGGGGAGACCGGGGGTGACGCGCACCTCCGCGTGGCCCAGTTCCGCGCCTCCCGGGGATCCGTCAAAAAGGCGGTAGGTGGTGGTGTACGACGGGCGGAGGGTCACCTGCGAACCGCCCGGCAGGATCATGCCGCCCGGTTCCAGGCGCACCCGGGGCACCTGGCAGGTCCAGCGGAGGAGCACCGACTCGCCCGGGCGGACCTCCCTGGGCTCCACGACGACCGTGCAGGCGGGCGGTGCCTGGACCTGGGCGTAGGCGGCCACGAAGGGCAGGAGGGGGAGCATCGTGTGAGTGTAGCCGCTCAATTTCCCAGGTAGGTGAACCAGAAGCGCACGCCAAGGTACTGGCCGTCATAGCCTTCGGGCAACCGCTGGAGCGGTGCGGCGCGGAGGACGGCCATGCGGGCGCTTTCATCCATGGCGGCGTTGCCGCTGGGCACCTCGATGCGCACCCGGTCGAGGCTGCCGTCCCGGGCGATGCGGAAGTAGATCTGCACGCGGCCCTGGGTGCTCGACACCCGGTTCCAGTTGGAAGTGATGCGGGCCTGGACCTGCTGGAGGTACCAGACGAAGGGGAAGTTGCCATCCACCCCGCCCACGAGGCCCACGCCCCCCTGCACGCCGGCGCTGGGGTTGAGGCCGGGGATGCCGCTGCCGGCGCCGAAGGCCGCGCCGTTCCCCGAACCCACGGCGCCGGCCACGGGATTGGGTGTGGCTGTCTTGCCCTTGGCGGCGGTGGTGCCGGTGCCCTGGCTGGCGGCATCCTTGCTGTCGCCCCGGGCGGCGGACTTGGTGGTCTTCGTGGCGAAGGGGTCGGGGGCCGTGGCGGAAGGCGAGGTGTCGCGGACGGGTGCCACCTCCTCCACGCGCCGCAGGCGCTCGCCGGTCTTGCCGACCTCCATGGCGTCCGACCCGCCGGAAGTGCCGCCCATGGCCGCAGGCAGGTTCACCCAGGTGACCTTGGCCTCCTCGGGCTGGTCCGAAGAGCCGCCCCGAGGCCAGAAGAAGGCCACCCCCACGGCGAGGTGCAGGGCCAGGCTCAGGGCCAGGCCCGATGACCATCCCAGCTCGCCCAGATGGGAGCGGCTGCGGAGGTAGGCCTGGAGGTCCTGGCTCATTTCGCGTCGGCGCCGAGGGAGGCGGGCGGAGCGGCGGGCGCGGCGGCGGTGACGAAGCCCACCTGGGTGAAGCCCGCCTCCCGGATGGCGTCCACCACCTGGATGACGCGGCCGTAGGGCACATTGTGGTCCGCGCGCACCAGCACGGGGCGCTTGCCGCCGCTCTGGGCCCGGGCCTTCAGCTGGTTGGCCAGCACGGGCAGGGCCATGAAGGCCTTGTCGAACTGCAGGCGGCCGTCGAAGGTGACGGACACCGTGAGGGCCTCGCTCTCCAGGTTCCGGCCCGTGCGGCTTTCGGGCAGCTTCACATCCACGCCCGTGGTCATCATGGGCGCCGCGATCATGAAGATGATCAGCAGCACCAGCATCACATCGATGAGGGGCGTCATGTTGATGTCGGCCATGGCGCCGCGCCTGGATCCTGGGGTGAAGGACATGGAACTCCCGGACTGAGGGTTCCAGTCTAGCGCGGCGCGGGTGGGCGAGTCCGGCGGCCGATCTCTAAATGGCCACCGGCGTCACGGCGTACTTCCCCTTCGCATCGCGGCTGACGGTGCCGGCCGGGAAGTCGGGATCATGCTCGAAGATGCAGACGGTGCCCGTGCCTGCGACTTCCTGAAGCAGCTTCTGGCGCTCGTTCACGCAGGTGACGACATCCAGGTCGTAGCCCATGACCCAGGCAGGCTGGATGTGGCGGGCGGTGGGGATGAGGTCGGCCAGGTAGACCAGGCGCTGGCCGCCGCCCTCGATCACCACATTCTGCAGGCCCTCGATGTGGCCGGGGGCGGGGCGCACGGAGATGCCGGGGAGGAGCTCGGTCGTGCCGTCCACGGTGTCGAGGAGGCCCGCGGCCTCCAGGGGCTCCCAGTTCTGTGGCAGGTAGCTGGCCTTCACCCGCAGGTGGGGGTGCTTCGCGTCGGCGAGATCCTTCGCCTGCACCACATGGCGGGCGTTGGGAAAGCTGGGGACGAGCCCGCCGGCCGCGTCGAAGCGCGTGCTGCCGCCCGCGTGGTCGAAGTGCAGGTGGGTCAGGATGCAGAGGGTGATGTCCGCGGGCTTCACGCCGTGTTTCGCAAGGTTCGCATCCAGCACGCCCCGGCCCTCGAACTTGAAGCGGGCCATGAAGTCGTCGGTCTCCTTGTCGCCGTTGCCGTTGTCCACGAGGATGATGTGCTTCTTCCCATCCACCTCGCCGCGGATCAGCAGGCAGTTGGTGGCCATGAGGATCTGGTTCTCCTCGTCGGCGGGATAGAGCTTGTTCCAGACGACCTTCGGCACCGTGCCGAACATGGCACCGCCGTCCAGCCGGAAGGTGCCGCCGCTGACGATCTGGACATCCCAGGGACCGAACTGCATGGAGACTCCTAGAACGAGAGAACCTTGCGGGCCGCGGCCAGCACCTTGTCGGCGTTGGGGAGGACGGCGCGCTCGAGGATGCGGTTGAAGCCCACGGGAGTGAACTCCGACCCCACCCGCTCGACCGGGGCATCCAGCCAGGGGAAGCACTCGGAGGCGCAGATGGCTGCTAGCTCGCCGCCGAAACCGCCGAAGACCTTGTCTTCGTGGGCGATGAGCACGCGGTGGGTCTTCTTGACGGATCTGATGATGGCCGGTGTGTCCAGGGGGCTGAGGCTGCGGAGGTCGATCACTTCCGCGGACTTGCCCTCCTTCTCCAGCTTGGTGGCGGCCTCCAGGGCGAAGTGGACGGGCGTGCCGTAGGCGAGGATGGTGAGGTCGGTACCTTCGCGGCGGACGCGGGCCTTGCCGAAGGGCACGGCGAAGTCCGGCGGTACCACGGCATGGGCCATCTTGGCGTTGTAGAGGAACTTCGGCTCGAGGTAGAGCGTCGTCCCGCGGCTGCGCATGGCGGTGCGGAGCAGGCCCGCGGCGTCGTCGGCGAAGGCGGGCACCACCACGCGGATGCCGGGCAGGGTGGTGAGCCAGCCCTCGACATTCTGCGAGTGGTAGAGGCCGCCGCCGATGTAGCCGCCGGAGGCCAGGCGGATGGTGATGTTGGGTGAGAACTGGCCGTTGCTGCGCCAGTAGTCGTGGCTGCATTCCACGATCTGCTCCGCCCCGGGCCAGATGTAGTCGGCGAACTCGGCGCCCTCGACCACCACGCGGATCTTGTCGTCGAGGCGCGAGAAGCCGTTGGCCGTGCCGATGATGAAGTCCTCGGCGATGGGGGCGTTGAACACGCGCCTCTCGCCGAACTCCGGCTGCATGCCCTTCGACACATTGAAGATGCCGCCCTTGTCCTTGTTGGCCATGTCCTGGCCCCAGATGAAGGTGTCCGGGTTGTGGCGGAACTCCTCTTTCAGGGTCTGGTTCAGGGCCGCGATCACGCTCAGGGTGTCGCCCGTGGCCTGGTGGGTGCCGTCGGGGTACTGCGCCGAAACCCAGCCTTCGGGAATCACGAAATCGTAGATGCTGGCGGGATCCGGGCTGGGCGCGGCCATGGCCTTGTCGTGGGCGGCCAGGTAGCGGGCCTGGTTCTCGGTCTCGATGGCGACGAGCTCATCTTCGCTGAGGCCCTTGTCCAGGCAGTAGGCGCGGAAGCGGGGCAGGGGATCTTTCGCCTTGGCCTCCGCCAGTTCGGCCTCGTCACGGTAGAGCTCGTGGCGATCCGAGTTGGAGTGGCTGCCGATGCGGACGCACATGGCGTAGACCATCGCGGGGCCGTGGCCGGCGCGGACATGGGCCAGGGCCTCGCCCATGGCGCGCGTGGAGTCGAGGAAATCGAGACCATCGCACTTGATGATCTTCAGGTTCGGGAAGCCGCTGAAGTTGTCGCAGATGTATTCGTTGGCGCTCTGGTCGCGCTTGGGCACGGAGATGCCGTAGCCGTTGTCCTGGATCACGAAGATCACGGGCAGCTTCTCGCGGTCCGCCCCGTTGATGCTCTCGGAGCAATAGCCCTCGGACAGGGAGGACTCGCCCTGGCTGCAGAACACCACGCTGTCGCGGTCGTAGGTCTTCACGGCGCGGGCCAGGCCCACGGCGTGCTGGGTGTGGTTGCCGGTGAGGCTGGACACATTCTGGATGCCGATGGAGGGCTTCGCGAAGTGGTTGCTCATGTGGCGGCCGCCGCTGGCCGGATCGGTGGCCTTGGAGATGCCGTTGAGGATGATTTCCTCGGGCGTGAGGCCCGCGGCGAGGCAGGTCATCAAGTCGCGGTAGTAGGGGAAGAGGAAGTCGCGGCCCGGCCGGAACGCCAGGCCCGCGGCCAGCTGGATGCCGTCGTGACCCGCGCAGGGCGCGTGGTACGACCAGCCGATGGCCTGCTTCAGATAGTTGGGCGCCTTGCCGTCCAGCAGGCGTCCGAGGTGCATCAGTTCGTACCAGTGGCAGAGATCCTCGCGGCTGGGGGCCGTCTGCCCGTCCATCGCGTTCAGGGCCGCTTTCACCAGGGTCGGGGTTTCCAACATCCACCTCCATGGGGCCGGGTTTCACCGGCCGTACCAGAGCCTTTCATCTTCCCATGGACCCGCGGAACGGGCCAGCGCGCAGGTTGCGGGTCATCCCTTGGGACGAATCCAGACCAGCGCGGATCCCTCGCGACAGGCGTCCGTAAAGGCTTTGCCCACGCGCGTCAAAGCAGACTTCAAGGTCATGTCCTTCCCGTCGGGAAGCCAGAGCGTGGCGCCGGTGGGGTGGTGACCGAGCGTCTCGTGAAGCCGCTTCAGCAGCACCTCTGCGCCGGCTTCGTTGGTGTGCGGCATGAGCAGGAGGTACTGGTCGGCGGACAGCTCGATGATGAGATCCTCGCCCCGCAGATGGGCTACGGCCGCGCCCAGGCGCCCCTTGGTGCCCGCGACCATGGGCTGGGACCAGAGGGCGAGGGCCATGGGTTCCTGGCGACGCCGGGCCATGAAGAGCGAGGCCCGCCGCCAGATGTCGAGGTAGTGGCGATTCGGAAGGCCGGACCGGGGGCTCTGGAGCGCGCTGTCCTCCACGATGGCGCTGCTCAGTTCCAGGGCTTCGAGGGCGGACCGGAGCTCCTGCTTCAGGTTTTCGGATTCCAGGGTGCGGGCCATGAGATCGCCCATGGCGCGGATCAGGGCGACCTCGCCGTGGTCGAAGGTGCGGGTCGCGTGATGCTGCACGCACAAGGTTCCCACGGCCTGGTCGCCGATCTTCAGGGCCACGCCGGCATAGGCCCGGATGCCGAGGGCAGTCCAGGCGGGGCTCTTGTGCCATCGGGCTTCGGAGGCCGCATCGCGGATGGTGAGGGGCCGATCCGGATGCGCCATGACCCAGGGGCAGAACCCCTGCTCGGGAGCCTCGAACACGCCGGCCATGGTGGCCCCGTTTCCAACGGCCCACCAGAACACCTCGTAGCCCAGGCCGGTGACCCGCGTGAGCATGGCCCGGTCCACGCCGAGGCGATCCACCAGCAGGGCCAGGCCGTGCTCGAAGAGGTGGACCGGATTGGCCCGGCTGGCATTCAGGAGATCCGCCAGCGCGGCGAGGTGATCTGCTTTGGCGCTGCGTCGCTTGGCCACCTTCGCTGGGCTCACGCTCATCTCCAGTTGTCCCCCCCTAGGGTGCCGGGCTTTTCACGGGGTGCAAGGGCAGGGGGGAACTTACCAGCTGACGACGCGGAGGCTGGGACTGATTTCCTCCTGGAGCAATCCCTCGATGTAGCGCAGGGTGCCGCTGGTGGAAGACGGGCAGGAGCCGCAGGCCCCGTGGTAGCTGATCTGGAGGGTCTGGCCGTCGAAGGAGATCACCTCCAGGCCACCACCATCCCCCGCGAGCCCGGGGCGGATGCGGCTGTCCAGCAGCTGGTTGATGCGCTCCAGGGTCGCGTCGGCATCGCCTCCGGGCTGGGCGGCCACATCGCCGGTGGCGTCCTCCGGCAGCTTGAGATCCTCGATGGCCTCGCAGATGGGATCGATGAGGTCGCTCCACTCCGCCGAGGCCTCTTTGTTCACGGTGACGAAGCGGTCCATGTAGAAGACGGAGGTCACCTTGCCCAGCCCGAAAAGACTGGAACCCAGCGGATCACCCACGGCGGCGCCGAAATCCTTGAAGGACCGGGACCCCGCCTTGAGGATGGCCGGGTGCACCAGGAACTTCAGGGCGTCGGGATTGGGGGTGGGTTCGATGTTGATGACTTTGGGCATGGAGGGCTCCCTATAAAGTTTACCAAATCCGTCAGGAATTTCGAGAGACATACTGGAATCGGAGATCCCATGACACGGACGACGCGGACCAAGGCCCTCCTGAGCTGGTCCAGCGGCAAGGATGCCGCCTGGGCCCTGCATGTCCTCCGGCAGTCGAGCGAGGTGGAGGTGGTGGGGCTGCTCACCACCACCAACGAGGCCTTCGACCGCGTGGCCATGCACGGGGTCCGGGAGGCCCTGCTGGAGGCCCAGGCGGAGGCCGCGGGTCTGCCCTTGTGGAAGGTGCCGCTCCCCTGGCCCTGCTCCAACGAGGCCTATGAGGCCCGCATGGCCCGGGTCTGTGCCCGGGCGGTGGAGGCCGGGGTCGAGGCCATGGCCTTCGGGGACCTGTTCCTGGAGGATGTCCGCGACTACCGCATCCAGAAGCTGGCGGGGACCGGGCTCAGGCCTCTTTTCCCCATCTGGAATCCCGATACGGCCACCGTCGCCGCCGACATGGTGGCCGCCGGGCTGAAGGCCACCCTGGTCTGCGTGGATCCCCGCGCGCTGGGGGCGTCCTTCGCGGGTCGCGACTTTGACACTTCGTTGCTGGCGGATCTCCCCCCGGCGGTGGATCCCTGCGGCGAGCGGGGGGAGTTCCACACCTTCGCCTGGGATGGGCCGATGTTCCGCCACCCGGTGGCCGTCCGGGGAGGTGAAGTGGTGGCGCGCGACGGCTTTGTCTTCGCCGACCTGGTGCCCGCATGACTTCGCCGCGGCCCGAGGGCGCCAACCGGATGGACCCGGGGAAGCCGCTCATCCTGGTGACCGGCGCCACGGGCTACATCGGGGGCCGCCTGGTGCCTCGGCTCCTGGCGGCAGGCCGCCGGATCCGGTGCCTCGCCCGCAATCCCGAGCGGCTGGCGGGTCGTCCCTGGCCGGGTGTGGAGCTGGTCAAGGGCGATGTGTCCGACCCGACATCCCTCGAGGCTGCGCTGCAGGGAGTGTCCCAGGTCTACTACCTGGTCCACGCCATGGCCGAAGACAGCCCCGATTTCCGGGGGCGGGATCTGCGGCAGGCCCTCACCTTCGCGGCCGCCTGCGCGAAGGCCGGGGTGCGCCGGATCATCTATCTCGGAGGTCTGGGGGATCCCGCCCGCCACCGCAGCGATCACTTGGCCAGCCGCCAGGAAGTGGGGGCCGCCCTGGGTTCCTCGGGCGTGCCGGTGCTGGAATTCCGGGCCGCGGTGATCGTGGGCAGCGGCAGCGTCAGCTTCGAGATGATCCGCCACCTGACGGAGCGGCTGCCCATCATGATCACCCCGCGCTGGGTGAACACCCGCTGCCAGCCCATCGGTGTGCGCGATGTGCTGGGCTACCTCACGGAAGCGCTCGAGCACCCTGAGGTGGAGGGCGTCTTCGAGATCGGCGGCCAGGATGTCCTCGACTACCGGCGGATGATGCTGGGCTATGCCGGGATCCGCGGCCTCCGCCGGCTCATCCTCCCCATGCGCGTGCCGCTGCCGATCCTGTCCGCCCTGTGGGTGGACATGGTCACGCCCATCCCCCTGGAGCTGGTCAAACCCCTGATCGAAGGAATGACCACCGAGGTGGTGGTCCGCGATCCCCGGGCCCTGGAGGTTTTCCGGGTGCGACCCATGGCCTACCGCGACGCCCTGGTCCTGGCCCTGCAGCGCCTGGATGAGGATGCGGTGGAGACCACCTGGGCCACGAGCCTCTCCCGCGAGCAGGAGGAGCAGGTCCTCGGCTCCCACGAGGGCATGTTCCTCGAGCGCCATCATCGCCATGTCAAGGCCCCTCCCCGGGCCGTGTTCCAGGCTTTCTGCGCGCTGGGGGGCGAGAACGGCTGGCCTGCGGGCAACTGGCTCTGGCAGGCGCGGGGGTTCCTGGATCGCGCGGTGGGCGGCCTGGGGATGCGCCGGGGACGGCGCCACCCGCGGGACCTCCGCGTGGGCGATCCCGTGGACTTCTGGCGCGTGGAGGCCCTGGAGCCGGAGCGCCTGCTGCGCCTCCGGTCCGAGATGAGGCTGGATGGGCGGGCCTGGCTGCAGTTCACCGTGCGGGTCGAAGGGGACGGCTCCCGGCTGGAGCAGACCGCGTTCTTCGAGCCCCATGGCCTCCTGGGCCTCCTCTACTGGTATTCCGTCCTGCCCTTCCACCTGTTCGTGTTCCCGGGGATGATCCGCGCCCTGAAGCGCCGCGCCGAAGCCGCCATGACACAATCAGGCCCGGGGGCCTGATCATGCATGAAGCGCAACGGGATGCCTGCGTAGCCGCGGCCCGGGCCGGGGGCAAGATCCTGCTCGGCTACTTCCGCCGGCTCGACCCCGCCACCATCACCGAGAAGACCAAGAACGATGTGGTGAGCGCCGCGGATCGCGACGCCGAGGCCGCCATCCGCGCCGAACTGCACGCTCGCTTCCCGGGGTACGGGTTTCTTGGCGAGGAGGGCGGGTTCACCCCGCCCGAGGCGCGGGGAGGCGAAGGGCCGGGCGGTCCCCCCGTGGCGCATCGCTGGATTGTCGATCCCCTGGACGGCACTTTGAATTTCGTGCAGGGCTTCCCCCACTGGTGCGTCTCCGTGGCCCTGTGGGACGCCGACGGCCCCGTGGTGGGCTGCGTGCTGGATCCTCTGCGCGAGGACTGTTTCCTGGCCGCGCGGGGCCAGGGCGCCACCTGGAACGGGAAGCCCATGCGCGTCTCGCAGCAGGCGGGCCTGGACGGAGCCTTCCTGGCCACCGGCTTCGCCTTCCAGCTGGGCGACCGCTGGCCGAGGTTCAACGCGGCGCTGGACCGCGTCTTCCCGAGAGCCAAGGGCATCCGCCGGGCCGGCAGCGCCGCCCTGGACTTGGCCCATGTGGCCTGCGGCATCTTCGACGGCTACTTCGAGTTGGGCCTCAAGCCCTGGGACCTGGCCGCCGGCGCGCTGCTGGTGCAGGAGGCCGGCGGCGTCCTCACCGACTGGGACGGCGGGCAGGGGTGGTTCGAGAGCGGGAACCTGGTGGTGGGGACGCAGGGCGTGCAGCTGGAACTGATCGAGAGCCTCCGAGCCTAGAGAAAAGATTCACCACGAACACACAAAGACAGGAAGAAAGCCTGGGCCGCTTTACTCCGTGCTTTTGTATCTTCGTGGTGGATCAGTCAACCAAGGGTTACGCCTCGCCCTTGGCCTGCCGGCTGTAGACGACGACATAGAGGCAGAGGGCCACCAGGGCGGCGAGGCCGAGCCATTCGCCGAGGGCCCCTTCGGCCTGGTGGGCGGTGAGGAGGGGGAAGCCCTCGGTCCACTTGAGCTTGATGAAGCTGGCCACCACACCCATGATGGCGCCGCCGGCCATGAGGCCGCTGGCGATGAGCACGCCGCGGTTCTCGCGGGCTTTGGCGTCGGCCTCGCTGGTGCCCGCCTTGGGCCGGTTCACCCAGTGGGCCAGAAGGCCGCCCAGGAAGAGGGGCGTGTTGAGTTCGATGGGCAGGTACATGCCCAACGCGAAGCCCAGGGCCGGCAGCTCCACCATGCGCAGCACGATGGAGAGCATCACCCCGAGGCCGAAGGCGTACCAGCGCAGGGGCATGGATACGGTGCCGAAGATGCCTTCGAGGATGGCCTTCATGGCGCTGGCCTGGGGCGCGGGGATGGAGGAGCCCAGCGCCATGGTGCCGTCCAGGTTCACCTGCTTGGCCATGAGCCACATGGCGATACCCGTGAAGAGGGCCGCGACGAAGGTGCCCACGAACTTCCAGGCGATCTGGCGGGCGGGCGTGGCGCCGATCCAGTGGCCGATCTTCAGGTCGGTGCTGAAGGCGCCCGATGCGGCCAGGGCCGTGCAGACGATGCCGCCCACCATCATGGTGAGGAACATCCCGTAGCCGCCGGTGAAGTTCAGCTTCAGCATCAGCACGCCGGTGATGACGAGGGTGAGCATGGTCATGCCGCTGATGGGGTTGGTGCCGATGGTGGCGATGGCGCGGGCGGCCACCGGAGCGAAGAAGAAGGCGATGATCATGACGACCAGGGTGGCCACCAGGGCGGGCACCAGGGCGTTCCGGATGCCCAGGCCGAAGCTCAGGAAGGCCATCGTCCCCACGGTGCAGGTGACGAGGCCCACGGCGATCATGGAGCCCGCCAGGCTGCGCTCCGTGCGGATGGCCTTGGGCGATTCGGCCGCGGCGTCCCGGTTCATCAGCGCCTTCATGTTGCTGATGATGCTGCGGATCATGTTGGGCATGGAGGCGGCCACGCCCATGATGCCGGCGCCGGCGATGGCGCCCACGCCCACGATGCGGATGTAGGCGAAGAAGACCTGCTCGGGCGTCATGTCGGCGATGAGCTTGGTGCCGGGCGCCACGACCAGGGGCACATACTGGCCGATGGCGTGGAAGAGGGGCACCAGCACGAACATGCTGAAGAACGAGCCGGCGGCGATCACGGCGGAGTATTTCAGGCCGATGATGTAGCCGATGCCGAGCGTCGCCGCGCTGTTCAGGAAGTTGAAGGACATGAACCGGTCGCGGAGGGCCCGGCCCACCCAGACATGCTCCAGGCGGAGGTACTCGCCCATGCCCCGGAAGATGGAGACGACGCCGTCGTAGGCGGCGCCGATGAGCGCGGCCACGGCCAGTTCCTTGGCCTGATTGCCGGCCTTCTCCCCCGTCACCAGGATCTCGGCCGTGGCGGTGGCTTCGGGCCAGGGGAAGATGCCGTGATTCTCGACCATGAAATGGTGGCGCAGGGGCACGAGGAACAGGATGCCGATGCAGCCGCCCAGGAAGCTCACCAGCACCACCTGCCACAGCGTGGGCGTGGGTACGCCGCTGCCGGGCGTCTGGGCGAGGATGTAGAGGGCGGGGATGGTGAAGGCGGCACCGCTCACCACATGGCTGCTGTTGGCGCCGATGCTCTGGACGATGACATTCTCGAGGATCGTGTTCTTGCGGGGGAAGAAGCGGCTGAGGCCCACGGCCAGGATGGCGATGGGGATGGCGGCTTCGATGCCCTGGCCCAGCTTCAGGGCCAGGTAGGCGGCGGCCATGCTGAAGATCGCGCAGAAGATGAGGCCCATGGTGATGGCCCGGGGGGTGGTTTCGGGCACGCCGTCCTGGGGCACCAGGGGGATGTAGCTCTCACCGGGTTCCAGCGCCCGCCGCGCGTTCGCGGGCAGACCCTTGATCTCCTGGGGTTCGGATCCGTGGGACATGGAGGCTCCTGGGCGCTAGGCGGGGTAGGCTTCGAGGACGGATGCCACCACGCGGCGCGACAGGCCGTGGTAGCCGGGACTGGCGGCGGCGAAGATCTCCCGGGCCAGGGCGCGGGTGCGCGGATGCTGGCCCAGGGCGCCATACAGCGGCCGGAGGTACTTCATGCGGCCCACGCGCACCAGCACCTCGCGGATGCGCGCAAAGGCCGGCTCGTAGTCGGCGGCGGCGGCCAGCGTCAGCCACTCCACGAGGATCTCGTGGTTGCCCCGGCCCATGAGCTTGAAGTGCTCGTCCAGCCAGGCGCAATCGGCCTGAGTGAGCTGGCGCGGCAGCTTCTGGAGGTAGACCTGCAGCTCGGCGGGCTTCCAGCTGGCGATCTGGTGGGCGCTGGGGCGGCCTCCAGCGGTCCAGCTCTCGGCCAGCACGGTGAGGGTATCCAGCTGCACGCTGCGGAACTCGGGGGCGGTGGCGGGCAGGCCCGGCTGGTCCAGGTAGGCGCGGGCGTCCACGGCGGCGAGGGCTCCCGGGAGTTTCGCCTCCACGAAGGCGCAGAACTGCTCCGTGGTGATGGAGGTGAAGCGGAACGAGTCCATGTAGTCGCGGATGAAGTGCAGGAAGCGTTCCTCGCCCACCTCCCGCTCCAGGGCAGCCACCAGCCGCGCCCCCTTCTCGTAGGGGATGCTGGAGAAGGCGTCATCGGGATCGATGCCTTCCAGGTGCATGCGCAGCACGGTGAGCTGGGGTTCGTTCTTGAAGCGGTCGAGGCTGTCCTCGAGGGCCTTCTGTCCCATGGCCCAGCCGAGGGCGGCGGCGTCGTCGCCGTGGAGGATGCGGAGGATGCGGCGCTCCGCCCACACGGTGAAGCCCTCGTTCAGCCAGAAGTGCTCCATGCTGGCGTTCGTGACGAGGTTGCCGGTCCAGCTGTGGGCCAGCTCGTGGGCGACCACATCCACCAGGCTGCGGTCGCCCGCCAGCAGGGTGGGCGTGAGGAAGGTCATGCGCGGGTTCTCCATGCCGCCGTAGGGGAAGGAGGGGGGCAGCACGAGCATGTCGTAGCGGTCCCACGGGTAGGGGCCGAAGAGGCCTTCCGCCTTCACGATCATGTCCTCCACGCCCGCGAATTCCCAGGCGGCGGCGGTCACGGTCTCCGGCTCGGCCCAGACCCGGGCGCGGGGGCTGAGATCCCGCGATTCCAGCCGTCCCACGGCCAGGGCCAGCAGGTACGAGGGGATGGGCTGGGGCATGGTGAAGCGGTAGACATGACGGCCATCGCCGAGGGCCTCATCCCCGGCGGGGCCCGCCGACATCACGGCGGTGAGTCCCTCGGGCACGGTCACTTCCGCGAGATAGGCCACGCGGGCGATGGGCGTGTCCTGGCAGGGCACCATGGTGCGGGCGTGGATCTGCTGGCACTGGCTGAAGAGGTAGGGGGCGACCTTGCCTTCGGTCTGCTCGGGATCCAGCCACTGGAGGGCCATGGCCTCGGCGCCCGTCCGGTAGCTGATGGCGACCTCCAGCGCGGCTGCCGGCACCTCCAGGCGCAGCCGCTGGCCGAGGATGGCGTCCGCCTCGCCCAGTTCCCAGGGGATGGGGCCGTGGCCCGGCACCTGCACGGAGCGGATCTCCAGGCCCTTGGTGTCGAGGTCGAGGGTGCCCGAGACCGCGCTGCCGAACTCCAGCACCACTTCGCCGTCGATGCGCTTGGCGGCGAAGTCCACCCCCAGCTTCAGGCGCAGGCGCCGGGCCCTTGGCTGGGCGGAATCGTAGTACGAATGCGGATCCGGGTGACGCATGGGGACCTCGGGGAACCGCACATCATCCCACGGGGCCAGGAACGGCGGGCGTCACAAGTAGGAAGGCCCCGCATCGCGGGGCCTTCCTACTGAAAACCGCAGGCTTTCAGCCTGGGGCTATTCCTCGTCGAGGGCCAGCCCCTCGACCTTCTTCACCTTGATGACCTCGCCGTGGTCCTTGACGATGCAGCGCAGCCAATCCTCGGGGGCCTTGGGATGGGTGACCTCGCCCTTCTCGTTGCGGACATTCCCATCCATGTACTTCCAGATGAGGAATTCGCCCAGCTTCTTCCAGCGGGCCATGAGCTGTTCGGTCTCCTTGGCGGCGTACTGGGTGAGGTACTCCCGGGCGGCCCCGGGGTTCTGCTTGTAGAGCTCCAGGGCGGTGCGGTCCACTTCGGCCTGGTCGGCCAGGTAGCGGCCCTCGAACTCGCGCTGCACCTTCTGGACATCGACGATCATGTCGCTCCAGCGGGTGTAGGTGTAGTTGGAGACGAAATTGAAGGTCCAGTAGGCGCTGTCCCAGTTGAAGGCATCGAAGTTGCCGGTGCCGATGGCGAAGGCCTTGGGCGTCTCCTTGATGCCGCAGGAGATGGGCACATAGACCGTAGTGTAGGTGTCGTCCACGCCGAACCAGAGCACGCCGCCCACGGGATCAGGCATCCAGGAGCGGGCCTGGCTCACGAAGGAGAAGCCGGTCTGCTGGGTGCTGATGGCCCGCTCGTGGACATAGTCCTGGCCATCGATCTTGAAGCCCATGGGCCGCCAGCGGTAGGGCAGCTTGTAGGGGCCGGCGCCGAAGTCCTTGGTCATGTCGAAGTCGGTGCCTTCGTAGTGGTCGCGCATGAGCTCCATGGCATCGCGCACATCGAGCTTCTGGTCGGGCTTGATGAAGAGGGGCATGGGCTTGGCGCCCTTCTCCGCCTTCACGAAGTCCATGGGGATCTTCTGGCTCTTGGCGGCCCGGTTGAAGATGCTCCAGACCCGGGCCTCGCAGCCGCGGAGGGCGCCGAAGGTCAGGGGCGCGTAGGTGTCGGCGAAGCTGAAGCTCTTGTCTTCGCCCTTGAACCAGCCCTTTTCGCGGGCGAAGGGGATCAGATCCTTGCTGTAGATCGCGGTCTTGGGATCGTTCTGGGGGAACTGCCGGATGCGGGCCTGGTTGGCGTGGGCGCTGATGGTGCCGTCGGGCAGCTTGTAGGCGACCCACAGCGAGCCCTTCTGGCCCTTGCCCTTGCCGATCATCTCGAGGATCCACACCTCGTTGGGGTCGGCGATGGAGAAACTCTCGCCGGAGCTGGCGTAGCCGAACTCCTCCGTCAGCTTCGTCATGACCTCGATGGCCTCGCGGGCGGTCTTGGCGCGTTCCAGAGCGATGTAGATGAGGCTGCCGTAGTCGATGATGCCGCTGGGGCCCGCCAGGTCCTTCCGGCCCCCGAAGGTGGTCTCGGCGATGGTGAGCTGGTGTTCGTTCATGTTCCCGACGCGGGTGTAGGTCACGGGCGCTTCGGGGATCTGGCCCAGCAGCTTGCCGGTGTCGAAGGTGTAGCCGCCGTCCCATTCGCGGATGTCCCGCTTCTCGCCGGGCAGGTGCCGGCCGCCGCGCTTGAAGTAGAGCTCGCCGTAGAGCGTGTGGCTGTCGGCGGCGTAGGTGATCATGGTGGAGCCATCCTTGCTCGCGCCCTTGGTCACGAGCAGGTTGGTGCAGGCCTCCAGGGCCGCGCCGGCGGCCAGGAGGGTGGTGAGGAGGACCAAGGGACGGATGCGCATGGGGATCCTTGTGGAAGAGGGATTCAGAAGCGGAGGCTGGTGCCGAAGGCCAGGTAGGAGCGGGTCGAGCCGTAGCGATGGTGGCCGTTGAAGGAGAGGTCGGTGTTCACGAACCGGGCCTCCAGGGCGGCGTGGGGGTTGAATCTCCAACCCGCGCCGGCGCTGAGGGTGAAGCCCAGGTCGGAATCGGTGTAGGTGCCAGGGTAGGTGGTGATGTTCCGCCGGGTTTCATTCCACAGCGTACCGCCCATGCCAAAGATGCCATACAGGCCGCTGCGGCTGTGGCCTTCCAGGTGGGGCAGCCACTCGTAGGCCACTGAATAGCCTTCCATCCGGCTGTCGGCCAGCTGGGGGGTGGGGACATAGGCGGTGCCGTTCCAGATTCCCCAGACCCCGACCTGGACGGGGTGGTTCGTGTCGGACTGCAGGTAGTCGATGCGGAGGCGGCCCAGGTGGCGGCTCTCCCGGTTGAAGTGGATCTGGAGTCCGGCCTGGAAGCCCGTGGCGAAGGAGGAGCCCCAGGTGCCGACCGGCGCCACCGCGGACAGGCCGATGCCCATGCGGTTGCCGTCAGGGCTGTCCTGGGCGGCGAGACCGGGGCTGGCCAGGATAGCGAGGCCGACGAGAAGGGGTTTCATCCCCGCCTCACCAGATGGCCGTGGCGGCCTGGCCGGTGGGGGCCGCCTCGCACTGGAAGGCCTGGCGGAACTCGGGGAAATCCGCCACGGGTCCCAGCACGCGCCACTTCACGGGCGAATGCACATCCGTGGTCACCTGCAGCTTGAGCTGCTCGGTGCGCTGGTTGGTGCGCCAGCCCTGGGCGAAGGCGATGAAGAACCGCTGGTCCGGCGTGAAGCCGTCCACCGACTTCAGAGCCTTGCCCTTGGTGGCCAGCTTGAAGGCCTCGTAGGACACGCGCAGCCCACCAATGTCGGCGATGTTCTCACCGAGGGTCAGCTTGCCGTTGATGTGCAGCCCCGGCAGCACCTCGAAGGCGTCGTACTGCTTCACGATGTGGTTGGCGCGGGCCTCGAAGCGCTTGGCGTCTTCAGCGGTCCACCAGTCCTTCAGGTTGCCCTGCCAGTCGTACTGCCGGCCCTGGTCGTCGAAGCCGTGGGTCAGCTCGTGGCCGATGGTGGAGGCCAGGGCACCGTAGTTGGAGGCGTCATCGGCCTTCTCGTCGAAGAAGGGGGGCTGGAGGATGCCGGCCGGGAAGCACATCTCGTTCTGGCTGGGGTCGTAGTAGGCGTTGTTGGTCTGCGGCGTCATGTGCCACTCGTTCCGGTCCACCGGCTTGCCGAGCTTGGCCATGCGGCGCTGGAAATCAAAGACGGCCGCGGCCTGGACATTCAGGACATAGGGCCGGCGCGAGACCTGGAGGCTGCCGTAGTCGCGCCAGCGGTCGGGGTAGCCCACCTTGCTGCGCATGGTGTCGAGCTTCTTGAGGGCCTGGGCCTTGGTGGCCTCGACCATCCAGTCGGCGGCCAGGATGCGGGCCCGCATGGCCTCCTTGTGGAAGTGGACCATCTGGAGGGCGCGGTCCTTGGCGGCCGGGCTGAAGGCGGTCTTCACGAAGAGCTGGCCGAGGTCTTCACCCAGGGCGCGATCCGCGGCGGCGAGGACGCGCTTCCAGCGGGGGCGCAGTTCGGTGGTGCCCGAGAGCGTCTTCCCGTAGAAGGCGAAGTTCTCGTTGACGAAGGCGGATCCCAGGAAGGGCGAGGCGCTCCGCAGGACATGCCAGCGGAGGTAGACCTGCCAGGTCCCCATCGGCTCGGAGCCGAGGAGGCCGCCCAGGGTCTTGAAGAACTCGGGCTGGCCAACCAGCACATGGGTTTCCCCGGCGGGAAGGGCCACGGTGGCGAAATAGGCCTTCCAGTCCAGGGGGGCCGTGGCCGCGAGGTCCTTGCGGGCCAGCTTGTGGTAGTTGGCCTGGGGATCCCGCAGGGCCACGAGGGTGCGGGAGGCCTGGGCCAGCTTCGTCTCCAGGGCCATGACCGTCCGGGCCGCGGCGCGGGCGGCCTCGGCGCCGTCTCCGGCCAGTGTGAAGATCCGGGCCACATGGCCTTCATAGGCCTGGCGGATGGTCTCGGCCTCCTTCCCAGGGCGCAGGTAGTAGTCGCGCTCGGGCAGCCCGAGACCGCCCTGCCAGAAGCTGGCGATCATGGCGCTGCTGTCCTTGTCGTCGACCTGGACGCCGAAGCTGAACCCGGCGTGGATGCCGAGGGCATGGAGCCGGCCCAGTTGGGCCACGAGGCCCTGGGGGGTCTTCACGGCCTGGATGGCGGCGAAGAGGGGCGCCAGGGGGGCGAGGCCCTCCTTCTCGATGAGGGCCTCGTCCATGCCGGAGGCGTAGAAGTCGCCCACGCGCTGGGGAATGCTGCCCTTGGGGCCACCCGTCTGGGCGGAGGTTTCGAGGATGCCCTTCAGGATCGCGAAGTTGCGCTCATCGATCTCCTGGTTCACACCGTAGGAGGCGTACTCGCCGGGGATCGCCACCTTGTCGAAGGCGCCGTTGGCATAGGCGTAGAAGTCCTTGCAGGGGGAGGCGGCCGCGTGGATGTGGGCGGGATCGACCCCGAGGATGGGCCGGGCCTCCGGGCGGGCGGGCGTTTCCGCCATGAGCGACGCCACCAGCGTCGGGACGAGCCATGCAGATCGAAGGTTCAACGCAGTTCCTTTCATCTAGCTCCGGGAGGCGGGGCCTCCCGGAGTCGTGGAGCGGATTACCAGATGGCCGGACGCACCTTCGCGTCCCGCTTCATGGCCTGGCCATCGGCGCAGCCGAACGCCTCGTAGAACTCGGGCAGGTTGGAGAGGGGGCCATTGACCCGCTCGCGGCCGGGGCTGTGGGGATCGGTCTTGAGGCGCACGGAGAGCGCGGCCTCGCGGATGTGGTTGCGCCACACGGTGGCGGCGCCGAGGAAGAAGCGCTGGGGACCGGTGAAGCCGTCGATGGGGGCGGGGACGGCCTTGCCCTTCAGGCTGTTCTGGTAGGCGGCGAAGGCGATCTTGAGGCCGCCGATGTCGGCGATGTTCTCGCCCAGCGTGAGCTTGCCGTTCACATGCTCGCCCTTGATGGGCTCATAGGCGTCGTACTGCTTGACCACCAGGTCGGTGCGGGAGGCATAGGCCTTCTTGTCCGCGTCGGTCCACCAGTTCTTGAGGTTGCCCTCCGCATCGAATTGGCTGCCGCTGTCGTCGAAGCCGTGGGTCATCTCGTGACCAATGACGAAGCCCAGAGCGCCGTAGTTCACGGCGTCATCGGCCTTGGGATCGAAGAAGGGCGGCTGGAGGATGCCCGCGGGGAAGACGATCTCGTTCATCGTGGGGCTGTAGTAGGCGTTCACGGTGGGCGGCGTCATGCCCCACTCGCTGCGGTCGATGGGCTTGCCGAGCTTGGCCAGGTTCTCCTGGATGCGGAAGGCCGCCGCCCGGCGCACATTGCCGAAGTAGTCGTCGCGCTTGACCTCGAAGGCGTAGGTCTTCCACTTGTCGGGATAGCCGATCTTCACGCCGAAGGCATTGAGCTTCTTGAGGGCCTGCTGCTTGGTGTCGGCGCCCATCCAGTCCAGGTTGGTGATGCGCTCGCGCAGGGCCACCCGGAGGTTCTCCACCATGTCGAGCACCCGCTTCTTCGATTCGGGCGGGAAGGCGGTCTTCACATACAGCTGGCCCAGGGCCTCGCCCAGCATGCCGTCGGTGCTGGCCTCGATGCGCTTGGCGCGGGGTTCACGCTCGGGCGTGCCGTTCAGGACCTTGCCGTGGAAGGCGAAGGACTCCTCGCCGAAGGCCTTGGGCAGCAGGTTGGCGGTGGCGCTGAGAGCCTGCCAGCGGAGGTAGGTGCGCCACTGGGGGGCGGGCACCTCGGCGGCGAGCTTGCCGAAGGCGTGGAAGAAGGACGGCTGGGTGAGGTTCAGGTCCGCCTGCTTCACACCCCGGGCCTGAAAGTAGCCTTTCCAGTCGAAGCCGGGCACTTCGGAGACCAGCTTGTCCAGGGTCCGCTTGTTGTAGGTCATCTGCGGGTTCCGCATCTCCACGCGGGTCCACTGGGCCTGGGCCATGCGGGTCTCGAGGTCCAGGACCACCTTGGCGCGGGCCCGGGCGAGGCCGGGGGCATCGCCCGCCAGCTCCAGCATCCTGGCGATGTGGGCCTCGTACTTGGCGCGGATGTCCCGGCTACGGGCGTCATCCTTCAGGTAGTAGTCTCGGTCGGGGAGGCCCGTGCCCCCCTGATTGAGATAGCCCAGGTAGTGGGTGGATTCCTTGGCATCCTGGCGCACGAAGAAGCCGAAGCCGCCGGGCAGGCCCTGGTTGTGCAGCTTCGCCAGGAGGAGGGGGAGCTGCTTCGCGTCCTTCAGTCCATCGATGGTGGCCAACACCGGCTTCAGCGGCGTCAGGCCCCGCTTCTCGATGGCGGCCTCGTTCATGCCGGAGGCGTAGAAGTCGCCCAGCTTCTGCTGGACGCTGCCCTTGGCCCAGGCGGTCTTGGCGCTGGTCTCCTCCAGGATCTGCTTGAGGATGGCGCGATTGCGCTCGCTCAGTTCCTCCATGGTGCCGTACCGGGATTTGTCCGCCGGGAGGCTGTGCGCTTTGAGCCAGCCGCCGTTGGCGTAGGCGTAGAAGTCGTCGCAGGGCTTCACGGTGGTGTCGAGGTTCGCGGGGTCGACCCCCGGCTTGGGCTGGGCCACCAGGGAGAAGGCCGCCAGGCCCAGGCAGAGGCAGAGGGATGCGCGCAGGGGGGTTGCCATTAATGACCTCGTAAGATGAGGCTAAAAGCCTATCAGGAAGGAATTCGAAGGGATATGTGAACCACTTTCTGGATTTCCGCATGGACGACGCCATCGGCGTCCCGCAGGTCCACCGCATAGGTGCGGTCCACCTTGGGTTGCTCACGGAGCAGTCGGCGGATCTCCGCCACCTCGACCTCGTCCACCCGGAAGGTGGCGCTCAGCGTGCTGCGCCCCGGCTTGCGGAACCGGATGGAGGCGGCCTTGTCCCACACGACGAACTCGGGGCCGAGCCGGTGGATCAGCATAAGCATGTAGAAGGGATCCACCCCGGCGTACAGGCTGCCGCCGAAGATGGTGCCCACATAGTTGCGGGTCCGCCAGGAGAGGGGGAGGCGGACCCGGATCTCGGACCAGTCGGCGGCGATGAAGGCCACCCGCGTGCCCGTGCCGCGGAAGCAGGGCCACAGGTTGAAGGCCCAGCGGAAGAGGCGGGTGCGGAGGGATTCACGCAAGGCCAGGGCCTAGAAGCGCACCGTCACGGTCTCGCCGTCCTTGATGTGGACGGTGTCGATGAAGCGCACCTGGCGGCTGCCGTAGGTGAGGATGAGGCTGGAGGTGCGGGAGCCGTGGCCGAAGTGGCGCACGCCCTGCAGCAGGTTGCCGTGGGTCACGCCGCAGGCGGCGAACACCACCTGCTTGCCGGGGCAGAGGTCGTCGGTGCGGTAGATGCGGTTGAAGTCCACGCCCATGGCTTCGGCCTTTTCGCGGCTGGCGGTGTTGGTGTCCACCTTGAGGCGGCCCAGGATCTCGCCATTGAGGCACTTCAGGGCGGCGGCGGACAGCACGCCCTCGGGGGCCCCGCCGGTGCCCATCACCGCATGGATGCCCGTGCCGCTCACGGCGGCGCTGATGGCGGCGCTGAGGTCCCCATCGCCGATGAGCTGGATGCGGGCGCCGGCCTTGCGGATGTCGGCGATGAGCTGGGCGTGGCGGTCGCGGTCGAGGACGCTGACGGTGATCTCGGAGACCTGGCGGTCCAGGGACTTGGCGATGATGTCGAGGGTCTCCTGCACCGGGGCGTCGAGGCTCACCTTGCCCTTGGCGGCCGGGCCCACCACGAGCTTCTCCATGTAGAGGTCCGGCGCGTGGAGCAGGCCGCCCTTTTCCGTGGCCGCCAGGACGGCGATGGCATTGGAGGCGCCCGTGGCGCAGAGGTTCGTCCCTTCCAGCGGATCCACGGCGATGTCCACCGCCGGGTGGTCCCCGTCCAGATCCGCCCCCATGCCCACCTTCTCGCCGATGTAGAGCATGGGCGCCTCGTCCCGCTCGCCTTCGCCGATGACGATGGTCCCATCCATGCGGACAGTCTCCATGGCCTTCCGCATGGCCTCCACGGCGAGCTTGTCGCTGTGCTTGCGGCGGCCATGGCCGATGGAGGTGGCGCAGGCGAGGGCAGCCTCTTCGACCACCCGCAGGAATTCGAGGGACAGGGTATGTTCCATGGGGGTACTCCCGGGTAGACGGCGTCGTGGTCGAGGGCGGGGCCGGGTCAGGCCAGCCGGTTCACGCTCTGGCGGATCCAGTCGAGGAAGGGCTCGGAGCCTTCTTCGACCGGGAACATCAGAATTTCGGGGACCTCATAGGTGTGCAGGTCCGTGATCACTTCCGAGACCTGGGGGAAGAGCTCCCGGGTGGTCTTGATGATCAGCATGACCTCTTCATCCAGGTGGGTCTCACCCTTGAAGTAGTAGTAGCTCTTGATGCTGGGGACGATGTTCACGCAGGCCGCGTACGCCTGGTCCACCAGGGCCGCCGCAATGGTCAGGGCGGTTTCCTCGCTGCCGCAAGTGGTGAAGATGGTGCAGGCATCGGTCATCGAGTGGGCTCCCCGTCCGGCGGGCGGAACCGATCATTGTAGCCCGGGAGACGGGAAGCCGCGGATCACGAAAGGCGAGAATGGACCTGCGCGTGGTCTGACCACGCGCTTGAAGCACGCCTCGGCTGGTCCCACTCGGAGGTTGGTCGCTGGCCCTTCTGGGGCTCGGCCCAGCCAGGCCGGGCTTCGAACGCACCCGGCTGCGCCGTGTGCCGGTCCCGCTCGGAGGCTGGTCGCTGGCCCTTCTGGGGGCTCGGCCCATCCAGGCTGGGCTTCGAACGCATCCGGCTGCGCCGTGTGCCGGCCCCGCTTCGGCGTGCCAGAGGCTCCACCTCCGCGAGCGAAGCGAGTGGGAGCATCCTCCCGCGGAGGATGCGTCAGGTGGAGAGGCACGCCTCGGGCGGTCCCACTCGGAGGTTCGAATCATCGGCTTTTCCGACCAATAAGAAGGGGCCCGCAGGCCCCCTTCTTATTGGTCGGGGCGAGAGGATTCGAACCTCCGACCTCTCGGTCCCGAACCGAGCGCTCTACCAGGCTGAGCCACGCCCCGACGAAGGTTTGACTGTACTGGAAACGGACGGGGGCGTCCAGCATGCAGCTATTCGGACTCCAGGCCGAGGCGGATGCGCTCTTTGCGGCGGGCTTCGAGCAGGCGCAGGGCGCGGCGGAGGGGATCGGGGTCCTTGGGGGCGGCGGGCGTTTCCACCGGGGGGTCGCAGGGCACGACCTGGAGGCCGGAGAGGTTGAGCCCGAGCGCCCGGCGGATGCGGTCGCGGATCTGGGGCCAGACGGCGGCCGCGGCTTCACGCAGGGGGCCGATGCGGGCCAGCTCCCAGCAGCCCATGACGAGGATATCGCGCTCCACGCGCAGAGGGCGCGTGCGGTCCGCCAGGGCGGGCCCCACAACGAAGGGCCAGGCTTGGCGCAGCCGGGCTTCCGCCTTCTGGTTGGGCAGGCGGGCCCCCAAGGGGACGAGGCGCGGGGTGCGCTTCATGGCTTCCAGCGGGGCGGGGGAAGGGCGGCGCACGCGCGCTCACCGTTGAGCAGCACCGGCGAGGCCAGGGTGGGGATCATGGTGTTGGTCTCCGCCTCGAAGAGGGGCTGCAGCAGGTTATGCAGCTCGCCGCCCTTGCGGAAGAGCACCTCGTCCACGCTCCGCACCCGGCTGGCGGGAATGGCGTTGGCTTCGCACATGGCGAGCACGCTTTCCACGGTGCTGGCCAGGGTGCGGGTCTCGATGAGGGCCACGAGCTCCGCCCGGTCCTTCACGCGGCCCCGGTTCTGCTTCCATTCGGGGCGGGCCTCCAGGTCCAGGTCCAGCCACATGGCGAGCACCTCGAACTGGCGGTCGCTGCCCACGCCGATGGCCACATCGCCGTCGCTGCACCGGAAGGACTGGTAGGGCACGATCTGGGGATGGGCATTGCCCCAGCGCTGCGGGGGCTTCCCGGTCATGAGGGCGCCCGCCGCGACATTCACCAGGCCCGCCAGGGCGGCCTCCATCAGGGGCACCTCGATGTGGAGGGCCTCCCCGGTGCGTTCGCGGTGGAGCAGGGCGGACTGGATGCCGTTGGCGCAGTAGAGCCCCGCCAGGACATCCACCAGGGCCACGCCCACCTTCATGGGGCGGCCCTCCTGCTCGCCGGTGATGGCCATCCAGCCGCTTTCGGCCTGGATGATGAAATCGTAGCCCGCGCGGCGCGAGGCGGTGACATCCGAGGCGAACCCCCGGATGGAGGCCAGGATGAGCTTGGGGAACTTGGCGTGGAGCCGCTTCCAGCCGAGCCCCAGGCGGTCCGCGGAGTCGGCCCGGAAGTTCTCCACGAGCACATCGGCGTCCTTCAGCAGGTCGAAGAGGTCGGTCCGGCCCTCTTCTGTGTGCAGGTCGATGGGACGGCTGCGCTTGCCCCGGTTGGCGCAGCGGAAATAGGCGCTCTCGCCCGACTCGCCGTGCTCGAAAGGGGGGCCCCAGCCGCGGGTGGGATCACCTTCCGGAGGCTCCAGCTTCTGCACCTCGGCGCCGAAATCCGCCAGCAGCTGGGTGGAGAACGGGCCGGCAAGCACGCAGGACAGATCCACGATCTTGAAGTGGGACAGGGGCTTGGGCATCGGGTTCTCCGACGCCCAGCCTACTTCAAGTCCCGGGATGGAATCAGCTGGCGGCCACGGTCCGGCGGTAGGCGGCCGTCAGCGTGGCCGCGATCTCCTCGGGGCTGTGGCCCAGGAAATCCTGGCGCTGCATGAGGTGGACGAGCTGGCCGTCCTTGAGGATGGCGGCCTGGGGGCTGGTGGGCATGGCGCCCTCGAAGTACTCGCGGGCCCGGGCGGTGGCCTCCTTCTCCATGCCGGCGAAGACGGTCACGAGGTGGTCGAAGCGCAGGTTCTGGGTCCGCAGGGCCTCCGTAACGCCGGGCCGGGCCCCGGCCGCCGCGCAGCCGCAGACGCTGTTCACCACCAGCAGCGTGGTGCCGGGCGCCTGCAGCGCCGCGTCCACCTGGGCCGGCGTCAGCAGTTGCTGGAAGCCCACCTGGATCAGTTCCTCGCGCATCGGGGCGACCATGTATTCGGGATAGTTCGACATGAGGTTCTCCGTCCAAGCAAAAAGTTTACCAATCGAGTCAAGATTGATCTAGATCACACTTGATCCCATCCAAGGGAGGACCCATGAAGCTGGCACTGGTGGGCGGAAGTCTCCGCGCCGGATCGCTCAATGCCCGCCTGCTGCACCACCTCGCCCGGGCGTTGGAGGCCCGGGGCCACGAGGTGGCGGCCTTCACGGGGGAGGCGCTGCGCCTGCCGCTCTACGAGGAGGGGGCCGCGCCCTCAGCTGAAGCCCAGACCCTGCATGGCGCCCTCCGGGAGGCCCAGGGGCTGGTCATCGTGTCGCCGGAGTACAACTCGGGCATCCCGGGTCACCTGAAGAACGCCGTGGACTGGCTCAGCACCATGAAGCCCAGCCCCTGGCCCGACCTGCCGGTGCTGCTCTGCAGCGCGAGTCCCGGGGCCTTCGGCGGCGCCCGCGGCCTGGTGGCCTGGCGGGCCACCCTCGCCAACATGGGTGCGCTGGCCCTGCCGGAAGCCATCACGGTGCCCCACGCGGACCAGCAGCTGGATGCGGAGGGCGCACCCACCGATCCCCGCACCGCCGCCTCGGTCCCGAGGGTCCTGGAGAAGTTCCTCACCCTGGCGGCGCGGCTCCATCCATGAGCCTCGGCCACCGGGGCGCGTTCGTGCGATCCTGAACGACCTTTCCGGAGCCCGTCATGAAGGACTTCTTCAAGAGTTTCTTCGCCGCCCTGCTGGCCCTGATGGTGGCTGGCGGGTTGGCCGTCTTCCTGTTCTTCGGCCTGCTGGCGGCTGTCGGCTCCTCCGGCAAGCCCACGGTTCCGACCAAGGCCGTGCTGATCTTCGACCTGGATACCAGCCTGTCGGACGGCGACCGCGATCCTGAACCCAGCGAGGCTCTCAGCGAGGCCCTGGGCGGCGCCGGGAGCCACAGCCAGGCGCTTCCGGCGGCCATCGAGGCCCTGGACCGGGCGGCCGCCGACAGCCGCATCACGGCCCTGTTCCTCACGGGGAACCTGCAGGGCGCGGGCCCCGCCCAGCTGCGGGAGCTGCGGGAAGCCATCCAGCGGTTCAAGGCGAAGAAGCCCGTGCTGGCCTACAACCTGGGCTGGGCGAAGCGGGACTTCTACCTGGCCGCCGGTGCCACGACCGTGTTCATGAACCCCTTCGGCGAGATGGAGCTGAACGGCCTGGCCAGCGAGCCCATGTTCTTCGGCGAGGCCTTCAAGAAGTACGGCGTGGAGGTTCAGGTCACCCGCGTGGGCAAGTACAAGAGCGCGGTGGAGCCCTTCATCACCGACCGCATGAGCGAACCCAACCGCGAACAGGTGCAGAAGCTGCTCGACGACATCTGGTCCGAATGGAAGGAGACGGTCGCCAAGGACCGGAAGAAGGCTCCGGCGGATCTGCAGGCCATCGCGGACGAACGGGGCCTGATCGAAGCGGACGAGGCGAAGAAGCTGGGCCTGATCGACCGCATCGCGCCCTATGACGAAGTGCTCGACGAGCTGAAGAAGCTGGCCGGGAAGCAGTCCAAGGACAAGGATTTCCCCCAGATCACCCTGGCGACCTACGCCGGCATCCCTGGCGAGGCGAAGACCGGCAAGACCCGCATCGCCGTGGTCGTGGCCGAGGGCGAGATCGTGGATGGCGAAGGCAAGTCCACCCAGGTGGGCGGCGAACGCCTCAGCCGGGAGCTGCGCCGCCTGCGCCTCGACGAGCGCGTCAAGGCCGTGGTGCTACGCGTGAACAGCCCCGGCGGCAGCGCTTCCGCCTCGGAGCTCATCCAGCGGGAAGTCATCCTCACGAAGAAGGTGAAGCCCCTGGTGGTGTCCATGGGCCACCTCGCGGCCTCCGGCGGCTACTGGATCAGCACCTACGGGGACCGCATCTTCGCCGAACCCAGCACCATCACGGGTTCCATCGGCGTCTTCGGCCTGCTGCCCAATGTGAAGAAGCTGGCCAACGAGCACGGCATCACCTGGGACAGCGTGCAGACCGCGAAGTTGGCCAATCCCATGACCCTGACGCGGCCCAAGAACGACCTGGAGCTGACGCGCATCCAGGGCCTGGTGGACCGCATCTACGAGCAGTTCGTGGCCAAGGTGGCCGACAGCCGGAAGATGAAGAAGGAAGCCGTCCATGAGATCGCGCAGGGGCGCGTGTGGTCCGGCCAGGAGGCCCTCAAACTGGGTCTGGTGGACGAGATCGGCGGGCTCGGCGCGGCGGTGAAGCACGCGGCGACCATGGCCAAGGCGGACGGGGACTACTACCTGGTCGGCCCCGAGCGGGAGCAGGACACGCTCAAGGAGTTGCTTAAGAGCCTGGGCGGCAAACCCCGGAAGCTGGCGAAGCCGGGCCCCGTGGATGCGCTGGCGGGAGGCCTCCTACGGCAGGTGGACCTGCTGACCTCGCTGAACGATCCCAGGGGCGTCTACGCCAGGCTGCCCTTCGACCTCGACCTGAAATAGCTTCATGGATTCCTCCTCCTTCATCTCCGCGGTCGTGCTGCTGGTGCTGGTGACCGATCCCCTGGGCAACATCCCGCTCTTCATCGGGCTGTTGCGCCAGGTGGATCCGGCCCGGCGGCAGCGGATCATCGTCCGCGAGGTGCTGTTCGCCTTCGCCATCCTGCTCTTCTTCGCGTTCTTCGGGCAGAAGGTGCTGCGCCTCATGCACCTCACGGACACCTCGCTCGGCATCGCCGGCGGCGTGATCCTCTTCCTCATCGCGTTGAAGATGGTCTTTCCGCATCCCGAGGGCCGGGGGGCCGACCACCCCATCCACGGGGAACCCTTCCTCGTGCCCCTGGCCATCCCCTTCATCGCCGGCCCGTCGGCCATCGCCACCGTGCTGCTGCTGGTCAGCCGCGAGCCGCACCGGCTCTGGGAATGGCTGGGCGCCCTGTCCGTGGCCATGGCGATCTCGGCCGTGGTGCTGGGTTTCGCGGAGAAGATCGCGGATTTCCTGGGGGAGCAGGTCACCTTGGCCTTCGAGCGGCTCATGGGTCTGGTGCTGACCGCCATCGCCATCGAGATGCTGCTGGCGGGCATCGAGAAATTCGTGCACCAGATCCGCCTCGCGGGAGCCTGACCAGCCCCCTCAAGATGCGCCTGATCCTTCCGATAGGAGGTACAGGAGCAGATGAATGAGGGTTCGTGCGTGCCTGCCAATGGGCCTGATGCTGCTCATGGTGGCTTCCACCGGATGTGAGCGGAGCGAGACCCGGCGGGCCCGCCAGGTCATGGATCTGGTCCGGACGATGGAGACCGAGCTGCAAACCACGGCCAAGCAGGCCGCGGGGGCCTTCTCGCGGCGGGCGGATTTCGAGGACCTGCGGATGGCCTTCGGGGATGAGCGCTTCGATGCGGGCACGCCGCTGGGGCCCGACTTCCAGGGAAACCTCGCGGCGATGATCCAGGGGTTGCATGCCCAATTCGAGAAGGAGCCCAAGGATGCGGGATTCCCGAAGAAGGTGGCCCGCCGGATCAACCAGTTCGGCCAATGGTGGTCGTTCGTCCGGCACTATCTCGAAACGAGGCGGGACCAGCTGAACCGGGCCGCGGCCAACGGCGGTGAGCCCGTGAGCCTGCCCGGTGGGCGGACACTCCGCGGGGAGGTCCTCACGACCCTGGGGGAGGTCATCAAGGTGGTCGAGGCCTTCGAGACCATCACGAACCGCTGCGCCCGGGGGATCGAAGGCATCGTCGCCCGCTCCTGAAGCCGGTTTCAGCTCCGGCGTTTCAGGCTGAGTTCGAGCACGAAAGTCGCCACGGGCTCGAAGGTGCCATCCGGGGTCTTCACCGCCGCCTGGATGGCCATGGGTTCGGTGATGCGGTCTTCGGAAGCCAAGGTGCGGCGCACCTGGTCGCGGATGGCCTCGCCCTCCTCGCAGATGAAGTAGACATCGGATTCGGGGCGCTTGAGAAAGGTGGCCTGAAAGGCCTTGAAGACCAGGGACACCGGCTGCCCGGACCGCTTGATCTGATCCATGGCGAGCAGGCCCCCGGCGCAGTCCGCCCCGATGGCCAGGGCGCCGAAGTACATCGAACCCAGGTGATTGCGCGTCCACCGCCGGAGCGGAACCCGGACCACGCAACGGGTTTCGCTGAGTTCCACGACGCTGGGATGCACGGAGGCCAGGAGGGGGATCTTCAGCCAGCCGAAGAGGCGCATGCCGAAGGTCTGCTTGAAGCGCTGCAGGGCCCCGGCCACGGGTCAGTCCCCGACCTGGTTGACATCCAGCAGGCCCTCGGGCGGATCGAGATCCAGGCGGCGATTCGGCAGGTCCAGCGCCCACCAGGCCTTGATGTAGGGGATGTCCCGCTGGCCGGTGCGCCCGGGCCGCAGGTCGCGCATCACCACCATGTCGTAGCCGGCGGGGCCGGGGTCAAGGCGCAGCACCTCGCCCACCTTCCGGCCCGCGATGAAGACTTCGCAACCGATCCACTGGTGCCGGAAGGTCTCGCCCTCGGGGAGTTCGGCGGCGGCCTCGGGCATCCAGAGCGCCCAGCCCTTGAGGGGTTCGGCGGCGGTGCGGTCGGGGATGTCCTTGAAGGCCAGGCATGGGCGCTCCTGGTGCCAGCGGAAGCTGCGCAGGGCGACGGCGCGGGCGGGCGGGGCCGCCTCGGCGCTTTCCAGGCTCAGGTGGGGCGGGGCCAGCACGAGGCCCTGGATGTCCTCCAGGCGCCCGGGTTCGTCCATGACCGAATGGAAGAGGAACTCGCCCTTGAGTCCCTGCACTTTGGCGAGATGGCCCGCGAGGAGCATCTAGGCCTCCCGCTCGTCCTCGTCATCGAGTTCGAGGCCCACCACGAGGCCCGCCTTCTCGCCGGCGGTCTTGCAGAGGGTCCGCAGAGCGGAAATCATGCGCCCGTGCTTGCCGATGATGCGGCCGCGGTCCTTGGGATCGGCGAAGACGAGGGCGTCGCGCTTCTTCCCCTCGCCGCTGATCTCAATGCGGAGGGCCTCCGGGTGGTCCAGGAGGGGCGTCAGGACATCGCGCAGGAAGGCTTCAAGATTCATGGTCGCTCCGCATGGAACAAAGAAAGCCGGACCTCGGCCCGGCTTTCATGGATCTGAATCGGGCTAGATGATCTGGTTCTTCTTGAACAGATCGAGCACGGTCTTGGAGGGCTGGGCGCCCTTCTGCAGCCAGGACTTGGCCTTCTCGGCGTCGATGCGGACCGCCTCGCCGGAACCGGCGATGGGGTTCACGAAGCCCAGCACTTCCACGGCGCGGCCAGTGGGGATGCGGTCGTTCTCGGAGACGACGATGTGGTAGAACGGGCGCTTCTTGGCACCATTGCGAGCAAGACGGATCGAAAGCATGGGCACTCCCTGAGCAGGAAAGTGTATCGCGGAAAGGCGTCCTGCCCAAGCGCAAATTCAGGGGCCGAAGGCCGAGACCGGAAAGCTCCCCTCCAGCACGGCCTGCCGTTCGCGGATGTTGCGCCGGAGCATGGGCCAGCGGGGGTGGGTCCGCATGCGTTCCAGGAAGGGCGAGTTCTCGAACCAGCGGGCGCAGCTGAAGCCCTGGACGAAGGCCCGCGTGGCGCAGTCCATGGCCCGGTCGGCATCGCCCAGGAGCGCGTAGGCCTCCGCCTGCTTGAAGGTCAGCTCCCCATCGGGGATCCGCACCTTGCCACGGATGTCGTCGATGAGCCGGAGCTGGGCCAGCCCCTGCTCCGTGCGGCCCTCCAGGAGGGCGCGGTAGACCCCGCAGAGATTCTGGAAGGGCCCCGCGCCTTTCAGCTCGCTGCCGGCCTTCATGTGGAGGAGGGCACCCTGGCGATCGCCCTTCAGCAGGGCGAGGTAGCCCTGATAGAACAGGATGTCGGGTTCGGTGCGGACGGCGCGGGCCTCCTGCAGTTCCTGTTCGAAGGTTGTCCAGTTGCCGAGGTAGAGGTTGGTCGTTCCGACGGTCCAGGCGGAAGCTCCGCCCAGGGGGGACAGCAGGGCCTTCCGTTGCGCCAGCGCCGAGCTTGCCCCGGCCAGGAGGCCCGCCGTGCGGCCGGCATATGCGAAGCCCTGGTAGAGGTCCGGGGTGTTCGGTCGGAGCAGCACGGCCTCCCGCAGGACGCCCAGGGCGAGGCTCTGGTTCCCGGTATCGGTGAGCATGAGGGACCAGAGGAAGGTGGCCCGGGGGTGCCCCGGAACCAGGGCCACGGCTCGTTGGAAGGCTTTGTGGGTAAAGGAGTTGAGGCCGATGCCCGCCTGTTCGGGATTCACCCACAGGCTGCGGTAGAGGTGGTCGCCCAGGGTGGCCCAGGCCGTGGCGCACTGCGGCTCGTCCTCCACCAGCCGCCGTGAGGCGGGCAGGTGGTCCGTGGCTTCCTGGTCATTGCGGATGGACATGGCCTGCAGCAGGGACCAGAAGTGGTCCGGGGACCTGGGCAGCAGGTCCGCGCGGAAGCGCTGGGAGGCCTTCAGGGGCCAGTGCTGGATCCAGGTGTCCAGGGCCTCCCTGGGGTCGAGTGGGGGGAGTGATTCCACGGCCCACGATTGGCCGGCCAGCAGCTGGGCCGCGGTGGTCCAGGCGGAGGTTAGGGCCAACTGCTGGTTCTCCCGGCGGGCCTGGAAGCGAAACAGCAGCACGCCTCCCGGCATCTGCCGGAGGATGGCCGGATCGGGGACTGCCGCGAGATGGGTGACCGCGGCGCCCGCCAGCACCTCGAGGTGATCGGCCATCAGCGTTTCGAGGCCGGGGTCCAGGTCGGCCTGGCCGGAAGAGGGGGCGATGATGAGCACCCGCAGCACCTTCCGGCTGCCCGTCTTCGCGCGCCAGAGCGCCAGACCGCCCAGCAGCAGGCCCAACAGCACCACCAGGAACAGCCAGGTCCTGGTCGAACGGGGGCCTGGGCGGAGGGAGGCCACTAGAAGGGCAGGTTGGGCCCGCCGCCCATCTTGGCCATGCGCTGCATGCGGGCCATGAACTTGGGATCGTTCATCTGGCCCATCATCTTCTTCGTCTCCACGAACTGCTTGATGAGCTGGTTGATCTCGCTCACGGGCCGGCCGCTGCCCGAGGCGATGCGGCGCTTGCGCTTGCCGTCCAGCAGGTTGTGGTTGGCGCGCTCGGCGGGCGTCATGGAGTTGATGATGGCCTCCAAGTGCTTGATGCGCTTGTCCGTGGCCACGCTCGCCAGCTGCTCCTTCATCTGCCCCAGGCCCGGCAGCATGCCAAGGATCTTGTTCATGGAGCCCAGCTTCTGGACCTGCTGGAACTGCTTGCGCATGTCCTCCAGCGTGAACTGGTTCTTGGCCAGGCGCTTGGCCATGACCTCCGCTTCCTTCTCGTCGAGCTTGTCCTTGGCGTGCTCGATGAGGCTGAGGACATCGCCCATGCCCAGGATGCGCTGGGCCATGCGGTCGGGATGGAAGCGCTGGAAGTCCTCCAGCTTCTCGCCCTCACCCACGAACTTCAGGGGCTGGCCCGTGGCCTGCTTGATGCTGAAGGCCGCGCCGCCACGGGTGTCGCCATCGGTCTTGGTGAGCACCACGCCCGTGATGCCCAGCTTCTCGTGGAAGGCTGTGGCGCTGCGGACGGCGTCCTGGCCCGTCATGGCATCGGCCACGAAGAAGATCTCGTCGGGCGAGGTGGCCGTCTTGATGCGGGCCAGCTCCTCCATCAGGGTTTCGTCGAGATGCAGGCGGCCCGCGGTGTCGAGGATGACCGTGTCCCAGCCCTTCAGCCTCGCTTCGGCCAGGGCCGCGGCGCAGATGGCCACGGGATCCTTCTCCTCGGTGCGGAAGGAGGGGACGCCGGCATCCTTGGCCACCACATGCAGCTGCTCGATGGCTGCAGGGCGGTAGACATCCGCGGGCACCAGCAGGGGGGACCGGCCCAGCTTCTTGAGGAAGACCGCCAGCTTGCCGCAGGTGGTGGTCTTGCCCGCACCCTGCAGGCCCACCATCATCACCACCGTCGGCGGCTTGGCGGCGAAGGCTATGGGGTGTTCCGGCGCCTGGCCGCCCATGATCTCCACCAGTTCCCGGTGGACGATGTCGATGAAGGCCTGGGTGGGGTTGAGGCCCTGCATGACCTCGGCGCCGAGGGCCTTCTCCTTCACCCGCTGGAGGAAGGTGCGGGCCACGCTCACATGGACATCGGCTTCCAGGAGGGCCATGCGCACTTCGCGCAGCACGGCTTCGAGGTTGGCTTCCGTCAGCTTGGACTGGCCCCGGAGGGCCTTCATGGCCTGGCTGAGTTTCTGGGTGAGGCTGTCGAACATGGGACCCCGGCATGGACCAAACGGTCATTGTACCGGGCGGGATGCACTTTCCCCTGTTGGAAAAGGGATCCTGGGGCATAATCCTGACAAAAGGAGTCGGGATTATGCCCAACCGCCTTTCCGAAAGCCTGAGCCCCTATCTCCTCCAGCACGCCCACAACCCCGTCGACTGGTTTCCCTGGGGCGAAGAGGCCCTGGCGCGGGCCCGGGGTGAACAGAAACCGATCTTCCTCAGCATCGGCTACAGCGCCTGTCACTGGTGTCATGTCATGGAGCGGGAGAGCTTCGAGAACCCGGCCGTGGCCGAGGTGCTGAACGCGAACTTCGTGAGCATCAAGGTGGACCGGGAGGAGCGGCCGGACCTGGACGACCTCTACATGGACGCCGTGCAGACGCTCACGGGCCGGGGCGGCTGGCCCATGAGCGTCTGGCTCACGCCAGAGCTGGAGCCCTTCTATGGCGGCACCTACTTCCCGCCGGAATCGCGCGGGGGCATGCCGGGCTTTATCCCGCTGCTCACCCGCATTGCCGAGGCCTGGCGGGAGGACCGCCCGGGTGTGCTGACCCAGGCCCGCAGCCTGGCCGGGGAACTGCAACGCCAAGCCGCCGTCGAGGCCGGGGCGCACCGGCCTGGCGACGAGGTGATCGAGGCGGCGCTCGCCCAGCTCCGGCAGGGCTTCGACGCCCGCTGGGGCGGTTTCGGCCCGGCCCCGAAGTTCCCCCAGCACATGGCCGTGGAGCTGATCCTGGCGCGGGGCACCGCGGCGGATCAGGCCATGGCGCTCCGCACGCTGGACGCCATGTGGGAAGGCGGCATGTACGACCACCTGGGCGGCGGCTTCGCCCGCTACAGCGTGGACGGCCAGTGGCTGGTGCCCCACTTCGAGAAGATGCTCTACGACAATGCCCAGCTGGCCGCCTGCTACCTCTCGGCCTTCCAGGCCACCGGCGAGGCCCGCTACGGCCAGGTGGCCCGGGAGACCCTGGACTACCTGCTGCGGGACCTGCGCGATCCCAGCGGGGGCTTCCACTCCAGCGAGGATGCGGACAGCGAGGGCGAGGAGGGGAAGTTCTACGCCTTCACGCCGGCGGAGGTGCGCGAGGCGCTGGGGCCGGAGGATGGCGCGCGGTTCTGCGCGGCCTATGGCATCACGGAGGCCGGGACCTTCGAGCATGGCCGGAGCGTGGTGCATCGCTTCTCCCGGGCCAAGACGGACGACCTTCCCGAGGACGAGGATCGGGCCCTGCGGGAAGGGCTGCGGCTCTGGCGGGACCGCCGGGTGCGACCGGGCAAGGACGACAAGATCCTGGCCTCCTGGAATGGCCTCGCCCTGTCGGCGCTGGCCCGGGGTTTCCAGGTGCTGGGCGATCCCCGGTACCTGGAGGCGGCCCAGGCCTGCGCCGCCTTCCTGCGCCGGGAACTCTGGCGGGAGGGCCGCCTGCTGCGGGTGTGGCGCCAGGGACGGGCGCACACGCCCGGCTTCCTGGAAGACGGCGCCGCCGTGGTGGAGGGTCTGGTGGATCTCTATGAAGCCGGCTTCGATCCGGCCTGGCTGCGCTGGGCGGAGGCCCTGGCCGAAGAACTGCTGGCCCGCTTCCAGGATCCTGCGGAAGGCGGTTTCTTCAGCACCGAAGAAGGCCAGGCCGACCTGATCTTCCGGCAGAAGCCGGGCTTCGACAACGCCGTGCCCAGCGGCAACACCCTGGCCGCCCGGGCCTTCCTGCGGTTGTCGCGGCACCTGCAGCGCGAGGATTTTCGCCTGGCGGCCGAGGGCGTCTTCCGCTGCTTCGGTCCCTGGCTGGCGCGGGCCCCCAGGGCCTTCCTGGGCCTGCTGGGCGCCCTGGACCTGGCCCTGCGGGAAGCCCTGGAGGTGGCCGTGTCCGGAGATCCGGCCAGCGACTCCGTGCAGGCCCTTCTGGCGGAAGTCCACCGCCGCCATCTTCCCGGCCGGGTGATCTCGGCTTCGTCGGATCAATTGCTGCCCCTCCACGAGGACCGGGGCTTCCCGGAAGGAACGGCGCTCGCCTTCGTGTGCCGCGGACAGACCTGCGCGGTACCCGTCACGACGCCCCTGGAGCTGGCCACGCTGCTGAGGTGAGTGGTTGCAGGGGTTGTGATCCTGACCCCGCGACAGGGCCGCTACACTGGGTCCCTTCGCGCGGAAATCCGCGGAACCCGGTGCCCGCCTGGCGCCGGCAAGCGGCGCAGCGATCACGCATAAGGGGCTGCCATGAAGACCTTCGGTTTCAAGATCGACCCGCTGACGGGCGAGGAATACTACGAGGTCTTGGTCCGGGGCCGCCAGGTCCTGAATGACCCCCATCTGAACAAGGCCTCGGCCTTCACCAAGGAAGAGCGCCTGAGCCTGGGGCTCGACGGCATGCTCCGGCCCGGCATCTCGACCCTGGATTCCCAGCTGGACCGTACCTACGAAGCCTTCCAGCGCAAGACTGACGACCTGGAGCGCTACATCTACCTCACGGGCCTCCAGGACCGGAACGAGGTGCTGTTCTACCGGCTGCTGATGGATCACCTGGACGAGATGGTGCCCATCATCTACACCCCCACCGTGGGCCAGGCCTGCCTCCAGCTGAGCCACATCCAGCGGCGCTACCGGGGCATCTACATCACGCCTGAAAACATCGGGAACATCGACCAGATCTTCCAGGGACTCTCCCAGCCGCAGGTGAACCTCATCGTCGTGACGGATGGCGAGCGCATCCTGGGCCTGGGCGACCTGGGTTCGGACGGCATGGGCATCCCCGTGGGCAAGGTGAGCCTCTATGTGGCCGCGGGCGGCGTACACCCCGGCGTCTGCCTGCCCGTCACCCTGGATGTGGGCACCAACAACCCCCGCCTGCTGGAGGATCCGCTCTACCTGGGCATCCGCAAGCCCCGCCTCCGGGGGGCGGAGTACGAAGAGCTGGTGGAGAAGTTCGTCCTGGGCGTGAAGCGCAACTTCCCCGGGGCTCTGCTGCAGTGGGAGGACTTCGCCAAGCAGACGGCCTTCAAGAACCTCGACCGCTACCGTGAGCGCATCCTCTCCTTCAACGACGACATCCAGGGCACGGGCTCCACGGCGCTCGCGGCGCTGATGACGGCCATGCGGATCAAGAAGAGCCGCTTCCAGGACGAGCGCTATGTGATCGTGGGCATGGGCCAGGCCGGGACGGGCATCGCTATGAACATCCGCGCGGCGCTCAAGGAGGAGGGGCTCTCCGATGCGGAGGCCCGCCAGCGGATCTTCGCGGTGGACATGCAGGGCCTGCTCATTGAGGGCGACCCGCTGCTGGAAGGGCCGCAGATGCCGCTGGCCCAGTGCCGCTCCGCGGTGGAGGGCTGGCAGTTGGACGATCCCTCCCGCATCGGCCTTCAGGATGTGGTGCGCAACGCCCATCCCTCCGTGCTCATCGGCGTCACGGCCCAGTCGAATCTCTTCAGTGAGGCCATCCTGGCGGAGACCGCCAAGCACTCGGAACGCCCCATCGTGCTGGCCCTGTCGAACCCCACCCACAAGTGCGAGTGCTCGCCCGAGGCCGTGTGGAAGGCCACGAACGGCAAGGGCCTGGTGGCCACGGGCAGCCCCTTCGCGCCGGTGGACTGGAATGGCCGGATGCTCCAGACCTCCCAGTGCAACAACATGTACATCTTCCCCGGCGTGGGCCTGGGGGCCCTGGTATGCAAGGCCTCGCGGATCACGGACGGCATGTTCCTCGCGGCCAGCAAGGCCATCAGCGCCTTCGTGACCCCCGACCAGGAGGCCACGGGCCTGCTGCTGCCGGAAATGAAGGACATCCGGAAGGTGTCGCTCGCCGTGGCCAAGGCCGTGAGCATCGAGGCTCGCCATGCGGGCCTGGGGCGCCTGCTGGACGATGACCAGCTCGAAGCCATCCTCACCAAAGCCCAGTGGGAGCCGCACTACACCGCCTACCGGCCCGGAGCCATCGCCCGGAACTAGAACGGCCTCTTTTCCCCTTGAGAGGTTGCAGCCACGGCCTAGCCTGGGGGCGGGAAGAGACTCTCTTTCCTCCCTCGGGGCGACCGTTTTCGCCAGCCCCTTCCGGCCAACGATCCATTCGGCCGAGACTCCTGGGCACCCTTCGGGGTGCCCTTTCCATGCTCCGGGAGGCCTGCGCCCTGATTCGGCCGGGCCAACCGGGGCCTGCCCGGCATTCCTGGTCCCGTCTGGTTTGTTTCTGGATTGACAGCGGGAAGAATCTACACAAAATTGTCTACACCATCTTGTGTAAGAGGTCCCATGAAGCGTCCCGTCAAGCCGACTGAAGTGGAGCTCAAGCTCCTGCGCATCCTGTGGGAGCTGGGCCCGGCCACGGTCAAGGAGGTCCATGCCTACCTGAGCCGCCGGGAGGATTACGCCTACACCGGCGTGCTGCGGATGTTCCAGGTGATGCTGGAGAAGGGCCTGGTGACCCGGGACGAGAGTCAGCGGAGCCATGTCTATGCGCCTGCCCAGAGCCGGGCGGCCACGGAAGGCGGTCTGGTGGCGGACCTGACCGAGCGGCTGTTCGGCGGATCGGCCGCGGCGCTAGTGCTCGCGGCCCTCCGCTCCGGATCCGTCAGCCCCGAAGAAAAGAACCGCATCCGGGAAATGCTGGGAGGGGAGGAACGATGACCGCCATCATCCAGATCCTGGGCTGGTCCCTCGTCCATTCGCTCTGGCAGGGCTGCCTGCTGGTGCTGCTGGCGGCGGCCGGCGGCCTCTTCCTGCGGGGCCGTTCGCGGCATGCCTTGAATGGCCTGGTCCTGTTCCTCTGCCTGGCGATGCCGGCGGGCACGGCCTGGCGGTTCCATCGCCCCGCGCCGAGCGGGCCGGGGCAGGGCGTCAGGGAGCTTCAGATCCTGGAGACGCCCACCGTCCACCGTGCTTCAACGATGGCCGCGGCCCCTCCGCTGCTGACCCGCCTGGAAGCGGCCCTTCAGCCCCGGCTGCCGGTACTGGTGGCGCTGTGGGCGCTGGGGGCCGGCCTCATGGCCGTGCGCCTGGGTGGGGGCTTCGCGCTCAGCCTGCGCTGGAGACGGGAGGGAATCCCGGCCCCCCGCGAATGGCAGGGCGTGGTGGAGGCGCTGGCCGAACGGATGGGCCTGCGGCGCCCCGTCCGCCTGCTCCTGACGAGGCGGGGCGACACGCCCATGGCCCTCGGCCTCTGGAAGCCCGTGGTGCTGGTTCCGGCAGCCCTGCTCACCAGCCTGCCCCCGGCCTATCTGGAGGCGCTCCTGGCCCATGAGCTGGCCCATGTGCACCGCCTGGACTACCTCGGCAACCTGCTTCAGGGCCTCGCCGAGACGCTGCTCTTCTTCCATCCCGCCGTCTGGTGGCTTTCGGCCCGGATCCGGGCCGAACGCGAGGAACTCGCCGACGACCTGGCGGCCCGGAGCCTCGGCGATCCGCGGCGCCTGGCCCTGGCCCTCAATGCGCTGGACGACCTCCAGCCCGCCCTTCCATCCCCGCTGTTCCCGGCCCTCGCGGCCCGAGGAGGACATTTGCTCACGCGCATCGAACGGCTGCTCACGCCCAGGCCCGTCACGGGCTTCCATGGGGGGCTTCTCAGCCTCCTTCTGATCCCCTGCGCGGTGGTGGTCCTGCGGGCGGCCGCCCCGGCGACGCCTCCCATCGGAGCCCCGGCCGAGGTGGTGGCCCAGCTCGATGCCCTTGCGATCCGCGTAGGCGTGGATCCCCAGCTGCTCCGCAGCATGGCCTGGGTGGAGAGCGGCTTCAATTCAGCGGCCAAAAGCCCGCTGGGGGCCCTGGGCCTGCTCCAGGTCATGCCCGACACCGCCCGGACCTACGGTGCGAAGGACCTGAACGATCCCGCCCAGGTCATGGCGGCGGGGGCGAATTACCTGCGCTTTCTCCTGGACCGCTACCAGGGGGATGTCGCGAAGGCCGTGGCGGCCTACAACTGTGGTGAAAGGGCCCTGGAGGAAGGGCGCATCACGGACGAGGCGACCCGCTACCGCGCCCTGGTGATGGATGTGCTGGCCGCCAAGGCCGTGCAGCCTGAGACGCCGCTGGCGGATGGGGAGGTGCGGGGCGTGATCCGAGGCTTTGGGGGACAGAGGACCCTCTATCTTCGAATCAGCGGCCGGGGGAACTTGGTCCTGAACATCCTGCCGTCGGAAGGCACCAAGGCCCTGGCGAGCGTTCACATCGGCACGAGGGCCTCGGAGGAGTCGAAGGTTTCCACCCCATGGTCTGAATCCAGGCCCAATGTCGTGTTCGATGCCTCCCAGGCCGGCGGCAGTCTTTTGATTCGTAGCGAGAACCCGGATTTCAGCTGGAAGGGCGAAACCCGCGTCCTGCTGGACGCCCCCTGGAAGACCTTCAGCTTCCGGATGGAACCGCCGAAGCCGTGATCTCCGGCCGGTACGCAGAAGGGCCCGGCGTCGCCGGGCCCTTCTGCATCGAGAGGAAACGATCAGGCCGCGGCGATGCGACGGCTGCGGTGCATCACTTCGGCTTCGAGTTCGGCTTCGAGGGCCTGGACCTGGCGGAGCACGGCCAGACCGCGCGGCGAGCTGCTCATCTGGTGCTCAAGCTGGTTGAAGACTTCGTGCAGCCGCTCGGCGGTGGTCCAGAAGGCTGGGTTGTGCTGTCGGGCGGCAGTGTCCATGTGCATGGCGGCTCCGTGTGCTTCCTGGACATCATGATCGTCATTGCGGATGACTTAGGCTAGTGATGGACATCACAAGAAATGTCATGAGTTACGAAGTTTTTTGTCATGAAGTGCATGACAATTTCCGAAGGCCTTGAAAAACATGACATTCAGGTCGTTATAGACCCGGTCAGGCCCGTCCCGGAGCTGCCGGCAGACCCCGGGTCGCCAGGAGATGACCGATGGCCACGGCGGCCGCATCCGCCGCATCGGCGGCCAGGGGCTCCTTCAAGTTCAGCAGGGTCATCACCATTTTCCCCACCTGGCTCTTGTCCGCCCAGCCGTAGCCGCTGACGGCCTTCTTCACCTGCATGGGGTTGTAGTCGCCCACGGGCAGCCCGTGCAGGGCCGCCGTGAGGAGGATCCCCCCGCGGATCTGGCCCAGCTTCAGGGCGGTGGCGGCGTTCTTCTCCACGAAGGGGGACTCCACGGCCATGAAGCCGGGGTGGTGGGCGGCGATGGCCTCCGCCAGCCGTTCATGGATGTGCAGGGCCCGTTGGTCGAAATCCGCGCCCCGAGGATTGCGGATGACGCCGGCCTCCACCAGGGACATCCGCGAGCCGAAGCGCTCCACCACGGCCCAGCCGCAGGCCAGGGAGCCCGGATCCACGCCCAGACAGCGCACGGGCGACGGGGCGACGATCATCGGCCCTTCCGCTTGGCCCCGCCCCGTGCGCTCCCCCGTACGCTCCCCTTGGGTGCCTTGGGCCTGGCTTCCTTGACCTTGCCGCTGGCCACGCGGGCCTTCTTGGGTGGACGCCCCTTGGATGCGGTCTCGCGCGGCGGGCGTGTTTCCCGTGTCCGGGAGGCGCCCTTCCGGCGGGGCTGTTCCAGGTCCCCTTCGCGCAGCACGGCCGGCGCGGCCAGCGTGGGGACGAAGACGCAGCCCTTGCCGTGCGCATCCTGGGCCTTCGCTTCCGTGAGCCAGGCGCTGATGCGGCGGAGATCCTCGTCCACGGTGGTGATCTCGACCTCCACCGCATCGCCGATGGAGAGCACCACGGTGCCTCGAAGCCCCGTGGCCTTCATCCGATGCTCATCCACCCAGAAGTTCCCGCCCAGGGCCGCCAGGGGGACGCCGGCCTCCACGAAGGGCGATTCCAGCGTGATGAACACCACCTTGGCGGAGAAACCCTGGATGCGGCCCCGGAAGCGCTGGCCGATACGGGACTTCATGAGCAGGCAGGCCTTCCACTTGTCGTTCTCGCGCTCGGCCTCGGTCGCCTTCTGTTCCGCATCGCTGGCCCCCTTGGCCAGCACGGCCAGGTGGCTGTGGAGGCTCTCGGGCAGCCGCTCGCCCCGCAGGATCTTCTTCAGCAGGCGGTGCACGATGAGGTCGGGGTAGCGCCGGATCGGGCTGGTGAAGTGCAGGTAGTCCTGGAGCGCCAGGCCCGAGTGGCCGATGTTGTCGACGCTGTACTCGGCCTTCTTGAGGCTGCGGAGCAGCAGGTTGTTGATCATGGCCTCCAGCGGCCCGCCCCGGATCTTGTCGAGCATGGCGTTGAGGTGCTCCGGCGTGGGCACTTCCTTGGGTTTGAGGAGCCCGAAGGCGCGGGCCACTTCGGCGAAGATCTCCAGCTTCAGCGGATCGGGTTCGTCGTGGATGCGGTAGATGGAGGGAATCTTCTTGCGGGTGAAGAAGCGCGCCACCGTTTCGTTCGCCAGCAGCATGAACTCCTCGATCATGCGGTGGGCGTCATGGCGGGGATAGCGCCGGGCGTCCACGGGACGACCCTCCTCGTCGAAGATGAACTCCGCCTCTTCGGAATCCAGGTTCATGGCTCCGCGTTCCAGGCGCACCTGGGTCAGGCGCCGGGAGAGCACCAGGGCCTCGTCCAGGTGGGCGCAGAGGGCTTCGCCCAGCTCGGCCCGCTTGCGGGTCGACAGGTCGATGCAGGCCTCCTTCACCTCGTCGTAGGTGAGGCGCTTCGCGCTGCGGATGACGCTTTCCGACAGCCGTGTCTCCACGACCTCGAGGTCGGGCGAGATCGTCATCCAGGCCGTCATGGTGAGCCGGTCCACGCCTTCGCGCAGGCTGCAGAGGTCGCCGCTGAGGCGGTCCGGGATCATGGGGATGGCTTCGTCCGGGAAATAGACCGAGGTGCCGCGCAGGCGGGCCTCCTCGTCCAGCGGACCGCCCTCCGCGACATAGTGGCTCACATCGGCGATGTGCACGCCCAGCAGCCAGCCGCCGCCCTCGGATCTGGACAGGGCCTCCAGGCTGATGGCGTCGTCGAAATCCTTCGCGGTGGGCGGATCCACGGTGCAGGTCAGCACCTCGCGGAGATCCTCCCTTCCGCGGATCCACTCGGCCGGAATGCTGGTGGGGAAGGGGGCCAATTCCTTCATGACGGCATCGGGGAAGGCCGTGCGGAGGTTGAACAGGGCCGCCGTGAGGCGGTTCTCGATCTTCAGGTCGGTCTTCTTCCCGAGCCGCGCCACCACGGTGCCGCGCAGCTGCTTGGCCTCGGGGTCAGGGTCGAGCTTCACGCTGACGAGCTCGCCATCTTCGGCAAGGTCCGTCGGCGGGACGGCGATGATCTGGGAGATCCGCGGTTCGAGGGGCACCACCCTCCAGCCCCAGGGCTGCTTCTGCAGGGTTCCGGGCAGGGGGACTTCGCCGCGGCCCTTGATCTCCAGGATCCGGGCCTTGAGGCGTCCGTCCCAGCCTTCGCCGCTCACCTCGGCCACCACGCGGTCTCCGTGGATGGCGCCGTGGGCATCCCGCCAGTCCACCAGCAGGTCCGTGCCCGGACCCTTGGGCATGCCGGGGATCCTCAGGAATCCGCCGGTGCCCTCGGGATGGCCGATGAAGGCGGCTTCGAAGCTTTCGTACGGCCGGAGCGCCGGGCCCTGGGGCCGTGAAGCCTGGGACCTGGGCGTTCCAGGGGACTCCCGTCGGTCAGGAGTGCGCGACGGGGCGCGGACGGGGATGCGGGGGGCGGAACGGCGGGCCATGCCTCAGGGTACAGCCCCGGAAGGGATCAGCCCTTCTTTCCCTTCTTGGTGGCCTTGGGCGCGGCGGCCGCGGCCCTGCCGTTCAGGATGTCCAGCTGGTGCTGGACCTTCTTGCTCTCGGGATCCAGGGTCGCGAGACGGTACAGGAAACGCGCCTTGCCGGCCTTGTCGCCCTGGGCCTCGAGGTAGGCGGGGCTGGACACGACGGCCTCGACCCACTTCGTCTTGTCGCCTTTGCCGCCCTTGTATTCGTTGATCTGGTCCTGCTCGCCCTGGAGCTTCTTCTCCATGATGGTGACCAGGGGATCGAAGGCTTCGGATTCGCGCTTGGTGACATCCAGGTAGGTCTGGAAGAACTTCACCCACTTGGCGCTGTCGCCGACTTCCTTCTCCACGCCGAGGGCCAGGTCCAGCTCCTGGCGCTGGCCCGGATCGAGGGTGGTCATGGCCTTCAGTTCCTTGATGCGATCGGCGTTCTCCTCAAGCACCTGCTTGGCGCGGACGCCGGAGGCGGTGTAGTAGGTCACGGTCTGGGTGAAGGGTTCCTTCACGGCCGCGTAGCTCTCGAGGCTCAGGGCCTTGGCCGCCTTCGCGTACTCCAGGGCCTTCTCCCAGGCACCGGCCGCGTCCGCGGTCTCCAGCGCCATGCGGTAGGCCTGACCCAGGTCCATGTAGGTGGCACAGCTCTGCACCATGGTCTGGTTGTTGGTCTTGTCGAAGACGGGCTTCTCGGCGGGAAGCAGGGCCTCGGCCCGCTTCTGGGCCTCGGGGAACTTCAGCTCGGCCAGGAGCTTGTCCACGGCGGGCCGCTCGGCCTTCACGCGGTCTCCCAGGGAAGGGGCCGGCGCCTGGGCCACCAGGGCCGCAGGAACGAGAAGGGTGGGGATAAGAGCGAATCTGCGCATCAGCTGAACCTGAGATGAGAAGGGGGGCGACCCCAGGGGGAAACCGCCATTGTCCCGGGATCGCCGGGCGTTGCCTAGCCCCGCGTTCCGTCCCCGCCAAAGCCCGCGATAACCGTTGTCACCCCAGGGCTTCGGACATGCCTCGGATCTCGGCCTTGATGCGGTCCATTTCCTCGCGGTCGATCCTTCGCGCGGGGACGCTGCCCCGCGAACCCCGCCGGGTGGCAGAGCAGGCTCCGGGGGAGCCTGCGGAGCCGGGACCCGGCGAGGGTGAGCATCAGAGACCGTAGGCGGCGTCACCCCAGGGCTTCAGACATGCCTCGGATCTCGGCCTTGATACGGTCCATTTCCTCGCGGTCGATCCTTCGCGCGGGGACGCCGCCCCAGGTCTCCCCGGCCCCGACCCGGCTGCCCGGCAGCACCACGCTCTCCGGGAGGATCGTGGCGTCGTCTCCGATGATCACATCCCCCATGACGCAGCAGGCGAGGCCCAAGGTGGCCCGATGGCCCACCACCACGGGGGCGATGACGAGATTCCCGCCGCCCCCGTAGTGGGCGAAGATGCGCACGCTGCCGCCGAGGGCCGCGTCGTCGCCCACGGTGATGAGCTGGGGATCGCTGATGTACTCGGTGTTGATGAAGGCATGGCGGCCGATCTTCATGCCCATGGCCTTGAGGAACCAGACACCGAAGGGCGTGAGGGTGACGAAGGGCAGGAAGGTGAAGCGCACGAGGTAGAAGAGCCCGTTGTGGAGGAACCAGGGCAGGGCATGCAGGGTGTAGTAGCCGCCTTTGAAGGGCTTCACCCGGGTGGGTAGCGCCCAGTTATAGAAGGGGATCACCACCAGCAGGGCGAGGCCGAACAAGAAGAAGCAGAGGGCCAGGGCGAACCCGGACAGGATCCAGGGCAGGGGCCCCGGGAGCCCCGCCGACCAGCGGTGGAAGAAGGGCCAGATCCACAGGGCCGGGGCCAGGGCCAAGCCCAGCGCGGTGGATGCCAGGGTGTACATCAGTAGGACCGCCAGCCCATAGGCGATGCGGGAGAACCTGCGCAACAGGCGATCAAGCCAATTCGTGGGCGGGGGGTTCTTGGATTGGTCCTTGGCGAAGGGCTTCACGCGGCGCCTCCTGTGCCGCGCCCTACGGGCTTCGGCTTCGCCAAAGTGGCCCTCCGCTCCTGCTGTGGCCTCACGCGGCACCTCCTGTGCCGCGCCCTACGGGCTTCGGCTTCGCCAAAGTGGCCCTCCGCTCCTGCTGCGCCAAAGTGGCCCTCCGCTCCTGCTGCGGCCTCACGCGGCACCCCCTGTGCCGCGCCCTGCGGGCTTCGGCTCCGCCAAAGTGGCACTTCGCTCCTGCTTCATGCTCATGCCTCCAGCGTAACGAAATAGGATGGAGGGATGGATCTGGTTCTGCTCCGCCTCTCCGCCCTCGGCGACATCCTCCGCGTCCTGCCCGCCTGGGCGAACCTGCGCGAAGCCTTTCCGGAGGCTCGGCTCAGGGCCGTGGTGGAGGATCGCCATGCCTTCCTCCTGGAGCCCCTGCCCTGGCTGGAGCCTGTGCTGGTGCGGCGGAAGCGGCTGTCGAACCCGCTGGTGGCCCTGGCGGAACTGAAGCGGGTGGCGGGTCTCATCGGAGACGCCGAGGTCAGCCTGGATTTCCACGGCATCCTCAAGGCGGCGCTGATCCCGAGGCTCGCCGCCGTGCCTGAGCGCTGGGGCGACGGGGTCACCAAGGAGTTCGCGGGTTCCCTCCAGACCCGCCCGTTGGCCTTCCGGCACCAGACCCGCTACGACCAGGCGCTGGGGTTGGCGGAGGCCTTCGGCCGGAGCCGGGGCATCCCGGGCCTTGGGCGCTTCCGGCCGGTCCTGGAGCGGGTGGAACTGCCGGATCCCGGGGCCATCTGGGCGCAAGCTTCAAAACCCCGCCTGGTGCTGGTGCCCGGCGCCTCCCGCCGCGGCGCCATCAAACGCTGGCCCCTGCGCCATTGGGTCACCCTGGCCCGCCTGCTGAAGGACCGCTGCGACCTGCGCTGGTCGCTGGGGCCCGAGGAGGAGGAACTGCGCGACTGGCTACCGGAGGCCACGGGCGTGCCCGCCCTGCCGCGCCTGGGGTTCTGGCAGCTGGCGTCGGCATTGCGCCAGGCGGATCAGGTGGTGGCGCCTGACACCGGGCTGCTGCACCTGGCGGTGGTGCTCGGCGTCCCGGCCCTGGGCCTCTACGGCTCCAGCGATCCGGTGGTGGCGGGGTTGCCGGCGGGCGCGGGGCAGATCCTCCGCACGGGCATCAGCTGCTCGCCCTGCCGCGAACGGGCCTGCCAGCGGCGGCAATGCCTGGAGGAACTGTCGCCGGACCAGGTGGCCGCGGCGATCGTGCCCAGCCCCAGGCCGCACTGCGATTGAGCATCCCTACTTCATATTGAATTTGAACTTGCCCTCATGGCATTCGAGACACTTCACCACGGGGGGCACATGCTGCCGGTGGCACTCGGTGCAGGCGATCTCACCCTCGTGGGAATCGTGGGGATTGGGCTTGGCATCCTTCGTCAGGGCCTTCATGGCCGGATAGTCCCCGTGGCAGGCCATGCATGACTCTGAGGCCACGGCCTTCTTGGTGGGCTTCTCCTCCTTGTGGCAGTCGAAGCAGTGGACGCCCGCCTTGGTATGGAGGGGCGTGAGCTTGTGCGTCTTGACCTCCTGGGCCAGCGTGGCCGAGGCCCAGAGGCATCCGAGGAGGAGGGTGGCGAAGAGGCGGGTGCGCGTCATGGCAGATCCCTTGGGGTCGCTGGATGCGAGAGCCATTCGAAAAGGGGATCCCATCATCCGAGGGATCGCTTTTCGGGACAGCGGAGATGAAGGTGGATTGGTCTTTTCAGAGGTCCAAGTGATCCAGGTCACCTTTCAGCGGTGGGGGCAGGCGGCCTGGGGGTGGATAGATATTATGACCTATAGGGCATTTATGTTGCACCCTTCTCTTCCATCTGCTCCATCGCAAGTTCAGAGGATCGGAAAGCGTGCAGGCTCCGACCATTCTCAATACCTGATCGAGGGATCCCTATGGGAACGAACCGCATCCACCTGGCATCGAACCTGATCCTAGCGGCCGGGATGTCCTGCTTCGGATTCTTGCAGGCCCAGTCGGCCCAGACCCGGGCGAAGGTGCCCACCTCCATTCCCCGCTACCAGCCGGCGGCCGCGGTGAAGGGCCCCGTTGATCTCATTGGCACGGATGCGCTTGCCGACCTTGGAGAAGAGTGGGCCGCCAGTTTCAAGAAATTCCATCCCGAATCCAACTTGATCTTCCGCCCCAAGCTCACCAAGGATGCGGCGAAGGAATTCGCCGCGGGAACCTCCCTGCTGATCATCACGGCCCGGGAGTTCACCCCGGATGAGACCAAGGCGTTCCAGACGAAGTTCGGCTACATGCCCATGCGCATCCCGATCTGTCTGGATTCCAATATCGTGTTCGTCAACAAGAACAACCCGATCACCTCCATCAGTATGGAGCAGCTGGATGCCATCTATTCCGCCAACCGGCAGGGGGGCGCCAAGGCCCCTGCGGTGGTGTGGGGGGACCTGGGGCTCAAGGGCGAGTGGGCCAAGCTGCCCATCCATGCCTATACCCGGGAAGCGGGGACGGCCACCCGGGTCTCGATCGCCGAGAAGGTCCTGCTCAACGGTGAATTCCGCCCTGGAATCCTGGACCGCAACGATGCCTCCTCGCTGGCCGAGGCGGTGATGACCGATCAGAGCGGCATTGCCATCGCCACCATGGCGTCCTGGTATTTCGCCAACAAGGTGCTGCCCGTGGTGCCCTACCGCGGGGAGGACGCCCGGCTTCCGACCCAGGAGAATGTGACCACGAGTCGGTATCCCATGCCCCGCCTCTATTACGCCTACCTGAATCGGGAGCCCGGCAAGCCCCTGCCGCCCGTCACCAACGAGATCATCCACTTCCTGCTCACCCAGGAAGGGCAGAATGCCGTCGCGGATACGGGCCTGCTGCCCGGCCCGCCGGAATTCATCACCATCGCCCTCCGGCGCCTCAGCCGCTAGAGGGGCGGGAGCCCCAGCCCGAAACGGCCCCGATCCCGGGGCCGTTTCGCTGGTGGGAAGACCGCCTTCAACCCCGGCGCCAGCCCACGGTGCCGTCCTTGCGGTCCTCGAGGACGATGCCCAGGGCCTTGAGCTGGTCGCGGACGCGGTCGGCTTCGGGCCAGTTCTTCGCGGCCTTGGCGGCGCGGCGGGCCTCGATGAGGGCCTCGACCTCGGCATCCAGGCTGGCCTCCTCATGGGGCCAGGCGGCGAAGATGGCATCGGTCTCGTCCAGGAAGGCCAGCACGGCGTCGCGCTCCTCCCGGCCGAGGGCCGCATGGTCGTCGTGGGCATTGAGGTCGCTGATGAGGGTGAAGATGGCCGCCAGGGCCTCGGGGGTATTGAGGTCATCGGCCATGGCCGCCCAGAACTGTTCGCGGGCCTGACCCAGGCGGGTCGCAGGCTCGATGGCCTCGGCCCAGGGGCCGCCTCCGGGCTGGCCTTCGCCTTCCATGCGCTTGCGGAAGGCCCGGATGCGCTTGAGGGAGTTTTCCGCGGCCCGCAGGCCCTCGAAGCTGAAGTTCAGCACCTTGCGGTAGTGGTTGCTCTGGATGGCATAGCGCAGGGCGATGGGGTCCACGCCCTTGGCCACGAGGTCGCGCAGGGTGAAGAAGTTCCCCAGGCTCTTGGCCATCTTCTGGCCCTCGACCATGAGGAACTCGCCGTGGACCCAGTGGTTGACCCAGCGGTGCCCGAGGCAGCCTTCGCTCTGGGCGATCTCGTTCTCGTGGTGGGGGAAGATGAGGTCCACCCCACCGCTGTGGATGTCCACGCGCTCGCCCAGCAGCTCCAGGCCCATGGCCGAGCACTCGATGTGCCAGCCCGGCCGCCCGGGGCCCCAGGGGCTGTCCCACCAGGGTTCGCCGGACTTGGCCGCCTTCCACAGCACGAAGTCGGTGACGGAGTCGCGCTCGTATTCGTCGGCGTCCACGGAGGCGCCCGCCTGCATGCCCTCGCGGTCCAGGTGGGCCAGGCAGCCGTACTGGGGCAGTCCGGCGATGCGGTAGTAGACGCTGCCTTCCCTGGGGTAGGCCAGGCCCTTGGCCTCGAGGGCCTGCACCAGCCCGATCATCTGCGGGATGTAGGCCGTAGCCCGGGGGAGGAAATCCGCCTTCTGGACTTGGAGGGTCTCCAGGTCCTCGAGGAAGATCCCGGTGAAGCGATCCGTGAGGGCCCTCATGGCCTCATGCCGGGCTTCGTTGGAGGCGTCGGCGGGCAGGGCGCCTTGGGAATCCCGGATGATCTTGTCCTCGACATCCGTGATGTTCATGCAGTGCCGGACTTCGTGCCCTGCGGCCTGGAAGGTCCGCTTGAGGAGATCCTGGAACAGGAAGGTCCTCAGGTTCCCGATGTGGGCGAAGTTGTAGACGGTGGGCCCGCAGGTATACAAAGAGACCGTGCCGGGCACCACGGGCACCACGGGCTCGATCCTTCGTGTCAGGGTATTGAACAGGGAGATCTGCCGACGCATCTTCTTCATGGTTCTAGGTAACCATCATTGGCCGTCGCGCCATAGCCCCTCAGGGTTCCAGATGAGTCTCTTCAGCGGAAAATCCAAGGACGATGCGCTGGCCGAACGGGAGGGCAGGGTGGCCCAGCTGGAGCGCGAGCTCCGGGCCCTCCAGGGGCGGCTGGACAGCACCGAGGAGCTGGTGCGCCACCTGGACGAGGACCGGGATCTCCTCCTGGGAGCCCTGGAGCGCCTGCGGCCAGGGCTGACCCCCCTGGAACTCAGCGAGGCCCTCCTGGATGTCTGCTTCAAGCCCCTGGGGTTGGCCTGCTTCTATGTGGCCCTGGCGGACTGGGAGGGGGATCAGCTGAATTTCGTGCTCTATCACGAGGGAGGGCGGGCCCGTCAGCACCCCTCCCGGCGCCTGTCGGACCGGGTCGGGCTCTCCGAGCGGGTCCTCGCCAACCGGCGGTCGGTCTACATCCGCACCCTGGAAGAAGGCACGGCCGCCGGCAGCCTGCTCACGCCCGCGGAGCAGGCCACAGGGCTCATCCCCCATTCCTGGTACGGCGTGCCCCTGGGCTGGGGGTCCCGGCCGGCGGGCCTGGTGAGCTTCCAGAGCTTCCAGACGGACGCCTTCAGCGACAGTCGGCGCCGGGTCATGGAGGCCCTGGCGGCCCTGCTGTCCACTTGTCTCGATCAGGGCCGCTGAACCAGGGCCAGCAGGTCCTCGGGCAGCACCCGGGCGCGATTGTCGGAGCCCGCCACCAGGTGGATGCTCTCGCCCTCGGCCAGCAGGACCCCGTCCCGCTCGATGCGGTACCCGAACACGATGCGGCGGCGCCCGGTTTCCCGGAGGAAGGTCCGCACCTGCACCAACTCGTCGTAGCGGGCCGGCGCACGGAACCGTACCCGGATCTCGTTCACCACCAGCCGCACGCCGCGGGCTTCCCATTCGGCATAGCTCTGGCCGAGCTCGCGCAGGAAGTCGCTGCGCCCCAGCTCCATCCACACCGGATAGGTGGCGTGGTGGACGATGCCCATGGCATCGGTCTCGGCATAGCGCACACGGAGTTCGGTCACGGATTCCATGGCTCCAGCCTACACAAAGAAGCCCCGCCGGAGCGGGGCTTGAAGTAGCACGGACCGGGCTCCCGGTTACTCGACGGTGACGCGGACGTGATCGCCCTTATCCGTGGTGATTTCCAGGAGCAGGTCGCCGGCCTTGGCGTCGGACAGCAGCTTCTGGAGCTGTTCGGGTTTCATGCCCTTCCTGGTCTCGCCGTTGACTTTGATCTCGCCTTCGCCGGCCATGTCGAGGACGCCCTTGGCCAGGCTGATGGGCATGCGGATGTGGACTTCCGTGGGACCGTCCACGCCCTTCTGCTTGTGGTGGTGCTGCATCATCGTCTTGGAGACGATGTCCACCTTGATGAACCGCGCGCTCTGCGCGGCCAGAGGAAGGCTGAGGCTGGCCGCCAGGGCCAGCGGAATCATGATGGCGCGCATGGGCGGCCTCCTTGGTGGGGATGGGGTTCGGCACTTGCCGGTCGCATGGGATTACGGACCGCCATCCCGGAGGATTAGCCTGGGTATCCTGGTGAGTCGGAACGAAATCCCGGTTGCCGCCATCCAAACCTCACGCGGCCTGGCCGCCCCTTTCCCGGAGTCCCAGCATGAAGTCCCTCGCCGCCCTCCTGCTCATCGCCGCGCCCCTGGTGGCCCAGGGTCCCGTGAAGTGGGAGCATGACTACCAGGCTGCCCTGAAGCGCGCCAAGGCCGAAAAGAAGGTCATCTTCATGGACCTCTGGGCCGAGTGGTGCGGGCCCTGCCAGCACCTGCAGAAGAATGTCTTCCCCAGCGCCGAGGGCGCCGCGGCCCTGGCCAAGGTCGTGCCCTACTCGGCCCTGGTGCAGAAGCGGGATGGGACCCCCCTGCCCGAGGGCACCAAGTTGGCCGACCAGTTCAAGCTGAGCGCCTTCCCCACCCTCGTCATCCTCGACGCGAACGGCAAGGAGATCCGCCGCCAGGTCGGCGCCTTCCGCACCGGCACCGAGTTCGCCGCCTGGCTGGGCAGCAAGTAGAGTCCCGAGACCATAGACCTGAGGCACTACCCTTGATGCGGCCCTGCGGGGCCGCGTCTGTATCTAAGGTCGGAGCCGCGTGACCTTAGGTCGTCCAGATCATTGCCTCCAGACTCCCGTTTTCTTTATAAGTCCCTCACCCCGCCCGACGACTTCGGCGGCTTGGGCAGGCGCTGCTTGAGCCCCTCCAGTTCGTCCTGCTGGGCGCCCATGCTGGGGCGGGGCGGGGGCGGCGGGGGCGGTTTCTTGGGATCGGGCGGCGGCGGGGGTGTGGCATCCCGCACGAGGGTCTGCAGATCGTGGATGGCCTCCCGCTGACCCGGTTGTTCCAGGAGCAGCCGTTCCAGCAGGGCGCGGGCCTCAGCGGGGCGCTGGGCGTCGAGGTGTGCCCGCGCCGCCAGCAGCAGGGCCGGTGCCCGCCAGGCGGGCACCGGGCGCGGGGCGCCCTGGCCCACCAGGGGGGAGAGGGCTTTCAGGGCGTCCTCGGGAAAGCCGGTCCGCAGGTCGATCTGGGCGGCCAGGAGAACATGGGCGGGCTTGGCGTCCGAGGGACGCCAGTGCCGGGCTCCCGGCAGGTCGCCTCCCTCGATGGCCCGCTGGGCCAGCCAGGCCTTCACGCTGGCCGGGGCCCAGAGCCGCCCCGGGGGGCTCTGGGCGCGCAGGGTGGGGGTGGCCAGGGCCAGGGCCAGGAGGAGGATGGGACGCCAGCGGGCCATGGGCTTTCCGGCGAAGGCCAGCCAGAGGGCCAGGCCGGCCAGGGCCAGCCAGGCTCCGGCCTCGGGATGGGCCGGCTGGAGGGAGCGCCGGGCTGGCAGGGGCAGCTTCCCCGCGGCCAGGGCCTGAAGTCCCGCGGCGGTGGTTTCGCCATCCTTGAATACCTGGCCGCCCGTGGCCTGGGCGAGGCGGGCGAGGAAGTCGGGATGGGCGGTGCTGACCGCAGGTTCAGCGCTGGGGACTGCGACCTGGGCGCCGGGTCGGGGGGGCACCGCGTGGGGCTGGCCATCCCCGAAGGCCAGCACACAGACGGGCAACCGGGCCTTTTTGAGCGCCTCGACGGCTCTGGGCAGGGCTTCCTCCGGCGCCTCCCAGGTCTCTTCGCCATCGCTGAGCAGCAGGATCACGGCGGGGGTGTCCCGGTCCGCCTGGGCCGCGACCTGGGGCAGACCCCGACCCAGGCTCGTGCCGGGGGATCCGATGTCACCGGGGACCACCGCGCGAAGGGCTTCCCTGAGGAGGGTCCGGTCCTCGCCGGGGGGCTGGACGGGGATGGCGTCACCCGTGAGCAGGTCCAGGCCCCAGCGGATGCCGGGCTGGGGGTGGGACCAGATGCGATCCAGGGCCGTGACGGCAGCATCCCACCGGGTCCGTCCCTCCGCATCGGGCGCGGCCATCGACCGGCTGGCGTCCAGCACCACATGGACCGTGAGCCGCGGGAACTCCGGCAGGCCCCAGCGGGGCTCCGCCAGGCCGAGGCCCAGGCCGGCCAGGATCAAGGCCAGGCCCAGTCCCTGCCAGAGCGGCCGTTGACCCACGACCTGCACGCCCAGACCCGGCTGCAGGTGGGCGCGGAGGGCGAGCCCCAGCACCAGCAGGATCGCGAGGCCGAAGGGCGCCAGGAGGCCCGGGTGGGTGAAGGGCAGGCTCATGGTCCCACCACCCAGGCGGGGCGGGGGCGGCCCCGCTTGAAGGCGAGGTCGAGGGCCAGCGGAAGGGTCAGCAGGGCGGCGGCCAGCAGGCACCAGCGGGCCAGGGGCTGGCCTTCGGTCGGCGGATCGACCGGCAGGAGGGTCTTCTCCAATTGATCCACCGCAGCCAGGCTGCGGGCGAGTCCGCCCGGATCCTCGGCGCTGAAGGACTCCCCGCCCGTGAGGTGGGCGATCTCCTTGAGCGTGGCGTGGTCCACTTCCACGCGGAGGCGCGCGAAGCCCCCGCCTTCCAGGGGCACCAGGCTCTCACCGTCGGTGCCCAGGGCCACCGTGTGGATGCGGATGCCATTGCGGTGGGCTTCCTCCGCCGCCTCCTGGGGCGTGACCCGGCCGCGGTTCTGGACGCCATCGGTGATGAGCAGGATGACCCGGCTCCGGGCGGGGCTGTCCTCCAGGCGGCGCACGGCGGTCATGAGGGCCGAGCCGATGGCCGTGCCGTCGTCCCGGCTGTCGAGGTCGAGCCGGGCCAGCATCCGCAGCAGACGCGTGTGATCGGAGGTGAGGGGACTCAGGGTCACCGGGTGCGCGCTGAAGAGCACCAGGGCGAAGCGGTCTTCGGGACGCCGCAGGACGAACTGGGCGAGGGTGCGGCGGGCCGCGTGCCAGCGATCCTCATCCGGCCGGTCGAGGATCTGCATGCTGCTGCTGCCGTCGAGCACCACCGCGAAGTCCACCACGGGCGCCACGCCGCGCAGGGGGCGCCGCCATTCGGGACCGGCCGCGGCCAAGCCCAGGGCCAGGGCCACCAGCGGGGGCAGCCAGTGGGAACTGAGCCGCGCCAGGCGGCCCGAGGGGCGCGAGGCGGGGATGCCCCAGCGGTACACCACGCGCCAGGCCCAGATCACCAGGGGCACGGCCACCAGCAGCAGCAGGGGATGGCGCAGGCCGATCATGCGCCGTCCTTTCCACCGCCGCGGGCGTCCAGGGCGGCCAGCAGGGGGTCGGAGGCGGGGAAGGGCGGTTCCGTGCGGCCGAAGCGCGCCGCGTCGAGGCTCTTCGCCCACTGATCCCAGGGGCCGAGGTTGCGGGCCTGGAATTCCGCGGGCCCCCAGGCCCGGGCACTCTCCCCGAAGCGGGCGGCCAGCAGGTCCCGACCCAGGCCATGGGCGGCATCCAGGGTTGTCCGGTCCTTGTCCACGGGCGGCCACTGGCGCCGGAAGCCATGGGCTGCCTGGCGGAGACGGCGCTGGCCGGAACCTTGGCGCCAATGACGGATGCCCCAGGCCAGGAGGGCCAGGGGCGGCAGCAGCAGCAGGGAGGCCCAGGCCCAGGGGAAGGGGATGGCCGGCAGGCGGTCGTCATTGCCGCCGCCGAACCCCACCCAGGGGCCGCCAAAGGGGATGGTGCGGGGCACTTCCAGGCGCAGTTCCGGGCTCCGCTTCCCGTTGCCCAGATCCAGTGCGGGAACCACCGCCGGGCCCGGTTCCAGGGCCTGCACCTGGAACCGCCAGCCGCGGCCATCCGGGAGAGGTTCCATCGCGCGCAGGCGCAGCGGGCCCAGGCGGTCCTCCACCGTGGGGCGAGGCAGGGCGGGCCGGGTGGGATCCTCCTCCCGCAGCTCCAGCACCTGGAGCTCACCCAGGTTCAGCTGGGCCGGCGCTTTCCACACTGGCGCGGCGGAGGCCGTCAGACTCGCCACCATCAGGATCGCACTCGGAATTCGCCGGCGAATTCCGAGCAGGGACGAGCCATGGGAGGAACCCCCCGCCTCCATCACGCCCCCCCCGCCCGCAGCCAAGCATTCAGCTTCACCACGGGATCCTCCAGCAGATCCCAGCGCTGCCGTTCGATGGCGGGGGAGAAGCCCGGATCGGGCCAGGTCATGCCCTGGTGATCTTCCTGCGCCTCGGGCTGGAACCACACCAGGCGATGCCGCGTGGCCAGGGGCTTGAGCAGGGGGGCCAGGCCCTGCAACCCCGCTCCGTTGCTGAAGAGCCAGAGCCGGTGGCCCTTTCCGTGCTGGCCCCAGTGCCCGAGCGCCTCCCGCCAGGCGGCCTCGGTGGGGAGGGAGGGGCCCCGTTCAGCGAGGGTCTCGAGGATGCGGAGGCCATGGATGCGCCCGCGTTTGGGCGCGATGCGCAGGGCGGGCGTGCGGCCATCCCCGGGGACGATCAGGCCCAGGCGGTCCCCCGTGGCCTGCAGGGTGGCGAAGGCCGCGCCGCAGAGTTCCAGGGCCCAGCGCAAGGGCGAGACGGGGTCGCCCAGGAACATGGACGGAGAAGGATCCACCACCAGCCACAGCACCAGGTCGCGGCTGCTTTCGAACCGCTTGAGGATGGGCTCACCCGCCCGGGCCGTCAGGGGCCAGTTGATGAAGCGGGGGTCGTCGCCGGGCACATAGGGCCGGTTCTCCACGAAGGTGAGGCCGGCCCCCTTGAACCGGGAAGGATGCAGGCCCTCCGTGCCCCCGGCCAGGCGCCCGCGCAGCCGCAACGGCAGGCGTCGCAGTCGGGCGAGAAAGCGGGCGGGAAGGGGCATGGAAAGTCAGTATGCCGGATTTCAGGCCCTGAGTTCGAAGACCCCTCCTACCACTTCACCCGCACCCGATAGGTCAGCGTGGCGCTGCCCTCGGCGGGCACGGCCACCTTGAACCGGGCGGTTCCAGCGGCTTCTTTGACGGCGGGGTGGCTGCTCTGCAGGATGTCCCAGTCGCCCGGCAGGGGTTCCAGCACGCTCACGGTGACGGCTTCCTTCTTGGCGTTCTTCAGGACGATCTCGAAGGCGCTTTCGTGGACGCTGCCGAACTTCCCCTGGCGGCCCAGGCTCTTGTAGTCGGTCTGCTTGCGCTTGCCTGTCAAGTCGAAGGCCTCGCCCAGTTTCAGGCGCACCAGCTCGTTCTTGGGCGTGTGGTCCACATTGTCCTCGCCCACGAACTGGGCGCGGCCCTCGCTGTCGCGCTTGTAGACGCGGAGGATGCCCTTGGGCAGGGGCATGCCCAGGCGGCTGGATTCCTTGTTGTCGAACTCCACGAACACGCCCACCTTCTGCTTCTCGCCCAGGTCGCCGTAGTTGCCGGAGTAGTAGTAAGTCTGGCCCTGAAGCAGGTATTCCTTGCGGACCGGCACGCCGCCGGCGCTCAGCAGGGCCACCTGCTTGGTCTGGTTCACGGCCAGGGTGGTGGGGCGGTCCAGGGTGTAGAGGTGGTATTCGAAGAGGCTTTCCTCGGCCATCTTCGGCGCCGGAGCGACGGCCCTTTCCATCATGGCGCCCACGGCATAGGCCCGGTCGGGGCGCTGTTTCGCCCGGTTCACATCCCCCGCCACGAGCTGGAGGGTGGCGTTGGGATAGGCGGCCCCGCTCTGGTTGGTGAGGGTCACCCAGCCGCTGAGATCCAGTGTCTTCTCGTCCGGGGCTAGGTTGGCCACATAGTCGGCGCGCCAGGAGAGGCCGCCCGTCAGGTAGCTCAGCTCCAGCTGCTGGGCCCGGTCGGCGGCGCTGTTCAGGGTAATGACCAGGGTGGGCCGGGCCCGCAGGTTGCCGGGCACCTTCGGGTAGATGAGGCGGCCGGGAACGCTGGTTTCGATGCGATCCGCGAACTGCAGCACGGTCCCGTTGTTGGTGGCCAACACCGTGGCCTCCTCGCGCACCTCCTTCGATCCCGCGCCGGAGTCGTTGGGCATGGTGCGCACCACCGTCACCTTCTCTCCGACATACTTCTCCAGCAGTTTCTGGGGCGTGAGCAAGTCGAAGTCGAAGTTCTGCTCCGCCACCCAGAAATCCTTCGGAGTCGTGAGGTTGCGCAGCAGGGCCGTCTCGGGCCGGATCTGGGCCGAAACCTCCTGGAAAGCCAGCCGGGCCTCGCCCTTGGACAGCCGCACCTCGCGCAGGTCCTTCACCAGGGCCAGGTTGTCGTTGTAGATCGTCACCGCCAGGGCCTTCTGATCCTTGAGCGTGGTGATGGTCTCCTGGGCGGCCAGGAGCGACGGCAGGACAGCGAGCAGCAGGGCGGGGCGCATGGAACCTCCGGGAGGGGCGGGCAGGGTGCCCGATATCAGGTCATGCCGTGAGGAAGAACATCCTTTCAAAGAAACAGCAAAGGATCGCCACCAAGGGGGCAAAAGCCTTCCTTTGGCACTGTTCCACCTAGACCAGCTTCCCTTCGCCGGCCAGCTCCTGGATCCGCGCCAGGGCCGAGTCGAGCTGGCCCTGCAGCAGCTTTTCGGCGCCCATCATGGCCATCATCATGGGGATGTCGGCCTCGTCCACCAGGCGCAGGGTGCTGCCTTCGCCAGATGTCGCGATCTCGAAGCGCAGCTCGTGGTCGAACATCTTCTTCGCGCCGGGCACCAGGCTCACGAGCTGGCCAGGCGTGCGGGTCTTGGCCACCAGTTCCTGGGGCATCTTCATGCCCATGACCTCGATGACATAGCTGTGCCGGTCGGTCTCCCCCTGGAAGTTCATGGCCGCAGGCTCGAGGAAGGCGCGGTGCTTCGATAGGTCGGAGAGGAAGCCGTAGAGCGCGTCGGCGCTGACCGGAAGGGCGGCGGTGGCGGTCTGGATCGTGGTCATCGGGGCTCCGGAGGATGAGAGAGTCATCCAATCACGAAGCGTCGAAGATCGCGAGGCCTACCTCCGGGAAGGCGGTCGGGCACGTCAGTACCGGCGCTCACCGAAGAAGGCCGTGCCGATGCGGATCTGGTCGGAACCGGCCTTCACGGCGGCTTCGAGGTCGGCGCTCATGCCCATGCTGAGGCGGAGGGCCAGACCGAGTTCCTGCTGAAGGCGTTCGCGCAGGCCCGCCAGCTGGGTGAAGGCGGCCTCGTCGTCCGGAGGCGGAATGGCCATGAGGCCGCGGAGGGGGAGGCGCGGATCACCGCCCAGGGCTGCGAGCAGTTCGGGCAGATCGGTCTCTGCACAACCGCCCAGCTTGGTGGCCTCGCCCCAGAGGTCCACCTGGATCCAGACGGGCCGCACGACGGTGAGCTCTTCGGCCAGGTGGCGCAGGCGCTCGGCGAGTTCGGGGCGGTCGAGGCTCTGGATCTCCGCGAAGTGCTGAAGGGCCGGCTTGGCCTTGTTCCGCTGGAGGGGCCCCAGGAGGATGAAGGCGAGGTTCGGCGCCGCGGCGGCCTTGTCGGCGCCTTCCTGCACATAGTTCTCGCCGAAGCGACCGAAGCCGAGGGCCGCGGCCTCCTGGATCAGAGCCAGGGGTTGTTTCTTGGAGACCGGCAGCAGTTCGACGCTGCCCGGGTCGCGGCCCGCCGCCTCGCAGGCGCGGCGGATGCGGGCCCGCAGCCCCTCGATGCGCTCGGCCAGGCTCACGGCAGGAAGAGGATCCGCTGGCAGGACTCGCAGACCACGGCGCCCTTGGCTTCCTTCAGCTGGAAGAGGAAGGGGCCGCGGAGCTTGACATGGCATCCGGAGCAGGCGCCGTTCTCGACGGGGACGACCACGCGTCCCTGGCGGGCGTGGGCCAGGCGATGGAAACGGGCCACTTCGGGTGGTGCCAGCTTGGCTTCGAGGGCGGCCTGCTGGGCCTTGAGCTTCTTGCGCCCTTCCACCTGGTTGGCGTGCTCATCGAGGAATACGCCGTGCAGTTCGTCGAATTGGGCCTGAAGGGTGGTCCGCTCGGCTTCGAGCGCCGCCAGGGCCTGCTCGAGCGCCTTGGCCTCGGTCTCGAGGGCCTTCAGGGGCCGGGCGATCTGCGAGCGCATGCGCTCCTTCTCGTCCAGCTCGCGGATGGCGGCGGTGTACTGGATCTTCTGGCTGGTGGTCTTGACCGCGGCGCGGGCGCGCTCTTCGTCCTTCTCGGCCTGGATCAGTTCCTTGGATTTCAGCTGGATGTAGGTCCGGGCGGTGTCGAGGGCCTTGGTCTTGTCGGCGGTCTGTTTTTCGATGGCCTTGAGGCGGGCGTCCAGCGTCGCAAGATCCGGAGGCAGGGCCGATAGGTCTCGTTCGATGGTTCGGAGGTAGTCCAGGGTGGCTTGCAGGTCGCGCAGGGTCGCCAAGTGTTCCATGTAATCGAGGCTACACCTCAAACCGGAAACCGAGGCCGATTTCAAGATGTAACTTGAATAAGAAGAAAATATAATATGAACAGACTAAGATTTGATCGTTCTCCGCATCTTTCAGTCTTGACCGGGGTTTCGGGGGGTGCCAGACTTGGCACTCGCTGTTGGTGAGTGCTAACAGCTCCCTTTCGTTCCTTTTCACTTTCTTTCCAAGGAGGTCCCATGGCCATCAAGCCTCTGTCCGACCGCGTGGTGCTCAAGCGCGTCGACGCAGCCGAAACCGTCAAGGGCGGCATCATCATCCCCGACACCGCCAAGGAGAAGCCCATGGAGGCTGAAGTGGTGGCCGTCGGCGAGGGCAAGATCAACGAGAACGGCACCCGCAACCCCATGTCCGTGGCGGCTGGCCAGAAGGTGCTGATCGGCAAGTACAGCGGCACGGAAGTGAAGATCGACGGCGTCGATCATGTGATCGTGCGCGAAGACGAGATTCTCGCGATCGTCGGCTAAGACACCCAAGAGACCAAGGAGATACACATGGCCAAGTCCATCATCTATGCCGAAGATGCCCGTCAGGCGATCCTGCGCGGCGTGAACAAGCTCGCCGACGCCGTGCAGGTCACCCTCGGCCCCAAAGGCCGCAATGTCCTCATCGAGAAGAAGTTCGGCTCCCCGCTAATGACCAAGGACGGTGTCACCGTCGCCAAGGAGATCGAGCTCAAGGACAAGCACGAGAACATGGGCGCCCAGCTGGTGCGTGAGGTCGCCTCCAAGACCTCCGACATCGCCGGCGACGGCACCACCACCGCCACCGTGCTGGCCCGCGCCATCTACCGCGAGGGCATCAAGGCCGTCGTGAGCGGCGCCAACACCATGGAGATCAAGAAGGGCATCGACCTCGCCGTCGATACCGTCGTGGCCGCCATCGACGAGATCAAGAAGCCCGTCGAGGGCAACGCCATCGCCCAGGTCGGCACCATCTCCGCCAACGGCGACGCCGAGATCGGCAAGATCATCGCCGAGGCCATGGCCAAGGTCGGCAAGGACGGCGTCATCACGGTGGAAGAGGCCAAGGGTCGCGACACCGAGCTGACCGTGGTCGAGGGCATGCAGTTCGACCGTGGCTACCTCAGCCCCTACTTCGTGACCAACCCCGACCAGATGAAGGTCGAGCTGGAGAACCCCTACATTCTCGCCTACGAGAAGAAGGTCTCGAACATGCGCGACCTCCTGCCCCTGCTGGAGCAGGTCGTCAACAGCCGCCGCCCCCTGCTGATCATCGCCGAGGATGTGGACGGCGAAGCGCTGGCCACCCTCGTGGTGAACAAGATCCGCGGCACCCTGAATGTGGCCGCCGTGAAGGCTCCCGGCTTCGGCGACCGCCGCAAGGCCATGCTCGAGGACATCGCCATCCTGACCGGCGGCAAGGCCATCAGCGAGGATCTGGGCCTCAAGCTCGAGAACCTCACGCTGGCTGACCTCGGCAGCGCCAAGAAGATCGTCATCGACAAGGAGAACACCACCATCGTCGAGGGCGCCGGCGCCAGCGAGGCCATCCAGGGCCGCGTGAAGCAGATCCGCGCGCAGGTCGAGGTCTCCACCAGCGACTACGACAAGGAGAAGCTGCAGGAGCGTCTGGCCAAGCTCGTGGGCGGCGTCGCCGTCATCAAGGTGGGCGCGGCTTCCGAGACCGAGATGAAGGAGAAGAAGGCCCGCGTGGAAGACGCCATGCACGCCACCAAGGCCGCCGTCGAGGACGGCATCGTGGCCGGCGGCGGCGTCGCGCTGCTCCGCAGCCTGACCAAGCTCGCCGCGCTGAAGCTCACCGGCGACCAGGCCACGGGCGTGGACATCGTCCGCAAGTCCCTGGAGGAGCCCCTCCGCCAGATCGCCAACAACGCCGGCGTCGAAGGCTCCGTGGTCGTCAATGCCGTCCGCGAGGGCAAGGACAACTACGGCTACAACGCCGCCACCAACGAGTACGGCGACATGGTGAAGTTCGGCGTGGTCGATCCCGCCAAGGTGACCAAGTCCGCCCTGCGCAATGCCGCCTCCGTGGCCTCCATGATGCTGACCACTGAAGCCATCATCACCGAGATCCCCGAGCCCAAGGCCGCTGCCCCCGCGGGCCCCGGCATGGGCGGCATGGAAGACATGTATTAATCAGCCGCGACTGCGGTTCAATGGAAAGGCCCCGCGGTTGCGGGGCCTTTTTTGATGTGCTGAAGGGGGGGTGGGGGGAAATTCTCTGACGGCCGTGATTCGCCTCATGCGGGCTGCGATATTCGCGAAGGCGGGATGTGATCGAATCCCGCCGCGGGACTGGGGTACCCTGGCATTTCCTACTTAGGAGTCACTCATGAAGAAGTTGTTTGTTTCGCTCGCGGTCGCGGCCTTCGCCGTCACGGCCTTCACTCAGGACAAGCCCAAGGAGGCGGCCGCCCCCAAGGCCTGCAAGGAGTGCTGCAAGGCCGATAAGACGACCTGCAAGGGGGATAAGGCGTGCGAGAAAAAGGCCGACTGCAAGAAGGCCGACTGCCCCAAGGCCAAGAAGGCCTAACTGCCGCTACTCCAGATAAAAGCCCCGCGATCGCGGGGCTTTTATCTTTTACACGACAAGATAGTCATTTTTAATTACTACCAAGGGGTTGACTATGCTCCTGGGAGGGTGGATGCTTCCTGTCGAAACCCTCCGGAATCCCTCCGGAGGAGGTTGATAAGACAGGAGAACCCATGGGCATGGGCCTTCTCTTCGACGCTACGCGCTGCATCGGATGCGGCGCCTGCAGCTCCGCGTGCAAGGAGCAGAACAAGCTACCGGGCAAGGTAGAGGAGGTGTTGACGGCCTATACCTGGACCACGGTCCAGGAAAAGGAAGGCCTCAATGTCCGCCGCATGTGCATGCACTGCGAGGTGCCGACCTGCGCCTCCGTCTGCCCCGTCGCCGCCCTGAAGAAAACGCCCGAGGGGCCGGTGGTCTACGATGCCGAGCGCTGCATGGGCTGCCGCTACTGCATGATGGCCTGCCCCTTCGAAATTCCGAAGTACCAGTGGGACCGGCCGGTGCCCGTGGTGGGGAAGTGCATCCTGTGCGCGGGGCGCCTGAAGGAGGGCAAACCCACGGCCTGCGCCGAGGCCTGCCCGGCGGAGGCCACCATCTTCGGCAAGAAGGAGGACCTGATCTGGGAGGCCCGGACGCGCATCCGGCAGAAGCCGGGCGCCTATGTGGACCATATCTACGGGCTCACGGAAGCGGGCGGCACCTCGGTGATGATGATTTCCAGCGCCCCCTTCGACAAGCTGGGCCTCAAGTCGAACCTGCCCGCCGATCCTCCGGCCATGCGCACCTGGCAGGTGCTCTCCAACATCCCCGATTTCGTGGGCGTATGGGGCGTCTTCCTCTACGGAGTCCACTGGATCACGGCCCGCCGCGTGGATGTGGCCAAGGCGGAATCCAACGGCAACGGACACAACCACGGTCGGGAGGACCGGTCATGAACACCCTCGCCACGCTCGCCCCCCGTCGGTTCCGTCCCGGTTTCTGGACGGCCGTCTTCGTCGTGCTCTTCCTGGCCTTCTGCGCCGTCACCGTGATCCGCTTCAGCAAGGGGCTTGGTGCCGTCACGCACCTGAGCGACCAGTTCCCCTGGGGCCTCTGGATCGGCTTCGACCTGCTCTGCGGCGTGGGCCTCGCCGCCGGCGCCTTCACCCTGACCGCCGTGGTCCACCTCTTCAACCTCAAGCGCTTCGAACCCATCGTGCGGCCGACCATCCTGACGGGCTTCCTCGGCTACGCCTTCGTGATCGTGGCCCTGCTGCTGGACCTCGGCCAGCCCTGGCGCATCTGGCATGCCATCGTCTATTGGAACCCCCACTCCGTCATGTTCGAAGTGGCCTGGTGCGTGATGCTCTACACCACCGTGCTGGCCGTGGAGTTCTCCCCGGCGGTCTTCGAGCGATTCGGCTTCCATGCCCCGGCGCGGATCATCCACCGGCTCATCACCCCGCTCGTCATCATCGGCGTGATCCTCTCGACCCTGCACCAGTCCTCGCTGGGATCGCTCTACCTCATCGTGCCCAGCAAGCTCCATCCGCTCTGGTACTCCCCCATGCTGCCCCTCCACTTCTACATCTCCGCCATCGGCGCGGGCATCGGCATGGTGATCCTGGAGTCCTACCTCAGCGGCCGGGCCTTCCATCGCCACCTGGAGATGGACCTGCTGGAGCCCCTGGCCCGCGGCATGGTCGTGGCCCTGGGCATCTACGGCCTCATGCGCCTGCAGGCCATTCGCCGCAATCACGCCTTCGGCAGCATCCTGGACTTCGGCTACGAGGGCCAGATGTTCCTGCTCGAGTTCACCCTGGGCGTGATCCTGCCGGTGATCCTGATGTCCTTCCGTCGTCTGCGCACCAACCCGAACTGGCTGGTGGGCGGGGCTTTCCTGGCGGTGCTGGGCTTCGTCATGAACCGCCTGAATGTCAGCATCACGGGCATGGAAGCGGCTTCGGGCACGCGCTACCTGCCCTCGGGCATGGAGATCATCGTCTCGCTGGGCCTGGTGGCCACGGGCATGGCGGTGTTCGCCTTCGCGGTGCGCAACTTCTCCATCTTCCCCGATGGTCCCGTGACCGATGACCATCGGTCGGAAGAGGGGGCCTGAGCCATGCGAACCCGCATCGGCACCCGTCTGATCCTCGGCGCCGGCCTGTCGACGGCGCTGGTGATCGGCGGCATGGCGGTGGTCATCCTGCGGTCGCATACGGCCCAGCTCCTGGCCGAACGAACCCGCAGCGCCGACCAGCTGAGCGAAACGATCAAGAGCGCCACCCACTTCGACATGCTCGAGAACCGCCGGGACAACCTGCACCGGCAGATCCGCTCTGTGGGCGAGCTCCAGGAGGAGGGCATCCGCAAGGTCCGCGTCTTCAACAAGGAGGGGCGGATCATGTTCTCCTCGGCCAACGAGGAGATCGGCACCAGCCTCGATATCCGGGGCGAGGCCTGCTACGCCTGCCACGCGGAAGGACGGCCGCTGGAGCGCCTGGAAATCCAGGCCCGCGCCCGGACCTTCCGCGCCCCGGACGGAACGCGCGTCCTGGGCCTCATCAACCCCATCCCCAACGAACCGACCTGTTCGACGGCGGACTGCCACGCCCACAGCGCCAAGCAGAGCCTGCTGGGCGTGCTGGATGTGAATGTGTCGCTGGCGGAGGTGGACCGGGAGATCGCCCACAGCCGGACGGTGATCGCCGCTTCGGCCATCCTCGCCATGCTCGTGGGCAGCTTCATCCTCTGGTGGATGAACCGCCGGCTGGTGGTGGAGCCCGTGGCGGCACTGGTGGCGGGCACGCGACGGGTGGGCGAAGGGGACCTTACGACCACCATCCCGGTGAGCGGCCGCCATGAACTGGGCGAGCTGGCCGGGGCCTTCAACACCATGACCCAACGGCTGGCCGAGACCCAGGGGCAGCTGGCGCAGGCCGACAAGCTCGCTTCCGTGGGCCGGCTGGCCGCGGGCGTCGCCCATGAGATCAACAACCCGCTGACCGGCGTTCTCAGCTATGCCTCCCTGCTGCGGAAGCGGATGGAAGGCGACGCCTCCGCCTGCGAGGATCTCGATGTGATCGTCCGGGAGACGGTGCGCTGCCGGGGGATCATCCGGGGACTCCTGGATTTCGCCCGCCCCACGGCTCCGGCGCGGAAGCCCATGGACCTCAATGAAGTGGTGCGGCGGTCGGTGTCCGTCGTGATGACGCAGCTGTCGCTGAACCAAGTGGACCTGTCGCTGGACCTGGCGGCGGAACTGCCCCTGGCCTTCGCCGATGCCAACCAGATCCAGCAGGTGGCCGTGAACCTGCTGCTCAACGCAGGGGATGCCATCGGCACCGAGGGCGGGATCATCCGGGCCAGCACGCGGCCGGGGCCCGATGGCTCCATTGAGCTCGTCATCAAGGACAGCGGCCGCGGCATTGCCGCGGAAGACCTGCCCCGCATCTTCGAGCCCTTCTACACCACCAAGGGCAACCATGGCACGGGGCTGGGGCTCGCGGTCAGCTGGGGCATCGTCGAGGCCCACGGCGGCGCCCTCGAGGTGCAGAGCGAGCCCGGCCAGGGCACCCAATTCACCCTTCGCATTCCCACGGCAGCCGGATCCAAGGACTCTCCGGACGGCAGCCAGCCCCCCATTCCCACCACCACCTAGGAGGTCCCCATGACCGCCCTTTTGATCATCATCATGTTCGTTGCCTTCGTGGGCATCGACTTCCTGGTGCGTACGAGCCTCCGCCGCATGCACGAGAAACGGGAGCGCCAGGCCCGCGAAGCGGTCCTGAACACCTCGATCCGCCTGGACTTCACCCACGAGGCCAAGAGCCTCAAGCGCGTGGAGGTGCCCAATCCCAAGGCCCGGATCATCGCCGTGGACGACGAGGCGGTGGTGCTCGACTCCTTCCGCCGCATCCTGGTCCTGGAGGGCTACAGCGTCGACACCGTGGAGCATGGGCCGGAGGCCCTGGGCCTGATCCAGCGGAACGACTACGACTTCCTCTTCACCGACCTCAAGATGCCGGACATGGACGGCGTGGATGTGGTGAAGGCGGCGAAGCACCTGCGCCCCGATGTGGATGTGGTCGTCATCACCGGCTACGGCAGCATCGAGACCGCGGTCCAGACGCTCCAGCAGGGCGCCTGCGAGTATGTGCAGAAGCCCTTCACCGCCGACGAACTGGCGGAGTTCGCCAAGAAGCTGCTCATCAAGCGCAACGCGCGCATCGAAGCCCAGCGCCGTCCCAATGTGCGGGTGGTCGCGCCCGAAATGGCCGAGGTGGTGTCCGCCAGCGAATTCTGCGTGCCTGGCGGCGCCTTCCTGTCGACAGGTCATGCGTGGGTGCGGATCGAGCCTGAAGGCCAGATCCGCGTGGGCATCGATGATTTCGTGCGCAAGGCCCTGGGTGCCGTGAAGACGGTGGTGCTCCCCGAGCGGGGCAAGGTCGTGAAGCAGGGCGATCCCCTGTTCACGCTGAAAGGGGCCACGGGCGAAGTCCATGTGGCCGCGCCCCTCAGCGGCCGCATTGAGCATGACAACGCGGGCCTGCTCACGGATCCGGGCGAGCTCATGCACAGCCCCTACGACCGGGGCTGGGTCTGCCTGATGACGCCCTCCGACCTGGCCGGGGAACTCCCCGCCCTGAAGATCGGCCAGCCCGTCATCGACTGGTACCAGGATGAGATCACCCGCCTGCGGACCTCCGACAAGCCCCAGGCCGTCGGCACGGACGCACTGGACTGGAAGGCCTTCGAGCAGCAGTTCATGGGCGCGGACGCCCGCGTCCAGGCCTAGCTGAACGGAAACCGACGAGGGCCCCGGAAGCTTCGGCTTCCGGGGCCCTCATCCTCTGCGGCCTTCGGGCCGATCGCTAAACGCGGGTGATCGCGGGGCGTAGGCCTCGTCTGATTGACCATTCTGCGGAGAGGAAGATGGGCGTGGCGTTTCGTTCGATGGTCCTTGCGGCGCTGGGGAGCCTTCCGATCCCGCTTCCAGCCGGCCCTGTCGAGGAGCCTCTACCCCTCGTGCGCCTTCAGCACCTCGTTCCCGAAGCGGAACGCACCCAGGTCCTGGTGCTCGGGACCTTCCACCTCCGGGAGGTCCAGGCCCGGTTCCAGCCCGCCATGGTGGAGTCGCTCCTCCAGCGCCTGGAGGCGTTCAGGCCTGATGTGGTGGCCGTGGAGGCGCTCCCCGGGCCCCACATCCACGAGCTGGAGCTGCGATCCAAAGCCACCCCCATCCACGAGGTGCTGCTCGACCAGTTCGCCGAGGCGTCTCTGGCGCTGGGCCACGAGGCCCAGGCGCTTCTCCGCTTGGACATGGTGCAGGCCTCCCGGGCCCTCGTCGCGCAGAAGGGCGTGCCCTCGGAGCCTGCGGCCCTCGCGACTCTGACCCTCCAGCATCTGGCCGCCTACGAATGGCCCAGCGCGCTGCTCGCCTGGTCGCGGATCCCCGAGGGAAGCCCTGCGCGGGACCGGATACCCGCAGCCCTGGCGGCCAAGCTGGATGCCTACCTCGCCCGCGTCAACGAGATCCAGGCGGTGGCGATCCCCCTGGCCCGGAAGCTCGGCCACGCGCGGATCGCCTGCGTGGACGAGTTCGAGGCCCCGGAACCGTTGGAACAGGTCATGGCGGCCCTCGCCGTCTCCCGCAAGGAGGCGCCCCTGCTGGCCGGGACTGCGAAGGCGCCGGTCCACCGGGAGAGCCAGGAGCGCCGGGATGCGGCCGTGGCGGCGGGCGACCTGCTGCCCTACCTCCGCCACCTGAACTCGCCGGCCTATGCGGTGGCGGATGTGGACGCCCAGTGGGCCGTGTACCTGCGGACGCACCTGAAGGACGGCTCGGACCGGGGGCGTCTCGCCCTGTGGGAGAACCGGAACCTGAAGATCGCCGGGCGGATCCGGGCCCTCTCGGCCCTGTACCCGGGGAAGCGGATCGTGGTGATCTACGGCGCGGCCCACAAGCCGTTCCTGGATGCCTTCCTGGGCCTCTGCAGCGACCTGCGGATCGTCCAACCCGAGGCAGTGCTGAAGGAGGCCCGCTGATATCCGCCGAGAGGCCCCCGGCCTTCAGCCCTTGGCGTTGGCCGCCATGCCTTCGCCGGCGTGATAGCTGGACCGCACCAGGGGGGCGGATTCCACGCGCTGGAAGCCCATTTCCAGACCCTTCTGGCGGAACAGGTCGAACTCGGCCGGTTCCACGAAGCGGTGCAGGGGCAGGTGCAGGTCGGAGGGGGGCAGATACTGGCCGATGGTGGCGATGTCCACGCGGGAGGCACGCCAGTCGGCCATGAGGGCGAGCACCTGCTCCGGCGTCTCCCCCAGACCCACCATGATGCCGCTCTTCACCCGCATGGCCGGAGCATGGGCGTCCCGCCAGTCCGCCGTGCGGCGCAAGACCTCCAGGCTCTGGAGGTAGTCAGCATCCGGCCGCACCCGGCGGTAGAGATGGGGCACGGTCTCCACATTGTGGTTGAGCACCTCGGGCCGGGCCTCCAGCACGGTGAGGAGGTCGGCCTCGCGGCCCCGGAAGTCGGGGATGAGCACCTCCACGCCGCAATGGGGCGAGAGGGTGCGGATCCAGCGGATGGTTTCGGCGAAGTGGGCGGCGCCGCCGTCGGGCAGGTCGTCCCGGTTCACGGAGGTGACCACGGCGAACTTCAGGCCCAGGCGCGCCACGGCCTCGGCCACGCGCTGGGGTTCACCCGGGTCCAGCTCTCCGGGGCGGCCCTTGCCCACATTGCAGAAACCGCAATGGCGGGTGCAGATGTCGCCCATGAGCATGAAGGTGGCCGTGCGGTGGATGCCCCAGCACTCGTGCAGGTTCGGGCAGCGGGCCTCTTCGCAGACGGTCACCAGCCGTTGCTCCCGGATCAGGCCCTCGACCTCCGCCACCACCTCCGGGGCCGGGACGCGGATCTTGAGCCAGTCGGGGCGGGGGCCAGGGAGGACGGGGGGGCGGGCCATAGCCCTTCATTGTGAGGGGAATGGCCACGGATAGACACGGATGGACGCTGACAGGGAGAGTGGCGTGTTCTTTATCTTTATCTTAATCAATATTTATATATGTTGACCTACGGCTAATTCCTTCGTTTTCTTCCGCTAGAATAAGCCCATGTCCGACACCCCCCAGGAACTCCCCGAATCCGTGGCTGAAGTCCTGCCCGCCCCGGAGGCCCCTCGAACCTTCGAGCCCCCCAAGGGGTTTGAAACGAAGTTCCGGGGTCTGGCGCTCCACCTGTCGGCTTTCGATGGCCCCCTGGACCTGCTGCTGCACCTCATCCACGAGCAGAAGCTGGACATCCTGAACCTGCCGATGGCCGATGTCACGCGGCAGTACATGGACTACCTGAAGCTCATGGAGGAGCTGAACCTGGAGATCGCGGCGGAATTCGTGGCCATGGCCGCGCAGCTGCTGCAGATCAAATCGCGGCTCATGCTGCCCCGCTCGCCGCAGGAGACCGGCGAGGAGGATCCCCGCGAGACCCTGGTGCAGCGGCTGCTGGACTACCAGCAGGTGAAGGCAGCCGCCCTGGTGCTGTCGGATCGCGAGTCCGACTGGCAGAAGATCGCCTTCGCGCCCGGCCTGGATCTCGACGACCACAAGCGCGTGGAGGACGAGCCCATCCGCGCCACGCTCTTCGACCTTCTGGGCGCCTACCGCGAGGCCCTGAAGCGCCTGCTGCCGCCGCCGCCCGTGGAAGTCCGGACCCAGCCGAAGACGCTGGAGCAGCGGGTGATGGAAGTGCTCGGCAGCCTCCAGGACGGCCTGTGGAAACCCTTCGAGGGGCTGCTGGGCCAGGTCCGCACCCGCGAGGAGCTGGTGCTCACCTTCCTGGCGCTGCTGGAGCTGGTGCGGACCGGCCGCATCGCCCTGGTTCAGGGCGAGACCTTCGGCGAGATCCGGGTCAAGGCCGCCGAGGCCGCGTGACGGACGCGCCGGGCTCCCTGTCTTCCAGCTACCGTCTGGCCCGCCTGGCGGGGTTCGGGATGTGCGTGGGAACCCCGGTCCTGATCGGCGCCCTGGTCCTGTCGGGCCTGGTCCCGGCCGGGGAGAACCGTCCCGAGGGATCGTTGCTCCAAATCGGCCACGCCTTCACGGGTCTGGTCTTCCTGTCGGCGGCATGGGTGCTCTGGCGCCGGGGCGTGGTGCTGGGGGCGTTCCACCGGGTTCCCGAGTCCCAGCGGCCCCGGGTGCTGCTGCGGGAATCGCTGCTGTATTCGGCCTTGTTCGAACTGAGCAGCTTCTACGGGCTGGTCTACTGGCTGTTGGTGGGGCGGTACGCCCTCCGCCATGTGCTGGGCTTCATCCTGCTGGCGCCGCTCCTGTTTCTGGCCTTCGTCCCCCGGCTCGATCGCTGGGTGAGGGCCTCCAGCGCGGGCCCCGGAGAGGCGACATGACCTTCCGGGGAGTATCCTGGATGAGGATGTCCGTGATCCGGAGGGGCCCCCATGCATGACCCTGAGCGGCCGGAACCGAACGGCCCCGAAGCTTCTCCCGGCGATACGGTGCGCCTGCCCGCAGGCGCGCCCTCCCTGGATCCCCGTGCGACCCAGAAACTGCCCCTCAAAGCCTTGGTGGAGGCCGCGGAGGCGATGAAGGTGACCCCCCCCAGCCCGGATGAGGCCCCGGATCAGACGCAGAGGCTCATCCTTCCGACGGCCGGTGATCCGCCGATCCGCACTCAGAAGCTGGCTCTTCCCGCCGGAGCGGCCGGGCAGACCGAGTTGCCGCCGCCTCCATCTCACAAGCCCGAGCCCAGGGGATGGAAGGGCCCTCTCGCCCTGGGGGCGCTGGCGCTGCTGGGTGCTGCGATCTATTTCCTGTTCTCCCGGGGAACGACGGTGCCCTCGCCGGCAGCCCCCGCATCGCCGGTGGCCGAAGTCGACCCGCCCGGTGCCCAGGCCTATCTGGAGCAGGCCAAGGCCGGGGATGCGAACGCCATGCGGATGCTCGGGGTCATGTACTACTACGGGTTGAATGTCCCGCAGGACCGCGAAAAGGGCCTTGGCTGGTACCGCAAGGCCGCGGAGAAGGGCAGCGAGGCGGCCCGGGCCGAACTGGCCAAGCTGGACGCCCCCGCGAAATAGGCGCGGCATCGGCGGAAAATCGGTCAGCCGGCGCGGCTCCGCCAGGCCAGAACCTTGCCGGCGGCCGATCGGCCGACGGCTTCCACCAGGGCGGCCTCCTCCGCCTCGCGCACCTGGGCGGCGCTGCCGAAGGCCTGGAGCAATTTCTTCGCCATGGCGGGACCGATGCCGGGGATCTGCGTCAGCTCGGTCTGGAGGGTGCGCTTCGCCCTCAGGGCCCGGTGGTAGGTGATGGCGAAGCGATGGGCCTCGTCGCGGATGCGCTGGAGCAGCTGCAGCACCGGCGAGGATTTCGGAATCTTCAGCGGCGTGCTGGAGCCGGGGCGGAACACCAGCTCCTCCTTTTTCGCCAGGCTCCCCAACTCCAGCTGCTCGATGCCCAGATCCTTCAGGGCCGCTTCCGCCGCGTGGAGCTGGCCGAGACCGCCGTCGATGAGGACCAGGTCCGGGAACTCCTGACCCTCGTCCCGCATGCGCTGGTAGCGGCGCGTCACGGCCTCGTGCATGTTGGCGAAGTCGTCGTTCTGCTCGTTGGTCATCTTGAAACGGCGGTAGCGGGCCTTGTCGGGCACGCCGTCGCTGAACACCACGCAGCTGGCCACCACCTCGCGGCCCTGGCCGTGGCTGATGTCGAAGCATTCCAGGCGCCGGGGCAGGTGGGCCAGGCCCAGGAAGGCCTGCAGGCCCTCCAGCACGGCCTCGTTGAGCCGCGCCGGCTCGAACTTGCGCTCCAGAGCCAGGCGGGCGTTCTCCTGGGCCATGGCCAGCAGATCCACCTTCTCCCCCTTCTGGGGGATCTGGATGCGGACCTTCGTGCCGCGCAGGTCCGACAGCCAGCTGCGCAGGAGGTCGCCATCCTCCGGCTCGACCTCCGCGAGGACCTTCGCGGGGGCGGGATCGGCGCTGTAGACGCGCTGGAGCACCTGGGCCAGCACGGCGCCGTCGAAGCTCTCGACATCATCCAGCAGGTACTCCTGCCGCCCCACCATGCGGCCCTCCCGGAGCAGGAGGCGGTGGACGCAGGCCCGCCCATCCAGCACCGCGCTGCCGTACACATCGGTGTCGTCGAGGTCGGCGCTGGCGGCCTTCTGCCGGGTGAACCAGGCGTCCACCTGCTGGAGGGCGTCCCGGTGCTGGGCCGCCTGCTCGAAGGCGGCGGCCTCGGCGGCCTTCCACATGGCGGCCTCCAGCCGCGCCTTCAGCTCATCGCGTTTGCCCTCCAGGAAGAGCCGCGCCTCCTTCGCCTGTTCGCGGTAGGCCTCCTGGCCCACGGCCGCGATGCAGGGGGCCGTGCAGCGGTGCAGCTGGTACTTCATGCAGGCCCGGCCGCGCTTGCCGTCGATGTCGATGTCGCAGTCTCGGATCTGGAAGAAGCGGTAGACCAGTTCGGCCGTGCGGTAGGCGGTGCTGGCGGGGAAGAAGGGCCCGAAGTAGAGGCTGCCGTCCTTGCGGATCTTCCGCGTGACGAAGACCTTCGGGAAGGCTTCCTTCCACGTGAGCTTCACATAGGGGTAGCTCTTGTCGTCCCGCAGCAGGATATTGAAGGGCGGCAGGTGCTCCTTGATGAGGTTGTTCTCGAGGACCAGGGCCTCGAGTTCCGTCTCGCAGACGATGAGCTCCACATCCCAGATGCGGGCCACCAGGCGGCGGGTCTTGGCGTCCAACCGCTTCTGCTGGAAGTAGGACTTCACCCGGTTTCGCAGCACCTTGGCCTTGCCCACATAGAGCAGGTTGCCGCCCTCGTCCCGGTAGAGGTAGCAGCCCGGACGCAGGGGCAGGTCCGATAGCTTGCGCTTCAGGGTGGGGGATTTCTCGAGGTTGGTTCGGACGGCGGCCACGGGCGGCTCAGTGGGTCCGCGTGAGGCTGATGACCAGGGCCACGGGCAGCAGCAACAGGGCGAGGATGATCCAGCTGAGGTCATGGGCGAAATTGAGCGTCCAGCCCAGGCCGAGCCGCTTGGGCACCCAGAGGGCGGGATCCTCCGGGTTCACATAGAAGAGCCCCCAGCGGTAGTGCTCACTGCGCTTATCATCTCGCAGGGTCTGCTTCATCTGCCGTGCCATCAGCAGGATGCCGAGGAGGGCCAGGGCCAGGAAGCCGCCGATCATCCAGACGATCACGCCCTGGCCGTGGCGCGGGATGAAGAGGCCACCCGCCATCATCCCCAGCAAACCCAGCGTGATCAGGCCCCGCAACGGTGCCATGGCTGAGCTCTTGCGGCCATCCGGATCCTGGTCCGATCCCACGAAGGCCCGGCCCGTGAGCCAGAGTACGGCCCAAATCGCCGCGGGTAGGCCGAAAGCCAGCCAGGGATAGCCCGCCTGGGAAGTCCAGCCATTGGCGATGCCACGGGCATTGAAGTGGGTGGGAATGGGATCAGGTAGGCCGTGCATGAGCCCGGGAAGGGCGAGGGCGAGGGCCAGGGCGCCCACCAGGGGGAGCAGGTCCCAGGGGGAGAACCAGGCCACTTGAGGGGGATCCACTTGTTCCATGGCCCCAATCTACCGCCGGGTTTGCCACACTGGAACCATGCTGAACCTCGAAACCTTCCCCGTGGGCCCCCTGGGTTGCAACTGTTCGCTGCTGTGGGATCCGGCCACGGGCCGGGGCGTGGTGATCGATCCCGGCGGAGACGGCGCGAAGATCCGCAAGCGGGTGGAGGCCCTCGGCTTCCAAGTCACGGCCCTGCTGCACACCCACGCGCATTTCGATCATGTGGGCGCCACCCGGGAGCTGCAGGACTTCTGGCAGTGTCCGGCCCACCTGCACGGCGATGACACCTTCCTGATCGAGGCGCTGCCCCAGCAGACGGGGATGTTCGGGATGCCGGCGATCCCCCAGCCCGAGATGACGGCCCTGAACCCGGGGGACCGGCACCTGGATCTTGCCACCCTGCACACGCCGGGCCACACGCCGGGTTCCTGCTGCTTCCATGGCGCCTTTACCAAGGGGCAGGTGCTCCTGGCGGGGGATACGCTCTTCCGGGGCGGCGTGGGCCGGACGGACCTCTGGGGGGGCAACTGGGAGGCGCTGGAGCAGAGCATCCGCCGGGAACTCTATGTTCTCGACGGCGCCACGCTGGTCATTCCCGGTCATGGCCTTCCGACCACCATCGGCGCGGAGGCGGCCAGCAATCCATTCGTGAAGGCCTAGACAGGCCCAGACAGGCGTAGACTGGGGCCATCTTTCCCCGGAGGTCCTCAATGGACGCCCTGCTTACGACCTTCGGCTGCTTCGGCCCGGCCGCCATCTTCGTGCTGATCTACCTGCTCTCCTGCCTCAAGGTGGTGAACGAGTACGAGCGGCTGGTGATCTTCACCCTGGGCAAGGTGCAGGAGAAGCCCAAGGGACCGGGCCTCTGCTTCGTGTGGCGCCCCTTCCAGACCGCCGTCACCGTGAGCTTGCGCACGGTGGTGATGGATGTGCCCAGCCAGGACATCATCACCCGCGACAATGTGAGCCTGAAGGTGAGCGCCGTCGTCTACTTCAAGGTGCTGGATCCCAAAGCCGCCATCATCGGCGTGGAGAACTACTACTACGCCACCAGCCAGATGGCCCAGACCACGCTACGGAGCATCCTCGGCGAGGTCACCCTGGACGAGCTGCTGGCGGACCGCGAGAAGCTCAGCCAGCGCCTGCGCGAGATCATCGACCGCTCCACCGAGCCCTGGGGCATCGAGGTCACCAGCGTGGAACTCAAGAGCGTGGACCTGCCCGAGCAGATCCAGCGCGCCATGGGCAAGCAGGCCGAAGCCGAACGGGAGAAGCGGGCGAAGATCATCGCCGCCGAGGGCGAGCTGATGGCCAGCCAGCAGCTGCTGGAAGCCGCCAACAAGATCAGCGAGAACCCCACGGCCATCCAGATGCGCTACCTGCAGACCCTCGCCGAGATCGCCACGGAGAAGAACAGCACCATCGTCTTCCCGCTGCCCATCGAGTTCATGCGGGCTTTCGAGAAGCTCAGCGGGAAGTAGGACCTCTCCAACCCCGCCAAATCGCGGCCTCCGCCTTCGCCAGGGTGGAGGCCGCGCTGCTCCGGCCGGCGTAGGCTTCGGCTTCCACGGCGTCGGCCAGCTTGGTGAGCGGCGTCTTTCGCTCGGGGCGCAGGGCCGCCAGGCGGCCCAGCCAGACCCTGGCCGTCTCGCCGGCCATCGGCGGGGCGACTCGGCGGGTCCGGGCCAGCAGGGGGTGCAGGGCGCGGATGCGGCCGGGCCCGGGCGGCCGGGGCCGCCACAGGCCCCGCGTGCGCCACGCCGTCCAGGCCAGGGCGAGCAGCCCCACGCCCCAGGATAGCGCTGCCGGGGGCGCCTTCCAGCGCCATTCCCAGCCCTCGACGCGGCTCTGGATCCAGGAGAACCCCGCCTGCTGGTCCTGGTCGGAAAATCGGACGATGTACCGGTCCCAGTGATAGGTCAGCGCGTCGAACCAGCGGGAGAGCGTCGAGAGGGCTTGGCCGCCGGAGGTGGATCCCACCGCCGCCGGAGTGGGATCCGCGCGGTGCCACCGGCCCTGGTCCCAGTACTCCACCCAGCTGTGGGCCTGGTCCTGGCTTACGCGGAAGTAGCCCCCTTCGGGAATCCAGGGGCCCAGCCGGTAGCCGTTCACCACGCGGGCAGGCACGCCGCGGGCCCGCAGCATCTGGGCCATGGCCGAGGCGAAGTACTCGCAGTGCCCCGCCTGGGTGCGCTCCAGGAAATCCTCCAGAGGACGGGCGGCTTTGCCGGAGGGATTGTCGAGGGTGTAGCGGAAACCGCGCAGGGCCCGCTCCAGCACCCGGGCCAGCTCCGGCGCGGGGAGGATCCCCGGGGCCAGGCGCAGGCTCCAGCGGCGGACCACATCCTGCCCGGGACCGAGTTCGACGAGGTGCTCGAGCCTTCGGAGGGACAGCTGCGGTTCCGAAGGCTCCGCCGTTGCAGGGTTCCAGGCCACCTCCATCGGCATGGGACGAACCCGGGGGAACCGCCAGCGGAGGCTGCCGCCTTCGGCGCGCCGCAACGGCAGCCCTGCGGGCGACAAACCAGACAGGCCGTAGGGCAGGGCCAGGATGCCGTGGGTGCTGGGGGTGAACAGGAATTCCGCCTGCAGGGCGCCGGGGCCGCGGCGGGGGACGAAGAAGGCATCGCTCGGGGTGAGCTTGGAGGGGGTCCAGTGGTCCCCCTCGAGGGACTCCAGCGCCACCCCGTGCAGAAGCTCCAATCCCTGCAGCCGAGATGGATCCGTGCCGGGGGGCGGGGCGATGCGCAGGACGACTTCGGGATTGGGGGCGATGGGCCCGCCGCCGGCGAGGTCGAGCTGATCGCTGAGCCCGGCCTGGGCCAGGGCGGCCGTGGAGCCGAGGAAGGGGGGGCGGAATCCGGTATTCAGGCGGGGGAGCGACAGGAAGAAGCCTGCTCCCAGCAGCAGAGCGCCCGCGAGCCAGAGGGGGACCAGGCCGTAGGGTGGGCGCGAGAAGGCGCCTCGTCGGAGGCTGGAGGAGACTTCCCAGCTCTGCTGAAGCAGGGCGAGCGCCGCGGCGCCGAACCAGGCCAGGGCCCAGGCCAGAAACGACAGGCTGGTCGTGCTGACCGCCGCCGTCAGGAGGAGCAGGAACCCCATGAGCACCAGCTGGCGCCGGTGGGAGATCTCCCGGGGCAGGGCGAGCCGCAGGCCGGCCAGCAGGAAGAGGGTGTGGATGGCGACGGGGAAGACGCCGCGGCCCCGCGCGAGATCGGCCAGGAAGAAGACCAGGGCGCCCACTTCCAGCCAGCGCTGGTGCCGCCGGAGGTTCCAGCGGAGCAGCTCCACCAGCGCTGCCGCGATCAGGGGCAGCGCCATGCCCACCAGCTCGCCCAGATCATAGAGGCCTGTGGAAGCGGCGGCCCCCAGGGCCACCCACAGGGGCAGGTGGTCGATCCAGCGCGCCCCCCTCACGGCCAGACCCAGCTCCCAAGGACCGCAGGATGGCTGGCCCCGGTCACTTCCGGGAGGTTGCCGGGCACGCCCAGCGCGCTGGCGGCGCCCAGCAGGGCCCAGCTCACGGCCTCCCGCGCCCCGGAGGGGAAGGTCAGGTCATCTTCGAGCGGCAGCGGCAGGCGGGCGGCCAGTTCCGCTCGCAAACGCCGGTGCCGGGCCCCGCCGCCGCTCACCAGACCCCGCAAGGCGGGAGCCTGCGACCCCAGCCGGGCGAGCTCCTGGGCGACGGCCTGAGCTGTGAAGGCCGCCAGGGTGGCCAGGCGGTCGGCCAGGGGCAGGGCCTCCAGGGTTGCGGATTCCGCCTCCAGCCAAGCCTCTCCGAAGACCTCCCGGCCGGTGGATTTGGGCAGGGCCTGCTGGAAGTAGGGATGCTGCAGCCACCGCGCCAGCAGGTCGGCGTGAACTCCGCCGGAGGCCGCGGCGCCCTCGGGATCAAAGGGCCGGCCCAGCCAACGACGGGCCGCGAGGTCCAGCAGCGACATGCCCGGGCCTGTGTCCCAGGCCTGGAGGCGCCGGCCGTCCCAGGCGGCGACATTGGCGATGCCGCCCAGGTTCAGGGCCAGCCAGGGCCCGGCCCCGCGCAGCCAGCGCTCCGGCAGGGGGACGAGGGGGGCTCCCTGCCCGCCCAGGGCCAGGTCGCGGCGGCGCAGGTCCCACACCACGGGACATCCCAGGGCCTCGGCCAGCACATAGGGATCCGCCAGCTGGAGGCTCGCGCCCTCGGCAGGGTGATGCTGGACGGTCTGGCCATGGAGGCTCGCCAGGTCCGGCGAGAGGCCGAGGTCTGCGCAGAGGTCCGCGGCGGCGCGGGCATGGTGGTCACCCAAGCGGCGCTGGAGGATGCAGAGTCCGGCGGGGTCCAGGCGGTTCGAGGCGGCCTCGAGCACCTGGTTTTTCAGCGATTCCGGGTACGGCATCGCGTGGTGGCCCAGCAGGCGCAGGAAGGGATGTCCCTCCGGGAAGGCCGTCGGCTCCACCTCCACCAGAACGGCGTCCACACCGTCGGCGCTGGTGCCGGACATGAGGCCCAGCACGCGCCAGGGGCGGTCCTCCGGGAGCGGGATGCGGGAACGCATGAGGGTGATCATGCCAGCAAGTCGGGGTGCCGGATTCCGGATACCCTGGATGCCCTCGGGGGTTTCCATGTCCTTCTGGCTCATTCTCATCATTGGCGTCGTGGTCTTCTTCGTCCTGCGCGGCAAGAAGGACCGTGCCGAGCAGCTCGGTGCCTCGCGGCGCGCCCTGCCGACAGCGCCGCTGGAGCCCCATGTCTTCCCCTGTCCCTACCCCAAGTGCCCCACCTGCGGCGCCACGGGGGACAAGATGAAGCAGGACTGGGACGGCCTGCGTGCCGTGAAGTGGACCTGCGGGTACTGTGGGGCCCAGGCGGGCGTGCAGACCCTCAAGGACGAGGAGCTCCCCCCTTCGGCCCGGCGACGCCTGGGCCTGGACGCGCCCATGCAGGGCTCCGTGCCCATGCAGCAGGGCGGCTATGGCCAGCCTGGCGGCGGCATGGGCGGCCTGCTCACGGGCATGATGATCGGCAGCATGATGGGCGGCGGCCACCAGCACCACGATCACCAGGATGGGGGTGATGGCTGGGGTGGCGGGTCCTCCGACAGTTCCTCCAGCGACTGGGGTGAGTCGGGTTCCAGCGATGGCGGTGATTCCGGTGGCGACTGGGGCGGGGGAGATTCCGGCGGGGACTCCGGCGGAGACTGGTAGGCGCGCTTGGACTTCGGACGGCCCTCGATGGCATCTTGAGCCAGGACTGGAAGTTGGCCAAGCTCAATAATTGGAGATGATTTCATCGCCAATGAAGCGATGGGAAATTCCCATTGATTCAGCGATGAGAATGCCCATGATGGGACCACTTTCCTACGGACTGTGGCCATCCGAAGGTGGCCCTTTTGCGGAGCCGCCATGACCGGCCTGCGCTTGCGCTATCTGTCCTTGCTCCTTGCCTCCGGGGCCGTGCTGACGGCTCAGACGACCGGAGCGCTTCAGGGTCGGGTGCTGGATCCCAAGGGACGGCCCGTGGCCGGGGCGCGGGTGGCCATCGGCGGCCAGGCCCTCCAGGGCGGGCGGACGACGGTGACGGACGAATCCGGCGCCTATCGGTTCGGCCTGCTGCCGCCGGGTCCCTGCACGCTTACGGCGACGAAGGAGGGTTTGAACACGGCGAAGGCCCAACTCCAGGTCGGACTCGACCGCACCTCCACGGTGGACCTGGTTATGAACGCCGTCGCCAGCGCCACCGTCGAAGTGCTCGAAACGAACACCTCTGTCGACCTGAAGGCCACGACCGTCGGTTCCAACTACACGGCCGAGGCGATTTCAAAGCTCAATGTCTCCAGAGATTTCGCGAACATCGCCCTGCTGGCCCCCGGCGTGAGCCAGGACAATGCCGGGTTCAAGGTCTATGGCTCCACCGGGGCGGAAAATAGCTTCGTCGTGGATGGCATCAATGCCACGGATGTGGAGTTCGGCACCAAGGGCAAGAAGGTGCCCATGGAATTCATCCAGGAATTCCAGGTGAAGACGGGCGGATACGAGGCCGAGTACGGCAAGGCCATGGGCGGCATCATCAATGTCATCACCAAGTCCGGGGGCAACGAGTTCACCGGCGATGTGTTCGTCTATTCCGAAGGCGCCATCCTCAAGACGGGCAACAAGCACCAGAACGACGGAAACCTGTCCAAGCCGCTGCTGATCGAGGACAAGACGCTTGAGCTGGGCTTCGATGTGGGCGGGGCCATCATCAAGGACCGGCTCTGGTTCTTCGTCGCCTATGACCGGCGAAAAGAGAACCAGACCTACGGCATCCGCCTGGGGCCCGAGGCGGGCCAGCACGCTCCGCAGGACTCCACCCGCGATCTCTTCGCAGGCAAGCTCACATGGCGTTTCTCGGAGAGCCAGAGCCTCATCGCCTCCATCGTCGGCGACCCGGAGACCATCACGGGCGCCGTGAAATCTCCCCAGGGCGGCATCGGCACCTGGGATGGCCAGAACAAGGTGGGCGGCACGGACCTGAGCCTGCGCTACGAGGTCACCGGCGAGCGGTGGTTCGGTCAGCTCCAGGTGAGCCGCCACCAGCAATCCAGCTCGATCCTGCCCGGCGTGGGCGGCAACCAGATCCAGCTGGTGGACCAGGCGGGCGGGGGCGCCCAGAGCGGCGGTTTCGGCCGCTGGGACGACAAGAAGTTCACGCGGGACAACATCACCGGATCCATCACGGGCTTCCTGGGCTCCCACGAGCTGAAGGCCGGATTCGACCTGCAGTCCGACTCGGCGGACATCCGCCGGAGCTTCACGGGCGGTCAGCTGGTGACCCTCCTGGCGGATGACGGCCTGGGCACCGCCACCTCGAAGGTGTACTCGCACTACTGGTGGACCACCGCCGCCGGCCAGGTTTCACCGACCTTCGACGCGCCCAGCATCGTCTTCGCCTCCAAGCCCAAGCACGACAGCCAGTCCTTCTTCATCCAGGACAAGTGGTCGGCCCTGCCGTCCCTGACGGTGAACCTGGGGGCCCGCATCGACCAGACGGACATCAAGGACCAGTTCGGCGCCAAGGTCATCTCGCTGAAGGACGAGTGGGCGCCCCGCCTGGGCGTGATCTGGGACTTCCGCGGCAAGGGGCAGGACAAGGTCTATGCGAGCTTCTCCCGCTACTTCGAGCAGGTTCCCCTGGATCTGGTGATCCGCTCCTTCAGTGTCGAGCGGAACCCCACGACCTACAACTTCAGCCCCACCGCCTACGCGTCCGATCCCGCGGCCGAGGCGCTCATTGGCTCATCCGCCTCCATCGTGGGGTCCTATGTCGAGCCCGTGGACAGCAACCTCAAGGGGTCGTACACGGATGAGATCATCCTCGGCGCGGAAACCACCTTCCGGGACCGCTATATCTTCGGCGCCAAGTTCATCCGCCGCTACCTGGGCCGCGCCATCGAGGATGGCCTGGATGTGAACTCCCCCCTCGGCGACTACTTCATCATGAACCCCGGCGTCAGCTCCCCGGCAGGCGTCACCTATCCGAAGGCCGTGCGGGACTACAAGGGACTGGAGCTTTCCGCCCAGCGGAAGTTCGCCAACCACCACAGCTGGCAGCTCAGCTACCTCTGGAGCCGCCTCGAGGGCAACTACGAGGGGGCCTACCAGGGCATCGGCGGAGCGGATGGCACGGGCCAGCTGGATCCCAACATCAACAGCGCCTTCGACCTTCCGGAATTCATCGTGAACAGCTACGGAAAGCTGAGTGGCGACCGCACCCACCAGGTGAAGGCCAACGGCGCCTACGAGTGGGATTCCGGGCTCACCCTCGGCCTCTCCTTCACCTACCAGACGGGCACGCCCATCAGCCGCCTGGGCTACCACGACGGCTATGGGCGCTATGAGCTGTTCCTGGTGGAGCGCGGCACCGAGGGGCGCTCGCCTGACACCGCGCGGCTCGATGTGAACCTGGCCTACACCTTGAAGCTGGCCAACAAACACCGCCTCCGGTTCGTGGTGGAGGCGACCAACCTGCTGGATTCGCAGACGGCCACGGTCATCGATCAGCGCTACAACTTCGCCCAGGCCGATGTGGGCCAGTCCAACCCGAACTACCGGAACCCCTTCTCCTTCCAGGCGCCGCGGTCGATCCGCCTGGGCATCCGCTACAGCTTCTGAGCGCGCTAAAGCACCTTCGGCACCACGAACTGCCCATGGTCCTGGTCGGGCGCATTCGCCAGGGCCTGGGCCTGGGTGAAGGTCTCGCGCGGCTCGTCCCCCCGGCGGGGCAGGGGATGGTCCAGGCCGGCGAGCATGGGCTCCACCTGGTCGAGGGGGAGTTCGTCCAGGCTGGCCGCATGGGTGAGCATCCGGGCCATGGCCGTGCGCATGGGTTCGACCTCTTCCTCCTGCAGGCTCAGGTGGGCCAAGGCGGCGCAGCGCAGGACATCCTCGCGGGTGACTTCCATCTCAGGCTCCCAGTTTCAGGTCGGCGTCGGCGTTCTGGATCCAGGGGTCGCCCTCGGGCGTCAGCAGCGCTCCGGCGGCGGCGATCATGGCCCCGTTGTCGGTGCACAAGCGCGGCTCGGGGATGGCGAGCCTCAGGCCCGCGCGTGCGGCCAGGCGGGCGGCTTCACTCCGCAGCCGTGAATTGCAGGCCACGCCGCCGCTGATCACCAGGCTCCGGGCGCTGTGTTCCTGAGCCAGCGCCGGAAGGGGCTTCAACAGCCAGGTCGAGATGGCCTCCTGAAGGCTGCGGCAGAGGCCCTGCACCTCAGGATCGGCGGCCCCGGCCTCGGCCAGGCGGGGGTTGCGCTCCACCCGCAGCTTCACACCGGTCTTCAGTCCCGAGAAGCTCCAGGAGGCCTTGCCATCGCGGAACTTCGGCGGCGTGAAGGGTTCGGCCGTGCGGGGTGCGGCCTGGGCGCAGGCATCCACCACCGGGCCGCCCGGATAGCCCAGGTTCAGCATGCGGGCGGTCTTGTCGAAGGCCTCGCCGGCGGCGTCATCCCGGGTCTTCTGGAGCAGCTGGAGCGAGGTCCAGTCCTTCGCCAGGTAGAGGTGCGTGTGGCCGCCGGAGACCAGCAGCACCAGCGCGGGGAAGGGCAGGTCCGGGGCCGCGAAGCGGGCGGCGTTCAGGTGCCCCAGCAGGTGATGGACGCCCACCCATGGGAGGCCGTGACGCCAGGCCGCGGCCTTGCTGGCGCTGAAGGTGGCCAGGAGGCTGCCCACGAGGCCCGGTCCCCGGGTGACGGCGATGCGGTCCAGACCGGTCAGGCCGACCCCCGCCTGCGCCAGGGCCGCGGCCATCACGGCGCGCACCTGCAGCAGGTGTTCCCGCGCCGCCAGCTCCGGCACCACGCCGCCGAAGGGGCCGTGGATGGCATCCTGGCTCTCGCGCACCAGGGACCGGAGGACGGGGCCTGCGGCCGTTTCTTCCACCACGGCGGCGGAGCAGTCGTCGCACGAGGATTCCAGGCCCAGGATCAGCATCGGGATAGTGTAACTTGGCAAGCTGGAGTCCCCTCATGCGCGGTCCGATGCTGCTGTTGCTGCTCACGCCTGCCGTGCTGCTGGCCCAGCGTCCACAGGTGGCCCCCGCTGAGGCCTTCGACCGCGAGTTGAAGCGGAACCGGTTCGGCACCTGGCTGGTGCTGGAGGACGAGGGCGCCGCCTGGGGCGGGGTCATGCGGTCGGCCCTGGACGAGGAACCGATGGTGCTCCTGAACCTTCCCTTGAAGGTGGTCGCCGGGGGCAAGAAGGCCGATGCCCTGGCGGCGACCCTCCGCGACCGCTTCGGATGGTCCAGGGGCGCCCACTGGGCCCTGGTGGATGGAAAGGGCCGGGTGCAGGCAGAAGGGGCGGAAGTTCCGACGGGCGCGGCCCTGGGCCGGGCCGTAGACCAGGCAGGGCTTCCCTCGCGCACCCAGGAACTGGAGGCTTTCCTCCGGCAGAGTCCGGACCGCCTGGATGCGCGGGCGGCCTTGATCCAGGTTCACCTCGCCGTGGCCAGCCGCAGGACCTGGAAGGCTCTGGGCTCCGCCGAGCCGAAGCCCGCAGAGGCGTCGGGCCCGGTGCCTGTGAAGCCGCTCGGGCCCGAGGCGGACCTGGCCATCTGGGGCGCCGCCGCGCATCAGCTGGACGCCCTCCTTCGGGAGACGGACGGGGCCCCCCTGGGGGGCGCACAGGGATTCGTGTTCAGCAACGGGATCAGGAGATCCGCGGCAGAGCATTCTCCCTCCGTGGTGGCCGTACTAAACCGTCACCGGGGTGCTCTGGAGGAAAAACTACGACGGCAGCCCGAGGATTCGGAAGCCTGGCAGCTCTGGACGGTGGCCTCACAGAAGTGCGGTGGGTGGCCCCTCCAGCCCCTTCTGGCGACCATGACGCCCCTGCCGGGGGCCTCGGCTGGGCAGTGGCCGCCCTGGAGCGTCCTCGAGGAATATTTGAAGGACGCCAAGTCCCGCGGCGAATGGGCGACGATCCGGGAGGTCCTGGAACCCCGCTGGGCCGAGCTCCGGGAGGCCCTGTTGGATGACCGTCGGAGTGCCGGAGGGGACGCCTTCCCCTGGAACTGGATCCTCGGCCCCCTGGTGGAGGCGCAGATCGCGCAGGGCGACACCGGGGCCGCCGATCAGGTGCTGAACGAGGCGGCCGAGGTGATCAGCTGGCCCGGCCTGCCGGCCAAGGCCCGGGACCTCGCCACCCGCTTGAACCGGCCTGATCTTGCCACCCGCTGGGGCGCCCTGACGCCGAAGAGCCGATGAACCTGGCCCCCACCCGCGTTCAGCTGAACCGGCCCCTACCGCCGCTCACCTACCTGGCACCAGAGGGCCTGCCGGCGGGAGTGCGGGTGCGGGTGCGGGTGCGGAACAGCCTGGCGGTGGGGCTGGCCATGGGGCCCGACCCGACCCCGCCTGCGGCCAAGCTGCGGCCCATCGAGGCCGTGCTGGATCCCTTCCCCCTGCTGCCGCCGAAGCTGCGGGAGCTCCAGGCCTTCGCCGCCCGCTACTACGGCTGCCTCGAGGCCCACTTGCTGCCGTTGAGCCTGCCCCAGGCCATGCTTCCGAATTGGGAAGCCGATGAGGATGGACAGCGGTTGTCGTTTCACCGCGAGCGGGGCGCCTGGCCGGTGTTGGCTGACCTGGGCGAGGCCTGGCACCGCGATCCGGGCATCCTGCCCACGCTGCTGCACCGGGCGGGTCTGCGCGGGGCGGGGTTCACAGAGGTCCGCCTCACGGGTGCGCCCCATCCGCCCCGGGTGACGCCGGCCCAGGCCAAAGTGCTGCTCGCCCTGGAGGAGGCGGGCGGTGCCTTGATGGAGCCCGACCTTCTGGAAGCCGCCGGCGTGGGCGCCACCGTCCTGGGCACCCTGGAGAAGCGGGGGCTCCTCGCCCGCATGAAGCGGGTGGACCTGCTGGGCCAGCGGCGCGAGGCGGGGGTGGACCGCACGGTCACGCTGAACGAGGAGCAGCAGGTGGCTCTGGAGGCCGTGGCGCTCGGGGCTTTCGGCGTCCACCTGCTCCACGGCGTGACGGGTTCCGGCAAGACCGAGGTCTATCTCGCCCTGGCGGAGCGGGTGCTGGCGGAGGGCCGACGCGTACTGTGGCTGGTGCCCGAGATCGGGCTCACGGCCCGGTTGCTGGACCGCCTGGAAGCCCGCTTTCCGGGTCGCATCGCCGTGGGCCACGCGGGCCTCAATGCGGGCGAGAAGCACGGGGATGTGGTGCGGCTGCTCTTCAACGGGGCCGACCTCTTCGTGGGCGTGCGGAACGCCGCGCTGGCGCCCTTGCGAGACATCGGCCTCATCATCGTCGACGAGGAGCACGAGGGCTCGTACAAGTCCGAGGAGCACCCCCGCATCCACGCCCGGGACCTGGCCATCAAGCGGGCCCAGCTCGAAGGCTGCCCCATCGTGCTGGGCAGCGCCACGCCGAGCCTCGAAAGCTGGCAGGCGGCCCAGAGCGGCCGGTATGGGCTGCTGCGGCTGCGGCAGCGCCCCGCGGGCATCACGCTGCCGACGGTGGAAATCGTCGATCTGCGCGATGTCTACCGGCAGTTGCGGCGGAAGGTGATCCTCGCGCCCCCCTTGATGCAGGCGCTCACCGAAACCGTGGCGAAGGGCGAACAGGCCCTGCTGCTGCTGAACCGGCGGGGTTACGAGAACTTCTGGATGTGCCGGGCCTGCGGCAAGACGCTGGGGTGCCCCCACTGCGCCATTTCGCTGACCTATCATCGGGGCGACTACCGTCTGCGCTGCCATCTCTGCGGCCATGAGACGGTGCCGCCCGAAGCCTGCCCCGACTGCGGCGCCGATCATCTGCGGGGCGTGGGCGAGGGCACGGAGCAGGTGGAGGAGCACCTGAACCAGCTCTTCCCCACCGCCCGCATCCTGCGGCTGGACCGGGACACCACGCGCCGCCGGGGTTCCTTTGAAGCGGGCCTGTTGGCCGCCGAGGCCGGAGAAGTGGACATCCTTGTGGGCACTCAGATGCTGGCCAAGGGCCACACCTTCCCACGGCTCACCCTCGTGGGCGTCCTCAACGCAGACCAGGGACTCAAGGTGGCCGATTTCAGGGCCTCCGAACGGACCTTCCAATTGCTCACCCAGGTGGCGGGCCGGGCCGGCCGCGCCGAGCTGCCCGGCCGAGTGATCCTCCAGACCTACTCACCCGAGCACCCGGCCATCACCTTCGCCCTGGCCCAGGATTTCGAGGGTTTCGCCGCGTCGGAACTGCCCTTTCGCGAAGGTCTGGGCTATCCGCCCTTCACGGCCCTCACCCTCTACCGGGCCGAGGCCGACACGCTCCGCGAGGCCCGCGAGGCCCTGGATACCTTCCGGCAGCGCCTGTCCGTGCCCGGCCTGCGGGTGCTGGGCCCCCTGGAGGCGCCCGTACCCCGCGTGCGCGACCGCTGGCGCATGCATCTGCTCCTCAAAGGCACCCGGGGTGCCCTGGGCGAAGTCCTGAACCGGCACCCCCTCGATCCCGCCGGCCCCCTCAGCCTGGACCGGGACCCCGTGCAATTCGGGTAGTGTCTAAAAAGTAGCCAATCCTGAATTCATAGGACTTCGGCGATGCGAGGTGTATTAATCTAAATCACTGAAATAGAAGATATTAATCTTTTATGAAGATCGATATTTCATGAGCCCTAATCTTTTGCTCACCGGCGAGGTCACATCATGGCGTCCCCACACCCTTCCAAAGGCTCCTCCGGCTACTCGATGGTCGAGGTACTCGTCGTACTTGCCATCATCGGCGTCTTGAGCCTTGCGTATGCGTCCTACCGTTCGGACAAGAACGGTCCAGCCGTGCGGGGAACTATCAATGGGATCGTCAGCGTGCTCGTGGATGCCAAGACGCTGGCCCGAGGCACCGGCAGCACGGTGACCTTGACGCCTTCGGGCACGCCGCCCCGAGCTGTCCTTGACTACCAGTCGACATCCGGAAGCGGTGCCCCCGGGCAGTATGCGCATGCTGCGGACTCGAACATTTCGAGGTATTGCATCGTGGATCTGGATGGTTCGAGTACGGCCGGAAGCGCTGCCATCGCCAGCCTGAAGGCGGATCTCCAGAGCACGAAGGTCAACAACACGAGCATCTTCGGCAGCACGGCCTGGACCCAAAGCCTGTTCGATTCCTCGAAACCCTTCTTCTTCAACAGCAACGGGACGGCCAGCGCGGATGCCTTCATCGCCATCGTGGGTTCCACGGAGGGGGTGCCTCTGTCGGACGGTCCCGTGGGCATCATTTTGATCAATGCCTCTGGAAACATTTACCGCTACTACCGGACCAATTCCAGCTCTGCATGGGTGAGGTTATGAACGCCGCTCCGAGCATCACTCCGGAACGCCGCCATCCCGGCGGCTTCAGCATGGTCGAATTTCTCGTGGCCGCCTTCATCCTCTCGATCGGGCTGCTGGGATTGATCACCCTCCAGGTCGCCGCCGTGGCTCAGACCGCGGCGGGGCGGGGGCGGACCACGGCGGCCAACATCGCGAATCAGATCCTTCAGCGGGCCCAGATGGAGGGTCAGCATTATTACCTCGCCAAGTACAACAGTGTGGCTCCCACCCTACCTGCGGTGTTCACAGCCACGCCTGGTACCGCCTTGGCCAATGCCCCCTTTGGCGGGTTCAATGTCGACGGTGTCCAGGTGACGGATGCCGGCGGCGCCAACCTGACCAACCTGGCCACCTTGGTGCCTGATGCCAACAAGCGCGCCCCCATCTTCACGGCCTCCTGGGCTCGCCGGGCCTATCTGGGAACGGCGCCCGCCAGTACGACCCAGACCCAGGAATTCGTGGTGAACATCGCCTGGGTGGAAGGGCCGCAGACCAAGTACCTCAGCATGAGCCGGAGCATCCGGTACTGATCGTCCTCCTCATCCTGATCAAAGGGCTCACTCCATGGATCAACCTATGACTGACGATCTCGGTAGGCATCACAGAGCCAGAGGGTTCTCGCTCGTCGAGCTGCTCGTGGCACTGATGTTCACGGCGCTTCTCATGGCTGGCATGGCGAATGTCTTCAAGTCATCCGTCCATACTTTCACGGCCGTCAACGAGACCATGGGCGCCCAGAGAACCAACCGCTGGGCCATGGATCAGCTTTCCGACGACATCTCCCAGGCCGGGATGGTGTTTCCAGATCGTGCGCTGCCCAGCTTCATCATCAGCGGGTCGGAAAGCCTGTTTTCCATCACTCCAGGCGCGGTGGTAGCCAATGTGGCGCGCGTCAGCGACACCAACCCCGCGGCCACCGAGGCGGAGGTCGTGAATGCAGACATCCTCCAATTCTTCACAGACGCACCGCTGCCCGTGAGCGGCTTTTGGGCCGCGGACACACCCGGTGACAACCCCAACCCCGGCGGCACCCCATCGGCGGCCCCGGCCAGCGCGGCCGTGGACTTCAAGCTCGGCGCTCCCACGGACCTCAAGGCCGGCGATGTGATGGTCATTCTGGACAGTGGCGAGTATGGGAACTGGGAGCATCCCCTGATCAGCGGAGGCGCCAATCCGGTGGTGTTCGAGACCGACGCCACCAAGATCGCCAACTACACCGCAACGCCCATCAGTCCTGGCATCACGCTGGCCCACAAGAAGGATGTTCCCGTGTATTTCATCCGTCCTGCCCAGCTCGTCCGCTACGCTGTCGTGTCGGTGGCCCTGGATCCCGCCAACACGGCGGTACGCCTGCCCTGTCTGGTGCGCCAGCAGGCGAACTACCCCACGGCCGGCACGGTGGACTGGACCACGGTGCCCACGCAGATCATCGCGGAGAATGTCGAGGGTTTCCGGGTCGACCTCAGCTTCGACGGCGGCACCACCTGGGCGCGGACGACGGGGGCGCCCACCACCTGGGCAGCCATCCAGGCCAATGCTGATGCCCAACTGGCCACCAAGGGACTTCCGGGCTGGACCAAGGTGACGGATCCTTCGAAACCGGACTGGTTCCGCGGGATCACATGCCTGATTCGCGTCGACATCACCACCCGGGCCCCGATCCGCCGCGAGGAATACAGCCCCACGCTCGGGACCCGCGCCTACCGCACTCGCACTCAGACCCTGATGATCTCCTCCAGGAATTTCGGCGTGGGCAAGTAATGCGCCCCCTCCCTGTTGACGGTGAATCCATGCATGCCGACCACGCCTCACCTTCCCGCCACGCCGAACAGGGTGGAATCACCATCCTGACCACGCTGGGCCTATTGGTCCTGCTCACGGTGCTGGTCTTCAGCCTGGGCAAGAGCTCTCTTCGCGAACTGACCGTCACGGGCACCGTATGGCAGGCCGCCAAGGCCAGCGAGGCCGCGGAAGCCGGCCTGGACTGGTTCATTCTGTGGACCAATCCGACCAACGCCGGCAGTGCCACGACTGCCGGCCGGGAAACGCTGGTGACCGCCTTCAATGCCTTGAATGCGGGGACGACCTGGAGCGATCCCACGATCAATCCCTATCTCCTGAACAGTGCCAAGCCGTGGGATCGGGCCGCGAGCCTGACTTCCACACCCTCCACGACCGGGTCCGACATGGTTTTCGCGAATACGGGGACGGGCTACCTTCAGAGCGGCTCAGAGGTGAAGCAGTCTTTTGATCTGATGTTCCGGTTCCTCGGCACGCCCCTGGTGAATACGGTCTCCAGCGGTGGTGGTAATCCGGCAGGCCAGGGTTCCGGGACCGGGCGCCAGTCGGTTCTCTTCCAGCTCCAATCCACGGGCAAGGCCAGCATTCCGACCGGAGGAACCTACATGAACTATCGGGCCACCCGCGAAATGTACCTGACGCTGATCCCTTGAGTTTTCCCATAGGGCCGATTCTTCCCCCTTTTGATGAGGTCTCGAGATGAGTCGCATGAAGCTCCTGCCCCTTCTTTCCATTTCCTTCCTGGTCTCCACGGTCCTGGCGGCCCAGGTGGATCCCCGCCTGCAGGCCTGCAAGACCGATGTGCTGGATGTCTACAGCGGCGGGAAGCAGGGTGCCAAGCCCGAGATCATCACGCTCATCGACAATTCCGGATCCATGGAGGCATTGGGCTGGGATTCGCGTTTCTACGCCAATGTCTCCACGAACATCCATGTGGGCGCATCCACGGTCTTCGGGACCTCAAACGGAGACAACTCCGTCGACTACTTCCAGGTGGTGTCCTCGAGCCGCTATAACGACGCGACCCATGGGAATATTCGGTACACCGTGTCCTTCGGGGGGGTCACCGAAGGCTTGCTAATCAAGCCTGATGGCACCCCGGTGGTGTCCAGCGATGTCAGCAATGCCTCGGATGTCCAAAAATGGGTGGCCCGATCCAGCCATGTCCGGTTCGCCGTCACCTCCAAGTCATCCGGGAGTGCGCCGACTTACACCTATGGGGGCATCAGTTACTCGATTCCATCTGGCAACTGCGGAATCAAGCCAAAGCCCTTCAGTAGTTCAGGCAATTACAGTTCCTCCTCCACGGGCAACATCGCCACTTCCGACCAGACTCGGGTGGTGGACATTCCTCTCCCCTGGGCTGTTTTTGATCGCGTGCCGACCTACGAGCAGCGCTCCCTCTCGCCTTCGCCATCTTCCTTGAATACAGCGAAGACGGACAAACATCCCCAGCACATGTATCTGTACGATCCCGTACCCCTCGACGACACCCTCCCGGTGGTGCCGACCGCCACCGCCCAGTACTACGAAGTGGACACCAACTGGTGGGCCACCACCGGGAACGGGGGACGGAACGGTGCGCTCGTCAACGGTAGCGGGCAATTCGACTACATCCGCGTGCACCCCGAGTATCTGGCCTGGTGTTTCTTCGGCCAGGATGTTCGGAATCAGAATGAGACCGGGGCCTTCCAGGGCGGCATGGTCGACAAGTACCTCGGAACCAATGACGGGGGGTACACCGTGCCCGACGCCCGGGATGGCGCAGCGGGATTCCGGAGCTTCACCCGCGATGGCGTGACCACGACGGGGAATGGGCTGCCCAACATGACGCGCCTCCAGGCCGTCAAGTACGCTGTCATCCGGACCTACATCAATGAGCAGATGAAAGTCTGGTGGGGCATCCGGTTCCTGAAGCTGGGATCCCAGGGGTTCCAGGAGAACGGCCGATCTTCCGCCTCAAAGGTGTTCAGCTCCAGCAACACGGCCGGCAACCCTGGGGATCGGCAGGTCCTTCGTCTCTACCGCCCTACCAGTGCCAACAATCCCGACCCCAACATGGATTACATCCAGAGGATGGGGGCTCCCAACAACACGCCCCTCACCTTCGCCCTGCTCAACACCTACGCCCAGATGGCCAGCACGGATAACGGGACCAGCGGCAGCGTCTTCAGCCCCGCTAATGATGCCTACAAGGGGGAAAACCCCATTCCCAGCTGCCGCCGAAGTTTCGTGGTTGTGTTGTCAGATGGCAATCCCAATGACGACAACTCAAACGCCAGCGGCAGCAATGGCGGGGCCTTGGGAACGGGTGATCCTTTCTCCGGTGGATCCTTCCCCACCATCGCCTTCAGCACCATCGGCCCCACCAAGGCCAATTTCAACATCTGGTCACTGGCCGCCGTGGCCGCCCACATCACGCCTTCGGCAACGGATGCCGCTACCAAGAGCGGCTGGCCCACAGATAACGACAATGCGGGTGTGCTCCCCCCCTTCCTGGTGACTTCAAGACCCAGTGGCGTCACGCGCCGCATCAGCACCATGACGATCGGCATCAGCATGGCGGGCAAGCGGGGCGCCGATGCCCAGGGGGCTACGGGCGCCAAGGCCGGCATGTACCGGACGGCACTCTATGGGTGGGAGCAGCGGGGTTCCTACGATTCGACGAACCTCCCGATGCCCTTCGACCCTGCGGATTCGACGCGAAAGGACACGCAGAAGAATCCCTTCTTCTTCGACGCACAAAGCCCAGAAAGCATCGCGGATGCCTTGGCTGAAACCTTTGCCCAGGCGCGCGCCGTCACGAACACCATGAGCGCCCCGGTCGCGCCCCTCGTGGGTCTGGGGGTCGGCAAGCAGATGTACCTGGGCACTTTCACCACGGCCAGCAATCAGGCGGCCTGGGTGGGTGATCTGCTCATGACGGGCATGACCACTTCCGGTGGAACCGTCAAGCTGCTCGACAAGGGCGGATCGCCCCTGACCAGCGGCATCAATATCAATTCGGCCATCTGGTCGGCCTCCGTCATGCTGAAGGCCAAGGGGTGGCAGAGCCGCACGATCTATACCCTGAAGCCGGACCCGCTCAACACCGGCAAATTCCTGAAGGATCTCCTGGTCTGGAACCAGAGCACCTCGCTCGCGGACCTGCCGAATGCCACCCTCGGGGTCAGCACGGATGCGAACCGCCGCAGCCTCATGCGGTTCATGATGGGAGCCAGCAAGGAAGCCCAGGATGACGCCGCCGCGGTCACGAGCATTGCCACTTCCCGGGATGATCTGATGGGCGACATCATCAACAGCACCCCGGCGATTCTCCAGTTCCCCCTCTCCAAGGTGCCGAGCGGAACCCTTTCCTCCTGGCTGTCCAGCAACTCCAGTCTTCAGGACAAACGCTTCCGCCTCATCATCGTGGGTGATAACCAGGGCATCCTTCACGGCTTCGGTGAAGTCAGCGGCGTGGACTCGGGTGGCCTCGTGCAGGCCGCCGTGGATGAGCTCTGGGGCTTCATTCCCCCCGACATTCTCGGCGGACTGCAAACCTGGAGGACCGGCACCATCCATCGCTATCTCGTGGATGGCTCGCCCGTGGTCTACCTGAACGAGCAGGGTACTCCCAACGGTCAGGTGGACGGGACCGACATCGTAAGGGTGGTGTTCGGTCTCCGGAAGGGAGGGCGCAGCTACTACGCTCTGTCTTTCGACGGCAATGATCCCGTTTCGCCACTCGTTCCCTGGATGGTTCGTCCGGACGATTCCTCCGATCTCGCCATCAAGTCCATGGGGTTCAGCACCAGCACGCCGGCGCCCGCCCGCGTGTTCGATGGGGGCCTCCTCAAAGATGTCTTCTTCCTGGGTGGAGGACTCTCCACCGCCGATGTCGATGCGGCTTTTGGGAGTTCCGCCAAGCTGGGGCGTTCGGTGATCGCCGTCAGCGTGCTGGACGGGTCTCTGGTCAAGTCATGGGACTTCATCAACAATGCCACGCTCAAGGCGGCCTATCCCTCGATGGGATGCATTCCTGCAGGCGCGGTTCCCATCGAAGTGCTTCAAGGCAGCTTCAAGACGCAACGAGTCTACTTCTCGGACTTCTCCGGCGGCGTTTATGCCCTGGGTGCGAAGGCTTCCTCCGGGGTGCGCACCGAAACATCCGATATGGGCGGTTGGAATGTCCGAACCATCTTCCGCACCAAGTATGCGGGAACCCCCATCAGCTCCTCACCGGCCATATTCTCACTTCCCTATGGCTATCCAGTGGTAAGAGATAGCGCGCCGACTGCCATGGTGCCGGCCACTGGGGTGGTGTTCGGGATGGGGGATCGCAATGATCCGATGGACCTCGACAACATCAATCCCGGGGGTGGGGGCACGGCCTATCGGGATCGACTGGTCATGGTTCTCGACCGGCAGGACAGCGCGGATGTGCCGAGATCGGGCGGGGGATCCGTGGATGCCCTCGGGTACTCCGAGGACGATGTCGCCGACCTCACCTCTGTGGCCACCACCAGCGACGCCCGGATTTCCACGGGCAGCACCACCTATTACCTGAAGTCCAAGAGTGGCTACATGCTGAACTATGCGGCGGGAACGGCCAAACCGAACATGAGCAACGCCTGGTACTACGAGAAGTCGGTGACCGCTCCCCTCGTGCTCAATTCAGGATTGTTCTTCTCCAAATTCGCCCCCTTGATCACCGCCGGAGTCTGTTCGGGTGCGGGAGGGACCACTTACACCTACAGCCTTTGCGATGTCATGAACCCGGTCTTTGGCGGAGGGACGACGACGACGACCGGATGCAACGGCTACTATGTCAGCTACAACGACATCCCCAGCGAATTGGCCACGGCGGGCATGCGAGCCGTGATCCAGGTCGGGGAGGTCCAGAACGCCGGCACGGGTGTCGGAACGGTCGCTCCCACGGTCATTCCGCCTCCCCCCAACCCGCTTCTTCCCAGGCCCAGAGCCTGGCGCATCATCCGCTGACCGATTTCCTAGTCATCGTCCAGGGGCCCGCGAGGGCCCCTTTTCGTGGGGGAGGGGCCGAGGTGGTACGCTGGGGTGTGTCAGATCCTTCAACCATTGCCCGCCTCCGCCCCAAAAAGGCCTTCGGCCAGAACTTCCTGGTGAACGAGGGGGCCATTCGCACCATCGTGGATGCGGCGCTGGCGAGCCCGGCCCCCCGGCTGCTGGAAATCGGCCCGGGGCCTGGGGTGCTGACGGAGCGGCTGCTGGCCGATGGCCGTCCCCTGTGGGCCGTGGACCTGGACCCCGAGGCCATCGCCCTGCTGCGCGAGCGTTTTGCGGCGAACCCCCACTTCCACCTGCTGGAAGGCGATGCGGTGCGGATGCCCCTGCCCGAAGGCGAGGCCTGGTCGGTGGTGGGCAACCTGCCCTACAACGCGGCGACGCCCATCCTCGCCAGGCTGCTCACGGAGGGCATCCCCTGGGACCGCATGGCGCTGATGTTCCAGCTGGAGGTGGCCCAGAAGCTCATGGGCGTGCCCGGCACCAAGGCCTATGGGCCCCTGTCGGTGCTGGCCCAGCTCTGCGCACGCCTGACCCGGCTGGTGAAGCTGGGGCCCGGTTCCTTCCGGCCCGCGCCCAAGGTGGAATCCGCCGTGGTGCTCTTCGTGCCCCGTGGAGACGCGCCCAGCCTCGCAGAACGGAAGGTCCTGCTCTCCGTGCTGCACCGGTCCTTCGCCCACCGCCGCAAGACCCTGGCGAACAACTGGCAGGGCGCCCTGCCGACGGAAGCCCTGACCCGCGCCGGCCTGGACTCGACGCTGCGAGCTGAAGTCCTGGCGCCTCCGATCTGGCTCGCTGCCACCCGCCACCTGTTGACCCATCATCCCGAGGTGTTCCCATCGTGATCCCCGCCGCACCCGAATTCGAATCCTGGACCGAGGCCCCGGCCGCCGGAGAACTGCGGCTGGTCCCCATTGGCGGGCTCGGCGAGTTCGGCATGAACGCGCTGGTGGTGCACAGCGCCCACAGCCTCTTCCTGGTGGACTGCGGCCAGCTGTTCCCTTCGGACGACCAGCCGGGCATCGATTCCATCGTGCCGGATTTCGCCTACCTCGAGCCCTTCGCGGATCAGCTCCAGGCCGTGCTGTTGACCCATGGCCACGAGGATCACATCGGCGCGCTGCCCTACTTCCTCCGCCGCTGGCCGGTGCCCGTGTACGGGACGGCCTTCACCCTGGGGCTGGTGGAGGGGAAGCTTCGCGAGCACGGCCTGGATGTGGGCCTGCTCCACCCGGTGCGCGACTACGGCCGTATGAAGGTCGGGGACGGTGGGATCGAGGCGGAGTGGATCCCTGTCACCCACAGTCTCCCCGATGCCTGCGCCCTGGTTCTGCACACGCCCCAGGGGGTGCTGGTGCATTCGGGCGACTTCAAGATCGATCCCGAGCCGCTGGACGGCCGGCTCACGGGCATGGAGCGCCTGAGGGCCCTGGGCGACGCCGGCGTGCGGCTACTCATGGCGGATTCCACCAACATCGGCCGGCCGGGCCGCTCGCCCTCGGAATCGGTGTGCCGTGAAGGCCTGGAGGCAGCCTTCGAGCAGACAAAGGGACGCCTCTTCGTCACCACCTTCAGCTCGAACATCCACCGGCTCCAGACTCTGGTGGACCTGGCCTACGAGTTCCGGCGGCGGGTGGTGCTGCTGGGGCGCAGCCTCGATCGCAACCTCGCCCTGGCCCGGTCCCTCAAGCGGCTGTCCCTGCCGGACGACATCCTGATCGACGCCAAGGACGCCCAGCTCTATGACCCCGACGAGCTGCTCGTGCTCTGCACCGGCAGCCAGGGTGAGCCCATGAGCGGGTTGGCGCGGCTGCTCCGGCGGGAGGTGAAGGGGCTGCCCATCCAACCCGGCGACCGGCTGGTGGTGAGCGCCCGGGCCATTCCCGGCAATGAGGTGGCGATCTCTCGCATGCTGGATACGGCGGAACGGCTCGGCGCGGAGACCTCACTGGAAGGTCTCGGCCCTGTCCATGCGTCGGGCCATGGCAGCCGCGAGGAACTGGCCGATCTGATCCGGGCCGTGCGGCCGGATCAGATGGTGCCGGTGCATGGAACCTACCGGAACCTGCGCGCCCACGGGAAACTGGCCGCGGACCTGGGCTGGCCGGCCGAGCGCATCTCTCTGCTGGATGGCGGTCTCTGCCTGCGCCTCTTCGAGGATGGGGGCATGGACATGCCGGGGGCGGTGCCCGTGGGCAAGTGTTTCGTGGATCAGGGCGTGGAGCACATGGTGGATGCCCGCGTGGTGAAGGACCGCCTCATCCTCCAGGAGGATGGCGTGGTCTTCGTGACGCTGCTGGTGGATCCGCAGACGGGAGACCTGGCTGCCGAGCCGACGATCCTGAGCCGGGGCTTCGTGATGCTGTCGGACGACGAGGCCTACGCGGAGTTGCTGGCGGGCGTGGCCCGCAAAGCCTACGACGAGGCCCCGCCTGCGGTGCGGAAGGATGGAGAGGCCCTGCGCGACACGCTCCGTCTGGCCCTGCGGCGCATCATCCGGAAGACCACCCAGACCCGGCCGCTGGTGATCCCGGTGATCATCGAGGCGCCGGCCCTCTGACGGAACCCGGCGCTACCGAAGGCCCCGGCGTCCTCCCCCGCCCGGGCGCAGGGCGCCGGGCCGGTCGGCGAAGCCCTGCCGCAGGGCCTCCACCATCCGCCGTTGCATCTCCTCCACATGGATTACCAGCCGCACCTGCTGGGCAGGGCTGAGCTTGCCCCGGATGTCGTCCTCGAAGCGGAACTTCAAGTCCGCCTGCTGGCGGCGCAGATCCATGAACTGCTCCAGGAGGGGGCGGACCTGGGCGTTCTTTTCATCCTCGGAACCGGGGCTGATCAGGATGTCGTTGAAGCGGCGGCGGAGCGCCTGGATCTGCCGCGCCCGCCCGAACTGTTCCCGGTCATAGCGCATCCAGCGATCCACCACAGTCCGCGCCTGTTCCTCGGGCAGGCCCACCTTCTGCTGGAGCTGCTCCAGGCGGAAGCGGGCCAGGGGCTGCTCATCTTCGGCCTGGGGTGGGACGGGGGCCTGCGACCAGACCGGGAGCGGGGCCAGCAGCAGCAAGGAGGTCAGGATGGGGCGGAACATGATCACCTCGGGGAGGTCGGAGCGGGCGGGTCGAGGCGCTTGAGGAGCGCTTTCATCTCATCGGGGCTGAGGGTCTGAAGCTGGGCGGCCTCTTCCTCGCGGTCGTGGAAGGGCGTGTCGGGAATCGAGATCTCGAGGGTTTCCGCCGGGCGGGGCAGGGTGGCCTCGACATAGGGCGTGCGGTTCGCGCGCCCGGCCAGGAAGGCGCCGACGCCCACGGCCATCAGGACGGCGGCGGCGGAGGCCCAGGCCAGGGGGCCCATGCGGTGATGCAGGGCGGTCCGGGCGGGGAGCTTGCGGAGGACGCGTCCAGGCAGTTGGTCGAAGTAGCCTGCCGGCGCCAGGACCTCGGGGCTCTCCTCCTGGGCGAGGTAGAAGACCCGGGTCTCGGCGCAGGCACGGCAAATCTTCATATGTCTCTCCGCCTCGGCACCGGGTTCGAGGGGATCGGCCTGGACTGCGGCCAGCGTGGTGGCGCAGGGTTCGGGGAGCGGGAGGAGCTCGAGGTTCATGTGCGGCCTCCTTTGACATGGCGGGTGAGGTTCTGGATGGCGTGGAAGATGTGGGCCTTCACGCTGCCCACGGAGGTGCCCATCTGCTGCGCGATCTGCTCGTACTTCCAGTCGTGCTGAAGCTTCAGGGTCAGGGCCTCCTTCTGGCGCCGGGGCAGCTTGGGGAGGGCCTCGTGCAGCAGGCGTCTCGCCTCCTGGTCCAGGAGGGCCGCCCCCTGCGTCTCCTCCACGCGGAGGGCGGGATGCTCCAGGGTGCCGTCGGGGCCTTCGAGGCTTTCATGGTCCCGGGCGACCCGTTCGCGGAAGTTGAGGGCCTGCCGGGTGGCGATGGTGATGAGCCAGGTGCGGAAGGAGGACTCGAAGCGGAAACCCGGCAGCGACCGGAAGACCCGGATGAAGGTCTCCTGCACCACATCATCCGCATCCTGGTGGTTCTTCAGGATGGAGAAGGCCTTGCCGTAGACATCCCGAGAAAACAAGCGCACCAGGGCGGCGAAGGCCGCCTGGTCGCCACCCTGGGCAGCCTCGACCCAGCCAAGAACCTCCGGGGCATGGTACGGCGAGCCCGGGTCGGGGAGCCGATCGGCGGTCGGGAGGACCGTAGGGGGCAGCAGGGGCTCGTTCAAAGTGGCTTCCACCATCATCTTAGACCTCGACGGCAGGGGACTGATGGGGATCCGCCGTCACCCGATGGACCCGGGAAGCCCTTCTGGGGTTGAATGGAAATGGTCTAAGTCTTCGATCTTCAATCTTCAGTCCCAAGGAGTCTTCATGCGCGACCGCATCACCCCGCTGCTCACGGAAGCGCAGATCCGGGCCCGGGTCCAGGAAATGGGCGCCCAGTTGACCCGGGATTACGCCGGCCAGGATCTGGTCGTGGTGGGCCTCCTCAACGGCGTGTTCCCCTTCTTCGCCGACCTGGTGCGGTCCATGGATTTCGATTTCGATGTGAGCTTCATGCAGGTGGCCAGCTACGGCGGCGGCACCGAAAGCACGGGCGAGGTCCACATCCTCAAGGATCTGGACCGCTCGATCCAGGGCCGCCACGCCCTGGTGGTGGAGGACATCGTGGACACGGGCCTGACCCTCTTCAAGGTCCGGAACCTGCTCAAGGACCGGGAGCCCCAGAGCCTGAAGATCTGCACCCTCCTGGACAAGCCCAGCCGCCGCAAGATCGAAGTGCCCGTGGACTATGTCGGCTTCACCATCGAGGATCACTTCGTCGTGGGCTACGGCCTCGACTTCGACGGGAAACTCCGCAACCTGCCGTATGTGGGCGTCTACCACCCGTAGGATCTCCGTGCGCACCTCGCTCCGCTTCATCGTTCTCCCGCTCTTCCTCGCGGCCCTCTCCGGTTGCGGGTACCACCGTCTGGACCGCCAGCAGCGGTCCGTGGCCTGGGCGAAGCAGGGGGAGACCATCCGGCTGGCCCGGTTCCGCAACCTGACGCCGCGATTGGGGTTGGAGGACCGCTTCACCAAGGCCCTGGAGAACCGCATCGTGGCGGCCAGCCCCTGGCGCCTGGTGGCGCAGGGCGAACCTTCCCGCTGGGTGCTGCAGGGCACGCTCGAGGAATACAAGTCGCGTCCCATCGGCCTCACCCTGGGCAACGACCGGGCCAAGGCCAGCGCTGGCTCGGCCTCTCGCGTGGAAGTGGCCGTGGTGGCCAGCGTGGAGCTGCTGGATGGGCAGACGGGCGCGGTCGTGCTGTCCCGCCGGGGCCTGACCTTCTCCAACCAGTACCGGGTGGATCAGAATTTCGCGAGCTTCGACAGCCGCGAGCTTCAAGTGCTGGAGAGCCTCGCCGACGATTTCGCGGAGAGCTTCCTCACCCAGCTGCTGGAAGGCGCGGACTGATGGCCATGCCCTGGCTGGACCAGTCCTTCGCCCTGATCCACGGCGAGGACGGCGATGGCCGCCGGAAGGCCGTGGAGGCGTGGAAGCAGAAGCATGTGGACCCTGAATGGGCGGATTTCTCGCTGACGGTCTGCGGGGAAGGCTGCCCCTGGCCCGAGGTCGTCGCCGCGCTCCAGGAGGCCACGCCCCTGGGGGCGGAAGCCCGCACGGTGCTGGTGCCCGCGGCGGACAACCTGTTCCTGCGGGCCAAGGAGCTGCCGGCCGCGGTCAAGGGGTTGCTGGAGAAGCCGCCCCAGGGCGTGAAGCTGCTGCTGGTGGCCTGGAATACCCTGTCCGCCGCGCCGGGCAAGGCCCTGGGCGCCAAGCCCTGGACCGACTGGGCCAAGGCCGGGCGCATCCTGAAGGTGGGCGTCATCGAGCCTGCGGAGATCCCGGGTTTCATCGAGGCCGAGGCCCGGAAGCTGGGGCTGTCGCTCCAGGGGGCCGCGGGCAGCCTGCTGGCTCAGCGCCAGGGCGGGAACCCCGGGCTCATCAAACGGGCGCTGGAGGTGCTGGACCTGCTGGCGGACGATCAGCGCGTCACCGAGGCGATGGTCGATCAGGTCACCTTCCGCCTGGCCGAGCAGAAGGCCTTCGCCTGGTCCGGGGCCTGGCAGAAGGGGGACGCCGCGGGAGCGCTGAAGGCCCTGCGGATGGCCATGGAGGATGGCGACGAGCCTCTGATGCTGCTGGGCCAGGCCCGGCGCGAGGTGGACCGGTTGCTGAAGCTGGCGGAAGCCGACGCGGCCGGACTGAAGGGAGGCGAGGTCCTGGGCGCCCTCGGGCTGTCTCCCAAGCAGGCCTTCCTGCTGGAGGGCTACCGGAACGCCCTGGCCAAGCTGAAGCGCCGGGGCCTGAAGGCGCTGCTGGGTCGGTTGAACCAGTGTGAGCGGGACCTCAAGGGCATGGCCCTTTCCCGGAGCGAGGCACCCCTGCTGGATCTCACCCTGACCCTGTGCCGGGCCTGGGGACGCTGAATTCCCGGGGGAACCGGACATTGATCACTTGAGCGTGAGCTTCGGCGGGCGGATCATGGGGGCTGAATCCCGGAGGGCCCATGTCCGAATGCGTCATCCCCACGCTCACCTCAGCTGAAGTGGTGGAATCCAAGTCAGTCCTGCCCGCCGGGTGGAAGGCCGACCTCTCGAACCTGAAGGCCCTGGACCTCACGCTGCCCATGCTGGAGCTGCTCCGGCGGTCCACCAGCCGGTTGCCGCAGGATGTGATCGACGCCCTGGTGAAGGGCCGGGACGCGGAGGAGGAAGGCAGCCGCGCGTTCAATACGCTCAACGACATGGTTCGCAACATCATCCTGGCCGACGGCCATGTGACGCCCCTCTGCCAGGACACAGGCACCATCATCGTCTGGGTGCGCCACCCCTTCGGCCTGAGCCAGCGCGCCGCCAAGCAGCAGGTCCGGGCGGCGGTGGTGGAAGCCACCAAGCGGTCCTGGTTGCGCCCCAACTGCGTGGAGGCCCTCAGCGGCAAGAACACCGGCAACAACATGGATCCGTTCCACGAGGGTCATCCGGCCGTCCACTTCGAGGAGTGGGACAAGCCGGAAGTCGAGATCGCCGTCATGCAGAAGGGCGGGGGCTGCGAGAATGTCGGCGCCCAGTATCGCCTGCCGGATGCCGCCCTGGGCGCGGGGCGCGACATCAAGGGCGTGCGCAAGTGCATCATCGACGCCGTGGTGAAGGCCCAGGGCCAGGGTTGCAGCCCGGGGATCCTCGGCGTGGCCATCGGTGGGGATCGCGTCTCCAGCTACGAAAAGAGCAAGGAGCTGATCCTCCGCAAGCTCGGCACCGCCAACCCCGATCCGAAGATGGATGCCTTCGAGAAGGAGGTCACCAACGACCTCAACACTCTGGGCATCGGCCCCATGGGCTACGGCGGCAACACGACCGTGCTGGGCGTCATGGCGGAGGAGATGTACCGCCACCCCGCCAGCTTCTATGTGAGCATCAGCTACATGTGCTGGAGCAGCCGCCGGGGCGCGATGACGCTCCGGGCCAACGGCGAAGTGTCCTTCGACTGATCCCAGGAGCATGTCCATGATCCGTCTCACCACTCCCATCACTGAAGACCAGATCCGCCAGCTCAAGGTGGGCGACGAGGTGCTGCTCAACGGCCGCGTCGTCCTCAGCCGCGACATGGGCCACAAGTACATGAAAGAGCAGAAGCCCGAGTGGCTGAAGCCCATCCTCGAGAACATGGTCATCTACCACTGCGGCCCCGTCGTGAAGAAGCACGAGGACGGCCACTACAGCTTCGTGGCGGCGGGCCCCACTACTTCCATCCGGGAGGAGCCCTACCAGGCCGATGTCATCGAGACCTACAAGGTGCGCGGCGTCATCGGCAAGGGCGGCATGGGCAAGAAGACCAGCGAGGGCCTCCAGAAGACCGGCGCCGTCTACCTCCACGCCACCGGCGGGGCGGGCAGCCTGCTGGCCGAGCGCTGCAAGCGCGTGGTGGATGTGAAGATGCTGGAGGAATTCGGCAGCCCCGAGGCCTTCTGGATCATCGAGGTGGAGGACTTCCCCCTGGTGGTCACTATGGACAGCCACGGCGGCAGCCTCCACGAGATCGTGGCCCAGCAGAGCCAGGAGCGCGCCAAGGCCTTGATGGCCTGAAATCCAGGGGTTCTGGCCGCGCTCTCCCGCGATAGGCTGGAGGGATGGTCCAGACCTACCGACAGCTCCGCCTCGACTTGAGCGCGGCCCTCGCCGAATTCCTCGACCTGTCCGAAGCCCACGCGGAGAGCATCCGCTGGTTCGAGGAGGGGCTCGACCTCTCGCGCAGCTGGCTGGCCATCCACGGAATGGAACCGGCCCCGGCCCAGGTGCGCCGGCAGGTCAGCGACTGGGTCCGCCGTCGCCGGACCGGGGAGCCCTGGGCCTACCTCCTGGGGTGGAGTTCCTTCCGGGACCGCCGGTTCAAGGTCACCCGCGACACCCTGATCCCCCGCCCGGAAACGGAGCTGCTGGTGGAGGCGGCCCTGGATGTGGGCCGGCGCCTGCAGGTGGAGCGCTGCGTGGATGTGGGGACCGGGAGCGGCATCATCGCCGTGAGCCTGGCTCTGGAGACGGCTTGGCAGGTGGCCGCCACGGATCTGAGTCCCGGTGCCCTGGCGGTGGCCCGCGCGAATGCCGAGGCCCTGAAGGCCCCGGTGGCCTTTTTCGAGGGCAGCCTGCTGGACCCGGTGCCAGACCCCCTCGGCCTGGTGGTGGCCAATCTGCCCTATGTGGATCCGGCCGACCAGCCGGGTCTCCAGCCGGAGCTGGGGTTCGAACCGGCCTCGGCCCTGTTCGCCCCGGATCGGGGGCTGGCCCTTTCCGCCGAGCTGCTGGTCCAGGCCCGAAGGCGGCAGGCTCCGGCCTGCCTCCTGGAGATCGGCGCCGGGCAGGGGGGCGAGTTATGCCGCCGGGCCTTGGGGGCGGGCTGGGGTAAAGCCATGGTCCATCAAGATTTTGCAGGCCACGATCGGGTGCTGGTGACGCTGGCCTGAGCTTTTTGGCATCCTCCTCGCCCTGTCTAGGCGTGGAGGCCTGTGATGCGGAAAATGCTGCCTATTGCCCTGGTGCTGGTCGGGATCGGTTGCTCCATTCCCCGTCGCCACGACCCCAACCTGGTGAAGAAGCCGGCCATTCCCCTGGTGGAGGAAGCCCCGGCCGCCCAGCCCCTCAGCGAGGGCAGCCTCTGGCGGGACCGGCCCTTCGTGGCCGACCTCCGGGCCTTCCGGGTGAACGACCTGGTGACCCTGCGCATCACGGAGAGCACCAATGCCATCAGCAAGGCCGATGTGACCACCAAGCGGGACGGCAGCAATAAGCTGAGCAGTCCCAACCTGTTTGGCGCGCTTTCCGGATTCGGCATCGGCAGCAGCACCTCGGACAAGACGACCGCCAACACGAACAAGTTCGCGGGCACCGGGACCACCGGGCGCAGCGCGACCTTCACCACGGTCGTCACCGCCCGGGTGGTCAAGGTCATCGGCAACGGGAACCTGATCGTCGAAGGCTACCGCGACATCCAGCTGAACAACGAGACGCAGCGCCTCTATGTGGCGGGCATGATCGATCCGAACCGGCTCGACAAGGACAACAGCATCGCCTCCGGCCAGGTGGCGGAACTGCGCATCGGCTACGGTGGCCAGGGCGTGGTGGACGAGACCCTCAAGCCGGGCTACATCAGCCGGCTGCTGGCCTACATCTGGCCCTTCTAGGAGGCTTCCATGCGCATCGCAGCCCTGTTCCTCGCGGCCCTCTCGCTCTTCGGAGCGGATGCGGTCAAACCGGAAAAGAAGATCGAATCCCGCCTCCGGGATGTGGCCCGGCTCCAGGGCGTCCGCGGCAACCAGCTGCTGGGCTACGGCGTGGTGGTGGGCCTGGACGGCACCGGCGACAAGGACCAGACGAAGTTCACGGTGCAATCGCTGACCAACCTCCTGTCCCGTCAGGGCCTGACGATCAACCCGACGACCGTGAAGGTGAAGAACATCGCCGCGGTCATGGTGACGGCCGAGCTGCCCCCCTTCGCCCGGACGGGCTCCCGCATCGATGTGACCGTGTCCAGCACCGGCGACGCGAAGTCCCTGGCCGGCGGCATCCTGCTGATGACGGCCTTGCAGGGTCCGGATAGCCAGACCTACGCGGTGGCCCAGGGCCCCCTGCTGGTGGGCGGATTCAGCGCGGCGGCCGGGGGTGCCTCGGTCACGAAGAACCATCCGACGGTGGGCCGGGTGCCGGAAGGCGCCCTCATCGAGCGCGAGGTGGGCGGGAACTTCAATGCCCGGAACTCCCTGCGGTACAGCTTGATGGAAGAGGACTTCACGACGGCCATCCGGGTGGTGCACAGCATCAACGAGGAACTGGGCGAGAAGGTGGCCCAGCCCCTGGATGCCCGCACGGTGGATGTGCAGATTCCGAAGGAGTACCAGGGCAGGGCCGTCGAGCTCGTGGCCCGGCTGGAGAATCTGAGCGTGCAGCTGCAGCCCCGGGCCCGGGTCGTGGTGAACGAGCGCACGGGCACCGTCATCCTGGGATCCGAAGTCCGCATCGGCGCCGTGAGCATCGTGCAGGGCGGTCTCAGCATCATGGTCAGCTCCACGCCGCTGGTGAGCCAGCCCGCGCCCTTCAGCCAGGGGAAGACCGTCACCGCGACCAAGAAGGATGTCGCCGCGGTGGAGGAAAAACCCAAGACGCTCAATGTCGAACCCGGCGTGAGCGTGGGCAAGCTCGCGGAAATGCTCAACAGCATGGGTGTCAGCCCCCGGGACATGGTGGCCATTCTTCAGGCCATCAAGGAAGCCGGAGCCCTCCAGGCTGAATTGAGGGTCCTGTGATCGGCCTCGGCGAGCTGCCCACCACCGATCCCCTGGCCCAGGCCCAGGGGATGAAGGCCCTGCCCGATCCGGCGGAAAAGACCGACAAGGCGGCACGGCAGTTCGAGGGCCTGCTCATGGGCCTTCTCTTCCAGACCATGCGCAAGACCGTGGAACCTTCGGGATTGCTGGGGGATTCCGGCCAGTCGCGCTCGACCTACGAGTACCTGATGGACCAGGCGGTGGTGGATCAGGCCGTCTCCACCGGCCATGGATGGGGCCTCGCGGATCGTCTGAAGGAGAGTTGGAACCAGCACGAAAAAACCGACAAAAAAATCACGACACCTGACGAGTTGAGGGATTCCGGCAAACTGCCGATAGGAGCCTTGTCGAGGTGAATATGCGCATCAGTGGCAAACCGGGCAGCGTCAGTAGCTCCCAGAGTGTGTCCGGGTCCAAGGGATCCGCCACGCCCTCGGCTGCGGCCGTCGCACCGGCGCCTGCTTCAGACGCCGTCCAGGTCTCCTCTTCGGCCCAGCTCATGGCTGTGGCCCAGGAGGTTCTGGCGGTGACCCCGGATATCCGGGCTGAGAAGGTGGAAGCCCTTAAGAATCAACTTGATGCTGATGCCTATCACCCCGATGGAGAGGCCGTGGCCGAGGGGCTCATTCGTGAGCATCTGGCGAAGGGACATCGTTCCTAGCCCCGAGGTCCCCGTCGTGAGGACATGATCAGCCCCCTGGGACAGCGCCAAATTCTGCAGACCGCCGCCATCGAGACGGTGAGGCTGGCCATGGACGGCGGGGCGCAGGTGCAGCGGGAGCAGGCCCGGCGGCAGGCCTTCGACGCGAAGCTGGCCGAGGCCATGGTGGAAGTGCCGGAGGTCGCCGAATCCGACGAGCTGCGGCTCTCCGAACGCCAGGGGCAGCGGGGCAACCAGGGCGAGGGCACGGGGGCCTCTGACGAGGAGGCCGAAGAAAGCCCGGCAGAGGGTGCCGACCCGCACCTGGACCTGTTGGCCTGAGGCTTGCCGGAAGACCCATGAGGAGGCCTTCCATGCTGCATGCCGTGCCCGAACTCCTGGATGCGCTCGAGTCCAGACTCGTTGCAGGGGAGGATCCGGCCACCCTTTTGACCAAGATCCGCTGGTCCGAACTGGTGGGATGGCCGGAGGATCAGGCCGGCGCCCTGGCTCTGAAGCGCCGTCTCACCTCCATCCAGACCCTCCTGGCGGGGCTGCAGTCGCCCCTCCGGGCGACGCTCATCGGCTTGTCGGGGAATCCGGGTTACGGCCGGAATGGCATTCCGGCCGACGCCTCCGGCCTGGCTCCCCGCCTGCGCGAGAAGGCCTAGGAGACTCCCATGCCCGGACTCAATGCCAGTCTCTACCTCGGGCTTACGGGCCTTCAGGCCCAGCAGTCGGCCCTCAATGTGGTGGGCCACAACATCGCGAATGTGAATACGCCCGGCTATACCCGGCAGCGGGCTGACCTGACCTCGAACCAGTCGCTGATCGAAGGCCAGGTCTATTTCGGGACGGGCGTGACCCTGAACACGGTGCAGGGCATCCGCGACCGGTTCCTGGACCTCCAGATCTACCGCGAGACCGCCCGCCAGACGGGCGCCACGGAGCGCTACTCCGGCGTGGACGCCATTTCGGCGAGTCTGGGCGACTCGGGAAGCACCGGCATCGCCGCCCAGATCCAGGCCTTCTTCCAGGGCTTTCAAGAACTGTCGGCACGGCCCGAAGACGGAGCCCTGCGCACCAATGTGGTCGGCAAGGCCCAGTCCATGATCACCGCGCTCCAGAGCCGCTACCGCCTCCTGGCCGACCAGAGGAGCAGCGCCGATCTGGCCGTGGGCAGCATCACGAACGAAGTGAATGTGCTGACGGACCAGATCGCCCGGCTGAACCAGCAGATCACCACCGAATCCGGCCAGGGCCTGGACAACGACGCCCGCGACCAGCGGAAGGCCCTGACGGACAAGCTCGCGGGGCTGGTGGGCATCAATGTGTTCGAGGGCTCCAAGGGGGAGTACCAGATCAGCCTGGATTCGGGTGCCGCCGTGCTCGTCAGCGGAAGCAACGCCTACAAGCTCCGGGTCCAGGCCGGAAGCGCCCAGGACGGCTATTCCAGCGTGATGTCGGAGATGGGCGGGGCCCCCGTGGATGTCACCAAGGGCATCAAGGATGGGCAGCTCGGCGCCAAGTTGGACCTCCGCGACAACATCCTGGTGGGGTTCCAGCTGCAGCTGGACCAGATCGCCGCCGGCGTGGCCGGGCAGGTGAACGCGCTCCACAAGACCGGGTATGCAGCCGATGGCGCCACCACGGCCAACGCGGGCCCGCCCCCCTACGACAACTACTTCTTCCTTGGAGACGCCGCCAACGGCGGGCTCCCGGGAGGCATCACGGTGGCCAGCTCGTACAAGGGCATGGTGAACGCGCTCTCGGTCTCCTCGGCCATCGTGAAGGACCCCTACCTGATTGCCGCCGCCGGGGTGGCTGGAGCCAAGGGCAACAATGACAATGCCAAGGCCATGGCAAACCTCCAGTTCTCGGGGACGACGGTGGACACGGACCACAATGGCGTGGGCGACACGGGATACAGCACCGCGGCGGGTCGGCTCATCAGCGATGTGGGTACCCAGGCCCAGAACTGGAAGGCTCAGAGCGACACTCAGCAGAACCTGGTGTCGGCCCTCCAGACCCAGCGGGACCGCATCTCGGGCGTGGACCTGGATGAGGAGGCCGCGAACATGATGACCTTCCAGCGGGGTTACCAGGCGTCCGCGCGGTTCCTCAGCGTGATCAACCAACTCACGGATCAGCTGGTGAATCAGTTCGGCCGATAAGTGCCGATAAGCCTTGAGAGCAGGTGACCCATGTCCTTCCGAACCCCCAGCACCACCCAGCAGCGCCAGACGCTCCTCGATCTCGAAAGGACCAAGGAGAGGCTCGCGCTGAACACCACCCGCCTGGCTTCCGGGAAGCGCATCACCCGCCCCGGGGATGATCCCGCCGCGGCCGCGCTGGTGCTCGATTTCCAGAACTCCATCCAGGCCAATGGCCAGTTCATCAAACAGGCGGACTCGGCGCTGTCTTTCCTGATGTCTTCCGAGGATGTGGTGACGGGCTCGCTCAATGCGGTCACCCGCCTTCGGGAACTGGCCCAGCAGGCCGCGAACTCGACAAACGGGGCCGCCGGCCGGGCGGCCCTGGCCCAGGAGGTGGACTCGATCCGGAGCAACCTGCTGGCCCTGGCGAATACAAAGGATCAGGGCAAGTACCTCTTTGCCGGCACCCAGACGCAGACGCTTCCGTTCGCGATTCCCGTGCCGCCCAACACCCCGCCTTACGGACCCGGCAACGGCGCGATCACCTATTCAGGCGACTCGGGGGACATCAACCTCGATGTGACGAGCAACACTGCCGTCACGACGAATCTGCCCGGGGACAAGGTCTTCTTCGGCAGCGGCGGCGTCGGCAGCAGCACGGATCTCTTCACGGTCGTGACGCAACTCCACGACGCCCTACTGGCCAACAGCACGACGGGCATCCAGACGGCCATGACCGACTTGAAGGGCATCTTCGACAACCTGAATCAGATTCAGGACGACCTGGGTGGGCGGCAGGCCGGCCTGCTGGACTTGAAGGACACCCTCTCGGGCTTCAACCTCACCCTCCAGGGGCTCCAGGACACCCAGGAAGGCACCGACTATGTCCAGTCGGCCACGGAACTCAGCTCCGACCAGACGATCCAGACCGCCACCCTGAGCGCCCTGGCGAAAATCAACAAGACCAACCTCTTCGATTACCTGGGCTGAAGGGCCCGCATCGGCAGCCACCACAGCCGTTCCGGAGCGCCGAAGGTCAGGGCGCCCGCCTCCGGCCGCAAGCCTGCATCGCCCGTCGGCGGCACGAAGCCAGCGGGGGGTGCCAGGTTCTTCCAGGCTTCGGCCCAGGCAAGGGCGGTCATGGTCTCCTCGCCGGGCTTCCACCGGTAGACGCGGTCCAGACCCTGCTTCAGGTGCGCCTCCCATTGGTCGCGGGATGGAGCAGGGGGCTGGGCTGCAGGCATGGAAGGCGATGGTTCCGGGCTGGGCTCCCCTGCCACCGGCTGGGCCGCCTCTCGAACGGAGACGGGGGCCGAAGGCAGGGTGGGCCGCGCCAGCCCGAACCAGAGCGCACCCGACTCATCTACGCCCAGGAGCCGCAGCAGATCCGCGTCCAGGGCTGCAGCCTCGGGAAGAAGGGCCTTCAGGTTTCTGGATTCTTCCGGGACACCCTTGGGGTCGAGGGGCATCAACAGACCGGGCTCCGGCTGCCACCAGGCGGACTTGACCGACCCCGCGAGGGTGCCGAGGTTCCGGCCGAACCCCAGGGGTGAAGGCGTCGGGGCCTTGGTGTGGGTCCAGCTTCCCTGGTGCCAGGCCGACAGGCCTGCTGCGTGAGCCGCGAGGAAGGATCGGGATCCCGTGGGGAGCAAACCGGAGACTTCTCCGACCTCCTGGGGGAGCTCCACCTGAAGGACGGAGGCGCGGGCTGCGCCGGCCAGATCAAGAATGCTGACGCCGCCCTCGCCAAAGAGGAAGACGCTGTGCCGATCCGGAGAGAGGGCGAGATGGGCGCCCTTGGCCCGGTGGGCCCACTTCATCTGATCGGAGTGCAGGTCCCATGCGAGAACCAGAGCCGGCTCCGTCGCATTGGCGCCGCGGTACAGCAACGCCACCGCCTCGCCGGGAACCACGACCGCATCCACCAGATCGGCGAACTGGAAGAAGCTGGCCGACGCGCCCGGCGGGCAGGGCAGGGAGAGGGTGGACCCCAGCTGCCCATTCTGGAAGAGCACGATTCGCTGCTGTCCCGTCTGGGTCAGGACTTGCGCCACCGCGGCGCCTCCAGGGAGAGGACCCGCCCAGCGGACCGTCCTGAGGGGGACCGCCGGCGGTTGCAACGCCACGAGCGTACCTGGACCCGACACCTCCGTTCGGAACAGGGTCTGGACCTCATCCTGAGGCGGCGCGCCGGGGGTGCGACGGGTCAGCCAGAATGACCCGAGGCCGAGAGACAGGGCCAGCGCGGCGAGGCCGAGGAGAGGCCTGGGGCGGATCATCGCGCACCTCCGAGGGCTTGCAGGTGCCGGTCGAGCGCCAGCAGGGCCCGCTCACGGTGGGCCCTGCCCTTGGCGGATTTCACCGCCCGGGTCCCTCCCGTGCGCTTGAGCCCCCGCAAGTCGAGCAGACCTTCGGGAAGGGGCGGCAGCAGCCCGAGCATGGCATTGGTCGGGCCGAAGTCCTTGCTGGAGGCGTGGGCCAGGTAGTGGAGCAGGCTGCCCAGCACTGTCTCCGGTGGAAAGGGAAGAGCGACGAGGCCTTGCACGGCCCGGTCCACGGCGAAGGCCGCCGCCAAGCCGCCAGCGGCGGATTCCAGATAGCCCTCCACGCCCGAGAGTTGGCCGGCGATCCACAGGTTCGCAATGGATTTGACAGCAAGTGTCGCATCGAGCATTCGCGGGGCCTGGATGTAGGTGTTACGGTGGATGCTTCCGAAACGGACGAATTCCGCCACTTCGAGCCCCGGGATCAGGCGGAAGACCTCTTTCTGGGCGCCCCACTTCAGACGGGTCTGAAAGCCGACCAGGTTGAAGTGCTCGCCGGCGAGGGTGTCCTGGCGGAGCTGGATGACCGCATGGGGCCAGCGTCCGGTGCGGGGGTCGTCCAGTCCCACGGGTTTCATGGGGCCGTGACGGAGGGTCTCGCGGCCACGGTCCGCCATCACCTCGATGGGCAGGCAGGCCTCGAAGTAAGGCGTGTCCACTTCGTGGAGAGGAACGCGCTCGGCGGCGAGCAGCGCATCCAGGAACCGTTCGTACTGCACCTTGTCCATGGGGCAGTTGATGAAGTCCGGGCCGCCCTTGTCGTAGCGCGCCGCCATCCAGGCGATGCCCATGTCGATGCTGTCCCGTTCGACGATGGGGGCAATCGCATCGTAGAAATGGAGGCTCCCGTTTCCGGTGAGGTCCGCAAGCCAGGCGGCCAGGGGTTCCGAGGTGAGCGGGCCCGTGGCCAGGATGGTCGGCATCGTGAGATCTGGGCAGGCGACCTGGGCCTCTTCCCAGCGGATGCGGGGATGGGCCTTCAATTCGGCGGTGACCATCCCGGAGAAGGCCTCCCGGTCGACCGCGAGGCTGTTTCCCGCCGGGACGCGGGTGGCTTTAGCGCAGCGCAGGATCAGCGAATCCATGCGCCGCAACTCGGCCTTGAGGATCCCGGTGGCGGAGTAGGGATCGTCGCTCTTGAAGGAGTTGGAGCAGACCATTTCCGCGGCGCGGTCCGTGGAGTGGGCGGGCGTGGTCCACCGCGGCCTCATCTCGGAGATCAGGACCTCGTGGCCCCTTGACGCCAGCTGCCAGGCGGCTTCCGAGCCAGCCAGGCCCGCCCCGATGATGTGGATCACGCGCTCTCCCCGTTTGGGGGGATTCTACCGTCAAGGACGCGTCCGACCTCCTGGCCCCTCCCCGCCAAAGCGGCTTCCCGGGCGCCGGTATGCCCTTGCCGGGCACGCCGGATGGCCCGATCTTGGGGGTTCCGGGAGGTCACCTGAAATTTTCTATTGCGTCATTGGCGACCAGTGATAGTCTGAATGTCCTGCGCAGTTGAGGCTGCGAGGTGCCAGGGGGAGCCGAGAGGCGAGCTTTGGAGCGTGCGGAGAGCACGGGGCGTCTTTGAAAACCGGATAGAAGATAGGAAGCCTTTGAGGGTTCCGGATCGCGTCTAAGGATGGGGTTCGGGATTCAGAACAATTTTTCGACCAGAACATTGGCCTGAGAGACGAGAGTCTCGAGGGTAAGAGTTCAGAATGAAACTTGAGAGTTTGATCCTGGCTCAGAATGAACGCTGGCGGCGTGCCTAACACATGCAAGTCGGATGTGCCGCAAGGTGCATGGCAGACGGGTGAGTAACGCGTAGGGAATCTACCTCTTTGTGGGGAATAACGCTCCGAAAGGAGTGGTAATACCGCATGAGACCGAGTGCTGGGATGCATTCGGTGAAACCTGGGGACCGCAAGGCCTGGGGCAAGGAGAGGATCCTGCGTCTGATTAGCTAGTTGGCGGGGTAATGGCCCACCAAGGCGACGATCAGTAGCCGGCCTGAGAGGGTGATCGGCCACACTGGAACTGAGACACGGTCCAGACTCCTACGGGAGGCAGCAGTGGGGAATTTTGCGCAATGGACGAAAGTCTGACGCAGCAACGCCGCGTGGGTGATGAAGGTCTTCGGACTGTAAAACCCTGTCGTCAGGGACGAAGGTGGCGGAGTTAATAACTCCGTTACTTGACGGTACCTGGAGAGGAAGCCCCGGCTAACTCTGTGCCAGCAGCCGCGGTAATACAGAGGGGGCAAGCGTTATTCGGAATTATTGGGCGTAAAGGGCGCGTAGGCGGTTTTTTAAGTCAGATGTGTAATCCCCGAGCTCAACTTGGGAACTGCATCTGAGACTGGAAGGCTAGAGTACTGGAGAGGGTGGTGGAATTCCTCGTGTAGCGGTGAAATGCGTAGAGATGAGGAGGAACACCAGTGGCGAAGGCGGCCACCTGGACAGTAACTGACGCTGAGGCGCGAAAGTGTGGGTAGCAAACAGGATTAGATACCCTGGTAGTCCACGCTGTAAACGATGAACACTTGGTGTGGAGGGAGTTGACCCCTTCCGTGCCGGAGCTAACGCGTTAAGTGTTCCGCCTGGGGAGTACGGTCGCAAGGCTGAAACTCAAAGGAATTGACGGGGGCCCGCACAAGCGGTGGAGCATGTGGTTTAATTCGACGCAACGCGAAGAACCTTACCTGGGCTTGAACTGCAGTGGACCGGTGCAGAGATGTGCCTTTTCGCAAGAACTGCTGCAGAGGTGCTGCATGGCTGTCGTCAGCTCGTGTCGTGAGATGTTGGGTTAAGTCCCGCAACGAGCGCAACCCTTACCCGTAGTTGCCAGCGCGTCATGGCGGGAACTCTACGGGGACTGCCCGGGTTAACCGGGAGGAAGGTGGGGATGATGTCAAGTCCTCATGGCCCTTATGTCCAGGGCTACACACGTGCTACAATGGGCGATACAAACCGTTGCAAAGTCGCGAGATGGAGCTAATCGGAGAAAGTCGTCCTCAGTTCGGATTGTAGTCTGCAACTCGACTACATGAAGGTGGAATCGCTAGTAATCGTGTATCAGAATGATACGGTGAATACGTTCCCGGGCCTTGTACACACCGCCCGTCACATCACGAAAGCCGGGAGCACTTGAAGAGGGTGAGGTAACCGCAAGGGGCCAGCTCTCAATGGTGAACTTGGTGATTGGGGTGAAGTCGTAACAAGGTAGCTGTAGGAGAACCTGTGGCTGGATCACCTCCTTTCTAAGGAGAGTCGCTTTTAGGAGCGACGAAAGGTCAACGCTTCCGATCGAAATTTCTATCCGGTTTTTAAAGACGCTCGGTCAATCTTTGACGAGCGTGCTTGGGCGTCTGGAAACGGGCCCGTAGCTCAGCTGGGAGAGCGCCTGGTTTGCATCCAGGAGGTCGTCGGTTCGATCCCGGTCGGGTCCACCAACGCCCGCTGAGGCACAAACTGGGGCCTATAGCTCAGTCTGGTTAGAGCGCACGCCTGATAAGCGTGAGGTCGGTGGTTCGAATCCACCTAGGCCCACCATTTATGCAAGGTTTGAGTTGAGTTGAGACCTTTCGAGGTTTGAATCCAGCTCAAGGCTGACTCAAGGGTCAGCTGCCGGAAGGCAGAGTTGTTTGACAGTCAAATAGAAGGAATAGAGAAGGGTGATCCATGGCGTTGAAGTGACGCTGTGGGCTTAAGGCGAGGCAAGTTTAGCGAAATACTCTTAAGGGTCGAAGTCAATGTAATTCATTGATGGAAGGCCAAGTTACAAAGGGTTGACGGTGGATGCCTTGGCAGATGACAGCGATGAAGGACGTGGTAAGCTGCGAAAAGTCTCGGGGAGTTGCACGCGAACGGTGATCCGGGAATGTCCGAATGGGGAAACCCGTCTGGGTGAAAGCTCAGTCATCTCTCAGCTGAATTCATAGGCTTTGAGAAGCGAACGTGGGGAAGTGAACCATCTCAGTACCCACAGGAACAGAAAACAACAGTGATTCCGGGAGTAGCGGCGAGCGAAACCGGAAGAGCCCAAACCTCTTACGTGTAAGCGGCAGGCGTTGCGTAAGGGGGGTCGTGGGACCTACAGGTTGAGGCTGCCCCTCAACACAGAGTTACAAAACCTCTAGTTAGCGGAACGGCATGGAAAGGCCGGCGATACAGGGTGATAGCCCCTTATGCGAAAGCTACGAGGACTCTGAGTGGTGTTCCCAAGTATGTCGGGGCACGAGAAACCTTGACAGAATTTGCCGCGACCATGCGGTAAGGCTAAATATGTTCATCTGACCGATAGTGAACCAGTACCGTGAGGGAAAGGCGAAAAGAACCCCGATGAGGGGAGTGAAATAGAACCTGAAACCGTCAATCTACAAGCAGTGGAACCACCATGGTTTATCCGGTGGAACCGCGTGCCTTTTGCATAATGAGCCGGCTAGTTATTTTCAGTGGCGAGGCGAAGCCGAAGAGGCGGTGCCGTAGGGAAACCGAGTCTGAATAGGGCGACAGTCGCTGGAAATAGACGCGAAACGGGATGATCTATCCTTGACCAGGATGAAGTCCGGGTGACACCGGATGGAGGTCCGAACCAGTGTGGGTTGAAAACCGCTTGGATGAGTTGAGGATAGGGGTGAAAGGCCAATCAAATTCCGTGATAGCTCGTTCTCCCCGAAATAGCTTTAGGGCTAGCGTCGGATGTTTCGTCGTGCAGGTAGAGACCTGAATGGACTAGGGGGCTTACCAGCTTACTGAATCCAACCAATCTTCGAATGGCACGCCGTGAAGTCCGGCAGTCAGACTGCGGGTGATAAGATCCGTAGTCGAGAGGGAAAGAACCCAGATCGCCAGCTAAGGTCCCAAAATACATGCTAAGTGGAAAAGGATGTGGATGTGCTTAGACAGCCAGGAGGTTAGCTTAGAAGCAGCTATCCTTTAAAGAAAGCGTAATAGCTCACTGGTCAAGCGGGTCTGTGCCGACAATTCAACGGGGCTAAAGCATGTTACCGAAGCTGCGAACGTAAGTGGTAGGGGAGCATTCCCTACGTCTGTGAAGGTTGACCGTAAGGACAGCTGGAGACATGGGAAGAGACTCTGTCGGCATAAGTAGCGTAAAGACAGGCGAGAACCCTGTCCGCCGTAAGACTAAGGTTTCCAACGCAAGGTCAATCCGCGTTGGGTTAGTCGGACCCTAAGCCGAGGCCGAAAGGCGTAGGCGATGGAAGGCTGGTTAATATTCCAGCACCATGAGCATCTCGTTTGTACGATGCAGGGACGCAGGAAGGTAGGGACGCAGAGCTATGGAATGTTCTGCGAAAGGATCCAAGGGTGGTGCTTAGGGAAGTCCGGGCGCCACGAGCCCAAGGTTTCTGACGAAAAGTCCTGATCCTACACTGCCGAGAAAAGCTGCTAAGGAGAGGTGCTTGTGTCCGTACCGCAAACCGACACAGGTAGTCGAGGAGAGAATCCTCAGGCGTTTGAGAGAACTCTGCTGAAGGAACTCGGCAAATTAACCCCGTAACTTCGGGAGAAGGGGTACCACGGTAGGGTTCATAGCCCGAGGTGGTGGCACATAAATGTTCCAGGCGACTGTTTAACAAAAACACAGGTCTCTGCAAACTCCAAAGAGGAGGTATAGGGGCTGACGCCTGCCCGGTGCCGGAAGGTCAAGAGGAGCGGTCAGCGCAAGCGAAGCTGCGAATTTAAGCCCCGGTGAACGGCGGCCGTAACTATAACGGTCCTAAGGTAGCGAAATTCCTTGTCGGGTAAGTTCCGACCTGCACGAATGGCGTAACGATCTGGAAACTGTCTCCAGCAGAGACTCAGCGAACTTGTAGCACCGGTGAAGATGCCGGTTACCCGCACTTAGACGGAAAGACCCCGTGCACCTTTACTACACCTTGACATTGAGGTTGGCGTTGGACTGTGCAGGATAGGTGGGAGGCTATGAAACTGGCTCGTTAGGGTCGGTGGAGCCACTGTTGAGATACCACCCTGTTCAACGCTGATCTCTAACTCGCACCCGTGATCCGGGTGGAAGACAATGTCAGGCGGGTAGTTTGACTGGGGCGGTCGCCTCCTAAAGCGTAACGGAGGCGTACGAAGGTTCCCTCAGGCTGTTTGGAAATCAGCCGCAGAGCGCAATAGTATAAGGGAGCTTGACTGCGAGTCAGACACGACGAGCAGGTGCGAAAGCAGGTTATAGTGATCCGGTGGTCCCGAATGGAAGGGCCATCGCTCAACGGATAAAAGGTACGCCGGGGATAACAGGCTGATCTTGCCCAAGAGTTCATATCGACGGCAAGGTTTGGCACCTCGATGTCGACTCATCACATCCTGGGGCTGAAGCAGGTCCCAAGGGTTCGGCTGTTCGCCGATCAATAGTGGTACGTGAGTTGGGTTCAGAACGTCGCGAGACAGTTCGGTCCCTATCTAGTGTGGGCGCAGGAGATTTGAGAGGACCTGTCCTTAGTACGAGAGGACCGGGATGGACTGACCTCTGGTGTTCCAGTTGTGCCTCCAGGTGCAATGCTGGGTAGCTAAGTTGGGAAGTGAGAAGCGCTGAAAGCATCTAAGCGCGAAACACCCCTCAAGATGAGATCTCCCTATGAGACCCGTGGAAGACCACCACGTTGATAGGTCGCATGTGTAAGTCCGGTAACGGATTTAGCTGAGCGATACTAATCGGTCCACAGACTTGACCTTTCATCAATCAATTGCATCAACTTCATGACCCTCGAGCGCAACACGCGCCTCGCCCAAATCCCTTCTCACCCTTCTACCCCTTCGTCGTGGCTTTTCCCCAAGGGTCACACCCGTTCCCATCCCGAACACGGCAGTTAAGACTTGGAGGGCCGATGATACTGCTCCTCACAGGAGTGGAAAAGTAGGTCGCTGCGACGTTAAAATCAGACGGGTCACCCCAACAGGTGACCCGTTTTTCATGCCGAGCCCCCGCATCCGCGGGGGTTTTTGCGTTCCACGCCGGATACACTGGAAGTTCCGCGTGGAGGAACTGATGAGTAAAGGTGTTTACACCTTTGGGGGGAACCGCAACGAGGGGGGCGCATCCATGCGCAACCTGCTCGGAGGCAAGGGGTGCAACCTGGCTGAAATGGCCGGGCTGGGCATTCCGGTGCCTCCGGGATTCACGCTCACGACCGAGCAGTGCGGCGCCTACTACACGAACGGCCGGCAGCTCAGTGAGGGGCTCAAGGCCGAAGTGCTCGAGGCCCTGAAGTGGCTGGAGGGCGTGCGTGGATGCGGCTTCGGGGCCGCCGAGAACCCTCTGCTCCTCTCCGTGCGCTCCGGCGCCCGCGTCTCGATGCCGGGCATGATGGATACGGTTCTCAATCTCGGCCTGAACGACCGCACGGTCGCCGCCTTGGAGCGGGCCAGCGGCAATGCCCGCTTCGCCTGGGATTCCTACCGCCGCTTCATCACCATGTACAGCAATGTGGTGCTGGGCGTCGAGCACTCGCTCTTTGAGGCGGAACTGGAGCGCGCCAAGGAGCGCTCGGGCAAGCACCAGGACACGGACCTCGATGCCGACGATTGGAAGGGCCTGGTGTCGGCCTTCAAGGAGATCGTGCTGGAGGAGACCGGCCAGCCCTTCCCGCAGGAGCCCATGGACCAGCTCTGGGGCGCCATCCGCGCCGTCTTCGAGAGCTGGAACACGGCACGGGCCATCACCTACCGGCGCCTTCACCGCATCCCGGATGACTGGGGCACGGGCGTCAATGTGCAGAGCATGGTCTTCGGCAACATGGGTGACGACTGCGGCACCGGCGTGGCCTTCACGCGGGATCCTGCCACGGGCGAGCGGCTCTTCTACGGCGAGTACCTCATCAACGCGCAGGGCGAGGATGTGGTGGCCGGCATCCGCACGCCCCAGCCCATCACGCGGTCGCAGGCCGAAGGTACGGGCCTGAAGAGCCTCGAGGAGGCGATGCCCGCCTCCTTCACGGAGCTGGACGCCACCTGCCAGCGCTTGGAACACCACTTCAAGGACATGCAGGACATTGAGTTCACCATTGAGCGCGGGAAGCTGTACCTGCTTCAGACGCGCAATGGCAAGCGCACGGCCATGGCCAGCATCCGCATCGCCATCGATCTGGTGGACGAGGGCCTCATCGACAGCCGCACCGCGCTCAAGCGCATCGATGCCGACAGCCTCTCCCAGCTGCTGGCGCCGGTCTTCGATCCCAAAGAGAAGGACCGCCTCCGGAAGGAAGGCCAGCTGCTGACGAAGGGCCTCAATGCCGGGCCGGGGGCGGCCACGGGTCGCATCGCCCTCACGGCCGAGCAGGCCGAGACGATGGCCCAGGAGGGCCCCGTGGTGCTCGTGCGCGTGGAGACGAGCCCCGAGGACATCTCGGGCATGGTGGCCTCCCAGGGCATTCTCACGGCCCGGGGCGGGATGACGAGCCATGCGGCCGTGGTGGCCCGAGGCATGGGCAAGCCCTGCGTCTGTGGCGCCTCGGCGCTTCAGATCGACCTGGTCCGCGGCGTGGTGCTGGTGGGCGGGCACGAGCTGAAGGCCGGCCAGGACTGGATCTCCATGGATGGATCCACCGGTGAGGTCTTCGCCGGCAAGCTCAGCGCCCATCCCTCCGAGGTCAACCAGGTGCTGGTCGACAACCGGCTCAAGGCCGAAGACAGCCCGCTCTACCAACGCTTCGCCAAGATCATGGCCTGGAGCCACGAGGCCAAGCGCATGAAGGTGCGCACCAACGCCGACACGCCGCACGACGCGGCCGTGGCCCGCGCTTTCGGTGCGGAGGGTATCGGGCTCTGCCGCACGGAGCACATGTTCTTCGAAGGGGATCGCATCCTCGCGGTGCGCGAGATGATCCTGGCCAGCGATGTGGAGGGCCGCAAGAAGGCCCTGGTGAAGCTGCTGCCCATGCAGCGCGAGGACTTCGAGGGCCTCTTCACGGCCATGAACGGCCTGCCCGTGAACATCCGCCTGCTGGATCCCCCCCTGCACGAGTTCCTGCCCCAGGACGAGCCGGGCCAGAAAGAGATGGCCGAAGTGCTGGGCGTGGACCTCGGCACCGTGGAACGCCGCGTGACGCAGCTCCACGAGTTCAATCCCATGATGGGCCATCGCGGCTGCCGTCTCGGCATCACCTTCCCGGAGATCATCCGGATGCAGGTCCGGGCCATCGCCGAAGCCGCCCTGAATGTGACGGCCCAAGGCATCAAGGCCCTGCCGGAGATCATGGTGCCCCTCATCGGCACCGTGCGCGAGCTGGCCTACACCAAGGCCGAGATGCTCGACGAGATCGCCCAGGTGAACCAGGAGCGCGGCAGCCAGTTCGCGTGCCCCATCGGCACCATGATCGAGATTCCCCGCGCCGCCATCACTTCGGACAAGATCGCCCAGGAGGCCGAGTTCTTCAGCTTCGGCACCAATGACCTCACCCAGATGGGCTTCGGCTTCAGCCGCGACGACGCCGGCACCTTCCTGCCGGAATATGTGGGGAAGAAGATCCTGGAAGACGATCCCTTCCAGAGCCTGGATCAGGAGGGCATCGGCGAGCTGGTCCGGATCTCCTGCGAGAAGGGTCGCGCCGCGCGTCCCGGGATCAAGCTGGGCGTCTGTGGCGAGCACGGCGGCGATCCCCGCAGCGTGGCCTTCTTCCACCGCGTGGGGCTGGATTATGTGAGCTGCAGCCCCTACCGCGTGCCCATCGCCACCCTGGCTGCCGCCCAGGCCGCCCTGGATTAGGGGCGCTACAGGAACGCCACGGACTGCGTGGCCGTGGTCACGATGAAGCACCGCTCGTTGTTGGATCGCGGATCGGCCGGGAGCAGGAAGAACCCCGGCCGGTCCGGCTGATAGCCCTGGGTGGTGCCCACCAGCACTTCCCCATCCTTGAAGGTGACCTGGACCTTCCGCCCCGGCGTCGGCGCGAAGGGGGGGAAGTCGTTGGTCTTGTGGTGGTCTGGATCCCCCTCCAGACGCCGGACGAAATACACCGCCTTGAGGTCGGGGACCTTCACTTCCTGGGGTTTCGCGCCGTTGCCGGTTCCGGCAAGCAGAATGTGGAAGAGGTTCTTGGTCGGCAGGAAATCGCTGGTCTGGCCTTTCAGGGTGCTTCCATCCAGGAATCGCGCCACCACTTGGTTCATGGGAGTCTCCGCGTCGCTTGGGTCCAGAGGGAGGGGCTGCCGCTTGAATGGATGCGCCAAAATTACAAGCAATCACCTTCGACTGCAAGGTGTCTGCAGGTGCAAGGGGGGTGGCAGGCGAAGGCTCCGCGACCGTGACAACGGGGATCCCCGCGATGGGTTCGGCGGGAAGCGCGATAGAATCACCCTTTTCGAGTGATGACATGGCCAAAACCGCGACCAGGACTCCATCCGATCAGCCCGAGATCATCTATTCGATGATGCGGGTCAGCAAGATCTACAACAACAAGCCGGTCATCAAGGACATCTCCCTCAGCTACTTCTATGGCGCCAAGATCGGTGTCCTGGGCCTCAACGGCTCCGGCAAGAGCACCGTGCTGCGCATCATGGCGGGCGTGGACCACGACTTCAACGGCGAAGCCGTGCTCAGCAAGGGCTACACCACGGGCATCCTGGACCAGGAACCCCAGCTCGATCCCGCCAAGACCGTGCGGGAGATCGTGGAGGAGGGGGCCGCCGAGAAGGTGGGCTGGCTCAAGGACTACAACGCCATCAGCGACCAGTTCGCCGATCCCGACGCGGACATGGATGTGCTGCTGGCGAAGCAGGCTGAGCTGCAGGACAAGATCGACGCCCACGACTGCTGGGACCTGGATTCGCGCCTCGAGCAGGCCATGGACGCCCTGCGCTGTCCCGACCCCGACACCAAGATCGCCGTGCTGTCCGGCGGCGAGCGCCGCCGCGTGGCGCTCTGCCGCCTGCTGCTCCAGGAACCGGACATCCTGCTGCTGGACGAGCCCACCAACCACCTGGATGCCGAGACCGTGGCCTGGCTGGAGAAGCACCTGCAGGACTACAAGGGCACAGTCATCGCCGTCACCCACGACCGCTACTTCCTGGATCATGTGGCCGAGTGGATCCTCGAGCTGGACCGGGGCGAGGGCATCCCCTGGAAGGGCAACTACTCCAGCTGGCTGGAGCAGAAGCAGGGCCGCCTGGCCCGCGAGGAGAAGTCGGACCAGAAGCGCCAGAAGACCCTCGAGCGCGAGCTGGAGTGGATCCGCATGTCGCCCAAGGGCCAGCACGCCAAGAGCAAGGACCGCATCGCCAACTACGAGCGGCTGGCGGGCGAGGAGGGCCGCCAGAAGGAGCAGGAGCTGGAGATCTACATTCCCAGCGGCCCCCGGCTGGGCGATCTCGTGGCCGAGCTGAACGGCGTCTCCAAGGCCTACGGCGACCGCGTGCTCTTCGAGAACCTCAGCTTCGCCATTCCCCGCGCCGGGATCCTCGGCGTCATCGGTCCCAACGGCGCCGGCAAGTCCACGCTCCTGCGCCTGCTCACGGGCCAGGAGACGCCCGATGCCGGCACCATCCGGATCGGGGAGACCGTCCGCATGGCCTATGTGGATCAGCTGCGCGCCAACCTCAACCCCGACAAGAATGTGTTCGAAGCGGTCTCCGGCGGCTACGAGCAGATCGAGCTGGGCGGCAAGCTCATCAACGCCCGGGCCTGGTTGAGCCGCTTCGGGTTCTCCGGCGATTCCCAGCAGAAGAAGATTTCCGAGCTGAGCGGCGGGCAGCAGAACCGCCTGAACCTGGCGCTCACCCTGAAGAGCGAATCCAACCTGCTCTTCTTCGACGAGCCCACCAATGATCTGGATGTGAACACCATGCGCGCCCTGGAGGAGGCCATCGAATCCTTCGCCGGCAGCGCCGTCCTGGTGAGCCACGACCGCTGGTTCCTGGATCGCCTGGCCACGCACATCCTGGCCTTCGAGGGTGATTCGCAGGTGCAGTTCTTCGATGGGAACTACAGCCAATACGAGGAATATCGCAAGGATGTCCTGGGTCTGAAGCCCTTCGATCCCCACCGCATCAAGTACCGCAAGCTGACGCGATGAAGGCCGATGCTTCCCCGGCCGTCCGCCTGACCCTGCTCTCGGCCGGAGCCGATCTCATCCTGGGCGGAGCTGCGTTGTGGCTGGGACTTTCCGAAGGCGCCATCGCCCTGTGGGGGGTCGGCGGCGCCTCCCTGCTGCAGATCCCGCCGGCCCTGAGCCTGCGGGGACGCATCCTGGATGGCCTCGGCAACCGGGGACTCGACCGGGAGCGGCTGGTCCTTCGGACCCTCAGCCACCTCCTGCGCCTCCTGGCTCTGGGGCTTGCCCTGGCTGCGGTCCTGGCGCTCCGGGAGGGCCCCGGGATGCGGGTCGGCTTCTCGACTCTGGGGGTGGCCATCCTGAGCCTCGCCTTCCAGGTGCCCCTCTGGATCGCGAAGCGGCGTCTGGCCGGAGTCCATCCCGCCCTGGGGTGGGATGCCGACCGCACCCGCGCCCTGCTGGAGCGGGCGGCCCTGCTCCTGGCGGGCGGTCTGCTGGGCCTCTGGTTCCCCTGGGCCGATGCCATCACGGGGCTGGCGCTGGCCCTCCACCTCTTCATCCAAGGGCAGGGCCTCGCCAAGGGCACCGCCCTCCGGGCCGCCGCTTGCGGCGGTTGTGGAAGTGGCTGCGGCTGATGCGCGTCCTGGAGCTGTTCTCGGGTCTTGGAGGCTGGCGCTGCGCCCTCCGAGACCGGGGCACCGTGGCCGCCGCCTACGATGTGAGCGAGGCCGCCAACGCGACCTACGCCCTGAATCACGGCCACCGGCCCACGCCCCGGGAACTGGCCGCCGTGCCATGGCAGGAGCTGGCCGCCCATGGAGCCGACACCTGGCTCATGAGCCCGCCCTGCCAGCCCTTCTGCCGCATGGGGAACCACCAGGGCCTGGAGGACCGGCGCTCGCGGGCCTTCCTCCACCTGATGGACCTTTTCCGGGAAGCGCCGCCGGATCGCCTGGTCCTGGAGAATGTGGGCGGCTTTCTGGGCTCGGATGCCCATGCGCTGCTGTCGGAGCGGATCCGGGCCCACGGCATGCACCGGCTGGATCTCCAGGCCTGCCCCAGCCGCTTCGGACTGCCCAACCAGCGGCCCCGCGTCTTCATCGTGGCCTCGCGGAAACCCCTGGAACCCAAGCCGCTGCCGGACCTCGCCCCGCGTCCCCTGGCCGGCGTCCTGGATCCGGAGGAAGACGAGGGGCTGTACCTGGATCCTGGCATCCTCGCCCGCCACCGCCACGGCATGGACCTGGTGGAGCCCGGGGACCAGCGCAGCACCTGCTTCATCGGCGGCTACGGTCGGCGTTTCGTGGGCAGCGGCTCCTTCCTGAAGACCGCGCGCGGCATCCGCCGGTTCTCGCCCTCCGAAACCGCGCGGTTGCTCGGGCTGCCCGAGGGGTTCCGCTTTCCCGAAGCCGTGTCCCTGGAGGTCCGCTACCGGTTGCTGGGGAACGGCCTGTCCATTCCCGTCGCGGCCTGGGCCCTGGATCATCTGTAGAATCACGCCATGAGACTCCTGCTGTCCGCCTTCGCCCCCGAACTGGGCTCCCTCGCCGGGGATCCGCCCGCGGGCTGGGAAACGGCCACCGTGGGCGTGGGCGCCGTGACCGCGGCGGCCGCCACGGCCCGGCTGCTGGCGGAGCGAAACCCCGAGGCCGTGCTCTTCCTGGGCACCTGTGGGCGCTACGATGGCCGCCTGGGCCTGTTTGAGGGGCTGTGGGCCTCCCAGGCCATCGCAACCTCGGTGGAGGAACTGCGCGGGGGGGCCTACCGTCCCGGGATCGAGCGGGTCCGCTGGGATGCCACCCTGAAGGGGCCGCTGCCACCCTATGGGGTGGCCGTGCCACCCGCCATCACCAGGACCTTGGAAGGCGCGGCCCTGCTCGCTTCCGTGGCCCCGGTGGAGCATCTGGAACTCACCGGCGTCTTCGCGGCCTGCCATGCGGCGGGCGTGCCCTGCGCCGGGGCGCTGGTGGTGGTGAACGATGTGGGGCCGGAGGCGCAGGCCCAGTGGACGGCCAACCACGCCGAGGGCAGCCGGCGGCTGGTGGACCGCCTCAGGGCGTCGGGCTTTTTCGCAGGGGCGTGAAGGCCGTCGCGCCTTCACCGGTATCGATGCGCCAACCTCCGTCCTGGGCGGAGATGCGGACGCCCTGGGAGGAGCCCGTGATCCAGGGGATCAGCCCCTCGCGGCGGAAGGTGGCCAGCGTCTCCGGATGCGGATGTTCGAAGCGGTTGTGGAAGCCGGCGGGGATGAGGGCCACCTCGGGCTTCAGGGCCGCGACCCAGGCGGGATCGGAGGCGTTGCGGCTGCCGTGGTGTCCGGCCTTCAACAGGCGATGGGGGGAGGGGCCGGGATCGCCCAGATCCAGGAGGTCCCGCTCCTGGATGGCCAGGGCATCGCCCATGAGCCAGAGTTCCCGGTCCCGCCAGGTGACCCGCAACACCACCGACTCCATGTTGGCGTCCGGCAGGGCGAAGGCCGAGGAAGGCCAGCGGACGCTGAAGGCCGCTTCACCTCGGGTCCACGCATCACCCCGGAGGAGACCCCCGGGGTCGGCGCCCGCGGGCGGGCGGAAGGGGAGCCAGGGATCCTCCTCCTCCGCCGTGACCGGTACTGAAGTAGCGGCCAGGGGCCAGAGCCGGGACAGGGTGGCCCAGCCGCCGGCGTGATCCCCGTGGGCGTGGGTGAGCACCAGGTGGACGGGTTCGCGCACGCCGCGCCGGCTCAGGACGCGGGCGAGACGGCGGCCGCTCCAGGGACCCGGGCCCGTGTCGATCAGCGTGGCCCCTCCTCCGGGCACCCGCAACAGCAGGGCATCCCCCTGGCCGATGTCCACGGATTCCAGGGACAGGGTGGCCGGCGCCCGGCCCGTGCCGTGGAAGCCGAGCAGGCCCAGCGACAGGACCACGAGCCCCACGGTCAGGGCCCGGGTGTGCCTCAGGGTTCCCTGCCGGTGGGCGAGGATGAGCCAGCCCAGCGTGAGCAGGAGCCAGGGCCAGAGGATCCCCGTGGCCAGCGGCGCGATGCCCGTGAGGGCCGGCACCAGCCGATCGCCCATCCAGGTCAGCAGGGTGGCGGCGCCCTGGGTGACCCCCGGGATGGGCACCAGGATCAGGGCCAGACAGACGGGCGTCAGGAAGGCCACCAGGGGCAGCACCAGCAGGTTGGCGAGGATGCCCCACCAGGGCGCGCCCCCATGGAGCAGCGCCAGCAGGGGCAGGGTGGAGAGCCAGGGCGCGGCCAGCCGTCCGAAGGGCAGGGCGAGGCGGCCCAGCAACGGCGAGACCAGGCCCGCCAGGGGCTCGGCCCCCCAGAGCAGGCCCAGCAGGGCCCACCAGGCCAGCAGGAAGCCCGGTTCTGCGCCGGCCGCGGGATGCCCCAGCAGCCAGAGTCCCAGGGCCAGGTGCAGCCCGGCCGCCGGCGGCAGCTTCCAGCCGCTGCTGCGCCCGAGGGCCCAGGCGATGCCCATGAAGAGGCCGCGCCACACCGGCGCGGAAAAGCCCACCAGGGCCGAGTACAGCAGCCCGGCCGCGATGGAGCCGGTGGCCGCGCCGCGCAGGCGCAGTCGCCGCCACAGAGCCTCCAGGACCGCCATCACCAGGGTCACCTGGAGGCCCGACACCACCAGGATGTGGAGGGTGCCGCTCTCGGCGAACACGCTGAAGTGGGCCTCGTCCACCGGGGGGATGCCCAGGGCGAGCGCGCCCCAGAGGTCCCTGGCGGTGGGCCCCAGGGGCAGGGCCTCGAAGCGCCGCCGGGCCAGGGTCTGAAGGCGCAGCAGAAGGGAGGGCGCGGGTGGACCCGTCGCCTCCATCAATTGGGCCGAAGTCAGGTGGATGCGCCGGGGCGCTTCGTCACTGCGGGCCCGCCAGAGGGGGCGTTCTGCCAGGAAGACCGGCGCGGGCTGGACAGGGCGAAGCTCGGCGCGCAGGCGCACCGGCGTGCCGGGAGCGGGCGGAGGGAGCTCACCCTCGGCGGGCACCGTGAGGGGCAGGGCGAGGCCGCGAAGGACTTCCGGCGCGGACAGCTCGAGCTGGGTGCGCAGCCGTTCGCCCTGCAGGGTCCAGGGAGCCGCGATGCGGCCTTCCACGGCCAGGAAACCCGAGGGCAGGGCCGCCTCCCAACGGGCCTTGCGGGCCAGCCCCAGGAAGGTGAATCCCGCCAGGCCGAGGGCGAGGGGCACCACGATCCAGCGGCGCCCCCGGAGCAGGGGCAGTGTGAGGCTCCAGGCCAGGGCGCCGAGGACGACCCAGCGGCCGGCGAGCTGACCGTTCCAGCGCTCGGGTGCCAGCCACGGCACGGTGCAGGCGGCCGCCAGGGCCCAGGCCAGGGGCCAGAGCGAAGCCCCGGACAGGCGCTGCCACAGGCTGGATCTGGAAAGCATGGGGTGAAGTCTATCCAGACTGTCCAAACCTTGACAGGGGGTTCCGGCATGGGGAACCATGCAGGTATGAATCCAGCCCGGGCTCTGCTGGTGGACGACGATCCCACCATCCTCGAGGTGGTGGGCACCCTGTTATCCCGCCATGGGCACGAGGTGGTGGGTACCGGCTCGGGGCTGCGGGGCGCCCAGTGCCTGCGGCGCGAGCACTTCGACCTGGCCGTGGTGGACCTCATGCTGCCGGATCTGAACGGCCTGGAACTGGCCCGTCAGGCCGTGGCCAACCCCGACACGGTGGTGGTGGTGCTGTCCGGTTCGACTTCCGTCGAGACGGCCCTCCAGGCCATGCGGATGGGCATCTACGACTATGTGCCCAAGCCCTTCCGGGCTGAGGAACTGGAGCACACGCTCCTGCGGGCCATCGAGAAGTCGCAGCTGAACCAGGAGAACAAGCGGCTCCGCGAGCAGATCCAGCACAAGGAGCCCGGCCCCCAGATGGTGGGTCGGTCCGAGGCGTGGCAGCACCTCCAGACCCTGCTCCGCCGGCTGGCGCCGTCACCCTCCACGGTGCTCATCACCGGGCCTTCGGGGACGGGCAAGGAACTGGCGGCCCGCGCCATCCACCAGTGGAGCCCCCGGGCCCAGGGCCCCTTCGTGGCCATCCACTGCGGGGCCATTCCGGAGACGCTGCTGGAGGACGAACTCTTCGGCCATGTGCGCGGGGCCTACACGGACGCGCGCACCGACCGCCCGGGGCGTTTCCAGCAGGCGGAGGGCGGCACCCTCTTTCTGGACGAGATCGGCACCATGCCCCTCAGCCTGCAGGTGAAACTGCTGCGGGTGATCCAGGAGCGGGAGTTCACGCCGCTGGGCTCGGCGCGCACCGTGAAGGCGGACTTCCGCCTGCTGGCGGCCACCAACGAGGACCTGAGCGCCCTGGTGGTGGAGAAGCGGTTCCGCGAGGACCTCTTCTACCGTCTGAATGTGATCCCCGTGCAGCTGCGGCCGCTGCGGGAGCACCGGGACGACATTCCGGTGCTCGTGGCCCACTTCATCCGCAAGTTCGCCCGTGAGCTGGGTCTGCCGCTGAAGCAGGTCGAGCCCGCTGCCCTGCAGGCCCTGGAAGCCTACGGCTGGCCGGGCAATGTGCGCGAGCTGGAGAATGCCGTGGAGCGGGCCATGGCGCTGGGCTCCGATCCCGAGCGGATGCTGCTCCAGGATCTTCCCGCGGCCATCGCCGGCATCCTGCCGACGGCGGCCTACCCGCGCCTGCCGCAGCACCAGGGGCTCGGCCGGTTCCTGGAGGATCTGGAGCGCCACTTGATCCTCGAGGCCCTCCAGGCCACCGGCTGGAACAAGAGCGAATCCGCCCGCCGGCTCGGCATGCGCCGCACCACCCTGCTGCACCGCCTGAAGGCCCTGGGCATTCCGTTGAACCCCATGGATGAAGCGGAATCGGCCCTGGCCCAGGAGTCCCACGATGCGTGATCCGAGAGGCGCGGCACTGTTGCTGCTGCTGTTGGCCTGCGGGCCGCTGAGGGCCTGGTCCCCGAGGGTCCACGAGGCCCAGACGGCCAAGGCGATCCGGCTGCTGCCCAAACGCATGGCCACGCTGCTGCGGGCCCACCCGCAGGCCCTGCTGGAGGGGGCGCGGGGGGTCGCCAACGACCAGCCGCCCACGGTGGAAGAGGTGGAGGCCCAGTTCCGCACGATCCTCCGTCTCAGCGAGGAGCGCCGCCGCCCCGAGGACATCGTCCGCGACCTGGGCGTCCTGGCCCACCTGGTCCAGCTGCTGACGGATCCTTCGGCCAGCGAGGGCATGAGCCCCCTGCGGGAGAGCTTCGAAGCGTACGCCGACGAACACATGGCGCACCTGCTGGTGACCCAGGAGCCCTACTGGGCGGTGGCCGGCGGCCTGGATCCCGTCCCCGCCCTCCGGCGCTTTCTGGCCACCAAGCAGGAGCGGAATCGGCGCCTCCGGGAGCATTTCGACGAAAATGCCGGTCGCCGCATCGGCCCCTGGGACGACCTGTCCCTCCCCTTCGCCCAGATGCAGCTGGCTTTTTCCAATGGCGTCCACGCCACGGCCAACCTTTGGATCCTGGCCTGGCGGGCAGCCGGGGACCAGTGGGAGATTCCGCCCGCGCCCTGATCCCGCGAGCCTGAAAGAACCCTCGATTCGCTAGGCGAATCACGACTTTCAAGCTATCTTTCCAAGCATTCCCTCTGGAGAAAGTCATGGGCACCTATACGCGCCTCGGGTCCTATCTGCTGGCCTCAGACCTGGCTAGCGATCCTTTCGGCGCGATCCATCGGGCCGTCGTCATCACCGGCAGCAACTTCGACCGCCACGCCCTGGTGCGGACCTTTTCGGAGGAGATGTTCCAGGCGGGCATGAACACCCGCCTGTCCGAAGCTGGTCGCGTGGTGCCCCTGCTGGGCGGCGCGCGCATCTACGGGTTAGGCTACCGGGTGGAGAGCGGCAAGGCGCCGCATGTGGCTTGGGACTATGTGCCCGGCCGAAGCCTCGCGCAGCTCATCGAGAAGGCCCGGCAGGAGCAGATCCCCTTCGGCGTCGATCACGCCCTCACGGTGATCCAGGGCGTGGCCCAGGGCATCGTGCAGATGCAGGCCAAGGGCGCCAGCCACGGCGTGCTGAGCCCGCACAGCGTGTGGGTGAGCTTCGAAGGCGCCACCCAGATCGTGGATGCCCCCTATGCCGCTCTGGCCAAGAGCATGCTGGCCAAGGCCCCCACGGCGAAGCGCAAGCTCGCGCCCTACCTCCAGGGCCCCGAGAACGACGCCCTCCAGCAGGATCTGTTCGCGCTGGGTGCCGTGCTCTACGAGCTGCTCACCTTCGAGCAGCTGCCCCTCGGCGGCGACTTCCAGACCCTCCTGGACAAGGCCACGCTCAAGGCCGCGCAGGAGGAGGCCCCCCTGCCCGCGGAGATCCGCGCCTTCCTCGGCCGCCTGCTGCTGGGCCGCCAGCCCTTCGCCACGGTGGAGGCCTTCAACGCCGAGCTGGAGCGGGTGCTCTACGACGGCGAGTACAGCCCCACCACCTTCAACATGGCTTTCTTCATGCACACGCTGTTCCGGGAGGAGAACGACCGGGACGCGCTGGCCATGAAGGCGGAACAGGGGGACAACTACCTGGCCTACACCGCCGCCGGCGAAACCCTGCGCAGCGGCGCCACCCGCGTGGAGCACATCGACGGCCACGCGGCGGAGGAAGCCAACCAGAAGAACAAGACGCTCCTCATCGGCGGCGGCCTGGCCGCGGTGGTGATCCTGGGCCTGGGCTACATCCTCTTCGGCCGCCCCAAGGTCGATCCGGCCATGCAGAAGCAGCTGGCGGAGCTCCAGCTCCTGAAGGTGCAGATCGAACAGCAGAAATCCGACCTCGATGCCAAGGCCAAGGCCGAGACCGAGAAGACCGCCCAGCTCCAGAAGCAGCTGAGCGAGACCAAGTCCGTGGAAGAGAAGGCCCGGATCCAAAAGCAGCTGGACGAGGCCCAGGCCCGCAAGCTCGAAGTGGAGCGGCAGCAGAGGCTGGCCGAGCAGAAGCTGGCCGAGCAGAAGGCGGCCGAGCAGAAGCTGGCCGAGCAGAAGAAGGCCGCCGAGACCAAGGTGGCCGCCGCCCCGCCCGCGCCGGAGCCGCCCAAGCCCCAGCCCATGCAGGAGGCCCAGCGGCCCGCCGCCGTGCCCACCCAGGTCCCCACGCCCCAGACCGCCGCGCCCCAGACCATGGCCCCGGCCGTCAACAACGACCAGCCAGCCCGCGTGACCAGCCAGATCGCGCCGGCCTTCCCCCTCCGGGCCGTTCAGATGCGCTGGGAGACCAACCTCGACCACTTCGTGCGGCTGAAGGTGTTCGTGAGCGAACAGGGCCATCCCCTGAAGGTATCCGTGATCGAGGGCGTGTCCGGTTCCTACGGGTTCGACGAGGCGGCCATCGAGGCAGCCAACAAATCCTCGTTCAGCCCCGCCGTCCGCGACGGCAAGCCCGTCCGAGGCTGGACGCCCGAGATCGTCTACAAGTTCCCCAAGCGGAGGTAGCGGCTCGGACATCCATGAAACGGGCCCTTCGGGGCTCGTTTCATGTCAGGGACTGCGCCGCCTCGTTGGCCAGGCGGTCCACCCGCTCGTTCTCTGCGTGGCCCGCGTGGCCCTTCACCCAGCGGGCCTCCACATGGTGCCGGGCCAGCTGGGCGTCCAGCGCCTGCCAGAGGTCCGCGTTCAGGACCGGCTTGCCGTCGGCCTTCTTCCAGCCGCGCCGTTTCCAGTCCTTCAGCCACGAGGTGATGCCCTTCACCACATACTGGCTGTCGCTCTGGAGCAGCACCTGGCAGGGCTTGGTGAGGGCTTCCAGGCCGCGGATGGCGGCCATCAGCTCCATGCGGTTGTTGGTGGTGTCGGCCTCGGGGCCGGACCCTTCCTTCTCCTGGATGCCCGTGGCGAGGTGGACCCTCAGCAGGTACCCCCAGCCACCCGGACCGGGGTTCCCAAGACACGCGCCATCGCAGTAGAGCTCGATCTTCATCCCACCAGAGTAGGGGAAGCGGCCGCCACTTGTGCCACGGCCTTGCGGAGCAGCTCCACGCCCAGATCCAGATCCGGGGTCGTGAGGTTCATGGCGGGGCGGAAGCGCAGGCCCTTCACGCCGGTGGAGAGGATCATCATGCCCAGCTCGTGGCCCTTGGCCACCACGGCATTGCGCAGCTCGGGGCTGGCGATGTCCATGGCGCAGAAGAGGCCGCGGCCGCGGGGGTTCGCGGTGAACTCGGGGAAGTCGCGGTGGATCTCCTGCAGGCCCTTGAGCAGGCGCTCGCCCTGCTTCACGCCGTGCTCAAGGAGGTTCTCCTCGCGGATGACCTCGATGATGCGCGTGCCGCGCACCATGTCCACCAGGTTGCCACCCCAGGTGCTGTTGATGCGGCTGGGCACCTTGAACACGCTGTCCACTTCGTCCAAGCGCCGGCCGGCGGCGATGCCGCAGGTCTGGGCCTTCTTGCCGAAGGCGATGATGTCGGGCTGCACGCCGAACCACTGGTGGGCCCACCACTGGCCCGTGGCGCCGAAGCCCGTTTGCACTTCGTCGAAGATAAGCAGGAATTCATGACGGTCCGCCAGGACCCTCAGCTTCGCCAGGAATTCACCCCGGAAGTGGTTGTCGCCGCCCTCGCCCTGGATGGGCTCGATGATCAGGCAGGCGATGTCGTCGGGGTTCTGGGCCACGGCCGCTTCGATGGCAGCCACGGCTTCGGCTTCCGCAGCCTCGATCTTGGCGAGGTCCATGGGGAAGGTCAGCTTGGGGTTCGGCACGCGGGGCCAGGGGAACTTGGGGAAGTACTGGTATTTGCGGGGATCGGCGGTGTTCGTGAGGCTGAGGGTGTAGCCGCTGCGGCCGTGGAAGGCCTCACGGAAATGGATGACCTGCGAGCCCTTCTCGCCCTTGCCCGCCGCCAGGTTCTTGCGCACCTTCCAGTCGAAGGCCGCCTTCAGGGCGTTCTCCACCGCCAGGGAGCCGCCGTCGATCCAGAACAGGTGGGGCAGGTAGTCCGGCGCCGCGTGGGTGCCGAAGGCCTCCACCCACTCCGCGAAGGCCGTGGTGTAGATGTCCGAGTTGGCGGGCTTGTTGACGGCGATTTCGCCCAGACGCTGGACGAAGGCCGCCTCCCGCAGGCGGGGGTGGTTGTGGCCCAGGGGGGTGGTGGCGAAGAAGGTGTAGAAATCCAGGTACTTCCGGCCGTCCCGAGCGTCCACGATCCAGGAACCATGGGACTTCTCCAGGTCCATCACCAGGTGGAACCCGTCCACCAGCATGTGGCGGCCCAGGGTGTCGAAGACAGCATTCGGATCAAGGTGGGGCATGGACATGGCGGACCTCGGGAAACAGTTCAGTGTATGTTTGGGCCTGAAGCGGAGACACGCATGATTCCCTGGATAGCGGTTCAGGAAGCGCCTCTGGACGCGATGGCTTTACGAAGTGTCATGGAAGACCCCCATGCCGGCGCCCTCGTGCTCTTCGAAGGGCGGGCCCGAGACCACCACGAGGGCCGCCCCGTGCTGGAGCTGGCCTACGAGGCCTATGTGCCCATGGCGGAGAAGGAACTGGGCCTCCTGCGCGAAAAGGCCATCGAGCGTTACGGGCTCACCCGCTGCGCCATCCACCACCGCATCGGCGTGGTGCCCCTCACCGAGGCCGCCGTCCTCGTCGTCACCAGCAGCGCCCACCGCGCCGAGAGCTTCCAGGCCGCCGCCTGGATCATGGACGAGATCAAGCAGCGCGTGCCCATCTGGAAGCGGGAACGCTACAAGGACGGCTCCGAGAGCTGGGTGGAGTGCACGCACCGGTTCCAGATGGAGCCTTGAGCCCGATTCAGAAGCTGTAGCGGGCCTGCAGGGCCAGGACCTGGATGTGATTGCGGTAGGTGCCGGAGAGGTTGCCGCGGAAGAAGTCCGGGTTGCCGGGGCTGCCGGCCTTGAGGTTCAGGGTGGAATCCTTCACGAAGATGTAGCTGTAGCCCAGGTCCAGGGCGAAGGCCCTGCTGAAGGCGTAGCCGGCGCCGGCACTGAGCCAGGTGCGGTCCGCGTCGGGAATGCGGGGGGTGCGGTAGGCGTCCGAGGTCGCCGCCTGGTCCTTGGCCACGCCGGCCCGGAAGGTCCAGGTCTCGTTCGGCTTCCAGGTGGTGCCCAGCGAGGTGAACCAGGTGTCCTTCCACTGCTCCTCGGTGACGGAGGTACTCTGGCCCGAGGCGAACCCGATGCGGATGTCCTGGAAGCAGCTCCAGAAGGTCCGGGCAGCCTCCGCCTGGAGGCTCAGGCCCGGGGCGACCTCCCAGGCCGCGCCCAGGGAGGCGGTGGCCGGCTGGTTGGCCCGGGGGGTGGCTCCTCCGTCCTGGAAGGCCGCCTTCAACGCTGCGGGCACCCCCTCGTAGTGCACATCCCCTTTCAGGGCGAAGTCGATGCGGGAGTGGTAGGCGGCGCCGAGGCGCAGGTTCCGGGTGGGTTCAAAGAGGACCCCCAGCTTGTAGCCGTATTTCCACTGTTTCCCCGTCACCTTCACGGTGCCGTCCTGGGTTCCCGGAATGAAGCCGGGAATGCGAAGGGCCGCGCCCACCGCGCCGAAGTCCACGGCGTTGGTCAGTTCGGCGTCCACATACCGGGCCACCACGGCGGCGCCCAGGGACCAGCGGGAATCCACGCGCCAGGCCAGGCTGGGGGCAACCTCCACCACTGTGATCTGGGATTTGATCGCGTGGTACCGGCCGATCCAGTTGGCCTCGTACTCGCTGCCGAGACCGAAGGGGCTGTTCAGGGAAAGGCCCAGCTTCAGGTCCGGGCTCGCGCTCCAGAGGGCGTAGGCCACGGGGAGGACCGCCTGGCGGCCCGCATCGCCACCCGCGGTGCCGCTGACCGGGCTGCCGCCCAGAAGCGTGGCCCGGGAGGCGGAACCGCCTTCCAGGCGGGCCGACGGGGCGATGCTGCTGAAGCCCAGCACGGCCTGGTTCCCCTCGAAGCGCGTGAGGGTGGCCACATTGAAGAACATGCTGCCGATGTCGGTACCCCCGGCGCTGATGCCGGCGTAGGCGTTGCCCTGGGCGCTGGGGCTCTGCTCCCGCAGCTGGAAGCCCGACCCCAGAAGCGTTCCGGCCGTGGAGCCGGTGATCAGGAAAGCGAGCAGGGTGCGGGAAGGGCGAAGGGGGCAAACCATGGGAACTCCGGGGGCGGGACAGGGGAACGGCGGGCCGTTGCCGGCGGATGGAGGGGGTACGATGCCCCTTCATGCGAGGCCTTCCGGGCTCGCGAAGGGCCAGTATCCCGGAATTCCAGCAGGTACATAAGTGCGGATTTTGATGGATTAGGCTGCATACGACAAAGGTCGGCGCCGCCTTGGGGGAACCGACCCCATCCCGGGAGCAGGAGGATCGATCTCGAATTGCAATTCGCTAAATTTTCGCCATACTTGGATCCCCCTTGGAGGTCCCGGTGCTGGCGATGTGGGTTCCCGAACTGCCGTTCCAGCTGGCCTGCGGGCGGGATGGGAGCCTGCGGGACCGGCCCCTGGCCTTCCTGAATCCCGAAAGCCCCCGTTCGCCCACCCTCTGGTTCGTGAACCGCCGGGGCCGGGCGGAGGGGCTGGCCCCGGGCATGCCCATGGACCAGGCCCTGCGGGCCGCCAGCGGCCTGCGGGTGCTGGATCCGGCCCCTCAGGTGTGGTGGGAGGCCCAGGGCAGCCTCAGCGACTTCCTGCAGCACTGGACGCCCCAGGGCCAGATGGGTCGCCTGGGCGAAGCCCTGGTGGAACTCCAGGGCACCCAGCGGATCTTCGGCCCCCTGGCGGATACCGCCGCGCGCATGTGCCGCGAACTGACCGACCGGCACGGCTGGGCCAGCCACGGAGGGCTCTCCCTCAGCGCCACCGCCGCCCAGATCGCCGCCCATGCCGAGCACCACCTGGAGCGGGTGGTGGAGGGGGCCGAGGCCTCCTTCCTGGCGCCCCAGCCCCTCCGCCGCCTGCCGGACCTGGCGCCCCGCATCCGGGACCGCTTCCACCGCCTGGGCCTGCGCCAGTTCGCCGACCTCCAGCCCGTGCCCCTGGCGGTGCTGGCAGAGCTGACGAACGCCACGGTGGCGCCAGACCTGCAGGCCCGCGTCCGCGGCGAGGACCGGCCCCGGCTGCCCCTGCTCACGGAGCGCCCCGGCCACGCCCGCCACGGCTGGCGCCTCCAGCCCCCCCGCCTGCCCGAGGAGGTGGCCCTGGCCGCCCGCTGCCTGGACTGGCTCTGGTCCGATGCCCGCCACCCGCGCCGCCTGACCCTGCGCTGGTGGGATGTGGATGGCGAGCCCCACGCCTGGCATGCCGCCCCCGAGGACCTGACGACACCGCCCCTGGTGCTGGCCCGCCGCCTCCAGCAGGCCTTCCTGGCCCTGGCCACCCGCCGCCTCCTCGTGCGCGAGGTGGAGCTGCGCCTGGCCTGGGGCCTGGGCCGTGAACGGGCCCTCTTCGAGGATTCCCGGAACGAGAAGCTCGAGCGCCTTGAGCCCGTCTTGGCCCGCCTCCGCCGCCGCTTCCCTGGCCGCGCCATCCTGCCGGGGTGGATGGGACAGGGCGCCTGAGGCCCCCATGTTCGCCCTCGGCATTTCCGATTTCTCTGTGGGTGAAGGCGTCTACCCCGCGAAGCAGCTGCTGTCGCTGGCGCGCCGGCTGGGCTACCGCGACCTGGTCTGCTGGGACCAGGGTGTGGCGGGCTATCCGAAGCTGCGGGCGGAACTGGCGTGGATCCACGAGGCCCGGAAGCTGGAGGGCCTGCCCCCGGATCCCCGGTGGACGGACTTCCGCATCCACCTGGGCAGCCGCTTCACCTGGCGGGGCCACAGCTACGGCGCGCTCCCCTTCCGTGATGCGGGTTACGCCGCCCTGAACCGCCTGCTCTCGGCCCAGGCCCACGACGCGGCGCCCGTCGCGGAGATTCCGGGACTGGGCACCCCTGAACCACCGCAGGGCTGCGTACTGCTGGCCGACGACCTCGCGGGCCTGGACGCGCTCCTGCGCGAGGGGTTCACCGGGGCCCTGCTGGCCCACCCCCGCCGGGCGCAGGAGGCACGGAAGGCCCTGGCCGCGGGCCTGGAGGTGGTGGCGCCTCAGGTGCTGCGCTTCCGCACGGAAGAGGGGCTGGAGATGCACCGGCTGAAGCGGGCCATCGACCTGCAGGCGACGCTCATCCGCACGGAGGCCCTGTGGGATCCCGCCGAGGCGGCCGTGCCCCGGGCCGACTGGGAGGCCCGCTTCCCCTTCGGTGAGCCCGCCGTGGAACGGGCCACCGCGGCCGTCCTGGAGCGCATCTCCGGCTGGAACATCCACTGGGGGAAGTGGGTGCTGGCCGATCCTCTGGGTCGCGCCGGCGCGGACCTGGATGCCCTCCTGCGCGAGAAGGTGCGGGCGGGCGTGGCGGCGCGGTTCAAGAACCCAGGCGGCGAGGTGCTGGCCCGCATGGAACGGGAGCTGGACCTCGTCTCCGAGCTGAAGTTCGCCCGCTACTTCCTGCTGGTGGAGGACATCGTGCGGGCCGCCCAGGGCGCGACGCCCCGCATCTGCGGCCGGGGCAGCGGCGCCGCCTCCCTGGTGAGCTACGCCCTGGGCCTCAGCAATGTGGATCCCGTGGCCACGAACCTGATGTTCGAGCGCTTCCTGACCAGGGAGCGCAAGGATCCGCCGGACATGGACATCGACTTCGCCTGGGACGAGCGGGAGGAGGTCATCCAGGCCGTGTTCGAGCGCTATGGCCGCCACCGCGTGGCCATGGTGGCCAACCACGCGTTCTTCAAGGCCAAGGGCGCCCTGCGGGCCGTGGCCCAGGCCCATGGGCGGCCCGACAGCGAGCTGAAGCAGCTGGCCCGCTATGTCCGCGGCTGGGAAGGGGGCCTGGTCCGCGCCTCGGAGAACCCCGCCTGGGACGCGATTCTCCGGCAGGCCGCGGCACTGCAGGGCCACTTCCACCAGTTCTCCGTGCATCCCGGCGGCACCGTCGTCACGCCCGGTCCCTTCTGGGAGCACGCCGCTTTCCAGCCCGCGCCGGCCAAGGACAAGGTGTCCACCACCACCTGGGACAAGGATGGCGTGGAGAACTACGGCCTGGTGAAGATCGACCTCCTGGGCAACCGCAGCCTCGCCGTCATCCGCGATGCCTACGAGGTGCTGGGCGACCGCGTACCCGCCGATCCCGGCACCCATTCCCGCGAGGATCCCGCCACCCAGGCCCTGCTGGCCCGGGGCGACAGCATCGGCGTGTTCTATGTCGAAAGCCCCGCCACGCGCCAGCTCCAGCAGCGGGTGCGTAAGGGAGACTTCGAGACGCTGGTGATCCACAGCAGCCTCATCCGTCCCGCCGCCTACCGCTGGGTGGACCGCTATGTGAAGCGCAGCCGCAAAGAGGAAGTGTGGGAGCCCAGTGATCCCGTGTTCAACGAGCTGCTGTCCGAGAGCTTCGGCGTGCTGGTCTATCAGGAGGATGTCATCAAGGTCTGCGTGGCGCTGGCGGGCTGGAGCCACCATGAGGCCGACCAGCTCCGCAAGCTCCTGGGCAGGCCCGACTGCGAGGAGAAGCTGCCCTACTACGAGGCCCGGTTCCGCGGCGGCTGTGCCGCGCGCGGCGTGCGGCCTTCAACGGCGGACGAGGCCTGGGACATGATCCGCACCTTCCAGGGCTACTCCTTCTGCAAGCCCCACTCCGCCAGCTACGCCCAGGTGAGCTTCGAGAGCGCCTGGATCAAGGCCCACCATCCGGCCGCGTTCTTCGCCTCCGTCGTCACCAACCAGGGCGGCTACTACCCGGCCATCGCCTACCTGGGCGATGCCCGGCGCCACCGGCTGGTGGTGCGGGGGCCCGATGCGAACCTGTCGGCCTGGCCCTTCACCGCCGAGGGCGAGCAGGCCCTGCGCGTGGGGCTCATGCAGGTGCACGGTGCCCTGAAGCCCGAAGTGCTGGAGCTGCTGGAGGAGCGCGGACGGCACGGCCCCTTCGAGACCCTGGATGACCTGCTGGCCCGCGTGAAGCTCTCCGTCACCACCGCCGAGGCCCTCTGTGCCGCCGGGGCCTTCGACCGCTGGGCGCCGGATGGTGACCGCACGCGCCTCATGTGGGCGCGACTCGGCGGCGTGCCTCCCGGCGTGCGTCCCTGCCCCACGGATCCCTTCGATCGCGCCGACCTGGAGCTTCAGACCATGGGCCTCTCGCTGGAGGTCCACCCCGCCGCCCTCTCCCGGGTGCGCAAGGGCGGCGGGCCCGACCGCGTGGCGGATGCCAGCCAGGGCAAGCCCGGCCGCTGCCTGCGCTTTTGGGCCCTGGTGGTGGCGGACAAGGAGGTGGGCACGGAGCGGGGCGACCGCATGCAGTTCGTCACCTTCGAGGACGACACCGGCCTCTGCGAAGCCGTGGCCTTCCCCGATGTCCTCAGGCGCCGCCAGCGGCCCTTCCGGGTGGGGGAGGTCGTGTCCGTCCGCGGGAAGACGACCCTGCAGGATGGGCTGGCGGTGTTCGAGGTGGGGTGATCGGAGAAGCGTGGTGCGCCCGTGATCCCAGGCGCTACGGGGTCTCCTTCAGGATCGTATAGGTCGATGTGGCTCCCGTCGCCAGCGAGTCCCGCCCAAAGACGGTCACCCGGCCCGTGTCATCAAAGACGAGGGCCGGGTTCCGCTCGTAGCCGATGAAACGGGGCGTCAAGGCGAGGGGCATCCAGGTGCCCTTGGAGAAGAGGTAGAGAAGGCGGTCGGTGGACGCGTTTGCGAGCAGGGCGATCCGGGACCGGTCGGCGGAGAGGGCGATGTCCCCGTCGTAGCGGAGGCCGAAGACGGAAGCGGCCCCCAGCCGATACGGCGATTGCCAGGTGCCGGCGACCTTTTCGATGCACATCAGGTCCACATCCGGGAGGGGAGGGCCGCTGGGCGCGATCCGGTCGAATACGAGCAGGGCGCGGTCGGGGGCGGGGAACACCAGCTTGCTGAAGGCTCCGCTGCTGAGTTGGATCGTCGGAATGGGGGAGGCGGTCCAAGCGCCGCCGGAGGTTCGGAACAGCTCGGTGCCATTTCCGTCGGAGCCCCAGACGACGGCATGAGGGGCATTCGACGGATCCACGGCGAGCGTCACGCGGTTGTAGGACTGGGCCGGGAGGACATTCAAGGATTCCTCGACCCAGCCGGAGCTGTCCTTGTGAAGGTAGACAAGAGAGGCGGTCGACGGTCGCTGATCCTGGCTTTCATCGAGGAGGAGGTGGATCTGCCCGGATGAATCCAGCTCGAAGGCGTTGCCGCTGGATGCAGAGGCGGAGCCGGTGAACACCTTTCGGGTGAGGATGGGCTCGGACTGCCACTGGGTTCCGTCGTGCCACTCGTGGATCAGGTCGAACTCCACCCACACCCCGCCCACGGGCTTCAGCGAGACGAAGTGCGGGTGGTCCGAGGCATCGAATCGGACATAGGGATAGAGCCACAAGGCCCCCAGGGCTGGGTGCGCGTCCCAGGTGGACCCGTTGAAGATCCGCACCCCCGGGGAAGCCTTGTCGTCGAGGCTCAGGCAGGTCGTTCCATGGCCTGACCGGAACAGCCAGGTCGCGGTCGGAAGCGTCAGGACCTGGGTCGACACCACGGGCGCATTGGGGACCTGGTATTGAGCATGGGCGATCAAGGACCAGATGGAGGCCGTGGCGGACTTCGTTTCGAGGTAGTACTCGTAGGTGCCGGGCGTGCTTACGGCATCCACGAAGGTGGTGGCGCTTGGCGGCAGGTGCGCGATGTCCGTGACGAAGCTGGACGCGTAGCCATTCCCCGACCCGGGGGACCTCCACACCACGATCTCCGTGGCGAGGCTGCTGCGGTTCTTCCACCCGAGATGGATGCCGTCCGCCTGGGCGACGGCGGAAAAGGCGGTCACCGAGGAGACCGGGATGGGGGGTGCGGTGGCCAGGGCCGGAGCGCTTGAAACCGAGCCCTTGGCATAGGTGACCCGGTAGGAGCAGGTGGTGCCTTCCAGGAGATCCTGATCCATGAAGGAGAGTGCATCGGCGCCGAGCTGCGCGAGGGGCTGCCAGCCGCTGAAGCTGCCATCGGGGTTCAGCAGGGCCTTGTCCACCCGGACGGCATCTGCTGCCAGGGAGGCCTTCGCCCAACTGATGAACAGACCTCCCCGAAGCAGGGTCGTCGTCACCTGGGAGGCCGGGCGCAGCCCTCGGAAATAGGGAACGACATTGGTGTACTCGTACCTGATGCCACCGCGGACCGCGCACAGCCGGAATTGGAGATCCAGCAGCTCGGGGGTGCTCGGGTCGAAAGTCAGGATGATGCTCTCCCAATTCGCGGGGAGGATGTCGTTCGTCAACGACTGGAAAGGGCTGCCCGCCACGCTGGCCTCGAGCAGGAAGCCGTCATAGGTTGCGATGGGCCTGACCCAATCCAGCTGGATGATGTCGAAACTCGAGCCTTGCTTGAGGGTCAGGCTGGAGGCAAAGGTGATGGGCTGCTGCACCTTGGCGGGGACGGCGGATCCGCCAGACCCGCCGCCGCACCCCGGCAGGGCCAACAGGAGGAGAACGGCACCCACGGCCACCAGCCATTCCTTCAAATCCGCGAAACTCGAGAGCAAAGGCTTGCAGGGACGCATGGTGGAGACTCGGGAGGAGGAAGGTGGCAAGGGTGCGACCTGCCAGGCCATGAGATGGGCACGAGGCAGCCTGTTCAGGCCACGGTCTGAGCCGCTCCGCTTGGGGGAACCCAAGGGCGCAGGGGCGCGGTTCATGCATAGAGGCGAAGATCTGATTTTAGGGTCCCACGAGTGGCCCGGCAGAGCCAGGGACCCGCCCCTGGAATCGCACGGGTCGTCCCAGCGCGCTTCCCGATCCGGGTGGCTTCGGCGCAGGATGCTCTCCGGAGGTGTTCCATGCGCCGCATCGCCTTTGCCCTTCTGGGGGTCGCACCCGCGCTCATCGCCCAGGCGCCGCCCCTCACGCTTCCCCAGGCCAGCCCCCAGGCCCTGGTCCGCCAGACGGTCGGGCTGACGGAACTCGAGGTGTCGTACCATCGCCCCGCGGTGGCGGGCCGCAAGGTCTGGGGCGGGCTGGTGCCCTTCGGTCAGGTCTGGCGGGCCGGGGCCAACGAGAACACGGTCGTGGCCTTCTCCACGCCCGTCCGGGTGGGCGGCACGGTGCTGCCCGCAGGCCGCTACGGTCTCCACATGGTGCCCACGGCCACGACCTGGACGGTGATCTTCAGCAGTCAGTCCCACGGCTGGGGCAGCTACGGCTACACCCCCAAGGAGGACCTGGTCCGCATGACGGTGACCCCCGTGGCGGCCGAGCCCATGGAGCGCCTGGCCTTCACCTTCGACGACCCCACCGAGGCGGGCGTCACCCTGTCGCTGCGCTGGGAGAAGCTGCGGGTGCCCATCCCGCTGGCGGTGGACACGAAGCAGGCCGTGGTCCAGAGCCTGCGGGACCAGTTGCGGGGCCTCCACCAGTTCTTCCCCGAAAGCTGGAGCGCCGCCGCGGGCTGGTGCGTCCGCATCGAGGTGAACCTGGATGAGGCCATGACCTGGGCGGACCGCTCCCTGGCGTTGAAGGAGACCTTTGCGGGGGCGCGCGTCAAGGCGGCGCTGCTCGAGAAGAAGGGGGACGCCCGGGGCGCCGAGGCCCTGCGGGCGAAGGCCCTGGCGAAGGCCACGGAGCCGGAGGTCAACCAGCTGGGCTACGCGCTGCTGGGCCAGAACAAGGTGGATGAGGCCCTGGCCCTCTTCCAGCGGAATGTCCAGGATCACCCGGACTCCTGGAATGTCTACGACAGCCTGGCCGAGGCCTATGCCCTCAAGGGCGACAAGGCCCAGGCCATCGCCAACTACCGCCGGGCCCTCGACAAGGTGAAGCAGGAGGACCAGCGCCTTCGCATCCAGGGCGAACTCGACAAGCTCAAGTAGGCAGGCGGACGGCGTGGCACATCGGAAACGCCGGTTTGCTATGCTCCCGCCCATGCCCCGCGCCATCCTCGTGCTCCTGTTGCTGCTCGCCGCCCCGGCCTTCGCCCAGGACGCGGCTCCGGAACCCCTGGGCGTGGCGCTGGAGAACCATCCCTATCCCCATCCCGTGCGCTTCTTCCCGGTGACGGTGGAGGGGCAGGATCTGCGGATGGCCTACATGGATGTGGCACCGCTTGGCCCCGCCAACGGTCAGGCGGTGCTGCTGCTCCACGGAAAGAACTTCTTCGGGGCCTACTGGGAGGGCACGATCCAGGCCCTGTCGGCGGCGGGGTACCGGGTGGTGGTGCCGGATCAGATCGGCTTCGGCCGGTCGCCCAAGCCCGACCTCCACTACAGCTTCGAGCTGCTGGCGCAGACCACGAAGGCCCTGCTGGACAGCCTGGGCGTGGCGAAGGTGGTGGTGGTGGGCCACTCCATGGGCGGCATGCTGGCGGTGCGCTATGCGCTGCTCTATCCGGCGGCCACGGCGCGGCTGGTGCTGGAGAACCCCATCGGCCTGGAGGACTACCGCGTGAAGGTGCCCTTCACCAGCGTCGATGCCACCTACAAATCCATGCTCGCGCCCACGCGGGAGGGGTTGGATCGCTTCTACCGCTCGTACTTCGCCACCTGGAGGCCCGAGTTCGGGGTCTGGGCCGACCTGGCTTGGCGGGCGACGCTCAGCGGCGAGTGGCCTCGGGCGGCCAAAGCTTCCGCCCTGACCTACGACATGATCTACACCCAGCCCGTGGTGCAGGACCTGCCGCGCCTGGCCGTGCCCACGCTGCTGGTCATCGGGCAGGCGGATCGCACGACGCTGGGGCGCGGGGCGCTGAAGCCCGAGGTGCTGGCGACGCTGGGCCGCTATCCCGAGCTGGGGCGCCATGCGCAGGCCGCCATCCCCGGCGCGAAGCTCGTGGAGCTCGCGGGCGTGGGCCACATCCCCCATCTGGAGGCGCCGGAGCGCTTCCACGCGGCGCTACTGGCGTTCCTGAAGTAGGCGGGCGGGATCTCGGAGGCGGAACCATGAAGATGGGGCGGGGAGCCGGGAAGATCCTCATGGCCCTGCTGGTGCTGACGGCGGCCTGCAGCCGCGCGCCACACCCCCTGCCGGAGCGGACCCCACCGGAGCGGCCCCGGGGCACGGCCGCCCGGGCCCTCCCGCGCCTGGGCTACACGCTGCAGGCGGGGGCCTTCGCCAAGGTGGAAAACGCCGCGCGCTTCGCGGAGTCCCTGCAGGCCCAGGGACTGGAGGCCACCTACTACGCTTCGGGCGAAGGCCTCTACCGGGTGCGCTTCGGCGATTTCGCCACCCGGGAGAAGGCGCGGGCCAGGGGCGAGGCCCTGAAGCGTGCGGGCGTGATCGAGGCTTTCTGGGTGGTGGCGCCGGACGGTTCGGCTCCGGGGGCTTCGGGCCGCCCGCAGATCCACCCGGCGGACGAGCGGGGCCTGCGGGCCAGCCTGGTGGAGACCGCCCGGGGCTACCTGGGCGTGCCCTACCTGTTCGGGGGCACCACGGAGCGGGGGTTCGACTGCTCGGGCCTCACGGGGGCGGTCTACCGGCTGAACGGACTGCGGCTGCCGCGCTCGTCCCAGGCCCAGTTCGAGGCGGGCAGTCCGGTGGATCTGGAGCAGGCCCGGGCGGGGGACCTCCTCTTCTTCGCCCCAGGGGGCGGGCGGGTGAGCCATGTGGGGCTGTATGTGGGGCAGGGGGCTTTCATCCATGCCCCTTCGGCGGGGCGGGGGATCTGTCAGGATCAGCTTTCGGACCGCTACTACCAGAAGGCCTTCGTGGGGGCCCGGACCTACCTCTAGAACGGGCTCTAGAACCGGGGTTTGAGCATCAATTGCGACTGGCTGTCGATTTTTTGAAAATTGGATGCAGAACCGGCCTATACTGTGGATTGCCCGTCAGTCGTGCGGGCAGAACAAGCGTTGCAGCCTCGCCTGGAAGGAACAATGCATCTACATCCAGGACAAAGAACATAGGTAGGCAACATGGCTCAGGGAACCGTTAAGTGGTTCAACGCCGAAAAGGGTTTCGGATTCATCACCCCCGATGACGGTGGTGCGGATCTGTTCGTTCATCACTCCGCGATCGAGACCACGGGCTTCCGCACCCTGGACGAGAATCAGCGCGTCAGCTTCCAGGTTGGTCAGGGCCAGAAGGGCCCCCAGGCGACCAACGTCAACAAGCTGTAATTCATACTGTTCAACATCGGACCGGCCTCCTTCGGGAGGCCGGTTTGTTTATGCCCTCCAGGACTTTCCTTTTGGCATCCCTTTGGCGGTAGTCCTCCTGTCCCGGCCGCTGGCTGGGCGAGAGGTGCCTAATGGACTCGGGATACTATGTCGCCGCCGGCAGCTTGAAGGCCCGGGCCTTCCAGCTGGATGTGGTGGCGAACAACCTGGCGAACGCCGCGACGGTGGGCTATAAGCCCGACCAGCCGTTCTTCGCCGTCTTCAACAAGGCCGCAGGGAGCGGGCGGAAGCTGCCCCTGAGCGGCAGCGTGAACGATGGGGTGGTGTTCGGAGAGACTGGCGTGGTCACCACGCAGGGTGCCCTCCGGGCCACCGGCCGTTCCCTGGATGTGGCCATCGAAGGCAATGGCTTCCTGATGGTGCGCACGCCCGGCGGCGATCGGGCGACCCGGGATGGCCGCCTCCAGATGGGCCAGGATGGGCAGATCCAGGCCATGGATGGCAGCCCATTACTGGGCAAAAACGGCCAACCCATCACCGTCGACCCCAAGAACGGCACGGTCTCCATCACGGCGGACGGCACCGTCTCCCAGAAGGAGCAGGTGCTGGGCCAGCTGGATGTGAAGGCCTATGAGAAGCCCGGTGCCCTGAAGCGCACCGGCGCCCTCCGCTTTGATCCCGCGGGGGCGGCGGAGGCCCCCGTGACGGGCACGGTCACCCAGGGCCACCTGGAGCAGAGCGCCGTGGACACGGCCTCCACCATGGTCGAGATGATCCGCCTGAACCGGCTCTTCGAGCTGAGCATGAAAGTGGCCTCGACCCTCACGAACGATCTCGATTCGCGCTCGATCAACGATGTCGCGATCACCCGCTAGTCCTCAGTCTTCAATCTTCAACGATTTCAGTGAATTGACCGGGAGGTTCTCATGATGCGTGCGATGTGGTCGGCGGCGGCGGGCATGAATGTCCAGCAGTACAACATGGACACCATCTCCAATAACCTGGCGAATGTGAACACCACGGGCTTCAAGAAGGCCCGGGCCGAGTTCCAGGATCTGCTCTACCAGACCGTGAACCTGGCGGGCACGAACTCCAGCACCAGCAGCACGATCCCGGCCGGCATCCAGCTGGGCCACGGCGCGAAGCTGCAGAGCCTCATGCGGCAGTTCAGCACCGGCAACCTGCGCCAGACGGCCAACCGCTTCGACATGGCCATCGAGGGCGACGGCTTCTTCCGGGTCACCCAGCCGGACGGCACCCTGGCCTACACCCGGGATGGCGGCTTCACCACGGACCAGAACGGCGCCCTGGTGAATTCGGCGGGCTACCTGCTGGATCCCCAGATCACCATCCCCCAGGACGCCCTGAGCGTGACCATCGCCGGGGACGGCACCGTGAGCGTCACCCAGCCCGGGCAGACCCAACCCCAGCAGGTGGGCCAGATCACCCTGTCGCATTTCGTCAACCCCACGGGTCTGAACCAGTTGGGCCGGAACCTGCTGCAGCCCACCCTGGCCAGCGGCGAGGCCATCGACGGCACGCCCGGCTCGGATGGCCTGGGCACCATCAACCAGGGTTTCCTGGAAGTCTCCAATGTGGATGTGGCCGAGGAGATGGTGAACATGATCATCGGCCAGCGGGCCTACGAGGCGAACTCGAAGACCATCCGCACCGTGGACGACATGCTCAGCCTGCTGAACAACCTCAAGCGGTAGCCCCATGCGCGCCGCGGCCCTGCTCCTCCTCGCGCCGGCCCTGGTGGCCCAGGCGCCGGTCTCCCCGGCCGAACACCTGGCCGATGCGGCCGTGGCGTTCGCCCAGGCCGAGGCGGCCAAGCTGGGCGGAGCGCATACCTTCAAGATCGCCCAGCCCCCCCGGGTGCCGGTGGTGCGGGCCGGGGCCCTCACCTTCGAGCCTTCCCACCTGAGCAAGCGCGAGCCCCTGGGCCGGTTCTTCGTGGTGGTGGCCCTCAAGGTGGATGGCGAAAAAGTCGGCATGGCCCGGGTGGATCTGGACGGCAGCTGGGTGGGCACGGTGCTGCGCGCCAAGGGCGACCTGGCCCGCAAGACCGAACTCTCCGCGGACCAGGTGGAGTCCAGCCCCTTCGAGGGCGTGCCGCCGGAGGGGGCCCTGACGGCGATTCCCGAAGGCCAGCGCCTCATGCGCTCGGTGATCTCCGGGAAGATCCTCACCCGGGCCGACCTGGAGCCCGTGCCCCTCGTCCAGTCCGGCGACAAGGTGCGCCTGACGGCCACCCACGATTCGCTCAGCATCACCCTGGACACCACCGCCCGCAGCCGGGGCGGCCTGGGGGACCGGGTGCGCCTGGAGGCCCCCGGAGCCCGGCGGCAGGTCACCGCCGTCATCACCGGACCGGGCGAGGCCAAGCTCCAGTAGGCTCCAGTCAGGGCGGGGTTCCGCACTTATTCCCTTGGCCGGAAAGGGCCCGGGCCGTATTCTGATCCCTTGCGCAAGGAGGAGCCCATGGCTCACGAGGGTCACGAACACGGACCGGACTGCAACCACGATCACGATGATTCCTTCGAGATCGAAGTCGTTGAACTCGAAGATGAGAATGGCGAGAAGGAAGAGTTCGCGATTCTCGAAGAGCTCGAGTTCGAGGGCCGGAACTTCGCCATCCTCGCGCCCCTGGCCGAGCTGCAGGCCCAGGAAGAGGGCACCGCGGATCCCGAGGAGGGCCTGAGCCTGGAGATCTTCGAGGTCAAGGACGACATGTTCACGCCCCTCGAGGACGAAGAGCTGGCCGAGCGCCTCATGAAGCACCTCGATGAGCAGGAAGCCAAGCTCAAGGCCGAGGAAGAGAAGGACTGACCGGATACAGAACGCCGGCATGGCAGGGCCCCCGTCCGGGGGCCCTGCCATGTCTCGACTTCTGTCTGAACGGGATGCGCCGCCGGTCTAGAGCGTGCCCTGGAAGAGCGAGAAGACGGCCCCCTGCGGATCCGCGATGACAGCGAAGCGGCCCACCTTGGGGATGTCGCGCGGGGGCACCCGGATGGTGGCGCCGAGGGCCTGGGCCCGGGCGGTGCGCTCATCCACATCCTTGACCATGAAGTAGATCATCCAATGGGAGGGGATCTCCTTCCAGGCCGGTCCCCAGTGCTCGGTGATCTCCATCATGCCGCCGAAGTGGGTTCCCTCCAGCACCCACTCGAAGTAGGGCATGGCGGGGTCGCTGGGCGGTTTGGCGGTCCAGCCGAAGATCTGCGGGTAGAAGGCCTGGGCGGCCTGGGCATCCTTGGTGGCGAGTTCGGTCCAGCAGAAGGCGCCGGGCTCCATGTACGCCGAGGCGCCCTTGTGGTTCCGGGGCTGCCAGATCGCGAAGACCGCGCCGGCCGGATCCTGGAGCACGGCCATCCGTCCCTCCTCCATCACATCGAAGGGCCCCGCGAGGATCTGGGCGCCGAGTTCCCTGGCCTTCGCGGCCGTGGCGTCGGCGCTGGCGACGGACACATAGGAGAGCCAGTTCGGGGGGACGCCGTGCTTGAGCTGCTCCTCGCCCTGGGCGCAGAGGCCCGCGGCCTGCCGCTCCCCCAGGGAGAAGATGGCGTAGTTCCCCATGGAGCTGGGAACCTCGCGGGCGCGCCAGCCGAGCAGGTCCCCGTAGAAGGCCTGGGCGGCCTTCAGATCGCGGGTGGCCAACTCGGGCCAGCAGAAGGTTCCAATCGCGGGAAGAGTGGCCTGGGCCATGATCACCTCCGGAAGTGGGGCCCCAGCATGAAGCGGTTCGCCGAGGGGGGCAATACGCAAAAAGGATGAAGGCCGAACGCGATTCACAGGGGCTCATGTTCAGAGCCGCTCCTTCGCCACCAGGCCTCCGGGTTTCAATCCGCGCCCGCCCCTGGCGTAAGCTGAACCGATGCTGAACGACCCGATCCTCTTCACCGGCCGGATCCTCTTCCTGACGGAAGACCCCGCCGCGATGGCGCGTCAGCTGGGCGGCGAGGACCTGGATCCTGCCGAAGCCGGTCCCCTGCGGGATCAGATCAGCACCGACGAGATCACGCCGGCCTTCATCTGCTACCACTTCGACGAGAAGCTGGGTGACTTCCCCTACCTGGGCCTGAAGTGCGGCGAGGTCTTCCCGGTGAAGGAAGGCTCCGTGCGCGGGGGCGGTTTCACCGTCAGCGTGGCGGGCAAGCGCCGGGGCAAGGGGAGCAGCCGGGAGGCCAGCCCCTACGCCGAGCTGTGCGCGGGCCTCCGCCTCGTGGTCGCGGAGAGCTTCGAGCGCATCTACCGCCAGAACGCCCAGAACCTGGGTCTGCTCACCAGCACCGACTTCGGCCTCATCCCGCGGATCCGCCGGGGCGAAGCCATCCCGCTCGCCGAATTCACCGAGGGGCTTGATCCCGTCACGGCGGAGATCGTGCGTCGCGGCGGGCTCTTCGCATACAACGCCGCCCGTCTGGCCGGCGAGGTGGTGCCGCCCCTGCCATCGCATGGTCCGCGCCCCATGACCTACGCGGAGAAGCTGCTGGCCCGCCACGCGGTGGTGGACGCGGCGGCCGGGCAGGTGGGGCTTCAGGTGGTGAAGCCCGGCGATGGACTCTTCGTGAAGACCGATTGGCGCTTCAGCCACGAGTATGTGACGCCCATGGCCGCCCGTTTTCTGGAGAAGGCCCTGGGGCCCGGGGTCGTCCTCCGGGATCCGGCCCGCATCCTGGCCTTCCGGGACCACCTCACCTTCCTGCACCACAGCATGAAGGCAGAGCACCGGGCCCTGGGTCTGCTGAGGGTGGCCGAAGGCCTGAAGCCCGCGCAGGAGGCCTTCTGCGCGAAGCACGGCATCCGTCTGCACGGCGAGCTGCCCGACGGTTCCGGCAGCGAGGGCATCTGCCACTCGATCATGACCGAGCGCTACGCCTGTCCTGGTCAGGTGGTGGTGGGCACGGACTCGCACACGCCCCACGCCGGGGCCCTGGGCTGCCTCGCGTTCGGCATCGGCACCACGGATATCGCCTGCGCCTGGGTGACGGGGGATGTCCGCGTCACGGTGCCGCCCACGCTCCGCGTACGGCTGGAGGGCCGCCTCCGGCCCGGTGTCTCCGCCAAGGATCTGGTGCTGCACCTCCTGGCCCAGCCCCTCATCCGCGAGGGCGGCGCCATCGGCCATGTGGTGGAGTACCAGGGTCCGGCCCTGGCGGACCTCGACACCGACGAGCGGGCCACCCTCACCAACATGGCCGCGGAGATCGGCGGATTCACGGGACTCATCGCCCCGGATGGGGAGACGGTGCGCTTCGTGCGGGAGCGCCGCGGCGTGGACCTGGTGCTGGAACCCTGGATGGGCGGGGATGAGGGGGCCGACTACGCCCAGACCCTCACCGTGGACTGCGGGGCCCTGGGGCCCATGCTGGCCCGGCCCGGCGACCCGGGGAATGGGGTGGCCCTGGCGGACCTGGGCGAACTGGTGCCCATCGACATCGCCTACTTGGGCAGCTGCACCGGCGGCAAGCGCGAAGACCTGCGCCGGGCTTACGAGGTGGTGAAGGCGGCTGCCGCCGAGGGGCGGCGGGTGGCCGATGGCGTGCAGTTCTTCGTCCAGTGCGGCAGCGAGGATGTGCGCCGTCATGCGGCCGAGCAGGGTTGGCTGGCGGCTTTCGAGGCCGTGGGGGCCGTGGTGCTGGGCAGCTCCTGCGGGGCCTGCATCAACGCGGGCCCTGGCATCTCCACCCGCCCGGACCAGGTGACCATCAGCGCCATCAACCGCAACTTCCCGGGCCGCAGCGGGCCGGGCCGGATGTGGCTGGCCAGCCCGGCCACCGTCGCCGCCAGCGCGCTGGCAGGGCGCATCACGGGGCCCTGAGAAAGACCGGCTCGAAATCGCCGGGGAGCCCGGTAAGGTGGCTGGGTGGACCCGGGGCCGATGCCGGCGCGCCGGGCCACCCGCCGGAGATCCCCACTGATGTCATCCGTCCGCCTCTGCTCTCTGCTCCTGTCCTCGAGTTGGCTGTGGGCGGAAGTCCCGATTCCAAGCCAGGGCGCCCCGATCCCCACGAATCCGGCCCCCAAGGCCCCGGAATCAGCCATGGCGACTCCGGCGATGGGTTCTTCTTCGGATCCGGATCGCTTCTCCAACCTGCCCCGGCTGCTGCTGGACGATGCGGGGCATGTCGTCAGCGCCCCCGCGCGCTGGGATCGCTCGGACTGGGTCGCGGTCGGGGCGGGGACCGCGGCGGTGGTGGGCGTGGGCCTGCTGCTGGATCGCTCGACGGACCGGTTCATGACGAACCACGCCAACGCCTCCTGGGATCGCGCCGCCAAGAATGTCCAGAAGTTCGGGGGCACGCCCAGCGTGCTGATCGCCGGGGGCACCTACCTCGCGGGAGTGGCCTTCAAGGATCCTGAAGTGCGGGCCACGGGCATCGACACCATGGTGACGATGGGGCTCGCCCAGCTCCTGCTCACGATTCCGCTGAAGACCGTGGCCGGCCGATCGAGGCCCAACGAAGGCAAGGGCACCCACGACTTCCACCCCCTGAACGGCGGGGCGTCCTTCCCTTCGGGTCACACCACCCAGGCGTTTGCCCTGGCCTCGGTCATCTCCGAGCACGCGGACCGTCCCTGGGTGTCCGGCCTTTCCTATGGGCTGGCGGGGCTGGTGGGCCTGTCGCGCGTGGAGCAGCGACAGCACTTCCTGTCCGATGTGGTGGCGGGGGGGCTGATCGGCACCTTCGTCGGCAAGGCGGTGGTGGCCCACAACCAGGCCCTGCGGGCCGATGCGCGCCGGAAGGTGTCCATGTCCTTCTCGCCGATCTTCCAGCCGGGCGGCTACGGGGTCAGCGTGGCCATGGTGTTCTGACGGCCATCGACCAGACGAAGGCCAGGAAGGTTCCCACCGCGGTCAGGCTGAAGACGAGGACGGCGCCGGCGGCGCAGTCCTTCGAGATCTTGATGGCGGGGTGGATCTCCGGGTGCAGGTGGTCGAGGGCGTGCTCCAGCGCCGTGTTGAAGAGCTCGGCGGCGAGCACCAGCCCGCAGTTGAGCAGCAGCAGGGCCCACCAGATCGCCGGCGGACGCAGGGCGATCAGCAACACCACCGCCGCCAGCGCCATCAGGCTCTGGAAGCGGAAGCTGGCTTCCAGCTGCCAGGCGGTGCGGATCCCCTGGAGGCTGTACGAGAATCGCTTGGGAAACGGCTGGTTCTTCATGCGGTCCTTGGAGGAAACGGTCCATTGTGACAGCGCCGTTTCCCGAGCCTAGCGCTTCACTTTCAAAGTGTGTGAATCTGGGAAATCCGCGGGCCCACCCGTTTCCCCGAGAGTTCTTCGATGCCCGATCCCGTCGCCGCCGCGCGCTACCATGCCCTCCTGCTGGCGGGCCTCGCGCGCGCGGGCGCACCGGCGCCTGAGCCGGGCGCCAGGATCCTGGTGGTGGACACGGCCCGCCAGCGCCTCGGGCTTCTGGAGGGCGGTCGGCTGTCGTTTGAAGCAGTCATCTCCACCGCGAAAAACGGCCTGGGCTGCGAGGAGAACTCCTATCGCACGCCCACGGGCTGGCACCGCATCCACGCGCGCGTCGGGGCGGGGGCCGAATCCGGGGCCGTCTTCCGCAGCCGCGTGGCCACGGGTGAGGTGTGGCGGGGGGAACCGCGCGACGAGGACCTGATCCTGACGCGGGTGCTCACCCTGGATGGCCTGGAGGAGGGATGGAACCGGGGCCCGGGGCGGGATTCGCTGGCGCGGTTCATCTACCTGCACGGCACCAACCAGGAATCCCAGCTGGGCTCGCCCGTCTCCCACGGCTGCGTGCGGCTGGCCAATGCCGAGGTGGCCGATCTCTTCGAGCGCGTGGCGGAAGGGGATCTGGTGCTCATCAGCGGGGACTCCCCCGGCGATGATCTAGCCGGCGACCTGGGCGGTGGCCTGGGCCTGGGCCGCCTGCATTTCGCGGGCGTGGCCGGCAGCGGCATGAGCGCCCTGGCCCAGTTCGTGGCCCTCAAGGGCGGGCGGGCCAGCGGCAGTGATCGCAGCTTCGATCGGCACCAGAGGCCCGAGGCGCGGGCCCAGCTGGAAGCCCTGGGCGTGGCGATCCATCCCCAGGATGGCTCGGGCCTGGAAGGCGATTGCGCCGCGCTGGTGGTGTCCACGGCGGTGGAGGAGGAGGTTCCGGATCTGGTGGCGGCCCGGCGCCTGGGCGTACCCGTGATCCACCGCTCCGAGTTGCTAGCGCACCTCGTGGCGCGGTACCGCACCGTGGCGGTGACCGGCACGAGCGGGAAATCCACCACCGTGGCCATGATCTTCGAGATCCTGCGGGGCGCGGGCCGGGATCCTTCCGTCGTCACGGGGGGCGAGCTGGTGGCGCTGCAGCGCGAGGGCCGCTGGGGCAATGCCTGGGCGGGAGCCTCCGACCTGCTGGTCATCGAGGCCGATGAAAGCGATGGCTCCGTGGTGCGCTACCACGCGGCCGTAGGCGTGATCCTGAACCTGCAGCGGGACCACAAGGAGATGGGGGCCGTGGCGGAGATGTTCCACGCCTTCCGGGCCCAGGTGCGGGAGACGGCCGTGGTGGGCGAGTCGGAGAACCTGCGCGGGTTCGCCGGGGGAGGGACGGTCTTCGGCTTCGGGTCCGGGGCCGGGTTCCGCGGGGAGGCCCTGCGGCTGGCGCCGGAAGGCTCCTGCTTCAGCGTGCAGGGCGTGCCGTTCCGCCTGCCGGTGCCGGGCCGCCACAATGCCGAAAACGCCCTGGCCGCCCTCGCGGCGTGCCACGCCCTGGGCGTGCCGCTGGCCGCCATGGTGGAACCGCTGGCCCGGTTCCAGGGCGTGGCCCGGCGCTTCCAGGTGCTGGGCACGCGGCGCGGAGTCACCGTGGTGGATGACTTCGGCCACAACCCGGCCAAGGTGGCCGCCTCGATCCGCGCCGCGCACCTGCGGGTGGGGGCCGCCGGCGGTCGCGTGCTGGCGGTCTTCCAGCCCCACGGCTACGGCCCGCTCAAGTTCCTCCGCGCCGATTTCGTGGAGTCCTTCGCCGCGGAACTGGCGCCCGGCGACCGGCTCTGGTTCCTGGAGGTCTTCTACGCGGGAGGCACCGCCGCCCGGGACATCAGCTCCGCCGAGGTCGTGGCGGACCTCGCGGCCCGCGGCGTGGCCGCCGAACATGCGCCGACGCGGGAATGGCTGGTGGATCGGCTGGTGGCCGAGGCGGGACCCGGCGACCTCATCCTGGTGATGGGTGCGCGGGACCCTTCGCTGACGGACCTGGCCTTCACCCTCCTCCAGGGGCTCTCAGAACGCGAACTCGAAGATGAATTTGAGGGTCCACCGCTCTGACGCGGCGGTGAGCCCGCGACCGAGGCCGACATTGAACACGAGGGGGGCGTGGTCCACATCGAGCGTCAGGAACAGGCGCTGGCTCTGCTCCCGCGAGAGGTCCACCTGATTCAGCAGGCCGTGGTCGAGGTAGAGCTCCAGCCCCGGGGCGGCAGTCTTCCACCGGGTGTAGGTGGCCTTCCAGGCCGTGGCGAAATCCGGGGTGCCGCGCCCCTGGCCGTCGGAGAGCGGCCAGGTGAAGACCGGGTTCACGGCTAGGAGCCAGTCCTGGCCCTGGACGCCCGCGAGGCCGCGCAGTTCGGTCTCCCAGCGCAGGTCGGAGAAGCTGCGGTTCGTGCGGGCAACCTCGAGGTTGAGGCCGAGGAAGGGCCCCGTGGCCTCCTCGCCCGCGCCCCGGATGGGCAGCCATTTCAGGCGGAACTTGGGCCCCGAGAACCGGTAGTGGTGGTCGGTGTCGAGGGCCGTCGGCAGGTAGAGGCCGATGTCGAGAGAGGGCAGGAGCCCGTACGAGATCTCGGGGGTGAGGTTCCAGGATCCATTGAAGGGCAGCCCGGGCGGCGCCTCCTTGGGCCCCTGCAGGATCCGGTTGAGGTGCAGTTCCAGCCCCACTTTCCCGGGTTTCTGGATGTCGTTGGTGTAGACCTGGATCTCGTCCGCGAATCCCTGGGCGCTCAAAGCGCCCCCGGGCAGCAGGAGAAGGCACAGCGCCAGGGGGCGGGACCACGCTCGGAACATACGACCTCTCGGATGATCGCTAGAAAGTAGTCGAGACAGGTATTTCGTGCCAGGGCTTTTCGGGGTCGGGCGCCTCCCGGGGGGCTCTCGCCTACACTGGGACCATGACGCCTTCGACCCTCCGCGCTGTCATGGCCGCCCTCCGCAAGCCGGAGAGCGGCTGTCCCTGGGACCTGAAGCAGGACCATCAGACGCTGGTCCGCTACCTCCGCGAGGAGGCGGCGGAGGTGCTCGACGCGCTGGCGGCGCACCGGCCCGGGGACGCCGCCACGGAAGTGCACCTCTGTGAGGAGCTCGGCGACCTCTGGCTGCAGATCGCCTTCCACGCCCAGCTGGCGGCGGATCGCGGCGCCTGGGACCTCCACGAGGTGGAGCGGGCGGTGGTGGAGAAGCTGGTGCGCCGCCATCCCCATGTGTTCGCCGAGGTGGAGGTGGCGGGTGCCGAGGAGGTGCTCACCAACTGGGCCGCCATCAAGCGCGAGGAGAAGGGGCTCGGGCCCGAATCGGAGCCCCGGCTGCTGGAGGGCATCCCGGCTTCCATGTCCCCCATGGACGAGGCTCTGGAAATCGGCCGGCGCTGCGCCAAGGTGGGCTTTGAATGGCCGGATCTCGAAGGCGTCCTCGACAAGGTGAAGGAGGAGGTGGCCGAGCTGCAGGCCGAATCCGACCCCGTGCGCGTGGAAGAGGAGTTCGGCGATGTGCTCTTCAGCCTCATGCAGTGGGCCCGGAAGAAGGGCGTGGATCCCGACGCGGCCCTGCGCCGCCAGATGATCCGCTTCAAGGGGCGCTTCGAGTCCGTGGAGGATGACGCCCGGGCCGCCGGAGGCTGGGACCACCGCGACCTTGATCAGATGGAAGCGGCTTGGCAGGCGGCGAAGCGGAAGGCGAAGCCATGATGGCGCTGCTCGCCCCGCGGGGTGGCACGCCGCCGCCTGCAGCCGTGCTGCTGCTCGTCCCGGTGGTGTTCCTGGGGGTGTCCTGGCTCACCAACCGGCTCATGGGTCTTCCGGCCCTCTACGCGGCCTTCCCGGCCGATCCCACGGATCCCATCGAGAGGAACCTGGGCTGGCAGCAGATCGAATTCGGCGCCCTGCGGGGGCACTCGCCCATCTCCCTCAAGGTGGGGCGGCGCTGCCTCCACCTGAAGCAGCCCTTTCCCTTCCAGCCCGCCTGGTGGCAGGGGCCCGCCTCCATCCCCTGGGACCAGATCCGGATCGAGAAGGAGGCGAATGCCTCCGCCTGGGCTTTCATGAGCGCCGCCGAGTTCCGGCTGGGGCCGGAAGGCCGCTTGATCCGCCTGCGCGGCAGGGCCGCCCGGCGGCTCCAGGACCTGGTGAAACGGCGTCAGGAATGCGGCCCGCCCGCGGCAGGGCCGATCAGGCCCCGCTGACATTTATTTGGATGAGCATTGAATGAGGTCGCGCCGCGAACGCAGAGACCGATCAGTTGAGGTTCAGCCGCAGGACACCCCAGGCGGAGGCGCTGTAGAGGATCCCATTGCGGAAGGCGAGGCCCGAGCCGGTGAAGTTCAGGGTGGCGGGCGTGTTGAAGACCGGCACCCGGCAGGCCACGCCGCTGGAGGAGATCTGCAAGGGCCCCCACCCGCCGATGTCCTGGACGAGGAGGCTGCCGTTGCGGTCCACGGCGATGCCGGATGGGGCGTAGAGGAGCTTGCCCACATCCGCCACGCTGGCGCTACCCGCGCTGCCCAGGGTGAACCGGAGGGTGGTCACCCCTCCCTCGGGGCTGATTCGGCGAATGGCGGCATTGCCGAAGTCCGCCACGAAGAGGATGCCTGAAGGATCCACAGCGAGGCCGTAGGGATGGTCGAACCTCGCCGAGGCGCCGATGCCGTCGGTCGACCCGGCCTGACCGGCCATTCCGGCCAGGGTGGTGACCAGGCCATCGGGGCCCATGCGCCGGATGGCATTGCCGTCGGTCACATAGAGGTTGCCCTGGGCATCGGCGGCGAGCCCTGCGGGCGCGCTGAACCGGGCCTGGGAGCCCAGGCCGTCCTGCGTCCCCGTCTGACCGGCCGCGCCGGCCACCGTCGTGACCTGCCCGGCGGGCGTGATCTTCCGAAGGGTCGCGTTCAGGGCATCCGTGACGAAGACATTGCCGGACCCGTCGACAGCCGTGCTCACGGCCGCGCCGAACAGGGCCTGGGAGGCCGGTCCGTCGAGGGCCCCGCTCTGGTTGGGGACTCCGGCGTAGGTGCTGACGGTGCCCGCGGGGGTGATTTTCAGGATCGTGTTGTTGCTGGCGGGGAGGAAGACATTGCCTGCGGCGTCCATGCCGAAGTTCACGGGACCGAAGAGGGCGGGCCTCCGCTGGCCCGCCAGGGTGGTCACCTCGCCATCGGGCTTGATGGCACGGATCGCACTGTTCTGGTAGTCGGCGACCAGCACCTGCCCCGCGGCATCCACGGTCAATCCGGAGATGGTGGAGAACCTGGCCGTGGCCCCGGGACCATCGACCCAGCCCAATTTCCCTTCCACGCCGGCGAAGATCGAGACCGCGCCCGCCGGGGTGATCCTGGCGATGGCGTTCTCCCCGCCCACGAAGAGGCTGCCGTCGGGCCCGAGCGCCAGGGCGTTGGGGTTCCAGAGGGGCAGGGTGGTCGGCCAGGGGGCGCGGGTGGTGACGACACCTCCAGGGGTGATCGACCGGACGGCCCAGTTGCCGCTGTCCACCACGAGGAGGCTGCCGGAGGCATCCACCACGAGCCCGCTCGGTCGGACGAACCGGGCCGAAATCCCGGCCCCATCGATGCGTCCCGTCATCCCGGGCGATCCGGCGAGGGTGCTCACCTGCCCCTGGGGCGTGACCAGCCGGATGGTGTGGTTTCCGGTGTCCGCCACATAGATGTTCTCGGCGGCGTCCACGGCCAGGCCCTTGGGGTAGTTGAACAGGGCCGAGGCCCCCACGCCGTCCGCGCTTCCCGTCTGGTCGGGAACGCCCGCGAGGGTGGTCAGCGCGCCCCCGGGCTTGAAGCGGCACAGCGAGGATCCCACGAAGAAATAGACATTCCCGGAGGGCCCCATGGTCATGTACGACGGGCCTCCCTGGGGCAGAGAGGGGAGCGGCGTCGACACCAGGCCCTGGGCCGAGAGCATGCGGATGGCCCGGTTCCCGTAGTCGGCGATGAGCAGGTTGCCGGAGGGGTCCGCCACCACGGCCGAGGTGTAGCTGAACCTGGCGAAGGCCGCGGGCCCATCGACGACGGGTGCATTGGGGATGCTCGCCAGCAGGCTGGTGGCACCGGCGGTCGCCGGGAAGACCGTCAGCGTGCAGGTGGCGCTGACGCTCCCGCCGGCATTGCTGGCCGTCAGGGTGTAGGTGGTGGTCTGGTTTGGATGAACCCAGCAGGTGCTACCGGTGACGGTTCCGATCCCCTGGTCGAGGGTCAGGCTGGTGGCCCCGGTGACCTGCCAGGCCAGCTGGGCGGAGGAGGAGCCGCCGAGAAGGTAGGAGGGCGCGCTGAAGTAGCCGATGGTCGGGGCCGGCGTCGGGGCGGGGGCGGCGGCCTGGGTCCCACCGCTCCGGCTCCCGCAGGCCAGGGCCGCGGCCAGCAGAAGGCCCGTCGCGACCAGGGCCAGGGGCCTCCCGAGAAACCGGCGGCCCTTTTCAGCCTGGATGGCCCAGCAGGAGAGGACGGTCACCATGGACATAGTGGCTCCGGGATATGGGGGAAGGCCGGAACAGTATAGGCGACTGGGTTTGTCTCGATGAAGTCACACCGCGTCGGCGATGGCCTTGCCCATGTCCGTGGTGTGCGCCTGGCCGCCCATGTCCGGCGTGCGGAGGCCGCTGCCGAGGACCGTCTCGATGGCGGCCATGACCGAGGCGCCTGCCTCGGGGCAGCCCAGGTGGTCCAGCATCATGGCCCCGGCCCAGATCTGGCCGATGGGGTTGGCGATGCCCTGGCCGTAGATGTCGGGCGCCGAGCCGTGGACGGGCTCGAACATGGAGGGGAACTCGCGCTCGGGATTCAGGTTCGCGCTGGGCGCGATGGCGATGGTGCCCGTGCAGCCGGGGCCGAGGTCCGAGAGGATGTCGCCGAAGAGGTTGGAGCCCACCACCACATCGAACCAGTGCGGATTGCGCACGAACTGGGCGCAGAGGATGTCGATGTGGAACTGATCGACCTTCACCTCCGGGTAGGCCGCGGACATGGCCTTCACCCGCTCATCCCAGTAGGGCATGGTGATGGCGATGCCGTTCGACTTGGTGGCGGAAGTCAGGTGCTTCTTCGGCCGGGACTGGGCGATGTCGAAGGCCACCTTCAGGATGCGGTCCACGCCCTGCCGCGTGAAGACGCTCTGCTGCACGGCCATCTCCTGGTCGGTGCCTTCGTAGAGCCGGCCGCCGATGCTGGAGTACTCGCCTTCGTTGTTCTCGCGGACCACCATGAAGTCGATGTCGCCCACCTGGCGGCCCGCGAGCGGGCAGGGCACGCCGGGCATGAGCTTCACGGGACGCAGGTTGGCGTATTGGCGGAAGCCCCGGCGGATGGGGATGAGCAGGCCCCACAGGGAGATGTGGTCGGGGACGCCGGGAAAGCCCACGGCGCCGAGGAAGATGGCGTCGTGGCGGCGGATCTGGTCGAGCCCGTCCTCCGGCATCATGCGGCCGTGCTGGAGGAAGTACTCGCAGCTCCATGGGAACTCGTCCCAGCGGAAGCGCAGGTCGTGCTTCGCCGCGGCGGCCTCCAGCACGCGGATGCCTTCCGGCACCACCTCCTTGCCGATGCCGTCGCCGGGAATGACCGCGATCCTGAACTCACGCATGGCGTCCTCCTGTGAAGAAACCTGCAAATGTATCTAATTGGCGTACGAATTCGGCGGAATCGTAGCTCAGATACCTCTTCACACTATGCGACTGAGGGGTAGACTACGCACCGAAATCCCACCCCATCCTAACCATGGAGGCTCCTTATGAGCCATGAACCCGTTTCCGGAACGGCCCCGGCCGGAGGCTCGTCCGGCTGGCAGGGCGCCAGGCTGGTGCCAACCCTCGCGACCGTCCTTCTGGGTCTGCTCCTGTATGTTGGATTGCCTCGCCTGATGTCCGTGCCCGACGCCAAGCTCTTCACGGGCCAGCCTGCGGCGGCCAAGCCCGCTCCAGCGGCCGCCAAGCCCCCCATCAAGCCCGTTTCGGCGGTGGCCACGCCAATCCCAGTGGCGGCTCCGGCGCCGGCCAAGTCGCTGACCAAGGCCCAGCTGGAGGCCAAGGTGAAGGCGGAGGCTGAAGCCAAGGCCAGGGTCGAGGTCGAGGCCAAAGCGAAGGCGGAAGCCGATGCGAAGATGAAAGCCGAAGCGGAAGCCAAGGCCAAGGCTGATGCCGAAGCCAAGCGGAAGGCCGACTGGGTGAAGGGGCTGCACCTCTTCGCCATCTTCGTCACCACCATCGTTGGCATCATCGTCAAGGCGCTGCCCATGGGGGCGGTGGCCATGATCGGCATCGCCGTGACGGCCCTCACGGGCACCCTCGGCATCGCGGATTCCATGAGCGGCTTCTCGGATGTGGTGATCTGGCTGATCGTGCTGGCCTTCTTCATCTCCCGGGGCTTCATCAAGACGGGCCTCGGCGCCCGCATCGCCTACACCTTCATGGCCCTGCTCGGCAGGCGGACCCTGGGGCTCAGCTACGGCCTGGCCGCCACGGACCTGGTGCTGGCGCCGGCCATTCCCAGCAACACCGCCCGCGGCGGCGGCATCGTCATGCCCATCATGGCCTCGTTGGCCCGCGCCTACGGCAGCAACCCCGGCGACGCCAGCGCCCGGAAGATGGGCTCGTTCCTCACGCTGACCGCCTACCAGGTGAACTGCATCACCAGCGCCATGTTCCTCACCGCCATGGCCGCCAATCCGCTGGCCCAGAAGCTCGCGGGCGACCTCAAGGTGAACATCACCTGGGGCGGGTGGGCCCTCGCGGCCCTTGTGCCCGGCGCGGTGGCCCTGCTCCTGGTGCCCTTCCTGATCTACCGGCTCCACCGCCCCGAGATCACGGAGACGCCGGAGGCCGTGGAGATGGCCAAGGGCCATCTGCGCGACCTGGGGCCCATCAAGCGCCAGGAGTGGATGATGCTGGGCGTCTTCGTGATGCTGCTGGTGCTGTGGATCTTCGCGAAGCAGCTGGGCGACCTCAATCCCACCACTTCCGCCCTGGCGGGTCTTGCGGTGCTGCTCCTGAGCGGAGTCTTGAACTGGGAGGACATCAAGGCCGAGACCGGCGCCTGGGACACCCTGGTGTGGTTCGCGGCCCTCGTGATGATGGCCAGCTTCCTCAACAAGCTGGGCATGGTGCCCTGGTTCAGCAAGACCATGGGCGGCATGGTCGCGGGCAAGGGCTGGATCGCCGCCTTCCTGGTGCTGGCGCTGGTCTATTTCTACAGCCACTACTTCTTCGCCAGCAATACGGCCCATGTGGCCTCGATGTACGCGGCCTTCCTCGGCGTCTCCATCGTGGCCGGGGCGCCCCCGGTGCTTGCCGCCCTGGTGCTGGCCTTCTTCAGCAACCTCTTCGCGGGCATGACCCACTACGGGACGGGGCCGGCGCCGGTGTTGTTCGGAACGGGCTATGTGGAGCTGGGCACCTGGTGGCGGACGGGACTCATCGTGAGCGTCGTGAACATCCTCATCTGGGTGGGTCTCGGCGGCCTCTGGTGGAAGGTGCTGGGTCTCTGGTAGGTTTCCCCCGCTCACGAAAAAGCCCCGCGGCAGCGGGGCTTTTTCGCAGGGGAGGAGTCCTCAGCCCAGGATCTTCGACAGCCCGTAGGCGACGCAGGTGGAGACGCTGACCCCGATGAGGCCGGGGATCATGAAGCTGTGGTTGAGCAGGTACTTGCCGATCCGCGTGGTGCCGGTGCGGTCCATGTTGATGGCGGCGAGGTCGCTGGGGTAGAAGGCGAAGAAGAAGTAGGCGTAGCTGGCGGGGATGAGGCTGAGCAGCAGCGGCGTGGGCAGGCCCAGGGCGTAGCCGAAGGGCAGCATGATGGTGAGCGTGGCGGCCTGGCTCTTCACGAAGGCGGACACGGCGAACATGGCGAGGGCGAAGGTCCAGGGGGCCACCTGCACCATGGTCTTGATGTTGGCCACCAGGTAGCTCTCGTTGGCCTTGATGAAGGTCTCGCTCATCCACGCGATGCCGAAGATGGAGACGACGGCGATCATGCCCGCGATGAAGACGCTGGAGCGGGCGATGTCCGGGGCCTTCACCTTGGTGGCGAACAGGATGAACGAGCCGAAGGCCAGCATGACGATCTGCACCACGGTGGTCATGGGCACGACCTTGCCGTTCACCAGGGGCAGGAGGCTGGGCTTCATGGCGATGAGGATGATGGTCAGCACGCCGGCGAAGAAGAGGCCCACGGAGAGCTTTGCGGTGAAGGGGATCTCCATGCCCAGGGTGGTCACATTGGCGTCCAGGGCCTTGGCGAACTCGGGATCCTTCATGCGCTCCAGGAACTCGGGGTCCTCATCCAGCTCCTTGCCGCGGTTGAAGCTCCAGGCGGCGGCGGCCAGCACGCCGATGATGCCGGCGGGCAGGGTGATGCGGATGATGTCGAAGAGGCCCACGGGATGGCCGTTCTTCGCGGCCATGGCCAGGAAGGTGGTGACGGCGGCGGCCACGGGGCTGGCCGTGATCCCCATCTGGGAGGCCACGCTCGAGATGGCCATGGGCCGCTCGGGGCGGATCCGGGTCTTCAGGGCCACATCGGAGATGACCGGCAGCAGCGCGTAGACCGCATGCCCCGTGCCCACGCAGACCGTGAGGAAGAAGGTGGAGAGGGGCGCCAGGATGGTCACATATTTGGGGTGGGCGCGGAGCAGGCGCTCCGTCAGCTGCACCAGGTAGTCGAGGCCGCCCGCGACCTGCAAGGTGGCCGACGCGGTCACCACCGCGAGGATGATGAGCATCACATCGATGGGGGGCGTGCCCGGGGCCACGCGGAAGCCGAGCACCAGCACGGCCACGCCCAGGCCGCCGATGAGGCCCAGCGCCACGCCGCCCTTCCGGATGCCCAGGAGGATGGCCGTGAGCACGAGTACGAACTGGATCCAGAACATGAAGGCTGGGGACATGGTCTCGTTCTCCTTTGAACCAGGTGTGTGGAAACCTGGGACGGCTGGAATCGTAGCAGACGAGTAGGTAATGAATGGAGCGGATGGCCGGTTTTTTTAGTTGAATAACCCCAGGTGGGTCGACCCCGGCCCCAGACCGGATCGTGTCATCAGGATGGTCCTGCGGATCCGCCCCGCCAGGTGGAACCGCCGAGTAGATCTGCGGGGCAGGTTAGGATGACCCCTTCAGGATGGCCCGCCGTGAATGCCCTTCCCTTCCATGTCGTCACCCTCACCCACCCGGGATGGGAGGAGGCCCTGGCCTGCGCAAAGCGCCTGCCCGGCGATGCGCTGCCGGAACTGCGGCTGGACCTGTTCCCCGAGGCGGATCCCGAGGCCCTGGTGGACGCCTTGAGGCGCCGCTGTCTGGTGACCTGCCGCCGGGTCTCCGAGGGCGGCCGCTGGCCTGATGAGGACCCGGAAGGGCGACTGACCCACTTGGCCAAGGCCGTGAAGGGCCGTCCGGCCTGGCTGGACTTGGAGTGGGACCTGCCCGTGCCGGAGGAGATCCAGGCCGCCCGGACCCATGTGCGGCTGCTGCGCTCGATCCATGTGCCGCCCGGTGTCTTCGACCTCGAGGCCCGGCTCCAGCGCCTGCCGGAAGGTGAGGCCTTCAAGTGGGTGGGCTGGGCAGATCGCCTGGAGGATAACGCCCGCCTGAGGCCCGCCCTGGCCTGGGCCCGGGATCGTGGCCTGGCCCTGTCCGCCTTCCTCATGGGGCCCAAGGGCATCCCCAGCCGCGCCCTGCAGGGAGCCTGGGGCGGGGCCTTCACCTATGCCGCACCGGACGATGGCCCCGCGGCCGCCCCGGGCCAGCTCCCCCTGGCCACGCTCCAGGCCTGGCGCTGCGCCCGCCTGCATCCGGGGCACGGTCTCTGCGGCGTCATCGGCGATCCGGTGCTCCATTCCCGGGGCCCGGCCTTCCACAACCCGCGGTTCCAGCGGGCCTTCAAGGATCTCCTCTACCTGCCCCTGGCCTGTGGAGAGGCCGGGGAGGCGGTGGCGGCCCTGGAGGCCCTCGGCGTCTTGGGCCTGAGCATCACGGCGCCCCTCAAGCTGGACCTGCCGCAGGCCCTGGGCCTGGAAGGGCCCCTCAATACCCTCTGGCGGCGGGCGCCCGGCGATCCCTGGCAGGGCGCCAACACGGATGCGGAGGCCTTCGGGCAGGCGCTGTCCAGCCTGGTCCCCGGACCCGTGCTGCTCCTCGGCGCTGGCGGCGTGGCGCGCACCAGCCGCGCGAGCCTGGAAGCGGCCGGCCGGCCGGTGCTCCAGGTCTCGCGTCAGCGGCCCGTGACGCCCGGCGAGGTGGCGGCCTTCGGCCCCGTGGGTCTCGTTCAGGCCACGAGCCTGGGGATGGCGCCGGAGGATCCCGCCCCCTTCGGCGATCTGCTGGAGGCCGCCCGGCCGTCCGCCCGCTGGGCCGTGGAGTGGATCTACAAGGAGGACACCGCCTTCGCCCTCTGGGCCCGGGAGGCGGGCCTGGCGCTGGTCGAGGGGAGCGCCCTCTTCGAGGCCCAGGCGGAGGCGCAGAGCCGGCGGTTCATCGAAGGCTGCGGGGGGGCGCTCTAAGTCATAAGGAGCCGATACCTGATAGCTTCTACCCATGGATCTGCTGCTCGTCGAGGACAAGGACAGCTTCCGCCGCCTGCTGACCCAGGCCCTCGAGGGGTCGGCCTGGTCGGTGCGGGCGGTGGCAGATCCGCAGGAGGCCCTGAGGGCCCTGGAGGCGGCGCCGGCCCATGTGCTGGTGACGGATCTGCGCCTGCCGGGCATGAGCGGGCTGGAGCTGATCCGGCGGGCCCGCCAGCTCCAGCCGGGCCTGCGCGTGGTCCTCATGTCCGCCTTCGGAGAGCCCCGCGACATCGTGGAGGCCATGCGGCTCGGCGCCGACGACTTCCTGCCCAAGCCCTTCGACCTGGACGCGTTCCTGGCCCTGCTGGACCGCCTGCGGGCCCTGGTGGGCGCGCCGCCCCCGGACCCGGCGGAACCCTGGATCGCCCACGGCGCCCCCATGCAGGCCCTGGAGGGCGCCCTGGGGCGGGCGGCCGCCACGGCCCTGCCCGTGCTCTTCCGCGGGGAGCGCGGCGCCGGCAAGAGCCGCTGCGCCCGCCGGCTCCATGCGCTGCGCCATCCGGCAGCCCCCTTCCTGAGTCTGGCCGCCGAGACCCTGGGTCCCGAGGGGCCGGATCCGCGCACCCTGCAGCTGCTCCAGGGCGGCAGCCTGTACCTGGCGGACCTGGCCCACCTCTCGCCGGGGGCCCTGGGGCCCCTGACCCGGGCCATGGACGGCCCCCTTGGGGCGGGATTGTGCTGGATGGCCGGTGTGGACGCCGAAGTCGCGCTGCCCCCGGACCTGGCCCAGCGCCTTGGGTCGCTGGAGCTGAAAGTCCCCCCCCTGCGCGAGCGCCGGGAGGATCTCCTGATCCTGGCGCGGCTCTTCCTGACGCGGGCCGCGCGGCGCGAAGGCCGGCCGGAGCCCTGGCTGGAGCGGGCCGCCGAGCGCCAATTGCTGGATCACGCCTGGCCCGGCAACCTCCGCGAGCTGGAGGTGCTGGCGGGGCGGACGATCCTCTTCTCCGAAGGGCCCGTCATCCGCGCCTTCCCGGATCTCGGGCTGGACGGGGCCCCCCTGCGCCTGCCCTGGCCGGCACCCGGAACCCTCGAGGTCATGCTAAAGGCCGTGGCGCGCTCGGCGGAGGGCGAGCTGCTGCGGAAGGCCCTGCGGGAAGCGGGGGGAGACCTCCCCCCGGCGGCGGAAGGTCTGGGGCTGACGGTGCGAAGCCTCGCCCAGCGCTTGCGGGAGCATGGCATCCCTCTGGAAGATGGAGATCCCGACTCCGTTCCACGGAAGGCCCCATGATCCAGGATCCGCCCCAGCCTCCTCCCGTCCTCGCCCCCCCGGTGCGTTCCCCGGAAGGCATCCGTCCGGCGGCCCGGGCGGGGCTCACCGCGCTGCAGGCCGTGGTCGTGGGCAAGGAATCCCAGGTCCGGCGGGCCTTCGCGGCCCTCCTCGCCGGGGGCCATGTGCTGCTGGAAGACCTGCCGGGCGTAGGCAAGACCACCCTGGCCAAGGGGCTTTCGCGCATCCTCGGCGGCAGCTTCCAGCGGGTGCAGGGAACCAACGACCTGCTGCCCTCGGACCTGCTGGGGGTGCACCTCTGGGACGCCAAGGAGCAGTCCTTCCGTTTCCAGCCGGGGCCGGTGTTCTGCCATGTGCTGTTGCTGGACGAGCTGAACCGCATCGGCCCCAAGACCCAGAGCGCCATGCTCGAGGCCATGGTGGAGGGACAGGTGACCCTGGATCGCAGCACCCATCGCCTCCCCGATCCCTTCTTCGTCATCGCCACCCAGAACCCGCTGGACCATGCGGGCACCTTCCCCCTGCCCGAGAGCCAGCTTGATCGCTTCTCCTGCGCCCTCCACCTCGGTTATCCAGACCGGGAGGCCGAGCGGCGCATCCTCAAGGGGGAAGCCGGCTCGGAACGCCTGGACACCTTGAACCCCGCCCTGGATCTCGAGGGCTGGAAGCAGGCCCGCGCGGCCGTCCGGGCCGTCCGGGTGTCCGATGCGGTGCTGGATTATGCTGAGCGCATGGTGGACCGCATCCGCACCGAAGGGGGCTTCTGCTCCACCCGCGCGGCCAAGCACTGGCTGGGGCTGGCCCAGGCCGAAGCCTGGCTGGAGGGCCGCGACTTCATCACGCCGGACGACCTGCAGAGCACCCTGGCCGACACCATGGCCCACCGCGGCAGCCTGGACGAGCGGCGCCTGAGCCGCAACGACCGGCGCGAGCAGCTGGCCCGGCTGCTCAAGGAGCTGCCCGTGGGGTGGGCGGGATGAGGGGCGACGATACGGTCGGCCAGCTCCTCCAGGAGGCGCGCATGGCCAAGGGGCTGTCGCGCGAGATCCTGGCCCTGGAGCTGAAGCTGCCCATCCGCCACATCGAGGCCATCGAGGCCGACGACTGGGCGGCCCTGCCGCCGGGCCGCTCCCGTCCCCTGGCCCGCCAGCTGGCGGAGCGCCTTGGCGTGGACCTGGAATTCCACACCGATGCCTTCCAGACGGTGCCCGGCGCCCAGGAATGGGCTCCGCCCGATCCGCGGCAGGAGCGCCTGGAGCGCGTCGTCATGGGCCTTTTGACTGCGGCCTCGGTTCTGGTGGTGCTGTGGCTGGTGGTCCCTGGCCCGAGCCTGGGGCGGAAGCCGTCGCCCAGCTACCTGTCCGCCCTGCCCAGGGCCGCGCTGCCGCCCCCCCCTCCGCCTTCCACCGCGGCCTATCCGGTGCTGGGCGAGCTGCTGCCCGAGGCCCCCCTGAACGAGCAGGGCGTGCTGATCAGCCTCCGGTCCATGGACACCTGCGAAGTGCGGCTGGAGCCCCTCCCCGAATCCGGCGAGCAGGCTCAGACCCACACCCTACGCGTGTCCGAACCCTGGCGGCTCCGGGTGAAGGGGCCCTTCGCGCTGGTGCTGGACAACGCCGGGGTGGTGAATGTGGAAGTGGCGGGCGTGCGGATTCCCCATGGCCAGAATGTGGGCGAGGCCTGGACCGGCCGCTTCGACGCCGAGGGCCGCTGGCTCCGGCCGTCGCCGCCGCCGACCGAGCCGCCCGAACCCGCGACCCCCGATGATGACGAGGATGGACCCCGACCATGAGCATGCACCCCATCGTCGAACGGTTCCTCCTGGGCACCCTCCCCGAGCCCATGGTGGTGGCCCTGGTCGGCGGGAGTCTGCCGGTCCCCGCCAAGGACCTGCTCCAGGCCCTGGCCCATGTGGCCCTGGAGGAGACGCCCCACACGGCCCGGGCCCTCGGTTTCTTCGCCACCATGCCCGAGTCCATGCTCGCCGGTCTGCTGCTGGAGCCCGTGGAACCACCGCGGCCCCTGCAGCTGGTGCTCTGCCACCGCAAGGAGCCGGCCCTGCTCGAAGCGGCCCTCCTCAACCCTTCGCTGACCTCGGAGATCGTCGAAGCCTCGGTACCGAGCCTGCCGGGCTCCGTGCTCGAGATCGTGCTGAACAACCAGGTGATGTGGATCGAGCGCCCGCGCATCCTCGACCTGCTGGAGGAGCACCCCGAGGGTGAATATGTCATCAAGCGGCGGGTGAACGAATACCGCTACGAAGTGCTGCGCCTCATCCCCGAGGAGGTCAAGAAGGACCGCTTGGAGATCATCAACGAGGTCGAAGCCGGGAAGCTGGATCGAGCCTGGTCCGAGCTGCCCCTGCCCAAGACCAAGTCGCAGGAGGAGGCGGACGCGGAGATCGAATCCGAGGAACAGGCCGCCGAGCGCCGTCTCCTCGCCCAGAAGCCCCTGGTGCACGAGGATGGCCAGGAGATCAACCTCACGGTGACCCAGCGCATCACCAAGCTCAGCACCAACCAGAAGATCATGCTGGCCATCAAGGGGGGCAAGGAGGAGCGCGCCATCCTCATCCGCGAGGCCAACCGCCTCATCCAGGTCAATGTCATCCGCAACGGCCGCATCACCGAATCCGAGATCGCCTACATCGCCCAGATGCGCACCGTGAACGAGGAAGTGCTGCGCATCATCTCCAACAGCCGCGAGTGGATGAAGAAATACCCCATCACCAAGGCCCTGGTCATGAATCCCCGCACACCCCTGCCCGTGGCCATGACGCACTTCAAGCGCCTGATCGACAGCGACATGAAGCTGCTGATGAAGGACCGCAATGTGCCCGAGCTGATCCGCCGCGAGGCCAAGCGCCTGGTGGAGATGAAGGCCCACGGGAAAGGGTAGGGCGGTGGGGTTCCCCCCTTGGCCCCAAATCAGAAGGCCCCCGACCGGGGGCCTTCTGATTTGGAGCGGGCGATGGGGATTGAACCCACGACATCAAGCTTGGGAAGCTTGCGTTCTACCACTGAACTACGCCCGCGGCAGGCCATCATCCTACCGCAAAGGCCCCGGGTGGGGCCAGTCCGGGCTCAGCCCAGGTAGGCCGCGATCACGCGCTCGTTCCGGCTCAGCTCGTCCGGGGTGCCCTCGACGGCAATGCGCCCGCGTTCCATGACATAGGCGTAGTCGGCGACCTCGAGGGCGCTCTTGGCGAACTGCTCCACGAGGAGGAGGGTGATGCCCTCTTCCTTGAGGCGGCGGATGGTGCGGAAGACCTCCTGCACGATGACCGGCGCGAGGCCCATGGAGGGCTCGTCCAGCAGCATCACCTTGGGGCGGGCCATGAGGGCGCGGCCGATGGCCAGCATCTGCTGTTCGCCGCCGGACAGGGTGCCGGCGGCCTGGCGGGTGCGATCCCTCAGGCGGGGGAACAGGTCGTAGACCCGGTCCAGGTCGCCGCGGGCCTTGGTCCGGTAGCCGAAGAACCGCGGCAGGCGGCTGTAGGCACCCAGGAGGAGGTTGTCCTCCACCGAGAGCGGGCCGAAGACCTTCCGGCCCTCGGGGGCGTGGGCGAGGCCCAGGCGGGCGATGCGGGAGGCATCCAGGCCCTGCACTTCCTGGCCGTCGAGGACCACGCGGCCCCGGCCCGGCTTGAGGCCCCCGGAGATGGCGCGCATGGTGGTGGTCTTGCCCGCGCCGTTGGCGCCGATGAGCGCCACGAGGGTGCCCTTTTTCACCGACAGCGTGGTCCCCGTCAGCACCTCGCTGGCGCCGTAGCCCGCATGGAGATCCTCCACTTGCAGCATGGATCGCTCCTTCAGGCGGGCAGCGGCTCGGCGCCGCCGGCGGTGTCAGTGTCGGTCTCGGGTTGCGGGGGCTGGCCCAGGTAGGCCTCCACCACCTTCGGGTGGCGCTTCACCTCGTCGGGCGTGCCTTCGGCGATGACGCGGCCGCCGTCGAGCACGGTCACGGTGTCGCAGAGCTCGCTCACGACATCCATGTGGTGCTCGATGAGGAGGATGCTGATGCCGCGCCGGTGGATCCGCTTGATGATCTCGATCAGCTGGACCACATCGGGATGGGCTAGGCCCGCGGCGGGTTCGTCCAGGATGAGCAGGTCCGGCTTGCGCGCCAGGGCCCGGGCCACCTCCAGGAAACGCTGGGCGCCGTAGGTCAGATCCTTGGCCCGGGTGAGGGCCTGGTCCTTCAGTCCGACCCGGTCCAGCAGGCAGAGGGCATCGGCCTGGGCTTGGCGCTCCTCGCGCCGGGCGAGCCCCAGCAGCACCAGGGGCAAGGGGCTGCGGTACACCCCCCGGAGCGCCACCATGACATTTTCGAGGGCCGTCAACTCGGCGAAGAGCTGGAGGTTCTGGAAGGTGCGCGCCACGCCGGACTTCGACACCTGGAAGAGGCTTCCGGACGGCAGCACCATTCCGCGGAGCAGGATGCGGCCCGCGGTGGGCGTGTAGAGCCCGGAGATGACATTGACCACGGTGCTCTTGCCGGAGCCGTTGGGTCCGATGAGGCCGTGGATGCTGCCGGACTTGATGGTCATGGAGAGGCCGTCCACGGCCTTCACGCCGCCGAAGTGGCGCCGGAGGTCCTCGAGGACGAGCAGGGGCGCGCCATCCGAGGCGCGGGGCGGCAGGATGGCCTCGATGTCCGAAGGTTCGGGCAGGGGCGCATGGGGCACCCGGAAGAGCTTCGCCAAGAAGATGGCGAGAAAACCCATGAGACCCTCGGGCAGGCCCACCACCACCGAGAAGAGCATCAGCGCGAAGATGGCCTTGCGCCAGTCCTCGGTGTTCTCCACGAAGAAGCCGCCCACCACCAGGAGCCCCATGGCCGCCACGGGGGCCAGGGCCTGGAAGGGGCGCGTGGTCTTCTTGACGAGGCCCCGCAGGCCCGCCGCCAGGGCCATCGCAAAGCCCAGGCCCGAGAACACCTGGAAGAGCAGCCGGTTGGAGAGCAGGTTGGGCAGCAGGACAATGACAGAGGCGCCCACAAAGGCCCCCCAGAGGCTCTTGCGGCCGCCGAGGACCACCCCCAGCAGCAGGATGATCATCAGGTCGTAGACGAAGCTCTGGGGCTGGAGGTACTGGAAGTTGAAGGCGTAGAGCCCGCCCGCCAGGCCGCCGAGCCCCGATCCCAGGGCGAAGGCCGCGACCTTGTGCCGGTAGGTGCCGACCCCCATGGCATCGGTGGCGATGGGGCTGTCGCGCAGGGCCTCGAAGGCCCGGCCCCACTGGGAGGCCAGCAGGTTGCGCATGAGCATCCACACCACGGCCAGCAGGGCCATGCAGAGCCAGTAGAAGAGGGGAGGGGTGAGGGAGTGGCCGAAGATGGGCGGCCGGGTCAGGCTCAGGCCCTGGGCGCCCCCCGTGAGGCCTTCCAGTTCGTTGAGCGCCGTGGTGCTGAGGGCCGCGAAGCTCAGGGTGGCCAGGGCGAACTGGGGGCCTTCCAGACGCAGGGCCGGCAGGGCCAGCAGGCCGCCCAGCAGGAGCCCCACGGCCATGGCGGCCAGGAGCGCCGGTGCCATGCCGAGGCCCAGCTTGGTGACGGCGAGCCCGGCGGTGTAGGCGCCCAGGCCCAGGAAGGCCACATGGGCGAGGTTCACCTGGCCCAGGTAGCCCACGGTCACATCCAGGCCGATGAGCAGGATGCCGTAGATGGCCAGCAGGGTGAGGAGGCCCAGGGCGTAGGGGTTCACCACCAGCAGGGGGATGGTGGCCAGCAGGGCGAAGACGATGAGCTCGGCGCCGCGGAGGAGGAGGATGCGCTTCATCGTCACACCTTCCGGATGGTGGCTTTGCCGAACACGCCCGTGGGCCGCACCGCCAGGGCGAGGATCAGCAGGACGAGACCCGGCGCCTCGCGCCAGCCGCTTCCCAGGTAGAAGCTGGCCAGGCTTTCCAGCGCGCCCAGGAACATGCCGATGAGCACCACGCCGAAGCCCGAATCCAGGCCGGCCACCACGGCCACGGAGAAGGCCTTGAGGATGAGCGCCGAGGCCATCGTGGGGCCCACGGTGGTGATGGGGGACACGAGGATGCCCGCCAGGGCCGCCACGGCGCCGGACAGGCCATAGGACAGCATCACCGTGCGGGTGGCGGAGATGCCCATGAGCTCCGCGGCGTCGCGGTCGGCCGATACCGCCTCGAAGGCCTTGCCCAGCAGCGTGCGGCGCTTGAAGAGCTCAATGGCGCCCATGATGGCCAGCACGCCCACGGCCACGGACAGCTCCAGCCGCGTGACATCCACCCCCAGCACATGGATGGGATCCGCCGAGATGGGGGTGGGGAAGGGCCGGTCGTCGCGACCCCAGATGTTCTCGGCCGCCGAGAAGAAGAAGAGGCCGATGATGATGCTGAGCAGGATCCAGCCTTCGCTCTTCTGCTCGAGCGCGAGCCGCACGCCGGCCCGTTCGACCACCAGACCGAGCACCGCGCCGAAGAGCAGGCCGCCAGGGATCATCAGCCAGTAGGGCAGGCCGAGGTTCGTGAGGGTGAGGCTGAAGAAGGCCGAGACCATCACCAGCTCGCCCTGGCCGAAGTTGATGCTCTTGCTGGTGGCGTAGGTGAGCTGGAAGCCGTACGCGATGAGCGCGTAGACCAGGCCCATCAGGGCGCCGCTCACGGCCATCTGTCCGATGATCTGGGCATTCATGCGGGCCTGCCTCGAAAGGGGAGGAGGGAAAAAGCGGGGGGCCGAAGCCCCCCGGTTCGCGGGTGCGGAAGCTACTTCGTCTTGCCCTTGCCTTTGACCTTGGCGGGTGTGGCCGTCACGGCGGACTTGCGGAGGCGTTCGCGGTCGGCGTCGTTGCCGAAGACCACGCGGCCGTCCTTCACCATGCCCATGACGGTCTGCTCGCGGCGGAAGGCCTCGTGGGTGGTCACATCCGCGGGGTCCCACTTGGTGTAGGGGTGGTTCCAGGTCGCGATGACACCCACCACGGGCTCCTTCAGATCCTCGAGCGCCTCCTTGACCTTGCGGGTGTCGGTGGTGCCGGCCTGCTTGACGGCGGCGGCCATGAGGTAGACGGCGTCATAGCCCTGGGCGGCGGCCACGGGGGAGGGGATGCGGCCCACCTTGAAGGTCTTGTGGTAGCCGTCGATGAAGCTCTTCGCCTTGGGGGTGATGGGCTCCTCGATGAAGGTCTGCGGCATCAGCGTGCCGTTCCCGTTCTTGCCGGCGTTGTCGATGTAGTTGGACATGGAGAGCGTCCAGCCGCCGATGAGGGGGGCCTTCATGCCGATCTTGGCTTGGCCGTTGGAAATGGCCGCCAGCTCGGGCCCGATGCCCCAGATGAGGATGGCCTGGGCGCCCGCAGATTTGGCGCGCAGCAGCTGGGCGGTCATGTCCTTGTCGCCGATGTTGAACTTCTCCTGGGCCACCACGGTGAGCTTGTTGCCCTGCTTCTTGATCTGGTCCAGCATGTCGTCGCGGCCGGACACGCCGTAGTTGGTGGAGTCATAGACCACGGCCACCTTGGTGAACTTGCGGTTGATGGCCTCTTCCACCACCATGGCCGCCTGGATGCCGTCGTGGGCCGCGAAGCGGAAGATGGAGCAGTCCTTCACGCCGGCCTTGCTCCACTGGGTCATGGAGGCCGATCCGGCCGCGGGGCAGATGATCTTGGTGATGCCCTTCTCCTGCAGGTGCTTGTCGCCCGCCATGCAGACGCCGGTGTTCACGGTGCCGATCACGCCGGTGAGATCGCTCATGGCCGCCAGTTCCTGGGCGATGAGGGCGCCGCGCTCGTTCTTGGCCTCGTCGTCGCGCTCGATGATCTCGATTTTCATCTTCCGGCCGCCCACCTGGATGCCCCCGGCGGCATTGATCTCGGCGATGGCGAGCTTGGAACCGTCCCGCGCAGAGGTTCCCATGGGCGCCGAACCGCCGCTGAAGGGGCCCGTGAGGGCGATCTTGACGGTGTCTCCACCTGCGGCCTGCAGGCCGAAGGCGGCAGTCAAGAGCGAGACGAAGAAGGTCTTCTTCAGCATGGGTCCTCCCGGGGGAGATCAGGTTGGAGTGGCTTGGTGGCCGCAAGCATAGCGGCCCCCGCCCGCCCTGGGAAGGCGCGCCGGTTCCTTCCACGCCCGCGGCAAGGTGTGGCCGCCTACCTGGGCTGGAGGGCTTCGAGCCTGGCGTGCACCCAGGCCAGCAGATCCTCGCCGCCGACCACGCGCTGCTCGGCGATGAACAGCGGCATTCCGAGGGCCCGGGCATGGGCCTGGCCGAGCTTGACGGCGTCCTTCTCGGTGCACACGAGCCAGGCGGCTCCTTCCGTTCGTGCCTCATTCTGAAGCCGCACCAGGTCGGCGGGCGAGGGGCCACGGTGGTCGGGAAAGCTGCGGGAGCCCACCCAGACCACGCCGGCCACCAGCAGATCGGCATAAAAGGCCTCGGGGTGGCCGAGGCCGCACCAGGCATAGGCGGGACCAGCCACCGGGGCGGGGCCGGGCAGGGGGGACCGGGTTTCCGTCCCCCAGGCCCGGAGGGCGCCGAGGGTGAAATCCACCCAGAAGATGGGACCGCCACCGTAGCGGGACCACCAAGCCTCCACCGCGGCGCGATCCTTCACGCGGCCCGCCCGCGTGACCACCAGCGCATGGGCCCGGCGGGCGCTGTCCATGGGCTCGCGCAGGTCGCCCAGGGGCAGCATGCGGCCGTCACCCCAGAGACGCACGCCGTCCAGCACCAGCAGATCCAGATCGCGATGGAGGGCCCGGTGCTGGAAACCATCGTCCAGCAGGAGGCAGCGCAGCCCCGGCCGCTGGGCCAGGGCCCGGAGGGCGGCCGCATGGCGCTTGCGCCCCACGACCACGCGGCCCGGATCCAGACGCCGGGCCATGAGGAGGGGTTCGTCCCCGGTCTGGCGGGGGTCGGAATCCGCCTCGACGCTCATGGGATCAATGTCCCGCCGCCCGCCGTAGCCCCGCGAGAGCACGGCATTGGCCCACCCCGCCGCCTCCAGGCCCTCGGCCAGGAACAAGGTCAGGGGGGTCTTGCCGGTGCCGCCGGCGCTGAGGTTGCCCACGGACACCACGGGCACCCCCGCCCGCCCGACCCGCTCGGGATGGGCGTCGAAGCTGCGGTTCCGCGCGCGCACCACCCTTCCGTACAAAGGGGCGAGCGGAGCTGCCAGATGGCGCAGAATGGACATGGATCCAGGTTAGCGGAGGGACAGGCATGAGCGAGGGCATCCTGCTGGAGAAGGTGGCGCGGGGCGCTCTGCTGCCCCAGGCGGAGCGGGTGGCCCGGCTCGAAGCGGCCCTCCCCCAGATCCTGGCCGCCGTGGCGGGCGAGACCGGCGAAGTCGCGCTGGAGGCCACCCTGGCCTGCCTCCTGTGGGAGGCCCTTCCCCAGACCAACTGGTGCGGGTTCTATCGGCGCGTCGGCGAGGGGATGCTGGCCGTGGGTCCTTACCAGGGGGGCATGGGTTGCCTGCGCATCGCCTTCGAGAGGGGCGTCTGCGGGGCCTGCGCGCGCACCGCCACCACCCAGCTGGTTCCGGATGTCCACGCCTTCCCCGGTCACATCGCCTGCGATGACGCCACCCGGAGCGAACTCGTGATCCCGGTCATGATCGGGGGGCGCCTGGAGGCGGTGCTGGACCTGGATTCCCCCCATCCAGAGGGTTTTTCCGGGGCCGAGGCCCGGCTTCTGGAAGGCCTGCTGGCCCGGGCTTTTGCCGGTGCGATGAAGGGCTGAGGTTCACCCGCCCGGGGGCATGGGGTAACCTAGGACACTCCCCGGGACCTTCATGGCTGAACCCAGCTTCATCGATCAAAGCAAGCTGCGCTTCCGCGAAGGCGAGATCGTCTTCCGCAAGGGGGAGATGTCCCAGCAGATGTACATCATCCTGGCGGGCAAGGTCCGGCTCTATGTCTCAGAGGAGCCCAAGGGCGATTGGGCGGAAGAACTGTCCAAGGGGGACTTCTTCGGCGAGGGCAGCCTGCTCGAGGCCCTCCCCCGTCAGCACACGGCCCTGGCCCTGGAGGACTCGGACCTCATCGCCATCAACCGCGGCACCTTCCTGCGCATGATCCGCCAGAACCCGGAAGTCTCCGTGAAGATGATGCAGCGCCTGGCCCAGCGGCACCGGGAAGTGGGCGAGCGCCTGGAGACCCTGGACGCCCAGCGGCCTCAGAAGGCCCCAGGCGGCCCGGTGGCGAACCTGATCTCCGTGCTGGGTGGCAAACCCCATCCGATCCTGTCCCATGGCTCGCTCATCGGCCGGTTCGACCCCACCACCGGCGTCCACCCCGACATCGACCTCTCGGAGGAGGACCACAACCTGAGCGTCTCCCGGCGCCATGCGCGCATTCTCTGCGAGCACGGCCGCTATTTCCTGCTGGAGGAGCCCGGCGTGGCCAATGGCACCTTCGTGCGCGGCGAGCGGATCCTGCCGGGCGAGCCCCGGGAACTGAAGCACGGCGACCGGGTGGGCTTCGGCATGGTGGTGCTGTTCTTCGAAAAGACCTAACCTTCCCGCGCAGCGGAAAGGGGAAGGAGGAGCCGATGGGTACGGACCTGCATGTGGAGCTTTGGCGGGATGAGCATGGTGTCATCCGGGAGTTGGTGCAGTTCGGGCTGGACGAGATCGGCGGCGCTTGCGTGATCCGCGAGCGCAACAGCCTCGATGCCCTCGACGGGGATGTTAACGAGGGCGACGCCATCGTCGCCCGCTTCGGCGACCCGGAGGATGCCCGGGACTTCCTGCGCGACGAGGGCTTCGAGCCTGTGTAATCGTGGATGGGCAGGAGGTGATTGATGCATTCGTTGTTCAACCCGACGGACCGGGACGCCTTGGCTCGCCGGATTGCAGAGCTGGAGCCGGATGCCCAGCGCCAATGGGGGAAGATGGATCCCGCCCAGATGTTGAGGCACTGCGCCATCGCCTTGGGTGATCTCCTGGGTGAGCGCCCGGTGAAGCAGGTCTTCCTCGGCAAGCTGATCACGCCCCTGATCCGGGGCCAGATTTTCGGGGACAAGCCCTTCCGCCGGAACTCCCCCACCGACCCGATCTATGTGGTGGCCGATGCCCGCGACTTCGAGGCCGAGCGGGCCCGGCTGGCCACCCTCATCGACCGTGTGGTCCAGCTTGGCGCCGCGAAGACCGAGGGCATGGTCCATCCCTTCTTCGGGCGGCTCAGCGGCGCCCAGTGGGGCCAGCTGATCTACAAGCACTTCGACCATCATTTGAGGCAGTTCGGGGCCTGATGCTATCCGGGGGGACCGCCTGCTCGCGGTGCTTGCGATGTCCCCCCGGAGCCCCCACACCTCGACCGGGCAAAGCTCGGCCTCGGTGTTCGAATCTTTTCTTACCTGCAAAATCGCCCGGCGTTTGCCGGGCGATTTTGCAGGTAAGAACGGAGCTTAGTTGGTACCGATCCCCATGGTCTTCGCGGCCTTGGTGAGTTCGGGGACGACTTCGAAGAGGTCGCCGACGATCCCGTAATCCGCCAGCTTGAAGATGGGGGCCTCGGGATCCTTGTTGATGGCGACGATAAACTTCGAGCCGCTCATACCGGCGATGTGCTGGATGGCGCCGCTGATGCCGCAGGCGATGTAGAGGGTGGGACTGACGACCTTGCCGGTCTGGCCCACCTGCATGCTGTGGGGCAGGCCCCAGCCGGCGTCCACGGCGGCCCGGGAGGCGCCGACGACGCCCCCGAGGGCGTCCGCCAGTTCCTCGAGGATCTTGAAGTTGGCGCCGTCCTTCATGCCGCGGCCGCCGCTGACGATGACATTGGCTTCGCTGAGGTCCACCTTGCCGCTGGCCTTGGCGAGGATCTCCTTCACCACGGACTTGAAGTCGCTGGCCGGTACGGCCAGGGTTTCGGTGGTTCCGGCCGCGGCCTTTTCGGCGGCGGGGAACACATTGGGGCGGGTGGTGGCCACCTGGACCCCGCTGGCGAAGGAGGTGGTGGCGAAGGCCTTGCCTGCGTACACCGGGCGGACGGCCTGGAGCTTGCCATCGACCATGGACAGGCCGGTGACATCCGAAGCGTAGCCGGCGCCCAGGCGGGCGGCGGCGCGGGGCGCGACATCCTTGCCCACGGCCGTGGCGGCGGCGAGGAGCACGGTGGCGCCCTTGCTCTTCACGGCGTCGGCGAGGACGGCGGCGAAGACATCACTGGAATAGGAGGTCAGGGCCGGGCCCTCGGCGGTGAGGATCACATCGGCACCGTACTTGGCGGCCTCCGCGGAACCCGAGCAGGAGGCACCGGCGAAGAGGGCGCCCAGCTGCTTGCCGGCGGCATCCGCCAGACGGCGGCCCTCGCTGAGGGCTTCGAGGCTGGGTTTGCGGATCTGGCCGTCCTTCAGTTCACAGAACACGAGAATCATGGATGTCATCCTTTCGAATCGGATCAGTCGGCAGAGGGGGAGCGGCTAGAAGACCTTGGCTTCGTCCTTGAGGGCCTGGAGCAGGGCCTGGGCCTGGGCGGCGGCATCGCCTTCCAGCTTCCGGCCTGCGGGCCGCTCAGGGGGAAGGGCCAGGGCGCTGATCTGAGCGCCCGTGGTCGCCGGAGTGGCCTCCACTTCCTCGATGGTCTTCTTCTTGGCGGCCATGATGCCCTTCAGGCTCGCGTAGCGGGGTTCGTTGAGCCCCTTCTGCGCGGTGATGACCGCGGGCAGCGCGCCCTCGACGATCTCGGTGCCGCCCTCGATCTCGCGCTCGGCCTTGAAGGTGCCCTCGCCGAGTTCCAGCTTCACGACCACATTCGCCTGGCCGATGCCCATCAGCTCCGCCAGCATGGGGCCCATCGCGGCGTTGTCGCCGCCGAGGCCCTTGTTGCCGCAGAGGATCAGATCGAAGCCCTTGTCCTTCGCGTAGGCGGCGATCATCTGCGCCACGGCGAAGGCATCGCCCTGACCGTCGCCCTTCAGCAGCACGGCGGTATCCGCGCCCAGGGCCAGCGCGTTCTTGAGGACTTCCTTCACGGAATCACCGCCCACGGAGAGGGCGACCACTTCCGCGCCTTTGCCTTCCTTGATGCGGATGGCCTCTTCGAGCGCGTACTCGTCATAAGGGCTGGTGATCCACTTGACATCGGCAGGATCGAGCGAGCGCCCATCGGCGGCGACCTTGATCTTGGTCTCGGTATCGGGGACCTGTTTGAGGGCGACGAGGATCTTCATGGGCGCTCCCTGATGCGTCTTGGACGAGCCGGCCGTGGGCCGGTGCAAAAGGGCATTCTAGCGCGAGGAAAGGCTCCATCTCGGTGGGCTTTATCGTTCTTTGTGCCAGGAATCACCCTTGTCTCCGGGTAGGAACGGCCATGCCCGGAGCATGGTCCTGGGCATTGTCCTGAGGTAGCATCCACCGGCGTTCCGGTATGGTGGTCTGATCATGCGCGACCTCACGCCGATCTTCGATGGAGCCCTGGTCCTCACGGGAGGCGGGACCGGCGGCCACTTCTTTCCGGCGCTGGCGCTGGCGGAGGGAGCTCGCGCCCGGTGGTCTGACCGTCCGATCACCTTCGTGGGTGCGTGCCGAGGCATCGAGGCCCGGGAACTGCCCGCAGGCCCCTGGCCCCATCTGCTGCTGGATGTGGAGGGCTTCCTGGGGCGCTCACCCCTGAGGGCGGTGAAGTCCGCCTGGAAACTGTGGCGCGCCATGGCGCGGCTGAAATCCCTGTGGCGCCGCGAGCGGCCCTGGGCTGTGATCGGCACGGGGGGCTACGGCGCGGCCCCGGCGCTGCTGGCGGCGCGGGCCCTGGGCATCCCCTTCTTCCTGCACGAGAGCAATGCGGCACCGGGCGCCCTGGTGAAGCTCCTGGCGCCGAAGGCGCGGCGCGTGTGGTGTGGTCTCGAGGCCGTGCGGCCCATGCTGCCCGGAGCGGACTGCCGGCTGGTGGGCACACCGGTGCGCGGAGCCTTCCTCCGGGACTTCCGGCGAGCCGAGGAATTGACCGCGCCTTTCCGGCTGCTGGTGCTGGGCGGAAGCGGCGGTGCGCGGGCCCTCAACGAGGCGATGCTCGCCGTCGCCCCGGCGTTGCTGGAGGCCCACCCGGAGTGGGAGATCCTGCACCAGGCGGGGGCCGCGGAAGCCGAGCGGCTGAAGGACCGCCCTCGCCATGCCCGGCATGCGCTGGTCCCCTTCATCGCCCGCGTGGACGAGGCCATGGAGTCGGCCAGCCTCATCGTGAGCCGCTCCGGGGCCAGCACCTGCGCGGAGCTGAAGGCCGCCGGGCGGGGGGCCATCCTGGTGCCCCTGCCCACCAGCGCCAACGACCACCAGCGCATGAACGCCCGGGCCCTGGCGGAGGAAGGCCGGGCCACGGTCGTGGAGCAGGCGGAGGATCTCGCCTCGCGGCTGGAGGCGGCCATCCTGCCCCGCATGGGGGATGCGACGATGCGACAGGACTTGTCCAAGGCGCCTGAGCCCAACCGGGCCGTGGACCTCTGCCTGGATGACCTGGCGTCCTACCTGGGCTGACGGGGTTCGGCGGCCCAGGCGACGGCGACGGAGATGAAGTAGAGGCCGAGCAGGACCACGCTGAAGAAGATGGTGGTGACGACGACATCGCCGGGGGTGAAGAAGGCGCTGAAGATCAGGATGGCCATGGTGGCGTGGCGCCAGTACTTCAGCATCAGGCGGGCGGTCACGATGCGGAACTTCGCGAGGAAGAAGAACAGGACGGGCAGCTCGAACATCACGCCGGTGATGAGCGTGGTGGAGATGAAGAGGTCGAGGTAGTCCGAGACATGGAGGTTGGCGCGCAGCCCGGCGGCGGCGGCTTCCTGGAAGAGGATGTCGCCCAGGAACTTGAAGGCCTGGGTGTAGGCGAAGGCCGATCCGGCCAGGAAGCAGCCCGAGGTCACCACCACGAAGGGGATGACGAGGCGGCGCTCCTTGGGCAGGAGGCCGGGCCGGATGAAGGCCCAGAGCTGGTAGAAGAGGAGCGGCGCGGCAAGGAAGGCGGCGGCCCAGAGGGAGAGCCGCATCATGCTGAAGAAGGGCTCGGTGAGATCGGTGAAGGCGAAGGGCTGGAGCTCGGCGGCGGCCTTGCCGGTCTGGCGGGCCATGGCGTCGAGGAAGGGCTTCTGGGCCCAGATCCAGAGCTTGAAGCGGAAGGCGTAGGTCGCCGCGAAGCACACGGCCACGATGAGGAGCGAGCGCACAATGCGCACCCGCAGCTCCTGCAGGTGCTCCCAGAAGCTCATCTTGTCGGGCGGCGCGGCCGGAAGCGGCATGGTCCTCTGGGTGAGATGAGGGGGAAAAGGGACCGGCCTCCCTGGGGAGGCCGGTCAATGAAGGGCCTTCAGGCCTACTTCTTGTCCTTGTCGGAGGTGACATCTTCCTTCACGGAATCCGTCAGCTCCTTGCTGGCCTTCTTGAACTCCTGGATGCCCTTGCCGAGGCTCTTGCCCAGTTCCGGCAGGCGGGAGGGGCCGAAGAAGATCAGCAGGGCGATGCCGATCAGCAGGATTTCCATCATTCCGAGGTTGCCCATGGGTGCGCTCCGAGTCGGGTGGTGCGGTGTCAGGGTTTCAGATCGGCCAGCGATACATCGCCGGGAAGATCGAGTTCCATTCTAAGCAGAGCCTGCCCGTGGGTCTTGCCCTGAGCATCGGTTTTCACGCTTTCGCTGCCGCCGCCGCCGAGCGAGTCGTGCAGGATGAAGTTGATGGCCTTGAGGTTAGGCACCTCGAAGCGTTCAATACTGCCTTTACATATGATTGAAAAGTGATGTTTGACGCGCTCCGCCGTGAGCTCCCGCTGGAGGAGCCGGTAGCCGGCCTCCGTGTAGGCAATGACGCCCACATTGGAGCCGTCGCCCTTATCGCCGCTGCGGGCATGGGCGATGTCTTCGAGTCGGATGCGGGTCATTTCCCCTCCACGGCCCGGCGGCCCAGGGAGTGGTAGGTCCAGCCTTTGGCCTGCATGGCTTCGGGCCGGAACAGGTTGCGGCCATCGAAGATGCGGCGGGCCTTCAGGGCCTTGGCCACCGCCTCTAGGTCGGCCTCGCGGTATTCGGACCATTCCGTGGCGATGAGCAGGGCGTCGGCGCCTTCGCAGGCGGCCAGCGGCGATTCCGCGTAGCGCACCTTGTCGCCGATCTTCGCCTTCACGGCCTCCATGGCGGCGAAATCATGCACCACCACTTCGGCGCCCAGGTTCACCAGGCCATCGATGAGCTCCAGGGCCATGCTTTCGCGGATGTCGTCCGTGTTGGCCTTGAAGGCCAGGCCCCAGAGGGCGAAGCGCCGGTCTTTCAGCGGGGCGGGGACGCCGGCCTGCACGCCGAAGTGCGCCTTCACCTTCTTCAGGAGCACCTGCTTCTGGTGGCGGTTCGCTTCCACGGTGGCGGCCAGGGTCATGAGGGGGTGGCCCTGCTCGCGGCCCACCTTGAGCAGCGCCTGCAGATCCTTGGGGAAGCAGGAACCGCCGAAGCCGGGGCCGGGGTTGAGGAAGGCGGGACCGATGCGGTGGTCGGCGCCGATGGCCGTCTTCACATGATCCACATCCGCGCCCACGCACTCCGCCAGGTTGGCGATCTCGTTGATGAAGCTGATGCGCAGGGCCAGCATGGCGTTGGCGGCGTACTTCGTGAGTTCGGCACTGGGCGGATCCATGCGGAACCACTTGCCGCCGCTGCGGTCCAGGAAGGACTGGTAGAGTCCCTTCATCACGGCCTCGGCGTGATCCGAGCGGCAACCCACCACCACGCGGTCGGGCTCCAGGAAGTCGCCGATGGCCGAGCCTTCCCGCAGGAACTCGGGGTTGCTCACCACCTCGAAGGCGCGGTCGGTATGGGCGGCGATCTCGGCATGGACGCGGGCGGCGGTGCCCACGGGCACGGTGCTCTTGTCGACCACGATCAGCGGCTTGGCGTCCTTGGCACGGAGGGCCATGGCATCGCCGATCTGGCCCGCCACGGCCAGCACATACTTCATGTCGGCGCTGCCATCTTCGCTCTGGGGGGTGCCCACACAGATGAAGGCCGCGTCCGCATCCGCGATGCCGGCCTTGAGGTCCGTGGTGAAGCGCAGGGCGCCGGAGGCCAGGTGCCTGGCGAGGAGCTCGTCCAGGCCCGGCTCGAAGATGGGCGATTCGCCTCGGGAGAGGGTGGCCACCTTGGCCGCGTCCACATCCACCCCGAGAATGCGGTGCCCCGCTTCGGCGAAGCAGGCCGCCGCCACCAGCCCCACATATCCCGACCCGATGACCAGCACCTGCATGATGTCCTCGCGCAAAGCATCCAGTGTAGCTTGCTATCATTCGGGGGAGGAGACAGCATGGCGATCCTAGCGGCACCCACGGGCAACGAGGTCAATCTGCTGGAGGTCATGCTGCATGCGGGGCCGGTTTCCAAGACGGTGCTGGCGATCCTTGCGACCTTTTCCCTCCTGAGCTGGGTGGTGATCATCCGCAAGGCTCTGCTTTACCGTCGCAGCCGGGCGGTGTCCGAGCAGTTCCGCGGGGCCTTCAAGCGCGCCACCGATTGGCGCGAGCTGAAGCAGCAGATCGAGAAGTTCGCCCTCAGCCCCCTCGTGGGCCTGTTCGTGGCAGGCTACGGCGAGGTGACCTACCAGCTGCGCCAGGTGGGCGTGGATGGCCGCCCGCAGCTCCGGAGCATGGAGGCCGTGGAACGGAGCCTCCAGCGGGCAAGCGTGGTGGAGATGGGCCGTCTTGAGCGCTCCCTGGGAGGCCTGGCCACGGTGGCGGCGGTCAGCCCCTTCATCGGCCTCTTCGGCACGGTGTGGGGCATCATCGATGCCTTCCGCGGCATCGGCGCCACGGGCAACGCCAATCTGGCCACGGTGGCGCCCGGCATCTCCGAGGCCCTGGTGGCCACCGCCATCGGCCTGGTGGCGGCCATTCCCGCCCTCATGGCCTACAACTTCTTCCAGGGCCAGCTGAAGCAGTTCCAGACGGAGCTGGATGACTTCTCCCTCGAGTTCATCAGCCTTTCCGAGCGGAACTTCACCTGAGAGGCCACCGGCTTCCGCTCTCCCTGGATTGGGAGGACTGGTTCCAGCTCTGCTGCCCGCCCTACGACCAGCCCGAGGCCCTGGACCGCTTCGAATGCCGGCTGCCGCTGGCCACGGAACGGTCGCTGGCCTTCTGCGCGGAGCTGGGCGCCACGGCCACCTGGTTCTGCCTGGGGGACCAGGCCGCACGCCATCCCGGCCTGCTGCGGCGCATCGTGGCGGAGGGCCATGCCATCGGCCTGCACGGACTCACCCATCGGCGCGCGTTCGAGATGAGCCGCACCGAGTGGCGGGCCTCGGCGCGCGACGGCCGGGCTCTGCTGGAGGACCTGTCGGGTCAACCGGTGGTGGGCTACCGCGCTCCGGAGTGGAGCCTGCGGGGGGTGGCCGCGGACTGGTGGCAGGATCTTCCGGAGCTAGGTTTCCGGTACGACTCCAGCCGCGTGCCGCTCTCGGTCATCGGAAATCCGGCCTGGCCCCGGCGTCCCCACCGCCTTCCCAACGGGGTGTGGGAGCTGCCGCCTCCCGTGCTCTGGTCGGGGCCACCCCGGTCGCCGCTCTGGGGCTGGGGGCCGCGGGTGCTGCCCTTCAGCCTCGTGCGCCGGGCTCTGGAGACTCTGGCCGCCGAGGATGCGGGCACGCCCCTGGTGCTGCACCCCTGGGAGCTGGACGAGGGCCAGCCGGACCTGCCCGGCGCCTCGTTCGGCCACCGGTTCGCGCACAGCGCCGGTCTGCGGGGTCACGCGGGGCATCTGCGGGACCTGTTCGCGGGGTTCCGCCTCACGACCCTCGAAGCCTGGGTGGAGGCCCGATGAAGGACGCGCCGATCATCCTCCTCGCGCCCTCCGAAGACAAAGCCCCCGGCGGAACCCCGGCACGCCTCGCGGAGACGCCCGCCCAGCGTTGGGTGCGGGAGCGGCTGGTGGCGTTGGCGAAAAAGAACGATCCCGAGGTCCTGAGGAAGGTCTTCGATGTCAAGGAGCTCGCCCTGGCCAAGGCCCGCGCGGAGGCCCTGGCGCTGGGAGGCGTCGTTCCCGTGCTGCCGGCGCTGGCGCGCTATACGGGGGTCGCCTTCCAGGCTCTCGACGCGGCCACCCTGCCGCCGGAGACCTGGGCTCAGGTGTTCGTCCTGTCCAACCTGCGGGGCCTGGTGCGCGGCGACGAGCCCGTGCCGCCCTACAAGCTCAAGGCCGGCGCCATTCCCGGCCTGAGGGCCCACTGGCGGGAGGCCCTCCCGGCCCAGCTGGCGGCGATTCCCGCCGGGCCCCTGTGGGAGTTGCTGCCCGGCGATGGGGCCGACCTGCTCAAAAGCTGGGTGCGGCCCCGGCACACCGTGGAGATCTTCGATGCCCGCGGCAGGGCCATCAGCCACTTCTCGAAGAAGTACCGGGGTCTGGTGGCGCGATGGATCCTCGCGCACCGGCAGGGCGACCCGCGCAAGGTGCTGAAGGGAAGAATTTCCGGCTGCCAGTGGGCCGGGGCGGACGAGAACGACCGGGGCGGCCTGGCCCTCCGGCTGCTGGTGGAATCATGAGCGACGCCTGCAATCAGACCCCCTTCTGGCAGCGCCAGCCGCGACTGCCCCTGGAGATCCACCGGTTCCTTCAGGACCGCCTGGAGGCGGCGCTGCACGATCCGGAGGCCCGCCAGGCGCTGGTCTGGCCGGTCATCCTCGGGGCCCCGGGGCTGCGGAAGCTCCACCCTGCGGGCGTTCCGGAAGGGGAGCTGCTGCTCCATGCCGCCCGGATGCTCGGCGCCCTGGGCCACCACGATCCGCTGGCGGCCTGGGAGGCCCACCGCCGGACCTGGCCGGACACGGCGGAAGGTGGCCCCGAGGGATGGCGCCCGGCCGCGACCTGGGGGGCCTGGGGTCCCCTGGTGAGCCTGCGCTGCGGCTGGCAGCTGGCGGCCCTCACGCCGCTGCCCCTGGGTGAACGCTACCCGCTGGCCTGTGGCGTCTCCCTCTTCAACCATGGGCTCTACCACGAGTGCCACGATGCCCTGGAACCCCTGTGGACCGCGGCGGAGGGCGACTTGAAGGACCAGCTCCAGGGGCTCATCCTCCTGGCGGGGGGCTACCACCATCTCCAGCTCCAGAACGCGAGCGGCCTGGCGGCCCTGTGGGAAGAGGCCCTGGGCCGGCTGGAGGCCTGCGGAGGCCGCGTTGTCACGCCCTGGGGCGAGGTGCGGGCCGAGGCGGCGCTGGACCTGACGGCCCGGCGGCTGGACCATGGAAAGCGCATGATGGACGATGCGGACGAGGATGCGCTCTTCGGACCCCTGTGGGCCCTGGACCGCCCCACCTGGGAGCTGGCATGAGCAAAGCGGCCGATCTGCTGGTCCTGGGCGCGGGCATCGCCGGCTGTTCGGCCGCCCTGCGCGCGGCGGATCTGGGCGTCTCCGTGGTGCTGGTGGCCAAGGATGAGCTGGGTGGCAGCAACACCTCCTGGGCCCAGGGCGGCATCATCGGACTGGCGCCGCCCGAGGAGGGGGATTCCGCGGACCTGCTGGCCGCCGACATCGAAGCTGCCGGGGCGGGCCTGTGCCGGCCCGAGGCGGTGCGGCTGCTGGCGGAAGAAGGTCCGAAGCTCTGCCGCGCCTTTCTGTGGGAGCGGCTGGGCGTGCCCTTCGACCTGGGGGCGAACGGGACTCCTGATCCCACCGCCGAGGCCGCCCACAGCGCGCGGCGTATCTACCACGCCAAGGACGCCACCGGGCTGGCGATCCAGACTGCCCTCAGTGAGGCCGTCCGGAAGCATCCGAACATCCAGGTGCGGGAGCATCTCTGCCTGGTGGATCTCATCACCAGCCCCCACCACTGCGTCAGCCCCGTGCGGGTGTACGAGCCCATCCGCGTCCACGGCGCCTACCTGTTCGACCCGGCCACGGGGGAAGTGGAAGGGGCCCTGGCCCGGCGGACCCTGCTCGCCACCGGCGGCCTCGGGTACCTCTATCTGCACACCACCAATCCTCCGGGCGCCACAGGCGACGGGCTCGCCGCGGCCTACCGGGCCAGCGCCCGCATCGTGAACTGCGAATACCTCCAGTTCCACCCCACGACCCTCTATGTGCCCGGCAAGCCCCGCACCCTGCTGACCGAGGCCCTGCGCGGCGAAGGCGCGCGGCTGGTGAACCGCAAGGGTGAGCGGTTCATGACGAAGTACGCTCCCGAGCAGCTGGAGCTGGCCCCCCGCGATGTGGTGAGCCGGGCCATCTTCCAGGAGATGGCGGCCAGCGGAGAGCCCTGCGCCTTCCTGGACCTGGCCCCCCTGGCGGCGAGGCTGGACCTCGACGAGCACTTCCCCACGGTGATGGCGGCCTGCCGCGCCGAAGGTATCGATCCGCACCGCCAGCCCATTCCCGTGGTGCCGGCGGCGCACTACTTCTGCGGAGGCGTGCTGGTGGATCTGGATGGCCGCACCAGCCTGCCGGGCCTCTTCGCGGCCGGAGAGGTGGCTTGCACGGGGCTTCACGGCGCCAATCGCCTGGCCTCCACCAGCCTGCTCGAAGGCCTGGTCTGGGGATTCCGGGGTGCCGAGGCGGCCGCCCGCGAACTGGCCGGGGCCTTGGAGCCGGATCCCGGGGACCTCGCCGCTTGGCGCACGCCGGAGACCTCCAAGGAGATGGATCCGCTCCTCATCGACCAGGACTGGGGGCTGATCCGCAGCACCCTGTGGAACTACGCCGGCATCGTCCGCACCAAGGCCCGGCTGGAGCGGGCCAAGGCGGACCTGCACTATCTGGCCCACCGGATGGAGCGCTTCTATCACGAGTCCACCCTCAGCCGGGAACTGCTGGAGCTGCGGAGCGGCATCCTCTGTGCCCGCCTCATCCTCAACGCGGCCCTGCAGAACCCTGAAAGCCGGGGCTGCCACTACCGGGTTGATTGACCCGGTGGCTGGCTCAGGCCAATTGATTGCATGATCGGGGACAATGAGGGCATGACGCTGTCCGTGTTCGACCTGTTCCGAATCGGCATCGGGCCCAGTTCCTCCCACACCGTGGGGCCCATGCGGGCGGCGCGGCGGTTCGCCCTGGCCCTGGAGGGCGCGGGCCTGCTGGCGGCCACGGCGGCGGTCAAGGTCGAGCTCTTCGGCAGCCTCGGCGCTACGGGGAGGGGCCACGGCAGCGACAAGGCGGTGATCCTGGGCCTCCTCGGGGAGACTCCGGAGGGCGTGGACATCGAGGCCGTGGAGGGCCTGCTGGCGAAGGTCCGGGGGACGGAGCGCCTGGCCCTGCTCGGCCGCCGCGAAGTGGTCTTCCGCGAACCCGACCACCTCCTCCTGCTGCGGAAGAGCCTGCCCTTCCATCCCAATGGCCTGCGCTTCTCGGCCCTGGATGCCGCCGGGACCGTGCTGCGGATGCAGGTCTACTACTCTGTGGGGGGCGGCTTCGTGGTGGAAGAGGGGGCTCTGAACCCAGCCCCACTGGGGCCGGAGCCCCCTCATCCCTTCCACACGGGAGATGAGCTGCTGAAGCGCTGCCGAGAGACGGGGCTGAGCGTCAGTCAGCTCATGCTGGAAAACGAGCGGACCTGGCGCCCCGAGGCGGAGATCCGAGCTGGTCTCCTGGAGATCTGGGGGGTGATGCAGGCCTGCGTGCGGCGTGGATGCGCGACCGAGGGCGTGCTGCCGGGCGGCCTGAAGGTGGCCCGCCGGGCCCCTGCGCTCCATCGGCGCCTGACGGAGACGCCCGAGGCCGGGTTGAAGGATCCCCTCACGGCCATGGATTTCGTGAGCCTCTACGCCCTGGCGGTGAACGAGGAGAACGCCGCCGGGGGGCGCGTGGTGACGGCGCCCACCAACGGCGCCGCGGGCATCCTCCCCGCGGTGCTGCACTACTACCGGCGCTTCGTTCCCGGCGCCACGGACGATGGCGTGGTGCGCTTCCTGCTCACGGCGGGGGCCATCGGTGCGCTCTACAAGGAGAACGCCTCCATCAGCGGCGCCGAGGTGGGCTGCCAGGGCGAGGTGGGCGTGGCCTGCTCCATGGCTGCCGGGGCGCTGGCCGAGGTGACGGGCGGGACGCCGGACCAGGTGGAGAACGCGGCCGAGATCGGCATGGAGCACAACCTGGGGCTGACCTGCGATCCCATCGGCGGTCTGGTGCAGGTGCCCTGCATCGAGCGCAACGCCATGGCCAGCGTGAAGGCCATCAACGCCGCGCGCATGGCACTCTATGGGGATGGCCACCACTTCGTGAGCCTGGACAAGGTCATCCGGACCATGCGCGACACCGGCGCCGACATGAAGAGCAAATACAAGGAGACCGCCCGGGGCGGACTCGCGGTGACCGTGCTCGAGGCCCCGCTGGACTTCACCGTCAACCTTCCGGAGTGCTGATGCGCCGATCCGCTGCCCTGCTGTTCACCGTTCCCGCCCTGCTCTCGGGCCAGACCGCGGCAATGGACGGAGGCCGGCTGGAGCCCGCCTGGTTCGGGCCCGGGGTGACTTTCCAGTCCACGAAGGCGCTCGGGTTCCAGTGGCTGAAACCGGGGCTCGACCTCCGCCAGCGGTCCATCCGGCTCAAGGCCTGGGAGCCGGCCGCCTGGGTGCTGGGCAAGCGGGCCCTGAAAGACCAGGCCTTCCTGCAGCGGGTGGAGGATGCCCTCCCCGGACATCTGGAGAAGGGGCTCCGGCGCGGCCTGAAGGGGAGCCTTCCCGTGTCCCAGGCCAGCGGGGACCTCCACCTCGTCGCCCGGGTGGTGGATGCCGTGGGTCAGGCCGATGACTACATGTCCATGGGGGCAGTCGTCCTCTCCTTCGACCTCAAGCTCGTGGATGGGGATACGGGGGAACTGCTCGGCGCCTTCCACGACACCTTCGAGGGGACGAACCCCGAGGCCGTTCCCGTCCGGTTTGGGCGCTGGTGCGAGGACCTGGGGCGGACCCTCGGCGGGTTTGCGGCTTCCCCGGTGGCTCCCTCGGCGGCCCGCCCAGAGGCTCCGAAACCGGTCCAGGCCGCTCCGCCGCCGCCCGCTTTCGATCTGGAGGGGGCCCTGCGCCGCATCGAAGGGCTCAAGCGCGACGGTCTGCTCAGCGAGGAGGAATACCAGACCCTGAAGAAGAAGGCGGCCGACCGGGCGAAGTGATTACACCGGCCAGGGGCCCGCGCCCTGCCGCACCAGGATGGGTTCCTCTCCGCATAGGTCCACGATGGTGCTGGGGACCCCCAGCGGCTGCCCACAGTCCACCACCAGGTCGAGGGCGTGGCCGAGTTCCTCCTCGAGTTCCCAGGCGGTGTTCAGCACGGGCTGATCGGGCAGGGCCGCGCTCGTGGTGATGATCGGCTCGCCGAGCATCGCCACCAGGGCGCGGCAGAACGGATGGTCGGGAATGCGGAGGCCCACCACCTGCTTGTTCTGGAGGTACCGCGGCACCTCGCGGCTGGCCGGCAGGAGCACCGTATAGGGACCGGGCAGCATCTGTTTCAGGATGCGGAATGTGGGCGTCTCGAGGTGGCGCGTATAGCGGCAGAACATCTCCATGTCGGAGCAGAGGATGGACATGGGCTTCTTGGGATCGCGCCCCTTGAGCAGCTGGATGCGGTCCACGGCCTTCTTGCGCGACACGAGGCAACCCAGGCCGAAGAGGGTGTCCGTGGGGTAGGCGATGACGCCGTCGCGCTGCAGCAGCTCGACGATGCGTTCGAGGTGGCGCACCTGGGGGGTCTCGGGGTGCAGGGTGAGGATCATGGCGCCCCCAACTGGTCCCACCGGGCCCGGCCCGCAGAGGGGTGGTCCTGGGGTCGCTGGAAGAACCGTTCCGCCAGGGCCGCGTCCAGGTCCGCGCCAAGGCCGCTGCGCTTGGCCTGGAGGGCCAGGAGGGCCAGGACCGTCAGGCTGTCGGTGATCTCCCCCGAGAGCACGCGCCGCACGCAGTCCGCAAAGGGTTCGCGGTGGAGCATCAGCTCCTCGTCGTCCTCCGCGTGATGGCCCGCCGTGGGCGTGAGGCCCGTGGCGAGGAAGAGGAAGGCCTCCTCTTCGGTCGAGGAGTTGCTCGTGTGGAAGAAGCAGAGGGGCTCCCACACCTGGGCGGCGAGGCCGGCCTCCTCGGCCAGCTCGCGGCGGATGGCTTCGAAGGGGCTCTCGGTCGTGTCGCCGCCCCCTTCGGGGATCTCCCAGGAATAGGCCTCCAGGGGATAGCGCCACTGACCCACCAGCACCACGCGGTCCGCTTCATCCAGGGCCAGGACGCCGCAGGCGGTGCGGCGGAATCCGCAGACGGCGTAGCGTCCCTCGGCGCCTTTGCGGTGCCGGAAGCGGTCCTCGCGGATGCGGATCCAGGGCGAGTCATACACGAACCGACGCTCGAGGACGGTGTAGGGGTCCGGATGTTCGGGCCGGGGCAGGGGTTTCAGGTCCATCTTCTGAACATAGCAAAACGCCCGCTTGCGCGGGCGTTTTGCGAAGCGGTGAAGGCCTACCGACGGAGGCCGAGACGCTCGATGAGGGTGGCGTAGCGCTCCTTGCTCTTCTTCTTGAGGTAGTCGAGCAGGCGGCGGCGCTGGCCGACCATGATCATGAGGCCGCGGCGGCTGTGGTAGTCCTTGGTGTGGGTCTTGAAGTGCTCGGTCAGGTCGTTGATGCGCTTGGTCAGGATCGCGACCTGGACCTCGGGCGAACCCGTATCCGACTCGTGCTGCTTGTAGTCGTCGATGATGATCTTCTTCTGTTCCACATTCAGGGCCATGGTGGCTCCTTTTCGGGGGATCGCCCGTCACCCGAACCCTCAGTCCCGTACCGAAGGTGGGTCGAATCTGGAGGAGGCCAGATGCCTTTTGCTTTTCAACGACCATTTTCTTCCGGCAATACCGGCGAAAAAATGGTGCGGATAGAGGGACTCGAACCCCCACGTCTTGTGAACACTAGTACCTGAAACTAGCGCGTCTACCAATTCCGCCATATCCGCTTGAAAGAACAACCCGGGGCCCGAGGGATCCGGATGTGCCGAACTGCAAGCCTAGCGCGGTTCACCGGCGGAGGCAACAGGCATTCTCACCACTCCCGGTAGGGGATGCCGTTCATGCCGGTTCCCTGCGAGAGGCTGAAGACATCGTAGACATGCCCGCCGCCCCAGCTGGTGCTGTTGGCGTCGTCATTGGTGTTCCGCAGACCCCACTCGGCCTTGCCGGTGAAGGGGTCGACGGGGATGCGGCGCAGGAAGCGCACTTTGCGGCTGATGGACCCGGCGGCCGGGACGCCCTCCACCAGGACCTCCAGGCTTTCGGGATAGAAGTTCGCCTCGGCGGGCGGAGCCTTGATCTTCTGCTGCTCGGCCTGCTTCTTGTAGTCATCGATGGCCAGGCGCATCTCGCGCAGGGCGCGGCGCAGCTCCAGCTCATGCTGGCGCTTGAGGCCGTTGCGGGCCAGGGGCACCGTCACGGAGGCGAGGATCAGCAGCACCGTGGCCGTGATGACCAGCTCGAGGAGGGTGAATCCGCGCTGGCGGCTCACTGCACCGTCACGAGGGCGTTGGACCAGCGCCCGGAGATGGGGAGGTTGCCCACCAGGAACTGGCCGCTCTGGATGAGGACCGGCGCGTTCCCGGCGGTGAGGCCCTCCAGCACGAGGGTGGCCAGAAGCCCGCTGTCGACGCCGGCGCCATTGCGCTTGAAGGTGATCTTCAGGGCGCCGTCCTTGCCCGGGAACTGCTCCAGGCTTCCGCCTTCGCCGGTGATGAAGTCGCCGGGTGCCACCGCGTTCAGCCGAAGGCCGGCCGGCAGGCGCAGGTCCATGGAGCCGGAGCTGAGGCCCTTGCCGCCGCTGACGGTGAGGCTGATCTGCACCTTCTCACCGGCCTTGATCTCCGAGGCCACGGGAGACATGAAGATCACCAGGTCCGAGGCCGTGGGGGGACGCGGTTCCTCGATGGGCTTCTTGTCCTGGATGGCGTCCGCCGGAGGGGGCGTGGGATTGGAAGGCGTGGCCGGGTTGGTGGTTGGGTTGGTGGCCGGGGCGGCCGTTCCGCCGGCGGGGCCAGCGGCCGGCGCGGTGGCGGGGGTCGTCGCGGCGGGATCGGCCGCAGGTGCCTTCTTGACGGCCTTGGGCGTGAAGGGGCCCGCCTGGGCGGTCGCATCCTCGGGGTTGAAGGCCGACATGTCCTGGTCGCTGATCACGGGCTTCCGCACCAGTACGGCCCGGATGGTGAGGATCACATCGGTCTTGGCCTTGCTGTTGCGCGTGTTGCCGGTCAGCCGCCCGATGAACGGGATGTCGGCGAGGCCCCAGATGCCCTGGAGGCTCTTCTGCTCCTCGTCCTTCAGCAGGCCGCCGAAGATGGCCGTCTCGCCATCGCGCAGGCGGGCGGAGGTCTTGATCTCGCGCTTGCCGAGGTCGGGGCGGCCGGGGGTGGAGCCGGACTTGAGGGTGGTAACCAGGCTCTCGATCTTGAGGGTGATCTCGCCATTGTGGTGGACGCGCGGCTCCACCTTGATCTTCACGCCCACATCCTCGTAGGAGAACGAGGTCTGGCCCACGCCGCCGAGCAGGGACGAGGCGTTGGCGGTGCCGGTCGTTCCGGTGGTGGGCAGGGAGAGCTGGCTCTGCGTGGTGGAGATCTTCTCGCCGATGTTGACTTCGCCGGTCTCGCCGGAAAGCACGCGCACATTGGGGCTGGCGACCAGGCGCGCATCGCCGTTGCCCTTGAGGAAATCGAGGGCGAGGTTGGGGAACAGCACGCGGATGTCGGCGGTGTGGATCTTGGTGAACCCGGAGTTGGTGTTCATGCCGGAGGTGTTGTTCACCGTGGTGGCGCCCATGCGGTAGGTGCCGGAACTGTCGGAGGCGTTGATGACAGGCAGCAGGCCGATCTGCTCGAGGCTGTTCTCGGTGACTTCCATCAGCTCGAGGTAGACCATGACTTCGGCCTTGGCCTTGTCGAGGCTGCGGATCACCTGGTCGACGATGGTCAGTTCCAGAGGCTTGGCCTTCACGATGATGGCGTTGAGCCGCTTGTCGATGATCACCCGCAGCTGCGGGTTGATGGTGTTGAGGACCTGCCGCACATCGTTGGGATCGGCGTTCGCCAGGTAGATGGTCTTGAGGATCTGGTTCTCGTAGGCCTCGCGGTTCTGGGGCGTGGATTGGAAGACCATGATGGTGTTCTTGTCGATCACCTTGTAGAACAGGTCGTTCTGCAGCATCAGCGTGTCCAGCACCCGCTGGAAGGCCAGGCCCCGCAGGTCGATGGAGATGGTCTGATCCACGAAGGATTTGTGGGGGATGATGTTCACGCCCGAGGCGCGGCTCAGGGTCGCGAAGATCTCCTTCAGGCTGGTGCGGCGGCTGAAATTCAGGTCGATGCCTTCGATGGACCGGGGATTGAGCTGCACGGCGTTGGCGGCGTCGGCCTTGGCCTTCATCAGCTCGAGATCCTCCAGGGCATCCGCCTCGGCCCGCTCCCGGGCGGCCTTCTGCTCCAGCTTGATCAGCCAGTCCTGGGCGATCTGGTTGTCGGGGTCCAGCACCAGGGCCTTGCGGACCTCCATCAGCACCGTATCGTTCATGCCCCGCCCTTCAGCCTGCCGGGCCTGGGCGAGGTGGGTCTCGGCGGCGCGCTGGGAGGCCCGCTTGATGCCGATGCGGGCCTTGGTGTTCGAGGGGTCGCTCCGCAGCACATCGCGGTAGGCGACCACGGCCTCGTCGTAGCGGCCCTCGTCGAAGGCCCGGTTGGCCTTGTGCAGGCTGCACCCGAGGGTCAGCAGGAGGGCTCCCGCGAGGATCAGGGCGTTCCGGAAGGGGGCGAAGGAGGGAATCGGCATCGGGGGCATCCTTCGGATCAGAATTGATTGACGGGGGCGCCGCCGGAGGCCTCGCGGACCTCCAGGACCAGCCGCAGGTCCGGGTACTTGGTGTTCTGGAACTCAGCGCGGGTATCGAGGATGGACACCAGCTTCCAGCGTTCCTTGAGGACGGTCCCCTGGAGCAGGGTCACGGGCTCTTCGCCTTTCATGAAGGCTCCGACGAGACCCGAGGGGCTGCCCTTGAAGAACCCCAGGTAGCGGAGGTCCTGGGGCCGCGCGGAGTATTCCGCGGCCTTCTCCTGGGCCAGCCGCTGGCGCTCGATCTCCTCGGGCGTGGGAGGCGGCGGGGGCGGGGGCGGCTTCACTTTGGCGGGCGGGGGCGGGGGCGCCTCGAAGAGGAAGAGGTCGCGCTGCACCTTGGCGCCGGGGGGGAGCTCCCCCGCCTTGTCGAGGGCGGCGAGATCCGGCAGGCGGCGCAGCCCCTGCATCTGGCGGGGATCCAGCGCAACGGCGGTCCTGGCGGCGGCCGTCCGCCGCGCCCGGGGGGCGTCCGGCGCGAAGAAGGAATAAAGGGCGTAGCCGATGACCAGCACGAACCCGGCGAGGGCCGCCTGCGTCCGGCGGTTCGTGCGCAGCTCCTGGGTCATGGCCTGGAAGTCGAAAGCGCCGGTGGGCGCGGGGGCGGTCATGCCTCCTCCTCCCGATCCGGTGTGCCGGCCTTGCGGAAGGCTCGGAGCACGATGTCGAGCCGGGCCCCTTCAGGGCTCTCCTCCAGGCGGCCGTCCCGCACGGCGAAGGGCAGGCCGGAACCTTCCAGTTCGAGCATGAAGGCCTTGTGGCTGGCGTAGACGCCGATGGCGACGAACTCCACATCGATGGCTTCCAGGTCCGTGCCGCGGGAGCCCTCCCGGCTGGGCAGGCCGTACTTGATGGTCTGCAGGCGCAGGCCGTGCTTCTGGGCAAGCTCATGCAGCTGCTTGCTGAGGGTCCACTGGAGCTCGCCGGCGGAGCCCCGGGGCAGGCGGCCCTCAAGGTCGGCGAGGGTCTCCCGGCCCCGGCGGATCCGGTCGGCCAGCTGCTGGAGCTCCTTGAGCCGTTGCACCTGCTGGTTCCGGTTCAGCTCGGCTTCTCGCTTGGCCCTCAGCTTCTGGGCCAGCTGCTGGGATGCGTCGGGCAGGAGGAAGAAGGCCACGCCCAGGCCCAGGGCCAGCCCCAGGCCACCAATGGCAAGGCGCAGGCGGCTCGTGCGGAGGGGGCTGCTCATGGGAGGGGCCTCTTCGGGATACGGGGCTGCCGCCGGGGCCGACGGGTCTCTTCCTCTTCGTCCGTGGGCGGAGCGGGGCGGACCTGGAGCTTTTCAGCCGCACCCTGGGCGGCCGCGCCCTGGCTCAACGCCGGCGAGGGGCGCCCCGGGACAGGTCCCTGGGGACCGGACTTCGCGGCGGGAGGCGCCGCGATGGCGGGCCTGAGTCCCGCGGGGAGGGCGGCCGGAGCGGCGGCCCTGGCGGGGGCGGTCTTCACGGGTTTGAACTGGAAGGGTGGAGGCACGGTGGCGGCCGGGAGGCTCAGCTCGAAGTCCCAGCCTCCGCCCTGCCGCTCGGATTCCCGCTCGAGAATCACCTGGGCGAAGACGGGTGTGGCGCGCAGGGCGTCCACGAACGCGACTTCGGCCTGCTGGGTGCGGGCCTCGGCCTTCAGCTTCATCACCACCTGCTGGCCGCTGCTGCGGGCCCGCTGGAGGCCCTTCAGGCGCATGTCGGGGACCATGCACTGCTCCAGCTCGGCGGTGATCCGCGACCAGGGCAGGCTCCGCTCCAGGAGGATGCGCTCGGCGACCTTCCAGCGGGACTGTTCGCGGGCGGCGTCCATGTCCTGGAGGGAGGTCTGGAGGTGCTGTTCCTGCTGGGCGGCGCGCCGGGTCTCCTCGGCGAAGGTGACGGCCTCGCGGCCCGCGCGGCCCGCCTGGTGGTAGGCCCGCCAGGTGAGGCCGAGGGAGCCCAGCAGGGCCACCGTGCCCAGCCCCAGGGCCGCCCAGCCCAGGGCCTGGTGATGCTGCCGCCACCGGCTGGGCCGGGGGGCCAGATTGAGGTGAAGGACGGGAACGGCCATCAGGGCGCCTCTGCCATGGCGAAGCGGTCATCCAGGATGCGGGTGGGGATGCCCGCGTCCGGCCAGCTGGACGCGCCCCAGACATGGAGGCTCTGCGGCGTCCGTGATTCCCGCTGGAGGAAGGCCGCGCTGGGGGCGATGCGTTCCTCGTTCCAGCCCTGGGGATCCAGGGGTTCGCTCCACTGGCGGAGCAGGCAGAGCGTCCGACCCCAGGCGACCAGGCTGCCGGCATAGCGGTTCCCGCCCGCAGGGCTCAGCGAGAGCAGCATGCCGGGCAGGTCGAGGGTGGGGGCCAGCAGGTTGTAGAGGTGCAGCCAGCGGGGGGTGATGGCGTGGAGGTTCCGGTCCAGGCGCAGGCCCAGCTGGAGGAGGGAGTCCCGGAGGTCCTCGCGGATGCCCGAGGCCAGCCAGGTTCCAGGCTCGATCTCGATGGCCTGGACGAAGTGGGGTTCCTCCAGGGCCAGGGACTGGCTGAAGCGCCAGCGGAAGAAGGCTTCCTGGGCCTCGGCGCCCCGCGGCAGCTCCGCCTGGTCCCTCAACAGCACGGAGGGCGCCCAGAGGTCGTCGATCACCCAGCGCGTGGGTCCCAGGGGCAGGGCGGCCAGGGCCTGGGCCAGCTGGTCCTCCGTGGGGAGGCCGGCCAGGGGCCGCCGGTGCGTTCCCGCGGCGAGGCGGTGGGCCTCCAGCCAGAGGAGGGAAGTCTCCGGGGCTTGCAAGAAAGGCAGCCTCACGACCTCACTCCCTGAATGGCGGGCTGGCAAGCCTCCGGCCCGACATCCGTCGTCGGGTCGGGCACGGGGTCTTGGAGGGGCTCCACAAGTGACTCCTGACTGGGGCAGAGGGAGAGATCGAGTCTACCGGGCCTGCCCCGGTTTCCCAAGGGGGCCAGACAAACACGAATGGTATGGAATGATGGGGGGAGATGTTCCCCACTGTCACCCCCGGAGCGCTGACCGCGTGCGCCTGATCTCCCTCGAACTCCACGGATTCAAGTCCTTCGCTGATGCCCAGAAGCTCAGTTTCCCCGGTGGCATGACTGCCGTCGTGGGCCCGAACGGCTGCGGCAAGTCGAACATCTCCGACAGCCTGGCCTGGGTGCTGGGCGAGCAGCGGGCCTCCATGCTGCGCGGGGCGGAGATGGCCGATGTCATCTTCGCGGGCACCGCCCAGCGGCGGGCTACGGGCCTGGCCGAGGTGAAGCTGGTCCTGGAGATGCCCGATCCGGCCCTGCCGGGTTCGACCCGGGAGGTGACCATCTCCCGCCGGCTCTACCGCGACACCGGCAGCGAGTACCGCATCAACGGCCGGGAGGCCCGGCTGAAGGATGTCCAGGACCTGCTGCTGGACACGGGCATGGGCACCCGGGCCTACAGCTTCATCCAGCAGGGGCAGATCGATCTCATCCTCAGCAGCAAGCCCAAGGACCGGCGCCTGCTGCTGGAGGAGGCCGCCGGCATCACGCGGTACAAGCTGCGCCGCGCCGACGCCGAGAAGCGCCTGGATGAGACCAAGGCGAACCTGCAGCGCCTCGACGACATCCTCTACGAACTGAACAAGCAGATGGACTCGCTGCGCCGCCAGGCGGCCCGGGCCCGGAAGGCCAAGGAGCTGGACGAGGAGATCAAGGTCACCCAGCGCATCCTGCTGGCCGGCAAGGTGGTGGAACTGGAGGCGGCCAAGCGGCGCCTCCTCGACCAGCTGGATCAGACCGAGCGCCGGGTGGCGGAACTCACGGCCCAGGTCTCGGAGAAGGCCTCGGAAGTGGAGGCCCTGCGCCTCTCCGTGGACGAGCAGCAGCAGGCCCAGGCCAAGCGCACCAGCGCCATCCTCGGGCTGGACCAGCGCCTGCAGCTGGCGGACCAGGAACGCAGCTTCCAGGAGGACCGGCGGAGTGAGGCCCAGGGGCACCGGAGCCGGCTGGGCGAGCACATCCAGGCCCTGGCGGCGCGGCTGGCGGAATCCGGGGATTCCTTCACGGCACTCGAGGCCCAGCTGAAGGAGGCCGCGGATCGCCTCGGCCAGCGGGAGGCCGACCTGGCCAAGGCCGAGGAGCTCCTGGCCCTGGCCCAGGGGTCGCTGCGCCACGAGGAAGCGGAACTCCAGGCCCTGCGGGAGCGCAAGGCCGAATCCCAGAAGGAGGCCCTGGCCCGCCAGAAGCAGCGCCTCGGGTTCCAGAGCCAGATCGCCCAGCTCGAAGGCCGGCTGGATGGCCTCAACCATGAAGAGTCGGTGCGCGCCCCGCGCCTGGAGACGCTCCAGACCGAAGCCGGCCAGGTGGAGCGGACGCTGGAGGGTCTGCTCGCCCAGCTGGAACAGGCCGAAGAGGCGGCGCTGGACCAGCGCCGCCGGGCGGACCAGCTGGAGGAAGTCCAGCGCGCCCTGGCCCAGGATCACCATCGGGCCGAGGCCGAACTGGATGCGGCGGAACGGCGCCTGCGCCAGCTCTCGGACCTGTTGGCCAAGAGCTTCGGCGATGAGGCCATGCAGAAGGGCCTCACCTGGCTCCGCGAGCAGGGGGCCCGGCCGCGGGCCCTGGTGGAGCTGCTCACAGTGGACGAGGCCGTCCGGCCGGATCTGGAGCGCCTCCTGGGGAGCTGGCTCCAGACCCTCGCGGTGGAGGCCTCCCTGGTGCAGCGGGCCGCCGAGGCCCCGGGCCATCTCCTGCTGGCCCTCGACGGGGCGCAGGCGGTTCCTGCGCCGCCCGAAGGCTGCGAGCCCCTGAGCGCCCATCTCCACTGGACCAGCTCGGAGCGGCCCCTCGGCCGGCTGCTGGACCGCGCCTTCCGCTGCTCCGACGAGGCCCTGCCGGCCCTGGCCCTGGCCCACCCGGACCTGGCCTTCGTGTCGCCGGGCGCCATCCGCCTGCCTTTCGGCCCCGTGCAGCTGGGCGTGTCCGCGCCCGCCGCCTCGCCGCTCAAGCTGCGGGTGGAGCAGGAGGAGGCCAAGGCCACCCGCGAGGCCCTGCTGGACCGTCTGGAGGACCTGGAGGCCCGGCGTGCCAGCGGAGGCGACGAGACCCGGGCGGCTCGGGAGCGGTCCGTGGAGATCGACGAGGATCTGCGGGTCCTGCGCCGCCGCGTGGACTCGTTGAAAGCCCAGAGGACGGGGCTCCAGGCCCAGCTCTCCGAGATCAACGCCGCCAGCGAGCGGGCCGACGCCCTGTGGGAGCAGATCGAAGCCGAGATCAAGCGGCTGCAGGGGCTGCTGCGCGACCTGGAGGAGCACCCGGAGGAGGTAGGCGACGCGGCCCTGGACGAGGCCATCCATCAGGCCGAGAGCCTCGTCCGCGAGGCCCGGCAGCGGCTGGATGGGCGCCGCGACGAGCGCCTGGAAGTGGCCCGGAGCCGCGACGCGGCCTGGGCTGAGCGCGACGGCCACGAGCGCCACCTCCAGCTGGCCCAGCGGGGCCGGTTCGATCTGGAGGCCGAGCGCCAGCGGTTGGAGGCGGAATCCGCCGACCAGTCTTCGCGGGCGGAAGCCTGCGTGAAGCGCCTGGCGGAGCTGGAATCCGAATCCCAGGAGCTGCTGCGGGAGCGGGAAACCGTGCAGGCCCAGGCGCAGGAGGCTCAGCCGAAGCTGGAACTGGATCAGGAGGCCCTGCGCGTGCAGGAGCGGGGCGCCCGCGAGTTCCAGGAGGCTCTGGAGAACGCCCGGGCCCAGCACCAGGAAGTGCTGATCCATGGTGCCCAGGTGCAGGGCAGCCAGGAGGCGCTGGCCAAGGAGGTGGAACTGGCCCTGGGGCTGGAGATCCCCGCCTTCCTCGCCGGGATCAGGGAGGCCGAGCGCGAGGCCTGGGACGAGGGCGAGCTGGTGCACCAGACCCGTCTGAACGAGCTGCACGGCCGGCGCATGGACCTGGGCGGCGTGAACCCCCTGGCCATCCAGGAACTGGAAGAGGCGGAGACCCGCCTGACCTTCATGAATGAGCAGCGGGCCGATGTCACCGCCGCCATCGGGAACCTGGAATCCACCATCCAGGAGATCAATGCCACCAGCGAGGATCGGTTCCGCGAGGCCTTCGACTTCGTGAACAGCCGCTTCCAGGAAGTGTTCCGGGAGGCCTTCGGCGGCGGCAACGCCCACCTCAGCCTGGAGGACCCGAAGAACCTGCTGGAGTGCGGCATCGAGATCACGGCCCAGCCCCCCGGCAAGACCGCCAAGGCGCTCACGCTGCTGAGCGGCGGTGAGAAGGCCCTCACGGCCATCTCGCTGCTCTTCGCCATCTTCCACTTCAAACCCAGCCCCTTCTGTGTCCTGGACGAAGTGGATGCGCCCCTGGACGAGGCCAACGTGGGCCGCTTCGCCGCCATGGTGCAGAAGATGAAGGCCGACACTCAGTTCATCGTGATCACGCACCAGAAGCCCACCATGGTCGCGGCAGACACCCTCTATGGCGTCACCATGGAAGAAGCCGGCTGCTCCCGGCTGGTGAGCGTGCAGCTGCGGGAGGCCGAGGCGCTGGTGTGACGAAACGCTTGTGCTGGGGCGCTTTCGCCCCTCTTTCCACGCCGCTCAAGGGCTTTTTGGCTGTCAATGCGAAAGAAAGCGAAAATGTGGAAAACCCCGGCTCGGGATTGCTCGGCAGATTCTGCTAATGTCGTCAATATAAGTATTGAATATAAAGAAGATGAATAGATTGCAATTTCGCTTTCCGGGCTAGGGAAATCTGTCTTTCGACTGGATTTAGACCCTCCGGAAGGCCCTAATCCACAGGCTTTTCCACAGGCCCTTGAGACGGCTTCGTAACTACCTGGAAAAGCTCATGTGACAGCGGCGTGACGAAACCGGATCAGCCTTCCATGCCGGCCGCGAGGAATTCCGGCCTCAGCCATTCCCGCAGCGTCTCTTCCCCGACACCGAGGTTGGCGAGGTGCTCGGTGGCCATCTTCAGGCTCTGGCCTTCGTCGCTGCAGATGAGCAGGCGCTGCTTCCAGGCCTCGATGGCCCGGCCGCGCAGCTCCGGTTCGCCGTTGTCCATGCGCTTCTCGAGGACGAAGCCCAGGTTGTTGGCGGCCTTGCGGTGCTGGGGCTCGAGGGCGAGGGCCTTCTCGTAGGCCTCGGTGGCCTCCTTCCAGCGATCCGTGACTTCCAGGGCCACGCCCCGGGCGTTCCAGACATCGGAATCCTCGGGGGCCAGGGCCATGGCCTGCTCCACCATCTTCACCTGGTCCTCGCGGCGGTTGGCGAAGCGGTAGACCTCGGAGAGGCCGAGGTAGGCGCTGTACTCGCTGGGATCGAGTTCGAGGGCCTGGAGGAAGGCCTGCTCGGCGGCCGGGCCCTGCCGCGTCTCCAGGAGGGCGTAGCCCAGCTGGACCTGGAGGTCCGCGGCGTCGGGCTCGCGCATGAGGGCCTCGCGGTAACAGCGGAGGGCATCCTCCCAGCGCGCGTCCTCGCGGGCCATGTCGCCCAGGGCAGCCCAGGGGTTCGAGGCGTCGGGATCGGTCTCCGTGGCGAGGGAGAAATAGGACAGGGCACCATCGCGGTCGCCCATGTCGCGCTTCAGCTCGCCGAGCAGCGCCTGGGCCTCGGCCATCACCGGGGCCGGCGGGGCGAGGAGCATGAGGGTGTGCAGCTGGCCCTGAGCCAACTCCAGGTGCCCCTGCTCGCTGAAGATCTCCGCGAGGATGAAGTAGCTGGCGGGGTCGCAGACATGCAGGCTGCGGGCCCGCTGGATGCAGCGGAGGCCCTCGGCGAGGTCGCCGCGTTTGAGGAGCAGCTCACCCAGGGCATGCCAGCCCCAGTAGTAGGCGTCCTCGGCCTGGAGGGCCGCCACCAGCTGGGCCTCGGCGCCGGTCCAATCGCCCAGCTGCTCCATGGCGATGGCCAGGAGACGGAGGGTGCGCGGGTCCCGGGGCTTCAGGCTGAGGGCCTTCAGCAGCCAGCCCTTGGCCTCCGCGGGGTGGTTGCGGTGCAGCTGCACCAGCCCTGCAAGTTCGAGGGATTTGGGATCCTCGCCTTTCTGCGCGAGGGCCTGTTGCAGCGCGAGTTCGGCGCCATCGAGATCCTGGAGCAGCAGGCGCAGGTAGCCGAGGTTGCGGAGGTGGCCCGCATGGCCCGGGTGTTCGTCCCGCAGGGATTCGAGCTGGCCCAGCAGCTCGAGACCCTCTTCTTCATTGGTGTGATCGCTCAGGCAGAGGAGCCGTTCGAACCAGGCTTCGGCATGGGAGCGGTCCTCGGCCAGGAGCTGGTCAAGGATCTCCCGGGCCTCCTCGTGGCGGGCGCGTCCGTTCAGGGCGCGGGCCAGGGCCATGCGCTCGTCGAAACCGGTCCCGATGGCGGTCTTGAGGGCCGTCAGGCCGGGGTCTAGCAGCTTGAGCCAAGGGCGTACCATGGGATGCCTCGTGAGGGAGTCCAGGGTATCACCCAAGGGCAGCGGCGAGCCCGTCGCAAAGCTGGCGCGCCATGGCTTCGCGGGTCTCCACGGTGGCGGATCCGAGGTGGGGCAGCAGCACGGTCCTGGGTGCCGTCAGCCAGCGGGGCTGGATCTGCGGCTCGCCATCATAGACATCCAGGCCCACGCCGCCGAGGTGGCCCGACTCGAGCAGATCGATGGCGGCGTTCTCATCGAGGATCCCACCGCGCGCCGTGTTGATGACCGCGGCGCCGGCGGGCAGCTGTTCCAGTGCGGCGCGATCCAGCAGTCCGCGGGTCTGTTCGGTCAGGGGGCAGTGGAGGGACAGCACGGCGCTGCGGGGCAGCAGATCCGCCAGAGGCAGGCGCGGGGCCCGGCCCGTGCCGAAATCCACCAGGCCGCCGCGGCCGTCGCGACTCCAGAAGAGGGGCGTCATGCCCAGGGCCTGGACCCGCCGTGCGAAGGCCAGACCGATGGGACCGCTGCCGAGGATGCCGCAGTCCTTGCCCGCGAGGCCGGTACCCAGCAGCTGATCCGGGGCCCAGCCCCGCCAGGTCCCTGATCGCACCAGGGCCTCGCCTTCCGCCAGGCGGCGGGTCAAGGCTAGCAGGAGGGCCAGGGCGAGGTCGGCGGTGGCATCCGTCAGCACGCCCGGCGTGTTCGCCACGGCGATGCCGCGGGCCTGGCAGGCGGCCACCGGAAGATGGTTCACGCCCACGGAGTAGGTGCCGATCACCTTGAGTCTGGGCGCGGCTGCCAGGTCGGCCTCGGTGAGGGGTTCGGAAAGCACCACCACCAGGGCCTCGGCTTCGGGCAGGGCCGCATGCCACGCGGGCGACCGGAAGGGCGCCAGCTGAAGGCCGGGAAAGCGTGCCTGGAGTTCGGTCAGGGCGGGGCCGGCGAGGGAGGGCGTGGCGAGGAGGCGGGAACTCATCGCTGCAGGGCCTTGAGGGCCTGGCGGATGGCTTCGGGCAGCGCGGGCTTGGAGGCGCGGAGCTCCGCCACCACCGGCAACACCATCTCCTCCTTGAACCCGAGGTTCGTCAAGGCCGAGCGCAGGCTCCCCTCCCAGGGATCGCCCGAGGGCGTGCCCACGAGGCCGTCCAGGCCCGTCAGGCCGCCCATCTTCTCGGACAGCTCGAAGCACATCTTCTCGGCGGTCTTCTTGCCGACGCCGGGAATGCGGGTGAGGGTCTTCACATCCCGGCCCCGCAGAGCCTGCACCAGATCCTCGAGGGACAGCGCGCCCAGGGCCGCCAGGGCCATCTTGGGGCCCACGCCATCCACCTTCACCAGCATCCGGTAGAGCTCCCGCTCCTGGGGCGAGGCGAAGCCCAGCAGCCCGATCTCGTTCTCGCGCACCAGGAGTTCGGTGTGCAGCACCACCTGGGAACCCGCCTCCGGCAGCAGCCCGTAGGTGGAGAGGCTGATGGCCGCGGCGTAGCCCACCCCCCCGCATTCCACGAGGGCCAGGTTCGGCAGCTTCTGGATGAGTTCTCCGCGCAGGCGTCCAATCATGTCTTCAGCATACAAAAGGGCGACAAGCGGCGTCCGTTTGTTTGATGATGGCTTGGCGGGCTCCCCGGCTCGCGACGCGGTGCATCGACTGGCAACGGTCGGCAAGGACCCGCAGCGAGCCTCGCAGCCCAGGCCCCTCGAGGGCGAGCTCATGCCTCCTGCACCTCCCACCCATCCGCCGTCCAACCTCGATCTCGACGGGTTCACCGGCCTCATCGAGGCGGAAGCGCTGCTCCGCCTGCAGCGCGCCGGGCCCAACGAGCTGCCGTCGCGCGAAAAACGGGGACTCCTGGCCATTGTCTTCGAGGTGGTGCGCGAGCCCATGTTCCTCATGCTGGCAGCGGCGGGCATCCTCTACCTGCTGATGGGAGAACCCCAGGATGCCCTGATGCTCCTGGGTTTCGTCTTCGCGGTCATGGGCATCACCATCGTCCAGGAGCGGCGGACGGAGCACGCCCTGGAAGCCCTCCGCGATCTCTCCAGCCCGCGGGCGCTGGTGATCCGGGGGGGCCAGCAGCGCCGGATCCCCGGCCGCGAAGTGGTGTCCGGCGATATTCTGGTGGTGGTGGAAGGAGACCGGATCCCCGCGGACGGCCTCCTGCGTGCCGGCATCAATCTGGCGGTGGACGAGTCCCTGCTCACGGGGGAATCCGTTCCCGTGCGGAAGGCCGCGTCCGTGGATGCCCAGGGCCTGGACGCTCCGGGCGGGGAGGACTCATCGTCCCTTTTCTCCGGAACGCTGGTGACGGCGGGCCAGGGGGTGGTGGAAGTCCTCGGGACCGGCTCCCGCACGGAACTCGGGAAGATCGGCAAGGTCCTGCAGCAGGTGGAGCCGGAGGCGACCTTCCTGCAGAAGGAGACGGGCCGCCTGGTCAGGACCTTCGCCCTGGTCGGACTGAGTGCCTGCACCCTGGTGGTGATCCTCTATGGCCTCACCCGGGGCGGCAGCGCCCAGGTGTGGAAGGAGGGCCTGCTGGCGGGCATCGCCCTGGCGATGGCCATGCTCCCCGAGGAGTTCCCCGTCGTGCTGACGGTCTTCATGGCCCTCGGCGCGTGGCGCATCTCCCGCAGCCGGGTGCTGACCCGGCGCATGCCCGCCATCGAGATGCTCGGTGCGGCCACCGTCCTCTGCGTGGACAAGACCGGAACCTTGACCCTCAATCAGATGACCCTCAAATGCCTGAGCGTGGAAGGACATGCCCAGAGCCTGGCCGGGGTCGGGTCCGAACTCCCGGAGCAGGTCCACGAGCTGATGGAATACGCCATCCTGGCCAGCAAGAAAGATCCCTTCGACCCCATGGAGCGGGCCCTCCACGCCGCGGGAAAGCAGTGGCTCATGGAGACGGAGCACCTGCACCCCGATTGGTCCCTGGCGAAGGAATACCCCCTCACGCCGGGGCTCCTGGCCGTGACCCACGCCTGGCACTGCGGCGGGGGGCAGGTCATGGTGGCGACCAAGGGGGCCCCCGAAGCGGTGGTGGACCTCTGCCACCTGCCCGCGGAGCGGCGGGCTGAAATCGAGGGCTGGGTCGCGGACCTGGCTTCCCGGGGCCTGCGGGTCCTGGGCGTGGCCCGCGGCCGCTACGGGGCGGCGGACCTGCCGGAAGGCCACCACGACCTCGAGCTCGCCTTCATCGGCCTGCTGGGCCTGGAGGATCCCGTGCGGCCCACCGTGCGGGCCGCGGTGGCGGAGTGCCGGACGGCGGGCATCCGCGTGGTGATGATCACCGGCGACTACCCTGCCACCGCCCAGAGCATCGCGCGGCAGGCGGGGCTCGCCCATCCGAGGAAGGTGATCACGGGGCCCGAGCTGAACGAGATGAGCGATGAGGCGCTGGCGGAGCGGGTCCGGGAGGTGGATGTGTTCGCCCGCGTGGTGCCGGAGCAAAAGCTTCGGCTGGTCACCGCCCTCAAGGCCAACCGCGAGGTGGTGGCCATGACCGGGGACGGCGTGAACGATGCCCCCGCGCTCAAGGCCGCCCACATCGGGATCGCCATGGGGGGCCGCGGCACCGATGTGGCGCGGGAGGCCGCGTCCCTGGTGCTGCTGGACGACGATTTCTCCTCCATCGTGGCCGCCGTCAAGCTCGGGCGGCGCATCTTCGACAACATCCGCAAGGCGGTGGCCTTCATCCTCGCCGTGCACATCCCCATCGCCGGGCTGTCCATGCTGCCGGCGTTCTTTCCGGGCTGGCCGCTGCTCCTGCTGCCGGTGCACATCGTGTTCCTGGAACTGGTGATCGATCCCTCCTGCTCCCTGGTCTTCGAGGCCGAGGAGGCGGAAGCCGATGTCATGCAACGCCCGCCCAGGGATCCCCAGGAGCGGCTGTTCAGCCTCACCTCCATCGGCCTCGCCGTGCTGCAGGGGGCCACGGCCCTGGCGGCCTGCCTGACGGTGTATCTCCTCGCCCGTCCGGGCCATGGCGACGGGGCCGCCCGCGCCCTGACCTTCGCCGCCCTGGTGGTGTCCTTCCTGGCCATCATCCTGGCCAACCGATCCTGGACACTGAGCATCCTCGGCAGCCTGCGAAACCCCAATCCCGCCCTCTGGTGGGTGATGGGGGGCACGAGTGCTTTCCTGGTCCTGGTCCTGATGTGGCCGGTGGCCCAGCGCCTGTTCCACTTCGCCCCCGCACACGGCAAGGACCTTTTGCTGGCCTGCGCGGCAGGCTTCGCCAGCATCCTCTGGTTCGAGGCGTTCAAAAGGTTCCGCCGCCGGGGGCCCTCCACCTTCCCGGCGGAAGGCTGATCCATGTTCGGATGGGGCAGGCCCTTCTTCCTGATTGGAACGCACCCGTGAATCGACCGCAGGCCGCCGACCCCATCATTCCTGCCGGTCCAGCGTCGGATCGCACCCGGGCGGCCATCGCCGAGGTGGTGGCGAGGCTGGCCCGTTCGGGGAGGACCGGTGAGCGCTGGCTGGGCGGGTATGCGGGGCGGAAGGTCCGGATGGATCACCTCTACGAGGCGGCCCTGCCCTTGATACCTGCGGGGACGAAGGTCCTTGATCTGGGCTGCGGCGTGGGCCTCCTAGGCATGCTGCTGGAGGCGCGGGGACAGGGGAACGAAACCTTCGGCATCGAGTGGGACCGGTCCAAAGCCCGGTTCGCCCAGCGGTTGGCCGAGGGGAAGCCTGCGGTCCGGGTGGTGTGTGGCGACCTGTGGGCAGAAGCGTGGCCCGAATGCGCCGTGATTTCGGCACTGGATGTCCTCCACTACTTCGTTCCCGAGCGGCAACGGGCGCTGCTGCTCCGCATGGGTGCGCACCTCCCGGCGGGCGGTCGGCTGCTGCTTCGCGTGATGGACGGCCGCGCCGGGGGGATGGCGAGGGTGACGAGGTTCTGCGAGCAACTGGCGGTCGGGTTCGGATGGAATCAGGCGCCGAGCGTGTACTGGCGCTCCCTGGCCGAGGTGCGCGGGGACCTGCGGGAGGCTGGCCTTTCCATCCTTCCGGTGCCTGGGGAGGGCGGTCATGGCCTGGGAAACTGCCTGGTGGCCGCCGAGAAACCGGGAACGCCTCTGGAGAGCCTCAAGGGCGTCCCAAACGCGACGGCCTGGCCTTCAGGCGCAGGGGAGGTTTCTCTCCCGCCCCTGTCCTGGGAGCGTGCCGACAGCATGCAAAAAGCCCCCTGATGTCTCAGGGGGCTCATTTGGTGGACCTGATCAGGATCGAACTGACGACCTCTGCATTGCGAACGCAGCGCTCTCCCAGCTGAGCTACAGGCCCATGAACCTTTAGTCTAACGGGCCGGCATTGGGCGTCAATGGCCGACCGGCGGGGTGCCGGCCGGTCCTTGCTGCGGGGCCTACATCAGGGCCTACATCAGGGCCTGCATGATCTCGTTGAGGGTGGCCTCGCTGGGCTTCAGCTGGGCCTCGCCGAGGCTGTTCAGGGGCTCGTCCACCAGATTCAGCACCTGGGGCAGGGGGGGCTGGGTGGGATTGATGTAGAGCAGGCCCGTGAGGAACTCGCCCTTGGCCATGGACTCGTGGACGGCCTTCATGGCGCCGAAGCGGTCCGTGGGGTCGTAGCCCTCGTGCGTGGCCTTGATGGCGACCTTGGAGCCGTCGGGGAAGGTGACGATCTCGGTCTGCCCGGCGGGGATCTCCACATCCTCGACTTCGGAATACTGGATGAAGCCCAGGTCGTGGAGGGGGAAATCGTGGTCCTTCACATGCTTGTAGGAGCGGGTCGAAGCGTCGTGGTTGTTGAAGGTGACGCAGGGGCTGATGATGTCGAGCACCACGGTGCCTTCGTAGGCGAAGGCGGCCTTGAGGATGGTGTTCAGCTGCTTGGGGTTGCCGGAGAAGCACCGGGCCACGAAGCCGCAGCCCAGCTCGATGGCCAGGGTGCAGGGATCGATGGGCGGCAGGTCGTTCACGGCGCCGCTCTTGAGGTGGGAGCCCTTGTCGGCGGTGGCGGAGAACTGGCCCTTGGTGAGGCCGTAGACGCCGTTGTCCTCGATGATGTAGATCATCGGAATGTTGCGCCGCACCGCGTGGACGAACTGGCCCATGCCGATGGACATGGAATCGCCGTCGCCGGAGATGCCGATGTTGATGAGGTTCCGGTTGGCCAGCGAGGCGCCGGTGGCGATGGAGGGCATGCGGCCGTGGACGCTGTTGAAGCCCCAGCCCTGGTTGATGAAGTAGGCGGGCGTCTTGGAGGAGCAGCCGATGCCGGAGTATTTGGTGACGCGGTAGCCCTCGAGGTTGGACTCGAAGGCGGCGTTGATGATCTGGGCCGTGATGGCGTCGTGGCCGCAGCCCGCGCAGAGGGTGGACTTGGAGCCCACATAGTCCTGCTTGGTGAAGCCGAGCTTGTTGGTCGGAGTGGCCGGCGGGTTAGGAGCGGAAGGGGTGGCGGTGGTCATGGTCGGCTCCTTACTTCTGCTCGAAGGCGGTGATCTGATCCACGATGCACTTGGCGTCGATGGCGTGGCCGTCGTAGTGGAGGACGCTCTTGAACTTGGTGGCGTACTCGGGATAGGTCTCGCGGAAGAGGTTGGCCATCTGGCCGTCGCGGTTCTGCTCGACGATGTAGACGACCTTCTTCTCCTTCACGAAGGCATCGATCTCGGCGGTGAAGGGCAGGGCGCGCAGGCGGAGGTAGTCGGTCTTGAGACCGGCCTCGGCCAGGATGTCCTGGGCCTCGATGACGGCGGGATCGCTGGAGCCGAAGGCCAGGACGCCTTTGTCGGACCCCAGGTTGCGGAAGACGGGGCCGGGGACATGGGTCTTCGCGGTCTCGTACTTCCGCTTCAGGCGATCCACCACGGCGAGGTAGTCCTCGGGCTTCTCGGAGTACTGGGCATAGGCGTTGTGCCCCGATCCGCGGGTGAAGTAGGCGCCCTTGCCGCCGGGCGTGCCGGGCAGGGAGCGGTAGCAGATGCCGTCGCCGTCCACATCCTTGTAGCGGCCCCAGTCCTGCATGTCGGCGAGCTGCTGCTGGTTGAGCACCTTGCCCCGGTCATAGGGCTTGGCGGGGTAGGCGAAGGGCTTGGAGGACCAGTTCTGCATGCCGAGATCGAGGTCGGTGACGACGAAGATCGGCGTCTGGAAGCGCTCGGCCAGGTCGAAGGCATCATAGGAGAACTGGAAGCACTCCTCCATGGTCCCGGGGTAGAGGTTGATGTGCTGGGTATCCCCGTGGCTGGCCTTGGCGCAGAGCTCCACATCGGACTGCTGGGTGCGGGTGGGAAGGCCGGTGCTGGGGCCCGTGCGGGCCACATTGAAGAAGACGCCCGGGGCCTCCACATAGTAGCCCATGCCGATGAACTCGCTCATGAGCGAGATGCCGGGGCCCGCGGTGGAAGTCATGGACCGGGCGCCGGCCCATCCCGCCGAGAGCACGACGCCCGCGGAGGCGAGCTCGTCCTCCATCTGCACGATGGCCACGGTGGACTTGCCGGTCTTGGGATCCTTGCGGTATTCCTCGGCGTATTCGATGAAGGTCTCGACCAGGCTGGAGGCGGGCGTGATGGGATACCAGCCCACCACGGTCACGCCGGCGAAGAGCGCGCCCAGGGCGCAGGCCTCGTTGCCGTCCACGATGATGAGGCCCTGGGTCTTGTTGTCGCGGATCACCTTGATGTGGTCCTGGTCCTCGAGGTTCTCCATGGCCCAGTCGTAGCCGGCCGTGCAGGCGGTCTGGTTGAGCTCGACGGCCTTGGCCTTGCCCTTCAGCTGCTTGGCGATGGCCTTCTTGACCTCCTCCATGTCGATGCCGAGCAGGCGGGCGGCCACGCCCACATAGATCATGTTCTTCACCAGCTTGTGCAGCTTGGGCTCGGGGCAGGAGGCCGTCACGAGCTTCTGGAAGGGCACGGGGATGTAGGCCAGGTCGCTGCGGAGCTTGTCGAGCTGCAGGGGCTCGTCGTAGATCACCAGCGCCCCGGGATCAGCCTTGGCGATGTCGTCCTTGGCGGTCTCGGGGTTCATCAGGATCAGCATCTCGTTGCTGGCCTTGCGGGCCACATAGCCCTTGGCGCTGGCGCGGATGGTGAACCAGGTGGGCAGGCCGGCGATGTTCGAGGGAAAGAGGTTCTTGCCGCTGACGAGCACGCCCATCTGGAAGATGGCGCGCAGCAGGACCGTGTTCGCCGTCTGTGAACCCGATCCGTTGACCGTGGCCACCTGGATGGAAAAATCATTGATCCTGGTTTTCGCTCCTCCGGAGGTGGCAGGGGCGGCGAGGGTGGCAGTCATAGGACTCCTTTCTCATCGGGGCAATGGCGACGAAGAGGGCGTAAATGCTTGGCCCGCCACGCCATCGTCCAGTATGGCAGACGCTCCCAGGGCCATCCAGGAAAGGTAATGAAAGGGAGGATCCGGCAGGTCTGAAATAAAGCGAAAAAAAAGGGATTGACGACCCCGGGATCGGCTCTTACCTTGGAGCCATGAAAGCCAGTGACCTCACCAAACGACAGCAGGCCGTGCTGAAGTTCATCCGCACCTTCGTACAGGCGGAAGGACGCAGCCCCACGCTGGCGGAAATCGCCAAGGGGGTGGGTTCCAGCGCGGTGTCCACTATCCACAAGCATGTCCAGCACCTCATGGACAAGGGCTTCCTCGTCCGCAGTCACGGCAAGGGCAACAACCTCGTGGTGGCCGCGGGCACCGGGCCCGAGGGGCCTGCGCCGCGAAGCGAGCGCCCTGAGCCGGTACCCGCTATGAAGATTTTCCCCTTCTGCGGTGATGTGGCCGCCGGTTCCCCCATCCTGCCGGAGAGCCGGGCCCTGCCCATCGAGGTGCCCAACAGCATCCACCGCCAGCGGGATGAACTCTTCGTGCTGCGCGTCCGGGGCGACTCCATGGTGGACGACGCCATCCTGGACGGCGACCTGGTGGTCCTGCAGCGCAAGGGCGAGTACCGCAACGGGGATCGCGTGGTGGCCCTCATCGACCGCGAGGAAGTGACCCTCAAGGAATTCCGGAGGGACGCCAAGGGCGTGTGGCTCATCCCCCACAATCCCGAGCTCCAGCCCCGCTGCTATCCGCCCCAGCGCATCGACATCCAGGGGCTCCTCGTGGGCGTCATGCGCAGCTGCTGACGAGACACTGCTGAGGAAACCTTGAGGCTGCCTACTGGGGTAGGCGGTCGCGGATGGCCGCGCCCATCGCCACCGTGCCCAGGTTGCCCCCGAGGTCTCGTGTCCTGGCGCCGGCTTCGAGAGCCTCCGCCACGGCCGCTTCCAGCGCGCCTGCCTCCGGCTCCCAGCCCAGATGCCGGAAGAGCAGGGCGGTACTGAGGAGCATCCCCACGGGATTGGCCAGGCCCTGCCCGGCGAGGTCGGGAGCCGAGCCGTGCACCGGCTCGGCCAGGGCGGAGCAGCGGTGGGGCCGGTGCGGGGCCCAGCTCAGGGACGGCGCCACGCCCATGCCGCCGACGAAGGCCGCCGTGAGGTCGCTGATGAGGTCGCCCAGGTAGTTGTCCGCGGCGATCACCCCGAAGGGGCTCGGATCCTGCACCAGCGCGCAGAGCAGGGCATCCGCATGCATGCCTTTGGCAGGCACCTCCGGGAAGGTTCTCTGCAGGTCCTGGAAGACGCGCATCCAGAGCCCATGGCCGTGCTTCAGCACATTGGCCTTGTGGGCCAGGGTCAGGGTGCAGCCGCGCGCGCGGGCGTGGTCGAAGGCGGCCTCAAGGAGGCGCCGGACGGCTGGCTCCGTGTGCACGGCCAGGTCGATGGCGCGGCCCGGCTCCGTGGAACCCTGCAGGCAGTAGGGACCCTCCGTGTTCTCGCGGAAGACCTCGATGTCGAGGGCGGGGCCGCTCCGCGGCACCCGGGGCTTGCAGGGGCGGAAGTTCACCGTCAGGTCCAGGCCCTGGCGGAGGCGCAGCAGGATCTCCTCCGCGTGACGGCCATCCGGCACCCGCGGATCCCCCACGGCCCCGAAGAGAATGGCGTCGCAGCCATCGCGCAGCTCTGCAAAGGCGGTGCCCGGGAGGGTCTCTCCCGTGCGGAGGAAGTGGTCCGCGCCATAGGGAAGAGGCAGGGTCTCGAGGTTCCGCCCCCGGGACCGGGCCCAGGCCAGGCAGGGAACAGCCTCGGCCATGACCTCCGGGCCGACGCCGTCGCCGGGGATGAGGGCGATGCGAATCGTCTTGTCCAAGGCCAGAACTCCCATCGAAGAGCCGATGGTGCCACACTCCACCATCTTCCTGGAGGCTCGCATGGATCGGGGATGGAGGGCTGGCATGGGAATCATCGCGATGCTGGGGCTGGCTTCGGCGGCCGAGGTGGTGGAAGGGGCCAAGGCTCCGACCTTCGAGGCGCGTGATCAGCACGGGGCCCTGGTGCGCCTGGCGGACTTCCAGGGCAAGTCGGCGGTGGTGCTCTACTTCTATCCCAAGGACGACACGCCGGGCTGCACGGCCCAGGCCTGCAGCCTGCGGGACGGCTTTTCGGCGATCCAGGCCGCGGGCGCGGTCATCCTGGGCGTGAGCGCGGATACCAGCCAGAGCCACCGGGCCTTCGCGGAGAAGTTCCACCTGCCCTTCAGCATCCTGGCGGATCCCGACCGGCGCATCATCGAGGCCTACGGCGTGAAAATGCCCCTGCTCGGCTTCGCCAAGCGGGTCACCTTCCTCATCGATCGGCAGGGCGAAGTCCGGAAGGTGATCCGGGACATCCGCACGAAGGATCACGACCAGCAGGTGCTCGCCCTCCTGAAGGGAATGGACTAGCCACCGGAAATCCTGCATTTGCATTGAGCCCGGATGGATTTCCGGGCTAAACTTTTTTCTACCAAGAGGTTCAAGAATGGTGTTCTTCAACCACGCCACCCGGCAGATGACGGCGAAAATCGTCTACTACGGGCCCGGCCTGTGCGGAAAAACCACCAACCTCAACACCATCTACGGCAAGACGAGCCAGAAGGCGCGCGGCGAGATGGTGAGCCTCAACACCGAGACGGACCGCACCCTGTTCTTCGATCTGCTGCCCATGGATGTGGGCATGGTGGGCGGCTTCAAGACCAAGCTCCAGCTCTACACCGTGCCCGGGCAGGTGTTCTACAACAGCACCCGCAAGCTCGTGCTCAAGGGCGTGGATGGCATCGTCTTCGTGGTGGACAGCCAGGTGCCCATGCTCGATGCCTGCCGGGAGAGCTGGCAGAACCTGGAGGAGAACCTCCGGGAGCTGGGCCTGAACCTGCACGACATCCCCGTGGTCTTCCAGTGGAACAAGCGAGACCTGAAGAATGTGGTCTCCGTCGAGCAGCTGGAGTCGGTCTTCAATGCCCGGGGACTCCCCAGCTTCCAGTCGGTGGCTTCGGATGGCACCGGCGTGTTCGAGACCCTGCGCGGCGTCACCAAGCTCGCCCTGTCGCACATCAAGACCCATGTGCTGGGCGAGGCCCAGGCGCCCAAGGCCCCCGCGCCGGCCTCGCTGGCCCAGCCGGGCGTGGAGGCGCTGACCTTGTCGGACCTGCCCTCCGTCACCGACCTGCTCGACATGGAGGCCGCCGCCCAGTCTTCGGCCCCCGGAAGCGTGCCGCTGCCCGATGAGGACGATGACACGGGCCTCTACATCGAGGCGCCCCACTTCCTCGACGCCCCCTCGCCGGGGGAGCCGCCCGCGGCAGACGACAGCATCACTTTCCTGTCCGGGGACGAGGCGGATGATCTGCCTCCTTCCTCCCTGGTCCTGGATGAGGAGGGGGCGGAAGTCCTCCCCGAGATCGAGGCCCTGCCGGCTTCCGAGCCCGTTCCGCCCGCTCGCGAGATGGCTCCGGTCCCTGAAGCTCCAGCCTCTGAAGCTCTGGCCCCTGAAGCCCCGGCCCAGTCCGCCCCTGTTCCTCCGGCGGCCCATCCCACGACCCATCCCGCGGCCCGTCCCGCCCCGAAGGCGGATCCGTTGGCGGCCCTCGCCTCGCTGAAGGTGGAGGCCCGGCGCCCCGCGCCCCGACCCAAGGCGGTGGATTCCAAGGACGCCATTTCCTCCCTGATGGGCGAGCTGACGCAGGTGGGGCGCCAGGGTGCGCCTTCGGTGCTGCGGCTCGAGGTTCCACCCGAGACCGATGGCCAGGAGGTCGAGATCTTCGTGCAGGTGCGCCTCAAGGGGCAGATGGTGGCGGAAGGCCAGATCCATCGTCCGGCTCCCGCCAAGGGCAGCACCGCCAAGCTCAGCGTCGAGCTCAAGCGGGGCTGAGATGCGTGCGTTCGCCCTCGTCGCCGTGTTGATCACCCCGCTTTCGGCGGCCCTGCCCGCGTGGTGGACGGCCCTGCCCAAGGTGCCAATCCTCGCCAGCCGGTTCCGCCAGGAGAGCGACAGCGCGGTCTTCGGCAAGCTGGCGAGGGAAGGCGAGCTGCTGCTGGCCCGCGGCGGGAAGCTGCGCGTGGCCTACGACTCGGGCCTGAGGGTGACCTCGGACGGCCGCCACCTCGTGCAGTACGACCCCGACACCCGCACGGCCCAGCGGGTGGAGTTGGCCCGGGCCGTGCGCGATTTTCCCCTGCTGGGTCTCCTCCTGGATCCCGCCCGCATCAACCAGCTCTACCGTGCCGAATCCATCGGGAGCGAGGCGGTGAAGCTGGTGCCCCGGGAACCGGGCCTGCCCGGCCTGAAGGCCACGGGCCGCAAGGGCCTGCTGCGCACCCTCGAATGGACCGATCCCACGGGGGCCCAGCAGCGGCTGGAGTTGCTGGATCCGAAGACGCCGGCTTCGGTCGAACCCGGTGCCTTCAAGCCCCAGGTGCCAGCGGGCACACGCTGGGCGACTCCCAACGGCTGAAGGCCTACTCCGAGCGGCTGAAGGCGTCGAAGACCTCAGCCTGGGGGAAGCGCAGCCGCAGCCAGGCATCCAGCTCCGGCACCGTGTCGAAGAGGCGGTCCGCCCCGGCCTGCTGCAACTCCTCACGGCTGCCGTACCCCCAGCCCACGCCGATGGCTTCGAGGCCATGGTCGTGGGCGGCGGTCATGTCCACGCCCCGGTCACCGATGAAGACCCCGCCCGGGTGGATGGTTCCGCGCTCCGCAAGGCCCGCCAGCACTTCGGTCTTGGGCTGCCACCGGCCCTTCAGGCTGCTGCCGAAGATGTCATCGAAGATCAGGTTCAGGTCGAACTGGTAGGCGATGCGGCGGGCGAAGAGGCTGGGCTTGGCGGACACGACATAGATGCGGTGGCCCTGGCGCTTCAGCCGGTGCAGGAGGTGGAAGACGCCCGGGTACAGTTCGTGCTCGAAGACGCCGTCCTCGCGGTAGCGCTCCCAGTAGAAGTCGAGGGCGGTCTCCAGCCGCGCCGGATCCTCCAGGCCCTTCAGCGTGGCCAGGGACTCGCGCATGCCGAAGCCGATCCAGTTGCGGATCGTCGGCTCGTCCGGCATCTCGAGGTGGAAGGCCTCGCAGGTCTTCCGCAGGCAGTTGCGGACCCCGAGCAGGGGATCCACCAGGGTTCCGTCCAGATCGAAGCAGACGAGGCCCGGGGCCCCGGTCGGATCTTCCATCGCCCGCTACTTCATCTGCTTGTTGTAGGCCTCGATGGAAGCCTGCACGAAGGCGTGGGCCTCGGCCTTGCCTCCCCACCCATCGCTGGCCACGGTCTTGCGCTCCAGATCCTTGTAGGTGAGGAAGAAGTGCTCGACCTCGAGCAGGAAGTGCGGCGGCAGGTCCGTGCGGGAGGTCACATGGGCGTAGGTGGGGTCGTCCGTGGCCACGGCCAGGACTTTGGCGTCGTGGCCCTTGTCGTCCGTCATGCGCAGCAGGGCGATGGGCCGGGCGCGGATCACCACGCCGGGATAGGTCGAGCCATTGATGAGCACCAGGATGTCGGCCGGATCGCCGTCGTCGGCCAGCGTGCCGGGAATGAAGCCGTATTCGGCGGGGTAGTGGAAGGGCGAAAAGAGCACCCGGTCCACATGCACCAGGCCCGTGTGGTGGTCGATCTCGTACTTGATGCGCGAGCCCGTGGGGATCTCGATGATGGCGTTGACGATCTCGGGCGCCTGCTTTCCAGGATCAAGGTGGACCAGGGATGACATGGGGGCGCTCCGCGAAAGCCTTGATTTTCGCATGCCCTGTGACATCCGTCACGGAAGAGTGGCCGCCGCCAGCCTCAGATGGACCGTGGTACCCCGGCCCACCTGGCTCTCGATGAAGAGCAGGCCGTCATGGGCCACGACGATGCGATGGCAGACCGCGAGGCCCAGGCCCGTGCCCCCGCCGAAGGTGCTGAAGAAGGGGTCGAACACCCGCGACAGCGTCTCCGCCGGGATGCCGCAGCCGTTGTCCATCAGGGTCAGGTGCCAGCAGTGGCGACCTTCCAAGGGCTCCTCGAAGGCGGCGAGGGTGAGCCGGGGATGTTCGATGTCCTCCAGGGCCCGGTTGGCGTTCTGGAGCAGGTTCTGGGCGACCTGGCGCAGCAGATCGGAGTCCCCCTCCCAGGTGGCGGCCTCGGGGATCTGGTTGTCCCAGGGCACGCCTTCGGCCAGCGTCGCATTCCGCAGCGCCTCCTCCCAGAAGGCGCGGAGCGGGATGGCCACGCGCTTGGGTTGGAGGTCCCGGCTGAAGGCCAGCGTGTTCCCCACCACGCGGTTCAGGCGGCCCACGCCTTCCTGCATCTTGCGGGCGAGCTCCAGGGGACCTTCCTGCTCCTGGAGATCCTCCACGAGCATCCCGGAGAAGAGGGCCAGGCTGCCCAGAGGGTTCCGGATCTCGTGGGCGAGTTCGGCGGCCATGCGCCCCATGGCGGCCAGGCGGTCCTCCCGGGTGGCCTGCTGGGCGCGGAACACGGCTTCGGTGACATCCCGCAGGGTGACGATGGCACCGCCGTGCGGGGCCGAGCGGCGCTCCTCCTCGAAGATCTGCTCCCGCCCCTCGGCCGTCTTGAAGCGCCGCTGCCCGCCCGGACTGCCGGGTTCCCAGGGCATGGGGCCCTGGAGGAAGCGGCCGTCGAGTCCCTGCGGCCGATTGGTGAAGCGGAGCGAGCCATCCTCCCCCAGCACCCAGATGGCGAAGGGGACGGCTTCCAGCACGGTCTGCAGCTCGCCCTGGAGCTGGCCCAGCTGGACCTGGAGCGCTTCGTAGCGCGCCTGGAGATGCTCCGAGGCGGCCGTGAAGGCCTCGAAGGCCTCCAGGAGCTGGCGGGGATCGGGGTGCGCCTCGAGGTGGGTCACGGCGTCACCGGGTGCTTGAGGACCCCACGGAGGGCCTCCCGATCCTCGCCCCGCGGCTCGGCCTCGACCATGTGGCGGAGGAGTTCCTGCGCCTCGGCGGTTCCCAGGGCCCACAGGGCCCGGGCGGCGGCGAGGCGGATGTCGTGGGGTTCCACGCTGGCGAAAAAGCCCCGGCGCCGCACGAGGTCGGCCAGCGCTGGCTGGGCCTTGGGGGAGGCGATCTGGCCCAGGGTGGTGATGGCCTGCACCCGGAGCGGCTCGAGGATGCGCTTGTCCTGGGCGATCTCGGCAACGGGAGCCACGCTGCTTTCCGAGCGCAGCTGGCCCAGCGCGAAGAGGATCTCCTGGAGCGTCTCAGGGTCCGTGTCCTTCATGCGGGCCACCAGGTGCGGCTCCGAGGCGGGGCCGCCCAGCTTCCAGAGGGCCCGCACCGCCGCGCGGCGGACGCGCGGTTCCGGGTGCCGGAGGATGGGTGCGATGGCGGGCACGGAGCCCGCATTCCCCAGGTCCGACAGCAGGGCGAGGGTGTTCCTCACCAGGTACCAGGCCGGGGAGCCCAGGGCCTCGGTCAGGGGGGGAAGGGACAGGGGGCCGAGGTTCCGCACGGCCTCCACCAGACGGCCGCGGCGGGTGCGCTCGTTCTCGTCGCCCAGCATGGACACGAGGTGCCGGGCCATGGGCGCGCCCACGAACTCGAGATAGGGATACACCTCCTGGACGACGCGATGCCGGTCCGGGTCGAAGATGTGGTTCGCCGCGGCCGCCAGCAGGTCGGGCTCCGCAAGGGAGCCGCGCAGGCTTTCCAGGGCCTGGTTCCGCCAGGGCTGCTGCTCCTCCAGGAAGGCACACAGGCCCTCGAGGGCCTGGATGTCGGCGATCAGGTGCCGCAGGTCCCCGCGCCGGACCAGGGCCGAGGCCATCGCCTCCAGTCCTCCGGCGGTCCAGCGGTGGACGGGGGGATCCGGCTCCCAGGCGAAGTGGGCGCGGAGGGCTTCGGCCAGCGGGCCCTCGCCGCCGGGGGGAAGGCCGGGATCCTGGACCCAGCGGGCCACGCCTGCCAGGGTCTGGGCGGCGTTCAGGCGGATCTCGGCCCGGTCGTTCCGCAGGGTCTCCAAAAGCACTTCCTGCACCCGGAGGAAGGCGTCGAAGCGGTGGAGATCCAGGAGCTCCCGCAGGAAGGCCAGGCGTTGATCGAGGGTCAGCTCGAAGAGATGGCCCTCTTCGAGGACCTTCACCAGCTTGGCCTCGAGGGAGAGGGCCTCCCAGTCCAACCGCCGGAGGAGGGCCTCGGCCTGGCCGGCATCCAGACCCGAGCTCCGCAGGTGCGATGACAGAGCCCGCACCAGGGCCTCCCGGTCCGGCAGGGGCCGGAGAATGTCCTCCAGCGGGCCCCGGAGGTGAAGCCAGGAGGCGCCCTTCGCCAGGATGGAACTGGTGGCCACGGCCAGGATCTCGCCCGCCAGGGCCTTCACGGCCAGGGCCAGGCCGGCGGGGTGATCCGGGAGCGAAGCCAAGCCGGCCAGGAGGCTCAGCTGCACCTCGGGTTCCATGCCCATCAGGACCTGGCGGAGGATGCCGAGCTGGGCGGGCGTAGGGTGACCGTCCCCCAGGCCCAGCTCGTACCCCAGGGGGCCGAGTCCGCTCAGATCCGCGGCCTGGAATCCGCGGAGAACCCCGGCCTCCCCCTCGCCGGAAGGACCGGGGCCTGCCCCCAGGCCCGCCCGGATCCCGGGCGCGCGGGGGCCGCTGGCGGGAGGGGCGAGGGCGGAGAGCAGCGCCTCGCGGATGGCCTTCATCAGGGGATCTTCGGCCGGGGTGGGCGGCGCGGGATTGAAGGCGGGGGCCTGGTCCTCCCGGGCGCCCTCCTCGCCTTCATGCACTTCCTGGTAGCGGATCTGGGAGACCCGGATGCGCAGGACGCCCGCATGGCATAGGAAGGCCTCCAGCCCGCCCGCCTCCTCGAGTTTCTGGGGTTTGGTGGCCAGGCCCTGGAGGAAGGTGAGGTATTCCTCCTTCGTCACGCCCCGCTCGAAGACGAAGCCGCCGACGCCCCGCTCCGAGACCGACCGCACCAGGGCGGCGACATGGGGGTTGCGGGCGTCCTGTACGACGCCATCCGCGAAAGCCTTGGCGCCCGAGACGATGAACTGGAGGCGCTCCTGGGTGGTGAGCCAGCGGTCCAGCACCAGGTGGGAGGCCGCCAGGGATTCCTGGGTTCTCGGGTGGGCCGCGGTGTACATCTGCAGCGCCTTGAGGGCCAAGGTCAGGCTCTGGGCAAGCTGCAGGAAGTCATTCATGCGGGGGTCACCTTCATGGGATCGGACCATTCACGGCTGAGCTGATCGTAGTGGGCCCGGAGGAAGGCCAGTCGGCGGCGGCCCTCCTCCCGGGCGGGCTCCGTGTTGAAGCTGTCGGTGATGCCCTGCGCCAGATCGAGCCAGGCCACGCCGCGGCGCAGGATCTCCTCGGTGGTGATGGGCTGGAAGGCGCCGCTGATGCACCCGAAGTGGATCAGGCTGGCTGCGCCGATCTTGCTGAGCTTGTCGCAGTCCCACAGGCAGGCGGTCTCCAGGGGCTCGAGGCGCTTCGTGAGCTTCAGGCCCACATGGTGCTCGATGGCGTGCCGCACGGCGGGGATCTTCTCCGGCGGAAAGTCCGTGCCCGAAAGGATCTCCTCCACCCGTGCCGAGGCATCCTGGGCATGGGTGTCTTTTGCGTGGGGATCCTTCAGGCGCTTGGCCACATCATGCAGCCACGCGGCGCATTCCACCACTTCCCCATCGGCCCCTGTCGCGGGCGCAAGCCAGCGCGCCAGGAGCACGGCCGCATAGGTATGCTCGAAGCGGTAGTTGAAGATGGGCCGGTAGGCGCCCTCCACCTCGTGGCCGATGCCCCAGAACCGGATCGCGTCCGCGTCCGAAAAGCGCCGCAGCGCTTGCTCACAGGCGGTCCGCCAGGGGGTGGGCTGGGTCATGGGTGGCTTTCCTGGTGGGCCCGGAGAGCCCCGAGGGTGGCGTGGATTTCCTCAAACATGGCGCGGTCGGCCCAGGGGGCGCAAGCCTTCGCCAGGCGGTCCATCAGCGGCTGGAGGCCGGCCGCCGGGGCCAGCCCGAGGATGCGGAGGCCCTCGAGGGCCATGCGGGCTTCGATGGCCAGCACCTGCTCCAGGGCATCCACGGCGCGCAGCAGTTTGCGGGCGGCGATGGGACCCATGCTCACATGGTCCTCCTTGCCCGCGCTGGTGGGGATGGTGTCCACGCAGGCAGGGTGGGCGAGACCCTTCATCTCGCTGACCAGGGCCGCCGAGGTGACATGGGCCATCATGAAGCCGGATTCGAGGCCGCCGTTCTGGGTGAGAAAGGCGGGCAGGTCCGAATACGCCGGGTTCACGAGCCGTTCCTGTCGGCGCTCGGAGATGCTGGCGAGATCCGCCGCCGCGATGGCGAGCACATCGCAGGCGAAGGCCGGGTACTGGCCGTGGAAGTTGCCGCCGGAGCGGGATTCCTGGGTGTCCGTGAAGATCATCGGGTTGTCGGTGGCGCTGTTGAGCTCCCGCTCCAGGATGGCGCCGGCGAAGGCCAGGGTGTCCCGCGTCACGCCGTGCACCTGGGGGATGCAGCGCAGGCTGTAGGCGTCCTGGACCCGGTGGCAGTCCCGATGGCTTTCGGCGATGGCGCTGGTGTCGCCCAGGAGGTCGCGCATGCGCTCGGCCACGGCGATCTGCCCGGGATGGGGCCGCACGGCATGGATGCGGGGATCGAAGGCGGCGCGGGTGCCGCGCAGGGCCTCCAGGCTGAGCCCCGCGATCTCGTCGGCCAGGCCGGCGAGTCGGGTGAACTTCTCCAGCGCCAGGTTGCCCAGGGAGGTGATGAGCTGGGTGCCGTTGATGAGGGCCAGGCCCTCCTTGGCCTGCAGGGTCACCGGCTTCAGGCCGGCCTGGGCGAGGGCCTCGCCGCCGGGGATGTGCTGATCTCCCGACCAGGCCAGTCCCTCGCCCACGAGCATCAGCGCCATGTGGGCCAGAGGCGCCAGGTCGCCGCTGGCGCCCACGCTGCCCTGGCTGGGCACCACGGGCACGACATCGCGGTTCAGGCATTCGGTCAGCAGGCGGATGGGTTCGGGCCGGATGCCGCTGTGGGCCTTCAGCAGGCAGTTGATGCGGGCGGCCATGAGGGCCCGGGTCTGGTCCTTCGGCAGGGGCTCGCCCACGCCGGCCGCGTGGCTGCGGATGAGGTTGAGCTGGAGCAGCTGGAGCTGCTCCGGGGGAATGACCACCGTGGCGAACTGGCCGAAGCCCGTGTTGATGCCGTAGACCGTGCGGCCTTCGGCCACGATGCGATCCACCACGGCCCGGTTCTCGGCCACGAGCGCCAGCGCGCCTTCGTCCAGGGACACGGCTTCGCCGGCGGCGATGCGCGCCAGCAGAGGCGCGGTGAGGGATCGTCCATTCAGCAGGATCATCGGGTTTCCTTGCGGGAGAGCGTGAGGGCGAGCGCCAGGGCCAGGACCAGCGTGAAGCCGGCCACCGCGTAGGTGCTGTGGCCGCCCCAGCGGGCAAAGGTGAAGGTGCCCACGGCGGGGCCGATGATGCGGCCCAAGCCCGTCATGGCATTCATGACTCCGAAGAGGCTGCCCTGGTCCTCCGGCGGCGTCAGCTGGCTGGCGAGGGCGGAACCGGCGGTGTTGCCCATGCCGCTGCCCCAGGACAGGGGAATGAGCAGCAGCAGGAATGGCCACATCCAGTCCGCCCTGGGCATCAGGGGCAGGGCCGCGCCCATCAGCACCAGGCCCGTGATGAGCGCGGCGCGCTCGGGGACGCGCTTGGAGATGGTGCGGACCAGGCCGCCCTGGTAGATCACGAGCAGCACGCCGATGCCGGCGAAGAGGTATCCCACCTCCCGCTGGTGGAAGTTGAAGCGCTGGTGGACCAGGAGGGCGAAGGTGCCTTCCATCATGGAGAAGCCGGCCATGGCGAGCAGCGACACGCCTAGCAGCTGGGGCATGCCGGGGCGCTTCAGGGCCTTCACGAGGGCATGGCCGCGGCTTTCGGAGGCCCGGGCCCGGGCGCGCACTTCGGGCGTGAGGGTCTCGGGCAGCCAGAGCAGCACCATCAGGGAAGCCGCCAGGGACAGGCCGGCCGCCACGAAGAAGGGCAGGTGCCAGCCGCGGGTCTCCAGCAGGTGGTGCCCAAAGGCGCTGCCGCTGAGGACGCCCGCCAGGGCCGGGCCGAGCACGAAACCCAGGCCGAAGGCGGCCCCGATCATGCCCATGACTTTGGAGCGTTCGCTGGGATCGGAGGTGTCCGCCATGGCCGCCTGGGCCACGGAGATGTTGCCGCCGGTGATGCCGTCGAGGATCCGGGCCGCCAGGATCCACTCGAAGCGGCTGGTGAGGGCGAGCATCATGTAGCCGACAGCCGACCCCGCGAGGCTCATCCAGAGCACGGGTTTGCGGCCCGACACATCCGAGATCCGGCCCAGGATGGGTGAGGCGATGAACTGCATCAGGCTGAAGCTGAGGAAGGCGACGCCGGCCCAGAAGGCGCCCGGGGTCGTGCTGCCCCCGCCCAGCCCGAGGAAGTGGTTGACGCTTTCCATCCAGTGGCTGGGATGGTCGGCGATGGCCTGGGCGTACAGGGGCAGGATGGGAATGACGATGCCGAAACCCAGGAGGTCGACGAACACCGTCAGAAAGATCGCCGTCCTGGCGCGTTTGGAAGACTGCATGGGGTTCTCCAGCCATCCAGTGTAGCTAAGACCCAGGCTCAGTCGCCCAGGGCCTTCTGGATCGCGGTCCGGAGATCCTTGAGCTGATAGGGCTTCTGGAGGAAGGCCGCGGGACTCCCGCCCTGGAAGGCCAGGCGGGAATCCTGTTCGGTGAAGCCGCTGCTCAACACCACGGGGATGCGGGGGTCGAGGGCGCGCATGGCCTGGAAGGCCTCCCGGCCATCCATGCGCGGCATGGTGAGATCCATGAGCACCAGGCGGAGGCTCGTCCGATGTTCCCGGAACCGCTCCAGGGCCTCCAGTCCGTCGGTGGCGGTCACCACCTCGAGTCCCAACGAGGTCAGGGCCGATCCCGTGGTCTGGAGGATCTGCGGTTCATCGTCCACCAGCAGGACGAGCCCCCGGACCGGCGGGGCCTCCGCAGACGATTCCCCAGACGGTCTGGGAGAGGCCGGTTCGCTGGCGGCCGGAAAACACAGGCGGAAGGTGCTGCCGCGGCCCACTTCGCTGGCGATGCGAAGCCCGGCGCCATGGCCCCGGAGGATGCCCAGCATGGCGGAGAGGCCAAGGCCACGGCCCGTGGCCTTGGTGGTGAAGAAGGGATCGAAGATCCGCTCCATCACCTCGGGGGTCATGCCGCTGCCCGTGTCCTCCACTTCGAGCACCACATGGCGTCCGGGGACGGGGGCCTCGACCCGGTACCGGCTCCGGAGATCCCCTTCATCGAGGTCCTCCAGGGACGTGGAGATGTGGATGGCCCCCTCGCGGTCGCCGATGGCATCTGAAGCGTTGGTCACCAGGTTCATGACCACCTGCTGGAGCTGGGCCACATCGGCCTGGATGGCCGGAAGGCCGGGTTCCAGATCGCAGCGGAGACGGACCTTCTTCGAGATGGACACCTCCAGCAGGTGGGTCAGGTCCCGGACCACGGCGTTGAGGTCGTGGGGCCGCACCATGAAGTGGCCGCGTCCCGAATAGGCCAGCATCTGCTTCGTCAGCTCCGTCGCCCTCAGCACGCCGGCTTCCATATTCGCCAGGTAGGGGCGAGCGGGGGAGGTCTCCGGCAGGTGCATCTGGGTGAGGTTCAGGTTGCCCAGCACCACCGTGAGCAGGTTGTTGAAGTCGTGGGCGATGCCACCGGCCAGGACGCCCAGGCTCTCCAGTTTCTGGGTCTGGCGGAGGGCATCCTCGGCCTGGCGGCGGTCGGTGATGTCCAACAGGTAGCCCAGGTGATAGGCAGGCGTGGCACCCTGGCCCGCCACCGCCGTGCTGAAGTCGTAGAACCAGCGATACGGCCCGGCGGCGGTGCGGAGCCGGTACTGCTGCTCATAGTGGGTGAGGCCCCGGGCCTTGAATGCCGCAGCGGTGGCATGGGCCGATTCCAGGTCCTCGGGGTGCACCAGCTCATCGTAGGAGAGGCGGCCGCTGATCAGATCTTCCGGCGGGAAACCCAGGATGGTCTGGACATTGGGGGAGATGTACTCCACCGGCCACCCCTCCGCGCTGCTCCACTTGATGACCATGACCGGGCCTCCCACGAAGAGGCCCCGCTCCGCCCGGAGCGCTCCCTCCACCCGCTGGCGCTCCGTGATGTCGGTGGCGATGCCGATGATGGATTCGAGGCGCCCGCCCTCGTCGAACACGGGCGTGATCAGGTTGTCGAAGAGGCGGTCCCCCCCCTGGGTGACCTCCCGTGAACCCTTCCCGGCCATGGCCTGGCGGATCTGGTCGGCGACCAGAGACTCAGCCCCGTACATCTCGATGGCCGAGCGTCCGACCACTTCCCCTGGGCGGAGGCCGAGCTCACTCAGGCCCAGCCCTTCGGAGAGGGTGAAGCGGCCCTCGGGATCCAGCTGGTAGATGATGGCCTGGGAATTGGAGAGGACCGTGCGCAGCCTGCGCTCGGTGGCCCCCAGGGCCTGTTCGGCCTTCTTCCGTTCCGTGATGTCCCGGGTGACGGACAGCAGGCAGGGAAGGCCATCCACCTCCATGACCTTGCCGGACATGAGCCCGACGAGCGTGGTCCCGTCCTTCCGCCGGAAGAGGGCTTCCAGCCCCGTGAACTCCCCGCGCTCGCGGATGAACTGCACGGCCCGGGCGCGGTCCCCGGGATCCACCCAGAGGCCCAATTCCAGGGCCGTCTGGCCGATGGCCTCCTCGGGGGTCCACCCGGTCAGGCGGGTGAAGCCTTCGCTGACATCCAGATAGGTCCCGTCGGCCAGCCGGGTGATGTTGATGGCGTCGGGGCTGGCGTGGAAGGCGCGGGAGAACTTGTCCTGGCTCTGCCGCAGCGCCGACTCGATGGCCTTGCGCTCGGTGACATCCCGGGTGATGGTCAGCAGGCAGGTCTCGCCGGCCATCTGGATGAGGGTGCCCGAGACCAGCCCGGTCCGGAGCGAGCCATCCTTCATGTGGAAGAGGGCTTCCAGCCCCACGAAGTGCCCCTCGGTCTGCAGCATCTGCTGCATCCGGTCGCGGTCCGCCAGATCGGCCCACAGGCCCAGCTCCATCGTGGTGCGTCCGAGGGCCTCGTCCCGGCTCCACCCGCTGAGGGCCGTGAAGGCCGGATTGACATCCACATAGGTGCCGTCGAGGCGGTTGATGTTGATGGCGTCGGGGCTGGCCTGGAACGCCTTCGAGAATTTCTCCTCGCTGGCCCGGATGGCCTGTTCCGAGGCCCGGCGCTCCGTGATGTCCCGGACATTCGTGAAAATGGCCTCGTGGCCCTCGAAGGCGAGGAAGCCGCTGCTGATCTCCACCGGGAGGAGGCTCCCGTCCTTCCGCCGGTGGAAGGTCTCCTCCCGGTTGGAGCCGGACCGCTTGATCTTCTCCCACCGGGCGGGCCAGGTTTCGGCCGACACGGCCGGATCCACATCCGGAACGCCGAGGCGGAGCAGTTCTTCCCGGGTGTATCCCAAGGATTCGCAGGCGGCGCGGTTGGCGAAGATGAAGCGCCCGGATTGCTCCATGCCGAACACGGGATCGGCGGACTGGTCCATGGCGGCCGTCAGGACGCGCTGGCTGGCCTCGGCCCGCTGGCGTTCCAGTGCCAGGGCCACCTGGCCCGAGACGAAGACCAGCAAATCCCTTTCCTGGGCCGTGTAGCGGCGGTGCCCCTCGTAGATCTGGATCACCAGGGCCCCGAAGACGCCCTGCTCGCCCATGAGGGGAACGCCCAGCCAGTCCAGCGAGCCGGCGCCGATGGGTTCGATCTCGCCGGCGGCCTCGAGCCGGGCCAGGAGTTCGTCGTCCAGCAGCAGGGGCTGCTCGGTCCTGAGCACATACTCCGTTAGTCCCCGGCGGAGCATCCTGGGCTCGGGGGCCGGATCCAGGGCATCCACCCAGTAGGGAAAGGAGACGAGGCCCGAGGTCCGGTCCCAGAGGGCGAAGTAGAGGTTCTCCGCCGGCATGAGGTCGCGGACGATGGTATGCACCCGGCCGAAGAGTTCCTGGAGGTTCTGGGCCCCCGCCGCGGCTTTCGCGATGCGGTAGGTCGCCCCCAGGTACCGGCGTACCATGACGAGGGCTTCGGCCGGATCCTGGGGCTCCCGCAGCGGCTGCATGGGTTCGTTATCGGCGGCCCTCCGAACGACACAAGTATCGTGCTGGCGGTCAGGCCCAGCGGAACCGGCGAACGGCCAGGGCGAAGGCGGCCAGGGCCCAGGCCGCCACGATGGCGAGCCCGGTTCCGTGGCCCACGAGGCTCCCCCCATCGTTGAAGACGGCCCGGAGGGCCCGGAGGAAGGGCGCGAGCGGGAGGATCGCCACGGTGTGCTGGAGCCAGGCCGGGGCCGCATCCAGCGTGAAGTAGACGCCGCTGAGCAGCATGAGGGGGAAGAACACCAGGTTCGAGATGGCGGCGTAGCCTTCGGAAGTTTCCGCGAAGCCGCTCAGGGCGAACCCGAAGGCCATGAAGCAGCCCGTGCCCAGGGTCATGATGAGCAGCAGGTCGAGGAAGGAGCCCTGGTTCTGGATGCCGAAGGCCAGGCGGCCCACCAGCAGCAGGATCGCAGCCTGGATCACGGTGACCGTGAGCCGGTGCAGCACCTGTCCCAGCAGGAAGACCCACTTGGGCAGGGGCGTCACCGCCAGGCGTCGGAACTTGCCCTTCTCCCGGTAGGAGACATTCACCATGCCCACGCTGAAGAGGCCCATGCTGACGAGGTTCAGGCCCAGCAGGCCCGGGAGCAGGAACGAGGCGTAGTTGGTCGAGCGCTTGTGGCCGGGGCTTTCCACCTGGACCGGGATGCGCTGGGGCTCGGGCGCCCCGCTCAGGCGGGCCTGGGCCACCAGCCAAGCCTGGTTCACGAGCCCGGCCGTGGCCCCGGCCTGGGCCATGAGGTAGCTGTTCAGCCGCAGGCGGTAGCCTTCGCCGTCCGGTTCGAGCTGGGCGGCGGTCTCCCCGCGCGTCCACCGGGCCTCGGCCTCGGCTTTCGGCAGTGTCTGGACCTTGAGCTGGAGGTCCGTGAGGGCCTGGTCCAGGGCCGCATCGTGGGCGGAGGGGTTCGGGGACTGCACCCGGACCACCGAGAGCTTCGGCCCGCCCCCATCCCGGAAGATCGTTCCGAATCCCATGAGCAGGATCACCGGGAAGGCGAAGGTCCAGAACATGGCCACGCGATCGCGGCCGTAGAGCCGCCATTCCATGGCGAATTGCCTCCAGAGCAGCATGGTCACTCCCTCAGGCTCCGGCCCGTGCGGTGCAGGAACACATCCTCCAGCGTGGCGCGGCGGATGTGGACCTGCTGGAAGGGGACGGCGGCGGCCTCGGCGGCCTCCAGCAGCCGGGGCAGCAGGGCCTTGGGATCGGGCGTGGGGATCTCCCACAGATCGACGCGGGGCTCCACGGCCTGCCCCAGGCGCGCGGCGAAGGCCGCGGAGTCGGGGGCGGCCCCCTCGAAGGTGAGCTCCACCACGCTGGGAATGGCCAGATCCGCGATGAGCGAGGCGGGCGTGCCCGTGGCGATCACCTTCCCATGATCCATGATGGCCAGGCGGTCGCACAGGGCCTCGGCCTCGTCCATGTAGTGCGTGGTCAGCACCACGGTCCGGCCCTCGCCCTTCATGCGCCGCACCACATCCCACAGGCTGCGGCGGGCCTGGGGATCGAGGCCGGTGGTGGGCTCATCGAGGAACACCAGCTCGGGGTCGTTCACCAGGGCCAGGGCGAGGGCCAGCCGCTGCTGCTGACCGCCGCTGAGGGTGATGTGATAGGCGTCGGCCTTCTCCTGGAGCTGCACCAACTCCAGGAGATCTTCGGTGCTCCGCCGCTTGGGGTAGTAGCTGCCGTAAAGGTCGAGCGATTCCCGCGGCGTGATCTTGTTGAAGAGGCTGGTGCTCTGCAGCTGGACGCCGATGCGGGCGCGGATCTCCTGCCCCTCTTTCGCCCAGGTCAGGCCGAGGATCTCGATGTCCCCGGCATCGGCCTCGGTCAGGCCCTCGATGATCTCCAGGGTGGTCGTCTTGCCCGCGCCGTTGGGGCCGAGGAGGCCGAAGACCTCGCCCCGGGCCACTTCCAGATCCACGCCATCCACCGCGAGGACTTTGGGGAAGGACTTTCGCAGGCCGCGGATGCGGAGGGCTGGAGCGGACATGGATTCCTCCGGAACGACCATCATGCCCGGGTTCGACCTCTGTGGGCACAGCCAAAGAGACCCGGACCAGGGCGCGGCCATCCAATCCGCGGCCCTCGCGGGTGGCCGGTTCAGACGCGCCAGAGTCCCCAGTCGGGCCGTTCACCGGAAATCCGCCCGGCCGCGGCATCTCGGGCCTGGACGGTGTCGTACCGGGCGGCCCAGCAGCTGCCGGAGCCGCACAGCAGCGGCTCGCCGCCGGTGTCCCGCAGGGCGTCGCGCACCTCGGCCAGGGGCGGGCAGACCCACAGGGCCGCGCCCGTGAGGTCGTTCCGCCAGGGAGGGGCGGTGCCCCCGGGTTGCGAAGCCAGGGCCTCGGGGAAGGGGTAACCGACATCCTGGAGGGCCCGGTAGACGCTCGGGGTACTCACATGCAGGCCCGGATGGGCGAGCAACAGGGGCTCCAGGGGCACGGGGCGGAGGGGGAACACGCGCTCGCCGCGGCCCAGGCCGAGGACCGTCCCGCCAAGCAGGAACAGGGGGACATCGCTGCCGAGGCGCCCCGCCATGCGCAGCAGCTCGCCCTCCTGCAGGCCGAGGGCGAACAGTTGGTTTCCCAGCCGCAGGGCCGCCGCCGCATCGCTGCTGCCGCCGCCGAGTCCGGCGCCGTGGGGGATGCGCTTCTCCAGGCGCAGGGTGGCGGGCAGGGGGCGCTGGGCCGCCTCCTCCAGCAGGCGCCAGGCCTTGATCACCAGGTTGGACTCGTCGGCCACCAGCCCCTCGCCCATGGGACCGGTGATGGCCAGGGTCAGCTCGGGGGCGGGTTCCCCCTCCAGCGAATCCGTCAAGTCCGCCACGCCCTCCAGCACGGTGGTGACCAGCTCCAGCTCGTGGAATCCATCGGCGCGCCGCCCGAGCACGGCGAGGAAACGGTTGAGCTTGGCGGGGGCCTGGATCGCGAGAGCCATGGCTCCACGGTAGCGCAACGAGCCGCTAGGCTGATCGGATGGTTCTGTTCTTCCGCACCCTCTGGAAAGCCCTCACGCTCTGGCGCCGCGCGCCCCTGGAGCCGTTGGGCGCCTCGGTGCTCCGCTTCCGCGTGTGGCCCAACGACCTGGATGTGAATGTCCACATGAACAACGGGCGTTTCCTGAGTGTCATGGATCTGGGCCGCTTCGACCTCAGCTTCCGCACCAAGCTGGGCCGGGCCATGCTGCGGAACCGCTGGAAGCCTCTCGTGGGCGCCATCACCATGCGCTACCGCCGCAGCCTCGATCCCTTCGAGCGATATGAGCTGCACACGCGGCTGCTGGGCTGGGACGAGAAGTGGGTCTTCCTAGAGCAGCGCTTCCTGAAGCGCGGCGGCGAGCTGGCGGCCGAAGGCGTGGTGAAGGCCCTCTTCCGGGGAAAGCACGGCAATATCCCCGTGGCCCAGGTCCTCGAGCAGATGGACTACGAGGGACCTCGGCCGGATCTGCCCGACGCTGTCCGCCGGTGGGCCGAGGGCTGACGCTGAAACGATTTGGCGAGGATGTCATGACCTTCCCTCCTGGAACCTACCGGATTTCCCTGGATCCCTCCGAGCTGCAGTTCGAGGTGATCCACGGCTACCTGTCCAGGAGCTACTGGTCCCCGGGCATCCCCCGGGAGGTGGTCGAGAAGGCCGCCCGCCACAGCCTCTGCGCGGGTGCCTACGGCCCCGGCGGCGCCCAGGTGGGCTTCGCGAGGATGGCCACTGACCACGCGACCTTCGGCTACCTCGCCGATGTCTTCGTGCTGGAGGAGCACCGTGGGCTCGGCCTCTCCCGGGCGATGGTGAAGGCCCTCATGGACCTGCCGGAAGTCCAGGGCATGCGCCGGCTGATGTTGGCCACCCGGGATGCGCACGGCCTGTACGCCAAGCTGGGATGGACGCCCGTGACCGACCCCGCGCCCTTCATGCAGATCCAGCGGAAGAACCTCTATCAGGCACCGGAGGCCGGTGCCTGAAGGCTTTACAGCCCGTCTTCCAGCTCGAATTCAGGGTCCGGAATCGAGAGGATGTCCGGGCCGTCCTTGGTGATGGCGATGTCGTGCTCGAACTGCGCGGACAGGGCCCCGTCGCGGGTGCGCACGGTCCAGCCGTCGGGCTCCACCAGGCACTTGTACGACCCGATGTTCAGGATGGGTTCGATGGTGATGGTCATGCCCGGCTCCATGCGGAAACCGGTGCCGGGGCGCTGCTCGGCGAACACCACCTGGGGGTCCTCGTGCAGGTCCCGGCCGAGGCCGTGGCCGATATATTCGCGGACCACCGAGTAGCCGCGCTCTTCCGCGAAGGTCTGGACGGCGGTGGCCATGTCACCCAGGCGCTGGCCCGGGCGGCAGTGTTCGATCCCCACGAACATGGCGAGCTGGGCGGTCTGGATGAGGCGGCGCGCTTCCTCGGTGATCTGGCCCACGCCCACGGTCAGGCAGGTGTCGCCGTGGTAGCCGTCCAGCTTCGCCCCGCAGTCGATGGCGATGATGTCGCCTTCCTGGAGGATGTACTTGCTGGGGATGCCGTGCACCACCTTGTCGTTCACGGAGGTGCAGAGGGTGCCGGGGAAGCCGTGGTAGCCCTTGAAGCTGGGGGTGGCGCCCTGCTGGCGGATGTAGGTCTCGGCGATGCGGTCCAGCTCCAGCAGGCTCACGCCCGCCTTGGCGGAGCGGGCCGCCAGGCGCAGGGCGTTGGCCGCCACGCGGCCCGCCTCGCGAAGCTTTTCAACCTCTTTGCGGCTCTTGTATCGGATCTGTTCGCGGATCAGGACCATGTGCCCCTCGACCTCCAGTCTAACGGGTAGAATGTCGGCATGGCGCGACCTTCGCAGATCCTGGTGATGACAACCTTCTCCCTGGGGCTCCTGGTGGCCTGCCGGGGCGTCCCCGCCCGGCCCGCCGTGGTGCCCGCCGAGGCCCAGTGGGCCGGCGAGGGACGCCGGGGCGTCTTCCTCAAGGTCGGCCCCCACCAGGGCACCCTCTGGCAGCTGGAAGTCTGGGACCGGAAGGGGAAGGTCCTGGGGGCCGGATCTTTCCGCCTGCGGGGCTTCGCGAAGGCCGAGATCGTGTCCGACGAGGTGCTGGCCTGGGAGAACGGGGCCCTCCAGCTGAAGGACGGCACCTGGCTGGTGCCGGAAAAGCCCTGATGCCCTATACCCGCGAGGAAAAGGACTGGCTCGAGCGCGAGTGGGCCTTCCGGGCCTGGGGCCGCGCCGGTCTGCTGTCCACGGACGACTACCGCCAGGTGCTGGCCTGGGAGGCCGCCGGCGTGCCCATGGAGCTGGTGGTGTCGGCCCTCAACGCCTTCTTCGACCGCCGCGATCAGCGTGAAAAGCCGCGCACCTTCGTGGCCCTCAAGCACCTGGACCGCGATGTGGCCAAGGCCGTGAAGCTCCGGGAATCCCTGCTGAGGGCGGGCCCCGAGCTGGATCTGGGCAAGGGCTGGACGCAGGTGAAGGCGCCGCTGCGGGATGATCCCGCGGCCAAGGCCGCCTTCGAGACCTGGCAGCGCTTCCGGGCCGCCGCGCCCTCCCCGGAATCCGCAGGCTATCTGGCCCACCACGACCAGGAGCGGGAGGCCCGCGCGGCGCTGCTGGCGCTGGCCGAGGCGGCGCTCGGGCCCGCCGCGGAGCCGCTGCGCAGTGAGCTTCGCCATCGGCTCGAGGCCTCCGACATGAAAGAAGGCGGCCTGGTGTGGAAGCGCGCGTGGTCCCACCACTGGGCCCGCCTCGTGGCCGCGGCCTGGGGTCTGCCGCTGGAGGGCGCATGACCGTCGAGGCCCGCTGGCAGCAGGAGCTGGAAACCCCCACGGCGGGGTTCTTCGAGGCCTTCGCGGCCCAGGCGGCTGCTCCCGACGGCGTACGCGACGGCGTGCGCGAGGCCGTGAAGGCGCTCATTCCCCGCATCGACTGGGACGCCTACCAGCCTCATGTGCCGCACGGCATCCTGGGCTTGAGGTCCGTGCTGCGGCTGAGGCCCCTGTTGGACGAGGCGGATTTCCTCCGGGCCCTGGCCACCCAGCTGCACATGGCGGCGCACGAGGGACGGCGCTCCGCCGCGGCCACCGCGCAGGTGGCCGCGGCCAAGGGCAGCGGCAGCTGGCGGAACCTGGAGGCCTTCATCCAGGCACGGAAGCCCGGCCTGGCGTACGCCGAAACCCAGGGCTTCGACCTGCCGGAGGCCGCGGACTTCCAGCGCCTGGGAGCGCTGGTCGAGGCGGACATGGCCAATGTGGGGCATAAGGGCATCTTCGCGTGGCACCTCGGCGATCTCCACGAGCGCCTGGAGCGTCCGCGGGCCACGGGGCGGCGCCTGTTCGGGCTGGTGGCCTGGCTGGCCGCCACGCAGGAGGACACCTTCTGGTGCCGCCGCGCGGCCAGGCGGCTGGAGGGCGCCGAACCCCGCGTGGTTCCTGGTTCCGCGCGGAGAGCCGCCGGAGAAGGGGATGTCCGGGAACTTGAGGCCGCCGTCCGCGAGATCTGCGATCTGGGGCTGGTGGGGCTCATGGCGGCTTTCACGGACCGGCTGAAGCGGGGTACCCCTGCGGAAGAGCTGCTGGCCGCCCTGACCCTGGCGGCTGCGGAGAAGGTGCGCGACGCCCGTCGCGACCTGGAGGGCAAGACGGCCTGGATCTTCGTGTACCTGGCCATGCTGGTCGAAACCCATGCCCAGGACCCCCGGACCTGGGCCCAGGCGGCGGCCCTGGTGAACCTCTTTCCCACCGACGAGGCGGACGAGCGCATGCAGCCCCGGCCCGCCGCCGCGCCCAGCGCCGAGGGCCTTCTCAATGCCGTGCTGGACGCGGAAGTCCCCGAGGCCATGGGCCAGGCCCAGGGCCTCTGCCGCCTGGGGCAGGCCGAGGCGACCCTCCGGGCCTTGGCGTCGGCCGCCACCTTCAACGATCCCAGCTTCAACCATGCCTCGCACCTGCTTGCCGTGGCCTCCGCCGCGGACCTGCTGCCCGCCTTGCCGGGCCAGGTCGGCGAAGCGGTGCTGGTGGCCCTGGCCAAGAGCCTCGCCAACAGCCAGGGCAGCGGCGACCTGGGCCGGCTGGCGGACCGGGCGCTCGCGGGGGGAAAGGGGTTCCGCGCCGGGACGGAATGATTTCCCAGGCTCCAGAGCGGGTCGCTATCCTCATCGGGATTCCCCGGGAGCTTTGATGCGTTCGACCCTCGGCCTGGCTTTCGTCGGTTGCGGTGCGGTCCTGTCGGCGCAGGTTCCGTCCTCCGGGGGCCCCACGGCGCAGGTGCTGGACCGGCGGCTGCGCGAGATCAAGGGGGGGCTGCTGGTGGTGGTGGACGGTCCCAAGGGGGAATGGAAAGCCAAGGTCGATGCCCTGAACGCCGATCCGGATTGGCTCGAGCTGGACCTCGGCCTGGCCTACTACGGATCGAAGGCGGCGGAGGTGGAGGCGCTCCTGCGGCAGAAGTACCTGGCGGGGCCCCGTCCCCAGTGGGTGCTGTTCGGTGCGGGGCCGCGGGTGGTGGCCACGGGGGGAGGCGTTCCCGAGGCCAAGGCGCTGGCCAAGGCCGTCGAGGAGAGCGGCATCCGCTCCACCATCCAGATCCTGAGGGAGTTCGCGCGGCGCAATCCGGAGCACCTCGAGGCGCGGCAGGCCCTGTGCGCAGAGCTGCGATCCAGGGCCGCGAGGCGGACGCTGGTGCGCACCGGAGGGAAGGTGGATCCTCTTCGGTCGGCGGATGAGCCGTTCGACTTTGCCCAGTTCCAGCGGGAGCGGGATGCGAAGGAGGAGGCCAAGGCGCAGGATCCGCAGGAAGAGAAACCGCCGGTTCAGCTGGAGCCGGAGGAGGACCAGGCTATCTGGGGGGAGTTGGCCGACCTGCTAGGGAGGACCTTCCGCAGCGGAGACTGGCTCGAAATGGTGAACTGGTCCATCGTGCCCGATGAGACGGCGGTCCACAGCCCCCTCATGCGGGCCATGAGCCGGGCTGCGGTTCCCGAAGTGGAGCGGGCCCTGGCGCGCAACCCGGGGACCTGGAACCTCTGGCAGATCTGGCTGGGACTGACGCGGACCGATGGGGGAAAGCCGATCCGCCCCCTCCTGGACACCCTGGTTCCGCTGCCCACCTACTCTCCCCTGGCGTGGCCGCCCTATCCCGTGCGCGACGCCTATGTGAAGGATGCCCGCCAGCGGAAGGACTGGATGGCCATCCGGGATCTGCTGCTGCCCCAGATCGAATCCAACAAGGTCTGGGAGGCGGCGCAGGGAAAGACGGAATTCGTGTTCAAGAAGGACGGCAAAATCCAGGAGGTCACGGAGACCGGGGACTATTGGCGCGGCACCCTGGAGCCGCTGGTGGAGGCCCTGGTCCGGCTTGGGGACACGGGGCTGGCCGATGACCTGGTGCGCAGCCGGTTCTCCGAACATCCCTGGGCGGGCCTGCCGAAGCGGGCGGAGACTCTGGCCCTGCGGTGCGGTCAGCCCCACCTGGCGGCCCAGTGGGGCGCCCTGGGGCAGGGGCGATAGGGACCGGAATGGGAAAAACCTTCGCCTTCCTCCGCGCCATCAATGTGGGGGGCCACACGGTCACCATGGCGAAGCTGCGGGATCTGTTCGAGGGCTTCGGGCTCCGGGGCGTCGAGACCTTCATCGCCAGCGGAAACCTGTTTTTCGAAGCGGGCCGGGAAGGGGAGGCTGCCCTCACCAGGCGCCTGGAAGCGGGCCTGGAGGAGGCCCTGGGGTACGAGGTGATCGTCTTCCTGCGTTCCGAGGGCGAGCTGGCGTCCCTGGTGGAAGGCTGCCCCTTCGGAAAAACCGACCAGGCCGCGGCGAAGGCGATGAATGTGGCCTTCCTCAAGGCACCGTTGGGGCCGAAGGAAACCGCGGCCCTCGCGGCCTTGCGGACGCCGGTGGACGACTTCCAGGTCCGCGGCCGTGAGGTCTGGTGGCTCTGCCGGATGAAGCAGAGCGAATCCACCTTCTCGAACGCCGTCTTCGAGCGGGCCCTCGGAGTGCGGGCCACCTTCCGCGGGTTCAATACCTTGCATCGGTTGGCGGAAAAGGCGGGGGTCAGAAGCGCCAGGTGAGGCTGCCCGCGAAGGAGGCGTCGTCCGTGTTCTCGTGGTGGGTGATGTTGTTGATGTAGCGGAAGGTCAGGGTGGCGCGCCGGTCGAGGTGGACATGCACGCCCAGGTCGTGCTGAAGGCTGCCCTCATGGAGCTTGGCGAAGGGCCGGGGGGTGCTGAACCCGCTCAGGAAGTAGAGCTGGACGAAGGGCTGCACGGCCCGGTTCCGCCGCCCCTGCCAGGTGAGGTGGGCCCCCAGGTCCGAGGTGTAATCCAGATCGTTGTAGGCCTCGTTGCCGCGCCCCCGGTGGGTGTAGGCAGCCCCGGCATAGAGGGTCTGCGTGGGGGCGAAGTCCCACCAGCCGCTCAGGCCGCCCTCGAGGTCCCATCCGGCCTTGTAGGATCCGTAGGTGGTCACCAGCGGCGGCTTGACGGTGAAGGTGGCGCTCAGACCCGTGGCCTCGCCCTGGTGGATCTGGTGGATGACACCGAGGAGCGGGTCCTGAAGGCGGGTCGGCTGTGAGCCCTCCCGCACGAAATCCAACCGCCCGTGGCGGATGGTGGCCACCACGGCCTGGTTGCGGGCCACTTCCGTGCGGCCCCACTGGGCGAAACCCAAGGCTTTGTGGAAGGCCTCGATGGGGCTGTCCAGGTCCCCGCCCCCATGGCGTTCCGCCGGCAGTTCGATCCAGACATCCGTGCGATCCGTGAGGCCATGCCGGACCTGGAGGGTCGTCCGGGCGATCTCCTCGTCGAAATAGAACACGAAAGGGGCATTGGGATACTCGGCGGCCAGGGCTTCCAGGGAGGCGCGGTCCATGCGGTGACGGCCCTGGAACCAGGAGGGGGGCCGCTCCTTGATCAGGTCCGAGAACTCGAAGACATTGGCCCGCACATGGGTGAGGGTCGCCTGCCAGCGCCCGGCGCCGATGGGGCGGGGCGCCTGGGGCTGGTAGGTCATGGGGGCCTGGAGGAGGGTGAACATGTTGCGGGTGGGCAGGGGGCCCATCTCGGGGTAGGCCGTGTCCTGGGCCTGGAGGGACAGGCCGAGGGCCAGCGCGAGCGCGGCGCGCATGGAGAACTCCTTGGGGATGACGAGCGGGCGGACCCACCCCTGCCGGACCGGGGTCCGGGCAGTGACTGAACTTGGAAGCCGGAGGCGCCCGGCAATTGCTTTCTTTTGGGAAGCCTATTTCCCTATGAAAGCAATGGTGGCGGTCGAGCTTCCCCTTGTCAAGCCACTTTCTTTGGGATAGCTTTTAGGAGACCCACCCTGGGTCGTGGACTGTCCATGGACCTCCCCGAGACCGACCGCTGCCGCTGTTTCCGCATGGCCATCGATGTGCTGGCCAAGCCCTGGACGGGGCAGATCCTGTGGATCCTCCAGGAGGGGCCGCTGCGCTTCAACGAACTGGTCACCCGGGTGCAGGGCATCGGCGAGAAGGTGCTTTCGGCCCGGTTGAAGGAACTGGAGTGCCAGGGGCTGCTGGTGCGCCGCGTCCTTCCCACCACTCCGGTGAGGGTGGAATACGAGCTCACCTGCAAGGGGGAGGGCTTCCGTCAGGTCGTGGAGGCCGTCACCCAATGGGGGACCGAGATCGCCGATCCGGACGCTCAGGCCCGGTAGTTCGGCATCACCTGACCCTTGGCCCACTCGAAGATGAGGCTGGTCTGGATGTGGGCCACCTCGGGCCGCGTGGTGAAGGCATCCAGCGCCAGGTCCCGCAGGTGATGGGCGTCCCGCACGGCCACATGCACCTGGAAGTCGTGCGTGCCGGCCACATGGAAGACCGCCAGCACCTCCGGAAGCCCCAGGACATGCTTCCAGAAGGCCTTCACCTGGGTCCGGCTGTGCTGGCGCAGCTGCACGGCGATGAGGGCCTGGAGGCCGACGCCGAGCGCCTCGGGGTCCACCTCGGCGTGGGCGCCCCGGAGGACGCCCTCGGAGCGCAGATGCTGCACGCGGGCCAGGCAGGAGGAGGGCGCCAGACCCACGGCGGCAGCCAGTTCCTTGTTGGATAGCCGAGCATCCTTCTGTAAAAGTCGAAGAATTTCGCAGTCGATTCGATCAAGGTTCATGAATGACATCATTCCACGAAATAAATTCGAGAGATTGCCGAATTCGTGAAACCTACATTGGGGACAGGAGCATCCCCATGTCCAAGCCCACCGCCTCGACCTCACTGGAAACCCAGGCCGTCCATGCCGGCCGCGAAGTGCTCCATGAGCAGGGCATCCACGCCATGCCCATCGACCTCAGCAGCACCTACCCGGTGCAGAACCTCGATGAGGGCGGTCGCAGCCTCGAGGCCATGGCCATGGGGGGCCTGCCCATCGGCAGCCCCGTCTATTCGCGCCTCTACAATCCCACCGTCGCCCGCTATGAGCAGGGCCTAGCCCAGCTCGAAGGCGCGGCGGAGTGCGTGGCCTTCGGTTCCGGCATGGCCGCGGTGACGGCCTGCCTCATGGCCGCCAAGCAGCGGGGCGGCCATATCGTGGCCGTGCGACCCCTCTACGGCGGCACGGATCACCTGCTGGCCTCGGGCATGCTGGGCCTGGAAGTGAGCTGGGCCGAGGCCGACGGCATCGCCGCCGCCATCCGCCCCGACACCGCCATGGTGATCGTGGAAACCCCCGCCAACCCCACCCTGGCCATGGTGGACCTGGAGGATGTGGTCCGACAGGCGGGCAAGGTGCCCGTGCTGGTGGACAACACCTTCGCCACCCCCATCCTGCAGAACCCCATCAAGCACGGCGCGACGCTGGTTCTCCACAGCGCCACCAAGTTCCTGGGCGGCCACGGCGACGTGCTGGCGGGCCTCGTGGCCACCAACAACGACTGGGCCACGGAGCTGCGCAAGGTGCGCGTCATCACGGGCAATGTGCTGCACCCGCTGGCCGCCTATCTGCTGCATCGCAGCCTCCCCACGCTGCCCCTGCGGGTGCGTGCCCAGCAGGACGGCGCCAAGATCATCGCGGAGCGGCTGGCCAAGCACCCCGCCGTTTCCGCCGTGCACTTCCCGGGCCTCCAGGGGCAGGACCCCAAGGGCCTCCTGGGCCGCCAGATGAAAGGGCCCGGCTCCCTCATGGCCTTCGAGGTGAAGGGCGGCTTCGAGGCCGCCGCCATCGTGATGGCCGAGGTGAAGCTCATGACGCCCGCCGTCTCCCTGGGGAGTGTCGACACGCTGATCCAGCACCCGGCGGCGCTCACCCACCGCGTGGTGGACGCGGAGGCCCGGGAGCACAGCGGCGTCTCCCAGTCGCTCATGCGGCTGTCCGTGGGGCTGGAAGGTCCCGAGGACCTCTGGGCCGATCTGGAGCAGGCCCTGGCCAAAGCCATGGCCGGGATGGCCGTAGGTACCTCCCGGTAATGTGAAAAAGAAGATAAAAATGCAGGATTGATCCAGTAGGTCCGGGTCGTATGCTGGGTTTCATCCCGGAGCAACCCATGGTGGATCTGACGGCGGCGGACGCGTGGCATCCCACGAAGGTCTGATCCATCTCCATTGCGGGGATGTCTCCGCCGCCGTGCATCGGCGCTCCGGCCTGCCGGGAGCCCTCCAGGTGTGGCGGGACTCCCCCGCCGTGGGTCCCTGGACCTCGGACCCCGCGCACCTTCCGGTCCTCCGGGCGGCCTGGTGGGGCGTCACCGGACCGGAGACGCGGGGGCTCGGCGCGCCCCAGAATCCGGCCCGCGCCCCCGAGCCCGTGCTCTGGTTCGGTCCCGATCCCTGGGAGCAGGCCTGCCTGCTCTGGGTGCTGGCGGAGCTGCCCGGCGACACCCTCCCGGACCTGGTGCTGCTGGATCGCAGCGTGGGCCAGCTGCCGCCCACGGCCCTGCCGCCCCTGTTCGCCCAGCGGATCCTCATGGACGGGGAAGTCATCGAGGCCGCCCGGGACCTCTGGATCCGCTTCCTCGAAGGAGGATGGGGGGCCCTGGGCGGCTGCCGGATTCCCAGCCTTCCCCACCTGGCCCCGGCGCTGGCGCGCCTCGCGGAAGACCACCCGGCGGTGGGTCCTGGGCGCACCCGGCGGCAGCTCCAGGGTCTGGTGGCTCAGGGCGTGCGGGACCTGCCCAGCCTCCTGGCGGAACTCCGGAAGCTGGAGGACCCGCGCCACGGCGCCTGGTACGGCGATCTCGTCGTCGCGAAGATGGTGGATGCGATGGGGGTACGGCTAGGCTGAACCTTCCGTGATGTCGCTTGCTCCCCTCCCACTGTCGTCCAAGGTCACGGTCCTCCGGGGCCTGGGACCGGCGCGGGCGGCGGCGCTGCAGGAGGCCGGCATCGACAGCCTCCGCGACCTGCTGTGGAGCCTGCCCTACCGCTATGTGGACCGCGGCAGCCTGCGGCCCCTGGGCAGCCTCGAGATGCGGGGCTTCGAAGCGGCGGATCCCGGCCTGGTGACGGTGCTCGGCACCGTGCGCGACCTGCGGCAGAGCACCACACGGGTGCAGCGCATGGCCCTCACCGAGGCGCTGCTCGACGATGGGACGGGCACCCTGCGCCTGATCTGGTTCAACCAGCCCTACCTGGCCCGTGCGCTCAAGGTGGGAGACCGCGTGCTGGCCTTCGGCTCGCTCTTCGTGGGGCGCCACGGCCTGGAGATGCGCGGACCGCAGTTCGAGCAGATGGGCCGGGAGGAGGACATCGGCTGGGTCCGGCGATACCTCCCCCTGTACCGGAAGCTGGGGCCGCTCACGGGGCGGGTCCGGCAGAAGCTGGCCCAGGAGGCTCTGGGGCGGGCCCATCCGCCGGAAGAATGGCTGCCGCTGGAGCTGTCCAGGGACCTTCCCGAGCCCCTGGCTGCCTTCCGCCTGCTGCATGATCCGCCCGACGACAGCGATCCCGCCCTGCTGGAATCCGGCGACTCGCCGGCCCATCAGCGGCTGGCTGCCGAGGAGCTCTTTGCCTTCTCGCTGGGCGTGGCCCTGCGCCGGGCCGGTCGCCTCAAGCGCCACGGCCTGGTGGTGCCCACCTCGCCCGAGCTGCGCGAGCGTCTCAGGTCGTTTCTTCCCTTCCGCCTGACCGGGGCCCAGCGGCGGGCCTTCAAGGACATCGTGGCCGACCTCACCTCGGGCCGCGTCATGAACCGCCTACTTCAGGGCGATGTGGGCAGCGGCAAGACGCTGGTGGCGCTGCTGTCGATGGCGATGGTCGCGGAGACCGGGGGACAGGGGGCCCTGCTGGTGCCGACGGAGGTGCTGGCCCGCCAGCACGCGGCCAGCTTCCGGCGCTACCTGGGCGATCAGGCCGATTCCCTCCAGCTGCTGCTGGGCGGCATGAAGGCGGGTGAAAAACGGGCTGCGCTCGCCCGCATCGCCAGCGGCGAGGCCCGCTATGTGATCGGCACCCACGCGCTGTTCCAGGAGGCCGTCGCCTTCCACCGGCTGCAGCTGGTGGTGGTGGACGAGCAGCATCGCTTCGGGGTGAAGCAGCGGGAGGCCCTGAAGGAGAAGGGCGGCGACCCCCACTGGCTGGTGATGAGCGCCACGCCCATCCCGCGCTCGCTTGCCCTGGCCGTGTTTGGCGACCTGGACCAGAGTGTCCTGGACGAGCTGCCACCGGGTCGGCAGCCCATCACCACCAAGCTGCACAAACCGGACGCCGCCGAGCGGGCCTGGGAGCAGGTGCGGCGGGAGCTGGCCGAGGGACGCCAGGCCTTCGTGGTGAGCCCCAGCATCGATCCCTCGGACGAGGGCAAGGTGCAGCTGCGCGACATCCAGGCCATGGAAGCGCTGCTGCGGAGCATCTTCCCCGACGAGGGGATCGAGGTGGTCCACGGCCGCCTGAAGGCTGATGAGATGGCGGCCCGCATGGGGCGTTTCGTGGCGGGCGGGGCGAAGATTCTCCTGGCCACCACGGTCATCGAGGTGGGGGTGGATGTGCCCAACGCCACGGTGATGGTGGTGGACCACGCCGAACGCTTCGGCCTGAGCCAACTCCACCAGCTGCGGGGCCGCGTGGGGCGCGGCGCCCACCGCAGCCACTTCCTCATGATCAGCGGTTCCGAAACGGAACGGTTGCAGACGCTGGTGGAGACCCAGGACGGCTTCCGCATCGCCCAGCGCGACCTGGAGCTGCGGGGACCCGGGGAGTTCTTCGGTGTGCGTCAGGCAGGGCTTCCCCAGTTCCAGGTGGCCGATCTGGTGCGGGACCGCCACCTCCTGGCCCGCTGCCGGGAAGCCGCCGACCGCACCCTGACCCTGGGCCTCAGCGAAGCGCAGGCGGCCTGGCTGAAGCGGGAGCAGGTGCGGCTGAGGCTGGCGGAGATCAGCTGAAGGCGTCCCCCCCCAGGAGGGTGGTGCCGTTAATTCACAGGGGGGGGCTTCCGCCCGGTTCCATAAAGCCTAAATTAAGTTTCAATGCCACCTGAAGCCGGTTCAGGCCTCGGATTAGAGGGATTCCACCATGTCGTACGGTTGATTTAAACATTGATATGAATTGTATTAATAGAACCGTCAATAGACAGCCTCTACCGATCCAGGTCGCAGCCTCGACCCTCGAACAGTTCCCGCCAAGCCATCCAGCGACATCAGCCGTGTTCAAAGGAGGTCGTATGAAACTCGTCACACGCAAGGGGTTCTGGGCGCTGGCCGTGGCGGCCTCCCTGACCTTGGCGATCGCCGGCTGCCGGGGATCGGCCGGACAGAACGGCCTCAACGGAACGAACGGGACCAACGGCACCAACGGGTCCGACGGCTCCAACGGCGCGCCGGGCGCGGGATACGCCATCGATGCCACCACCTACACCCCCGACGAGTGGGGCGCCCTGACCCTCAAGGCCACCGTCACCAGTATGCAGATCAGCTCCCCGCCGGTGGTGACCTTCACGGTCACCGACGGCCACAATGTGCCGGTCAAGGGCCTCGGCTTCAAGAGCCAGGCCTCTTCGGCGGCCTTCGCCAGCTACGCCAACATGGCCTTCGGGCTCGCCAAGCTGGTGCCTGGTGCTAACGGAAGCCCGAGCATCTGGGTCAATTACATCGTGACGGCCAACCCGACGGCCGCGGCCCCCGCGACCTGGGTTCCCACTCGGCCCACCACGGACAACATCGGGACCCTGGTTGACAACGGTGACGGCTCCTACCGCTACACCTTCCGCCGGGATATCACCCAGACCCAGGCCCTGCTGGATGCCGCGACCTACACGGGCGCCAACATCAAGGCCGACCTGGGCGATGTGAGCTACAACCCCAACCTGACGCACCGCCTGACCGTGTTCGTCGGCGGCACCGCCCGGGGCACGGGCACCAACACCCCGGATGCCTCCAACAGCGGCGTCGTCTCGGTACCCATCCTGAATCCGGCCAACGCGGCCTATGACTTCATCCCCGCCACGGGCGCCACGGTCACGGCGGCCAATGAGCAGCGGGAGATCGTCGATGTGTCCTCCTGCTTCAGCTGCCATGCCAAGTTCGAGTTCCACGGCAGCGGCCGCCAGGACACCCGCTACTGCGTGATCTGCCACAACGATCAGCGCAAGTACGGGCGGGCCGAAGCCACGGTGACCGCCACCACGGTGACTGGTGAGACGGGCAAGCTCAACGGCCATGCCTCGGGCGACTTCCCCTCCTTCATCCACCGGATCCACATGGGGGAGGAACTGACCAAGACCGGCTATGCCTATGGCGGCATCGGATTCAACGAGGTCACCTATCCCCAGGATCACCGCAACTGCGTGAAGTGCCACAGCGCCAGCGCGACTACGCCCCAGGGCGACAACTGGTTCAACAATCCCAGCCGCTTCGCCTGCGGCGGGTGCCATGACCGCGTGGATTGGACGACCGGCGCCAACCATGCCGGAGGCGCGGCCACCTCGGATGTCAACTGCTCCAGCTGCCACGGGGCCGCGGGCGTCAAGCTCAACCACCTGCCCGTGGTGCCGCCGGATCCCGCCAACATCTGGAATACGGGCGGAACCAACAACAACACCAACGCCTCCTTCGTCGGGGCCTTCACCAACAACCTGCCTCCCGGGGCCAGCAAGGTGACCTGGGATCTGAAGAGCGTGACCCTCAACGCCTCCGCCAAGCCGGTCTTCACCTTCCGGTTCCTCAAGGATGGCGTGCCCGTGGTCTTCAATACCTATGCCGCGGGCTCCGTCACGGAGTTGATGGACAACTTCGTGGGAGGGCCCAGCTTCTACATCGCCTTCTCCGTGCCCCAGGACGGCATCGCCAATCCGGCGGACTGGAACGCCACCGCCAGCACCTACCTCAAGAACATCTGGCGCGGCGACAACCTGGACATGGGCGGGGCGGCCCTGGCGGCCTCCGCCCAGGGCACCCTGAGCGCCACGCCGGACGCGAGCGGCTACTACACGCTGACCATGACCGGCGTGAACATCCCCACCAGCGCCGGGATGGTCACGGGCGGCATAGGCTACACCTACGCCCTGACGCTCACCCAGCCCCTGACCCAGACCAATGTGCCCGGATACCCCTACATCCCGCGGGTCGCGGGCTCGCCGGGAACAGGGCAGGGCGGCCTCAGCGTGCCGGCCCCCAATGTCTCGAAAGTCATCAGCGGGACCCTGCCCGCCGGCTTCCCGCTCAACGCCGGAAGTACGACCACGGGGCCCGCGAACACCGCCCGCCGCACCATCGTGGCGAACGCGAAGTGCCTGGACTGCCACGGCGCCATGGGCGTGTTCACCACCAAGGCCTTCCATGCGGGCCAGCGCAACGATCCCCAGACCTGCGAGTTCTGCCACAACGGCCAGCGGGTGAACAACGGCTGGGGCGTGAACATGAAGGATTTCGTCCACGCCATCCACGGCGCGGGCAAGCGGCAGGCCAAATTCTCCTGGGAAGCCTCCGCGGGCGACACCTACTGGAAGACCACCTATCCGGGCGTCCTGAACAACTGCGAGGCCTGCCACCTTCCCGGCACCTATGATTTCGGCCTCTCCACCAACGCGGGCGAGCTGCCCGACCTGCTCTGGACCACCGTCGCCACCGGCACGGTCCCCACGCCGGTGAATGTGGTCGTCACGGGCAGCGAGCCGATCCCCGGCGTCTACTGGTCCCCCTATGCGGCCGCCTTCGGTTCCGGCTTCGCCTTCGGGACCGGCTTCAGCTACAACGCCAATACCGGCGCCACCACCACGGCTGCGGGCACCACCCTGGTGAACTCGCCGTATGTGGCCGCCTGCTCCAACTGCCACGACAGCTCCCTGGCCATCTCGCACATGCAGACCAACGGCGGCACCTTCTACGGCAGCCGGGCCAGCGTTACGGCGGGGGGCAAGTTCGTGCGGCAGGAGCAGTGCTTCCTCTGCCACTCCGCCGGCAAGATCGCCGATGTGCGGGTGGTCCACATGACCTTCAAGTGAGGATGCCCGAGGGGGCGGCCCCAGGCTGCCCCCTCGGTCTACCCCTTGAGGAGCCGCTCTGAGATGCGGGTCCGCAGGATCTCGGGCACCAGCTCGGACAGGTTGCCGCCCATGCTGCCGATCTCGCGGACGAAGCGGCTGCTCACGGCGCTGTACTTCTCCTTGGGCATGAGGAAGACGGTTTCCAGCTCCGGGGCCAGCTTCCGGTTCATGAGGGCCATCTGGAACTCGTACTCGAAATCGCTGAAGGCCCGCACGCCCCGGATGATGAACTGGGCATTCTGCGCCTTGGCGAAGTCCACCAGCAGGCCGTGGAAGGTGGTCACCTCCACCTGGGGCAGGGTGGCCGTCAGTTCCTTCAGCATGGCGACCCGCTCATCCACGCTGAAGGCGGGGGATTTGGCAGGGTTGTGGAGGACGGCCACCACGAGCCGGTCCACGAGCTTCGCCGCCCGCTGGATGAGATCCCAGTGACCGAGGGTCACGGGATCAAAGGAGCCTGGATAAATGGCCGACCGCACGGTCACTCCGACAAGGATGGGGAATCAGCCTAGCGCATCCGGGCTGGCCCCAGGATCAAAGGTCCCTCCGGGGCGCCTCAGCGCTTGAGGATCCAGGTGCGGAAGCGGCCCGCGCCCTCGGTCTCGCACCAGCAGGGAAGTCCCTCCTGCCGGAACTGCTCCAGCAGCGGTTCGGGGCGGAAAGGGCTCAGGAGCTGCAGCGCCTCGCCGGGCGCCAAGGTCAGCAGGGCCCGGCGGGTGCGGGCCAGGGGGTGCTCGCCCGCCGCCAGCAGCCCATCGGCATCCAGGGTGGAGCGCACGGAGGCGGGTTGCGCCCAGTCAGGCCTGGGGTCCTCGACCGGCGCCCCGTCGGCCCGGCCGGGGGTTGCAGTGGTTTCGCCGGTCAGCTCCCGGAGGAAGCGCACGAGCTCCGCCGCGGGGAGGCCCGCGACGCGGGCCGCCTGCTCCACGGTGGCCAGCTTCGCCACCGTCCTGCGCAGGATGGGGTTCCGCAGCTTGGCGAACTCGGGGACCCGCGCGATGAGAGCCTCCTGCAGCTCGGGGTGGGCTTCAAGGAAGGCGCCGATCTTCGTTTCAGGCGTGATGTTCATGGGAACCTCAGGCCTGGGCCGGCGCGTCGTATTCGAGCAGACGGCGATCGCCCTCCAGGGCCCGCAGGCGCGTGAGGTCCTGGGTCACTTCGAGGGTGCCCAGGTAGGCCCCGGCTTCGTCGCGCACGGCGAAATAGCGGATGTGGACAAACTTCCCCTGCATCTGGATCCAGAACTCCGCCACGGTCTGGCGGCCGGCCTTGAAGTCGTTCAGGATGCGCTCGACCACATCCACGCTCTTGGGCGGGTGGCAGTGCTTCACCTCCCGGCCCAGGATGGTGCGGCTGCGGGCGAAAACCCGGTCGGGGCCCTCGCTGAAGAAGGCCACGCGGTCGTCCGCGTCCACGAAGGTGATGTCCACGGGCAGCGAGGAGAAGATGCCGATGAGCTGCTGGAAGCTGAGGGAGCCGCTGGGGAAGGCCACGGCCGAGGCCTCGGGCAGGCGGATGGGGTCCTCGGGCAGGGTGGCCACGGGCGGCGCGTAGCCCGCGGCGGGCTCCACCAGGCACCAGCCGTAGCGGGGGCTGTCCCGCCAGACCTCGCCCCACTCCTCCTCGGTGAAGAGGCCCAGGCACATGGGCAGGAGGATGGTCTCCTCCTTGTAGATCATGGATTCCAGCGCGGCCAGGGCCGGGCGCAGCACCGTGGGGACCAGGATCTTCAGCTCGGCGCCGCTGAGGCTCTCCTCCCGCAGCACTTCGATGGCCCCTTTGAGCAGGTCGCGCACCTCGTCGTCCTTGGCCCACATGACCTTGGAGGGCCCCGTGTTGCCATGGCGCTCCAGGACGGAGAAGACCAGGTGCTCTTTGCGCTGGTAGTGCTTGTCCACATCCATGAGGGCGTTGAAGGCCCCCAGCACGGCCAGGCGCTCGGTGGTCGGGTAGGCCTGGTCGGCCACGGACTCCAGGGCCGCGACCCGCTCCCGGGCGCTGCCGAGGGCGCTTTCCACGGCCCGGTTCTCCCGGCGGAAGGTGTCCACGGGATGACCGGGCGGCACTTCCCGGGGGGCGATGGGCTTGGCCACGGCGTCCTGGAGCACCTCCGCGTGGAGGTCGCACATGGACTTCACCTCCTCCGGGCTCATGCCGTCGGCCATGAGGGACTGCTCCATGGCCGCGATCTCGGTGGCATCCACCTCGCCCACCATGTGCGCCAGCCGCGCCTTCACCTGCTCGGGAGCCTCGCCCCGGTGCAGGTGCAGGATGATCTCTTTGAGGGTGGCGATCCGGTGTTCCCGGTTGTTGAGGAGTTCGCTCATGGTGTCTTCCCGTGGGGGGCCATCCCCGGGAAGAAGAAATAACATAGTAAATGAATCAACAATTCTCAAATGTGATCTGCGTCGTCCAGACCTGGATTCCCGGCCGGAGAGGGGCCGTGACCGAGTGCTAAAGTGGGACCATGAGCGAGAAACTGAGCGTCGGCCTTCTCTTCGGCGGGGAATCCCCTGAACACGAAGTCTCCATCGTCACGGCGCGGGCCATCGCCGAACATCTGGATTCGGTGCGGTTCCAGGTGCGGCCCATGGGCATCGCTCGCAACGGCGTGTGGGCCGTCCTCGGCGATCCCTTTGCGCGGCTGGCGGCGGGCGAGCTGCCGGAGCGGAGCGACCACCCCTTCCTCCCCTTGGAGAAGGGCGCGGAGGCCACGCCGCTGCCGGATGTCTTCTTCAATGCCCTGCACGGCGCGGGAGGCGAGGATGGCCAGATCCAGGGCTACCTGGAGCTGCTGCACCGGCCCTACACGGGGGCGGGGCTGCTGGCCATGGCCGCGGGCATGGACAAGTGGATCACCAAGCGCCTCTGGGAATCGGAAGGCCTGCCGGTGGTGCCCTATGTGGGGCTCACGGAGGAGCGGTGGCGGCGCGAAGCCGCGGTCTGCCTCGCGGAATGCGCCAAACTCGGGCTGCCCCTCTTCGTGAAGCCCGCCAACCTGGGCAGCAGCATCGGCGTGGAGAAGGTGAAGCGCGCCGAAGACCTGCCGGCGGCCCTGGACCGGGCCTTCACCTTCGATCGGCGGGTGCTGGTGGAGCAGGGGCTCGATGTGCGCGAGATCGAGGTGGCGGTGCTGGGGGGCGACGAGCCCCAGGTGTCCCAGCCGGGCGAAGTGATCGTGGCCGACGAGTTCTACACCTTCGAGGACAAGTACCTCCACGGCAAGAGCCGCACGGAGATCCCCGCGAACATCCCCGAGGAGCTGGCCGACCTGGTGCGCAAGCTGGCGGCCAGGGCCTTCGCGGCCTCGGACGGCTACGGCATGGCGCGGGTGGATTTCTTCCTGGAGCGGCTCACGGGGCGGGTCTTCCTCAACGAGCTGAACTTCATCCCGGGCTTCACCAGCATCTCCATGTATCCCAAGATGATGGCGGCCAGCGGCGTGCCCTATGCGGACCTGCTGACCCGGCTCATCGACCTGGCCCTGGCCCGGCATGCCCAGATCGTGGTCAAGCAGAAGGGGTTCCAGTCCGGCAGCGACTGGTTCCGGGGCGCTCAAGGTTAGGCCGGGTCTGGCCGATACCAGCTCCATGGATGGATTCGGCATCGCCCTCTCGGGACTGCGCGCGGCCAGCGCGGGGTTGGCCGTGCAGGCGAACAATGTGGCCAACCTCCAGTCCGATGGCTTCCGGGCGAAGCGCGTGGCGTTCGTGGCCGAACCCGGTGGCGGCGTCCGGGCGCAGGGGGCGCCCGAGGATCCGGCCCCGGGGGTCCCCGGTGCCTCGAATGTGGATCTGGCCTCGGAAGCGGTGCAGGGCATGGGTTTCGACCTCATGTACAAGGCCAACCTCAAGGTCCTGAAAGCCGAGGACGAGCGCCTGAAGGCCACCCTCGATCTGAAGGCGTAGCCGCCGGGCGGAATAAGCCCCTACACTGAGGCCATGCACGCCCGCACCTGGCTCTCCGTCTTCTCGCTTCCCCTCGTGACTGCGTTCACCTTGCCGGTGCTCCAGCAGGGCACGCCGCCCAAAGCGGCGGCCAAGCCCGGGGGCAGGCCCGTGCCGCAGGATCCGCTCGCGGGCCTGTCCGACATCCAGGATGTGCTGGCCCTGGTGCAGCAGAACTATGTGGATGCCCCGGACATGGAGAAGGTCGTCTCCGGCGGCGTCCAGGCCGTGCTGGAGCGATCCCATCCCCTGAACGCCTACCTGTCGGCGGAGGATCTGCGCCTGCCGGATCCCGGCCCTGCCGAGGCCGGGCTCACGGTGATGAAGCGCGGCAACCTCTACGCCACGGTGTTGGCGGTGGTGCCCGGTGGGCCCGCGGCCAAGGCCGGCATCCAGGCGGGGGATGTGATCCGCAAGGTCGATGGGGATTCGGTGGGCCGACTCAGTTCTTGGGCGCTGGAACGCCGCCTGCGTGGAGAGGAGGGCTCGACGCTGGATCTCTACCGCTACTCCAACGCCACGGGCGACCTGGCCAAGACCACGCTCCATCGGCAGCGCCTCGCCGCGGCCCCCGCGACCCTCAAGCAGGGCGTCGGCGCGACGCTGCTGACCCTGCCCGACCTGGCCCCCGGCCGCGCCGAAGAGCTGAAGAAGCTGCTGGCTTCCGTGGACCGCAGCCACACGCTGGTTCTGGACCTGCGCCAGTGCGCCAAGGGATCGATGGAGGAAGCCGCGGCCGTGGCCGGCCTCCTGGGGGCCAAGGAGACCTTCGGCACCCTCCAGGAGGCGGGTAAGCCCGACCGTCCGGTGGCGGTGATCGGCTCCGGCACGCCCTTCGCGCGTCTGGCGCTGCTGATGGGCCGCTCCTCGCTCGGAGCTTCCGAGGTCCTTGCCACCTGCCTGAAGAAGGGCGGGGCGAAGGTCTTCGGCGAGAAGACCCTGGGCCTGGGCGTCGAGCGGAGCCGCTTCCCGCTGAAGCAGGGCGGGGCCGTGGAACTGGTCTCCCGCCGCTGGCTCGGCGCGGGCGGCGAAAAACTCGACCGCCAGGGCGTGGCGCCGGATCAGGTGTTGCGGCTCGCGGACGCGGACGATGCGCTCACCAAAGTGCTGGCTGCGCTCCAGGCGCCGCCGCCCGCTGCGAAGCCCGACGCGAAGCCCGTGGCGAAGGCCTCCTAGTTGGCCCGAGGGAAGGGGAAGCGCACCTCCACCCTGGCCCTGGTGGCCTGGGGGGCCTTCACGCTGCTGCTGGGCCTGGGCGTGGGCCTGCTGCTGGGCCAGCAGGGGTGCGGCAAGCGGGAGGCACCGGTCAAGCGGGAGGCCCCGAAGCCCGAGCCCAGGAAGCCCGAGAAGAAAAGCGCCGAACCGAAGGTGGCCCCCGCTCCGGAAGCCGCCAAGCCCCCGAGCCCGGAGCCCGCGCGTCCCCTCCCGGTGCTGGCCCTGGTGATCGACGACCTCGGCTATGTGCAGCCGGAGCTGGTGACGCGGCTGTGCAGCCTGCCCGTGGCCTTCAGCGTGGCGGTCCTGCCCTACCAGGAGCACACGCGGGTGAGCGCCGACATCGCCTACCGCCTGGGCAAAGAGGTGATGCTGCACCTGCCCATGGAGCCCATCGGCTACCCCGGCCCCAGCCGGGATCCCGGGCCCAACGCCATCCTCTACAACCTGCCCGAAGCGGAGGTCCGCCGCCGGGTGCGCATGGCTCTGGAGGAAGTCCCCCACCGCGTGGGCGTGAACAACCACATGGGCAGCCGCATCACGCCGGACCGCCTGCGCATGGGCTGGGTGCTCCAGGAGATCAAGGCCCGGAAGTACTTCTTCGTGGACAGCCGCACGGAGAAGGACAGCGTGGCCTTTGATGTGGCGGAGAAGCTGGGCATCCCCACGGTCCAGCGACGGGTCTTCCTGGATGACGACAAGGCCTTCCCCGAGATGGAGAAGCAGTGGGACCGGGCCATCAAGCTGGCGGAGAAGGACGGATCGGTCCTCATCATCGGCCACATCTACCCCGAGACCGTGGAGGCCCTCGAGAAGCTCGTGGCGCGCAGCAAGGGGCTGGTGCGCTTCGTGAAGGCAGGCGACCTGGCCAAGTGATAGGCTGATTCCGGCGATGGCGTCCGCCCCATAACCGCCTGGATGGCTGATGACGCCTGTGGATCCTGGAGGACACAGGCATGGGCGTTCATTCTTTTCTCGCGGTCGGCGTGGGCGCGGCGCTGGGGGCCTGGTTGCGCTGGGGCCTTGGCGCGCTGCTGAATCCCCTGGTACCGACCCTTCCCCTGGGTACGGTGGCGGCGAACCTGCTGGGGGGCTACCTTGTGGGCGTGGCCGTCGCCGTGTTCGCCCAGCACCCGGGCTTGGCGCCCGAAGCAAGGCTCCTCATCATCACGGGGTTTCTGGGGGGGCTCACGACCTTCTCGACCTTCTCCGCCGAGGCGGTACACCTCCTGACACGCGGGGAATACGCCTGGGCCGCCGGTCACATGGCGATCCACCTGGCGGGTTCCCTGTCCATGACGCTGCTGGGCCTGCTGACGGTGAAGGTCTTCGTGAAAGCCTGAGGAGGCGTCATGAGAGGCACCTTTCTGATCTTCTATGTCCAGGAGGACCGCACCCGGCACGGGATCCTGGTCTACGAGTGGCTGTTGAAGCACGCCCGCGGGCTGGGGCTGAAGGGGGGCTCGGCCGTGAAGGCCATTGCGGGATTCGGTCGCCACGGCCTCATCCACGCGGACCACTTCATCGAGCTGGCGGGGGACCTGCCGGTGGAAGTCTCGTTCATGGCCTCGGACGAGGAGGCGGATCGCCTGCTGGCCTCCATCGGGAGCGAGGGCCTCTCCGTGTTCTATGTCCGGATTCCCGCCGAGTGCGGCGTGCTCAATCCGGAGGCCCATCCATAGCCACCGTCAGTGCCCGCAGCCGCAGCCGCCGGTGAAGGCCGCGCTCCGGGCGGCGCGGATCATGCCGAGGCCCTCTTTCCCGATGAGCCCCGCCAGGCCCAGCGCCGCGGCGGCATCCACCCACCAGAGGGCCGGCAGGAGCAGGAACAGCAGGCTGCCGGCGAAGAGCACCACGGACAGTTGGATGCAGGCCAGGCTGCAGGCCGCGTCGGCCTCCACGGTGGCGCTGTCCGGGGCCCGGGCCACGCGGAGCTTCGCACGCCACAGGAAGACCATGAAGGTCAGGGACAGGGCCGAGATGATCAGGCCCGGCAGGGTGGTGGGCGGATGGACGCGGGCCGTGAGCTGGAGAAGGGCCCCCCCGGCGATGCCCAGGGCCAGGGCCAGGAACAGCCAGCCGATGCTCCGGGTGGCCTTGCGCTCGCGCTCAAGGTTGCCGTGATCCAGCAGCTTCCACAGCACCAGCAGGGCCGAGGCCACCTCGATGAAGCTGTCGGCGCCGAAGCCGAAGAGGGCCACGGAATCGTCCGCCCAGCCGAAGGCCATGGAAACGAGCCCTTCCGCCAGGTTGTACCCGATGGTCAGGGCGGATAGCCAGAGGGCCCGGCGGCGCCAGTCCACCTGGTTCACGCCCGAATTCACGGATGGGGCTCGCGGACTTTGCGGGCCTTCACCAGCACCAGGGTCGATCCCTGCGGATGGCGCTCCATGTGCACCTCGTCCATGACCTGCCGCATGAAGAAGACGCCTCGGCCGCCGGGCTTGAGCAGGTTCTCGGGCAGGTTCGGGTCGGGCAGGGCCTCCAGGTCCACGCCCGGGCCGCGATCCTCGATCCGGATCTCGAAACGGTCCACCTTGGGCGTGAAGGTCACCTTCACGGGCTTGTCCTTGACCAGCTTGTTCCCGTGGCGCATGGCGTTGGCGATGCCCTCCTGGATCGCCAGCCAGAGGCGCTCGCCATCCTCCTGGCTGAAGCTGAGGTGCTTCAAGAATTCCGCACCCACCACCTGAATGAGGTCGATGAATCGCAGGTCCGTGTTGCAGGTGAGGACGACGGGCAGAAGGGCGGGATGGGCCATGGGCTAGAAATCCCTTTCAGAGATCAGGGGAACCAAAGCCAAGGTACTTGGAATCCCGGCCCCGGGGCCAGAGGTTTTGCCAGGGCCCGACGGGCGCCCAGGCTGGAAGGCGCGTGTCCGAGATCACAATTAAGAATACATGGTCCTAAATATGGAAAATTGTGGAACACTGCTTCCCGGCGCCCGGTGAGCGCGCGATGGAGGCTTCGATGAAGGCAAGGTGGTGGCTGGTGTTGCTGGTGCTCCTCGCGGGCTTTGGCGTGTTGGGCCTGGGAGGGCGGCAGATCGCCCAGAATGCTCCACCCATCCCGCAGCGCGTGGTGGCCGAGGACGGCACCCAGCTGGTAGGTCCGGGGCAGATTCTCAAAGGCCAGGTCAGCTACCTGGGACACGGCGGCCAGCACATCGGATCCATCTGGGGCCACGGCGCTTACCTTGCACCTGACTGGTCGGCCAAGGCCTTGCACCAGTGGGCCGCGCACACCCTCGAGGGGGTGAAGGTCCAGGGCACTTCCGTGGCCGATGCCAAGGCCAGCACCATTTCTATATTTCAGAGCAACAGGTATGAATCATCCACCGGCACGCTGACGCTGAACGCGGCGCAGGCCAAGGCCTATCTCCAGGCCCGCGCTGAACTGGCGAAGGTCGCGGTGGAGGGCGACAAGGGCGCCGCCATTCCCGCCCGCTGGATCCCCACCCTGGAGGAAGGCGAGCGCGTGGCCGACTTCTGGCTGTGGACCGCCTGGGCGGCCGCGGCCCGGCGTCCCGGCGCGGATCACAGCTACACCCAGAACTGGCCGCAGGAGCCCCTGGTGGGCAACGCCATCACGCCCATCAGCCACCTCTGGAGCATCCTGTCGATCATCCTGCTGATCCTGGGGGTGGGCCTCATGGTGTGGCACCACGCGCACCAGCCCGCCGAGGCGTTTCCGGACCCCAAGCCCATCCCGCCCGCCCCGGCCACGCCCAGCCAGCGCTGGTCCGCCCTCTACTTCGCGGTGGCCATGGCCCTGTTCCTGGTGCAGATCGGCATGGGCGTCATGACGGCCCACGATGCGGTGGAAGGCAATGGCCTCTACGGTCTGGATCTGTCGCGCATCCTGCCCTATGCGGCCTCGCGCACCTGGCACCTCCAGCTGGCCGTCTTCTGGATCGCCACCTGCTGGCTGGCCACGGGCCTCTACCTGGGCCCCAAGCTCAGCGCGAAGGAGCCCAAGGGTCAGTGGCTCGGCGTCGCCGGCCTGCTCGGCGCCCTCGTGGTGGTGGTGGTCGGCGCGCTGGCCGGCGCCCACCAGGCCATCCTGGGCAAGCTGTCCGGCTCGTTCATGCTGGGCCACCAGGGCTATGAATATGTGGAATTGGGCCGCCTCTGGCAGATCCTGCTGACCGCGGGCATGGTCATCTGGCTAGTGCTGGTCCTCCGGTCCCTGCTGCCCGCGCTGAAGGGGGAGAAGGGCCGCCTGGGCCTGCTCAAGCTCTTCGTGCTGTCGGCCATCGCCATCCCGCTCTTCTACTCCGCGGGCTTCATGTACACCCGCGAGACCCACATCGCCATGGCCGAGTACTGGCGCTGGTGGGTGGTCCACCTCTGGGTGGAGGGCTTCTTCGAGGTCTTCGCCACCGTCGCCATCGCGCTGCTCTCCACCCGCATGGGCCTGCTGCGCGAAGGTACCGCGCTCCGCGCCGTGAGCCTCTCCATGGGCCTGTTCCTGGGCAGCGGCGTCATCGGCACCTTCCACCACCTCTACTACACGGGCTCCCCGGCTTCCATCGCGGCCCTGGGTTCCGTGTTCAGCGCCCTGGAGATCGTGCCCCTCACCATCGTGGGCTTCGAGATCGCCATGAGCCTGAAGGCCGGCCGCGCCCTGGGCAGCGGCTACGAGTGGCCGTTCAAGTACTTCGCGGCGGTCTGCTTCTGGAACCTGCTGGGGGCCGGTGTCTTCGGCATGCTCATCAACCCGCCCTCGGTGCTCTACTTCGGCCAGGGGCTCAACACCACGCCCATCCACAGCCATGCCGCGCTCTTCGGCGTCTACGGCTTCCTCGCCATCTCGCTCATGCTCTTCGCCCTGCGCGGCATGACGCCGGACAAGGCCTGGGATGAGAAGTGGCTGAAGTACGGCTTCTGGGGCCTGAACCTGGGCCTGGTCATGATGCTGGCGTTCTCGCTGGTGCCCAGCGGCTTCTACCAGATGGCGCAGAGCCTCGAGCACGGCACCTGGTACGCCCGCAGTGCCGAGGTCGTGCAGAGCCCCCTCATGCGCGCGTTCACCTGGATGCGCGTCCCCGGGGACACCCTCTTCGGCCTCGGTGCTCTCGCCGTGATCATCTTCACCTTCAAGGCCGTCATCGGCGCCTGGGGTTGGAGGACGGCGGAGGAAACCCAGCCAACCCGCGAGGCCACGGACGCGGCCCCCGCGTTCGCGGTGGCCGAGGACTGATCCGACGCCCCACCCGCGCTGCACGAGCCGAGGCCCCTTCCGAAAGGTGGGGGCCTCGCCGCGCGTAGTGCCGGATGCGCCCGGCGGGCGACACCAAGCAGGCCTGTTAACCTGACTCGCCTTGGAGGTGCACTGTGGTTCTCATCGCCGTCCTGCTGCTCGTGGTTGGTGTCCTGGCCTGGCGGTGGAAGACCAAGGTGGAATTCCCCCTGTCGGCCCGGCTGGCCATCCTGCAGTGGATCGGCCTGGGGCTCGGGGCGGTCCTGTTCCTGGCCTCCATGGCCGTGGTGGTCCCCCCGGGGCAGGCGGGCATCCAGGTGCTGTTCGGCAAGGTGAACGCCGAGCCGCTGCCCTCGGGCCTCCACTTCATCAACCCGTTCGCCCAGGTGGTGGAGATGGAGGTCCGCACCCGGAACTACACGATGTCGACCGTGTCGGACGAGGGACAGCATAAGGGTGACGATTCCATCTCCGTCATCAGCAGCGACGGCCTCACCGTGAAGCTGGACGCCACCATCTTCTACTCGCTGCAGCAGGCCCGCCTGCCCGAGATCTACCGGACCATCGGACCGGATGTGGAGGCGCGCATCGTGCGCAGCGAGATCCGGGCCAGCCTGCGGGATGCCGCCGCCAGCCTCTCCGCCACGGAGTTGTACACCTCCAAGCGCCAGTCCTTCGTGGATCAGGTGTCCAAGACCCTCCGGGCCGCCTTCGAAGGCCGGGGCATCACCCTGGAGCAGATGCTGCTCCGCAATGTCATCCTGCCGGACCAGATCACCAAGTCCATCAACGACAAGATCAGCGCTGACCAGGATGCCCAGAAGATGGCCTTCGTCCTGCAGAAGGAGAAGCAGGAGGCGGAGCGCAAGCGCATCGAAGCCGAAGGCCAGGCCCGGGCCCAGCAGATCGTGAGCCAGAGCCTGACGCCCCAGATCATCGAGTACCAGCGCATCCAGGCCCTCCGGGATATCGGCGCGAAGGGCAACCTGATCATCACCCCCATGGGGGGCGCCACGCCCATGATCCAGGTGTCCGCCAAGAAATAGGGGCCCCGGTTCTATTCGATGTATTTCCCCCGCTCCGTATAGTGCGTGTGGAGCAGGCGGTGGCTTCTGGCACCGCAGGGGCCTTCCTTCAGGAACTCGGAATAGATCCTCAGGACATCCGGGTTCTCATGGGATTTGCGGATTGGATAGGCCGAATCCTCGGCGTAGATGGCCTTGGCCCGGGCTTCCCGGATCTCGGGCGAGGTGGGAATGGGCTGGCCGCCCCCGCCGACGCACCCGCCCGGACATCCCATGAACTCGATGAAATGGCACTGGCTGAAGGGACCGCCCGCCTTGATGTCCTCCATGACCTTCTTCGCGTTGGCCGTGCCGTGGGCCACCGCGACCTTCAGCGTGGCTCCCCGGAGGAACTCCCAGCTCGAGAAATGGTCCGCGAGGATCGTCGGGACGGGCCCCACCTCCGGAACCGGGATCTCCGCATAGCGGATGCCCTCGAAACCCCGGACGGGCTTGATGTCGGCATGGGCGAAGAGGTCCTCCACCTTGACGCCGGACACCAGCTCGAGGACCGAGCGGAGCGCCGCCTCCATGACGCCTCCGGTGGCGCCGAAGATCACGCCGGAGCCGGTGGCGGTTCCGAAGGGTGCGTCGAATCCCGTCTTCGGCATGTCCGGCAGCCGGATGCCGGACTCGCGGATCATCTTGGCCAGTTCGCGGGTGGTGAGGCCGTAGTCCACATCCTTGAAGCCGCTGGCATCCATCTCGGGCCGGTTGCACTCGAACTTCTTGGCCGAGCAGGGCATCAGGGCCACGGTGACGATGTCCTCGGCGGGGATGTGATGGGTCCGTGCGTAGTAGGTCTTGATGATGGCGCCGAACATCTGCTGCGGACTCTTGGCGGTGGAGAGGTTCGGGATGTACTCGGGGTAGAAGTGCTCGAGGTATTTCACCCAGCCGGGGCTGCAGCTCGTGAACTGGGGCAGGGCGACGGATTCCCCCAGCATCAGGGCCTTCTTCAGCCGGATCAGGAGTTCCGTGCCCTCCTCGAGGATCGTGAGGTCCGCCGTGAAGTTGGTGTCGAAGACCCGGTCGAACCCGGCGCGCTTCAGGGCCGTGTTGAGCTCGAAGGTGAGGGCGTGCCCTGCGGGGAGACCGAAGCATTCTCCGATGGCGGCGCGCGGGCTGGGCGCGGTCTGGATCACCACATGCTTGCCCGGGTCGTCGATGGCGGCCCAGACCTCGTCGGTGTAGTCCTGGGCATGGAGTGCGCCGGTGGGGCAGCGGTTGATGCACTGTCCGCAATTGATGCAGACGACATCTCCCAGGGGCTTGCCGAGGTACGGGGCGATGTGGCTGTGGTCCGACCGTCCCAGCACCTCGATGGCGCCCACTTCCTGGAGGTCGATGCAGGTGCGGACGCATCGGCGGCACATCACGCACTTGTTGTTGTCGCGGACCACGGAGTAGCTCGATCCGTCGATCTCATGGCGGGGCCGCTCGGGGTGCCCGAAGCGGAACATGTCCACGCCGTATTCCCTGGCCAGATCCTGGAGTTCGCAGTTGTTGTTCCGGCGGCAGGCGTAGCAGTCGCCGTAGTGGTCGCTCAGCAGCAGGTCGACGATGTGGCGCCGGGCCAGCCGGACCTTCTTGGAATGGGTCCTGACCTGGATGGGGGCCGTCACCGGGAAAGTGCAGGCCGCCTGGAGCGCGCGCAGCCCCTCGACCTCGACGGAGCAGATCCGGCAGACGCCGGCCACGCAGAGATCCGGGTGATGGCACAGGGTGGGGATGTGGGTCCCCAGCTTCCGCGCCGCCTCGAGGATGGTGGTCCCGACGGGCACCTTCACCTCCTGCCCGTCGAGCGTGAGGGCGACTTCAGCTTCGGCGCCCAGGGGGCCGAGGGGCGGGGCGTTCTGGTTCCGCTGGCTGGCCGGCGCCCGGCGGGGACGATCGATGGCGGTGGCTTCGGTCATGGTCGGTTCCCCTTCACTCAGGCGTGCACTCAGGCGTGGACCAGGGGGTGGGCGCGGCCCATGAGCTCCTCCCGGAAATTGCGGACCACGGACAGGAAGGCGCAGGGACTGCTCTGCCCGAGCCCGCATTTGGAGGCGATCATCATGGTCTCGCCCAGGGCGCACAGCTCATTGAGGTAGGCCATGGAGCAGGTGCCCGCCTTGAGCATCTTCACGCCCTCCAGCAGCTTCCGGTTCCCGAGACGGCAGGGCGTGCACTGGCCGCAGGACTCGTCGGCGAAGAAGCCGAGGAAGTTCTCGATGACATCCAGCATGTCCCGCTGGGGGCCGAAGATGATCACGGACCCGCCCGTCGGGATGTCCTCGAAGGCGATGGCCCGGTCGAACTGCGAGGCCGGGATGCACTGGCCCGAGGCCCCTCCGATCTGGACGGCCCGGGCGTTCTCCCCGCCCACATTCCGGAGCAGCTCCCTGACGGTGATGCCCATGGGGAACTCGAAGACGCCCGGTCGCTCGCAGTCGCCCGAGATGCTGAAGATCTTGATGCCCGTGCTCATCTCGGTTCCGACCTTCCGGAACCACGCCGCCCCCTTCTGCAGGATGCAGGCCGCCCAGGCCAGGGTCTCCACATTGTTGACGACCGAGGGACGATCCAGGAAGCCCTGGTGGACGGGGTAGGGCGGCCGGTTCCTCGGCTCGCCGCGGAACCCTTCGAGGCACTCGATCAGCCCGGTCTCCTCGCCGCAGATGTAGGCACCGGCCCCCATGAAGATGCGGATGTCGAACCCCGGCTGGAAGCCCAGGATGTCCTCCCCCAGCAGGTGCCGGCTCCGGCGCTGCTGCAGGACGGCCTCGAGGTGGGCGCGCAGGTAGGTGTACTCGCCCCGGAGGAAGAGGATCCCCTCCTTCGCGCCGACGGCGAGTGCCGCGATGGTCATGCCCTCGAAGACCAGGTCCGCGTGCTCCTGGAGGATCACGCGATCCTTGAAGGTCCCCGGTTCGCCTTCGTCCGCGTTGCAGAGGATGAACTTCTGGTCGGAGGGCGCTTCGGCGGCCAGGGCCCACTTGGTGCCGGTGGAGAACCCGGCGCCGCCTCGACCCTTCAATCCAGAGGCGGTGATCTCCTGGACGATCTCCGCCGGCGTCCGTTCCAGGGCCCGCTGCAGGCCGATGTCGGCGGGCATGTGGCTGAAGGTCGGAATCTGGCTCATGCGAGGTGAACCTCCTTCCGTTCCGTGGCGTGCTGTCCGAAGGCCCGGCGGCACTCCTCGAGGATGGCGTGCACGGATTCCGGGGTGACGCGGGTGAAGACGCGCTCGTTCACCAGCAGGGCGGGCCCCTGGTCGCACATGCCGATGCAGTTGGCCCATTCCAGGGTGAATTTCCCGTCCGGCGTCGTCTGGCCGAAGGAGATGCCCAGATCGTTCTCGAGCTGCCGCATGACCCGGGCCTTCCCCGCCATGTCGCAGGAGATGGTGCGGCAGAGGCGGATCACATAGCGGCCCTGGGGGCGGTCGCCGAGGAAGGCATAGAAGGACACAACGCTGTTCACTTCCACCGGATGGATGCCGAGCAGGTCGGCCGTGACCTGCATGGCATAGCTGTCGATCTTGTGGTACTTGCGCTTCACCTCCTGGAGGATGGGCACCAGGGAGGTGCGCTGGCGGCCGTACTTGTCCACCAGGTTCTGGATTTCCGCCGCCAGGAATTCACGCTCCGTCATCAGCATGTGGGTTCTCCTTGGCCTGGGCTTGGCTTGGGGCATGCGCGGCCGACCCGCCGCCAGGCGGGGGCTGGTTCGCAGGGGGGATGCATGGGCGGGTGGTCACGGCCCTCCCGGACAGGCGGAGGACCGCCGGCCTGCCTGTTCGTCGAGAGGAATCCGCATCCATCCGGACCACCACAGGAACCGACGAGACTCTACCCCCAGATGCACCGGGGTTCCAGCCAATGATGATGTATAGGTAATAAATTATTTCCGGGGCGGGAAACCTGAGATGGAGCCCTTGTTCCCGCCTCTGCGCTATGATGAATAACTTGACCAATGTGGTCAGGATTGTGGGGCTGCCATGAAGGTGATCGTCGCCAAGACCGCGGGCTTCTGCTGGGGCGTGAAGCGCGCCATGGACGCGGTGCTGGAAGCCTCAGTCCGCAACGACGGCCGCGCCGTCCAGACCCTGGGGCCGCTCATCCACAACCCGCAGGCCCTGGACCTCATCGGCAAGCGGGGCGTGGCCGTGGCCGAAACCCCCGACAAAGTGCAGAACGGCACGGTGGTGATCCGGGCCCACGGCATTCCCATCCAGGACCTGCGGGGGCTCAAGGAGCGCCAGGCGCGGGGCGAGGTGAAGATCGTCAACGCCACCTGTCCCGAGGTGGCCAAGGTCCACCACAAGATCAAGAAGTGGAGCCCCAAGGGCTACTTCACGGTGATCCTGGGCAGCCACGGGCATGCCGAGAGCGTGGCGCACCGCAGCTTCGCGGAGAGCGGCTCCGTCATCGTCGCGAACATGGCCGAGGCCGAGGCGCTGACGGACGACCAGCTGAAGAAGGTGCTGGTGGTGGCCCAGACGACCTTCACGGTGAAGGACTATCACGCGATCTCGGATTACATCCGCACCCGCGCGGGCGATGCGGTCTTCGAGAACACCATCTGCGAAGACACCTGGATGCGGCAGGACGAGGCCAAGGAACTGGCCCGCACTGTGGACACGGTGATCGTCGTGGGCGGCAAGGCCTCCAGCAACACGAAGCATCTGGCCGAACTGGCCCACCACTACGGCAAGCCCGTGCAGTATGTGGAGACCGCCGCGGAGCTGGACCTCAGCGCCTTCGCGGGCCGCGAGACCGTGGGCGTGCTGGCGGGCGCCTCGACCCCCACCTGGCTGGTGGACGAGGTGGTGGATGTTCTGGAGCAGCTGGGGGATGGTCCCAGCCGCTGGCGCAGCTTCGCCCAGGCTGCCTTTGGCAGCTCGTCGCTGCTGGCGATGGGGGCGGGTCTCATGACCCTGGGCGTGCACAAGTGGCTGGGCCTGCCCCTGGGCTGGCGCTACCCGGTGCTGGCCGCGACCTATGTGCTGGCCATGTACCTCCTCACCCCGTTTCTGGATCCATTGGGCCTCGGCGCCAAAGGACCGGCTAGGGCGAGATTCCTCCAGCGGAACCGGATCGTCCTGCTGGCCTCGGCCGGGGTGGCCCTGGTCGCGACCCTTGGCCTGGCGGCCAGCCAGGGGCTGAAGGCCCTGGCCGTGGCGGCAGGGGCCTCGCTGGTGGGCGCCGCCTACAAGCAGCGGTTCCAGGTCGGCAAGCGGATCCTGAGCCTGCGGAACATTCCGGGTTCCAAGGATGTGGTGGTGGCCCTGGCCCTGGCCACGGTCGCGGTCGTCATGCCGGTCTGGCAGGAGGGGCGCGCCTGGGACCTCCGTGCCTTCGCGGCGGTCTTCCTGGTGGGCGTGCTGGCCTTCGTCCGTACGGTGATCTACGAGATCCGGGACATGCAGAACGATCAGATCGTGGGCAAGGAGACCCTGCCGATCCTCATGGGCAAGATGGCCACGAAGGTCGTGCTGGTGGGCCTCCTCGGCTCGTTGCTGGCCGGCACGCTCTGGCTCACCTTCGACAGCCGTCAGCAGGGGGGGCATCCCCTGGCCGTGGCGGTGGTGCTGGTGATCTGCGCGGCCTATCCGGTGCTGTACCTGTGGCTCTATCACGAGCGCTTCACGACCGGGAAACACCGCTTCGAGCTGAGCGTCGATCTGAGCTTCTACCTCGTCGGATTGCTGGCGCTGGTGTAGTGCTTGTCATCCTTGGAGAGACTGCTAGCCTTGGGGCACCATTTCCAAAGGAGAGCCCCATGCGCATGAAGTCGCTTGTCGTCCTGTCGGCCACGGCCGTGCTCGGCGCCGCCCTCGGCTGGGCCGCCGCCGCCGCCAGCTACCAGAAGACCGGCACGGTGAAGGAAGTCGCTGCCGACAGCTTCACCCTGGACCTCGGCAAGGAGGAATGGCGTTTCTACACCGATGGCAGCACGGCCGGGAAGGATGCCCTCAAGGCCGGCGACAAGGTGACCGTCACCTACAAGCAGGTGGCCACCAAAATCGAGAGCAAGGGCGGCGCGAAGAAGGAAGCGGCCAAGGCTCCGGCCAAGAAGAAGTAGGCCACGAGGTTGGACGATGCCCCGGCGGTCCCGGGCATGGTCGCAGGCCGTCCCGAGAAGAAGAACCCGAGAAGAAGAAATAGTCCCGCCGGAGGCGGTACCTGCAGAACGGGGCGCGCTCGCGCCCCGTTCTGCAGGTATGTGGAAAGATGAATGGATGCGGAACTGGGTTCTCATCACAGGGTGTTCGACGGGCATCGGGCGGGCCCTGGTGCCGCTCTGCCGTGGGGCGGGCTGGGGCGTGGTGGCCACGGCCCGGAGGCCGGAGTCGCTGGCGGATCTGCCGCCTGGCGAGGATCTGCGCGTCCTTCCCCTGGATGTCACCGAGGACGCGAGCGTCGCGCGGGCGGCTGCGACCTGCGCCGACCTGCGCCTGAAGGCCCTCGTGAACAACGCCGGCTACGGCCAGGTGGGCCCCCTGGAGCTCCTCCGCCCCGAGGAACTCCGGGCGCAATTCGAGACCAATGTGATCGGCCTCCACCGGGTGACCAACGCCTTCCTGCCGCTGCTGCGACGCCAGCCCGGTGCGCGGATCCTGCAGGTGGCCTCCATGCTGGGGCGCCTGTCCATCCCGCTGGCGGGGCCCTACAACGCCTCCAAGCATGCCGTGGTGGCCCTGGCGGAAAGCCTGCGCCTGGAGGTGGGCCGGGAGGTGGCGGTGGTGCTGGTGGAGCCCGGCGCTATCCGCACGGCCTTCCGGGAGACCCTCGCCACGGCCTGGGGAGATCTGCCCGAGCGGGCCCGGGGCACCCGGTACGAGGCCGTCATCGGCCGCTACCTGGCCCTGCGGAAGGGGCAGGCCGAGCGGTTCGCCATGGACGCGGAAGACTGTGCCCGCCAGCTGCTTCACGCCTTGGACGCGGCCCATCCCCCGCGCCGGGTGGTCATCGGCCGGGACGCCTTCTGGGTGGCCAAGCTGAAGGCCCTCCTGCCAGTCGCCTGGTGGGAGGGCCTGCTACGCCGTCAGTACGGCCTGGATTGACCTACTTGTAGATGCCGCAGCCGACGACGAGGCCGCCTTCCGCCAGGCAGAACGAGGTCTTGTTCTCGACCTTGCCCGTGGCGGGATTCTCGACCTTCATGTCGGCCCAGCCGCCGCCCTTCTTCTGGCCGGTCTTGATGATCTCCTGGATGTTGTAGACGCCGTCCGGGTCCTTCACATTCCAGCGGTTGACGCCGAGGAGGTTGGCCCGGGCCCCGTGGGCCAGCACCACGCCCTTGAGGTCATAGACGAAGAGATAGAGGGTCCCGCCCTGCTTTACATGGAACCGGCCCTGGGGCTTGTGGACCTCGGCCAGGAAGGCCTCCTTCCCGTTGGCCTTCAGGAAGGCGATGCCCTCCTTCACCATGGCTTCGGCCTTGGGGCGCTCCGCAGGCTGGGCGAGTAGGGCGGTGGTGATCATGAGGGCGGCGGGCAGGGCCAGCAGGCGACGCGGGTGGATGCTCATGGGCAATCTCCTTCTCAAGCAAACAGGGACTCTCTCCCCCACATTCATCGGCCTGGGCTAAGACCACCTTAAGCTCTCATTTGGAATCTATTTATAGGCGCCGCAGCCGATGATCCAGCCTTCCATCAGCTCCACATACGAGACCTTGGTCCTGACCTTGCCCGTCGCGGGGTGGGGGTATTTGTAGTCCACCCAGCCGCTGCCCTTGGCCCGGGCGACGGCGATCATGTCCCGGAGGAAGTGCTTTCCGTCGGGATCCCGCAGGCCGATCCGGTTCGTGCCCACCATCTGGCTCTGGAAGCCGATGGCCTGGCAGACGCCCTGCAGGTCGTAGACGAAGATGTAGAGCTCTTCCCCGCTTTTCACATGGAACCGGCCCTGGCCGTGGTTGATCTCCCTCAGCAGGGCCTCTTTTCCATGGCTCTTGGCGAACGCCACCGCCTCCTTCACCAGGGACAGGGCCCGAGCGGGCTGGTCCTGGGCCAGGAGGGGTGGCGCGGTCATGCAGAAAAGGGCCGGAATCCATGCATTCCCAGCGTGCACAAGGGCCTCCTTCGGAGGAGAACGGCTACACCTGTAGAGATCGTCCGCTCGGGCGGAAGCATGAATCCCGGCAGGGCCTGCCAGACTGGAGGCATGTCCGACGACCGCCTCTACCTGATCGACACCTTCGCCTTCCTTTTCTCGGCATCCGCCGCGCGGATGCGCGAGACCTCGCCGTTGAACCGGGAGATGAACCGTGGCTGAGGATCGCCTTTACCTGATTGATACCTTTGCCTTCATTTTTAGGGCCTACTTCGCCAATCCCCGGCTGAAAAACGGGGCGGCCTACACCTTCACGCGGCTGGTGCTGCAGCTGCTGGAGAAGCACAAGCCCACCCACATCGCCTGCGTGTTCGATACGCCGGAACCCACCTTCCGGCACGAGATCTATCCCGAGTACAAGGCCAACCGCGACGCCATGCCCGAGGACCTGCGACCGCAGATCCCCATGATCCGGCAGCTGGTGGAGGCGCTGAACATCCCCATCGTGGAGCTGCATGGCTACGAGGCGGACGATGTCATGGGCACCCTGGCCCGGGAATCCGCCGCCCACGGCCTTCCCGCGGTCATCGTCAGCCCCGACAAGGACCTGCTGCAGCTGGTGGACGACGGGCTGCGCATCCAGGTGTTGAACACCAAGGACGGCGAAGTCTGGCATGACCGCGAGGGCGTGAAGACCCGCATGGGCGTGTGGCCCGAGCAGGTGGTGGACTTCCTGAGCCTGGTGGGGGACGCCTCCGACAATGTGAAGGGCGTGCCCGGCATCGGCGAAAAGGGCGCAGCGCTGCTGCTGGAGAAGTTCGGCAACCTCGACGGCGTCATCGCCGGCAAGGCTGAGCTCAAGCCCAAGCAGCGCGAAGGCCTGGACACCGCCGCCGCGTGGCTGGAGCTCACCCGGCGCCTGGTCACCGTGGTGACCGACCTCAAGCTGTCCCTGCATCCGAAGGATCTCGCCTATCCCGGCGTGGACGAGGCCAAGGCCCGGGAGACCTTCAAGGCCCTGGGTTTCCAGACCCTCACCAAGGAGTTCACCCAGAGCGCCGAGCAGGCGGGCAGCGCGCGGACCTATCGGGCCGCCTCCACCGTGGCGGACCTCGAGGCGGCCGTGGCGGCCTGCCGCGCGGCCGGTCGCTTCGGCCTCGACACGGAGACCACCAGCATCGATCCCACGCGGGGCCACCTGGTGGGCCTCAGCCTGGCCTGGGCACCCAACGAGGGGCTCTATGTGCCGCTGGCCCACCTGAAGCCCGCCACCGCGGACACGGAAGGCTCTCTGCCGGGCCTGCTACCGGACTCGGGCCTGCCCGAATCGCTGCTGGACCTTCGGGGCGATGCGGTGGGCTTCTTCTCGGAACTGGCGCCCCACCTGGACCCCCGCAATGTGCCCTTCGCGGAGGCCCGGCGCGTCCTCGCGCCGCTGCTGGCGGATGCCTCCGTCGGGAAGTGCGGCCAGAACCTGAAGTACGATTTGCAGGTGCTGACCCGTCATGGCTTGCCCGTGGCGGGCTTGGCGGACGACAGCATGGTGCTGAGCTTCCTGCTGGAGAGCGGCGTCCGCCACAACCTGGATGACCTGTCCGTGCGCCTGCTCGATGTGAAGCCGATCGCCTTCGAGGAGGTGGTGGGGAAGGGGAAGAGCCAGAAGCGCTTTGACGAGGCCGTGTTCGAGCAGGCGGTGCAGTACGCTGCGGAAGATGCCGACCTGGCCCTGCAGCTCTGCGACAAGCTGCGGACGAGGTTCGCCGACGACCGGATGAAGCGCCTCTACGAAGAGGTGGACCTCCCGCTCGTGGAGGTTCTGGCGGCCCTCGAAGGCCATGGCGTCCGCCTGGATTTGAATGTGCTTTCCCAGCTCGCCGTGCGCATGCACGGTGAGCGCGAACGGGCCCAAGCCCGTGTCATCGAACTCGCGGGCGAGCCTTTCAACCTGAACAGCCCCACCCAGCTGGGGGCGATCCTCTTCGGCAAGCTGGGTTACAAGCCCGTGAAGTTCACGGGCAAGACCAAGGCGCCCAGCACCGACGAGGATGTGCTGCAGGAATTGGCCAAGGCGCAGGGTGCGGAGATCGCCAGCGAGCTGTTGCGGCACCGCCAGATGGTGAAGCTGCTGGGCACCTATGTGGAGGCTCTGCCGCAGATGGTGAACCCCGTGACCAAGCGCGTGCACACGCGCCTGCACCAGGCGGCCGTGGCCTCGGGGCGGCTGGCCTCCAGCGATCCCAACCTCCAGAACATCCCCATCCGCACCGAGGAGGGCCGGGCCATCCGCGGGGCTTTCGTGCCCGAACCCGGCTGGGTTCTGCTGGATGCGGACTACAGCCAGATCGAACTGCGGGTGGTGGCGGCCCTGGCCGAGGATCCCGTCCTGCTGGGCGCCTTCGCCGCGGGTGAGGACATCCACCGCCGGACGGCCTCCGAGGTCTTCGGCGTGCCCATGGAGACCGTCACCTCCGATCAGCGCAGCGCCTCCAAGGCGGTCAACTTCGGCCTGCTCTACGGGCAGGGGGCCTTCGCCCTCGCCGCCAACATCGGCGTCAGCCAGAAGGAGGCCAAGGCCTTCATCGAACGCTACTTCGAGCGCATGCCGAAGGTGGCGGCCTGGATTGAGGGCGCCAAGGAGCGGGCCCTGGCCGAAGGCCTCGTCCGCACCCACTGGGGCCGCATCCGTCTGATCCCCGAGTTGGAGAGTCCCAACAAGCAGTTCCAGGCCCAGGGGCTGCGCGAAGCCGTGAACACTATCGTTCAGGGTACGGCCGCCGACCTCATGCGCCGGGCCATGGTGCGCCTGCACCGCAGCCTCCAGGTCTCAGGCCTCCGGGCCAGGCTGCTGCTCCAGGTCCATGACGAACTCTTGATGGAGGCGCCGCCGGAAGAAGTGGACCGGGCCGCCGCTCTCCTGAAGGACGCCATGGAAGGCGCCGACGATCTGGGCGCCCTGGGCGTGAAGCTGGCGGCGGAAGTCCGCACGGGCGACAGCTGGCTGGCCTGCAAGTAGGCGACCCCTACCTCGGGGAAACATGAACCGCAGAGAGCACAGAGAAGCGATTTCCATGCTCTGCGGCCTCTGCGCCCTCTGTGGTTAGCCCACTTTATCCGCCCCGGCACCGTCCTGACCCTGAGGGTGGCTGGTGGAGGGTTTGACACTTTGTCGGGGGATGTTCCCGGATCAGGCGATTTCTGGGGGTTTTGTGATGGCTGCCCGGGCTCAAACTTAACGGGGAGGTCATGATTGGCGGGTCTGGTGCGGGAGCGCACCGCAGCCCCAGTCCCCTTCCTGCAGGAGTCTGAACATGAGCCAGTTCAACATCGCCTGGTTGCCCGGTGACGGCGTGGGCGTCGAGGTCATGGAGGCCGCCAAGATCTGCCTGGATGCCCTGAAGTTCGATGCCTCGTACACCCACGGGGACATCGGCTGGGAGTTCTGGTGCAAGGAGGGGGAAGCCTTCCCCCAGCGCACCATCGACCTGCTGAAGAACAGCCATGCCGCCATGTTCGGCGCCATCACCTCGAAGCCCGTGAAGGACGCCGAGGCGGAGCTGGTGCCGGAACTGAAGGGCAAGGGGCTCATCTACCGCAGCCCCATCGTCCGCATGCGGCAGATGTTCGACCTCTACACCTGCCTGAGGCCCTGCAAGGCCTACGCGGGCAACCCTCTGAACTACAAGGAAGACATCGACATGGTGATCTTCCGCGAGAACACCGAGGATCTCTACGCCGGCGTGGAATTCAGCCCCGTTCCCGACGAGCTGAAGGAAACCCTGAAGAAGCTCAGCAAGCCCTTCGCCCACTTCGCGGAGATTCCCGGCGACCAGTTCGCCATCACCTGCAAAGTGAACACCCAGAAGGGCTGCGACCGCATCATCCGCGCCGCCTTCGAGTACGCCAAGAAGTTCGGCTACCCCAAGGTCACGGTCATCCACAAGGCCAATGTGGTGCGGGCCACCGAAGGCATGTTCCTGGAGACCGGCAAGCGCATCGCCAAGGAATACCCGGGCATCGCGATGGATGACGCCAATGTCGATGCCATCACCATGTGGATGCTCAAGAACCCCAAGAACTACGGCGTGATGGTGGCCACCAACCTCTTCGGCGACATCGTCAGCGACCTCGCCGCCCAGATGGTGGGCGGGCTCGGCTTCGGCTGCTCGGGGAACATCGGCGAGAAGCTGGCGGTGTTCGAACCGAGCCATGGCAGCGCGCCGAAGTACGCGGGCCAGTACAAGGTGAACCCCATCGCCACCATCCTGGCCGCCAAGATGATGCTGGATTGGCTGGGGGAGACCGAGAAGGGCGCCCGGCTCGAAGCCGCCACCGCCGCCGTCATCGCCGAAGGCCAGGTCCGCACCTACGACATGGGCGGCAAGGCCACGACCCTCGACATGGGCGAGGCGATTGCCAGGAAGCTCTGAGGTCGGCCATGGATCGCATCCTCATCCACGAAGTTGGCCCCCGCGACGGTCTCCAGGCCGAAAGCGTGGTTGTACCAACGGAAACGAAACTCGACTGGATCCGCCGCATGGCGGATTCGGGCGTGGACATCGTCCAGGTGGGCTCCTTCGTGCGGGGCGACAAGATGCCCCAGATGGCCGACACGGATGAGCTGTTCCGCCTCCTCGGCCGGGAATCCCATCGGGCCCTGCTGTCGGGTCTGGTGCTCAACGAGAAGGGGTTGGAGCGGGCCCTGGAGGTGGGCGTTCCGCTCATCTGCATGGGCGTGTCCGCCTCCGAGACCCACAGCCGCAAGAACACCGGCATGGGCACGGAGGACGCCACGCGCCGCATCATCGCCACGGCCCTGGAAGCCCGGAAGGCCGGGCGGAAGGTGCAGGTGAGCGTGCAGAGCGCCTTCGGCTGCGGCTTTGAAGGCCCCATCGACGAGGCCCGGGTCCTGGGCATCGTGGCCGCCTACCTGGACGCCGGGCTGACCTCCATCAGCCTGGCGGACACGGCGGGCCATGCCCACCCGGCCCAGGTGCGGCGCTATGTCCAGAAGGTCCTGGGCCTGGACCCCGCCGCCGAAATCACGGCGCACATCCACAACACCTACGGCCTGGGCATGGCCAGCGTCTACGCCGCCATGGAAGCCGGGGCCCGGGCCATCGAGACCAGCTTCGGCGGGCTCGGTGGCTGCCCCTTCACCAAGGTGGCGGCCGGTAATGTGGCCACGGAAGATCTCGTCCATGGCCTCCAGCGCACGGGGCAGCGCATGGACATCGACCTCGCGGCCCTCATCGGGGTGACGAAGGATGTCGCCGCCCACTTCGGTCGGGAACTCCCCGGCTGCGTCTACCGAACCGGGCCTCTCGCTGCAAAGGTGACGGCATGAGCAGGAAGATCCTCGAAGGCATCAAGGTCCTGGATCTCACGAATGTGTTGTCCGGGCCCTTCACCACGCTCCATCTGGCCTTGCTGGGGGCCGAAGTCATCAAGGTGGAGAATCCCAAAGACGGCGACCTGGCCCGGAAGCTGGGCATCGTCCCCGATCTGAACAAGAAGCTCATGGGCACCAGCTTCCTGGCCCAGAACTGCAACAAGAAGTCCATCACGCTCAACACCAAGTCCCCGGAAGGCAAAGAGATCTTCCGGAAGCTGGTGAAGGACGCGGATGTGGTGGTGGAGAATTTCCGGCCGGGCGTCATGGACCGCCTGGGGCTGGGCTACAAGACGCTGGCGGCGCTCAACCCCCGGCTCATCTACTGCGCCATTTCGGGCTTCGGCCAGACGGGCCCCGACGCGCTTAAGCCCGCCTACGATCAGATCATCCAGGGTCTGTCCGGCGAAATGGCTGTGAACGGCGACGAGCGGCTGAACCCCCTGCGCACGGGCTTCCCCGTCTGCGACACCGTGGGCGGCCTGAACGCCGCCTTTGCCGTGATGGCGGCGCTCTTCCACCGGGAGCGCACGGGGCAGGGGCAGGCCATCGACATCGCCCTGCTCGACAGCATCATGCCCCTCATGGGCTGGGTGGCGGCCAACCTGCTCATCGGCGGCGAGCAGCCGGCCCTCATGGGCAACGACAACTTCACGGCCGCGCCCAGCGGCACCTTCCGGACGCAGGATGGGCACATCAACATCGCGGCGAACAAGCAGGAGCAGTGGGAGGCGGTCTGCGAGGTGCTGGAGGTTTCGGCATTGAAGACGGACCCCCGCTTCCAGGAGCGCGATACCCGGAAGAAGAACCGGCGGGAATTGACGCCGCTCCTGGAGGACCGGCTGACCCAGAAACCGACCCGCTTCTGGGTAGAGGCCCTGAACGCGAAGGATGTGCCCAGCGGGGAGATCCTGGGCCTCGAAGAGGCTTTACGGCAACCGCAGATCCAGCACCGGGAGGTGCTCCGCAAGGTCCAGGTGGCGGGCGTGGGCGAGATCGAGGTCTTCGGCCTGACGGCCCTCTTCGAGAAGACTCCAGGCTCCGTGGATGCCCCGCCGCCGGCCCTGGGCGAGCACAATGCCTTGGTCTACGGGCACCTGGGCCTGGGCGAAGGCGAACTGACCGAATTGAAATCCAAAGGCGTCATCTGAGGAGGTTCCCATGGGCATGACCGTCGTCGAAAAGATCCTGGCCCGCGCAGCGGGGCAGGCCTCCGTGAAAGTGGGGGATGTGGTCGAACCCCAGGTCGATCTCGCCATGTCGCATGAGAACGCGGCGCTGGTGATCAACCAGTTCCTGGAGGTGTTCCAGGGGACCGGCCGTCCGGCGAAGGTGTGGGATCCAGCCCGCATCGCCATCATCTTCGACCACCGGGTGCCGGCGGAATCCCCCAAGACCGCCACCAACCAGAAGAAGATCCGCGGATTCGTGGCCGAGCACGGCATCACCAAGTTCCACGACATTCGCGGCGATGTGGGCGGCATCTGCCACCAGATCCTGCCGGAGTACGGCTATGTGCGGCCGGGCTTCGTGGTGTTGGGCACGGATTCCCACACCACCAGCCACGGGGCGCTGGGCGCCTTCAGCTTCGGCGTCGGCGCCACGGAGATGGCCTCGGCCTGGAGCCTGGGCATCGCGGTGAACATCGAAGTGCCCGCCACCATCAAGGTGGTGGTGAAGGGCGAGTTTCCGGCCATGGTCGGCCCCAAGGACCTCATCCTCCACCTGATCGGCAAGCTCACGGCCCAGGGCGCCAACTACAAGGTGCTGGAATTCCACGGCGAGACCATCCGGAAGATGAGCACCAGCGGGCGCATCGCCATCTGCAACATGAGCGTGGAGGCCGGCGCCACCTCCGGCATCGTTCCCGGGGACGAGGAGACGGTCCGCTACCTCCGCGAGGAGGCGGGCGTCGTGGACGCGATCACCTGCGTCACCCCGGATCCCGATGCGCAGTACATCCAGACGGTGGAGATCGATGTCTCCGCGCTGGCGCCCCAGATCGCCTGCCCGCACATGGTGGACCATGTGAAGCCCATCGACCAGGTTCTCGGCACCAAGATCCAGCAGATCGTCATCGGCAGCTGCACCAACGGCCGCCTGGACGATCTGGCGGACGCCGCCGCCATCCTGCGGGGCAAAAAGGTCGCGGAAGGCACCCGCATGCTGGTGTTCCCCGCCTCCAGCAAAATCTTCGCGCAGGCCCTGGACAAGGGCTACATCCACGACTTCATGAGGGCCGGGGCCGTGGTCATGAACTCCGGCTGCGGTCCCTGCCTGGGCGTGCATGAGGGGGCGCTGGGCGACCACGAAGTGGCCCTCAGCACCACCAACCGCAATTTCAAGGGCCGCATGGGCAATCCGACCGGCGAGGTCTACCTCTGCAGCCCGGTGGTGGCCGCCGCCTCGGCGATCACCGGCGTCATCACCGATCCCCGGAAAGGAGCCTGACATGGCGAAGGTCATCATCACGCTCGGGAACGACATCAGCACGGATGACATCTACCCGGGCCGTTTCATGGCCACCGTGCTGCCCACGGAGACCCCCCAGTTCGCCTTCTTCGACCGCACCGAGTTCAACGCGAAGCTCAAGGCCAAGGCCTTTCCGCCAGGGTCGATCATCGTGGGCGGGGAGAACTTCGGTTGCGGCTCCAGCCGGGAGCAGGCCTGCTCAACCCTCAAGGGCCACGAGGTGGCCGTGGTGGCCAAGAGCATCTCGCGCATCTTCCTGCAGAACAGCATCAACCTGGGCCTGCAGGTGGTGATCTGCCCCGGCCTCGAGGCCAGCGAGGGGGATGAGCTGGAGATCACGACCGACCGGGTGCTCAACAAGACCACCGGCAAGGCCTTCGAGCAGGTCCAGCTGCCCGCCGCCCGCAAGGGCATCATGGACGCGGGCGGGCTCATCCCCTACACCCGCGCACGGCTGTTGGCGACGAACGCCTGAAGGCTTGCGGCAGGGAGAACCGGCCGGGGCGGTTGCGCTCCGGCCGGTTCTCTCTATTCCGTCGTCTCGAGGGCATCCTGCGGGCAGGGGTGGTGGTGGTTCCGGATGGCGTGGATGGCCATGTCGTAGTCCGGCTCATGCGTGAGCTCGGACACCAACTCGGTGTGGACGACCGTGCCGTTCTCGTCCAGCGCCACGACGGCCCGGGCCAGGAGGCCCCGCAGCGGGCCATCCACGAGGGTGACGCCGAACGAGGTTCCGAAATCCGGGTGCCGGAAGGCGGAGACGGGCACGGCCCGCTCCAGCCGCTCCGCCCCGCAGAAGAGATCCAGGGCGAAGGGCAGGTCCATGGAGACGCAGAGCAGCACCGCGTCGCTCAGATCCGCCGCGAGGGCGTTGAAGGTCCGCATGCTCTGGGCGCAGGTGGCCGTGTCCAGACTGGGGAAGATGCTCAGCACGATGCGCTTCCCCTCCAGCTCCACGCTGGTGATGTCGCGGAGATCCGTGCGGGTGAGGGTGAACGGGGGCGTGGCGAAGCCGATGGTGGGCAGCTCGCCGCAGGTATGGACGGGGTTGCCGTTCAGGGTGATCGTGGCCATGGTGACCTCCCGGCGGGCTCATCCTACTCCCGATGGGGAAATCCGTAACGGCATTCCTGACCGATTGATCACCTCTGAGTGGAAGATCACCCCTGGAATGCCTCGGCTCGCCCCAGCCCGCTGGCGGGAACTCCTTTGTGTCTCTAGGCTTGGAGCATGGAACCCGCGGTTGGGAAGTGGCGCTGGTACTGGGGCATCTGGGCCCTGATGGGGCTCTACATGGCCACCTGGGACCTGGCCATGTACCCGTCCGCCCCGGTTCTCCGGCTCGTGGTGATGAACCTGCTCCAGAACGGGGCCTGGGGCCTGCTGGGCCTCTTCCTGATCTGGCTGGCCAACCGGCGGCCCATCGAATCCTTCGCCTGGTCCCAGTGGCGGACCTGGACCCTGCACCTGCTGGCCAGCGTGGTCGTGGCGGCTCTGGGGCTTTTCGTGGCCTACCTCATCTCCCTCCGCCTGGATTCCTGGGACCTGGGGAAGCCCATCGATCTGGCGCGGTTCCTCAAGGGCCTGCCGCGCTTCTACCGGGCCTACTTCCACACGAACCTCCTCTTCATGTGGGCGGTGGTCGCCGCCTTCCATGGGTTGCGGATCTACCGGAAGTACAAGGCCCGCGAAGTCGAGGCCGCGAAGCTGGAGGCCCGGTTTGCCGAGGCCCAGAACCTGGCCCTTCGGATGCAGCTCCAGCCCCACTTCCTCTTCAACACGCTCAACTCCATCTCCGCCCTGGTCCACGCCAATCCGGAGGGCGCGGACGACATGATCAGCCGCCTGGGGGATTTCCTGCGCATGACCCTGGACGCTCCGCCCGACCAGCTGGTGACGCTGCGCAAAGAGCTGGCCTTCATCCAGGCCTACCTGGCCATCGAGCAGGTGCGCTTCCAGGACCGGCTCCAGGTCCGCATGGACATCGCCCCCGACCTGCTGGACCTGCGGGTGCCCAGCTTCATCCTCCAGCCCCTGGTGGAGAATGCTCTCAAGCATGGCCTGTCCGACCGTCCCCAGGGCGGCACCCTGCAGCTGCGGGCCCACCGCGATTCCGAGTGCCTGGTGATCGAGGTCCAGGACGACGGCGAGGGATTCACGCCGGGCCGCGAGGGCGTGGGTCTCGGCAATGTCCGGGCCCGCCTGGGGCTGCTCTACAAGGGCAGGCATCAACTGGACCTGCTGGGCGCTCCGGGCCGGGGTACCCTCGTGGTGTTGCACCTTCCCCTGGATCGGCCGGGACCGGAGGTCGGATGACCTTGCGTGCCCTCATCGTGGATGACGAATCGCTGGCCCGGCAGCGCATCCGCCATCTGCTCCGCAAGGCGCCGGACATCGAGGTGGCCGCCGAATGCGCCCACGGCCTCGAGGCGGTGAAGGCCATTGAGGACCTGGCGCCGGATCTGGTCTTCCTCGACATCCAGATGCCGGAACTGGACGGCTTCGGCGTGGTGGAGGCCGTGGGGGCGGACCGCATGCCGCCCACCCTCTTCATCACGGCCTATGACCAGCACGCGCTCCGGGCCTTCGAGGTCCACGCCCTCGACTACCTGCTCAAGCCCTTCTCGCCTGAGCGCTTCCACCAGGCCTTGGAGCGGGCCCGCCGCTGGTGTACCCAGAAAGAGGCAGGGAGCGGACCTGACCTGGAGGCCCTGCTGGCGGGGCTACGGAAGGAGCGGCCCTGGGTGGACCGGCTGCTGGTGAAGCAGGGCGACCGCCACATCCTGGTGAAGACAGCCGGCCTGCAATGGATCGAGGCCGAGGACAACTATGTGCGCCTCCATGTGGAGGGCACCTCCCACCTGCTACGGCAGACCTTGTCGGGACTGCTCACCCGGCTGGATCCCGCCCAGTTCCGCCGCATCCACCGCTCGGCCATCGTGAACCTGGACTGCATCAAGGAATTCCAGCCCTGGACCGGCGGCGACCACCTGGTGATCATGCGCGATGGCACCCGCCTCACCCTGAGCCGGACCTACCGCGAACAGTTCGGAGAGTGGCTCTGACGCTGATCCCGGCCAAGAGAACGGCCCGGCGGGGGCCGGGCCGTGGCAGGCGGGCGGTGGGGGTCATTCGGCGGCGTGCACCGCGATGGTGGCCATGCCCTCCTGCCGGAGCACCAGGGAGGCCTTCTGCGCCAGGGCCCGGTTGGGCAGGATCACATCCACGGTGCCGATGAGGCGGTCCGTGACGAGCACTTCGCCCTGGGTGCCGTCGCCCACGCTGAACACCGCGCCCTGCTTCAGGGCCACGGCCGTGGTTCCGATGGCGGGCACGCCCCGGAGGCCCAGCTGGCTGATGGCGAGGGTGGCTCCGAAGGAACCGTCCCGGAACGAGCGGTCGCCGGGGAGCAGCACCAGATAGTCGGCCTTGTGATTGGCGATCAGGTGGGCCGCCGAGGCGGCATACTCGGGCCGACGGGTGTCCGCCACGGTGATCAGCGAGCCTTCGCCGGCGGCCTTGGCCAGGGCCATCACCTGGGCCTGGCTGGCGTTGTAGTCGCAGATCACGCCGATATGCTGCTTCTCGGGCCAGGTGGTGCGGGTGGCCTTCATGAGCGGCTGGAAGTCCTCGGCCTGGAGTGCCAGGCCGGCGAAGGCCGCCACGGCCACAGCGAGGGATGTCGAGATGCGGTTCATGTTGCCTCCGAACGGGAAGGGCTGCCGGAACCGGGGCACCGGCGGCGCGTGGAATGGGAGCCCGGAGCGGCGATCCGACGGGCGGGGATGACGCCGATCAACATGCGCAGGGCGCCCCTCCCGGGCCACGGATCTGGGGCGAACCGATCCGTGGCCGGGCGAAGGGGCACCCGTCAGGGGCGAGCCGGAGGTGGGAACTACCAGGCCAGGGCGGCGACCAGCATCAGGGTCAGGAAACCGCCCGCCGCCAGGGCGATGGCCAGCATCCTCTCGCCGGCGAGGCGGGTCCAGAGCAGGGTTCCGCTCAAGGTGAGGAAGACCAGGGCCCCCGCGAAGGCGTCCGCGAGGAGGATCCAGGGTGCGTGACCCGCATCGGACTTGTGCATGCGCTGGAGGGTCCCGATGAGGTCGGCCCGGCGCGCCTCCACATCCACCGTGCGGTTGCCCGGCAGGTAGGTGGCGCGGGCCTGGCGGCGGTGGGTGCCCAGGAGGACGGTCCAGGTGCCCGCCGTGGTGACGGGGGCCCCGCTGAACCGCACGGGCTTCGCGGGCTGGACCTGCCAGCGGGCCCGCTCGGGCGCGAAGCCGAAGCGGAGGGCCAGGTCTCGGGCCAGGGCCTCGGGCGAGGCCGGGGCTTCGGTGAGTTCCAGCTGGATCCTCTCGGTTTCGACGCGACCCCCCGGAACCTTCAGGACCGCCCGATGGTTCAGCAGAAAGCCGGTGGTCCCGAAGAGGAGACCCAGGGCCGCGCCCGCCAGGCCCACCCAGGCGTGGACCTTGCGAAGCCAGACGAGGAAGCGGCGGGGGCGGGTCATCGGCTAGAGCCGCAGGCGCAGGCTGAGGTCGGCGCTGAAGGGCGCTCCGGGAACCAGCAGCAGGTCGCTGGCCCCGTGACCGGCGGCGATGTACTTCCTGTTGGTGAGGTTCTTCAGGTTCAGGGCCAGATCCCAACGGGTGGCCCGGTAGTAGACGGCCCCATCGAAGGTGGTGTAGGAGCCCAGCCGCACCAGGTTGCTGTTCGAGGCGAACCGGTCTCCGGAGGTGTTCAGGCCGAGACCGGCGCCCCAGCCGGGGTTGATGTCCCAGTTGATCCAGAGGTTGCCGCTGTCGAGGGGCGTGAGGCTGGGGCGGTGGCCTTCGATGGCCACGCCGCTGACCTTGGTGCCGGGCGTGGAGCCGGTGATGCGGCCGTCCAGGTGGGCATAGCCCGCGCGGATCCGCCAGCCCTCGGCGATCTCGCCCCCCAGGCTGGCTTCCAGGCCGTTGGTCCGCTGGGTGCCCACGGGGATGAGGAGGGTGGGGTTGGCGGGGTCGGTGCTCTTGATGCCCGTGCGCTCGAGGTTGAAGAGGGCCACGGTGGCCGCGCCCTTGCCGGCGAAGAGGTCGTACTTGGCGCCCAGTTCCCAGTTGCGGGTGCGCTCGGGGTCGATGGCCGCGTTGTTCGCGGCCAGGGCCAGCAGCTCGGCGGAAGGCTGGAAGCTGCGGCTGAAGGAGAGGTAGTAGGACTGGATCTCCGTGGGCTGGAAGACCAGCCCTGCGCGGGGGCTCCAGGCCGTGTCGGTGCGCTCCAGCGTCTTGAAGGCCTTGAAGTCCTGGGTGGATTGGTCGAAGCGGTCCCACCGCGCGCCGACGAGGGCCTTCCACTGCGGCGTGAACTCGACGAGATCCTGCACATAGCCGCTGAGGCTCTTCTGGTGGCTCAGGCTGTCGCCGGCGGGCACCGCGTAGTTGAAGGCGGGCAGGGGCTTCAGGACGGGGTCGTAGAGGGAGACGGTGACGGCATTGGCGAAGGAGAAGTTGCGGGCCCCCTTGCGCTGGATGCCGATTTCAAGGCCGTACAGCACCTGGTGGTGGATCGAGCCGGTGGAGAGGCGCTGGACCAGCTCCAGCTGATCGAAGACGCCCCGCTCCTGACGGCGCAGGTCCCCGTGGGTGAGGGAGACCGTCCCGGCGGTCTCGTTCACGCTGCCCACCAGCGTGTTGTGGCGGTCCAGGTCGAAGTCGTAGGCCCGCATGGCGTTGCGGAGGCTGAGGCTGGAGCTGAAGCGGTGCTCGAAGGTGACGGTGGTGCCGAAGACTTCCGACCGGCTGTAGTCGTCCTTCCGGGCGTTGGCGGAGCCGTAGTAGGTTTCGCGGGGGACCTCCACGGGGCGGCCCGTGCTGAGGAGGCCGGGAAGGCCGAAATCCGTGACGCGCTTGTCGCGCAGGTAGTCGAACTGGACGGTGAGCCGGGTGTCCTTGGAGAAGCGCCAGCCGAAGGAGGGCGCCAGGGCCTGGCGCTCCAGGAAGGACTGGTTGCGGAATCCACCCGAATCCTCCAGGGCCCCGGTCACGCGGTAGTTAGTTCCGGCCGCGGCCCCGCCCAGGTCGAAGCTGCCGCGGCGCTGGCCGAGGGTGCCGGCGGTCAGCTCGACCTCACGGAGGGTGAGGCCATCCGGCTGCTTGGTGATGCGGTTGATCATGCCGCCGGAAGAACCGCGGCCGTAGAGCACGGAGGCGGGCCCCTTCAGCACCTCGACGCGTTCGACATTGCTGAGGTCGCGGAAGTACAGTCCGTCGTCGCGGATGCCATCCACGAACTGGTCGCCGATGGCCGTGAAGCCGCGGATGCTCACCTGGTCGCGCTGACCGTCGCCGCTGCTGAAGCCCACACCCGGCACATTCTTGAGGGCGTCCTGGAGGGAGCGCGCGCCCTGATCCTTCAGCAGGGCCGCGGGCACCTGATCCACGGTCTGGGGGATGTCCTTGAGGGGGGCCTCGATCTTGGTGGCGGTGCGGACCGTCACCGCCTGGTACTCGCGCGTTTCCGGCTTGACCTTGGTGGCCTTCACCTTCACTTCGGACAGGGTGGGGGCGGGAGCGTCCGACTTGGCGGGTTCCTGGGCCCGGACGGGGGATTGGCCCAGGGCGGACAGGACGGCGACGCAAGGCAGAACTCGGGCGAGAAGCATGATGGCTCCGGATGGGGCGGGTGGTTGGGGATGCTGGTGGTGGGTGGAGCGGGATTCTGGGATCAGGACTCGAGGTTGAATCGGATGGGAACGAGGACCCAGGCAGCCAGGGGCTCGTCCCCGCGCATGGCGGGGGCGAAGCGCCAGCGGCGCACGGTCTGGAGGGCCGCCTGGTCCAGGCGGGGGAAGCCACTGCTGGCCTGGAGCTGGATATCCCGAGGCAGGCCCTCGGGGGAGATCAGCACCCGGAGAATGATCCGACCCTCTTCTCCCAGGCGGCGGGAGAGCGAGGGGTAATCGGGCGGGGGGTTCTGCAGGTAGGTCGCGTCGAAGCGCGGCGGCACGATGCCCCCGACCGTTCCCCCGACGACCCCACCCACCGTTCCACCGGCGACGCCCCCGGGAACACCTCCGGAAACGCCAGGCCCCGAGCCGTGGGCCGGCGCCGTGCCCGCGGGCATGGGCGATTCCACAGGCGAACTGGGAGTGGGGACGGGGGTGACCTGGGGTTCCTGGGGCGTGGAGGAGGCCCGGCTGGTGCTGGGAGCCGTCTGAACGCCCGCAGGGGGGGGCGGCGGCGCCAGCAGGGGTGCTTCTTCCAGCAGGCTGATGGTCACGGTCTTGGGCGGTGCCATCAGGGCCGTGGCCGAGCGGGCGCTGAGGATCAGACCCGCCGCGCCGAGCAGACCGTAGACGGCAAGGCTCAACCCCAGCACTCGCTTCCGGTCCCCGCGGTGGAGGGGCGCATCGGAGGTGACCAGACTGGCCCGGTAGACCAGGTCCTCCAGAGAGGGCATGGGTTCCCGGGTTTCGGGTTGGGTCTGGGGGGCGGCAAAGGGGATCGGAAGGGTCTGGAGCATGGCTCATTCCAAGAGTGAGACTTAGTCTCAATATTGATAAATTAGGGATGACCGGATCCGGTGTCAACGGTTTTCCGCTCGGGCCCGGCAGATGTGATGCAGGTCTCTGCTCCGGAGTCCGGCCAGGCCGCCGGCCGGCGTTCGCCGGGCTTCGGGGACGGGGATCTTTCCTGGATACTGAAGGGCTGGAGGCGGTATGAAGATCCTGCTCCTCGGCTCTGGCGGCCGGGAACATGCGCTGGCCCTGAAGCTGAAGGCCTCCCCGATGCCGGTGGAGCTGGTGTCGGCCCCCGGGAGCGATGCCCTGGGAGAGCTGGGCGCCTGCGTTCCCTTGGACCTGGAAGATGCCCGAGGCGTGGCCGCCTGGTGCGCCGCGAACCGCCCGGGCCTGGTGATCGCCGGGCCGGAGCTGCCCCTGGTGGCGGGCGTGGCGGATGCGGTGCGGGCCCTGGGCATTCCGGTCTTCGGGCACGATGCCGAGACGGCGCGGCTGGAAGGCAGCAAGGCTGTGGCCAAGGCCTTCATGGAACGGCACGGCATCCCCTGCGCCGCCAGCTGGACCGTGACCGATCAGACCGAGGGCGAAGCCCTCATCCGCGCCTGGCCGCACGGCTACCCCATCGTGCTGAAGGCTGATGGCCTGGCGGCGGGGAAGGGCGTGGTGCTGGCCGAGACCGAGCGCGAGGCCCTGGCGACCTTCCGGGTCTTCATGGCCGGCCAGTTCGGGGATGCCAGCCGCACGGTGGTCTTCGAAGAGCCCCTGGTGGGGATGGAGCTGTCCCTGCATGTGCTGGTGGATGTGGACGCCGATCACGCCGCGTTTGCAACGCTGCCCGCCTGCCAGGACCACAAGCGCATCTTCGAGGGCGACCGGGGCCCCAACACCGGCGGCATGGGCGCCTTCGGGCCCATCCCCTTCCTGCGGGACGAAGATGTCCAGCGCCTGCGCGCCGTGCTGGTGGAGCCGACGGTGAAGGGACTGCAGCGCGATGGCCTCAGGGCCCGGGGCGTGTTGTTCCTCGGCGTCATGTGGACGGCCGCGGGCCCGAAGCTGCTCGAATACAATGTGCGCTTCGGCGACCCGGAAACCCAGGTGCTCATGCAGCTTCTGGATGAGGATCTGGCCGCCCTGCTGCTGGAAGTCGCGGAAGGCCGCCTCGTCTCCCGCGACCTCAAGCTCAAGCCCCACACGGCCATCACGGTGGTGCTGGCTGCCGAGGATTACCCGGAAGGGGCCAAGAAGGGCGTCCCCATCTCGATCGCCCCCTCCGCCGTCACGGTGATCCATGCGGGGACCCGGAAGCAGGATGGACAGTGGCTGACCCATGGCGGCCGGGTGCTGAACCTGGCCACCTCCGCGCCCGACCTGGCCGCGGCCCGGGCCGCCATCGAGACCGCCCTGCCGCAGGTCCAGTGGCCCGGCATGCAGGTGCGCCACGACATCGGCCTCAAGGCCCTGAAGCACGCGGAGGCGGGGAAGACCGTTCAGGATCCCTGGTGAACCGTTCAATTTGGCCGTTGACCCGTTCGTGGGAAGGGCCTTCCCGGCTTCCGGCTTCCCTCCAGACTGGGGGTCGCCGGGAGGGCGAATGAGCATCCCCACACATCTGGTTCGCGAGCAGGAACAGCTTCGGCGCGAACGCCGGGGCACCTGGCGCTGGTGGTTCGGCCGGGGCGCGGCTTCTTCGCTCCTGACGCTCCTGCATTATGTGAATGGCGCGGGCAGGTGGTCCTGGCCCATGGCTCTGGGCTATGGGCTCGCCTGTCTGTCCCTCTGTTGGCTGGTGTCCCTGGTCGTCGAATCTGAACGCAGGCGCATCGAGAAGAAGCGGTACTGGGGCCCCCTGGGCGGAGGCTGGTCCTGGGCGGTGTCGGGCTACATGGGCTTCGCGGTCTACCAGATGACCAGCCCGGGTTCCTGGACCCATGCCCAGGGCGCCATGTCCCTCCTTGTCTTCAGCCTGTTCTGCATGGCGCTGGAGTACACCGAATCCGCTAAACAGGCCGGCTTCGACTTGCTGGAGGCCCGGGAACAGGCGCTGCGGGCCAAGCTGGCGCCGCATTTCATCTTCAACACCCTGAATACCCTCCATGCCCAGATCGAGCAGGATCCTCGCGGCGCGCAGGCGACCACGGAGCGCTTGGCCCAGCTCTTCCGGCAGGTGATCGAGGCCTCGGACCAGGCCGTCATCCCCCTGAAACAGGAACTGGCCTTCGTGGAAGCCTACCTCGGCATCGAACAGGCCCGCCTGGGGGGCCGCTTGCGCGTGGTGGTTGGGATTCCCGAGGAGCTGGAATCCGCCCAGGTCCCCCCTCTGTCAGTCCAGGTGCTGGTGGAAAATGCCATCAAGCACGGTGTGGCGCCCCTGGAACGGGGTGGGGAAGTGCGTCTCGGCGCCGAGCGGAAGGAAGGCGTTCTGCATGTGTGGGTGGAGGATCCAGGCCAGGGCCTGAGCGCCCATAGGGGCACCGGAACCGCCCTCGAAACCCTGCGCCAACGCCTCGAAAGCCCCGCGGATCTGGACATGGGGATGGTGGAGGGGAGGCATCGGGTGGGCTTCCTCTGGAGGCAGGCATGATCCGGATCGTGGTCATCGAAGACGAACCCCTGGCGCGCGAGCATCTGGTGGAGCTCCTTTCGGAGCTGCCGGGCGTGGCCGTAGTGGCTTCGGTGGAGAACGGCCGTCTCGGGCTCGCAGGCATTGCGGAGCACCAGCCGGATGCGGTGTTCCTCGACATCGAGATGCCGGGCATCAAGGGCACGGAGCTGATGCACATGCTGCCCGACCCGAGACCCTCGCTGGTCTTCGTGACCGCCTATCCCCAGCACGCCATCGAAGCCTTTGCCGGCGGGGCGGTGCACTACCTGCTGAAGCCCATCTCGCGGGTGGGGGTGGCCCAGGCGCTGTCCCGCATCCGTCCGAAGGACGAGCCCCTCCAAAAGGAATGGTTGCGCCTCCCCGTGCGAAAGAAGGGGGCCACGCGCCTGCTGCGGCCCGAGGAGGTGGAGGCGCTGGTGGCAGACCTTGGGGACTGCATGGCCTGGACCCCGGAAGGCCGACTGCCTGTGGATGGCACCCTGGCCCACTGGGAGGAACGACTCGCCGATCGTGGCTTCATGCGGGTCCACCGCAATGCCCTGGTGCGCCTGGACGCAGTCCTCGAAATGACCACGGAGGACGAACTGGTGCTGGCCACAGGGCGTCTGGTCATCAGCCGCCGCCGCATGGACGAGGTCCGGCGGACTCTGGGGCTCTAGGTGCGGTTGCGGAACAACCAGATCACGGTCGAGAGGACCAGACCCGAGAGGGTGGCCACGCCGAACGCGCGGTGGATCCTGGGGAGATAGGCGCGGAAACTGCGCGCTTCGCGCCAGGCCAGGGCCTTTCTCCCCAGGAGGATGGTCGTCCCAGCTGCGACCAGGGTGGCAGCCCAGGCTGCGAGATGGACCTGCGCCAGGCTCCTCGGATGGAGCAGAATGCGCAGGCCGACCACCGTGAAGGCCGACACCATGAGGTGGCCGTGCAGGCGGTGGTCCCCTCGACGCACTGCGCGCAGCGCGAAGGCCAGGAGGATCGCGGCGGGAATGAGCAGCAGGTCCAGCATGGCCGACAGACTACAACGGTTGGGTTACAGGGGCAGCGCTTCCTGCCGCTTCTCGCCCTCCCAGCGGTAGAAGCCGGAGCCGGACTTCCGGCCCAGGCGCCCGGCGGCGACGAGCTGGCGCAGCACCGAGGGGGCCTTGAAGCGCGGCTCCCCGAAGGCCTCGAAGAGCACCTCGGCCACGCTCTGCATGGTGTCGAGGCCGATGAAGTCGCTCAGGTGCAGCGGGCCCATGGGGTGGCCGCAACCCAGCTTCATGCCCGTGTCGATGTCCTCCACCGTGGCCAGCTTCTGCTCGGCGCAGCGCATGGCGTCGAGCAGGTAGGGCACCAGCAGGCGGTTCACCACGAAACCCGGGGCGTCCGGCGCCAGGACGGCGGTCTTGCCGAGCTTGGCGACGAAGGCGCGCAGGGCGGCCAGGGTGTCCTCGTCCGTGGCCAGGGTGCGGACGACTTCCACCAGGGGCATGACGGGCACGGGGTTGAAGAAATGGAGGCCCGCCAGCCGGGCCAGCCGGTGCGGGGAGAGGGCCGGGCTGATCTGGGCCACGGAGAGGCTGGAGGTGTTGGTGCAGAGCAGGGCGCCCGGGCCCAGCACGCGGTCCAGCTCCGCGAAGGTCTGGAGTTTCAGATCCATGCGCTCCGGCACGGCCTCCACCACGAGGTCGCAGCCGGCCAGGGCGGCGAAGGTGGTCGTGCCGTTCAGGTGGCGGCCCAGCTCCGCCTTCTGATCCCCGGTGAGCTTGCCCTTCACCGCGGCGCGCTCCCAGGCGCCCTGGATGCGTGCCAGCCCTTTGGCGAGGAGGGCTTCGTCGGCTTCCTTCACCCAGACCTGGTAGCCGGCCTCCGCGGCGCACTGCGCGATGCCCGAGCCCATGAGCCCGCAGCCGACGATGCCGATGTGCTGGATGTCCATGTCGAGCTCCCTGATGGAATGGGGGTGATCCGGCCCCTATGTTCCGCTGGATGGACTCCGGGTGGGATCATGACCTGCGGTAGGGTTCGTCGGGCAGAATCCGTTCCTGCCCGGGGGAGGTGTCCATGATCGGCCTGCTGAAGGATCTGCTCGGCCACCAGGCCTGGGCGGACGCGATGTTCTTCCATGCCTGGGGCAAGTCGCAGGTTCGCGAGGATTCCGAGCTGCGCACCCGGGTGGGGCACCTGGTGGATGTGCAGGAGGCCTTCCTGAAGGTCCTCAAGGGGGAGGTCGTGTCCATGGAGGAGCACCCCCTGCCTGCTTTCGGGGATCTGCAGCTCCGCTGCCGGACCAACCATGAGGTCTTCCGGGCGCTGGGCCGCAGCCTTGACGACGCCTCGCTTGCCCGCATCGTCCGGGTGCCCTGGTTCCCGGATCCGCCCTGCCTGGTGTCCGTGACGGATGCGCTGGTCCAGGTCTGCCTGCACACCCAGCACCACCGCGGGCAGAACATGACCTGCCTCAAGGCCCTGGGGGCGGCGCCGAAGAATGTGGACTACATCATCTGGCTGTGGAAGCAGAAGCCCGAGGCGCGCTGGGATTCCTGAGCAGTGAGACAATGGCGCGGACCGATTCGGGGGACGCCATGGAGACGGGGGCCGATGCCAGGTTCATGCGGCGGGCCATCGAGCTTTCCCGCATCCACATGGAAGAGGGGGCGGGCGGCCCCTTCGGCGCGGTCATCGTGAAGGACGGCGCCATCGTGGGCGAGGGCTGGAACCGCGTGACCTCCAGCCACGACCCCACGGCCCATGCGGAGGTGGTGGCCATCCGCGCGGCCTGCGCGCGGCTCGGAACCTTCGAGCTGCGGGGCTGCGCGATCTACACCAGCTGCGAGCCCTGTCCCATGTGCCTGGGCGCCATCTACTGGGCGCGGCTGGATCGCCTCTGGTATGCCAACGGCCGTGCGGACGCCGCGGCGATCCAGTTCGACGACGCGTGGCTCTACCGCGAAGTGGCGCTGCCTCTCGGGGAACGGAGCCTGCCTGCGGACCAGCTACTGCGCGACGAGGCCCTCGAGGTCTTCTGGGCCTGGGACCGGAAGACCGACAAGGTCCGCTATTAAGAGGTCGTAACAAAACCCCGCGCCACCGCGATGGAGCCAGGCGGGATGCGCCGCAAGGAAGCGCCCGCGGGGCGATGCGGGACATCGTTCGAGGGCGGTGACGCCGCGGAGCACCCGCCTGGCTCCATCCCTCCGGGCGAGGGGCGGCGGGCGTCGCGATGCTGCGTCAGGCTCGGATCCCGTAGTACCCGCTACGCTCACCTCGCCTTCCTGGCCTCGCTCGCCCGGCGCCCCTCGCGCGGTGTCGCGGGGTTTTGTTACGACCTCTAAAGGCTCAAATTTCCAGGTAGGTGTGGAGCTTCCGCTCTTCCGTCAGCAGGGCGCGGAGGGCCTCGGCGGCATCGTTCTTGGCGCTGGCCTTGCGCTTGGTCTGGGGCCCCTGGATGAGCACATCGGGGTCGTAGTGGACGCTGCGCAGCACATGATCGACGGTGTCGCCCTTCACGATGTGCTGGATCTTGAAGGTGTCGTCCTCGTGGACCACGATGTGGGCCTCGTTGGGCGCGCCGAAGAGGTTGTGCCGCATGCCCAGGATGTCCTGGTAGGCGCCCGTGAGGAAGAAGGCCACATAGTAGGCCTCGCCGCCCCGGGGTTCATGGAACGGGATCTCGTCCCGGACATCCTTCAGATCGATGAACTTCTCCATCTTCCCGTCGCTGTCGCAGGTGATGTCGCACAGGGTGGCCGACAGGGCGGGCTTCTCCTTCAGCCGGTGGATGGGCATGACGGGGAAGAGCTGCTCGATGGCCCAGTGGTCGGGCATGGACTGGAAGATGCTGAAGTTGGCGATGAGCTTGTCCGCCAGGCTCTTGTTGAGGTCCTGGAATTCCTCGGGCACATACTTCAGGCTCTTGCTGCTGAGGATGCGGGAGAGCTTCCGGCAGACCTCCCAGAACAGGGTCTCGCCCTTGCTGCGATCCTCGAGGCCCAGATAGCCCAGGTTGAAGAGCGTGAGCAGCTCGTCCTTCTGGGTGATGGCGTCGTGGTACATCTCGGCGAAGTTCTTCACGGAGATGTTGTCCCGAGTGTAGGCCAGCTCCTTGAGGATCTGCGGCTCGTTCCCGGTGAGGGTCACCGAGTACTTGGTGTGCGTGGTGTCGATGAGGCCGATGATGTCCACCACCACCACCTCGTGATAGGCCACGATGGCGCGGCCCGATTCGCTGAGCAGGTCCGGCATGGGCACCTGCTCCTGGGTGCAGATGTCCTTGGTGGTGTAGACCACATCGGCCGCGTACTCGGCGATGGTGTAGTTCATGGAGCTGCTGAAGGTGGTCTTGCTGCCGTCATAGTCCACGCCCAGGCCGCCGCCCACATTGAGGTAGCGGATGGGCACGCCCATCTTGCGGAGCTTGGCGTAGATGCGGGTGGCTTCCTTCATGGCCGACTTGATCTTGCGGATGTCCGTGATCTGGCTGCCGATGTGGAAGTGCAGCTCGATGATGCTGTCGAGCAGGTCGCGCTTCTCCAGGACTTCGATGGCGTCGAGGATCTCGCGGGTGGTGAGGCCGAACTTGGCGTGGTCGCCGGCGCTGGTCTCCCACTTGCCCGACCCCTGGGCGTTGAGCTTGGCGCGCAGCCCGATGAGGGGCTCCACTTTCAGCTCCTTGGCCACCTTCAGGATCAGCGGCAGCTCCGTCATCTTCTCGACGGTGATGACCACCTTGCGGCCGGCCTTGCGGGCCAGCAGGGCCATGCGGATGAAGGATTCATCCTTGTACCCGTTGCAGAGGACCAGGGCCTCGGGGTGCAGGTCCAGGCTGAGGGCGATCATGAGCTCGGGCTTGGAACCGGCTTCCAACCCGTAGTGGTACTTGTTCCCGGCCCGGATGATCTCCTCGACCACTTCCTTGGTCTGGTTGGTCTTCACGGGATAGACGCCCTGGTAGCCGCCTTCGTAGCCGAACTCGATGATGGCGTGGCGGAAGGCCTCGTTGACCTCGACGACGCGGTGGGCCAGCACCTGCGGGAAGCGCAGGTTCACAGGAGTGCGGATGCCCTTCTTCTTCAGATGCTGGACGATCTCGTAGACGTCGCAACTGAGGGACTCGTCCTTGGTGGGGGTGATCTCCAGATGGCCCTTGGCGTTGACGCCGAAGTAGCCGCTCCCCCACTCCTTCACGCCGTACAAAGTCACGGCGTCCTGGACCGTCCAGTGCTTCATGGGCATCCGAGGGGCCTCCTCAAACCGGGGCGGCCACCTTTGGCCGGAAGTTCGTTTATATGGGAAAAACCCAACATTTCCAATGAAAATATCAGGCCCCGAGGATCCGGATCAGCGTGGCCCGCCAATGGCGGTCCCGGACGCGCCGGAGGGCCGTCCGCCGGGTGAGCTTCCGCCACTGGGCCGCGCCCCGGGGAAGGTCCGCCGCCGCCCGGGTGTGGAGGGGGCTGGGGCCGCCCCAGAGGGCCGGATCGCCCCAGACCGGCGCCCGGTTCCAGGGGCAGGCCTCCTGGCAGGCGTCGCAGCCCGCCGCCCAGCGGCTGCTGGCCAGGGCCGCGGCGATGTCCGGAGGGGGCTCGGCCTCGGTTTCAATGGTGTAGGTGGTGAGGCAGCGGGCCGGATCCAGCCGGAAGGGCTCCAGGGCTCCGGACGGGCAGGCCTCCAGGCAGGCCGTGCACGACCCGCATTGTTCGGTCAGGAAGGGCTCGTCCGGCGGCAGGTCCACGGATAGCAGCAGAACGCCCAGGAAGCCCCAGGAGCCGTCCTTGCCGGCGATGAGGAGGGTGTGCTTGCCCTGCCAGCCCAAGCCCGCGCGGGCCGCCAGCTGGCGCTCCAGCAGCGGCGCCGTATCCACGCAGACGCGGCCCTCCAGGCCCGGCCAGAGGGCCTGGGCGGCCTCCAGCACCCGGGCGAGCCGGGGCTTCATGACCATGTGGTAGTCGGGTCCCCACAGGTAGCGGCTCAATTTGAGGCTGTCCGGGGCCGCGCCCGGGATGGCCCCGGGCCGGGCATAGGGGAAGAAGCCCACCAGGGCCGAGCGGGCCTGGGGCCACAGGGCGCGGGGGTCCAGGAGCGTGGCGGGCCCCAGGTAGGGCAACAGGGCCCCCCGGCCCTGGGCGAACCAGGTCTCCAGGCGCGCCCGTTCGGCCTCGAAGGGGCCCCCGTCGGCGAAACCCACCCGGGCGAAACCCGCGGAAAGGGCCTCGGAGCGAAGCCAGGCCTTGAACGCCAGTGGATCCGGGTGTTCAACTGGCACGCGAAGGCCACCTCCCATGGATATCCTCACCCTCGAACTGCTCGATGTCACGGTCTTCCAGGCCCTGCTGGAATTGCGCTCGCTCCTGGCCGAACAGCCCGGGGCGGCCCTGCGCATTCTCGGCGAGGACGAGATGCTGCGCATCAATGTGGCCGGTTTCCTCGAGAAACAGGGGCGCGTGGCCCGGCTGGTGCAGCAGGGCCCCCAGTGGGAGCTGCTGGTGGCCGCGGGGGCGGTTCCGGCTTCCCTCCCCGCCAGTGCCCCGCCGGCGCCCGCCCCGCCCGCCATCCCGCCCGTACTCCTGCTCCGCAGCGCCTTCGCGCCGGGAGACCGGGCCCTGGGCCGGCGGCTGCTCCTGGAGACCTTGTCCCACTTGGATTCGGGCACTCCCTGGATGGGCCTCGCCCACCAGGCCGTGGAACTGCTCGAGGACCCCCTGGCGGTGGCGGCCTTCGAGGCGCTCCAGGCCCGGGGCATCCCCGTGCGGGTCTCCGTGGCGAGTCTCGCCCATGCCTGCACCGGGGCAGGTACCGGAGATGGAACCGGGGCCGGCGGGTTCGAGCTCATGGCGGATGCGGTCTGGCAGAAGCTGCTGGCGCGGGGCGGGGTCACGGTCCTGTAATCGCGGTAGGCTGGAAGCGGAGCCGACCGTCCGCCATGAACCTGCCCAACCTCCTGTCGCTTGCGCGGATCCTCATGGTCCCGGTCCTGGTCGTGGTCCTCATGACCAAGGTGACCAACCACGAGGTCATCGGCGTGCTGGTCTTCTGGGCCGCCTCCATCACGGACGCCCTGGATGGCTACTTCGCCCGGCGCTGGAAGCAGGTGACCACGCTGGGGAAGCTGCTCGATCCCCTGGCGGACAAGCTGCTGGTCTCGGGGGCCCTGATCTCCCTGGTGGAGCTGAACCTGGCACCGGCCTGGATGACCTTCATCATCCTGGCCCGGGAGTTCGCCGTGACCGGGCTGCGCGGCATCGCCAGCGAGGAAGGCATGACCATCCCCGCGGGCACCATCGGCAAGTGGAAGATGGGCTTCCAGGTGGCGGCCATCTCCTGCCTCATCCTCGGCCCGCGCCTCGACTACTGGCTCTACGACTGGACCCACAAGGACATCTTCCACCTGTTCATCCAGCTCAACCGGCCCTACAGCTTCTTCTGGGGCATGGGCGTGCTGCTGCTCTGGGGCGCCGTGATCCTGGCCATCTGGAGCGCGATGTCGTACTTCCACGGGTTCTGGAAAGTGGTAGGACCCCGCATCATGGCCGAAGATGGCCGCCTCACCGGGCACAAGGACTCTGAATGATCCGCAAATACCTCGTCGCCGGCCTGTTCACCCTCCTTCCCCTGGTGGTGACCGTCTGGATCCTCAAGGGCATCTTCACCGCGCTGGTGGGCATCTTCCGGGGGCCGCTGACCTGGCTGGCCCACGCGATCCAGCTCCCCGACCCCCCGACCTGGGGGCTGGCGCTGTTCTCGGCCCTGGCCACGGGCCTGCTGCTCCTCCTGGTGGGGGCCCTGGTGGGCAACTTCGTGGGACGCCAGCTGCTGGACTGGCTGGACGAGCTGATGATGCATGTCCCCGTGGTCAAGACCATCTACGGCGCCACGCGGCAGCTCATGGGGGCCATCCAGTCGGGGCAGGGCGGCAGCTTCAAGGAGGTGGTCCTCGTCGAGTGGCCGCATCCGGGCTCGTTCACGCTGGGCTTCGTGGCCCATCGGGACTGCTCCTGGGCCGTGGCCGGCGGGGAATCCATGGTGGCGGTCTATGTGCCCACGGCCCCGAATCCGACCTCGGGCTATGTCGTGATGATCGAGACCACGAAGGTCCGTCCGGTGGATCTGAGCGCCGACCAGGCGCTGACCTGGGCGGTGAGCGGCGGCGTGGTGGTGCCGGCCCGGGCTCCGCGCGGCACCGGACGGGTCCCGGAGCAGCCTTGAGCGCCCTCCAGGGCAGGCGCCTCCTCGTCACGGGTGCCGGGAGCGGCATCGGGCGGGTGGCGGCCCGGCTGTTCAAGGATCGCGGGGCGGACCTGGTGCTGGTGGGGCGTCGCCTCGAGACCCTTCAGGAGACCCTGCCGGACGCGCAGCATGTCGCCTTCGATCATTCGGACGAGGCGGCGGTGGCGGCTTTCGCCAGGGACTGTCCAACCTTCGATGGACTCTTCCTGAACGCGGGCCAACTTCTGACGGGCTCGGTGGAATCCACTCCGATCTCGGATTTCGACGCCATGATCGCCGCCAACCTGCGCGGCCCCTGGCTCATGGCCCACCATCTGGGATCGAGGCTGAAGGATGGCGCCAGCGTGGTGCTGGTGGGGTCCAACATCGGCCTGCGGGCCATCCCCGACAGCGCCGCCTACAGTGTGGCTAAGGCCGGCGTCCACATGCTGGCGAAGGTGCTGGCCCTGGAGTGGGCGCCCAGGGGCATCCGCTGCAACGCCATCGCCCCGGGCCCCATCCGCACGGCGATGGTGGAGGCCCGCCTGGCTGCGAGCGCCGACCCCGCGGGCGACCTCGCGGAGCTGTCCACCGTGAATCCCTTGAAGCGCCTGGGCACGGAAGCGGAGGTGGCGGCCCTGGCCGCACACCTGCTGGGCGGTGAGAGCGGATGGACCACGGGGACCGTGATCCCGATCGACGGCGGGGCGGACGCCGTCTTTTAGGCCCGCGTTGCTATTCCACGAAGTCCAGGTCCCGGCCGTGGGTTTCCGGCAGGCCCCACAGGGCGCCGAAGGCCAGGGCGAAGCAGACGAGGCCCACGGCCCAGGCGGATCCCACCAGGCCCAGAGAGCTCCGGAAGGCCAGGAAACCGCCGGTGATGAGGGGGACGGCGCCGCGCACGAAATTCGGCACGGTGGTGGCGACCGTGGCCCGGAGGTTGGTGCCGAACTGCTCGGCGGCCACCGTCACGAAGACCGCCCAGTAGCCGGTGGCCAGCCCCAGATAGCCCGCCAGCAGGTAGAACAGCCCCGGCGTCAGGCCCCGGACGGTGAGGTAGACGCCGACGCCTGCCAGGGCCCCGGCCACGAACCAGCCGACGACTTTCTTGCGGGTGTGGCAGGCCTGGCTCAGGAAGCCGCTCAGGACGCTGCCGAGGGTGATGCCCGTGTAGCAGAAGGCGACCGCGGTCCCCGCACTCACGGGGCCCGTCACCTTCAGCACTGGGGCGAACTCGGGGGAGAAGGTGATGAGGATGCCCACCACGAACCAGGTGGGCAGGCCGATGAGGATGCAGCGGACATAGCGCCCCAGGCGGCCCCAGTCCGTGAAGAGGCTGAGGAAGTCGCCGCGGGTCACCGTGGCCTCGTGCGTCTTTGCGAACATGAAGCTCTCGCGGATGCCCACCCGCAGGAAGAGCAGGGCCACGCCAAGGCCGCCGCCCACGGCGTAGGTGATGCGCCAGGGGAAGAAATCCCCCACCAGCTTGGCCGTCACGGCGCCGAAGATCCCCACGGCCGCCACGATGGCCGTGCCGTAGCCGCGAAGGTCCTTGGGAAGGATCTCGGAGACCATGGTCACGGCGGCGCCCAGTTCGCCCGCCAGCCCCAGGCCCGCCAGGAAGCGCCACATGGCGTAGGCCGGCACCGACTGGACGAAGGCGTTGCCGAGGTTCGCCACGGAATAGAGGGCGATGCTCCCGAAGAGGGTGGAGAGCCGCCCCTTCTTGTCGCCCAGCACGCCCCAGAAGATGCCGCCGAGCAGCATGCCCGCCATCTGCCAATTCAGGAGGCTGGCGCCGACCTCGATCTGCAGGCCGGGCGGGACGCCCAGGGCGGTCAGGCTCGGCTGGCGCACGATGGGAAAGAGCAGCAGGTCGAACATGTCGACGAAGTAGCCGAGGGCGGCCACCAGGACGGTGAGGTTCAGGACGGAGCGGAGGCGCGTCGGGTTCATGGTGGCTTCATTGAATCACGGGGACGCGCCACACTGCTTCCGAGGTGCCCATGACCGACAGCCCCTGGCCCGCGCCACCCCAAGGCACCTGCGGCCTGCCCCCCGCGCTCGAAGTGGAAGTGGCCATTCTCGGCGCCGGCATCCACGGCGCGGCGCTGGCCAGGGAACTGACGCTGCGGGGCGTCTCCTGCGCGCTGGTGGACAGGGGCGAGGTGGGCGGCGGCACCAGCCAGTGGTCCAGCCAGCTGCTGCACGGCGGCATCCGCTACATGCTCACGGGCGACATCCGCCAGATGCGGGAGGGCCTTGCCGAGCGCGCCACCTGGGCGCGCATCGCGCCCCACCGCTGTCGCTGGGAGGCCTTCTGGATGCCCCATCGGTTCGGGCTGGAGGGCCTGGCCCACCGGATCGGCATCGGGCTCTACGACCACTGGGGCGCGGAGCGCCCGGGTTGGCCGCCGGCGCTCCATCTGGGCCATGTGCCGCGGGCGGCCTTCGAGGCGGATCCCCGCAGCATCCAGGGACCCTTCCGCGGCGCCACGGCCTATGCCGACCTCATGACCTGGGATCGCGAGTTGACGCGGGACCTGGCCGCCTCCAGCGGGGCGCTCCGCCTCGACTTCCACGAACCCGAAGGCTTCGAGGACGCCGGCGCGAGCCTGAAGGCCCTGCGCCTGCGGGACCGGAGGGACGGGACGGCCCGCCGGCTCGCCGCGCGCCGCTGGGTCTTCGCGCTCGGGCCCTGGACGGACGGCGCCATGGCGCAGTGGTTCGGGGAAAGCCGCAAGCGGCTGCGCCTGTCGTCCGGCATTCACCTCTGGTTCGACGCGGTCCCCGGCTGCGAGCGGCCCTGGGCCATCCGCCGGCCCAAGGGCCGCATCCTCTTCGTGATCCCCCGGGACGGGATGCTCCAGGTGGGCACCACGGAGCGAGAGGTGGACGACGGATGGGTGCCTATCCTCGAGGCCGAGCGGGCGGAGCTGTTCGAGGCCCTGGGCGCCTGCCTGCCGGCCATCCCCTGGCGGAGCCTGCCGGTGCGGGCTGAGGAGCTGGGCGTCCGGCCCCTGGTGGCCGCGGGCGGAGTCACCACCCACTTGAGCCGCGAGGCGGTCCTGGAGCGGCATGCGCGCTTCCAGAACCTCACCCTCGTGCTGGGCGGCAAGCTCACCACGGCCCGGGCCCTCATGGATCACCTGGCCACGGACCTCACCGGGATCCGGTGCGAAGCCTCCAGGACCGAGCCTCTGCGGCTTTGGGATGGACAGCCGGCGGAGATCCGGTAGAATCATTCCTTCAGTGCGGTCCCGTAGCTCAGCTGGATAGAGCATCAGACTACGAATCTGAGGGTCGGGCGTTCGAGTCGCTCCGGGACCACCACTTAAGCCCCCGTCAAATCGGGGGCTTTCTTCTATCCAGCCTTCTGGTCAGATGCCTCCTGGGCGGCCGAAGGCGAGGAGGCCCCGGGGTGGTCCGGGCGGACTGGCTGGCAGGTCCGGGAGATCCAGGGTGGATCCCGGCATAAGCCCCTGCTCGAGCACCGCCAGGAACAGCTCGGAAAGCTCGGTGGCGGCGCCTTCCACATGACGGGAGGCCTCGACCAGCGTGGCTCGCGAAACCCGTTTCGCATGCTTCAAGCGGTAAAGCAGATACCAGACCGTGAACCTGCGTGTCTTGGTCTGGATCCTGGCGAGGAGATCGTTGCGATCAAGCAGGTGGTCGTTCGCCGGCCCTATCCGCCCGCCGAGGAGGCGGATGAAGAGGCCCCAGCGATCGGGCCAGTCGGAGGCCAGCCTCCGGGTGTAGTCCTCCAGGGCCCGGGCGACGCTCACGAAGTCCGGCGGCTTCAGCACCGAGAGGCGGTCCGTGATGAGAGGGTCACGGGCCACCAGGTAGCCCGCCACATCCCCTTCCAGGTTGGGCCGCAGGTCATAGGTGTGCTTTGAGAACAGCCATGGCACGGCCCGGGCCATCGGGTCCTCCAGGCGCTGCAGAATCAACAGGCCCGCCGCGCCACCGAGATCGCCCAGCCAGGTGCTCAGCTCTAGACCGGTACCCCCCTGGCCCCATAAGGGCAGACGCGAGGGACCGAGACGGGTGCGGGCCTCCAGACCGACGAGGGCGTGGCCGGCATCCAGCCAGCGGTCTCTGTGCCACACGACGGCTGCATCCTTCAGGGCCCGGACCAGGGAGGTTCCCAGCATCGGAGTGGGATCGGGAGGCGGGCAACTCTGCAGATAGATGCTGAAGCCACAGGTTCGCATCCAGCTGCTCCGCCGCTCGAAGTCGAGGCTGTGGGAGGTTCCGTAGTAGAGGCCTCGAAGGAGACGGATGCGCTGGTGGGAGGTCAGGCCGTGTCGCTGAAGGCGGTCAGCGGCCTCGTGCAGGAGGTGGATCAGGGAGGCCAGGGACGGCTCGGCGGACGGGGGAGGGGCGATGTGCGGCCTTCCGAGGCCGCTTGCCACGGTCGGGAATCCGGAGCGGGGATCAGGCCCGACGGGCACGGGGACTGGCTTGGCAGTCCGCTGGGCGAAGCTTCCACGGGGCATCAGGGGCATTCCGGCGCTTCCGGCTCGCCTGCGCCCCACCTGGGTTTGAAGGTGCGCTCAGTTCGTTCGGCCGACCTCAGCCGACTTGCGTGGGCCTCCAGCAAGTCGCTTCTCGTGAGGATGCCGACGAGCTTGGCGTCTTCATCCAGGACGGGAAGCCGGCCGACTCCCTCCCGCACCATGTGGTTGGCCGCCTCCCGGATCGAATTCCCCTCGAACGCCACGGCCAGCTCGCGGTGGAGCAGGTTGCGGAGGGCCGATTCAGGGGAGCAGCTGGATTCCAGCAGATCGCGGCGCGTGAGCACACCGATCACGGTTCCGTCCCCCTCCACCACGGGGAAGCCATGGTGGGTGGAGCCATCCGCCCCTGCCTCGAGCCACCGCCTCGTGGCTTCAAGGCTCTGGGCTGCGTCGAGGGTCACGATCTCTCTCGAGGCCGCTTCCTTCACCAGGATGTGGTCCAGGAAGTCGGCGGAATACTCTTCCGGGACGCGGAGGCCCCTGCGGGTCAGCTTCTCCGTCATGATGCTGTTTCGCATCATCAGGGCCGAAATCCCGTAGGCGGCGGCGCACCCGCCCAGGAGGGGCAGCAGGCCCAGGGGCTGCAAGGTGATCTCGAACGCGAAAACGGCCGAGGCGAGCATCGCCCGCGAGGCTCCGGCGAAGATGGCTGCCATCCCGACCAGGGCGCAGATTCCGGGATCCACGCCGACCTTCGGAAGCAGGGATGCGACGAGCCCGCCCAGAAGGCCGCCCAGGGCGCCGCCGATCGTGAACAGGGGCGCGAGTGTACCGCCCGAGGTGCCGCTTCCGAGGGCGATGGCCCAGGAAAGGAACTTGGCCAGGCACAGCATCAGGAGGGTGCTCCCGACCAGCTGCACCGAGAGGATGGCCTGGATGTTGTCGTAACCGACGCCCAGGGTCCGGGGGACGAAGTAGCCGATGCCCCCCACGGCGAGCCCTCCGAGGGCAGGCCACCACATCCAGTGGATGGGAAGGTGCTCGAACCCATCCTCGATCCAGTAGACGGCCCGGGTCACCCCCACCGAGGCGACGCCCACCACCGCGCCGATGGCGATGTAGATCGCGAGGGAGAGGCCATTGGGGGTGGAAAGGAGGGGCATCGGAAACACCGGCCGGATGCCCACGAGGGAATAGCGGACGGCGGTAGCGGCGACACTGGCCAGGGCCACGGGGATGATGGACCGCGGCCGGAGCTCGAACAAGAGCAGTTCCACCGCGAGCAGCACGGCGGAGACGGGAGATCCGAAAGTCGCCGCCATGCCCGCAGCGGCACCGGCCGCCAGCAGCGTCTTCCGTTCGAGCGCCGTGGTCGGGAGCAGCTGCCCCAGCAACGAGCCGAGGGCGCCGCCAGTGGCGATGATCGGGCCCTCCGCGCCGAAGGGGCCGCCGGTGCCAATGGCGATGGCGGCGGAGAGCGGCTTGAGCAGGGTGATCCGGGCCGGGATGCGGCTCTCGTTGAGCAGGATCTGCTCCATCGCCTCGGGAATGCCATGGCCCCGGATGGCCCTGGAGCCATAGCGGGCCAAAAAGCCGATGAGGATCCCGCCCAGGACGGGCACGAAGATCACCTGCCAGCCGAGGTGATGGCCGGCGGGAGAGGTGAGCTCCGTCGAGATCTGATGATGGAAGGCCAGATTGGTGACGAGGCCGATCAGTCTGACGAGCAGTTCGGCGAGGTACCCCGCCGCCACGCCCAGCCCGATGGCGAGGAGCCCGATGAAGGCGGCCCGGCCGTCCATGACCGCGGTGACGAGGGGAATCCTGGCGTTCTGGAGGGAGGGTTCCAGGCTCGGAGAGACGGGGAGCCCGTCACCGTGGATCCCTTGGGATGGGGCCCGGTCACTCATGATCGCTCTTCCTTCCCGTTCCCTCGCGCGCCGGTTCTTCGAAGAACATGGGCTGCTCTCCGGTTCCGGAGGGAGCGATCCGGTCCAGGAGCTCCGCCAGCAGCCTCCGGTCATGGATGGAGAGGTCCGTGATGCTCTGGATCAGGAGATCCTGGACGGCCGGTGGCGTTTTCTCGGCGAGGCGCTTTCCGCCCCGGGTCAGGCTGAGCTCCAGCCGGCGGGCGTCCTGGCTGGAGGTCTGTTTCTGGACGAGGCCCTTCTCCTCCAGTTTCCGGACCACGACCGAAACTGAGCTCTGGTCGGTGGCGGTCCGTTCGGCCACCTCCCCCAGGCTCATGCCCGGCTGACTGCGTAGGGTCTGGAGTACGAACAGCTGGGCCGCGCTCAGCCCGAATTGCTTCTCGCAGGACACGGAGGCGCGGCGCAGGTCCCTGACGATCGCCCGCAAGGACTGGAGGATCCGGCGGGTGGTGATGTCGGCGGCTGGAGATGATGATTGGGATCCCATACAATTGGATACGGTAGCAGATGAACGGCTCCCGCGACAGCACCCGGGTTCTGGACCCGGGGCGAGGGTGGCGGGCTAGGATGGGGCTGCTGGGCGAACGGACTTGGGGGCGCGGATGAGCATGCATCTTTCAGAGTGGGCTGCCGCCTATGTGAACCTGGTGCTGGCGGTGGGGCGCCACGACCCCCATTTCGTGGATGCCTACTACGGTCCGCCGTCGTGGAAGGAGACCGCCGAGGCCGGGAGTCCACGGACCCTTCCCGAATTGAGGGCCGAGGCGCGCCGGATCCAGGATGGGGTGGCCGCCGCCACACCAGCCGATGAACTCCTGCGCCGCGACTATCTCCTCGGTCAGCTCCAGGCCGTGGCGGCCCACCTGGACCGCCTCGCGGGTCATCGCTTCAGTTTCGACGACGAGGCCGAGGCGCTCTATCAAGTCCGTCCTCCCGGCATTCCACAAGCGGTCTTCGAGTCGGCCCTGACCCGGCTGGACCATCTCTTGGCTGGCCCCGGCACGGTCCAGGACCGATACCAGGAGGCGCGGGAGCGGGTTCTCATCCCCGGCGATCGGGTCGATGCCGTCTTCCAGGCGGCCATCGCGGAGGCCCGGGAACGCACCCGGGCCCATGCGGTCCTGCCGGCCTCCGATCATTTCCGCGTGGAGTATGTCACCGGCAAGTCCTGGTCGGCCTACAACTGGTACCAGGGGAGGGGCACCTCGGTGATCCAGGTGAACCTGGATTTGCCCATCGCCATTGACCGGGCCCTGGATCTGGCGGCCCACGAAGGCTACCCGGGCCACCATGTCTACAACGCCCTGCTGGAGCAGCGCTTCGCCCAAGGACCGCCGCAGGGGCGGGGCTGGGTGGAGTTCACGGTCTATCCGCTGTTCTCGCCCCAGTCCCTCATCGCCGAAGGCACCGCCAACTTCGGCATCGAGGTGGCCTTCCCGGGCCGGGAGAAGCAGGCCTTCGAGCGCGAGGTGCTCTTCCCCCTGGCGGGCCTCGATCCCGCCGAAGCCGAGCGGTGGGCGCAGGTGCAGGCGGAGCTGAAGGTGCTCGCCTTCGCCGACAATGAGGCCGCCCGGGGCTATCTGGATGGCCGCCTCGACCGGGCGGAAGCCGAGGCCTTTTTGGTCCGCTACTCTCTGCGCAGCCCGGCCCAGGCGGCCCAGCGCCTCCGCTTCATCGACACCTATCGCAGCTATGTCATCAACTACAACCTCGGCGAACAGCTCGTGCGCGAGTGGGTCGAGAAGCGGGGCGGCACCGCCGAGCACCCAGACCGGCGCTGGGCGGTCTTCGTCGATCTGATCTCCAGCCCCCGGCTGCCCAGGGCCCTGGGGCTCTAAGAGCCAGGTCCTCCTCTACAATGGGAGCTGAGCCTTGGAGTCACCCTGCGCCTGATCATCGCCGAGAAACCGAGCATGGGCCGCGCCTTGGCGGAGGCCCTGGGTCTGCCGGGGCGGGGGCGCAGCCTCATCGAAGGAAACGGCCTGGTGGTGACCTGGTGCGTCGGGCATCTGGTCGAGGCCCTGAATCCGGAAGGGTATGATCCCGCCTGGAAGGCCTGGCGCTGGGACCGGCTTCCCATTTTCCCCGAGCCCTTCCGCTACGCGCCCATCGAGCAGACCAGAGAACAATTCGAGGTCGTGGCGCGCCTGATGAACCGGGCCGACATCACCGAGGTGGTGAACGCCACGGACGCCGGGCGCGAGGGGGAGCTGATCTTCGATCTCGTCTACCGCCTGGCGGGCTGTGCCAAGCCTGTCCAGCGCTTCTGGACCTCCAGCCTCACGCCGGAGGCGATCCAGGCCGCCTACGCCGCCATGAAACCCGGCGAGGCCTATACCGGCCTCCGGGATGCCGCGCGCAGCCGCCAGGAGGCGGACTGGCTGGTGGGCATCAATGCCACGCGGGCGCAGACCCTCCGCATGCGCCGCGCGGGGGCCGAGGACGGCGTGTGGAGCGTGGGCCGGGTGCAGACGCCGACGCTGGCCCTGCTGGTGCGCCGGGAACTGGACATCCGCGACTTCAAGCCCCAGCCCTTCTGGACCCTGCGCGCTCGGTTCGCCCATGCCAACGGGGAATACGAGGGACGGTGGTTCAAGGAGCAGGACGGACAGACGCAGGAGCGCTTCGGCACCGAGGCGGAGGCCCGGGCCCTGGCGGCGAACCTCGAGGGCCGGCCCGGAAAGATCAAAAGCGCTACGGGCCGGACGGAGAAGAAGAAACCCGACCTGCTGTACGACCTCACGAACCTGCAGAAGGAAGCAAATAAGCGCTTCGGGTTCACCGCCGAAGGCACCCTGGGCCTGGCTCAGAACCTGTACGAAAAGCAGCTCATCTCCTACCCCCGTACCAACAGCCGCCACCTGACGGAAGCCGATGCCCTCAAGGCTCCGCAGTGGATCAAGGCGCTGGCCCAGGGGCAGCTCACGGACCTCCAGCCCTTCCTCGAGCAGCTGCGCCGGCGGTGGCCCGTGAAGCTCGACAAGCGCTTCGTCAACGACCAGGAAGTGGAGGACCACGCGGCCCTGGTGCCCACGGAGAAACCTGCGAAGGGTCTCGCGGGCGACGAACTGCGGATCTACGACCTCATCGCCCGACGGTTCCTGGCGGCCTATTTCCCGGACCGGGTGGAGGCCAAGACCACGATCATCACGGAGGTCGAGGGCGAGACCTTCAAGACCAACGGCACCGTGGTGAAAGAGGAGGGGTGGTCCGCCATCGATCCCCCCTATCGCCGGAAGAAGGTGGAGAAGGCCGCGGAGCCTGCCGAGGCGGACGAGGACGGCGACGAGGAACTCGAAGGGGGCCTGCCCGCCGTGAAGAAGGGCGAAGCGGTGGAGGTCGCCTCGCTGCAGCCCAAGGAGGGGAAGACGACGCCTCCCAAGCGCATGAGCGAGGGCGATCTCCTGTCGGCCATGCAAGGAGCGGGCAGGGAGCTGGATGATGAAGCCCTGCGCGGGGCCATGCGGGACTGCGGCCTCGGCACCCCGGCGACGCGCGCCAACATGATCGAGACCCTCATCAAGCGGGCCTACATCGAGCGGAAGCGCAACATCCTGTTACCCACGGACAAGGGCATCCGGCTCATCCAGGGGCTTCCGGCCGAAGCCCTGCGCAGCGCGGAGCTGACGGGCAGCTGGGAGGCCCGTCTGGAGCGGATGCGGCGCGGCGAGGAAACCAGAGCCGCCTTCATGACCGACATCCGGGGTTTCGTGTCTAGCGTCGTGGCTGAACTCGAGGAGGCGCCGGCCCCCCAGGTCCACGGGGCCCCGTGTCCCACCTGCGGGCAGCCCATGCGGATCATCTCCAGCACCCGGCGTGGGGACTTTTTCCATCGCTGCGCCTCCTGCAACCTCACGGAACCGGTGAAGAAGCCGGTCCTCGGGAAAGCGGCCCCCTGACAGTCAGGCCTTCGCCCGGCGTTCGGATGTTTCGTCGATGGGGGAGCAGGGGGCGACCCGCCGGCAGGTCGGCGGGTCGCGGTGGCGGGCTCAGGAGGCAGAGGGTCTGGCTGCCGCCGCAGCCGTCGGGGTGGCCTTGGGCGCAGCGGGGCGCTCGGACGGGTTCCAGCCCCCGCCGAGAACCTTGTAGAGGCTGACGAGGTTGCCGTATTTGGCTTGGCGGAGGGCGATGAGCCCCTGCTGGGCGGCATAGAGGGAGCGCTGGGCGTCCAGGACGCTCAAATACCCATCGATACCGGCCGAGTAGCGAGCCGAGGCCAGGCGGTGGGCGCCTTCCAGGGCGCGTGTGAGCGTTTCCTGGGCGGTCAGCTGGTCATCAAGGGTGCCGCGTTGGGCCAGCGCATCGGCGACTTCCTTGAAGGCCACCTGGATGGCCTTCTCGTACTGGGCCAGGGTGATGTCCCGGTCGGCGTTGGCCGCCTTGAGGTTCGCCCATCGCGCGCCGGCATTGAAGATCGGAAGGACGATCTGAGGCGAGAAGGCCCAGGAATCCGAGCCGGTCTTGAAGAGCCCGGAGAGCTCGCTGCCCATGGTGCCGATGTTCGTGGTGAGGGAGATGCGGGGGAAGAAGGCCGCCCTGGCCGCGCCGATGTTGGCGTTGGCCGCCTTGAGCTGGTTTTCGGCCATGAGGATGTCGGGTCGGCGGGTTAGCACCTCGGAGGGCAGTCCGGGGGCGATGTCCTTGAGCGCAGTGACGCTGCCCAGGGCCTCGGGAAGCCATTCCGCGGGCACGGCGGAGCCCACCAGCAGCCTCAGCGCGTTTTCATCCAGGGCCACGGTGCGGGTGTACCGGGCCACATCTCCCCGCGCCGTCTCGACGCTGACCTGGGCGCGGTAGGCATCGATCTCGGAGGAGGCGCCGACTTCGAAGCGGCGGTGGATGAGCTTGTAGGAAGCCTCTTGGTTCGCCAGGGTTTCCTGGGCGAGCTTCAGGCTTTCGCGGTCGGCGCCGAGGGCGAGGTAGACATTGGCGACTTCCGCCAGCAGCGAGATCTGGGCGCTGTTGCGGGCCTGCTCCGTGGCGAGGTACTGCTCCAGGGCCCGGTTCTTCAGGCTCCGGACGCGGCCGAAGAAATCCAGCTCCCAGGCGCTGATCCCGACATTGACCGTGTCCTGTTCGACGACGACCGATCGCCCGACTCCCGAGACGCTGGCGGGAAGCCGCTGGCGGGTTCCCGCGCCCACGGCGTTGATCGAGGGCAGCAGCTCGGCCCGCTGGATCCGGTAGTAGGCCCGGGCCTTCTCGGTGTTCAGCGCCGCGATCCGCAGATCCCGGTTGTTGCGGAGGGCCAGGTCCAGGACCTTCCGCAACTGCGCGTCTACGAAGAAATCCTGCCAGGCGAGGTCGGCGGCCGGTTGGCCAACGGCGCCAGGGGCACCGGCAGGCGCCTTGTAGGAAGGTCCTTCGGGCCAGGCCTTCGGCACCGGCGGCTCAGGCACCCGGTACTTCGGGGCCATGGAGACGCAGCCCACCATGGCGAAGGTGAGGGGAAGGACGGACCAGGTTCTGAGCGACCTCATGGCTGCCCCTCCTCGGAATTCCCGACGCTTGCGGGGACAGGCTCCTGGCGCTTCTTCCTGAACAGCTGGCTGACCAGGACGAAGGACAGGGGAATGTAGAAGATGGCGATGAAGGTGGCCGTCAGCATGCCGCCGACCACGCCGGTGCCGATGGCGTTCTGGGCCGCGGCGCCGGCCCCCCGGGTCAGGGCCATCGGCAGCACGCCGAAGGTGAAGGCCAGGGAGGTCATCAGGATGGGGCGGAGACGGAGGCGGGAGGCTTCCATGGCCGCTTCGAGAAGCCCCATGCCCTGGGCCATCTGTTCCTCGGCGAACTGCACGATGAGGATGGCGTTCTTGGCGGTGAGGCCGAGGGTCGTCAGCAGGCCGATCTGGAAGTAGACATCACTGGACAGGCCCCGGCCCCAGGTGGCCAGCACGGCGCCGAAGACGCCCACGGGAAGCACGAGGAGGATCGAGAAGGGGATCGTCCAGCTCTCGTAGAGGGCGGCGAGGCACAGGAAGATCACCAGGATGGACACGGCGTAGAGCGCCGGGGCCTGGGAGCCCGCCTGCCGTTCCTGGTAGGAGAGTCCCGTCCACTCGAAGCCGATGCCGGCCGGGAGCTTCTTGACGATGTCCTCCATGGCCAGCATGGCGTCGCCGGTGCTCTTGCCGGCAGCGGGTTCACCCTGGATGTTCACGGAAGGGAAGCTGTTGTAGCGCTGGAGGTTGGGAGACCCATAGCTCCATTCGCCGGCGGAGAAGGCGGAGAAGGGCACCATCGCCCCGGCGGTGCTCCTGACATAGAGCTTGTTCAGGTCCTCCAGCTGCATGCGGAAGGGCGCATCGGCCTGCATGTAGACCCGCTTGACCCGGCCGCGGTTGATGAAGTCGTTCACATAGGAGCCGCCCCAGGCGCTGGCCAGGGTGTCGCTGATGGCCGGCAGGGGGACGCCCAGCGTACCCGCCCGGTCCTGGTTGAGCCGGACATTGTATTCCGGCTGGTCATCCAGGCCGTTGGGACGCACGGCCTTGAGGTTGGCATTCTGGGCTGCCAGACCCAGCAGCTGATTCCGGGCCTCCATGAGCTTGGCATGGCCGACGCCGCCGCGATCCTGCAGCTGGAAGTCGAAGCCCGTCGCGTTGCCGAGTTCCAGGATGGCGGGGGGCGCCACGGCGAAGACCATGGAATCCCGGCGGGCGGAGAAGGTGCGCATGGCTCGCCTGATGACGGCCTCCGCCTTCAGGTCGGAGCGGTCCCGGAGGTGCCAGTCCTTGAGCTTGACGAAGGCCATGCCGTTGTTCTGGCCACGGCCGGCCACGCTGAATCCGCCCACGGTCAGGCAGGAGGCGACGGCCTCCTTCTCATCGTTCTGGTAGTACTGCTGGACCTCGGACATGACCTTCTGGGTCTGCTCCAGGGTGGATCCGGCGGGGAGCTGCACGAGGGTCATGATGATGCCCTGGTCCTCCTCGGGGAGGAAGGCGGTGGGCAGGCGCATGAACAGGACGCCCATGCCGAGCACGATCACGCCGTAGATGACGGCGTAGCGACCCCACTTGGAGAGCACGCGCTCGAGCTGGCCCACGAAGATGTGGTTGATCTTGTTGTAGAAGTGGTCGAACCACAGGAAGAAGGGACGCGTGACTTTCCAGCCCTTCTCGGCGGCCTCGTGGCCCTTCTCGATGGGCTTCAGGAAGGTCACGCAGAGGGAGGGCGTGAGGACCAGGGCCACCACCACGGACAGCATCATGGCGGTGATGAGGGTGAAGGAGAACTGCCGGAAGATGATGCCCGTGGACCCGCCGAAGAAGGCCATGGGGCCGAACACGGCGGACAGCACCAGGCCGATGCCCACAAGGGCGCTGGTGATCTGGCCCATGGATTTCCGGGTGGCCTCGAGGGGTGACAGGCCCTCCTCGTGCATGATGCGCTCGACATTCTCGACCACGACGATGGCATCGTCCACCAGGAGGCCGATGGCCAGCACCATGGCGAACATGGTGAGCATGTTGATGGACATGCCCACATATTGGAGGATCGCGAAGGTGCCCAGGAGCACCACCGGGACCGCGATGGTCGGGATCAAGGTGGCGCGGAAGTTCCCGAGGAAGAGCAGCATGACCAGGAAGACGAGGACCACGGCCTCGATGAGGGTCTTCACCACCTCGTTGATGGCCACGGTTACGAAGGGGGTCGTCTCGTAGGGGTAGTCGACCTTGACCCCCGGGGGGAAATAGGGGGAGAGCTCGTTGAGCTTGGCCTTGACGAGCTTGGAGGTGTCCAACGCGTTGGCGCCCGAGGCCAGGCGGATGAGCATGCCGGCGGCCGGCTGCCCGTTGAGCTTCGTGTCGCTTTCGTAGGACTCGGTTCCGAGCTCGGTGCGGGCCACATCCCGGAGGCGGATCGTGGAGCCATCCGCGTTGATGCGGAGGGGGATGGCCCCGAACTGCTCGGGCGTCTGGAGGAGTTCCTGCACATTCACGGTCACATTCAACCGCTGGCCCTGGACGGCGGGGAGGCCGCCCGCCTGGCCGGCGGAGATCTGCGCGTTGTAGGCCTTCACGGCCTGGCGGATGTCGTCGGGTGTGATGCGGTACCCCACCATCTTGTCGGGGTTGAGCCAGATCCGCATGGCGTACTGGGTGCCGAAGGAGAGGACCTCGCCGACGCCCTCCACACGGCTGATGACATTCTCCACATTCGAGGCCAGGTAGTCGCGCAGGTCCTCGGCATTCATGCTGCCGTCCGCCGAGGAGATGGACAGGATCATGAAGATGTTCTTCGTGGACTTGGTGACCGCGATGCCCATCTGCTGCACGACCTGGGGCATCAGGGGCTTGGCCAGCTCCAGCTTGTTCTGGACCTTGGCCCAGGCGGCGTCGGGATCGGTGCCCGGCTGGAAGGTGAGCGTGACGCTACCGTGGCCGGCGGAGTCGCTGCTGGCGGACATGTAGAGCAGCCGGTCCAGGCCCGTCATCTTCTGCTCGATGATCTGGGTGACGGTGTTCTCCACGGTCTTGGCGGAGGCCCCGGGATAGAAGGCGTCCACGGAGATGGAGGGCGGGGCGACGGGCGGGTACTGGGAGATGGGCAGGGTGTTGATGGCCAGGAGGCCGGCCAGCATCATGACGATGGCCACCACCCAGGCGAAGATGGGTCGATCGATGAAGAAATTGACCATGGGGCGGCTCCTCTACTTCGCGGCCGCGGGAGCGGGCTTGGCGCCGAGGGGCACGACCTTCACGGCCACGCCGGGGCGGACCTTCTGCAGGCCTTCCACGATCACCTGGTCTCCGGCGTGGAGGCCTTCGACCACCAGCCACTTGGAGCCGATGGCGCGGTCCAGCTTGAGGGTGCGCTGTTCGACCTTGCCGGAACCATCCACAACCATGGCGATGGCGTTGCCCTTGGGATCGCGGGTGACGCCCTGCTGCGGCGCCAGGATGGCCTGCTCGGCCACGCCTTCCTCGACGATGGCCCTGACATACATGCCCGGCAGCAGGACATGGTTGGGGTTCGGGAAGACCATGCGCAGGATCTGGGAGCCCGTGCTCGGATCCACGGTGACATCGGAGAACTTCAGGATCCCCGCCGCCGGATAGGGCGTACCGTCCTCGAGGAGGAGCTTCACCTTGGTCTGATTCGTGCTGCCCTTGATCCGGTTCGAGGCCAGATTGCGCTGGATCCCCAGCAGGGTGGTGCTGGACTGCGGCGAATCCACATAGACCTGATCCAGCTGCTGGATGGTGGTGAAGGCGGGGCCCTGATAGGCGGCCGCCAGGGCTCCGGGAGTCACATTGGACTTGCCGATGCGGCCCGAGATCGGAGCCGTGATCCGCGTGTAGCCGAGGTTGATCCGGGCGGATTCCGCACTGGCCTTCAGGGCCTGGACTTCGGCCTCGGCCTGCTTGTGGGCGGCGGAAGCGTCCTCATAGTCCTGTTGCCCCACGGCGTTGACGGTGAGCAGCTCTTTGAACCGCTCGGCGCGCTTCCGGATGGCGGGTAGGTTGGCTTCCGCCCGGGCCAGGGCCGCCGCGGCCGTGTCGTAGGCGGCCTGGTAGGGCCTCGGGTCGATCTGGTAGAGGAGTTCGCCCTCCTTCACATCGCTGCCCTCCGTGAAGAGGCGCTTCTGGACAATCCCGTTCACCTGGGGATGCACCTCGGCCACGAGGTAGGCCGAGGTCCGCCCGGGCAGTTCGAAGGTGAGGGCCACGCGCTCGGGCTGCAGGGCCACCACCGACACCTCGGGAGTCGCCTTGACCTGCTCCTTCTTGCCGCAACCGATCAGCAATCCGCCGGCCACGAGGGCCCCGGCGATGGAGATCATTCCGCCTCGGTGGTGGGTCTGCATGGAAGTGCTCCTTGAATGGAATGTTCTGACGGGCGGTGACGGGGTTCGGTTGTCAAAGCGGGGTGCGTGCTGAGAAGTTTTTATGACAGGGAGGCTGGCCGCGTGCCACTCGTTTCAGGCGTTCTGGAGGCCGTGGTAGGCGAAGTTCGTCAGGCGGGTGGCCATGTCCTCGAGGGGCAGGGAAGGGTCCGTGGCGGTCCACACCAGGCGGTTGAACTCGGACCTCAGGGCGTGGCTGACGCAGCTGCCCTGGATGGTGATTCCCCAGAAATCGATCTCCGCCGGAGACAGGTCGGGCCGGATGCCCTGGATGCAGGCCCGGAGCTCCCGCACGGAGGGCTCCATGCGCTCCCGGATCAGGTCCTTCACCTCTTCCTTGGGGAACTGGACCTCGCTCAGGAACAACTTGATGGCCGCATCCTGCAAAGGATCAACGGACTGGAAATGAGCTTCCACCTCGATCAGGATCCGACGGATCAGGGCGTGAAGCCTCGACCTGCCCTCCAGGGGCTCCGCGGCGACCTGGCCGGATGCCGGGGATTGGACGGGGCCCGCGCCGAACAGGGTCAGCAGGTGCCTGAAGACCTCCCGGTACAGGCCCTCTTTACCCTTGAAATAATAAGAAATAAGAGACGAGTTCTTGCCTGCCATGGATGCGATGAGGCGGATGGAGGTGGCGTCGTAGCCGTACTTCGCAAAGCAGCGCAGGGCCGCCTGGATCAAGCAGTCGCGGGATTCGAAATGGGCTGTCGTGGGGAGGGGAGCCTCGTTCGTCATGGGGTCTCTCGGGCGTGATCGTACGACCGATCACAATAATCAATTGATCAACCAATTGATGCAAGATATTTTTTATAATCAATATTTAATTTAAAAATCAGTATAATTATAAACATAATCATAATATAATCTATTGACAAGGTCGTTCCACATAATTAACTTTGCATTAAGCATTGGTCAAACGACCGATGCAAATTCATCTTGAGGCGTCGAAACACTTGACCGCCTCCCTTCTTGCCCATCTGGGCACCAGGAGTCCCCATGAAATCCCCCCTTCGTCTGGTGTTCTGCCTCACCGGCCTGGCGCTGGTCAGCAGCCCCCTCTTCGCTCAGGACCTCAAGTTCGGCCTCCAGGGCACGATCGCCTATCCCACGAGCGATCTGGGCGACAAGGGGTTGCTGGACAAATCCCTCGGCTATGGGCTCGGCGCTCACATGGTGATCGGTTTCTCCGGTGGCCATGCCATCGTCCCGCGGCTCGACTACACCTATTTCGAGAAGACCAGCCCCACCCGCAAGGTCCAGACGCTCCAGCTCGGAGCCGACTACAACTACTACTTCTCGAAGCAAGTCAACAAGGGTTGCTATGTGGGCGCGGGCGCCGGCTTCGGCATGGCCAAGTTCGAAATGGACCTGCCCGGGATGAGTGATGACGACACCCCAAACAGCGTCTACGGCTCGGTTTCCGCGGGCTACATGTTCACGCCGAACATGGGCGCCGAACTCCGGTACACCTATGCGAAGTACGAGCCCGAGCTCTTCGGGACCAAGCCGGACATCACGGCCCCGACGCTCAACGCCACCTTCATCTATCGGTTCTGAACCGGGAGTGCGCCGCCCTCCGTTCACGCTTCGTTCATGCCAGGGGGCCGGGATCACCCGGCTCCCTGACTTTGGGCACGGGCATCCAGGGACCTTCCGCCGCGCTTGGGCCTCGATCCGGTCCAGACTCGTCAGGTCCGCTGTCCTTGCCATCCTGCTGGCCGGCCTGGGTGCACCTGCCGGCCGGTCCCAGGACGCCTCCATCGGCCTGGGGCGCCTGCATGGCATCGGCCATGAAACCCTGACCTATTCCTGGCAGCTCCAGTACCTCCGGCCCATCCATGAGGGCTGGGCGGGAAGCATCGGCTGGTTGAATGAAGGGCACATCCCCGACCATCATCGCGACGGCCCCTACATCCAGGCCTGGCGGCTGCATCGGATGAAGGGGAATGACCTTCGCCTGGGGCTTGGCGTGGGCGCGTACCGGTTCTTCGATACGACGGAAGGGGGAGCCGGTCCGGCCTTCCAGAATCACCACGGAATCAAACCCCTGCTCAGCCTTTCGGCCCAGTACCCCCTTCCGGGTGGAGCTGTGGAGGCCTTCATCCGGGTCAATCGGACCTTTGGCTCCGGCCTACCTCAGACCCAGGCGTTCCTGGTCGGGATCAGCCTTCCCTTCACGCCCCGGGATCCAGGGATGAGGCGGGACGCACCGGCCCCAAGGAACCCCCGGGGGGTTCCCTCCGACCCGGATCACGAACTGACCATCTTCCTCGGCCGGACCATCCTCAACAGTTTCGAAAGCGAGGCGACCGAGCTGTTGGGTGCCACGGCCATCGAATACCGGCGCAGGCTGGAAGGTCATTTCGATGTGTCGATCGGTTATTTCGATGAGGGCGGGCTCGATTCGGTGAGGCGCGACGGGATTGCCCCCCAGATCTGGTTCTCGCAGCGGTCCGCGGATGGTAGATGGATGATCGGCTTCGGAGCGGGTCCCTATTTCAGCCGCGACTTTCCGGCAGAGGATCGCCGAAACGCCGGGTCCTCGGTCACCATCCGCACCAGCACCCGGTATTCGATGGTGATCGGCCGTCACATCCGGGGCCACTGGGCCGGGCGCCTGCAGTGGAATCGGACCCTGACGCGGTACCACCGCGACACCGATGTGCTGATGGTGGGCCTGGCCTACCAATGGTGAAGCGGATGGAAGCCCTTCTCCTCAACGGAGGCCGCGCTTCGGCCGGCCGCCGGCGGGAGGGGGCCAGAGGCCTAGTCTTCCGGGCTGGCCGCCTCCAGGCCGTGCAGACAGAAGTCCACGAGCAGTTCCGCCTCCTGGAAGTGGCTGCCGAAGGGGGGGTATTGCCCCCAGAGCACTTGGTGGAGACCCCGCATCGTTCCATGACCGGCCACCTGACTCGTGATCGAAGCGCCGAGGAAGGCCACTTGCGCCGCATTCAACTCGGGCCTGAGAACCTGGATGCAGGTCCGGATCAGCTCGGCCGCGGGGCTGAGGTACTGCCGGATGATCGGGTGGAGGCACGGACGGGGAGAGCGGAATTCCCGCACCCAGAGACGGGCCCGGTGCTCCTGGAAGGGCTTGGCCGCCGCCGCATCCGGAGCCGCCTGCTGGTACATGAAGTGGATCTGCTCCCGCAACAGCCGGACGGCCCCCTGCGCATTCCGCGGGTTCAGGTTGGCCACGAGCGAGGGATCGACCGCCCCGGGCACCGAGGTCTGGAGGATGTACTTGAACACTTCCAGATAGAGCCCCTCCTTGTTCCCGAAGTAGTGGGAAAGCAGCGAAAGGGGGCGTCCGGCCCGCTCTGCGATCATCCGCATGCTCGTGCCGTCGAACCCGTGGTCGGCAAAGCAGACCAGGGCCGCCTGGAGCAGGGAGGTGCGCGTGTCGAGGGGGGTGGGTTCCATGGTGGGTTCCAGGATATCAACACTTGGATTCAAGCCGGCGGGAATGGCCGGGTAGCATGGGCCGAAGCGCACCCCGCGCCTCCATGCTCCTTCCTTGAGGGCACGGCATGATCCGAAGCTGCGTCGCAACCCTCGGACTTCTTCTGGCCCTCCCCCTCCTGGCCGGACCGGAGGAGCCTTGGCCCGACCCAGGGCCCCCCTCCAGCCGCGACCTCTTCCCCCTGAACCTGGTCCCGCTGACCTATCGCCCGCTCGGGGCGGACACCGTCGGGAAGGGGCGCTGGCGCGTCTCGTTCCAGGTGACGCGCTCCAACACCTTCGAGTTCTCGGATCTGATCAAGGACCGCCTCGGTCGCGACACCTCGGGGCGCATCACCGTGGGGCCGGTGGGGACGGCCCAGTTCGCGGCCTCCCTGCCGGACGAACCCTTGTTGTTCTTCTTCGATGCGGAAGTCCAGCGCACGGACCTCGGCTTCCGCTACGGCCTGACGGCGAATACCGATGTGGCGGTGAACCTGGGCTGGCAGAGCATCGACGGCGGCTTCATGGATGGGCTCATCGAGGGCTTCCACCAATTTGGATTCGAGCAGACGGGCCGGACCGCCATCGCCCGGGACCAGCTCACCGCCGTCATCATCCAGAAGGGCCGAGTGGTCCACTTCACCCAGACCGCGGTTCGGGCCCGCCCCGTGGATCCCGCGGTGGCGGTCATCCACCGCTTCTACGCCGATCCGAAGCTCTCCATCAGCTTTCTCGGCGCCCTCCAGATTCCCGCCACCACCTTTGCCGGGGAATTCCGTTCCGACTGGGATTCCAGCGCTGGCTTGAGCTTCCAGTGGCGGCCCACGCCTCGTCAGGCCATCAACGGCGGCGGAGCCTATCTGCGTCGCGGCATGACCGGAGGCGTCGGCCCGAATCCCTTCCTCATCAAGGACCAGATCGCCGGGCACCTGGGCTGGGAGTGGCGCGGCTGGCCCCGGGTGCGGCCCTTCCTCGTCCTCGTCTACCATGACGCGCTCACTTCCCAGGGACCGGGAGCCACCTTGGACAAACCCTCCGTGATCCACGACCTCGGCGTGCATGTCCGCCTGGGCCCGCGCTCCGCCCTGACCTTCAGCTACCTCAACAACATCACCCACAACGAGAACACCGCCGACATGGGATTGGCCTTGCGGATCACGGTCACTCCCTGAGCGGGGGACCACCTTCCCGGGGGGCGTCCGGATTCCAGCAGGCTTCGAGGGCGTCCAGCAGCCGCGCGACGACATCCCGGTTGCGGCGGGTCCGCGCCGCCCGGCCGGCAAGTTCCGGAAAAGCGGGCTCGGGATCCTGCAGGTCGGGGCCCATGGCCGGGCCCAGCACCGCTTGCCAGCGGTCCAACCAGGCTTCCGGAAGGCGCTGGGGAACGGGAAGCTCCATGACCGTGAGGTAGAGGATGGCCCAGACGCGGGCCACGACCTGCGCCTCGTAGCCGCCCCCGAGGGTGAAGAGCGCCCGGCCCCGGGCGTGGGCTTCCGCCAGATCGAGAACCCTGCGGTAGAGCCTCTGGAAGCTCTGGGTGGTGAGGGCGAGATCCCCCAGAGGATCGGCGAAGTGCGCGTCGGCCCCGGCCTGGATCACCAGGACATCCGGCGAGAACCAGGCGAGCGCCCGGGGGACCACGGCCTCGAAGGCTTCCAGGTAGTCTCCGGATTCCGTGAAGGGCTCCAGGGGGATGTTCACGCTCAGGCCCTTCGCTGGACCGAGGCCCAGCTCCTGGATGTGGCCGGATCCGGGATAGAGGTAGTGCCCGGATTCATGCAGGCTCAGGGTCAGCACCCGCTCGCTGTCGTAGAAGAGACTCTGAACCCCATCCCCGTGGTGAAGGTCGAGATCCAGATAGGCCACGCGCCAGCCGTGATCCGCCATGGCCTGGATGGCCACGGCCAGGTCGTTGTACAGGCAGAAGCCTGCCGCCCGGTCCTTCTGGGCATGGTGCAGGCCGCCTCCCAGTTGGAGTACGCGGCGCTCGGCGCCACTCATCAGCAACCGCGCACCGTGCAGGGTGCCCCCCACCAGCCAGCGGGCCGCGCGGTCCATGCCCGGGAAGACGGGATTGTCGGGTGTGCCCAATCCGAAGCGCTCCGCTTCCGGCCTGGGCTCGCCCCGGTCCAGGGCCTCGACCATGGCCACATAGGCCTCATCGTGGATGGACAGGATCTCGTCCCGGGTGGCGGCCGGCGCCTGGATGGGCTCCACCGCCGGCCCCAGGCTCTGGATCAGGTCCAGGAGCATCCCCAGCCGCGCAGGCGTGAAGGGGTGCTCGGGCCCGAAGTCGTACCCGGCATACTCCGGGCGGTGGATCAGTGCGGCCATGGCTTCGGCGGCGGCCACAGGATCTGGAACCCGACCACCCGCAGGGCCTCGGCCAGGGGGCGGGCCTGGCTGGAATCAAGCCTCAGCACCGTGCGCACGATGCCGTCGGGGGCGGGGCAGGTGAGGATGGAGTGGATGTTGACATGGCGCTCCGCCAGGAAGGCCGTGAGGCGGGCCAGCTCGCCGGGCCGGTCCGCGAGGGCCACCTCGAGCCGCGAGGAAGGCCGGGTGACCCCGGTGAGCTTCATCAGCGCATCCAGCAGGTCCATGCCCGTGAGGATCCCCACCAGCTCCGTCCCATCCACCACCGGCAGGCAGCCGATCTTCCGCTCGCGCATGATGCGGGCCGCGTCCTCCACGGGATCCAGGGGATCGGCGGTCAGGGCGGGGCTGCTCATGGCGAGGGACACGGGGTCCCCGGCGGTCCTCGGCGTCGGGCAGAGGGTGCTCATGGCGAAGCGCAGGTCCCGGTCGGTGAGCACTCCCACCAATCGGCCCTGGTCCACCACCGGCAGGTGGCGGAAGCCCCGGGCCTGGAAGATCGCATGGGCCTCCCCGAGGGGCGCGCCGGCCGGGATCACCGTCACCGGACTCCGCATCATGTCGCTTACGAACAAGGCTGCCTCCTGTTTCAAGGCGTGCGGAAACCGACCTGCGAGAACGCCATGGTCAGGCCGGGCTGCAGGGGAAGGGCGCCGGGGGGTGCGGCCTCGCCCAGGGGGACCGCGACCTGGGCTTCCAGCGTGGAGATCCAGGGCAGCTCCTCCACCAGCTGGGTGAGGCGGCCCAGGGTCTCGGCCAGCCCGCAGGCCGGAGGCAGGTGGAGCCTGGCGATCACATCGGCGATGTCGAGATCCGTGAGGGGGGTGATGCGGAGGATGGAACCCACGCTGTGGCGCCGGAACCGCCAGATGGGGCCGAAATCCGGATCCGCCGAGAGGCTCAGGACCACCTGGGCGCTCCGGGTGGCGGGATCGATGGGAAGGGATTCTGCGACGGCGATGCCGAAGCATTTCAGGAGATCCCTGGATTGCGCCTCCGTGAAGGCGGAAGGTGTCTGCGGCGGGGCCTCCTCGAGGTGGCGCTCCACGGTCTGCCGGGCCTCTCCGGCTTCCAGTCCGTCGTAGGCCAGGATCCGGCCGGGGGGCTGCAGGCGGACATGGGCGTACTCCACCACCTTGGAAAGCGCCAGCGCGGCCGATTCCGGGAACCGGTACGAGGGGAAGGTGCGGTGTACGCCGCCCTGTCCGTGCTGGGACGCGGCGCCCACGGGCACGGCGCCGCTGACGCCCATCAGCGAGAGCAGGGTCGGCTTGGCGATGCCGGTGCTGCGCTCGGCGCGCACGGCGGCCCGGCGGATGGCGCGGGCCACGGTGGCGGGATCGCAGGCTCCCACGCAGGCGAAGGTGGCGATGAGGGCGTCCACCTCCGGGTGCTCGAGCGCCTCCAGGCAGGCCCGCTCGTAGTGCTCCGCCGTGGCCAGGGCGTGCAGATCCACGACGCCCGGCCCCGAGATGCGCATGCCGCGGGATTCGCAGGCGTCCGCGCAGATGGTCGCCACCCCGCCGGAATTGCTGACCACGGCCACGCGGTTCCCCCGGGGCAGTGGTTGATGCGAGAGCAGCAGGGCGATGTCGAAGAGCTCTTCCAGGGTGTCGGCGCGGATCACGCCCGCCTGGTGGAACAGGGCTTCCACCTCGGCGTCGTTCCGGGGGCTGGCGGCGATGTGCGCCTGGGCCATGCGCCGCCCGGCGTGGCTGCGGGCGCTCTTGACGCACAGCACGGGTTTCCGGCGCGAGATCCGGCGGGCCAGCCGGGCGAAGCGGCGGGGGTTCCCGAAGGTCTCCAGGTAGAGCAGGGCCACATCCGTGTCCGGATCCTCCTCCCAGTACTGGAGCAGGTCGTTCCCCGAGACATCCGCGCGGTTTCCGGCCGACACGAAAGTGGAGAATCCCAGCCCCCGCTCGGCGGCGTACTGCAGGATCACCACCCCCAGGGCCGCGGAATGGCTGAAGAATCCCACCCGGCCGCGGGGCGGCATGGCCGTGGCCAGGCTGGCATTCAACTGGACCATCGCATTCGTGTTCAGCAGCCCGAGACAGTTGGGCCCCACCAGCCGGGCCCCGCGGCTGCGCACCAGCCGAACCAGGCGCTCCTGGCGCCGGGCCCCCTCCGGGCCCGTCTCGGCGAAGCCCGCGGCCAGGACGAGCAGGCCCCGGGCCCCCTTGTCGAGGGCCTCCTTGGCCAGCGGAATCACCTTGGTGGCGGGAACCGCCAGGACCACCAGGTCCGGCGAGTCCGGCAGGGACTCGAGGGAGGCATGGGCCTGCACGCCCTCGATGGCCTGGGCCTTCGGGTTCACCGGATAGACCGTGCCCTTGAAGCGGCTCTGGAGGATGTGGCGGAAGATGGCATTGCCGATGGAGGCAGGATCGCGCGAGGCGCCCACCACGGCCACCGTCCTTGGCCGGAGGAGGGGCACCAGGGAATTGGCCGCGGCCACCCGCTCGCGCATCTCCGCCCGCTCCCGCTGCGCCTGGGGGGCGCTGAGGGGGAATTCCACATGGATGATGCCGCCCTCCATGGCCCGGCGGGTCTCGAAACCCGAGTCGCGGAACACATTCGTCATCTTCTCGTTCCCGTAGAGCACATCGGCCTCGAAGCCCACATAGCCCGCGCCGGCGGCGAGCCCGGCCAGGCGTTCGAGCAGCAGTGTGCTGATGCCCCGGCCCTGGTGCGGCTCGGCGACCATGAAGCCGACTTCGGCGACGGCGCCCCCCTTGCCGATGTAGTTGCCCAGCCCGAGCACCCGCTGGTCGGCCTCGTCGCCCTCCACGGCCAGCAGGCAGGCCCGCCGGTGGGGGCTTTCGTCGCAGAGTTCCTCGATGTAGGTCCGGGATACGCCCGCGATGCCGCCCATGAACCGCATGGCCAGGGTCTCCCGGGAGAGTCCGCGGATGAAGGCCTCCACCCGTTCCACATCCTCGGGGAGGGCGGTTCTGAGGAGGATCCCCTGGCCATCCTTCAAGAGGACGAACTCCCGGTAACCTGCGCCGTCAGAGATGATGCTGAACACAGGAGCCTCGTGGATCCGCTAGGACGCGACCACCCTACCATGGGCCGGCCCCGGACTCCCGCGCCAGGGCCATCTTTCTTGTCCCGCGCGTCGTGTTTGGTCCTGGACGGTCGACCGGCGCCACTCTAAATTGGCCTATCACCCCAGCCACCAGGAGAGTCCCATGAATGGACGCGAAGCGTTCCTCCAGGCCCGGAATGTATTGTTCCAGCACCGGGATGACCGGGCTGCGGCCCTCCGCGCCTTCCGCTGGCCGGCCCTGGAGACCTTCAACTGGGCGCTGGACCACTTCGATGCCTACGCCCAGGGCAACCACCAGCCCGCCCTGTGGATCGTGGAGGAGAACGGCAGCGAGGTGAAGGTCAGCTTCGAGGAACTCTCCCGGCGCAGCAACCAGGTGGCCAATGCGCTGCGGGCCATGGGCGTCCGGCGCGGCGACGGCGTGCTCATCATGCTGGACAATGTCCTGCCGCTCTGGGAGATCATGCTGGCCTGCATCAAGCTGGGGGCCGTCCTCGTCCCGTCCACCCTCCTGCTCTCCCAGGCGGACCTGCAGGACCGCATCGAACGGGGCGGCATCAGGCATCTGGTGGTGGATGCCGCGCAGACGGCCAAGTTCGAGGGCATGGATCCAGGCCTGACCCGCATCAGCGTGGGGGGCGAGGTGCCCGGCTGGCATGGCGTCACGGCGTTGTACGAGGGGGCCGAGACCTACGCGCCCGATGAGCCCACCCGGGCCACGGATCCCATGCTGCTCTACTTCACCTCGGGGACGACGGCCAAGCCCAAGCTGGTGCTCCATACGCACCAGTCCTATCCCGTGGGCCACCTCACCACGATGTACTGGGTCGGGCTCAAGGAAGGCGACATCCACTACAACATCAGCTCCCCCGGCTGGGCGAAGCATGCCTGGAGCAGCTTCTTCGCGCCCTGGAACGCGGGGGCCTGCATCTTCGTCTACCGGTCCGCCCGGTTCAGCGCGGCGGCCACCCTCAAGGTCATCGTGGACAAGGGCGTCACGACCCTGTGCGCTCCCCCCACCGTGTGGCGCCTGTTCATCCAGGAGGATCTCGCCTCGTACAAGGTCCGCCTGAGGGCCCTGGTGGGCGCGGGCGAGCCCCTGAACCCCGAAGTCATCAGCCAGGTGGAGAAGGCCTGGGGCCTCACCATCCGCGATGGCTACGGCCAGACGGAGACTTCGGCCCTGGTGGGGAATTCGCCGGGCCTGCCCGTGAAGTCGGGATCCATGGGCCTTCCCCTGCCGGGCTATGCCGTGGTGCTGCTGGACCTGGACGGCAAGGAGGCCGAAGAGGGCGAGATCGCCCTGAAACTCGATCCCCGGCCCCTGGGGCTCATGGCCGGGTACAAGGATGACCCCTCCAAGATGCAGAAGGCCGAGGCGGAGGGGTTCTACCGCACCGGCGATGTGGCCACCCGGGATCCGGACGGCTACCTGTTCTTCGTGGGGCGGGCGGATGATGTCTTCAAGAGTTCCGACTACCGGATCAGCCCATTTGAACTCGAATCCTTCCTCATCGAGCACGAATTCGTGGCCGAGGCCGCCGTGGTGCCCAGCCCGGATCCGCTGAAGCTGGCCGTCCCCAAGGCCTACATCATCCTCCGGTCCGGCTGTGAACCCGACCGGGCCACGGCCCTGGCGCTGTTCCGGTTCATCCGCGAGCGGCTCTCGCCCTACAAGCGCATCCGGATCCTCGAGTTCGGCGATCTCCCGAAGACCATCTCCGGCAAGATCCGGCGCGTGGAACTTCGGAAGCGGGCGGCGGAACAGACCCATTCGCCCACGGAATTCCGCGAGGAGCAGTTCCCGGAACTGAAGTGACCCGGGCAGAGCCGATGTGACCTGGGGTAGGTGCGCCTGGCGAGGGCGGCTTGTCGCATGATGTCCCTACTCATCCATTGCCTTCGGGAGGCCCCATGAAATACCTCGACGATGATCGTGATGTCCGGTTCAACCTCTTTGAGTGGCTCGACCTCGACGCCCTGCTGAAGGCCGGCCCCTACGAAGAGGTGGACCGGGATCAGCTGGGCATGGTGCTGGACGAGGCCCTGAAGGTGGCGCGGGGCAGCGTCGCCGCCTGCAACGAAGTGGGGGACCGGGTCGGCGCCCAGTTCGAGAACGGGAAGGTGAAGCTGCCCGAGGGCTTTGCCGGGGCCTTCCAGGACCTGGCTTCGGGCGGCTGGATCAGCGCCACCATGAGTCCGGAATTCGGCGGCATGGGGCTTCCTGAATCCGTGGGAACCGGCATCAGCGAGTTCCTCATGGGGGCGAACACGGCCCTGGGCCTCAAGGCGCTGCTCACCCGCGGCGCCGCCCACCTGATCGAGGTCTTCGGGAGCGATGACCTCAAGGCCACCTACTGCGAGCGGATGTACACCGGGGAGTGGACCGGCACCATGTGCCTCACCGAGGCCGGGGCCGGCAGCGATCTGGGCGCGCTCACCACCAAGGCCGTGAAGCAGGGCGACGGCTCGTACCTCATCACCGGGGAGAAGATCTTCATCACCAGCGGCGATCACGAGCTGACGCCGAACATCATCCACGCCGTGCTGGCGCGGACGCCGGGCGCCCCGGCCGGGCCCAAGGGCCTCAGCCTGTTCGTGGTGCCGAAGGTCCGCGTGAACCCGGATGGTTCCCTGGGCGCGGCCAACGATGTCGCCTGCGCCGGGATCGAGCACAAGCTGGGCATCCACGGTTCGCCCACCTGCAGCCTGGTGTTCGGCACCAATGGTGGCTGCCAGGGCTTCCTCCTGGGCCAGGAGGAACAGGGGCTCGCCCACATGTTCCAGATGATGAACGCCGCGCGGTACGAGGTCGGCGTCCAGGGCCTGGGCAATGCCTCCGCCGCGCATCAGGCCGCCCTGGCCTATGCGAAGGAGCGCCTCCAGGGCCGCGGTCCCAGCGCGGGCAAGGGGGCGGGCCAGTCCCTCATCATCGAGCACCCGGATGTGCGGCGGATGCTCCTCATGCAGGCCGCCTATGTGCAGGCCATGCGGGCCATGGTGTCCTACACGGGCTGGTGCATGGACATGGCGCACATCACGGTGGGGGAGGACCACGACCGCTGGCAGGGGCTCGTCGAGCTGTTCACGCCGGTCTGCAAGGCCTGGTGCTCGGACTGGGGCTTCCGCGTCACCGAATGGGCGCTGCAGACCTTCGGGGGGTACGGCTACACCATGGACTACCCGGCGGAGCAGTACCTCCGGGACTGCAAGATCGCGTCAATTTATGAAGGCACGAACGGAATCCAGGCCCTGGATCTCGTCGGCCGCAAGTTCCGGATGCAGGAGGGGCGTCCCGTGAAGCACCTGCTGGGCCTCGCGGGTGCCACGGCCCAGACCCTGGCGTCGGACCCGGTCCTCGGCGCTTCCGCCCGGCAGCTGGCGGACGCGGTGAAGGCCCTGGGCGGCGTGCTCCAGGGTGTTCCCGCCCGCGAGAACGCCCAGCTGCTGACGGTCCTGAATGCCGTTCCCATCCTGGACATGCTCGGCCATGTGGTGGCGGGCCACCTCCTGCTTCAGCAGGCCGCCCTGGCGAAGCAGAAGGGCCTTGAGCTCCTTCAGGCCCGGGGAGTGGATCCGGCGGACCGGCCCGCGGTCCAGGCCCTTCTGGCGGGCAGCCGCGACGCGGCCTTCTACCAGAACAAGGTCCAGGCCGCGATCCACTTCGCCCACCGGGGCCTGCCCCTGGTGGCGGCCCATGCGGTGGCGCTCCAGGCGGGGGAGACGGCGCCCATGGAGGCGGTCTTCTAGACTGCTCTCCTGGCACGAAAAGGCCCCTGAGTGATCAGGGGCCTTTTTCTTTTCAGGAGGGGCGTCGAGGTCAGAACGCGACCAGGAAGGCTGCCACGAGGGTGTTGCCACCCTGCTCGCCGGTCTGGGTGCCGAAGGGCTTCAGGAAGTTCTTGCTGCGGGCGATGTAGTTGAGCTTGAAGTTGGCGACCTTGGCCTTCGCGGGGATCCAGGCGTAGGTGTAGCCCAGGGTGGCCTCGGTGAACTTGGGGGTGTAGTCCACGGGAGCCCCGTTCACCAGGAGGGGCGTCCCGGGGGCGCTCTGGGTGTAGGGGTTGTAGGCCGTGTACCACTGGTCGCCGCTGTTCATGTTCATCAGGTCGTACCGCGCCAGGAAGGTGTGGTTACCGGTGGTGTAGCCGCCGGTGAGGTAGTAGCCGGTGAACTTCTGGTCGAGGTGCTCGCGCTTCGCGGTGGGCGCACTGGCGGCCAGGGTGGCGAAGCGGCGGCCGAGCAGCCCCGTCATGTACTCGGCGGTGATGGTCCAGGTGCCGTCCTGGTAGGCGTAGAACGCGCCCAGGTTGGTGGTCTTGTCCTTGCTGTCGTAGATGGCGGCCTGGGAAGGCCACGCCCCGCCGGGGTTGGCGGCGATGGAGGCGGGAGGATTGCCCTTGTCGGGCACATCGGTGGAGCCCTGCAGGGTGTACACCCCGAATTTCTGGGCCTTGCCGAGGGCAAAGTCGAGGCGGACGACGAAGTCCTTCGCGGCATTGGCATCGTTGGCCTTGCCGGCAATGGCATCATTCATCCCGTTGAACACGGCCACCGTGGCCTTGCCGGAAAAGTCCTTGGGGTCGCCGAAGCTGGCGCCGAAGGCCACGCCGCGGTCCCGCTTGTCGCCGAAGGTGCGCCCCAGCTGGCTGCGCTCCGCGAAGAGGATTTCGGTGGAGCTGGTCAGGCCCTCATAGGTCTGGAGGTTCTTGAACTGCCCGGCCTTCACATCGATTCCGGGCGCGGGCTTCCAGGTGAGGAAGGCGTCCTGGAGGATCATGGGGTTGGTCGTCCCGGTCGAGATGGAAGGGTCGAACATGACCTCGTAGTCGATGCCCTCGAGCAGGTTCCCGGAGACCTTGATCTCCGCGCGGCGGACGGTCAGGGTGTTCTCCTTGAACTCGCTGCGGAGGTTGTAGTACCCGCCGGGAGCCGAGCTGTTGTACCGGAGGTTGCTGTCCATCATCTGGGTGTACCAGAGCTGGATGTCGCCGCCGATTTTCGCCGTCTGGGCCGAGAGGGGCAGGGCGGCGAGGGCGGCCAGGCCGAGGGTGGGGATGCGCTTCATGGGGTCTCCTTGAGGCCTAAGGCCTGGTGGAGCAAGGTTCCCGACCTGGTGTGACATTTCGAGGAAGGCGCTGCGGAAGAGCTGTGCCCGGTGGGTGAATTCCTTCTGGAGCCGGTATTTGACTGGCTGCGCGGCGGAGCCGGAAGGGGCGCCGAGCCCAATCGTGGAGGAGGGTGGCGGTGCTCCCCGTGAGTCGCAACCCGTTCATTACAAGGAAGTCCCGACAGCTTTGTGTCCTTCATCACAAGGGGGGGAACTTTTCGGTCGTTTTTGATAGACGAGGGGATTTCCCGCGTTTAGCTTGAATCCGTTTGATCCACTCTTAGAGATTGGTCGACTGGTGTCTGGGACATCAGGTGGTCTGACCAGTTGCTCCCACCGTCATCATCCTCACCTTCCACCTCCACCATCCCCCCAACCCTCTCCAACAGGAGCCTACCCATGAAGATTTCCCGCCTCGCCGGTGTCGCCGCGCTGCTCGCAGCCGGATTCGCCCAGGCCCAGACCCCCACCGTCAAGATCGACGGCCTCCTGATGGAGTTCTGGGCCACCCAGATGATGGACAGCAACCTGCGCCTCAACACCACGGCCGCGGCCGGTGCATCCAAGTACTACGGCCTCGATTCCCGCTTCCAGGAGAACGGTTTCGCCGTCAAGCGCGCTGAAATCTACATGAGCGGCACCGTGACGGACACCATCAGCTGGAATGTGATGTTCGATCCGAACAACAGCAACACCACCGCCGTGCCCAACGCCGTCCTCCAGGACTTCGTCATGACCTGGGCCCCCATCAAGGGCTTCGCCCTGAAGGCCGGCCAGTTCAAGATGCCGACCACCTATGAAGCCACCATGGTCGCCGCCCGGGAGATCCTCTTCTTCGAGCGCAACCAGATCAACCGCAAGTTCGGGGATGCCCGCGACCGCGGCATCTGGGCCAGCTACGCCTACGGTGATCCCAAGGGCTTCCAGGGCAAGCTGAATGTCGCCATCTCCAACGGCACCACCGATGACGGCAGCGGCGGCAAGAACAACGAGAACACGCTGGCCGGCTCCGGCAACGCCCAGAAGGACTACACCTTCCGCTTCGAGGGTGGCTACGGCGCCGCCCACAAGTTCGGCTTCTACTACCGCGAAGGCGTGACCGGCCTGAAGGATTCCACCCTGGTGACGGCCACGGTTCCCGCGACCTGGACCGTGGGCGCTCCCACCGCCGCCCAGATCAAGGACAACAAGGACAAGACCACCCTCCAGGGCATCTACTACGCCTTCAAGAACGACACCTGGCAGGCCAGCGCCGAGTACGCCACCGGCCTCCTGGGCCGCCGCTACCCGACCCTCTTCACCGCGGCTGCCGCTCCTCTCCGCGAGCACCTCGACCAGAAGTTCGCCGGCTATGTGGTGGACGGCGCCTACAAGATGGGCAACCACTGGATCACAGCCCGCTACGATGTGCTGAACTACAACTCCGGCGACGACTGGTACACGGCAACCAGCCCCTACAAGACGGCCACCGCCGATTACAGCCCGAAGTACACGGAAATCACCGTGGGCTACAACTATGTGTTCATCCCCACCAAGCAGGCCGCCGGCAAGCTGAAGCTGGACTTCGTCAAGCGCAGCGACAACTTCCTGACCCCGCGCGCGGGCCAGACCGGTGAGCAGGGCGGCAACAGCATCGTCGCCTCGATCATGCTGTCCTACTGAGCCAGCATTCGTAGCTGATCCTTCTCAGTACCAAGCCACGGAACTTTTGGGTGCCCCCCACGAGTTCCGTGGCTTTTTTTGGCCGGATGAGTGTAGTATTCCCATACATTCCACCAACATCTCTTTTGAACCGGAGCTGCCATGCGAAAGCACCTCTTGGCCCTGGGCGCGACTCTCGCCCTCTCTCCCTGTCTCCTGGCGCAGAAGATCGGCGTCATCAATTCCATGAGCGGCCCCGAGGCGCCCATCGGAGAGAACATCACCAACGGCATCAAGCTCGCCGAGGAGGACCTCAAGAAGAAGGGCATCAACCTCCAGCTGGTGTGGGAGGACGACACGGGCAAGCCTCAGATCTCCATGAGCGCCATGGAGAAGCTGGCCACCCGGGACAATGTGGTGGGCGTGGTGGGCCCCTACACCTCGGCCTGCTCCAACGCCGTCGCCAAGCTGGCGGAGAAGTACCGGGTGCCGCTGCTCATCCCCGCCGCGGCCAAGGAGGAGATCACCCGCCAGGGGCTGAAGCATGTCTTCCGCATGAACGCCCCCGCGGATCAGTACGCGTCCAGCCTCATCGATGCCGCCGTGAGCCTCGGCAAGCCGAAGACCATCGCCTTCGTCTACGAGAACACGGACTTCGGGACCTCCACCACCAAGACCGCCAAGGACTATGTGGCCAAGAAGGGCATCCAGGTGGTGGCCGATGAGCCCTATCCCAAGGGCGCCGCGGACTACCGCTCGACCCTCGCGAAGGTGAAATCCAAGAATCCCGACCTGGTGTTCATGGTGTCCTATGTCGCCGACGCCATCCTCCTCATGCGGCAGTCCAAGGAAGTGGGCCTTCAGCCCCAGGCCTTCCTGGGCGCCGGTGCCGGATTCACCACCGTGGAGTTCGCGAAGGAGCGCGCGATCTCCGAGAGCGTCATCTCCTGCACCCAGTGGACCAACGATGTGAACTGGCCGGGTGCGAAGGAATTCGGGGCCCGCTACAAGGCCAAGTTTGGCAAGGAACCCACCTATCACGCGGCCTGCGCCTACGCTTCGATGGTGATCATGGCCGAGACCGCCCGGAATGCCGGCGGTGATCGCGCGAAGACCCGCGAGGGGCTGAAGAACGGCAAGTGGAATGGCGTGATGGGCGAGGTCAAGTTCGCCGATTACGACGGCTTCACGAACCAGAACAATCACCAGATGCTCGTGCAGCAGATCCTCTCCGGGAGCTACGAGACGGTGCTGCCTTCCCAGTTCGCCACGAAGAAGGCGGTCTACCCCTTCCCCAAGTGGAAGTAAGTCCAACCTGAAATGGGGGGCGCCATCTGGCGCCCCCTTTTCCACCCCCCGGAGTACCACCCACCCATGGCCGTCTTTCTTCAATCCCTCATCAGCGGCATCCTGATCGGCGGGGTGTACGCGCTCATCGGCATCGGTCTCACGCTCATCTTCGGCGTGATGCGGGTCGTCAACTTCGCCCACGGCGACATCATGATGGTGGGGATGTACCTCACCTACCTGCTGTTCACGATCCTGGGCATCGATCCCTTCGTGTCCGTGCTCATCAGCTTCCCGCTGATGTTCCTCTTCGGGGGCTTCCTCCAGAAGACCTTCATCAACCGCGTGCTCAGCGCCGTCGCCCAGAACCAGATCCTCCTGACCATCGGTCTCGGGCTCGTCATGAGCAACACGGTGATGTTGATCTTCACCTCGGACTACAAGATCCTCACGACCTCCTATTCCTCCTCCACCATCCAGGTGGGCGGTGGGGTCTCGATCTCCACGCCGCTGCTGATCTCGTTCCTGATCACGGCTGCCATCACGGCGGCCCTGGGCTGGTTCCTGCTGAAGACGGACACGGGCCAGGCCATCCGGGCCACTTCCCAGGATCGGGATGCGGCGCAGCTGATGGGCATCAATGTGAAACGGATGTCCATCATCGCCTTCGGTCTCGGCTCCGCCCTGGCGGGCACGGCCGGCGCGCTCATCTCCCCGACCTATTACATCTTCCCCCAGGTGGGCGGGGTGTTCACGCTGAAGGCCTTCGTCATCACGGTGCTCGGTGGCATGGGCAGCGTGGTCGGAGCGACGCTGGGCGGCGTGCTGATCGGCATCACCGAATCCATGAGTGCGGTCTACATCTCCTCCGGCTGGAAGGATGTGGTGGTCTTCGTGCTCTTCCTGCTGGTGCTCCTCTTCAAGCCCTCGGGCCTGATGGGCAAGTCGCGGACCTGAGGGGGACGACCATGACCAAGACCATCCTCAAGTCCGCCGCCGGCCTGCTCGTGCTGGCCTCTCTGCTGGTCCTCCCCCGGTACATGCAGAGCCCCTACGCTCTGCACATGATGATCCTGCTCTTCCTGAGCGTGTCGCAGGGGCAGAGCTGGAACATCCTCGGCGGGTACGCCGGCCAGCATTCCGTGGGTCATGCCGCCTACTTCGGCGTGGGGGCCTACACCACCATGATGCTCATGCACACCTGGCAGATCGTGCCCTGGATCGGCGTCTGGGCCGGCGTGGGCCTGGTGGTCGTGGTGGCGCTGGCCATCGGCAGCATCTGCTTCCGCCTGCGCGGCCCCTACTTCGTGCTGGCCTCCATCGCGGTGGCGGAGATCCTCCGCCTGTCGGCCATCAACCTGACCACTCTCACCAATGGGGCCGAGGGCATCCTGGCCACCGAGATCCCCGCCTTCAAGATCGGCGAGCGGGTGGTGACGGACTTCCTCACCAAGGTGCCCTTCTACTACATCGGCCTGTTCCTGGTCCTGCTCACCATCGCCATCACCTGGCTGGTGCAGCACTCCAAGCTGGGCTACTACTTCCAGGCCATCCGGGAGGACCAGGACGCCGCCCATTCCCTGGGCATCCACATCGCCCTCTACAAGAACATCGGCCTGGTCATCTCGGCCATCCTGACCTCGCTGGCCGGAAGCTTCTACGGCATCTATGTCGGCTTCGTGGATCCCCCCACGGTGCTGGGCCTGGATGTGTCCGTCCAGATCATGCTCATCTGTATCATCGGTGGCATGGGCACTCTGTGGGGCCCGGTGCTCGGATCCCTGGTGCTCGTACCGCTCTCCGAGGCCCTGCGCAGCAACCTGATCACCGAGGGCCTGGTGAAGATCGGCCTTGTGAGCGCGGATTCGAGGATCGGGATCTTCCTCAAGGAGAACCTCTCCCACGCCCATGTCCTGCTCTACGGCATCCTCGTGGTGCTGGTGATCCTCTTCATGCCGGACGGGCTCATGGGCTTCGTCAAGAAGCTGGCCATGCGCCGGAAGCGGGAGGCAGTCTGATGGCCATCCTGGAAATCAAGAGCGTCAGCAAGTTTTTCGGCGGCCTGGCAGCCAATTCCAATGTCTCCTTCGCCGTGGAGGAGGGGATGATCATGGGCCTCATCGGGCCCAACGGTGCGGGCAAGACCACCCTCTTCAACTGCATCACCGGCTACTATCCCCCATCCAAGGGCGAGGTCATTTTCGACGGCCGGCGCATGAACGGGCTCCAGCCCGACAAGGTCTGCAAGCTGGGCATGGTGCGGACCTGGCAGAAGGTCCGGCCCCTGGCCAAGCTCTCCGTGGTGGACAATGTGATGGTGGGCGCCCTGGCACGGACCTCCTCCCTGAGGACCGCTCGGGAGGTGGCCATGGAGCAGCTGAAGGTGGTCCGCATGGAACACCGGGCGGATTTCCTCGCCGGCGGCCTGCCCATCGGGGAGCGGAAGAAGCTCGAGGTGGCCCGCGCCCTCGCCACCCAGCCGAAGCTCCTGCTGCTGGACGAAGTCATGGGCGGCCTGAACCCCGCCGAAAGCGAGGAGATCATCCAGCTCATCCTCGACATCAAGCAGCACGGCCTCACGCAGATGGTCATCGAGCACGACATGAAGGCCATCATGCGCATTTCCGACCGGATCGTCGTCCTCACCTCAGGTGAGAAGCTCACCGAAGGCACCCCGCAGGAGGTGGTGAGCAACCAGGACGTGATCGATGCCTACCTGGGTGAGAGCCATGCTTAAGATCGAGAAGCTGAACTTCGCGTATGGCGATCTGAAAGTCCTGTGGGATGTGGATCTGGAAGTCCACGAGGGCGAGATCGTCACCGTGGTCGGCGCCAACGGGGCCGGAAAATCCACCACGCTCAAGAACATCTCCCGCCTGGTCACGCCCACCTCCGGGAGCATCACCTTCCAGGGCAGGGACCTCGGCAAGATGCAGCCGCACCATGTGGTCGAGGCGGGGCTGGTCCAGGTTCCCGAGGGGCGCCGCATCTTTCCCGAGATGACGGTGATGGAGAACCTCCGCATGGGCTCCTATGTCAAGGCCACCCGGCCGGACCGCCAGAAGAACATCGACTGGGTGTTCGAGCTGTTCCCCCGTCTCAGGGAACGGGAGAAGCAGCTGGGCGGCACCATGTCCGGCGGCGAGCAGCAGATGCTGGCCATCGCCCGGGGCCTCATGGCCAACCCGAAGGTGCTGCTGCTGGACGAGCCCTCCCTGGGTCTATCGCCCCTGCTGGTGAAGAACATCTTCGACATCATCACCGGCATCAACAAGCAGGGCGTTACCATTCTTCTGGTGGAGCAGAATGTCTACCAATCCCTCCGCATCGCCCACCGGGCCTATGTCATGGAGACGGGGCGGGTGGTGCTGACGGGCACGGGCGAGGAACTGCTCAACAACGACCACATCAAGAAAGCCTTCCTGGGCATGTGAGGAGACCCCAATGACCACCGTCGAAAAGTGGATGACGAAAAACCCCATCACCATCGAGCAGGATGCCTCGATCATCGAGGCCATCCACCTCATGAAGGAGAAGGGCATCCGTCGTCTGCCCGTCATGGCCCAGGGCAAATTCACCGGGCTGATCACCGAGCGGATGATCAAGGACTACACCCCGGGCAAGGCGACCTCCCTGGATACCTGGGAAGTGCACTACCTGCTGTCCAAGACTCCGGTGAAGGATGTGATGAATCCGAACCCCCGGACCGTCACGCCGGATGTGGACCTCGCCACGGCGGCCCAGGCCATCCTCGACCACAAGCTCTATGGGCTCTGCGTGGTGGATGGCACGGGCAAGCTGGTGGGCATCATGTCGGTGGGGGACATGCTCAAGGCCGTGGTGGAATTCGCCAAGGCCCGGTGATCACCCTCCACCAAAAAGGCGGGCCGGAATCGGCCCGCCTTTTTGCGTCTGGGCCCAGGCGCCTACTTGAGGTGTTTGGCCTTCAGGAAGTCGATGTAGGCCAAGTCCACTTCGCTGATGTGGTGTTTCAGCCAGTCCGCCAGGAGGGTCGTGACCTCCATGGCCACGGGACGGCCGGCATCGCTGTCCGCCTTCAGGCCGGTCACCCGCTCCACCAGCCGGGCGTGGGCGGCGGCATGGGCGGCGTAGCCCTGGTAGGCGTGGCGCCGCATGTGATCCTCCTCGGTGCGGAAGTGATCCACCGTGTAGTCGAGGAGGAAATCGATGGCCTTCTGGACCTGCTCCTGGCCGTGGCCCTGGCGGAAGGCTTCGTGGAGCTGGTTCACCGCCGTGAAGAGCTGCTGGTGCTGACGATCGATGCTGTCGATCCCGGTGGCGAACCGGTCGCTCCAGATGGCAAGTGGCATGGCGGGCTCCTCGATGCGGATGGTTCAGGCACGGCTTCTGGAAACTACCGGACGCCTCCCATGAGCCGCTTGATCCTGGGGGTGAAGAGCGCCAGGATCACCGCCGCGGAAGCCGTGGCCAGGAAGAGACTGCCATAGATGCGGGCGAGGGGCATGGTCTCGAAGAGGCCTGCCACCTTGCCGGCGAGCTTGCTGCCCAGGCCGAGGGACACATACCAGACCCCCATCATCAGGCCCTGGTACCGGGCCGGAGCCAGCTTGGTGGTGGTGCTCAGGCCGACGGGGGACAGCAGCAGCTCCCCGACCGTGTGGAGCCCGTAGGTGCCCACCAGCCACCACGGCGCCACGCGGGCCGCGCCGGTCGCCACCCTGGCCGCCGGGACCAGCAGGAGCATGCCCAGGCCCACGAAGAGCAGGCCCAGGGCGAACTTGGCGGGGCTGGAGGGATCCCGGTCGCCGAGCTTCACCCATAGCCAGGAGAGGAGCGGGGCCAGGAGCAGCAGCCAGGCGGAGTTGACGCTCTGGAACCAGGTGGAGGGGAAATGCCACCCGAAGACCTCGGAGCGGGTGAGGCGATCGGCGAAGAGGTTGAGGCTGGAGCCGGCCTGCTGGTAGGTCATCCAGAAGATCACCGAGAAGATGAAGAGGATGGCCACCACCAGCAGCCGCTTGCGCTCCTCGGGGCGGAGGGGTTCCCGCGTGCTGATGTGCCCATGTTCCACCTGCTGGAAACCCGGTTTCAGCCCGGCCTCGCCAAACTTCCGCTGCTGCAGCCCGAACTGGACGAGACCCAGCACCATGGCCACGCCGGCCGCGCCGAAGCCCCAACGCCAGCCGCTCGTGGTGGCAAGGCCGATGCGGGACAGGAAGCCGAGGAAGCGCGGGTCCTGCGCCAGGAAGCCGCAGATGATGGGGGCGATCAGGGCGCCGAGGTTGACCCCCATGTAGTAGATGGTGAAACCGGGATCGCGCCGGGCGTCGTTGTCGGCATAGAGCGAGCCCACGAGGGTCGCGCAGTTGGTCTTGAGCAGGCCGGTGCCGGCCACGATCACCGCGAGTCCTCCGTAGAAGACGGCGACCGTTCCGGAGGCGGCGAGGATGAATTCCCCGAGGGCGATGAGCACGGCGCCGAGGGCCACCGCCTTCCGTTGCCCGAGCCACCGATCGGCCACCCAGCCGCCCGGCAGGCTGGCGAGGTAGACGGACATCTCGTAGGTGCCGTAGATGCTGGCGGCCTTCACGCCGCTCATCCCGAGCCCCCCCTTGTCCGGGGGGGCCACGAGGAAGAGGATGAGCAGCGCGCGCATGCCGTAGTAGCTGAACCGCTCCCACATCTCGGTGAAGAAGAGGACCATCAGGCCGCGCGGATGGCCCGCGATGCCCTGGTCATCGAGCAGACGGGGATCCTGGGTGGCTTCGCTCATGAACATCCTTCGGACTAAATGTTGAAGACTGAAGACTGGAGACTACAAAGAGCCTACAGGTTCTTCGAGATGAAGTCCCACATGGCCTGGAAGCGCGCCCAGGCATGCTGGGGGGCGCGGGGCACATGGTCAGAGCCCGGCAGCAGCACGAGCTGCACCGGGTGGCCCGCCTTCTGGAGGGCATCGATCAGCATCACGCTGTTCTGGGGGTGCACATTGTCATCCAGCGTTCCATGCAGCAGCAGCAGCCTGCCCGACAGGTTCCCGGCCGCCTTCACCACGGAGCTGGCTTCGTAGCCGGCCTTGTTGTCGGAGGGCAGGCCCATGTAGCGCTCGGTGTAGATGCTGTCGTAGAGGCGCCAGTCCGTCACGGGCGCCCCGGCGATGCCCAGCTTCCAGGCTTTGCTGTGGGTGAGGGCGTAGGTGACCATGAAGCCGCCGTAGCTCCAGCCATCCAGGCAGAGCCGGTCCAGGTCGGCCCAGCCCTGCTGCTTCAGCCATGCGTGGCCGTCGAGCTGGTCCTGGAGTTCCTGCGCCCCGAGGTTGCGGTGGATGCCGTAGGCGCTGGCCAGTCCCTTGGCCGAGGCGCTGCGGTTGTCGCAGGCCCAGACGACGATGCCCTGCTGGGCGAGGAACTGGTACCAGAGCATGTCCCGGCCCCAGGCATTGCGAACCGTGGGCGTCGCCGGCCCCCCGTAGATCTCCTGGAAGACGGGGTAGCGCCGGGAGGGATCGAACCCGGGAGGCAGCACCAGCATGGTCTCCATGGGGAAGCCGTCCCGGGTCTTCACCTGCTGGAAGCTGACCTTGCCGCGCTTCAGGGCCTTCCAGGCCTCGCTGGGGTTGGCGTCGATGAGGCGCAGCTGCTTTCCGGACCCATCGTGCAGGGCCTGCTGAGGCGGCGTCTGGACATCGCTCCAGACATCGAGGAAGGCCGTGAAGGCTGGGTTGAACCTGGCGCGGTGGGTGCCCGGCCGCTCCGTGAGGCGCCCAAGCCCCTTGCCATCGAGGCCGATGCGATAGGCGTCCAGGCCGATGGGGCTGCGCTCCGTGGCGTCGAAGTAGAGGTGGCCAGTCTTGGCATCCACGCCGTGCACGCGTTTGACATCCCAGTCCCCGGCGGTGACGGCGCCGGCCAGGTTTCCGTCTTTCCCGTAGCGATAGACATGGTGATGGCCGGTGCGGCCCGATTCCCAGAGGAAGCCGCCATCCGGCAGGAAATGGGGCAGCGGCAGCCGCTCCTGCCAGGCGAGGCCGTTCTCGTGGAGGAGCCGTTTCGAGCCGGTCGCTTCGTAGCGGCGCAGGTCCAGCCAGCTCTGGATGCGGTCCTGGTGAATAGCGAGCAGGTGTCCCAGGGGATCCCAGCCCACCTGCACGATGAGCGTCTCCTGTCCGGGATAGGGGTCCTCCATCCAGGCGGTTCGTCCATCCAGCTCCACCACGCCCAGGCGGGCGACGGGATTGGGGTCCCCGGCCTTGGGATAGCGGGCGGCCTGGGCCTTCTGGGGCTGGTGGCGGTCGTCCATGAGGGTGAAGACCGGCACTTTGGTCTCGTCCAGCTGCAGGTAGGCGATGCGTCTGGAATCCGGCGCCCACCAGAAGGCCCTGAAGCTGCCGCGGCCGTAGACCTCCTCCTGGTACACCCAGTCCAGGCGGCCGTTGAACACCGTCTCGCTGCCGCCGGTGGTCAGCCGGGTCTCCCGGCCCGTGGCCACCTCGGCCCGGTAGAGGTCGTTGCCGCGGAGATAGGCCACCTGCCGGCCATCGGGGCTGAAGGTGGGCTCGTCGACCTTCCCGCTCGCGATGCGCTTGGCCCTGGCAGCCTTCACCTCCACCTGGAAGAGGTCGCCGGCAGCCTCGAGCAGGAAGGCGCTCCGTTCCTCATTCCAGATGAACCCCCCGCGTCCGAGGGCGGCCTTGGCGGCGAGGTCGGCGGCTCCGGCGGCGACCAGGGCGGCCTGGAGGCGGCCCGCCTCGAGCAGGGGCGTCGATGCCCAGGTGGCAGGATCCACCCGCAGGAGGGTCACCTGGTCCCCTTCGCGTCGCGTCTGCACGAGAGCCCCATCCGGCAGCCAGTCCAGGCGTGTGGTGGGCATGCCGGCGTAGGTCACCTTCTTCGTGGGATGGGCGATGGCTTCGAGCGTGAGCTGGCCGGGGGCTCCTTCCGGGAATTGGCCCGGGATTCGGCCCGGGGTCTGGCCCAGCAGGGAGGCGGCGAGGATCAGGCTGGCCAGGAGGGCGCGGACGGACATGGTGGCTCCGGGGGACCCCTAGGTATATCGCAAAGCGAGGCTCTTTGGAGGGCCGGGTGGACCATCTCGGTAGGGATCAGGAATTGAGAGGCGGGGGCCTCCTTTCGATAAGGAGTGGAAATAGGACGATCAATTAGGCGAGGTGAATCCATGGCATTCCTGGATCGGATGAAACCGCAGTCGCTGGCCGGAAAGATCCTGCTGGTGGGTCTGGGCCCGCTGGTGATCGTGTTCTTCGCCTCCTGGCTGTTGCTGGTGCCCGCGGTGGAGAAGGGCATCCTGGACGCCCGGAAGGCCGAGCTCCGGAGCCTCACGGAAACAGCCCTGGGACTCCTGGCGGCGCAGGAGGGAGAGGCGGCGGCGGGCGTCATTTCCCGGGAGGAAGCTCAGCGCAGGGCCATCGCCCAGATCAAAACCATTCGCTTTGCCGGAGGCAACTACTTCTATGTCTTCACCCAGGAACCCCGCATCGTCACCGTGCCCATCCGTCCCGAGATGGAGGGCAAGCTGGTGGATGACTACACCGACAAACAGGGAACGCGGATCTACATGGAACTGCGCCAACTGGGACGCCAACCTCAGGGCGGATTCCTGCAGATCTGGTTCGGCAAACCCGGCGTGGAAGGCGTATATCCGAAGCTGAACTATGTGAAGTCCTTCGAGCCATGGGGCTGGAACATCGGCACCGGTGTCTACATCGACGACCTCCAAGCCCAGGTGCGGGGCTTCACCTGGTCCATCCTGGGTGGGCTGCTGGCCCTCTCAGGCGTGCTTTTCTTCGTGGTCCGGAACCTCGCCCGTCGCATGTCCCGGCCCCTGGGTGAACTCGTGGACGGCCTGAGGAACAGCGATCTCACCCGGGAGATCCGCATCGATACCAGCGATGAGATCGGGGAGGCCGCCAAGGCCTTCAACGCCTACAACGCGGAACTCCGAGGCCGGGTGCTGGAGATCTCGGGTTTCTCGAGCCGCGTGGCCTCGGGCAGCACGGAATTGGCCGCCAGTTCCGAAGAGATGACCCGTGCCGTGGACGAGATCGCCAAGGTCAGCGAAGAGTTGAAGTTGGCCGGCGAACGCGTGGCCCGGGCCATGGCCGGGCTGGCCGAGGAATCGGGCCTGGTCGCGAAGCACAGCGAAGAGGGCGGCAAAGAGGGTGCCGCGGCCGTAGCGGAAACGGTGCGCAGCGCTGAGACCGGCGAAGCCGCCGTGCGGGGCATGGGGGAGATCCAGGGGGCCACGGCCCAGATCGTCCAGGCGGTGCGGGTCATCCAGGAGATCGCCCGGCAGACCAACCTGCTTTCGCTGAACGCCGCCATCGAGGCGGCCAAGGCCGGGTCCATGGGGAAGGGGTTTGCCGTCGTGGCCGAAGAAGTGCGGAAGCTGGCCGAGCGGAGCCGCACCTCCGCCAAGGAGATCGAAGAACTCATCCAGCGTGCCCAGGAGGCCGTGTCAGGAGGCGTCACGAGCGTGCAGGGCACCATGCAAAGCCTGGAGGCCATTCGGGAACGCATCCAGGAAGTGGCCAGTCGCGTCTCCCAGATCGGCACTTTCGCGCGCGGCCAGGCCGGCACCAGCGCAGAGGTCACGCGGATGATGGATCAGACCAGTCTCGGCCTCGCCCAGAACGCCACCGCCACGCATGAACTGGCGGCCACCGTGAAGGAGATCGCCAAGACCTCCGAGGACCTCGCCCAGGTGGCCGAAGGCCTCCGGGCCCTTGCGGACAGCTTCCGGCTCTAGGCTTCTTCCTTCAGCGGGATTTCTACCCAGGCCAGGGTGCCGGTGGTGAGGGGCTGGAATCCGATGCGTCCGCCCAGGCGCTCGATGAGGCCCGCGGCCAGGGGCAGCCCGATGCCCAGTCCGCCACGGCGGCGGCGGAGGCTCTGCTCCTCCTGTTCGAAGGGTTTCATCAGCCGCTCCCAGTCGAGGGGCAGGCCGGGACCCTGGTCCTCAATCTCGAAGCGCAGCTGCCAGCTGCGCCCTTGGGGTCGGGCTGCCATCCGGAAGCTGATGGTTCCGCGGTCCGAGAAACCGACGGCGTTGTCTAACAGGGCCTCCAGGGCCTGGGTGAGCCGCGCCGCATCGCAGAGGAGGGGATGGGGCAGGGGGTCCAGGGCCACTTGCATCGCCAGTCCCTTGGCGCGGGCATCCGCTTCGGCGCGGTGGGCCAAGCCGGTCAGGTGGTCTCCGAGGTCCGTGAGGGTTGGACGGAGGGCGAGGGTTCCCTGGCCCAGGCTGGAGAGATCCAGGAGGCTCTGCACGAGATGGCTCAGCTGGGTGGCGGCCCGCTGGGCCTGACCGAGAAGGACCGCCTGTCCGGGCGTGGGATCCAGGTCGCCGAGCATCTGCAGGTGGCCGGAGAGGATCTGCACCGGCGTGCGCAGCTCATGGTGCGCGTTGTCGGTGAAGGCTTCCTGGGCCCGCCGGAGTCGCCGCTCCCCTTCGAGGGCCTTCTTCTGTTCCTGGAGGACGCGGTTCTTCCCCTGGACCACGCTGAAGAGCGCGAGCCAGCTGAGCAGCATCACGACGATCGTCGCGAGGCCGAAGATCAGGAGGAGGTGGACTTCCTGCATAGGAACACCTTGGCCAGGGCGAGCTCGTAGCAGACGATCACGATCCCGTTCACGATCCAGGGAACGCGGACCATCTGGGCCGAGAGGGTGCGGAGGAGGTAGTTGGAAGTGGCGCTGAAGATCAGGGCCGAGGATCCGTAGATCAGGAGCGCGGCGGCCAACCAGAACTCAGGCCGGTCCGGCAGGGACCGGTCGTCCTCGGAGTTGAAGAGCCGCCGGAGTTCGTAGGTTCCCACGCCCATGTAGATGAGGCTCTGAGTCGTCATGAACAGCGCGTTGCGCCACAGCAGGCCATTCACGAAGACGCCCGTCACCGCCGCGGCGAGCCCGACCCCGATGCAGACGAGGTAGAGGCGCGTGCGCCGGGCGCCTTCCTCGGCCGTCCTGGCGAGCGTCCAGAGGAGGCCGGTGAAGATGATGGGCTGGACGATGTGGCGGAACCACTGGTTGTTGTGGTGCGCCATGGCGATGGCGATGAAGATCACGCCCTGGATCAGATCAAGGACTTGGACGCGGAGGAACGGGCGAAGCCAGGGCGGCCGCTGGTACCCGCCGCGGAACCGGCTCCAGGCATAGGCGGCCATCGGCGCCAGGATGGATGGATCGATGATGTAGTGGAGAATCCATCGATGAACGGTTTTGGCATCCATGGGCCGGGATCAGGGAAACTTCGACAGGCGCGAGCCGGCGCAGTCGGGTGGGCAGTCGTGGGAGTTCTGGGCAAAGACGCATGCCGGCGCATCGAGGTCCACGCCCTCCGGGTCCACCGCCACCAATACCATCGTGGGCGATCCGTCTTCGTGCTGAGCCCGGTAGATGCGGATGCCGGCGGCCCCGGGTTGGGCCAGGAGCTGCTCGAAGGCGCTGCGGTTGAAGGCGGAGGCATAGTGGGTTCCGGGGCCGGCTCCGGCCTGAAAAGCCAGGACCAGGCCGGCGGCCTCCTCTCGGCTGATGCGATGGTCGCGGGTGGGATCGAAAGCCTCGGCAGACACGGAGACGCTCCTCGAAACGGGGGGATGGGGCCGGACATGGACATGGCGGAGTCTTCCCATCAGACCCGAAGGCAGGCCGAGCCACAAGGCAGAACTGCGGAATCGAAACCACAGGAACTGCCCTGTTGACGCACGGTTGGCGAAGGTGAACTCGTTTTTATCCGCCCTGGGGGATCGGTGGGTGGAGGTTCCCGATCAGTTGGGCAGATGCGGCCGGGTGAGGTTGCGATGTCCCTCGGCGGTCACCAGCAGGTTGCCCTCGATGCAACGGGGCCCCCTCCGCGAAGCCGGAGGCTGAGTGGGAGCACAGCGCGGGGCGCTGTGCGATCGGGGGGTAGTCCGGATCCGCAGCTCAGTTGGGGAGATGCGGTCGGGTGAGGTTGCGATGTCCGTCGGCGGTCACCAGCAGGTTGTCCTCGATGCAACGGGGCCCCCTCCGCGAAGCCGGAGGCTGAGTGGGAGCACAGCGCGGGGCGCTGTGCGATCGGGGGGTAGTCCGAATCCGCAGCTCAGTTGGGGAGATGCGGTCGGGTGAGGTTGCGGTGTCCGTCGGCGGTGACCAGCAGGTTGTCCTCGATGCGGATCCCGCCGCAGGGGGTGAGCTCATCGATGAGCGTCCAATTGAACTTCGCCCGGTCCTCGCCCGCGCGGAAGGGACGGAGCAGCATGGGAATGAAGTAGAGGCCCGGTTCCACGGTGAAGACCTGCCCCGCATCGATGGTGCGGGTGGTGCGCAGGGTGGGGTGCTGGGCTGGCGGGGGCGCGACCGTGCCGTCCGGTCCGCCCTGCCGGCCGGCCACATCGTGTACCTGGATGCCCAGGTGATGGCCCAGGCCGTGGGGGAAGAAGGGACGGCTGTAGCCCTTCTCCACGGCCTCCTCGGGGCTCGCGTTCAGGAGGCCGTGATCCTTCAGCAGACCCGCGATGGCCAGGTGCCCCTGATGATGAAGATCGCCGTAGGGCAGCCCCGGCTTCACCAGGTCGCAGAGCTGGAGCTCGATCTTCTCCATGCCATCCACCAGGGCCGCGAAGCGGCTGTCGCAGTGGGGCGCGGCCACGGTGCGGGTGATGTCGGAGGCATAGCCGCGGACCTGGGCGCCGGCGTCGATGAGCATGACGAAGCCGTTCTTCAGGGTGCGCTTGCCCTCGTAGTGGAGCGTGGCGCCCTTCTCGTTGAGGGCCACGATGCTGCCATAGGGCAGCTCATGATCCACGATGCCCACGGCCTGGACATAGGCGTGGTGGATCTCGAGCTCGCTGGCTCCGGCCAGGAAGGCGGCCTTGGCGGCCAGGTGGCCCCGGGCGGCCAGCACCGTGGCCTCCTCGATGCATTGGACCTCATAGCTCGACTTGGTGGTGCGGTGCCAGTCCAGACGGGCCGTGAGTCCGGCCGGATTGACCTCGAGGCCGGCCGCTTCCGCGCGGTCGGTCTCATTGCCGATGTAGGCCGCCCGGGCGGGGCTTCCCAGGAGTTTCCAGACCTCGTCGACCGTGCCCGCCTCTTCGAGCTCGAAGGCCGACGCCCAGAAGGGATTCCCCAGGGGGGCCTGCTCGTACCAGAAATCCTCGGGAGCGTAGCGGATGAGCCGCGGCTTCTGGCCGGGACGGATCACGAGGAGGTGGTGCGGTCCCGCCACGGGGCACCAGTGGGCGAAGTGGGGGACGGGGTGGAAGGGGGCGTCCTGATCGTCGGCGAAGTGCGTGTAGACCTTCCCGCTGGAGATCACCAGGGCATCGAAGCCCGTCTCGGCCAGGGCCTCGGCGGCGGTGCGCTGGCGCTCGGCGATGTGAGTGAGGTAGAGAGCGGCGAGATCGGTCATGGGGGTCCTTGGGGTGGGGGATCGGGCGCTCGGGTGGCCCGATGATCAGAATGGCGGGCGATCAGAGAAACCGCAGCGGTTTCTCCTCGGGCGCAAAGCCGTGGCGCACGGCCTTCTCGAAGAAGAGGGCGAGGCTTTCCCGCTCGGCTTCGCCCAGGGTGTAGCTGATGTTTTCCGTGAGGTACTCGTGCAGTTCGATCTTGGTCCAGCCGATGGTGCGGCGGGCCTCTTCGATGATGGCGGGCAGCTGGGCCTGGCCGATCTCGTAGCTCCGGTGGAAGAAGGAGGCCACCCCGCCGGGCACGGGCAGCTGCGGGGCGTTCTTCCGGACCAGCCACAGGGCGAAGACGAAGGGCAGGCCGGTCCAGGCATGCCACTCCTCGGCCAGATCCAGGACGAAGAGCCCCTGGCGGGGGGCCCGCATGGCGGAATCCCCGATCATCAGGGCGGCATCGTGCGCCTCGAGCATGGCCGGCAGGTCGGGGCCCATGTCCGTGATCTCGGGACTCACGCCGTAGCGCTCCCGGAGGATGAGCTGTCCCAGCACCACGCTGGTCCGGCTGGAGGTATCCAGGGCGAGGCTGCGGATCTGCTCCGGAGGCACCTTGGAGAGGATCACCACGCTGCGGACGCGTTTCGGGGAGGCGATGCAGAGGCCCGGCACGATGAGGAGGTCCGGGATCCGCAGGTATTCGATGGAGCTGACGATGCCCGCATCCACCTCGCCGGACCGGAGGCGGTCGGCGCAGGCCGAGGGATAGTGGAATTTCAGGTGGAAGTGCTCCCAGCCGAGGCCGTGCTTGAATCCGTGGTTGAGGGGGGCGGCGTTCAAGTAGTCGATGATGGACAGGCGGAAAGGTTCGGTGACCATGGAAACAGTCTACCGACCCTGCGATGATTCCCTGATGGTCCTCTGGCATTACGAGCTGAATACCCCGATGGGGCCGATGCGAGCCGCCTTCGACGGCCGGGGACGGCTGCGGGAGCTGGCGGTGGAAGGTCTTGATCCCCGCAAGACCAGCCCCCTGCCGCCCAAGGAGCAGCGCGAAGCCAAGCGTTTCCTGGATCGGCAGCTGGAGGCCTACCTGGCCGGCACCCTGCGGACCTTCACCATTCCTGTCGATCCCCAGGGCACGGCCCTGGAACTCCGCGTCTGGGACACGGTCCGGACGATCCCCTACGGCCAATCCCGGCAGCCCGCCGATCTGGCGGCCTGGCTGAGCCTGGAGGAGGATCTGATCATCATGGCCTGCGCTGCCAATCCCATCGCCCTGCTCGTGCCCACGCACCGGGTGCTGCTGCCGGGGGAGGGCCCCCTGCCCAGGGCGCTGCGGGATCTGGAAACGGGCATGGGGTGGCGGCGGCCCTAGCTTTGGTCCGATGGTGCGGGATCTGCACCTAAGTCTCCTGATTCTGCCATTCTGGTGCCCATGAACGGGTCCTTCCATCCGCTGTCCACACCCCTGGGAGATCTGGGCGCGGCCTTCGATGGGGAAGGGCGCCTGATCCACCTGGTGCGTTTGCATGGGCGGCCACCCCTCCAGCCCGAAGGGCCCGCGCCGAGGAGCCTGCCCTACCTGAAGCGGCAGCTGGAGGCCTACTTTTCGGGGAACCTGCGGGATTTCAACATCCCCATGGTGGCCGATGGCACGGATTTCCAGCGGCGGGTCTGGAAGGAACTGCAGAAGATCCCCTACGGCCAGGCCATCTCGTACCTGGAACTGGCCCGGCGCCTTGGGGACGAGAAATGCATCCGCGCGGCGGCCCGCGCCAACGGCGCCAACCCCATCGCCATCCTCATCCCCTGCCATCGCGTGATCGGATCGGATGGCTCCCTGGTGGGCTATGCCGGGGGCCTGGACATGAAGGAGTTCCTGCTCCGCCTGGAGGGCGTGCTGCCCAAGGCCCCGCCCCAGCCGGCCCTGCCCTTGGAGTGGGATTAGGAAACAGAAAGGCGGAACCCAGAGGACGCAGAGATGATCCAGAGGGCGCGGAGGAAAAAATTCCGGCGCCGCCCATCGGAGGATTTCCCCCGCATGGGCTCCTAGCATGGATCCATGCGCTGGTCGGATGAGCACCTCTACGAACGGATCCTGGCGAAGGACGCTTCCTTCGACGGGCGGGTGCTCACGGGTGTCCTCACCACCGGGATCTACTGCCTGCCCTCCTGCCCGGCTCGCAAGCCTCTGGCCCGCAATGTGCGCTTCTTTGCGGATGAAGCGGCGGCCCATGCGGCGGGCCTCCGGCCCTGCAAGCGATGCCGGCCTGATGCCTTCTATCGGGGAGAAGACGCCGACCTGGCCCGGTTGGAGGACGCCATGGCGCAGGCCGCGGCGGATCCGGCGGCCTTCCCCGAGGTGGAGGCCCTGGCCGAGGCCGCCGGCGTGGGCCTCACCAAGCTGAAGACCCTGTTCCGGGATCACGCCCAGGTGCAGCCTGCGACCTTTCTCCAGCGGATCCGCATCCAGGCGGCCTGTGCCCGGCTCACGGCAGGCCAGGGGGACCTGGCCGACCTGGCCTTCGGATCGGGCTACGAAAGCGCCTCGGGGTTCCATGAGGCCTTCCGCCGGCAGACGGGCCTCAGCCCCGGCGCCTACCGCACCATGCTGGGCTCCGACGGCTTCACGCTTCCGCAACCCGCGGGGCTCCGCGTGGAGGATGTGCTGCGCTTCCACGGCCGGGACGCGGCCAGTGTGTCCGAGCGGGTGGAGGGGCCGCGCCTCGTCAAGGCCTTCCTGTGCGAAGGCCGGGCCTCTGTCCTCGTCCTGACCTTCGCCGCGGGCACCGTCGAAGTGTCGCTCAAGGGAGCCGGGGGGCCCACGGCCATGGCCCAGGCCCATGGGGCCGCGCTCCGGCTGCTGGGATGGCAGGAGGAACCTGCGGTCTTCGAGGCGGCGCATCCGGACCTGGCCCGGGGGCGAGAGGGTCTGCGGGTGCTGCTCACGCTGGACGCTTTCGAGGCGCTGGTGTGGGCCATTCTGGGCCAGCAGGTGAACCTGGCCTTCGCCTACGCCCTGCGGCGCGACCTGATCCGGCGGGCCGGGACGCCGGCGGCGGAAGGGCTCTTCGCCCATCCTGATGCCGCCCAGATCTCCGCACTGCAGCCCGAAGACCTGCTGGCCCTGAGGTTCTCCCGACGCAAGGCCGAGTATCTGCTCCACGCCGCAGGCGAGGTGGCCGCGGGCCGGCTGCGGCTGGAGGCACGGGCCACCGCCACCGGCGCCTCCAGGGACCTGCTCGCCCTGCGGGGCTGCGGTCCCTGGACGGCCCAGTATGTGCTGATGCGGGGCCTCGGCTTCCGCGACTGCGTGCCCGTGGGCGACGCGGGACTCACCCTGGCCCTCCAGCGCTGGTTCCGGCTGGAGGCGCGGCCGGATGCCGCCGGGACGCAACGACTCATGGCGCCCTTCGCCCCCCACCGCAGCCTCGCCACCTTCCACCTCTGGTCCAGCCTGAAGGGAACCCCCGCATGAACGGAATCCACCGGATCGACACCTCCCTCGGGCCCGTGCAGGCGGCCTTCGACGCCAAGGGGGCCGTCCTCTACCTGGGCTTCGCCGGGCATGAGTTCCGGGCCCCGCTGCTGGCGAAGCTCGCGCGCCTGGATCCCGTCGCGCATCCGGAGGCGAGCTCGGTGGACCGCCTCCGGGACCAGCTGGAAGCCTACGCCGCCGGGCGGAGGACGGCCTTCGAGGTGCCGTTTCGCCTCCACGGCAGCGCCTTCGAGCAGCGGGTTTGGGGGGCCCTCCAGCGCATCCCCTTCGGCGAGACCCGCAGCTACGGGCAGCTGGCGGCGGAGCTCGGCGATGCCAACCTCAGCCGGGCCGTGGGGCGGGCCAACGGCGCCAACCCCGTGTCGATCCTCGTCCCGTGCCACCGCGTGATCGGCGCCAATGGCACGCTGACGGGTTATGCCGGCGGCTTGGCCATGAAGGAGCGGCTGTTGCGCCTGGAGGGGGCGATCAGGGACTGACCGTCCGGAGGGGGCCTCGTTCCAGCTCGAGCCGGGTTTCCGCCTGGGCGTCGAAGGCCGCCTTCAGGCAGGCCAGGCCGCGATTCATGTCCACGCCGCCGCAGCTGAAGAAATCGACGGCGGCGAATCCGTATTCGGGCCAGGTGTGGATGGCCAGGTGGCTTTCCGCGATGATCACCGCGCCGCTGACGCCGTGGGGGCTGAAGTGGTGGAAGCTGTGGGTGACGATGGTGGCGCCGGAGACGCGGGCGGCCTCCAGCATGGCGGCGGTGACCCGATCCAGGTCGGCCAGGACCGCGGCCTCGCAACCCGTGAACTCCACGAGCAGGTGGTGGCCCAGCGCGCTCATGGGCGCTTGGTCATCAGCGCCACGCACTCCACATGGCTGGTGAGGGGGAAGAGGTCGAGCACAGCCACCTTCTCCAGGTCCCAGGCCTCTCCGAGGCGCTTCACATCGCGGCAGAAGGCGGCGCCGTCGCAGCCCACCAGCACCAGCGTGCCGGCCCCGGCGGTGCAGAGGCGGCCGCTGAGTTCCGGTTCGAGACCGGCCCGGGGCGGATCGAGCAGGATCACATCCTCCGAGTGGCCCAGCCCTTCGGGCACCCAGGCGGCCACATCGCCCACCAGGCAGTCCGAGGGCAGACCCAGGGACTCCAGGTTGCGCCGGGCCCAGGCCACCGCCGCCTCGCCTGATTCCACCAGCACGCGCCGGTCGAACTGCTTGCCGAGCAGGGCGGAGAAGAGGCCGACGCCCCCGTAGAGATCGTAGAGGGTGCGGCCCTTCACACCCCAGGCTTCCAGCAGGCCGCCGAAGGCCTCGGCCGCCCAGGGGGGGCTCACCTGGAAGAAGGCCCCGGGCTCGTGCCGAAGCGCGATTCCGCGCAGCTGATGCCGCAGGGGCTCCTCGCTGCGGTGCCAGCCATCGGGTTCGAGGCACCAGGACCGGCCCCGCTCGTCCGTCGCGAGGATCGTCCCGGCAGGGGTGCCCGTGGACAGCTCCCAGCGGCCTGGGCGGGTCGTGAGGACGCGCCCGATCAGGGCCTCCTTCAGTCGTGGAATGGCCAGGGACAGGGGCTCGGCGGCGGCGGGGCAGGCGGCCACCGGCACGAGCGTGTGGCTGTGGCGCCGGAAATAGCCGAGCTCCGTGCCGTCCCAGTGCAGCTGGATGCGGTGGCGGCGGGCCTCCTCCGGGGCGGGACGCCAGTCCCAGGCGACGCCTTCGCCCAGCTGGCGGCGCAGGAGGTCGGCCACCATCTGCCGCTTGAGATCGGGGGCGTGGCGCCCGGCCTCCCAGAGGTCGCAACCGCCGCAGGATCCGGCGACCGGGCACGCCGCCACGGTCCGGCGGGGGTCCCGGGTGATCCAGCGGGTGACACGGCCCTCGCCGTGGCGGGCCTTCCAGATGACGGTGGCCTCGACCACCTCGCCCGGAAAGAGGGCCAGGGGGGCCTCCAGTAGCAGCAGGCGCCCGTCCGCCGCCCGGCCCACGCCCTTGCCGCCCCAGGCGAGCCGCTCGACGGGGCCTTGCCAGCTTTCGGTCGGGGCAGGGGAATTCCGATATGCTGGCGGCACCTTCGTCTTCGTTTTTTTGGAGCTTGATTCCGCCTTGCGATTCACGGTGGCCGTCCCCCCTGAGCACCGTAACACCCTCCTGGACCGCACTGGCGGGGAGATGCGCCGTGCGCTGGCCTTCCAGGATGCCGGCCCCGCCGATGTGGTCCTGGGCGTACCGGGCGACGGGATTTTCGCGGACTGCGAGGCCTGGCCCGGTCTGGAGGCGGCGGAGGCCCTGGTCCGGGCGGCCTGGGCCCGCCTGCAGGACCGGCGCGACATGGAGCGGCTCCACGAGGTGGGCCGGGCCCTGGCTTCGGAGCAGAACCTGGATCGCCTGCTGGATCTGATCCTGACCAAGGCCCGGGAACTGCTGATGGCCGAAGCCGGCTCCATCTACCTGCTCACCGGCGCGGAGGACGACCCGGAGCTGCTGTTCGCCCACACCCAGAACGCCCGCGTCAGCCTGCCCTTCCACCGGGTGGCGATGCCCATCTCGCGGGGCACCCTGGCCGGGTTCGTCGCCCTCAGCAGGGAGAGCCTGAACCTCCCGGATGTCTATCGGATTCCGGTCGAGGCCCCCTACCGCTTCAACGACAGTTTCGACCGTCAGGCGGGATACCACACCACTTCGGCCCTGGTGGTGCCCATGCTCGATACGGAAGGGCAGGTGCTGGGGGTTCTGCAGCTCCTCAACCGCCTGGATGAAGACGGGAGGACAGTCGCCTTCTCCACGGCGGATCAGAGGCTGGCCCAGAGCCTGGCGGGGCAGGCGGCGGTGGCCGTGAAGAACGCCCAGCTCCGGGAGGAGATCGAGCGGCTCTTCGAAGGGTTCGTGGCCGCTTCCGTGACTGCCATCGAGGCCCGGGATCCCGTCACCAGCGGCCATTCGGGCCGGGTGGCGGACCTCACCGTGGGGCTCGCGGAAGCGGTCAACGCCACGCCCAACGGGCCTTTCGGGGGCCTGTCGTTCTCGGATCGGCAGCTGCGGGAGCTGCGCTATGCGAGCCTCCTGCACGATTTCGGGAAGGTGGGCGTCCGCGAGCAGGTCCTGGTGAAGGCCAAGAAGCTCGATCCGAGCCAGCTGGAGATCATCCTCCAGCGGCTGCGCCAGCGGGAATTGGAAGCGGCTCTCGAGACCCTGGCCAAGGCCTGGAAGGGCGGGGGGAGTTTCGAGCTGTGGGAGCGGACCCTCCAGGACCGCCAGGCCGAGTCCGAGCGGCTCATCCACCTGGTGCGCCAGAGCAACGAGCCCACGGTGCTGAGCCAGGAGGTGGCCGAGGGGCTGGGCCTGCTGGAAAGCCTCACCTTCACCCACTGGAGCGGCGAGTCCCGCACGGTGGTGGCCCCGGCGGATGTGGCCAGCCTCCGCATCCGCAAGGGCAGTCTGTCCGAGGCGGAACGGCTCGAGATCGAAAGCCATGTCACCCACACCTTCCGCTTCCTGGAGCGCATCCCCTGGACCCGCGACCTGGCGGGCATCCCCGACATCGCCTATGCCCACCACGAGCGGCTGAGCGGCCGGGGCTATCCCCGGAAGCTGATGGAACCGGACATTCCGGTCCAGAGCCGGGCCATGGCCATCGCCGATGTCTTCGATGCCCTCACGGCCCAGGACCGGCCCTACAAGGGTGCCGTGCCCCTGGAACGCAGCCTGGCGATCCTGGACGACGAGGCCCGGGACGGGGCCCTGGACCGCGGCCTCCTGGACCTCTTCGTCGAGGCCCGGATCTTCGAGCGGACGGCTCGGAAACCGTGAGGCTGGAGGCCCGGGCCCGGAGGCGGTAGGCTAGAAGATTGGAGTGCCCATGCCCGAACACGAACCGCGCACCATCGATCTGCAGGGGATCATGGACCTGCTGCCCCACCGCTACCCGATGCTGCTGGTGGACCGGATTCTCGACTTCGAGCCCAAGCAGTGGATCAAGGGCCTGAAGAACATCAGCTTCAACGAGGGGGTCCTCCAGGGCCACTTCCCCAGCCGGCCGGTCTATCCGGGTGTCTACATCGTGGAGGCCATGGCCCAGACCGGCGGCTGCCTGCTCATGCGGGAGTTCGAGGACCGGGCCCGGAAGGTGATCTATTTCATGGGCATCGATGCCGTGAAGTTCCGCAAGCCGGTGCTTCCCGGTGACCAGATGGTCATGGAAGTGAAGGTGATCCAGTTCAAGGGCCGCATCTGCAAAATGCGGGGCGAGGCCTTCGTGGATGGCCAGAAGGTGGCCGAGGCTGAATTCATGTCCATGCTGATGGACCTGGCTGAAGGGGAAGGTAAATGAGCGCTCAGATCCATCCGAGCAGCGTGGTGAGCCCGGAGGCCCGGCTGGGCGAGGGCGTGGTCGTCGGCCCCTTCTGCGTCATCGAAGGCAACGCCGTCCTCGGCGCACGGACGCAGCTCCGCAGCCATGTGGTCATCGGCCCGCACACCGAGATCGGCGAAGACAACGACATCTATCCCCACGCCACGCTGGGCATGGGTCCCCAGGACCTGAAGTTCAAGGGTGCCCCCACGCGCCTGCAGGTGGGCCACCGGAATGTGATCCGCGAGGGCTGCACCCTGCACCGCGGCACCGAGGGCGGCGGCGGCCTGACCACCCTGGCTGATGACAACTTCCTGATGACGGGCTCCCACATCGCCCACGACTGCCATGTGGGCAGCAAGAACATCTTCGCCAACTCCGCGACCCTGGCGGGTCATGTCGAGGTGGGCGACGGCTGCAACATCGGCGCCTTCTCCGCCGTCCACCAGTTCTGCCGCGTGGGCGATCACGCCTTCATGGGCGGCTTCACCGTGGCCACCCAGGATGTGCTGCCCTTCATGAAGACGGCGGGCGCCCGCGACACCAAGAGCTACGGCGTGAACACCATCGGCCTGCAGCGCAAGGGATTCTCCCTCGAGGTGGTGGAGGGCCTGAAGAGGGCCCACCGGCTGTTGTTCCACGCGGGTCTGCTCCGGGAGGAGGCCATGGCCCAGACGGAGCGGGAAGTGGGCCACATCGCCGAGGTGGCCTATCTCCTCAAGTTCATTCGCGAGGCCAAGCGGGGCGTGCATCGTGGCTGAACCCTCCGGCACGGGCCCGAACCGGCGCCACGCGACCCTCGCCATCATCGGCCTCCCCAATGCCGGCAAGTCCACCCTGCTGAATGCCCTGCTGGGGCAGAAGCTGGCGGCCACCAGCCAGATCCCCCAGACCACCCGCACCAAGGTGCTGGGAGTCATGGACCGCGGCGAGGTGCAGCTGGCCTTCCTCGATACGCCGGGCATCCACCTGCCCAAGCACGCCCTCAACGAACGCATGATGGCCCATGTGGACCAGGCCCTCGAGGAAGCCGACATGCTCCTCTGGGTGGTGGATGCGGACGACTACCTGGGCACCGGGGAACATGCCCTGGCCAAGCGCCTGCGCAAGCTGGGCCGGCCGACCTACCTGCTGCTGAACAAGATCGACCTGCTGTCCAAGGGCCGCCTGCTGGAGAAGATCGCCACCTACAAGGATCTGCTGCCCTTCAAGGAGATCGTCCCCATCGGCGCCAAGATGGGCCTGAACCTCGATCCGCTCTGGACGATTCTGGAGCGGGATGCGACCCAGCCCGGCTGGCCCTATGGTGAAGAGGTCTTCACGGACCAGACCGAGCGGTCCCTGGCCTCGGAGTTCATCCGGGAGAAGGTGCTGCGCAAGACCCGCGAGGAAGTGCCCCATGGCGTGGCCGTGCTCATCGAACAGTGGCTGGAGGCGGGCCAGGAGGATTACCCCGAGGATCTGGGTCCCGAGGGCGTCTTCATCGCCGCGCGCATCCTGGTGGACCGCGATGGGCACCGCAAGATCCTCCTGGGCAGCGGCGGTGAGATGATCAAGGACATCCGCCAGAGCGCCCAGCGCGAGCTGAAGAAGCTACTCCAGCGCCCCGTGCGGCTGGAGCTCTTCGTCAAGGTCGATGAGGGCTGGCGGGACCGGCCCGAGCGGCTGGACCGGCTCTCGATCTGAAACGGGTGGCGAGCCGCTGGCCGCCTAGATCGACAGGTCCGTGGCGCGGTGTTCCGGGGCCAGGGGTTCCAGGCCCGCAGTACCCGTGACGGAGGTGTATTGGCCCCGTTCCGGATCGAAGGCGAAGACTTCGCCGGTCTCGATCTTGTAGACCCATGCGTGGAGATGCAGCATCCCGCTGGCCATGGCCTTGGCCACGGAGGGGTGCGTGCGGAGGTTCTCCAGCTGGACGAGGGCGTTCTCCTCGACGGTGGCGTGGAGGAGCTGGTTCCCCTCGAGGTGGCCGTAGCTCTGCCACATGATTTGCTCCGTCTTCCGGGCGTGGGCCAGCCAGGCCTTGGTGGCCGGCAGCTCGCCCAGCTGGTCCGGCTCCAGCAGGGCCTTCATGGCGCCGCAGTTGGAGTGGCCGCAGACGATGATGTCCTTCACCTGGAGCACGGTGACGGCGAATTCGATGCCCGCGCTCATGCCGCCCATGTGTTCGTACGGGGGCACGAGGTTGCCCACATTGCGCAGGATGAACAGCTCGCCTGGCTGGGTCTGCGTGATCAGGTTCGGGCTGATGCGCGAGTCCGAGCAGGTGATGAAGAGCGTTTCGGGCGCCTGGTCCTTGTCCAGCCGCTCGAAAAGCTCTTTGTGGGAACTGAAGATCTGGGTCTGGAACTGGTGGATGCCTTGGACGAGCTTCTGCATCCGACCATTCTACCGGAGGTCAGGCTCAGAGGCTCAAGTGGGCCATGTGCTCTTCGGAGGTGATGGGGGTGTTCGGCTCGTCATGGATGATCTTGCCGTCGCGCAGCTTCACGATCCGGTGGGCATGCCGGGCGATGTCCTCCTCGTGGGTGACGAGGATGATGGTGTTGCCCTTCTGGTACAGATCCTCGAAGAGGGCCATGATCTCGATGCTGGTCTTGGAATCGAGGGCACCCGTCGGCTCGTCGGCCAGGAGGATGGACGGATTGTTCACCAGGGCCCGGGCGATGGCCACGCGCTGCCGCTGGCCGCCGGACAGCTGGTTGGGCATGTGATCGCTGCGGGTGCCCAGGCCGACATTCTCCAGGGCCTTCAGGGCCATCTGGTGCCGCTCGACGGGCGTCTTGCCCGCATAGATTAGAGGCAGCTCCACATTCTGCAGGGAGGTGGTGCGGGCCAGCAGGTTGAAGGTCTGGAAGACGAAGCCGATCTCCTCGTTGCGGATCTGGGCCAGGTTGTCATCCGTCATGGCCGAGGCCAGCTTGCCGTTCAGCTCGTAGGTGCCGGTGGTGGGCGTGTCCAGGCAGCCGATGACATTCATCATGGTGGACTTGCCGGAACCGGAGGGTCCCATGATGGCCACATACTCGCCGCGGTGGATCTCCATGGAGACGCCATCCAGGGCGCGCACTTCCATGTCTCCCATCTGGTAGACCTTGGTGATGTCGGTGAGCCGGATCAGGGGAGCATCGGTCATGGGATCCTCGAAGGGCCGCTGACGGCCCTGCGTTATCTTCGCAGATGTCCCCGGAGGGGTTTAGGGTCCCGTCGGGATTCCCGCTACAATCCAGAACTCGTCCGCATTTAGCATGTAGGTTCCATTCACGATGATCGCCCCCTTGATCCGAGCCCTGGGTCGGCCGCTGTTGCGGCTGCGCTATCGAATCCAGTTCGAGGGGGCGGAGTCCCTGCCCGTTCCCGGGAGACCAGGCGTCCTCTTCCTGGCCTCCCACCCGACCCTGGTGGACCCCTTTCTGCTGGTGACGGCCCTCCATGGCCGCTTCGCGCCGATCCTGGTGGCCGGCCGGGACCACGCGGCCTCGGCTCCTCTGCGCTGGCTGGCCCGGCTGCTGGGCTTCCGCCCCCTGCCGGATCCCGCGGACCACGGGGACCGGACCCGCCAGGTCCTGGACCAGGAACTGACCGCCCTGGCCGGGCACCTGACCTCGGGCGGCAACCTCATCCTGTTCCCGGGGGCCCGCCTGGCCCGCCAGAAGGTCGAGGACCTCGCCGACAACAGCACGGTGGCGTCGATTCTCCGCCAGGCTCCCGGGGCCCGGGTGGTGGTGATCCGCCTGCGGGGGCTTTGGGGCAGCCGGTTCAGCGCCGCCTCGGGCCGACGCCCCTCCATCGGATTGGAACTGCTGAAGGGGTTGGGGTACCTCGCGGCCAACGCACTGTTCTTCATGCCCAAGCGCGATGTCCAGGTGGCCTTCGAGGAGGTCCGCGACCTGCCGCTGGCCGAAGGAAGGCAGGCGGTCAATCGCGCCCTGGAGGCCCGGCTGAATGCCGACGCCGCCCCTCGGCTCTTCGTGCCCTACCTCGTGTGGAAGAACCACGAACCCCGCATCCTCCCGGAGCCCCCTCGGCCTCGGGTGGAGGGGAATCCCCGCGCCGTGCCTCCCCAGGTGCGCGATGCCGTGCGTCGCCACCTCCAGGCCGTCACGGGCCAGACGGACATTCAGGACCCCCAACACCTGGTGCGGGACCTGGGCCTCGATGCCCTGGGCCACCGGGAGCTGGAACTGTGGCTCCAGCGGGCCTACGGCTATCCCTGCAGCGATCCCGCCTCGCTCCAGACCGTGGGCGACCTCCTGCTCGCCGCCACGGGGGCCGCGGTGTCGCTCCGCCAGGGCGAGCTCAAGGCCGTGCCCCACGCCTGGTTCCACTCCCCCACGGACCTTCCCATCGACATGCCGGATGGCGACACCATCACCGAGGTGTTCCTGAAGCAGGCCCGCCGCAATCCCGGCCGCGTGGCGCTGGCGGATCAGTTGGGCGGCGTGAAGACCTACCGGGATGTCCTCACGGCCATCATGGTCCTCAAGCCCATCTTCGAGGGGTTGGAGGGCAGCCATGTGGGCCTCATGCTGCCTGCCTCCGGGGGCGCCAGCATCCTGTACCTGGCCCTGCTCTTCGCGGGCAAGACCCCGGTGCTGGTGAACTGGACGGCCGGGGCCCGGAGCATGGGGTACGGCCTGGATCTCGTGGGGGTCAAGCAGGTGGTCACCGTCTCCACGCTGGTCAGCCGCCTGGATGCCCAGGGCGTGGACCTCTCGGCGGTGAAGCACCGGCTGCTGCTGCTCGACGAAGCCGGGAAGAAGATATCCCTCGCCACGAAGCTGGCCGCGGCCTTCCGCGCCCGCTTCAACTGGACCTCCCTGCAGGGGGCCAAGCCCCCGGAAACCGCCGCCGTGCTGTTCACCAGCGGCAGCGAAAGCCATCCCAAGGCCGTGCCGCTCACCCACGGGAACATCCTGGCGAACATCCGGGATGCCGCACAGGCCCTCCATTTCCGCCAGGACGAGCGGGTGATGGGCTGCCTGCCGCCCTTCCACGCCTTCGGGCTCACCACCACCACCATCCTTCCGCTTCTGCTGGGCCTGCGCGTGGTCTACCACCCCAACCCCACCGAGGGGAGGATGCTGGCCCGCATCATCGAGGCCTACCACGCCACCCTGCTGGTGGGGACGCCCACCTTCCTCGGGGGCATCATCCGCGTGGCGGAGGACAGACACCTGGAATCCCTGCGGATCGTGGTCTCCGGGGCCGAGAAATGTTCCGAGCAGATCTACGCGACCCTGGCGCGCCGCTGGCCGAAGACCACGGTTCTGGAGGGCTACGGCATCACGGAATGTTCGCCCGTGGTGTCGGTGAACCGGGAGGATGATCCGCGGAACGGCAGCATCGGCAAGCCGCTGGTCTCCGTCGAGTGGGCCATCGTGGACCTGGAGACGGGTCGCCGGGCCGAGCCGGGACAGCCGGGCATGCTGCTGGTGCGTGGGCCCAGCATCTTCTCCGGGTACCTGAACCCCGATGTGGAGTCGCCTTTCGAAAGCTTCGAGGGTCGCGACTGGTACCGGACGGGGGACCTGGTCCGCCAGGACCGTGGCGTCCTGGTCTTCGCGGGCCGCCTCAAGCGCTTCGTGAAGCTCGGCGGCGAGATGGTCTCCCTGCCGGCCATCGAAGAGGCCCTTTCGCAGCGCTTCCTGGGCGAGGATGAAACCGAGCCGCTTCTCGCGGTGGAAGCCGGCGTGGAGGAGCTCAATCCCGACCTGGTCCTCTTCTCGGTCTCCGGGATCGCCCGCGACGAGGCCAACGCGGCCATCCGGGCCGCAGGCCTCTCGTCGCTGCACAACATCCGTGCCGTCCGCCAGATCGACCAGATCCCGACCCTGGGCACGGGCAAGACCGATTACCGGGCCCTGAAGGCACTGCTGGCCGAGGCTGAAGTCTAGGGTTCCACTTCGATCAAGAGCGCCAGGCCCAGCCCGCCGCCGATGCCCAGCGTGGCCACGCCCAGCCCGCCGCCGCGGGCTTTCAGCTGGTGGATCAGGGTGACGACGATGCGGGCCCCGGTGGCGCCGATGGGGTGTCCCAGGGCCACGCCGCCCCCGGCCACATTCAGGCGCTCCGGGGGGATGCCGAGCTGCCGCTGGCAGACCAGGAGCTGGGCGGAGAAGGCCTCGTTCAGCTCCCAGAGGTGGATGTCGGAGACGGCCAGCCCCTGGGCTGCGAGTAGCCGTTGGACGGCCGGGACGGGAGCTTCACCCATGTCGAGGGGATCCACCCCGGCCTCGCTCCAGCCCAGGATCCGCGCCAGGGGCGGGGCTCCGCCCGCCTGGTCCCGCCGGGCCACGAGCAGGGCCGCGGCGCCATCCGAAAGGGCCGAGGCATTCCCGGCGGTGACCTGGCCCTGGGGTGCGAAGACCGGCGCCAGCCGCGCCAGCGCTTCGATCGAGATGTCCGGCCGGATGGATTCGTCGTGATCCAGGGCCGGATGGGGCAGGAGCTCCGCGCGGGTGTCCGCGGCCGCCGCGCGGTGGTGGCTGTCGGCGGCCCAGGCATCGGCCTCGAGTCGGGAGATGTCCCGCTTCGCGGCCAGCCGCTCGATGGTCTCGCCCATGAGCAAGCCGGTGACGGGGCAGCGCAGGCCGTCCTGATGCATGACATCGGGCAGCTGGCGGTGGCCCATTCGAAATCCCCAACGCAGACCCGGCACGAGGTGCGGCGTATCGGACATGGCTTCGCTCCCCCCGGCGAGGATGGGGGCTCCGGCCCCGTCCTTCAGGCGCTGGGCGGCGAGAATGAGGGCCTGGAGGCTGGAGCCGCAGGCCATGTTGATCGTGAAGGCCGGTGTGTCGTGGGGCAGACCCGCCTTCAGAACCAGGGTGCGGGCGGGGTTCATGCCCTGGGTGTGGCTGCGGGCCATGCCCCAGATCAGGTTTCCGGGCCGGGGCAGGGGCCCCTGGGCCAGCAGGCCCTCCAGGGCCGTCAGGCCGAGGCCCACCGCGCCCAGGCCCGCCAGGCTGCCGCCGTAGCGTCCCTGGTGCAGCCGACCCGCAGCGAGGATCAGAAGGTCATGGGGTGCCCTCACTTGGGCGGATCCCAATCATCGGGCGTCGGTTCCCGGGGGCCCAGGCGGGCGTCGGGGGGGAACCAGGCATCCCAGAGCGCCCGGTGCCGGGCGATGTACTCCCGGATCCAGTAGCGGAGCCGGTTCCCGACGGGGCGGTCCTCCGTGGAAGCGGGCACCCCCCAGGCCTGGAGGCCCATGCGATCCGCCAGATAGAGCGCCCGGGCCAGGTGGAAATCCGAGGTGACGATGACCACCTGCGGCTGCCCGAAGACCACTTGGGCGCGCCTCAGGCTGTCCCAGGTCCGGAGCCCGGCGTAGTCGCTGACGATGTGGGTCGGGGGGACGCCCTGCTTCACGAGCCAGCGGCGCATGGCCTGGGGTTCATTGTAGGAGGGATGGCGGTTGTCGCCGGAGACCAGGAACCAGCGGATCTTGCCGGAGCGGTAGAGTTCCAGGGCCGTGCGGAGCCGGCCCTCCAGGATGGAGGTGGGCTCACCGTCCCCGTACACGCCGGCCCCCAGCACCAAGACGGGGCCGCCCACGGGCGGAAGGGCGTCGGCCCGGTAGATCTGCTGGTGATGCATGGCCGGGAACCTTCCGAGGGTCCAGAGCAAGTCTCCCAGGAGAGGGAGCGCCAGGGCCAGCAGCAGGGCCCATCGGTGCAGCCAGCAGCGATGAAGGAAGGCGGAGATCGGCATCGTGAGTTAGCATAGACCTTTCGTCCGCCTTAGACCCATGGACCTCCCGCCCGAACGAGACGCCTTGATGAACATGAGCCTTGCCCCCGTTGTCTTCCCGTCCCGCCGGGCCCCCCGCCGCGCGCCCCTGATCCTGGCGCCGCTGGCCCTGATCCTGGCCGCGGGTGCGACGGGTTGTTTCCGGGCGACCGGCGTGTCCCGTCCCACGGTGGCTGTGGAGGAGATCCCCGCTTCCGGCGGCGACCGCATCCAGGGACTGAAGGCCACCTCCGGACCCGGCGACTTCTACCTGGGCAACGACGCCGTCCAGCTCGCGGTGGACGGGGCGGCTTTCGGGGACCGGGAAGGCCAGTTCGGCGCCGCTTCAGGCGGGGCCATCCTCGATGTGGGGACCATCTCCCTCGACCAGAGCTTCAAGCGGGTGTCCATGCCCACGGACCTGGTGGAGCGCCTCGGCCCGGTGGTCAACCAGGATCCCGATCTGCCGCTGGTCTTCGATCGGTACTCCCCCGGCACCGGCGTGAACTCGGTGAACCTCGAGATGCAGGGCTACCTGCTGGATCCCAAAGGCAAGCTCGGCGTGGCCACGGACGGCCAGAGCCGGGTATCGGGCGTGACCGTTCTCCACCGCATCCGCCTCAACCAGGGCGAGACCTTCTTCACCCTGGAGACCACCCTCAGCAACAACGGCACCTCGGCCCTCCCGATCCGCAGCCTTGGGGATTTCCTCTCCCAGCGCGGCGGCGGCTTCCGTCTCGTGGTGCCGGCCGTGTCCACCTTCAGCGGAGCGCCGCTCAGCAGTTGGGGCGCGGAAATCCCTGGATCCGACTTCACGGCCCCGCTGACCAGCAGCGTCGTCGCGCCGATGGTGGCCCTCGTGGGCGCCGAATCGGCCGGCAGCACCCTGGATTCGCATGCCTCCCTGGGCATCCTGCCCCTGGATGTGGACCAGGTCCTGGTGGCTTCGGATCCCCAGCATGCCCTGACCGAACTTCGCCCCGTGTTCCCGGGCCGCCTGGTCGTGGGCAGTCCCGCGGCGGCGAGCCTGCCTGCGGGCCAGACACTGACCTACCGGCGGCGCCTGTACGCGCTGGGCGGACCCGATGTGGTCCTCACCAGCCAGGGCCTGGCTCCGCATCCCTTCTACCCCAGCCAGGGCACCGTGGTCTTCAACGAGATGGCCCAGGCCCGGAGCGGGCTCCGCGGTGGGGATTTCGGAATCCTGGCCTTCGATACCTTCGGCACCGCCCTGCGCGGCGGCCCCATCCAGACGGAATTCCGGTTCGAGCGCTATACAGGCACGAACCCCGCCGTGGATCCGGCCACGGATGCCGATCCCTCCCATTGGGTGCTGGAGCGGGTGGAGTGGCGGGAGCCCAGCGACATCCCCGTCAGCAGCCCGCCGCTCGCGATCCTGCTGCCGGCGGTGCCGGATGTCCGGGTGGCGGGACAGAACCAGCCCTACCGAATCACGGCGGCCAACGCCCTGCAGAGCCACACGCTCTACCTCGGCACCAACATCCTGGATGCCAACCGACCCTACCTGGCCACGCCCATCACGCCCTCCAAGAGCCAGGGCTGGCACTTGGCGGAGAGCCTGACCCCCGAGCGGGGCGAAATCGTGGACGCCTCGGGCAATGTGACCAAGCAGAAGCAGATGGTCCACGGGTTCTCCGTTCGCCAGGCGGGAACGCTGGAATTCGCGGGCCTCAATCCGCTCCGGATCACCTTCGCCGGTCTGGGCGGCGTCCCCGATCCCCACATGCAGCGCATCCGGCGCATGGCCAGCTACTACGATCAGATCTACAAGGGCAAGGTGCTCCTGAGCGCCAACATCGCCGCCTACCAGTACACCGCCGGGAACGAGGTCTTCGGATCCGCCTTCAGCTACCCCTCCGGGGCGGCGGCGGCCTATTTCCCTGCGGGCGACTACCTCGCCTACGGCACCCGGGGACCGCTGTCCTATCTGGATGTGCTGCCGGTGAAATCGTTCGACGGACAGCAGGACATTTCCCACGGCTTCGTGGCCCTGCCTTCCCCCCTGCCCACGGGCTGGACCAGCTTCGACATCCCCGGTCCCACCCAGGCGACCACGGGTGGCCTCAACCCCGGCGAGATGCTCAGCTCGGCCCTGGCCGAAGGGGTGCAGGTGGTGACCCGCACCGAAGAGGATGTGCTCACGGATCCGGCGGCGCTGAGATCCGAATTCCGCGCGGAAATCGAGAGCCTGGCCGTCACCGATGCCCAGCGCGCGCCCATCGGCGCTGATCCCTTCGTGGTGGGCGGCCGCAGCTCGCGCCTTTCGGACGGCTTCGTCACGGCCCTCTTCACGCCGTCCCCCACGGGCGATCGCAACGGCGGAGCCCGGCCCTCCAAGGGCTGGACCCTGGCGGATTTCATCACCCAGGCTGAAGGCGGCTTCACCGTGGTCCACCGCCCCCGGGGCCCCCAGGGGCTGTTCACGGTGCGTGGCTTTGATCCCGCCGTGGCGCTCGGCAGCGGCGCCAATGCCTGGTGGGCCCAGACGGGTCCCGTGTCCCTCGGCAAGCGTCAGGGCGATTTCGATGCGCTCGAGCTGATCCGGGCCGAGGGCTGCGATCCCGCCGATCCCAGTGCCTGGTTCGCCGAGTTCAAGGCCGTGCGGGCCGATTGGTTCTCGCTGCTGAAGCAGCAGGGACCCGGCGCCTTCACCAAGGGGCTTGGACTCTCCTCCTCGCGCTTCAGCTTCGATACCCCCGTGGGCCTGGCCCGCACCTACCTCAAGCTGGGCGGCAGCCTCGGCCAGACCACCCTCACGCCTCTGGTGGAGGCCCTGCGCAACGGCGCGGCGGTCGCTTCCACGGGGCCCATGCTCGATGTGACGGTCAACGGCATCGGGCCCGGCGGCCTGGTGTCCGGTCCGGCGGCCACCGTCAACCTTTCCATCTCGCTCTACGCCCCGGACTGGGTTCCGGTGGACGAGGTCCGTGTGGTGGTGAACGGGGTGGCGCAGGTCATTCCCATGAGCAGCTTCACGCCCTCCACCACGGACTTCCGCCTCCGCACCGCCACGGTATCGGGCCTGGCCATGCCCGCGGGCAAGGATGCCTGGGTGGTGGTCGAGGCCGGCGTCCCCCTGGCGACCAGCGGCGCCTACCGGGCCGGGACGCCCTGGAACCGCATCATGAGGGGCATCTACCCGGTGGCGGTCAGCAACCCCGTCTTTGTGGATGTGAACGGCGGCGGGTACACTCCTCCGGGACTCTAGAATCGGCAGGAGCGGCGATGGCGGACTGGCTTCCGGAACGGCTTCCGGAGGATATTGATGCGGAGCGGTCGTTCCTGGCGACCTGCTGCTCGCCGGGGGCGGGTTTCGCCGCCAGCGAGGCCGTGTTCACCCTGGCCGAAGAGGACTTCGTCCACCCGGCCCATCGGGCCGTGTTCCGGGCGCTGCGGGTCCTCATCGAGGCCCAGGTCGAGGTCAACTCCCTCACGCTGAAGGACGCCCTGGATCAGGACGACAGCCTGAACAAAGTGGGGGGCTACCCGGGCCTGGTGGAGCTGCTGGCCGGAGAGGATGTGGAACGGCCGCAGGTGCTGGCCGATGTCATCCGCCGCAAGGCCAAGCTGCGGCGCCTGGTGCACCTCGGCGCCCAGCTGGTACGGCAGGCCGCCGAGGAGGACGAACCGCCCGAAGTGCTGGTGGACCAGACGGCCCAGAGCCTCTTCCACCTGGCCCAGGGGGATGCCAAGGCGCGGGGGCTGCTGTCCATCCAGGCCGTGGCGGATGACGCCATGGAGCGCCTGCACGAGCGCCTCGAAGGGCGCCTCTCGCCCGGTGTCCGGGTGGGGTTCACCCGCTTCGACGAGCTGACCCAGGGGTTCCAGCCCGGCAACCTCATCGTGCTGGCCGCCCGCCCGGGCATCGGCAAGACCGCCCTGGCCCTGAACTGGATCCTGCGGGCGGCGCAGGAACGCGATGGCCGCCCGGGGCACTGCGGAGCCTTCTTCAGCCTGGAAATGAGCCATGAGGAGGTCTTCATGCGCCTCCTGGCCGCCAAGAGCCAGACCAACATGAAGGATCTCCAGGCCGGCCGGGCGGCCGGAAAGATCGATCATGTGCTGCAGGCCCGCGACGAGCTGGTCCAGATGCCCCTGTTCATCTGCGACCAGGCCTCCATCACGGTGCCGCAGATCCAGAACATGATCGTGAAGCAGGGCAGCCAGAGCAATCGCCGCGTGGAGTTCGCCATCATCGACTACCTGCAGCTGCTCAGCAGCCCCGAGGGCAGCCGCGGCGCCAAGCAGAACGAGGCCGTCCGCATCGGCGAGATCAGCCGCGGGCTCAAGCTCATGGCCAAGGATTTCGGGATTCCCGTGGTGGTGCTCTCCCAGCTGAACCGCGAGGTGGAACACCGCACCGGCGGTCGCCCCCAGCTCAGTGACCTCCGCGATTCAGGCGCCATCGAGCAGGATGCCGACATGGTGGCCTTCATCCACCGGAAGATGATCCCCTCGGCCAACGAGGAGCCGGATCCTTCCGCCGAGCTGATCGTCGCCAAGCACCGCAACGGCCCCACCGCCATCATCCAGCTGCACTTCCAGGGCGAGTACGCGATGTACCGGGAGATGGTCAGGGAGACTTCCTCCTACGCATGAAATGGCCGGCCCACTTGCATCTGTCTCATACGAAAAAGCGGCCTTCTGGCCGCTTTTTCGTGTGGCTCAGAAGATGGCCTATTCCAACCCGAAGGTGGAGGTCTCCAGTTCCTTCTTCTCGGTATCGCCCCCAAAAGCGAGGGGCGATACCGAGGCTTCTCTCCTGGTCCTAATGGGTGGATCGCGCGGCCGCTATTCCAACCCGAAGGTGGAGGTCTCCAGTTCCTTCTTGGCGAAGGCCATGAACAGGTCGGCGGTGGCGCCGTCGACGATCCGGTGATCGAAGCCGAGGCTGCTGAACATCATCTGGCGGATGGCGATGAAGTCGGTGCCGTCGGGGCCGGTGATGACCACAGGCCGCTTCACGATGGCGCCCACGCCCTGGATGGCCGCCTGGGGCTGGTTGATGATGGGCAGGCCGAAGGTGTCGCCGTAGACGCCGGGGTTGGTGATGGTGAAGGTGCCGCCGCTGATCTCGTCGGGCTTGAGCTGCTTGGTGCGCGCCCGCTCGGCCAGGTCGTTGAGGCTGCGGGCCAGGCCGCCCAGGTTCATCATGTCGGCGTTCTTCACCACGGGGACGATGAGGCCCCAGTCCAGGCTCACGGCGATGCCGAGGTTGATGTCCTGCTTGTAGACGATGTTGTCGCCGTCCACGGAGGCGTTGGCGATGGGATAGGCGCGCAGCGCCTTGCAGGCCGCCATCATCACGAACGGCATGAAGCTGAGCTTCGTACCGAACTGGGCCTCGAAGGCCTTCTTGTGCTTGTTGCGCAGCTGGGCCACATGGGTCATGTCGATCTCGAAGATCGTGTAGGCGTGGGCCGAGGTGCGGCGGCTGGCCACCATGTTGTCGGCGATGATCTTGCGCATGCGGCTCATGGGCTCGACCTTCACGCGCTCGCCCGCGGCGAAGGCCGGCATGGCGGGGGCGGGGGCCACCGAGAGGGCGGGGCTGATGCCCAGCGTGGGCGCGGAGGGATCATGAACCGCGGGCAGGACCGGGGCGATGGCCGTAGGTGAGGGGGCGGCTGAGGAGGCCGCCGAGGGGCCCTTGGCCAGATGCGCTTCCATGTCCTCCTTGGTGACGCGTCCAGCCTGGCCCGTGCCCTGGATCCGGGCGAGATCCACGCCGTGCTGCTTGGCCATCTCGCGGACGAGGGGGCTGCTCTTGGTCCGGAGGCGGCCTTCAAGGCTGTTGTCATCCTCGTCGGCGAGAGGCGCCGTGACGGCGGAGACCGCGGCGGCCACGGGCGAGGAAGGGGCCGGAGCGGCGGCGCCCGCGGGCTTCTCGGAGGCGGCGCCGATGCGGGCCACCACGGTGCCCACGGGGACCGTGGCGTTGACTTCCACGAGGATCTCCAGCAGGGTGCCGGCGGCGGGGGCGGGGATCTCCGCGTCCACCTTGTCGGTGCTGATCTCGTAGAGCGTCTCGTCCTTGGCGATCACATCGCCGACCTTCTTGTGCCACTTCAATACGGTGGCTTCCGCAATGCTCTCGCCCATCTGGGGCATGACGACATCAAAGGCCATGGTTCGCTCCTATGCGGACAGGGTCGGGGTTTCGAAGTGGTGGCGGGTGGCGGACTGGAAGGCGTGGGCCGCCTCGAGCAGACGGACATCCGACAAGGCGGGTCCGATGAGTTGGATGCCGACGGGGAGGCCGCCGGTGAAGCCCGCGGGCATGGAAAGGCAGGGAAGCCCGGCCAGGGAGGCGGGAACAGTGAAGGCATCGGCGAGATACATGGCCAGGGGATCCTCCGTCTTGGCGCCGAACGGAAAGGCCGTACCGGGGCTGACGGGGGAGGCCAGGATATCGGCCTCGGCGAAGGCGGCGTGGAAATCCCCAGTGATGAGGGTTCGGGCCTTCAGGGCCTTCAGGTAGAAGGCGTCGTAGTAGCCCTTGGACAGGCAGAAGGTCCCGAGGAGGATGCGTCGCTTGACCTCCGAGCCCAGGCCCTGGTCCCGGGTCTCGGCGATCATCTCCGGCAATCCGCCCTCGGAGGGACGGACGCGGAGCCCGAACCTCACGCCATCGAAGCGGCTGAGGTTGCTGGAGACTTCGCTAGTGCAGAGCAGGTAGTAGGTGTCGATGGCGCAGCGGGTGTGGGGTAGGCTCACCTCCACCAGCCGCGCGCCGAGGCGCTCGAACTCCCGGAGGGCCCCGTCGAGGACGGCCCGGACCGCGGGCTCCAGGCCTTCGGCGAAGTACTCCTTTGGAAGGCCGATGCGAAGGCCCTTGAGGTCGGCGGCCCGGAGGGGCGCCAGCCGCTCGGCTTCCGGCAGATCCACCGAGGTGCTGTCCTGGGGGTCGACGCCGGCCATGACCTGGAAGGCCAGGGCCAGATCTTCGGCGGTGGCGGCGATGGGGCCCACCTGATCCAGGCTCGAGGCCATGGCCGTGAGCCCGTAGCGGCTGAGGACGCCGTAGGTGGGGCGGAGCGCCGTCACATTGCAGAAGCTGGCGGGCAGGCGGACGGAACCGCCGGTGTCGCTGCCCAGGGCCAAGGGGGCGTAGCCGGCGGCCACGGACACGACGGACCCACTGCTGCTGCCGCCGGGCACCCGCGAGGGGTCCCAGGGGTTGCGGGTGGGGCCGAAGGCGCTGTATTCGCCACTGGAACCCATGGCGAACTCGTCGAGGTTGGCCTTGGCGATGGGGACCGCGCCGGCCTCGAGCAACCGGCGCACCACGGTGGCGTCGTAGGGCGCCACATAGCCGTCGAGCACGCGGGAGCCGCAGGTCATCGGCAGGCCCGACCAGTGGAGGTTGTCCTTGAGCACGATGGGCAGCCCGAGGACCGGGGTCCGCTCCCCGGCGCCCAGACGGGCGTCGGCGGCGCGGGCCAGGGCCAGGCTCCTGGGCTCATCCTTGGCGAGCAGGGCGCGGAGGTTTCCGTCCAGGTCCCGGATCCGGTCGAAGGCGGCGCGGACCAGGGCCTCGGAGGACAGGTCGCCGGCATCCAGGCCCTCGCGCCAGTCCATCGCCGTGCCCAACCCCATGCCCGCTCCTCTGGAACCTTCTACTTTGCCATCACGAGGGGGTCTCTTCCAGCCTTGGCCACCGGGGTGGAGACAGCATCTCCCCGGAGGAATCCAGCGAGCACGATAGCTCTGGACCTGCATTCGGATCGGAAATAGGCTACCATCCTCTGCTCAAGCCCTGTTCTTCCACTCGCATGCGCTGCACCGACCCGATAGGTACCGCGGAATCCCATGAATCCATTCGATGTGCTGGAAATCCCGCCGGATGCCTCACCCGAGGACATCAAGACGGCGTATCACCGGCTCGCCAAACGGTGGCATCCCGACCGGTTCACCGGAGCTGAGAAGGCCGAGGCGGAGGCAAAGTTTCGTGAGCTGGCCGAGGCCTTCAGCATCCTGAAGGATCCCGGCAAGCGGCTGACGGCCCTGCAGCAGGCACCGCGCGCCGCGGCGGCACCGGCCAAAGAGAAGGAGCGGGAGCCCGAATCCGCTCAGGAGCGGACGCCCGAAGACTGGGCGGCCATGGCCAAGGCTGCCCTGGACGAAGGACGGGTGGATCAGGCCCGGGCCCTCATCCACTACGCCATCCGGCTGGACGAAAAGAAGCCTCAGTACCACGCACTTCTCGCCGCCATCCTCGAACGGGAAGGCAGCGACCTCCGGGCCGTGGTGAAGGCCCTCGAGGCGGCCGTCCGCCTCGCCCCCCTGGATGTGGAGAGCCACATCCGGCTGGCGGGACACTTCCAAACGCTTGGAATGACGGCGCGGGCCCAGCGGCACCTTCAGAAGGCCCGGGAGATCTCGCCCAACCACCCCAAGCTGCGGCAGTCCGCCCCCAAGGGCGGCCAGGGCGCCAAGACAGGAGCCGGGCAGGGGCCGAAAGGCAAAGCTGCCGCGGCTGCGCCGAGTCTCGTGGATCAGCTAAAGGACCTCTGGGGCCGACTGACGGGAAAGGGTTGATCATGAGGATCCAAGCCGCTGGCAAGACGGATGTCGGTTGTGTTCGCAAACACAACGAGGACAGCTTCCTGGCGGACGAGGGGCTGGGGCTTTTCGTGGTGGCGGACGGACTGGGCGGCCATGCGGCCGGCGAAGTCGCCAGCCAGATCGTGGTGGAGACCATCGCCCGTTTCGTGGGCGAGACGCTGGAGAAGGACCGCACCTGGCCCCTTGAGTACAACCCCTCCCTTTCTTATGACGGGAACCGGTTGCGGGTGGCCCTGATGCTTTCGGATCAGGCCATCGCGGAGGACATCCGGCGAAACCCGGAGCGGGAGACCATGGGTTCCACGGTGGTGGCGGGTCTGTTCCACGGCGCCAAGGTGACCCTGGCCCATGTGGGGGACAGCCGGGCCTACCTCCTGAATGCCGAGGGAATCCATCAGGTCACCCGGGACCACAGCTGGGTGGCGGAGCAGGTGGCCAACGGGATCCTCACCCCGTCCGAGGCCCGGGTCCACCCCTTCCGGAATGTCATCACCCAGGCCCTGGGAAACGGGGGCGAGCTGGATATTGAGATCCAGGATTTGGAACTGGGCAAAACGGATCGACTCTTGCTTTGCTCCGATGGCCTGTCAGGAATGATCGGTGATAAACAGATCTGGGACATCGTAGAGCAGTCAAATGATCTCCAAACTGCTGTGGAATCACTTGTTTTCATAGCACGGGAGCACGGCGGCGAAGACAATATCACCGCCATCCTGGTCGGTTTGGACGCGGAGGATTCTTGATGCAAGCGCAGTTAACCTTGACCTAATCCATTCCGGCGGTACCCTTCCAACTACCTAAATTCTCCAAGTGAGGCGTCCGGTGGGTCTTTTCGGAAGCAAAACCAAAAGTCTGGTCGGCTTGGATATTGGCTCCAGCTCGGTGAAAGTCTGCGAACTTCAGCAGATCGGGAAGGGCAGCAATATCCGTTACCGCCTGCAGAAACTCGGGCAGGTGCCCCTTCCGGCCGACGCCATCGTGGATGGCGACATCATGGATAGCAACGCTGTGTCGTCGGCTATCCGTCAGGTTCTGGCAGAACAGAAAATCAAGGCCAAGGATGTGGCCATCTCAGTGTCAGGCCAGCAGGTGATGGTCAAAAAAGTGACATTTCCCCTGATGAGCCAGGCCGAGCTGGCCGAATCCGTCCGCTGGGAAGCGGAGAGCTTCTTCCCCGCTGGACAGGGATTGGATTCCTACGCACTGGACTACTACCTCATCGAGGAGCGGGCGGCGGACGGCAACATGGATGTCGTCCTGGTGGCCTGCCGGAAGGACAAGCTCGAAGCCTATGTCAGCTGCGTGGCCCAGGCCGGTTGCAGCCCAAAGGTGGTGGATGTCGATGTGTTCGCAGTCCAGAACGCCTACGAAGCCAACACTTCGGGCATGGGCCGGGAAGAGGTCGTCGCCCTGGTCAACATGGGCGCCACCTTCACGAACCTCACCATGATGGTCGGCGGGAAGTCGGTGTTCTGGCGCGACATGGCGTGGGGCAGCGGCCGCTACTCCGAAAAGCTCATGGAGGATTGGGGCGTGAGCCGCGAGGCCGCCGAGCGGCTGAAGCGGAACCAGGCCTCTGAGGGGCGGGAGCCGGAGGAGATCCAGCCTTCGATCAACGCGGTGTCCGATGCCTTCGCCGATGAACTCAGCCGCACGCTCGACTTCTTCAAGAGCAGCTTCAAGGTGGACCGTCTCGACCGCGTGCTGGTCAGCGGCGGCGGATCCATGATCCACGGATTGATGGATGTGCTGAGCGATCGGCTCCGGGTATCGGTGGATCGCTTCAATCCCTTCCAGCTCATCGAAATCGACGGCCGGACCGAGGATCCCGTCACGGTCCGGGAGATCGGCGGCGGCGCCGCCGTCGTCGTCGGGCTGGCCTTGCGCCAAGTGGGGGACCGATGATCAAGATCAACCTGCTGGGTGACGCGCTGGCTCAGGGCGGAGCCAAAAAGGGAGCGGACAAGGCTGCGGCCGAGCCGGTCCAGATCTATACGGGCGAGGGCGGAAGCCGCTCCAGCCTTCCCATCGCCGGCGTGGTGGTCGGTCTCCTGTTCGCCGCCTTCGGCGGCATCTACTACATCTGGCTGAACAGCGAGTTCACCAAGGCCGAGAAGCACAAGGCCGAGCTGGAACGCGACAAGAAGCTGTACGAACCCTACATCGCGCTGGAGAAGACCTTCCGGGACAAGAAGGCCGCCCTCCAGAAGAAGGAAGAGGTGATGACCGCCCTCAAGCGCCAGCAGTCGCTGCCGGTGCACTTCCTCGAAGAGCTCGCGAGCAGCTTGCCGGACGATGTGTGGTTCAAGAAGGTCTCCCAGAAGGGGGCCGTCATCACCATCGAGGGCGAGGGCAGGAACTTCGAGTCCATCAACTCCTTCTACGGTAACCTCCAGTCCCGCACCCGCTGGTTCAAGAAGATCAACTACCCTGGCGCGAAACGGGGGAGCACCGGCTCCTTCGACTTCACGATCTCCTTCGAACTCCAGAACGCTGTCTGAGGTAGGCCATGAATCCCCAACTTCAGAAACAGATTGGCGTGGGCGCGGTGGCCGGCATCGTTCTGGCCGGGCTGGTCTACTTCCTGCTCGGTGGGAAACGGGGCGAACTGGAGACCATCCGGGCCGATGTGAACACCCTCCAGGCTGAGGTGGACAAGGGCAAGCTCCTGAAGGCCAACTATGAAAAGCTCCGCGAGGAAGTGGCCAAGCAGGACAAGCGCATCGACGAGCTCATCAAGATCATGCCTTCGGAAGCGGATTACGGCGAAATCCCATACCGCATCAAGAAGATCGCTGATGATGCCGGCATCGACCAGGTCTCGTTCGCCCTCAAGCCGGAGCGGAAGGACACCTACTACACCGAGAAGCCCGTGGAATTCGAATTCCGGGTGGGATACCACTCCTTCGGCCAGTTCGCCTCGCTGATCTCGGGCTACGACAAGATCATCAACATCTCCAACATCGAGTTCACCCGCAAGACTGACAACCGCAGCGTCTATCCAGCCGCGGTGAAGTGCACGATCAGTGCCTTCGTCTACAACCCCGAACCTCCCCCGGCCGAGCCCGTCAAGAAGCCCACCCCGGCTCCGGCTCCCAAGGGCGGCGCCAAGGAGGATTGAGGAACAGCCATGATCCAGAGACTCCTGTACCTCCCCCTTCTCACCGGCGCCCTCCTGAGCGCCCAGGCCGGTCCTGCCGCCAAGCCGGCTGAATCCCCGGGTGCCGAGCCGGCCCCCCAGGATGTGGCGATCGTCAAGATCACCCCCTATAAGCCCTCCATCCTGCGGGATCCCTTCTCCGCCCCCAGCGATGAGCGGCCGGTCGATGCGCTCGATGTCATCGAAGACATCGCGGTCAAGGGGATGATCCGGAAAGATGGCAAGAATTTCGCCATTGTTTCGGACAGCCGCGGCAATGTCCGATGGCTTCCCGTGGGCCATCGATTCAAGGATGGGGAAATCACCAGCATTTCCGATAAATCGGTGACTTTCCATCAATGGGAATTGAACACCACCAACCGTTCTGTATTCCGCACCATCACGAAGACGTTCAAGCGTGAGGAGGGTAAACGATGAATGCTCGCCTGAGTTCCTTGCTGGTTGCAGGGGGCGTGGTCCTGGCGGGGATCCACACGGGATCCCTCCTTGCTTCGCCGGCCGCCGAAACCTCGATCGCCAAGGCCACCCTGGTCTCGGCGATCCTCGAGTCCGCCGGCCCGGGTGCCAAGGTGTCGCTCGGCATCCCCGGGATGTCCGCTCAGCCGGGCGTCCAGGTCTTTTCCAACCCGCTCCGCGTGGTTCTGGATCTGCCTGGCGTCGATCGCGGCTCCGCTGTCACCAAGAAGGACCTGCTTCTCCTGTCCCACCCCCTGATCCAGAAGGCCCGCCTGGCCCAGTTCGCGACCTCGCCCAAGCCGGTGACGCGCCTGGTGCTCGAAGTCGCCCCTGGGACCCAGGTGGTCGTCGGTTCCGGCCCCAATGGCGTCCAGCTGGTGCTGACCCCCGGTGAGGGCCGTGTGCAGGCCCGCCTCGAAGGCTCCTTCGTTCCTGCGGCACCTGCACGGCTGCTGCCGATCCCTGCCGAGACGCTCGTCGCTTCCGCTCCGGTCACCGTTTCCCCGGTGATGACGCCTGCCACCTCAGCCTCCTCCCCCTCACCCGTCAAGCCCTTGGCCAGCCTGCCCGCCTTCGGCGGCGGCTTCCAGATTCTTCCCCAGCTGGCAGCCTCGACGGCCCTGCCGGTGGCGAGCCCGGAAGCAGTTCAGGTGCCCGAGGCCGAAAAGCCGCATGCCGTAGCGCCCTCCCAGTCCCGGACCGGCCGGACCCTGGGCGAGGCCACCACCCGCTACACGGGGGCGAAGATCACCATCGACCTCCAGAACACCGAGATCCGTGACTTCCTGCGCATCCTCGCGGATACCGGGAAGCTCAACCTCGTGATGGATCCCGATGTGCAGGGCAATCTCGGGATCAAGTTCACGGACACTCCCTGGGACCAGGTGCTGGATGTGGTCCTGAAGAACGCGGGCCTCGGCAAGGAGATCCAGAACGGCGTGATGCGCGTCGCCAAGATGGACAAGCTCCAGAAGGAAGAAGAGGAGCGCAAGAAGCTCGAGGAGACGAAGGCCCTGTCCGGCGAGCTTCAGACCATCACCCGCCCCCTTTCCTATGCGAAGGTCGGGGAGGTCCAGAAGATCCTCAAGGAGATGCTCACCAAGCGGGGCTCCGCCATCCTGGACGACCGCACCAACACGCTCATCATCACCGACCTGCCGCGCAACATCTCCCTGATCGACGACCTCCTCCAGACCCTCGATGTGCAGATCCAGCAGGTTCAGATCGAAGCCCGCGTCGTCGAGGCCAACAAGGACTGGCAGCGCGAATTCGGCGTCAAGTGGCCCACATCCAATAGCGGCGCCACCACCATCACCGGCGGGACGGGTTCAACGGGTACCCCCTGGGTGGGCACCCAGTCCCCCTTCTGGAACGGCGTCCAGGGCTTCAACCGGCCCACATCGGGTCAGCAGGCGGCCGTCGCCTGGGCCCCCGGCAAGGATGGCGTGACCTCCCTGGCGGCTCCCGCTGGCGAGATCTGGCTGTCCTTCCTCAGCAACCGCTTCAGCATCAACGCGGTGCTGCAGGCCCTCGAATCCAACGGCACCGTGAAGATCGTGTCGTCCCCGAAGGTGGTGACCCAGAACAACAAGAAGGCCACCATCCTCAGCGGCGAGAAGATCCCCTATCCCACCCAGCAGGGCGGCGCCCAGGGCGGTGCGATCACCGTGGCCTTCGTGGATGCCAACCTGCAGCTGGATGTCACGCCCCAGATCACCAACGAGGGCACCATCATCATGGACATCAAGCTGGAGAAGGCGGAAGCCGACTTCAGCCGCACGGTGCAGGGCACCCCCACCATCCTCCGCAAGGCCCTGGAAACCCAGATGCTGGTGCGGGATGGCGGCACGGCGGTGCTGGGTGGCGTGTATGTCACCAACTCCACGCAGGGCCAGGCGGGTGTTCCCTTCCTGTCCAAGATCCCCCTCCTCGGGTTCCTCTTCCGCAAGGACACCAAGGCCGAGAAGAACAGCGAACTGCTGATCTTCATCACGCCGCGAGTGCTCCGCCAATAGGCCCTTCCGGACCTAAAGCAACGGCCCCGAATGGGGCCGTTGCTTTAGGTGGAACGAAGAAGATTTACTTGGCGATGGGGAGGGTGCGGACGAGGCGCTTGCAGCTATTGCAGAGGATGGTGTAGTTGTCCGCCTGCTCGAAGTGGTATTTGAATCCGGGATCTTCGGCGACCTTCTCCAGGCGACCGAAATGGTACTCGGCAATGCGCACGCTCTGGGGGGCGGTCAGATCGGCGCCGCAGTGGGTGCAGGAGATGGCGGCCATGCTTGCTCCTCGAATGCTGGGAATTCAGGAATGGAAGAGGTTCCAGAGCCCCCAGCTTACCAGAGCCAGCGCGGCCAGGCCCACGAAGACCCGCAGCAGCACCTTGCCGATCCGATATGCGACATAGATCACGAACAGGAGGACCAGCCCACAGACGATGAGGACGGGGGTGTTCATAGGCGCCTCCCTTGCGCATCCCATGGGAAGAACCCCCGCCCGGCTGCGCGTCCGGTTTCGCCCCGGGCCACCTTCTCCCGCAGAAGCTCCGGCGGAGCGAAGCGCGGATCCCCGGAAGCCTGGAAGAGTCCTTCGGCGATGCGGAGGCGCAGGTCGAGGCCGACGCGATCCGAAAGCTCGAGGGGCCCCACCGGATGGCCATATCCGAGGGTCATCAGGGCATCCAGATCCTGAGCCGTCGCCACGCCGGCTTCCAGGAGCCGCATGGCCTCCAGGCCCTGGGCCAAGGCCATGCGGGCGGCGGCAAAGCCGGGCTGGTCCTTCACGGTCACCACGCGCTTGCGGAGGGACTGGCCAAGGGACTGGGCCCGGAGGATCAGCGCTTCCGGCATTCCGGGGGGGACCGCGATCTCCACCACGCCCATCCGGGGGACCGGGACGAAGAGATGGAAGCCCAGCAACCGGCCCTGGAGCCCGGCGGCCCCGGCCAGGTCGGAGATGGGCAGGGCGGAGGTGCCTGAGAGGAGCAGCAGGTCCGGGGCTCCCCAGGCACCCGCTGAGGCCAGGGCCGCAGCTTTGCCGTCCAGGGCCTCGGGGAGGGCCTCCAGCAACGCGGAAACCCCATCCAGGGCCCGGGGGCCGAGGGCCCCGGTTCGGATCCGGCCCCGGGCCCGGTCGACCTCGGCTGGGGTCAGGAGGCCCTTCCGGATGGCGGTGATCCATCGGTCTTCCAGTTGGCGCAGGCCACGCTCGGCATGGCCCGGGTCCCGGCCGAGCAGACGCACCTCCACACCGCATTCGGCGGCCCACTGGGCGGCGGAAAGGCCGAGGACGCCGGGACCGAGGACGGCCAGGGGGCCCGTCAAGGTTTTTCCCCGGTGCCGGGGATGCGGCATTCCAGGTGGTCCTGGCAGAGCCCCTCCCACACCACGGCGCGGCCAGTATTGAAGGCCTTCACGATGGAGCCCTTGCCGCCGGCCACCAAGTCCCCGGCCAGGTAGAGGCCAGGGACGGTGGAGTGGAAGCGGTGGTCCACCCGCGGGTGCTTGCCGTCCAGTTCCACCCCCGCCTGCCGGAGGAATCCCTCGGGCGTGGTGCCCCCCAAGGCGAACAGGACATGGTGGAACCGGGCGATCCTGCCGTCCTTGAAGGTGGCTTCGGCGCGAGGCGCCTCACCGGCATCCCGCAGTGTGGCGATGCCGGCGTTCCGCCAGACCACGGCCTGACCTGCGGCCTCCAGGTTCTGGAGGATCCGCTGGTTCACGCCGTTGGCCTTGGTGAACTCGGTCCCCCGGTAGGCCAGGGTCACCGGGTGCTCCGCATAGAGGTATTCCATGTACTCCAGGGCGGTGTTCCCACCCCCCACCACCAGGACGCTCTCCCCGGGGGGGATCTCCTCGGTGAGGTCGAAGTGGATCAGGCCTTTCAGGCTGGACGGGATGGGATGATCGGGCTTGTTGGGGCGCCCGTAGACGCCGATGGCGATGACCACCGTCCGGGTCCGGTACCGGGTGTTGCGGGCATCCAGCACCTCGAATCCGCCGCCTTCCAGGGGGGTGATGCTCGCGACTTCGGTGCCGCTCCGGACCTCCAGCCCGTACTGCCGCACGAACCCATCCAGGGTCTCCAGGACGGTCTCGCGGGTGCCATCCACGATGCACACGGCGCCTTCGCAATCGACTGCCTGGCCCAGATAGACCTTGTCCACCCGCTTGCCAGGCGTATAGAGCTTCTCGATGGAGAAGCTGTGGCTCGGTCCCTTCTCCAGCAGCAGGATGCGCTGGATGCCGGCCTGTCGGGCCTCCACGGCGGTGGCGATGCCCGCAGGCCCCGCCCCCACGATGAGCAGGTCCAGAAGATCCGCGTCCGCAGGTCCTTCGTCCATGGATTCCTCCCTCCACCCGCTATGATGAACGGAAAGGGCTTCCCGTACCTCACCGCACTCCGCCTCCCGTCAGGGCCGTCTTCCCCTCATGCTGATCGATTACGCCGCCATCACCCATCCGGGCAAGGTCCGGAGGAACAACGAAGATGCCTACCTCCTCAGCGCGTTGGACGGCGAGGAGCCCATCATCAACGGCCCGGCCCAACCCCTGAAGGTGGGCGAGCCCGGTCTGCTCGTGGCCGTGGCGGACGGCATGGGCGGCGCGGCAGCCGGCGAGGTCGCCAGCCGTGAAGGGCTGGCCGCTGTGGCGCTGCATCTTTTCGGCCACTGGGGTCGCCTGGCGCCTGGCAAGGGCCGCGAAGTGGACCTGCTCAAGGCGCTGGAATCCGCCGTGGAAAGGGCCAGCGACGCCGTGTTGCGCTACTCCGACGATGACCGCACGGCCCGGGGCATGGGCTCCACGCTGACCGCCGCCGTGCTCTGGAACGGCTGCGTCTATGTCGCCCAGATCGGCGATTCCAGGGCCTACCTACTGCGGCAGGGCGTGCTGCACCAGATCACTGAGGACCAGACATTGGTGAACGATCTGGTGGCCCAGGGAACCCTCACCCGCGAACAGGCCAGGACCCATCCACAGCGGAACATGATCACCCAGGCCCTGGGCTCGCCCCAGCCGCTGCGGGTGGCGCTGTCCCGCCTCGTCCTTCGCCGGGGCGACCGCCTGCTCTGCTGCTCGGATGGCCTGCACGGCGAGGTGACCGATGCGCGCATCGGCGAAGTGCTGGGCCAGGACGCCAGCCCCCGGCAGGGGCTCGAGCGGCTCCTGGATGAGGCCATCGCGCACGGCGCCCGGGACAATGTCACCGGCGTCGTCCTCGTTCTCAATGATCCCGGCCTTCCCCTACCCGGGCCGGATGAACCCCTCGATCTGGCGCATCCCCAGGCCCAGACCGCAGGTCGCGGATTTTGGGACCGCCTTCGCGGGCTTTTCGGAGGGGGTGCCTCATGAGCATGCTCCAGGGGACCGTGTCCCTCAAACGCTTCCTGGTCCTGGGACCCGTCCCGGACCCCAAGGACCTTCAGGCCGGGCTCGAACAGGATCAGTTCCGTCCTTTCCAGGATGGGGTGGAGGAAGAGCGCATGGGCTGGTGCGATTGGCGGAACCCGCTGATCACGCCGCCCGACCCCGACTGGGTCAGCCAGGAGCGCTTCGCCGTCCTGGGCCTGCGCATTGATACGCGCCGGGTCCCGCCGGCCCTGCTGAAGGCCCATGTGGATCTGCGCCTCCAGACCCTCCAGAAGGAGAAGGACCTGGCCTTCATCGGCAAGGAGGCCCGGATCAGCCTGCAGGATGAAGTGAAGGAGGAACTGCTGCGCAAGGTCCTGCCCACGCCCAAGGTGGTGGAAGTGGCGTGGGATCTGAAGGGCGGCATCCTCTGGACGACGGCTTCCTCCAGCAAGGCCCAGGGTGCGTTGACGACCCTCTTCATCAAATCGTTCGGTTGCGAGATCCATCCCCTGGCGCCCCTGGTGCTGTCGGGGCGGCTCTGCCCTGAGCTGCCCGTGGAAGCCCTGATGGCCTTGGATCCGCTGGATCTCGAACTCGAGGAAGCCTGAGATGAAGCCTCTTGAACTCATGGAACAGGGGCGCTTCCTCGGCGAGGAGTTCCTGCTGTGGTTGTGGATGCGGAGCTCCGTGGAGGGCGGCGCCAGCGGCGAGGACGGCGACGGTTCCGGCTGCTTCGTGGATGATGCCATCCAGCTGGCCTCGGAACGGGGGGAGGTGAAGGAGATCTCCCTCCGCAAGGGCAGCCCTGCCGAGAGCCGCGAAGCCTTCGAGGCCCTCAGCCGCGGCATGCGCCCCGCGAAGATGAAGCTGCGCCTGCTCTCGGGCGACCTGGAGTGGGTCTTCACCCTCAATGCCGCCACCCTGGACATGGGCACGCTCAAGCTGCCCCCCAGCACCGGGAAGGCGCCCCACGAGCGTCTCCACGATCGGCTCTTCCTGCTGGAGGAGGGGGCGGGCCATCTGGAACGCCGCCTGAAGCTGTTCCTGCGCGCGCGTGCCGAAGACCCCCAGGGCCTCCAGGAATCACTGCGGGCCTGGGTTCGCGCCGGCAAATCCGGCGAAGCCCTGCCCGCGGGCGAAGCACCGTGGGAGGCCTGATCGGCCGGAGCCTTCTGCTCGTACCCGTGGCCTTCGCCGCGGTGGCGCAGGAGCCCGCGCCCATCCTGGCCCACGCCCGGACGCCCGAGGGCCGGGCCATCCTCCTCCGCTTCCAGTTCAAGAAGGGCCTGAGCGTCGAAGGGAAGGCCCTGCCGAGGGCTTTCCTGGCCAAGGGCATGGATCCGGGCGGGTGGGTGCCTTTCGAAGGCCTGAGCCCGGAAGGGAAGCGCTGGGCCTTGGCCGCCCTGTTCCCTGAGGACCAGTGGCGCCAGGGCGAAGTCCGCCACATCATCCGCCACCCCGAAGTGGAATCGGTCTGGACCCTGGCGGCCCTGTTCACGGGGCACGGACAGAATTACGACCGCCTCATGGCCGAGAACCCGGACCTGCCGGAGAAACTGCGGGAAGGCGACACCTGGCGCATCCCCCGCAGCCTGCTGTCGGTGGATCTGGGCGGCACCGGGCGGGGGCCGGACCGCTCCCAGCCCGAGGACGACCTGGACGATGAGGCGCGGGTGGCGGCCTACCGCGGGTTGCTCACCTTCGGCGAGGACGCGCAGGGCAAGTACGCGGCCTATCGCATGCGCAAGGGCGAGGCGCTGTATTCGAGCGTGGTCATCCGCTATACCGACCGGGTGGATCCCAAGGGCGTGAATGAACTTGCAGACCGCATCGCCAAGCGCAGCGGCATCGCCGATGTGCGCGGCATCCAGCCCGGCCAGCTCATCAAGATCCCCGTCGCCTTCCTGGCCGACCCGTTCCAGTCCGAGGGCAGCTTGGGGCTGGCGGAGGATCGGGAGATCCGCGCCGAGGTCCGCCGCACCGTGCGTGTGGAAGCCGGTCCCAAGCTCAAGGGCGTGCGGATCGTGCTTGATGCGGGGCATGGTGGTGTGGACCCCGGCGCCCGGGCCAACGGCCTATGGGAGTCCGATTTCGTCTACGACATCGCCATGCGCGTCCGCCGCCTTCTCGAACAGGAGACCGAGGCCCAGGTGAGCAGCACCATCGTCTATCCCGGCCTCGGGCTCAAGAGCCGGGAGCTGATCCGGACTCCCAGCCGCACCGCGGAGATCCTCACCAGCCCGCCCTTCGCGGTGGATGGGGAGAGCCCTTCGGCCGTGAGCGTCCATCTGCGGTGGGTGCTGGCCAACGACCTCTTCGCCGCCTTCCGCCGGGCCAAGGGCGATGCCCAGAAGACGCTGTTCCTGAGCTTCCACGCCGACAGTCTCCATCCCTCGGCCCGGGGCTCGATGATCTATGTTCCCGGCGCGGCGCTGGTGCCGACGACCTTCGCCCTCGGCGGCGCGAAGACCGCCCGCGTGGCCGAGGGGAGGCGCTCCTCCCGCGTGGCCTTCACCGGGCGGGAGAAACTGCAGGGGGAGGCCCGCAGCCGGCAGTTCTCCGAGGCCCTCTTGAGCGCGCTGCACCGGGACCGCATCCCCGTCCACGCCAACCGCCCCATCCGCAATGTCATCTACCGGGGCGGCGGAAAGTGGGTCCCTGCCGTCATCCGCTACAGCTCGGGAGCCACCAAAGCCCTGATCGAAGTGGCCAACCTCACGAACGAGGATGATGCGGCCAACCTGCGCGATCCCGAGTTTCGCGAACGCTACGCGGCCGCGGTCGTCAATGCGATCCGGGCGTACTACCGGAAATAGCCTCAGCGCAGCGTCGCCATCAGCAGATCCGCCAGGGGCCGGATACGCCCGGGTTCACTGAGGTAGGCCCCGCGGGCGGCCACGAGGCGGGCGGAAGATCGGCCCAGCACGGCCGTTTCCACCAGGCCGTGGGCCTTGAGGGTGCCGCCGGTCTGCACCAGGTCCACGATGGCATCCGCCAGGCCCAGCAGGGGCGCCAGCTCGGCGCTGCTGCTGAGGGGCACCAGCTCGGCCGTGAGGCCCTCCCTCGTGAGCCAGGCCTCGGTGGCCTTGGGGAACTTGGTGGCGAGACGCAGGTGGGGCTTGGCGCGCAGGGCGTCCAGCGTGATGCCCGCCTGGGCGCAGAGGGACAGACGGCAGGCGCCGAAGCCCAGGTCCGCCAGCTCGAGCAGATCCATGTCCAGCTCATCCAGGGTGTCCGAGCCCACGATGCCGAGGGACGCCACGCCGGCCGCCACATAGCGGGGCAGGTCGGCGCCCTTGAGGAGCAGCGCGGCCACGCCGGGCGTGGCCGTGGGAATGCGCAGCACCCGGGATTTCAGGGCCTGGGCATCCAGGGCCAGGGGCGTGCCGGCGAGCTTCGGCACCAGCTCGTCGCCGAGGCGGCCCTTGGGGAAGGCGATGAGCAGCGTCTGGAGCGTCATCGGGGCTCCTCGAAGAGGTCGGGCCGGGTGTCGGCGAGGTCGAGCAGGCGGGAGAGCCGCACGCAGAATCCGGCGGCCTGCCAGGGGCGGCCCAGGTCGGGGAAGAGGCGGTCATAGCGACCGCCCGCGGCCAGTTCCTGCTGAGCGCCGGGGGCCCAGAGCCGCAGGGTGGGGCCCGTGTAGAAGCCGAGCCCCGCCACATCGGCGAGGTCCACCCGCAGCTCGAGGTTGGGGGGGAGGATGGGCAGCAGGGCCTGGAGGGCGCGGTCCATGTGCTCCCGCTCGGCCTCCAGCAGACCCGCATAGGGACTCGACTCCAGGGCATCCAGGGTGCCGGGGCCGTCGAGCTCAGACAGCAGGGCCTCGGCATGGGCGGCCAGGCGCGCGGCGGAAGGATGGCCATCCAGGGCTTCCCGCACCCGGTGGGGGGCGCGGCGCGAGAGGGCCGCCACCACGGCGTCGGAGAGGGCCCCGAACAGCCCCTCCGCCTCCAGGGGCCGGCGCACCAGGGCCGCGTTGCCCAGGTGCAGGATGGCGCTCTTCAGGCCAAGACAGCCGGGGATGGCCATGAGCAGGCGGGCCAACTCCACATCGGCCTCGGCCGAGGCCTCGCCCTCGGGTTGGATGCGCTCGCAGCCCACCTCGAAGCGTTCGACGGCTTCCCAGGGCTGCACCGGGCGGCGGAAGACCGCGCCCGCGTAGGCCACCCGCGGCGGGGGTTCGGGGAAGCCCCGGGTCAGCAGGCCCGCCAGGGCCACGGTGAAGTCCCAGCGCAGGGCCACGAGGTCGTCGCCGTCGAAGAAGCGCAGGGCGCCCTCTGGGACGGCTTCCCGCAGCACGAGCGAGGGATGGAGTTCGCGATAGCCGTGGGATTGGAGAAGGCCCATGAGGGCATCCTCCCAACGGCGGAGGCGGGCGGCGGAGCCAAAAAGCAGGTCGGGAAAGTGGGGGGTGCGGACGGGCATCAGGCGGGCCCCCCGGAACGGTCCGCATGGCGGTGGTGGAGCACTTCCACGACCTCGAGCAGGCTCGCGCCGCGCTCCAGGAGCAGGAGATCCAGGTGGAACAGGAGATCCGCCGCCTCGCCGAGGAAGGCCTCCCGATCATCGTTCTTGGCGGCGAGGATCACCTCGCCCGCCTCCTCCACGACCTTCTTGGCGATGCGGTCCACGCCCTGGGCGAAGAGCTTCTGGGTGTAGCTGCCGTTGAGGTCCGCCGAGGCTTTCCGCGACTTCAGCAGGGCTTCCAGCCGGCCCAGCCAGGGCAGGGTGGCGGGCCAGGGCTCCCCGTCAAAGCAGCTCTCCGTGCCCCGGTGGCAGCTGGGCCCCTCGGGATCGGCCACGATGAGCAGGGCGTCCGCATCACAGTCGGGGCGGATCTGGACGAGCTTCAGCCGGTTGCCGCTGCTTTCGCCCTTCACCCACAGCGCCTGCCGGGAGCGGCTCCAGAAAGTGACGAAGCCGGTGTCGAGGGTGAGCCGGAGGGCCTCGCGGTTGAGCCAGGCCATCATGCGGAGCTCGCCAGTGCGGCTCTGGACGAGGCCGGGGATGAGGCCGTCGGCGTCGAATCGGAGGGAATCAAAGGTCATGGGAGATCCGCACGGAGATGTCGTTCTGGGCGAGGTAGGCCTTGAGCCTGGCAATGGGCAGGATGCCTTCGTGGAAGAGCGTGGCGGCCAGCACGGCGTCCGCGCCGTGCTCCAGGGCCTCCAGGAAATGGATTTCGAGGCCCGCGCCGCCGGAGGCGATGAGCGGGATGGGCAGTTCGGTGGCCTGCTCGAGCAGCGGCAGATCAAAACCATCTCCGGTGCCGTCGCGATCCATGGAGGTCAGCAGGATCTCGCCGGCCCCCAGCTCATTCAGCTCCTGCAGCCATTCCAGGGCGGACCGGTCCGTGGGCTCGGTGCCGCCCTTCAGAACCACCCGCCATCCCAGGTCCGCGTCGCGCTTCACATCCACGGCGGCGACCACGCATTGCCGCCCGAAGGCGTCGGCCAGTTCGGAGACCAGGGCCGGGCGGAGGGCGGCGGCGGTGTTGACGGCCACCTTGTCCGCGCCCGCGCGCAGCAGGCCGCGGGCGTCGTCCACGCTGGAGACGCCCCCGCCCACGGTGAAGGGGATGCTCAGCTCATGGGCCACCGCCCGCACCCACGCTTGGCGGGTGCTGCGCTGTTCCAGGGAGGCCGCGATGTCGAGGAAGACCAGTTCGTCGGCGCCTTCGGCGTCGTAGCGGCGGGCCAGGTCCACCGGGTGGCCCAGGTCGCGGAGATCCTTGAACTGGACGCCCTTTACGACGCGGCCCTGCTTCACATCCAGGCAGGGGATGATGCGCTTGGCGGGCATCAGGCGCCTCCTTCCAGCGCGACCCGGGTGGACGGGGCATCCAGCGGGATGAAGCCTTCCATGAGGGCCTTGCCGCTGATGGCGCCCACCACGCCGGGGATCTCAATCAAGGGGGCGAGATCAGATAGACCCTTGACCCCACCGGAGGCCTGGACCCGGAACCCCTCGCCCGCCACCCAGGCTGCCGCTTCCACGCCGGGGCCTTCCAGCGTCCCGTCGCGGCTCACATCGGTGACCAGGGCGCGATCGAAGCCGAGGGTGAGCAGGGCCTCGAAGACATCGGTGGAGGCGCAGGCGCTGGAAGACTGCCAGCCGCGGGTGACGATGCGGTCGCCCTTGAGGTCGAGGGCCGCGACGATGCGATCCCCGGGCAGCCCCCGGAGGGCACTGGGCTGCTCCACGGCCAGGGTGCCCACCACGGCGTCGAACCCGAGGTCGAGCACCTCCTCGATGGCCTGGCGATCCCGGAGGCCGCCGCCCAGCTGGAAGCGGACTTCGGGGAACCGTTCCGGGAACCGGGTGAAGGCCCCCTGACGCGATCCGCCGAAGGCGCCGTCCAGATCCACCAGGTGGATGCGCCGGGCCCCGGCTGCGATCAGCCGCACCACCCAGGCCTCCGGCGTCAGGTCGTAGAAGGTGGCCTGCTGAGGATCACCGTGGCGCAGCCGCACCAGGCGGCCCTGCAAGAGGTCCATGCTGGGGATCAGTTGCATGGCACCTCCGGCGCGGGGGTGGTGGCACCCATCCAGGCCAGGGCCGCCTGGAGCAGCATCAGCCCCGCGGCGCCTGACTTCTCGGGGTGGGGCTGGAAGCCCATGACATGTCCCCGGGCTTCGATGGCCGCGAAGGGCCGACCGTGGTCCGCGGTGTAGACCGTCTCCAAGGTGGGTTCCAGGGCGTAGCTGTGGACGAAATAGAGCCAAGTATCCTTGGGATCCGGCAGGCCCGGGTGGGGGTAGTTCTGGCGCACCTGGCTCCAGCCCATGTGGGGCACCTTCACGCCGGGGCCCAGCCGCCGCACGATGCCTGGGATCAAGGCGAGGCCCGAGGCGCGGGGCGCCTCCTCGCTCCCCTCGGCCAGCAGCTGCAGGCCCAGGCAGATGCCCAGCAGGGGGCGGCCCTCGGCCACCAGCCCTGGCAGCACGCGCCACCAGCCGCGCTCGCGCAGGGACTTCTGGGCCGCTTCGAAGTGGCCCACGCCGGGAAGCACGATGGGGCCCTCCTCGGCGGCCTGATCCGGCGACGCCGCCCGCACGAAGGGCAGATTCAGGCGCTCGAGGGCGCCCTCGAGGGAGGCGAGGTTCCCCGCGTCGTAGTCGATGAGGGTGATGGTGCTCATGCGGACAGGGTCCCCTTGGTGGAAGGCACGCCGCCGCCCTCGGTCCGCGTGGCCTGGCGCAAGGCGCGGGCCAGGGCCTTGAAGAGGGCCTCGACCTTGTGGTGGGTGTTCACGCCCCGCAGAAGGTCCGCGTGGATGGCCAGCCCGCCGCGTACGGCCAGGGCGATGAAGAACTCGCGGACCATCTCCACCTGGAACCCATCACCCAGGACGATGGGGGGCAGCTCCGCGTGGAATTCGCACCAGGGACGGCCCGAGAGATCCACCACCACGCGGGCCAGCGCCTCATCCAGGGGCACATAGGCATGGGCGAAGCGGACGATGCCGGCGCGGTCGCCAAGCGCCTCCTTCAGCGTGTCGCCCAGGCAGAGGCCCACATCCTCCACCAGGTGGTGGCTGTCCACGGGCAGGTCCCCCCGCGCCTCGACCTCCAGGCCGAAGCCGCCGTGCTTGGCCAGCTGCAGCAGCATGTGGTCGAAGTAGCCCAGACCGGTGCGGATGCGGGCCTCCCCGCCCTCGAGGCGGAGGGTGACCTTCACATCCGTCTCGGCGGTGGCGCGGTGCAGGGTGGCGGTCCTCATGGCAGCTCCTGGCAATTGGAAAACGGGGTCTGATTCAGCATCGGCAGAAGGACGCGCAGGCTCGCGGACTGCACATCTCCCGGGGCGGCGAAGCGGGCGCGATCCGGGCCCAGGGCCGCGAATCGCCAGGTGAGTTCGGGACGCGCCGCCGCGGCCGCCCGCAGGCAGGCGGCATCATCGACGGTGTCCCCCACGAAGAGGATCTCCTCGGCCCGGAAGGCATCCGCCAGCTGCAGCAGGCCGGCGGGCTCGGGTTTGCGGAGGTGGGGGGCGGCATCGCAGACCGCCGGCAGCTGGAAGCCGAGCACGCGCCAAGCCAGCTCCAGTTCCTCCGGCGGACGCCCGGTCAGCACGGCCAGATCCCAGCCCGTGGCCTGGAGGTCCTCCAGCGAGGCCAGCGGCCGCTCCAGCTGGATGGTGTCGGCGTAGTGCTTCTGGACGGCGGCCTGGGCGGCTGGTTCGAGCGCTTGGATGCGGGCTTCGAGCTGCGGGAAACCTTGACCGGCGGCACCTTCGGCCAAGGTCTGAAGGTCCCGGTCCCCGAAGGCTTCCGCCAGGGCCAGGGCCCCCGCCGCGAGGCGGAAATCGTTGTTGAAACCCCCCAGGCGCTTGAAGGCCCGGTAGGCCCCCTCGGACCAGGGCAGGGCCGGGCGCAGGTCGGCCAGGGCGCGGCCCACTGCCTCCAGGAAGCTGCGGTCGGCATCGATGAGGACGCCGTCGATGTCCAGGACCAGCAGGCGGCGGCGGGGCCGGGGGGCCGGGGCGGGCAACGAGCCGCCAAGCGCCGAGGCGACGCGCAGCATATCAGTCTCCGTGCCGAGGGTGACGCGGGCCGCGTCGGTGCCGGGCAGGCGGCGCACCTTCATTCCCGCGGCTTCCAGGAGGGGCGAGGGATCCGGGGACAGGTGCAGGAAGTTAGCGGCGCTGGGGGCCGCCTGGTGGGCAGGCAGCGCCGCCGAGAGGCGGTCGCGGCGGTCGGGCAGGGCCCGCACGGCGGGCTCGAACTCGGCGGCGAAATCGAGGGCCACATCCAGCGCCTCCAGGCTGGCGGCGGTCAAGGAGTAGGGCAGTTGCAGCGCGGCGAGCTTCGCGACCAGGGCGGGATCGCCCAGCAGGTAGCCGATGCGCCAGGCCGCGGAGGCCAGGGCCTTGCTGAAGGTGCGGAGCAGCACCAGGTTCGGGTAGCGGTCCACCGCCAGGCGGTGTGTGGCGGGGGCGAACTCCGCGTAGGCCTCGTCGAGCACCACCAGGGGCGGCTCGGGCCGGGCCGCGGCGGCTTCCAGCAGCGGCTCCAGCGCGGCCGGGGAGATCCAGGCGCCGGTGGGGTTGTTCGGCAGGGTAAGCCAGATCTGGCGGCAGTCGAGGGCGCTGAACCAGGGCTCCAGCGGAAAGCCGGTGCCCTGGGGGATGGCCCGCACCTGGCCACCGTTCCGCCGGACCAGCATGGGGTAGAGGCTGAAGCCGGGGTCGGGGATGGCCACCGCATCGCCGGCGCTCAGGCCCGCCGTGGCCACCAGGTCCAGCAAGGCGCCGCTGGAGGGGCCCAGCAGCAGGCCATTCTCCGGTGCGCCCACGCGCTTCCGCAGCCGCTCCGTGAGCTCGTCCTGCCGCTCGGGATAGAGGTGGAAGGGCAGGTCCCTGAGCCGTGCCAGCAGGGCCTCCCGCGCGGCTTCGGGCCAGTCCGAGGCCGCCTCGTTCATGTGCAGCCGCAGGCCGGTGGGGGGCTCGGGAGGCCGCCGGTAGGCGGGCAGGTCGGACAGGTCGGGTCGGAGCAGGGACATGGGGAACTCGGGATGAGGGTAGGAGAAAACCAGGCTTCCGGGTGAAGAAGCGATGCGGAGCGCTCGGCGAAGAGGCGCTCCCTAGGGGCGATGATGGGCGCGGAGACCGGCGCCGGCCGCGCGGAGCGCCGCGCTGCGGCCGTGGTGCACGAGGCCTTCCGCTTCTGCGAGCCGCTCCACCCAGGGGGCCATGGCCGCCGCGTCGGCAGGAGTGAGCCGCAGCAGGCTCTGGCGCTTGAGGAAGGTGGCGACGCCCAGGGGGCTGGTGTAGCGGGCGCTGCGGTTGGTGGGCAGCACATGGTTTGGTCCTGCACCGTAGTCGCCGAAGGCCTCGGCACTGGCGCTGCCGATGAACAGGGCCCCTGCCGCGGTGAGGGCGGGCAGCCAGGCCTCGGGGTCGGAGACGCAGAGCTCGAGATGCTCCGGGGCCCAGGCCTGGGCCAGGGCGATGGCCAGCTCGCGCTCCGCGCAGACCAGCCGTCCGTGGGCGCCCAGGCTCTGTTCGAGGACGGCCTTCCGGGGCGAGGCGGCTACTCGCGCTTGAAGCTCCGCGGCCACTGCCTGCAGCAGGGTACGGTCGGCGCTCACCAGCACGGCGGCGGCATCGGGATCGTGCTCGGCCTGGGCCAGCAGGTCCTCGGCCACCCAGGCGGGATCCGCGCTGCCATCCGCGATCACCAGCAGCTCCGTGGGCCCGGCCAGGGCATCGATGCCGCAGGTGCCGATCAGCTGCCGCTTGGCCTCGGCCACGAAGCGGTTTCCGGGCCCCGCAACGAGATCCACCGCGGGCTCCCCGTAGGCCAGCCAGCCCAGGGCCTGGGCCCCGCCGAAGGGATAGAGTTCGGTCAGGCCCAGCTCCGCGGCACAGGCCAGCACCAGCGGATCGATCCCCCAGGCGCCCGGCAGGGTGGGCTCGGGCTTCGGGGGGGTGACGCCCACGATACGCGCCACACCAGCCACCTGGGCGGGGATGACCGTCATGGCGAGGGTGGAGGGGTAGAAGGCCCGACCCCCGGGAATATAGACTCCCGCCGTCTTCAGGGGGCACCAGCGCTCGCCGACGGTGCCGCCCCCGGGGAGGGGCCGTTCCAGGTCGCGCAGGCAGTCGCGCTGACCCTCGGCGAACCGGCGCACATTCGCGATCATCTCGCGCAGGGCGGCCATGAGGTCCGGCTGGTTCCGGTCCAGGTCCGTACGGGCCGCCTCGAGTGCGGAAGCCGGGACGCCGAGGGCCGCGGGGTCCAGCCGCACACCGTCCAGGCGGGCGGTCCAGGCCACCGCCGCGGGCAGTCCGTTCTGACGCACATCACGAAGGATGGCCGCCACGGCCTCCCTGGTGTCCTCTTCCATCTCCCCGCTTCTGGCCAGCGCGGCCACCCACCCGGGCACATCCGCCCGGTTCGTCAGGTCACTGATGGAGATGAAGTAACACCTATGCACCTCGTTGGGTGAAGGATCCATCCTGGCAGCATGGGATGGGGAACGGCAACTGGAAATCCCGCCGGGCCGCCCAATCCCCAGCCGGGCCCTCAGGCGGGCTGGGCCACGAGGGGATGGAAGAAGAACTGCACATTGGCGGGCTCGGCGTTCTCGGTCCACTCCCAGCAGTTGGGGCTCGCGAGGATGGCCTGGACCAGGGCGACATGCAGGGCATGGCCGGCGGCGTGGGCTTCCACGAGACCCAGCAGGGGCGCGCCGAGGAGGGCCAGATCGCCCACCAGGTCGAGCATCTTGTGGCGCACGGCCTCGTCTTCGAAGCGCAGGGAGTCGTTGAGGGGCCCATCGGCGCCAAAGACCACGGCGTTGTCCAGGCTGCCCCCGAGTGCGAGGCCCCGGGAGCGCATCATGTCGATCTCCTGGGCCAGGCAGAAGGTGCGGGCGGCACCCAGCTCGCGGCGGTATTTCTCGGGGGTGAGGCTGAGCTCGCGGCTCTGCCGTCCCAGGGAGGGGATGGGGAAATCGATGACATAGCGCAGGCGGAGGCCGTCGAAAGGCAGGGCGCGAATCCAGCGATCCCCGTTCCGCACTTCGATGGGCTGGGTGATCTTGAGGAAACGGCGACGGCCCTGGAGGCTCTTCGTGCCGGCCTGCAGGATGGCGTCCACCCAGGGGGCGGCGCTGCCATCGAGGATGGGGAGCTCCTCGGCGTCCACCTCGATGCGGAGGTGCTCGACCTCCAGCCCGGACAGGGCCGACAGGAGGTGTTCGATGGTCTGGAGGCGCACGCCATCCTTCAAGAGGGTGGTGGACAGCACCAGGTCGCCCGCCAGGCTTGCCTTGGCGGGAATCTCCGTGCCCGTGGGGGTGTGGATGAACACCAGGCCCGTGGGGGCGTCCACCGGCACCAGCCGCACCGAACAGGGGCGGTTCCCATGCAGGCCATGGCCCGAGATGGTGATCTCGCGGCTCAGGGTCTGGGGTGTGGTGCTGCGGGGCATGGTTCGTCCTCGCAGATTGGAAAGCCAGATTCGTGCCGTTTTATTACTCAAATTATTTTATGATTTGAACGGTCACAAGAAGAAAGAAGATGTGGGTTCATCCACCACACACCGTGGTCAGGGGTCAGCGGGGGTGGGTCCGGTCCCAATCTTCGGGCGTGGTGAGTTTCAGATTGGTGCCGGGGCTGGTGACCAGCTTCACGGCGAGGCCCAGCCGCTCCAGGAGGGCCACATCGTCCGTGGCGGTGAATCCGGCCTCGTCCGCGGCCTGGAAGGCCCGGAGCCAGGTGCCCAGCCGGGCGATCTGGGGGGTCTGGGCGCGGAAGAAGGCCTCCCGGGGCTCCGTGCCCAGCACGCGTCCCTGGGCGTCCACCCGCTTCAAGGTGTCCGTGGACGGCTCGCCGAGCAGCACCCCGTCAAAACGGTTCAGAGCCTCCAGAGCCTCCCAGAGGGGAGCCGAGGGCGGGAAGGGGCGCACGGCATCGTGGATCATCACCGGGGCCAGGGGTTCCTCGGGCAGGGCCGACAGCGCCGCCCACACGGATTCCTGCCGGGTGCTCCCTCCGGTCACCACCCAGCAGGGCGCACTGAACGACCAGCGGCGGACCTCATCCAGGTGGGACTCGGGCACGGCCAGGGCGATGCCGGCTAGATGGGGCATGCCTGGGGCCAGGAAGGCCTCGACGGTCGCTTGCAGCAGGGGCCGTCCGCCCCAGTCGCGGAACTGCTTGGGCAGGCCTCCGCCCATGCGAAGCCCCCGGCCTCCCGCCGGGATGACCAGGTAGGGGCGCGGGGGATCAGCGCTGGCGGGTGATGAAGGGTTCGACACCGCGATCCTTCAGGTGCTTGGTGATTTCTTCGGCGGCCTGCTCGGCTTCCTGACGGCTGGTGTAGCTTCCCACCCGGACGCGCTTCACCGACAGGCCGCCGCGGGTGACGGTGTCCTGGAGGCTGACGGGGCCGAAGGTGTTTTCAAGTTCGCGCGTAAGTGAGTCGATGTTCTTGGGATCCGAAAGGGCGGCGACCTGCACGACGAAAGGATCGATGCGGTCCACGGCCGGGTCGAGGGCCGTGGGAAGACCCATGGCATTCACGGACCGGATCCGGACGCGGGTGGTGCCCTGTCCGGCGAAACCCAGGTCCTGAGCGCCCCGCTTGGACAGATCCAGCACCCGGCCCTTGACGAAGGGGCCGCGGTCGTTCACCCGGAGGACCGCCCGCTTGCGGTTGTCGAGGTTCTCCACCTCCACGAAGCTGCCCAGGGGCAGGGTGCGGTGGGCGCAGGTGTACTGTTCGGGGTCGAAAATTTCTCCACTGGCCGTTGGCCTACCAGCGAATCCATCCCCATCGCCGCCGTACCAGCTGGCCACGCCCTCTTCCACATAAGCCTGGCCGTCGGCCGACGAGCCGCCCCCCAGGGGACCGGCGGTCGGAGAAGGAAGGTAGGCCGGCGGGCGGGTGCAGTGGAGGGTGAAGCTCAGGGCCACCAGGACCGCCACCCGGGGCGTGCTCCAGCGCATGAGCCGCAAGAGGCCACCCTTTCCGGGCACCACGGGGACTGGAGGATCGAAGGCGACATGGATCTCGTGGATCCAGAGCGCGCAGGCCTTGCTCCAGTTGGTGGGGGGGAAGGGCGACAGCATCGGGCTCCACAAAGAACAGGGGGCCAGAATTAATGAACCCCCTCATATACATATAAAGTATAGTCGGCGCTAGGCCGTTTGTAAAGGATCTGAAATAACAGTTGGTATATATACAGCGGTCGCACGATTTATGACTACTGCCGATCGGGGATCTGGCTCACCCGGAAGGGTTTGGGACGGTTGCCTTCGGCCAGGAAGGGGGCGGGCAAGCGTCGCGCGGCGTCCTTGGCCGCGGCCTCGGAGCCGTAGGCCCCCAGGAACACCTGGTAGCAGGTGCGTCCGTCCCGCATGGCCATGGGCACCAGGAAGAGGTCTGGATCCAGACCCTTCAGCAGGCTGGCGGCATGTTGCACGGTGCTGCCCTGACAGGCGATCTCCAGGCGGAGGGACCATTTCCCCTGGATCGCCTTCCGCTGGCCGGCACCTTGGGCGAGGGCCAGCTTCCAGTTCCCGTCCAGAATGGCCTGGAGGCGGTCTGCCTTGGAAGGCGGTGCGCCCGTTTTGGACTCGGCCTTCGGTTCAGCCTTGGCCGGAATCTTGGGTTCGGTCTTGGCCTCAGGCTTGGGTTCAGCCTTGGTCTCGACGGCCAGGGGGGCACCGGCATCGGTCTTGGGGGCCGGGTTCGGGGCGGGCGGGGTCACCTTCTCGGTTGGTGCTCCGGGTTTGAGGGGGCTGCTGGGCGGAGTTGCCCCACGAGCGGTGGATCTATGCTTATACCAGCGCAGACCGCCCCAGAGCCCCAGGGCCGCCACCAGAAGCAGCAGGAGCACCAGGGGGCGCCGGGCAGGAGCGGTTGCTTCAAGTTCCGGCGGCGCATAGCTTTCCGTGCTGCCCTCGGCCTCGTGGTGAATGGGGACGGCCAGCACCGGACGGGGTTCGGGTTCGGGGTCGGGGGGGAAGGGATCCTCGACCTCATCCTCGGGGCCCAGCTGGTCCAGCGCTTCGGACAGGTGCTCCAGGTTGGTCGTGGGCCGCTGGCTGGCGCGGATTTCCGCGAACAGGGAAGGGGGTGTCGGGGTGGATTCCGGCAGGGCCGGGGTCATGGCCGCTTCGGGGGGGTCCAGGGCCATCTCCAGCGCCCGGCGGTCGAGGGGGGGCAGCTCGTGGAGCCGGGCCCATCCCATCTCCCGCAAAAACAGCACGAAGGCGCCGAGCCGGAAGGGCTCCACCCCGGATTCGCGGCTGAGTTCCATGAGGGTCCGGCTGCCGTCCAGGAGGCCGGGGATGCGGACCAGGTCCGGTGGCAGGGTGAGTTCCTGGTGGCGCCGGCCCTCAAGCACCACCACCTGATTCAGGGGGCCCAGCTCCTCAAGGAGGCGCTCCCGATCGCGCAGGTTCAGCACCCCCGCCAGCAGCATGGCCGGGGTGTCGAAAGGCAGCCGAACCGTGTTGGTCTCCAGCTCTTTGGCTTCAAAGGTGGGAATTTCAACGCCTTCAGCCATACCGGCCCAGACCACCCGCTCTACCTGGGCCCGGGCCACATCCAGCAAGTCGCGCTGGGTGATGAAGCCCATTTCGATGAGGTTCTTGCCGATGGACATGGCCGGGTTGAGGTTGGCCATGGCGTAGTCGAGCTGGGCCTGGGTGATCTTCCCCCGTTCGACCAGCAGGTGGGTCAGACGATCCAGGGGGTGGGTGCTGACAGCGAAGACCACATCGCCCGATTCGATGAACACCGTGCGCTGGGGTTCCTGGCCCAGGCGCCACAGGCCCGTGGCCCGGCCACGATGCCGGGCGAAGAGATCCTTGAGGGCCGGAAGGCTCATGTGACCACCCATCGCTCGAGCTTGAGTTTGCCCACCTTCACCAGCAGGGACTGGCCGGACTGCAGCGCCAGCCGGAGGGTGGCATCGCCGACCTTCTGCCCATCCAGGCTCACCGCACCCTGGCCGAGAAGGCGCTCAGCCTCCTTGCGGCTGGCGGCCAGGCCCCGGTCCACCAGCAGGCGGCTGAGGGGGACCTCCCCGTCCGTGGGGGCCACGGTGACCTCGGGGGCCTCCTCCTGGCTGCGCTCGGAGAAGCGGCGCACCCAACGATCCTCGGCCTCGCGGCCGGCGGCGGCGCCGTGGAAATCCGACACGATCTGCCGGGCCAGGGCCTTCTTGGCATCCATGGGGTGACCCTGCTTGAGGGCCTCGATTTCCGCAGGCAGCTTGTCCGTCAGCAGCAGGTACCAGTCCCACATGAGGGCGTCGCTGGCGCTCATGGCCTTGCCGAACTGGGTGTCGGCGTCTTCCATGAAGCCGATGTAGTTGCCCAGGGACTTGGACATCTTCTCGACGCCATCCAGGCCCAGCAGCAGGGGGACCGTGAGCACCACCTGGGGCTTCTGGCCGGACGCCTCCTGGAGGATGCGGCCCTGCATGAGGTTGAACAGCTGATCGTTACCGCCCAGCTCCACATCGGCCTGGAGGGCCACGGAATCATAGGCCTGGGTCAGGGGGTAGAGCAGTTCGTGGAGGGAGATGGGCTCGCGGGCCTCCATGCGCTTGGCGAAATCATTGCGTTCAAGCATCTGGGCCACGGTGAACCGGGAGGCCAGGCGGATCCACTGCTCGCCATGGAGTGGCTCCAGCCACTCGCTGTTGAAGCGGATCTTCGTCTTCTCCGGATCCAGGATCTTGAAGACCTGGGCTTTGTAGGTCTCGGCGTTGGCCAGCACTTCCTCTCGGGACAAGGGCGGCCGCGTGGCCTTCTTGCCCGTGGGGTCGCCGATGAGGCCGGTGAAATCGCCGATGAGGAAGGTGACCTCGTGCCCCAGCTTCTGGAACTGGGCCATCTTGCGGATGAGCACGCCGTGACCCAGGTGCAGGTCCGGCGCCGTGGGATCGAAGCCCGCCTTGATCCGAAGGGGCCGGCCCTCCTTCAGCTTCGCCTCCAGCTGTTCCACCTTGTGGCAGGTCACAGTGCCCTTCATGAGCAAGGCGAGGGCGTCAGATACGGATCCGGAAGCTGCGGTCATGCTTGAATCTTGGCGGAAAAACCCCGCGGGCTCAATGCGGATCGGCGTGGATCGGCGCGGATCCTGCCACAAGTCCGCGGAGGCCGTCTTCAGCGGACATCAAGCCCCGTGACGCGCCGCGGACCGGTATCACCGGCTTTCCGGGCCCCCTCGAAGGTGACATAGACGGCCCGGCCCGACTTCGGACTCCAGCCCACCTCCACCTTGCCGCCGAAATCATGATTGATGCGGAGCCCCTGGTGATCCATCAGCTCCGGGGTGAGATCGGGGACGGGAGCCAGGTCCTTCTGCCACTTGGAGGACGCCTGCAGGAAATCGGATTCCGTCGGCCAGGTCTTCGCCAGCCCCGGGTTGGCGGCGTAGAGGGCACGGCAACCCTCGGGGGTGCGCAGCTGTTCCACCACGGTGCGGAAATCCTCCCAGTCCGGGCGCACCTTGTCGGCCACGAGATTCATGGCCTTCTGCTTGAAGCCTTCAGGGTCCTTCTTGACCTTGTTGGCGATGAACGCCACCCCGCCCACGCAGGTCACCAGGGCGACGAGGAAGGCGATGCCGCAGCCCAGGGCGATCTTGCCCCAGAGAGGCAGGCCCGTCTTGAGCGGAACGCCGTGGCCGCCGTTGTCCCAGGAAGAGTCAGCCATGGCGGCCTCCTACAGCAGGTTGCTCGCGAGCTCGGCCAGCTTGCTGCGCTCGCCCTTCATCAGGGTGACATGGCCGGAAACATCAAGGTGCTTGAAGTGCTCCGCCAGGAAGCTCAGGCCGTTGGTGCTGGCATCCACATAGGGGTTGTCGATCTGGTGCGGATCGCCCGTGAAGATGACCTTGGTGCCTTCGCCAGCCCGGGTGAGGATGGTCTTGACCTCGTGGGGCGTGAGGTTCTGGGCCTCGTCCACCACCAGATACTGCTTGGGGATGCTGCGGCCCCGGATGTAGGTGAGGGGTTCCACGCTGAGGTAGCCCGCCTCCTCCAGCTGGCCTGCCGTCATGGTGGTGCGCTTCCGGGCCTCGGTGTTGGCGCCCACGATGAACTCGAGGTTGTCGTAGATGGGCTGCATGTAGGGCCGCAGCTTTTCGCTGATGTCGCCGGGCAGGTAACCCAGGTCCCGGCCCATGGGCATGACCGGGCGGCTCACGAGGATCTTGTCGTAGGACTCGTCGTCCACCACCTGCTGGAGGCCCGCGGCGATAGCCAGCAGGGTCTTGCCGGTGCCTGCCTTGCCCAGGAGGGTGACCACCTGGACATTGGGATCCAGGAGCAGCTCCATGGCGAACTGCTGCTCGCGGTTCCTGGGCTTGATGCCCCAGGGCCAGGCCTCCATGCGCTTCAGGGGGCGCAGGAGCCCCTCGCCGGCCATGAACCGGGCCAGGGCCGTGTGGCTGGGGTTGGTCTGGTCCACCAGGGTGAGGAACTGGTTGGGTTCGAGTTGCAGCTCGGGTTCGGGCTGGAGGCCGCCGTCATAGAGCAGGTCCACCTTGGCGGGGTCCACTTCCCAGGATTTGTGGCCGGTGTAGAGTTCGTCCATCTCCACCCGGTCGGTGGTGTAGTCCTCGGCCAGGATGCCGATGGCGTCGGCCTTGATGCGGAGGTTGGTGTCCTTGGTGACCAGGACCACCTTCTCTTTGCAGGTGGTGAGGAGCTGCTTGGCACAGGCCAGGATCTGGTTGTCGGCTTTGTGCTTGTCCGCGGACAGGATGCCGATGTCCAGGGGGTGGTTCTCCACATCCACCTTGAGGGACCCGCCGCCTTCCAGGGGCACGCCCCGGCTGAGACTCCCGCTGGCCCGAAGCTTGTCCAGCATGCGGGAAACCGTGCGGGCGTTGCGCCCGATTTCAGTCTGATCCTTCTTGAAGTGATCCACCTCCTCGATCACCACGATGGGCAGTACCACATCGTGTTCTTGGAAATGGAGGATGGAGTTCGGATCGTGCAGGAGGACATTCGTATCCAGGACGAAGACTTTCTTGCTGGATGGCGGGACCAAAGAGACCTCCAGGGCTGCACGCACCCTACCACCAAGCGGCCGGGCTTGCACGGCTGGGATTCGGGTTCGGATTGGTGTGAAAATGGCTGCCCGCTCGGAGGCTCGTCGCATGAGGATTCTTCCCATGGCCCTCGCCATCACCACCGCCCTGTCCGCCCAGACCCCCCTGACCTACCCGGCCACCCGCAAGGCCGAAGTCGTGGAGGATTTCTTCGGCACGAAAGTGGCCGATCCCTACCGCTGGCTTGAGGATGACAACAGCGCCGAGACCAAAGCCTGGGTGGAGGCCCAGAACAAGGTGACCTTCGGCTACCTGGAGCAGATCCCCGCGCGGGCGAAGATCCAGGAGCGCATCACCCGCCTCTGGGACTTCGAGAAATTCAGCGCGCCCTTCAAGCGGGGTAAGCGGTACTTCTACTCCTACAACACGGGGCTCCAGAACCAGTCCGTCCTGTTCGTCACCGAGGATCCCAAGGCCAAGGGCCGGGTGCTGCTCGATCCCAACGGCCTGAGCAAGGACGGCACCGTGGCCCTCAGCGGCGCGAGCTTCACGGAGGATGGCCGCCTCATGGCGTATTCCATCTCCGTGGCCGGCTCCGACTGGCAGACTTGGAAGGTCCGCGATGTGGCCACGGGCCAGGACCTGGCCGACGACATCCGCTGGTCCAAGGCCAGCGGGGCCTCTTGGCTGAAGGATGGCAGCGGCTTCTTCTACAGCCGCTACGAGGCTCCCAAGGACGGTGGGGCGCTGACCGGGGTCAACAACAACCACATGCTCTGCTTCCACAAGCTGGGCACCCCCCAGAGCGAGGATGTCCTCGTCTACCAGCGCCCCGACCAGCCCGAGTGGTACCTGGGCGGGTCCGTGACGGAGGATGGCCGCTGGCTGGTCATCTATGGCAGCAAGGGCACGAACCCCGAGACCAGCGTGTTCCTCAAGGATCTGACGAAGCCCGGCAGCCCCGTGGAGCCCTTCCTGGACCGCATGGACGCATCCTATGGCGTGGTGGACAACGAGGGCGACCGCTTCTTCGTGACCACCAACCAGGGCGCGCCGCGCAACCGCCTGGTGGCCATCCGGAAGGGCCAGGCCGATCCCTCCCATTGGACCGAGATCATCCCCCAGGCCAAGGGCAAGGATGTGCTGGAAGCCGTGTCGCTGGTGGGGGGCCGCTTCGTGGCCACCTGGATGCGGGATGCCCACTCCGCCGTGGAGTTCTACGACCTCAAGGGCAAGAAGACCGGCACCCTGGCCCTGCCGGCGCTGGGCACGGCGGGCGGTTTCGGCGGACGCCGCGAGGACACCGAGACCTTCTACACCTTCGGCAGCTTCGCCTATCCCGGAACCATCTACCGCCTGGACCTCAAGACGGGGAAGAGCGCCATCTTCCGCACGCCGAAGGTGGCCTTCAAGCCCGCGGACTATGAGGTGAAGCAGGTCTTCTACCCCAGCAAGGACGGCACGAAGATCCCCATGTTCCTGGTGCACAAGAAGGGCCTCAAGCTCGACGGCCAGAACCCGACCCTGCTCTACGGCTACGGTGGCTTCAACATCTCGCTGACCCCGGCCTTCTCCGTGTCCCGCATGGTCTGGCTGGAGATGGGCGGGGTCTTTGCCATGCCCAACCTGCGCGGCGGCGGCGAGTACGGCCTGGAGTGGTACGACGCCGGACGGAAGGACAAGAAGCAGAATGTCTTCGATGACTTCATCGCGGCGGCCGAGTGGCTCATCGCCCACAAAGTCACTTCCACGCCGAAGCTGGCCATCAATGGCGGGAGCAACGGTGGCCTGCTGGTGGGCGCCTGCCTCACCCAGCGGCCGGACCTCTTCGGCGCGGCCGTGCCCGAGGTGGGCGTCATGGACATGCTTCGCTTCCACAAGTTCACCCTGGGCTGGGGCTGGAAGAGCGACTACGGCAGCAGCGAGACGAAGGAGGGCTTCGACACCCTCATGAAGTATTCGCCCCTGCACACCATCAAGCCGGGCGTGAAGTATCCGCCGACGCTGGTGACCACCGGTGATCACGATGACCGGGTGGTGCCCGCCCACAGCCACAAGTTCACGGCCACCCTCCAGGCGGCCCAGGCTGGCCCGGTCCCCATCCTCACCCGCATCGAAACGAGCGCGGGGCACGGGGCTGGCAAGCCCACCGCCAAGGCCATCGCCGAGCGGGCCGATGTCTATGCCTTCCTCGTGAAGAACCTGGGCATGAAGCCCTGAAGGGCTGTTCCAACCTTGTGTTACGAGGTATTCTGAAGGGCATCCCCCCATGCCCTTCAGGAGGCCCCTTCATGCCGCGATCCCTGTCCCGAACCTGCCTGCTGCTGGCCCTCGCCGCCACGGCTCTGGTGGGTCAGATGCCCTTGTCTCAGCCGCCGTTGACCTATCCCGCCACCCGCAAGGGCGATGTGGTCGACGACTACCACGGAACCAAGGTGGCCGACCCCTACCGCTGGCTGGAGGATGACCACTCCGCCGAGACCGCGGCCTGGGTGGAGGCCCAGAACAAGGTGACCCAGGCCTACCTCGCGCAGATTCCGGAACGGAAGGCCATCGAGACCCGGATGACGCACCTCTGGAACTACGAGAAGTACGGCGCGCCCAGCAAGCACGGAAAGTACTACATCTATTCCTACAACTCGGGGCTCCAGAACCAGGCCGTCGTCTACCTCACGGAACGCCTGGAGGAGAAGGGCCGGGTGTTCTTCGATCCCAATGCCCTGAGCAAGGACGGCACCGTCTCCCTCGGGGGCATGCGCTTCAGCGAGGATGGCGCTTTCGTGGCCTACAGCCTGTCCAAGGGCGGCTCCGATGTGAGCACCTGGAAGGTGCGCAAGGTGGCCACGGGGGAGGATCTGCCGGACACCTTCCCGGCCGGGCGGCTGGGCGTGAATGCCTGGGCGAAGGATGGCAGCGGCTTCTACTACACCGATTATCCGAAGGTGGAGGCCGGCAAGGCCCTCACTGCCGTCTACAAGAACCAGAAGCTGTTCTTCCACAAGCTGGGGGATCCCGTCGAGAAGGATGCGGTGATCTACGAGCGGCCCGATCAGCCGGACTGGGGGTTCGGCGCCGCCGTGACCGACGACGGCCACTGGCTGGTGATCTCCCAGCGCCAGGGCACCGAGCGGAAGAACCGTGTCTTCCTGAAGGACCTCCGGAAGGCCGGCAGCCCCGTCGTTCCCCTGTTCAACCAGTACGACGGCGCCTACGCCATCCTGGGCAATGACGGCGACACCTTCTATGTGCACACCGATGCCGGTGCGCCGCGCCATCGGATCGTGGCCGTGGACCTCAAGGACCCGCAGCCGAAGGCCTGGAAGGATCTCATCCCCGAAGGGAAGGGGCGGGATGTCCTCGCAGCGGCCGACCTCTTCGGAGACACCTTCGCCGTCACCTGGAAGATCGATGCCCTCAACATCGTGAAGCTCTATGACCTGAAGGGGCGCTTCCTCAAGGAGATCAAGGCCGGAGGCCTGGGCAACCTCAGCGGCTTCAACGGCCGCCGCCAGGACACCGAGACCTTCTACACCTTCACCTCGTACAACCAGCCGCCCACCCTCTACCGCTACGACCTGAAGACGGGGACGAGCAGCGTGTTCCGCCAGCCCAAGGTGGACATCAAGCCCACGGACTTCGAGGTCAAGGAGGTTTTCTACCCCAGCAAGGACGGGACGAAGGTGCCCATGTTCCTGGCCTACAAGAAGGGGCTGAAGCTGGACGGTGCCAACCCCACGCTGCTCTACGCCTATGGTGGCTTCAACATCGCCCAGTCCCCCAACTACTCCCCCGTGGCCCAGGTCTGGATGGAGATGGGCGGCGTCTACGCCGTGGCCTGCCTGCGGGGCGGCAGCGAATACGGGAAGACCTGGTGGGAAGCGGGCCGGCGGGAGACGAAACAGAATGTCTTCGACGACTTCATCGCCGCGGGCGAGTGGCTCATCAAGGAGAAATACACCAGCACCCCCAAGCTCGCCATCCACGGCGGCTCCAATGGCGGCCTGCTGGTGGGCGCCTGCATGACCCAGCGCCCGGATCTCTTCGGCGCGGCGCTGCCGGCCGTGGGCGTGATGGACATGCTGCGGTACCACACCTTCACCATCGGGTGGATGTGGAAGAGCGACTACATGTCCAGCGACACCCCCGAGGGCTTCGCCAACCTCATCAAATACTCGCCGCTGCACAACCTGAAGCCCGGCGTGAAATACCCCCCGACGCTCGTCACCACGGGCGACCATGACGACCGCGTGGTGCCTGCCCACAGCCACAAGTTCATCGCCACCCTGCAGGCCGACCAGGCCGGCTCCGCCCCCGTGCTCACCCGCATCGAGACCAACGCGGGCCACGGCGCCGGCAAGCCCACCGCCAAGCAGATCGCCGAACGCGCCGACCAGTGGGCCTTCCTCGTCAAGAACCTGGGCATGAAGCTGCCCGCCGGCTTCGGCCGGTAGTTGATTCCCACGGCCTCCCAGGGCAAACTGGGAGGCCAGCGCCAACTTAGCTCAGCTGGTAGAGCAGCTGATTCGTAATCAGCAGGTCGCAGGTTCGAATCCTGTAGTTGGCTCCACACTTAGGCCCCTTTCGAGGGGCCTAAGCTTTGAGTTTCACGGGAATTTTACGGACTGCTTGAATACCACCTTCATGCGCCCGGTAACTCCCTTTTGGAAATGGAGACCGAGTCGTGCACCAGGAGAGTGACGAATCTTCGCTCTTCCGCCCCGGTTGGGGTGGCTACATGCCTCGATTGTTCGGCTGATGCGAACGCAACGGAGTATGAGGGCGGGCGGTCCGGCGTATCTTATGAGCATGTCTGCGGATGCCCTGGCTCAGACGCCGCGCCCTGTCTGTTCCTGGGCCTGCCGGGGGCACTGCCCGACTTGCCAGGCGCAGGGCCTGCGATCACGGGCGGTTCAGGGGGTACGCCTGAAAGGCACGACATTGCCGGCAGACTCGCCATCTGGTTCGGCGGAGGACCCGGCGGCTTCGATGTCTTCGATCCGGTAGCTGTTCTCCACGCCATTGTCCCAGCGAATGTAGTACGGCCGGGGAGCGGCGCCGGGCTTGTGGGGGCGGTCCTCAGCGGCCAGCACGGTGCCGGGGGCCCCTCCACCCTGGCCCTGCGGGACGAAGTGCGGCCAGGCGCCTCCATAAAAGGTCACGCCCGCGCGGGTGAGGCGTACCCGGTCACCGGGTTTGAATTCGAAGGCCATGGGCAGGTCCAAGTGAGGTGAGGAGGCTAAGCGATATTTCCGGCAATGTACTGTGAAACGAATTCTTTGAATCTGCTAACCTGCTCCCCAACACCCCCACAGCTCCGGAGGACCCATGCCGCCCGGAAACATGCGTACCAAGGCACCCGCCAAAGTGATCGAGCGATCGACCGCCGAGGCCTGCATTTCCATCGCCCGTCGGGTGCAGCAGGCCCAGCAGCTTTCGGGCGACGAGGCTGGTTCCACGGCGGCGAAGCAGATTGCGGAGGTCATCCGCCAGGAGTTGCTGCGCGAAAGCTAGGCGGAGAGGCGCTTCAGACCCGGAACGAATCCGGCCGCCAGGTCAGGATGCGCTTCTTGACGGCCTCTCCGCTCAGGTTCTGGTCGAGGACCTCCTGGACGCGATCCGCCAGTTCAGCGTCCGAGGCGAAGCGGAGGCCCACCATCTGCCTGACGGTGAGTTCGTGGATGCGGGCCTGCAACTCCGGGGGGAGCAGGCGCTGCATCCTGAGGGTCTCCTCCAGGCGGATCAGCCGATCCTGCACCTTCAGCGCGTACCCGCGCACCTGCAGGGCCAGCAGCAGGATGGCGATGGCCAGGACGGCCACCCAGGTGGCGTGGAGGCTCGGGAATTTGAAGAGATGCCGGATGGTCGCGACGACCGTGACCAGGAAGACCGGGATCAGGATGAAATGCATGAGGGGATCGAAGCGACGGTGGTTCGCGTAGGTCTGAGGCGCGGACATGGGGTCTCCGGAGGGAAATCCCAGCTTACTCCAGCGGGCCGCTGCGGTGCCGCTTGAGGTGCGAGGCCCGCTTCTTGGCGTCCAGCCGCCGCTCCTTCGAGGCCTTCGTGGGGCGGGTGGCGCGCCTTGGAATGGGCCGCACCAGAGCTGCCCGGATGGCGTCGGCGGCCTTCTCCCGGGCGTCCTCGAGATTCTTCAGCTGATCGCGGGTGCGGTCGCTGATCACGATCCACAGGCCCTCCGCATCCAGCCGGTTGCGCTGGGAGGCCCGGAGCCGGAGCAGCGCGTCCTCGGGCAGACCCTCGATGGCGGCAAGGTCGATGCGCAGCTCCACCTTGGAAGACACCTTGTTCACATTCTGCCCGCCGGCGCCGCCGGCACGCACCGCCTTGAAGCGGATCGCGTCGCCGGGAACGCGGACGGAGGCGGTGACTTGGATGGGATCGGCCATGAAGCGATCCTAACGCCCCTTTCAGCGCATCGCCTCCATGGGGCTGAGGCGCATGGCGCGGAAGGCGGGATAGAGGCCGAATACCAGGGCCAGGGCCAGGGCCACGATCCAGGCGGTGATCAGGCCGATGGGGTTCACCACCAGGCCGTAGGGGAAGTTGGCGGAAAGCGCCTGGCAGAGCAGGCCGCCGGAGAGGGTCCCGAGCAGGGCGCCGATGGCGGCCAGCACCACGGCCTCCAGGAGGAACTGGATGAAGATCTCGTGATCAGAGGCCCCCAGGGCCTTGCGGAGGCCGATCTCGAAGCGGCGGTCGCTGAAGCTGATGAGCATCACCGACAGCACCCCCACGCCGCCCACCAGGAGGACGGTCCCGGCCAGGCTCAGCAGCACCACCTGCCAGCCATGCATCTGCTCCAGGAAGTTCTGGTAGGCCTTGGCGGCCTCGGCGTCCAGGTCCACGATTTCCGCGTCCTCGATGCCGTGGTGCGCCTGGCGGACCCGGCCCAGCAGCATGGCGGAGACCTCCCCCATGTCCTCGGTGCGGCGCAGCTTCACGGTGACCTGGGCCAGCTTGTGGGCCGGGTCCATGCGGTCCATGTAGGTCTCGAGGGGAATCAGGATGCCGTTGGCATCGGTGTAGTTCTCCTCGTTGAAGATCTGGCCCGGAGCCTGCACGCCCACGATGCGGAAGGGCACACCCTCCACCACCAGGTCGCGGCCCACGGGATCCCCGCCGCCGAAGAGCTTGGAGGCGAGCGTGGCGCCCACCACGGCGACGGTGGACCGGCGGCGCTGGTCGTCCTCGGTGAGACCGCGGCCGAGGCCGATGGGGCGGTTCATCCAGGTGGCGTAGTCCGGGGAGACGCCCGTGACGAAGATGCGTTCCGTGTCTCCGGTGATGCGCACGGACGAGGTGCGCTGGGCCCGGGGCAGGAAGGCCAGCACCTTGGGATGCGGGGTCGTGAGGCGGGGGACATCCTCGTAGCGCAACCCGGGGCTCATGTTGAAGCGCTTGCGCTCTTCTCCGGTCTCGGGGGTCTTCTGGGTGATGCGCACGGTCCCGTCCCAGCTCATGCCGGCGAAACCCGTGCTGATCTTGTCCATGATGCCGTCCAGCACGGAGGTCATCACCACCAGGGCGAAGACGCCGAGCATGAGCAGGGTCAGGGTGAGCAGGCTGCGGACTTTATGGGCCCAGAGCTCCACCAGGCCCGTGCGGACCACCTCCCAGAGCATGCCCGCACTGAAGCCGCGGGTGCGCGCCGCCGGGGCGGGCGCCTCGCCATCCAGCAGGGAAGGGCCGGGGGAACGGAGGATGAAGGTCTCGTCACTCATAACGGAGGGCCTCCATGGGGGACAGCCGCGAGGCCTTCCAGGCAGGGTAGAGCGCGAACAGGAAGCCGAAGACGGCCGCCAGCCCGTAGGCCCAGAGGAAGCTGGCCGGAGTCATGTAGAGCGGGATCCCGATGCTCTTGGTGATGACCCAGGAGAAGCCGACACCGAGCACCAGGCCGGCCAGCCCGCCCAGGGCGGTGAGCAGCAGGGCCTCGGTCATGAAGCCCTTGAAGATCTCGCGGCCCGAGGCCCCGATGGCCATCTTCACGCCCACTTCGCGCACGCGCTCCTTGAGGCCGGCCATCTGGATGTTCACATTGACGATGCCGCCGCCGATCAGGGCCAGCACGCCCGAGAGCATGAAGATGATGTCGTAGACGCTCTCCTGGCTGTCGCGGCGCCGGATGCGGGCGGCCACATCGTCCAGGCGGAAGTCCTCCTGGAGGCGGTGGTTGGCCTTCACCAGGTTGGAGAGCTGCTTGGAGAAGGCGCCCATGACATTGAGGTCGGGGATGCGGAAGGTGACCCGGTCCACGCGGCGATAGGCGTCTCCGTTCATGCGGCGCTGCACCAGATTGGCGGGGACGGCGATGATGCGGTTCCGCCACCAGAACTGGTTGCGCTGGTTTTCACGGAAGCGGAAGACGCGCTCCCGGAAGGTGCCAATGACGGTGACGGGAATGTCCCCGATGCGCAGGGTCTGTCCCAGGGCATCGCCCTTGGGGAAGAAGATGTTGGCGGCCTCGGTGCCGAGGATGACGACCGGGGCGCCCACTTCCATCTCGGCATTGGAAAAGCCGCGCCCCTGGGCCACCTCGTAGCCATTGGTCGGAACGAAGTCGCCGGCGATGCCGCTGATCTGCCGGTCCTGGTCCGCATAGGCCGAGACCACCCGCGAACGGGCGTTCTTCTGCCGGCTCACGCCCTGGATGGCATCGGCCCTCAGGGCTTCGCCGCCGATGGCGTCCGCGTCGCGCAGGCCCAGGTTGGCCTGCTGCATCGCCGTGGGGCGCCCGTCGCGCACGGCCGCCTTGGGCTGGACATTCAGTTTGTCGAGGCCGCCCATTTTGATGTACATCTGGTCGGCGCGCTTGCGCTGGCTGTCGGAGATGGAGAAGCCGCCCAGCACCGAGGCCACGCCCAGGAGCACGCCCAGGGCCTGCAGGATCGAGCGGCCGAGGTTCTCCCGGATCTCGACCCAGGCCCCGAGCAGCCGCTCGCGGAAGGCGCCGGTGGTCGCCATCTAGGCCACTCCCTCGGCTAGGGCGATCAGTCCGTCCCGGATCTCCACGCGGCGTTCGGCCTGGGCGGCGATGGAGGGGTCATGGGTGACGAGCAGCAGCGTGTTCCCCTGTCGGTGGAGCTCCCGGAAGAGATCGAGCACTTCTGCACCGGTCTTGGAGTCCAGTGCCCCCGTGGGTTCGTCCGCCAGCAGGAGGGCGGGTTCGTTGGCCAGCGCGCGGGCCACGGCCACGCGCTGCTTCTGCCCGCCGGAGAGGGTGCCCGGCAACTTGTCGGCCTTGTCCGCGATGCCCACTTTCTCGAGCAGCGCGAGGGCCCGCTCCCGGCGCTCCCTGCGGCCCACGCCGGCGTAGAGCATGGGGAGTTCCACATTGCGGGCGATGCTCGCCTTGGGGAGGAGGTTGTAGCTCTGGAAGACGAAGCCGACCTTCTCGTTGCGGATCCGGGCCAGGTCGCCGCCGGAGAGCCCCTGGACCTGGCGTCCATCCAGGGTGTAGCTGCCTCCAGTGGGCAGGTCCAGGCAGCCTAGGATGGCCATGAGGGTGGATTTGCCCGAGCCCGAGGGGCCGATGAGGGCCACGAACTCGCCCTTCTCCACGGTGAGGTCGATGCCGCGCAGGGCGTGCACCGCCGTGCCGTTGGCGCCGTAGACCTTGGTGAGGCCTTCTGTCTGGATGATCGTGGACATGCGATTCCTCAGTGGAGCAGGGTCCCGAGGGAGGCGGAGGCCGACCGAAGGGCGGGGGTGCGGGGGGACATCACGAGCGAAGCGAGCAGGCGGTCCCCCCGCGGAGCATCAGTTGTTCTCATCGTCCTTCTCGACCTTCTTCTTGCTGGGGTCTTCCAGGCTCACCTGGTCGTTGGCTTTGAGGCCCGAGAGGATCTCCACGCGCTCGAGGGTGGCGATGCCGGCCTTCACGGGCACCACCTCGAAGTAGTCCTTCCAGTGGTCGGAGAGCCAGATGAACTTGCCGCGGCCGCTGAGGCCCTCCTTGGCCTTGGCGAGGTCCTGGGGCGAGAGATTCTCCTTCAGGCGGTAGACCACGGTCTGGCCATCCCGGCGCTGCAGAGCCTCGAGTGGCACGCTGACGGCCTTGTCGCGCTTCTCGCCGAGGATCTCCACATTGGCGCTCATGCCGGTCTTGAAGGCCTCGGTCAGCTCATCCAGGGCCACCTCGACCTTGAAGACCTTGATCTTCTCCACCAGATCCGCGGCCGGGGCCACGAAGCGCACCTTGCCGGTGAAGGCCCGCTGAGGATAGGCGTCCAGCGTGATGCGGACGGGCTGGCCCACCTTCACTTTGGCGATGTCCACCTCGTTGAGGTTCACCTTCACGATGAGCGAGCCCAGGTCCGCCACGGTGAACACGACGGTCCCCGCGTTGAAGGAGCTGACGCCGGAGGTGATGGTGTCGCCCAGCTCCACACCCTTCTTGATGACCACGCCGTTCATGGGAGCCGTGACCCGGGCCTTCTGGGTGGAGGCGTTGCCGCTGATGGGGATGCCCCGGTCCTCCACGATCTGATAGCGGGTCTGGGCGCTCTTGTAGGTCTCCTCCGCGAGGTCCCGCGTGGTGCGGGCGGACCGGAAGACCTGATCCGAGATGAGGCCTTCCTTGAAGAGGGCCGACTGCTGGGCGAAATCGCGCTCCGCATTCTTGAAGCTCACCCGGGCCTGGGAGACGCTGCCCTGCACATCGGACAGGGTCTGGGCCTGGTTCACATCGGGCTCGACTTCCGCCAGCACCTCGCCGGCCTTCACGGTGGCGCCCTCGCGGACCTTCAGGCCCACGATGCGGCCCGACACGGTGGATTTCACATCCACCTTGGTGAGGGGGTCCACCATGCCGACCTCGCGGACGCTCACCTGGAGATCCTCGGCCTGGACCTTCCCCAACCGGAACGGAGTGCTCGCCTCGGCCTTCTTGCCCTTGCCGTCGCTGCCCTTGAGGGTGAAGAACATGCCGGCCGCCAAGGCGGCTCCGGCCACGGTTACGATGACCCATCGCTTCTGCATGGAACCCCCAGATGGGAAAGACGCCGGACCTGCCGGGATGATGGAATGCCTACGGCCCAGAGTCTGGGGCCGTTTAGGGGCGGTCTTCGGCGGGCTGTCGGAGGGCGCCGGCCAGGGGTCGGGACCTCCGGGGAAGGGCCTGTGTGGCGTCTCGCCACGCGCGATGTGGCAACGATCCACAAAATGGGCGTTAAACCTTATTTAACTTGTATTGGATGAATTATTTGCAAAATGGCACGAGGGCGGCATGAAGGACTGCGGGACGATTCCCCATCGCGGCCAGGCCGCATCGGAGCACACCATGTCCAACACCTCGAAGCGCGTGGCTCTCCTCGTGGCGGCCGGCCTCATCGGCGCCTCCCTCATGGCCCAGACCCCCGCCCTTCCGCCGACGGGCCAGCAGGTGGAGCGGAAGGGCGAGCGCATCGAGCGCCGGGGCGAAGCCCAGGAGCGCAAGGGCGAGCGTCAGGAGCGGCGCGGCGAACGGAACGAGCGCCAGGGCGAGCGCAAGGAACGGCAGGGCGCCCGCCTGGAGAAGAAGGGCGAGGCCCTCGAGGCCCAGGGCAGGGTGAAGGCCGGCGAGGCTCTCGAGCGCAAGGGCGAACGCCGTGAAACCGTGGGCGCCGCCCAGGAAGCCAAGGGCGCGCGGCAGCAGGTCCGCGGCGAGCGGAACCAGCGGCAGGGCGAGCGCAAGGAGCGCCGGGGCGAGCGGGTGCAGCGCAAGGGCGAGGCCCTGGAGGCCAAGGGCAAGTAGCGCTTCCGTCCCTCATGAAAGCGGCCCCCGGGAAGGGGGCCGCTTTCATGAACCGGGAAACGGGCTATCGCACGGTCTCACGCGCGATCATCAGCTCCTCGTTGGTGGGAACCACCGTGACGACCACGCGGGAATCCGGGGTGCTGATGATCCGTTCACCGGTGCCGTGCTCGTTGGCCTCAGGATCGAGCTTCACGCCCAGGAAGCCGAGCTTGCTGCAGACCTTGGCGCGGACATAGGTGCTGTGGGTGCCGATGCCGGCGGTGAAGGTGATGGCATCCACGCCGTCCAGGACGGTGGCGTAGGATCCGATGAACTGCCGCACATTGTAGGTCAGGAGGTCGCGGGCCAGGCGGGCGCGGTCATTGCCACTCTCGGCGGCCAGTTCGATCTCGCGGAAGTCGGAGGACACGCCGGAAATGCCCAGCAGCCCTGATTTCTTGTTCAGCAGGTCGGTGATGGCGGCGTAGTCCAGGTGCTCGTATTCCATGAGCATTTCCACCACGCTGGGATCGATGGTGCCGCAGCGGGTGCCCATGATGACCCCCTGGAGCGGCGTCATGCCCATGCTGGTGTCCACGCTCTTGCCGTGGTCCACGGCGCAGATGCTGGTGCCGTTGCCAATGTGGCAGGTGATGATCTTCAGGGCCCGGAGGGGGCGGCAGAGCAGGATGGCGGTGCGGGCCGCCACGAAGGCGTGGCTGGTGCCGTGGAAGCCATAGCGTCGGATGCCGTATTTCTGGCTCAATTCGTAGGGGATGCCGTAAGTGCGGGCATGATCCGGGATGTTGTGGTGGAAGGCCGTGTCGAAGACCGCCACATGGGGCACATCCGGGAAGGTCTCCTTGGCCACTCGGATGCCCAGGGCGTTCGCGGGGTTGTGGAGCGGGGCGTACATCGCGAAGGCCTCGATGTCGTGCAGCACCTCGTCGGTCACCAGCACGGAGTCGCCGTACTTGGGACCGCCGTGCACCACCCGGTGGCCCACGGCGTGGACGGGCGTGTCGTGCAGCACGCCGGCATGGAGGCGCTCCAGGATGGCCTCCAGGGCCTCCCGGTGGGTCGGCAGGGCCAAGGTCTCCTTCCGCTTATCCCCGTCGATGGTGCAGGCGAGGATGGCGTCATTGAGGCCGATGCGCTCGGCCATGCCTTCGGCGATGGAGACTTCCTTCCCCATGTCGAACAGGTTGAACTTCAGACTCGACGAGCCGGCATTCAGAACGAGAACGAACACGGTATCCCCCATAGTCGGACCAGTCTACCGGTCTGACCATGTGACCAGAGCCGCATTGTCGATGAACCGGTCGTCATGAAAGCCGGAAGCGGTGGGTGAGGGTCTGCAGTTGCTGGGCGAGGTTGGCCAGCTCCTCGGTGGTCCGGGCCGTCTCCTGGACCGTTGCCGACAGCTCCGTGGCGGCGGAGGCATTGCGCTCCACCATCTGGGTGGCGGATCCCATGGCCTGCACCACCTCCTCGCTGGCCCGGCCCTGCTCATCCATGGCGCTGGCGATCTCCTTCAGCTGGCCCGCGTTGTCCCGCACATTCCCTTCGATGCGTTCCAGGCTGCGGGCGGCTTCCTTCACGGAGGCGGCGCCATGCCCGACGCGCTCGCTGCTCTCCTGGATGAGGGCCGTGATCTCCTTGGCGGCGGCGCCGCTGCGCTCGGCCAGCTTCCGCACTTCCTCGGCCACCACGGCGAAGCCCTTGCCCATGGTCCCGGCCTTGGCCGCCTCGATGGCCGCGTTCAGGGAGAGCAGGTTCGTCTGGCGGGCGATGTCGGTGATGACGGTGGTGATCCGGCTGACCTTCGAGGAACTCTCCTCGATGGCCTCCATGGCCTTGCCGGTCTCCTGGACCGAGGTCAGGCCAAGGCGCCCCGCCTCCTGGGACCGGGAGGCCAGCTCCTCGGCGCGCTGGGTGCTCTGCTTGACCTGCTGGATGTTGGCGTTCATCTGCTCGAGGGCGGCGGAGGACCGCTCCATGGCCAGCCGCTCCTGTTCCGTGCTGCGCCGGAGTTCCTCGGTGGTGCGGTTCACCTGCTCGGTGGTGGCGGCCAGTTCCGTCGCGCTTGAGGCCGTCCCCTCGGCCGATTGGGCGATGGCCTGGATGTCGTGACGGAGGCCCTCGATGACATGGCGGAGCCCCGAGGCCACCTGGGCAAGTTCATCCTTGCCCGCGACCTGGGGCAGCTGGGTGAGATCCCCCTTGGCGAGACCGTCCATGACCGTCTCGATGGTCTGGGCCTTCTGGCCCACCTGGGATCCGATGGTGCGGCTCATGAAGGCGCCGATGAGGATGGCGGCGGCGCTGACGCCCAGAATCCAGGCTTTCCCGAGGGTGGAATGGCGGGCGTCCTCCTTGATGCCGACCTCCGCGGCCACTTCCGAAGCCTTCTGGAGCTTGAGCATCCGGTCCCGGGAGGTGCGCATGATGTCCACATTGCCTTCCAGCAGGCTGGAAATGGTCTTGGGGTTCCGATCCGCGCGGGCCTGGGCCAGCAGGGCCGGGAAGGCCGCGTCGTACTTCTTGAAGGCCTGGACGGCTTCATCGAGGAGCGCGCGTTCATCACCGGACCAAGAGAGGGTCTGAAGAGTGGCCATGTCCTTCTGGAGGGTGTCCGAATATTCCTTCAGCTTGCCCTCGCGGAGCGTGATGTAGTCGGCATCAGCGGCCCCGCCGATCATGCTGGTGTGGAGCGTCCTGAAGAGGTTCATGCCGTTCAGGACCCGGGAGAGGGTGGCGGTCTTCACCAGCTGGGTGGCCACATCCCGCTGCCCGGCCTGGAGCTCGTCCACGGTGAACCATCCGAGGCCGCCCACCAGGGCCAAGGCGAGGATCTGGATGCCGAGGAGAAGGTTGAATTTTCCCCGCATTTTCAGGCTGTCTGTGATTTTTCCGATGCCCATGACCCACCTCGATGCTTCTTTATCGGGTGAGTCGCGCATCCGGTTGAATCAGGGCATGGCGATTTCAGGCTGAAAAAAGGCCCGACTCCAGAGAGCTGGGATCCGGCCAGGGAGCCTCCAGCGCTGCCTCGGCGGCAGCCAGGAGCTCTGCTTCCAGTCGGGTGGTGAGATCGGGTTCGGGAATCCAGCCTTGCTGGTTCAGCCAGGCCACGAAGCGGGGCAGGGGATCCTTGGCTTCCCACTCCGCCAGGAGCTGCGGATCCACATAGCGCTGATCGTCATGCTCGGCGTGTCCCTTCATGCGGAAGGTCTCGCAGACGAGGAAGACCGGGCCGTCGCCCTCCAGGCAACGCTGCCGGGCCTGAACGGCGGCCTCGTAGACCGCCGAGGCGTCGTTGCCGTCCACGGTGAGGGTGAAGGCGCCCTGGGCGCGCAGCGACATGCCGCCGGCCATCTGGCGGTCGGGGGGCGTGGAAAAGGCGTAGCCATTGGCTTCACCCACCACGATCAGAGGCAGCTTCTGCACCACGGCGAAATTGAGCCCCTCGTAGAAGGCGCCGGTGGAGCTGCCGCCGTCGCCGATCCAGGTCATGGCCACGCGTCGCTCGCCCTTCTGCCGGAAGGACAGCGCCACGCCCGCCATCACGGGGATGAGGGCCCCGAGCATGGAGGTGGGGGCGATGATCCCCCGCGCCACCGAGCCGAAATGGTTGTTGTGCTCGCGGCCGCCCGAAGGGCTGGTGGCGCGGCCCAGGTACTGCAGGAAGATCTCCTCCGGCGTCACGCCGCGGACGAACATGGATCCCAGGTTGCGGATCATCGGGGCGATGACATCATCCGGGCCCAGGGCCATGGCCGTGGCGCAGGCCGTGGCTTCCTGGCCCAGGCTGCGGTAGACGCTCCCGAGGGTCTGGCCCTGGCGGAAGAGCTTCACCAGGCGCTCCTCCGTGAGCCGGGTGAGCAGCATGGCCTCGTGAAGGCGCAGGGCGGTGTCGCGGTCCATGAGGGTAGGATAATCGGATGCTGACCCTCCGTCCCGCCGTTCCCGCCGACGCCCCGCTGATCCTCCATTACATCCGCGAACTGGCGGAGTACGAGCGGGAACCGGAGGCGGCCGTGGCCACGGAGGCCGACCTCCACCGCTGGGCCTTCTCGGAGCATCCTCTGGTGAAGGTGACCATGGCCGAGTGGGCCGGCGAGCCTGCCGGATTCGCCCTCTGGTTCCTGAACTTCAGCACCTGGGAGGGCAAGCCCGGCATCTACCTCGAGGATCTGTTCGTGCGCCCGGCCTTCCGGGGCAAGGGCATCGGCAAGGCCCTGTTGCAGCACCTCGCGGCCCTGGCGGTGAAGGAGGGCTGGACGCGCTTCGTCTGGCAGGTGCTGGACTGGAACACGCCGGCCATCGAGTTCTACGAAGCCCACGGGGCCAAAGTCATGCGGCCCTGGCTCACCTGTCGGGTCGAGGGTGAGGCCCTCGCCAGGCTGGCCGAAGGCGCCGGCTGATGTGGGAACCCCTGCTGCGCCTGAAGGCGGCCCTGGGCCCCGAGGCGGAGCTGGTGGTCGTGGGGGGCGCCGTCCGGGATGAGCTGCTGGGGCGCCCCCATGCCGACTGGGATCTGGCGACGAAGCTGCTGCCCCGGGCCGTGATGGCCCGGGCCCAGGCCGCGGGGCTCCGCGCCATCCCCACCGGCCTCCAGCACGGCACGGTGACGGTGCTGCTGGAGGACCGTCCCGTCGAGATCACGACCTTCCGCAGCGACGGCGACTACCTGGACGGGCGCCATCCCGATTCGGTGCGGCTGGGCGTCACCTTGAACGAGGATCTCTCCCGGCGCGATTTCACCATCAACGCCATGGCCCTTCCCGTGGGGGGCGGCGATCTGGTCGATCCCTTCGGCGGCCAGCGGGATCTCGAGTCCCGGATCATCCGGGCCGTGGGCGCGCCCCTGCAGCGGTTCGCGGAGGACGGCCTGCGCACGCTGCGGGCCTGCCGCTTTGCGGCCCAGCTGGGCTTCGATGTGGAGGTCGCCACCCTCGAGGCCATTTCCGAACGGCTGGCCGTGGCCCGAAAGGTATCCGTGGAGCGGGTCTGCACGGAGTTCACCAAGCTGCTCTGCGGCGCGGAACCCCATCGCGGGCTGGACCTCCTGGCCCGGACGGGGCTGCTGGACCTCTGGCTGCCCGAGCTCCGGCCCATGCTCGGGTGCGGTCAGAACCGCCATCACCGCTTCGATGTGTGGACCCACACCCTGGAGACGGCCCGCCTGGTTCCGGCGGAACCCGGACTGCGCTGGGCGGCCCTGCTGCACGATGTCGGCAAGCCCGGCGCGCGCGCGCTCGGGCCGGACGGCGAGATCCACTTCCATGATCACGAGCGCCAGTCGCTGGAGATCGCAGCGAGGATCCTGGGGCGCCTGAAGGTCGCCCAGGCTTTGCAGAAGGATGTGCTCGCCCTGGTGCGGCATCACGGCGCCCATCCCCTGGCGGAATGGAGCGATGCGGCCTGCCGGCGCTTCCTGCGGCGCCTGTCGGAGGATGGCCTCGACCTGGCGCGCTGGGCGGCCTTCCGCCTGGCCGATCAACGCGCCAAGGGGATGGATCTGGCGGCCCGGGAGCTAGACCACGCGGCCATCTTGAGCCGCCTGGAGGCGCTGGCCGCGGCTTCGCCGCCCCTGTCCGTGAAGGCGCTCGCCCTGGACGGCGCGGCCCTCATGCGCCTGGCGGGCCGGGGGGGCGGCCCTTGGCTGGGAGAGCTTCAGAGGCAGCTGCTCGAGGCCGTCGTCGAGGAGCCCGCCCTCAACGCGCCCGAAGCTTTGGCGGAGCTGGCGAAACAGAAGCTCATGGCGGGCGGGTTCTAAATCATCCGGATTCAGATCCGCTCGATCAGCACCACGGCCTGGGCGGCCAGGCCCTCGCCCCGGCCGGTGAAGCCCAGCTTCTCCGTCGTGGTGGCCTTCACATTCAGGGCCTCGGCGGCAAGGCCGAGCAGTGGCGCGATGCGCCCGCGCATGCGCTCGCGGTGGGGGCCGATCTTGGGGCGTTCGCCGATGAGGCAGACATCGGCGTTCACGACGCGCCAGCCGCGTTCGGAGAGATCCCCCATCACGCGTCGGAGCAGCTGGGCGGAGTCTGCCCCCCGGTAGGCGGGATCGGTATCGGGGAAATGCTGGCCGATGTCGCCGAGGCCCGCCGCTCCGAGCAGGGCATCCATCAGCGCATGGATCATCACATCCGCGTCGCTGTGTCCCGCGAGGCCGCGGTCATGGGGGACTTCGCAGCCCATGAGCACCAGGGGACGCCCGTCTTCCGGGGCGGCGAAGCGGTGGACATCGAAACCCTGGCCGATCCGGAGGCCGGTCATGCGGGCCCCGCGCCCAGGTTGCGGTGCTCGCCCGTGGATTGTTCGGAGATCTTGATCGCGCCGGTGATCGGGTGGTCGGGAAGCAGAATGATGACTTCGGTGCCCATGCCTTCCTCGCTGACGAACTCCAGGGTACCGCCATGCTCCTCGACGATCTTCTTCACGGTGGCCATGCCGAGTCCCGTCCCCTTCTTCTTCCCGTAGCTGAAGAAGGGCTCGAAGATCCGCTTGATCACACGCTTGGGGATGCCCTTGCCCCGATCACGCACGCGGATCTGGACACCGCCGGTGACCTGGGTCCAGGACACCAGCACCTCGCCCGTCATGTCGGTGGTGGCATCCAGCGCATTGGCCAGCAGGTTCTCCATCACCCGAGTGAAGCGGCTGGGATCGAGCTTGATCAGGCAGGGCAGGCCTTCCGCGCGGAGGGCCACGCCCATCTCGGCGGCCCGCGACATCATCGGTTCGACGATCCCCTCGAAGAAGGGCAGCAGGTCCACCGTTTCCCGGTTGGGTTCCCGGATTTTCGCGAAGTCCAGCACATCCTGGCTGAGGTGGGTGAGGCGGTCCACGCACTCCAGGATCTTCCGGCAGTGGTGGCGGACCTTGGTGTCGTCGGTGGAGAGATCGAGGAGATCCGCGTGTCCGCGGAGCACGAACAGGCCGTTCTTGAAGTCGTGGACGATGGAGCTGGCCACCTGTCCGACGGTCGCCAGCACATGACTCCGCAGGTTCTCCTCGGAGAGCCGGGTGCGTTCGATGGCGATGGCGCAGAGCGAGACGATGGCCTCGAAGGTCTCCCGGTCCGGCGGTTCGGTGATGGGGCGGCGGCTGTCGAGGTAGACCACGCCGATGCGCTTGCCCTGGAGCACCAGCGGCAGACAGAGGATGGTCTTCAGCTCCAGCCGCTGGATCGAGTGCTGGCTGAGCAGGAACTGGTCCTCGGCGACATTCAGGATCCAGACCGGGTCGCCCGTCTCGAAGACCTTGTGGACGCTCGACATGGACAGCTGGATGTGGCCTTCCAGCTCCTGGCCCAGGTTGCGCTGCACGCGGCTGGTCAGCTCACCGTTCTCGAGGAGCATGAGGAAGCCGCGATCCGTGCCGGAAATGGAGAGCAGGCGATCCAGGGACTGCTCCAGCAGGTCCTCGAGGTCGATCTCCTGGGCCAGGAGCTGGGCCGTCTCGAGAATGGCCTGGAGATGGAGCTCGGAACTGGTCTGGTCCGTCCGCATCAGGGTCAGGGTGTAGGCCCCGTCCGCCAGGCGCAGGGGCGTCCCCGGTTCCCAGGTCACGCGCCCCAGCTGCTGGTCCTTGTAGAAGCTGCCGTGGGTGGTCTGGAGATCCTCGGCCCACCAGGCGTCGTCCTTCAGCTCCAGCCGCAGGTGGTTCCGGCTGATCATGTTGTCGGACAGCACCACATCGCAGAGGCTCTGGCGCCCGAGGGTGACGGAACGGGTGAGCGGCACGGTGCGCTCGAACCCATGGCGGTCTCGAATCAGGAGCTGGTAGCGCTGGGCCACGGCATCTCCCGGGCGGGGGTCAGGGGGGAGGGACGATTGGAAATTCGGCTGCGAACCCAAGATTATCCGGCCATCGGCTGGACACAAGTGGAAGTCCCGTGAGGGAATAGAGGTCATGCACCGGCACCCCGACCTCGATCCCTCCACCGGCCAGGAGGACCCCATTGAATACTCGCTGCGGCCGCAGCGACTTCAGGAATATATCGGCCAGGCTAAGGTAAAAGTCAGGTTGGAGATCGCGCTGCAGGCCGCGAAGAAGCGTGGGGATGTCCTCGACCATGTGCTGTTGTTCGGGCCTCCGGGCTTGGGGAAGACCACCCTGGCCCATGTGCTGGCCAACGAGATGGGTGCGTCCTGCAAGGTGATCCAGGCTCCGGCGCTGGAGAAGAAGGGCGACCTGGCCGCCATCCTCACCAACCTGGAGGCCGGCGAGTTCCTCTTTATCGACGAGATCCACCGGCTGTCCGCCCCCATCGAGGAGATGCTCTACGCGGCCATGGAGGATCGCAAGCTGGACATCCTCATCGGCCAGGGTCCCAGCGCCCAGACGCTGAAAGTGGACCTCCGGCCCTTCACGATGGTGGGGGCCACCACCCGGGCCGGGTTGATCTCGAAGCCCCTGCACGACCGCTTCGGCATGGTGCACCGCCTCGAGTTCTACACCCGCGCGGACCTGGCCATCATTGCCCGCCGGTCGGCGGACCTGCTGGGCATCCACCTCGCCACCGAAGGATCCGAGGCCATCGCCCGCCGCAGCCGGGGGACGCCCCGCATCTGCAACCGCCTACTGCGGCGCTGCCGGGACTACGCGGAAGTGAAGGGGGACGGCACCATCACCGCCGCCGCCGCGGAGGCCTGCCTAAAGCTGCACGAGGTGGATGACCTGGGCCTCGACGCCCTGGACCGGGACTACCTCCAGGCCCTGTGCCACAAACACCGGGGCGGGCCCGTGGGCCTGCGGACGCTGGCCGCGGCTCTGGGCGAGGACGACGGCGCGCTGGAGGATCTGGTGGAGCCCTACCTCATGCAGGTGGGATTCCTGGACCGCACCCCCCAGGGCCGAAAGGCCACGGATGCAGCCTATGCCTACCTTGGCGTGAACACCGACCCGGGGCCCCTCTTCCGCTGATCGAGGCCTGCAGATCAGTACTTGCTCTCGAGCTTCTTGAGGTCCTTGTCCCCGGGCTTGGAGAGGGGCAGCACCCCGCCCTTGGCCGCGCCGTTCACGCCGCTGCCGGTGTTGGCATCCAGATTCCGGGTCTGGTCCTTGCGGATGCAGACACCCTGGAGGGTGCCCCCCTCGTCGACGACGAGGGAGCCCACTTCCACATCGCCTTCGACGAAGCCCGTGCCGTGGATCTCCAGGCAATCCGTGATCTTCATGGTGCCTTCCGCGCGGCCCGTCACCACCAGGTGCTTCGCGAAGATGGTGCCCTTCACCAGGCCGTTGGGGGCGATGGACACTTCGCCGGTGGAGTGGATGATCCCGTCCACGACCCCTTCGATGCGGAGGCTGTGGGCGCCGGTATGGATCTCGCCGGTCAGGGTCACTTCCTTGCCCAGCAGGGAATGGATGGCGGGGGCGGCTTCGGATTTGGACTTGCTGCTACGGAAGACGGCCATGGGGCGCTCCTTCAGGACGGCTTGCCGAGGGCCTTCAGCCACTGCCGCTGAAGGCGGAGGTAGGGTTGGGGATTGACGGCTTTCCCGTTCCGCCGGACCTCGTAATGAAGATGGACGCCGGTTGCATTGCCCGAGCGTCCCATGGCCCCAAGGATATCTCCCCGGGAGACCTGCTGCCCGACTTTCACATTCAGGTGGTTCATGTGGGCGTAGAGGGTTTCCTGGTCATCCGTGTGCCGCACGCGGACGCCCCAGCCATAGCGATCCATCCACCCCGCTTCCACCACTTCGCCGTCCGCCGTGGCCTGGATGGGTGTATCCAGGACATTGCTGATGTCGATGCCCGAGTGGTAGCCCAGCAGGCCGTCGCCCGTCTCGTTGCCCCGGGAGAAGGGGCTGACGCGGACGCCGAAGCCCGAGCTCATGTAGCCGGCCGTGGGCGGAATGGAGGGTGTGTGGCTCCAGGAGCGGAGCACGGGCGCCATGCGGGCACGCACCACGGCGGCCTGCTTGGCGGTGTAATCCAGATCCTGGCGCAGCCGGGAGAGCCGTTCCCGGGCTCCGGGGGGCGGCGGCGTGGAATCGGGCTGGTTCGGCGGGGCTGGGAGGGGCGAGGCTGCCGGGGCCTTGGGGTCCAGCAGCTTGAGCAGCTCCGTGTGCTGCTGGCGGAGGGTGGCGACCTCGGCCTCCAGGGCCTGGGCCTGGTCCAGGGAAGACCGGATCAGCTGCTGCTGTTCCTGGGTTTCCTGCTGGAGGCGGCCGAAGCTCATGATCTTCTTGGTGGCCCAGAACCCGTAGCCGGAGCCGATCATGGCCAGGGCCGAGAAGCCGGCCACGCAGCCGAGGACCCAGAGCATCGTCCGGCGGGTCAGCGACCAGCGGAAGGTGCGGTGGCTGAAGACCACCATGACCGTGAGCCACCGCATGGAATCGGGGCGGCTGGAGCGGACAGCGCGGCGGCGTTCGGGCGGTTGGCTGGACATGGAATCCCAGCATACCTGGGAAGCCGTCGAGGATCGAATCGTCTTCTTACAACGAACGATCTAGATCGGGGCCAGCATCGACTTTGAAAGCCACCATTCCAAGGCATGGCCCAAGAAAAACACGAGCCCCACAAAACTGTTCAGCGTGAAGAAAGCCTGGTCGATGCGGGACAGGTCTCCACCCCGGACCAGCCACTGCTCCCGGGCCAGCATGGCCGCGACCGCCGCCCAGCCGATCCAGGGCAAGGCGTGGCTGCCCATCTGGAGGTTGAACAGGGCCCAGGCCACCAGGGCCAGCCCGTGGAGGGCGCGGGACAGCCCCAGCGCCCCCGGGGTCCCCAGCCGTGCGGGCACGGAGTGGAGGCCCTTCGTGCGGTCGTAACTCTCATCCTGCAGGGCATAGAGGATGTCGAACCCCGCGGTCCAGGCCAGCACGCCACCGGACAGCCACAGGGCCGGGGCCTCGATCCGACCCGACACCGCGATCCAGGCGCCCAGCGGCGCCCCGGCCAGCGACAGCCCCAGCACCACATGGGCCCAGGTGGTGAAGCGCTTGCAGAGCGAATAACCGAGGATGATGATCAGCGCCAGCGGCGACAGGGCCCAGGTGAGGGGGCCGAGGGCGCCGGCCGCCAGGCCGAAGAGGACGATGCCGGCGCCCATCAGCGCCATGGCCCCGGCCTTGGAGACCCGGCCGGCAGGAAGGGCCCGGCCCGCCGTCCGCGGGTTCTCCGCATCCAGGTCCGCGTCCACCAGCCGGTTGAAGGTCATGGCCGCCGTCCGGGCACCGACCATCGCCGCCAGGATCCAGAGAATGGTCCTCAGCGGCGGCAGTCCCTGGGCGGCCCCCAGCGCGCCCAGGAAAGCAAAGGGCAGGGCGAACACGGTGTGCTCGAACTTGATCATGTCGAGCAGCTCGATGCATTGGTTGTAAACAGATGATTTGTTTTCTTGGGATGAAAACATGCGAAGGCTGCGCGAACCCGCTTCAGGCTTTCCGGTTTCCTCATCCGAGTGAGCTTTCCCGGATGGAGCGGGATTCTGGGGGTGATTGGAGTGATCCGCCGGCTTATCCATGGGAGACATGATCCAGTGAATCGGGAGCCGTGTCTCCGGTTGGATGAAGGGCCGTTCGTCGCCCTATCGGGGGATGCCCGTTCGGCGTGGCCCATGGGATGAGAGGGTGCTTGTGGGTTCGCCAACGGAGAAGGACAGGCGGAGGTAGGTATAGGCGGGTGCCTCGCAGAGGGATCCACCCTCTTCGCTGAAGAGGTAGACCTCGTTCGTCCCGGGCACGGGCATGACGGCCTCAGGGCGGCACAACCCCTCGAATTCAGGGAACCGGATGCGCTCGGTCTCCCCTTTCAGCGAGCACAGCCAGAGGGAGTAGCCCGCGGCCTTGTCCACGGGGCCGCCGATCACCAGATAGGCGCCCAGGGCGGGCACATATTGAATGTCCCGGATGCCTTGGCCCTCCAGGTCGATCGGTTGCATCCGCACCTCAGGCCGATCCGAGAACGGCTTCGAGACGAAGGCGAGCAGGGCCTTGCCGCAGTTCAGGGCGAAGGCCTTGCCGAAGGTGGGATCCCCGAAGGCGGGGCCGTACAGCGGCGACCTCAGGCCGATCACCAGCGTCTCGGGCTGCCCGGGAACCCAGGAGAGGCCCTCGGTGTTGAGCCCGCCCCTCACGCCGAAGGTGGCGGCCACCCTCGAGTACCAGCGCTCGTCCGGGAGGCTCTTGAGGCCCTCCAGCAGCAGGTCGCGGATGACGGTGGCGCGTTCCTGGTGCACGAACCTCCGGGTGGGATCCAGGGTGAAGGAGGTCAGCAGCCGGTAGGACTCGGTATCCTCGTCCGCCTGGGCCAGGCTGGAGAGGACATAGAACTGCCCCCCATGGAAGGTGATGCCCTCCAGGTCCTTCTGCTGCACCACCCGGGGCAGGACGGCGCCCGCTTCCTCCAGGCGGTCCAAGCTCGCCACCCGGATCTCCGGGTGCTCCGAATTGAGCCCCCCGTCGTAGGCCAGGTAGGCCTTTCCCTCCACGCAGACGGCGCCGCTGAGATCCTGGCGCCGCGGGCCCTCCTTCGCGAAGGAAGGCGTCCTCCCCTTGGCGAGCACGCGGAACGAGGGGATGGCACTCCGGGCGACTCCCACCGACAGCAGCATGATCGCGATCTGGCGCACGAGGCGGGGCAAGGCATCTCCGTCAGGCATGGGGTTGCAGCATCACAGGAAGAAGATGGAATACAGGATCGAGAGCACCGCCAGCGGGATCATCCCCATGGCGGCCAGGTTGGCGGTGCGTCGCGTGCCGAACAGGTAGGTGTAGGCCACCTTCAGCAGATTGTTGCTGGCGCTGGCGATGATGATGGCCTGCAGGATCTGGAATGTGCCGATGCCCAGGTTGCCTTGCAGCACGGAGACCACGAAGGGCGTGATGTCGGAACAGCCCACCAGGAAGGACAGCATACGCAGGCCCATGCCCTTGTAGTAGAGCAGGGTGTACTTCGTGGCCAGCGAGACCGCCACGAACATGACGGCGAAGAAGAGGGCGGAGTTGATCTCCAGGGGGTTCTTGTGCAGGGCCGGTTCTTCACCCTCCGTCGGTGGGATGCCTTCGGCAGGGGCTTCCGCCGGCACCGCCTCGGGGATGGGGGCGACCGCCACCGTCTGGTCGCGGCGGATCCAGAAGGCGTAGCCGGCGGCGAGGCCAGCCAGCACCAGCAGCGCCGGCCCGACCTGGAGGGCGGAGCTGATCCGGAAGATGGAGACGAGCACCAGGAGGCGCAGGTACATCATGCAGACCGCCAGCAGGATCGCGGCGGCGGCCTCCTGGTCGTGCCCGGGGTGGCGCTTGGATTTCTTGGCCAGCACCAGCACGGCCACCGTGCTGGAGTAGACCCCCCCGATCAGGCCCGTCAGCAGCATGCCCTTGCGGGGCACGAGGTAGGTCTGAAGCACATAGCCCAGGTACGAGATGGTCGTGGTGATCACCACCGCCATCCAGATCTGCCGCGGGGTCACGGGCAGCACCGTGAAGATCTGGCCCATGGCCCCGGAGGTCGGCGGCAGGCTCGGGATCAGCGGCAGCACCACCCCGGCGATCGCCAGGAACTTGCAGGCCGTGACCACCTCGCCGGTCTCCAGCCGGTCGGTGAACTGGCGGATCCGTCCTTTCGAATGGAGGATGAACAGGATCGAGACGCCGAAGAGCACCAGGAACCAGTGGGGCTGGTGGAGCGCCACGGGCCCAGTGGTGTAGGTGAGCAAGGCGATGAGCACGCCGATGAGGCCGGGGCTCTTCTTCTGGCGCACCTTGTTGCTGTAGTAGACGAGCAGGAAGGGAACCACCGCGGCCATGCCCAGCAGGAACGCGATCTGGCCGACCGCGGGGATCTGGTAGAGCATGAATCCCAGCATGCCGAGGAAGACGAAGGTCCGAACCGTGCCGAAGGTGTCGAACTTCTTTTCGCTCTCGTAGTAATCCCGCAGACCGATGCCGATCAGGGTGCTGATGGCGAGGGTCAGCAGGAAGGGCGCCACCTGGGGTGGAAGCATGGGGACTCCGGGACGGTGGAACAGGAGGAAGGGGCAATCATCAGGGAGGGGCCCCTTCGCAGGCCCCGGGGCGGCTCCCCCCGAAGCCGCCCCGGGGTGGGGCATGGATCCGGGAAGAACCTATTCCATGCCCATGACGCCCTTGGCGGCCTTCAGGTAGTTGGTGTTCGGCATGGCGGCGATGCCGAGACCTTCGATCACCTGGCGCATGCCATCGTAGTTCTCGCTCTCCGCGCAGGCGGATTCCAGCATGGCGCCGTTGAACCAGACCTGGGCGTACTCGCAGATGATGCCGTCAATGGTGAACCCGTAGCGCATCTTCTCGACGGCCACGGGAACCAGGTCGGGGTGCTTGCGGGCCATGGCGATGAATTCCTCGATGGTGTAGACATCCTTGTCCAGGGCCATCTCGGCCTTGAGGTGGGACAGGATGGTGGCCAGATCCTCCTTCTTCACGGGGAACTGGAACTTCCCGCGGGGCTGGAAGATCTCGTAGCCCTCGGGGGTCTCGCCCACCTTGGTCTTGATGTCCAGCAGGCCGTCGCGCACTTTCACATTGGCCTCGTTCGTCTTCGCGCTCAGGAAGTAGGTCTCTTTGGGCATGCGGCGAGCCTGGAAGAGGACGGTCTTGCCGTTCCACATCTTCTCCTTCACTAGCTCGATGACGCCGTGGCCGAAGACTCGGAACTCGGCTCGGGGAATGAGCTTCAGGGCGTCTTCGGCGGAAGTGGCGGTGTTCTTGGCAAACACATCGGACATGGGGTTGCTCCAGTGAGGGGTGGATGGGAGATCCATCCAGGGCGGGTGCCCCTGGGGGCAGGGGCGGGAAGATGCCACCGGGCCTAGAAAGCCACGGCGGCGTAGAGGAAGGAGAGGCCGACGATCCCCGCCATGCCGAGGGCCGTGAGGCGGGCGGTCTGGCGGTGGCCGAAGGCGAAGGTGTAGGCCGTCTTCATCACATTGTTCGAGGCGGTGGCGATGACGATGGCCTGAAGGATCTGGTGCGTGCCGATGCCGAGGTTGCCCTGCAGGACGGACACGATGAAGGGGACGATGTCGGAGGCGCCCACGAGGAAGGAGAGCATCCGGAGCCCCAGTTCCTGGAAGCGCAGCAGGACGAACTTGGTGACCAGGGACACGGTGACGAACATGAGGGCGAACAGCAGCGCGGCGTTCAGCTCGAGCGGGTTGCGCTCCTTGACCTCCACGACCTCGTCGCCCTCGGCCGGATCGGCGGCGGGCGCGCCGCCACGGCGCAGCCACCAGGCATAGGCCCCGGCCATCAGCGAGAAGAGCAGGAAGGGCGGAACGAGCCGGATGGCGCCCAGGGGCATGAAGGCTGCGACCAGAAAGAGGATCCGCAGGTACATCGTGGGGGTGGACAGCATGATGGCCGCGGCCGCCTCCCGGGCCTGGTGGCCGTGGGGGCGGGTCTTCTTGGAGATCACCAGGACCGTCATGGTGCTGGAGTAGAGTCCCCCGATCAGGCCCGTCAGCAGCAGGCCCTTCTTGGGGTAGAGGTAGGTCTGCAGCACATAACCGAAGTAGGAGATGGCGGTGGTCACCACCACGGCCATCCAGATCTGGTGCGGCCCGACGGGAAGCACGGCAAAGATCTTCCCAGCCAGGCCATCCGCAGGCGGGACCGCCGGGATGAGGGGCAGGATGACGCCGGCGATCGCCAGGAATTTGCAGGCGGTCACCACCTCGCCGGTTTCCAGCCGATCCGTGAACTGTCGGATGCGGCCCTTGGAATGCAGCACGAAGAGGATGGTGACGGCAAAGGCGACGAGGTACCAGTGCGGTTCGTGGATCACCACCGGGCCCACGCTGTAGGTGAGGAGGGCGATGAGCACGCCGATGAGCCCAGGGCTCTTCTGCTGGCTGACCTTGTGGTTGTAGTAGATCAGGAGGAAGGGCCCCACCACCACCATGCCCACCAGGAAGGCGTAGGCGCCGATGACCGGGATCCGGTAGAGCATGTGGCCCAGCAGCCCGAGGAAGATGAAGGTCCTGACCGTCCCGAAGGTGTCCCGCTTTCCTTCCTGCTCGTAGTATTCGCGCAGGCCGATGCCGATCAGCGAACTGATGGCGACGGTGAGGAGGAAAGGGGTGAACTGGGGTGGGAACAAATGACGCTCCAAGGCGGCCGGGGCCGGCTGCGGGTTGATCGTGGTTGTGGGGTGGTCCGGCTAGGACCGCTTCCTGGACACGAGATCTTTGAAATAGACGAGGTAGAGCCCCGCGAGAACGACGCCGGCGACCAGCCAGCCGGAGGACCGGCGCCTCGGCACCACCTCCACGACCATGGAGGTGTCGTCGCCCTGGCGGAGGCCGGTGAACTGCAGGATGGCCGCCTGGTGGCCGTCGAGCCGGGTCAGCAGCACGCGGGGACCGATTTCTGATTTCTTCGGCTTCGGCAGCTGCTCGCGGATGGCCTGGGCCATCATGTCCTCCGGGAAGAGGAATTCGAACCGGTAGCTCCCGATGGCGGTTTCCTGGGTGTTCACGAAGGCGTGCCGGAAGAGGCGGCTGTTGGCCGGGAGGGTGCTCCGCTCGCCCGGTCCCAGCTGGACCTCCTGGATGGCCCGCTTCACCTCGAAGGCGATGCGGAGGGTGGCCGTGGCCGGCATGCCCTCGGGTAGGTGGAACCGGAGGGTGGTCATGCCGTTTCGCGGCCCGCACTCCAGGCCCACGCCGGCGGGCGCTTCCACCAGCCGCGGATTTTCGGGGGAGGGAAAGCCGAGGGGCAGGCTGAGCGTGCCAGGCGTGGCGCTCGTGACGACCACGGTGGCCGTGGCCTGGCCCGACCCCTGTTCGTCGGCGTGGAGGCGAACCACATAGGACTGGATGTCCGTGGCCATCAGCAGGCTTGGCGCCAGGAAGGCCAGGAAGGAAAGAAGGCGGAGGATCCTCATGGTGCCACCGCCCAGAATGCAGGTGTGATGCCCAGCCAGTGGAACCAGGTGGCCCCGGAGAGCACCAGGATCGCCACCCCGAGGGTGCAGGTGAGCATGCCGTACTTGAAGTTGTCCGAAACCGTGAACTGGTTGGTGGAGAAGAGGATCACATTCGGCTTTCCGCTGATGGGCAGGCCCACCACCCAGTCGATGCAGAGGGCGGCGGGAAGCGCCAGCGACAGCGGATTCCAGCCCAGGGCCTTGGCCAGGGTGATGATGATCGGAATCATGATGAGGGTGCGGACGGTCTTCGAGGTGGTGAGCAGGTGACTGTACATCATCACGGAGATCACCACGGTGTAGGTGATTCCGAAGGGCACCCCCTTGAGGTTCATCCCCCCGAAGAGCATCCGGACGCCCCATTCGGCGGCGCCGGTGTCGTCCAGGGCGAGGCCGCCCGCGTAGGCGCCCGCGCTGAAGATCAGCAGGTGCCAGGGAATGTCCGCCTCGGCCCAGGACAGGATGCCCCAGCGGGGGAAGAGGACGATCACGGCCCCCAGCAGCGCGGCGAAGGGCGCGCTGATCTCCACGCCGAACCACCGCATGTGGAAGATGTCGGTCATCCACAGGAACAGCACCATGCCGAAGATGGCGATGGCCTTCTTCTCCTGGAAGCTCAGGGAGCCCATGGCCCGGTACTGCTCTCGGACCAGATCGAGCCCGCCCTCCACCTGGGGAACCTGGTTCTCGGGCCGGATGCGGAACAGCAGTTTCTGCCCGAGGATCCACATGAGGAGGATGGTGACGATGGCCACCGGCGCACCCAGACGCATCCAGTCCATGTAGTAGACCCGGTGCCCGCCCATGTTCTGGATGAGGCCCACCGCGATGAGGTTGGCCGAGCTGCCGGTCATGGTGATGGACGAGAGCACCGAAATGCAGGCCAGGTTGAGCAGCATGAGGTTCTTGCCGAAGGCGTTCGGCGTGGCTTCCGTGGAGCCGTAGATGGTGGCGACCACGATCATGAGCGGCAATGTCATCACGCACCGGGCCGCCGTGGCGGGGATGAGCGGCGCCAGGGCCAGCTGCAGGACCACGAAGGCCAGCAGGGCCCAGCTGGCCTTGTGGCCGAAGCGCAGCACCAGCCACAGGGCCATGCGCTTGGCGAGCCGGGTCTTCACCAGCATGGAGCTCAGGATGAAGGCCAGCAGGTTCAGCCAGATCACCTCCATCCCCAGGACATCCATGATGGCTTTGGCATTCGAGGTGCGCGTCACCAGCAGCAGGAACATGAGGACAAGGGAGGTGACATAGGTCGGGAAGGGTTCGGTTACCCACCAGACCAGGGCGAGCATGAAGCACGCGGCGCCGGACTGGGCCGACGCGCTCAGGCCCGCGCCGGCGGGCAGGTAGTAGATGAGGAGGAACAGCAGGATGCCGCCCGGGAATCCCAGGTAGCGCATCCACTGCTCGGTGGGGCTCTGTGCCTCCCTCACCTTCGAGGAGAGTGTCATCTTCTCCATGTCCAGGAGTTCCTGGAGGGTGGGTGGGGCGTTGGCGGGTCGTGCTTCGGAATTCATGCCGGAACCTGAAAGTGCGGGCCACCGGTGGGGTGGCCCGCGGGAGAGGGATTAGGCCTTGGTCCAGTTCTTGAAGGGGTGCTTCAGGAGGTTGGAGTTGAAGTAGCGCGGATCGCTGGAGACCTCTGCGCCGACCCAGTCCGGCAGCGTGATCTTCTCACCTTCGGACGCCAGCTCCACCTCGGCCACCACCAGGCCTTCGTTTTCGCCATGGAAGACATCGATCTCCCAGGTCTTCCCGCCGTGGACTTCCTTGTGGCGGTGCTTGTCGATGAGGGGCTGCTCGCAGAGGTTGTCCAGGAGGATCGCGGCATCCTCCCCGGGAATCAGGTACTCGAACTCGGCGCGGGTGACACCCGTGGTGATGCCCTTGATGGTGAGCTTGGCCTTCGTCCCCTCGATGCGCACGCGGACGACGCGTTCCTTCTGCGAGTTCAGGTAGCCCTGCTTGAAGTGCGTGCCTTCACTCTGGGGTTTCCAGGCGGCGAGGTTGACGAGGTACTTCCGTTCGATTTCCTTGGCCATGTCGAGGCTCCGATTCAGTGTCTTGGGGTGGGATGGATTCGCAGGGCGTCTTTGAGTCCCTGCGGGTAGCTGGTGTTGCCTCGCGCTCGGAGTCCCAGGCGGGCGATGACCTGGAGGGTCAGGTCAGGATCTTCGTGCTCCACGGAAAGGCACTCGACCCTGGCTCGGCGGATCGTAAGCCGGGCGAATTCGCCGCTGACGCCATCCAGTTCAAATATTTCGGATTGCTTCAAAATGCTGACGGCATGGACCTCGGGGGTATGCCGCAGGATGGTTTCCATGAACTGCGCTTGGGTGTACTCGGATCGGTCCAGCCTCGGGGCCGGGAGACCCCAGGCCTCGAAGAGTCGTGCCACCACCGAGGGCGGGCAGGGAAAGCCGGCGGAGAGGACCGGATCCCACAGTTCCAAGCCGCCGGGTCCCGTTTCCTTGCGCCACTTGAGCCGCACCGTGCCCTCCTGGATCTGGACATCGTGCATGCTCATCCGGCACAGGAGGCAGACATCCTGCGAAGTGACCGTTGGAGAGACCGACAACTCAGGGTGATCCTGTCGGAACGCGTCGAAGGACGGAGCGAAGGACCGCCATTCCCAACGGGGCATGTCTAGGGGAGCGGCCTTGCTCATGGATATCCCGGAGGCCAGAGGGTGATGGTTTGGGCTCGCGGCTCCCGGAGGCGGTCGGAGGAGTCACCGCGATGGGGGACCCCTCCGGACCGGATCCAGGGCTAGAAATTCACCTGCAGGCGGAGACTGGTGAAGGCGAAGTCATCGTTCACGATGCCGCCGTAGACCCCCTTGGGCTTGGCGTTCTCGTTGTTGTCCACCTTCGTGTAATCCATCATCCAGCGGATGTTCTTGTTCATGTAGTAGGTCAGGCCGAGGCTCATGTTCTTCGCCACGCCGCCCTTCACCGCATCCAGGGCCGTCAGATCGTCCTGGTCCATCTTGCTGTAGCGCGCCACCACTTCCCAGGCGCCGTTCTTGGAAGGCACCACCTTGCCGAAGAGGCCGTCGCTGACCTCGTAGGTGCGCTGGCCGCCGAAGACCCACGACACCTGGCCGTAGTAGGTGGCGAAGCTGTGATCCACCACGCTGGCCAGGGCGGCGGCGCCAGTGCCGACCGCGGCGCGGCGGTAGACCTTGGTCTGCTGGTACTCGCCCTGCCAGGAGAACGGACCCCAGACGCCCGCCAGCTCGGCGCCGTACTGCTTCCAGTTGTCCACATTCGAGATCTTCGCGTTCAGGAACTTCGCCTTGCTGATCTTCCCCGCCTCGGGTCGGCCGGAGAGATCCACCACATACTGCAGGCTCGCCAGGGGGGTGAGCGCCGTGGTGCTGTAGTCGGCGTTGGGCTTGCGGTAGGTGGTGGCCACGCCTAAGTGCACGGCCTTGGTTTCCGAGACGAGCACGGGCGCGACGGTGAATCGGCCCGCGTAGCCCCAGCCCTGGTCCGAGCCGTTGGCGTCGAGGGAACCCGCGTTGTTCGTGTCGTCAATGGCCTGGCCGAAGAAGTTCAGCTTGGTCTGCCAGCGCTCGCCCCAGGTCTGGTAGGCGATGCCCACATGCCGGTCGGGCGTCCAGACATCGCTGTACGAGCGCTCTGTGAACCAGATCGCGTTCGAGGAACTGAGTGTGTCAAAGCCGAAGGGGGCCTTGAACTGGCCCACCTGGATCAGCGTGTTCTTGAAGCCCTGGTAGCCCACCCACATGTCCTTGATAGAGGCGGTGCTGTCGGCGAAATCGTAGTCACCCTCGCCCAGCCAGTTCTTCCCGAAGGTGGCCTTGAAGCTGATGCGGGCGCGGCGCAGTTGGGTGCCGTTCGCCAGGCGGTTTTCGTTGCCGTTGAAGAAGACGGAATCCAGGTGGAAGCGGCCGCCGAACTTCACGGTGAATCCGCTGTCCTTGGCGTCGTCCTTCCTGGTCTCGAGCTTCGTCAACTTTTCGATCTTCTTCTCGAGATCGGACAGGCGCTGGTCCGTGTCCGCCGAGGTCTGGGCGAAGAGCGGGCCGGCCATCAGGGCCAGGGCCAGGGGGGAGATGAGAGCTTTCATGGGTTCGCTCCTAGGTGAGCTTGAACGCAGGTCACGCGGGCCTGCCGGTGGGGGAGTAGATGTGTCGCCCCTGGCGTGGACCCGGGGCCGTTTCTTCAACAGCAAGCCCCGAGCCATTCTCTACCAGAAGGTTAATTTCTTTGATTGCCTTTAGATAGGACATCGACATCCGTACTGCGGCAATGGCTTTGCGCGGAATCTCGCACACCCCATGCGGGGTTCCGCTCGCGGAAAGGGCGGGGGCCCCTGGGTCGGCATCAGCGCGGCGAAGGGCGCCCAGCCTCCACCCAGGCCGCCAGCAGGAGGTCGCCGGTGCGTTCGGCGGATCGCCGGAGCTGCCGCTCAGCCACCGCCTTCTGCTCGTGCCATGGGCCTTCCTCCGCCGAAGGGGACCTTCGGAAGCCTTGTCGGAGGGGTGCCGAGTCCGCCGCCAGCAGGGCTGGCACGAGGGCATGACTCTCGACCACCCAGCTGGACACAGCGCGGGGAAGATCCGCGGGCACCGCGGCCAGGCGGAGATCGGGGAGGCTCTCGACGCCCTGGCGCAATAGATCGATCTCCCAGCGCCGGTGCACGCCCTTCTGCCCGGTCAGCTTGCCGTTCCGGTTCCGGGTGGTGTGGAGGGGCACCTGGGCATCGGCGACATAATGGCAAAGCCATCCGCTGGCCGTCACCACCGCCTCGGGCCGCCTCGACTGGAAGGCTTCCACGAGGAGGGCGTACCGCTCGGCGATCACCCAGGGGAGCTGACCGCTCTGCTCGAAGGCCCAGGCACTCACCTGGCTGCGGGCTTTCGCGGCGGTCAGCGGCACCTGGGCGGCGCCCCCATAGGTTTCACTGTAGATCCGGTGGCGGCCGACTTCAGCGGGATCCTGGTCCTTCCATAGGTCTGGCTCCAATGCGGCCAGGAGAAACTCCGGCTCCCGCCCGGCATACCAGCTCTGGAGGCCAGGCGGCAGGGTGGAGAGAGAGGCCTCCGCGGCCAACCGGTGGCCTTCCGGTCCCCAGGGCAGCAGAGGCAGGCCCGTGGCCAGCAGAAGGGCTGTGACCGACGGCCTCACGGCTTGGCTTCCTGGTCGGACGCCGGACCCGGGGGCAGGGGCCGCTGGCGACATTCCTCCAGGCCCGGCGTTCCGCCGCCGGGCTTGACCCGGAGCACCCAGAAGCGATCGAACCCCGCAACTTCCGGAAAGGCGTCCGGGTGCCCCAGGGCGCCCACCAGATCCGCGAGGGTGTCCGAGTGGCCGCAGACCACCACGACCTGACCCGCATGCTGGATGAGAAGGTGTCGACCGAGCGCGCCCTCGCTTCCCCGTTCGTAGACTCGGATCGGAAGACCGAGCTGCTGCGACAGGGGCGTCAATGTCTGCTGGGTGCGGATCAGGTTCGAGGCGAACAGCGCCGTCGGATGGTAGGCCGCCAGATCGCAGGGAAGTGCGTCCGCTCGGCGACGGCCCTGGGCTGACAGCAGGGCGGTATCGCCCCGGTGGGCCTTCTCCGCGTGCCGGAGGAACACGACCACCGTGTCTTGGGCCCCAAGGGCGAGGCTCAGGATCAAGGAGAGCAGCAGGGACCGGAGCATGGGGGCCTCCTACTGGAAGGGGGGAGCGATAAACTCGCTCCCCCCGGGGATCAGCCTGGCTGGAGGACCCGGCTAACCTTCGTACATGCCGCAGCAGATGACCATGCCGCCCTGGAAAGCGACCAAGGTCCGTTTCACCTGGGTCTGCATGTTGGCGGGATTGATCTTCGTCTCCTCGACCCAGCCGCCACCCTTCTTGCGGGCGAGGCCGATCCGCTCCTGGATGTAGAGCTTTCCGGATTTGTCCTTGGCGGCGAACTGGTTGCCGCCCACTTCCTGGGTCTTCTTGCCGTGGCCGATGACCTTGCCGTCGAGATCGTAGACCGTGAGGTAGAGCCGCTTGGTCTTCTGGACATTGAACCGCCCGATGGGGCGCGAGACCTCGTTCAGGAAGGCATCACGGGAATTCGCCTTGACGAAGCTGACGGCCTCCTTCACGAAGGCCTCGACCTCCCGGGTGTCCTGGGCCACCAGGACGGGACTGACCAGGGCGATGGGCATGAGCCAATGGGTGACTGACATGGGCACTCCTGATGACGCGGCGATCACTCGCCCAGGTTCTTGGCGCCGGCCCAGCGGTACAGGCGGGGGTTGCCCTTCTCGTCCAGGGCCCGCTTGTCGGCCTCGGTGACCACGGACCGCTCGTAGTCGAGGGCCGCATCCCCGATGAGCCGGATAGCCTCGGCGCGCCCCTTGAATCCGGGGGAACTCAGGATCAGGTTGCCCTTCTTGTCCCGCCCCTTGTACGAGGTGAACCAGGTCTTCAGGATCGTGGTCGCCCCGGGGAACTTCGCGTCCAGTTCGTCCACACTCTTGCAGCTGGCGAAGGGGCTGCCTTCCAGGACGAGAATGACCTTGTCGTCAATCTCGCCGCCATCCACGAGGCTGAGGATCCCGATGGGCCGGGTCTTCACCACGGATCCGGTGGGAATCGCGGAGCCAAGCACCAGGACATCCACGGGATCGCCATCGCCGCCCTTTTCCTTGGAGAGGATGGTGCGGGGGATGTTGCCGTAGTTGCAGGGATAGCCCAAATACTGGACGAACCGGGGCGCGCCGTTCTTCTGCTCCAGCTCGATGAGGCCGGTCTTGATGCTGACTTCGTACTTGGCTGTGCTGCCCGCGGGGATCTCGATCACGGCGTTGACCGTACCATCCACATTGTGGGTGTCATAGCCCGTGAAGAAGTTCTTCTCCCCCTTGAGCACGGAAACCTGCGGGGTTACCCCGGGCCCAGGTTCGGCGCCGGATAGAGGAAGGGCGCTCAGTCCCCAGGTCGCGGAAAGGGCCAGGCTCAGTCCGAACAGGGTGGCAACGGTCTTTTCTAGCGGTGTCTTTCTCATCTCTGCTCAACTCCTTGGAATGGTTGGAAGGCGCGGTCCAGACATGCCTCAGGACGGATCGTCGTTGTTGGCCGCCTTGGGCTTCTTGGCCTTCTTCCCCTTCACGGGCTCGGCCTTGGGAGCGCGAGCCTGAGCCTTCGGTGCGGCGACGGCGGGCTTGGCTTCGGCCTCTTCGACCTTGGCCGCGGGCTTGGCGGCCTTGGGGGTCGCCGGTGCCGCGGGCATCACGATGAGGTGCGGCCGGCTCTTCTTGGCCGCATCGTCATAGGCCACATCAGGTCGCTTCAGACTCTCTTCCCGGATATCCTCGGGCGCGTATTCGAGCAGGTAGAACACCGGGCCCCAGGTGGCGGAACCCGGATCCACAACCTCGCGGATCAGCGCGGCGGCATTCACCAGCTGCTCGGGGGTGCGGTCCGCGTTGTTCTTGGAATACCGGCCGGACTTGTTGTTCACGGTGAAGGTGTTCGTGCCCTTGTCGTAGAGGATCTCGCCGCTGATGCGGCCCATGCCGCCCGCCAGGGCCGAGACATGCCCGTAGTTCTCCGTGGTGCCGGGCTTGCGCTTGGACTTGTCCTCGGGTCGGTAGAACCCCTTTTCGTAGGTGCGACCTAGGGGATGGGCGGCTTCCTGGATGATGCCCACGCGGCCTTCCGCATCAATCACCCAGTTGTACGGCGCGTGCTTGGGATTCAGGATGCCGGGGTGATCCTTCGTGGCCACCTGGAGGTAGGGGTTCAGCAGGACCTTTCCGCCCTTGTCGGCCTCGTAGTGCTTGATGTAGGCGGGCTGCTGGAGGGTGCCGTACTGCTTGTCCAGAAGGTCGGGATCCTGGCCGCCGAAGGCGGGGAGGAAGGTGCAGACCAGGGCTGTCCGCAGCAGGGATGGGGTGAGCGACATTCGCATCGCGGGGGTTCTCCTTCGAAAGGGGTGAATGGGGGCCCTTGGCTACTGACCGATGGGCCGCTTCATGAAGACGCGCACCTTGGATCCGCCCCACTTGCCGTCATCGGCGAGCGCCAGGCCGGCCAGGTCGCCGCGCAGGACCTTGCTCAGGAACCGTTCGCCCTGGAGGTGGGTCTCAGGGCTCTCGTAGAGCGTCAAGTCTTCGTATCCGTAGGAAAAGTCGTAGAGGAAGATCGGGCCGTCTTCCTTCATCGCCCAGCCTTCCATGGAGACGCCGCAGGGCTCGGTGCCCGGCAGCACCACATAGCCCGGGCGGACTCGGTAGGAGTAGGCCTTGCTCGAAACCAGGCGCGTCTGCGCCGGCAGGCCGAGCTTCAGCAGCTCGGGCATGTACTTCCCGAAGTCGCCCAGGGTGAGGCTCCCGAGGTCGTCCAGTGGCACCGAGAAACTGGCGCCCTTCTCGATGTAGCCCACGAGCTGGCCCTTGGGGCCGGGCCCGACATTGTCCTGGCACTCCTGCTCGCCCTTGACGCCCACCACTTCCAGGGGCGCGGCCAAGGTCTTGGCCAGTTCCTCGTGGATGGCCTTCACGGTCACCTTGCCGTTCGCGTCGGCGATGCCGGCCTTGTATTTGGTGGTGATGCGGATGAGGTAGCCCCGCTTCCAGAGGGCCTGGTCCGCCGTGTCCAGATACTCTTTGGTGGTCATCTCGACCTTGAGCGGAGCCTTCTCCTTCTCGGTGACCGTGAAGCCCTCCTTGGCGGCGGCGGCCTTCACCTGGGTCCAGACGGCCTTGAAGGCCTCCGCGGGTGTGCCCTTGGCCTTGGCGGGATCCACGAGGAATTTGTATTCCCGGCCGCTCACTTCCTCGAGCTTGGGGGCGGGGTTGGCGGCGATCTTCTGCTTGAAGAGCGGCGCGGGGTCGTCCCCGGCCGTGACCAGGGCGCCGGTCGCGGCCACCAGGGCCAGAAGCAGGTTCCTGAATGGCTTGATCATGGCGCGTGCCTCCCTATGGCTGGGTCGCCCCGGGGCCAGCCCAGGGCGCATTCCGGATGGATTGAGCACCATCCGCCCCCGGACGGGCCGAGGATCAGACAAGGTCGAGCAAGGGTCGAGCCATTCCCGACCTTGTGGTTAATTTATAGCAATTCACCCAATTACGCAGGCCGGCGTGGGCGGCCTGCGGTGCACCTGAGCGGAATCCCGCACCCTCAGTGCGGGGTTCCGCTCAGTCCTTCCCGGTGGCGATGCCCAGGGCCTTGAGGCGGTCGTAGAGGGTCCGGCGGGCCAGCCCGAGGATCTGGGCCGCGTCCGTGACATTCCCGCCGCTGCGCTGCAGCACCTTCTCGATGTGGAGGCGTTCCATCTCCTTGAGCGTCACCAGACCTGCCTCCGTGGCGACATGGCTCGGACGCCGCCCGCCCAGGCCCAGGTCGGCCGCTTCCAGGCATTCCCCCTTCTGGAGGATCATGGCCCGCTCCAGCACATTGGCGAGCTCGCGGATGTTGCCGGGCCAGGCGTATTCCTTCAGGGCCTCCAAGGCTCGGGCGCTGAACTGGACCTCGGGGCGACCCATGCGGCTGCAGACGCTCCTGAGGATGGTCATGGCGAGGACGGGGATGTCCTCGGCGCGTTCCCGCAGGGGCGGAATCCGGAGGGTGAGGGTGCTCACACGGTAGTAGAGGTCGTCCCGGAATTTCTTCGCCCGGACCATCTCCTCCAGATCGAGGTTGGTGCTGGCGATGAGGCGGATGTCCACCTGGCGGTCCCGCACATCCCCCAGGCGCCGGAAGGTCTTCTCCTCCAGGGCCTTCAGCAGCTTCGGCTGGATGGCGGGATCCATGTCGCCGATCTCATCCAGGAACACGATGCCCCGGTGGCCCACCTCCAGCAGACCCGGCTTGGCGGCGACGGCACCCGTGAAGGCGCCGCGCTCATGGCCGAACAGTTCGGATTCCAGGAGCTCCCGCGTCAGTCCGGCGCAGTTGAGGTTCACGAAGGTTTCTTCCCGCCTTGGCCCCTGGGCGTGGATCCAGCGGGCGAGCACGCCCTTGCCGGAACCGGTCTCGCCGAGGATCAGGACCGGGCTGTCCCACTCGATCATCAGCCGCGCCTGCTCCTCCAGGCGCCGGATGGAGGCGCTCACGCCCTGGAAGGGGTTCATGGGGCCGGGCTGCTCGCGGCTGGCCACCTCCTGGCGCTTGCGCAGGCGCTGCTGCTGCAGGAGGCGCTTCACGAGCACCAGGAGGGTCTTGGATTCCACGGGCTTGGTGAGGAACTGCTCGGCCCCCTCCTTGATGGCGCGGACCGCCAGGTCAATGGAGCCATGGGCCGTGAGGATGATGAAGGGGGTGTCCTCGCTCAGCCGCTTGAACTGCGGCAGCAGGTCGAGGGAGGTCCCGTCCGGCAGGCTGTAGTCCGCCACCACCACGTCGTAGCCGCCGCCGCGGAAGAGCTCGGTGGCCTTCTGGCAGGTGTCCGATTCATCCACGTCCATCTCGTTGGCGCGCAGAAAGGCGGTCATGCCGTGGCGCACCGCGGGGTCGTCCTCGATGATCAGGATCTTCGGCTTAGCCACGGGGCTCTCCAATCAGTTCCATGCGGCGGCGGGGAGCGGGGACCCTGAGGGTCACCCGGGCGCCGCCGCCGGCGGCGTTCTCCACGGCCACGGTCCCGCCGTGCTCCTCCACGACCCGCTTCACGATGGACAGGCCGAGGCCGGTGCCGCCCTTCCGCCGCGTGAAGAAGGGTTCAAAGGCCCTGGCCAGGCTCTCGGGGTCGAAGCCGGAACCTTCGTCTTCCACCGAGAAGGCCCACCAGTCGTGGCCCTCGTCGCGGAGGTGCCGCCCGCGCACCGACACGGTCCCGTTCGGGGGTGAGTGATGCAGGGCATTCTCGATGAGGTTCCGGAACACCTGGTGCATGCGCCGGGCGTTCAAGGGCAGCACCAGCGCCTCATCCTCCAGGGCCAGCCGCACCTTGCAATCGCGGCTGACCTGCAGGGTCTCGCAGGAGCGGAGGGCATCTTCCAGCAGGGTGCGGACGCGGCAGGGCTCGGGATTGAGCGTCCTCGGCTCGCCGTAGTCCCGGAGGTCGTTCATCAGTCCCTGGATGCGGTCGGAGCTCTCGCGCAGGGCCAGGAGGAAGGGACGGTAGCGGGGTTCCTCGCCGAAGGTGGCCTCCAGGGCGTCGAGGTTGATGGAGATGCCGTAGACCGGATTGCGGATCTCGTGGACCACGCCCCCCACCAGGGCCCGCAGGGACTCTTCGGCGCGGCGCCGCTCCGTAATGTCCGTGCACATGCCCGCCATCCGGGCCGGCCGGCCATCGCCGCGCCAGGCGACCACCTTGCCCGCGTCGAAGACCCAGAGCCAGTCGCCGGACTGCGTGCGAAGCCGGTATTCCGCCTGGAGGCCCGGAAGCCGGCCCTCCAGGTGGGCGTTCAGGGCGGCTTCGGTCTGCAGGCGGTCCTCGGGATGGATGAGGTCGAAGCCCGCCTGCAGGGTGGAGGCGATGGCCCCCGGCTCGTAGCCCAGCATCCCGAACCAGCGCGGGCTGCGGTAGATGTTCCCGGTTTCCAGGTCCAGATCCCAGAGGCCCTGCTGGGTGCCGTCCAGGGCATGGTTCAGCCGCTCCTCGCTGGCCCGCAGCTCCGCCTGGGCCACCTTGAGGGCGGTGATGTCGCGGGAGATCCCGGCGATGCGGTGGATGCGCCCCCACTTGTTCCGGACGGGGGTCAGGATGGTCTGGAAGGTGCGGACCTCCCGGGCGATGGGGTGCTCCTCCTCGAACTGGAGAGGCGTGCCGCCCTGGAGGACCCGCTGGAAGTGGGCGATGAGCTGGGCGGCGCTGCTGCTGGTGAGGCAGGACTCCGGCGAGCGGCCGGCGAAATCGGGATTGAGGAAACTGCCCGAGGCGTGGAGCGGCGGGTTCACGGTCTCGAAGGTCATCTCCCCCTGCTCGGAAATGCCCACGACGTAGATCCAGTCGTACAGGTTCTGGAAGAGCCCGTCGAACCGGTAGGGATCCTCTCCCCGGGCCGGACCTGAACCGCTCTGGGCTTGGCCCCTTGGCCCCATCAACCTCGCCCTGCCGCGGCGGAGCGCTTCGGGGGCCTGGGCGGCGGTCACATAGATTTCGTGGAAGCCCTCCCGCAGCATGGCCTCACCGATGACTGGATCGCCCTTGGGAATCCGCACCAGGGTGGGAAGGTCGGGATGATGGGTCCGGAAGGTCCGGATCCGGATGTGCCAGGCCTCCGTCGCCGAAGGCCCCCAGAGCAGCAGCGCATCGCCAGGGCCGCAGACGAACGAGTCCAGCTCCGCTTCGGACCAGCCGCTGATGTCAATGCAGTTCGGGACAGGTTCCCCAACCGCCCTGAAGGCCCGGCCAAGGGCCCGCCGCACAGCCGCAGGCACGCCCACCGTCAGCAGCTGGAAGGAGGTGGGGGCTGGACTTGAAGGGCTTTCCATCTCAATGACCTCGTACTCCAACCGATCATCGCATCATCTTTGCGGCAGCGGGGTGGACGCCCAAGGCGCCTTCTCCTGCGCTCATGGATCCATACCAAGCGAGAACGAGCTGTTGAGGCTTACTCCTCAAAACAATTTTATGAATCGATAAATAGAACACAGTGGAGGCAAAATAGGAGAAAATCACACGTAAATCAGGCAACAACATTTATCGTGGTAACCATAAAGCTCGTCTGGCTTCTATTTGTTTTCATGTTGATTTTACTTTTATGATCGATATTGTTTCGTTATTCGTAAATTATAATAATTTATTTCACGAGTAACTGCTTAAAGTTCTATGAGGTATCCTTACTATTTTTTGGGGATGAGCATGTGTACGCATCCTGGAGTGGATGCTGGTTTGTGGGACTAAAGCGGATTTCATCGACCTGACTCCAAAAACAAAACGCCCGGCGGATGCCGGGCGTCTGAGGCGGATGAAGCGGGCGATCAACCGGCGCCACCACTCGTGGTGGCGGGACGGTAGGTGAGGCTGGCCTTGATGAAGTCGCGGTTCATGCGCGCGATGTTTTCCATCTTGATGCCCTTGGGGCAGGCGGCCTCGCACTCGCCGTGGTTGGTGCAGGTGCCGAACTGCTCGGCATCCATCTGGGCGACCATGTCGCGGACGCGGATGTAGCGCTCGGGCTGGCCCTGGGGCAGCAGGCCCAGGTGGGTGACCTTGGCGGACAGGAACAGCATGGCGCTGGCGTTGGGGCAGGCGGCCACGCAGGCGCCGCACCCGATGCAGGCGGCGGCGTCCATGGAGAGCTCGGCCTTCTCCTTGGGGATCGGCAGGGCGTTGGCGTCCTGGGGCGAACCCGTGGGCACGCTGATGAAGCCACCGGCGGCGATGATGCGGTCGAAGGCGCCGCGGTCCACCATCAGATCCTTGATGACCGGGAAGGCTTCGGCGCGCCAGGGCTCGATGGTGACGCTATCGCCGTCCTTGAAGCTGCGCATGTGCAGCTGGCAGGTGGTGGTGCGCTCGCGGGGGCCGTGGGGGCGTCCGTTGATCACCATGCTGCAGGTCCCGCAGATGCCCTCGCGGCAGTCGTGGTCGAAGGTGATGGGCTCCTCGCCCTTGCGGATGAGGCCCTCGTTCACGATGTCGAGCATCTCCAGGAAGGACATGTCGGGGCTGATGTTCTCGGCGGGGTACTCGACGAACTTTCCGTCGCACTTGGCGTTCTTCTGCCGCCACACATGGAGGGTGAGATTGAGGTGCTTGGACATGGCTCAGTTCCTCACTTGTAGCTGCGGGTCGCGAGGTGGACATTGTCGAAGGTGAGCTGCTCGGTGTGGCGCACCGGAGCCTGGCCTTCGCCCTTGTACTCCCAGGCGGCCACATGGGCGAAGTTCTCATCGTCGCGCAGGGCTTCTCCCTCCGCCGTCTGCCATTCCTCGCGGAAGTGGCCGCCGCAGGACTCGCGGCGCTGGAGGGCATCCAGGCACATCAGCTCGCCGATCTCCAGGAAGTCGGCCACGCGGCCGGCCGTCTCGAGGGACTGGTTCAGGTCGTTGCCGCTGCCGGGGATGCAGAGGTTCTTCCAGAACTCCTCGCGGATCTGCGGAATGAGCTCAAGGGCCTTCTTGAGTCCGGCCTCATTGCGGCCCATGCCGCACATCTCCCACATGACCTTGCCCAGTTCGCGATGGAAGTGGTCCGGGGTCTCCTTCCCGCCGATGGACATGAGCTGGCTCATCCGCTCCGAAACGGATTGCTCTGCGGACTTCACGGCCGGATCGTCAGCCTTGATGCGGGTGCCGGGCTTGATGCCCGCCAGGTAGCCACCGATGGTGTAGGGGATCACGAAGTAGCCGTCGGCCAGACCCTGCATGAGCGCCGAGGCGCCCAGGCGGTTGGCGCCGTGATCGGAGAAGTTCGCTTCGCCGAGGACGAAGAGGCCGGGGATGGTGCTCATGAGGTTGTAGTCCACCCACAGGCCGCCCATGGTGTAGTGGCTGGCCGGGAAGATGCGCATGGGCGTCTTGTAGGGGTTCTCGTCCGTGATGCGCTCATACATCTCGAAGAGGTTGCCGTACTTCTCCTCGATCTTGGCGGCGCCCAGGCGGTTGATGGCGTCGCTGAAGTCCAGGTAGACGCCGAGCCGGGTGGGTCCGACGCCCCGGCCCTCGTCGCAAACCTGCTTGGCGGCGCGGCTGGAGACATCGCGGGGAGCAAGATTGCCGTAGGAGGGGTACTTGCGCTCCAGGTAGTAGTCCCGGTCCTCTTCGGGGATCTGGCTGGCGGGCTTGCCGCAGTCCTCCTTGCGCTTGGGCACCCAGATGCGGCCGTCGTTGCGCAGCGACTCGGACATGAGCGTGAGCTTGCTCTGGTGATCGCCGGTGACGGGGATGCAGGTGGGGTGGATCTGGGTGAAGCAGGGGTTGGCGAAAGCCGCCCCCTTCTTGTAGGCGCGCCAGATGGCGGTGCCGTTGCAGCCCTTGGCGTTGGTGGACAGGTAGAAGACATTGCCGTAGCCGCCGGTGGCGAGGCAGACCGCGTCCGCCACATGGGACTCGACCGCTCCGGTCACCATGTCCCGGGTGATGATCCCCTTGGCCACGCCGTCCACCACGATCAGCTCCAGCATCTCGTGGCGCGGGAACATCTTCACCTTGCCGAGGCCGATCTGGCGTTCCAGGGCCTGGTAGGCGCCGATGAGCAGCTGCTGGCCGGTCTGCCCGCGGGCATAGAAGGTGCGGCTCACCTGGGCGCCGCCGAAGGAGCGGTTGTCGAGCAGTCCGCCGTATTCCCGGGCGAAGGGTACGCCCTGGCCCACGCACTGGTCGATGATGTTGTTGCTCACCTCGGCCAGGCGATGCACATTGGCTTCGCGGGCGCGGAAGTCGCCGCCCTTGACCGTGTCGTAGAACAGGCGGTAGACGCTGTCGCCGTCGTTCTGGTAGTTCTTGGCGGCGTTGATGCCGCCCTGGGCCGCGATGGAGTGGGCCCGACGGGGGCTGTCCTGGTAGCAGAAGCATTCGACTTCGTAGCCGAGCTCGGCGAGGGAGGCGGCGGCGGCGCCACCGGCGAGGCCGGAGCCCACCACGAGCACCTTGTACTTGCGCTTGTTGGCCGGGTTCACGAGCTTGAGATCAAAGCGGTGCTTCTCCCACTTCTTGTCGATCGGGCCGTCTGGGATTCGGGCATTGAGTTCCATGGAGCGCTCCCTGGGATCAGTGGATGAAGCCGGTCAGGACGGCGATGGGATAGGAGATGTTCACGCCCACGACGAGGACGGTCAGGCCGGTGGCGAAGTTCCGCCGGAGGCCGTCGTAGCGGGGATGCGCCAGGCCCAGCGACTGGGTGAAGCTCCAGACGCCGTGCCACATGTGGAGGCCGAGGCAGAGCTGGGCCACGATGTAGAAGCCAGCGGCCGCCGGAACCTTGAACCCGTTCACGAAGTTGGCGTAGGGGTTCGCGTGATCGAAGTTGGGATGGACGGTGCCGGTGGTGAGGTGGAGCAGATGGTAGACGATGAACGCAGCGAGGATGAAGCCGCTCCAGCGCATGGTGCGCGAGGCCCAGGTGGAGGCCTGCGTGTGCTGGTTGCGGTAGCCCAGGGGGCGGGCGGCGCGGTTGTCGAGGGTGAGGGTCACGGCGGCCCAGATGTGCAGGCCGACCGCGCTGAGCAGCACCGCCCGGAACACCCAGATGCCCATGCCGTGGATCATCGTGTGCAGGAACTCGGCGTAGTGGTTCATCGCCGTGGCCCCCATGTAGGAGGTCAGGTTCCCCAGCATGTGGACGGTGACGAATCCGAAGAGGAGGACGCCGGTGACGGCCATCAGGACCTTGCGTCCGACCGAGGACGCCATGAAACCGCGGCCGCGCGCTTCCGCGCCCGCGATGCTCTGTTCAGCAACGGACATAGGGGACTCCTTGTGAAATCGGGGAGGTGGGTCCGGGCGCCCGCAGCTGACGGCGGGGCCCGCTTTCAATGACGGGGCCATATCTGACCCAAGTATCCTCGGAGGCGTCTCGAATCCCAAGCCCTAAAGGAGCCTCCCAGGTTCCAGGGGGCTGGCCGCTGGGGTCCGGCGGAAAGGCTGTTCCAAGAGCAATCCATCACACCCGGGCGGCCCGCTCTTGCAGTCGGAGCCTGTTCCCAGCTATCTTTGGTCACGATCTAGAGATGATCAAGCGTGGTTTGCCTCCGGGTGGGGGCTCAGGCCGCATCAAGGCCAGCCATCGAGAGCCGTATGACTTCCATCACTAATTCGAGTGCCCGACTGACCCTTTCTTGAGTCCATATGGAGGAAACCATGGAGACGATGAAACGCGTGCTTGGCGCCCTGGCGTCAACCCGGATCTTTAGGGGGGGGCTGACCGCGCTCTTCCTGCTTCTTCTCGCGCCCCCGGCCTTCGCCGGCGGCGAGGCCGAGCTGAAGATCCCCGCCCTGCAGGGCAGCTTCATGGGCATGACGGGCCACCACCTGCTGCTGATCGGGCTCTTCATCTGCCTGCTCGGCATCGGCTTCGGTCTCGTGCAGTACGCCCAGATCCGGGACCTGCCCGTGCACAAGTCCATGCTGGAGATCTCCGAGCTGATCTACGAGACCTGCAAGACCTACCTTGTCACGCAGATCAAGTTCATCTCGGTCCTCTGGGCCTTCATCGCGGTCATCATGGTCGCCTACTTCAAGTACCTATCCCATACGCCCATGGGCTGGGGCCAGGTGATCGTGGTCCTGCTCTTCTCGATCATCGGCATCCTTGGTTCCGTGGCCGTGGCCTGGTTCGGCATCCGCATCAACACCTTCGCCAATTCGCGCACGGCCTTCGCCAGCCTGGGCGGCAAGCCCTACCCGACCATGGAGATTCCCCTGAAGGCGGGCATGTCCATCGGCATGCTGCTCATCTCGGTCGAGCTGCTGCTCATGCTGGCGATCCTGCTGTTCATTCCCGGTGACGCCGCCGGCCCCTGCTTCATCGGGTTTGCCATTGGCGAGTCCCTGGGCGCCGCCGCCCTCCGCATCGCGGGCGGCATCTTCACCAAGATCGCCGACATCGGCTCCGACCTGATGAAGATCGTCTTCAAGATCAAGGAAGACGATGCCCGCAACCCCGGCGTCATCGCCGACTGCGTGGGCGACAACGCCGGCGATTCCGTCGGTCCCACGGCGGACGGCTTCGAAACCTACGGTGTGACGGGCGTGGCCCTGATCACCTTCATTCTGCTGGCGGTCAATCCCCAGACCGCCGGGGCCAACTACCAGGCCATCCAGGTGGCGCTGCTCGTGTGGATCTTTGTCATGCGCGTGGGCATGGTCTTGACTTCTGCGGCCTCCTACTGGATCAACGGCCTCTGGTCCAAGGCCAAGTTCGGCGCCCTGGGCAAATTCGATTTCGAGACCCCCCTGACCACGCTGGTCTGGCTGACCTCGATCCTCTCGATCGTCATTACCTATGTCCTCTCTTACCTCCTCATCGGCAACCTGCCCGGCCACCTCTGGTGCAAGCTCTCGACCATCATCACTTGCGGCACCTTGGCTGGCGCCCTGATCCCTGAACTTGTGAAGTCCTTTACCTCCACCAACTCCGGCCATGTCCGCGAGGTGGTCACGGCCTCCAAGGAGGGTGGTGCCTCCCTCAACATCATTTCCGGCCTGGTGGCGGGCTACTTCTCCGCCTATTGGATGGGCCTCACCATCGTCGCCCTCATGGGCGCGGCCTACTATGTCTCCACCTTCGGCCTGGGTGACTTCATGGCCGCTCCGGCCATCTTCTCCTTCGGTCTGGTGGCCTTCGGCTTCCTGGGCATGGGACCCGTCACCATCGCCGTGGACTCCTACGGCCCCGTGACCGACAACGCCCAGTCCGTCTACGAGCTCTCCACCATCGAGACCATCCCCGGCATCGAGGCCGAGATCCAGAAGGACTTCGGCTTCAAGCCCGACTTCGAGAACGGCAAGATGTACCTCGAGGAGAACGACGGCGCCGGCAATACCTTCAAGGCCACCGCCAAACCCGTGCTCATCGGCACCGCGGTGGTGGGTGCCACCACCCTGATCTTCTCCATCATCCAGCTGCTGAATGGCAAGTTCGGCGTGCCGAAGGTGGTTGAGGGGCTGTCCATCATCAACCCCCTCTTCCTGCTCGGCATCATCACCGGCGGAGCCATCATCTTCTGGTTCTCCGGCGCGGCCTGCCAGGCCGTGGCCACGGGCGCCTACCGCGCGGTGGAGTTCATCAAGCAGAACATCAACCTGGATTCGGGTGCCACCAAGGCCTCCGTCGAGGACTCCAAGAAGGTCGTGGAGATCTGCACCCAGTACGCCCAGAAAGGCATGTTCAACATCTTCCTGGCGGTGTTCTTCTCCACGCTGGCCTTCGCCTGCCTGAACCACTTCTTCTTCATCGGCTACTTGATCTCCATTGCGGTCTTCGGCCTCTACCAGGCCATCTTCATGGCCAATGCCGGTGGCGCCTGGGACAATGCGAAGAAGCTCGTGGAAACTGAGCTGAAGGCCAAGGGCACCCCCCTCCACGATGCCTGCGTCGTGGGCGACACCGTGGGTGACCCTTTCAAGGACACCTCCTCGGTGGCCCTGAACCCGGTCATCAAGTTCACGACCCTCTTCGGCCTCCTGGCCGTGGAACTGGCCATCGAACTGAATCCGGCCGTGGCCCATGCCTGGTCCCTGGTCTTCTTCCTGGTCTCCACGGTCTTCGTGTGGCGCTCCTTCTATGGCATGCGCATCCCCACACTCGAGGAGAAGTAAACCTCCGAAAACCTGACAAACAATTAACAGCCGGGCCCCTCAACCGAGGGGCCCGTTCTTTCGTGGTACGGTAGACACCGTGTTTTCCAGGAGCCCATCATGCCCTCTCGTTCCTTCCGCCCCTTGGGTCTGGCGGCCCTGGTGAGTGCCGCCCTGAGCCTTGCCGCCCAAGGCCCCGTCCCGCCCCTGGCCAAGCAGGTCGAACACCTCTCCGTCTGGCACGGCGAGAAGGTCAATGACCCCTGGTTCTGGCTGCGCGAAAAGGCCAACCCCGAGGTGGTGGCCTACCTGAACGCGGAGAACGCCTACACCGAGGCCATGACCGCGGATCTCAAGCCGTTCTCGGAGGCCCTGTACAAGGAGATGCTGGGCCGCATCAAGCAGACGGACCTGAGCGTCCCCGTGCGCCGGGGCGCCTTCTACTACTACTCCCGCACGGAGGAGGGGAAGCAGTACCCGATCCAGTGCCGCCGGAAGGCCGCCAAGGGTGGGGCCTATGACGAGAAGGCTCCCGAGGAGGTGCTGCTGGACCAGAACGAGCTGGCCAAGGGGCTGAAGTTCCTGGGGCTGGGCGGCATGTCCGTCAGCAATGACGACCGCACGCTGCTCTTCAGCACGGATACGACGGGGTTCCGGCAGTACAAGCTCTTCACCAAGGACCTGGCCACGGGGAAGGTGAGTGCCGCCCTCGCGGAGCGGGTGACCTCGTCCACCTGGGCGTCGGATTCCCGCCACATCTTCTTCGTGACCGAGGACGATGTCACCAAGCGCTCGAACCAGCTCTGGCGGCTGGACCTCGCCTCGGGGAAGCCGGAACTGGTCTTCGAGGAGAAGGACGAGCTCTACGGCATTCATGTCAACCGGACCAAGGACCGCAAGTTCCTCGTGATGGAGAGCCGGTCCACGGATACCTGGGAGACCCGGTATCTTTCCGCCGCCAAGCCCGGTGGCGCGTTCAAGGTGCTCCTGCCCCGGGAGAAGGGCCACAAGTACGACATCGAGCATCGTGAAGGCACCTTCTACATCCGGACCAACAAGGACGCGAAGAACTTCCGCCTGGTCACGGCTCCCGTGGCCACCCCGGATCCGAAGCATTGGAAGGCCTTCCTCCCCCACCGGCCGGAGGTGCTGCTGGAAGGCATGGAGCCCTTCCAGAATTTCCTGGTGGTGGCCGAGAAGAGCCAGGGACTGTCGCAGTTCCGCTTTCAGGATCTCAAGACCGGCCGCTGGCAGGATGTCCGCTTTCCCGAAAGCGTCTACGCCGCCTTCCCGGGAGGAACGCCGGAATACACCTCGAAGACCTTCCGCTTCGTCTACCAGTCCATGGTCACCCCCCAGAGCATCTACGACTGCGACATGGGCTCGGGCAAGCAGACCCTGCTGAAGCAGATCGAGGTCCTGGGAGGCTACGACAAGTCCCAGTACGCCACCGAGCGCCTGTGGGCTCCGGCCCGGGATGGCGTCAAGGTGCCGCTGTCCGTGGTCTACAAGAAGGGGATCAAGCGGGACGGCACGGCGCCGCTCTTCCTCTACGCCTACGGGTCCTACGGCTACGGCCAGTCCGCCACCTTCTCCATCCCGCGCCTGAGCCTGCTGGATCGCGGCATGGTCTATGTCATCGCCCACATCCGCGGCGGCAACGAGATGGGCGAGGCCTGGCACGACGACGGCATGCTCATGAAGAAGATGAACACCTTCACGGATTTCATCGACTCCGCCGAGTTCCTGGTGAAGGACAAGTGGACCAGCAAGGACCGTCTGGTGATCGAGGGCGGCAGTGCGGGTGGCCTGCTCATGGGCGCTGTCACCAACCTGCGGCCCGACCTCTTCAAGGCCGTGCACAGCGCCGTGCCCTTCGTGGATGTGATGAACACCATGATGGATGCCAGCCTGCCCCTGACCGTCGGCGAATACCTGGAGTGGGGCAACCCCAACGAGAAGGCGGCCTTCGACTACATGCGGGCCTACAGCCCCTACGACAACCTGAAGAAGGGCGCCTATCCGGCCATCCTCGTCACCACGAGTTTCAACGACAGCCAGGTGATGTACTGGGAACCCGCCAAGTACATCGCCAAGCTGCGCACCCTCAAGACCGACCCAAACCCCCTGCTGCTGAGGATCAAGATGGATCCCGCCGGGCACGGAGGCGCCTCCGGCCGCTACGACGCCCTGAAGGACAAGGCCTTCGAGACGGCGTGGATGCTGAAGCAGGTGGGCATCACCAAGTAGCCGTTCCGTGCGCCAGAGGGCGCATGGGCGCCCTCTGGCGCACATGAAGGAGGAAAAGATGGTTGCACCCGTTCCTGCCGGCTACCACACCGTCACGCCCTATCTCGTTGTGCCCAATGGCCTGGCCTTCCTGGCCTTCGTTGAAAAGGCCTTCGGGGCGGTGGAGGAGAGTCGCACCCTCCGCCCCGATGGCACCATCGCCAACGCGGAAGTGCGCATCGGCGATTCCATGGTGATGGTGGCCCAGGCCCGGGACCCCTGGAAGCCCATGCCGACGGGCTTCTACCTCTATGTGCCCGACACCGACGCCACCTACCAGGCCGCCCTCGCGGCGGGCGGGGCCTCCCTGATGGAGCCCTCCGACCAGTTCTACGGCGACCGCAACGCCGGGGTCCAGGATCCCTGGGGCAACAACTGGTGGATCGCCACCCACATCGAGGATGTGGACGACGCGGAGATCCAGCGGCGGATGGCGACCCGGGGTTGAGTCCACGCCGTTCTCGCGGGACAATGGAGGGGCGCGGCGAACGCCGCGCCTTTCTATGTCCAGGGGAACCATGTCCCTCTCTGAGGAAATCCAGCGGCGGCGCACCTTCGCCATCATCAGCCACCCCGACGCGGGCAAGACCACGCTGACGGAGAAGCTGCTGCTCTACGGCGGCGCCATCGACCGGGCGGGCAGCGTCAAGGCCCGGGAGGGAGGGGCTGCGGCTCACTCCGACTGGATGAGCATCGAGCAGGAGCGCGGCATCAGCGTCACCTCGGCGGCCATGCAGTTCGAGTACCAGGGCCGGGCCATCAACCTGCTGGACACCCCGGGTCACCAGGATTTCAGCGAGGACACCTACCGGGCCCTCACGGCCGCGGATGCCGTGGTGATGCTCCTGGATTGCGCCAAGGGCGTGGAGGAGCAGACCAAGAAGCTGTTCCGGGTGGCCAGTGAACGCAAGCTCCCCATCTTCACTTTCGTGAACAAGCTGGACCGCCCCGGCCGCGAACCGGTGGAACTCATCGACGAGGTGGAGGAACTGTTCGGTCTCCACGCGGTGCCCATGACCTGGCCCATCGGTTCGGGCACGGACTTCAAGGGCGTCTATGTGCGCGCCACCGGCCAGATTCAGGTCTTCGAGCGGGCCAAGGCGGGCCAGAAGGCCCGCGTGGCCGGGAAGGGCGGCCTGGACGATCCCGAGATCGCCGCGCTGCTGACCCCCGCCGAACTGCAGCAGCTGAAAGACGATGTGGACCTCATGGACCATGTGCTGCCCGCCTTCGACCGGGAGGCCTTCCTGCGGGGGGAGCAGTCCCCCATGTTCTTCGGTTCGGCCGTGAACAATTTCGGCGTCTCGGAATTCCTGGAAGAGTTTTTGGAACTGGCGCCGGCGCCCGGGGCCAGGCCCCTCATGAACGGCGGCGAGGTGCAGCCGGAACAGCCCTTCACGGCCTTTGTCTTCAAGGTGCAGGCCAACATGAACAAGGCCCACCGCGACCGCGTGGCCTTCGCCCGCATCGTGTCTGGCCGGTTCGAGCGCGGCATGGATGCGCTCCATGTGCGCGAGAAGAAGTCCATCAAGCTGAACTACCCCCACATGTTCTTCGGGCGCGAGCGGCAGATTGTGGACGAGGCCTACCCGGGCGACATCCTGGGCCTCATCAACCCCGGCCTCTTCCGCATCGGTGATGTGCTCAGTGCCCAGGGCGCCGTGGAATTCCATGCGGTGCCACGCTTCTCGCCGGAGCAGTTCGCCTCCGTGCGGCTGGCGGATCCCGGGGCCCGCAAGGGCTTCCTGAAGGGCCTGGGCCAGATCGCGGAAGAGGGCGTGGTGCAGGTCTTCTGGCCCAAGGGCGGCGCGCCCCTGCCCATCCTCGGCGCCATCGGCCGCCTCCAGTTCGAGGTGCTTCAGCACCGCCTCAAGGAGGAGTACGCCTGCCCGGTGCTGCTGGAATCCAGGGGCTTCCAGATGGCCCGCTGGATCGAGGGCGGCTGGCCCGAGCCCAGCCGGTTCTGGGGCGAGCTGGTGGAGGACGCCGAGGGCAATCCCGCCATCCTCTTCGAGAACGACTGGCAGCGGAGGACCACCGCTGAAAAATGCCCTGGCTTGACCTTCCTGGAGCATCCGCCCAAGTAGGCTCGTCGAAAGGACAAAATCGAAGAGCGGCGCATTCGCGCCGCTCTTCACCGATTCGGAACGCTGCGTGTTCCGGATCGCTATTTGGCCTTCGCGAAGGCATCCATGACCGAGTGCAGCAGCTGGATGGCCTCGGCCTTGGGGCGCTGGAAGGCGTTGCGGCCCATGATGGAACCGAACGCGCCGCCGGCGGCGATCTCGGCCACTTCCTTCAGGACCTCGTCGGTGCCCTTGGCCTCACCGCCGCTGAAGATCACGATGCGGCGGCCGTTGAAAGCGCTCTGTACCACATGCGCGATGCGGTCCTTCAGGCTGGCGGTGGGGATGCCGAACTTCTCGTAGACCTTCTTGGCTTCGGCCTGTTCCACATGATCCTTGGGCGGCTTCACCTTGATGATGTGGGCGCCGAGCTGGGCGGCGATCTGGGCGGCATAGGCCACCACATCCACGGCGGTCTCGCCTTCCTTGGAAAGGCCCGCGCCGCGGGGATAGGCCCACAGGACGGTGGGCAGACCCACGGCCTTGGCCTCGAGGATCAGGTCGCGGAGGTCCTGGTACTGCTCGTTGCGGGCGCCGCTGCCGGGGTAGATGGTGTAGCCGATGGCGGCGCAGCCCAGGCGCAGGGCATCCTCCACGCTGCCGGTGATGGCGCTGCAGGGCTCGTGGCCCTTGCTGAGGCTGTCGCTGTTGTTGAGTTTGAGGATGAGCGGGATGTCCCCGGCGTAGTCCGAAGCCACATGCTCGATGAAGCCCAAGGGCGCAGCGTAGGCGTTGCAGCCGGCTTCGATGGCCAGCTCGATGTGGTAGCGGGGGTCGTAGCCGCCGGGATTGGGTGCGAAGCTGCGGGCAGGTCCATGCTCGAAGCCCTGATCCACGGGCAGGATCACGAACTTGCCGGTGCCGGCGAGCCGGCCCGTGTTCATGAGGCGGGCCAGGTTGGCCTTCACGCCGGGGTTTTCGGAGCTGTACCAGGACAGGATCTCGCGGACTTTCGCCGTGGCCATGATGTCACCTCGCATGAATTCAAACGGCCATTCTACCTGTAAAAAGGCCCATTTGGCTCGTCTCAGGCCTTGCCGTAGTCGTAGAACCCGCGGCCGCTCTTCTTGCCGAGCCAGCCGGCATCCACATATTTGATGAGCAGGGGGCAGGGGCGGTACTTGGGATCGCCCAGGCCCTCGTGCAGCACATTGAGGATGAAGAGGCAGGTGTCCAGGCCGATGAAGTCCGCCAGGGTCAGCGGGCCCATGGGGTGGTTCATGCCGAGCTTCATGATCCCGTCGATGCTCTCCACCGTGGCCACGCCTTCGTAGAGGGCGTAGATGGCCTCGTTGATCATGGGCAGCAGCACGCGGTTGCTGACAAACCCGGGGAAGTCGTTGCAGTGGATGGGGGTCTTGCCGAGCTGCTTCGAGAGGCCCATGACCGCGTCGAAGGCGGCATCGCCGGTGGCCAGGCCGCGGATGACCTCGATGAGCTGCATGACCGGCACGGGGTTCATGAAGTGCATGCCGATGAAGGCCTCGGGGCGCTTCGTGACCGCCGCCAGCTTGGTGATGGAGATGCTGCTGGTGTTGCTGGCCAGGATCGCGCCGGGCTTGCAGACCTTGTCGAGGGTCTCGAAGATCTGCTTCTTGACCTCCCACTTCTCGGTGGCGGCCTCGATGACGATGTCGCAGGGGGCCAGATCCTCGAGCTTGGTGGTGGTGCGGATTCGGCCCAGGACGGCGGCCTTCTCGTCGGCCGTCATCTTGCCTTTGTCCACGCCCCGCTGCAGGTTCTTGTCGATGGTGGCCACGCCCTTGGCGGCGAAGGCTTCGCTGATGTCCTGCATCAGCACGCTGAAGCCCGCCTGCGCGAAGACATGCGCGATGCCGTTGCCCATCTGGCCTGCGCCGATAACGCCGATGTTCTGGATGCTCATAGGGATCTCTCCTGGCTTTCAAGCATAGCGGAGGATGCGGTCACCAGCCGGCGAGCAGAGCGGGCAGGTCCCGGATGGACTCGAGGACGGGGAAGGGGGACTCTCCGGATCCGGCCACCACTTCGTGCGCCCAGGTCAGGTGGTAGGGGATGTGGATGGCGCGGGCCCCCAGGGCCAGGACGGGGAGGATGTCGGATTTCACGGAGTTGCCCACCATGGTGAAGGAGGCGGGGGCGATCCCGTGGCGCCGGAGGAGGGTCGCGTAGGTGGCCTCGTCCTTCTCCGACACGATCTCGACCTTCGAAAAGTGGCCGCCCAGGCCCGATTTCGCCAGCTTGGTCTCCTGGTCGAAGAGGTCGCCCTTGGTGATCACCATCAGCTCGAAGGTGCCGGCCAGCTCCGCCAGGACTTCGGCGACGCCCGGCAAGGGTTCCACCGGCTTGTCCAGCATGGCCTTGCCCAGATCGAGCACCCGCCGCAGCCCCGTGCCGTCGAGACGGTTCTCCGTGAGTTCCAGGGCCGTCTCGATCATGGAGAGGGTGAATCCCTTGATGCCGTATCCGTATTGGCCCAGGTTCCGCATCTCGGTGTCATGCAGGCGGGCGTCGATCCAGGCATCGTCGTGGAAAGGCCGCAGCAAGGCGCGGAAGGCCTCCTGGGTCTCAGCGTAGTGGGTCTCGTTGTGCCAGAGGGTGTCGTCGGCGTCGAAGGCGAGGGTGCGGAGCATGGTGGTCCCGTGGAAGAACTCCCAGCCTACAATGATGGATTCCCGGGGATTCCATGGCCGCTTCCAAGACCCGCACCGACTGGGCCCTCCTGCTGCTCCGCCTGGCCGTGGGTGGCATGGCGGTGGTGCAGGGGTTCGAGGTCCTCCGCCGCGCCCACGGGGCCATCTCGTTCGCTCATGCCTCCACCTGGGGACTGGCCCTCGGGGAGCTGGTCTGCGGCGCGCTGATCCTCCTGGGCCTGTGGGTTCCCCTGGCGGGCGGCCTGCTGGTGGCGGTGCTGGGCTGGCCCCTGGTGCATGGCTGGATGCACGGGGCGGGGGTGCTCGCGAATCTCGGCGGCCTCTTCCGCCTGCTGGTGGGACTGGCCTGCGCCGTGGGCGGCGGGGGCAAGTGGGCCCTGGGCCGTTAGGATCGCTAGGAATCGAAGGCAAGCATACGCGGAGGTTGAAGGATGTTGCGACCCCCCCATCACCAGATCTTTGCCTTCGACGCCGAATGGGTGCCGGATCCGGCCACCGGGCGCCGGGTGCTGGACCTGCCCGGGGACATGCCGGATGACGAGGTGATCACCCGCCTCTGGGCCTACGGCGGCGCCACCGAGGCCGACCCCCGACCCTACCTGAAGACCATCCTCTGCCGCGTGGTGTCCATCGCCGCGGTGATCCGGACCGTGAAGCACGGCGAGGTGCAGCACCGCCTCTACGCGCTGCCGGAGGGGCCCGAGGCGCTGCCGGAGGACGAGCTGCTCCGCCGCTTCCTGCTGGCCATCGGGGACAAGAAGCCGCAGCTGGTGGGCTTCAACTCAAGGGACTCGGACCTGCCCATCCTGGTGCAGCGGGCCATGGTCCACCGGCTGTCGATCCCCGGGCTGGGGCGCAGCGCCGAGAAGTGGGCCGCGGGCGATTTCTTCGACCGCTACGGCAACCAGCACATCGACCTGCGCGAGATCACCGGCGCCTGGGGCAAGGCTTCCTCCACCCTCCACGAGCTGGCGACGGCCTGCGGCATTCCCGGCAAGCTGGGCACGGACGGCAAGAGCGTCATCGACCTGTGGCGCGCCGGGGACCTGGCCGGCATCGTCCGCTACAACCAGTTCGACGCCCTCACGACCTTCCTGGTCTGGCTGCGGGCCATGACCCTCTCCGGCCACCTGTCTCCGGAACAGATGGAGGCCGAGGAGGCCCAGATCCGGGCCCTCGTTCAACAGAAGGCCACCGCCGATCCTGGCTTCAACCTGTATCTGGAAGGCTGGACCCGCCTTTCCTGACCCCTACTGCTTGAATCCCTCCTGAAGGCCGCTAGACTGGCCGCAACATTCCAGTCGTTGCGTTTTCTTCCAAGGGAGGATGTGTGAACAAGCGACTTGCGGCGGAATTCTTCGGGACCCTCTGGCTGGTGCTGGGCGGGTGCGGGAGCGCGGTGCTGGCCGCGGCCTTCCCCGGCGTGGGGATCGGGCTCCACGGCGTCAGCCTGGCCTTCGGCCTCACGGTGCTCACCATGGCCTTCGCCATCGGACCCATCTCCGGCTGCCACCTGAACCCCGCTGTGACCCTGGGGCTGGCCGTGGGCGGGCGCTTCCCCTTCAAGGACCTTGCGGGTTACTGGGTCGCCCAGGTGCTGGGGGCCGTGGCGGCCTCGGCCATCCTCTATGTGATCGCCACGGGCGATGGCTCCGCCATCGGCGGGTTCGCCAGCAACGGATTCGGGGAGCACTCCCCCGGGAAGTACGGGCTCGGCGCGGCCCTCCTCACGGAAGTCGTGATGACCTTCTTCTTCCTCATGGTGATCCTGGGCAGCACGGCCAAGAAGGCGGCGCCGGGTTTCGCCCCCATCGCCATCGGCCTCTGCCTGACCCTCATCCACCTCATCAGCATTCCCGTCACGAACACCTCCGTGAACCCGGCCCGCAGCACGGGCCCGGCCCTGTTCGTGGGCGGGTGGGCCCTGTCCCAGCTCTGGCTCTTCTGGGTGGCCCCCCTGATCGGAGCGGCGCTGGCCGGTTTCGTGTTCCCGAAACTCGAGGATTGAGGGGTCTGGAGACCCTGGCTACAGCAAACCCCCCTTCGGGCCGATACACTCTTGACCCGAGGAGCCGCCATGACCCAGGAGATCCGCCCCGAGGACCTCATCGTCACCGAACAAGACGGTACCCGCCGCATCAACCACGATGTGATCGAGAGCTATGGCCTCTTCAACCTGCCCCGCGCCACCATGCGCCAGGCCCTGATGGTGTATTACGACAACGCCAGCCGGCAGGGCCGGGGCCCGGCCCAGACGGTGCGCGTCTTCATCACCCTGGCCAGTTCCATCACCCGCTTCCCCCGGCAGGTGGCCATCAACTTCACCCGCGGGGTGGCGTACCGGCGGAACATGCGGATGCTCAGGCGCTTCAGCCGCTAACCGCTCCAGGATTCCCGGAAGGGAAAGGCGTACCTCAAAGCCGCCGGAGGAGCCTCTCGATGGCCGTCGCCTTGCGGCCCTCGGTGGTGACGAGGACCGCATGAAGCTGGAGATCGCCTTCGGCGACTTCGTACCGGGGGCGCTGCACTTTCAGGAAGCGGCCCAGGCTGGCCTCCTTCTTCATGCCGATGACGCCTTCGTAGGGGCCGGTCATGCCGATGTCAGTCACATAGGCGACGCCGCCGGGCAGCACCTTGGCATCCAGGGTGGGGACATGGGTGTGGGTGCCCAGGACGGCGGCGGCGCGGCCATCCAGGTGGTGGCCCATGGCCTGGGCCTCGCTGGTGGCCTCGGCGTGCATGTCCACGAGCACCAGGTCGGCCCGCTCTTTCTGGAGGATGGCGTCGACGCAGCGGAAGGGGCACTCGCAGGGGGGCATGTGCACCCGGCCCATGAGGTTGATGATCAGCACCTCGGCGCCGGAAGGCGTGTGGAGCTTCACCCAGCCGTTTCCGGCCGTGTCCGGGGGGTGGTTGGCGGGCCGAAGGAGGCGGGGCTCCTGCCGGAAATAGCCATCGATGCCCTTCACATCGAACGCGTGGTTGCCCGTGGTGATGACATCCACGCCGTACCGATCGAACCATTCCCGGGCGATGGTCTCCGTGATGCCGTGGCCGTGGGCGGCGTTCTCGCCGTTCACGACCACCAGGTCCGCCCCGGTCTCCCGCCGCAGGTCGGGCAGGAAGGCCTCCACCAGCCGCCGTCCCGGCTCCCCCACCACATCGCCCAAGGCCAGGATTCGCATGCCTCCAGACTAACGAAAAAGGGCGGCGCATGTGCGCCGCCCTTTCGTGGTGCGGTTGGAACTAGAAGGCGAAGCGGGCGCCGATCTGGATCTGGCGGGCAGCGCCGATCCAGGTCTGCTGGGGAGTGGGCGCCGGGTTGACCGCATCGATCGTGGAGGCGTTGCCAACCGAGGGGGCGCGGTAGGACAGATAAGTGTCCTGGCGGTTGAGCAGGTTGAACACATCGGCGGACAGGGTCATCTTGATCCGCTTCGTGAAGAAAAAGTCGCGGCGCAGGCCGAGGTCGAAGGTCAGGTTGGAACCTCCGCGCAGGGTGTTGCGGCCGGGATCGACGCCATTCTGGAAGACGCGGTCGTTGGTGCTGTTGGCATCGCCGTTCACATCGGTGCCGTAGGTCAGGGTGTAGGGCGTGCCCGTCTGGTAGCGGATGGAGACGGAGGTCAGGATGCCCGTCACTTCCTTGTCGAGGAAGCTGAAGTAGCCGGTGAGCACCTCGCGGCGGTCGGTATCGGCATAGCCCCACTGGGCGCCCAGCCGACCCTGGTCCTGGATGCCGATGCCGGAGTAGTTACGCTCGTTGGAGTCGCTGTCCTTGTTGATGGCGTAGGTGTAGTACAGCTGGGCATCGAAGGGGCTGCCGTCCTTGTGGTACTTCATGCTGGCCGTGTAGGCGTGGTACTGGCTGGTGGCATCGGACAGATACAGGCCCATGGTGCCGTAGGCCGCGTTGGGGCGGACCGCCGTGTAGGCGCCGGAGGCGCTGATGGTGCTGGGGTAGATGAGGCGGCCCGAGGCATTCGGGGTGGGGTTGCCGAGGTTCAGGTCCGCCGTGCGCTCAAGCTGCTGAGCCTTGGCGTAGGTCGCGGACAGGCCCAGCACCAGATCGCCGAAGAAGGGGCGCTCGGCGCCGATGTTCACGCGGTCGGTGTAGGGGTTCTTGAAGTCGGGGCTGAAGCTCCAGATGTTGAACCCGGAGAGGGTCACGCCCGTGGGCATGGCCGAGATCCAGTAGGGATTCGAGGCATTGAAGGACGCGCCGCGGGGGATGCCGTAGGTGGCGGCTTCACCAGGCTGGAAGTCCTTGGAGCCCGTGCGGATCCCGTTGGCCGCGAAGGCCTGGTAGAGGAACACGGCGGGCGTGGTGCTCACATAGCGGCCCACGCTGCCGCGGACCACCGTCTTGCCCTGGTCGAAGGCGGGGGTCCAGGTGAAGGACACCCGGGGGGAGAACTGGCTGTCCGTGGGGATCTTGGCCGTCACGGGCATGGTGGTGGCGAGCCGGTTGCTCATGTCCAGGATCGGGAAGTCGGGGTTCTCCTGGCGGTCCCAGCGGACGCCGACGCCCAGCTTGAAGGTGTCGGTGAGGCGCCAGTCGGTCTGGATGAACGCGGCCAGCTGCTTGTAGCTGGTGTCGAAGAGGCCCGCCTGCTGCACGGGGCTGTTGAGGCCGAAGTTCTGGCGGTAGTAGGACCAGTTGCCCGCCCGGAAGTTGGCGAGGGAGCTGAACTGGTAGACGCCCTGCCAGTTGCCGGCGAAGAACTCGGACACATTGATGTCGTTGTAGTCCACGCCCGCCTTCACCTGGAAGGTCGGCGTCACATAGCTGATGTTTTCCTGGAACTGGGTGCGCTTCGTGCTGTAGGTGCGGTCGAAGGGATAGGCGCCGTAGTAGCCCACATTGGAGATGCTGACTTCGGGGATCTTGGAGTAGGTCGACCGGGGCATGTCGTCCTTGGTGTGGCTGATCCGGAACTCGTTCATCCAGTTGCCGTTGATCACCCAGTTCCACTGGAGGACATAGGCGTCGGTCTTCACATCGTCCGAGGCCAGGTTCTCGTAGGCCGCCATGCTGCTGGCGCCGGTGACGCCCTTGAAGCTGGAGTGGTTGACCCGGAACTGGATGTTCTGGTCGATGGTGGGGTTCCAGTCGAAGCGGATGAAGTAGACATCCGAATCGAGCTTGTTGGAGTAGCTGCCGCCCTTGGCGAGCAGCACCGCATCATTGGCCTGGCCCGCGACCGTGGGGTCGAGAGCGACGGGTGTGTTGCCGCCCCAGACCTGGTTGATGGGGGACTTGTAGCGCTGGGCGTCGTAGGCCACGAAGTAGAAGAGCTTGTCCTTGACGATGGGGCCGCCCACGCTGAAGCCGAACTGCTCCTGCTGGAAGTCGCCGACGGGATTGGTGGTGGTGCTGCCATTGGGCTGGCGCAGCGTCGGGCCGGCTTCCACCCAGCCGCGGGGGCGCATGTAGTAGAAGAGGCTGCCGCTGAGGTCGTTGGTGCCGTTCTTGGTGATGGCGTTCACATAGCCACCGCCCATGCGGCCGAACTCGGCGCTGGCGCCGTCCGTGACGACCTGGTACTCGCGGATCGCTTCGATGGAGATGGTGAAGGGGGTCTTGCCTTCCGCCGCGCCGGTGGCGCCGCCGAAGAAGGGCTCGTTGTTGTCGCCGCCGTCGATGTTGATGGAGGTGTTCACGCCGCGCTGGCCGGCGATGGCGAGGTTGCCGCGGCTGCTGTCAACCACGACCTGGGGGGCGAGCGTCGCGAGATTGGTGAAGTTGCGGTTGAAGACGGGCAGGTTGGTCAGGTTGTCCGGGGAGACGATGGCGGCGGCGCTGGCGCGCTCGCTGTCCACCTGGCTGGCGGCGGCCACGACTTCCACCACGGCGCCGGTCTCGGGAGCCAGGCGGATGGCGAGGGGGGCGGCATCACCCAGGTTGAGGTTCACCTTCACATTGCTGGCGGTCTGGAAGCCGGCCTTGGTCACGGTGACGCTGTAGGGGCCCACCGGCAGGAGGGTGGCCAGGTAGCGCCCTTCGGCGTTGGTCTGCGTGGTGCGGGTGAGACCGGTCTCCGTGTTGCGGATGGTCACCGTGGCACCCGCCACGGCCGCGCCCTTGGTATCCATGATCCGGCCACCCAGCTGGGCGGACACGCCCTGGGCCATGAGCGGAGCCGCCGCGACCAGCAGGGCCACCAGGGTTGAGCTGTTCAAATGCCTTGAACGCATGGGAAGTTCCTCCGTGATCCAAGAGTAGCCTCAGACCCCCTCGTAATAAAAGGACCGGTTGGTCAAGGAACGAAAATGTCACCCCGGGCACCTGAAGGTCACAGGGGCGCCCGCTCGGGGGCCGTCCCGGTTCCCGGGACAGCCCTGCTAGGCTTCATTCTTTCCTTGAGATGTCGATGAAACTGGTCGCCCTTGCCTTCACCCTCCTCCTCGGGGCCTCCCTGTGTGCCCAGGGGCCAGCCACCATGGGCGCGTCCGAGATCCGCGCCGGCATGAAGGGGTACGGCCGGACCGTGTTCCAGGGCGGCAAGATCGAGCGGTTCGACTTCGAGGTGCTGGGCGTCCAAAAGAACGCCGCGCCGGGCCGCAGCCGGATCATGGTGAGGGCATCAGGGGGGCCCTTGGCGGAAACCGGCATTCTGGCCGGCATGAGCGGGAGTCCCTGCTACATCGACGGCAAGCTCATCGGGGCCCTCAGCACGGGCATCGCCTTCGAGAAGGAGGCCATCGGGGGCATCACGCCCATCGCCGAGATGCTGGATCAGCTCCGGGACATCGCCGAGACCGCCCCGAGCCGGACCCCCTTGATCCTGCCCAAGCTGGAGCCGCCGAAGGTCCTCAAGTCCGCCCTCACGGGCCAGATGCTCGATTTCCGGGCCCTGATGGGTGACCCGGACCCCCAGGCGCTGTCCATGTCCATCGCCGGCAGCGCCCTGGGGGCCGAGGTCCAGCGCCTCTGGGCGGGGCTGCCGGTCACCTTCGCGGCCGCCCCCGTGATGTCCGGGAGCCGCGAGGAGGCCAGCCCCCTGGAGCCCGGAGGCATGGTGGCGGTCACGCTCATGCAGGGCGACCTGGATCTGGCGGCCGCGGGCACCATCACCTATGTCTCGGGCAAGCGGATCCTGCTCTTCGGCCACCAACTGTTCAACCTGGGGCCCGTGGACCTCCCGCTCTGGTCGGCCACGGTGGCCAGCACCGTGGCCAGCTACCAGAGCTCCTTCAAGATGGCCATGCCGGTGGCGCCCATCGGCGCCCTGCGCCTGGATCGCAGTTCGGGCGTGGCGGGGCTGCTGGGGGCTGAGGCCCGCATGGTGCCCCTGCGCATCGGCCTGAACCTGGGGGGCAAGCGGACGCTGAACTTCCGCTTCGAGATCATGGATCATCCCGTGGTCACGCCCGCGCTGGCGGCCACGGCCGTGGCCCAGACCCTCGAGGCCCACACCCGCGGCCTGGGGTTCCAGAGCCTCTCCATGCAGGGGAATATCAAGCTGGCCGGGCATCCCGCCATCCAGATCGAAAATGTCATCGCGGACCTGAATTCCCTCCGGATGGCGCAGTATGTGGGCGGCATCCTGCAGGCCGTGAGCTTTAACCCCTTCGAGCGGCCCGTGTTCGAGGGCATCTCGCTCACCATCAAGGCGGAGGAGCGGCTCGACCTCACGGGCATCGCCGGCGTCCGCCTGCTCAAGGCCCGGGCCAAGCGCGGCGAGGTGCTGCCGGTGCTGGTGACCCTCCAGAACATCCAGGGCGTGCGGGAGACGGCCACCTTCAACATCCAGGTGCCCTCCTCGGCCGCCAAGGGCAAGGCCATCCTCATGGTGGGCGACGGTTTCAGCCTCATGGCGGCGGATCCGGACGAGCGGATGATCGAGGTGGCCAGCCTGAACGACATGGTGCGGATCCTGAATGGGGCCCTCCGGAACAACCACGCCTACGCCCTGCTGGTGCAGGCGCAGCCGGGCGCGGGCCTCCGCGGCAGCCGCATCGAGGGGATCCCCCCCACCGTGGCCAGCCTGGTCGGCGGCGACGGGGCCAGCAGCGACAACCGCCTGCAGCGCAGGATCGTGGGCCGCGCCGTGCTGCCGCTGGAGCGGGAAGTCCGCGGCCTCAGCCAGTTGGAAGTGGAGATCGAGTGATGAGCATGAGAGGAAAGGGTTCTATGCGCTGGCTGACCTTGCTGCTTCCCGCCGTCCTGAGCGTCGCCGCCTTGGCGGACCAGCCCATGGCGACCTTCTCGGGATTCAACGACTGGCTGGGTTCCGAGACGCGCGGCGTCCGCATCGGCGCCGACGGCCGCCTGCGCCTGGCGCCGAACCTTCGGCGCGTGGGCCAGCTGCCCGAGGGCGTCATCTGGGCGGCGGTGTCGGACGGAGCCGGCGGGGCCTACCTGTCCGCCGGCACGGACGGCAAGCTCTTCCACTATGCGGGCGGCCAGGTGAAGCCGCTCGGCCAGGTGAAGGGCGGCATCGTGTTCGCTCTGGCCCGGCTGGGGCAGGATCTGGTGGTGGCGCCCACGGGCGAGGGCAAGCTGTTCCGGGTGTCCCCCGCCGGCGAGGTGAAGCCGTTCGCCGACATCGAAGCCCGCATCGTATGGGCTCTGGCCGTCGAGGGCGACGCGGTGATCGTGGCGGGCGGGGCCGAGAAGGGGGCGGTGCTGCTGCAGGCGAGAGAAGGCTCGAGCCGCCGCCTGGCGGAACTGGCCGATGAGACGGCCTTCACGGCCATGACGCCGGACGGGCAGGGTGGCTGGTACCTGGGCAGCCACGGCCGGGGCCTGGTGCTGCGCTACAGCCGGCAGGGCGATCGCCTGGAAACGCTCATGGACACGCCCTTCGAGGAAGTGCGCGCCCTGGCTGTGGCCGAGGGTCAGCTCTATGTCGGCGCCGACAACGGGCTCACGCCCAAATTCAGCACAGGTCAGCTGGAGCGCCGGGAGGGCTACCTGCAGGCCGATACGGCCAGCACGGCCCGCTCCGCCGTCATCCGCCTGGACCGGGACCGGGTGCCCGAAACCCTGTGGCAGAGCGCCCAGAGCCAGGTCTATGCCCTGACGGCCTGGAAGGGGCAGCTGCTCGTGGGTACGGGAAACCGTTCGCGCCTCTTCTCGCTGCCCTTGGGCAAGGCCCGTGATGCCGATCCCTTCGCGGTGGTGCAGGAACTGGGGACGGCCCAGGCTACGGCCTTCCTTCCCGCCGGCGGGGATCTGCTGGTGGTGGGCTCCAATCCCGCCGAGCTGCACCTGCTCTCCGAGGCCCAGGCCACGGAAGGGACGCTGGAATCGAAGATCCTGAAGGGGGCGCCCCTGGCCGACTGGGGCCGGGCCTACCTCGAGTCCGACCTGCCCACCGGCACGAATGTGGAGCTGCAGTTCCGCACGGGCAGCACGGAGACGCCCGACGCCACCTGGAGCGCGTGGACGCCGCCGCTCCGCAGCGGAGAGCGCCCGGCGCTGCCGCCCTCCCGGTTCGCCCAGTTCCGGCTGCGGCTCAGCAGCACCCGGGGCGGCGCCACCCCCACGGTGGAGACCGTCACCCTGCACTGGGCCCACCGCAACCTGGCGCCGGTCTGGGAGGGCGTGGACATCATGCCGCCCGGGCTGGTCATCACCCGCACCGCGCCGCCCGATGACATCGGCATCGAACGCGTGCCCCTGGAGACCCAGAAGCTCATCCCGGCCCTGGGCTACATGGGCGCGGAAAAGCGCAGCTTCCGCCGGGGGGGGGCGAGCTTCGTGTTCCGGGTGAACGATCCCAACGGCGACGCCCTCGAGTTCACCATCCGGTTGCTGCCCGAACGCGGGGCGCCCCTGCTCCTGGAAAAGGCCTGGAAGGAAAAGTTCTTCAGCTTCGACACCCTGCCTGTGCCCGATGGCCGCTACCGATTGGAAGTGACCGCCTCGGATGCGCCCACGGTCCCCTTCAACGCCGCCCTCGCGAGCACTTGGCGCACGGCGCCCTTCCTCATCGACCATACGCCCCCGGCCATCGCGGAACTGAGCGCCGTGCCCGAAGGCGAGGGCGTGCGCCTGCGCTTCGTGGCCCGGGATGAGACCTCGGTGCTGAAAGAGGCCGCGGTGAGCGCCGATGGCGAGCACTGGCTCCAGATCGTGCCCGAGGACCGCGTCTTCGATCAGAAGGAGGAGCGCTTCGATGTGATCGTGCCCCGCGAGGCCGTGCGCGGCGACCGCATCCTGGTGAAGGTCGCAGATCAGTATCACAACGAGCAGACGGCGGCGGTGCAGGTAGGGACTCCCGCCAAGCGGTAGCCGTTCCCTCCTCCAAGAGAAAGGCGGGCCGGATGGCCCGCCTTTCTCTTGAGCATGTCAAAGCCTAAAGGCCTTTGAATTGCGCGGCCCGCTTCTCGAGGAAGGCGCCCATGCCCTCCTGCATGTCCTGGGTGGCGGCCAGGAGGCCGAAGAGGGCGGCTTCGTACTGGAGGCCCTGCTCCTGGGGCATCTCGAGGCCCTCGTGCACGGCCGCAAGGGCGCTGCGAAGGGCCACGGGCCCGCGGGAGAGGAGGGTCCTGGCGAGCTTCTCGGCGGCGGCTCGGAGATCGGCCTGGGGCACGACCCGGCTCACGAGGCCCATGCGGAGGGCATCGGCGGCGGGCGTCATCTCGCCGCTGAGGATCAGGTCCAGGGCCACGCCCTTGCCCACGAGGCGGGGCAGGCGCTGGGTGCCGCCGTAGCCGGGGATGATGCCGAGGCTCACCTCGGGCAGGCCGAAGCGGGCGTTCTCGCTGGCGATGCGGATGTGGCAGGCCAGGGCCAGCTCGCAGCCACCGCCCAGGGCGAAGCCGTTCACGGCGGCGATCACGGGCTTGGGCATGGACTCGATGCGCTGGAAGACGGCCTGGCCTCGCAGGGCCTGCACCCGGGCCGAGGCCGTGTCGAGGGACTTCAGCTCGGCGATGTCGGCTCCGGCCACGAAGGCCTTCTCGCCGGCGCCGGTGACCACCACCACGCCCACTTCAGCGTCGTGCTCGAGTTCCGCAAAGGCCTGTTCCAGCTCTTTCAGCACTTCGCTGTTCAGGGCGTTGAGCTTCTCGGGCCGGTTGAGGGTGACCCAGGCGATGCGGTCGGCTTTCTCGACGAGGACGAAGGGCATTGGGGGCTCCTGATGTGGGATTGTTGCCGACCATTGTACGCTGGGGCCGGAGTGACCGATGTTCCATCCCCCACACCCCGAGACCTACCGCGACCAGCTGCGCGCCTTCCTGCGCGAGGACTGGGGCACCCAGGACTGGACCACGGCCGCCGTGCCGGACCGGCCCATGGTGGCCCGGGTGGTGGCCAAGGGGGATCTGGTGCTGGCCGGCCTGCCCGTGGCCCAGGAGGTGTTCCGGCTGGCTGAACCCGGGCTGGCGGTGACCCTGGAGGCCGCCGACGGACAACGGGTGTCCAAGGGGACCGAAGTCCTGCGCGTGGAGGGGTCCAGCCACGGCATCCTGCTGGCCGAGCGCGTGATGCTGAACCTCCTGCAGCGGCTGTCGGGCACGGCGACCCTCACGCACCAGTTCGTGGACGCCATCGAAGGCACGGGCGCCCGCATCCTCGATACGCGCAAGACCACGCCGGGCCTGAAGCTGCTGGAGAAATACGCCGTGCGCTGCGGCGGGGGCGTGAACCACCGCCTCACCCTGGGGGATGGCGTCCTGCTCAAGGAGAATCACCTCGCCGCGGCCGGCGGCATCCGGGCGGCGGTGGAGGCGGCACGGCACGGCGCCCCCAACCTGGTGAAGATCGAAGTGGAGGTCGAGACCCTGGGCCAGCTGAAGGCCTGCCTGGACCTGCCGGATGTCGATGGCGTCCTGCTGGACAACATGCCCCTTGAGCAGATGCGCGAGGCCGTGGCCCTGCGGGACCGCAGCGGGCGGCGCCTCTTCCTGGAGGCCAGCGGCAACCTCACCCTGGAGCGGGCCCGTGCCGTGGCGGAAACCGGCGTGGATTTCCTCAGCGTCGGGGCCCTCACCCACAGCGCGCCCTCGGTGGATCTCAGCCTGCGGATGGACTGAAGGGGCGACCTGCGCCATGATCTAGGCCTCAATACACGAGGCAGGAGGCGGCATGCGTTCGAATCGATGGGGACTGGTCCCGATGGTGTTGGCGGCAGCAGGGCCCCTGCTGGCCCAAACGCCGTCGCCGACTCCGGCCACGCGACCCATGACCTTCATGGATGTGATGGAGATGCGCGGCGTGGGCGGCGGTCAGCTGTCGGCGGACGGAGGCCGGGTGGTCTACACGGTGAGCATCCCCCACTGGAAGTCGGGCAAGGCCTTTACCGAGATCTTCGTGGCGGAGGCCGCCACCGGCGCCGCCCGCCAGATGACCTTCACCCGCGAGAAGAACGAGACGGCCCCCCAGTGGGCCCGGGACGGCCGGCGCTTCGCCTTCCTCAGTGATCGTGAGGGCAGCCAGCAGGTGTATCTGATGTCGGTGGATGGGGGCGAGGCCCGCAAGCTCACGGAAGCCAAGGACGGCGTCCAGGCCTTCGCCTTCAGCAGGGACGGGAAGTGGCTGGCCTTCAGCGCGGGCAAGGCGGAGGACCGCCAGCTCTCGCTCGTGGATCTGGCTTCGGAGGATCTGACCGTGGCGGCCCTCCCCAAGCACGCCACGCCCATCCGCGACTTCGCGTTCGCGGAGGACGGGCAGCGCATCTTCTTCACCAGCCCCGATGGGGTGGACAAGGACGACCTGAAGCGGAAGGAGAAGAAGTTCGATGTGCGCGTCGCGGATCCGGAGCAGCCGCCCGTGCATGTGTGGTCCGTGGATCTGAAGGACAAGACGGAGAAGCGCTGGACGGAGGGGGCGGACTTCACCGTGGCGGCCTTCCAGCTCTCGAAGGACGGCCGCTGGGCCTCGTACCGGGCCCTTCCCGCCGCCCGTCGCGTGGGCGACATCACCCACGAGGAGGCGAGCCTGCACCTGCTGGATCTGGGCAGTGGCCAGGGCCGCCTGGTCCTGGAGAAGTTCGCCGGGTTCTCAGCCTTCTCGCCGGACGGACAGTGGCTCGTCTATGCGGCGCCCGAGCGGTTCGAGCGCCTCCGCAACGAGAAGCTCTGGGTGGTGCCCACGACCGGCGGACCCGGCCGGAATCTGATGGCCGGGAAGGACATGAGCGTGTCCAACGCCAGCTGGAGCGAGGATTCGCGCACCCTCTACTTCACCGAGGCCGTGGGCGCGGACCAGCACCTGTTCGCGCTGTCCGTCGCCAGCGGCGCCATGACCCAGCTCACCAAGGAGACCGGCGTCATCAACGGCGGCTACAACGCCGACGCCAAGGCTTTCCTGGTGAGCTACAGCCAGCCCCGGAAGCCCCTGGATCTCTATGTGGCGAGGCCCCGGACAGTGGGGTCGGCAGCCACCTGGATCAAGGTCTCCGACGCGAATCCCCAAGTGGCGCGGTTGTCCCTGGGCGCCACGGAAACGGTCCGCTGGAAGGCCAAGGATGGCGTCGAGGTGGAGGGCCTGCTCATCAAGCCCCTGGACTATGAGAAGGGGAAGCGCTACCCCCTCATCGTGCAGCTCCATGGTGGGCCGGCCGCCGCGGACATGAACGGATTCCAGGGCCGCTATGTCACCTACCCGCACATCTACGCCGCCGCGGGCTATGCCGTGCTCCAGCCCAACTACCGGGGCTCGACGAACTACGGTGAGGCCTTCGCCCGGCAGATCGGCGGGAACTTCATGCGTCTCTCCTACGGCGACATCATGAGCGGCGTGGATCACCTCATCCGTGAAGGCGTGGCGGATCCGGACCGGCTCGGCATGATGGGCTGGAGCGCCGGCGGGCACTTGTCCAGCTGGACGCTCACCCAGACCGACCGCTTCAAGGCCATCAGCACCGGCGCCGGGGCGGTGAACTGGATCTCGATGTATGCGGAAAGCGATGTCCAGAGCGTCCGCGAGTTCTATCTGGGTGGAAGGCCCTACGATGCCTGGGACAACTTCCTGAAGGAATCGGCGCTCAAGTACATCAAGAACGCGAAGACTCCCACGCTCATCCATGTGGGCGAGGCGGACCAGCGGGTGCCCAAACCCCAGAGCGATGAACTCTACATGGCCCTCAAGAAGCTGGGTGTGCCCGTGGAGTACCTCGTCTATCCCGGCATGCCCCACGGCCTCACCGAACCTCGCTACCAGCTGGTGAAGATGGTCAGCGAGTTCAACTGGTTCGAGAAATGGATCAAGGGGAAGAAGGGCTGGTTCGAGTGGAAGGCCCTGTTGGATACGCTGCCGGCGGATGCGGAGGCCAAGCCCGAAGGGCCCTCGGCTTCCGCCCCTTCGCGGCGGAAGTAATACAGAACGGGCCCCGCATGGGGCCCGTTCTGCGCAGGATGGAACCCTTACTTGACTTCCAGCTTCCGCGCTTCCAGCAGGTGCCCCAGGGCCTTCTCCAGGGCGGTGATGGCCTTGGCGTAGGTGATCTGGGACTGGAGTTCGCTGCTCTTGGCGGTGTCGAGGTCGTTCTGCTTGGAGAGCACGAGGAAGTTGGTGCTCATGCCGTTCTCGAACTTCTTCTGCTCGGCTTCGAGATCTTTCTCGCGGAAGATGCGGGTCTTCTCGGCGGCGGCGACGCCCTTGGCGGAGGCCTCCACATTGCGGAAGGCCTGGCGGGCCTCCAGGGTGATGCCGAGCTCGAGGTCGCGTAGGCTCCACTCGCTCTGGCGCCGGTTGGCGCGGGCCTGGGCCTGGGTGCCCTTGGCCGCCCGGTTCTGGATGGGCAGGGCGAACTGGAGGCCCACGGTGTAGCCGGGGTAGGCGCCCTTGGTCAGGTCCTTGTTGACTGCCGAGAGGCCCTCGGAGGGGATCTGCGAAGCCGCGTTGCCGTTGTAGGTGGCGTAGGCGTCCAGCTGGGGCAGGGTGCGGTTGTTGGCCGCGGACTCGAGCACCTGCTTGGATTCCAGGTCCAGACGGGCGCTCTTCAGCTCGATGCGGTTGGCCAGGGCCTGCTTCTCGGCGGCGGCCTCATTCAGCTCCAGAGGCTTGATGCTGGGGGCATCGGTGGGTTCCAGGCCGGCGGGGCGCTCGGACGACGGATACAGCGCGCGGATCAGGGCGTCCTTGGCGTTCAGGAGCTGGGCCTCGGCGGCGATGATGTCCTGCTCGCGCTGGGCGACGGAGGCTTCGGAAGAGGTGACCTCGATGGGGGCCAGGGTGCCCACCTGCACGCGGATCTGGTTCTCCTTGAGCTGCTTCTGGGCCAGGGTCAGGGCCTGCTGCTTGTTCTCCAGGTTGCGCTGCGCGTAGACCACATCCCAGTAGAGGGATTCGGTACTGGCCACCAGGTCGATGATGGCCTTCTGGAAGGCGAGGTCCGCGGCCTGGGCGCTCTTGCGGGCCACGATCAGGCGGCTTTCCGTCGCATCGCGGCCGAAGCCCTTCAGCAGGCTCTGGGAGTAGGTGGCCGAGAAGCTGCCGTCGTAGGGGTTCGTGGTGAAGGGAGATTCGGGCCCGCCGTTGACCGTGCCCTTGGTGAAGCGGTAGGTGGGCGCGTAGTTCAGGCTCAGGTTGCCGCCCCAGCCGAAGGCCTTGGTGGAGCCCAGGGTGAAGTTCCGGCTGAAGGAGGTCGTCTCCGAGGAACTGAATGGACCACCAGGGAAGTTCTGAGTGCGGCTGGCGTCCTGGACCTTGCTCAGGCTCAGGCTGCTGGTCAGGTTCCAGTCGAAGGCACCCTGCTCGATGGTCAGGCCCGCGCGCGTGAAGTCCCGCGTCTCGACGGCGATCTGCACCTGCAGGTTGTTCTTCAGGGAAGTCTCGATGGCGCCCTGCAGGGTCAGCTGGGTGGCGACCTTGGCTCCATCGGCCTTGGGAGTCTCCTGGGCCACCAGGGAGAAGGCCACCAGCAGGGCCGGGAAGATCGGGAGACGCGTCATCTACCACTCCTTGAAGATCGAAAAGAGCTGCCACGGGGACAGGCTGCCTACGGACGGGTCCAGGGGCCGGTTTAGGTTAACCCCGGAAGCAGGATGCCTCCCTCGCAAGATGAGGGCAAGAAGGATTTCACCGGGTGTTGAAAATAATCACTTCAGCAATTCCCGGGCGATCACCATGCGCTGGATTTCGCTGGTGCCCTCGTAGATCGTGGTCACGCGGACATCGCGGTAAAGGCGCTCGACGAGGTATTCCCGGGAATAGCCATACCCGCCGTGGATCTGCACGGCGCGGTCGCAGATCCAGACGGCGCTTTCCGTGGTGAAGAGCTTGGCGGTGGCCGCCTCCACGGTGCAGGACTTCCCGGCCTCCTTCAGGGCGGCGGCGCGGTAGACCAGCAGGCGGGCGGCCTGGAGGCGGGCCTCCATCTCGGCCAGGTAGGTCTGGATCATCTGATGTTCGCCGATGGGCTTGCCGAAGGACACGCGAGCCTTGGCGTAGGCCACGCTCTCGTCCATGGCCCGCTGGGCGATGCCCAGGGCCTGGGCCGCGATGCCGACGCGGCCGCCGTCGAGGCCGCCGAAGGCCACCTTGAGGCCGTCCCCGGGCTTGCCCAGCAGGGCATCCTCGGCCACGAAGGCGTTCTCCAGGGCCACCATCACGGTCTTGCTGGAACGCAGGCCCATCTTCTCCTCGGGCTTGCCCATGACCACCCCGGGTTGCCGGGCATCCAGGATGAAGGCGCTGATGCCCTTCTTGCCCTTGTCCGGATCGGTGCGCGCCATGGTCACGAAGTACCGGCCCACGCCGCCGTTGGTGATCCAGGCCTTGGCGCCGTTCAGGTGCCAGCCGCCGTCCACCTTCGTGGCCCGGGTCTTCAGGGCCGCGGCATCGGAACCGGCGTCGGGCTCCGTGAGCATGAACCCGCCCAGCTCCTCGCCGCTGGCCAGGGGCTTCAGGTACTTCTGCTTCTGCGCCTCGGTGCCGAAGGCCAGGATGGGGGCGCAGGCCACGGAATTGTTCACGCTCATGGTCACGGCCACGGAAGCGTCCGCGTAGGCCACCTGCTCCAGCGCCAGGATGTAGCTGAGGAAATCCACACCGGCGCCGCCGTAGGCTTCGGGGACGGTCATGCCGAGGAAGCCCATCTCGCCCAGCTGCTGCAGGATGGCCTTCGGGAACTCGCCGCTGGCATCCCGGGCCGCGGCGCCGGGATCGATCTCGGACATCGCGAAGTCGCGCGCGGCCTCGCGGATGGCGGTCTGGTCCTCGGTGAACAGGGGGAACATGGTGACTCCAGGGGAATCATCCAGGTTAGCAAGCCCGGAGCCTTCCTCATCGCGCGGGACGGAGGGCGTGCCGCGGGTCACAGACCGCGGCAGCGGCCACCCGGTCAGGCGTCGATCAGGCGCAGGCGGGGAATCTCAGCGTGAAGGTGGTGCCCTGGTTGGGCTGGCTGACCAGGGAGAGCGACCCGCCGAGAAGCACCACGGTCTGGTGGACGGAGGCAAGGCCCAGGCCGGTGCCGCGACCGGGAGCCTTGGTGGTGAAGAAGGGCTCGAAAATGCGGGCCTGCAGCGGTTCGGGGATGCCCACGCCCGTATCCGAGACGGTCAGCTCCGCCTGGGAACCCCGGTCTTCCAGGGCCACGGCGAGGCGCAGGACGCCGCCGTCGGGCATGGCATCCCGGGCGTTGAGGACGAGGTTGACGATCAGTTGATCGAGGCGGCCGGGCTGGCTGAGGACGAAGACGGGATCCGGCGGGAGGTCGACCGTGAACCGGATGCCGGCGGGCAGGGTGGCGCGCAGCAGGGGCCGGAGCTGCTGCACTCGCAAGGCGAGGTCCACGGCCACCGGGGCATCCTCCGCGCCGCGGCCGAAGGCCATCAGGTCCGCCGTGAGCGCTTCCGCCCGGGCGGCGGCTTCCCGGAGCCCCTCCACATCCTGCCTGGCCTCGGCCTCCCGGTTCCCGAGGCGGGCCGTCAGGAGATCCGTGCGCAGGCGGATCACGCCCAGCAGGTTCTTCAGGTCGTGAGCCAGGCCCGCGCCGAGGATGGCCACGCCGTTCAGCCGCTCCGTCTTGAGCAGGAGCTCCTGGGCGGCCTCCAGGGAGCGGGTGCGCTCCTGCACCCTGGCCTCCAGGGCGGTGGAGAGCAGCTGGAGATCGCGCAGCGCCAGCAGACCCCGGAGGAGCCCCAGGGCGGTCATGAGGATTCCGGTGATGAGGAAGGGGTGATCCACGCGTTCCGGCGCGAGGAACAGCACGCTCAGGGCGAAGGGGACGGCGGTGGCCGAGGGGACCAGGGGCAGGATGAGGGTGCCCAGGGAGGTGTCCCGGGTCTCGGCATCCGGCGCGGGGCCGGGTTGGACCGCCTGCGGCGCCAGGGGGGCCAGGAGGACCCCGAGGCCCGCGAGGAGCACCAGCATGTCCAGGGGGTGGCCCACATAGTAGCCACCCGCCAGGCTCAGGGGCACCTGGATGGTCACCTGGAGGAGGGAGAGCCCGAAGGTCAGCATGACCCAGCCGAGGGGTCCCCCCAGGCGGCTGGGCTGGCGGGCGCAGAGGTAGGCGCCGATGCCGAGGATGGTGGCATTGCCGAGGAAGAAGCCCACCATCACGGCCCGGTTCAGGGGCGTGGCGGCAGTGTCGCGGAAGAGTGGGCCGAGGGCGAAGACCCAGGCGGCGAAGAAGACGGCCACTGCGATGCCCAGGCCATCAAGGCCCTTCCTCAGGCGCTCCGACCCGCTGGTCGAGGCCAGGGGCCAGGCCAGCAGGGCCGCGATGGTCAGCGCCAGGGAGAGGAAGGAGAAGGCTTCCCCCAGGGAAGGGAAGGCCGGTGGCTGGCCGTACCGGAGCAGGCTGTGGAGCGCCCAGGCCTGGGTGAGGAACTGAGCGGCCATGGCCAGGCCGAGCAGGTTCCATCCCCAGTCCGCCTCGGGCTCCCGGCGCGCCCGGTGGAAGGCCGCGGCCCCCGCCGCACCGAAGACCGTGGCGTTCAGCAGATTCAGGGCGATGTCCCGGGCCGCCACCGGCAGGGCCAGGCTGGCGAATCCTGCCCCGACCAGGACGATCACCGCGCCCCACAGGAACCCCGGCCAGCGCGGCTGGCCATGGGCGGGGAAGGTCGGAAGGGAGGAAGGCATGGCCGGTCCCTTTACCTATCGGCGCTCAGGAGGGGGACCTGAATCCGGCCGCCTGTCTCAGGCTTGGGCAAGCCAGGTCTCCAGCAGCTTCAGCGCCGCCTTGGAGCCTTCCCACTTCATGAGGTCGTGGGCCTCCTTCAGGCCGCACCACTTGCATTCACTGTGCTCCAGCGGCTCCAGGCGGACCGGAGCCTCCGGGGCCACCTCCATGGAGAAGCAGATCTCGGTGTTGAAGCGGGGCTCGGCATCGGGGAATCGCACGATGGCGGGATCCACCCAGAAGCTGTGGGAGAGGCCCAGGGGCCGCAGGGTGCCGGAGAGACCGGTCTCTTCCATCAGCTCCCGGTGGGCGGTCTCTTCCGGGGTTTCCCCCGGCTCCATCATGCCGGTCACGCTCTGCCACCAGAGGCCGTGCTCGGGCACCCGGAGCATCATGAGGACCTCGGGACCCGCGGGCCCCCGGCGCCAGGTCATGGCCGAGACGCTGCGGCTGGGTTCGCGCACGGGCTGGAGATCCAGAGCCAGGCAGGCGGTCAGATGGGCCTGGAGCCGGTCCGTGGCCGCTTCCAGGCTGGGTGCGGCCTCGCCCAGCAGGGAGGCGAGGCTGCAGACGCCCTTGTCCGTGAACCCGCAGGGCGTGATCCAGCGGAAGTGGTCGAGGTTGGGGCGCACATTGAAGGCGATGCCATGCGTGGTGATCCAGCGGCTGAGGTGCAGGCCGATGGCGCCCAGCTTCTCCAGGCCACCTCCTGTTCGATATCGGGCCGTGTCCACCCAGATGCCCGGCGCGCCCTTCAGGCGATCGGCCACCACGCCGAAATCCGCGGCGGTGCGGATCATGGCCTCCTCGAGGCCCCGGACCAGGCGGCCCACATCCTCGCGGCCGCCCCGCAGGTTGCAGATGGGATAGGCCACGATCTGTCCGGGGCCGTGGTAGGTGACTTCGCCGCCGCGGTCCGTGCGGTGGACGCTCACGCCCTGGGCGGCCAGGAAGTCGTCGCTCATGTGGATGTCGGCGGGCGTGGCGTTGCGGCCCAGCGTGAAGACGGGATCGTGCTCCAGGATCACGAGCTGGTCCGGCTTCCCGTCCTGGCTGACATGCGCCGAGAGGGCCTTCTGCAGTCGGAGCCCCGCGGGGTAGAACACACGCCCGAAGCGGCGGAGCTGGGCGGGGTGGAGGGTGGAAAAGCCGATCTCGGACATGCCTCGAGTCTACCCGTACGCCCGGATCGCGGGCCCGGACCGGCCCTGCTCTGGCATCATCAAGGAACAGATGAGCCTGGACCCTTCCACCATCGGCCGCTACAAGGTCCTCGGCACCCTCGGTTCAGGGGCGATGGGCACGGTGTACCTGGCGGAAGACCCGCTTCTCAAGCGGCCCCTGGCCATCAAGGTCGTGCGGGAGGGCACCGGGGACGCCGAGGTGCTGGAGCGCTTCAAGCGCGAGGCGGAGATCTCGGCCCGTCTGAACCACCCCAGCGCCATCACCGTGTTCGATGTGGGCGAGGAACCCGACCTAGGTCCGTTCCTGGTGATGGAATTCGTCGAAGGCGAATGCCTGTCGGACCGGATTCGGCGGGGCCCCCTCGAGCCCGAGGAGGCCCTGGGGCTGCTCATCCAGGCCGGAGAGGCCCTGGAGGCCGTGCATGCCCTGGGCATCGTCCACCGGGACATCAAGCCCGAGAACTTCATGGTGGGCCGCGATGGGCGCATGAAGCTCATGGATTTCGGCATCGCCCGCAACGATGACGGGCGCCTCACCAGCACGGCCGCTTTTCTCGGCACGCCGGCCTATTCCGCGCCCGAGGTGCTGAACGGGGCCAGGGCCACCGCGGCTTCGGACCGCTGGTCCTTCGCCCTGACGGCCTACGAGATGTTGACGGGCGGCCTGCCCTTCTCGGGCGAGAGCGTGGGCGCCACGCTCTACCGGATCATCCACGACGCCCCGGTCTTCGCGGAGGGGATGCCTCCCGAGGCGGAGGCCGTGTTCCGGCGGGCCTTCGAGAAGGATCCCTCCTTGAGGTTCGGGGACCTGCGGACCTTCCTGCGGGCCCTGGTGGAAGTCCTTCCCCTCGACCCGGCCCTGCGGAGCGGCTGCCTGGCGCGGATCGAGGCCCTGGGTACCGAGACTTCCCCGGGCACCCTGCGCATGCCCCCGGCACCCGCCGGGAGGTTCACCGTGCGTTCGCGGTGGATTTGGGCGGCCGGCGCTCTGGGCGCGGGACTCCTGCTCTGGGTGGCCTTCTTCCGCCCGGACCGGAGTCGCGTGCTGTCCATCGAATCCCGTCCGGGCGGGGCCCAGGTCTTCCTGGATGGGACCCCCCTGGGCCAGACGCCGCTCCGCCAGGTGGTGGTGAAGGGCAAGGCGGAAACCCTCCGCCTTGAGAAGCCCGATTTCCAGCCCCTGGAAGTGCGCCTCAAGTCCGAGGATCGCGACCTCTCCCTGCGCCTTCAGCCCGCGCCCTTCGAGGTGTCGCTGATCACCGAACCCGCCGGGGCCGAGGTCTTCCTCGACGGGGAATCGAAGGGGCGGACGCCCGCCACGGTCTCCGTGCCCGGCGAAGGCGCCCACCAGCTGCGGCTGACCCTGGATGGCCATGCGCCCTGGACCACGGTGGCCGAGCGCCACCGGCCTCTGCCCGAGCCCATCCGCCTCCAGAAGCTGCGCGGAAAGAAGGGCCATCCGGGAGACGGGAAGATCAAGAAGTTCTTCAAGGGCATCTTCCAGAAATAGCCCTCGGCGATGGAAAGGGGTGCCCAGCGATGCCGGAGCCCTAGGGCAGGCGGTCGTTCAGCAGCACCTTCTGGGTCTGGGCTTCGCGGTAGGCGCGCAGGCGGGCGCGGAGCGCCTCGTCGGTGCCCGCCAGGATGGCCGCCGCGAAGAGCGCCGCGTTCACCGCGCCGGCCTTGCCGATGGCGAGCGTGCCGACCGGGATGCCCGCGGGCATCTGCACCATGGAGAGGAGGGAATCCAGGCCGTTCAGGGACTTGCCCTGCACGGGGACGCCCAGCACGGGCAGGGGTGACTTGGCGGCCACCATGCCCGGCAGGTGGGCGGCGCCGCCGGCTCCGGCGATGATGACCCTCAGGCCCCGGCCCTCTGCCTTCTCACAGTATTTGAAAAGCTTGTCCGGGGTGCGATGGGCGCTGACGACCTCGGCCTCGAAGGGGATGCCCAGCTCCTTGAGCATCTCGGCGGCATGCTCCATGGTCTCCCAGTCGGAGCGGCTGCCCATAATGAGGCCCACCAGCGGTGCACTCGTCATGATTGGCCTCCAGAGGCGGCGTTCGAGCGGAGAATGGAGCAGAGGTCTGAGCCAGCGAAGTCGGCGAAGACGATGAGGCCCACCAGCGATGCATGGGGCATGGATCAACCCCAGGCGCGATGTCCCAGTGTAGCCCCGCCTCGGCCATGATGGAGCCATGGCGAAGGTGGTCGTGGTGGGAGGGGGTGCGGCGGGGCTGGTGGCGGCCTGGCGGGCGGCCTCGCGGGGCCATGCGGTCCTGCTGCTGGAAGCCAATGGGCGCCTGGGCGTGAAACTCCGCATCAGCGGCGGGGGCAAGTGCAACATCACCCATGACGGCCCCCCCAAGGCCCTGATGGCGGCCTTCTCCAAGGAGCAGGCGCGCTTCCTGAGGCCCTCCCTCCACGCCTTCGACAACCGGGCCGTGCTGGACCTGCTGCGCCGGGAGGGGGTGGAGACCTATGTCCGGGACAACGGCCGCGTGTTCCCCTTGGACCGCCCCGGCAGTGCCGGAGCGGTGGTGTCGGCCTTCGAGACGCTGGTGCGCCGGGCGGGGGTGGAGGTGCGGACGGGCGCCCGGGTGACCGGGCTGGAAGGGGAGTTCCCCCGCCTGTCGGCGCTGCGGGTGGGCGAGGAACGCCTCGCCGCGGACGCCTTTATTCTGGCCACGGGGGGCGCGAGCTATCCGGAAACGGGCACTCGGGGCGAGGCCCTCGGCTGGCTGAAAGGGCTGAAGGCCCCGGTGCGCCCCTGGTTTCCGGCTCTGGCCCCCATCCCCTTGGCCCGTCCCCGCGGGACCTGGGAAGGCGTGGCCCTGCGGGAGGGAGAGCTGCGCCTGAGCGCCGGACCTGAAGGCCGCCGTCTCGCCGTCTTTGCGGGAGACATTCTCTTCACGAAGGTGGGCATCAGCGGACCCGCGGCCCTGGAGCTGAGCCAGGCCACCGAACGGGCCCGGCGGGAGGGGGCCGCCTGGCTGGTCTACGCCTCGAGCCTGGCGGCGCCGGAGCGGGTGGACGCGGCGCTGATCGAAGAAGCCCGGGCAAACCCGCGCCTGCTGGCCGCCACCTGGCTGCAACGGCATCTGCCAGAGCGGCTCGTGGACCCGTTGCTGCAGGAGGCCGCCGTGGATCGCGGCCTCATGCTCAAGGATCTCTCCAGGGCCGCGCGCCGGGAGCTGGTGGGTCTGGTCACGGCGCTGCCGCTGGGCGGCCCTCAGCCCGTCCCCCTGGCCCGGGGTGAAGTGGCGGCGGGCGGCGTGGAGCTGGCGGCTGTGGATCCGCACAACATGGCTCTGCGGGGCTGGGAGAACCTGCGCGTCTGCGGCGAGCTCCTGGATCTGGATGGCCCGGTGGGGGGCTACAACCTGCAGGCGGCCTTCAGCACGGGCTTCGCGGCGGGGACTCTCTAGATCCTGGCCGCCAGGTCCACCACCAGGTCGCGAAGCCGGGCTGCGTAGCCGGTCTCGTTGTCGTGCCACCCGAAGACCTTCACGAAGCGGGGTCCCAGCATCATGGTCAGGTCCTGGTCCAGGATCACGCTTTCCGTCCGGCCCGTGATGTCGCAGCTGACCGTGTGGGGATCGGCCAGGGCCAGGAGATCCTTCCAGGGGCCCGCGGCGGCGGCGGCATAGGCGGCCCGGATCCCCGCGACTTCGGCATCCCGGCGGAGGGTGGCCACCACATCCACCAGATTCACGCTGAGGAGGGGCACCCGCAGGGCCACGCCATCGAAACTCGGAGGCAGGTCCGGCATGACGCGGTGCAGGGCGCCGAAGGCACTCGAGGTGGTGGGGATGATGCTCTGGAAGGCCGCCCGGGCCCGCCGCCGGTCCTTGTGAGGCAGGTCCAGCAGGCGCTGGTCGTTGGTGACGACATGCACGGTGCTCATCCCCGCGTGCTCCAGGCCGAAGGCATCCTCCAGGATCTTCAGCATGGGCGCCGTCGCGTGGGCGGTGCAGCTGGCGTTGGAGATGACGCGGTGGCGCGCCAAGTCCAGCCCAGAGCCGTTCACCGGAGCGATGATGGTGTAGTCCGCATCGGGGCTGGGCGCGCTGATCACCACATGGGAGACCCCCCCCTTCAGGTGCCGGGCGGCCTCCTCCCGGCGGGTGAAGCGGCCGCTGGCCTCCACCACCAGGCGGGTCCCGGAAGGGAAGGGGATGCTACTGGGATCCGTGGCATGGAAGAGGGGCAGGCGCCGGTCCCCCAGCAAGAGGAAGTCCTGCCCGCCCTCGGTGAACCCGTCGATGGGGCGATGGCTGGGGCCGTGCACTGAGTCGTACCGGAGCAGGTGAACGAGCTGGTCCAGGGGGGCCGGGTCGTTCACGGCGCCCAGGAGCCCGGGCCGGGTGGTGCCCAGCAGGCGGACCAGCAACCGGCCGATGCGACCCAGGCCGTTGAGGGCGATGGAACCCATCGACTAGATCCGCTCCAGCAGGTGCACGCAGAGATCCTTCAGCCGTGCCGCATAGCCGAATTCGTTGTCGTACCAGGCGAAGACCTTGACCAGCCGGGGGCCCAGCATCTTGGTGAGGTAGGGGTCGTAGAGGGTGCTGGCGGTGCTACCCACCAGATCCGCGCTGACCAGCTCGGCATCGAGGACTTCCACATAGGGGGCCAGGGGGCCGGCCGTGGCGGCCTGGCGGAAGAGCTCCTGAATGCCCTCCAACGAGGCGTCGCGCTTCAGGGTGGCCGTGAGGTCCACGAGGCTCACATCGGGGGTGGGGACCCGCACTGCGATGCCGTCCAGCCGCCCCTTGAGGTGGGGCAGCACCAGCCCGATGGCCTTGGCGGCGCCCGTGCTGGTGGGGATCATGCTGAGGGCCGCGGCCCGGGCCCGGCGCAGGTCCTTGTGGGGCAGGTCGAGGATGCGCTGGTCGTTGGTGTAGCTGTGCACCGTGGTCATGAAGCCGTAATCCAGGCCGTAGGCGTCGTCGAGGATCTTCACGACGGGGGCCAGGCAGTTGGTGGTGCAGCTGGCGTTGGAGATGATGTGGTCCGCCGTGGGATCCAGGGCCGCCTCGTTCACGCCCATGACCACGGTGCGGTCCGCGTCGCCCGCGGGGGCGCTGATCACCACATGGGTGACGCTGCCCTGGAGGTGGACGGCGGCCTGGGCGCGCTTGGTGAACTTGCCCGTGCACTCCAGGACCACCTGGGCCCCCTGGGCCCCGAAGGGGATGAGCTGGGGATCCTTCTCGGCGTAGACGCGGATGCGGCGCCCGCCGAGCACGAGGTAGTTCCCGTCGGAGGCCACGGGGAAATCCGCCTGGCCGTGGACCGAGTCGTACTTCATCAGGTGGGCCAGGGTGGCCGCATCGGTGAGGTCGTTCACGGCCACCACCTGGACATGCGGAACCTTCATCAGGTGGCGCAGCACCAGCCTTCCGATCCGCCCGAGTCCGTTGATGGCCACCTTCTTCATGGCGTCCTCCGAATCCTTGTTGTATCGGCCCCGTCCCATCCTGTCGAAGGAAAAGGCTGTCGCGCCGACAAAATGAAAAGCCCGGCAGGGCCGGGCTTTGGATGGAACGGGGCCGGGGATGGCTGCTTCAGCTGGCCAGGCTCACCTGGCGGATCCGGCTGGGGGGCGTCTCCAGCTTCTTGGCGAGGGTGTTCCGGTGGATGCCCAGCTCCCGGGCAGCGGCGCTGTGGTTGCCCTCGTGGGTGGCCAGCACCTCTTCCAGGTAGAGCCGCTCGAATTCGCGGCGGGCCATCTCCAGAGGGACGCCTCCACGCACCATTTCGGCCACGAGGACTCGCAGCTTTTCGCGCATTCCGTCTTCTCCAACAACCGTATCGGGACCAAGAAGGTAGCACCGCGATGACAAGAGGGAAAGCCCCGTGACAACTTGGAAACGCAGGCGCAGACTGTGGAAAAGTGTGTGGAATGCCTGTGCAGGCCATGGGGGTTGATGTGCGCAAGACCAAACTCGTGATGACCTTGGGTCCGGCCCTGATGCAGGGCGATCGGTTGCGGGAATCCCTCCGCGAAGCTGACGCGGTGCGATTAAATGCGAGCCACGGGGATCCCGAGAGCCGGGTCGAGGCCCTCCAGAAGGTCCGGGCCCTGGCTCTGGAACTCGGGCGGTCGATCCCCGTCTTTCTGGATCTGCAAGGGCCGAAGTGGCGGGTGGGCCTGCTGGAGGCTCCCATCGACCTGGTCGAGGGCAGCGAAGGCTACTTCTTCGCCGCGGGAGTGACGGTTCCCGCGGATGCCGCCTGGGCCGCACCCCTGCCGCACCCCGAGCTGTTCGAGGGGGCCGAAGCCGGCCAGCACTGGCTGCTGGACGACGGCGCCATCACGGTGGAGATCCTGGCGAAGCGTGCGGATCTCCTGAAGGCCCGGGTCGTCATCGGCGGGCCGCTGAAGGCCAGGAAGGGCATCCATCCCATCGGCATGGACATCAACATGGATCCCCTCACCGAGAAGGACCATGTCGACATCCGCTGGGGCGTGGAGCACGAGGTGGACCTCTTCGCCCAGAGCTTCGTCCGCCGGGCCTCAGATGTGCAGCAGCTCCAGGCCATCATCCAGCACCTGGGCGGCACCCAGCCCATCATCGCCAAGATCGAGCACCCGGCGGCCCTCGCCAACCTGGGCGAGATCCTGGAGGTTTCCTGGGGTGTGATGGTGGCCCGCGGCGACCTGGGCGTGGAGCTTGGCGTGGAGCGGGTTCCGGGCCTCCAGAAGCAGATCATCAAGACTGCCCGCCGCGCCCTGAAGCCCGTGATCACCGCCACCCAGATGCTGGAGAGCATGATCGAGCACTCGCAGCCCACCCGGGCCGAGGCCAGCGATGTGGCCAACGCCATCTGGGATGGCACCGATGCGGTGATGCTCAGCGCCGAGAGCGCCACGGGCGCCCACCCCGTGGAGGCCGTACAGTGGCTGGCCCGCATCGCCGCGGAGGCCGACGCCAATGTGAAGCAGCGCACGCCCACCCTGCCGGATGAACTGGCGGAGAAGGTGCTGGCCCGCACGGACATCTCCGTGGCGTTCGCGGCCTGCCGCACGGCCGACGAGATCAACGCCCGCTGGATCGTGGCCTTCACCGAAGGGGGCGGCACGGCCCGTATGGTGAGCCGTCTGGCGGGCCGCACGCCGGTCCTGGGGGCCACGGTGGATGAAGTCACGGCCCGCCGCATGGGCCTGCTCCGGGGCGTCACCTCCCTGCTGATCCCCCGCGTGAGCAACACGGACGAGATGGTGACCGTGGTGCGGGAGCTGCTGGTGGCCAAGCATCAGCTGGGCAGCATGGATCGCGTGGTGATGACCATGGGCCTCCCCCTGTGGAAGACTGGAAGCACGAACACCATGAAGGTGATGACCTTCTGAAGAGGAGAACCCATGGGCCTCACGCGACCTCTCCCCGGCGAGTACCCCGAAGCCTACGCCCCCTACATCGCCGCGGCGGGCGAGGGGGAGATCTCCGCCAGCCTCCAGAGTCAGATGGGTGAAGTGGCGGCCCTGTTCGCAGGGCTCTCCGAGGCCCAGGGCGGCTTCCGCTACGCCCCCGGCAAGTGGAGCCTCAAAGACCTCCTCCAGCACCTCAGCGATGCCGAGCGCATCTTCACCTACCGCTGCCTGCGCATCGGCCGGGGCGACGCCACGCCGCTTCCGGGCTTCGACGAGGAGACCTATGCCGTCGCGGCCAAGGCGGACGCCCACTCCGTGGCGGATCTGCTCGCCGACTGGCGCGCCGCCCGCAGCGCCAGCCTCGCGCTGTTCCGCAGCCTGCCCGAGGCGGCCTGGGACCACCAGGGCACCACCAACGGCCGGGCGATCACCGCGCGCTGCATCCCCTTCATCTGTGCGGGCCACACGGCCCACCACCTGACGGTGATCCGCGAGCGCTACCTGCCCGCGCTGAAGTAGCCCTTCCAGCCCTCCAGCGAATCAGCCAGCTTCTCCAGCTGAGTGGATTCCGTGGTGCGGAAGCGGCTCACGAGCTTCCAGCCCTGGGCCACCTTCTGGTAGCGGTGCAGCCAGAGAAAGGGGCCCTCCCAGTCGCCTTCGGGATCCGTCTTCGTCTTCACCAGGAAGGCCACGGTGGTCCAGGGTCCCCGGGCCAGGAAACGCCTTCCCAGCTCCTGGATGCCGGACTCCTCGTCGGATTCCAGGATCAGGTCGTCCAAATCCGGGATGATCATGGGAACACCTCTTCCAATTCCATCATCCTAAAGCCCAGGAGGCGCCTCCGTGGAAAAGCTCATGGGTTTCGTCGGGGCCACCCTGGGCAGCCTGGCGGGATGGTACCTCGGGGCCCTGGTCGGCGTGACCACCGGGGTCGTCCTCAGCATGGTGGGCACCGGCGCCGGGATCTGGTTGGGGCGCTGGGCGGCGCGGGAGTGGCTGGAGTCCTGACCCGCATTGAGCTTTCGCGAGCCCCGTGTTTCCATTCCCTTCATGCGCATCGAATGCATCGCCATCGGGACGGAGCTGCTCACCACGCGGCGCCTCGACACCAATTCCGTGTGGCTGGGCGAGCGCCTGGCGGCCCTGGGGCTCGGCTTCCACCGCAAGACCGCGGTCGGCGACAGCCGGGAGGACTTGGGCCAGCTCTTCCGCGAGGCCCTGACGCGGTCGGATCTCATCATCACCACCGGCGGCCTGGGCCCCACCTTCGACGATTTCACGAAGGAATGCTTCGCGGACATCCTTGGCGCCGAGCTGCGCGAAGATGCCAAGAGCCGCGAGGACATGCTGGCCTTCTACGCGGCCCGGAAGCGAGTTCCGCCCCAGGCCAACTTCAAGCAGGCGCTCATCCCCGCCGGCGCGGAGGCCCTCGCAAACCCCGTGGGCACGGCGCCGGGCGTGTGGTGGGCAGATCCCCCGGGGCACTCGGGAACGCGCCTCGTGATGCTGCCGGGCGTGCCCCGCGAGATGAAGCGCATGTGGGAGGAGCAGGTGGAGCCGCGCCTCCGGGCCCTGGCCGGTCAGCAGGTGCACACGCTGCGCCTGGTGGTGGGGGGCGTGCCCGAGAGCAACCTGGACGAGCGCACCCGTGAGGCCCGCGAGCGGCACGCCCACCTCGAATGGACCATTCTCGCCAGCCTCACCCAGGTGGAGCTGCTGGCCCGCGGGAGCGACCTGGCCGCCCTCGAGGCCGCCCGCGTCGAATTCGAGGCCCTGCTGGGCGGAGATCTCGTCGGCGTCGGCGACGGCAACCTGGAGGACGCCGTACTGGAGCGCTTGAAGGCCCGGGGCGAGACCCTGGCCGTAGCGGAAAGCGTGACTGGCGGCCTGCTGGCCGCGCGTCTCACGGCCATCCCCGGGGCGAGCGAGGCCTTTCTCGGGGGTGCCACGGTCTACACCGCCGCCGCCAAGACCACGCTGCTGGGGCTTCCCGCGGCCTTCCTCGCGGCCGAAGGCACCGTGTCTGAAGCCACCAGCCGGGCCCTGGCGGAAGCGGTCCGCGCGAAACTCGGCGCCACCTGGGGGCTCGGCCTCACGGGCAATGCAGGCCCCGCAGCGGAAGGGGGAGCGCCGCTGGGCGCCGTGTTCATCGCCCTGGCCGGGCCGCGAGGCACCGTCTCGAAGGCGTTCAACCAGCCAGGTGACCGCACGGACATTCAGCTCCGCAGCACGGCCTGGGCGCTGGATCTGCTGCGCCGGGCGCTGTCCGCGTAGCCTTCCTGCCGGTGCGCGGCCGCTGATACACTGCGTCCATGCCGTCATCCGATCCGAAATCCCTGGTCCTCTGGTGCCTCGCGGCCTTCTTCTGCGGCAGCATCCCCTTCGGCCTCCTGCTGGTGAAGCTGGCGGGAAAGGGGGATGTGCGCGCCCACGGCAGCGGCAACATCGGCGCCACCAATGTGAGCCGGGTGGGGGGCAAGGGCCTGGGCGTGGTCACCCTGCTGCTGGACATCCTGAAGGGCTTCCTGCCGGTCTTCCTGGCGAAGCGGGCGGGGTTGGGCACCGACATGCTCGCGCTGTTGGCCCTGGCTGCGGTGCTGGGTCACATCTACACGCCCTGGCTGAAGTTCCAGGGTGGGAAGGGCGTGGCCACGGCCCTGGGCGTGATCCTCGCCGCGGAACCCACCCTGATGGTCCTCCCCATGGTCACCTTCCTCTTCGTGCTGTGGCTCACGCGCCATGTGAGCTTGGGCAGCATCCTCGCTGCGGCCATGGTGCCGGGCCAGTTCATGCTCCTGGCCTTCAGTTTTTTCAGGCCCGGGTGGGGAGTGGTCGTTCCCTGGCTGGCCTTGGCGATCCTCGTAATCTGGAAGCACCGCGAGAACATCAAGCGCCTGCAGGAAGGCACGGAAGCCAAGCTCTGGGGTGGCAAGAAGGAGGACAGCCATGTTCAGGGCTGACATCGGCGTCTTCGGCTCCGGCGCCTGGGGCACGGCCCTGGCCATCACCTGGGCCCGGGCGGGCGCCAAGGTGGCCTTGTGGGGCACCTTTCCCGACGAGATGGCGCAGATGGCCGCCACGCGGCGCCACCTGCGCCTGAAGGATGTGGCGTTCCCGGACAACCTGCAGACCTCGGATGATCCGGCGGCGGCCTTCGCCGCGCCCCTGTGGATCTCCGCCATGCCCACCCAGGTCACGCCCGAGGCCTGGCGAAGCCTGCGGCCCCGCGCGGAGCAGGCTCCCGAGCTAGTGATCCATGTGAGCAAGGGCATCCTCCAGAGCACGCATCAGACGCTGTCCCAGGCCCTCACGGGCGTGCTGGATGTGCCCGTGGGCGCCCTGTCCGGCCCGACCTTCGCCGATGAGGTGAGCCGCGGCGTGCCCTCCGCCATCGTGCTGGCGCTGCCGCAAACCGTGTCCGATGAGCGGGCGAAGGCCCTGCAGGCCCAGCTGTCCTCCGAGAAGCTGCGCATCTACCTCAGCCGCGATGTGGTGGGCACGGAGCTCTGCGGCGCCCTGAAGAATGTCCTCGCCATCGCGGCGGGCCTGGTGGATGGCCTGAAGCTGGGCTACAACGCCCGCGCGGCGCTCATCACGCGAGGCCTGGCCGAGATGGCCCGGCTGGTGGAAGTCCTGGGCGGCCAGCCGTCCACGGTGATGGGGCTGGCGGGCATGGGGGACCTGCTCCTCACGGCCACGGGCCCCCAGAGCCGCAACCGCACCTTCGGTGAGCTGGTGGGCCGGGGGCAGAGTGTGGACGCGGCCCGGGACGCCCTGGGCGGCCAGGTCATCGAGGGCATGTTCACCTGCGAGGCCGCCCTGGACCTGGCGCAGGAGCACGGCCTCGACCTGCCCATCGCCGCCGAAGTGCAGCGCCTGCTCAACGGCGAGCGCCCCGAGGAAGCGGTGCGGCGGCTGATGACCCGCTCGTTGAAGTCCGAGTGACCTGGAGGCCGCCTTGGCCGATCCGTTCCGTTTCCGAGTGAACCAACACGGCCCGGCGGGTTCGCCGGTGCGCGAGGCTTTCGTGCCCGCGAATCCGAAACCGGGTTGGGTGCGGCTCGAGCTGAAGGCCATGGCCCTGAACCGCCTCGATCTCTGGACCACCGAAGGCCTGCCGGGCTTCCCGCTGCCCCTGCCGCTCACGCCGGGCTGCGATGGCGCGGGCGTGGTCGAGGCCATGGGCGAGGGCACGGTCCTGCCGCCGGGCGTGGAACTGGGCGGCAGCGTGATGATCGCGCCGGGCCTCAGCTGTGGCGTCTGCCCGGCCTGCCTGCGCGGCGACGACATGCTCTGTCCCGCCTACGGTGTGCTGGGCCATGTCTGTGACGGCACGGCCGCCACCCATGTGCTGGTGCCCGCGGCGAACCTGCTGCCGATTCCGCCGAACTGGGATTTCGAGCAGGCGGCGGCCTTTCCCCTGGTCTTCCTCACGGCCTGGGAGATGCTCGTCCACAAGGCGGCCCTGCGCCCCGGCGAGACCGTGCTGGTCTGGGGCGGAGGCAGCGGCGTGGGGAGCGCGGCCATCCAGCTGGTGAAGGCCCTGGGCGGCACGGCCATCGCCGTGGTGGGCAGCGAGGCCAAGGCCATGAAGTGCTGGGAGCTGGGGGCCGAGCATGCGCTCGTCCGCGGCGACCTGAAGGCCCTGGCCGCCAAGGTGCGTGACCTGACGGGCAAGCGCGGCGTGGATGTGGTGTTCGAGCACACGGGCGCGGCCACCTGGGGCACCAGCCTCTCCGTCTGCACCCGGGGAGGGCGCATCGTCACCTGCGGCGCGACCACGGGCCGCGAGACGACCTTCGACCTGCGCGCGCTCTTCGCCAAGCAGATCCAGATCCGGGGCTCGTACATGGGCCGCCGGGAGCACCTGTGGTCGTTGTTGTCCCTGCTGCGGCGCAATCCCACGAATCCGCCCTTCCGCCCCGTCATCGACCAGGTCTTCGATCTGGCCGACTATCCCGCAGCCCAGCGCCACCTCGAAGCCGGACAGGGCTTCGGCAAGGTGGTCTGCCGGGTGCCTTGATGCTGCGCAATCTGCCGCTTCCCGAGGGTTCCTCCTTTGCCTGGGTGGACCTGGTGGACCCCACGGCCGCGGAGATGGCCGAAGTCGCGGACCGCTACGGCCTGCATCCGGCGGCGGTGCGCGACTTCCTCAACCAGCCCCACCTGCCGAAGTTCGAGCGCCTGCCGGGCCAGCAGCTGCTGATCCTCCGGGCCTACGACGAGGTGGCCAAGCGGGGCGACACCATCCAGGCCATGACCCGGCGCCTCGTGGTGCTGATGATGGAGGGAGCCGTCATCACCGTCCATCGACGCGAGCAGCCCTTCTTCACGGCGGCGGCGCAGCAGGCGGCCTCGGGCGGGGCGGCGCTCCGGCCGGAGCAGCTGGCGCTGGCCCTCTGCGCGGGCGCGGTGAAATCCTTCGATGATCCCTTGAAGGAGAGCGAGGACAAGCTCGACCAGATCGAGGCTGCCCTCTTCAGCCGGAAGACCCCGCACCAGGGCGTCAAGCAGATCTACGGCCTCAAGCGCCGCTGCGCGGTCATCAAGCGCACCCTGGGCCGCATCATGACCTCTCTGGGCCACCTGAAAGAACAGGCCAGGGACGACCAGGGGCTGCTGGCGGATGTGGTGGAGGAGGCGGATCGGCTGCACACCTGGGCGGACGAACTCCTGGAGAGCGCCACCCACCTCATGAACCTGGAGATCAACCTCGCCAGCCAGCGTACCAACGAGGTCATGCGGGTGCTCACGGTCTTCAGTGCCTTCTTCCTCCCGCTCACCTTCATCGCGGGGGTCTACGGCATGAACTTCAAGCGGATGCCCGAGTTGGAGCACCGGCTCGGGTATCCGCTCGTGATCGCCGCCATGGTCCTGACGGCCCTGGCCATCTGGGTCTGGTTCCGGCGGAAGGGCTGGCTGAAATAGGCGCGGGAGTCGCGGTCTACCAGCAATCGTTCCCTTCGTATTTGGTGGACAGGATGGTGCCGCGGGCATCGGCCTCCAGGACCACCCGGCAATAGAGGTTGCTGGTCAACGACACAGGGACCTTCCGGGTCTGGATGCCATCGCTGCTGTTGTTCACCCACTCAGGAGGGGTGGCTCCAGGCGCCTGCTGCACGCTCTCGTGGGTGGTGGTGTTGTGGAATTCCCGATAGACGATCTTGTCTTCCTTCTGGTGATAGGCGGCGAAGACATAGGTCTTGCCGCCATCGGGCCTAGCGGAAGTGGTGGAGGGATTGCCGTTGGCCCGGATGAATTCGGTGGCGGGGCGACCGACCCAGCGGTTCAGGTTCGCCTCGAAGTCGGCCTTCCTTTTGGGGGCAAGGCAGGCCATGGAGGTCGTCAACAGCAGGCCGACGAGCAGGGGCGAGGCATTCATGGAACCTCCTGAGGGTGAGTGGTGATAAAAGATGAAGCAATATCCATACCTATTGAAAAGGTATGAGATTGGACGCGGGTTAATGCTTCAAGATCGAACCCTTCCTGAGGCAATCTTCCACGGGACGCGTGGCGATTCGCCACGCGTCCTGCCGATCCCCGGGCAAAACGGGATGTTCATCTGCCTGCCCAGGCTCTAAGCTGAAATGTTTGCGTGAGGAGCTTTCGTGAAAGTCCTGATTCTGGGTGTCAACGGCTTCATCGGGTCCCATCTGGTGGACCGCATCATGCAGGACACGGACTGGGAGGTCTACGGCCTGGATCTTGGCGCCCACAAAGTGGCCGACCATCTGCCCAACCCGCGCTTCCACTTCGTGGAGGGCGATGTGACCATTTCCAAGGAGTGGATCGAGTACCACATCAAGAAGTGCGATGTGGTGCTGCCCCTGGTGGCCATCGCCACGCCCAAGGTCTATGTGACCGATCCCCTGCGCGTGTTTGAGCTGGACTTCGAGGAGAACCTCCGCGTGGTCCGCCAGTGTGTGAAATACAAGAAGCGCGTGGTGTTCCCCAGCACCTCCGAAGTCTACGGCATGTGCCCCGACGCGGAGTTCGACGAGCACGAGTCGCCCCTGGTGACGGGCCCCATTCCCATGAACCGCTGGATCTACAGCACCAGCAAGCAGCTCCTCGACCGCGTGATCTGGGCCTACGGCTTCCAGCAGGGCTTGAAGTTCACCCTCTTCCGTCCCTTCAACTGGATGGGCCCCAAGCTCGACAGCCTGAACACCGCCAAGGAGGGCAGCAGCCGCCTGGTGACGCAGTTCAGCTGGAACCTCTTCAACGGCGAGCCCCTGAATCTGGTGGACGGCGGCCACGCGCACCGCTGCTTCTGCGATGTCAGCGACGCCATGGACGGCCTGATGGCGATCCTCCGCAACGAGGGCGGCAAGGCTGACGGCGGCATCTTCAACATCGGCAATCCCGCCAACGACTACAGCGTGCGCGAGATCGCCGAGATGATGATCGCCATCTGGAAGGACCACCCCTTCCGCATCGAGCGGGGCATCCCCGAGGGGCGCACCATCGAGACCGGCAGCGGCGAGTTCTACGGCAAGGGCTATCAGGATGTGGCCCGCCGCACCCCCAGCATCAAGCGCATGCAGAGCACCTTCGGGTTCGATCCCAAGGTGTCGATGAAGGACTCGCTGAAGAAGGCCATGGACTTCTTCGTCGAGGAGCACAAGGCGCTGGAGAAGGTCGTCGAGACCGAGAACTAGCCCTCGAACCCCGCGCCATGACGCGTCGCGAACGCACTTCCCTCCTCATCCTCTGGTTCTTCCTCGGCCTGCTGCCGCTGCTGGTGCGACCGCTCTGGGAGCCGGATGAAGGGCGCTATGCGGAGATCCCGCGGGAGATGCTCGCGGCCGGCGACTGGCTGACGCCGCGCCTCAACGGGGTGCTCTACTTCGAGAAGCCGCCCCTTCAGTACTGGCTGTCGGCCCTCAGCATGAAGCTCTTCGGGGTGAACGGCGCCGCGGCGAGGCTGCCCCTGGCCCTGGCTTCGGGGCTCATGATCTGGGCGGCCTGGCGGCTGGCGAAGCGCCTGGGCGCCCGGGATCCCCTGTGGGCTCCCTTCATGGCGGCCACGGGCCTGCTGGCCTTCCTGGTGGGCCAGATCCTCACCCTCGATGCCCTCTTCAGCGCCTTCCTGGTGGCGGCCCTGGCCGCCTTCGTGGAGGCGGCAGCCCAGCGCAAGGAGGGGCAGGGCGGCCTGGGGTGGACGCTGACGGCCTTCCTCTTCATGGCCGGCGCCATGCTCACCAAGGGGCTGGCCCAGGTGATCCTCATGGGCGGCATCCTGGCGTTCTCGCTGCCCTTCGCCTGGAAGGACGCCGCGCTCCGGCGGGCCGTGCTGCGCACGGCCTTCGATCCCCTGGGCTGGCTGCTCTATCTCGGGCTGGTGGTGCCCTGGTTCTGGGCCGTCAACCGCGCGAATCCGGGTCACGCTCAGTTCTTCTTCATCCACGAGCACTTCACGCGCTTCCTCACCCATGAACACGCCCGCCAGGGCTCGAACAACTGGCTGCTGGACAAGCTCTACTTCGTGGGCGTCCTGGCCGTGGGCCTGCTGCCCTGGCTGTCCGCCACGGCCGTGGGGTTGAAGCGCGGCTGGACCTTCCTCAGGGGCCGGGGTCCGCAGGGCCAGGACCATCTGGCCCGCTGGGTCGTGGGCATCACCGCGCTGGCCTTCGTCTGGCCCCTGGCCTTCTTCAGCGCCTCCGGCTCCAAGCTGGCCCCCTACATCCTGCCGGTCCTCGTGCCGCTTGCGGCTCTGGCCTGCACCTTCGAGCGCGAGGGGGAAGAAGCCGCCGCCCTGCGCCGCATGGGCAAGGAGCTGGTGCTGCTCGGTGGGATCTTCCTCCTGGCCGCGGCCATCTTCCGCAAGGATCTGGGCGGGTTCGCCTGGATGCTGGCCCTCGGCGCCGGCTTCGCGGGCCTCGGCCTCTGGGCCCACCGGCCCAAAGGGCTGACGGCTCCCCGTCTTATGACGGCCATGGGAGCGGCCCTGTGGTTGCTGGTCTGGGCCGCCCAGGTGACGGCGGGGCCGGGCAAATCCGTGGCCGATCTCCTTCGCGCCGCGCCGGCGAATGCCCAGTGGATCAGCTACGGCACCTACTTCCAGGGGCTGCCTTTCTACGCCCGCACCCGGGCCGTGGTGGTGGCGGGCACCGGCGAGCTGGCCTACGGCCGGGACAAGCTGGGCGCCGAGGCGGCGCGCTGGTTCAACGAAGACCCTGCTGCCCTGGGCCCCATGGCCGATCACCTGAAGCAGACCGATCCTTCGCGCCCCGTCCTGGTGATGGCCAAGGCCGCCAGCTGGAAGCAGCTGGACGCCGGTGAAATGGCCCGCTGGGAGGTCGTGGCGCGCAACCCCGCGGCCGTGGTGGCCCGGCGGCGCTGAGGAAACGCGCCGTCCCTACTTCTTCACGGCCTCTTTGATCCCCTTGCCGGCTTCCTTGGCGCCCCTGGCGACGCCCTTGCCGGCGGTCTTCGCGCCGCGGCCCACGGCCTTCCCGCCTTCCTTCGCCGCATGGCCGATGGCCTTGCCGCCCTTCTTGAAGCCCTGGCCGATCTCCTTGCCCGCCTGCTTGATGTCCTCCTTCACGCCGTCCGCCGAGGGGGCGGCCGAAGGAGTGGCCGAAAGGGTGGCCGAAAAGGTGGTCGGCGTGGCCAGAAGCACGAGGCTGAAAAGGAGAGGGCCCATGCCCCCATTCTAACGCCTGGGCGGAAGGCCGCTTTCCGGGCGAAGATGGAGGGATGGACGGACACCTGCCCCCGCCGCCTCCCTTGAGGTCCAGAGCCCGCCTGGCGGACTGGCTGCGTGCCCATGCGCCCGAGCTGCTCTTCGCCCTGCTCCTCCTGGCCGTGCTGCCCATGCGCGACCTGTGGGCGCCGGACGAGCCCGACTTCGCCCAGTGCGTGAAGGAGATGCGCCTCCGCGGCGACTGGATCCTGCCCTACCTGAACGGCGTGCCCTACAGCGAAAAGCCGATCCTCTACTACTGGGTGATGAAGGCCTCCGCGGGGCTGCTGGATGCGCTCACCGGCGGCCTGGGCTTCACCCAGGGTGTGGCGGCCTGGGCCCTGCGCCTGCCGTCGGTGCTCGCCGCCGTGGCCTTCCTGGCGGCCTTCCGCCGCTGGGCCGCGCGCTTCCTGGAACCGGGGATCGCGGAACCTGCGGCGCTGATCCTGGCCACCACGCCCCTCTGGTTCTGGCAGAGCCAGTTCATCCAGATCGATCTGCTCTTCGCGGCCCTGCTGGCCTGGAGCTGGTTCTGCTGGCTCGGAGGCTACCTGCTCTTGCGGGATCGGCAGGAGGGTGCCTCCCCTGATGAGCACCGCCGCTGGTTCCTGAAGGCCTACTTCTGGCTGGCCCTGGCCTTCCTCGCCAAGGGGCCCCTGGCACCGGTGCTGTCGGTGCTCCTGCTGGGGGCCTTCCTCCTCTGGCAGCGGGACTTCGCCGTGCTGCGCCGCGCGGGCATCTTCGCGGGCCTGGGGCTCACACTGCTGCTCGTGGCGCCCTGGTATGTGGCCGCCGGGCTGAAGGGCGGGGCGCACTACGCCTACGAGCTGATCATCTTCCAGAACTTCGAGCGGGCCACGAAGGCCTGGGACCACATCCATCCCTGGTGGAAGTACGGCGAGTATCTCCTCGGGGACTTCTTCCCCTGGGTGCTTCTGCTGCCGGCGCTGGGGCTGCACCTGCGGCGGGAGCGGAGCCTGGGCGACCCGGCCAAGCGCTTCCTGCTGCTGGCCTTCCTCGTGCCGTTCATCTTCCTCAGCGCGGTGCAGAGCAAGCAGGGCAAATACCTGCTCATGGGCTATCCCTTCCTGGCGCTGCTGCTGGCCGACCTGTTCCGGCGGATGGCGGGCGCCCGCGCCCGGCGCCTGGGCCTGCTGCTCGCGGCCGGCCTCGCCGTGCCCGCCCTCGCGCTGACCGCCCTGGCCCTGGGGGCCGGCGGACCGAAAATGCGGGTCCAGGTGGCGCCCTTCCTCGGCCCGATCCGCCTCATGGCCCTGGTGATGGTGGCGGGGACGCTCGGGACGGCCGTCCAGGCCTGGCGCCAGCGGGCCCAGGGCCTGATTCCCGCCGCGGCGCTGGCCCTCGGCCTGCTCTACCTGGTGGGTGGCACCTGGGGCTTCCGACTGCTGGACCCGCCGAAGTCGTACCGTCGCTGGACCGCCGCCGTACAGCCTCTGATCGCCGGGCGGCAGGTCTACTACTGGCAGACCATCCGCAGCGGCGTCATGGTCTACACGGATCACCTCATGCCCGAGCTACGCAGCGCCGGGGCCCTGGAACGGCTGGACCCCGAGGCGCGGCTGGTGGCCCAGCGCGGCGAGTGGGAGCTGGATGCCTGGGGCATGACGCCGGCCCTGCGGGCCCGCTTCGAGGTGCTGCTGGCCGTGCCCACGGGCGGTGGCGAGATCCTGCTGCTGAAGAAGAAGCCATGATCCCGCCCGGCGCCCACTGGCTTCGCCTGCCCCGCTTCGTGGGCGACGCGGTGCTGATGCACCAGGCCGCGGCCCCGCTGATCGCCGCGGGGCTGCCCCTGGTGGCCTGGGGCCCGGCGGCCACGGTGGAACTCTTCGAGGGCGCCGAGGGCTATGGGGGCGCCGTGGCCGATCCCCCGGGAAAGACCGGCCTGCTGGAGGGGGCGCGGCTGCTCCGCACCCATCGCCCGGCCTCCGTGCTGGCTCTGGCCAAGAGCCTGCGCGCCCCGGCCGCGGCCTTCCTGGCCCGCGTGCCGCGCCGCGTGGGCTGCGGGGACGGCGGCGCCTCGCTCCTGCTGACCGCCAGCTTGAAATACTGGGACCGGGATGACCACGCGCTCGACCGCTACCGGGACATCGTGCGGTGCGGCTATCCCGAGTTGGAACCGGCGGCTTTCCGGCCCTTCCATCCGCGGCCGACGAGCGCGGAGGCCGTGGCTGACCAGCGCCGCCGCCAGGGATTCGACGCCGCGCCCTACCTCGCGTTCGCCATCGGGGCGGCGGCCGGCGCCAAGCGGCTGGGGCTCGACCTGCTGGTGGATCTGGCCCACCGGGCCCTGGGGGCCGGGTACCGCATCGTGGTGCTGGGCGGGCCCGGCGACGATGTGATCTGGGGCGGCAGGCTGAAGGAGCAGGTGCCGGAGGTGCTGAACCTCACGGCGCAGCTCCCCTGGTCCCAGAGCGCCGCCTGGCTTGCGGGCGCCACCGCCGTGCTGGCCAACGATTCAGGCTTGGCCCACCTTGCCGCGGCTTGCGGCGTGCCCGTGGTGACCGTCTTCGGGCCCACCATCCCCCGCCACACCGCGCCCCGGGGGCCTCAAGTGACAGTGCTGCGCAAGGAGGACCTCGCCTGCCTCGAATGCCAGCAGTGGCACTGCCCGCTGCCGGATCACCCCTGCATGACTCAGCTGCCTGCAGAGCGCATCTGGGCCGCCCTTGAAGCCCAGGCCGTCACCCGCCCAGTCCTGCCCGCCCCGGAGGCCCCATGAGCCCCAACCTGAAGGCCATCCCCCTCATCGTGCTGGGCGTGCTGCTCAATGCCGCCGCGCAGATCTGCCTGAAGAAGGGCCTGCAGGCGGCCGGGGGCATGCAGTTGGCCGCGGGCCCGCTGTTCCGCCTCATGCTCGAGCCCTGGGTCATCGCGGGACTGGCCTGCTACGCCGTGAGCGTCGTCGTCTGGCTCGGCGCCCTGTCCATGGTGCAGGTGAACTACGCCTACCCCTTCCTGGCGCTGGGCTTCATCGCCAACGCCCTCATGGCCCGGGCCTTCCTCGGCGAGGCCATGACGCCCATGCGGTGGGTGGCGCTGTGCATCATCGTCATCGGCGTGGGGCTGCAGGCCTGGAGCGGACGGGGGCACTGAAACGCCATTAACCACAGAGGACGCAGAGGGCACAGAGGAAAGAGACCTGCTTTTCGCTGTGCCCTCGGTGTCCTCTGCGGTTGACGCATCCGCTTTTACCCGCACACCCTGGCGAGGACTCCGGATCGAAGCTGGCCGGCGCTGTAGACGCCCCGATCCAGCACCAGGCTGGTGACGAGCTCCACCGGTGTGACATCGAAACTGGGGTTCCAGGCGGCCATGCCTTCGGGGGCCCACCGCAGGCGGCCATGGCCGCGCACCTCGGCGGGGTCCCGCTCCTCGATGGGGATGGCGGCGCCGGTGGGGCAGGCGAGGTCCACGGTGCTGAAGGGGGCCACGGGATGGAAGGGCACACCGTGGAAGCGGGCCTGCACGGCCAGGCCGTAGGTGCCCACCTTGTTGGCGAAGTCGCCGTTGGCGGCCACGCGGTCCGAGCCCACCAGCACGCGCTGGACTTTGCCATCGCGCAGGAGCAGGGCCGCCATGCTGTCGGTGATGAGGGTGGAGGGGATGCCCAGCTTGCTCAGCTCCCAGGCCGTGAGGCGGCCGCCCTGGAGCAGGGGCCGCGTCTCGTCGGCAAAGACATGGATGCGCTTGCCCTGCTCGTGGGCGCGGCGGATGACGCCGAGCGCCGTGCCGATGCCCGCCGTGGCGAGGCCCCCGGTGTTGCAGTGGGTGAGGATCCCCTCGCCCTCCTGGATGAGGGCCGCGCCGTGCTGGGCCATGCCCTCGCAGAGCCGCACATCCTCTTCGAAGATGGCCTGGGCCTCCGCCCCGGGATCGGTCGCGGCCTTCATGCGGTCCATGGCCCACATGAGGTTCACGGCCGTGGGCCGGGCCGCGCGCAGGGCCGCGCAGGCGGCGGCGTATTCGGCCGCGGAGGCCCCGCGCGCCGCGCAGGTGGCCAGGCTGGCCGCCGCGGCCACGCCGATGAGGGGCGCCCCCCGCACGGCCAGGCGCTTGATGAGGGCGATCATGTCCTCGGGCGCGCTGCCATCCAGCCAGACTTCGGCGTCCGGAAGCTGCGTCTGGTCCAGCACCCAGAGCGTGCGTCCGTCATGTTTCAGGCCAAGGGATTCAAAGGGGGTCATGGTTGCTTCTCAGTCATTGGGGAGCCGGACGAAGGGTTGATTCAGCGCAGGAAGCGCAGAGATCATCTTTCATTATCCTCTGCGATATGTGGGGTTGGCGTCGTTTCATTCGCTTAGATGATTCTCGGCCCCAGCTTGGCCCGAAGCGCCCGGAGTTCGTCCAGATCGGTGGGTTCCAGGCGCTTGGCGCCGCCCAGGGTTTCGGCCTTCCAGAGGATCTCGGCCACCTGCTCCAGCCGCTCGATGCCGCCGGTCGCCTCGTCCAGGTGCTCGCCCCAGCAGAGGCCGCCGTGGCGGGCCAGGATCATCAGGCGATGGCCGGGCAGGAAGGGCAGGAGGTTCGTGCCCATGGCCTCGGTGCCGGGGATGGCCATGGGCACGATGGGGATGCGGCCCGCGGCGAGGATGACTTCCGGCAAGCCGTCCGAAGGCAGCTCCCTCAGCTCGGGCCGCGCCAGGGACCAGGCGATGGCGGTGGGCGGGTGGGCGTGGACGATGGCCCTGGCTTCCGGCACGGCGCGGTAGATGGCCAGGTGCATGGCGCGCTCGCTGCTGGGACGGCCCGAGAGGATGGTGCCGTCGAGGGCCAGGTAGGCCAGGTCTTCCCGTTTCACCTTCGCCTTCGGCACGCCGCTGGGCGTCATGGCGATGCGGCCGTCGGCCAGCCTCAGGGACAGGTTGCCGTCGGAAGCCGCCAGCAGGCCGCCTGCGTGGAGGTGGCGGCAGGCATCGAGGAGGTCTTGGAGGAGATCGTGGAGGGGGCCGGAAGCATCCATGGAGGGATTATCGCCTGCTCCGGAGGGCCGCGGGGCGGGCCTTCGCCACCGGGGCCGCCGCCAGGGTCGCCGACACGCGCTTGGGCGCCACGGCACAGAAACTCTCCTCGAGCCAGTCCAGCAACAGGGGCAGGGGGATGGATTCCCCCGGGGTGAAGGTGGCGGTGATCCATCCGCTTTTGCCGAGGCCGTAGCCCGTGGGTTTGGTGAAGGGCAGAAGGATGGCGAAGCCGTTCGACTGGGGCAGCTTCATGGAAAGGGAGAGGGTGTCGTCGCCCGTGGACAGGAAGAGGAACACCTTCCCCCTCACCTTGAAGGCGCACTCACCCCAAGGGTGGTCCTCCGTGGTTTCGGGGAAGGCGAGGGCCGCCTTCCGGAGAGCCGTCACGGGCCTGGAGAACGGCGGGGGCTTGGGCATGGGCGCACTCGCGAACAAGGCTGACTGGATGGGATCCCCTAGGACTTCGGTTTCTTCGGGGATTTCGACGGGGTGGACCTGTTGAGCTCGACCGCTCGGCGGATGAGCGCCTTGAAGGCCGATGCGTCGACCTCTTCTCCTTCATGGATGTCGATCGCGCGCCGCGCGTTTCCATCGAGGCTCGCGTTGAAGAGGTGGTCCGGATCCGCCAGCGACGCGCCCTTGAGGAAGGTCAGCTTCACGGCCTTCTTGTAGGATTCCCCCGTGCAGAGGATGCCATCGTGCGACCAGACAGGAGTGCCCATCCACTTCCATTCTTCGACGACTTCCGGATCGGCCTCCTGGATGAGCCGGCGCATTCGACCGAGGGTTTCGCCCCGCCAGTCCCCGAGCTCGGCGATCCGTTCCGTGATGAGCTCCGAGGCCGTGGGAACTGGACTCGCACTTTGTTTTTTCATGGTTTCCTCCTGAGAACGCAGGAGATTCTATGAACAGGCAGATGAGGGGCAGGAGCTGTGGGGGAGATTGGGCCCCGAATGCCTAATCATGCCGCGAAGGCGAGTAAGCAGGGAGATGAGAGAGAGCGAAAGGCAAAGCAGGCAGGGGCTGAGCTAGCAGAGGGCTAGGCGCTGCGTGATTTCGAAAGGAGGCCGCCCAGCCACGCGCACGGCAAGGTGGCGAGGGCGAGTGCCATGGGGTACCACGCGGGCCCGAAATGGTTTTGAATGGCAGTCCTAGCCCCAAGAAGGCTGAGAATGAAACTGATGATGCCGAGAAGCATGGCGTGCAGCATGGGATTTCGACCCGAAAGCCTTCCTGCGATGTAACAACCAGTCACGGTAAAGACACATCGATAGGAAAGGGCCAGGAGATTGGGCCAGAAGCCCCAGACCGGCTGGCCCCAGGCTGGATAGAGCCTGGCTTGTTGGAGCACATGGTCGGTGGAGAGTGAAAGGCCGACCGCCGCGATCCACCCAATGAGGACCGCCCCGACACTCCTTGGCAAGTTCACGAAACCCTCTAAGTGGTGTGGTCCTCGGGTTGACGCCTCACGGGAGAGGCTGATCGGCCCGCCTGCACCGAGGTGCTGAGCGAAGACGAAGAAACAAGATATTGAGAGAGAGCGGAAGGCCATGCCGGCGGTGTGCGAGTGGAGCGAGGTGTCAGGCCTGCCTGGGATGAGGGGGAACTTTTTCTGTTTTTACGATGTCGACGGAAATTTCAATGGCTGGGATGGTTCCTTTGTTCTCGAGCCAGTGATGGGTGTTTCGATCTTCTGGCCAGCCCACTCCAGGGCCATAGTCGGTGGAAATCCCGTTTCGATGATCAGTGATCGTACCTTGAAGAATGAAGACAGTACCCGGTCTCCCAACATGGTCATGAAGCGGGCCGAACACCCCTCCAGGTGCGATGGTGACCCTTCGCATTCGAAGCTGTCGGCCTTCCATCCCATCGATCTCTGGACCTAGGTCGACCGTCGAAAGCAGCTGAACGGTCACACCGTTTGTCTCTGGAACGACCTCGTCTTTGTTCAAGGTGGCCTCCGGTCGTGAGGTGGGGTCTGACGAATGAAGATAACGGCCCTGGCCTGCGCCTGCGTCGAGACGAGGAGCCAAGCCAAGGAAGCGGGAAGCTGGGAGAGCGCGGAAGCCAACATGGGCGAGGCCCAAGTTGAGCTAAAGGTTAGGCCGCGGCAGGCCCCCTTCAACCTCCGACGGGGTTAGGAACTCCAATGGATGAGAACCATGAAGCAAGATGATCTGCGTGCTTGCCTGATGCCAGAGGAATCGACTTGCCTTCGTTCAGGTCGTTCAAGGTTAGGGATCGATCGATCCACTCAAGCGTGACCGCTGATTTGGAGTGGACGACCCTTTGAGTTATGCCGAGTGGAACCAATATTGGTCCAATGTTGATCCAAGTCGTAGGGACTTGGTGAAATACGACCGAATCACCTTCGAGGCTTACCTTTCTGGGGAAAGTCCGAATGGCGAAGGTCGCGAGAGCAAGGTAGATACCACCGTTGAACAGTGAGGTTATGAGTGGCCGCAGGGTGTGTAGATGGAGCGAATCATAGACACCGCTCATCAACACGAGGGCAGCCCCGAGTTGTAGGAACCTCTTAAAGAACAGCATGAAGCCCGAGAGTTCGATGAGGAACTCTGAATCGGGAACTTTCAAGCTGAGTTCTTCTGGATTCATGGGCGGCCTAATGAATGAAGCTAACTGGCTCCGCCTGCGCCGAGGCACTGGGCGGAGCCGAGGAAGCGGGACGTTGAGAGAGCGGAAGGCCATGCGGGCGGGATCCGAGTTGAGCTGGAGTTGAGGCTCACCGCGGCATCAGCGCGAAGACACCCCAGCCCAGGTACTCACGCGTGTACGCGGCGTAGTGCTCGGGTTCCGAGGTCAGTTTGGCTCGAACTTCTTTCGCGAACGGATCATCTGGATTGGCTTCAAGCCATCGGCGCATGGTGAGCCATTTGGCCGCCTCGTATCTGTCCCAGCCGTCCTGGTCAGCTAGAACCATTTCAACGATGTCATAGCCAAGGCGGCCGAAAGACGCGAGAAGGTCCGGGAGCATGAGAAAATCGGAGATTGAGCTGGCAAGGCACCCCTTGGCAACATCTTCCGTCGGGGGTGACTGCCGCCAGTAGGGCTCACCGATGAGGATGATCCCTCCGGTACGCAGGCTCCGGGAGAGAAGTTCGATCGTGCCGGCGACTCCCCCGCCGATCCAAGTGGCGCCAACACAGGCGGCCACACTGACCTTCTCATCCGAGACATAACCGGCAGCATCGCCATGGAGGAACTTGACTTGATCGGCGACGCCGAGTTCTTCGGCACGGAGGTTCGCTTGCTCGGTGAACAACGGGCTCATGTCGATACCGAAGCCGATGATGCCGTGATCGCGTGCCCAGGTGCAAAGCATCTCCCCCGAACCGCTGCCGAGGTCGAGCACCCGAGTTCCCGATTCCAGACGCAGCGCAAGGCCAAGAGTGGCCAGCTTTTCGGGTGTGAACGGGTTGTGGATGCGGTGCGCACTTTCAGTGATGTTGAAGATCCTTGGAATGTCCATTCCGGGAAATCTCCTTATGCGCGTGAGCAGACACGGTCATGGCCTAACGAATGTGGGCGGAGCGTTGGGTGCGAGATGGCCCTAGCGATCCGGGGTCACGGATATGACCAGCTTCAATTTGGCGGGGTTCTCGCCCTTGAAAAGGTTGTCGAATTCTTCTTTTGAAATTTCCAAGGAGGAACTATCCGATCTATTCTGCTTTTCCTTGGCAGAAATCTCGAGCTCCGTGATGGTGTTTATCGCACGAGCACCACCAATGATCGAACACTGAACCCTGACCTTTCGATCATATGAAGGACGAACATAGGCGGTCGCCTTGATGGTTAACTTGATGCGCTTCGACCAAGTTGTGGATTTCGTAATCAAGATGAGTGGCAGGGAGACCCCGTCGCACACAAACTTATCTTGATCGGTATAGGGATAGATATTTCCAGGCTCCTCCACCTTGAGTCGATCCAATGGCAATTCAATGACCATGGGGGAAGAAAATTCTCCATGTTTTAAATCTGCTTCAGACCCCTGTTTTGCGATCACCTGCCCCATGAGTGGCGAGACCAACAAGGTTAAGACCAGGCATAGATGCTTGAAATTCATGGAAGATCCTTTGAAAAGGGATGGTGAACCCAACCAAAACGGGCAACCGGCCCTGTCTGCACCGAGGCACTGAGCGAAGCCGAGATGCGAGAGGCTGAGAGAGAGCGGAAGGGAAGGCAGGCAGGATCTGACTTGAGCGAGGAATTAGGCCGCAGGGTGCACATGCTTGATCATCGTAAACGGCTACGGGGCAGGCTGGGAAGCCATGTGGAGCAGCCCCCACCCATGGCCATCCGGATCCACGAAACTGTGTGTGTACATGAACCCAAAATCTTCGGGCTTGTCGTAGGTTGAACCACCAGCCGCAAGGGCCTTGGCGACCAATTCATCTACCTGTTCACGGCTCTCACAACTGAGAGATATCAAGACTTCGACGGCCTGATTCGTGTCGCAGATAGCTTTGGGCGTGAACTCACGGAACTTGGCATGGGTACCCAACATCACAGACATTGCATCATTGATGACGATGCACGCGGCCGTGTTGTCGCTGAACTGTGGGTTGTGAACAAATCCAAGCGCCTTGAAGAAGCTGATCGACCTCTGGAGATCAGCGACCGGGAGGGTGAGGAACACCTGGTTGATCATGCCAATCTCCTTTGGCCTGGTAATGACGGCGATGGGGGTGCGGCCTAATGAATGAGGCCTACCGGCCGCACCTGCGCTGAGGGGCTGGGCAGAGCTGAGGAATCGAGAAGTTGAGAGAGCGTGTGTGAGAGAGGGACAATGCAGGCGGGGTCGGAGGTGAACGAGGGGTTAGGCCCAGCTGCTTCGAGCACCTCCAGCGTGAAGTCCAACCAACCCTCAGCTGTATAGGCAGTAGGACGAACCTCTAGAACTTTATTTATTGCTACTTTGACAGGTAAGTCGAAAGCCCTCATGAGGAAATATGCCAGAAATAGCCCTGTTCTGTCTTTTCCCGAGGAGCAGTGGACCAGCACCCTGTGCCCTTGTGTGAGTTGTTGGAGCACGAAGGAATACGCACACGGAAGGGCGTTCATGCAGTGATCGGCGTCACCGGACTGCGGCGGCACATGCGGCGGCAAGGCAATGCAAGCGTAGGCCATTCCGAGCTGATCGAAGTCTTCTGGATGGCAGAGCACCCCATCATTGACCGAAAGAACTGCACTAAACCCTGCTGATCTAAGTTCGGCAAGTTTCCAAGGCTGTCGATCGGGTCCACATCGACCGGCAAGCTGGTCTTGGATCACCCAGAAAATGTGCTGCATCCATGCGACCTAACGGGTGAAGCTAACCGGACCAGCTGCGGCTGAAACGATTAGCAGAGAACGGGGGAAGGAACAGCCAAGGCGGAAGGGCTTGGCCGCTCGCGGCTGGGTCCGAGTAGAGCGGAGGGTTAGGGTACCTGCCCGGTCAAGTCGAGGAAAAGTAGGTATGAAATGAAGATGAGCAATCCTAGGCCTAGAACACCCAGGTAAGCAGTTCGAATCCAAAATGGTACGGGGTCGGCTTCACGATAATACTTTGTCTCGAAATATACGGAGACCCCCCGTTTGATTGACCTTCGAAACAGGTAGAGGAGACAGATGCTCAACCCATAGGCGAGGAGAAAGACAAAGGCATGTTGGAAGAGGCGCATCCGGTCCAGTCCTTGGGTGGCCTAACGAATGAAGCTAAGCGGCCACGCCTGCACCGAGTCGATGAGTGGAGCCGAGATAGCGTAATGCTGGGAGAGAGCGGAAGGCAATGCAGGCGGCGCCGAGCTGAGCTAAGGGCTAGGCCAAGTCATTACGATCACCGCGAGTAGTTGGATTGGATATGACCAGGAATTCGACAGGATCATTGTATGGATTCTTGAACTGATGTGGTTTGCCAGCCGCAATGTGAATGCCCTCACCGGCCGAGAGTGGATAATCTTGGCCTTCTAGTTCCATGATGGCGTGACCGGTGAGGATGAAGAAAAACTGCTGAGCCACCGAATGGGTGTGCCGTTGTTCCGATCTGCCCGGTGGAACCGATTCTTGGATGACATGGAGGCTTGGGTTCTTAAGCAGATGCCATCCATCACAGTTGTCGCCCCAAACATAGTGCTCAGCATTGTTTGTAGAAACGATCGTCATGAGAAATCCGGGTAGGGCCTAACGAATGAAGCCAAGCGGCCACGCCTGTACCGAGGCGACGAGCGGAGCCGGGGAAGCGAGAAGTTGAGAGAGAGCGGAAGGCAATGCCGGCGGGGTCCGACTTGAGCGAGAGGTTAGGCGTCTGCATTTGAATGGCCATTCTGGCTTGAAGTGTGGAATGCCAAGGTGATGATTGACGGAAAAATAAAGCCCTTGAGATAGGAGAGCGGATGCCTACCCAGGGTGAAATCGACGGGCAAGTTCCCGAAATGCGCCCAATAGTGCGTTGCAACAAGCCCAGCGATTCCGGCCCACATTCCATACAATGCCCAGCGTTTACCAAAGACGACGAGCAACAAACTGAGAGTAATCATCACTCGAAGGACCGATTGCACGTATTCGAATGTTGTATGCGTGCTGGTTCCAGCACCCAGATACAGACCGCACAGAGTAAAGATGTGGTAATAGATCAGCAGCCCGGCGAGAACAAAGATGATCAGGCGCCGGGATAACAGAAATCGGCTCGTCTGCATTCCAGGCAGTGTGGTCACCTCGGCCCTCCTTTCTACAGACGCCTAACGAAGGGAGTTCAGCGGATCCGGCCGCTGGCGGCCGGGTCCGCTGCAACGAATGGTTAGGCAGGGCGAGAAGTCAGTTTGAGAGTGACTCGGCCTGCGAAACCAAAGGTTTGAACGATTGAAAGAACGACTGGAATGGAGAACTGAAGGCTTTAAACGCTGGTCGTGGACCCAGGTTACCCACGAAGATGGCAGAAACTCGGCCGTTTCTGGGTGGGCCACCGCGAACGGTGTTGAATGGCGGCGCGAACGGTAACAGCTGACCAGAAGGGCGAAAGAGCTGAGTGGGCCTAACGAATGAAGCTAACCGGACCCGCCTGCACCGAGGCGCTGAGCGGAGCCGAGGAAGCGAGAAGCGAGAGAGAGCGGAAGGCAGTGCAGGCGGGGTCCGAGTTGAGCTAGGGGTTAGGCTGACCAGGTTTGCCCTCATGGTTTTCGCTCGAATTGGTGGGAAAGTTCGAGGGAAGAGGCCAATTGGAAGGTGGTTGTTGGCCTGCCCTCGGCGGCCAAGATGTGAACCCCTTCAAGGTCAATCGAAATGACGAATGCACCAGTGGGAAATGAACACTCCCAAATATGCCCTTCTTCTGTTGGCCAATCCTCTTCGATGGTGAACCCCGGCACATGTGCCTGAAGGATTTTGATCAGATCTGGATTTACCTTTGTTTGCTCATCGAGAGCCAGGGCAAGACCTATTCCCTCGGTTCCAAATTTGCTCAGAACTGTGAAGTGGTTCATGGGGCGGCCTAACGATGGAAGCTAACCGGCCACGCCTGTACCGAGACGATGAGCGGAGCCGAGGTAGCGAAATGTTGAGAGAGAGCGGAAGGCAATGCAGGCGGGGTCCGACTTGAGCGGAGGGTTAGGCTTCGTGGATGAATGATAATAATTTGGCACTAGCTACGAGTTTAGACCCTTCTTGAATTCGCCACTCGCGCCCAATAGTTAGGCATTCCAAGAGACCCTGGACATTCAAAAAGGTGATCCTCAGATCGCGTGAATCGCCTGGATGGACCCACACTCCTTCAGGAACCTCAACCTGGCCAATGAAGAAGATCTTATTGTCTGGGGGCCCGAAATTGTGGTTCGGTCTGTACGCCTTCGTGAATGGGCCTTTACGACCACCATTTTCAGTCTTCACAACCTCGATTCGGGCTAGAACCTGGATTGGCTCCTCGCCAGCTGGCTCCAGTTGATCGCTGAACATCTCACTGTGCATTCAGAAGCCTAACGAATGAAGCTAACCGGACCCGCCTGCACCGAGGCGCTGAGCGGAGCCGAGGAAGCGGGAAGCTGAGAGAGAGCGAGAGGCAATGCAGGCGGGGTCCGAGTTGAGCGCGGGGTTAGGCCGACGGTCAGAGATCAGAGCCATTCGAAACTGAAATGAGTTGCGGCGATATAGATGAAGCTGTTCCATTCACTCACGAAGAACTGGTACACAGAAGCGTTTGCTGGAAGGTTTTTCGGTAGTGATTCGGTGCCTTTTGTTACCCCGGGAACGATTTCGGTATCACTGATCCAAAGGCCATCTTTCGATTGGTAGGGATAGCGCTCATCGGGCGGTTCCATTGTAATAAAGAGAAGCCCTGAAATCAGAAGAGAACCAGGTTTCGAGCTTTCACGCAGTTCGTGCTCGGTTGCATTCGGATCGCCAGTGCAGATTTGAACCTGGAAGCGTGCGGTCCTATTCAGATAGTCAATTTCCACCCGCTCGATAGTTGAGTCGTGGAAGGTGCCATGCGGGTGATCCAGGAGCTGATCTAAATCCATGAAGGAGGCCTAACGAATGAAGCTAAGCGGCCCTGCCTGCACCGAGGCGATGAGCGGAGCCGAGATAGCGAGATGTTGAGAGAGAACGGAAGGCAATGCAGGCGGGGTCCGACTTGAGCGGAGGGTTAGGCGTGGAGACCATTGTGTGAGTTTGAGGTATTTCGATCATAGATCTTGAGAAACCCCATCGAAGAATCAGCCTGGGACCAGAGGCCCGTTATGTAATCGAATTCGGCATGAAATGGGGGTAGAAAATCTGGAATGTCTGTGGCGTATTCACAATTTCGGCTCAGCATAGCAAGCCAGGCAGGGCTTCCGAGCTGAGAGTAGAGTGTGGTGATTACGTCAGCGAGAGTAACAACGGACAATTGGCCTTCGCGGTACATCTGATGCAGTAGGACTAGGTGTTTACCAGCGCCTACTGTTGGATCGCCTCCGCCGAGGTAATTGGTCAAGATTCGTTCAGTGACCTTGATAGCCTCATTCTTGTCGTTGGTGGCGGCAAGAGAGAGAACATCTTGATCCTTGGGCTCAGCGTTCGTACCAATTTGAGCGATAGCCCAGTCAATGCACGCGAGCGTTGAGCCATTTCCGGCCAGTGCCATTAGGTAGGATTTCTGAAGCCCGTGGATGCCGTTCATGGAAAACGCCTAACGAATGAAGCTAACCGGACCCGCCTGCACCGAGGCGCTGAGCGGAGCCGAGGTAGCGATATGTTGAGAGAGAGCTGAAGGCAATGCAGGCGGGGTCCGAGTTGAGCTAAGGGTTAGGCCTTCACTGGGGATGATCATATTTGCCCTCACGCTTGTGCCAGTTCAAACCGATGGCAACTCCAAGAACCACCGACGCCAACAAGACACAAGTGCCAATGGTTTTATTTGGGATAAACCAATAGGCAACCCCGCCGAGAACTGTCGTGAGGAAGAGCGATACCAGGACTCGAATTGGTGTTGGCCCTGTGACGATCAATTCGACGAGAAATGCGATGAAGTCCAGCAGAATTGCCTCCTCGTGCTTTGAAGGCCTAACGGAAGAAGCTAACCGGCCACGCCTGCACCGAGACGATGAGCGAAGGCGAGATAGCAAAATGTTGAGAGAGAACGGAAGGCAATGCAGGCGGGGTCAGAGTTGAGCCAAAGGTTAGGCCGACACGGGCATTCTTTCTCATGATTGCGCTCTCTGCCAGAGCCATATAAGAACCAATATACCGATGAGCCCAAGTTGCAGGCGATCGAGCCAGGGTGGATTGTCATCGAATTCGGTATCAGAACCCCAACTGAGTAGTAATCGAAATGGAATGAAAGTCCAGAAAAGTGCAGAAAGAAAACCACGAGTCTTGATCATGAAGAAAAATGAAAGCACAAAAGTGAGTGCAGTGCAGGCGAACACCACAGTGTAGAGCGTTGAGATTGTGTTCGAGGCCTGGTCCATTTGGTGCGGCCTAACGAATGAAGCTAACCGGACCCGCCTGCGCCGAGGCGCTGAACGGAGCCGAGGAAGCGGGAAGCTGAGAGAGAGCAGGAGGTAATGCAGGCGGGGTCCGAGTTGAGCTAACGGTTAGGCCGACAGTCATGATTTCACTGGAGCGGTGAGCACTTCCCAGAACAAAAAAGCGGAGACGCAAAGAATTACGATGCCGATATGAACCCGCGTGCGGTCTGAACATTGGGTGCTTGGTTTGAGCGCGTAGAAATTTGCGAGACGATGCGGAGCAGAGATGTGAAGGCCCGCGAATGCCAACGCAACAACCGCTACGATAGTGGCGACGATGCGATCGGTTTGGCTAAGTGGTGCAAATTCCATGGGTGAGGCCTAACGAATGAAGCTAACCGGCCCCGCCTGCACCGAGACGCTGAGCGGAGCCGAGGAAGCGAGAAGTTGAGAGAGAGCGAAAGGCAATGCAGGCGGGGTCCGAGTTGAGCTAAGGGTTAGGCGTCGGTTCCGGTTTTTGAATTGAGCCTACGCAAGCGCAAGTCTGAGGCAATGCCTGAGGCAACCACGCCTGCGATTGTCCATGGAATAACGCAGGCCAGACCCCAGGCGGAGTACCCAGGCGATGAATAACCACCGAACCAAACCGGCGACCAATAGATAAGACAAGACAGGGCGAAAGGCGCAACATACAGGATATCTACCTGGATTCGTGGTGTTTTGACCCAAGAAGTGGCCAACGTGACCACGGCAGAGAGCGCACCAACGACAACGAGCCCTAATGGCAGGGAGATCGGTTGTTTGGGCCAGAGCGCGTACATGCGAGACGCCTAACGAATGAAGCTGACCGGACCCGCCTGCGCCGAGGCGCTGAGCGAAGTCGAGGAAGCGGGAAGCTGAGAGAGAACGGAAGGCAATGCAGGCGGGGTCCGAGTTGAGCGAGAGGTTAGGCGCTGCACTTGGGCTGGAGTTGGAGCAGCTGGGGAATGAGGAAATATTGGGACCCAGTACCAAAGTAGGTAGATGAACGCTATGACAACTGGAATATGCAGAAGGATGGCGAAGGTTCGATTGAATTCGTTTCGAAACAAAATCGTTAGCGTTGGTAACCCGATCCAGGTGACCAACCCGATGCCCCAGGCAAGTCCGACACCCTCCCAGTATTCATCGCGGCTCGGATTCAGCGCGCTCGAGTAGTAGAGGTAGGTGTAATAGAAAACCAGCCCAAGCATTGCCCAACCCCAAAGGGAAAGCAGGAGCGCAATGATTTTGCGGGCCATGGTGACGCCTAACGAATGAAGCTAACCGGCCCTATTGCTGCGGGGACACGGACGCTGAGTTATTTGAGGACACTAGCGCGCAGCGATAGGGTCCGAGTTGAGCGGAAGGTTAGGCGCGCGGGTTAATGTCTTTTCGAGGTCATTCGTATTGATTGGGCAATAGCAATTGCAGTTGATTTGAGCTGAGGCAAATTCTGAATTGGATTCGACTCGGCAACACCGATGAGGTTGAAAATGATTTGACGATCATTGAATTGCCTAACGAGAGTTATACAGAGTACAGGCATTGGAGCACCAGAATATTTAATGCTGGTCTGATAGGTAATCAAGACAGCTTGTTCTGCACCTGAAAGCGAAACTGTGTCGGCCGAATATTCTGACTTATTGGATGGATTGCCGTGCTTGAGATGGAGGCGGGTCGTAAGAGCTTTAATAAATCTATCTGCCTCTTGTGCAGGTTCGGGAGCGGGCCGAAGCCCAGCTTCGAGAATTGTCCAAGTGCCAACAGCGAGTTCACAACTTCCTAGAAAAGTAACCCCATCGAGGCTTGGGGTGCTCATTTCACCCATTTCAAATTCCTGCCCCTTTGATATTGGTGCCTCAAAGGTAATCAAGTCAGATTTGTATGGAATCTCGACAGCGGTGCAAATAGAAGTTGGGCTTGGCTGAACCATGCAGATGAGAGCGGCAGGAATTGTCCGAGCAATGGTGAGCATTGAGCGCCTAACGAATGAAGCTAACCGGCCCCACCTGCACCGAGGCGACGAGCGGAGCCGAGGAAGCGGGAAGCTGAGAGAGAGCGGAAGACAATGCAGGCGGGGTCCGAGTTGAGCTAGGGGTTAGGCCGACCTGACGCGATTGCAATTAGTGGATGCGAGCAAGCAGCGAATCTAGCTTATGAGATAGCCCCTCAATTTGTTCGCCATTCTGTTTTGCAAGGAAGCCGGCATCAAAATAATTGGTGATGCCCACCACGCAACCGCACAATACACAATTCACGGATACAACTCTGTATGCAGCGCCAGAGACATTGATCTCATTCATCTCGAACGATTGAGATGAACACTTAGGGCACGATGGAATCGCCATGACGGCTCCTGTGTGGTTGTGAGGCGGCCTAACGAATGAAGCTAAGCGGCCACGCCTGCGCCGAGGCGACGAGCGGAGCCGAGATAGCGAAATGATGAGAGAGAACGGAAGGCAATGCAGGCGGGGTCCGACTTGAGCGCAAGGTTAGACCGCTGGGATGGGGATTCATTTTGCGCTGATTGATTGAACCACATGCGATTAGGGCGCATGCATTTTGAGTTTTCGTTTCTGACGCCGATGCCAAATAGTCGCGGGTATAGCAAACCACCAAATCGTTCCTACGACTGCCTCTGCGAATGGAATAGGCAGCACGAAATAGATAATAGAAATGGGAAAGTCTAGGACCCAGAGTGGCCAGTAATCGAACTGCCACATTGCATCATGGTTTTGATGAGCATGGATTAACCTGAATACATAGAAACGTAGGGCAGCCAAAATACAGCCCACTATCCATAGCGCCATTGGCATCTTGCCGAGTTTGCGGATGTCTGGACGAAATTCCTGCCACAGGCTTCGACCAGGTTCGTTCTCTGATGCCATGAGGCCTCGCAAGGTCTAACGAAAGAAGCTAACCGGACCCGCCTGCGCCGAGGCGATGAGCGGAGCCGAGGAAGCAAGAAGTTGAGAGAGAGCGGAAGGCAATGCAGGCGGGGTCCGAGTTGAGCTAGGGGTTAGGCTGCCGGTGATACTTGCTTCGGTTTTTGTAGCTCCTTGAATTCAAGGGCGACACCAAAGAGTTGTGTTGTGTGAGTATTTTCGCGGGTGAGCTTATCAGATTTGATTAACAGGCGATCTGAGGATATCCACTGAAGCTCGGCAATGGGGGACTCGGAATCCTGTACGACCGAGAACGCCAAGCCTGATTGATTTTGGCCGGCAAGGAACCTGATCTCTGAGCCCTTTGGAGCGAGTTGGACCTCTTGCCATACGACCGCACCACCGAAGCCGGAACCGCCGATGACCCTGACAAGCCTTGCTTCCAGGCGGCCATCAGGTGAAGTGGACCTGGCGATTACCTGTATTTCTGGAATGTTTTGCTGCCCGAAGGTAGCCCTGAAAAATCTATCGATTGCATAGTAAGCGCCAGTGATGACTACAAGGCAAATGACAGTGAAGATCCCAACCCACCTGAGAAGAGGGCGCGATCGCTTCGATGGTGTGGCTGCGGGCGAATCCATTTCTGGGGTCATTGAGCAGCCTAACGAAAACGGCTAACCGGCCGCGCCTGCATCGAGATGATGAGCGAAGCCGAGGAAGCAGGAAGCTGAGAGAGAGCGGAAGACAATGCAGGCGGGGTCCGAGTTGAGCTAAAGGTTAGGCGCCTAACTGGGCTTCTTTTTGTTTTGTAGGCGTTGGCGAAGAGTCATGATGCGTGTTTTGCGAATGGCACTGGGAACATGGATTGTCTTGAGCTTGTTCAGCGTTAGGTCATCTTCATTACCCGAGGAGAGATCCCGGTCGATAGTTTGCTTTACATTCCGGCGTTCTGCACGGTTGACTCGAGCTTTCTTCCTCGGCCAATTCTTCCGGAATGCGTGAGGCGCTTCGCACCAAGGGCGAATCTCACATTCGTAATCCTCTTCCTTTTTCTCTTGCGGAGTTTTGCGACGAGTCAATCGGACACCTGGCGAATGATGTTGGTGATGGCGCCTAACGAATGAAGCTAACCGGACCCGCCTTCGCCGAAGCGCTGAGCGGAGCCGAGGAAGCGAGATGCTGAGAGAGAGCGAAAGGCAATGCAGGCGGGGTCCGAGTTGAGCTAAGGGTTAGACCGCATGGTTACTGACAATCAGAGCTTATAGGTCTCGAGAAACTTGCCTACGAGGTTTCCGTCTTCGGTGCCATCAGGTTTGGAGATAGTCCAATCCCAGATTTCTGCCTCCGCGATTGAAAATCTCTGACCTGCTTTGTACCCAGACACGGTAGAAATTTCGTTCGCGATCAGGCCAGTGATGATGCCGTTCTCGATTTTCTGAACTTCCACGAAAGTGATCTCGCGTTTTCCTCGCATGTCAGCCAGTTCGACGGTCACAAAAAAAACATGCTTGGGTGGAAGCCCTTTGAGGTAATTCGCCTTGGCCGTTGGCCATGTCTTTCTGGCTTGAGCCATGTAAGGCGCCACCGCCTTCAATAGTCTCTGATGCTGGTCCCCAGTGAACCCGACAGGCTTATCTTCTGGGGCGTTTGGCGCAAGTGTCGACTGGGTGTAAGCAACTGAGGGACAAGCCAGGACGAGGGCCATTAGGAACACTCTAAGCATGCTTTGACTCCTTGGGTGCGGCCTAACGAAAGAAGCTAACCGGCCCCGCCTACACCGAGGCGCGGAACGGAGCCGAGGAAGCGGGACGAAGAGAAGGAACGGAAGACAATGCAGGCGGGGTCCGAGTTGAGCTAAGGGTTAGGTGCTTTGATTGATTAGGTTTTCGATTTTCTCGATATTAACTTACCTGTTCGATATTGAAGGACAATCTGCAAGGAAGCTTGGACTTTCTCTTCTTTGCTGTCGCGTAGCCGCCGGTAATACAACTTCCCCTTTGAGGTTTGGGCGATGACATTTACCTTAGCCTCGGTGTAGGCGTTGTAATCTGAAATACAAGTGTTTGTAAGTGCAAGTGCGATTGTGCTCGCATCGGAAACCTTGTCGTCAATAGTTGGGACAAGTTCGATGGCATGATCGAAAAATGAATTCATTGCCCGTGTTGCATCAGCCTCATATTGAATGCGGTGTTCCGCCGATGGCCCAACGCATGAGATGCAGGCGACTACGGAGATTCCATAGATAGCGGTGATTCTCATCGGAGTCCTCCAGTCATTACAAGGGTGTGTAGCGCCTAACGAATGAAGCTAAGCGGCCGCGCCTATACCGAGACGATGAGCGGAGCCGGGATAGCAAAATGCTGAGAGAGAGCGGAAGGCAATGCAGGCGGGGTCCGACTTGAGCGAGGGGTTAGGCGTGTCGATACCATCAAATCAGGTAAGGGTTTTGAGCAAGATCAAGGAAATTCTTGAGTGAGTAACGCTAACGTGGTTTGGTAATCGGACTCAGTTTGACAGTCTTCTGGAATTAGATATTGGGGGTAACGAACTCCCGCTTCGTATTCCACTGTTAAGCCACCATGTACGGGGACAAGAACCTTCTGCCCGGATGGAAGCTCTTCTAATTGGACAGCAATTCGATGCCAACGCTCGGTTTCAATAAAACGGATTCGCCAATGGAAAATAACTTGAGAATTGCTATCATCAGTTTTGAACCTGAGGCCTTTGTCGGAAGCGAACTTGGAAACTATGGAAAGCCAAGACGGGTTCTTAGGTGAGGACCTTAGAGGCTCGTGTGCCTCTAATGAAGCCTGCTCCAATGAAGCAATAGGGAGAGCCGCCCAGCCATCTCGTTCGAGATTTGCGAGGAGTGCGGACTGAAGAGTTTGCCAAGCCATGTGCGTGACTCCTGGAGAGAAGGAAGGCTGATCGTTGGGCTTTCGGTCCGTGACGCCTAACGAATGAAGCTAACCGGCCCCGCCTGCACCGAGGCGCTGAGCGGAGCCGAGGAAGCGAGAAGTTGAGAGAGAGCGGAAGGCAATGCAGGCGGGGCCCGAGTTGAGCTAAGGGTTAGGCTGTAGCCTGATTGCTAAAGTGTGATGCCGACTATGACCGGAAAAGCCGAAGAATAATAACGACAAAGCAGACTGTGGCAACGAACCAACACATATAAGCAGCGTTGATGGCATCTTGAGTGCTTTTGCCACCAAGCCAGTAGGAGCTTGTTCGCTTGCGCCAGATCAGAAGGCCGAACCCGCCGGATAAAAGCGTGAGAAGCAGGACTACCCAAAGGCGGGCTTCTTGGGGTTCGTTCATCTACGGCCTAACGAAAGAAGCTAACCGGACCCGCCTGCACCGAAGCGACGAGCGAAGCCGAGGAAGCGAGAAGCTGAGAGAGAGAAGAAGGCAATGCAGGCGGGGTCCGGGTTGAGCTAGGGGTTAGGCGCCTAGTGAATGTCATTCGATGCTCTTTATCCAAAGAATTGCTGAATCTACATCAATGAGAAAGCGCTGGGCGAACTCGCGAGGCAAAGATTCAGCGCCCTCCACTCCAGAATCAGGAGTTTCACCCATGGCCTTCTGGTAAGCATGATAAGCAGAGATCCCCTCTCCATTCTTGAGGTACCGTAGCGCCCAAATGGCTAGTTCTTTGTGTTTCCGTTGGTTCGACAATGTGGCACTCCGTGCGCCTAACGAATGAAGCTAACCGGCCCCGCCTGCGCCGAGGCGATGAGCGGAGCCGAGGAAGCGGGACGAAGAGAAGGAGCGGAGGACAATGCAGGCGGGGTCCGAGTTGAGCTGGGGGTTAGGCAGCCTAGGAAGATCATTCTTCGGGTAGTTCTCGTATCGCCCGCTGAATATCTTGTTCAGCGTCGTCGAGTTCTCGCATTGCCCGGCGGATCTGGTATTCACCATTTGCCCCGGAATCGCTGCGGGCTTGCTGTAGCGCGCGCTTAGCATCGTCTATTGCGTTCAGGGCGTTGCGGAGCTTTGACTTTGATGACATAGATACCTCGGTGGGCGGCCTAACGAGTGGAGCTAACCGGACCCGCCTGCGCCGAGGCGCTGAGCGAAGCCGAGAAAGCGGAATGTTGAGAGAGAGAGGAAGGCAATGCAGGCGGGGTCCGAGTTGAGCTGAAGGTTAGGCCAATTGGGTGTGGGTCAGGGATATTGCTTATCAGGTTGAAGATGGGCAGATGGACGACCTGAAAGTGTAAAAGAATTTCCATAAATACAGCTATAATTTAATATAAATTCAATTGATTTAAGTTTCGTGTTAAAAACTATTGTGTCGAAATTTTCAACAGATCGAATATCTAGCAATTGATTTTCTTTACCTGGGGCTAAAATGCTGTCTGTATCGAATAGGCCGTAAGCATGGTCAATTTTTGTACTGCCTTCGAACAGGTAATTGTATAATTTATGTAATGATGGAATGCTATGCAAGTCTATTGTTTCATCATTAAATTTGGCAGATAGTTTGTTGAGATTTGCAGGCCCCAATCCAAAATTATGAATCACGATTCGGAATATAGTGTCTTCCGTTCTGTGAAAGGCGAAGCCAACAAAGGGTCGAACAGATAGTTGATTATGTTTTCTTGTAAGGTAACCTTGCCAAACAGATGTACCAAATGCGCTCAGAGCAATAACAGCTGATGCAAGAGCAATGTAATCCGTTGCAGTTAGGTTTGGCATTGCTACCTCTTGGTTGGTCTGGGGCCTAACGAATGAAGCTAACCGGACCCGCCTGCACCGAGGTAATGAGCGGAGCCGAGGAAGCGAGAAGTTGAGAGAGAACGAAAGACAATGCAGGCGGGGTCCGAGTTGAGCTGAAGGTTAGGCCGCTGCAGGTGGGAATTGAACTATTTTTGCACGATTGGATCACTGGTCTTTTCTAGCTTCCACGCGAATATTCTCAGAGTTCCCGAAGGTTCTAACTCCGCTTCTGGCAACACAGGAAGATTTGTAGGCATAATGTGAATTTCAATCTTGAAATCGAGACTTCCAGGAATATGGCTTTCGAATTGCCATTTTGAAAATACTCGTTGAGCGAATTTAAGATCGCGTTCGATGTTATTTGAATTGCTGAGTCTTATGCCTGTGACTAGGCCAGATTCGTCAATATCCAATGAAGAAACGAAACAATAATTCTCATTGGCAACTCGATAAATAGGAGGAACCACCGGAATCGTGGCTTTTTTAAGAGCTTGTGCAAACGATGGCATCGAAAGCAGAAGAGCTAGAAGGAAGAGTTTGATCTTCATGTTTAGCACCTTCAGAGAAGCGGCCTAACGAATGAAGCTAAGCGGCCCCGCCTGCATCGAGGCGATGGGCGGAGCTGAGATAGCTAAATGCTGAGAGAGAGCGGAAGACAATGCAGGCGGGGTCCGACTTGAGCGGAGGGTTAGGCTGCAGACGGTTCATTGGAATCCCTGCGCCTGGGGAAGAAACCAACTGCGAAGAGCAAAGTATGACCAAGTGTGACGAGAATGATGGTGCCCCATTGGATTGGTGCTATCACATACTGCAAGCCATACATTTCTAGGGCGAAGTCTGCCAGGGTTGCGCCTGCAACTAGCCCTAGATATTCGTTCCGAGACGGCGGGCGTTTCTCCCTGCGAAGAAAAAAGGCGTTGATGAGAAGAACCGAGCCAACGATGACCAGGATGTTGCTCATTGAAGGTGGTGTGATCTCTAGAGTTTGAATGACAAGCCCAACAATAAACATAAGAACGAAGTACAAAACAGCGAAGAGGCCGATGTATCTTAAGGTCAAGAAGCGCTTGTTCACGATGAGTGGCCTAACGAATGGGGCTAACCGGCCCCACCTGCGCCGAGGCGACGAGCGGAGCCGAGGAAGCGAGAAGCTGAGAGAGAGCGGAGGAAAATGCAGGCGGGGTCCGAGTTGAGCTAAGGGTTAGGCGGCTCGCTGAATACGCCGAGTTTGACAGCCGTAATGATCATTGAGAATCCAAGAACAAACACGGTGAGGAGCGAAAGCCAATCCTTGCGATTGAAATAGAAGGGCCAAAATATGGTTTCCCATCGAATGGAAAACCATCCGAAGCCCAGTCGCTTCTTGAATCGAATGTCGACCCAAGTCCAGCCCACGATGACAGTGAGAAGGCCGACCAGCATGAGAGGTTGAGCGAGGGGATGCATGGCGCCTAACGAATGAAGCTAACCGGACCCGCCTGCGCCGAGGCGACAAACGGAGCCGAGGAAGCGGGAAGCTGAAAGAGAGCGGAAGGCGATGCAGGCGGGGTCCGAGTTGAGCGGAGGGTTAGGCAGGCGTATTCGGAGCTAATGACTCGGAAAGCTCTGTGGTTGTCATAGAGGTTAGTGGCGACCCAGAGTGAGATGAGAATCAACCACACAACTGAAAGAAGTAGCTTGTCGGAGGCGGCTCGTTTTCTGAAGAGGATGAAGTAAAGAGCAACAAGATCGAGAATTGCGATTACCGCATTAAATGGAATCAGAATGAGTAACCAGTAGAACGCATCCCCTGGCCCGCCTGGTTGCCCTTCAGTGCCCGGCTTGACCCAAAGGGAAGAGGCTAGCCAGAGGTATAGAGGAATTCCCGCGATGTTGACCGCAATCCAGATCCAACGCTTTGCGGGGAGTTTCATCAGACTGCCTAACGAATGAAGCTAAGCGGCCACGCCTGCACCGAGACGATGAGTGGAGCCGAGATAGCAAAATGTTGAGAGAGAGCAAAAGGCAATGCAGGCGGGGTCCGACTTGAGCGAGAGGTTAGGCATTCACGCTTGCTGATCATGATTTTGGTCCTTGAAGTGCCACCAGACCGCAATTGCCAGGCCAGCGATGATGATTAGCCCAAAGGCGTACGAGCCAACCGTTTTGTTGGGAATGACCGCATAGGCGATTCCACCAAGGATTGCGGATGGAATGAGGACGAGAACCGATTTCCCAGGTGTGGATGAAGCCACAAAATCTATCAGGAAGGCCACGAGGTCCCACATAGGTTTTGGCCTCCGATCGTTGAATGCCTAACTTTAAATTGGACGGTGGGGACGAAGGGATTCGTAGTTCACCTAATCCGGTTTGAGAGGGGCGTAAGTGCTGATTTTACCGTGGGGCTGCTGGCTGGGGCGATTTGAATGGGCAGACCGGAAATGGGCGGATGGCGGCGGTTTCAGTCACTGAGACCGATCGAATTGGAGGCAGGCCTCCCTTGGAGGGTGGACTCCGTTCGCGGGGGGGTTTAACGCCGTTTGGGTGCGGGCAGGGCGGCGTAGCGTTCGGCTTGGCGCAGGTTCTCGGTGAGGACGGGGTCGCCGGGGCGGAGGGCGAGGGCGGCGCGGAAGTCATCGCGGCTCTCGGGGTAGCGCTTCAGCTCGAAGCGGGCACGGCCGCGGTTGAAGAGGGCTTCGAGCTGGTTGGGCTCCAGGGCCAGGGCCCTGTCCAGGGCCTCGCAGGCCTCGGCCCAGGCCTTCTTTTCGTTGAGGCAGCGGCCCAGGTTGTTCCAGGCGTGGGCGATCGCCGGGTCCTTCGCCACGGCCGCGCGGAGGATCGGCTCGGCCTCGGCTAGGCGGTCCTGGCGCGCCAGGGCCTCGCCTTTCCAGGCCTGGCCCATGGCGTCCCCCGGGCGGGCCTCGAGCAGCGCATCGGCGCAGGTTTGGAGGGTGGTCCAGTCCTGGGCCAGGCGGGCCTCGGCACAGGCGTTGGGAAAGCCGTCGGGATAGCCGAGGCGGCCGTTCTCGGCATGGGCGGCCGCGGCGTCCCCATGGCGCCCCAACTGGCTCAGGGCCTGGGCGCGGTAGAGGCGGTAGGTGGCCAGGCGGGGGCCGGATTTGGCTTCCAGCTGAGGCTGCAGGGCCTCGCAGACCGCCGCGAGCCGCTCCCAGCGCCGGCTCCGGTTGAGGGCCTGGATCCACAGCTCGTAGTGGGCGCCCCGGGTGGCGGGCGACACCGTCTCGAACCAATCCGCGAGGCCGCCCCAGTCCTTGGCCCGGGCCAGGGCCTCCGCCGGGGCGGGCAGGGGGGCGGCCAAGCCCTGGGATTGGACCTGGGACTGGACCTGGGCGACAGGAAACAGGAGGAGCAGAGGGATCATGGGGCGTCCGGATGGGGCGGGAGAGAATGCTCCAAACCTCCCGAGAAAGGGGCGGCATTGCCGCCCCTTTCTCGGGTCGTCGAAGTCGGGCTACTTCGTCATGTTCTGTCGCAGGGCCGCCTTCAGGGCCTCGGCCTCGGGGTTCGCGGCGGCCGGTGTCGCCACGCCCGCCAGCTGTCCGGCCTTCTCGCTGAGCAGGAGGCCCAGCAGGCTTTCGATGAGGCTGCCGCCGCCCTTATCGCCCCCGCCCATGTGGATCTTGGGGACCACATCCACCTGGGACTTCTCGATGGCTTCGGCGAAGCGGTTCATGACCTGCTGCACGAGCTGGAACTGGGGGCCGCCGTAGGCGCGGACCTGCTCCTCGATGGCCATGGCCTGGGCGATGCCCACGCGGGCGGCCTGCTCGGCCTGGGCTTCGGCCATGACCTTGATGCGCTTGGCCTCGCCTTCGCCCATGAGGCGCACCTTCTCGGCTTCGGCGCCGGCGAGCGTCTGGATCTGGGCGGCCTGCTGCTGGGCCTTGGCGTAGTCGGCCTTGCCCTGGTTGCTCTGCACCTCGATGCCGATGGCGGATTCCGTGAGCAGGGTCTGCTGCTTGGCGCGGGCCTCGGCTTCGCGGAGTTCGCGTTCCTTCACCGCGGCGCTCTGCTGGCGACCGTAGGTCTCCACCTGCTCGTCGGCGATCTGGCGGCTGCGCAGCTGCACGAGGATCTGCTCGATCTGTCCGCCGGGCGCGCCGCTGGTGGGCGTGCCGATGAGGACTTCCTGGAGCTCCAGGTTGTACTGGGTGAACTTCTCCTTCATCTGGACGCCACTCTGCTCCTGGATGGCGCTGCGGTCCTGGATGAGCTGGATGAGGGTGCGGGTCTGGCCGATGTTCTTGAAGTAGGCGCTGACCATGGGGTCCAGCGTCTGTTCCACGAGCTTCTTGATGTCGCCGAAGCGCTGGATGACGAGGGGCGCCTTGCGGTAGTCGATGTGCACCACCACGGAGAGCGGCAGGCTGGGCTCGAAGGCATCCTTGGTGATGAGGCTCACCTCGGTCAGGTTCTCGTCGAACTTGTGGCTGCCCACCTCACCCTTGGTCCACTTGAGGATGAAGTTGGTGGTGGGCACCATGAGCACCTTGCCGGCGTAGGTGTTGAAGGCGTACTTGCCGGGCAGCAGGGGCTCGCTCCAGACGCCACGGGTGCCCTTGGTGACCAGTTCGCCGTGGCGATACTCCTGGCCGCTGATGTCGGTGCCGATCTCGCCGGTGTAGCTCACCACCACGCCCACCGTGCCCACTTCCACCACGGTCTTCGGGATCATCTCCACCGTCGCGAAGAGGCGGTTGATGTAGTAGGTGCCTTCCACCAGCACCTGGTACTGGCGCCCACGCTGGCCGCCCGCCACGAGGAACTTGTCCGCGTCCTGGAAGTTGTTGTGGTAGCTCGCCACCTGGTTGGGATCTTCACCCACGGTGGGCGCGATGATCTCACCGCTGGATAGCGAAGGCCCGTCGTGCACCGTGACGATGCCCACGGCGTCGTCTGCGCCGCGGATGATGACGGGCCGCCATCCGGCACGCTCGGTGATGATCGCGCTCATCTTCTGGAAGGTTTCCACCTCGCTCTTATCCAAAGGCAGGTAGTAGACCTGGTCTTCGGTGAGTACCACGAACTGCACGAGGTTGATGGCATACATACCTTCGCGGAGGATCTGCCGCTGGGGGCCCTTTTCACCACCGCTCTGGAGGAAGGCCACCACATCCTGGAAATCAGCGCCATGGCTGTTGCTGGCCAGGGCCTGGGAGGGCGGCAAGTCCTTGCCGTCACGGGCGAAGACATAGCCGATCTTGCCCTGGGGGATGGTGACCATGGGCATCTTGTGGATGCGGTACTGGAAGGGGGTGAGCAGGTGCCAGCCGCCGCGCAGCAGGTGGGGCTGGAAGCCCGCCTCGCCGCCCAGGGCGATGAGGCCGGTCTTGACGGAGCCCTTGCCGCTGATGAGCTTCTCCACGATGCCCACGCGGTTGTTGGGGATGTAGCGGATCCACTTGCTGAGGAGGAGCGCCGCGAAGGCGGCGCTAAGGAAGGCCAGTAAGCTCAGGCCGGGATTGGCGGAAAGCCAGGAGAGGTCCATGAGGACTCCAGGGGACGGGTTGCTTGGAGTGTACCGGCCCGGGGCGCCGTCCCGCCCGGAGTCCGGAGGCCTTCCGTGGTCCCGCGCCCCGGCTCGAGTTCGAGCGGGCACCGGGGATCCAACGCGGAAAGAACCATATGAAGGCTGTGAACATAGGCGGGCCGACCTTCCGCGCCGTGACGGGCATCACCATTTTCCGGGGCGCGGGTAGTCTGGTCGCATGGGCGGATGGCTGGAGTGGCTTCAGGAGCGGCGTGGAGCCGTGGTCGTGGCGATCGTGGCGGCCCTGACTGGGCTCTGGTGGTGGCAGGGGCGGCCCGTGACCCAGCCGCCGGGGATGCTCGCGCCGGAGGACCCGCTCCAGGCCCCGCCGGAGGCCCCGGCCCCCTGGACCTTCCGGAACCACTCGCTCACGGCCCTCGCGCGGTTCGAGCTGCGGGCGCGGGTGCTGGGCGTGGAACGATACCGCTTCGACCGGCCCGCCGAGCTGTCTCCCGTGGACTTCGCCCTGGGCTGGGGGCCCATGTCGGATTCCCGGATCCTGGACGCCTTCAGCATCCAGCAGCGGGACCGCTGGTATTTCTGGAGCAGCCCCCGGATGCCGATTCCCGAGGCCGAAGTCATCGCCCACAGCGCCAACATGCACCTGATCCCGGCCACGCCGCTCGTGGAGAAGCGCCTGCTGGCCGTGAAGCCGGGGCAGGTGGTGGCGCTCCGGGGCCAGCTCGTGCGGGCGGACGGGAAGGATGGCTGGCACTGGGTGAGCAGCCTCACCCGGACGGATACCGGCGATGGCTCCTGCGAGGTGATCTGGGTGGAGTCCGTGCGGGTGACAGACCGCTAGGACCAAATGTGACTTCTGGGTAGACAACATAGAATCTTCCGCCTGATAGACTCGGCAGGTTGAAGGCCCCCAGTGGTCTTGGAGTCCCATGTTTGACATCGAAGCGTCCCTCGACAGCCGACTGCTGGCCGAACCCCGGAACCGCCCCACGGTGGTGTTTCCGGAGGCCCTGGATCCCCGCACCCTTGAAGCCGCCTGCTTCCTGAGCCGGTTCATCCGGCCCGTGTTCCTGGCGCCCGAAGCCGAGGTGCGCGCCGTGGCCGCCCAGCACCTGGCCCATCTGGGCGCCGACCGCGTGGCCTACACGCTGTCGGAGAGCGCCTTCGTGGTGCCCGCCACCCGGCCCGACCTGGTGGAGGCCTTCGCCACCGCCTGCGTGGACTTCGGCCGGACCCACGGCCGGCCCATGAGCCTGGACGAGGCCCGCCTGCTGGTGTCCGAACCCGGGCGCTTCGGCATCTGGGCCGTGAAGCAGGGCCATGCCGACATGGTCGTGGGCGGGGCCATCCACGAGCCCAAGGCCTTCTTCCGGCCCATGGTGGAGCTGCTGGCCCACCGGAGCGTCGCCTGCGAGGCGGGCGTGTTCGTGCTGCCGGATTCCCACCCCAACGATGTCTATCCCCACAACATCGTGGTGTTCGGCGATGTGGGCGTGAACGCGACCATGACGCCGCGCACCCTGGCCGAGGTGGCCGTGGGCACCTGCGCCGTGGCCCGCGACCTCTTCCCGGAGGAGGTGCTGCCGGAGATCCGCTGCGCCATGGTGTCCTATTCGAACCGCGGCAGCGACGAGGGCCCCTCGCCCGAGCTGGTGCGGCAGGCGGCTGATTTGGTGCCGGACATCCTGGCTGAGCGCATCGCCCACAGCACCCGCTACGCCAGCATCCACATCCGCGGCGAGGTGAAGGTGAGCGTGGCGCTGTCCCGCCGGTCCGCCGACCTCTACCACCCGGACGGCCTGCCCTGGGAGGGCGGGCCCAATGTGATCGTCTGCCCCAACCTCGACATGGGCAACCTGCTCTATCACCTCTACGCCACCCGGTTCCCCGAGGCGCGGAAGTTCCCGGTCATGTTCGGCCTCTGGTTCCAGGGCGTGGACCTGCCCATGGACTGCACGCCCGAGGACATCCGCCTCGCCGTGAAGGCCTCGGTCCTGCGTCTACACGCCTACGGCGAGTGGAAGCGCACCCCCAAGGACACCTTCTTCCGGCGCCATCGCGTGCTGGTGCTGAACCCCGGCTCGACCTCCACCAAGACCTCGATCTTCGAGGGCGACGAGGAGCGCTTCACCGAGGAGCTCCAGCACCCGGCCGAAGAGCTGAAGGCCTTCGAGGGGCGGCCCATCACCGAGCAGTTCGCCTTCCGCAAGCAGTCCGTGCTGCGCTTCCTCGCGGACAAGGGGCTGTCCCTGGGCGATCTCGATGCCGTGGCCGGCCGGGGCGGCCTGCTGCGGCCTATTCCCCACGGCACCTGGACCGTGGGGCCCGCCATGCTGGAGGACCTGAAGGCCGGCCAGCGCGGCGAGCACGCTTCCAACCTGGGGGCGCTCATCGCCTCCGAGCTGGTGGCCGGAACGGGCAAGCCCGCCTACATCGTGGATCCCGTGGTGGTGGACGAGGCCGATCCCAAGGTGAAGATCACGGGCCTGAAGGAGCTGCCGCGCCGCGTGATCAGCCACGCCCTCAACCAGATCGCCACGGCCCGCCGCTACGCCGAGGAGCACGAGACCTTCTACGAGCGCATCAATGTGATCGTGGCCCACATGGGCGGCGGCATCACCGTGGGCGCCCATCGCCGGGGCCGCTACATCGATGTGAACAACGGGCTGGATGGCGAAGGGCCGTTCTCCCCCCAGCGCACGGGCACCCTGCCGGTGGGGCAGCTCATCGACCTCTGCTTCTCCGGCAAGTACACCAAGGCGGAACTGAAGCTCCTGAACAAGGGGCGGGGAGGCCTCATCGACCTGCTGGGCACCTCCGACATGCGCGAGGTGGAGCGCCGCGTGGACGCGGGCGACGCCGAAGCGAAGGCGGTCTATGACGCGCTCGCCTACCAGATCGCCAAGGCCATCACGGCCCTCGTGCCCGCCTTCGGCGGCGACCGCATCGACGCTGTCCTGCTCACGGGCGGCATGGCGCGCTCGCCGAAGCTGGTGGGCGAGCTGAACCGCCTCACCGCGGCCCTGGGCTGCCCCGTGAAGGTCTATCCCGGCGAGAACGAGATGGCCGCCCTCGCCAAGGGGGCCCTGCGCGTGCTGTCCGGACGGGAGACCGCCAAGGACTATCCCCCTCAGGCTTAAGGGCCAGCAGCGGTCCTACTCGTCCCTACTCGTCGTAGAACCGGGCGAACTCCGAGACGGGCGCCCGCTCGGTGACGAGGGCGTTCTCGGGGGCCGAGGGATCGGCGTACCCGAGGGCCATGCCGCAGATCACCATCTGCTCCGGCCCCAGGCCCAGCTCCTCGGCGATGACGCGGTGGAACTGGGTGAAGGCGGCCTGGGGGCAGGTGTCCAGACCCCGGGCCCGGGCCGCCACCATGATGTTCTGGAGGAACATGCCGTAGTCCAGCCAGCTGCCCACCTGCAGGATGCGGTCCATGGTGAAGATGAGGCCCACGGGCGCATCGAAGAACCGGTAGTTGCGGCCATGCTGCGCGTGCATGCCGGCCCGGTCCGACTTCGCGATGCCCAGGAGGCCGTAGAGATCCCAGCCCACCTTCCGGCGTCGCTCGAGGTAGGGCGAAGTCCATTCCTTAGGGTAGTAGTCGTACTCCCGCTCGTGGCGGGCCAGCTCCGCGGGGTCGGCGTAGATCGCGAGGATCCTGTCCGAGAGCCGCGCCAGCGCCGCGCCGGTCAGCACATGCACCTGCCAGGGCTGGAGGTTCGTGCCCGAAGGCGCCCGCGAAGCCACCCGCAGGATGTCCTCCACCGCGGCCCGGGGCACGGGCGTGGGCTGGAAGGCCCGGATCGAGCGGCGGCCCGTAATGGCGGCATCGACGAGGGCGGTTTCGGCGGTGGTGGGCGGGGCTGTGGGGTCGATTGGGTCGTTCGGGTTCACGGGCGCACGCTCCCAGGGGCTGGTCCCCTTCATTCTGCCGCGGACCCGGCTCAGGCCAGCAGGGCCGCCAGGGCGATGGAGCTGAGCTTGGTCTTGGCGCTGTCGCCGCGGCTGCTGAGGACGCAGGGGACGCGGGCGCCCGTGACGACGGCGGCGATCTCGGCGCCGCCCAGCTTGGTGCCGGCCTTGTAGAAGGTGTTGCCCGCCTCGAGGTTGGGGAAGAGCAGGCAGTCGGCATCGCCGGCCACGGGGCCGCCCATGCCCTTGATGCGGGCCGACTCGGGGTCGATGGCCCCGTCCAGGGCCATGGGACCGTCCACGAGGGCCCCCTTGATCTGGCCGCGGTCCGCCATTTTCGACAGCATGGCCGCCTCGGCGCTGGACGCGATCTTCGGCATGACCTGCTCCGAGGCCGACAGCACGGCCACCTTGGGGACTTCCACCCCCAGGGCCCTGGCCACCTTCACCAGGTAGCCCAGGATGGCGACCTTCTCCTTGAACTCGGGCTCGGGGATCACGGCCACATCGCCGGCGATGAGGAGCTTGGGGTGGCCCGGATGCTCCATCACGGTCACATGGCTCAGGATGGCGCCGGGATCGAGCAGGCCCTGCTCCTTGTTGAGGATGGCCCGCATGTACTTGTCCGTGCTGAGCAGGCCCTTCATGAGCAGATCGGCCTCGCCGAACCGGACCATGGCCACGGCCTTGGCGGCGGCCTCGGTATCCGTCGGCGCATGGACCATGCGGAAGCGCTCCTTCGGCAGGCCCTGCTCCTGGCAGACCTTCACCATGAGGGGTTCATCCCCCACGAGGATGGCCTGCACCAGGCCCGCCTCCACGGCGGCGTTCACAGCCTCCAGGGTGTGGGCGTCGTTGGCCCAGGCCACCACCAGCCGCTTGTGGGGACGGTTCTTCACGGCAAGGAGCAAGTCGTCGAGGGTGTTGATCCGCATGGGGGATCCTGTCGAAAGGCCGGTCGTACCGGCGGGCCCTGGGGAAGGTAGCATGGTCGCCATGGCCGTCTCTGTGAGCTTCCGCACATACCTCCTGGAACAACTGGGGCGGATCCGCCCCGTCACCGCACGGGCGATGTTCGGCGGTCTCTGCTTCTTCGCCGAGGGCCGCGCCTTCGCCCTGGCGGACGACGGCGTGCTGTATTTCAAGGTGGACGCCACCAACCGCCCCGATTTCGAGGCTGCGGGCATGGGCCCCTTCCTGCCCTTCGGCGACCCCGGCAAGCCCATGGGCTACTACGAGCTGCCCGAGGATGTGCTGGAGGATGCGGACGAACTGGCCCGCTGGATGGCCAAGGCCATCGCCGTGGCAGAGCGGGCCAAGGCCAAGGCCAAGCCCAAAGCCAAGCCCAAAGCCCCGGCCGCGCCCAAGGGGCCCGCAAAGCCCGGGACCCGGGGGAGCTCGCGCCGATGACGACCGCCACCCTCCGACCCGCCACCGTGGCGGACGCCGCCCTCCTGGCCGACTTGGGCGCCCGCACCTTCACCGAGACCTTCGAGGCGATCTGTTCGCCGCCGGATCTGGCGGCGTTCCTCCAGGCGACCTACGGCGAGGCGCTCCAGCGGGTCGAGCTGGCCGATCCTTCGCGGCCGGGCCTGGTGCTGGAGCTGGAGGGCGTTCCCGTCGGCTTCGCGCAGCTCCGCCTGGGGCACCGGGAGCCCTGCGTGGAGGGTGCGCGGCCTGCGGAGCTGCAGCGCATCTACCTCCTGAGGTCCGCGCAGGGCGGGGGCCGGGGGGCGGCCCTGATGGCGGCCTGCCTCGACCTGGCCCGGGCCTGGGGCGCGGATGTGCTCTGGCTGGGCGTGTGGGAGCACAACGACAAGGCCCTGGCCTTCTACGGCCGCTGCGGCTTCCGCGAAGCCGGCGACCACATCTTCCAGATCGGGCAGCAGGTGGACCGCGACCTGATCCTGGTGAAGGACCTGGCTTGAACCTGGTGCTGCTGCTCCCGGAGGACCTGGTGGCCCCGGACCGCGCCCGCCTCACCGGGCGGCGGCTGGCCCATGTGCGCGAAGTGCACCGGGCCGCGATCGGAGCCGACCTCGCCGTGGGCCTGCTGGGCGGGATGATGGGCCGGGGCAGGGTGCTGCGCCTGGACGACGAGTCCCTGGAACTGGCCCTGACGCTGGATCAGGCGCCGCCGCCCAAGCTGCCGCTCACCCTGCTGATCGCCCTGCCTCGGCCCAAGGTCCTGAACCGGGTGGTGGCCGCCGCCGCCAGCCTGGGCGCCGCGCGCCTCGTGCTGCTCAACGCGTGGAAGGTGGAGAAGGCCTACTGGGCCAGCCCCCGCATGAGGCCCGAGAACCTGCGCGACCAGCTGATCCTGGGGCTGGAGCAGGCCAAGGACACGGCGCTGCCGGAGCTGCGCCTGGCGCGGCTCTTCCGGCCCTTCGTGGAGGACGAGCTGCCGGGGCTGCTGGCGGGCGGCACGGGCCTCCTGGCCCATCCCGGCACCGGCGGGGCGGCGCCGAAGGTGCTGGCGGGGCCGATCACCCTGGCCATCGGCCCCGAGGGCGGGTGGATCGAGGCGGAAACCCAGAGCCTCCTGAAGGCGGGGATGCGCCCCCTGGATCTGGGCCCCCGCATCCTCCGCACCGAGACGGCCCTGGCGGCGCTGGTGGGCAAACTCTTCTAGACGCTCCGGTTCCACATTCATCGTTTCACGATGTATGATGGCGAACCCGTTCCCGGAGTCTTTGATGCTGAGCTTCCGCGTTTCCGCCCTCGCGCTCGTGGCCTTTGCCCTGGTGGCCCAGGACCGCGCCCCCCGCTTCGTCAGCGCGCCCGATGTGAAGGGCGACCGCGTGGTGTTCACCTGGGAGGATGACCTCTGGCTCGGCTCCCTCAAGGGCGGCGCCGCCCGGCGGCTCACGACGCATCCCGGCCTGGAGACGGCGGCCCGGTTCAGCCCCGACGGCCGGTGGATCGCCTTCAGCGCCCAGTACGACGGTGTCACCCAGGTCTATGTGATGCCCGCGGAGGGCGGCGCGCCCAGGCGCCTCACCTGGGCGGGCGCGGCCACCGTGCAGGGCTGGACGCCGGATGGCCGGAAGGTCGTCTACAAGACCGTCGCCGATCACGACTTCCGCCCCGTGGAGCGGCTCCTCGCCGTGGACCTGGAGGGCCACGAGCCCGAGGCGCTGCCGGCGCCGCGCGGCGTCCAGGGCACGGTCTCGCCGGACGGCGGGCGCCTGGCCTACAGCACCAAGGGCGTGGTGGAGTACTACTGGAAGCGCTACAAGGGTGGCCGCCATCAGGACCTGTGGCTGGCCGACCTGAAGAGCGGCCGGTTCGAGAAGCTCACGGATTATGTGGGCCGGAACGGCGCGCCCATCTGGGCCGACGGGAAGGTGGTCTTCGAGTCCGACCGCGGCAGCAACGGCATCACGAACCTCTATGCCGTGGACCCGGCCACCAAGGCCGTGGAACAGCTCACGGACCTCAAGGACTTCGATGTGCAGCAGCCCAGCAGCGATGGCCGCACTGTGGTCTTCGTGCAGGGGGGGCACCTGCAGGCCCTCGATCTGGCCACCAAGGCCGTCCGCCCCGTGGCGGTGACCACCAGCAGCGATGGCTGGAAGGCCGCGCCGCGGTCCGTGAACCCCAAGGACTGGATCCAGGCCATGAGCCTGGTGGGCGGCACGGCCGTCTTCGAGGCCCGGGGCGAAGTGTTCCTCGTGCCCACGGACGCCGCGAAGCCCGCGAAGAACCTCACGCAGACGCCGGGCGTGCGTGAGCGCATGCCGCGCCTCTCGCCCGACGGCAAGCGCGTAGCCTACTTCAGCGATGCCAGCGGTGACTACGACCTGTATGTGCAGGCGGTGGACGGGACCCCGGAGCGGATCCCCACGGGCCTGAAGACCGCCCTCTATCACCTGGAGTGGAGCCCGGATGGGACGAAGGTCCTGTTCGGCGACAAGAGCTTCGCGCTGTACGTGATGGATGTCGCCAGCCGGAAGCTCACCAAGGTCGACGAGTCCCACGAGCTGAAGAACGACCAGTTCACCTGGGAGGTCAGCGACTACGCCTGGGCGCCGGATTCCCAGTGGGTCGCCTACGCCTTCGTCGAGCCCAACCGCAACAGCCGCATCCACCTCTACAACCTGTCGACCAAGCAGAAGGTCACGCTGACCGATGGCTTCTACGACTGCCTGAACCCCCGCTTCGATCAGGATGGAAGCACCCTCTACTTCCTAAGCTACAACAACTTCCAGACACGGCTCGACCCCAGCCAGGACAACCACATCCAGTCCGCGCCGGTGCAGGTCATGGCCGTGAAGCTGAAGGCCGGCGACGAGAAGCCGGCGGCTTCCTCCTCCGCCGCAGGCACCTTCCGCATCGATGTGGCGGGCCTGTCGGAGCGCATCGCGCCCCTGCCGGTGAAGCCCGGCAACCTCTTCCACCTGCAGGCCGGCAAGGGCCTGGTGGGCTGGGACGAGGTCGAAGGCTGGGACGACAGCGTCGTGGAGGAGCTCTACGGGCCCCGGGGCGCGGACAAGTGGAAGCTGCACCTCTACGACCCCGCCGCCAAGAAGGACAAGGAAGTGGTGCTGACGGATCCGGTCAGCAGCTGGACCTTCGATGCCGAGGGCAGGCGGGTGCTCATCCGCAAGGGTGCCAACTACCATGCGGGCGAGGCCGCGGCTCTGTTCGCCACCAAGGCCCTGCCCGAAAAGCTCGACCTGGAACGCATGACCATGACCGCGGCTCCCCGCGAGGAGTGGAAGCAGATCTTCGAGGACACCTGGCGCTGGTACCGGGACTTCTTCTACGACAAGGACATGAACGGCAACGACTGGAACGCCATCGGGGCCAAGTTCCGCGCCTGGCTGCCAGAGCTGAACTCCCGGCAGGAGCTGAACTGGCTCCTGAGCCAGATGGTGGGCGAGTTGAATGTCAGCCACACCTATGTGGGCGGTGGTGACCTCGGTCCCGCGCGGCCCGCGCCCAGCCTGGTGGCTCCCGGCTACCTGGGCGCCGACTTCACCGCCGACCATGGCTTCTACAAGTTCGCCAAGGTCTATGGTCCCACGCCCTATGCCATGAACCTCAAGGCCCCCCTGGCCGATCCCGCCCCCAAGGTGAAGGAGGGCGAGTACCTGCTGGCCATCGACGGGAAGGCCCTGCGGGCCCCCGAGGCCATCCAGGCCCGCCTCCAGGTCATCAAGGGCCAGAAGGTGACGCTCACCGTGAACGCCAAGCCCTCGCTGGAAGGCGCCCGCACCATCGAGGTGGAACCCGTCGCCAGCGACTGGAACCTGCGCTACGAGCGCTGGATCGCGGGCAACATCGCGGCCGTGGACAAGGCCTCCAACGGCCAGCTGGGCTACATGCACATCACGGCCATGGGCGACCAGAACATCGGCCAGTTCGACAAGTACTGGCGCGCCTTCCGCTACAAGAAGGGCCTCGTGGTCGATGTGCGCGGCAACGGCGGCGGCTGGACCGAGTACTTCATGATCGACAAGCTGGAGCGCAAGCAGGTGGGCTTCAATGTCATGCGCGGCGTGGCCCCCTTCCGCTACCCCAACACGGCCTCCGACGGCCGCTATGTCTTCCTCAGCAACGAGCAGAACGGCAGCGACGGCGAAGCCTTCCTCATGCATGTGAAGGCCCGCAACCTGGGCACCATCGTGGGCGTGCCCAGCTGGGGCGGCCTGGTGGGCATCATCAACACCCAGTTCACCCTGGACGGCGGCACTGTGGAGCAGAGCAACAACGGCTTCTACGGCCGCGAAGGGAAGTGGTGGGTGGAGAACCACGGCGCCGACCCCGACCTCACCGTGGAGAACGATCCCGCCAGCCTGCTCCAGGGCCACGACCGCCAGCTCGAAGTGGGCATCGAGACCCTGCTGAAGCAGCTCAAGGAGAACCCCACGCCGAGCTTCCCGCCGGTGCCGGCCTATCCGAAACGGTGAGCCGTTCGCAGTGATAACGGATTCACCAACCTATTTCAGTTTGTCTCGCGTATCGGCACAGCTGATCCCGAGAAGGCGCTAAGGCACGAAGAAAAACCAAGCAGGCCGGTGATGGACGAGGAGGGACGGTGGTGGGAGAGTGATCCCATCACCGTCCTCTTTGTTCAGGCTGTCTAGCGGCGGCTAGGCCCTTCTGGAGGCAGTCATGGTCTTCAGCCTCAAGCTCTGTCGTAGCTCACTGCTTATCTCTGCTGCCTTGCTCACAGGGGTGGCTTTCGTGGTGGCGGTGGGTGTCATCCCGGCGGTCAGAACGGACACTTCGCCATTAGCCATGCCGGAGAGGGCTGTTCCGGCCTTCTGGGTGAATGTGGTCTTCAACCTGATCGCTGCCACTGTTCTCGGGTTCGTTGCCTACCGAGCTGTCGGACGAAGCCGTTTTCCTACGACTAGTCTGGGGGTACTTTCGATCCTGATTCTCATCTTTGCCTATGCCTTAATCGATGCCGCCCGAGCCTTTTATTCACACGACCCATCCATGCACAACACAAGTCTGATCCTTCGCGGTTGTTCCATTACTGATGCCCTCGCTGGGTTACTTGTGATCGCCACAGCGACCTTCTTCCCAAAACGAACCTGAGCGTACCAATCCCTCCGTTCAACGCCGGTGCAGGGACTGGTTCGCTTCGTTCGTTAGGTGGAATCGAATTTTATCGTCTTCCCCGTCCCTGTTTTAGGGTTCTCTGATTCCATGGATCGTTCCTCTCGCAATCGGCTGACGGAAAAGCTGCTTCCCCAATTTGCAGGGGACACTCTGTTCGACGCCCTTGCGAGGGCCGTCTGCCGTGCGGGTTGCCTGCCGCGCAAGGAGCTCTACGAGGCCTGGGAAGTGGCTCGAAGGGTGCGGCGCCGCTTCCGGGGGAGGCGGGTGGTGGACCTGGCCTGTGGCCACGGCCTGGTGGCCCAGGTCCTCCTCCTGCTCGATGATACTTCCCCCTCGGCTGTGGCCGTGGATCAGCGGATCCCGAAAAGCGCCGCCGCGCTGGAGGCGGCGCTGTGTCAGGACTGGCCGCGGCTGCAGGGCCGGGTCAGGTACCTCGAGTCCGATCTGCGGGAGGTGCCCCTGTTCCGGGATGATCTGATCGTCTCGGCCCATGCCTGCGGTGGGCTCACCGACCTGATCCTGGCGCGGGCAGTGGAGGTCGGGGCCTGCGTGGCGGTCCTGCCCTGCTGCCACGATCTCCAGAAGGCTGATCTGGGTGGCTTGGAGGGCTGGCTGGATGGCCCGCTGGCCATCGATGCCACCCGTGCCGCACGGCTGCGCTTCCAGGGGTACCGGGTGTTCACGCAGGTGATCCCCGGAGACATCACGCCCAAAAACAGGCTGCTCATGGCCCAACCGGAGGAGGCCCGGCCTGGTTGGGCGAACCTCCATCCATGACGGGCAGGGTCGGGCCCGTTCAAAAGCCGGGCCCCGTTTCAGGACCATTGGACCTTCCCCGGGGAGAGACTTTGAACCATTCTTCACGAATGAGTGATCCCAAACCTTCCTCCAAGCGGTTCTCCCCCGCAGGCCTTGGCGTCCTGTGCCTGAGATGTGAAGGCAGTGGCCATCTGTCCGTGGATTGCGACCTCTGCGGTGGGAAGGGCGCCGTGGCCTTGAGCTGTCGAAAATGCTCCGGGACCGGCACCTATTCCCAGGCATCGGGACCGTGTTCCCGCTGCGACGCCAAGGGCGTGCTTCGGGATGGCACGCCATGCCCCCGCTGCAAGGGCCTCAAGACCCAGAAGGCATTCTCCTCGGCCTGTGCGAAGTGCTCTGGCAGTGGGTCCGTCCACCTTCCCTGCAAGAAATGCCATGGAAGCCTCAGGGTCGTCACGGATTGCAAGACCTGCAACGGCACCGGCGTTTACAGGCGGGAACCATGATCGGACCGACCCCATGCCGATGACCGACCTTCAGGAACGGATCGCCACCAGCTTCCAGGCCCAGGGTCTGATGACCACGCTCGGGGCGGAGCTGGTCCGGGTCGCGGAGGGCGAGGTGCACATCGCGCTGCCTTTTTCGGAGCGGCTGTCGCAGCAGCACGGCTTCGTCCATGCGGGCGCCATCACCAGCATCCTCGACAGCGCCTGCGGGTACGCGGCGCTGACGAAGGCCCCGCCGGGCTGCGAGGTCGTCACCGCCGAGTTCAAGATCAACCTCCTGCGGCCCGCCCTCGGGGACCGCTTCCTGGCCATCGGCAAGGTGCAGAACGCGGGCTGGTCGCTCACGGTCTGCACGGGCGAGGTCCAGGCTTTCTCCGGGGATGGATCCGCTCCCAAGGTGGTGGCGCTCATGCAGGCCACCATCGCCAACCTGCGGCCTCCGGCCTGATTAGAACCCCACTGAATACGCCCCGTCCCGCATGAGCGCCACGGTGCTTCCGTCCGCCATGGCCAGGTCCACGCTCATGACCTTCACCTCGGGCTGGGTTTCGGGGACATACACGCGGTCGATGTGGATGACGGCCTCGGGGCCGCTGAAGTCCTTTGGGCCCACCTGGCCGCCGAAGTGGTCGCTGCGGCCGAAGGCCAGGTGCAGGCCCAGCTTCTCGTCCAGCAGGATCTCGCCGATGGGTTTCACGCCGAAGGCCGCCAGCACGCCCAGGCCCAGCTCGGCGAGGTTGCCGTAGGCGGGTTCCCGGGCCAGCAGGGCGGCCTCCTCGCGGGACTTGGGGCCCTCGCTGATCACTTCCAGGGCCTTGTTCTGCTCGATGCGGTACCGCACGATCTCGGCGCCGAACTGCACGGGCATCACCCCCGCCGTGCGGCTGGGATCGCCGTCGCGCTCGCCCTCATAGGGCACGATGTAGGCCTCGCCCGAGGGCAGGTTGCCCGCCACGCCGGGCTGGGGCAGCAGGCCGCCGGAGGCGTGGCCCGTGCGGTGGCGCAGGTCCACCTGCAGGTCGCAGGGGCCCCCGGGCGTGGCGAAGCGGAAGGCGGCGCCCTCGGCCCGGTCCAGCAGGTCCTTCAGGAGGTTCACGCGGCGGTTCACCTCGGCGTAGTCCAGGCGCAGGGCGGGGATCATGTCGGCCCGGAAGCCGGGCATGGTGGCGGCGCGGATGGGGTGCTTCTTCGCCGCCATCTTCAGCGGGGCGGTGGCCGAGAACTTCGTGAGGGCGATGAGGATGGGGTGGCTGGCGTAGAGGTCGGCGAAGCTCACGGAGGCTGCGGGATCGAGCGCTTCGGCGGAGGGCAGGGGGCCGCCGGCATGGAGCCAGGCCCGCTCCGGCAGGTCGCCGTTGTTGGTGTGGACATTGGGGTAGACCACCAGGTGCGTGTCCAGGCCCAGCTCGGCGCGATGCGCGGCCAGCTCGCGGGCCCAGGCGGCAGCGATGTCGCGCCGGGCGGTCCAGTTCGCATCATCCGGCACCTTGGCATCCGGCAGGTCCACGAGGATGGCCACGGCGCCTTCGCCCGCCTGGGGCTGGAACACCCGCTGCACCAGCGCCACCAGTTCCGGTCCCGTCAGGTTCTCACTCATGCCGTCCTCCGCTTGGGAGGATGCCCCGGGTGGTGCCGTCCTGTCGAGGCCGCCTCAGAGCCTGGCCTGCTCAGAGTGTGGCCAGCTCAGAGCGTGGCCAGCAGCGCCAGCGACCGGGCGCAGGCCTGGAGGCGGGCCAGGTCATCGGGGGAGACTTCGCCGGGCGGCCGCTTTTCGGCGAGGGCCCCCTGGAAGAGGTCCGACAGTTCGGTCCAGAGGTCCGGATCCTCCGCGTGGATGGTCAGCAGGGCGTCGGCCATGCGGCGGCGCAGGGGCCAGGGATTCCGGTCGGACCAGCCGCCCTGGACGGCCCGGATGAGGGCCGCCGTGGCGGGGGCGGACAGGGGCCGTTCCGGATCGCCGTGGATCCGGGCGAGGGCCTCCACGGCCACCGCGTGCAGCACCGGAACATTCAGCTCGCGGGCCTTGGCGCAGAGTCCGAGGGCCCCCTCGGCGCTGCCCAGGTCGCGAAGGGCCTCCGCGAGGGCGATCTGGATGCGCGGCGCCTGACCGGAATGCAGAAGCCCCAGGAGGGGGTCCGCCGCCTCGGGAGCGCCGATGGCGCCCAGGGCCTCCAGGGCGGCGACGAGCACGGCTTCGCGGCTTTCCGCCTCCACGAGGCCGAGGAGATCCGGCACCAGCTCCTGCAGCCGGTGCATGGCGGCGAAGCGGAGACCCACCTGGACCTGCTCGGGGTCGGGTTCGGCGAGAAAGGCCCGCGCCGTTCCCGCAGGATCCGGCAGCTGGCCCAGGTGCCAGAGGCTTCGGTCGGCGATGTCGGCGATGGCATCCCGCTGGGCCCTGAGCAGCGCGGGCCGCAGGGCCGGGTCCTTCCGTGCGCCCAGGAGCTCCACGGCGGCGGCGCGGAGGGCGCCGTCGGGGGCGTCCAGCAGCAGGTCGAGCAGATCCAGGGCGTCGGGGGGCACCACCTGGGCCAGGGCACCGGCCACCCCGGCGTGGCCCGTGGTCTGCCGCAAGGATTCCGCGAGGCCGGGCAGCAGGCGGGCAGCCTCGATGAAGCCCTGACTGGCGAGGGCCGTGAGCCCCTGGGCCGCGGCGTCGATGGCGAAGTCGAGGCGCCGGGTCCGGTGCTGGGCCGCGTCGCCGGCCTGGCCCAGGAAGCGCGCCAGGTGGGTGGGTTTCTCTTCGGTGGCGGCGAGGAGCGCGTCCAGGAGGAAGGCATCCCGGATCCCCGGATGGTCTTCGCGGAGCGCGGCGGCCCCGGCCCGGATGCGATCGGCCTGGCCGGAAGCCAGGTCCGCCACGGCCTCGGGGTGGCGTTCCCCCCAGCGCGCTGCGAGGGCCTGGAGCGCCTGCGCCTGGACCTCGGTCCGGGGGAGGTTGCGGAAAGCGGCGAGGAGGGCCCGGGCCTCGCGGTCCTCCAGGGCATCCAGATGCGTCTCCTGCAGGTAATCCAGCAGGAAATCCGCGGCCGCTTCGGAGGGCACCAATCCCACGAGGCGGAGCGCATGGCGGAACACCAGGAGATCCGGGTGGTTCACGGCCTCCTTGAGGGCCTCCAGGCTGTCCGGCGTGAGCAGGTTCTCGAGCTGATGGGCGCCCTCGTTGGCATCGGCGGGCTGGGCGCTGCCCTGCAGGAGCCGGGAGAAGTGGTGCTGGAAGGCCTCGGCGGGATCGGATTCGCCGAGCACCACCTCGACGGCTTCGCGGAAGCCCGGCGTCGCGCGGCCCTGGGCCAGTTCCTTCAGAATGCCGATGGCGGCGGGCGTCCCCATCCGCCCGAGCGCGCGCACGCCCGACTCGAAGCGCGCCAGATCGTTCTCGTGCCGGAGCAGGCGATCCAGCACGGGGAGCCAGTCCTCCCAGGGGTAGTAGTAGGCGAACTCCAAGGTGAGCTGCTTCAGGCCGGCCGGGCAGGAGACCCGGCGGACGCGGCCGGCCAGCTCCTCCACGGCCGCGGGACCCGCCTCGGCGACGGTGCGGAAGAAGGCGAGCTGATCGGTCCGCGAGGTCGGATCGAGCCGGTCCAGGAAGATTTCGAAAGAAGGTTGCTTCATGGATCCGTCACGGCCTCTGGCTTCTCAGGAAATGTCTCATCGGCACCCGCGGGGTCGGCCATGACCTGCACAACCTGGGCTCGTCCGCGACTCATTCACGGGCGAGCTGGGCGGCCACATGGTCGGCGATGAGATCGCGCACGAAGGGGGTGATGCCCCGGAACTCCATGCCCACGAGGACATAACCGAGGGTCTTGCCCGGCACCTTGCCGAGCATCCGCAGGACCACGGCGGAGAGGGGCACCAGGGGCATGTCGGGATGATCCAGGTAGAGGGCCTCCAGGACATCCCCCACCTCCAGATTCCGGGCATCGGCCATCTGGATCTCCACGCCGCAGCCTCCGGCGCTGAGATTCACCAGGCGGCAGTCCTGGACATCGACGCCCTTGGCCCGGAAGCGGAGTCCGTACACGCGGCTGGTGGTGCTCAGGCGGGGGTATTTCCGCTGCTCGTGCTCGATGGACATCCGCGGGGCTCTCCGGGCCCGGGCGCCGCGGGGGCGGACATTCCGGAGCCGATGTCTCATTCATCGGCGCCGAGGCTGGCAGACTGTTGTTTTGGCTGGGAAGCACACGATGGCGAAGACGAAGCGTGGCTGGATGCGACGGCTCCTGGTGGGGCTGGGCTGGGCGGTGGGCCTGTTCCTGGCCTTCAACCTCGTCCTGGTGCTGGTCTTCCGGTTCGTGCCGGTGCCGGTCTCGGGCCTGATGGTGCAGCGGCGCATCGAATCGTGGTCCAGCGACAAGCCCTATGTCTCGCACCACCGCTGGGTCCCCCTGGAGGAGATCTCGCCCAGTCTGGGCGCGGCGGTGATCGCGGCGGAGGATCAGAACTTCACGGATCATTTCGGCTTCGACTGGCAGGCCATCGAGAAGGCCGTCCAGCACAACGAGCACAGCCGCCGGAAGCGGGGCGCCTCTACGGTATCCCAGCAGACGGCGAAGAACCTCTTCCTGTGGAGCAGCCGCTCCTGGACCCGCAAGGGCCTGGAAGCCTGGTTCACGCTGCTGATCGAGGCGGGCTGGTCGAAGAAGCGGATCCTGGAGGTCTACCTGAACATCGTGGAGTTCGGCGATGGCGTCTACGGCGCCGAGGCCGCGGCGCGCACCTTCTTCGGCAAGTCCGCCCGGCGGCTTACCGCCAGCGAAGCCGCCCTGCTGGCGGCCGTGCTGCCCAACCCCCGCAAGTTCCGCGCGAACGCCCCCAGCGAGTACATCCGGGGCCGCCAGAGCTGGATTCTCAACCAGATGCGGCACCTGGGCGGCGAGCAGGTGGTGAAGGACCTCGAGGCCAAACTCTAGGGTCCGATTCCAAATCCCGCTGCACCGCGGTGCCGTGAAAGTTGAAACCAGACCCTAGTCCCAGTGAAGGCTCATCACCTTCCAGGGGCCGCTGAGCAGATCGACGGTGCCGCCCTGGACGCAGAGAGAGGGCGCCTGGTCGAAGCGCTGGGCCAGACCCGGCGCCGATCCGGGCCGCCCCGCCACGCCCACCCAGCCGTCCCGGCCGGAGCGCTTGGCGGCGTAGAGGCAGCGGTCGGCCACGCGCACCTGGTCTTCCCAGGAGGCGCCCTCCAGGTGATCCGGCTGGAAGGGGAAGAGGGAGTACCCGATGGAGCAGGTGAGGGATATCGGCGTGGGAAGGCCCAGGTCGAAGGGGTGATTGCGGATGGCCTGGTGCAGGCGGGACACCACGGCCGCGGCGCCTTCGAGGTCGCTGGTGTGCCCCACGAACAGGATCTCCTCGCCGCCCCAGCGGATGAGGAAATCGGATTCGCGGGCCTCGTGCTTCAGGACATCCGCCACCTGCTTCAGCGCCAGGTCGCCGGCGGCGTGGCTCCAGGTGTCGTTCACGCGCTTGAAGTGATCAAGGTCCAGCATGGCGAAGACGATGCAGGCGTCGGTGGCGGGCTCGGACCCGGCGCGTTCGCGCCGGGTCCGCAGGGCGAGGGCCAGCACGGACGGGAGCTCTTCCGCGAGATAGCGGCGGTTGCGCAGGCCCGTGAGGTGGTCGGTGGTGGAGATGGTGGTGAGGGCGAGGTTGCTCAGTTCCAGCGCCTCGGTCCGCTGGTGGACGAGGACCTTCAGTTCTTCGTTGCGGTGCCGGAGCCAGCGGACGCGCCAGCCGAGGCCGGCCACGCCCAGGGAGAGGGCGAGTCCCCCCCAGATGAGCCAGGCCCACCAGCGGAGCCACCAGGGCGGCAGCACCTGGAAGGCGGCGGAGGCCACCGGCCCCGGACCGCCGTCCTCGAGCAGGGCGCGCACCTCCAGGCGGTAGGTGCCCGGGGGCAGGGCGGGGTAGCGGAGCTCCCGGCCCGGCAGGTCGATCCAGGTGTCCTCCAGGCCCACAAGGCGACCCTGGAACCGCAGCCGGCCCTCATGCTCGAAGGCCAGGGAGCTGAACCGCGCCGACAGCGTGCGCTCTCCGTACGGGACCGTGCCGAGCGTACCCTCGCCGGTCATCGGGCGGTCCCATTGGCGGGAGCCCAGGGTGATGGAAACCAGGATCGCCGCGGGCCATCTCCCCGGGAGCGGTCCCTCCGCATCGTGGTGATGGAGGAGGCCTGCCGTGGAGCCGAACCAGACGCCGCCATCCGCGTCCGCCCAGGTGGCGAAGGGGTTGCAGTCCGTGCCCGCCAGACCGTCTTCCCGACGGAAGAGCCGCCCCCCCCGCTCATCGAGCCGCTGCACGCCCCGGGGGCCGCCCACCCACAGGTGATCGGAGGGATCCACCGCCAGGCTGTACACCGAGTCGCTGGCGAGGCCGTCCCGCCGCGTCTTCTGCTCGATCACGCGGGGGGCCTCGCCCTTGAGATCCACCCGGGTGAGGCCCATGGGCTCGAGGTAGCCGATCCAGGCGGTGCCGTCCGACAGCGGTGCCAGGGCCCACAGGGGGGCGTTCCGCAGACCGATGTCCCGGCCCCAGAGGCGCCAGCGGCCTTGATCGAGGCAGGCCAGGCCGCGGCCCGTGGCCACCCAGAGGCGGCTCCGCGCATCCAGGTGCAGGGCCGTGATCTGCCCGAGGTCGCCCGCGCCGGGAATCTCCGCGCGCTGGAAGGAGGCGTGTCCCGAGGGGTCGGTCAGCCGCCAGAGCCCGTCGTTCGAGGTGCCGATCCACAGGGATCCGGCCGGATCGAAGGCCAGGGCCACGGGCACCGCGAGGCCCGGAGAGGGGGGCAGGGGGATGCGCGTCAGCCGCGAGCGGTCCGGGCTGACGCGCACCAGGAAGGGATGTTCCCCAGCGCCCCAGATGGCTCCGTCGGGAGCTTCCTTGAGGACATAGAGGACGAGTCCCGCGCCCGGGGCGTAGGCCTCAGGCCCGAGAGGGGCCGGGTGCCCAGGTCCGCGGGGCCTCATGCGCGCGAGGCCGTTGCTGGTGCCGATCCAGAGCACGCCGGCGCGATCGCGGACCAGGCCCCAGGTGTTGTCGGCGGGAAGTCCGTCCAGCCGCGTGAAGTTCTCCCAGGTTCCTCCGCCCTGAAGCCGGTGCAGGCCCAGGCTCGCCACCCAGAGGTTTCCCGTCCGGTCCACCAGGGCCTGGTTGGCCCACCCCGAGGGCAGGCCCCGGGTCTCATCCAGGCGTTTCCAGATTCCCGATTCCTGGAAGATCAGCAGGCCCTTGGCCGTCGGCACGAACACGCCGCCCTGGCCGTCCGAGCTGAGGGTTTCCTCATAGAAGCTGACGGCCAGGGGCGGCAGGTTCCGGGAGGGCGGGAGGAGGCGGGCGGCGCCGGGGCGGAGCACCCGCAGCTGGCTGGGTGTCCGGGCCCAGAGGGTGCCGGTGGGCCCCATCAGGAGGGCCTTCACGGATTCGGCCGGGACGCCTTCCGGGGCGGCGTAGGTCCGCCAGACGGCGTCCTCGTCGCGGTACCGGAGGACCGAGGCCCCGCCCACCCAGAGGCCGTGGGGGCCCAGGGCCAGCGAATAGGCCGGGCCGCCGGGCCATCCCTGGACGGGGGCGAAGCGCTGGCCGCGGCCGATGCTGCGGAACAGCCCCGACTCGGCGGCGACCCAGATCTGGCCCTTGGAGTCGTGGAGGATGTGATGGATCCGGGCGGAGGCCAGCGGATCGCCCGGCTCCAGAGGGTGGATGCGCCCCTCGCGCAGCACGCACAGCCCGGCGCGCGTGCCGATCCACAGGCTGCCGTCGGGGGCGGGCCCGAAGGTGCGCACCCAGGCCGAGGGCAGGCCCTCGGGCAGGCTCCAGAGCCGGAAGCTGGTGCCGTCGAAACGGTAGGCGCCCCCTTCGGTGCCCATCCAGAGGAAGCCCGTCGCGTCCTGGGCCAGGGTCGTGAGGCTGGTGTGCTCCAGGCCTTCAGAGGGGCCGTAGGCGCGGAAGACCATGCGTCCGGAGGCCGGAATGCCCACGGCCTGGGCGACCAGGGCCAGGCAGGCGAGCAGGAGGATTCGCAGGATTCGGGGGAGGGGTACGCGCATGGTTGGGCCGAATCCATCCTATCGGCTGGGGGATCGCGGAACTTTCCAGATGGCTGGCCCGTGTGCGGACATGCGTCACGGATTCCCGGCCCGACGGTTCGATGAGTCCGAGGTGAGGTATAGAATGGGCCATCTCCCAGGAGGATCCAGCATGAAGCCCCCCGTTCGCGTTGCCGTCACCGGCGCTGCCGGTCAGATCGGATACAGCCTGCTATTCCGCATCGCCAGCGGCGCGATGCTGGGCGAGGACCAGCCGGTCATCCTCCAGCTGCTGGAGATCACTCCGGCCCTGAAGGCGCTGAACGGTGTCGTCATGGAGCTCAATGACTGTGCCTTCCCGCTGCTGGCGGGCGTCGTCACCTCCGACGATCCCATGGTGGCCTTCAAGGATGCGGACTACGCCCTGCTGGTGGGCGCCCTGCCGCGCAAGGCCGGCATGGAGCGCGCCGACCTGCTGAACGCCAACGGCGGCATCTTCAAGCCCCAGGGCAACGCGCTGAGCGAAGTGGCCAGCCGCAATGTGAAGGTGCTGGTGGTGGGCAACCCCGCCAACACGAACGCCTTCATCGCGCTCTCCAACGCGCCCAAGCTCAAGCCCACCCAGTTCCACGCCATGGTGCGCCTGGACCACAACCGCGCCATCTCCCAGCTGGCCGAGAAGACCGGCAAGCCCGTCACCGCCATCAAGAAGATGACCATCTGGGGCAACCACAGCGTCACCCAGTTCCCCGATCTCTACCACGCCACCGTGGACGGCAAGAACGCCTACGAGCTGGTCAATGACCACGCCTGGTACGAGACCTCGTACATCCCCACCGTGGCCAAGCGCGGCGCGGCCATCATCGAGGCCCGCGGCCTCAGCAGCGCCGCCAGCGCGGCCAACGCCGCCATCGCGCACATGCGCTCCTGGGCGCTGGGCACCCCCGAGGGCGACTGGACCAGCATGGCCTTCGTCTCCGACGGCAGCTATGGCGTGCCCGAGGGCCTGGTCTACGGCTTCCCCGTCACCGTGAAGAACGGCCAGGTGGAGATCGTGAAGGGCCTGGAGATCAACGCCTTCAGCCGCGCCAAGATGGATGCCACCGCCAAGGAGCTCGACGAGGAGCGCCAGGCCGTGAAGCAGCTGGGCCTGATCTAGTCGGTCTACGGTTTTTTCCGAGAACGCAGGGGATCCGTCCCCTGCGTTTTTTTGACAATGGCGTGACGATCCCCGGGACCTATTCTTGGCTTGAGCCGGAGGTGGACCATGGTCGTACCGATCGAACGGCGACAGGTCTGGAGCAGGATCATCGGCGTGGAACGCCGCTCCGCGCCCCTGCACGATCTGGAGGGCCGGCCCCTCCCCGATCCCACGCGCCTCGAGGATGAGGAATTCATCGAGGCCCGGATCCGGCGGGAGGAGGAACGGATGAAGGCCGAGGCCCACCGGGAGCGGTGGCAGCGGCCGCCCGGGAAGTAGCTGCGGGCCCCCTGGGGGGTCGCGCTGGCCGCCCGGGGAAATCATTGTCCCCACAGCTTGACACTCGGTCTTGAAGGGCGGAGATTGGCGGGTCCCAGGGATTTCCATGCCCCGCGTCACCTTCACCGGCAACCTCCAGCGCCATGTGCCGTGCCCGCCCTGTGCCGTGGGCGGCGCCACGGTGAAGGAGAGCCTGGAAGCGGCCTTCGCGCTCTACCCCAGGGCCCGCGGCTATGTGCTGGATGAGCACGGCGCCCTGCGGTTCCACATGGCGATCTTCGTGGATGGCGAGCCCATCTCCGACCGGAGGGGGCTGGGGGATCCCGTGTCCGCGACCGGCGAGATCTTCGTCATGCAGGCCCTTTCCGGAGGCTGACATGTCCGACCAGCTGCTGATTTCGACGCGCAAGGGGCTCTTCTCCGCCCGGCGGCAGGGGAAGGGAGGCTGGGCCCTCGAGGGCGTGTCCTTCTTGGGCGACAATGTCTCGCTGACCCATCAGGACCCGCGGGATGGCGCCTGGTACGCGGCCCTGGACCATGGCCACTTCGGCGCGAAGCTGCACCGCTCCCGGGACCGCGGCGCCACCTGGGCCGAGATCGGCGTGCCCGCCTACCCCGCGCCGCCCGAGGGCCATGTCGAAAAGGATTTCCTGGGCCGGGAGATCCCCTGGCGCCTCATCCGCTTCTGGTGCCTGGCCCCGGGCCTCGCCTCGCAACCAGGCCTGCTCTGGGCGGGCACGCTGCCCGGCGGGCTCTTCTGGAGCGAGGACCACGGCGACACCTGGCAGATGGTGGAATCCCTCTGGAACATGCCCGAGCGCCGGAAGTGGATGGGCGGCGGCGCCGATGCCCCTGGGATCCACTCCATCTGCGTGGATCCCAGGGACGGCAACCGCGTGGCGGTGGCCGTCTCCAGCGGAGGGGTGTGGATCACCACCGATCTGGGTCGGACCTGGACGGCCCACACCAAGGGCATGCGCGCCGACTACGCACCTCCTGAGCTGGTGGAGGCCCCCGAATCCCAGGATCCCCATCGCATGGTGCAGTGCCCCGCGGCCCCGGACACCTACTGGGTGCAGCACCACAACGGCATCTTCCGCAGCACCGACAACGCCATGAGCTGGACGGAGATCACGGAGGTGAAGCCCTCGGTCTTCGGCTTCCCCGTGGTGGTGCATCCGAAGGACCCGGACACGGCCTGGTTCGTGCCCGCCATCAAGGACGAGCGGCGCATTCCCGCCGAGGGGCGCGTGGTGGTGAACCGCACCCGCGACGGCGGCCGCACCTTCGAGACCCTGCACAAGGGCCTGCCGCAGGCCTGGGCCTACGATCTGGTCTATCGCCACGCCCTGGATCTCGACGCCAGCGGCGAGCGCCTGGCCTTCGGCTCCACCACCGGGTCGGTGTGGATCAGCGAGGATGGCGGCGACAGCTGGCTCACCCTCGCCGAGCACCTGCCGCCCGTGCATGCGGTGGCCTTCGTGTAGCCGGAACCGCCGGGCCGGGGCCGCCCTCCGCAAGGGAGTAGCATGGGACTTCGGCACGGTGGGAACCCTGCCTCTTGCAGAGCCCGCCCCGGGAGGAACCCCATGACCCGTATGACCCGCATGACCCGCACACTGATGGCCCTGATGTTCGGCAGTTCCCTGCTCCTCGCCCAGATCCCCAATCCGCTGAACCTCCCGGATCCCCTGGGCCTCTCCAAGAAGCCGGCCCCGGCGCCCGCGGCACCGCGCTCCCCGAAGGAAGGCCGGGAAGGCCGCCGAGTCGAGCGGAAGCCCAAGCGGGAGCACCACGACCAGGGCAAGCACAAGGGCCAGGACAAGCGCCAGGATAGGCGCGACGACCGGCGCGATGACCGGCGTGATGACCGCAAGGGCCATGACCGGCACTAGCCAGGCCGTCGGCAGGGAGAAGGGGTGAGCGAGGTGCGCATCATCTTCCAGGGGGACCGGCTGTGGCTTCCCTCGGGATCAGCCCTCCCCGAGGTCGAGGCCGAGTTCAGCCTGCGGCTGCCCGAGGGGCATCTGGCCCTGAAGGTGGCCGGAGAGCAGGCCGTGCCCGAAGGGGTGGAGGCCCTGAGCCTTCGGGAGGCCTTCCCCCGGATGGATCTCGAGGCCTGGGTCCGCGCCGGCCGCGCCTACCAGTGGCTGGAGTGGGCGGCGGGCCACCGCTTCTGCGGCCGCTGCGCCACGGCCCTGGAGCCCGGCGAAGGCCACGGCCGGCGCTGCCCGGCCTGCGGCCTGGCGGTCTTCCCCTCGAACGCCACGGCCATCATCGTGCTCATCTCCCGCGGGGAAGGCCGGAATCGGGAGCTGGCCCTGGCGCGGTCGCCCCACTTCAAGCCCGGCGTGTACAGCGCCATCGCGGGCTTCACGGAACCCGGAGAATCCCTGGAGCAGGCCGTGCACCGGGAGGTGGCCGAGGAACTGGGCATCCGCGTCCAGGGCTTGAAATACTTCGGCAGCCAGCCCTGGCCCTTTCCCAACGGGCTCATGGTGGCCTTCCTGGCCGAGCACCTTGCAGGCGAGCTGCGGCCCGATCCCACCGAGCTGGAGGACGCCCGCTGGTTCCGTCTGGATGCCCTGCCGCCGCTGCCCGGCCCGCTGAGCATCGCGCGGTGGATGCTGGACGCGGCCGTGGCTGAAGCGGGGCTTGAAACCGGGGCCTGAGGCGGTCAGTCCCCCCCGGCCTCCAGCAGCTGCAGCGCCAACTCCGGCTGGGCGCGCAGGAAGGCCGCGCGGCGCGAGGCCGGGATCACCGCCAGGAAGCAGGCCTCTTCGGCGGTGGCCGTGGCGGCGTACGGGCGCTGGCGCAGGTAGGCCGCCAGGCCCAGGTAGCCGCCGGGCAGATCCTCCGCGCGCAGGAGGCGCGTACCGGTGGCCTCGGTGAGGCGCACGGTCCCCAGGGCCAGCTGGAACAGGGCCTCGGCCTCCGCTCCCGCCGCGAAGATCACCTCGCCGGGCTGCACCATGCGGCGCTGGGCGGCCAGATCGAAGCGGGCCCGCAGGTCGCGCAGCTCCTCGTTGGCTTCCTTCAGGCGCGAGGTGAACTGGCGACAGAGGATGCGGGTGAGCCCGGGGAAGCCCGCCATGATGGCGTCCAGGTGGGCGGGCTTCAGGTGCAGGGCCTGGCAGCTGCCCACGGCGCGCACCGTGGCCGTGCGGCGCTGGGCCCCGAAGTAGGCCATCTCGCCGATGATGGCGGGTGCCTCCGCACTGCACTCGATCTGCGCCAGAGGCCGCATTGTGCCGTCCGGCAGGGCCTTCTCCACCACCAGGCTGCCCTTGCGCACGATGAACAGATCCTGCGAATCCTCCCCCTCCACGACCAGGAGCTCGCCATCCCGGAACCGCAGCGGCGCGATGTCCGGATGTGCCGCCAGCAGCGGCCCCAGCTCCGGGTCCGAGGCCAGGTCCAGGGCGGTGGGGTCAAGAGGATCGGGCATGGAGCTATCTTGTGGCGGGGAAGAAGGATCCGCCACGGATAAACACGGATGGACACGAATGACATGACGAAGGGCGGGATCGCTCCCGCCCTTCTCTGTGCTCCGCGTCCTCTGCGGTGGATCGTCTTTCTAGCTGCACCCCGTCGTGGCGCCGCAGGTCTGGCACTTCATGCAGGCGCCATTGCGGACGAGGGTGAGGTGGCCGCATTCGGGGCAGGGGTCTCCGGTGTAGCCCTTTTCGCGGGCGGCCTGGGCCGCCGAGACGGTGGTCCGGGCGCCGACGGTGACCGGCTGGGCCACGGGCTGGAGGGTCGGCTGGGCCACGGTGGGGGTGGAGATGCTGCCCGTGGCTTCGGGGAAGGGCAGGGGCGTGCCCGTGGGCAGGTTCGGCAGGTTTGCGCCGGGGGCCTGGCTGTTGGGACGCAGGCCGGTGGCGGCGTTCACGAGCTGCTCGGGCTCCACATGGGCCAGGTCGTAGCGGCCCAGGTAGCTGATGGCCAGCTCCCGGAACACGAAGTCGATGAGGCTGGTGCTCAGCTTGATGGTGTCGCTGCCGGCCACCATGCCGCCGGGCTCGAAGCGGGTGAACAGGAAGGCATCGCAGAACTCCTCCAGCGGCACGCCGTGCTGCAGGCCCATGCTCACGGCGATGGCGAAGCAGTTGAGCACGGCGCGGAAGGCGGCGCCCTCCTTGTGGATGTCGAGGAAGATCTCGCCGAGGCTGCCGTCCTCGTATTCGCCGGTGCGGAGGTAGAGCTTGGTGCCCCCGATGGTGGCGGCCTGGGTGTAGCCGCCGCGACGGTTGGGCAGGCGGCGCCGGTAGGTGCGCACCAGCTGCTGCGTCAGGGCCTGGGCCACGGCCGGGGTCTTCTCGGTGCCGGTGGCCTGCTCGTCGAGCAGGGTGTCGACGCCATCCAGCAGGTCCAGGTTGGTGGCCATGGCCTGGCTCATCTTCGAGCCGTCGCGGTAGAGCGCCACGGCTTTGAGCATGAGCTGCCAGCTGGCTTCGTAGATGCTGCCGATCTCAGCCACGGTGGCTTCGGCGGGCAGGTTGATGGTCTTGCTGATGGCGCCGCTGAGGAAGGGCTGGGCGGCGCCCATCATCTTCAGGTGGCCCACGGGGGCGATGTAGCGGCGGCCCGTGCGTCCGCAGCGGTTGGCGCAGTCGAAGATGGGCAGGTGCTCGTCCTTGAGGTGGGGCGCGCCTTCCACGGTCATGGTGCCGCTGAGGGCCAGGAGGAAGGTCTCCACCTGCTCGGGGCTGAAGTCGTTCTTCAGGCGCTCCACATCGATGGCGTAGGCGGGATCGAAGGCCGTGGGGAGCTTCTGCTCCACGGAGGCGATCTCCTCCTCGGCCCAGCCCGCGCCCTTCAGCATGCTGCGGGTGATGCCGGGAGTCTCGTCGGTGATCTGCTGCCAGCCCACCACATGGCGCTCGATCTCGTGGATCTGCGTGGGCGCGTAGCCCAGGCGGGCCAGGGCCTCGGGGATGGCGCCGTTCACCAGCTTGAAGTAGCCGCCGCCGGCGAGCTTCTTGAACTTCACGAGGGCGAAGTCGGGCTCGACGCCGGTGGTGTCGCAGTCCATGAGCAGGCCGATGGTGCCCGTGGGCGCCAGCACCGTCACCTGGGCGTTGCGGAAGCCCCACTGCTCGCCGTAGGTCAGCGCCGTGTCCCAGCTCTCGCGGGCGGCTTCGACGATGCGCTTGGGCACGCCGGCACCGTGCAGGCCCTGGGGCCGGATGGAGAGCTGCTCGTACTCCGAGGCCGGGGCGTTGTAGGCGGCGCGCCGGTGGTTGCGGATGACCCGCAGCATGTGGGCGGCGTTCTTCTGATAGCCGGGGAAGGGCCCGAGCTCGTGGGCCATCTCGGCGCTGGCGGCGTAGGCATCGCCGGTGAGGAGAGCAGTTAGGGCCGCGCACCACTGGGTGCCCTCGACGCTGTCGTAGGGGATGCCCATGCGCATGAGCATGGCGCCCAGGTTGGCGTAGCCGAGGCCCAGGGTGCGGAAGTCATAGCTGAGCTTGGCGATGGATTCGCTGGGGAACTGCGCCATGAGCACGCTGATTTCGAGCACGACGGTCCAGAGCCGGATGGCGTGGCGGTAGCCCGCGAGGTCGAAGCCGCCGTCATCCGTGAGGAAGGTGCACAGGTTCAGCGACGCCAGGTTGCAGGCGGTGTCGTCGAGGAACATGTACTCGGAGCAGGGGTTGCTGGCGTTGATGGGGCCGTCTTCGGGGCAGGTGTGCCAGTCGTTGATGGTGGTGTTGAACTGGATGCCGGGATCGGCGCAGGTCCAGGCGGCGCGGTTCACCTTCTCCCAGAGATCCTTGGCGCGGAGCTTCTTGCTGGTCTTGCCGTCGATGCGGCGCTTCAGCTCCCAGTCGCCGTCCATCTCCAGGGAGCGCATGAAGGCGTCGGGCACGCGCACGGAGTTGTTGGAGTTCATGCCGCCCACGGTGAGGTAGGCCTCGCCGTCCCAGGAGGTGTCGTAGCCGGCCAGGTCCCGGGCGAAGTCGCCCTCGGCCAGGCGCCCCAGGCACTGGGTGAGGAACGCGGCCGGCACGCCCTCGCGCTTGGCGCGGGCCAGGGCCTTGCGGAGGGCCTCGTTGGTCTTGGGGTCGGCGTCCCTGCTGGTGGAGCCTTCCACGGTCCTGCAGATGGCGTCCCAGTGGCGGCGCACGACGGCGCTGCCCGCGGCCAGCATGGCCACCTTGCGCTCCTCGGCGACCTTCCAGTCGATGAAGGCCTCGATGTCGGGGTGGTCGAGGTCGAGGCAGACCATCTTGGCCGCGCGGCGCGTGGTGCCGCCGCTCTTGATGGCGCCGGCGGCGCGGTCGCCCACGGCCAGGAAGCTCATGAGGCCCGAGCTGCGGCCGCCGCCGGACAGGGGCTCCTCGGAGCCTCGCACCTTGGAGAAGTTGGTGCCCGTGCCCGAGCCGTACTTGAAGATGCGGGCCTCGCGGGTCCACAGGTCCATGATGCCGCCCTCGTTGACGAGGTCGTCGGCCACGCTCTGGATGAAGCAGGCGTGGGGCTGCGGGCGCTCGTAGGCCGAGGTGGACTTCATCATCTCGCCGGTCTTCGGATCGACGAAGCTGTGGCCCTGGGCGGGGCCGGAGATGCCGTAGGCGAAGTGCAGGCCCGTGTTGAACCACTGCGGCGAGTTGGGGGCGCACATCTGCTTGGCGAGCATGAGGGTGAGCTCGTCGTAGAAGGCCTGGGCATCCTCGGCGGAATCGAAGTAGCCGTGCGTCTCGCCCCAGTGCCGCCAGCAGCCCGCCAGCCGGTGGAAGACCTGGCGCGCGTCCTTCTCGCCGCCGTTCTGGGCGTCGATGCCCTTCCGGCGGAAGTATTTCTGGGCCAGGATGTCCACGGCCACCTGGGACCAGGTGTCCGGGACCATCACATCCTTGGCCTCGAAGACCACCGTGCCGTCGAGCTTGGAGATGCGGCTGGTCCGGGGGACGAAGGGGATCCCTTCCAGGGGGTCGTGACCTGCCTTCGTGAAGTGGCGGGCAATCTTCATGGGGGCTGTCCTGGGTGATGGAGTGGAGAAGGACGGTTCGAAAGACACGGCCTTCCCACGAGGTGCGCAAAGCCATCCCCAGGGCATGGGGAACTTTGAGGTGACCTCTAGGGGTTGTGCCGGGAGAAAAGGATGGCCCCAACATGTAGGGGTGTCAAGGGTCAGACCCCGTCTTTTTCCACTGATTAAAAAAGGCCATGAAATTCATCACTTCAAGCAGCGGTGCCCCTCTGCCGGGGGGCCTCCTGCTGGTGCTGCGGGGCGCTTCCCGGGTAGTCTGAATCCAAGCCGGGCCCCATGCATCGGGGTGCGATGAACCGGGTCAGATCGGAAGAAGCAGCCCTAAGTCGTTCCCCCGAGTGCCGTGGTAAGCCCGGCCCCTTTGCGCCTGGGCGCAAAGGGGCCGGGCTCAAGGACCGAATATTCAACCTATCGATCATCTTCGACTAAAATGGGGCCGCAGACCGGGCCGGGCCGGGGTGTCCGCCCCGATTCTCTCCACGCTCATGGTCCCCGAGGTGTTCGATGAAGATCGGCGTCGCCCTTGCCTCCGCGCTCTTATCCGCCGGTGCGCTGCTCGCCCAGGCGCAGGCTCCGCTTGAGCTGCCGGCGCCCCAGAAGACGGGGGGGCGCCCGCTCATGGAGGCCTTGGCCCTGCGCTCGACTTCCCGCGCCTTCGACAAGCGGGAACTGCCGCTGCAGCAGCTTTCGGACCTCCTGTGGGCCGCCTTCGGGGTCAACCGCCCCGACGGGAGACGCACGGCGCCCTCCGCCAGGAACACCCAGGAGATCGACCTCTATGTCCTGCTGAAGAAGGGCGCCTACCGCTACCAGGCCCAGGCCCACCGGCTCGATCCCGTGGCGCCCGGCGACCTGCGGGCCTTCGGGGGCACCCAGGCCTTCGTCCAGGATGCCCCGGTCACGCTGGTCCTCGTGGCGGACCTGGCGAAAACAGGGACGGGCCCCCTGGAGCAGCGCCGGGAGTGGGCCCACGCCGATGCCGGCTACATCTCCCAGAACATCTACCTCTATTGCGCCTCGACGGGCCTGGCCACCGGCGCCCGGGCCTATGTGGACCGGGCCCTCCTGGCCCCCCGCCTCGTCCTCCGGCCCGATCAGCTCATCCTGCTGGCCCAGTCCGTGGGCTTTCCCGCCGGTTCCCGCTGATCTGTTCCCACTGATCCACCCGGGTCGTCCGGCTTCGCGTCAACGCTTGCCGGCCCTGCATACCGCCACGAGGGGGCAGGGGGCACAGGACGGCAGGCTGCGGATCCCGGGGCAATCGCCCATGATGCCCAGGTGGCTGAGGGCGAAGTCGTAGCGCAGGGGATCGGCCGGATCCAGGCGGCGCAGGGCCTCGGTGATCTCAAGGGCCATCTTCCCGTCGGGCGTGGCGCGGCGGGTGAGCCCGATGAAGCGCGAGACCCGCGCCACATGGGTATCCAGCGGGATGATCAGCTGATGGGCGGAAAGGCGGGTCCAGAGGCCGAGGTCGGGCCAGCCCGAGCGCACCATCCAGCGGAGGAACATGCGCCACCGCTTGCAGGCGGCACCTTCGCGGGGATCGGGCAGGGAGAAGCGGGCGCCGTAGGAGGCCGGGAGGTCGGTCCGGAGCCGCTGCACCAGCCGGGAGAGGGCCTCGTCGGGCGCCTCCCCGGGGGCCGGAACCAGGTGGGATTCGAGGCCGGCCCCGCTCTCCGCGTCGAGCCGCTTCCAGGCCAGCAGCCAGGCCGTGAGGTCGGCGCCGGTGTGGAAGCGCCAGACCCAGGAGGCCAGGGCCCGGCTCAACTCCTTCCGGGCGGTCGGTTCGGAGCAGTCCCGGAGCCAAGCCGCGGGCCGCGGGCCCAGGGGGGCCAGGGCGGTCCGCACCGCCCGGATCATGGGGTCGACCCGCCCATAGGCCAGGTGGGCGGCCACGAAGGCGGCGACCTCCCGGTCCAGGGGGCCGTCGTAGGTGAGCGGGAGGCTCAGGGGGTCCTTCTCCAGGGCCCCGGCCGTGTCGTAGCGGGCGCAGAGCCCATCCAGCCGGGCCTTCATCGAAGCGGTCGAGGTTGCCATGGGGTCCAGTGTCCCAGGCGCCGGGGACCCCCGGGCGGCGAAAAAAACGCAGCTCGTGCCTAAAATCACTATGTAAGCAAAGGCTCTGCCGCTATTCTTATGAACGGTGGCCCGTGGCCCCTTCTGGAGTAACAACCGCACATGATGACCCTGCGTGGCCTTGGCAACCTGGCGAAGATCCTCGAAGAAGCTGCAAAGCCCGATTCCGTGTTGCGGGAAGACCGTGAGAAGCCCAAGCCCAAGGTCCTCAAGAAGGGGGAGAAGGCCGCCAACATGCGCGTCATCGATCCCAAGCGGAAGGTTTGGTACGAGAAGCGCCTGAAGGAGATCACCGCCAAGTCCGCCACCACCCCCGAGGGTTCCGTGTCGGGCCCCGTGAGCGCCCCCATGGTTCCCGCGGCCCCGGCCCTGGCCAAGAGCGTGGCCTCGAAGATGGGTGGCTCCCTGCTGCAGACGCTGGCCGCCGCCAAGGATGCCAAGCCCAAGGCGGACGCCCCCAAGCGCTCCGAGGGCTGGCGCCGCAAGCCGGGCGAGTCGATTTTCTAGACCTTCATCATTACCAACGAAAACGAGGCGGCCTGGCCGCCTCGTTTTCGTATGGCAGGACGATTCCCCGCGGCCTGGGATCAGGTCGAAGGCACGGCCCGCAGGTACTTCCGGCCGATCCAGGTGGCGGCCAGGGGGCGCTCCAGGCGGCCCTGGCGCAGATCGCCCAGATTGAAGAGGGTCAGGTCCAGCAGCGGCGTGGTCCCCTCCAGGGTGCCGTCCGTCAGGCGGGCCTCCAACTCGGCCCGGTCGAAGGCGCGCAGACCACCGGGTAGCCGGGCGAGGACGGCCTGGGGGTCCAGCAGGGTCTGGTCCAGGCGGCTGGCCAGCTGGTGCATGCCGCGCAGCATGCCGTCGATGGCGCAGCCCGAGGGCTGGGTGGCCAGCGTCGGCTCCGCCACGGCCAGGATGCGGCCTTCCAGGACGGTCCAGGTGGCGTGGTATTCGACGCCCTTGTGCCGCCAGCGGCCCAGGAGCGCCTCGACCTCGGGGGCCAGGAGGGCGGCCTCCACGGGACGATCGAAGGCGAGGAGCCAGAGGCGGGTCTCGTCGGGCAGGGCGGCGAAGGGGGCCAGGGCGGCGGCCTGCGAAGCGGAAGGCAGCGGGGATGGCGGGGTGGACAGGGGCATGGCTGATCTCCAGTCTCGATATCAGTCTAGTGGGTCGGCCCGGGTCCGGGCGGAATTTCCTGTCCGCACAGGACCTGTCCAGGGTTCCGTGACGAATGTTCCGGCAAGTCTCAAGTAAGGTGGAAGTCGATGCGAGACACGGCGATCCTGCTCCTGAACCTCGGCGGCCCGGTGAACCTGGACCAGGTGGAGCCGTTCCTGGCGGCGCTGTTCGGTGACCGGGATCTGATCCGGCTGCCGGGCCCAGCCTGGCTGCAGGGGCCTTTCTCGAGGCTCATCGCGAAGCTGCGGGCTCCCGGCGCGAAGGGCCGCTACGCCGAGATCGGCGGTGGCTCGCCGCTGCTGCGGGAAAGCGCCTACCAGGCTTCGGCGCTGCGGGCGGCCCTGCGCGCCGCGGGGCGCACGGAACCCGTGAAGCTCTGCTTCCGCTACGCCGCGCCGCGGGCCGAGGGACTGCTGAAGGCCCTGAAGCGGGAGGGCATCCGGAAGCTGGTGCCGGTGACGCTCTATCCCCACGACTGCCGCGCCACCACGGGCTCCAGCCTGCGGGAGCTGGCCATCGAGGCGGCCAAGGCCGGGATGGAGATCCTGCCGGGGGTGGATCACTACGCCACCGATCCCGACTACCTCGATTCGCTGGAAGCGCCCCTGCGGGCGGCGCTGAAGGAGCTGCCCAACGCCACGGTGATCTTCAGCGCCCACAGCCTGCCCGTGCGCCAGATCGAGGCGGGCGATCCCTACGAGAGGGAGATCCACGCCACCCGGGATGCGCTCATGGCGCGGATCGGCGAGATCCCTGGCGGGTACCTGCTGGCCTACCAGAGCCGCACGGGGCCCGTACGCTGGCTGGAGCCGCCCTTGAAAGGCGTGCTGGAGTCCATGGGCGGCAAGGATGTGATCGTTGTGCCCATGAGCTTCGTGAGCGAGCACATCGAGACCCTGCACGAACTGGACATCGAATACCGGCATGTGGCCGACAAGGCGGGCATCCGCACCTACCGCCGCGTGGCCGCCCCCGGCACCGATCCCGCCTACATCCGCTGCCTCGCGCGGCGCGTCCTGGAGATCCTCCCATGAGCACCCTGATCCTCGGCGGAGGCGTGACGGGCCTGGCGGCCGCTTGGCACCTGCAGCAGCGCGGCGAGGCCGTGGAGGTCTGGGAGGCTGGGGCCACCGTGGGCGGCTGGATGAAGACCCTGCCCTGGGAGGGCGGACATTTCGAGACCGGGCCCCAGGGCGTGCTGTGGCAGAAGGGCACGGCGGTGGACCGCCTCTTCAGCGCCATCGACCTGCCGTTCAAGTCGCCCGGCACCGGCGCCCGCTGGGTGGGGAAGGGCGGGCGGCTCATCCCCGTGCCCGCCTCGCCGGTGGGGCTGATGACATCGCCGCTGATGCCCCTGGGCGCCAAGCTCCGCATGATGCTGGAGCCCTTCCAGCCCGTGCGGCCGGGGGAGCCGGAGGAGGGCCTCAGCGCCTTCATCACGCGGCGCCTGGGCAAGGGCGTGGCCACGGAGCTGCTGCCGTCCATGATCGCGGGGGTGCTGGCCGCGCCTGCGGAGATCCTGTCCGTGGACGCCATCCCCAAGCTGCGCCAGTGGGAGGCCACGGGCAGCCTGGTGAACGGCATCCGCAAGGGCGGCGTAAGCCACATGGTGGTGCCCGAAGGGGGCATGGGCCAGCTGCCCATCCGTCTCGCCGCCAAGCTGGCGTCCGTGCGCGCAGGCCTTCGCGCCGAGCGGCTGGAGGCTCTGCCGGACGGTCGCTGGCGCGCGAGCGGCGGCGGCGAAATCCGCGAAGCCGATCGGGTGGTGCTGGCGCTGCCCGCCTATGAAGCCGCCATCCTGCTGGGCTCCGCGGCTCCGCAAAGCGCCGAGGCCCTGGCGGCCATCCCCTACACCTCCGTGGATCTCTGGCACAGCCGCCATGCGCCGCTGCCGGCCCTGAAGGACAGTTTCGGCTTCCTCATCCATCCCCCCGAAGGCCGCGGATACCTGGGTTCCCTGGTGCCGTCCTGGATGGATCCCCAGAGCGCGCCGGAGGGGCTCATGCAGCTCCGCAGCTTCATCGGCGGCGCCTTCGGCAAGCCCGCGGACCTCGAGACCTGGGAGGGCATCCAGGCGCGGCTGAAGTTCTGGATTCCCAGCCTCGGCGAGCCCGTGGCCACGCGCCATGAGCGCGCGGAACGCGCCATCCCGCGTCCCGAGCTGGGCCACCGGGCCCGGGTGAAGATGGCGGTCGAAGGCCTGCCCGCCGGCCTCGACTGGCTCAGCAACGCCCGCTTCGGCCCCGGCGTGCGGGACATCCTCGAAGGCCTGGAAACCTGGGTGGCCTGAATGCATCCCGACCGGGAAGCGGGTACCATCGCCTGGCATTTCTAGGAGACGGCCATGCGCACCGGGCCTTTGCTGATGCTTATTCCAGCGGCGCTGCTGCCCCTGGCGGCCCAGGAGGAAGCCGTTCCCAAGCGGCCCTGGTCGGACAAGGCCGCCCTGAGCTATGTGGCCGTGGGCGGGAACGCCTCGAGCCAGAGCCTCGGCTTCTCCAACGAGTTCAAGTACACCTGGACCGATGCGGCCTTCGCGTTCAACGCCGGGGGCGTGCGCGTGGCCACCACCACCGTGGGCCGCAGCGCCCTCGGGCCGAGTCTGGCGGCAGCCACGGTCCTGGAGACCCGCACCACCCAGACCAGCACGGAGACCTATTTCGCCAACCTCCGCTACGACCACAACCTCACGGAGCATCTCCAGTGGTTCGGATCCGCCGGCTGGGAGCGCAACCTCCCCGCGGGCCTGGAAGCGCGGTACACGGGGCTGGTGGGGCTCGGCCACTGGTGGCTCAAGGAGGACCGCACCAAGTTCTTCACGGACGCCGGCGTGGGCTACACCAGGGAGACCCAGGTGTTCCGCCCCGCGGGAACGGAGGACGGGTTCAGCACTTTCCGGTTGGGCGCCAAGTTCGAGAAGAAGCTCTTCGCCGCATCGACCTTCATCTCGGAACTGAACCTCTCCGACAGCTTCAAGGACACCCAGAACTACCTGGCGGTCTGGCGGAACGGCTTCACCACGACCCTGTCCTCCCGGCTCGCCCTGAAGGTGGGCTACGACATCACCTACAAGAACAAGCCCGCCTCTGTGGGGGTGGATGTGGTGCAGACGCCCGTGGCCACGCCGCCGGTGGTCCTCGGCCAGGTGCCCTTCCAGCTCAAGAAGACCGACACCGTGTTCACCACCTCCCTGGTGATCACCTTCTGACGGGCGCCCCCGACGCAGTGACACCGGCGCGGTGACACCGGCGGGGATCGGGCGCAGAATGGGGCCACCTTTCCATCAAGGAGCCTCCATGCGTCAGGCCTTCCTCCTTCCCCTCCTCGCCTCGGCGGCGCTCGTCGCCCAGGCCCCTGAAGCCAAGGCCTCTGCCGAGATCAAGGTCGGCACCGGCATCGAAAAGATGGAACTGCAGGGCGAAGCCGCCTCCTTCAAAGTGGCCGCCGGCACGAAGCTCTACGCCTGGACCAAGGTCGCCGGCGCCGCCGACAGCACCATCACCGTGGCGTTCGCGAAGGGCGAGCGCACTACCAAACTGGAGCTGAAGGTGCCGCGCTCGCCCTATCGCACGAACGCCTACCGCACCTTCCGCAAGGGCGACGAGGGCGCGTGGACAGTGAAGGTCCTGGCCGCGGATGGCACGGAACTCGGCTCGGCGTCCTTCTCGGTCGAGATCGAGTAGGGCCATCTTCAGTCCTCGATCCTCAGGGGAGGGGCATGTCCATCGCCATGTTGCTTGAGGGCGCCCTGCCCGTGGGCGTTTCCATGTGGAAGCTGACCCAGCCCTGGTGGGAGTTCGTGCTGCGGGCCCTCCTGGTGTACGGCTTCCTCCTGGTGCTGCTGCGCCTCACGGGCAAGCGCCAGGTGGGCCAGCTGGCGCCCTTCGACTTCGTGATGCTCCTGGTGCTGAGCAACGCCGTGCAGAACAGCATGAACGCCGGGGACAACACCGTGGCCGGGGGCTTCATCCTGGTCGCCACCCTCCTGGCGGTGAACGGCGTCATGTCCTGGCTCACCTGGCGCAGCAAGCGGGCGGAGACGCTGCTGGAGGGGCGCCCGCAGATTCTGATCCACAACGGGCAGCTGGACGAGGCCATGCTGGCTTCCGAGCGGATCACCCGCCATGAGCTGATGGCCGCCGTGCGGCAGGCGGGGGTTTCCGATGTGGCCGATGTGCGCGTGGCCATCCTTGAAACCAACGGCCGGATCAATGTGATCCCCCTGGCTCCCCAATCGCCCGCCGCCCCTTGACTTGGCGAATAAAAAGCGAAAACTTGGGCTATGACGCCCTTGCCGCTTCCGTCGGATCCGCCGCCCCTCTTCCAGAACCTGCTGGTGGAGCCGGAGGAGGCCAGGTCCATCCTGCGTCCCCAGAAGGACGACCGGTACGGCTTCGGATTCGCCCTCAGCCCCTATCGCGGCTGTGGGCATGGGTGTCGCTACTGCTATGTGCGGGACTACCCCAACGCCCTGCACAAGCCTGAAGACTGGGGCGAATGGGTCGCCCCGAAGCTGAATGCGCCGGAGCTGCTCTGGTCCCAGCGGCACCGGCTCCATGGCGAGCGGGTGTTCATGGCCTCGGCCACGGATCCCTACCAGCCCCTGGAGCGGGAATACCGGCTGACCCGCCGCTGCCTGGAGGTGCTGCTGCTCTGTCCCACCACCGAGGTGATCGTCCACACCCGTTCGCCCATGGTGCTGCAGGATCTGGAACTGCTGCGGGCCTTCGGAGACCGGCTGACCGTGGGCCTCTCCATCCCCACCGATGACGACACCGTCCGCCAGACGGTGGAGCCGCACGCCCCGGCCATCCCCAGCCGCTGGGCCGCGGTGGAACGCCTGGCGGCGGCGGGCATCGGTGTGACGGTGGCGGTGGCCCCCCTCATGGCCGTGCATGCGCCCCAGGCATTTGCCCGCCGGGCCCGCACCAGCGGTGCCTCCAATGCCTGGGTGGGCCGCCTGCGCCTGCTGAAGCAGGATCCCTTCTACAAGGTGCTGGCGGACCATGGCTGGCTGAAGGTGCTGGACCCCACCTATGCCGAAGGCATCCGCCAGGCCTTCGCCGAGACCTTCCCGACCCGCCGCCGGCCCCGGGAGAAGGCGGAGAAGCCCGCACCGCCACCGCCGCCTCCCGTCTGCCAGCCTGGGTTGTTTGACCGGGTGGGCTGATGCCTTCCACCAAGTGCGGGACGCAAAGCCTTCCTGCAGAAGGTGGGTCCGGCGGATGGGGCTAGCTGGCCTTCAGCCCTGCCGCCACGGCCACGGGCACGAAGGCGCTGAAGGCCTGGAGGGTGGCGGGCCAGTCTTCGAGCAGGGCGGCGGCGGTGGCGCTGCCGGTTTCGGCGTGGTGCTGCTCCAGCAGGCCGCGGAACTCGGCCTCTTCCTCGGGCCGCCAGGGGAGGGCGGTGAGGTAGTCCTGGTTCACCCTTTCCGCGTGGGTCCGGCGCAGGTAGAGGCAACCGCCGGTCATGCCGGCGCCGGCATTGGAGAGCACGGGGCCGAGGATGGCCACGGCGCCCCGGGTCATGTACTCGCAGGCGTGGTGGCCGGTGCCCTCGACCACGGCCGAGGCCCCGCTGTTCCGCACGGCGAAGCGGTCTCCGGCCCGGCCGCGGACCAGCAGCGTCCCGCCGGTGGCGCCATAGAGGGCGCCGTTGCCGAGGATGGCGTTCTCTTCGGCGGCGTAGGTCGACCGGGGGTGCGGGAGGAGGACCACGCGCCCGCCGGACATGGACTTGGCGACGGAATCGTTGGCTTCGCCCTGCAGCCGGACCGCCAGCCCGTCCGTGAGGAAGGCGGCGAATCCTTGGCCCGCGCTGCCGGTGAAATCCAGATGCAGGGTGCCCGGCACGGTCGGATCCTCGCCCCGCCGGCGGCGTTCGCGCACCCGCTTGGCCACGGCCCCGGCAAGGGTGGCCAGGACGCCGCGATCCTGGGTGGTGATGGTGTGGGTCTGGTGGTGCGTGCCCCCCACTTCCAGGAAGGCTTCGGCCTCCGCCAGGATGCGCTGGTTCAGGGGCCCCACACCCTCGGAGGCGGAAGCGGACGGACCTCCGCCGGTTCGTGGCGGGCGCGGATCCAGGAGCGAACCCAGGTTGAGCTTCCGGTCGTGCACGAAGGCCGCATGGTCCGGCGCCACCTGGAGGAGGTCCACCCGGTCCTGGAGATCCCCCAGCGAGGCCACGCCCAGGGCCGCGAGGTGGCGGCGCGCATCCTCCGCCAGGTGGATCAGCATGTGCTGGATGGCCTCGGGGCTGCCGGTGTAGCGGGCCTTGAACTTCGGATCGTGGGTGGCGATGCCCGCGGGGCAGGTGTTCTTTTCGCAGATCCGCGCCATCACGCAGCCTTCGGCCACCAGCAGCAACTTCCCGAACTCGAAGCCCTCGGCGCCGAGGATGGCCGCCGTCACCAGGTCCTTGCCCGTGAGCAGACCACCGTCCACCCGCAGTTCCACCTGGTCGCGGAGGCCGTTCTCCAGCAGCGCCCCCTGGGCCTCCACCAGGCCGAACTCCCAGGGCAGGCCCGCGTGCTTCATGGAACCCAGCGTGGCGGCCCCGGTGCCGCCGTCGCCCCCGGCCACATAGATGATGTCGGCCCCAGCCTTGGCCACCCCCACGGCGATGGTGCCGATGCCCGTGCCCGAGACGAGCTTCACGCTGATCTTCGCGGCGGGATGCACCTGCCGCAGCTCGTAGATGAGCTCCTTCAGGTCCTCGATGCTGTAGATGTCGTGCAGGGGCGGCGGGGAGATCAGGTCCACCCCGGGCAGGGAGAACCGGGCCCTGGCGATGGACTCGTCGACCTTCACGCGCATGAGCTGGCCGCCCTCGCCGGGCTTGGCCCCCTGGGCCACCTTGATCTGCAGCTCCTCCCCCGAGATGAGGTACTCCGCCGTCACGCCGAAGCGGGCCGAGGCCACCTGCTTGGTGGAGGCGGTGATGCCGTCCGTCCAGTAGAAGGGATTCTCGCCCCCCTCGCCGCTGTTGCTGCGGCCCCCCGAGGCCTCCATGGCCAGGATGAGGTCGCGCTGGCTCTCGGCGCTGACGGCCCCGAAGGACATGGCGCCGGCCCCGAAGCGCTGGAGGATGGCCGAGACCGGCTCGACGGCTTCCAGGGGCAGGGGCGCAGCATCCGGGCGCAGGGCCAGGAGGTGGCGGGGGTTGATGGGCTCGTCGAGCTTCAGGGAGGCGAGGTAGTCCTGGTAGAGGTCCCGCGCCTCGGGCGTGTCCGGATCCAGGGCCACCAGGCGGTGGAGCAGCCGCGCCCGGGCCGAGGTCATGCCGTGGTGCTCGCCCTGGCCGGGATGGGGCGATTCCCGGAACTGGTGCGTGTGCAGCAGGCGGTCCATGAAGCCCGCCTGGGCCGCGAGGCCGGTCTTCCGCAGGATGTCGCCGGCCAGATCCTCGTACCCGATGCCGCCAATGGGGCTGGTGCGCTGCGGGAAGAAGGTCTCCATCAGCTCCGGTCCCAGGCCCACGGCGGTGAAGAGCTTGGCGCTCATGTAGCTCTGGACCACCGAGATGCCGCACTTCGCCATGATCTTGAGCAGGCCCGATTCCAGCGCTGCGACCAGGTTCTGCTCGCGTCGGTCCGCGCTCAGGGCGCCGAAGGTCGGGTGCTCGTCGCGCCGTGCGATCTCCAGGGCGAGGTAGGGGCAGACGGCGGAGGCGCCGAAGCTGATGAGGGCGGCGAGGTGGTGCGAGGTCCGGGCCTCGGCCGTGTGCATGACGATGGAGGCGTTGAGGCGCTGGCCGGACTCGTTGAGGGTGTGCACCACGGCCCGCAGGGCGATGAGGCCCGGGATGGGGGGCTGCTCCACGCTGGCTTCGCGGTCGCTGAGGATGATGACGCTGGTGCCGCCCTTCACGGCCTCGAGGACATCGGCCGCCAGCCGCGCGACGGCGGCGTGGAAGCCCGCCACGCCGTCGTCGCGGCGGAAGCGCATGGGGAAGGTGCGGGGGATGATGTGGGATTCGGAGGGCCGGTAGCTCTGCATCCGCTCCAGGAAGCGCATCTGCCCGAGGTCGAGGATGGGCCGGGGCAGTTCCAGGGCCTCGCTCAGCGGGATCAGGTCCTTGGGGAAGAAGATGTTGGGCGAGCGGCCGAGGAACACCCGCAGGTCGGTGATGTTGCCTTCGCGGAGGTAGTCCAGCGGCGGGTTCGTGACCTGCGCGAAGTGCTGGTAGAAGTAGTCGAAGAAGGGCCGGGGCTCGGAGGAGAAGACATTGGGCCGGGCCGTGTCGCCCATGGAGCCGATGGCCTCCTTGCCGGTGGCAACCATGGGATAGAGGACCTTCTCCAGCTCCTCGCGGGAGCAGGTGAAGAGCGTCTTTCGGAACACGCTGACGGGACCTTCCGGCGGGGCCGGATCGGGAACCGAGCCGATGGGCGTGGTGCGGGGGTCGAAGGCGGCGTCCCGGTGCTCCCGCGAACGGCCCGGATCCCGGAAATGCACGCGGCCCGTGGCCAGGTCCACCTTCACGCCCGTGCCCGCGTGGAGGATGCCCTTGCGGCGCACCGCCGCTTCATCCAAGGGAAACGCGCCGGCCTCGGAGGCCAGATAGAACCGGTCGTCTGTGATGGCCCAGCGCGCGGGCCGGAAACCGTTGCGATCGAGCCGCGCCCCCACAGTGCCGCCATCGGCGTAGACCAGGAAGGCGGGGCCGTCCCAGGGCTCCATGGCCCGGCTCCAGAAGGTGTAGAAGGGGGCTTCGGCCTCGGCGGGCGGCAGCATGATGGCGAGGATGTCCTCCACATGCGGGATGCTGCTGCGGTAGAGCAGGGCCTCGGCGATCTCGTTCAGGCTGCCGGAATCGCTGATGGAGCCATGCGTCACCAGCTGGTCGGCCTTGAGCCCGATGGACATCTCGCGGGAGATGGCGCGGGAGCGGTTGCCGGCGATGGTGTTGATCTCGCCGTTGTGGGCGAGGAGGCGGAAGGGCTGGGCCTTGTCCCAGGAGGTGCGGGTGTTCGTGCTGAAGCGGCGGTGGATGAGGGCGAAGCGGGTGATGAAGCTCGGGTCCAAGAGATCCGGGTAGAAGCGGTCGAGATCCGCCGCGCGGGTGAGGGCCTTGTAGACGATGGTCCGGGCGGACAGCGAGGCGAAGAAGAACTCGTCCGTGATGCCCTGCTCCTCCAGCTTGGTGCGCAGCACCTGCTTGGCGTTGTAGAGCAGCTTGTCGAAGGAGGCGTCCGTGCGGCAGTGGGCCGGCCGGCGCAGGATGGCCTGCCGCAGGGAGGGCAGGGTGCGCCGGGCATCGTCGCCCAGCACCGTGGGATCGGCGGGGACCTCGCGGTAGGCCAGCACATCCAGGTCGAAGAACGCGAAGATGGACTCGAACAACGCGAGGGCGCGGCGCAGACGACCGGGATCCTGGGGCATGAAGAGGCTGGCCACGGCGATCTCGCCGGGCCGGTGGCCCAGAAGCTCGAAGGGGATGTCGGCCATGACGCCCGCGCCGTCGCTGCTGACCTGATCGGCCGCGCAGCCGCCCCGGTGCTCCACGCACCGCAGGGCCTGGAGGGCATCCCGGAGGATCTGGTGGCAGGCCTCCCCGGTTCGGGAGGCGATGAATCCCACCCCGCATGCGGCGTGTTCGTTCCGAGATGCGTGGGGCATCGGATGTCCTCGGGAGAATCGCAGGTTACCGCAGTTGGCGGCCCACCGGAGCCTCTTCCCTGCTTATGGGGCAGGTTGGGTACTCTTATGGGAGACTGGATTTCCGATGAGCACCCTCGCCCTCAAATACCGCCCCCGCCTGCTATCCGACCTTGTGGGACAGGAAGGTAGTGTGAAGGCGCTGGCCAACGCCCTGAAGCGGGCCAAGGAGAGCGGCCGCATCCATCAGGCCTACCTCTTCGCGGGGGTGCGCGGCACGGGCAAGACCAGCACGGCGCGCATCCTGGCCCGGGCCCTGAACTGCGCCGAAGGCCCCACCGCCACGCCCTGCGGGGTCTGCGATCCCTGCCGCGCCGCCGAGCAGCCCGACAGCAGCCTGGACATCGTCGAGATCGACGCCGCCAGCCGGGCCTCCGTGGCCGACGCCCGGGCCCTCCGGGAGCAGGTGCAGACGCGGCCGGCCTTCTGTCGCTACCGGATCTACATCATCGACGAAGTGCACATGCTCAGCACCGAGGCCTTCAATGCCCTGCTGAAGGTCATCGAGGAGCCGCCGCCCCACGCCATCTTCGTGCTGGCGACCACGGAACTGCAGGATGTGCCCGACACCATCAAGAGCCGCGTCCAGATCTTCCCGTTCCGCCTGATTCCCGTGGGTCTCATCGAAGGCCGCCTCCGGCATGTCTGCGAGCACGAGGGTGTGGAGGTGGAGGCCGGCAGCCTGCGGCTGGTGGCCGAGGCGGGCCAGGGCTCCATGCGCGATGCGCTGACCATCCTCGATCGCGTCATTGCCGCCGGCGATGGGAAGGTGCTGGAGGAGGCCGTCCGGGAGCAGCTGGGCATCGTCAGCGCCCACCTGGTGCAGGGCGTCCTGTCGGCCCTGGTCATCGGCGACACGGCGGCCCTGGTGGAGGCCTGCCGCGAGCTGAACGAACAGGGCGCCGACTGGGCCACCTTCTGGCGCGAGCTGGTGCTGGCCTTCCGCGACCGCCTGGAAGCAGAAGCCCGAGCCGCCCGGGGCCCCCAGGACCTGCTGCGCTGGGCGCGGATGCTGAACCTGCTGCTGAGCCGGGAGCGCGACCTGCGGGACAGCAGCCTGCCCCGCGTGGTGGTGGAGCTGGCCCTTCTCACGGCGGCGCAGCTGCCGCACTTGGCCCCCCTGGATGCCCTCGTCTCCGGGGCCTACGGGGCCGGAGCGCCGCCGCGGCCTTCGAGCCCGCCCGCCGGGCCGCCGCCGGTCCCTTCCCGGGCCCCCCAGGCCGCGCCGGCGCCTGAGGGGCCTCGCAGGCCCGCACCGGCCCCCACATCAACTCCCGCGGCCAGCTTCCCGGCCCGCCCAGCCCCAGCTTCCGTCCCTTCTCCTGCCCGCGCCCAGGCGCCAGTTCCCGCGGGCGCACCGGCCCCCCCCCAGCTGCGGGTGGCCTGCAGCGAGGCGCTCCGTCAGGTGCCCGGCCTCCGGGCTCTCGGCACGGCGCCCCAGATGGCCACCGATCTCCGCTGGGAGCCGCCGGTGCTGCACTTCCGGTTCCCGGGCAATGTGCGGCAGACCCTCCAGGACCTCGAGCGGGAAAAGACCAATCCCCATGTCCTGGCGGCGCTGGCGGCCGTGCTCCCGGGCTTGAGGGAGCTGGAGATCAGCTTCGAGGGCGGGTCCGCCGGAGAAACCCAAGGCGACCGGCCCGAGGACCGTCTGCGGCGGGAACCCGCCTTCCAGGAGCTGCTGCGCCTCAGCGGGGGCGAGGTGCTGGAAATCCGGCGGGAGAGCTAATCACCCCCCCGACACCGGTGGCATCAGGGCCACCTCGTCACCCTCCGTCAGCGGCGCCGTGCGGTCCGCGAAGCTCTGGTTCAGGGCCAGCAGGGCGTCCTTGGGAAGGTCCGCGAAGCGGGGATCCGCCAGGAGATCGCCCAGGGTGGGGGCGAGGGGCAGTCGGAGTTCGCTGAACCCCAGCAGGGCGCGATAGCGGGCGAAGCATTTGACCGTGATCATGCGTGTCTCCACCTCCAGCCTACCGCCCGCGCCCTACTTGGGGCTCCAGGTGTGGCGGATCTCCCCCGAGGGGTTGAGCCCGGTGCCGCCACCCTTGCTGGCGCCCAGCTGCAGGATGAAGCCGCCGAAACGCCACTCCACCTGGCCGGAGGTGATGCTCAGTTCGCCGCTCTTCTTGTGGGACACCACGAAGGCGCTGCGCTGGCCGAACAGGTTGATGCTCTTGCCCAGGGTGACTTCGGTTTCGGTGGTGCCCAGGTTGGTGGAGCGCACCGCGACATTCACGCGATCCAGGCCGAGCGTCCGCCGCATCTGCTCCTGGAAGGGCGCGAAGGCCAGGGTGGAGATGAGGCCGGAGCCGGCGCTGGCGATGCCGGAGGTGATGGCGCCCTGGGTGGCGCCGGAGGTGGCCCCCGCCGCGCCCACATTGGCCACATTGCCGGGATTGATGAGGATGGCCACGATCTCGTCCTGCCGGAGGCTGGGTGTGGAGCTGGGCACGATGGCCAGGTTGCTCAGGGTGCCGTGGATGTCGAGGTTCACGGTGTAGCCGGGAATGGAGCTGACGCTGCCCTGGAGGTTGATGACCGGATCCAGGGGGCGCGACTCGGAGAAGACCAGTGAACCCCGATCCACCACCATGTCGCCCGCGGGGAAGATGTTGGTGATGCGGCCACCGGGCTGGAAGATCATCGTGCCCTTGGGCACGGGATGCGCCAGGGTGCCCAGCACCTGGAACGGCCCCTCGGTGCGGCCTTCCAGCTTCAGGAGGTTGGTGTCGAAGCTCCAGGGGCTGCGCAGGTCGAGGTCCAGGTCCAGGCGGATGCGCTCCAGCGGATCATCCAGGTCCAGGCCCACCAAACCGCCGCTGTCGCTGAGGGCGCTCCGCAGGATGAGGTCGGCCAGCTTCACCTCGGTCTGATAGCTCAGGCGGTCGGCCCGCAGGCGGCCCTTGAGCAGGCCCCCTTCCTCGGTGCCCTCCAGGGTGGCCCGCAGGGTGCCCTGGAGATCCAGGCCATCGGGCACATCCCGGAGCTGGAAGTTGGCGAGGGAGGCCTTCAGCCGATAGGCCTCCAGGCCGCCGAGCCGCCAGGTGAGGTCGCCGGAGACCTGCAGGTCGCCGTGGGCCAAGGTGCCGCGCAGCGGCCGGTCTGCGGGAATCGATACGGTGCGGTCCTTGAAGATCAGACCGACCTGCAGGTCCTCCACGCCCTGGTAGCCCCGCAGGTTCGTCTGGCCCTTTTCCAGGGACAAGGTGCCGTCCAGCAGGGGCGCGGGATAGGTCCCGTGAGCCAGGAGGTCGAACCGGCCCAGGCCCTGGATCCGCAGTTCGGACAGCAGGCTGTACTCGTCCACCTCCATCACCCGGTCGAAGATCGACTTGAGGTGGGCGAGGTTGGCGGCGCCCTGCACCCGGAGGGCCAGAGGGACGGTCGCCGAAAAGGGCACGGTCCCCGTCAGGCGCAGGTTGGCGGCCTGGGCCGTCGGGTCGGCGGCCTTCCGCGCGCCGCCTTCCAGGGCGATGTCCACCTCGGCGCCATTGGCGTCTCCGCGAAGGGAGGAAGGCCGGGCCTGGTGGAGTTCGAAGGCATTGAACTGGGCGGCCAGACGGTTCAGGGATCCGGTCCAGAGGAGGTTCCGGCCGTTCCAGCGCCCCTGGGCGCTGACCTCGAGGCTCAGGTCCTCCATCAGGTCGTCGGTCAGGCTCCGGGCCAGATTCTCGGTGCGGGCGCTGTCCGCGGAGACATTCAGCGACAGGGTGCCCGCCAGGTCCGGCCCGTCCTGCCGGACCTGGACCTCCACGAGCGGGCGGCTCATGCCCTCCAGGGCCAGACGGCCGGCCATCCGGCCCCGCTCCAGGCTGAAGGCGCCCTCGAGGCCCTCGAGGCTGCGCCCGCCGAAGAAGATGCGGCCCCGGTTCAGGCTGAGCTGGCCCTCCGGCAGGTCCAGGGCGCCGAAGGGGCTGGTGATGGGCCCCAGCAGGCGGGCCTCCACCTGGGCCTGGATGCGGGGGCCGGGCAGGGCCATCAGCTGGGAATCGAGGCGCCCCGCGAGATCCACCTTCCAGGTCCACCGGCGCAGATCCATGTCGGCCTGGCCGGCCAGGGCCAGGGCCCCTTCGGGTTCAGAGCCGGGGCTGCCCAGCAGCTCGGGCCGCTCGGCGACGCGGACATCCTGAAGACGCAGCCGCAGGGTCTCGAGGTCCATCGCGAAATCGGACGAGGCGGCGGGAACCTTGATCCCGTAGACCTCGCCCGCTTCGACTTGGGCGGCGCCCTGCATGGTGAGGTGATCGTAGGGGCCCTGGAGGCGCACCCAGCCGCTGCCGGTCCCGGTGATGGGGAGGTCGTGGCCCTCGTCATCCTTCAGATCGGCGGCCCTGAGCCCTTCGGCCACGGGAAGGCGGAAGGCGGTGTAGCACATGTCCATCTGCTTCTGGCCCGGGGCGGTGCGGGCCCAGGTGAGCCAGAGATCGCCGCCGCCGCGACCCTCGTCCTTCTTCAGGTCGATGTCCGTGACGCGAAGGTCCGAGCCCCGGATCTCCACCTTGGCCCGCAGCTCATCCGCCCGTGCCCCGTGCCAGCGGGGATGGGAGACTTCGGTGGTGCCGTCCAGCTCCAGGCCGGTGCCTCGGCTCCAGCGGACCTTGGCCTGGGCCCGGGTCTGACCCTCCATGTCCAGGTCCACCACCTTCCAGGCACGCAGCGCCTGGGCCACCTGGCTGGCGCCCACCTCCACCTGGCCTTCCGCCTCCAGGCGCACCGGACCGCGGGGCCCGAGGGTGGCCCAGCCGGTGCCGGAGGCCTTCAGCGCTTCGAGATCCAGCCGGAGCTGCTCGAGGGTGGCCCGGCCATCCCGCAAGGTGGCCCGCAGGCTGCCGGCCTCCAGCCCGTGCTGCGTCAGAGCCACCTGGGCCGAAGCCTGCCAGCGGTCCGGGCGGCTCAGGGCCGAAGCTTCCCGCGGCCCCTTGACCTGGGCCTGCAGCGTGCCGCGGACGCCCTGGAATTCCGGCAGGCGCAGGGCGCGGCCGACGGCATCCAGATCCAGGTTCCGTCCCTGGAGGGTGGCTTCCGGGGGGGCCTTCTGGGACCAGGTTCCCTGGAGGTCCAGCTCCCCCTGGCCGGACCGCCAGCGCAGGTGCTCCACCTTGGCGGCCTGGAGGCCACCGCTGGCCCGCAGGTCGAGTGCCCCGGGGTGGAAGCTCCCGTTCGCGGGCCGCAGCCCCTGGCCTTCCGCGATCACGGACCAGCGGGGGGCGGCGAGGGTGCCTTCGACGGTGGCGCTGACATCCAGGCTGCCCATCAGGGGCGGCCGCGCCTGGCCTCCCCAGCGGGCGGCCTGGGCCAGGCTGAGTACGCTGCCAAGGCGGCCTTCCAGGCGCTCGGGCGCCTTGGGGGTCTTGGCCTCGAGGCGCCCGCTCAGCCGAACCTGGCTTTCGCCCAGGCGGAGGTAGCCCTCCTGGAGCGAGACGAAGCTCTCGGAAAGCTCGCCGTTCAGGTCCAGTCGGCCCCGCTCCCAGCCACCGGGACCCTTCACGGACAGCTGCGGGCCGGCCACATCCACGCGCAGGCGGTTGGGCCCTTGGCCGGTGGCCTTCACCTCGAACTGGTAGCGCGCCGCGGGAATGCCGCGCAGCGGCTCGGGAATCTCGATCTCCCCGCCGGTGAGGCTGAGGAGGTCGAGGCGCACCTGGGGCAGGGGGCCTGTCCGTGGCGGCCGCTCCTTGAGCTTGAGGGGAGCCAGGCCCGCTTCCGTCAGCCGGAGGTGAGGCTGCTCAGCCCGGATGGAGAAGATCCGGTAGGGGGGCGCGAGGAAGGAGGGGAGGTCCGCCTGGATCTCGATGCGCCGCACGCTGAGCAGGTCCCCCCCGAGGTGCACATCCCGCAGGACGATGGATCCCAGGATGGGGTGGATCTCCAGCTGGCCGATGGTGAGCGGGAGCCCGGTCTCCTCGCGGGTCAGGGCATCGAGTTTGGAGACGGTCCATCGGAGGACGGCGGGCCGGGTGGCGAGCCAAGGGCCCACGGTCACGGCGGTCGCCCCGGCCACGAGGACATAGGACACCCGGCGCACCCACCGGCGGCCCCAGAGCCGCTGCACCGCATCCTTGGTGGGGTGCCAGATCATTGGCTAGTTCTTCTCCCCGCAGTTGGGGCAGACCATGGCCATGCGGGGCAGCTGCCGGTAGCAGAAGCGGCAGAGCCGGGCCTGGGTGGCGGCGCGGAGCGTGGGATGGGGGCCTGAGGTACTGGAGGAGAGGACGGCCGTGCCCAAGGGGCGGGTCTCGCGGGCCACGCTGTCCTTGAGGCGGCGGAGGGCCTCCAGGAAGGCCTGGGCCGACAGGTAGCGTTCGCCGAGGTTCACCGCCAGGGCCTTCATGACGACCTCGGAGAAGGCCTTGGGCACGATGGGATTCCGCAGGTGGGGCGCCAGGATCTGCTGGCTGGTGAAGGCCTGGGCGATCTTCAGGGGATCGGCGTCATAGAAGGGCACCGTACCCGTGAGCATCTCGTAGAGCGTGATGCCCAGCGACCAGAGGTCGGACTGGAACACGGCCCGGCCACGGAAATGCTCCGGCGCCATGTAGGGCGGAGAGCCGATGCGCGTGGGCGCGAAGGGGACATGCTGCATCTCCAGCACGCGGGAGGTGCCGAAATCGGTGACCTTGGCCAGGCCGTCGCGGTTCACCAGGATGTTGGCGGGGCGCAGGTCCCGGTGCAGGATCTGGTGGCCATGGGCGAAGGCGATGGCGCTGCAGATGTCCAGGCCCATCTCCAGGGCCCGGGTCGGTGCGAGGGTGCGCTCCCGCCGGATCATCCGGTCGAGGCTCTCGCCCTCCACATATTCCAGGACCATGAAGAAGATCCCGTTCTTCCGCTCGACGGTGATGAGCTCGACGATGTTCGGATGCTTCAGCCCCGCCATGATGCGTGGTTCCTTCAGCAGGTCCACGATCTCGTCCTGCTGCTGGTGGGGGACCTTCAGGGCCACCTTGCGGTTCACCCAGGTGTCCAGGGCCAGGTACACAGCTCCGAACCCCCCGGAGCCGAGGCGATCCAGGATCTGGTATTTGCCCAGGGTCTGGTCCTTGGAAAGCACGAGTGCGGGCTCCGAAGCGATGAGTCCAGCATGACCGAAACGGGCCGGGCCTCCTAGCCCACGCGCGGCCTTACTCCAGGATGCGGTCCAAGATGGAGCGGTGGTCCTCCCAGGCGGCGAGGAGATGGCGGATCCGGGGCCTCGCTTCGACGCCCAGCCCATAGGCCCGGCGGAAGACGACCCGGTCCTCCACGGTGGCCCGGTGGTGCTGGCGGAGGTGCTCGCCCCAGCTGGAGCTGAGGAAATTCTCCACGAAACGCAGCTGCCCGGGTTCAGGCGGGGCGATGTCCTGGAACAGGGACCAGCGCACGGCCCCGTCGCGGATCCGGACGCGGCGGACCTCCCGCATGGCGTCCTGGAAGGCGGCCTTGCGCTCCTCCGGGATCCGGTACTCCAGCACCGTGAGGATGGGTCCCTCATCGGGGTCGAGGGGCTCGGGGGCATGGGGCTGGAGGCGGTGCGGGCTCATGTCCATGGGCTCATGCAGGGCCTGGATCTTCAGGCGGGCGGTGGCGGCCAGCAACAGCAGCATGCCGATCCCCGAGGCGAGGAAGGCCACATGGATGCCCCACCGCTCGCCCACCCAGCCCCAGAACGCCGCGCCGCCCGCCATGGCGCCGCCCCAGACGGTGATGTAGACGCCGAGGGCCCGGGCGCGCACCCAGGAGGGCACGGACAGCTGGACGCCGGTGTTGCAGGTGCTGAGGACGGACAGCCAGCCGGCCCCGCACACCAGGAGTGCCAGGCCCGCCGGCAGGGGGTGGTTCACGACGGAAAGGACCAGCAGGCCAGCCGCGAAGGCCACGATGGCGGTCGCAAGAAGCGTATTGGGACTGTACTTTTCCCGCAGGGCGGGCAGGAACAGCGTGGCTCCCACCGCTCCCGTGCCGATGCATCCCAGCAGCAGGCCGAAGGCCGTGGACCCGAGGTTGAGCTGGTGGATGGCCAGGGTGGGGAGCAGGGCGAAGATCGTCCCGCCGAAGAACACGAACCCGCCGCCCCGGAGCAGGATCACCTGGAGGGCCGAGCGGTGCCGCGTGTAGCGGAGGCCCACCTTCATGGCGGCGATGAAGCGCTCGGCGGGAAGGTCGGTGGTGACGGGCGCGCGCTTCCATCCCTTCAGCACCACCAGCACCCCCACGAAGGAGACGGCGTTGAGGGCGAAAGCCCAGGTCGCGCCCAGCCAGCCCACCACGAGGCCTCCCAGGGCGGGGCCCACGGCCCGGCTGACATTGAAGCCCGCGCTGTTCAGGGCCACGCCGGCGGCGATCTGGTCCTTGGGCACCAGGTCGGGCACGGAGGCCTGCCAGGCCGGGGCATTGAGCGCGGCCCCCACGCCCAGCAGCAGGGACATGGTGATGAGGATGGCCGGGGTCACCAGGTGCAGCGCCGACAGGAGGGCCATGGCCGCGGCCGCCAGCAGCATCCAGGCCTGGGTGACCAGCAACAGACGGCGCCGGTCCACGATGTCGGCGATGGCGCCGCCGGGCATGGACAGCACCAGCATGGGCAGGGTGGAGCCGGTCTCGATGAGGCTCATGAGCAGCGGCGATCGGGTGATCTCGGCCATGAGCCACTTCTCGCCCACACTCTGGACCCAGGTGCCCACATTCGAGACCATGGCCGCGATCCAGATCGCCATGAAGATGCGATTTCGAAGCGGGGCGAAGGGGCTCTTTCGGGCGTCGGTCACGGGCTCAGGCTACCTCGACTTCATTGGGAAAAACACTCTCGGAGGGTGCAGAGACAGCCGAGGTTCGCAGAGGAGAACAAATCTTCCTCTGTGAACCTCGGTCATCTCGGCGCTCTCTGCGAAGGGTGTTACCCCAGGAATGCCTTGAGGGTCTTGGAGTAGCGGGGGTGCCTGATCTTTCGCAGGGCCTTGGATTCGATCTGGCGGATGCGCTCGCGGGTGACGGCGAACTCGCTGCCGACCTCCTCCAGCGTGTGTTCGGAGCCGTCGTCGCCCACGCCGAAGCGCATGCGCAGCACGCGCTCTTCGCGCTCGCTGAGGGTGTTGAGCACATTGCGGACGGTCTCCTTGAGGCGCTGCTGCACGACCTGCTCCACGGGGGAGACCACGGTCTTGTCCTCGATGAAATCCCCCAGGTGGGAATCCTCCTCCTCGCCGATGGGCGTCTCAAGGGAGATGGGTTCCTGCGCGATCTTCATCACTTTGCGGACCTTGCCCACGGGCATGTCCATGGCGTGGGCGATCTCCTCGCTGGAGGGTTCCCGGCCCAGCTTCTGCACCAGCTCGCGCTGGGTGCGGATGAGCTTGTTGATGGTCTCGATCATGTGCACGGGAATGCGGATGGTGCGGGCCTGATCCGCGATGGCGCGGGTGATGGCCTGCCGGATCCACCAGGTGGCGTAGGTCGAGAACTTGAAGCCGCGGCTGTATTCGAACTTGTCCACGGCCTTCATGAGCCCGATGTTGCCTTCCTGGATGAGGTCCAGGAACTGCAGGCCGCGGTTGGTGTAACGCTTGGCGATGGAGACCACGAGGCGCAGGTTGGCCTCGATGAGCTCGGCCTTGGCGCCGCGGCTGATGCTCTCAGCGGCCTTGAGGCCGTTGAAATCCTTGTGGAACTGCTCGCTGGTGGTCTCGTACTTCTCGAAGAAGTCCTCGAGGGTCTTCTCGATGTGGGCCAGCTCTTCCTTGTAGCGGTCCTTCAGCTTGGCGAAGGCGGGGTTCTTGAGCCGGTCCCGCAGCTCGCGGCACTTGCGCTCCCCGGCCATCACCTGGCTGTGCTGATGGGTGATCTTGTCGATGAGGCGCGTAACGGCGAGGCTGTTGAGGCCCAGCTTGCGGATCTGGCGGGACAGGCGACCGCGGGCCATGAGGATTTCACGGCCCAGCTTGCGCTTCTTGGGCAGGGTCTTGGTGCCGGCCTCCACCTGGAGGTGCAGGTCCAGCAGCTCCTGGAGGGCTTGGTCGTAGACAAGCAGCTTCTCGAACTGGTGGTGCACATGCTGGGTGGCGGAGGTGCTCTCGGCATCCTCGTCGTCGTCCACCTCGTCGGACAGACCCACCACTTCACGGATCTTGCCGGGGTTCTCCTTCAGCATCTTGCCGATGTCGATGAGGAGGCTGGCGGCCAGGCGGGACCGGGACAGGGCGCGCATGACGCTGCGCACGCCCACCTCGATGCGCTTGGCGATCTCGACCTCGTCCTCGCGCTTGAGGAGGGGGACCGTGCCCATCTCCTTGAGGTACATGCGGACCGGGTCATTGAATTTGTCGCTGTCGGGGCTGTCGATCTCGACTTCGAGGTCCTTGTCGCCCTTGCCGCCGCCGTCCACCAGGACGAATTCAGGTTCGATGGCCTCGCGGGCGGCCTGGGCCTCCTCTTCCGTGGCACCGATGCCCACGCCCAGACGGGCGAACAGGCCCATGACCACCTCAAGGTCCATGGGACTGGAGGCGGTGTCGGGGAGGAAATCATTGAGCTGGTCAACCAGCAGGAATCCGTTCTTCCTTCCGATGGAGATCAGGGCTTTGGTCAGGGGGTAGTAGGCTTCTCGCGGTGGCGTCGGAACCATTCGGACCTCAAAGAACGCTGCAGATATCGGGCCGGCGGTGCCGGCGGCCGAGAGGTAAGCAGAACTCGTCCAATGTACCGGCCGAGTCCGGAACTTTTCAGTATAAGGGATCTGCGGATTCAGGCAAGGGTTGGATGGTGGCTTGAGCCCTCACCGGGTGATCCGCCGCTGCTGGGAAAGCTTCTTCTGGCGCAGGAGCAGGTCGTTCTGGCGGATCTCCACCTGTTTCGTGAGGGCTGCGTCCACGAGGGTGCGGGGATCCTGGAGCAGGCGATTGTTGGCCTGAATCTCCCGATCCAGGTATCGGCCTTCCAGCTTCGCGAATAAAGAATCGGCATCCCGGCCGGCTTCATCCTTGTGGCTGGCCTGGGCCTCCAGGTGGCGGATGGCGGCCAGGGCGCCCGCGGGCAGCTGGGTGGGGTCCCCTTCGGCATCCAGGAGGGCCTGGAGCAGCGGCGCACCGGGGAGGCTTTCCCACCAGGCCGGTGGAACCTCTTGGACCCGCCGCCAGTGGCCCGCGGTGCTCAGGAGGAGGAGGCTACGGACGAGGTCATCCACTTCCGGGGGCGCGGACTGGCTGGGTGGGGGCTCGTCGGACCCCTGGATCGGCGCCTGGCGGCCACGCACGGCCCGGTCGAGCTCCTGCAGGGGGACCTGGAGCTGATGGGCGAGGCTGGCGAAGAGATCCCGGCTTTCCGTGGTGCGGGGCAGGTAGGGCAGGAAGTCCAGCAGGTCCTTGAAGGCGCCCATGCGATCCGTGATGCGGCGCAGGTCCTTGCCCTCCATGGCCCGGTCCACCATGAAGGCCGTCCAGTCCGGCGCGGTGCGCAGCAGGTCGCGGAAGGCCTCGCCGCCCAGCTTGAGGCACCAGGTGTCGGGGTCCTCGCCCTGGGGCAGCTCCAGCAGGCGGACCTCGAACCCCAGCGGCAGCGCCATCCTCAGGCTCTTCTCCATGGCCCGGCGGCCGGCCGCATCGCCGTCGAAGCAGAGGATGACCCGACGGGTGAAGCGGCCCAGGGCCTTGAGGTGCTCCTCGGTGAGCGCCGTGCCCAGGGGCGCCACGGCCTGGTGGAGGCCGTGCTGGTGCAGCTGCAGCACATCGAAATAGCCTTCCACCACCAGGGCCCCGTCCTTCATGGCGCCCTTGGCGCGGTGGAAGCCGAAGAGGGTCTCGCCCTTGTGGAAGAGGGCCGTATCGCGGGTGTTCAGATACTTCGGCTGGCCTTCGCCCATGATGCGTCCGCCGAAGGCCACGATGCGGCCCCGGGCGTCGTGGATGGGCAGGGTGAGGCGGTTGCGGAGGAAGTCGATCTGCGTGCCGCGCTCGCTGCGGCTGGCCAGGCCCGCCTGCTCCAGCAGCTCGCCCGAGAAATCCAGGCCCCGGAGGTGCGTCACCAGGGCGTCCCAGCCGTCCGGCGCCACGCCGAAGCCCGCTTCGGCCACGAAAGGGCCCTCGTAGCCCCGCCGGCGCAGGTAGGCGCGGGCCGCCTCGCTGCGTTCGAGCTGGCGTTCATAGAAGGACTGGGCGGCCTCCAGCGCGGAGCGCATTCGGGTCTCCAGGTCCACCTCGGCGGAGGGCCGCTCCCGGCGTTGGGGAAGGTCGATGCCCGCGGCCCGGGCCAGCTGCTCCAGGGCCTCGGGGAAGGTCATGCCCTCGCGCTCCATGAGCCAGGCGAAGGCATCGCCATGCTTGCCGCAGCCGAAGCAGTGGTAGAAGCCCCGGTTGGCCACCACCTGGAAGCTGGGGCTCCGTTCCGCGTGGAAGGGACAGAGGCCCACATGGGCCGAGCCCTGCTTGCGCAGCTTCACCGCCTGGCCCACCAGGGCCAGGAGGTCCGTGGCGTCCCGGACGCGCTCAACGATTTCGCGGTCACGCATGGGTGATACATTCCGGAGAAAAGAGGAACCACGCTTGCGGAGGGTCGCCGATGTGGTCGGGGGTGCGGAGGAGGGCCCTTCTCCCAGCATACCGCTCCCGGGGCCCCGGACCGGAGGTTACAGGCGCTTCTCCAGGAGCTTGAACTCCACCCGGAGTTGCTCGAAATCATGGAACTCCACGCCCACCTGTCGGAACCCCAAGGTCTCGTAGAAACGGATCGCCGAAGCATTGCCCTGGTAGACCACCAGCCAGGTGGAGCCGGCTTCCCGCGCCCGCATCCACGCCTCGCCGGCCTTCATGAGCTGCCGCCCGAGGCCGGATCGCAGGGTGCCCGGATCCACATAAAGTTTCTGGGTCTGCCAGGGCGTTCCCGGGCCCGTCGTCGAGGGGTGAGGGCACGCCTCCTTCAGCTTCAGGAAGCCCAGGACGCGACCCTCCACCTCGGCAACAAAGTAGGTGTTGGTGGGCTTCGTCAGGCTGCGGGCGATCTTGGCGGGCGAGTAGGTGGCCTCGAGATACCGGGCCAGGGTGCCCTCTTCAAAGAGGTGCCCGAAGGCCCAGGTGAAGCTTTCTCGCCCCACGGCGACGATGGCGGCGACATCTTCGGGAAGGGCCGGGCGGATGAGGGCATTCATGAGACCTCCAGGCGCGAAGACCTCCGCAGGGAGGCCCTTGGTCCAGCATTGTGGCCAGGGCGCGGCGGCACAACCCGATTCTCGCGATCCCTTGGGTTGAGTGGGTTGAGTCTTCCGTGATTCCGTTTCGCTCCGGGCATGGCATTCTTGAGGTTCTGTACGGTGGAACCCCATGAGCCAGCTCCTCGACACCATCCTCCTCTTCAGCCTGCCCGCCTCCGGCAAGTCGGAGGTGCGCCGCTACCTGGCCAGCCTCACGCCCGACCAGTGCCGGAACGACTTCCATATGGGCCCCACGCTGCAGCTGGACGACTATCCCTATGTCCACCTCATGCATCGCATCGATGACGAGCTGAAGGCCAGCGGCCTCGGCTACGCCTACTACCACGGCCCGAACCGGCCCTTCCGGGACAACTGGACCTGGGCCGTCCTCATCGAGCTGCTGAACGAGGACTACGCGAACCTCATGGCCAGCCGCCAGACCCTGGTGGCCAGCGCGGCCCAGCACCTCTTCGACCGCCTGGACGCGGCCCATGCCAGGGTGGGCCTCTCCCAGCCCCTGGGCGAGATCCCCCATCGCATCCGCGTGCGGATGGCCGAGGCCCTGGAAGAGGAATGCCGGGCCGAGCTGGATGCCCTCAACCGCCAGAACGCGCAGGACAAGACGGGCCGCACCCTGGTGATCGAGGCCGCCCGCGGCGGCGCCCACGGCTCGGCGTTCCCCCTCTGCCCGCCCCACGGCTACGACACGGCCTTCCAGACTCTGTCGCCGGCCATCCTGGAGACCGCCTCCGTGCTGTATGTCTGGGTGGATCCCGTGGAGAGCCGCCGCAAGAACATCGAGCGCGGCCGCCCCAACGGCCAGGGCAGCATCCTCCACCACAGCGTCCCCATGGAGGTGATGCTGGGGCAGTACGGCACGGACGACATGGCCTGGCTCATGGAGCAGAGCGACCGTCCCGGCACCATCCGCGTGGAGCGCCTCATCCAGGAAGGCGATCGCTACGCCAGCAAGGTCTACCACCTGCCCGTGGCCCGCTTTGACAACCGGAATGACCTCACCACCTTCGTCCGCGAAGAGCAGAAGCTCTGGAAACCCGCCGATGTCCAGGCCATCCACGGCGGCCTGAAGGCGGCTTTCGACCAGCTGGTGAAGAAGTAGAAGACGGATTAACCACATAGGACACAGAGGGAGAGGGGTTCCCCTCTGCGCGCTCTGCGTCCTCGGCGGTTAAACGCTTGTCAGTGCGCCCCGGCTCCGGCCTTGGCGTTCCAGATGCGGGTCATGATGAAGGCGCCGATGAGGCTGAAGGGGATGATGGAGCCCACCCAGACCCAGGCGTGGGCCGGCTGGTGGCCGTGGATGGCCACGCCGTCCCAGCCGTAGGTCTTGAGGATCCAGCCCAGGCCGAAGCCTGTCAGACCGGACCCGATGTACTGGATGCCGTCCAGGGCTCCGGCCACCGAGGCCGCGGCCTTCCGTCCACCGAAATCCATGCTGGCGGTGCCGCTGAGCATGCCGTGGACGCCGAAGATGAACATGGCGGTGAGGCCCAGCAGGATCACGGCCCAGATCTGGCCGCCCCAGGTGCCCTGGCCCAGGGTCATGCCCAGCAGGCCCAGCATGACCACCTGCACCAGGTAGAAGAAGAAGGCCACGGGGGGACGCCGGGACTGGAACAGCTTGTCGCTCATCCACCCGCAGAGCAGGCCCCCGAGGATGCCGCCGCCCATGAAGGCGATGCCGGTCCACCAGAAGAGGTGCTCCTTTTTGCCCAGGTGGTAGATCTCCTGCAGGTATTCGGTGAAGTAGAGCATCACCCCCTGGCGGACGAAGCCCGTGCAGAACTCCGCGAAGATGAGCGACACGATGATGGGGTTGTGGAAGACCTTCTTGATCAGGTCGCTGAGAGGCAGGGGGGCATCTTCGGCGGAACCGGCATTGGAGCCGTCCCCGGTGTCGAAGTCGGGGTATCCGGCATGGCTGGGACGATTGCGGACCAGGAACCAGTCCACGGCGAACATGAAGGCCATGGCGGCGGCCGGCACGAACCAGATGACCGTCCAGCTGCGGAAGCTGGCGAGCAGCCAGGCCCCGATGGTGGTGGCCAGGAAGTAGCCGGAGCTGATCATGATGCCGAAGATGCCGCCGAAGACACCGCGCTCCTGCACATGGAACCAGGTGCTGTTCACCTTCACCACGGACAGGGCCCCGAAGCTCTGGAAGTACATGTTCAGGCTCCAGAGCAGGCTCATGCTCACCAGGATCTGGGTGACATGCCCATTCAGGAACATGAACCCGATGGCCAGGTTCAGGAGGGCGGCGCCCAGGGAGCCCACGAGGATCGCCTTGCGCCCGCCGATGCGGTCGGCGAGGGGGCCGTTGAAGGCCACGGCGAGGCCGTAGGTCCAGAAGCCCGCCGAGGCGATGAGGCCCATCTGCGCCTTGTCCAGGTGGTACCAGGCGCCGATGTCGTTCTTCACGATGTTGAAGTTGTAACGGCCCATGTACATGGCCGCGTAGGTCAGTCCCAGGGGAAACCAGTTCAGGAACCGGCGCAGACGAAAGGCGGGACTGTGCTTCAAGGGAACCTCGATGCCTTCAAGGGTACTGGAGGGTCTGCCGGCCCCCAAGTGACGAGGCTGTAACTCTGGTCAAAGTCATTCGGCCTTGCGGAAGGCTTCGTCGGTCCCCGTCAGTTCCCAGGAGCCCCGGCGCCGCTCGAAGGTGGCATGGCGCTGCTTGGTCTGCCCCACCTTCGCATCCGGATGCAGGGTCTGGAAGAGGGGGAACTGGGCCGTGGGCTTCTCCAGGCGGATTTCGTAGGTGACGCGGGCCCCCTCCCGGGTGGGCTCCATCCGGATGGCCCGGACGAAGGTGGCCTCGGCCGCGGGCAGGGAGAACCCCTTGGGCGCGGCCTTGATCATCTTGGGCGCGTCGGCCTTCAGGCGGAAGGTGAAGGACTTCCGATCGCCCTCGGTCTGCACGGTGGTGTCGAACCAGCCGCTCTTGTCGAGATTCTCCTTGAGTGCTCCCAGGCGCAGGTGCTCGGGGCTGCCCTTCGTCGCACTGGCCTTCTCGGGTACGGTGACGGGAATCACGACGGGGTAGTCCTTGCGGATCAAGTCCTCGGCCTTGCCGCGCTCCAGCTTGGAACTGCAGGCCAGGGTGAGCAGGAGGACGGGAAGGAGCAGGGCAGGGCGCATGGTCGGATCCTCTCCGGTTCGCAAGGATGGTGACACAACTCGGTGCCAGCCTTTCAACCTCGCAGTATCCTATCAAGTTGCTGACGATAGGAGATTGCCGTGAATCCTGGCTACCTGGCCCACCTCAACCGTGAGATCGAGCTGCTGAAGGAGGCCGGACTCTACAAGACCGAGCGCGTCATCACCTCGCCGCAGCAGCCCCAGATGAAGGCCAACGGCCGGGATGTGGTGTGCCTGTGCGCCAACAACTACCTCGGCCTGGCGAACCATCCGGAAGTCATCCAGGCCGCCAAGTCGGTGATGGATGGCCACGGCTTCGGCATGGCTTCGGTGCGGTTCATCTGCGGCACCCAGGACATCCACCGGGAACTCGAGCTCAAGCTCGCCGCCTTCCTCGGCTTCGAGGACACGCAGTTGTACTCCTCCTGCTTCGACGCCAACGGCGCCATCTTCGAGGGCCTGCTGGGGGAGGAGGACGCCATCATCAGCGACGCCCTGAACCACGCCTCCATCATCGACGGCATCCGCCTCTGCAAGGCCAAGCGCTTCCGCTACGCCAACTCGGACATGGCCGACCTGGAAGCCCAGCTGAAAGCCGCGGATGCCGCCGGGGCCCGCTTCAAGCTGGTGGTGACGGACGGCGTCTTCAGCATGGACGGCTACATCGCCAAGCTCGCGGCCATCTGCGACCTGGCAGAGAAATACGGCGCCATGGTGATGGTGGATGACAGCCACGCCGTGGGTTTCATGGGCGTGAATGGTCGCGGCACGCATGAGCACTGTGGCGTCATGGGGCGTGTGGACTTCATGACGGGCACCTTCGGCAAGGCTCTGGGTGGCGCCTCCGGTGGCTACATCGCCGGGAAGCAGGTGGCCATCGACTGGCTGCGCCAGAAGGCCCGCCCCTACCTGTTCTCGAATTCCGTGGCCCCGGCCATCGTGGCCGCCACGCTGAAGGTGCTTGACCTTCTGAAAAACAGTCAGGGCCTCATCAAGCAGGTGCATGAGAACGCCCGCTACTTCCGCACCGGCATGGAGAAGGCTGGCTTCAAGCTGCTGCCCGGCGAGCACCCCATCGTGCCCGTGATGCTGTACGAAGCGCCCCTGGCCCAGGAGTTCGCCAAGCGGCTCCTCGATGAGGGCGTCTATGTCATCGGGTTCTTCTTCCCCGTGGTGCCCAAGGGCCAGGCCCGCATCCGCACTCAGATGAGCGCCGCCCACACCCGTGCGGACCTCGATCACGCCATCGCCGCCTTCACGAAGGTGGGCCGCGAGCTGAAGGTGATCGCCTGACCTACAGCACGATGTACCGGTAGGTTCCCGGGTTCTGCTCCTTCAGCAGGAGCTGGATGGTCCAGCGGCCGTCCGGGAACCGCTCGTACATCGTGGCGCTTAGGACGGACTCCGCCAGCCAGGGCTTGATGTCTTCGTACCGCTCGAAGGCGGGTGGGACCCACGCCTCTTCGGCGGTGCCCCGGGCGGCGGAGCCGGGCTTGATGTAGTCCATGAGGCGCGAGAAGGCGGATTCAGGGGGCTGCACGGGGGCTCCAGGGGCTGATTCGGATGGGCGGGCGCTTCCGTCGGGAGGCGGCTATCCGCAGGCCTTGATGTCGGCCTCGAAGACCTGATCCGCCTCCGGGTTCAGGGACCGGATCAGGGCTCTCAGGGCGTCGAGGCTGGTCGGTTCGAGGTCCCTGGAAAACGCGATGGCCATGCCATCCGCGTCGGCCCGGAGCACGGTGCCCCGGGTCACGATCCGCTTCCCGGCTTCGGCCTCCTCGAGGAGGATGGCCACGCCGCAGGCGCTGCCGAGGGGAAGCCGCTCCGTGCCCCCGACCAGGATGCCGCCCAGGCTGATGTTGATCGCCGAGGGGAAGGCGAGGATCTGGTCGCCGGTCACCACCTTCACCCGGTAGGCGATGGGGACGCGGGGAAACTGTCGTTGGTCGGAGGGCACGCTCACCACTGGCATCCAGGTCTGCTGGTCGATGCATGATAGCGCGGGCGGGAGATCCGGAGGCTAGCGGTGGCCCTGCTGATGGACATCGCGCACGGCCCGCCCGGAGGGGTCGGCCATGGACGCGAAGGCCGCATCCCAAGCCAGGGCGATGGGCGTGCTGCAGGCCACGCTGCGCTCGTGGGGGACGCACTCGACGGCGGCGGCGGAAGGGAAGTGGTGCTCGAAGAGCTGGCGGTAGAAGTAGGCTTCCTTGGTTTCGGGCGTCTTCACGGGGAAGCGGGCCGTTGCGGCCTGCATCATGGCGTCGCTGATCTCGCGCTCGGCGGTGGCCTTGAGGGCATCGATCCAGGCATAGCCGACCCCATCCGAGAACTGCTCCTTCTGACGCCAGAGCACCTCGTCCGGGATGAGTCCCTCGAAAGCCTTCCGCAGGGGGAATTTCTCGATGGGGCGGGGCCAGGCGGCGTTGCGGGGCAATTTCACCGAGGGGTCCAGGCGCATGGCCACATCGAGGAACTCGCGGTCGAGGAAGGGGACCCGGGCCTCCACGCCCCAGGCGGCGCTGGACTTGTTGGCCCGGGCGCAGTCGTAGAGGTGCAGTTTCTGGAGCTTCCGCACGGTTTCCGCGTGCAGATCGGCCCCGTCCGGCGCCTTGTGGAAGTAGAGGTAGCCGCCGAAGATCTCGTCGGCCCCTTCGCCCGACAGCACCATCTTGATGCCCATGGCCCGGATCTTCCGCATCATGAGGTACATGGGCGTGGAGGCCCGGATCGTCGTGATGTCGAAGGTCTCCAGGTGGTAGATCACATCCGAGAGGGCGTCCAGGCCCTCCTGCACCGTGAAGTGGACCTCGTGGTGGATGGCGCCGATGTGGTCGGCCACCAGCCGAGCTGGGCCAAGGTCCGGCGCGCCCTTCAGGCCCACGGCGAAGCTGTGGATCCGGGGCCACCAGGCCGGGGTGCTGCCGCCCGCCTCCACCCGGCCCTCCCGGTACTGGGCGGCGATGGCGGCGATCAGCGAGGAGTCCACGCCGCCCGAGATCAGGACGCCATAGGGCACATCGCACATGAGCTGGCGGCGCACGGCGGCCTCCAGGGCCTTCCGGAGGGCCACGGGGTCATAGGGTTCCTGCGGCACCCGGCCGGGATCGGCCCAATCCGGTTCGTAGTAGCGCTGGAACCCCCTGTCCGCCTGGTGCCCCAGGAAGAAGTGCCCCGGCGGGAACTCGCGGATCCGTTCGCAGTGGCCCACCAGGGCCTTCATCTCCGAGGCGGCGTACAGGTTGCCGGCCTCGTCCCAGCCCACATAGAGCGGCACCACACCGATGGGATCCCGGGCGATGAGGAAGGTCTCCCGCTTGGGATCGTAGAGGACGAACGCGAAGATGCCGTTCATGCGGTTGAGGAACTCCTTGGGGGACTGTTCATCGTAGAGGTAGAGGATCACCTCGCAGTCCGACAGGGTCTGGAAGTCGTGGGGCTCCTGCAGCTCCTCCTGGAGGTCCCGGTGGTTGTAGATTTCCCCGTTGACCGCCAGCACGGTGCCCTGGAGGGTGTCGATCAGGGGCTGGGCGCCATGCTCCACATCCACGATGGACAGCCGCTCGTGGACGAGGATCGCCCGGTCATCGGCGAAGATGCCGCTCCAGTCGGGGCCCCGATGGCGGATCTTCCGCGCCATGGCCAGAGCCTGGCGCCGGAGCTCGGCGGGATTGGACCGGGTTGGATCGATGCCGAGGATGGTGAGAATGCCGCACATGGAGGCTCCAAAAGAAAAACCCCCGATCCGCTGTCGCGAATCGGGGGTGGTCCGGGAAACCAGGGATCTAGGAGACGCCCTCACCGGCCCACGCGCGATCCGCGCGAGGGAACCGATTGGAATGGCGGTTGGGCCGCAGGGGGGTGGAAGTCATGGAAAGCCTGGAAGCACCTTATCGGCCGGTTTCTCGAATCGTCAAGTCGGGAAGGCCGAAGTTGGCCGGCCTTGCCCTTGATGATGAAATGGTGCGGTTGGAGGCACGCATGAAAGTCCTGTTGAAGTCCAAGCGCGAGGAAGGCATCTGGATGGGTGAGGCGCCCATGCCCCAGGTGGGGCCGAACGATGTGCTGATCCGCGTCCACAAGAGCGCGATCTGCGGCACCGATGTGCACATCTACAACTGGGACGACTGGGCCCAGAAGACCATCCCGGTGCCCATGGTGGTGGGACACGAGTACTTCGGCGTCATCGAGCAGGTGGGTGCCGAGGTGGAGGGCTACCAGCCCGGGGATCGAGTCAGCGGCGAGGGCCACATCACCTGCGGCCACTGCCGGAACTGCCGCGCGGGTAAGCGCCATCTCTGCCGCAACACCGTGGGCGTGGGGGTGAACCGCACGGGCTCCTTCGCCGAGTACCTGTCCATCCCGGCCTTCAATGTCTTCAAGGTCCCGGACAATGTGCCCGACGAGGTGGCCTCCATCTTCGATCCCTACGGCAATGCGGCCCACACGGCCCTGAGCTTCGACATGGTGGGCGAGGATGTGCTGATCACGGGCGCAGGCCCCATCGGCATCATGGCGGTGGCCATCGCCAAGCATGTGGGTGCCCGTCATGTGGTGATCACGGATGTGAATGAATACCGGCTCGACCTGGCCCGCAAGATGGGTGCCACAGTCGCCGTGAATCCCATGAAGAAGGGCCTCCCCGAGGTCATGAAGGACCTGGGCATGACCGAGGGCTTCGATGTGGGCCTGGAGATGAGCGGCAACCGCAACGCCTTCGAATCCATGCTGGAGGCCATGCACCATGGCGGCCGTGTGGCGCTGCTGGGCATCCTGCCGGGCGACTGCGCCATCGACTGGAGCCAGGTGATCTTCAAGGGCCTCATCCTGAAGGGCATCTACGGCCGCGAGATGTTCGAGACCTGGTACAAGATGACCGCCATGATCCAGAGCGGCCTGGACATCACGCCCGTGATCACGCATCGCTTTGGCATCGACGATTTCCAGAAGGGATTCGACGCCATGCGGAGTGGGCAGAGCGGGAAGGTGATCCTGGATTGGGGCGTGAAGTAGTGCCTTCCGGGCGGACCTGACGGCGAACTGCGGCCCGGTGGCCGCAGTTCGCCTAATGACGGAAGGGCCTCAGCGCACCGGCTGGGGCTGGGGGATGGGCGGGAGGCCCGCTTCGCTCCAGGGGGCGCCATCCTTGATGAGGAGGTCGCTGGCCAGGCCTTCGCCGCCGGGCAGGAGGTCGGTTCCGAGGCAGGCGAGGTAGTAGCCGTCGAACTTGGTGTTGAATTTCTGCCGCACGGGGCCCCGCTTGACCTGGATCTCCTCCACGGGGCGGGTGACATAGGGCCGGTAGAGGAAGGGGTGCCCCCAGGGCGCTTCGGGTACCTGGTCGAGATACTCGGGCACCAGCTCCTGCAAGGTCACGGGATATTCTCCCTTCTTCGTCCTGAACCGGATGAGGGCGTCGGTGACGCGCTTCATGGCCCCTCGGACCTGCCGCTGGCGGTCGGCCATGTCGCGGCTCACGAAAGCCTCGATGAGGTAGAGGTCCCGCTTGGCCTGGTGCGCGGCCTCGGAATCCGGGTAGCGCTCCGCCAGCTGCTTCATCATGGCCCTGGCTTCGAGGCTCCGGCCCTCCAGATTCAGCTTCCGGGCCTCCTCGTAGAGGTTGCCGGGGAGCCGGGGATCTTCCGAACTGCAGCCGGCCAGCAGTGCCAGAAGGGCCAGGGCGGGAGTGATGCGCGTGCGCTTCATGGCATGAACCTTAGCAGAGGCGTGTGAAGTAGGATGGAAGAAAGGGGGCGTCATGATCGACAGACCGATGCTGGTGGGCATCGTGGGGGGCTCCGGGAGCGGGAAGACCTCCGTGGCCGCCGAGCTGGTGAAGCGGCTCAAGAAGAAGGCCGTGGCCGCCCTCCTGCTGGACATGGATGCCTACTACGCCCCTCTCGAGGTCGTGAAGGGGCGTTTCGGGGACAGGCCCGTCAACTGGGACCACCCCCACGCCTTCGATCTGGAACTGATGGCCTCCCACCTGTCGGCGATGCATCGCGGCGAGAGCATCCGGAAGCCGACCTATGATTTCACCCTTTCGGACCGCACCGGCTGGGAGGACCCCCTGCCACCGGGCCAGGTGGTGATCCTGGAGGGGCTGCTGCTCTTCGCCTTGCCGGAGTTGCGCGATCAGCTGGACATGAAGGTCTTCGTGGATACGGACGCGGACATCCGCATCCTGCGCCGCATCCGCCGGGACACCCGGGAGCGGGGCCGCAGCCTGGAAAGCGTCATGGACCAGTACGAACGGAGCGTGAGGCCCATGCACCTGGAGTTCGTGGAACCCAGCAAGCGCTGGGCCGACCTGATCGTGCCCACGGGCGTGGAGAACCGCACGGCCCTGGATGTCATCACCCACCACATCTGCAGCCGGGTGCTCGGCTCCGGAGGGCCGCCGCATGTTTGAGCAGGGCATCCACCTCTCCCCGGAGACCTACCGGGATCTCGACGGGACCGTGCAGCGGCTCGATGTCCGGGAACCATGGGAGTACGATCTCGCCCGGATTCCCGGAGCCGTCCTGATCCCTCTGGGCGAATTGGCGGACCGCGTGGGCGAGCTGGACCCCTCCCGACCCGTGGCGGCCTACTGCCACCATGGCACCCGCAGCCTCTACGCCCTGCGTTTCCTCCAGGGCGCGGGGTTCAAGGATCTGGCCCATCTCGCCGGCGGCATCGATGCCTACAGCCGCATGGATCCCACGGTGCCCCGCTACTGATGCGTCTCCTCCACCGCCACCCCGAGGGCTTTGATCCCGCCGCCGCCTGGATCCAGGAGTCCGAGAGCGTGCGCCAGGATTCGCGCCTCTTCCGCCAGATCGTCGCCCAGCGCCGGAGCCCCCACACGGGGCGCCAGCACGCCTTCTACCGCCTCCAGGGCCCCGATTGGGTGAATGTGGTCGCCTTCACGCGCGGGGGCGACCTCTTGGTGGTGGAGCAGTTCCGTCACGGCATCGACGCCCCGACGCTGGAGATCCCCGGAGGGGGTTGCGATGCGGGGGAGGCTCCGGCCGAGGCTGCCCGCCGCGAACTGCGCGAGGAGACGGGCTTCGTATCGGATCGGTGGGTGGCCCTGGGCAGCTGCACCCCGAACCCCGCCACCCAGAACAACCGCTGCCACACCTTTCTGGCCCTGGATTGTGAGGCCGATGGGGCCTTGGCCCTGGATCCGGCCGAAGAGCTCCAGGTCTGGGCCTGCTCCTGGCCCGAATGGGAGGCCCGCATGCGCCGGGGGGAGATCCACCACGCCCTGGTTCTGGCGGCCTTCCAGTTCCTGGGCTTGTGGGAGGGCTGGCCCGCCCTCCGGCAGCGATTGGAACTCTGAACCGGCTTGTCGCCTTTTCCCGAAGCCGCGCGAGGCGCTAGTCTGGAGGCTGGACCCGGATGAGGAGTGCCCATGGCCAGCGAATGTTCGTTTGATGTCGTCTGCAAGGTGGACCTGGACGAGGTGAAGAACGCCGTCTCCCAGGCCATGAAGGAGATCGGCCAGCGTTACGACTTCAAGGGATCGGTCTCCAAGATCGAGCTCAAGGACGACAAGATCCTCGTGCTCACCAGCGATGACGAGGTGAAGCTGAAGGCCGTCATCGATGTGCTCCAGACCAAGCTGCACAAGCGCGGCGTGAGCATCCGCAGCATGGAATACGGCAAGATCGAGCCCGCCGCCAAGGGCACGGTCCGCCAGGAGGTCACCATCCACCAGGGCATCCCGGTGGAGAAGGCCAAGGGGCTCATCAAGGCCGTGAAGGACGCGAAGATCAAGGTCCAGGCCAGCATCCAGGGCGACCAGCTCCGCGTGAGCGGCAAGAGCCGGGACGACCTGCAGGAAGTCATCGCCCTCTTCAAGAAGGACGATCAGGGATTGGACCTCCAGTTCACGAACTACCGGGGCTGACCTTGAGCCGACTCGACCTCTCCCGCTACTTCCTCCCCATCGCCCCGAAGCTGGCGGGCGTGGAGGCGGAGCTGCAGCGCATCCTCCAGAGCGATGTGGAGGTGGTCCAGAAGCTGGCGGACCATGTGCGCGGCGGACAAGGCAAGCGGCTGAGGCCGGCCCTGGTGATGCTGTCGTCCCGGTTCTGCGGCGTTCCCAACGATGAGGATGTGCGCTTCGGCGCGGTCTTCGAGCTGATCCACACGGCCACCCTGGTGCACGACGATGTCATCGACCATGCCCAGCTCCGGCGCGGCATGCCCACCCTGAACCGTCTGTGGGGCAACACCCTGACGGTGCTCTTCGGGGACCTGCTCTACCTGGTGGCCATGAACGAGGCCATCGCCGGGCGCAGCTGGCGGATGATGGAGATCTTCGCTGAGGTCACCACCCGCATGATCGAGGGTGAGCTGATCCAGAACGATGTGCTCTTCAAGCTGGACACCAGCCGGAAGGACTACTTCGACATCCAGGAGCGGAAGACGGCCCTGCTGTTCAGCGGCTGCACGGAGACCGGCGCCGTCCTCACGGGCCGGAACCCGGAGGAATGCATCGCCATGCGCCAGTACGGCCTGGAAGTGGGCCGGGCCTTCCAGCTGGTGGACGACCTCCTGGACTACACCGCCACCAGCGAGCAGCTGGGCAAGCCGGCCTTCAGCGACCTGCGTGAGGGCAAGCTCACGCTGCCCATGCTCACCCTGCTGGAGAAGGCCCCGGACGAAGCACGGTCCCTGGTCCGGACCATCTGGGACCGGGGCGAGGAAGTGCCCATTCCCGAGGATGAGGAAGCCCACCTCCGTGCCCTCATCGTCCAGCACGACGCCTTGGCCGAGACCCGGGAGCTCGCGGTGAAGGCCTCGAGGAATGCCGTGGCCCACCTGGCCCTGGTGCAGGGCGAGGCCGCCACCGGCGAGCTGCTGCGCGAGATCCCCGAAGCCCTGTTGTCGCGGAGCATGTGACGCGGGCTCCTCAGGTCAGCTCCCCAGCCGCGCCATCAGGGCCTGGAAGCGGGGATGGGACCGGATGGCATCCAGATCCCCGTCGTGGATGAACCAGTCCTTCTGGGAGAGTCCTCCGGCGGCCGCCCGTTCCAGGCAGTCCAGGCTCTCCTCGGGATCGCCAGCGAGGGCATGGATGCAGCCCAGGTTGTAGAGCAGCATCGGATCGTCCGGATCCATGCTCCGGGCCTTGCGGGCCCAGTCCAGGCCCTTCTCCCGCTCTCCCAGGGCCACGAGGGCATTGGCCCCCAGGTAGCGGGCGCGCACATCCTCGGGGACCCGCTCCAGCCGTTCCTCCACCAGGGCGAGCCCGGTCCTCCGGGCGCGCTCGGCCTCATCTTCCAGGCCCAGGCTGTGGTAGACCTGCGCCACGAGCAGGATGGCCTGGAAGTCTTCTGGACGGAGGGCGGCGGCCCATTCAAAGTACTCGATGGCCCGTTCCAGCTTGCCGTTGGCGAAGCAATGGCGCGCGTAGAAGTAGGCCGCCGCGAAGAGATTGGGGTCCAGGCGGAGGGCGGTCTCGAAGGCCGCCTCCGCCTCATCGACCAGGCCGGCGGCCGAGAGCGCCACGCCCCGGGAGGCGTGCGCCTCGGCCAGGTCGGGGTCGAGTTCCAGGGCCTTGCGGCTGCAGGACTCCGCCAGCTCGCGCTGAGGTTCGGTGCGGTCGATGTAGATGTAGGTGAAGGCCGCGCAGTTGGCCAGACCTGCCCAAGCCGAGGGGAAATCCGGATCCAGGTCCAGGGCGCGTCGATACATCTCGGCCGCGGACCGCATGCCTTGGCGGTTGAATCGGAAGTAGGCCTGCCGTCCCCGCAGGTAGGACTCGTAGGCTTCGAGATCCACTGCGTAGCGGGGCCGGATGAAGGTTGGTACATGCAGGGCCGAAGCCACGCAGGCAATGAGGTCGTCCAGCGTCTTGAAGAGATCCTGCCGGTCGAAGGCGTAGGCCTTGGACCAGGTGACCCGGCCCGATTTCACCTCCACCAGTTCCGCCTTCAGGGTCAGAAGGGAGGCTTCCTTCCGGAGCGTACCCGCCAGGATCGCGGTCGCATGCAGGCGGCGGCCCACCGCCAGCGGAGAGAGGGCTGATCCTCCGTAGCGGAAGGAGGTGGTCCTGGAGACCACCTGGAGGTCCTCCAGGTGGTTGAGGGCCTGCAGAACCTCCTCGGCGATGCCTTCGCTGAGGTGGGAATCGGCGCCCCCCGGGCGCTGGTCCAGGAAGGGGAGGACGGCCACCACGGCCTGCGCTTTGCGGGCCTTGGGATGGACCGGTCCCCTTTTCGCGGGGGCCGCTTTGGACGATCGAGGGGACTTCCCCAGTTGCAGGGCCATGCTCCACCTCCAGGACAGATCTCAAAATGGACTCTGATCGGGGCGGGCTTGGATGCATCTCCCTGAAAGAAGGCAGTCATGGCAACCTTCACCGGAGTTCCAAAAGGGGACCCCCGGGTGGGTGGACGCACGGAACCTGGCCCGCAGGCGCTATCCAGGATGGGATGGCCGGGCCTCCGCGCAAGGTCTGCCGGTGCTCTAAGCTTCGACTTCCCCCAGCCTCAGGTCGAAGGGGATCCCCGCCCGTTTGCAGGCGGCGATGAAGCTCTCCTTGTCGGGGCACTTGAGGTAGGCCTCCATGGGCTCGACCTTCTTGTCCTTGATGAGCTCGACCAGGGAGTCGTTCATGAGCTTCTGGCCGTAGCTGCGGCCCGTCTGCATGGCACTGGGAATCTGGAAGTTCTTGCCTTCGCGGATGAGGTTGGCGATGGCGGGGCTGATGAAGAGGGTCTCCAGTGCCGCGACGCGGCCCCCGCCAATCTTCTTGAGCAGCGTCTGGCTGACCACGCACTTCAGGGCATCCGCCAGCATCACGCGGATCTGCTGCTGCCGATCCGCGGGAAACTGGTCCACGATGCGGTCGATGGTGCCGATGGCGCTGCTGGTGTGCAGGGTCCCGAAGACCAGGTGGCCGGTGACGGCGGTCTCCAGGGCGATGGCGATGGTTTCCAGGTCGCGCATCTCGCCCACCATCACGATGTCGGGATCCTCGCGGAGTGCGGCGCGCAGGCCGCTCTTGAAGCTGTCGGTGTGAGTGCCCACTTCGCGCTGGTTCACCAGGCAGCCCTTGCGGGGATGCACGAACTCGATGGGATCCTCGATGGTGAGGATGTGGTCCCTCCGCTTCTGGTTGGCCAGGTCGAGGATGGCCGCCAGGGTTGTGGATTTGCCGCTGCCCGTGGGGCCCGTCACCAGCACCAGTCCCTTGGCCAGGTTGCAGAGGCGCCGGACGGGATCGGGCAGGCCCAGCTTGTCGGGGTCGGGAATCTGGTTGGGGATGACGCGGCAGACGAAGCCCGGCCCAACCCGGTCATGGAAGTAGTTCACGCGCAGACGGCACCCGCCCGCATCGTAGGCGTGGGCGAAGTCCGCATCGCGATGGCTCTGGAACCGGGCCCAGGCGTCCGGCGTGGCCAGGGCCTCCATCAGCTCGAGCAGGGCCTCCGGTTCCAGGGGCTGGAAGCCGGGCAGTTCCTGCATGTCGCCGTGCACCCGGACCAGGGGGGCCTCGCGGCTGGTGCAGTGCAGGTCGGAGCCCTGGCATTCCAGCAGCGCGGCGAACAGCCGTTCGGCCAGGGCGTGCCGGGGCGCGTCGCCGGTTCCGCCGGGCGTCGACATGGGTTTTGATGCGGATTTCGGGGCCGGTTTCGGAGTGCTGGGTTGAGCCGTCGTGGCCACTGGCGTGGCAGCCGCCGCAGCCGGGGCGGCCGCAGGGAGGTCTGCCTTGACGGTGGGGGCGGGTGCCGCCGGTCCGAGGTGCTCGGCCGTGATCTGGGCGACCTCCTGGTAGCGGGTCAGGCGGATGAGGAAAGCCTGGCCGGAGAGGTTGTACTCGAATTCCGCGCGGCCCTCGGTGGCCCAGGCGTTCTTGAACTCCGGAGGCACCACATCTCCGGCCAGCACATCCACCATCACGGCGGGCAGGGGGTTCGGCAGGAGGTCCACGCTCCCGCCGCGCCTCAGGTCGAGGGAGGGCCGCTTGTCCGCCTCGAGGCGCAGCTTTGAGCCGCCCTTGGCGATGACATGGGAAAGCAGCCGGTCCAGTTGGGCCATGGGGAAACTCCTCCCTGGAGATTCAAAGGATGCCACGGGTCACAGCCTTCGGGGTTCGGGCTTTGGCCTCCGGTCGCTAGACTGGAAGGTGACCCTTTCGGGAGTGACCATGAATATTCACGAATACCAGGCCAAGGAACTGCTGCGGCAGTACAAGGTAGCCACCCCGGATGGGAAGGTGGCCCACGATGCGGAAGAGGCCCGCATGATCACCAAGGAGTTCGGTGGGGCCAGCGTGGTCAAGGCGCAGATCCATGCCGGCGGTCGCGGCAAGGGCGGCGGCGTGAAGTTCGCCACGGATCCCGACAAGGCCGCCGAGCTGTTCAAGGCCATGATCGGCATGCAGCTGGTCACCAAGCAGACCGGCGCCGAGGGGCGCAAGGTCCGCACGGTCTTCCTTTCCAAGCCCGTGGACATCGAGCGGGAACTCTACCTGAGCTTCCTGGTGGATCGCGTCACCAGCCGGATCACCATCCTGGCCTCCACGGAAGGCGGCGTGGAGATCGAGGAAGTGGCCGAGAAGACCCCCGAGAAGATCGTCAAGGTGGCCGTGGATCCGGCCCTGGGCCTCAATGGCTTCCAGGCCCGCCAGGTGGCCTTCGCCCTGGGGCTCGAAGGCAACTCCTTCAAGCAGGGCGTGGTCTTCCTGCAGAACCTGTACAAGCTCTTCGTGGAGAAGGACTGCTCCATGGTGGAGATCAACCCGCTGGTGATCACCAAGCAGGGGGATGTCACCGCCCTGGACGCCAAGATCGGTTTCGACGACAACGGCCTGGTCCGCCACCCGGATGTGCTGGCCTACCGCGACCTCAACGAGGAAGCGGAAGAGGAAGTGGAAGCCAGCAAGTACAACCTCAACTTCATCAAGCTGGACGGCAGCATCGGCTGCATGGTGAACGGCGCCGGTCTTGCCATGGCCACCATGGACATCATCAAGTACTGCGGCAGCTCCCCGGCCAACTTCCTGGATGTGGGCGGCAGCGCCACCGAGGACGCGGTGAAGAACGCCTTCCGCATCATCCTGCAGGACAAGGCGGTGAAGGCCGTGCTGGTGAACATCTTCGGCGGCATCATGCGCTGCGACATCGTGGCTTCCGGCATCGTGAACGCGGCCAAGGAAATCGGCATCAAGGTGCCGGTGGTGGTGCGCCTCGAAGGCACCAATGTCGAGGAAGGTAAGAAGATCCTTGCCGACAGTGGCCTGAACCTCATCGTCGCCGCCGACCTGAAGGATGCCGCCGAGAAGGTGGTCGCTTCGGTTAAGTAGTTCATCCACGGAACCCTGAATCGCATTTTCGAGAGGTATGACATGGCCGTTCTCGTGGGCAACCACACCAAACTCATCGTCCAGGGCATCACGGGCCGCGAAGGTCTCTTCCACGCCAAGGGCTGCCGGGACTACGGCACCAAGGTCGTGGGCGGCGTGACCCCCGGCAAAGGCGGTACCGAGATCGAAGGCTTCCCCGTCTTCAACACCGTCCAGGAAGCTGTGGCCAAGACCGGTGCCAACGCCACCATGATCTTCGTGCCCCCCGTGGCCGCCGCGGATGCCATTCTCGAGGCGCTGGACGCGGGCATCGAGCTGATCGTCTGCATCACCGAAGGCATTCCCGTCCTGGACATGGTCAAGGTCAAGCGGGTGCTGCCCAACTACCCCAAGAGCCGCCTCATCGGCCCCAACTGCCCGGGCATCATCAGCCCCGGCATGGCCAAGATCGGCATCATGCCCGGCCGCATCCACAAGCAGGGGAATGTGGGCGTGGTCAGCCGCTCCGGCACCCTCACCTATGAGGCCGTGGGCCAGCTCACGGCGCTCGGCATCGGCCAGAGCACCTGCATCGGCATCGGCGGCGACCCCGTGAGCGGCACCAGCCACATCGACGCGCTGGAGCTGTTCAACAACGACCCCGACACCCACGCCGTCATCATGATCGGCGAGATCGGCGGCAGCGCCGAGGAAGATGCCGCCGCCTGGGTGAAGGCCAACATGAAGAAGCCCGTGGTGGCCTTCATCGCCGGCCAGACGGCCCCTCCGGGCCGCCGCATGGGCCACGCCGGCGCCATCATCTCCGGGGGCAAGGGTACCGCCGCCGAGAAGATGAAGGCCCTTACCGCCGCGGGCATCACCGTGGTGCAGAGCCCGGCCGACATGGGCCGCGCCCTGGCTGAGCGCCTGAAGTAGCCCGTCCATTCCAGACCAAAGGGCACCGGCCTCGTTCCGGTGCCCTTTTTGCTGTCACGGTTCCGGACCCGTGCTGTACTGAGGCATGCTCATCTCCCGCGAAATGGTCCTGGATCAGGACATCGGACTCAACGCCACCCTCTTCGGCGGCGACATGATGTCCCGCATGGACAAGGTGGCCGGGATCACGGCCTCGCTCATGTCCCGGAACCGTCGGTTCCTCACGGTCAAGGTCTCGGAACTGGTCTTCCACAGCCCGGTGCGGGCCGGGGAGATCATCGAGTTCTACATCGGGATCACCCGGCAGGGGCGCACGAGCCTCACCCTCCAGCTTGAAGTCCAGGTCTATGAGCCGGTCTCGGATCAGCGCCGGGATGTCACCAGCGGCGAATTCGTGATGGTGGCCGTGGACGAGGCGCTGCAGCCGGAGCCGATCCTCTGGAAACCGGAGATGGTCCAGGTGGCGGAAGCGGCCCACCGGGCCCGGGAGGGCCGGGCAAAGCGCGCCTGACTCGCGTATTCTGGTGCCATGTCAGAGCTCATCAAGGCCCACCTGGATCACCGCCGCGTCTGGCGGGATTTTGACTACTGCTATCCCGTGATCTCGCGGCGCAGCCGGGGCGTGAGCCTGGGTGTGAACCTCAACCCCGACAAGATCTGCAACTTCGATTGCGTCTACTGCGAGGTGGACCGCCTCACCCCGCCCAAGCGCCGCGACCTGGACCTGGATCTGCTCCGGCAGGAGCTCGGCCTGCTGCTGGACTTGGCCACCAGCGGCGAGATCTACGACATCCCCCCCTTCGATTCCGCGCGGCCGGAGCAGCGGCGCCTCAATGACATCGCGTTCAGCGGCGATGGGGAGCCCACCACGGCTCCAGCCTTCGCCGAGGCTGTGACCTGCGTGGCCGATCTGAAGCGGGCCCGGGGGCTGGACCTGGTGAAGCTCATCCTCATCACGGATTCCAGCCGCCTCCAGGCCCCGGATGTGGTGCGCGGCCTGGAAGTGCTGATGGCGAACCACGGGGAGGTCTGGGCCAAGCTTGACGCGGGCACCGAGGCCTACTACCGGGAGATCTGCCGCAGCCAGGTGCCCTTCGCGCGCATCCTCGACAACCTGCTGGCCACGGCCCGCCGCTGGCCCATCCTCATCCAGACGCTCTTCCTGAGCTGGAAGGGGCAGGGGCCTTCCGCCGACGAGGTGGAGGCCTACTGCGGGCGCCTGGAGACGATCCTCGCGCAGGGGGGAAAGCTCCAGGCCATCCAGCTCTACACCGTGGCCCGACCCACGCCTGAACCTGAGGCCCGGCCATTGCCGCGGCTCGAAATGGACGCCCTGGCCGCCAGCCTGCGGTCCCGGCTGCCGGGCCTCCCGGTGGAGGTCTACTACGGGCCGGAGGAATGGGCCTGATGTCCAGCCCGCGCCGGGCCGGAGCCGCCCTGGCGGCGGCTGGACTGGTGCTCCTGGCCTCGGCCTGCCGATCCCGGGAGAAGGTCGGGCCATCCCTCCCACCGCCCCCGCGGATCCGTCTCGTGGCGGTGGGGGACATCCTCATGCACCAGGATGTGAAGGCCGCGGCCGAAGCCCACCCGCAGGGGTACCCGGCCCTGTGGGAGGATCTGCTGCCGCTGTTCCAGGGGGCCGATGTCGCCTTCGGCAACCTGGAGACGCCCATCGCGCCCAGCACGGGCCGGCCCGGCGTGCCGTTCCAGTTCAACGCCCCCGCCACCCTCCCGGCGGCCCTGCGGGCGAGCGGGTTCACCGTCCTGTCCACGGCCAACAACCATGCCTTCGACCAGGGGCCGAGGGGCGTGCGGGAAACGCTGGAGCGCCTGCGGGCGGAGGCGCTCGTGGCCGTGGGAAGCGGCGAGGACCGGCCCCGGGCCGAGGCGCTGCATGTGATCGAGCGGCAGGGGCTGAAGGTGGCCTTCCTGGGCTTCACGGATCTCTTCAATGTGGACCTGAACCGCCGGGCTACGGAGCCCTGGGTGCGCCCGCTGGATCTGGAGCCGGCCCTGGCGGCCGTGCGCGCGGCCCGGGAAAGGGCCGACCTGGTGGTAGTGAGCGTCCACTGGGGGAACGAGTACCAGCGGCAGCCCACGAAGCGGCAGCGGGAGCTCGCCCGGAAGCTGGTGGAGGCGGGCTGCGATCTCCTGCTGGGCCACCATCCCCATGTGCTGCAGCCCGCGGAGCTGCTGGAAGTGGATGGACGGAAGGCCCTGGTGGTCTACTCCCTGGGCAACTTCATCAGCAACCAGGACCGCATGTACCGGGCGGACCTGTTTCCGGTGGCGGGGGGTGACAGCCGGGACGGGGCGGCCCTGCAGGCCGTCTTCGAGCGCCGGCGCCAGACCGACGGCCGGGAGCGGGTGGTGCTGGCGGAAGCGGCCTTCGAGCCCCTGTGGACCGAGAACAACTGGGGGACACCCGCCACGAAACGCGCGATCCGCGTCATCCGCGTCGCCGCCGCCGAAGCCCGGGCCCGGGCTGAGGTGGACCGGCTCTCCGACCCCCAGGAAGGGCCCAGGGCCTTGCCCGATGAACCCCTGCGCCGGAAGACCCTGCTCGAAAAGCAGGAGTACCTGCGGACGCTCATCCTTCGCCGGCAGCGCATCGCCGAGACGCTGGGCGAGGCCTTCGTGGTTCGTTAGGGTCTGTTTTCAAATTCCACGGCACCGCGACGAAGGCCATCCGGGATGCACCGCAAGGAAGGGCCCGCAGGGCGATGGGGTTCATCGTTCAAGGGCCCTGACGCCGCGAGGCGCCCGGATGGCCTCGTCCCGAAGGGCTGGGTGGGCAGCTGTCGCGATGCTGCGTCAGGCTCCTCGACCTTGGAACCACCAAGGCCTTCGTCGCCTTCCTTGCCTCGCTCGGCTGCCCGCCCAGCGCGGCGTCGCGGAATTTGAAAACAGACCCTAGCTGAGCCCAAGTTCTTCGCGGTGCTCGTGCAGCACGGCGATGATGCGGGCCAGGTGCTCTTCCTCGGTCCCGCCTCTGGCCTCGATGAGCATGCGGAGGCCCTCGGCCACCTCGAAGCGATCGACCCCCGCCGCGAAGGCCTTGTCCTTCAGCTTCTTCTTCACGCTCTTCGGCTCCAGGCCCTCGGTGCGCGTGGGACGGACGAGCGCGCAGGCCATGACGAAGCCCGTGATCTCATCGGAGGCCAGCAGGGCTTTGTCCAGCAGATGGTCGTAAGGCACGCCCCAGCGGGTGTAGTGGGCGCTGACAGCATGGGCCAGATCCGTCTCGCCGCGCTCCCGCAACCAGGCCACGATGCGCGTCGGGTGCTCTTCGGGCCAGGTGTCGTAGTCCGCATCGTGCAGCAGGCCCGCGAGGCCGAAGCGCTCCACATTTTCGCCCAGCCGGCCTGCGAGGTCGCGCATGACCAGCTCCACGGCCCTGGCGTGGATGCGCAGCTTGGCGGAGGGCGTCCATTCGCAGAGCAGCTGCCAGCCTTCGTCGCGGGTGAGCATCAGGGCATCCTCAGGGAATGGAGAGGGTGGGCTTCGGCGGTCCGGGTTCGGGATCTCCGGGGTAGCGCACGGCCTCCAGGAACAGGCCCGAGGCGGGGGCGGCCTTGGCGCCCCAGTAGAGGTTGGCGGCTTCCGTGGGGTTGCGGAGGTCCTCCAGCACGCGGCGGGGTTCTTCCTCGCCCAGGGCGCAGGCCACGGAGGCGCCCACCATGCGGCGCACCTGGCGGCGGAAGAAATGGGTGGCCCGCACCCGCAGCAGGGTGAGGGAGCCGCTATCGACGACCTCGCAGCGGATGATCCGGCTGCGGCCGTCCTCCTCGGGATCCAGATCCGCGAAGGCGCTCACATCCAGGTCGCCCTGAAAGGCGCTCCAGGCCTGACTCAATTTCTGGGGATCCAGGCTGCGCTTCACCCACCAGATCCACGGCTTGCCGAAGGCGCTGCGGCGGTGGCTGATCTGGTACAGGTAGCTGCGGTCCACGGCGTCGTGCCGCGCGTGGAAGCGCGGAGGACAGGACCGCACATCCCGCACGGCGACATCCTGGGGCAGGGCCGCATCCAGGAGGCGCCGCAACTCGCCGGGGCGCGGGGCGCCCTTGGCTTCCAGGTGGAGGTGGGCGACCTGGCCCAAGGCATGAACGCCCGCATCCGTCCGTCCCGCGCCGCCCAAGTAGAGGAGCCGCAGGCCGGCTTCGTGGATGGCGTGCTCCAGGCTCCCGGCCACGGTGCGCACGCCCTCGCGGGACTGCTTCGGTCCCTGTTTCTGCCAGCCCTGGAAGCGGCTGCCGTCGTACTCCAGCAGGAGCCGGAAAGCGGCGAGGGGAGCGGGTTTCACGGCCATGGTCAGTGTCCGATGACGGCCTTCACCGCCTCGATGAGTGATGCGGGATCATGGATCGGCTTGGCGATGTAGCCTTCCGCGCCGGTCAGTTCCAGGTATTTCTCCCGGTCCCCGAACATGGCGTGGGCCGTGGCGAGCAGGACGGGAATGTGGCGCGTGGCCGCATCCTGCTTGAGGAGCTGTGTGATGAAGATGCCATCCACCTTGCGGCCCTCGTAGCTCGAACGGGACAGGCTCACATCCATGATGACCGCCTTCAAATCCGTCTCGCGGGCCAGGCGCAGGATCTCATCCACTTCTTCCGAGACGACGACCTCGTAGCCACCCTTTTTTACAAGGACGGTCGAGATGAACTTGATGTTGATGGGGTCGTCCTCAACGAGGAGGATGCGCTCGGACATGTCGGCCTCGGTGCTTTCAGCCTATCGGCCTTCAGCGATAAGTGCCATTTCTTTGCTGGGTTTCCAGGCGCTCCAGCAGGTCGTCGGGCACCTTGAGGCCGCCGCGCCCACTGCCGAGCCGGAGGCCCGGCTTGTTCCCCCCGTGGTAGTCGCTGCCGCCGGTGACGACCATGCCGAGGCGCGCGGCCAGCGCCACGAAGTATTTCTGTTCGGCGGCCCGGTACTCGCCGTAATAGCCCTCCAGTCCTTCCAGGCCTTCACGCTGGAGATCCTGCATGGCCTCGTCCCAGCGGAAGCCCCCGTTGGCGAAGCGGCCGGGATGGGCCACCACGGGCACGCCCCCGGCCTCGCGGATCCAGCGGGCGGCCTCGGCCGGGCTCAGTTCCTCCCGCGGAACGAAGCCGGGGCATTCATCGCCGATGAGCCGCTCGAAGGCCTCCGGCGCCCGGCGCACGAAGCCCCGCGCGGCGAGGGCCTTGGCGAAATGGACGCGGGAGAGCAGGGGGGTGTCGGCCTGGGCCTGGATGTCCTCGTAGGTGATGGGGCAGCCCAGCTCCGCCAGGCGCGCGATCATGCGGCGGTTCCGGTCGTCCCGGCGTCCGCGCAGGTCCTCGAGGCGGGCCTGGAAGCGGGCATCGGCGGGATCCACGAGCAGACCCAGCACATGGAGGGAGCGGCCCAGGAAGTGGCAGCTCAACTCCGTGCCGACCAGCAGGCGGACCTTCACCTGGGGCTGCATGGCGAGGAGGGCCGGGATGCCGCCCAGGGTGTCGTGATCTGTCAGGCACAGGGCCGTCAGCCTGGCCTCGTCCGCGAGCAGGGCCAGCCGTTCGGGCGTGTCCGTGCCGTCGGAGTGGAGGGTGTGGCAGTGCAGGTCGATCATCGTCTCGGATCAGGAAGGGGGCGGCGCCAGGCTCTTGTTGGCCCGGTAAAGGGCGGCCAGCAGCACAGCGACGGCCTGGAAAAGCTCGGGGGGGATGAGGCGGTCCAGGTCCAACGGTTCGAGGGCGGCCAGCAGGTCGGGATCTTTGGAGACCATGACGCCGTGCTGCTTCGCCAGCTCCAGGATGCGTTCCGCCAGGAGCCCCTGGCCTTTGGCCACCAGACGGGGCGCCGCGTCCTGGAAGGGCGCCTCCGGCCGGTACCGCAAGGCGGCGGCGCGAGGGCGGGAGGATCCGGGACGGGCGGCTGGGCGAGCCATGGTCCCTGATCGGAAGCCGGGGCTACTGAACGAAGTTCGCGGCGCTCTGGGCGTCGTCGGCAGGTTCATCCATGGCCAGGCGCCGGAACAGTTTCACATCGGCCAGGGAGAGGATGCTCATGTAGGAGAAGCCGCTGAAGAAGAGCCAGAGGAAGGGCACCGAGGCCCACTTGCGGATCCAGATGGCCACGAGGACGGCCGCGAAGTAGTAGATCGCGAAGCCCAGCTCCAGGAAGGTCATGAGGCTCTTGGGCACCTTGTAGGCCCGCTTGGTGACCGTCTTGCCGGTGGCATCCACGCCGTACTTGGGGGTGCGCTTGAACTCCTTGTCGTCGGTGAAGAAGCCCTCCAGCACAGCCTTGGCCTGGTTCAGGGCGAGGCCGATGCCCAGGCCCATGAGGCCGGGGATGTACTTCAGGCGGGACTGCCAGCCGGTGTTGTCCGTCAGCTCCTTCTGGGAGAGGCCGAAGTAGAGGCCCACGCTCACCGCGTTCAGCAGGAAGAAGGGGCCATCCGTGAGCAGCAGGACATGCACGGGGGTGCCGGCCCGGAAGATCATGGCGGGCACCATGATGACGGAGAGCACGACCATCAGCATGTAGTTGCAGTTGGCCGTGAGGTGGAACCAGCACTCCAGTTTGGTGTGCAGGCTCTCGTTCGATTTCCAGATGGTCTTCATGAGCTTGCGGATGACCTGGGCGTTGCCCTTGGCCCAGCGGTGCTGCTGGCTCTTGAAGGCATTGACCTCCACGGGCAGCTCGGCGGGAACGACGAGGTCCTTGAGGTAGACACCCTTCCAGCCCTTGAGCTGGGCGCGGTAGGACAGATCGGCATCCTCGGTGATGGTGTCGTGCTCCCAACCGCCCGCATCGGCGATGGCGGCGACGCGCCACATGCCGGCGGTGCCGCTGAAGTTGAAGAAGGCGTGGGAGCGGTGGCGGGCCGTGTGCTCGAAGACGAAGTGGCCGTCGAGGAGGATCGCCTGCACCTGGGTGAGGAGGGAGAACTCGCGGTTCAGGTGGGCCCAGCAACCCTGGACGAAGGCCACCTTCTCGTCGGCGAAGTGGGGCACGGCTTTGCGCAGGAAGTCTTCCGTGGGGAGGAAGTCGGCGTCGAACATGGCCACCAGCTCGCCCTTGGCGACCTTGAGGCCTTCGGAAAGCGCGCCGGCCTTGAAGCCCGTGCGGTCCGTGCGATGGAGGTAGTGGATGTCGAAGCCGAGGGCCTTGTAGCGGTCCACCACGGCGCTGGCGACCTTGACGGTATCGTCCGTGGAATCGTCCAGCACCTGGATCTCGAGCTTCTCCTTGGGCCAGTCCATCTTCACGACATGGTCCATGAGGCGCTCGATGACATTCATCTCGTTGAACACCGCCAGCTGCACCGTGACCACCGGCAGGTAGTTCTCGTCGCCCTTGGGCTGGGGAACCTCATTCTTGTGGCGGTAGTAGAGCAGCAGCATCCAGAGGCGATGCGCCCCGTAGATGCTCAGGATGGTGAGCAGCGTGAAGTAGGTGCCGAGCACGATGGTCTTGACGACTTCCATCACGGAATAAACCTCCCACAGCCCAGGTCAGTGGGCCTGCTTATAGTCTGGCAGGGACGCTGGGAAAATCCACGAAAAACCTAACAATCTACCGCTTCATCTCCGATGGGTTCGGTAGGATGCTGACATGGCCGACCTCGACAACCTGAACCTCCCCCAATCCATCGGCCGCTACCAGGTCCTCCGCCTGCTGGGCTCCGGTGCCATGGGTAGCGTGGTGCTGGCGGAGGACCCCCGGATCAAGCGCAAGGTGGCGATCAAGCTGATGCGGATGGATGCGGCCCGGACCGAGGCGGATCGCCACGAATATCTCCTTCGTTTCCAGCGGGAAGCCGAAGTTTCGGGCCTGCTCAACCACCCGGGGATCGTGGCCATCTACGATGTCGGGGAAGAGGAGGGGCTGGGGCCCTTCCTGGCCATGGAGTTCGTGTCCGGAAAGCCCCTGGACAGCCTCATCAAGACCGGCCCGCCGCTCCCGACGAAAGAAAAGCTGCGGATCGCCGTGGGGTTGGCGGAGGCCCTCGACCACGCCCACGCCAAGGGGATCGTCCACCGGGATGTGAAGCCGGGCAACGCGATGGTGGGCGAGGACGGCCGCACCAAGCTGATGGATTTCGGCATCGCCAAGCGGGAGGACGCCAGCCTCACCCAGACGGGCACCTTCCTGGGCACTCCCAGCTACGCCAGTCCCGAGCAGATCCGCGAAGGCACGGTGGACAGCCGGTCCGACATCTTCAGCTTCGGGGTGCTGGTCTTCGAGCTGATGAGCGGCCAGTCGCCGTTTCCCGGCAACTCCATCAACACCATCCTCTATCGCATCGTGAACGAACCGCCCGTCGAGGTGCAGCCTCCGGTCACCGGCATCCTGCCCGAAGGCTGGCGGCGGGTCTTCGACAAGGTGCTGGCCAAACGGCCGGAGGACCGGCACGCCACCTGCACGGCCTTCGTGCGGGACCTGCTCGACGCGGTGGTGGACCTCGGCAAGGAGGACCGGCGCGAGATCCTCGGGCTCATGAAGCTGAGCGGCGATTCGCCGCTCCCGGAGATCACCTCCACCTCCTTTGACGAGACCATGGTGGTGCTGCGGGCCGAATCCAGCCGGGCCAGTCGGATCTGGCTGGGCCTGGCCGCCGCTGCGGTCCTGGCGGTGGGTGGGTGGTTCCTCTTCCGCGGGCCGAAGGGCACCCGGCTGCAGATCGACTCCCAGCCCGCGGGGGCCAAGGTCTTCGTGAACGGGCTGGCCGTGGGCGCCACGCCCATGAACCAGCCGCTGCAGGCAGGCGATCAGCTGCGTCTCGAGCTGAAGGGCTTCCAGCCCGTCCTCTATGCGTTCAAGCCCGGTGAGGCGCCCCCCGCCTTCCCCCTGGAGGCCATCATTACGGAGGAGACGCTCGATTCCGTGCCTCAGGGGGCCACCGTCGTGCTGGATGAGAAGCCCCTGGAGGGCGTGACGCCCCTGAAGGTGCGCTGGAATCAGGGGCAGCCGCACCGCCTGACGCTCACCAAGGAGAAGCTGGGGTACGCCTCGGATTTCGGCCCCGGCGAGGTCCCCGGAGGGCGGGCCTTTGAACTGAAGGAGGCCACCACCGCCGATACGAGGCAGGAGCCGCCCCTGGATCCCAACGCCCCGGGGACCCTCAAGCTGGCGGGTGGGTTCAGCGTGCGCGTGAAGGTGGATGGCAAGGACCTGGGCGACCTCAGCCCCGGCGCCAAGCTGGCGCTGCCGCCGGGCCCCCACAAGGTCGAGCTCGTCAGTCCCAAACACTTCTACAAAGACAGCCGGGCGCTGAGCGTGTCTGCGGGTCAGGTCCTCCCCCTGACGCTCCCCGCCCTCGCGGCCCTTACCGTCGAGACCTTCCCCGGTACCGGCAAGGTCTTCGTGGATGGTCAGGACGCGGGCATCGAGAGCGACGGCAGCAGCGTCCAGGTGGCCCAGGGCCGCCACACCATCACCGTCCGGGGTGCCCGGGGGAGCAAGAGCGAAACGGTGGAGGTCCGTGGGGACAAGGGGTTGCGGTTCCCCTTGTAACCTGGGAATGGGCTGCAAAGCCATCCCAGGCTTCAAGTCCCTCAATGACGGGTGCAGGCAGGAGTCCCGGGGTATGCGCGAAGCGCGGAGCCCCCGGGACAGCATTGGTTGGGGAGGAAGGATTCGAACCCTCGGTACGCAGGATCAAAACCTGCTGCCTTACCACTTGGCTACTCCCCAGGCGCAGAGGCAAGCATAGCGCGGCTCTGCGTCCCGCCCAAGTCCGACTCTCGGATCAGGCCCAGGCCAGAGGCCCGTTCAGGGATTGCTCTTGGGCGTGAACCCGAATTCCTCGACGCTCAGCAGGTCGGGGCGCACCACAGCGGCTTCGCCCCGCTCGATGCGGCTGAGGGCGCGGTTTCCGGTGGCGGTCTCATAGGCCAGGAGCACGCGCTCCTCGATCTGCTCGCGGAGGGTGTTGTTCAAGGGGTAGGCAATGTCCTTGAAGCTGCCATCGCGCTTGCGACGGCTGGGCATGGCCACGAAGTACCCGTCCTCGCCCTCCACCACCCGCAGGTCGCCGACCAGGAAGCAGTCATCGATCACCAGGCCCGCAAAGGCCCGCAGCTTGTCGTCGCCTTCCACCTTGGTGATGCGAACATCCGTAATGTTGAGCATGTCAGTCCTCAGTCTTGAATCCTCAGGCCTCAGTCGTCAGGAGCGAGGTGGACTCTCAGGTTATCCGATCTCGATCCAGCCCCACTGGCGGCCGGTGGTCTCACCGCGGCGGTACGAGTAGAGCAGGTCGGGGCGGCACACGGTGCAGAGCGGCATGCTGCCGTCCCGGGCCGGATCCAGGCCCAGATCCAGGGCCTGGGCCCGTAGGAAGCCATGCAGGTCGAGATGGGGTTTCCCCGAGGGACCTTCAGAACGCAGCCCCTCGTGCCAGGCGGGATCCTGGCGCGCGGCCTCGATGACCTCCCCGCCCACTTCGAAGTGGCAGGCCAGGATGGCGGGGCCGAGGGCCCAGACCAGGTCCGCGGGGCGCCCCCCCAGGGCACGGTAGCGTGCCGTGCCGCGGCGCAGGATGCCCCGGCCGGGGCCCTCGAAAGGGGTGTCATCGCCGTATCCGGTGGCGCCCCGCCACCCCGCATGCAGGGCCGCGACCCAGCGGCGGCCGTCGGGGAGCGGGCCGGCCAGCAGCACGGGTACGCAATCGGCCACGCGCACACCGATGCGGACGCCGGGGGCGGTGGTCCAGAGACCATCGCCCTCCACCACGGCCCCCACGGTGAGGTCCGATGCCTCCACCACGCCACAGCGGTGCACCTGGTTCAGGCGCCGGACGGGCAGATCCTCGGGGGGATCCAGGCGGGTGGAGAAGCCCCAGGTCAGAGGGAAGGGGGGCCGGACCTCGGGGATGAGCAACGGGCCCTCAGCCCTTGGTGCCGAGGCGGGCTTCCATCCACTGCTTGATGCGGTTGGCGTCGCCCAGCCGGGTGTATTTGCCCCAGGAATCCAGCAGGATGATGAGCACGGGCCGGTTGGCCAGCATGGCCTGCATGACGAGACAGCGACCGGCCTCTTCGATGTAGCCGGTCTTGGAAAGACCGATGCTCCAGCGGGGGCTGCGCACCAGGGCGTTGGTGTTGGGGAACTGGATGCTCTTTCGGCCGGACAGGATGCTGGTCTCGGGCCGGGTGGTGAAATCGCGGATTTCGGGGTAGTTGTAGGCGCTTTCGAGGATGCGGGCCAGGTCCCGGGCGGTGGCGACATTGCCGCTCGAAAGGCCCGTGGGATCCTCGAAGCGGGCCCCGGTCAGGCCGAGTTCCTTCGCCTTGGCGTTCATGGCCTGAACGAAGGCCGAAAGACCACCCGGGAAGGTGCGGCCCAGGGCGTGGGCGGCACGGTTCTCGGAAGCCAGCAGGGCCAGCAGCAGGGCCTGCTCCCGGGGCAGGCGGGTGCCCACGGGCAGGCGGGACTTGCTGTGGCGCAGCATGTCCTTGTCATCATTGGTGATGGTGAGGATTTCCTGGGGGTCGAGGTGGGCGTCCAGCAGCACCATGGCGGTCATGAGCTTGGTGATCGACGCGATGGGCACCACGGCGCCGGCCTGCTTCTCCAGCAGGGTCTGGCCCGTGCTCTGGTCCAGCACCAGGGCGGATGCGGACTTCAAGGTCAGCTTGGTTGCGGAATGGGCCGAGCCAGCACTCAGGGCCGCACATCCCGCGGCCAAGACGACTCCTGCCAACCGAAAACCCCTGCTGAATCCCATGCACGCTCCTGAAGATTCCGACTGTTGTCACTTATTACCAGTCTATCGGATCGGGAGGTCCCTTGCTCAAGGGCAATTCTTGCTCAAGGCCACAAGAGGACCAGAAGGCTCAGGTCGGTGACGGCCCAGGCACCCAGGCCCCAGTACATGCCAGCTTCGTGCCGATGATCCGACCAGGTGCGCCACCGGGCCAGCCAGGGCAGCAGGACGGCCAGCCAGGCGACCAGGGAGATGGCCAGGAACCCGGGATTCCGCCCCTTGGCCAGGACGGCGGCGGCGAAGAGACCATGGGCGATCAGGGCCGCCCCGAGGGCCAATCCCAGGCTCCGGCCCACGCCCACGCGGATGACCAGGGTGCGGTCACCCCGCCGGGCGTCCTCGGCCACCTGGTAGATCTGGGTCATGGGGTAGAGCGTGGCGAAGAGAAAGGCAAAGCCGAGGGCGGCCCTGAGGATGGCCGGGCTGAACGGCCGGCCGGTGAGGGCCCAGCCCGCCAGGGGCGTGAACAGGCCGAACCCCAGGCAGTTGATGAGCAGATCCCACCCCGCCCGGGCCTTGAGGCGTGCCGGGGGCACGGAGTAGAGGATGCTCATGGCCACGCAGCCGAGGTTGAGGAGGGCGAAGGGGCGGGGAAGAAGGAAGCCCAGGAGGGCTGAGGCGGCCAGCAGCACCGCGGAGAAGGTCAGCAGGTGGTCCGGGGGCTTGGGGGGCGCCTTGAGATACCCGATGTCGCCCTCGTCCTGGTCGAAGGCGCTGTTGATGGCCAGGGTGCCCCCGTTCATCAGGGCCACGAACACCAGCCAGCCCAGGAGGGCGGGGCCCGCTACCAGGGGCCAGCCCGAGGCCAACAGCGCGCCGAGCAGGAAGTGGGCCGTCATGATCGGCCATTCCAGCGGGCGCAGGTGGAGCAGGTACGCCGTGACCTCCGGACCGAGGAGGCGTTGGACGAAGGTGCGCAGGGGGAAGCGGGGGGCCGCTCCGGTCACGCGATGCCCTCGCGCCGGAGGGGTTGGATGTCGCCGGGGCGCTTGGGTTCCACCAGGGCCTCCATGGCGGCAAGCACATGGGGCACGCTGAAGTCCGTGTCCACGCACATGCCGTGGGGCAGGGACAGGGGGATCACATAGCAGGGGATCTCCGGCATTTTCGTGAGCCCCTTGATCAGGCGGTCCGTGCAGCTCACCGCCACCACGAGATCCGGCCTGAATTCCCGCGCCTCGCGGTAGGCCTTGTGGCTGCGGTTGGTGATGCGGCCTTCCCACCGGTTCAGCAGGGCGGCATTCATGTAATCGCCCACGGGGCAGAGGCCGCAGTCGTAGCAGGCCTGAAGGTCGTCGAGGATGCCGGCCTTGCAGCGGGCCATCTGGATGCAGTGGGGCAGCAGGATGAGGGCCCGCCGGGCCCGGCGGCCGCCCAGAGCCTCCCGGACGCGCTGGTTGTTGTGGCCGCAGAAGGAGAGGATCCACGCATCTTCCAGCCCCAGCCGTCGAGCCAGGGGGCGGAGGGCGTTGGTCCAGAGGCAGTCCTGGCGCATGACCGTGGCTTGGTTGCGGAGGAAGGCCTCTCCCCGGAGGAAGCTGGGCCAGGCGGCGGCCAGGGCGCCGGTACCCGCCAGCAGCCACCAGCCGCGACCGGCCGAATGCAGGGCGGCAAAGGCGAAGGCGAAGACCGCCAGCGCCAGCGGCACGCCCCGGCGGACCCAGAGGAACAGCGCGCCCCGCTCCACCGGCAGGGGGCCGGGCTGAGGCAGGGCGCGGGGTTCCTTCACTTGGCGGCTCCAGCCAGGCCGATGATCTTCTTCAAATCATCGTCCTTCCAGCGCAGGCCGCCACCGAAGAAGACGGTGCGGAGGTCCTTGTTGCCGATGTCCTGGACGCCGGCCTGGATGTAGGCGCCCTTCCAGAACTGGTAGCTGCTGGTGAAGCGGTAGCGGGGGTTTGGCTTGTCATCCCGCTTGGTGAAGTCGTAGGCCAGGATGCCGAAGCGCAGGCGATCCTGGTCCAGCGTGCGGAACTCCAGACCGCCGCCGCCCTTGCCCTCGACGATGCCCGCCGAGAAGATGGCGGCGCCGATGCGCTTGGCGAACTGGGCCGATACGGTGAAGCTCTGGTCCGTGGTGACGAACTTGTTCTTTTCGAGCACGCTGACGGATTGGCCCGTGATGGGATCGATCTGGGTGACGGTCCGGGTGCTCTCGCTGAGCTTGCCATCCGGCGTGGAGGCGAAGCCCAGGGCATACCAGTAGTCGGGCCGCGGCGCGATCTCCAGGCCAAGACCCACGCGGCTGTCCTTGCGCTTGTCCCACTGGGCCGCGTTCATGTCGAGGCGGAAGTCCATCTTGTTGAAGCCGCCCAGCATGCCGTTCACATTGTCCACGGCCTCGTTGATCTTCTTGATCGTGGTCTCGTCGTTGAGCAGCTTGCCGATGGTGCCTTCGCCCTTGTTGATGCGGTCGGTGAGCACCTTCATGTTCTCCGCGGTTCCCTGGAAGCTCTGGGCCAGCTTGCGGACATCGCTCATGACGCCCTTCAGCTCGGGGCGGTTCTCCTCCAGGATGGCGTTGAGGTTCTTGCCCACGGTCTCGAACTGCTGGGCCAGCTTGGGCAGCTTGTCGCGTAGGTCGGAGCTGATGGCCTCGACATTGGCCATGGTGTTGTTGATGGCCCCGTGGTTCTCTTGGGCCATGGAGCGGAACTCGGCGGTCAGCACGCGGATGTTGTCCACGATCTCGTCGAGCTTCTGCCGGCCCTGCTCGCCGCCGATGGATTCGTTCAGGGACTGCGTGACGCCCTTCACATTCTTGCCGATCTCGGAGAGGGTCTCCATGAGGTTGTCCAGGCTCACGCCGGCCTTGCTGGGCAGCGGCACGCCTTCGGGGAAGGGGCCCATCGCGCTGTGGCCGGGGTCGAGGTCGATGAACTTCTCGCCCAGGATGCCGATGGAGCCCAGGGACACGCTGGCGTCGCGGTAGACCTGAACCTCATTGCCGAGGCCGATGGCCACGCGGGCCTTGCCGTTCTCAAGGGCGATGGTGCGCACATCGCCCACCTTCACGCCGGCGATGCGCACGGCGCTCTGGAGGCTCAAGCCGGCCACGGAGTCGAAGATGGTGAAGCGCTCGGACTGGTTGCGCTTGCCGCCGACCTCCAGCTTCTCGGTCCGGAGGATGAGCACGGCCAGCAGGAAGATGGCGCCCGTAAAGAAGAGGCCGACTTTGGTTTCGAGCTTCATGGGTGGGCCTCCTGGGTTTTGCGCTTGGGCGGGGGCGGGTCCTGAAGGAAGGGGCCATCCGCATCCCCCCGCAGGAACTGCTGAATGACGGGATGGGGATTGACCTTGAAGGCCGCCGGCGACTCGCAGGCGATGCACTCGCCGCGGAAGAGGAGGGCGATTCGGTCGGCGATTTCGAAGGCGGACTTGAGGTCGTGGGTGATGGTGATGGTGGTGACGCCCAGCTCGTGCTTGAGGTCCAGGATCACGCGGCCGATGACATCGGTCATGACCGGGTCCAGCCCCGTGGTGGGCTCGTCGAAGAGGAGGATCTTGGGCTTGAGGGCGATGGCGCGCGCGAAGCCCACGCGGCGCTTCATGCCGCCGGAGAGTTCGGCGGGCTTCAGCTTGTCGGTGCCCTTCATGCCCACCATGGAGAGGCATTCCTCCACCCGGGCCTGCACTTCGTCCTCGGTGATCTCGAGGTGCCGCCGGAGGCCGAACGCCACATTCTCGAACACCGTCATGGAATCGAAGAGGGCCGCCATCTGGAAGCACATGCCGATGCTCTGGCGGACCTTGAACAGTTCCTCCCGGTCCAGCTGGGCGATGATCTTGCCCTCGATGGCCACATGCCCCGAGTCGGGGGTCAGCAGACCCATGATGTTGCGGAGCAGCACGGTCTTGCCGGTGCCGGATCCGCCCAGGACCACGAGGCTTTCGCCCTCCTGGACCTGCAGGTTCACATTGGACAGCACCACCTTCGGACCGAAGGCCTTGGAGAGATTGACGACATCGATCAGCGCCATGCCGTCACACCAACAACAGCTTGGTCAGGAAGAAGTCGGAGACGAGGATCCAGAGGCTGCTGGTCACCACGCTGCTGGTGGGGGCGTTGCCCACGCCCTCGGCGCCGCCGTGGGTGCGGTACCCCTTCCAGCAGCCCACCAGGGCGATGATCATTCCGAACACCAGGGCCTTGATGAGGGCGATGCGGAGATCGCGGAAGGCCAGCAGCTTGTAGAACTCGCTGCTGTAGACATAGGCGCTCTGGCCCTCCACGCCGACGAGGATCATGTAGCCGCCCCAGAAGCTCACATAGATGGAGACCACTGTGAGGAGGGGGACCATGACGATGGCGGCCAGGAACCGTGGCACGAAGAGGTAGTGGATGGGGTCGGTCGCCAGGCACTCCAGGGCGTCGATCTGCTCGGTCACCTGCATGGTGCCCAGTTCCGCGGCCATGGCCGAGCCGATGCGCCCGGAGAGCATCAGGCCGGTGATCACCGGCCCCAGCTCGCGGACGATGGCCAAACCCTCCACCTGGGAGGCCAGACCCTCCGCCTGGAACTGGCGGAAGCCGAAGGCCAGCTGCACGGCGAACACCATGCTCACGGCGATGCTCGTCAGCACCACCACGGGGATGGAATTCACCCCCAGCGAATGGAGCTGGCTCATCAGGCTCTTGCCGTCGAAGGGGCGCTTGAAGATGGCGGCGAAGGTCCGCCCTGCGAGCACCGCAAAGTCCCCGGTCGTCTCGAGGGCCCCCAGCACGCGGGCGCCGGTCTTGTCGAAGAGAGTCAGGACCATGGGGCTCCGGGACGCAAAAGCCTAGCTTAACCCAGACGGCTTCTTCTGTCGGTCGCGCAGCTTGGAGGCACCTCTCTCGCGGCTGGTCTGCGGGGTCCGGCTGAGGGCCAGGGCGTCGGCGGGGACATCCTTGGTGATGGTGCTGCCCGCGCCGATGAGGGCCCCGTCGCCAATGGTCACGGGGGCGACCAGTTGGGTGTCCGATCCGACGAAGACCCGGCGGCCGATGGTGGTCTTGTGCTTGTTCACCCCATCGTAGTTGCAGGTGATGACGCCCGCGCCGATGTTGGTGCCTTCGCCGATCTCCGTGTCGCCGAGGTAGGCGAGGTGGTTGGCCTTGGCGCCGCGGTGGAGCTTCGCCTTCTTGGTCTCCACGAAATTGCCGATGTGGACCCCCTCGGCGAGGTCGGTGCCCTCCCGCAGCCGGGCGAAGGGGCCCAGCTTGGCGCCCGCACCCACCAGGGCCTGCTCGATGACGCAGTAGGGTCGGATGTCCACGCCTTCGCCCAGGACGGAATCCGTGATCACCGTGCCCTGGCCGATGCGGCAGCCCTCGCCGACGAGGACCGAGCCTTCCATCCGCACGCCGGATTCCAGCAGCACATCGCGGTGAAGGACCACCCGCGGACCCACCAGCGTGCTGTCGGGATGGAGGAAGGTCACGCCCTCGGCCATCCAGTGCCTCTGGATCCGCCGCTGGGCCGCAGCCTGCAGGGCCGCCTGATCGTGCCTGGAGTTCATGCCAGCCAGTTCCCCGGGATCGCAGACCTCCACGGCCACGGGAATGTCCCGGGCCACGGCCGCCACGGCATCCGTGAGGTAGTACTCCTGCTGGGCGTTGTCGTTCTTGAGGCCCTGGAGGGCCTTCTTCAGAGCGGGCCAGGGCAGGGCATAGGCGCCGCCATTCACCCTCTGGACGGCCAACTCGTCGGGTGTGGCGTCCTTGGCCTCCACCAGATTGGCGAGGCGGCCATCCCCATGCTGGATCACCCGGCCGTAGGAGCCGGGCGTGGGGAGGTCCATGGCCAGCAGCAGGGCCTCGGCGGAACAGAGCCGGGACACGGTGGCGGCCGAGGTCAGGGGCACATCCCCGCAGAGGATGGCCACCTGGCTGGCGCCGAGGCGGTCCAGTTCGGGGATGCAGACCTGGAGGGCATGGCCGGTGCCCAGGGGCTCCCCCTGGTCCACGGTGCTCACGGGACAGGGCAGCAACCCGGCCTTCTGCCAGGCCTCCAGGGCGGCCAGAACCTGCTCCTTGCCGTGGTGGACCACCACCACCGCACCGCCCAGGCCCGGAGGGAGGGCCCGCAGGGCCCAGAGCAGGCTGGGGTCACCGAGGATGGGATGCAGCACCTTGGGAAGCCGCGATTTCATGCGGGTTCCGAGGCCCGCCGCCAGGATCACCGCCACCGTGGACATGCCACCTCCCGCTACCAGCCTACAACAGCTGCACGGTCATCCTTGGGGTGGGCCGGGGACTCAGAGAAGGCTGGCGGGCCAGATGCCGCGCAGCGCGTTCAGGCACCAGAGCCGCCCCTCGGTCCCAAGGGGGATGTCCCGGGTTTCCAGGGCCAGGCCCCGGGCCTCCGCCCAGGCCGGCAGGTCCAGCCGTTCCGCCACGCTGGCCACCCGGCCCGGTGCGGGCGGGAGAATCAGGGCTTCCCCGCGCTCCAGGGCCACGGCCGCGATGGCCGTCTCCGCCAAAGTCCCATCGGGCCACAGCAGGAGGGCATCCTCCGCACCACGATGGTGGGCTTCGGCCATGGCCGGGGGGCGCCAGGGGCCCGAAAGCCCCTTGTGGGGGGCCAGGGGGTTGGACCGCAGGTCTCCCATGGGGTGGGGCAGGGGCGCCAGACGGTAGGGATCCGGCGTCGAGGGCAGGGCCTCCAGCCGCGCCGCAAGGAGCCGGAGCTCCAGGTGAAGCACCAGACGCAAGGCGCTTTCGGATATCGGCTCCAGCGCCAGCCAGCTGCCGAGTTCCACCGTGGCGCCGGCCAGCCAGGGAACCTCCTGGCCCAGCGCCTCCGCTCCCGCCCGGAGCCGCGCCAGGTGGGCCTCCAGGTGGCGCGGAACGCCCCGGTGGATGGGCAGGGCCGTGCGGGGTCCCTCTCCCGCAGGTGGGGGGTGGCCAGGGGGCCAGGCGGAACCGCCGGGACCGAACACCGCGTCGGCAGGCCGGCCCGCGTCAGGTCTCACGGCGTGGTCACCTGGGCGGTCCAGGGCTGGTGGCGGGCCCGGCCCGCCAGGCGCACCGCCAGCGCCGTGGCTTCAAGGAAATTCCGCGGATCGGCGATCCACCGGCCGGCCTTGTCGAAGGCCGTGCCGTGGTCCGGACTGGTGCGGATGAAGGGCAGGCCCAGGGTGAGGTTCACGGCCCGGGTCGGTTCCAGTAGCTTGATGGGGATGAGCCCCTGGTCGTGGTACAGGGCCACGACCAGATCGAATTCCCCCGAGACGGCGCGGTGGAACAGGCTGTCGGAGGGGTGCGGCCCCGAGAAGCGGGGAGAGGGGCTGCCGGCTTCCACCGGGGCCCTTGCGGTCTCTCCGGGATGGAGCGTCCAACCCTCGGGCGCGGGGCCGGGCGGAAAGGGGGAGGGCAGGGCCGCGAAAGGCCCGGCGGGCCCTGCTTCCCGGAAGGCGGCCTCGGCCCGGGTCAGGGCCTCCGACAGCAGCGCCTCTTCCTGGCCGAAGGCCCCCGCCTCGCCGGCGTGGGGGTTGAGGGCGCACAGCGCCACGCGCAGGTTCGGATCGCCTGTGAGCTGGATGAAGCGATCCGCGGAGAAGGCCAGGGTCTCGGCCACGGCCTGGACCTCGAGCCCGTCCACCACGGAGCGCAGGCTCTGGTGGACCGTGTGCAGCACCACGGATAGCCGGGGGCTCACGAAGGCCATGCGGGTGAGGGGTGCGCCGGCGAGGGCCTGGAGGAACTCGGTGTGGCCCGGGATGTCGTACCCGGCGAGATGGGCGGCGGATTTGGCCATCGGCAGCGTGACGAGGGCATCCACCGCCCCTGAGGAGGCGAGGCCCGCGGCGAGGCGGATGGCCTCCACCGTGGCCCGACCGGAAGCCGCGGAGCCCTGGCCCAGGTGGAGATCGCCCGCTCCGATGTCGGGCGTGGGATCCAGCCAGGTGGCCGAGGCGGGGCCCTGGGGACCCTCGGTCCGAAGCTCCAGCGCGGAGCCCTGGAAGGCCGGTGGGGGCGGCGCGGAGGAAGGGACCCAGCGCCAGGTGACGGTGGTTCCGGGAAGACCCTCGAGAAGGTCCACCCCCGCCCGGGAGCCCACGACCACGACATCGGACCAGGCCCGGATGGCAGGCAGGGACCGGAGCAGCAGCTCGGGTCCGATGCCGCAGGGATCTCCCAGCGTGATGGCGATGCGCGGTCGGCGGCTCATGGTGATCCCAATCGTGACCCTGATTGTGATCTCGGGCGCGGTGATCTCGGAGGCGGGAGGCCCGGCCTCAATCGTAGGCGGGGACTTCCACCTCGGTGGTGAGCGGCTCTTCCTTCTTGAGGGTGCGGCTCCGCCGGATGCGGGGTTCCTCTTCCTGCTTGTAGATGTACTTGATGTTGTGTTTCGGGACTAGGACATTGGGTTCCTTCACCCGGTTGATCTTCAGGCAGTGCTTGTCGTACCACTCGATGACCCCCCGCACTTTCTCGTCGTCCTGGAGCACGATCACCATCGGCGTCTTGGACTGCATTTGCTTGAGGTAGTAGAAGCTTTCGGCGTTGGTCTGCTCGGGAGGGGCGATCTTGCGCCGGGGGCTGCCCAGGCCCTGCGGCGCCGTGGCCGCGGCCGGGTTGGTGGCCGGGTTGGGCTCGCCGCTGGCCGTCAGGGCCGGCGGAACCGGTGTCATGGCTTCCCCGCCGCCGGCCTTGGCGGGAATGCCCAGCTTGTCCTTGAGTTCGCTGAGGTTCGGTCGGATGAGCTTGCGATTCATGGCAGATCCTGGCCTGTCGGGCTGTGCGTGGAATGTCAAAGGCATCGGCGGGTGTCCGGTCCCTCTCAAGCCTGGACAGAACGCGACAATGGGGAGGCGCGGCCTGAGGACACTGGAAGGGAATAAGCCACTTTGGCAGGTGCCAAGTGGACCCCGCAAGGGTGTGTGCAGATTTGATGCTTGAAAGCTGCCGGAAGTTTACGCCTGATCTCCATGAGCCGCCAATGCATCTTCCGGTCCCGCCTCCGGTAGGAAAATCTGGACGCGGGTGCCCTCCCCGAGGCGGCTTTGCACCTCGATCCTCCACCCCATCGCCTCGGTGAATTTGTAGACCAGGCTCATGCCGAGGCCCGAACCCTCCTCGAAACTCCCCGCGAAGGGCACGAACAGCCGGTCCAGCTGATCGGGCCCCATGCCGCAGCCGTTGTCTTCCACGGTCAGCTGGATCTGCCCCTCGGCGTGCGTGGCCGAGAGGCTGACTCTGGGCGCGGGAATCCCCTTCACGGCCTTGCGGGCGTTGCTCAGGAGGTTCATCAGCATGCGGTGGAGGCCCACGGCATCCGAGCGGAGGAAGATCTTGGGGGGCGCCGGCACGGTCAGCGGCAGGCCGCCGGTCCGGAGATCCATCTCCCAGCTGGCCCGGGCTTCCTCCACGACCCTGGGCAGGTAGAGCGTGGCGCTGGGCAGGGCCTCGGGCCGGGCGAAGTCGAGGAAGTCGGAGACGATGGCGCCCACGCGATGGGTCTCCCGCTCCAGGATGCCGAGGACCCGGCCCTGCACATCCACGGGCGCCTGGTGCTGGTGGAGCAGCTGCACGCAGCCGCTGATGGAAGCGAGGGGGTTCCGCAGCTCGTGGGCCAGGCCGGCGGCCAGCTGCCCGATGGCCGCGAGGCGCTCGCTGATCCGGGTCCGCTCCTCGAGGGCCTTGAGTTCTGTGAGGTCCTGGAAGAGCAGCAGCTGCCCCGTCTCCTGGCCCCGGCCATCCCGCAGCGAGGCGAGGTGTCCGCCCAGAATGCGGCGGCGTGCGTCCTGGGTCTGAACGGTCACTTCGAAGCGATGTTCGCGCCCCCGCTGGGTGGGGAGGGGATCTCCCAGGGGGAGCAGGCCCTGCAGCGGCACGCCCAACGGGACGCTCCGCCCGAGGATGGCTTCGGCGGCCGGGTTCGCCGAAGTCACCCGGCCCGCCGGATCCAGGGTGATGAGACCCGACGACATGGAATCCACCACCCGTCGGTGGAGGGCGGACAGCTCGTCCACGGCCGCCTCGCTGACGCTGAGATCCGTGCTCAGACGCTCGAGGTTCCGCCGGATGAGCACCACCACCAGGGTGGTGGCGAAGACCTGCAGCGAGGCGATGCCGAGTAGGTACGGAAGCCGGGTCCCGTCGGGGTCGAGGGCCTCCCCGGAGAGGCCGAAGGGGGGCAGCAGGCCGCTGCTGAATCCCAGCACCAGCAGGATGTGGGAGGCGGAGCAGGCGATGCCCACCCACACGATCTCCACGGTCCCCAGGTAGAAGGCCGAGGCCAGCACGGGGAAGATGTACAGCGTGGAGAACCGCTCCTGCATCACGCCCTGGAAGGCGATGATCAGCGCGACCAGGACCAGGTCCAGGGCCAGGTTCCATCGGATCCAGGGAAGGCGCGGGGTGGGGAAGAGGAGGCCATCCTGGGCCTTCAGGCCGAGGCCGACCTCCCAGGTGGCTTCGATGAACAGCAGCCCCAAGGCCAAGAGATACGCGCTTTCGCCCGGGCCCGCGACCCGTCCCTCGGCCGGCAGGGCGAGGTGGAGCACCAGCAAGCCGAAGCTGGTGAAGAGCCTGAAGGCGAGGGGGAGGAAGGGCGGGGTGGCATCCCGCACCCCCAGGCGGCCCAATGTGCGCTGGAGCATAGGTTCCAGCATGCCCGAATCTGGCATGCTAAGGCCATGCTGGAACCCGCACCCCCCTCCACGCCCTCTCTGCGTGCCGCCGGCATGAGGCAGACCCCTCAGCGGGAGGGGATTCTGCGGGTGCTGAAGGATTCCGATCGCCCCCTCACCGTCGAGGAGATCTGGGAGCGCATGCCGGAGCGCCGCTCGGGGCTTCCCACGGTCTACCGCAACCTCGAACGGTTCGTCCACGAGGGCTGGGCCGAGAGCATCATGGGGCCCGACCAGGTCATGCGGTTCGTGCGGTGCGATTCACGGCACCATCACCACCACCTGCAGTGCGAGCGCTGCGGCCGCACCACAGAGGTGGATGCCTGCGGTCTCGACGCGTCGTTGACGGAACTGGAAAAGCTTTCGGGATTCCGGATCACCCGCCATCAGCTCATGCTCTTCGGGCTCTGCGGCGCCTGTCGCGCTGAAAAAGACCGTTGACCGGATCGCGCGCCATTGCTAGTCTTGATGTCTCACGCGGGTGTAACTCAGTGGTAGAGTGCAACCTTGCCAAGGTTGAAGTCGTGGGTTCAAATCCCATCACCCGCTCCACTGCCCGGGCCGCGTAAGCGGCCCGGATCATTTGAAAGCCTCACAGCACCAACGCAAGGCGCCGTAGCCAAGTGGTAAGGCCCGGGACTGCAAATCCTGTATCCATCGGTTCGATTCCGATCGGCGCCTCCAGACCAGCCCCCGCAAGGGGGCTTTTTCGCACTGCTGGATCTGAATCCAGCCATCGAAGTCGCGCGGATGATGCGCGGACAGGGCTGTTACGGTAGGTCCGGAGATTCCCCATGCCAAGTGTTTCGGCCATCTTCACCTGCCTTCTCGCCTGCCTTCCCGCCCTGGGCCAGGCTTCCCTCTCTCCGCAGCCTGCGCCAGCCCGACGCCCGACCCTGGATGAGGTCCGCCAGGCCATGGGCATCCCCTCCCAGGGGGACCTTCGAGGCCAGCAGGACACCGTGGGGTTTGCGTCCAGGCCCGATCAGATGGCCCAGGTGTGGGAGGCCTCTGCGCTTCCTCCCGCCCCGGAATTCGCCGGACCGCTGCCTGCCGCAGGGGTCGCCGGGCTCATCTGCCCCCATGACGATTACCTTTACGCCGGCCGGGTCTACCGCCGCATCCTGCCCCTGGTGACGGCCCGGACCGTCGTGCTGGTGGGCGTCTTCCACAAGTACCGGCGCTTCGACGCCAAGGATGCGCTCGTGTTCGATTCCTACCGGGCCTGGCGTTCCCCCGACGGGGAGATTCCCGTCTCGAAGCTGCGGGAGGATCTGCTGGCGCGGATCCCGGTTGCGGATGTCATCCAGGATGCAGCCATGCAGGACAGCGAACACTCCGTCGAGGCCATCGCCTATTGGCTGAAGCACCTCAATCCCAAAGTGGAGATCGTGTCGGTCCTGGTCCCTTCGGCCTCCTTCAACCGGTTCCAGGAACTGGCCGCGCATCTGGGGAAGGCCCTGGCGGAAACCGCCAAGGCCCGCGGCTGGTCATTGGGGAGGGACTTGGCGGTGGTCATCTCCTCCGATGGCATTCATTACGGTGCAGACTTCAAATACACGCCGTATGGCGAAGGGGGTGTGGGCCCCTACACCGAGGCCGTTGCGCGGGATCGCGACCTGCTGAAAGGTCCGCTGGCCGGGCCGGTGACCGCCGCCAAGGCCAGGGCCTTTTTCACCGCGGTCGTGAATCCGCAGAACCCCGATGAATACCGCATGCCCTGGTGCGGCCGCTTCTCCATCCCCTTCGGCCTGCTGCTCCTGGGGGAGACGGCCCGCGAGCTGGGCAGCCCCGTGCCCACAGGTCAGCCCATCGCCTTCGGCACTTCGATCAGCTTTCCCCAGCTGCCGGTCCGGAGCCAGGGCCTGGGCCTCACGGCCGAGGCGAACCTCTACCATTTCGTGAGTTATCCGGGGGTGGCCTACACCCTGGGGAGGGAGTGATCCCGGCTTCGCAGGCCCAGGATGACGCCCAGCGCCAGGGACCACAGGGCCGCCAGGCCCAGCTGGTAGTCCACGGGCAGGCTGAAGGTGAGGGTGTGCGCGGGAACCCAGAACCAGAGCAGGGTCCAGAGCGCCGGCGCCATGCCATCGAACCCGCGGCGGCGGAGGATGAGGTTGTCCTCCAGGCGGTGGAACAGCATCATCTGCGGGCCGAAGAAGAGGTTCGTCAGGGTGGAGAGCGCGAAGGCGCCGCCGAGGCCGAAGCCCAGGAAAGCCGGCAGAATGTGGTGATCCACCAGCGCCCGGGTGAAGCCCCTCATGCCCACGAAACCGGCCTTGATGACGAGGCCGAGCAGGGCCCAGGCCAGGACCTTGGCCAGCAGCTGGGAGGCGGTGCAGGGCAGGCTGGGGCGCCGGGCCCTGAAGCTTGAGGCTGCGAGCTCACCCAAAGTGCCCAGCAGGGCGAACTGGAGGGCGGCGGATAGGAAGGGATGGGTTTGGACCCACAGGCGGTAGGTGAACATCCCTGAAGGCTAACGATGGTAGGGCTGGACGGGGGTCACAGGCCTGAGGGGCCGATCCCGGGGCGACCCGCACAGACATCGATCCACCCCCCACCGAGGACCTCGCCGTCCTGGTAGAAGACCACGGCCTGTCCGGGGGCGATGGCCCGCTGGGGTTCGGCGAAGGCGACCTTCACCCGGCCATCCGGCAGGGGGATCACCAGGGCTTCGGCCTCCGGAGAGCGGCTGCGGATGCGGGCCTCACAGGCCAGGGGGCCTTCGGGAGGACCATCCACCCAGGTCAACTCGCGGGCCACCAGCTCCTGGCCGAAGAGATCCGCCTCGCCACCCACCCAGACGGTGTTGGTGGCGGGCTCGAGCCGGATCACATAGAGGGGATCGGCGAAGGCGACGCCCAGCCCCCGGCGCTGCCCGATGGTATGCCGCCAATAGCCGTGGTGCCGGCCCAGCACCCGGCCGTCCAGGTGCCGGATATCTCCGTCTCCCAGTCCCGGGGCGCGGCCCTCGGCTTCCAGAAAGGCGTCGTAGCGATCCTGGGTCACGAAGCAGATCTCCTGGCTTTCGGGCTTTTCGGCCAGATGGAGGCCCAGTTCCGCGCCCAACCGCCGCACTTCCGGCTTGGTGAGATGGGCCAGGGGGAAGAGGGTTCGCGCCAGCGTGGCCTGATGGTGGTGGAAGAGAAAATAGCTCTGATCCTTGGCTGGATCGGAAGCCTTGCGGAGGTGCCAGCGGCCATCTTCATGGGAAATGGTCGCGTAGTGCCCGGTGGCCACGAAGGCGGCCCCCAGGGCCTCGGCCCGATCCATCAGAGTGGAGAACTTGAGGTGTTGGTTGCATCGAATGCAAGGACTTGGCGTTTCACCATCCAGGTACCCCTGGATGAAGCCCTCGATGACGGTGGTCCGGAACCTCTCTTCGAAGTCCATGACATAGTGGGCGAAGCCGAGGTCATATGCCACTCGACGAGCGTCCTGGAAGTCATCAAGCGTGCAGCATTTCCCTTCCGAAGTTTGAAGCCCTTTCTTGTCGAAGAGCTGCATGGAAATGCCGATGACCTCGTACCCGGCCCGGTGCAGCAGGGCCGCCATCACGGAGCTGTCCACGCCGCCGGACATGGCCGCCAGCACCCGGTCCCCCCGCCGCAAGGTGGGGTGCTCCAGCAGGGGGGCGAGGGCGGTGTCGAGAAGGGTGGACAAGGCTCAGGTTCTCAGGCGCTGAAGGCGCAGCAGGGAGATCGACATCAGGATGAGCAGGGGGGCCAGGACGCCCCAATAGGCGGGGATCTCGGAGGCCCGGGCCGCGCCGCCGAACAGGGTCTGAAGCCCCAGGAACACCAGCCCGGCCACCAGCCCGGCCCCCAGGGCCTGACCTCGCCCCTGACGCGGACCCGGGAAGGCGAAGGACAGCATGGCCAGAACGAGACAGGGGCCGGCCAGCCAACCGAGCAGGCGGCTCCAGAGCATGTAGGACCGCTCGGGGTCCGGCGCCCACCGCTGCCAATGAAGCAGGTCGAGGGTGCGGGCCTCTTCGGCGGAGGCGGAGGCACGCAGCGCCTGGGTGGGGAAGAGCTGGTCCGCCTCAGGTCCCTGCACCAGATGGAGGCCACCCCAGGCCAAGGCCTCGGCCCGGGGGGCTCCGAGGCGCCACCTCAGCAGGATGGGAGCCTCTCCCGGAGCCTTCAGGGGGAAACCCCAGCGTTGATCTGCCTGGAGGTGCCAAAGGACGCCCGTGGCTCCCAAGTGCAGCCAGGGACGCGAAGAAGTTTGGACTTCAGACCGATTGAGAATTCGTCGGTAAAGGCTGTTGGCACGGCTCATGGCTGTGGGAGCCACGCCCGCCTGCAGCACCAGGGTCAGAAGGGTGACCACCCCCCAGGCGTAGCGGCTGCACCAGAGCCAGCGCAGCAGGCTGACGCCCCCAGCCCGGAGGGCCAGCCATTCCCGGCTGAGGGCCGCTTCTGAAAGGGAAAGCAGGCTGCCCAGCAGGAAGGCCATCGGCAGGGCTATCACCAGAAAGGGAGGGAGATTCCAGAACCAATAGCGAGCAAAGACATGGAGTTGAACACCATTTTTCGACAGGTCGCCGGCCAGGGTCGCGTACTCCACCAGGAGGTTCAGGACGAGCAGGCTCCCCAGGGCCGAGGCCCAGTTCCGCCACCAGGCGAGGGTGGACCAGTGCCGGAGGATCCCGTGCTGGGTGCCCTTCCCGTGAATCCAGCGCAGCAGATGGGCCTTGGTGTCGGCCATGCGGTGCAGGGTTGGAGCCAGATGGGACCGGACGGGCTTGAACCCGGGGGAGAGTCTCCGCCAAAGGCGATTCGGATGGTGGGGGCGCAGGCGCAGGTGAAGCAGCAGCCAACCGGCAATCAGGAAGGGGAAGGGGAGCAGCAGCAGGGGGGCAACCGTTTTTAGTTTCTCCGCCAACCACATGTTTTCAAAGTACTTCATCACCAAATAATAAAGCATGATGACCAGCATGCTCTTCAGGATGGCGCCCCCCCGATAGAACCGGGGGTGCCCGAACCCCAGGCCGATGCCCAGCAGCAGGAGGGCCGCCGCGGCCAGCGGCAAGGTCGTGCGCCGGCACACCTCGATGAGCGCCAGGATCCTCCGGTTCTTCGCATCGGGCGTTTCCACTCCCGAGTCCGCCCGCTGCCCCAGTTTCAGCAGGGTGGCGCTGTTCTCGTAGCGCAGCGGCGTCGGGGGGAGCAGGCGGTTGCCCGAGGGAATGGCGAAGCGGAGGACCTGCTTTTCCTGGTGGAGGTGGAGGACGCTTCCAGCCCCGGCGGGCTGGTAGAGGACGCCCTGAAGCCCCGAAAGGTGGAGCTGGAGTTCGGAAGAACCATCCGGCTTGGCCTCCAGCGCATAGGTCATGGTGGCGGCGGTGAGGTGCTGCACCCCCTGGGGAGTCGATTCCATGATGTGGATCTGGCCTTCCGGGGAAACCCAGAAGGCGGAGTGGGGGGCGCTGGGGGGGAACCAGGGCGGCCCTCCCGGTCGGAGGAACCGGGCCTGGGCCTCTTCGGTCATCCGGACCTGCAGGCCCTGCTGGATCCGGGCCGCAGCGGGAACCAGCAGGTGGGCGTTGAGCGTGGCCAGGGCCACGAGGGAGATGGCCAGGATCGCCCAGGGGGCGGTCCAGGTGCGCCGGCCGGCGCCAAGTCCCTGGGCCGCGACCAGTTCGGAACCTTCCATCAACTGCTGCGTCCCGAGCAGGCCCCCAAGGACCGCCGCCATGGGAAGGACCATTCCCAGGATTTCCGGCAGCGAGGTCAGCAGCAGCGGCACGAGCCAACGAAGGGGCGCCCCCTGGGAGAAGATCTGCTTGGCGATGGCCACCATCTCGTTGGCAAGCAGGAGCAACCCATAAAAGAGCAGGGCTCCCACGAGAGGCAGGCTCCATCGGCGCAGGATGTATCGGGTCAGTACGGCAGGCACTTGGGGTCCAGATTTAACTTTCGATAATGTATATTATGTAACCTTAAGATGTGGCCTCGATCCGGCCCGGACATTCACAAGACCTTTGCCGCCAGAAGATCGTGGATGTGGATAACACCGCAGGGGCGCCCTTCCTGCTCGACCATGAGGAAGGTGATCTTCCGGGCTTCCATGTCGGCGGCGGCTTCGAGGGCCAGGGCCTCGCGACTGATCCGGGCCGGCGTCCGGGTCATGATCTGCTCGGCGTGCAGTCCGAGCGGGTTCCGACCCTCCCGCTCGGCGGTTTCGAGAGCCCGGCGGATGTCGCCATCGGTGATGACGCCGCTCAGGCTGACGCCCTGCATGACGCTGGTCATGCCCAATCGCCCTTCGGTCATGGCGCGGAGCACCTCGGTCAGGGTGGCCGAAGGCTCGACCTTGGGCCATGCCGTGTGCATCAAGCTTCCGACTTTCATGAGTTTCGCACCAAGACTTCCAGCGGGATGATTCAGTGCGAAGTTGTCCCGGGTGAACCCCCGCCGGTCCATGAGGGTGGCGGCCAGGAGGTCGCCCCAGACCAACTGGAGGGTGGTGCTCGCCATGGGGGCCAGATCGAGGGGGCACCCCTCTCCCAGGGGCAACCGGTAGAGGAAGGTCCACTGGGCGGCCTGCCCCAGGCTGCTCTCGGAGCGCGCAGTGATGGCCGCGAGGGGAATCCCCAGGCGCAACAGGCTTGGCAGGAGGCGGACGACCTCCTCGCTTTCGCCGCTGTTGGAAAGCGCCAGCACCGAATCATCGGGGGTCACCATGCCGAGATCCCCATGCAGGGCTTCGGCAGGATGGAGGAAGAAACTCGGGCATCCGGTCGAGGCCAGGGTCGCCGCCACCTTCTGGGCCACGAGACCCGACTTGCCCATGCCCGTGAGCACCACGCGTCCGGTCCGGCCCAACACCATCTGGCACCAGGCATTCACCTGGGCGGGATCCCAGGTTTCCCGGAGCTCCGCGAGGCCTCCCCGAACCGCGTCCAGCACGGCATGGCCGACTTCCTGCGCCGCGGTGGCCTGGTTCTCATCCTTCACTGTTCCGACTCCGATGGGATGGTGCAAGGTGTTCATGCTACCAGCCATTCTTCCCCTCTTCCCCCTGCCCCAGGTCGTGCTCTTTCCGCAGACCTTCCTGCCGTTGCATGTCTTCGAGCCCCGCTATCAGGAGATGACGGTCGAGGTGCTGAACGGCTACCACCACCTGGTCCTCGTCCTGATGCGGGAGAGCCCGGATGCGGGCCCTTTCGGAGAGACGGCCTCGACCTTCGAAGTGGGTTGCCTGGCGGAGGTGGTCCGGGCCGAACCGCTGACCGGCGGGCGCTGGAACCTGCTGGTTCAGGGCAAGGAGGCCGTGCGGATCCTCGAAGAGGTTCCCGGCAAGAGCTTTCGCCAGGCGCACACCGCGCCGCTTCCCTTCGACAGTTCGGTGCTCTGGCCGGGGCCGCATCGCCGCCGCCTCATGGAGTCGCTCCACGCTTATGCGGCCAAAGAAGGCATCGAGGCCCAGCTCAAGGAACTCCTGGACCTGCCCTTGGAAGACGCGGCACGGCTGAACACGCTGGCGATGGCCCTGGATTTCGAGCCGACCGAGCGCCAGTTCCTGCTGGAGTCTCCCGATCTTCCGGCCCTGGCGGAACGGATGATCCAGCTGCTGGATTTCGCCCAGGGGGGCCGGGCCATCCCCGGAGTGTGACGGAGCGGCCCGGCCCGCCTTGCTACACTGGCTCCGGCCCTGTAGCTCAGCGGTCAGAGCTGGCGGCTCATAACCGCTTGGTCGTGGGTTCGAACCCCACCGGGGCCACCATTTCGCCGGATTGCGAAATGGGGCGAGGGCACAGGAAGTGCCCTCGCCACCGCTTGTCTAGACGATCCACTTCCTCAGTTCGTCTTCCGCGAAGATCAGGTGGGCCAGCATGGCCTTGGAGGCCATCTGGGGTGAGCCGGATCGGATGGCGGCGAGGATCTCGGAGTGCTGGTCGATGATCTTCTGGGCGTTCTGGATGTTGTCGTGGTACAGCTGGCGGCGGGCCACGGAGTTGGCCTTGGCGAACTCTTCGGAGACGGTCTTGAACAGCTTGGTCAGAAGGCTGTTGTGGGTGGCCTCGGCGACCGCGTGGTGGAAGGCGGCATCGAACTCCTCGCCTTTCTCCGGGTCCTGCACATTCAGCCGTTCCTTCATGCTCTCGAGCATGGATTCGATCTGATCCAGCTCCTCGAGGGTGGCACGCTCCGCGGCGAGGCTGGCGGTGGCGGTCTCGAAGATCCGCCGCATCTCGAACATGTCGAGCAGCGAGCTGCGCTCGACGGCGAGGAACATCGCGAGCGGCCGGATGATGTCGTCGGTCTCGCTGCTCCGGACGAAGGTGCCTTCCCCAGGGCGGATGTCGATGACGCCGAGCATCTCGAGGGTGCGGATGGCCTCGCGTACCGAGGCACGGCTGACTTGGAACCGCTCGGCCAGTTCCCGCTCGGCCAGCAGCTTGTCCCCGGGCTTCAGCTTCCCGTCGGTGATGAGCTGTTTGATCTGCTCGACGATCTCTTCGTAGAGCCGCTTGGTCTTGATGGGGGTGAATTCCATGGGGGTTCGCTTTATGAAAAGGGCTTAAGTCCATAAAAAATAACACATGCAAAGTGTGATCAAAAGCAGAAGCTGTTTTTATGGTCTGACCACTAGACCCATTGTAATCTTCCTCCAGGTTCTTTTCCTAAACTACCTCTTCATCCCCTACTCCCCCCACCCAACTGGAGGCTGCATGACCCCGTGGACCCAAGTCTATTCCCCCGTCATGGGGAATATCTTCCTCTCCGCACTGGTGGCAGCTTTGCCAGTCTTCGTGCTGTTGGGCTTCCTGGCCAAACATGTCAAGGCCCACTACTCGGCCATCCTGGGCCTCCTCACCTGTTACGCGGTCGCCGTGCTGATCTACAAGATGCCCGCGGGCATGGCCAGCATGGCCGCCGTGCACGGCGCCCTGTTCGGTCTGATGCCCATCGGCTGGATCGTGCTGAACGCCATCTTCATCTACGACATCACCGTGAAATCCGGGGACTTCGAGGTGGTGAAGCACTCCATCGCCGGCCTGGCCGGTGACCGCCGCATCCAGGCCCTGCTGATCGCCTTCAGCTTCGGCGCCTTCATCGAGGGCGCCGCCGGCTTCGGCACGCCCGTGGCGATCTCCGCGGCGATGCTCATCGGTCTGGGCTTCCGCCCCCTCCAGGCCGCCGGCCTGGCCCTCATCGGCAACACCGCCCCCGTGGCCTACGGCGCCCTGGGCAGCCCCCTGATCGCCCTCGCCGGCGTGACCGGCCTGCCCCTGGACATGCTGAGCGCCGCCGCCGGCCGCATTCTGCCCATCTTCTCGCTGATCGTGCCCTTCTGGATCATTTGGACCATGGCCGGCCGCAAAGCCATGATGGAAGTCTGGCCGGCCTGCCTCGTGGCCGGTGGCAGCTTCGCCATCACGCAGTTCGCGGTGAGCAACTTCCACGGCCCCTGGCTGGTGGACATCATCGGCGCCATCGTTTCCATGGTGGCCCTGGTCCTGTTCCTGAAGGTCTGGCAGCCCAAGACCACTTGGCGCTATGAGCACGAGCGTGAAGACGCCCACGCGGTGAAGGTCGAACAGCCCGCAGGCAAGGTCGTCAAGGCCTGGCTGCCCTGGGTGTTCCTGTCCCTGTTCGTGTTCGCCTGGGGCACGCCCCAGGTCAAGACCTTCCTGAACGGCGGCACCAAGGACAAGCCGAACTTCCTCTACGGCTACACCGTCAAGAACTTCGAGATCCCCCTGCTTCACAAGAATGTGATCAAGGCTCCTCCCGTCGTGGCCAAGCCTTCCGCTGAAACCGCGGTCTGGACCTTCAACTGGCTCTCCCTGACGGGCACCAGCCTTCTCCTCGCCGGCATTCTCAGTGGTCTCGTCGCGGGCTTCAGCTTCCTGGAACTCGTCAAGATCTTCGGCAAGACCGTCAATCGCGTGAAAATCTCTCTGCTCACCATCGCCGCCATGCTGGGCCTTGGTTTCGTCTCCAAGTCCGCGGGCCTGGACGCCACCATGGGCCTCGCCTTCGCCAGCACCGGCGTGCTGTTCCCCTTCTTCAGCGCCATGCTGGGCTGGCTGGGCGTGGCCCTGACCGGCAGCGACACCTCCGCCAATGTGCTGTTCGGCGGCCTCCAGAAGATCACCGCCCAGCAGCTGGGCCTGAACCCGATCCTCACCGCCGCGGCCAACACCACCGGCGGCGTCATGGGCAAGATGATCGACGCCCAGAGCCTCGTGGTGGCCTCCGTGGCCACCAACCAGCAGGGCGAGGAGGGCACCATCCTCCGTTATGTGTTCTTCCACAGTCTGGCCCTGGCGGCCATGGTCGGCGTCGTGGTCTTCCTCTATGCGAAGGTCCTGCCCGCCAACTGGATGCCTCAGCTTCCTCCCGCTGCGCCTGCGGCGGTGACGGCACCCGCCCCCGTTGCTCCGGCCGCTCCGGCGACCGTGCCTGCCCCTGCCCCGGCCAAGTAGCTCTGGCCCAGGCGCTCTCGTACTGAATGACCCCGGGTCCCGCCGACAGCTCCAACCGTCGGCGGGACCTTTTGCCGCCCCCCGTGGGAAGAGGATGTTTCTCATGAGCACTGCCGCCATCGCCACTTCCTTGAAGGAAGCCCTCGTTGCCATCGTCGGCCCGGATCGCGTTCTGGATCGACCCGTCGATCTGATCGCCTTCGCCTCCGACGCGAGCTTCTACCGCCTCATTCCCAAGGCGGTGGTCTTCGCCGGCAGCGTGGACGAAGTCCGGGCCCTGTTCCGGCTGAGCCGCGAATTCCAGGTCCCCATGACCTTCCGGGCCGCGGGCACGAGCCTGTCCGGGCAGTCGGTCTCCGACGGCATCCTCGTGGAAGTCGCCCGCAACTGGCGCGGCATCCAGGTGCTGGAGGGCGGCGCCAAGGTGAAGGTGCAGCCCGGCGTCATCGGCGCCCATGTGAACCATGCCCTGCGCCCCTACCGCGCCAAGATGGGGCCTGATCCGGCCTCCATCAACACCTGCACCGTGGGCGGCATCCTCTCCAACAACTCCAGCGGCATGTGCTGCGGCGTCACCCAGAACGCCTACCACACCCTGGAATCCCTGACCTTCGTGCTGCCTTCGGGCACCGTGATTGATACGGCCGCCGCCGACGCGGATGCGCGCTTCCGCGAGGCCGAGCCGGCACTGGCCGAAGGGCTGCTCAAGCTGAAGGCCGACCTGGAAGCCAATCAGCCGCTGGCCCAGCGCGTCCGCGCCAAGTACAAGATGAAGAACACGACGGGCTACTCGCTCAACGCCTTCATCGACTACAACCGCCCGGTGGACATCTTCCGCAACCTTCTGGTGGGTTCCGAAGGCACCCTGGCCTTCATCGCCGAGGCCGTGCTGAACTCCGTGCCCGACCTGCCCGTGAAGGTGACGGGCTTCCTGATCTTCTCCGACCTGCATGCCGCCTGCGCGGCCATCGTGCCCCTGCGGGATGCCGGCGCCGCGGCCCTGGAGCTGCTGGACCGGGCCTCGCTGCGGTCTGTGGAGAACCAGGCCGGCACGCCCCCCACCATCAAGACCCTGCCTGAGGGCGCCGCGGCGCTGCTGGTGGAGTTCCAGGGCAAGGACGAGTCCGCCCGGGCGGAGCTGGAGCGCCTGGCGCTGGCTGCCGCCGCTGGCCTCACCCTGCTCGAGCCCGCCCGATTCACTCACGACCCGGTGGAGCAGGCCCTCATGTGGAAGATCCGCTCCGGCACCTTCCCCTCCGTGGGTGCCGTGCGCGCCCGCGGCACCACCGTGCTCATCGAGGATGTGGCCTTCCCCATCGAGAAGCTTGCGGATGCCGCGGTGGACCTGACCAAGCTCTTCGTCAAGCACCGCTATGACGAGGCCATCCTCTTCGGCCACGCCAAGGACGGCAACCTGCACTTCGTCATCACCCAGTCCTTCAACGATCAGGCCGCCGTGGACCGCTACTCGGCCCTCATCGACGATGTGGTGGAGCTGGTGGTGAAGAAATACGACGGCGCCCTGAAGGCCGAGCACGGCACGGGCCGCAACATGGCGCCCTTCGTGGAAGCCGAGTGGGGCCCCGAGGCCAAGGCCGTGATGGAACAGCTCAAGGCCCTGGTGGATCCCCAGCGCCTGCTGAACCCCGGCGTCATCCTCAATGCCGATCCCAAGTGCCACCTGTCCGACCTCAAGCCCATGCCCGGCGTGGAAGAGGAAGTCGATAAGTGCATCGAGTGCGGCTACTGCGAGCCCAAGTGCCCCAGCCGCGAACTGACGCTCACGCCCCGCCAGCGCATCGTGGTGCGCCGCGAGATGGCCCGGCTGGAAACCAACCGCGAGGATCCCGCCCTGCTCTCCTCCCTGCGGGAAGCGTTCCCCTACATGGCCCTGGATACCTGCGCGGTGGATGGCCTGTGCGCCACCGCCTGCCCCGTGGGCATCGACACCGGCCAGCTCACCAAGCGCTTCCGCCGGGCCAACCACAGCCGCCGGGCGCAGAAGATCGCCCTGTCCGTGGCCCGCAACTTCGCCTCGGTGGAGCCCGCCATGCGCCTGGCCCTGCGCAGCGGCCACATCGTCCAGAGCCTCTTCGGCCCCAAGGTGATGCCCTTCATCACCCGCGCCATGAAGGCCTTCGGCGCCTCGCACCAGTGGAGCCCCGAGATGCCGAAGCCCGCCAAGGCCGCCCTCCCGGTGACCAAGCTGGAGGGTGCCCAGGCCATCTACTTCCCCGCCTGCATCTCCCGCATGATGGGGCACCTGCCCGGAGAGCCCGAGGAACTGAGCCTAGTGGAAGCGCTCGTGAAGGTGGCGGAGCGCGCCGCGTACCCCGTCCACATCCCCTTCGATGTGGAAGGCACCTGCTGCGGCGTGCCCTTCTCCTCCAAGGGCTATGACGAGGCGCACCGCTACACGGTGAACCACGCCATCGAGAAGTTCTGGGAGTGGAGCCAGCAGGGCCGCCTGGCCATCGTGATGGACACCAGCCCCTGCACCTACGGCGTCATCACCAGCCGCGGGTACCTCACCCCCGAGAACCAGGCCCGGTTCGACAAGCTGAAGATCATCGACAGCACGGCCTTCGCCAACGATGTGCTCCTGCCCCGTCTGAAGGTGACCCGCAAGGTCGGTTCCGTGGTCCTCCACCCCGTCTGCTCCGTGACGAAGATGAACCTCCTGCCCCAGCTGGAAGGCGTGGCCAAGGCCTGCGCCGACAAGGTCCTGGTCCCTCGGGATGCGGGCTGCTGCGGCTTTGCGGGTGACCGGGGCTTCACGCATGCGGAACTGACGGCCTCGGCCACCAAGCACGAAGCCCGCGAAGTGAAGACCCAGTCCTTCGACGGGTATTACGCCAGCAGCCGCACCTGCGAAGTGGGCATGACCCGATCCACGGGCCAGGTCTACCGAAGCTTCCTATACTTGCTCGAATCCGCAACCCGCCCGGAGGCCTCCAAGTGAATGGATCGAAACCCCAAAAGGTCTATTTCTACGGCACTTGCCTGGTGGACCTATTCTTTCCTGATGCAGGCATGGCGGGCATCCAGCTCCTGCGCGAGGCCGGAGTGGAGGTGGTCTTCCCCGAGGGCCAGACCTGCTGCGGCCAGCCAGCCTTCAACTGCGGCTACTGGGAGGAGGCCCGCGAGGTGGCGCGCACCCAGGTGGCGCTCTTCCCCCAGGACCTGCCCGTGATCCTGCCTTCCGGCAGCTGCGCAGGCATGATGAAGGTTCATTATCCCGAGCTTTTCCATGGACAGCCGGACGAGGCCAAGGTGCGGGCCTTCAGCGCCCGGGTCTACGAGTTGACCCAGTTCCTGGTGGATGTGCTGGATGTGAAGCTGAAGGATCTGGGCGAGCCCGTGAAGGTCACCTGGCACAGCTCCTGCCACGCCGTCCGCGATCTGGGCCTGAAGGGCGAACCCCAGGCGCTCATCGGCCAGCTCGCCCAGGTGGAGCTGGCGCCCCTGACCCGGGAGCACGAGTGCTGTGGTTTCGGCGGCACCTTCTCGGTGCGGCAGCCGGAGATCTCCGCGGCCATGTCCTGCGACAAGGCCGCGGATGCCGAAGCGACCGGCGCATCCGTGGTCCTGTCCACGGATGGCGGCTGCCTGCTCAATGTGAATGGCACTCTGGAAGCCAAGAACAGCAAGCTCAAGGTCCAGCATGTCGCCGAATTCCTGTGGGAGCGCACCCGTGCACGCTGAGACCGAAGTCCACTTCCGCGATGCCGCCGCCAAGGCCCTGCTGGATCCCCAGCTCCGGGCCAATTTCCGCCGCGCCATGGACGGCCTGATCACCAAGCGCAAGGCCCAGTTCCCGGATCCCCGCGACCTGCAGGACCTCCGCGACCTGAGCACGGCCATCCGTTCCCGCAGCCTGCTGAACCTGCCGGAACTGCTCGAGCAGTTCGAAGCCAACTGCACGAAGAACGGCATCAAGGTTCACTGGGCCGAGACCTGCGAGCAGGCCAACGAGCTGATCCTGGGCATCATGCAGGCCAAGGGCGCCAAGACCCTGGTCAAGGGCAAGAGCATGGTCTCCGAGGAGATGCACCTCAACGCCTTCCTCGAATCCAAGGGCATCGAGGCCCTCGAATCCGATCTGGGCGAGTACATCATCCAGCTCGATGGCGAGACGCCGAGCCACATCATCATGCCGGCCATCCACAAGAACAAAGACCAGATCGCCCGGCAGTTCAGCCAGAAGATCAAGGACGCGAAGTACACCGAGGATGTGGACGAGCTCACGGCCATGGCCCGGAAGGTGCTGCGCCAGAAGTTCCTCGACGCCGATGCGGGCCTATCCGGCGTGAACTTCGCCGTCGCGGAAACCGGCACCCTGTGTCTGGTGGAGAACGAGGGCAACGGCCGCATGAGCACCCATGTGCCCCCCCTCCACATCGCCGTCATGGGCCTCGAGAAGGTCGTGGCGCGGCTGGAGGATGTGGCGCCGCTCTACGCCATCCTCACGCGCTCGGCCACGGGCCAGGCCGTGAGCACCTACTTCAACCTGATCACCGGCCCCCGGGGCGCGGGCGAGAAGGATGGCCCCCAGGAAGTCCACCTGGTCATCCTCGACAACGGCCGCTCGCGGATCTACGCCGATCCCCAGCTGCGCGCCACCCTGCGCTGCATCCGCTGCGGCGCCTGCATGAACCACTGCCCGGTCTACACCCGCGTGGGCGGCCACGCCTACGAGGCCGTCTATCCCGGTCCCATCGGCAAGATCCTCACGCCGCAGATGGAGGGCGTGGGCGTCCGCCACGACCTGATCCACGGCTCCAGCCTCTGCGGAGCCTGCGGAGAGGTCTGCCCCGTGGAGATTCCCATCCCGGAAATTCTGGTGCGTCTCCGCCGGGAGGCCACCCATGAGGACCTGGGATCGGCCGTGGCCGGCAAAGGCACGGGCCGCACCGCCACCGAGGACTGGGCCTGGCGCCTCTGGGCGGGCGTCACCAAGCGCCCCACCCTCTACCGGATTGCCACCTGGTTCGCCACCCGCTTCGGGAAGGCCCTGCCCGCCGGCGCGCCCTTGATCAAAAACTGGACCCAGTCCCGCACCAAGCCCGTGCCCGCCCGCCGCTCGCTCAGCGAACGGATGCGCACCGAGGGAGGCCCCCATGCCTGATCCCCGCACCGCCATCCTTGGCCGCCTCCGCGCTGCCGGCGATTCCGGCCCCCTGCCCGCCCTCGACACCGCCGTGCTCGAGCGCCGCCAATGGCCCGCCGCGGAGCGGGTGGCCCGGCTCCGGAAGGGCATGGAGGCCGTCCATACGGAATTCCTCGACGCCACGCCGACCACCTGGCCCGCCGTGGTGCGCGCCTTCTGCGACCGCGAGGGCCTGAAGAACCTGCTCTTCGGCCCCGCCTGCCAGGATGGCGCGGCCCTGGCGGCCGCCTGGGCGCCCGGCGGGACGCAGCTGATGCCGTACGACCGCCCCGTGGAGGCATTCAAACAGGAGCTCTTCGGCGAGGTGGATGCGGGCTTCACCAGCACGGTGGGCGGCGTCGCCGAGACCGGTGGCCTCCTGCTGATGCCCGGGCCCGCCGAGCCCCGGCTCATGTCCCTGGTGCCCCCGGTCCACATCGCGCTGCTCCGGGCCTCCACGATCCAGGACAGCTTCTGGTCCGCCGTGAAGGCCCTGGGCTGGGGCCGCGCCCTGCCGCCCAACGCGCTGATGATCTCCGGCCCCAGCAAGACCGCCGACATCGAGCAGACCCTGGCCTATGGCGTCCACGGTCCCAAGCGCCTCATCGTCGTGCTGGTGGACGATCTGGCGTAGACGCAGGCCCACACCCGCGCTACACTGCTCCTTCATGGCTGGGTAGCTCAGGTGGTTAGAGCGAGGGTCTCATAATCCCTAGGTCGGCAGTTCGAGTCTGCCTCCAGCCACCAATAAATGCAGCACTTAGCGCCACTCACCTGAGTGGCGCTTTTTATTTCATGCACCAAGGATGCACTCAGAGGGCCTGTCGAGGGCTTCCGAAAGTGGGCAATCCAGGTTCTGCAGGGGTGACCACGAAGGTCGAACGCCCTGATCTAGACCAAGGCCTGTTCGACACCATCCACGGCTATCCTCCCCTTCCAGGCGCATGGAGCCCCCGTGCGCACACCCGCCAAGCGACGCCCCCACTTCGTCAGCCCGACCAATGCGCTCCTGGACCGCGCGCGCCAGGAATGGGAGGTTCACGGGGCGGTGCGCTGCCCCGTCGCGCCATGGCTGGAGGCGGACAGCTGGACCCTGGCCACCGCTCAAACCTGCGCTTGGAAAAGGGGTACCACGGCGATCCAGATGGTGGAGCGCAGGCTGACCACCACCGGTTGGACCTGGCGCCGGGAGGAGGACGACCTGGTGTGGAGATCCTTGGGTGGTCCCCGCCAGCGCCGTGCATCGTGGCGATTCAACTCGAGCTCTTCGAGTAAATCCGGCCAAATCAAGTATTGCAGGGATAGTCTATTCCGATCTGCCCTTACCAAGGGGGCGGCGATGACACCAGAGGTCGAACACCGATTTGGCGGGCCCTGGACAGAAGAGAAGCTTCAGGCCATCACTAAATATCTCAGTTTCGATATATTCTCGCAGCCAAACGGCAACCAACTTCCGGTTACAGCCGCCCTGAACGCTGCCGTATTTGGAACTGGAACCCTGCCCTTGGCCTTTGCCCATGCGCCGTGGATACTGGTTCGGATGACGGAGTGGGTGAACTTCTCGTGGGGTCCCATTGAGGGGAAGCTGCTGTGGGATGTTCTCCGCAATCTGGCCGTCAACGGCATGGGCGCCTATTTCGTGACCCGCCTGAGCGCGGTGCGCCGCGCCCTCACGGAGATCCGCCCCCGACGCCTAGACACCCTCGTGCTCACCCTGGTATTCGGGCTTTTCTCGATCCTCGGCAACTTCCTGGGACTGCCCATCCACGGGGCCCTCGCAAACACGCGCATCGTCGGAGCCATTGCCGGGGGGCTGATCGGAGGTCCCCTGGTGGGAGCCGGGGCCGGCCTCCTCGGGGGCCTTGTCCGGCTTGGGATGGGCGGCTATACCGCCCCGGCGGCCCTGGTGGCGAACCTGCTCGCGGGCCTGGTGGGAGGATTCGTCCGGACCCGGTTGGGCTATCAGCGGATCACTGTTCCGGTGGCATTCCTCACAGGTTTGGCTGGGGAACTGGTGCTGAAGGCCTGCATCCTGACCCTCTCCAAGCCCTTCGAACTGGCCTGGAAGCTCGAAAAAACCATCGCCGTGCCGACCATTCTGGCCAACGCCACCGCCGTCGCCATCTTCTTGTTGGTCGTGAAGGATGTTTACCGGGAACAGGAGAAGGCCACCGTCGACGCCCGCCACCAGACCTCCCAGATCCAGGCGGAACTCCAGGCTCTCCGAGCCCAGGTGAACCCGCACTTCCTGTTCAATACTCTGGCCACCATCGGCGCGCTGACCCGGACAAGCCCTGAGCGGGCGCGGGAGATTGTGAAGAGGCTCTCGGAGTTTCTGAGAAGGTCCCTGCATCGGCAGGAGCAGCAGGTCCCGCTCGCCGATGAACTCAAGACGGTGGAACTCTACCTGGACATCGAGCAGGCCCGCTTCGGAACCAGGATCACCAGCGACATCGAGGTGGATCCAGCCCTGTCCCGGACCATGGTGCCCGTATTTTCCGTTCAACTCCTGGTGGAAAATGCCGTCAAGCACGGCATCGGCCCCCGGCCGGAAGGCGGCCGGGTAGCGGTGACGGCACACCGCGAGGGAGGAAGGCTGCGCATTCGAGTTGAGGACGATGGGCTGGGTCTTCATCAGGATCGGCTGGACCGGATCAACCGCCGGGAGTTCGAGGGCTACGGCGAAGGGACAGGATTGCGGAACCTGCAGCGCCGCCTTGAGCTGATGTACGGCGGCCCCGCTAGCTTGAGACTTTCGCAGGCCGGAGAAGGGACCGGCATTGTCGCGATCCTGGACCTGCCGCTGGACGAGGTGGGCCCATGAAGCGCCTCAAGGTTGTCCTCGTGGATGACGAGCCACTCCTGTGCGGAGAGCTCAAGGGCCTGCTGGAGGAGCAGGACTGGGCCTGGGTGGTGGGCGTGTATCACAATGGCCCATCGGCCTTGGCCTTCCTTGAAGCGGAAGGAGCCGACCTCGTCTTCCTTGATGTAAGCATGCCGGGCATGGATGGGTTAGAGGTGGCACGGCGCATCCTGTCCCTTCCAAAGCCGCCACGGGTGGTTTTCGTGACCGCCCATGCTTCCTTTGCCCTGGAGGCCTTCTCCGTGCGGGCGGTGGACTACCTGCTTAAACCCTTCGATGCGGACGACCTGCGGCGGGTTGCGGAGCGCGTCCTCCCCCTCCCAGGCGCAGAGCCGCACACGGAGCGCAAGGCCTGGACCCGCACCCTCCTGGTCGAGCGTGGCTCCAGCCTGGAGGTGGTGCCAGTTTCCATCATCCGCCTGGTGCAGGCCCGGGAGGGGGAAGTCTTCGTCGAGACCCTTGAGGGCCGCCAGTGGCCCATCCGAGCCAGCCTGCGGGACCTGGAGGAGAAGCTGGACCCCCGCGTGTTCATGCGCTGCCACCGCAACTTCATCGTCAACCTCGACCAGGTCCAGCAGCTCACACCGTGGGACAACCATGGCTACCTGTTGAAGCTCCGGGCCCTTCGGGACCAGAAGGCCGCCGAGGTGCCCGTGGGCCGCGCCTACGCCGACAGGATCCGGGCACACTTCCACCTTTGAGGTCTCTCTCAGGGCCGCTCACGGTCGCCCGAGGGCCGTTCCGAGGTGCCGGGACTTTTCCAGACCCATAGGTCGCGATTTGATGCCTGTGGTGGGCCGAGGGGCCTGGCTATGCCTATGAGGGAGGGTGGACATGGGTCCGAGAAAAATCGCATCGCTGGTGGCTGCGTTCGCGCTGCTCGCCGCGATCCTGTGGTTGACCCCCGCCATCAAGGGGCTCAGCCCCCAGGGGAAGGCCTCCATCGCCGTGGCGGTCTTCGCCATCGTGGTCTGGGTCACGGAGGCCCTGGAGGACGCCCTCAGCGGCCTGGTGATCGTGTTCCTACTGGCGGTGCTGAACGCCGTGCCTCTGACGGCGGCGTTCGGCGGGTATTCCAACACCGCACTATGGCTCATCGTGATCGGCTTCATCATGGCGGGCGCCATGGAGAAGTCTGGCTTCTCCAAACGGGTGGCCCTCTGGCTCGTGGCCCGCGCGGGGGGCGACATCCTGCGCATCTACTGGGCCGTGGCCCTGGTGATGGCCGTCATGACCTTCCTGGTCCCTTCCATCACGGCCCGCACGCTGCTGATGCTTCCCATCATCCTCGGCATCGGCCAGGCGGTGAAGGCCGAGCCCGGCAAGAGCAACACGATGAAGGCCCTGATGTTCATCGTGGCCATGAGTGGAACGATGATGAGCCTGGGTGTGCTCACGGGCCATGTGGGCAATCCCATCACGGCGGGCCTCATCGAGACGGCCACGAAGCGCGCAGTCTCATGGTCCCACTGGTTGAAGGTGGGCGGCATGCCGGCCTTCCTGTTGGCCTTTCTCAGTGTGTTCGTGATCCGCTGGATGTGGCCGCCCGAATCCAAGACCGCCGGCGGCGGGGCCGACTACATCCACAAGGAGCTTGAGGCCCTCGGCCCCTTCTCTGCCGCCGAGAAATACACGCTGGTGGTCTTCCTCATCACGCTCCTGCTCTGGGCCACGGACGCCTTCCACAAGGTGAATGTCGTGATCGTGGGAGCGGCCTCCATCATCGCCCTGCTCTGGCCGGGCAAGGGCATCATGACCTGGAAGGAAGCTCAGACCCGCGTGCCATGGAATGTGTTCGTCCTTTACGGAGCGGGCCTTTCTCTCGGCACGGCCCTGGCCAGCTCTGGCGCAGCCAAGTGGATGGCAGGGGTATTCCTGGGGCCCATCGGCGGGATGGCCCATGTCCTGCAGGTCATCATCCTCATCTGGGTAGTGACGGCCCTCCAGGTCTTCTTCACTGGGGGTGGACCGAAGACCACGGCCCTCACCCCCATCATCATTGCCCACTCCCTGGCCATCGGGGTGGATCCCATGGCCTTCGCCCTCATCCTCGGCATGAACATGCAGCACCAGTACCTGCTGCCTGTCACCAACATGCCCAATGCCGTCGCCATGGGCAGCGGCCATGTCACCTCCCGGGAGATGATCCGCACGGGCGCGGTCATGAGCGTGCTGGCCGCCGCCTTCATGTCGCTGGTCTCCCTGACCTACTGGTACTGGCTTGGCCTGACGCGGTGACCCCATGACCTCTCTGACCACCTTAGAACCGCTCGTGCTGGATGGCTTCCGCGAGGCTGTGGGCCGCGAGCATGTCATCGAGTCGCCGCTGGAAGTCTTCGGCTATTCCTACGACGCTTCCTTTCTGGCCCTGGACCGGAGCACCGTGCCTCAGGCCGTGGTCCGCCCCCGGACCACCCAGGAGATCAGCCGGGTCATGGCCTTCGCGCACCAGCAGCGCATTCCCGTCACGCCTCGGGGAGCCGCCAGCGGCCGCACGGGTGGATCGGTTCCCCTGGAGGGAGGGATCGTCCTCGCTCTGGACCGCATGACCTCCATCCTCGAACTGGATACGGCCAACATGATGGTGAGCGCCGAACCCGGCGTGCGCACCGCGGACCTTCACGACCACTGCGCACGGCAGGGCCTGTTCTTCCCCCCGGATCCCGGCAGCTGGAAGTTCTCCACCCTGGGGGGGAATGTCGCAGAGAACGCGGGTGGCATGCGCGCAGTGAAATACGGGGTGACCCGGGACTATGTGATGGGCCTGGAGGTGGTCCTCGCGGACGGTTCGATCCTGGAGACCGGGGGCAAGGCCGTGAAGAATGTCACCGGCTACGACCTGACGAGCCTGTTCGTGGGTTCCGAGGGAACCCTGGGCATCGTCTCCAAGGCCCTCTTCCGGCTTCGTCCTCTGCCGAAGGCGCGAGGCGTCATCCGCGTGATCTTCCGGACCATGGACGAGGCCTGCTCCGCCGTGCAGGAGATGCTCCTGGACGGCGTCACGCCCTCGGCCGCCGAGATCATGGACGCCACCTGTCTGGAGGCCGTGGCCCGGGCCCGGAACACCCGAGTGGAACCGGGAGCCGGCGCCTGCCTCATCCTGGAGATCGACGGAGACGGGGCCTCCTCCCTGGAAGCCCAGTCCCTCCGCATCGACACCATCACCCGCCAAGCCGGCTGTATCACCTTCCGCTCCGCGGCCTCGAAGGAGGAAACCGAGGCGATCTGGGCCGAACGCCGCGGGCTCAGTTCCGCCGTGGCGGCCATGGCGCCGAACCGGCTCGGCGAGGACATTTCGGTGCCCCGCAGCGCCTTCCCGGAGGTGGTTCGGCGCATCAACGCCATCGCCAGCACCACGAAGCTGCGCATTCCTGTGTTCGGCCACGCCGGGGACGGCAACCTCCATCCTTCCGTGCTCTGCGACCTCGGGAATCCTGACGAGGCGGCCCGGGCCCACCAGGCGGTGGACGGCATCTTCAAGGCCGCCCTGGATCTGGGCGGGACGCTCTCGGGCGAGCATGGCATCGGCATCAGCAAGCGGCCCTATTTCGCCGATGCGGTGGGACCCGTGAGCCTGGCCACACACCGGGCCATTAAGGGGGCCCTGGATCCCCTGGGCCTTCTCAATCCGGGGAAGATATGGTGACCTCCGCCCCGAAAACCGGACCAGCGCCCTTCGCGGCCGCCAAGGCGAAGGTGCTGGGCTGTGACCGCTGCGGCACTTGCCTACCCGCGTGCCCGTTGTTCCAGGTCCAGGATGTGGAGCGGGCCAGCGCCCGGGGCAAGAACGCCCTCGTCCGGGGGCTCGCTGAGGGCCTCATCCCCCCTGACCGGGAAGCCCAGGAGGCCCTGGAGTTCTGCCTCCTGTGCCGAGCCTGCACGGACGCCTGCCCCGGCAAGGTTCCCACGGACGAAGCCATGGTGCAGGTCCGCCAGGCCCTCGCTGACACCCTGGGCAGCACGCCGCTCCGCAGTCGCTGGATCGGTCGCGTGCTCCGCCGCCGGAGGCTGGTCGGCCTGGGCGCCGCCACCTTGGCCGGGCTGCGGGTCGCGGAGCTCCATCGCCTGCTGCCGCCCCAGCTGGTGCCCAGGGAGACCTCCCGGCGGGCCTACCTGAAAAAGCACGCGGGACCCGCCCTGCTGGGGGCCTCCGCTCCAAGGCCGGAGCCCGCGGTCCATCCCGGAGCCAAGGTCGCCTATTTCCAGGGTTGCGGGATGAAGATGCTCTTCCCGGATGCCTCCCGAAGCACCCAGCGGATCCTCGCCCAGCTCTCGCCCTTCCAGCAACCGGACCACCCCTGCTGCGGCCTGCCCCACCTTGCCCATGGACAGCGTGAGGCCTTCCTCGACCTGGCGCGGGAAAACATCCAGGCCTTCGAGGACGCGGACCTGGTGGTGACCGATTGCGCCAGCTGCAGCGGGAGCCTCAAGCACCTGACCTCATGGTTCGCGGAAGATCCGATCTGGCGGGGGCCCGCCGAGCGGTTTTCCGCCAAGGTCATGGACCTGACGGAGTACCTCGTCGCCGCCGGCTACCAGCCCCAGCGCCTGCCCGACGCCACCTTCACCTACCACGATCCCTGCCACCTGGCCCGGGGCCAGGGAATCCGGCAGCAGCCCAGGCAGCTCCTGAAGCAAGCCGGAAAGCTCATCGAACTGGCGGAAAAGGAGCGCTGCTGCGGCGGCTCCGGCAGTTTCCACCTGGAGCACCCCGAGGCGGCCGCGGCCATCCTCCAGCGGAAACAGGCGAACATCGAAGGAACCGGAGCGCAAGTCGTCGTCACCGCCTGCCCCGGCTGCCTGATCCAGCTCACTCGCGCCGCCGATCAGAGCGAAGGCGCTTTCCAGGCCATGCACATCAGCCAAGTCATCTGAGACAGACGAGACCCTCGCCAGGCCCTCAATCTAGAAAGTGGTAGATGAGGGGTATCGACCTGAGGTCTTCGTGGTCATCCGGAAAGCAACCACACCGGCCACCAGGTCGGCAGTTCAACTCGGCCTCCAGCCACCCCTCAACACATCGAAGCCCACTCAAGCCAACAGGCTCGAATGGCCGGAAAGCAGCGGCGAGGAGCACTCGGCACCCTGCGCGCCTTGCCCATTCGCCCCTTTTTCGCCATCCTGATCCGGTCCCAGGAACCTCCGATGGATCTTGTTCCACCCGCCCGTCGCATCGCCCACCTGGACATGGATGCCTTCTTCGCGTCGGTGGAGCTGCTGGAGCATCCGGAGCTGAAGGGCCTGCCAGTGGTTGTCGGCGGTCGCCGCGCCGCGGCGGCGCAGGTGGGAAAAGACCACCCGCGGCTGAAGGACTATGTGGGCCGCGGCGTGGCGACCACGGCAACTTACGAAGCCCGGGCCTTCGGGGTGCGCAGCGGCATGGGGCTCATGAAGGCGGCGGCGCTGGCGCCGAACGCGATCCTGCTGCCCGCCCATTTCGAGGCCTACGCCAGGGTGTCGCGGGCCTTCAAGGCGGCCGTGGCGGAAGTGGCGCCGCTGATCGAGGACCGGGGCATCGATGAGATCTACATCGACTTGACGGAAGTCCCCGGACCCTCGGGTGAGCTGGCCAAGCGCCTCAAGGAGGCCGTCCGGCGGGCCACCAGCCTCACCTGCTCTATCGGGATCACGCCCAACAAGCTGCTGTCCAAGATCGCCTCGGAGCTGCAGAAGCCCGATGGCGTGACCATCCTGGGGTACGGCGACATTCCCTCCCGGATCTGGCCCCTGCCCTGCTCGGCCATCAATGGCATCGGACCCAAGGCGACCGCTAAGCTGGACAACTTCGGCATCCGCACCATCGGGGAGCTGGCGCAGGCCGATCCTGCCTGGCTGGTGGAGCACTTCGGGCGGAGCTACGGGGCTTGGCTCCACGACGCCGCGCAGGGCCGGGACGAGCGGCCCCTGGCACTGTCCCGGGAGCCCAAGTCCATCAGCCGGGAGACCACCTTCGAGCGAGATCTCCATGCGCGGCTGGATCGGGAGGACCTGTCGCGCATTCTGCTCGATCTGTGCGAGCGGCTCGCCGGGGATCTGGAGCGCAAGGGCCTTCGGGCCCACTCCATCGGCATCAAGCTGCGCTTTGAAGACTTCACCACCGTCACCCGGGATCAGGCCCTCGCGGTGGCGGTGGCGGATGCCTCGTCGCTCCGCGAGGCGGCCCGCGCCGCCCTGAGGCGGGCGCCCCTCGACCGGAAGTTGCGTCTGCTGGGCGTCCGGGCGGGATCGCTCGTGAAGGCCGGAGCCCCTTCATCCCATCCGATGCAGGGGCTTCAGGTGACCGAGCCGGGCCTCTTCGACCAGTTCCTCTCATAACGGCCCTGCCTCCGGTCGAATCTTCAGGTCGGCACCTGCCGCTTGGCCTGCAGCCGCGCCTGGTTCCACCCCATCCAGGCTGCCCGGAGCGCACGGCGCTGCTGGAGCCGCTGATGTTTCCATTCGGTCCGGACCGTGCGCCAGGCATCGGCCTTGGCGAGGCCCTTCGCTTTCCACTCGGCCTTCTTCGCGGGCCACGCGTCGAGACAGGTCTGGAAGGCGGCGAGGGACGCGTCGATGCGGAAGCGGGCCTCTTCCAGGGTCCGCCTGGCCTGGAAGGCATCCCGGGTGAGCGCCGCCGCCAACCGCCGGGCCTCCATGGCCACCCGGGCGCGCTGCATCTCCGTGGCGGGGACCCGCCGCAGCCCCCGGGTGAGGCCCACCCAGGCGCCGGCGGCAATGAGCCATTTCGCCGGGTCCCACTGGTACCAGCGGGGGCCGTTGCGGTAGTCCCACTGCCACATGTGGTGGAAGTTGTGATACCCCTCGCCGAAGGTGAAGGGCGCCAGCAGCACATTGTCACGGGCGCTGTTGGCATCCGTGTAGGGCTGGGTGCCGAACCAGTGGGCGGCGGAGTTGATGAGGAAGGTGCTGTGGTGTGTCAGGACGATGCGCAGCAGGAGACCGATCACGAGCTGGCCGACGACATTGTGGGTCAGCAGACCCACCGCCAGTACGGGCAGCGCCACCACGGCAGCGCCGATCCAGAAGTGGTACCGGCGCTGCCACCGGAGCAGCGGATCGCGCTCCAGGTCGCCGACGGCCTCCAGGGGCCGGTCCTTGGCTTCCATCACCCAGATCCAGTGGGCGTACCAGAAGCCCCGCTTGACCGGATAGGGATCGCGCTCGGGATCGTCCACGAAGCGGTGGTGGTGGCGATGGTCGCTGCACCAGGCGATGGCGGAGTTCTGGAAGGCCGCGGCCCCGAAGAGCAGCACCGCCAGCCGCACGGGCCAGGCCGCCTGGAAAGCGCGATGGCTGAAGAGCCGATGGTAACCCACGGTGATGGCGAGCCCCGTGGCCGAGTACATGGCCAGGAGGACCGCCCCTTCGCTCCAGCGCAGGCCCTGCACCGTCACCTTCCAGGGCACCAGGATCAGGGCTAAGATCAGCGTCCCCATCAGGAAGAGGGTGTTGAGCCAGGATCGAGCCGTTCGATGAGCCACGGAGCCTCCCCGAGCCGAAGCGCTCCACCCCCACGATAGGTTCCAGCCACCGCCACCGCCACCGCCCAGGTATTTACCCGGAGGGAGGACCTCAATCCTTCTGATCCGCCTCCGGGATCTGGCCTCCCTTGGCGCGCTTCGGGAACATGGTTTCCACGCAATCCGGGCAGATGCCATGCGAGAACCCGACTTCGGAGTGCTCGCTGATGTAGTGTTCCAGCTGATTCCAGTAGCCCTGGTCGTCCCGGATCTTCTTGCAGGTGGAACAGATGGGAAGAAGGCCGGAGAGCTGTTTGACATTGCCCAGGGCGGACGACAGCTCCTCGTTCCGGTGCTGCAACTCTTCCGTCCGCTCGGCCACGAGGGCTTCCAGTTCGGCCTTGCTGCGGGCCAGGGCGGCGATGCGCAGGCGCAGGATGACCAGGCCCAGGCCGAGGACGGCGAGACCGGCGAGGCTGGTCGCCCACCAGGTGCGCCACCAGGGGGGGCGGACCTGGAAGTCCAGGGCGGCGACCGGGCCGAACGCCCCTTCCCCGTCAGACGCGCGGGTCTCCAGCCGGTAGCGCCCGCCGGGAAGCGCGGGATATCTCACCAGGGGGGACTCCACATCCCGCCAGGCATCCTCCAGCCCCAGCAGGCGAACCTGCAGGCGCGCCCGGCCTTCGCCCAGATACGAGGGCGCCCCCACGCGGAAGGTCACGGTGGCCTCCCGGTGGGACAACGGAGCCAGGCGGTCGAAGGGGGGCTCCAGGCGCCGGGGGCCGAAGGCCATCTCGAGAATGTGAGCCTGGGGAGGCGCCAGGGGCAGGTCGGCATCGCCCGCTTCGTAGCGGACCAAGCCGGCGGCCGTGCCCACCCAGATGCGTCCCCCCTCGGCGAGCAGGGCCTGGATGGCGCAGTCCTCGCTGACCATGCCCTCCCGGCGCCCGATGTGCAGAGGCGGGTCCAGGCGGTCCAGCCCCAGATCCGTCGAGGCCCAGGTCCGTTCCCGGTCATCCACCTCGACCGCATAGACCAGGTTCGAACGGAGCCCCTGCCCCTTCACGCGCTGTTCCAGCACCGTCAGGCGGCTGCCGTCGATGCGGATCCGGGTGAGCCCCTGGGGTTCCTGGTAGTGCACCCAGGCGCTGCCGTCCGGCAGGAAGGCCATGCCGTAGAGGCCATAGGGGAGCAGGCCATCCCGCTCGGTGAAGAGCTGCCAGGCTCCCTGGACACTCCGCAGATAGAGCCCCGCCGTCGTGGCGGCCCAAAGCCGTCCCTGGGCATCTTCGCGGATGCGGAACACGCCCAGGGAGCCCTGGGCGGCGGGGCCGACCTCCTGGACGAGCCGGCGGGTGCCGGCGTCCCAGCGGAGGATGCCGTAGCGGGCGTGGCCCAGCCAGAGCGCGCCCCTGGAATCCTTCATCACGCTGTTGACGCCGAAGCCGAAGTCCCCGAGCGGGGCCACTTCCGTCTGATGGCTGCCGGGACGCAGCCAGAGGGTGGGGCCGATGGTGCTGACCATCCAGAGGGTTCCGGCCGGGTCCGTGGTCAGCCCCTTGATGCGGTGTCCTTCGGTACCCCGGATCCGGCTCAGCCCCGCGGCTTCCACCCGGATCGCCCCGTCATCGGTGGCTGCCAGCAAGGCGCCTTTGGGATCCCGGATGATGGACCAGACCACCTCGCCGGAGTTCCCCGAGGCCAGGGAGTGGTTCCAGACGCGGCCTCCGCCCTGGAGGCGGGCCAGGGCCGTCCCCAGGACCCAGAGGGTGCCCTCCCGGTCCCGGAAGACGGTGCGGACCCAGCGGAAGGGGAGGCCGTTGCCCGAATCGATCCGTTCCGTCTTGTCTCCGGCCAGGCGCAGGCCCCCGGCCTGGGTGGGGAGCCAGACCGATCCATCCGCATCCCTGAAAGGCACGCTGTTGGGCGACAGGCTCCCCCCCAGGCGAGAGGACTGGTCGGTGAAGCGATCGCCGCCCGGCGTTTTCATGGCCAAGCTGCGGCCGGAGCCCGCCCAGAGACGGCCGGCCCCGTCTTCCACCACGACGGAAACGCCGCCTTCGGGAAGGCCATGGGCGGGGCCCCAGACGCGGCTCGAACCATCCGGCAGGAAGGTCTCGAGGCCTTCCTCGGAGCCGAGGTGCATCACGCCGCCGGAGCCCGCCCCCAGGGTGAAGGCCCGGCCCGAGGGCCGCTCCGATCGGCGCTGGAAATGGAGCCCTTCCTGCTGGACGAACAGGCCCGCCGAAGTCAGGACCCAGAGGCGGCCCTCCCGGTCCAGCTCAAGGACATTGGCGGGCAGAGATTCGACTTGGCCGTCGAACTGGGCCCGTTCGATGCGCCCGGTCCGGAAGCGGACCAGCCCGCGCAGGGTGGAGACCCAGACGCCCCCGCCGTTGGCGGACAGGACGCGATGGACGAAGCCCGACGGCAATCCATCTTCCCGCCCCCAGGCCCGGCAATGAGCCCCGTCGTAGCGGAGGAGCGCACTTTCCGTTCCCACCCAGATGAAGCCGTCCGAATCCTGGGTCAAGCTGGTGATGGCCCCCGAGGGGAGCCCCTGATCCGGACCGAGCAGGGTGAAGGGGCGATGCCATCCTTCCGCGGCCATGCCGAAGATTCCCAGCAGGCCCACCAGGGCGACCCGAAACCAGACCATTCACCACTCCTGCAGTTGCCGTCGTATCGGAGCGTCCGCCCCTGGGGCTGAACCGACTCGTCAGTCTTTGCCCAGTACCCGCCGGTACAGCGCCTCGTACTGATCCACGATGGGGCCTTCCGCGAAGGTGCCGAGCGCCCGCTCGCGCGCGGCATCGCCCATGGTGAGGCGCAGATCCTCGTCGCGCAGCAGGGTCACCGCGTCAGCCGCCATGGCCTCCACATCACCCATGGGCTCCAGGTAGCCGTCGATGCCGTGGCGCACCACCTCGGGCAGGCCCCCCACGCGGCTGGCGATGACCGGCACCCGGTGACCCATGGCCTCCAGGGCCGCCAAACCGAAGCTCTCGGTGGCGCTGGGCAGCAGGAAGAGGTCGGAACAGGCCAGCACGGTGCCGATGTCCAGCTGCTTGCCCGTGAAGCGCACCTCGGACGCGAACCCCCGGTCGCGGCAATAGGCCTCGGCCTCCACGCGATCCGGCCCGTCGCCCACCATCACCAGGCGCGCGGGCACCTCCTTACGGACCAGCTCGAATACCTTCAGCACATCCATCACGCGCTTCACGGGTCTGAAATTGGAGATGTGGGTCAGCACCGCGGTGGCCCTGGGGGCCAGCCAGGCCCGGCAGTCGGGGCGCTCCTGGCCGGGGGGTTCCACGAAGTTGCCGATGACATCGATGTCGCGGCCCACTCCGAAGGTCCGGTAGGTCTCGTCCCGCAGGTACTCGGAAACGGCGGTCACGCCATCGCTCTCCCGGATGGCCATCTTCACCATGGGAAGGTAGCTCGGGTCGCTGCCCACCACGGTGATGTCCGTGCCGTGGAGGGTGGTCACGACCTTCAGGCCCGGGATGGCCATGCGGGCCAGCAGGGCGGCCATGGCGTGGGGGATGGCGTAATGCGCGTGGATGATCTCCAGGCCGTGGTGCTCGGCCACATCCGCCATCTTGGAGCCCAGGGCGATGGAATAGGGGGCGTCCTCGAAGAGGGGATAGGTGGTGGCCCGGACCTCGTGGAAGTTGATGCGGTCCTCGAAGCCCACCAGCCGCGGCGGCACGCTGGGGCTGAGGATGTGCACCTCATGGCCCCGGGCGGCGAGAGCCTTGCCCACCTCCGTGGCCACGACGCCCGAGCCGCCGAAGGTGCTGTAGCAGGAGATGCCGATGCGCATGGAAGATCCTCACTCCCAGCTATGATGGGGTGTTCCCAGGATCCTGCCCATGCCTCTTCTCTTCGCCATCGCCTACTACGCCCTGGATGTCCTGATCTATCTGCTGTTGGCGGTGGCCATCCTGTCCTGGTTCCCGATCGACCCCGGGAACCGCTGGATCCGCCTGCTGCACGCGATCACCGACCCGATCCTCCACCCCATCCGGGCCATCGTGCCGAGCATCGGGGGGTTCAGCTTCGACATCCTCGTCGCCGTGCTGCTGCTCGGCGTCATCCAGAGGGTCTTTCTGCGGGCCCTGGCCTCCTAGGAGCGTGTCATGAAGTACACCCCCCTCGACATCCAGCGCCGAGAATTCGAGAAGGTCTTCCGCGGCCTCGAGGAATCCGAGGTCCGTTCCTTCCTCCACGAGGTGGCTGCCGAGTGGGAGGAGGTTCTGGCGGAGAACCAGAAGCTGAAGGAGGAGATCCTCGACAGCCGCGAGCGGCTGCGGCAGTACCAGGACCAGGACCGCATCTTCCGCGAGACCCTGCTCCAGGCCCAGCGCACCCGCGAGGATGTGCTGGACGGCGCCAGCCGCGAGAAGGAACTGATCATCCGCGAGGCCCAGTTCAAGGCGGAGGAGATCATCCGCGAGGCCCAGCAGCATGTGGTCGAGATGGAGGTGCAGCTCCGCAACCTCAAGATGGAGCGCATCCGCTTCTTCCGGGAGCTGGAGGCCCTCATGGACCGCACGCGCCGCCACATCCAGGAGGAGGCACCGGACATGTATGTGCCCGCGCCCCCGACCTTGAACCTGGAGAACCTCGACCTCACCGCGCTGGACGAGCCCGCCCTGCCCCCCCGCCGGCCCAGTCCCGCCCCCTGAGCCCCATCATCGGACCGCCCCCCATCTGAATCCCCGGAGTCCCCATGTCCCAAGCCGTGATTCTCAAGTCCCTCCGCAGCCCCATCGGCAAGTTCCAGGGCGGCCTCGCGCCCCTGGCCGCGCCGGATCTGGCGGCCCAGGTGGTGAAGGCCCTGCTGGCGGCAGTGCCCGGCGCGGTGCCGACGGAAGTGATCCTCGGCCATGTGGTGAGCGCGGGCGTGGGTCAGGCCCCGGCGCGCCAGGCGGCCCTCCGGGGCGGACTGCCCCCCAGCGTCTCCGCCCTGACCATCAACAAGGTCTGCGGCAGCGGCCTCAAGGCCATCCAGTTGGCGGCCAATGCCGTGCGTCTGGGCGACCACGACCTGGTGCTGGCCGGGGGCATGGAGTCCATGTCCAACGCGCCCTACCTCCTGCCCAAGCTGCGGGCGGGCGCGCGCATGGGCCACACCGAGGCCAAGGACGCCATGATCCTCGACGGGCTCTGGTGCGCCATGACCGATCAGCACATGGGCCACACGGGCGAGCTGGTGGCCTCCAAATACGGCGTCGGCCGCGAAGCGCAGGATGCCTGGGCCGCCGAAAGCCACCGCAAGGCCGTGGCCGCCATGCAGTCCGGCGCCTTCCGAAATGAGATCGTGCCCATCGCCGTTCCGGGAAAGAAGGGGGACCTGATCCTCAGCGAGGACGAGGGCCCCCGGGCGGACTCCACGCCCGAATCCCTGTCCAAGCTGCGCCCCGCCTTCAAGAAGGACGGCACCGTGACGGCGGGCAACGCCCCCAGCGTGAACGATGGCGCGGCGGCGGCCCTGGTCAGCACGGAGTCCTTCGCCAAGGCCCACGGCCTGCCCATCCAGGCCCGCATCCTCGGCGCCGCCACCGCCGGCCTCGAGCCCGAATGGGTCCTCATGGCGCCCGTGGAGGCCATCCGCAAGCTCATGGCACAGGTGGGCTGGTCCGCGGGGGATGTGGATCTCTGGGAGATCAACGAGGCCTTCGCCGTGCAGCTGGTGGCCACGATGAACGAGTTGAAGCTGCCCGCCGACCGCATCAATGTCCATGGCGGCGCCGTGGCGCTGGGCCACCCCATCGGGGCCTCCGGCGCCCGCGTCATGGCGACCCTACTCCATGGCCTCGAGCGGCACGGCAAGCAGCGCGGCGTGGCGGCGCTCTGCCTGGGCGGCGGCAATGCCATCGCCATGGCGGTGGAGCGGGTCTAGCACCGCCCCATCTGTACCCCAGCCGGGGTCACCCGAGACCGCCATGCCGATGCCGCCGCCCCGCCCCTCCCTCGCCGACCGCCGTACCGCCGGCAAGGCGCTGCGGGATCGACTGAAGCGAACGGACCAGGGGTACTGGCTGGCAGCCGGTGACCGGCCAGACCTGATCCCCCGGCTGAAGGCCGCCAATGAACTGCGCCTTCCGGACCTCCTGCCCCTCAAGTGGGGACGGATGTCGGCATCTCCCTTCGCCTTCTTCCGGGGTTCGGTCGCGTTGATGGCCGGGGACATCGCCCCCGGACCCACCACCGGGATGACGGTCCAGATGTGCGGGGATGCCCACCTGCTGAATCTGGGGGCCTATGCCGCCCCAGACGGGCACCTGGTCTTCGACCTCAATGACTTTGACGAATCCATGCCCGGTCCCTGGGAATGGGATCTGAAGCGGCTTTGTGCCAGCGCTGTGCTGGGCGGCCGGGAGGCGGGCCAGTCCGAGGCGGAGGTCGGCGAGGCGGTCAAGGGGCTGGTGCGGGCCTACCGCGAGCACATGACCCGATTCTCCGAGATGAAGGGACTGGAGCTGGCCCGCTTTGAAGTGACTCCCCAGGGCGGCGGAGGCGTCCTGAAGGAGGTCCTGGCGAAGGCCAGGCGGGACACGCCCGACAAGCTCCTGGCCAAAGCCACGATGGATGACGGCCAGGGCGGCAGGCGGCTCCAGATCCGGCCCCCCCTGACCCGCCCGCTCGATCCGGCGGAACAGGAAGGGGTGTGGGAGGGGCTGCAGGCCTATCGGGAGACTGTGCTTCCCGGGCGCCGGCAGGTGCTGGAAGGCTACGCGCCGGTGGACGCGGTCTTCAGGGTGGTGGGCACCGGCAGCATCGGTCAGAGGAGCCTGCTGGTGCTCTGTCTGGGCCGCGACTCGGAGGACCCGCTCTTCCTCCAGCTCAAATCGGAAGAGCCTTCCGCCTGGGCCCCGCACCTGCGGGAGACGCCCCCCAGTCCCCATCAGGGACAGCGGGTCGCGCTGGGCCAACATCGCTCACAGACCTGGGTGGATCCCTTGCTCGGCTGGACCCGGTTCGGGGGCCAGGATTTCCTGGTGCGGCAATGGTCCGACCACAAGGCGGGCATCGATGGGGCTGCGCTGGGGGGGCCGGCGCTCGAGGACTACGCGGCCCTCTGCGGCGGCATCCTGGCCAAAGCTCACGCCCGGACCGGGGACGCGGTCATGCTCTCGGGCTATCTGGGCGATGCCGACAAGCTGGATGAGTCCCTGGCCGCCTTCGCCAAGGCCTATGCGGATCAAGTCACCCTGGACTACAAGCGGTTCAGGAACGCCATCCAGGCCGGGGATCTGCAGGCCGTCACGGAAATCTAGGCAGAGAAAGGGCCCGGCATGCCGGGCCCTTTCTCTTGGGGTGACGGAAGCCTAGAAGGAGTACCGAACCTGGGCGCCCAGGATCTCGATGGTGGCCTTCATGGTGCCGGTGAGGCTGCCCCGGGTCGTGTTGTCGCCCGCCGCGGTCAGATTGATCTTGGCGTCGCCGATGAACAGGTGGGTGTAGCCGACATCGATGGCCACCTTCTTGGAGACGGTGTAGGTCGCGCCGAGGGAGAGCCACTTGCGGTCGTTGTCGGGGATGCGGGGGGTGCGGTGGTTGTCGTCCACGGCGCCCTGATCAAAGCCCACACCACCGCGGAGCGTCCAGTCCTGGTTGACCTTGTAGGTGCCGCCCAGGGAGTAAAACCAGGTGTCCTTCCAGTTCTCGTCCGTGATGGAATCCGGGGCTCCGGTGTTGAACTTCACGCGGAGCTCCTTGAAGCGGGACCAGGTGCTCTGAGCCACTTCGCCCTGCAGGGAGAACGCGGAGGTCGCCTTCCAGTCGAAGCCCAGCGAGGCCGTGGCGGGGAGGGCGAGGTCAGCCTGCCCGCCGCCATTCTTGAGGCCGGCACCGTTCAGGGCCGCCAGGTCCGTGGGGGGTAGGTTGCCGGGGAACTCGAAGGAGGCGTCCCCCTTGAGCGTCATGGTCATGGCGGCGGAGTAGGCACCGCCCAGGCGGAATTCCTTGGTCGGCTGCCAGGTGAAGCCGGCCTTCCAGCCGTAGCCCCAGCCATCGCCCTTCAGACCGGCCTTGCCGTCCCAGGCGCCGGGGATGGCGTAGCCCGGCGTCCCGAAGACCGCGCTGGGAGCGCCCATGGCGATGTTCGCCACGGGGCTGTTCTGGCCGGGACCGGGAGACACGGTGGACAGGCCCGCCGCCGCCAGGCCGGACCCCACCTTCAGCGCGAGGGCCGTGCCGTAATCCACGGCGTTGGTCAGCTCCGCATCGGCCTTGCGGGCCACGAAGGCCACGCCGAAGGAGAACTGGTCATTCACCCGGTAGGCCAGGCTCGGCGCGACATCGATAGTCTTCAGGTCGGACTTCAGGCCGTGGTAGCGGCCGGCCCAATTGGCGTCGTACTCGGTGGTGAGACCGAAGGGCACATTCACGGAGAGCCCCACCTTCAGGTCCTTGCTGACGCTGTACATGATGTTGAACTCAGGCAGGACGGCCGAGATTCCGGAGTTCCCGTGGCTGGAGGCACCCGAGATCGGACCCAGGCTGGTGCCCGTGACCGGGGCCGTCTGGAAGCCCAGGGCAAGCAGGGCCGGCGTGCGGCTGGCCGAGAGGTCCTGCAGCTTCACATCCAGCCCGACATAGGTGCCGCCCAGCGAAAACTGCCAGCCGTCGAACTGGGTCATCGTCGCGGGGTTGAAGAAGAGGGCGCTGATGTCGTTGCCCCCCGCGCTGATGCCCGCGAAGGCGTTGCCCTGAGCGCTCGGGCTCTGCTCGCGGAGCTGGAAGCCGGAAGCCTGGGCCTGGGGAGCGAAGGCGCCGGCGGCGATGAGGGTCAAAGCCGTGAGGGTGAGGCGTGAGCGGTGGGTCATGGGCGCATGGCTCCTAATCCCGGACTTCCCGGGGTGGGTGGCTGTTGCCAGCCGGTTCTGAAGGGCAAGATTGACCACGATACCAAATCGTTACGCCCTTGCAACCATCCTGGGGGTGGGCTGAAAACCCGCCAATTCACGATCTTAAGATCATCAACGGAGTCCGCCGGCGAGGGCCTGCGACAGGGACTTGCCCGCGGCGAGAGCCTGCACGAGCGCCGAGCCGATGACGGGCGTGGCGTCCATGTCCCGCACCGCCGCCAGGCTGGCGGGATCGGAGAGGCCGAAGCCCACCGCCAGAGGTCGACTCGTGGCCGCGCGCAGGTAGGCCAGCCGCTCGCGCACGGGGGCCAGGTCGGTGCCCTGCCCCGTCCCCGTGACGCCCAGGCGAGCCACCACATAGGCGAACCGCTGGGCGAAGGGTGCGGAGGGGCCGGGGTCCGGCCGTTCCGACAGCACCTGCCGGGCCCGGGCCAGGGTCGTGGTGGGCGCCAGCAGCGGCACCATCGGATAGCCCGCGGCACGCAGATCCGCTTCGAATTCGGGTTCCTCTCCAAAAGGCAGGTCCACCACCAGCAGCGCTTTCACCGGCGTGGGCGCCAGCAGCGCCTTCAGCCGATCCGCGCCGAGCTGGAACAGGGGATTCAGGTAGGTGAAGAGGATGAGGTCCGGACTTTCCGTGATTCCCGCGAGGGATTGGAGCACCCGGAGGGGCGTGGCGCCCCGGGCGATGGCGCGCTGGGCCGCGGCTTGGAGCACGGGGCCGTCCGCGATGGGATCCGAGTGCGGCAGCCCCAGCTCGAGGGCCTCGATGCCGAGGGATCTGGCCTCAGAAAGCATAGCGGGCAGCGCTTCAAGGCTGGGATCACCGGCCATCAGGAAAGGGAGCAGCGGGTTCAGGTTCATCTCAGATCCCCAGGCGCGACTGATAGGTGGACAGGTCCTTGTCGCCCCGACCGCTGAGGCCCAGCAGGATGGTGGCGGCGCCTTCGGCAGCGAGGGCGGGCAGCAGGGCCAGGGCGTGGCTGCTCTCCAGGGCCGGCAGGATGCCCTCTCTTTCGCAGAGCAGGCGCGCCCCGGCCAGGGCTTCGTCATCGGAGGCGCGGCGCACCTCCACCTGACCGTCCAGCGCCAGGGCCGCGAGTTCAGGGCCCAGCGCCGGGTAGTCCAGCCCGGCGCTGATGCTTGCGGTTTCCGCCGTGTGGCCGTGCTCGTCCTGGAGCAGCAGGGTCTTGCAGCCATGCAGGACACCCATGCGGCCTCCGTCCAGCCGGGCCGCGTGCTCGCCCAGCGCCAGGCCATGCCCCCCGGCCTCGACGGCCACTCGGCGCAGGTCGTCGCCCAGGAAAGGCACCAGCAAACCCAGGCCGTTGCTGCCACCGCCGGCGCAGGCGAGGACGACCTCGGGCAAATGCCCGTATTGCTCCAGCACCTGCACCCGGGCTTCCTCGCCAATCACCGTCTGGAAGCTGCGCACCAGGGTCGGGAACGGATGGGGCCCCAGCGCGGACCCCAAGATGTAGTGGGCGCGGTCGCAGCGGCCGGCCCAGGCCCGCAGGGCCTCGTTCACCGCCTCCTTGAGCGTGCCCTGCCCGGCTTCCACGGGCACGACCTGCGTGCCGAAGAGCCGCATCCGCGCCACATTCGGCGCCTGGCGGGCCATGTCAGTGACGCCCATGTAGACGGTGCAGGACAATCCCAGGCGGGCGCAGGCCGCCGCCGTGGCCACGCCGTGCTGACCCGCGCCGGTCTCCGCGATGATCTCCGTCTTGCCCATGCGCCGCGCCAGGAGGGCCTGGGCCAGGGCGTTGTTGATCTTGTGCGCGCCCGTGTGGGTGAGGTCCTCGCGCTTGAGGAAGAGTGCTTTCAGGCCCAGCTTCCCGGCCAGGCGCGGCGCAGCCGTGAGCGGCGTGGGCCGGCCCACGAAGTGGCGCAGCTCCACCTTCAGCTCGGCGAGGAAGGCCGGATCGTGGGAGGCCGCGAGAAAGGCCGCCTCCAGGTCGAGCAAGGGCTGCATGAGCGTTTCCGGCGCGTAGCAGCCGCCGAGGGCCTGCGTCCCGAACCGCGTGGGGAGTTCGAATCCGGTGGTCATGGGTGCTCCAGATGGTGGGCGGCGGCGATGAATGCGCCGACTTTCGCGGCGTCTTTGCGGCCCGGGGCCGACTCCAGTCGGCTGGCCGCGTCGAAGCCCCGCAACTGGGGGCCGGCGGAGGGCGGCAGGGCCGCGGCGCGGGGAGCCAGAGAGGCCCCGTCCAGTCCGCCCGCGAGCAAGAAGGGGCCCGGCGGCGGGAAGGCCATGCCGTGGCCCTGCCCCGAGCCCCCGACCACACCCGTTTGCGCGGGACTGGCCTCCCAGAGGTAGAGGTCCGCAGGAAGGGCCGCCTGGCCGGGCTCATCCGGCCAGGGCAGCAGGACGAAGAGCCCGGCCTCCCGCAGCAGGGCCACACCGCACTCCCGTTCTGCGGCCGGCAGGTAGGGCTGCACGCGGCGGAACCCATGGCGCCGTGCCACCTCGAGCAGGTCTTCAGCGCGTTCCGCCACGGACACGAGTACCGCGCGATCCAGATGGGCCTCCGCCACAGCGAGGTCCACGCAGTGACGCGGGCTGGGGGGATGCGCCACGAACCCCAGCAGGTCCGCGCCCTGGTCCGCGGCGAAGGCCGCATCCTCGGCCGTGGTGAGGCCGCAGACCTTGGCCAGCAGGCTCATCGGGCCTCCTGCCGGAGGTCGGCGAAGACCCGCTCCAGGAACCCCTTCGGATCCGGGCTCCGCATGAGCGCCTCGCCAATGAGCACCGCGTCGAAGCCGGTCCGCAGCGCGGTGCGCGCATCCTCCGGCGTGGCGAGTCCGGATTCGCGGATCAGCACCGCCTCCGGAAAGACCCGGCGCAGGGGCTCGGCCGTGGGCACGCCGAGGTTGAAGGTCGAGAGATCCCGGGCATTGATGCCCACCAGGCGGGCCTGGGCCTCCTGGGCGAAGGCCACCTCGGTGAGGTCGTGCAGCTCCACCAGGGGCTCCAGGCCGCGGGCGCGCGCCGCCTCCGCAAAGGCCGCCGTGTGGCCCTTGAGCACGCGGGCGATGAGCAGCACGGCCTCGGCGCCGCAGGCCTCCGCCTCGGCCAGCTGGGCCTCGGCGATCACGAAGCCCTTGTAGAGCCGGGGCCGGTCGAGTTCTGCCGCGAGGCGGATGTGGTTGGCGTCACCCCGGAAGAGGAAGGGCTCCGCGAGGATGGAGAAGGCCGCGGCACCGCCTTCGCGGTAGGCCTGGAGCTGGGCCAGCAGCGGGGTTCCGGCGGCGAAGGGGCCGAGAGAGGGCGAAGCCTGCTTGTATTCGGCGATGACCGCGCCGCCCTTTTCGATTCCATCGCGCCGCAGCGCGGCCTCGAAGGGACCGCCTCCGGCGAGCCGGGGCCGGACCGGGGAGGGCGTGGCGAGCCGGCCGACCCGCGCGAGCTCCGCGACCAGCACTCTCTGGAGGTGGGATCGAGAGGAGAGGCCCGTATCGCCCACCAGGAGGGCGGGATCGGGAAGGCGGCTCATGGCTGCACCCCCGCGGCAGAGTCCGGGGTGGCGCCCGGGGTCGGGAATGGCAGTGCGAACCCGCGGTCCAGGGCAGCCCGGGTCTCCTGATAGGCCCGGGGCAGGCCCTCGAGCCCCTGATTCCGATGGAGCTGCAGGCCGAGTCCCGCCTGCAGGGCCACTGCGTCCGCCACGGCAGGTCTGAAGTCCGCGTGACCCGCCCCGCCGAAGATGCCCCGGGCCACGGCGAGGGCCTCGGCCCGGTCCGCGACGCGCAGGGCATGGCGCGGCGGTTGGCCGATGCCCAACTCCCGGGGCACCAGCACCTGGAGGGCCTGGACCCGCCCGTCCACCACCGACTGGACCGTGGTGGGCCCTTCGATGGAGGCTTCATCCAGCCCCTTCCCCTCGGCATCCTTGCCGTGGATCACGAAGGCCCGCCGCAGGGTCGGCCGCTGCGCCAGGGCCCCGGCCATGGGGGCCAGCAGTTCCTCGCGGGCCACGCCCAGCAGCTGCAGGGGCGGGTTCGCAGGATTCAGCAACGGGCCCAGCAGATTGAAGATGGTGGGAATCCCCAACCGGCGGCGGATCTCCCGCAGGCGCCCCAGAAGCGGGTGGTAGGCCGGCGCGAAGAGGAAGGCGAAGCTGTGGGCCTGCAGGTCCTGCGACAGGTCGGCGCTGGCCCGGGCCAGGTCGTAGCCCAGGGCCTCCAGCAGGTCGGCGCTGCCGCAGACGCTGGTGGCGGCGCGGTTGCCGTGCTTGACGATGGGGACACCGAGGTGCGCCAGCAGCAGGGCCGCCAGGGTGCTGAGGTTGGCGGTGGAGGCCCCGTCGCCGCCGGTGCCGCAGGTGTCGAGCGCCCCTTCGGGCAGAGCCGGGAACGGCACGGCCACTTCGGAGAGGGCCCCGGCGAAGGCCGCCAGCTCGTGGGCTTCGGGCACCCGCTGGGCCAGGAGGGCCAGGCAGGCCCCCACCAGCAGGGCGTCCGTGTCCTGGTCGATGAAGATGCGCATGAGCTCCGAGGCCGTGGCCTCGGGCAACGGGCGGATGGGATTGTGGGTGGTGAGCAGGGTCATCGGGATTCCTTGGCCATCCGGAGGAAGTTGGCGAGCATGGCCGGGCCGTCCGGCGTGAGGATGCTTTCGGGGTGGAACTGCACGCCCCAGCGGGGCAGCTGGCGGTGGGCCATGGCCATGATTTCGCCGCCGGGGCTGCGGCCCGTCACGCGCCAGCAGGAGGGCAGCGAGGCCGGCTCGGCGATGAGGCTGTGGTAGCGGCCCACGGGCAGGTCCGGCGCCAGCCCCAGGAAGAGGCCGGTGCCCTCGTGCTCCAGGGGCGTGGCCTCGCCGTGCAGGGGCTCGAGGGCGCGGATGACCCGGCCCCCCGTGGCCGCCGCCAGGGCCTGATGCCCCAGGCAGACGCCCAGCAGCGGGATGTCCCAATCCGAGCCCGCCAGGGCCATGTGGGCGGGGCTTTCCGTGGGGTGGCCCGGCCCCGGCGACAGCACCACGGCCTCGGGCCGGAGGGCCTTGGCCTCCTCGAGGCCGATGGCGTCGTGCCGCACCACGCGCACCGGCATCCCCAGCGTCTCGAAGGCCTGCACCAGGTTGTAGGTGAAGGAATCCAGGGCATCAATCAGGAGGATCATCGCGAGGCTCCGGGCAGCTGGACCCCGAGGGCCTGGGCGACAGCGCCCAGCTTGTGCAGGGTCTCGAAGTATTCGGATTCCGGTTTCGAGGCCCGCACCACGCCGGCCCCGGCCTGGAGGTAGGCGGCTCCCCCGGCGTAGACCGCCGTGCGGAGGATGAGGGCCGTGTCCAGGATCCCGTCCGTCCCCAGCCGCAGCAGGACGCCGCCGTAGGGTCCGCGGACCTCGCCTTCCAGCTCCGCGATGCGCTGGCAGGCCCGGAGTTTGGGAGCGCCGCTCACGGTGCCCGCGGGGAAGGCCGCCGCCAGCACATCCAGGGCATCCACGCCCGCCCGCAACTTCGCCTTCACCGTGGTGGTGAGGTGCAGGACATGGCTGGTGCGCTGGAGGGCCAGGGGCTTCTCCACCCGGACCCCGCCGGGCACGGCCACGCGGCCCAGGTCGTTGCGGGCCAGGTCCACCAGCATCTGGTGCTCGGCCAACTCCTTCGGATCCCGCTTCAGGGCCTCGAAGCGGGAGGCGTCCTCCTCGGCGTTGGCGCCTCTGGGCACTGTGCCGGCGATGGGCAGGGTCTCGGCCTCGCCGTCCTGCACCCGCACCAGCATCTCCGGGGAGGCGCCCACCAGGGCGAAATTCCCCCATTCAAGCAGGAAGCCATAGGGGCTCGGATTCAATCGGCGCAGGCGGCGGTAGGCCTCCAGGGGAGGCGGCGGATCCTCCACACGGAAGCGCTGGCTGGGCACCAGCTGGTAGATGTCGCCATCGAGAATGCGCTCCTGGGCCTGAGTCACCGCGCGTTCGTAGGTTTCGCGGTCCGTCAGGGCCTGGGCCCTCGGGTGGGAGGTGCCGGGTCCCGGATCGCGCACGCCCGCCAGCAGCCGGGCCCGCAGCTCCCGCAGGCGCCGGAAACCGGCCTCGGCGTCGGCATCCACGGTCTGAAGCTCGGCCACCTGGTGCAGGTGGTCGAAGACCAGGGCCGCGTCGAAGCGCTTCACCCAGAGGCCCGGCAAGCCCAGCCCGTCCCGGACGGGCAGCGGAAGGGTGGGCTCCTGGGCGCCCATGGCCTCGAAACCGAGATAGCCCGCGCACCCGATGCCGATGGGCAGGGGCTCCCGGAGCGCGGGGAGCTCGGCGCCCGGATCATGGATGGCCCCGGACGGCGGGGCTCCGGCCAGCCCCCGCAGGGCCTCGGTCCAACCCCGGGCGGGAGGGATCAGGCGGCATTCCGCCGGACCTTCCAGCAGCACGAAGCTGTGGCGGCCCACCCGTTCGCCCTGATCGCAGGACTCCAACAGGAGGCTGGCTCCGACCGGCCGCAGGGCCAGGTAGGCGGCCAGGGGCGTCAGCAGATCGGCGGGAAAGGGATGGCGGATCAGGTGCATGGGGTCATCCAAATGCAAAAAAGCCCGACCATGGGGTCGGGCTCGGAAGGTCCGGGGTGGCAGCGGCCGTCAGGCCTCGCCAAGGGAGCCGTCCGAACCCACGCGCCACCAATAGGCCCCGAAAAGGAGGCCCCGGCGCAGGGAGGGGAAGGACAGCAGCATGGATGCGATGAAACCCCACCGGCCCCGGCCCTGTCAAGTGTGGTTTGATGAAGGATTGTTTGCGGACGGCCATGAGCTTCGAGGAAGAGCCCCCCACCACCATCCACACCGAGGAAGCCCTGTCGCCCCGGGCGCCCTGGTCCTTCCTGGCCCCCGCCCTGCCCGGCGGCTTCGGCCGCTGGGGCTGGGGCCTCATGGCGGGCTGGGCGCTGGTCCTGCTGGGCCCCTCGCTGGGCTGGGCGGGCCATCTTCGTCGGGCCGCCGGCTGGAGCGCCCTGCCCAGCCACTGGGGCGAAGGGATCAGCGCCCGTGACATCTGGGAGCTGTGGGTGAACGGCGGGCTCCAGCACCGTGCGGCCAATTCGCCGACGGTGCACCTGCTGGGCGTCGGCCTGGTGATCGTGCTCTGGTGCGGCTGGCGCCTCCAGGCGGAAGCCGGCGGACAGAAGGCCCGGCTGGGCTCCTGGCTGCTGGGCGCCCTGGACACCCTGCTGATCGGCCTCCTGCCTGTGGGCCTGGTCGGCTGGGCGGCCTATTCTGCCCTGGCCTGGGCCGGGGGCCTGGGCATCGACGGGCTCGGCTGGATGGCCTTCTTCGGGCGTCCGCTGGTGGTGATGGCGACCGTCGCCGCCCTGAACCTCCAGTGGTGGTTCTGTCGGCTCGGGCGCGCCGCGGGGCTCTCCCGAGGCTACTGGGCGCACCTGGCGGACTCCTTCCTGCGGCTCTGGCTGCATCCGATCCAGTGGGGCCTCGTGAATCTCGGGGGCGCCGCCCTGCGCGCCCTGCTCCCCTTCCTGGTGCTGCTGCTGGCCTGGCGCTTGGGGGGCGGCACCACCTTCCGGGTCTGGCTGTTCCTGCTGCTGCAACTGGCCGTCACCCTGATCAACGGCTGGCTGATGGGCTGGTTGCTCCGCGTCGCCGCCCACTTCTGGACCCATGATGCCGCCGTGCGGGATGCCCTGGCGGCCTTGAAGGAAGATGCCCGTGAAGCCTGATCCCGGCCGTGCCCTCCTCATCCTGTCCCTGCTTTCCCTTCCGCTGGCGGCACAGCCCCCCAGCGTGAAGACCGAGGTCATCCCCATCACCGAGGCGATTCCGGAGGATGCCGACATCCAGAAGGTCATCGCCCCCCTGGCGGCGGAGATCAAGGCCAGCTTCGGCCTGCCGCTGGTGGAGGCCCCCCAGGGTCTTTTCCGCGGGCGCCGCGGCGAGGAGAACCTGCTGGGCTACTGGGTTTCGGATGTCATGCGCCGCGCCGCCCAGCCCCTCGTGGGCGCGCCGGTCCCGTTCGCGATCACCAATGCCGGGGGCCTGCGCGCCAACCTGCGGCCGGGACAGCTCAAGGTGGGCGACATCTTCGAGCTGATGCCCTTCGAGAACGAGATGGTGGTGATCGAACTCACGGGCGCCGAGGTGATCCAGGTCGTGAAGGAGGGCCTGCTCCGCCGCGGCGGCGAGCCCTGCTCTGGCGTGAAGGCGAAGGTCGAAGGTCCCCCCGAGCAGGCCGTCCTCACCGTCACCTGGGAGGACGGCCGTCCCATCGATCCGGAGGCCACGGTCAAGGTGGCCACCACGGACTACCTTTACGGCGGAGGCGATTCCATCCCCACGCTGAAGAAAGGACGCAAACCGTTCACCACGGGCGTCACGCTCCGGCAGATGCTGCTCGACGAGTGCACGGCCCTGGGCAAGGCGAAAAAGGAGCTCGTTTCCCCGGCCCCGGGCCGCTATGGGATCCCGGTTCCGATCCAGGAAGCCATCCGCGACAAGAAGTTGAAGCTGTAGGGGCCCCCATGGATCGCCGCGATTTCCTAGCCTCCCTCGGCGCCGCCGCTGCCGCCTCCCAGGTGTCCCCCCTGCGGGCCTCGATGGGGGCTGCCGAAGGGCCCGCCGCCGGCCGCGTCACCTTGCTCCACACCAACGACACCCACTCCCGCATCGAGCCTTTCGGGCCGGGCAATGGCGCCATCAGCGGCAAGGGCGGCATGGCCCGCCGGGCCACCCTCGTACGGCAGCTGCGCCAGGAGCTGGGGGCCGTGCTGCTCCTGGACGCCGGCGACACCTTCCAGGGCACACCCTACTTCAACCGCTACAAAGGCCGCCTGGACTACCAGCTCATGCGCATGGTGGGCTACGACGCGGGCACCTTGGGCAACCACGATTTCGACAACGGCGTGGCGATGCTGGTGGAGGCCATGGAATCCATGGAGCAGCTCAAGCACGCCAACCCGCCCTTCGCCTTCGTCAACTGCAACTTCGACTGCAAGGGCGCCCCCGCCCTCGAGAAGCGCCTCCGGCCCTACCTCGTCCGCAAGTTCCCGGGGCTGAAGGTGGGCATCACCGGCGTGGGCGTGGCCTTCGCGGGCCTGGTGGCCCCCAAGAACCATGAAGGGATCGTCTGGAAGGACCCCTACGAGAGCCTGAAGCCCGTGGTGAAGCGGCTGCGCGAGGTCGAGAAGGTGGATCTGGTGGTGGTGCTCTCCCACCTGGGCTACAGCAACAAGGATTCCGCCCACGACGACCTGCGCCTGCCCGGCGCGGTGGCGGGCATCGACGCCGTGATCGGCGGCCACAGCCACACCTTCCTGGAAACCCCCACCAAGCTTCCCCAGGCCCAGGGGGAGACCCTCGTGTTCCAGGTGGGTTTCGGCGGCGTGAACCTGGGACGCATGGACTTTGCCGTGACCCGCGGCAGTGTCAGGGCCGCCTCTGGAGCTGCCATGCCGGTGGTGGGCTGAAAACGCCCCGAGTGACCGAAGTCCCAAACCGCCGTCTCGACAGGGAAAGCCGCTTGAAGCAAGGCTTTTCCCGTGGGAGTCTGCCTTGATTACCCGTCGCCGGACAAACGCGATCTGCCTGCCGTTCTCGTTCGGGTCGAGCCGGGGAAGATTCTAAGGAGAGCCCATGACCACCCAGAAGATCATCTGGACTGACATCGACGAAGCCCCGGCGCTGGCGACCTACTCCCTGCTTCCCATCATCCAGGCCTTCACCAAGGGCACGGGCATCGCCGTCGAGACCTCGGACATCTCCCTGGCCGGCCGCATCCTCGCCAACTTCCCCGAGCACCTCACCGAATCCCAGCGCATCCCCGACAACCTGGCCCAGCTGGGCGCCCTGGCACTGAAGCCGGAAGCCAACATCATCAAGCTTCCCAACATCAGCGCCTCCATCCCCCAGCTGATCGCCGCCATCAAGGAGCTGCAGTCCCAGGGCTACCAGATCCCCGACTACCCCGAGCAGCCCACGGAGGAAGTGGAGAAGGCCATCCAGACCCGCTATGCCAAGGTGCTGGGCAGCGCGGTGAACCCCGTGCTGCGCGAAGGCAACTCCGACCGCCGCGCCCCCCTCTCCGTGAAGAACTTCGCCAAGAAGCACCCGCACAAGATGAGCCCCTGGAGCCCCGAGTCCAAGGCCCGCGTGGCCCACATGACCACCGGCGACTTCTTCGGCAGCGAGACCTCGACCACCCTCGCCAAGGCCACGACGGCCCGCATCGAGTTCGTGGGCGCGGATGGTGCCGTGAAGGTGCTGAAGGAGAAGCTGCCTCTGCAGGCCGGGGAGGTGCTCGACGCCTCCGTCATGAATGTCAGATCCCTCCGGGCCTTTTACGCGGAGCAGATCGACGCGGCCAAGCGGGACGGCCTGCTGCTCTCCCTGCACCTGAAGGCCACCATGATGAAGATCTCCGATCCCGTCATGTTCGGCCACGCCGTGTCCGTCTTCTACCAGCCGGTCTTCGAGAAGCACAACGCCACCCTGCGGGAGCTGGGCGTGAACACCGCCAACGGACTGGGCGATGTCTACGCCAAGATCCAGACCCTGCCCGAAGCCCGCCGCGCGGAGATCGAGGCGGACATCCAGGCGGTCTACGCCACCCACCCGGCCCTGGCCATGGTGGATTCCGACAAGGGGATCACGAACCTGCATGTGCCCAACGACATCATCGTGGATGCCTCCATGCCCGTGGTGGTGCGCGATGCGGGCAAGATGTGGGGCGCCGACGGCAAGCTCCACGACACCCTGGCCATGATTCCGGACCGCTGCTACGCCACGATGTACAAGACCGTCATCGAGGACTGCCAGAAGCACGGCGCCTTCGATCCCGCCACCATCGGCAGCGTGCCGAATGTGGGTCTCATGGCGCAGAAGGCCGAGGAGTACGGCTCCCACGACAAGACCTTCTTCGCTCCGGCCGCCGGGACCATCCGCATCGTGGACGAGTCCGGCGCCACCCTGCTCTCCCAGAAGGTGGAGGAGGGCGACATCTTCCGGGGCTGCCAGGCCAAGGACGCCCCCATCCAGGACTGGGTCAAGCTGGCCGTCACCCGCGCCCGCCTGACCGGCGCCCCCGCCATCTTCTGGCTGGACAAGGCCCGCGCCCACGACGCCCAGATGATCGCCAAGGTCGAGGCCTACCTCAAGAACCACGACACCAAGGGGCTGGACATCCGCATCCTGCCTCCGGACGAGGCCATGAAGGTCTCCTGCGAGCGCATCCGCAAGGGCCTCGACACCATCTCCGTCACGGGCAATGTCCTGCGCGACTACCTCACGGACCTCTTCCCCATCATCGAGCTGGGCACCAGCGCCAAGATGCTCTCCATCGTGCCCCTGCTGGGCGGTGGCGGCCTCTTCGAAACCGGTGCCGGCGGTTCCGCCCCCAAGCATGTCCAGCAGTTCCAGAAGGAGGGCTACCTCCGCTGGGATTCGCTGGGCGAGTTCTCCGCCTTCTGCGCCTCCCTGGAGCACTTGGCCAACACCTTCAAGAACGCCAAGGCCGCCGTGCTGGCGGAAACGCTGGACCAGGCCATCGCCAAGTTCCTCGACAACGACAAGTCCCCGGCCCGCAAGGTCGGCCAGATCGACAACCGGGGCAGCCACTTCTACCTGGCCCTGTACTGGGCCCAGGCGCTGGCCGCTCAGGCCCGGGACACCGAGCTCCAGGCCCGGTTCTCAAAGGTGGCCCAGCAGCTCGGCGCCAACGAGGCGAAGATCAACGAGGAGCTGATCGGAGCCCAGGGCAAGCCCGTGGACATGGGCGGCTACTACCACCCCGACCGCGCCAAGACGGGTGCGGCGATGCGTCCCAGCGCCACCTTGAACGCGATCATCGACGGCATGTAACTCAGACTCCGGAATGGCGTCCCGGAGAACGGTAAACGGCCCGCATTCGCGGGCCGTTTGCATGGCCAAGCAACGGACTTTGAGGCGCCTGGCCCCTGGGTCATGATGGTCGAGCCAGCTTCTGATCGGGTGGATCGCCATGGCTCATGCGCCGACATTCATTAGCCTGTTTCTGGCCGCAAGCTTGCTCGCCGAAGTACCTGCGCCGCCACCCAAGGCCGCTAATGCAGCCGTCGATGCCGCGTTCATTCGAACGACCCTAGCGGCCCTTCAGGACGCCCTGGGTCGCGAGTATTTTGATCCATCCGTGGCGGCCAAGGTTGCGGAAGGCCTGGGGAAGCGGCTTGCCGAAGGTCGCTACCTGAAAGCTGCGGGAATCGAGGCGTTGGCTGGCGCCCTGACAGAGGATCTCTATGCCATGACGAAGGACAAGCACCTCCAGGTGACGCCTGCTGTGGAAGCACCCGTCGGCCTTGCCGGTGTGGCCTCAGCCGATGCCACACCACGCGAGGTGGCTGCGCGGAGAATCAACTTCGGTATCCAACGCATGGAAATCCTTCCGGGGAATGTTGGATACCTCCAGTTCACGGCCTTCTACCGTCCTGACGAGGCTCGCGAAGCTATCGCCTCCGCCATGGCCCTCCTACGCCACACCGATGCGCTCATCCTCGACCTGCGCGACAACGGCGGCGGCTCATCAGGAACCCTTGCATTGCTGGCGAGCTACTTCTACGAGACCCAGGGCCTCCCGCTCTTCGAAGTGGTTCCGAGACCACCCGCGAAGGTCGTCAAATTCACGACCGTAACCACGACGCTGCCGGACCGGAATCAGCAAAGACCGACCTATGTGCTGGTTTCTGGAAACACCTGGTCGGCCGGTGAGGGGCTCGCATGTCTCCTTCAGGACCGCCATCGGGCCGAGGTTATTGGCGAAACAACCCCTGGGGCGGGGAACCAAGCGCGGACGCACCGTCTCAACGCCCGGCTGGAAGTGACCATTCCGAACGGGATCGTCCGCACGGCCATTCGACAGCAGAGCTGGGAGGGTACCGGCGTGGTCCCTGACATTCCGGCCAAGGCCCCGGATGCGCTGCGCCTTGCCCACATGCGTGCGCTTCAGAACCTGTTGAAAACCACCCCCAGTGGGACCTGGCGCGATGCCCTTGAGAAGCACCTGGCCTTGCTCATGAACGGATGAATTGAACGAGAAGGCCCTTCCCGGAACAAGGTCGCATCTATGGATTCGGCAGAGCCGAATTCCGCCGCATCAGAACAACCCCACCACCCTGCCCGTCTCCAGCTCGATGTCCACATCGTAGAACCCGGGTCTCGTGGGCAGGCCCGGCATGGTGGCCATCTTGCCGAGCAGGGGATAGAGGAAGCCCGCCCCGACGCTGGCCCGGATGTCGCGCACGGGAATGCGGAAGCCGGTGGGAGCGCCCTTCAGCGTGGGGTCATGGCTCAGGCTCAGGTGGGTCTTGGCCATGCAGATGGGGAGCCGGTCGTAGCCGAGGCGGGTGTAGGCCTCGATGCGGGCTTCGGCCTCGGGCGAGTAGTCCACGCCGTCAGCGCCGTAGATCTCGCGGGCGATGGTCTCGATCTTCTGCTTGATGGGCTCGTCCAGGTCGTAGAGGAACCGGAAATTCGACGGCCGGTCGCAGACGCGCATGACCGCCTTCGCCAGATCCAGCGCCCCCTCCCCGCCCAGGGCCCAGTTCTGGCAGACCACGGCATCCTCGGCGCCGCTTTCCAGCGAGGCCCGGCGCACCAGGTCCAGCTCGGCGGGGCTGTCCGTGGCGAAGCCGTTGACCGCCACCACCACGGGGATGCCGAACTTCCGGGCGATGCGGATGTGGTGGAGCAGGTTCGGCAGGCCCTGCCGGAGGAGCTCCAGATTCTCCTCCACATAGACCGCATCCAGGGGCTTCCCGGCCACGACCTTGGGGCCGCCGCCGTGCATCTTGAGGGCGCGCACCGTGGCCACCAGCACCACGGCATCCGGCACCAGGCCCGACACGCGGCACTTGATGTCGAAGAACTTCTCCATGCCCATGTCCGCCCCGAAGCCGGACTCCGTGATCACATAGTCGGCCAGCTTGAGGGCGATCCGATCCGCCAGGATGGAGCTGTTGCCGTGGGCGATGTTGGCGAAGGGCCCCGCGTGGACGAAGACGGGCGTGCCTTCGAGCGTCTGCATCAGGGTGGGTTTGAGCGCGTCCTTCATCAGCACGGTCATGGCACCGGCCACGCCGAGGTCCTCGGCCGTGACGGCCTCCCCCTTCCGGTTGAGGCCCACCACCATGGCCCCCAGACGGTGCCGCATGTCCTGGAGGCTGGTGGCCAGCGCCAGCACGGCCATGATCTCGCTGGCCACGGCGATGTCGAAGCCCGTCGTCCGCGCGAAGCCCTGTTCCTCCTCGCCCAGGCCCACCGTGACGCCGCGGAGGAAGCGGTCGCTGGTATCCAGGACGCGGCGCCAGGTGAGGGCGGCCGGATCGAGGTCCAGGCGGCAGACGCAGCGCCGCTCCTCGGGCGTGAAGTCCTCTGGATTCCCCTTCGTGACGCCGAGCTTCGCGCAACGCAGCTGCAGCGACCGGGGGAACTTCCTCCCGGATTTCCCTTTCGGGAAAATCCGCTCGAACAGCTGTTCGTCCGAAGCGCCCGCCTCGTGCAGGATGCGGGCGTCGATGGCGGCCGCGCAGAGGTTGTGGGCCGCGGTGATGGCGTGGATGTCCCCTGTGAGGTGGAGGTTGAAGTCCTCCATGGGGATCACCTGGCTGTAGCCGCCCCCGGCCGCGCCGCCCTTGATGCCGAAGGTGGGGCCCTGGCTGGGCTGGCGGATGCAGGTGGCCACGCGCTGGCCCAGATGGGCGCCCAGGGCCTGGCTGAGGCCCACGGTGGTGGTGGTCTTGCCTTCGCCCAGGGGCGTGGGCGTGATGGCGGTGACATCGATGTAACGGCCATCCGGACGGTCCCGCAGGCGCTCCAGCACCTCCAGCCGGACCTTCGCCTTGGTGGGGCCATAGAGCTCGAGCTCGTCCTCGCGCAATCCCAGCTCCGCCGCCACCTGCCCGATGGGCTTGAGGGTGGCCGCCTGGGCGATGTCCAGATCCGAGGGTACCGGGGTCCTGCGCTGCAGGACCGTGGGTGAGAAGGGCCGCGCGACGGTATCCATGCCGTCTCCTCGAAAAGATCCACCCCAACTATAAGCAAATACGACTGAATGGTCGCTATTGTTCCCCCTTTGTTGATTCCCGTCACAGCCGCACGCATGCTGGATTCATGCGTCGGTTGAACGAAGTCGTGAGTCACCGTTTCCGCGAGAAGGCCTCGGTCTTCCTCACGGAGCTGCACCCGACCCGGGAGGCGGCCGGACGGGCGGCAGTGCTGGCGGCCCTCAGGAAGCGCGACTTCGACGCCACCCACCACTGCAGCGCCTGGCGCGAGGGCGTTCCCGTGTCGGCCTTCGGCGCCGATGACGACGGCGAACCGTCCGGAACGGCCGGGCGGCCCATGCTGGCGGTGCTGGAGGGGGCGGAGGCCACCGATCTCCTGGCCGTCTGCATCCGCTGGTACGGCGGCACGAAGCTCGGCACCGGCGGCTTGGTGCGCGCCTACACCGAGGGCGTCCAGGGCGCCCTGGCCGCGGCCGATGCCGCAGGCTGCTGGGAGGAGGTCCGCGTCCTCCGCACCGGCGAGATCCGCGTGCCCGCCGCCCAGGCCCACCTTCCCTTCGCCCTGCTGGGCGCCTTCCCCGCCGCCCTCGTCCTGGAGCAGACCTTCGAGGGCGAGGGGGCCGTGGTGCGCTTTGAATGCCCTCCGGACCTGGTTCCCGCCCTGGATCACGCCTGGCAGGAACGCAGCCGGGGCGGGACGATCGCCTGGGTCTGACCGCTCGCCGGTCCCCGCCCGCCATTCGCCGATCCCCGCCCGATTCCGGGAGGGAACGCCCGTAGCTTGGTCACACGGGAGGAAGGCATGATCCACGCGGGATGGTTCCTCGACAGCCCCTGGTGGTGGCTGGCGTTGTGGCTCCCCACGCTGGCCTTCGTCGTCCCCTTTGGATCCGGCAGAAAGGAACACCGCTCATGAACGCCCAGGACACGCGCCCCCCGATCTTCTCGACCAAACTCGTCGTCGGCCTGGCGGTGATCGCCCTGGGCCTGATCCTCACGGCGGACAGCCTCCGCTGGTACGATGCCTGGCACCTGCTGACCTGGTGGCCGCTGGTGCTGGCCGCCCTCGGCCTCGCCCGGCTGGTCCAGGACGGGCCGCTCAGCCTCCGGGGGCATGTCTGGCTGTGCTTCTCCGTCGCGGGTTTCATCTCCCAGTTCGGTCCTTGGGGCCTGCTGGAGCGCTGGTGGCCCATCTTCCTGGTCTGGGGCGGCCTGATCGTCACCCTGCGGGCCATCTTCCCCCAGCCCAAGCGGGGGCGGAAAGGCAAGGATGCCCCCCCATCGCCAAGCCCCGCCGTTTCCTGTGATCCTGAAACCGACTCCGAACAGGTGAAGCCATGACTGCCCCCGACGACGCCAAGGCCCCCAGCCCCTTCAGCCCCAAGCTGGTGGTGGGCGTGGCCATCATCGTGGCGGGCCTCGTCCTCACCCTGGACAACCTCGGCCTCATCCAGGCCCACACGATCTTCAAGCTCTGGCCCCTGGTGCTGGTCGCCATGGGCGTGGCCAAAATCCGCCAGGAGGGCAGCGGCGGGGGCATGGGCGGCTGGTTCCTCGTGCTCGGCGGCGCCTTCCTCCTGCTCTTCACCTTCGCCCGGGGTCACCTGGCCGAGGCCCTGGCACCCATGCTGGTGGTGGGCGTGGGCATCCTCATCGTGGTCAAGGCGCTCAAGCAGAACCGCGGCGTGCCGCCCGAGCTGGCCCGCTCCGAGGACTTCCTCCAGGGCACGGCCATCTTCGGTGGGTTCAAGCGGCGCGTCCTCACCCAGGCCTTCAAGGGCGGCGAGCTGACGGCCATCTTCGGCGGCTATGAGGTGGATCTCCGCCAGGCGGCCCTGGAGAACGGCCAGGCCCGCATCGATGTCTTCGTGCTCTTCGGGGGCGGCGAGATCCGCGTGCCCGATGGCTGGGAGATCGCCAACCGCGCCACGGCCGTGGCCGGGGCCCTGAACGACAACACCCACCATGGCCCCGGTCCCGTGGAAGGCCGTCCCCGCCTGGTGGTCACGGGGCTCATCCTCTTCGGCGGCACCGAGGTCAAGAGCTGATGCACCCGCTCCTGGCCAGCCGGGCCCGGTTGGGGGCCTACCTCCTGGGGTGGGCCCCCATCGCGCTGTTGCTCACAGGCATCGCCCGGAGCCAGGGCTGGACCTGGGCCGAGGCGGGCTCCCTGGCCTTGCCCCTCTGCCTGCTGGCGGCCTTCCTGTTCCTGTCGGCCTGGTTCCTCTGCCGGGCCCTGCCCCTGGGCCGCACGGTCGAGGGGCTCGGCGCGCACGGGGCGGCCTGGGGCATGGCGGCCGTGCTCATGGGCGGCCTGTGGGCCGGCCTCGCCTGGATGCTGGCCCGGATGCTGGCGTGGGTGCCCGGGCTGGGCGCCCTGCCCCAGCGTGTGAACACGGCCCTGCCCGTGCTCACGGGCCTGGGCATCCTGCTCTACCTCGCCTCGGTCGCGCTCAGTTACCTGATGCTGGCCCAGGACCGGGCCCTCGAGGCCGAACGGAAGGGCGCCGAGCTGCAGCTGCTGGCCCAGGAATCCGAGCTGAAGGCCCTGCGCGCCCAGCTGAATCCCCACTTCCTGTTCAACAGCCTGAACTCGCTGTCGGCGCTCACCGCCGTGGACCCGGCCCGGGCGCGGGAGATGTGCGTCCTCCTGTCGGATTTCCTCCGCCGCAGCCTCGGCCTGGGCGAGCGCCGCCTGGTGCCGCTGCGGGAGGAACTCGATCTGGCGCGGGCCTACCTCGCCATCGAGCAGATCCGCTTCGGCCGCCGCCTGCAGCTGGCCTGGGCCGTGGATCCGGCAGCCGAGCCCGCCCTGCTGCCGACCCTGCTGCTGCAGCCGCTGGTGGAGAACGCCATCAAGCACGGCATCGCGGCACTGCCGGAAGGCGGCACCCTGTCCCTCAGCGCAGAGGTCACCGAAGGCCATGTGATCCTGCGCGTGGAGAACCCGATGGATGAAGATGCCCCGACCCCCCAGGGCCTGGGCATCGGCCTGCGGCAGGTCCGCCAGCGGCTGCTGGGCCGCTTCGGCAGCCGCGCCCGCTTCGAGGCCGGCGTGCAGGAGGCCCTCCATCGCGTGACCCTGGTATTCCCCCTGGAGACCGAACCATGAAAGCCCTGATCATCGACGACGAGGATCTGGCCCGCGCCGTGGTGCGCGAGCACTTGGCGGCCCACCCGGATGTCGAGGTCGCGGCGGAGTGCGCCAACGGCTTCGAGGCCCTGAAGGCCGCGGCCCAGCACCAGCCCGATCTGATCTTCCTGGACATCCAGATGCCCAAGCTGGACGGCTTCGAGGTGCTGGAGCTCCTGGAGGCCGAGGGCCGGCGGCCCGCCGTGGTCTTCGTGACCGCCTACGACCAGCACGCCCTCCGGGCCTTCGAGGCCCACGCCGTGGACTACCTCCTGAAACCCTTCTCGAAGGAACGGTTCGATGCGGCCCTGGCCAAGGCCCGGGCCCTGCAAGCGGCCCAGCCGGCCGCGCCGCCGCCGCCCGCCTCCGAGCTCGCCGCCGCCGCCCGCCAGGGGAAGCCCCTGGAGCGCATCGTGGTGAAGGATGGCCCCAAGGTCACCGTGGTCCACCTCGATCGGCTCGATTGGGTGCAGGCCCAGGACGACTATGTCCTGCTGCGCACGGAGGGCAAGAACCTGCTCAAGCAGCAGACCCTGGCCAACCTGGAATCGCAGCTCGATTCGAGCCGTTTCATCCGCATTCACCGTAGTTACATCCTAAATCTCGACCGCCTTATCCGGGTTGAACAGGACACCAAGGAACACCGTGATGCCATCCTGCGGGACGGCACCCGCCTGCCGGTGAGCCGGGCGGGCTACCAGCGCTTGCGGGAGCTGTGGGAAGGCGCCGTCTGATCGAGGCCGCGGGGTCAGATCGGCCCGTGCAGCCGGCAGGGATGGCAGTCGCAGTGCCCGCACCGCCCTGAACAGGGCAGGTCCATGGTCTGACCCACGGCTGGGCCCAGGGCTTGGCCGCACGGAGTCTGGGGGTCGGGAAGACCCGCAACGGGCTTCACCAGAGTGGGGATGAGCTTGGTGGAGCGTACCACGCCATCCCCTGCCGGGAGTGGCTTCCGGGCTTCGTGGCCCTTGTGGTGGTCGCCCCCCCTGGTCACCTGCGCCTCCTCAGGCCTCCGGCCGCTTGAAGCTCTTCGCCACTTTCTGCATGAGCAGGGGGTCGCCCTCGATCTGGATCTTGCCGGTCATGAAAGCCTCCTGGGCATTCAGCGTTCCGGTACTCATGGCGATGAAATCGTCAGCCTTGGCTTTGAGGAGCGTATCACAGGGTTTCAGCAGGCGCGGGAAGACCATGCAGGTCCCGTTTCGGATTAACAGAGTGTAAGCCATATCCTCGATCTGGTAGCCCACCACGGCCTCGAGATCGCCGGCCTTTTCCGCATTGAAACGCTCGGGCATGGATTCCAGGAGCCCCTGGGCCGGGTTCACATCCACCTCGAAATGGGCGGTGTAGGCCGCCACCTGGCTCATGTCGCCTTTCACGGTGATGCCGCCGCCCAGCAGGGCCGCCACCAGGTTCAGCTTGCCCGCGTTGAGGGCCGCGAAATCGGCATCGGAAATGCCCAGGGCCGCGCCGCCCTCCACCTCGCCCGGCCGCACGGCCAGTCCTTCGGGGCTGAAGTCCAGGCGGTAGGGCACCCCATCCACCTTCACTTCCAGGGTGCCACTGGCCCCACCCTTGTACCGCTTCCTCAGGGTGGCCAGGGCCTTGCCGCCCGGCGTGTCCGGGAAGCTAATCTCCGGTTCGGCGGACCAGGTCTTCCAGGCCCTGCGGAGCAGCGCCATGTCGCCGGAGAACCGGATCTGGCCCCCCAGCAGCGCGGGCCCGGGATCGGAAAGGCCGCAGACCAGACCACGGACGGCGGCCTCGTCGCCCGCCACTTCCGCACCCTCGCCCCAGCTCTCGGACCCCACAGTCACCTTGACCCCGGTCGCCAGGGCCAGGCGCGCGGGCACCAGTTCCTTCAGCGGCTTCACCGGGCCGCCCTGCTTCTGGGGCTTCTTGAAGAACTTGGGGAATTTCTGGAGCAGGCCCAGGTCGCCGGTGCCTTTGAGCTTGCCGGTCATGAAGGCCTGCATGGGATCGAGCTTGCCCTCATTGAGGGCGATCCAGTCCTCCGCCCCGATGACCACCACGGAGGTGGCATCGGGCTTGGGCTCCCGCTTGAGGGAGAAGGCGCCGTTCTCAATGAGGCAGGTGTAGTCGCCACCCCCTTCCCCCGTCACCTGGTAGTAGACGGAGACCGTCAGGCCCTGCGCCTTCTCGGGCAGGAAGAGTTCGGGCATGAGCGCAAAGATGCCATCCACCGTCAAAGCCATGATCCACCTCGGAATGTGGAACGAGCATGGCCAGGCGTTCCGGCTTCGCGCAACGGTTACCGGAGGTCAAGCTCCTTCATGCCCGGAGTCCGCCGAGAGCCAGGCTATTCGTGATCCCGGAAGAGCGTCTCCAGGACGGCCGCGGCATCCGGGTTTCCCGCCTGGATCGCCCGCGTCATCCAGGCCTTCGCCCCTTCCCGGTCCATCGGGGCCGAGAGCCCGTGGAAGAGCAGAACCCCCACGCGAAGCATGGCCTCGGGGCTGCCCTTTTCGGCTGCCTTCAGAAACCAGGTGAACGCCTCCCGGTCGGCCGCTTCCCCCATGCCGCTGAGCTTCCGGGCCACGGCCAGGCAGTCGGGGACGGTCCCCGACTCCGCCGTCTTCCGGAGGGCCGCCAGCGAGCGCTGGAACTCGGGTTCGTTGAAGGCCCGGAGGACTTCCTTCTGGTAGCTCTCCCAATCCAGCGAGCGGGTCGGTTCATGCGGCACCGCGGGCTGCGTGCGGAGGATCTCCCCCGTGTCCACATCCAGAGCGAGGGCCCGGCCACCTCGGGTCTCCACCCAGAGCGCGCGCTCTGAAAGCCCGATCCATGCCGGAGGTTCCGCATCGCCCCAGGCCCGCCAGGTGCGCCGCCACGGGAATCCCCGTTCCTGGCAGGCCCAGGCCACCAGGCCCGGCGCCCACAGGAACCGTACCGTCTTCGCCCCTTGGCCGAGGGGCTGGGTCTCTTTCCCCGGCTGGAAGGAAGTCCACTCCCTCGGGAGCGAGATCCCGGGGACGGGCCGGATCAGACCCTGGCCCACGGCGGACAATGCCCAGCCGAACCCGTCCACCTGGCCCTCGGCAAAGGGGGATCCCTTGGCTCCGCTGGCGGCGATCAGGACGAGCCCCGTGGCTGGATCCACCTCAGAGGCAGGGTCGAAGACCCCGGCCTGAACGCCTGCGGGAGGAGCGCTCCACCCGCGAAGCGGTTGCGCCGGCAGCGACCGCGTGGGTTGGTAGGGTCTGATGCCGGCCTTCTGCGCTTCGTGGAGCATGGTGGCGCCGTTGAGGAACCCCGCCTGGTAGTCCGCCCGGGCGCTCTCCGACCGCCCCTCCAGCCGGCTCGCCAGGGCCGCATTCATCTGCCTCGGCCAAGGGTCCACCTGCGGCCGGGCGCAAGCCCCCAGCAGCATCAGCAGCGACCCGCCGAACCCAAGCCCCCACCTGCGCACGCTCCCTCCCCGGAAGACCGTCATCGAAAACCCCCATCCGACGCCTGCCGATGAACCGCCTAAAGCTGGGCCTGGGCCAGCACCTTGACGCCCTTCCGCTTGACGGTGATCTCCAGCGCGGGCGAAGCGGCGGTGGCGCCATCGTCGGCCCAGCGGAGGAGGTAGCGGGATCCGAACACCTGGATGCCCTGCCCGAACTGCGTGTCCAGGCCATTGCCCAGCGGGAAGGCGAACCCTCCGGTGGCGGCGGTGATGTTCCCGATGCCGCCGAGGATGTTCTGGCCAGCGCCCGCCACGGAGTAGAGGGTGACGCCCGAAGCCACCGCCTTCGCCTTGACCGACATCTGGAGGATGGTCATGTCGCGGTTGGCCAGGGTGGCCGACTCGGCCGGTCCCCCGCCATCACCCCGTTCCCGCTTGAAGGACTGGGTCGCCGCGCGCTTCACGCTCGGGTGGGCCATGTCGTCGGATTCGCAGCGGGAGAAGACCACCATGTGCTTCTGTCCGGCCAGCGGCGCCACATGGGCCATCACGGATTCCAGCGCCTTCATCTCGCGGCTGATGGTGGCGAGCATCCCGGCCACGAGCATGGGGTTGTTGAAATTCAGGCGATCCAGGACATTGACGCCCCGCTGGTCGGTCGTGCCCTTGGCCCATGCCGGGGTTCCGGACCTGAAGCGGTTCAGCAGGGCCGTCAGGGCCTCCTGCCCGGCAGGGGTATCGGAAGCATCCGCATAGGCGGCATTGAAGCCGGAGCCCTGCAGGGTCTCCTGCGGGGAGCCCACCAGGCTTTCCGGGAGCAGGTCCGGCACCTTCGCCAGGGCCTCGGCCCACAGGCTCCGGCGGAGCGAGAAGCCGGGCATCAGCGATTCCAGGGAGTCCTTGCCCCGGGCGATGATCAGCACCCGGTCGCCCTCCGGCACGCGGGTCAGGAAGTCCGCGGCGGCCGTGAAGGCGATCGCCCGCATGGCCGTGTCGCGGATGGGCTCGAACACAAGCACCCACGACTGGGCCGCGTCGGCCGTCTGGGCGGGCGTCTTCAGCTCGACGACCGGACGCACCTTGCCGCCCACCTTCACCTCGAGGTCCCCGGCCTTCAGGTCCCCCACCATCCCGCCCTGTCCATCCAGGGCCAGCACCCAGGCCTGGGTGCGGACGGGCGCGGGCGGAGCGGCCACCAGGCCCGCCCCGAGGATCAATCCGATGCACCAGCGGTGGAACATGCGCGGCTCCTTGTTTGGGGATGAATGGATCTCCATTGCACCACGCCGGCCCCCGCGTTCCCAGCCCCGATCCCAGCCCCGGTCCAAGCGCCCGTCGGGCCACCCGCCAAGATTCCGCTGGCCAGGGGGGTCGCCTCCGCCACAATCGTCCCATGCGGATCGCAGCGGTCGATGTCGGATCGAACTCCATCCACCTGGTGGTGGTGGAGGCCGATCCCCTCGGCGGGCAGCGGGTCCTGGCGCGGGAGAAGGCCATGGTCCGCCTCGCCCTGGGCGAGGCGAAATCCGGTGAGATCGGCCCCGAAGCCTACCGGGCCGGGCTGGAGGCTCTGGCCCACATGGCGAAAGTCATCGGGGACCTGGGCTGCGACACGGTCATGGCCTGTGGCACCGCCGCTCTGCGGGACGCCCGAAATGCCCAGGCCTTCGTCCTGGAGGCCGAGGCTCTGGGCATCCCCATTCAGGTGATCTCGGGCGAGGAGGAGGCCCGGCTCATCCACCAGGCCGTCTCCCACGCCATCCCCTTCCCCCAGGAACCCGTGGCCCTGATCGACATCGGCGGCGGAAGCACCGAGATGACCTGGGTGCAGGGGGGACGCGTGGCCGCGAGCATCTCCCTGCCTTGGGGCCTCCAGCGGCTGGCGGATGCGGCCCAGACGGCCGACCCGCCCACGGCCGGCGACCTCAAGCGCCTGCGGCGGATGATCCGGCGCATCCTCAAGAAGGCCCGCAAGGACCTGCCCTCGGAACTGCCGGAACCCGCGCTGGCCCTCGGCACCTCGGGCACCCTGGAGGACCTGGCCAGGGGCGCGGGCGACGGCCGGGCGTTCACTGTTCCGCAGCTCCGGGCCCTTGCCTTGAGGCTGTGGCGGTCCGACGCGGCCCAGCGCATCGAGCGGCTGGGTGTGGATCCCAAGCGGGCCGAGGTCCTCCATGTGGGGGCCATTTGGGCCCTGTCGCTCCTGGAGTGGCTGGGGGCCCCGCCCCTGCGCCACCTCCCCGTGGGCCTGCGGGAAGGCATGATCTGGGAGGCCCTCAAGCACGGAGGGGCCGCCATCCCGCCGCTCGCGGATCGGCGTCGCGCCTCCATCGAGCAGCTGGCCTCCCGCCTCGATCCCGATCCCGGGCACAGCCGCCAGGTGGCGCGTCTGGCCGATCAGCTCTTCCTGGCTCTGCAGCCCCACTTCGAGCTGGGGGATACGGAGCGCCAGTGGCTCGCCTTCGCGGCCCGGGTGCATGACATCGGATTTTCCATCTCCGAGAAGGGCCACCACAAGCACGGCGAGTACCTGGTGCGCAACGCCACCCTGCCCGGCTTCTGGCCCGACGAGGTGGACCTGCTGGCCCAGGTGGTGCGCTTCCACCGGGGCAAGCCCCCCCATCACGCCAAGCACGAGGCCTTTCGCGCCCTGGCACCCTGGCATCGCCAGGTGGTGAGGAAGCTGGCCGCCATCCTCCGGGCGGCCGATGCCCTGGACCGGCGGCGGCGCCAGGCCGTCCGGAACCTCTCCGTCGCCATCGACGAGGGGGCCCTCCTGGTGCGCCTGGAGGCCCAGGGAGAGGTGGAAGCGGAGATGGAGGCCTTTCTCGAGAAGGGGACGCTCCTGGGAACCCTGCTGGACCGCAGGATTGAAGTCACCTTAGGCTAGGAGGGAGATGACCCTCGACGAGCTGATCAACGACTGGAACGGCCCTCTGGCGGAAGGCGCCCGGGTCCCGCTGCTTCTCGACGAGACCTTGCGCGACGGGCTCCAGAGCCCCTCAGTACGCGACCCGGACATCGCAGCCAAGCGGGACCTCATCCACCGCCTGGCCCGCCTGGGTGTGGACGCCGTGGACCTCGGCATGCCCGGAGCCGGCCCGAAGGCGATGGCCGCCGTGCGGGCGCTCATGGTGGAGATCCGCGACCACCGCCTGCCCATCTCGCCCAATGTGGCTGTGCGCACGCTGGAAGGGGACCTGGCCCAGGTGGCCGAGATCCAGCAGCGCGCGGGCATCCCGTTGGAGGCCGGGGCCTTCCTGGGGTCGAGCCCCATCCGCATGGATGTGGAAGGCTGGGACCTGGCCTTCCTGGTGGATGCCACCCGCAAGGCCGTGGCCTTCTGCTGCCGGCATGAGGTGCCCGTGATGATGGTGACCGAGGACAGCACCCGGGCCCGCCCGGAGGTGCTGGAAGCCATCTATGGAGCGGCCCTGGACGAAGGGGCCCATGCCATCTGCCTGTCGGATACCTGCGGCCACGCCACGCCGGATGGCGTGCGGCGCCTGATCCGCTTCATCCGGGAGAAGGTCATCGACGGCCGCGCCGTCCGCATCGACTGGCACGGCCACAATGATCGGGGCCTGGGCGTGGCGAACGCCATCGCGGCCTTCGAGGCCGGGGCGGACCGCCTCCACGGCAGCATCCTGGGCATTGGCGAGCGCTGCGGCAATGTGGCCCTGGATCAGCTCATGATCAACCTGCATCTCATGGGCTTCCCCAAGGGCGACCTGTCGGGCCTGCCCGCCCTGGCCGAGCGCGTGGCCGAGCTCTGCGATGTGGAGATCCCCGCCAACTACCCGGTGCTGGGGCGGGATGCCTTCCGCACGGGCACCGGCGTCCATGCCGCGGCCATCGTGAAGGCCCTCCACCGCGGCGATGTGGAGCTGGCCGATGCGGTCTATTCCGGCGTTCCCGCGGCCCTGGTGGGACGCCGCCAGGAGATCGAGATCGGCCCCCTGGCCGGCCACAGCAATGTCGTCTACTGGCTCGAGATGAACGGCTACGACCCCAGCCCCGAGCGGGTGGACCGCATCCTCCAGGCCGCCAAGAACAGCCCCCGGATTCTCAAGGAGGCGGAGATCCGGTCAGTGCTTTAGGTCCGGGCGATGTTCTAGGAACGGAGGTCCCGCTTCCCGAGGATGAGCCGGGCCCGGGGCTGGGTCGTCAGGTAGGCCCACAGCCACTCGAAGAAGACGAACACCCGGCTTCGGAAGTCCACCAGCAGCATCAGGTGGATGAAGAGCCAGGCCAGCCAGGCCGGGTAGCCGGTGAAACTCAGGCGGCCGATGTGCGCCACGGCCTTGCCCCGGCCCAGGGTCGCCATGCTGCCCTTGTCCCGGTAGCGGAAGACCCGCCGCGGCCGACCCGCCAGGGTCGCCAGGAGGTTCGCCGCCGCCGCCGCGCCCTGCTGGATGGCGACCGGGGCCACGCCCGGCAGGGGGCCTTCGGGCCCATGCGCGAAGGCGGCCAGGTCGCCCACCACGAAGACCTCCGGGTGGCCGGCGAGGCTGAGGTCCGGCTCCACGACCACCCGCCCGAGACGATCCAGGGGCGCGCCGAGGCCTGCGCCCAGCGGCACGGCTGAGACGCCAGCCGCCCACAACACCGTCCGGGTCGGAATGCGCTCCCCGCCCAGCTCGACGGCCCGCGCATCGATGGCCGTGATGGGCTGTCCGAGCCGGACTTCGACGCCGATGCGCTCCAGTCCCTGCACCGCCTTCTCGGACAGCCCGGAGCCAAAATTCGCCAGGATGCAGGGGCCCGCCTCCACCAGGATCACCCGGGCGCGATCCGTGCGGATGCGCCGGAATTCCCGCGGCAGGGACAGCCTGGCCATCTCCTTCAGGGTTCCTGCGAGTTCCACGCCGGTCGGGCCCCCGCCCACGATGACGAAAGTCAGCCACTCCCGGCGGATCTCCGGATCCTCCTCCTGCTCGGCCCGCTCGAAGGTCAGCAGGAAGCGCCGCCGCATCTCCAGGGCATCGTCCAGGGTCTTGAGGCCCGGGGCCAGCTCGGCCCAGGCATCGCGGCCGAAGTAAGAGCTGCGAGAGCCCGCGGCCAGGATCAGGAAGTCGTAGGCCAGGGGCGCGCCTTCCCGCAGCTGGACCTGCCGGGCTTCCAGGTCCACGGACGCGACCTCCGCCAGCACCACCTCGGCGTTCCCCTGGGTGCGGAGGACATGGCGGATGGGTGCGGCGATATCGGCGGGAGAGAGCGTGGCCGAGGCCACCTGGTACAGCAGCGGCTGGAACAGATGGTGGTTCTGCCGGTCCACCAGAACGACCCGCACGGGCGCACCGGCCAGAGCCCGGGCCGCCCGCAGCCCCCCGAACCCGCCGCCGACGATGAGGACGGTGGGGAGGACCGTGGGAAGGGCTGCGGAATGGACGGGACCTGGCTCTGCCACCGTTCCTAGCCCCGCAGGTGGGTCACGAGGACATAGGATGACTCGATGCCGGTCAAGGCGTGGGGCTGGTCCTTGTCGAAGACCACCCGGTCCCCGGGAGCCATGGGGATCCAGGTCTCGCCTTTGAGCACTTCGATGCTCCCGGTCAGGAGCTGGGCGCTGGCCACATAGGGCGCCTTGTGCGGCGCGATCTTGACGCCCTTCGGCAAGGCCACGAGGATCACCTTGGTGCCGTGCTCCACATCGATGAGCGGCAGATTGGCCCGCTGGGACTCGGGCATCGGAAGGGCTTCCTGCAGGTTCGTGATGGTCATGACGATCTCCTGGATGGCGCGGTTCAGACCGCGTCCTTCGGTTCAGGGGTGAACACCAGCTTCAGGGTGCCGTAGGCGATGGGCAGGGCCCCGGCGAGGAGGAACACCATGTCGGCCACGATGCGCACCCACTCCAGCGCATGGAAGGTGCCCCCCATGAGGAAGGTGAGGCGCCGGGCGTGCCAGTAGCCGTTGGAGAGCACATCCCAGAGCTGGATCACGCCGCCGGGGAACAGATCCAGGACCATCATCAGCCCCAGGCCGATGTTGAGCCCCCAGAAGCCCGTGCGGATGAACTTCTCCGCCCCGTCCCAGGCCCGGTCGTTCTTGAGCTCCCGCAGGCAGAACACCAGGACGGCCAGGGCCAGCATGCCGAAGACGCCGAACATCGCCGCGTGCCCATGGTTGGCCGTCAGCGTCGTGCCCACCTCGAAGTAGGAGACAATGGGCAGGTTGATGAGGAACCCGAAGACGCCCGCCCCCACGAAGTTCCAGACGCCCACGGCGATGAGGAACTTGATGGCCCAGCGCTGTTTCGCCGCCAGGGGCCGACCGCAGTCATCGCAGTTCCGGTCCTGCAGGCGGATGAAATCCCAGGCGTCCAGCGTCAGCAGCGTGAGCGGCACCACCTCCAGGGCGGAGAAACTGGCCGCGAGACCCATGTTCAGGGTCCCCTGCCCCGTGAAGTACCAGTGGTGGCCGATGCCCATGATGCCGCCGGCCAGGTAGAGGATGGCGTCGAGGTAGACCAGCCGAGTGGCGGATTTCGCCGTGACGAGGCCCAGCTGGTAGAACATCACGGCCACCAGCACCGTGGCGAAAAGCTCGAAGAAGCCTTCCACCCAGAGGTGGATGATCCAGAAACGCCAGTTGTCGATGACGGCGAAGTTCGTGCGCGGCCCATAGAACAGGGCGGGGACATAGAACAGCGGGATGGCGATGGCGGCATAGAAGAAGAGCGAGGGGAGCTCGCCCTGCTCACCGCCCTTCATGGCCGGACGCAGGGCCCGGAACATGAGGAAGAGCCAGAAGATGAGCCCGACAGCCAGCAGCAGCTGCCAGAAGCGGCCCAGGTCGAGGTATTCGCTGCCCTGATGGCCCAGCCAGAACCACAGGCTGCCCAGATAGCCGTTGATGCCCGCGAACTCGCCGAACAAGCTGCCGAAGACCACGATGGCCAGGGCACCCAGCAGGACCAGCACGCCGGCCCTCTGCCCCTTGGGTTCCGAACCGCCCACCAGAGGCGCCAGGAAGAGGCCGCCGCCCACCCAGGCCGTGGCGATCCAGAAGATCGCCAGCTGCAGGTGCCAGGTCCGGGCCAGGTTGTAGGGGAGGATGCGCGCCAGGTCGAACCCGTAGAACCCATCCGGCTCCACGCGATAGTGGGCCAGCACGCCGCCCAGGGCCGCCTGGCCCAGGAAGAGCACCGCCACCACGGCGAAGAAGAGGGCCACGGCCTTCTGGCTGGGGGTGAGGGTCCAGGCGTGGAGCCGGCCCTCCTCCGCGTGCTTCCAGCCTGCCGCGCCGCCCCAGCCCAGGTAGTTGAACTTCCCGAAGATGAAGAGGATCAGGCCGAGGCCCCCCAGCAGGGTGATGAGGCTCAGGGCGCTCCACAAGTAGGTCGAGGCCGTGGGGCCATTGCCCACGAGGGGCTCGTAGGGCCAGTTGTTCGTGTAGGAGTAGTCCTTCCCCGGGCGGGGCGCCACGGTGGCCCAGGTGGCCCATGCGAAGTAGGCCGTGAGGTGGGTCAGCTCCCGTTCGTCCTGGATGAACTTCGCGGGCAGACCCACCGCGGCCTTGCTGCCGGAGAAGTAGGTCCGCCATTCCTCCACCTGGAGGCGGTAGGAGGCCGCCTCGACCTCGGTGAACTGGAGGGCGTCCGTTCCTGGGTCGTAGCGGTTCTGCTTGATCTGGCTCTTCAGCAGGGCCCCGATCTCGAGGGCCTGGCCCTCGCTCAGATCCTGGAAGGCTCTGCCGTACTGCGCCCGGGCCAGGGTGTCCCGCCCGATCTCAGCCAGGCGATGCAGATACTCGGCGGTGTAGTCGGGTCCCAGGTAGGCCCCGTGCCCCCAAAGGGTGCCGTGCTCCATGAGGCCGTACTTCAGGAAGACCTCCTGGCCATCCTTGATCTCCTCTCCCGTGAAGAGCACCTGCCCCGAGGTTCCGATCACCCGGGCCGGGATGGGCGGCGCACCGGTGTAGGTCTTGGCCGTGATCCAGATCAGCAGGCTGAAGCCGAAGATCATCACGAGGATGACCGCCTGGCGCCAGCGCGGAGAGAGGGGAGTCGTGTCCGTGACGGCACTGCTCATGGCGTATCCCTTTCTGCTTGAGAGTTTTAAAAAACAATCAAACAGTGCTCCCTTCAGCATCAATGCTCAAGGTGTGTTTTGAGTTCAAGTCTCTATTTCCATCAAGGGCGGCACGCCGGGGCATCTTGCTGAAGTTTCTCCAGCAAGATGGGACCGGCACTCCCCCGGGGGCCTACCCGAGCCCCGAAACCTCTCCTGCGCTGAGCCGCCGGATGCCGTCGGCCGTGGCCACCTTCAGCCGGCCATCGGGCTCCCAGCCCAGGCAGGTGCCCTGCCCCTCCTCCCAGCGCATCGCGGCGCCGGGGGCCGGCCATCGGAAAAGAGGTTGAAATTCTTGCTTCAAATTCTTCCAAAAAATGGTGATGCAAATCGCAAGCTCCGCACTCGATGGCGTTTCCAACCCGAGATCCCTCAGGCTCGCCGGGGGAATGGCGCGGCCAGGCAGGTCCGGGGCCGCCGTCAGGTTCACGCCGAGCCCCAGGATGAGGCGCCCTCCGGCCTGTTCGCCCAGGATGCCTCCCACCTTGACGAGGCGGCCATCCCGCCAGGCCACCAGGTCGTTGGGCCACTTCAAGCCCAGGGTGCGGCCCCCGGGGTCCAGCACCCGGGCCGCGGCGCTCATGGCGCGCTGGAGCACCACGCCCGGGGTCACGCCGGCCGGGGAAGGCAGGGCCGCCGACATCCAGAGCCCGGCCCCGGCGGCGCTTTCCCAGCGGTTGCCCTGGCGCCCCCGCCCCTGGCTCTGCTGGTCCGCCAGCACGACGCAAGAGCCCAGGTGGGGATTCCGCCGCAGGAAGGCCTGGGTGGAGTCCACCACGGCCAGCCGGATCAGCGGCAGCTCCATCCGGCTATTTCCGACCGCTGCCCTGGTTGCGGAACCAGAGGATGCGCAGGCCGTCCAGGGTGAGATCCGGCGCGATCTGGCGGATGTGCTTGGTGTGGGGTGCGATCACATGCCCCAGCCCGCCCGTCGCGGCGATCTTGGCCTCCGGGCATTCGTCGAGCAGGCGGTCCAGAATGCCGTCGACCATGCCCACATACCCGTAGAAGATGCCGGACTGCATGGCCTGGACAGTGTTGCGGCCCACCAGGCGCTCCGGCTCGGCGATCTCCACGCGTGGCAGGCGGCTGGCCCGCTGGAACAGGGCATCCGCGCTGATCTTCAGGCCCGGGCAGATCAGCCCACCCAGGTATTCCTTCTTCGCATTGATGACATCGAAGGTAGTGGCGGTGCCGAAATCCACCACGATGAGCGGGGCTCCGTACTTCTCGATGCCCGCCACGGCGTTCACCAGGCGGTCGGCCCCCAACTCGGCCGGGTTGTCGATGAGCACCTTCACGCCGGTCTTCACGCCGGGCTCGATGTAGAAGGCGTCCACGCCGAAGTAGTTCTTCGCCAGGCTCATGAGGATGGGATGGAGCGGCGGGACCACGCAGGAGATGGCCACATGCTTGATCTGGCCGGCCTCGATGCCCTGGTGGCGCATCAGGGCCAGCGCGGAGACGCCGTACTCGTCCGCCGTGCGCTCGCGGCTGGTGGCCAGTCGCCAGGAACAGACCAGGGGCGAATCCGGTCCTTTTGACAGATCGTAGATTCCCAGCACCACATTGGTGTTGCCCACATCGACGGCCAACAGAAGACTCATGCGCACTCCGAGCCATCCAGGATCGCCTGACGCGCGCCGGGCCGCCAGCCCCTTGTGATGTCCATCCCGGTCACCTCCGGTACTCTGGGGGTTCCGTCTCTGGAGCCTCCATGCCCCGCACGATGATCGAACCCTTCCGCATCAAGTCCGTCGAGCCCATCCGCATGACCACTCCGCAGGAGCGCCTGCAGATGCTGGAGGCCGCGAAGCTGAATGTGTTCAAGCTGAGGGCGGAGGATGTGCTGCTCGATTGGCTGACGGATTCCGGCACCGGCGCCATGAGCTCGGCCCAGTGGGGCGCCATCATGGTCGGCGACGAGAGCTACGCCGGCGCCCGGAGCTTCTTCCGGCTGGAGGCCGTGCTGCAGGGCATCACCGGCATGGCCCACTTCATTCCCACCCACCAGGGCCGGGCCGCCGAGAAGGTGCTGTTCAGCTCCGTCTGCAAGCAGGGAGACCTGGTGCCCAACAACTGCCACTTCGACACCACCCGCGCCAACCTGGAGTTCAACGGGGTCGAGGCCCTGGACCTCGTGATCGTCGAAGGGCTCCAGCCCAGCCTCATCCACCCCTTCAAGGGCAACATCGACCTGGCCCGCGTCGAGGAAGTGCTGAAGAAGGACGGTCACCGCGTGCCCTTCGGCATGCTCACCGTGACCAACAACACCGGCGGCGGCCAGCCCGTCTCCATGGCCAACATTCGCGCCTACGCCCAGCTCCTCAAGAAGTACGGCAAGCCGCTCATCATGGATGTCTGCCGCTTCGCGGAAAACGCCATGTTCATCAAGCTCCGCGAGCCGGGCTACGAGAACACGCCCATCAAGGCCATCTGCCAGGAGATGTTCAGCTACGCCGACGGCTGCACCATGAGCGCCAAGAAGGACGGCATGGTGAACATCGGAGGCTTCATCATGCTGCGCAGCGACGAATGGCTGGATCCCGTCCGCAACATGCTCATCCTCACCGAGGGGTTCCCCACCTACGGCGGCCTGGCCGGGCGCGACCTGGAGGCTCTGGCCGTGGGCCTCGAGGAGGGCATGGACGAGTCCTACCTGCGCTACCGCCTCCGCACGGCCGAATACCTGGGCGAAAAGCTGGAGGCCGCGGGGGTCGGTTTCGTGAAGCCCACCGGCGGCCACGCGGTCTACATCGACGCCAAGACCGTGCTGCCGGACATGCCCGTGGAGCACTACCCGGCCTGGGCCCTCTGCAACGCCCTCTATCTCGAAGGCGGCATCCGGGGCGTGGAGATCGGCTCCGTCATGTTCGGCAAGCGGCTCGAGGACGGCACCGAGACCTACCACAGCATGGAGCTGGTGAGGCTGGCCTTCCCCCGCCGCATGTACACCCAGAGCCACTTCGACTTCGCCGCCGAGGTGATCGCCGATGTGAAGGCCAAGGCCAGGGAGATCCGCGGCGTGAAGATCGTGAAGCAGAGCAAGTACCTGCGCCACTTCACCGCCGAGATGGCCTGGGTCTGACCTTCGGCGCATCCCCCCGCGGGCGTAAGATGGGCGGACCCCCGTCCGTCAGGAGCGCCCGTGCCCCAGCCTGATCTGGAAGCTCTCTTCGCCCGCCAGCAGGCGGCCCGGTGGCGGGTGGCGGCCACCTCGGCCCGGGAGCGCAGGGCCAAGCTCCAGGCGCTTCTGGATGCCCTCATGGCCCGCCGGGCCGAGGCCCAGGCGGCCCTGGCGGCGGACTTCCGGAAATCGCCGGAGGAGGTGGACCTCACGGAACTCTACCCCGTCATCTCGGAGATCAAGGAGGCCCTGCGCCACCTGCCCCGCTGGATGAAGCCCCGCCGGGTGCCCACCCCCATCGGCCTCTTCGGCAGCGCGGGCACCATCCGGCATGAGCCCAAGGGCCTGGCGCTCATCATCAGCCCCTGGAACTACCCCATCTACCTCGCGCTCGGACCTCTGGTCTCGGCCCTGGCCGCGGGCAACTGCGCCATCCTCAAGCCCTCGGAGTCCACCCCCCACGCCAACGCCTTCCTGGGGAAGCTGCTGGCCGGCCTCTTTCCCGAGGATGAAGTCGCGCTGGTGGAAGGCGAGGCCGACATCGCCCAGGCCCTGCTCGCCCTGCCCTTCGACCACATCTTCTTCACGGGCAGCCCGGCCGTGGGCAAGGCCGTGATGAAAGCCGCCGCCGAGCATCTGGCCTCCGTCACCCTGGAGCTGGGCGGCAAGTCCCCGGTGCTGGTGGACGCGGACGCCGACCTGCGCATGGCCGCCCGCAAGATCGCCTGGGGCAAGGGCCTCAACGGCGGCCAGACCTGCGTGGCGCCGGATTATGTGCTGGTTCATGCCAGCGTCCACGATGCGCTGGTGACCCATCTGAAGGAGGCCTTCTCCAGCTTCTACGGCGTCGATGCCGCCGCGCGCCAGGCCAGTCCTGATCTGGCCCGCGTCATCAACGACCGGCATTTTGCGCGGCTCCAGGGCCTGTTGAATGGCTCCGCGGCCCAGGTCGCCTTCGGCGGCGAGACCGAGGCGGCCTCGCGTTACATCGGCCCGACCCTGCTGACCGGCGTGGATCCGGCCTCGCCGGTCATGCAGGAGGAGATCTTCGGCCCCCTGCTGCCGATCCTGAAGGTGAAGGACATGGACGAGGCCGTGACCTTCGTGAACGCCCGGCCCAAGCCGCTGGCGCTCTATGTCTTCAGCGGCAGCCGCCGGACCTCGGAGGACCTCCTGGCCCGCACCACGGCCGGCGGCGGCTGCATCAACGACACGATCCTGCACTTCGCCCACACGGGCCTGCCCACCGGCGGCGTGAACGCCTCCGGCTTCGGCAAGGCCCACGGCCGCCACGGGTTCGAGGCCTTCTCCAACGCCCGGGGCATCCTGCGCCAGCGCACCCGCTTCTCGGCCATCCAGCTCATGTATCCGCCCTACACAGGCTTCGTCCGCAGGATGGTGGATCTCACCCTGAAATACTTCTAGGGGCTCACGCCGGAACGAAGCATGGGCTAAACCCGCGGCCCGGAGAACCCGTACCTTGCCGTGAGGTTCCCATGCGCCTTGCCAATGTCCTGTTCATCTCCGCCTTCATCTCCGTCAGCCTCGGCGCCCAGGCCCTGTCCCCCACGGAGGCCGGCCGCACCCTGGACGCGCCCGGTACGGTGCCCGCGCGGGTGGGCCGCCTGGTGACCCACTTGAACCGCGCCATGCCCTTTGTGGCCACGGACTACCGGAATCGCACCGTGGAGGAGATCCTGCAGCGCGGTGCCGGGAATTGCGCGGACCACGCGCGGGTGCTCCGAAGTTTGCTGGAATCCCGGGGCATCCAGGTGCGGTGGGTGCAGGAGATCAACCTTCAGGCGCCTTCAGAGCGGCGCCAGGCGAATGCCGCGGCCATGGTCCAGAAACGGGGGGCGCAGGCCAGCGTCTTCGGGCGGAGCCACAACGACCACCGCTGGCTGGAGGTATGGGATCCCCAGACAGAGTCCTGGTTTCCCGCCGATTCGAGCATCGGCGTTTCGGGAGTCGATGCCTGGATCCACCGGCGCCTGGGCTTTTCAGACCGACCGGCCGCCGTGGCCGAGATGATCGCCCCGGTGTTCGTGGAGGCCCTGACTGCGGACAAGGCGCAGGTGCCTCGCAGCTCGGCCTACCTGATCGAGGGCTTCAACCAGGCCTACGGCGGACGCCTGGCGGGTCTCCCGGCGTGGCCGGCCTGGGTCGCCTCCGTGAAGGCCCTGGAGCCCCTCGCATCGGGCGCCTTCAGGTCCGAAGTGGACCTCCATGGCCAGGGCCGCCTCTTCGAGGAGCTGGCCCTGGCCTACAGCCGACTCGCGGCCGAGGCTCAGGCCCTGAACCTGGTCCCCCGCCCCTGAGACCGTTCCCGCCCTAGTGCCGTCCCACGAACTCGTCCATGCTCCGGTTCACGCCGAAAAAGGCCAGCACCGCATCGAAGAGGAAGGGCGGCAGCACCCGCACCACGGGGACGGTCATCACGAAGCGGGGCATGATCAGCCGGGCGCGGTTCCCTTCGATGGCCCCCATGATGCGGCCGACGACATAGCCGGGCTGGAGGATCGGCAGCAGCCAGGCGAAGCGGGTCTTGACGCCCTCGAACATGCCCGTGTCGATGAAGAAGGGGCACACCACGGTGGTGCGCACCGGACTGCCCAGGCGCTTCAGTTCCATGCGCAGGGATTCGTCGAAGCCCACCGCGGCGAATTTCGAGGCCGAGTAATCCACCAGCCGCGCGGTGCCCGCCAGGCCGGCGGCGGAGGCCACGGTGACGATGTGGCCCTTCCCCGTCTTCGTCATACCGGGAAGGAAGGCGCGCACCGTCCAGAAGAGCGCCAGGGCATTCACCTGGAAGGTCCGTTCGATGGCCTCGTCGCTGCACTCCAGCAGGGGCTTGCCCGAGACGACGCCCGCGTTGTTGATGAGGATGTCCACGCCACCCCGGGTCTCCAGCACCTCTGCGCAGGTGGCCTGGATGGCCGCCCGGTCCGAAAGGTCCACCACGAAGTCCCTGGCATCCCCCTTCTCCCCTTGGATGGCCGCGCAGACCTCCGCCAGCCCCGTAGCATCCCGGTCCACCAGGCTCACGCGGGCCCCCCGCCGGGCGGCCTCCAGGGCCATGAGGCGGCCCAAGCCGCTGGCCGCACCGGTGATGAAGACATGGGCGCCGCGGAACTGCGTCATGGAAGGCCTCGGATGGGGTGGCCCCATCCTATCAGCGGCTCAGAGGAAGAAGGTCCCCTCCAGCACTTTCACGGCGCGGCCGCCGATGGCGACCCGGTCCCCGCGCAGCTCGCAGTGGAGTTCGCCGCCCCGGGGGGAGACCTGCAGCGCCCGCAGCTTCGTGCGCCCCAGGCGCGATGCCCAGAAGGGCACGAGGGTGCTGTGGGCGCTCCCGGTGACGGGGTCCTCCGGAACCCCCACCCGCGGACCGAAGAACCGCGAGACGAAATCGGCCTCTTCCCCCGGGGCCGTGACCACCACGGCGAAGTCGTCCATCCCGGCCAGGGCCGCGAGGTCAGGCTTCAGGCCCCGTACGGTGGCTTCGTCGTCCAGCACGGCCACCAGGTCCCGGGCCTTCCAGACTTCCCGCACGCGGGCCCCCAGGGCCTCGGACAGCCCCGGAACGGGGGCCATGGCCGCAGGCGGGCGGCTGGGAAAGTCCAGGACCAGCCGCTCGCCCTCGCGGTCCACTGCCAGCGACCCGCTCCGGGACTGGAAGGCAATCCGCGGCAGAAGGGGATCCCGCTCGAACAGCACGAAGGCCGAGGCCAAGGTGGCATGGCCGCAGAGGTCCACTTCACAGGCCGGTGTGAACCAGCGGATGCGCCAACCTGCGGGCTCGTGCACCAGGAAGGCGGTCTCCGCCAGGTTGTTCTCACCGGCGATGGCCTGCATCACCGGTTCCGGCAGCCACTGGTCCAGAAGCACCACGGCCGCCGGGTTGCCCGTAAAGGTGCGGTCGGCAAAGGCATCGATTTGATAAATGGGAAGGCGCATGCCCCCTGGATAGCACAAACGGCCCGGCCTACCGCTGGGCTTCCTCCAAGGCGGTCTGCGCTGCCTCCCAGTCGCTCATGGCATAGGCCAGATCCGCCTCCAGCGCCTTCTGGCCATCCAGGCGGGCGTTGAAGGCCTGCCAGTCGGAAGGGTCCATGGCGGCCATGTCCTTCTGCAGCTCGGCCAGCTTCGCCTCCAGGTCGGCCACCTTGGACTCGGCTTCGGCCACCTGCTTCTCGAAACGCTTGATGGCCCGCTGTTTGTCCTTGTCGATGGCGGCGGACTTGCTGGACGGGGCGGGACCAGCAGCGGGGCCCGGAGCCTTCCCGGTCGCAGGTTGCTTCGGTTGCGGCGCTGACGATCTCTTCGGGGATTCGGGCTCCGGACTTCCGGATCCCTCGTCCGCGCTCAAGTCCAGATCCACCCAGGCCTGGTGATCCTCGTAGCCGCCTTCGCGGAACTCGGCCTTGCCCTCGTGGATGCGCAGCAGGGAATCCGCCACCCGGCCCAGCAGGTAGCGATCGTGGGTCACCACGATGGCCGCGCCGGTGAAGCTCAGGATCGTGTCTTCCATGGCCTCCATGCTGGGGATGTCCATGTGGTTGGTGGGCTCGTCCAGCAGCAGCAGGTTCACGCCGTGACGGATGAGCGTGGCGATGCTCAGGCGGGCCCGCTCGCCGCCGGACAGCGCCGTGACGGGCTTGTCCACCTCGTCGCCGCGGAACTGGAACTTCGCCAGGAAGCCCAGCACATCCTGCTTCAGCGCCTGGGGATTCACGGCGTGGATCTGCTGGAACACCGTGTTGCGGGGGTCCAGGTTCCGATGATGCTGGTCGAAGTAGCCGAGCTTCACCTGGCTGCCCAGGCGGGCCTGACCCGTGATGAAGGGGATCTCTTCGCAGATGGCCTTGAGCAGGGTGGATTTGCCCGTGCCGTTGAGGCCCACGATGCCGACCTTCTGGCCCCGCTTGATCTGCAGCTGCTCCAGAGGCGCATAGAGGGCCTGCCCACCCCAGCCCACACTGGCGTTCTCCAGTACCAGCGCGACATCGCCGCCGCGCTGGGTCTCCGGAAAACTGAACTTCACCTTGCGGCGGTCACGCAGGGGTTTCTGGATGCGGTCGAGCTTGGCGAGGTGGGTGCGGCGGCCCCGGGCCTGCTTGGTGTTCTGTCCGGCGATGTTCCGGCGGATGTACTCTTCCTGGTTCTTGATGTAGGCCTGCTGCTGCTCGTAGTGCCGTTCCAGCAGCTCCAGCTCCTGTTCCTTCTTCTCCATGAACTCCGAGTAGTTGCCCTCGTAGACCCGCGAGCGGCCGAGATCCAGCTCGAGGATCTCGGTGGCGATCTTGTCCAGGAAGTAGCGGTCGTGGCTGATGATGGCCACCGTGGCGTCCGTGTCCTGGATGAAGTCCTCCAGCCAGCGCAGGCTGGGCAGATCCAGGTGGTTGGTGGGCTCGTCCAGCAGCAGCAGATCCTGGCCCTGGAGAATGGCCTTGGCCAGCATCACGCGGCTCTTCTGGCCGCCCGAGAGGGTCTCCACCGAGCGCTCGAAATCCGTGGCCGCGAATCCCAGGGACTGCAGGATGCTTTCCGCGCGGGCCCGGATGCTGAAGCCGTCGAGGTGCTCGAAGGTCTCCGTGACCTTCTGGTAGCGCGCCATCACCAGCTCGAGATCCGCGCCGGCCTCGCCCATGCGGTGTTCCAGCTCGCGCATCTCGTGCTGCAGGCGCTCCACATCGCCGAAGGCCGCCAGCGCCTCTTCCAGCACGCTCCCGTGCGTCTCGGGCACCAGGTCCTGGGCGTAGTGGCCCATGCGGATGCCGCGCTCCTTCGTGGGGCGCACGACGGTGCCGCTGTCCGCCTCGAGCTGGCCCAGCAGCAGTTTGAAGACCGTGCTCTTGCCCGCGCCGTTGCGGCCGATGACGCCCCAGCACTCGCCTTCCTGGATGGCCCAGGTGACATCCTTCAGCACCTCTTGCGGGCCGAAGCGAAGATCCACATGGTTGAGGGAAGCGAGCATGACGGGCGGCTTTCAGCTTTCAGCAAGAAGGCCACCTTGCGGTGGCCTTCTGTTTGGTGGAGCCAATCGGGATCGAACCGACGACCTCTTGCATGCCATGCAAGCGCTCTCCCAGCTGAGCTATGGCCCCATTCGGGAAAACCTAGTATCACACTCCTTTTGCGCTTCTGCAAGCACAGATCAGCGGGGGGACAACCGGAGCCGCTGGCCCGCCTGGATCCGGTCCCTCTTCATCCGGTTCCAGACCTTGAGATCCTTGGGATCCAGGCCGTACTTCCGGCCGATGGCGGCCAGAGTCTCGCCCTTCTGGACCACATGGACGCGTGGGGTGGTCGAGGCCGAACCCGAGGCCGCCCCCGAGGCCGGGGACGGGGCCGAAGCCCGCGCTGAGGCCGAGGCCGCCGGTGTCGCTGAGCCCGGCAGCCGCACGGGATCGCCGGGGCGAAGGGTCTTCACCGCCTGGGGGTTCAGCCGCATGAGCGCTCCCAGGGGAACGCCGCGGGCCCGGGAAATCTTGGCCAGGGTGTCGCCGGGCCGGGCGCGGTACAGGGTGCCAGAAGCGGCCTCCGGCTCGCCGCCGGGCGGATGGGAGGGGACTTCCACCGGGCGGACAGGGCTTTCACGGGGCGGTGCCGCCGCGGCAGGCGCCAGCCCGGGTGCGGCCGCCGGCTCAGGCGGCGCGGGCTTCTCCGCTGCGAGCGGAGGTTCGGCGCCCGGAGAGGTGGCCGTCTCCGAAGCCGTCGGAACGGGCGTCAGCGCGGGGAGCGGCTCCAGGGGCCGGTCTCCGAGCAGCTTCACGCGTTCGACCTTGGGGGCCAGGTCCCGATCATCCAGCGCGAGGGTGGGGGGAGGCGGCACCAGCAGGCGCTTGCCCGGCTTGAACTGCTTCGCCGTCAAGTCGTTGGCATCCAGCAGGTCATCCGGCGTCAGCCGGAAGCGCCGGGCCACCTTGGCCAGCGTGTCGCCCTTCCGGACGGTGTAGTGCTGGAAGTCCAGCCGCTTGCCGGCGGGCATGCGGGCGAGCTGGCGCAGGCACTCACCGGCCTTGCCCGGGGGCACGCGCAGCATATAGGCGCCCGGCGGTGTGGAACCCCGCAGCAGCTCCGGATTCAGGGCCTTCAAGGTGTTCGAATCCGTACCGGCGCAGCGGGCGAGCACCGTGAGGCTGGTCATGCTGGGCACGGCCACCGTCTCGTAGGCGTACGGAGGCAGCGGCAGGATGCGCAGGCCGTAGCGCTCGGGGTTGCGCCCGACCAGGATCGCGGCGCACAGTTCGGGCACATAGTTCTTGGTCTCGGTGCGCAGCCAACGGGAGCGGGCCAGATCCCAGAAATTCCGGGTCCCGATGTTCTGGATGGCGCGCTCCAGGGTCAGGGGACCGGCGTTGTAGCCGGAGGAAGCCAGATACCAGTCGCCGGAGATCTCGTACAGCCGCTTGAGGTAGCGGGCCGCCGCGCGGGTGGCCTTCACCGGGTCGCGCCGCTCCTCGATCCAGGCGTTGCCCGTGAGGCCGTAGATGCGGCCCGTGGAACGGATGAACTGCCACATGCCCACGGCCTTGGCGTGGCTCTTGGCCTCGTTGCGGAAGCCCGATTCGATCACAGCCAGGTAGGCCAGATCCTGCGGCACCCCTTCCTCCGCGAAGACCTGCCGGATCATCGGCATGTACATCGAGGCGCGACCCAGGGCGTTCTCCATGAAGCCGCGCTTGGTGGTGGTGAAGAGGCTCACCCAGGTGAGCACCTTGTCGTTCAGATCGATGGGGAAATCGTAGGTGGCGCCCTGCTCTGCGGCCCGGACCCGCTCCAGTTCCGCCCGCAGTTCCTCGCCGCTGATGGACACCACCTCGCCAGTGGTCTTGAGGCCGGGCTCGGCCTCGGGGGCCTCCTCCTCGGCGAGCTGGTCCTGGACCTCCTTCAGCCGCTGCAAAAGGCTCTGCACATCGGCGTTCCGCAGCAGTTCCGCAGGCCAGTCCGCCGTGAGGACATCCGCCTCGTCGGCACGATCGGCCGCCGCCGTTTCGTCTTCGGCCTCCAGGGCCTGCTCCGCCGCTTCCACGAGGCTCCGGAGGCGCGCGATGCGGGTCGAGTCGGATTCAGGCGCCCGGGGAGGAGCGACCGCCACATGCGCCTGGGGGGACGACGCCGGCAGCTGCACCGGCATCGTCCCCCAGAGGAGGGCGGTCAGAAGCGGCAGCGCCATGGGTCTAGTGGCTCTCGGCACTCACCAGGGCTTCATAGGCGGCCGCGTCCAGAAGATCGCCCGCCAGACCGCCCGTCAGCTTGATCTTGACCATCCAGCCCTTGCCGTAGGGATCTTCGTTCACGGCTTCCGGATGATCGGCCAGGGAGGCGTTCACATCGAGCACCTCGCCGGCGGAGGGCATGTTCAGCTCAGACACCGTCTTCACGGATTCCACCGTCCCGAATTCCTCGCCCTGGGCGAAGGTGGCGCCGGCCTCCGGCAGGTCCACGAAGACCACATCGCCGAGCGCATCCTGCGCGTACTGGGTGATGCCCACCAGCGCGGTGCCGTCGCCCGCGGGCTTCAGCCATTCGTGGTCCTTGGTGTACTTCAGGTCGGCAGGAAACATGGATCCTCCATGGGAGTGTGGGATGTGCGGGTGAGGCGGGGCTACTTCGTCCGCTTGTAGAACGGCGTGGGGATGATCTCGGCGGGCACGGCGCGGCCGCGGATCTCGATCTCGATGCGGTTGCCGGTCTTGGCCAGCTCCGTGGGGACATAGGCCAGGCCGAGGTTGATGCCACAGGTGGGCGAAGGCGCGGCGCTGGTGACGAAGCCGATCTGCTTCCCGCCCTGCACCACGGGCATGTGGTCCCGGGCGATATCGCGCTTCTCGAGGGTCTTGAAGCCCACGAGCTTCCGGGGCGCAGGCGCCGCCTTGGCGGCCAGCAGGGCGTCGCGGCCGATGAAATCGCCCTTGTCGAGCTTCACGATCCAGCCCAGCCCGGCTTCCAGCGCGTGGATGCTGTCGTCGATCTCGTGGCCGTAGAGGGCCATCTTGCACTCGAGTCGCAGGGTGTTGCGGCAGCCCAGGCCCGCAGGCAGCAGGCCCTGGGGCGTGCCGGCGGCCATCACGGCGTTCCAGAGGCGCTCGGTGTCGCCCGCGGCGCAGTAGAGCTCGAAGCCATCCTCGCCCGTATAGCCCGTCCGGCTGATGAGGCACTTGACCCCGGCGACTTCGCCATGGGTGAAGAAGTAGTAGCCGATGGGATCGAGCGGGGTCTTGGTGAGGGGCTGGAGGATCTGGACCGCGAGGGGGCCCTGGAGGGCGATCTGGCCCGTGGCGGGACTTTCGTTCACCACCGTACAGTCGAAGGCCGGGGCGTGCTTCTGCACCCAGGCGAAATCCTTGTCCGAGTTGCCGGCGTTCACCACCAGCAGGAACTCCTCCTCGGCCTCGCGGTAGACCAGGAGATCATCCACGAAGGTGCCGTTCTCGTAGAGGAAGGCGGTGTAGTGCACTTGGCCGATGGCCAGCTTCGACACGGCGTTGGGCGTCAGATGCTCCACCAGCGCCAGGGCGCCGGGGCCCTTCACGCGGATCTCGCCCATGTGGCTCACATCGAAGAGACCGGCCTTGGTCCGCACGGCCTCGTGCTCGGCGAGGATTCCGGCGGGGTACTGCACCGGCATGTCCCAGCCGCCGAAATCCACCATCTTGGCGTTCAGGGCCCGATGCGCGGCGTTCAGGGGGGTCTTCATGAGCTCAGACACAGTGGCGGACATGCGGGACTCCTGAGGAGGAAAACCCCAGTCTAGCCACGCCGAACCCAGGGCAGAAGGCCCGGCACTTCCCACCCAAGGCTCCAGAGACCATCCCCTTCCCGCCTTGTGACGAGACGCACAGCCAGCGGAAGGATCCGTACCCCGGTTTCCGCGGCCCGGTCCAGCTCCGTCGCATAGACCGGATCGATCTCCCGCGCCGCGTCGAAGCGATCCACATCCGTCCGGTGCACGAACAGGGCGATGGCGGCCCGGTGGCCTTCGCGCACCATGGCCTGGAGCTCCCGCAGGTGCTTGGTTCCGCGCTCCGTCACCGCGTCAGGGAACAGGGCCCAGTCGCCCTCCTTCAGCGTGGTGTTCTTCACTTCGATGAACACCTGGCGACCCTCGCCGTCCAGGGCCAGCACATCGATGCAGCTGTTCTCGGCCCCGTATTTCACCTCGGTGCGGACGCCGTGCAGACCGGACAGACCAGGCAGGACATCCTTCCGGGCGGCTGCGGCCACCACGCGGTTGGGCATGCCCGTCTCCACCCCCACCCAGCCTCCGGGGCGTTCCACCGTCAGCCAGGTGAACTTCAGCTTACGGTCTGGATTGACGGCCGGCTCGAGCAGCACCCGGTCGCCGGGCTCCCAGCAGGTCTTCATAGAACCCGTGTTGGTGGTGTGAGCGGTGACGACACGGCCATCGTCCAGCCGGACATCCGCCAGAAAGCGCTTGTACCGCTGGATCAGCGTGCCGGGCACCAGACCGGTCTTCTCGACCAGGATCATGGCCACTGGGCCAGGATGCGGTCCACGGCTCCGCCAAGGTCCGGCGCCACCAGGTCCGCCGCGGAACCGTCCACCTGGGCGCCGTAGCCCGTCCGGACGAGCGCCACGCGGCAACCGGCCCGGCGACCCGCCTCCAGGTCGATGTCCTTGTCGCCCACCATCCATGAGCGGGCCAGGTCGAGGCCCAGCTCCTCCGCGGCCCTCACCAGCATCCCCGGGTTGGGTTTGCGCTCCGGATGGTCCGCCACGGCGTAGGCCCCCTGCCCCTGCTCGTGATGGGGCGAGGCATAGACCGCGTCGATGCGGCCGTTCTCCAGGGCCAGCAGCGCGCCCATCCGGCTCATGACGGCGGCGAAATCGTCCCACCCGTACCTGCCGCGGCCGATGCCGCTCTGGTTGGTCACCACCACGACGGGGATCCCCCGGGCATTGAGCCGGGCCACGGCGGCCGCCGCACCGGGGATCATCACCAGCTGCTCGGGGTCGGACAGGTAATCGACCTCCTCGTTGAGGGTGCCGTCCCGGTCGAGAAAGATCGCGGGTTTTGCGCTCACGGGAGCCACTCCGCCACGCAGACATCGAACTGGCGCGGGCCCCGGGGGGCCCGGCCGCTCACCCAGAGCAGCTTCCGGCCATCGGGGCTGAAGTGGGGGAAGGAGTTGAACACGCCGGTCCAGGTGAGGCGCTCCAGACCCGTGCCGTCCAGATTGATGCGGAAGAGGTCGAACCCCCGCCCCCTGCCCTGGTTGTCATGGTGGTTGGTGGCGAAGACGAGGCCCTTGCCATCCGGCGTGAAGATGGGCGCGAAGGCCGCCCCCGGGAGTTTCGTGACCTGCCGCTTGGCGCTGCCGTCGGCATTCATCACCCAGATGTCCATCTCCATGGGTTCGACAAGGTGGCGCTTGAGCAGCTCCTGGTACTTCGCCGTGGCGGCCTCGCCCTTCGGGTAATTGGTGCGCCAGGCGATGAGCTTGGAATCCGGGCTGAACACGCCGCCGCCGTCGTAGCCCACACCATCGGTCAGGCGCACGAGGTGCTTCCCATCGAGGTCCACCCGCCAGAGATCCACATCACCGCCGCGCTCGCTCGTGAAGACGATCCACTTGCCGTTGGGCGCCGCGGTGGCCTCGGCGTCGTAGCCTGGAGCGGGCAGGAACGGCTTCGCATCACGAGCGTCGGCGCCGGCGATGTAGAGGTCATAGCCCTGGAACACGGGCCACTGGTACTTGCCGGGCGTGAAGGGCGGCCCCTCGGGGCACTCCGGGCCGGCCCCATGGGTGCTGGCATAGATGATCTTCCGATCCCCGGGCAGGAACCAGCCGCAGGTGACCCGGCCCTTGCCCGAGCTGACCCGCTTCTGGTCGGAACCGTCGGCGTTCATGGTGTAGAGCTGATCACAGGGATGGCCGTCGCGGGTGCTCTGGAAGATGATCTTCCGGCCGTCGTTCGACCAGTAGGCCTCGGCGTTGGAGCCGGTGTCCGTGAGCTTCTTCACGCCCCGGAGATGGGTCTCCCGGACATCGTGCAGGGCGTCGTGCAGGCTGTCCGGGGGTGGTGTCGGCGCCTGAGCACCAAGGCTCAGCGCCCACAGGACGGCCAGGAACCTCCTCCTCATGATCAACCCCCTTCCGGTTCAAACAGGAACTGGAGCAGGATGCCAGAGATGGCACACTGAAGGGACATTCCGAGGTTCCCCTTCATGATCGACAAGCGCGTCAGCAGTGCCCTGGAAGCGGTGCAGGACATCCCGGACGGAGCCCACCTCGCGGTGGGCGGATTCGGCCTCTGCGGGATCCCCGAGCACCTCATCGCCGCGCTGGTTCGGACCGGCGTGAAGGATCTCACCTGCTATTCCAACAATGCCGGGGTGGATGACTTCGGGCTCGGCCTTCTCCTGAAGAACCGCCAGATCCGGAAGATGGTCAGCAGCTATGTGGGCGAAAACGCCGAGTTCGAGCGGCAGTTCCTCCACGGCGAGCTGGAGGTCGAGCTGGTGCCCCAGGGCACGCTGGCCGAGCGCATGCGGGCGGGCGGCGCGGGCATCCCGGCCTTCTTCACCCCCACCGGCGCCGGCACGAAGGTGGCCGAGGGCAAGGAGACTCGCCAGTTCCACGGCCGGGAGTGCGTCCTGGAATCCGGCATCTTCGCCGACTTCGCCCTGGTGAAGGCCTGGAAGGCCGACCGCCTCGGGAACCTGGTCTTCCGCAAGACCGCCCGGAACTTCAACCCCATGGCGGCCACCTGCGGGAAGGTCTGCATCGCCGAGGTGGAGGAGATCGTCGAGGTCGGCGCGCTGGATCCCGATGCGATCCACACGCCGGGCATCTTCGTCCACCGGCTGGTGCTGGGCACGGCCTTCGAGAAGCGCATCGAGAAGGTCGTCACCCGGTAGGGGGCTCACTCCATCGGAAGGCTGATCCTCACGACGGTCCCCCGCTCCGTGGCCGCCAGGTGGGCGGTGCCCCCATAGGCGTTCAGCAGCTGCGCGCAATGGGGGAGCTCCGTCCCCGGCTGCCGGGCCGGGCCGGGTTCCGCGGGCCGCAGCTGCGAGAAGGGCTCGAAGGCCTGGTCGACCCGCTCCCGGGAGATGGTCCCGCCCTCATCTTCGAGTTCCAGCCGGAAGTGGCGGTTCCCTCCCCAGGAGCGGATCTGGATCCGGCCGGGTTCGCCCTGGCGGGCATGGGCCAGGAGGTGCCCCAGGATTTCGGAGAAATCCGTATAGACGCCGTAGATGAGATCCCGGGGGGCCTGCAGGTTGAGCTCGAGGGGATGGGCCTCCGAAAGCGTTCCGTCGGCCTGGAGGAACTCCAGCTCCTGGTTCAGCAGGTCATGCAGATGAATCCATTCGGGGGCGCTGGCTTCCCCCTGGCCCGCCCGGCGGAGGAGGGCCCGGACCAGGCTGTCCACTTGCGCGGTGGCCCGATGGATCTGTTCCATGGCCCGGTGGCAGGCCTGCCGGGCTTCAAGAGGGGGCAGCGCCCCTTCCTGGTCGATGGATAGGGACAGGGCCTGGCTCTCCGTCTTCAGGGTCTGGACCGGAACCTGGAGGCGCTGGGCCATCTGCAGGAAAAGTCCGCCCAGGGTGGCCTTCCGGTCCTGGGCGCCCAGGGCCCGCTGAGCCTCCTTCAGGGCCTCGTAGGCGGATTCCAGGCCTTCGTAGCTGGTGCCCAGGGCCTGGCTGGTCTCGTCGAGATGGGCGATCAGCTCGGCGTTCTCAAGGCTCACCTGCAGGGTGCCGGCATACAGGGCGGCCAGCTCGGTTTCGAAAGGCTGATAGGGCCGGTCGGCGCGATCCGCGGCGAGGAACCCCCAGAGGCGGTCTTCCCCGGAGCGGCTGCGGAGGGGGAGCAGGAACGCCTGGGCCCGGGGATTCCACAGCTGCAGCTCGATGCCCTGTTCCCAGGCGGCGGTCTGCCGGAGATCCGCATCGATGAGCACGCCCCCCGAAGGAAGGGTCTCGGCCTTGGTCACGAGCGGGTGGTCCAGAGGCAGCACCGCCGTGTCCTGGAACCCGGCGGGTCCCCAGACCAGTCCCTGGAAATAGGCGCCGCTCGGATGGAGGCGATAGGCGCTCAGGCGGTCGAGCTGCAGCTCCTCGCGGAACTGTCCCAGCACCCGGGTCAGGATCTCGCCGGCATCCCGCACGGGGATGATCTCCTTGCTGAGGGACAGCAGCCGGGACAGGTGGTTGCTGCGCTGCTCCAGGGCGCCCTGCGCCTCCAGGAGCTTCTGGTTGCCCTCCTGGGCTTCCCGCAGCTGGGCCTCCAGGTGCGCGACGACCTTCTGGCTGAACTGCCGCAGGGCCTCGCCTTCCCGCCCCTGCTCCAGGCGGTCCCGCTGGCCGCCAAGGTAGGACTCCACCTGCCCCACGAAGAGGAAGGGATCGATGGGCTTGGAAATGAACCCGTCGCATCCCGTCACCAGCGCGGTTTCGCGGTCGCTCCGCATGGTCTTGGCCGTGAGCGCGACGATCACGGTGTCCTTCAGATCGGCGTTCTGCCGGAGCTTGGTGGCGACCTCGAAACCCGACAGCCCCGGCAGGTTGATGTCCAGCAGGATCAGGGCGGGTTTGAGCCGGGAGGCCGCCTCGAAGCCCTTGAGGCCGTCTTCGGCCCAATGCATGTCGTACCCCGCCTGGGAGAGCAGCCGCTGCACCAGCCGCCAATTCATGGCGTTGTCCTCGATGCAGAGGATCTTGAGCGAGGCGGTCATGCGGAGGCCTCCCCGCACAGCGGCATCTCCACGACGAAGGTGCTGCCCTCGCCCTTGCGGCTGGTCACGCGGATCTGGCCGTTCATGAGCCCCATGAACCGCTGGCTGATGGCCAACCCCAGGCCCGTGCCGCCGAAACGCCGGGTGATGCTGCCGTCCACCTGCTGGAAGGGCTTGAAGAGGCGCTCCAATTCCGCGGTGGTCATGCCGATGCCCGTGTCCTCGATGCTGATCTGGAGCGACCCGGCGCCAAGGACCGCGGAGATGCGCACCGACCCGGCCTCCGTGAACTTGATGGCGTTGCCCACGAGGTTCGTGAATACCTGCCGGAGGCGGTTCCGGTCGCCCATGACGCAGGCTGCACCCTGGGGCCGCTGGTACACGAGGCTGATGGGGCGGTCCTGGATGAGGCCCGCCGCCATGGCCTTCACTTCGTCCAGCAGCAGCAAGGGATCCACCTCCTCCAGTTCCAGCTCCATCTTGCCCGCCTCGATCTTCGAAAGGTCGAGGATGGAATCGATGAGCCCCAGGAGCGAGCGGCCGTTCTGGTAGATGATCTGGAGATCCTCCTTCCCTTCCCGGCTCAGGCGGCCCTCCGGATCCTGCATCAGCATCCCCGAGAACCCGATGATGGAATTCAGCGGGGTGCGGAGTTCATGGCTCATGTTCGCCAGGAACTCATCCTTCAGCCGGTCGACTTCCTTCAACCGCTGGTAGCTGGTCAGCAGGCTGTCGTTCAGTTCCCGCAATTCCTGGGTCTTCTCCTGGACCTTCTCCTCCAGCGTGCTGGCCCAGGCGCGGAGCTCCTCCTGGCTCTGCTCCAGACCGCGGGTGCGCTCCTGGACCAGGCGTTCGAGGTTGGCCCGGATCTCCTCCAGTTCCCAGATGGTCTCCATGAGCTGCCGTGTGCGTTCCTGGACCCGGTATTCCAGCAGCCGGTTCTGCCGCTCGATCTCGTCCCGGGAGACCCGGAGCTTGTCGGTCATCACCTCGAAGGACTGGCTCAGATCCTGGATTTCGTCCCGGGTGGAGACCTTCACCGAAACGGTCTCGAAATTCCCCTGGGCCACCTTCTGGGCCGCCTCCGTCAGCTGGATCACGGGACGGAGGTAGCGGTTCGACAGGAAGACGGCGACGCCGATGCCCACCACCAGCGTCACCAGGCCCACCGCGAGGCTGGCCCGGATGTTCTCCCGCACGGCGCGCTGGGTCCCTTCGGTGGTGAAGCCGATGACCAGGCTGCCGACCTGGTCGGCCCGCGGCTCCTCGTAGAAGACCGGGGCCACGACCACGAGCATGTTGCTCTCGCCGCGGGTGTAGGTCTGGGACACGCCATCCTTGAGCATCTGCCCCATGACCCAGTCGGGCGTCGTGGGCGTGCTGTCCAGGGCCTCCCCTCCGGCCCCGTAGACGGCGCTGAACCGGAAGGAGGGGATGTTCTGGACGCCCTGGAGCACCCTGGCGATGTCCCGGGTGTTGCCCGTGCTCACCGCCGGGCTCAGGGCATAGCTGGCGGTCTCGGCCACCTGGCGGGCGCTCAGTTCCGCCTGGATTCGGATCTGCTGCTCCACCCAGCGCGGGTAGTACAGCAGGTTGAAGGCGATGAACGAGAGGACCAGGGTGCTGATGACTGCGCTCAGCTTGGTCTTGATGGAGAGACGGTACATGAAGGGGCGTCCGGGATCGGCTCCAGCCTAGCAGCCCGGCTGCCTGGCTCCATCCCGCTATAACTTGAAGATGTTCACTTCCCGGTTGAGCATGTGGACCTGCACGCCCAGCTGCTCCACCGCCCCGCTGGAGGCCTCGATGGCGCGCTCGCTCTCCACGGCCTTGCCCAGCACCCGGTTCATGGTCTCCTTCAGCGACAGGACATGGTCCTCCTGCCGCGCCAGGATCTCGTGGAGGCTGCTGGCGAGGGCGCGGACCTGCTCTGTGGCCCGGGCGATCTCGTCGCTGCCGGTGCTCTGCTCCTTGGTGGAGTCGCGCACCACGCTGGTGGCCTGCTGGACATTCATGGCCAGGGAGAGGATGTAGTTGCTGGTCTGCTGCTGTTCGGCGATGACCGAGCGGATGGTTTCCACCTGGTTGTGGATGTTGCGGTTGGCCTCGTGGATGAGCGAAGCCTGGCCCGCCTGCTGCAGGGTCTCGTTGAGGATGCTCTCCACCACGCTGTCGGTCTCGCTGATGGACTCCAGGATGGCCTGCAGGGCCTCCTCGCTCTGCCCCACGGACTCCGCCCCGTCCCGGACGGCGTCGAGCCCCAGTTCCACCTGCTGGTAGGCCTTCCGGATCTCGGCCTGGAGGGTGCCGATGATCTGCTGGATCTCCTGGGTGGAGCGGCCCGTCTGCTCAGCCAGCTGCTTGATCTCGTCCGCCACCACCGAGAAGCCCTTGGCCTGCCCGTCCCCGCCCGCATCGCCCTGGGAGGCGATGATGGCCGCGTTGAGCGCCAGCAGGTTGGTCTGCTGCGCGTGGTCTCCAATGTAGTCGAGGATCTTGGCGATGTCGGCCCCGAGCTGCAGCAGGGTCCGCGTGGTGCCGTGGAAGTCCTGGACGACCCGCTCGATGACCTGGATCTTCTCCCGGTTCCGTCCCACCAGCTCCATGCCGCGGGCGGCGTTGTGGATCACCTTCTTGGTGTAGCGCTGGGCGATCTTCACGCTGTCGTCGATGGCGGAGGTGCTCTGCTCCAGGTTTTCGGCGAACTCCTTGGTGTGGATGGCGTGGCCCGCGAGGTGGTCCACATTCTTGCCCACATTCTTGATGGCGCTGTCGAAGTCGCGGATGGCCGAGGTGATGCCCTCCACCACCATCAGCAGCTCGTCCATGCTCTGGTTGATCTGCTGCACGCTGGCGGCCATCTCCACGATGGTGGCGTTGGTGCTTTCGGAGGCCAGGCTGAGCTCCATCGAACTGGCGCTGATGCTGATGGAGGTATCCGTCAGCTCGTTGATCTCCTGGTGGAAGGATTCGATGAGCTCGCGCTGGCCGTGGCTGGACTGGCGGACGCCGTCCGCGGACTCCCGGATGGCGCTGGAGGCCTTGGCCAGATCCCGACTTGCCGAGCGGATCTGCACCACCATGCCCCGGAGGCTGCCGACCATGCGGCCGAAGCCCTGGCTGAGGGCCGCCACCTCGTCGTCGCTGTACACCGCCTCCAGGCTGTCGATGTGGCCTTCGCCCACCTGTCGGGCGTTGCGGCTCAGCAGCAGCAGCGGCTGCTGGACATCGCGCAGGATCAGCTGGATGAAGTAGATCAGGAAGATGGAGGACAGCACGAGGATGGCGAGGTTGGGCCGCAGGGCCTTCCAGACCGCGTCGGCATACTCGGCCTCGGGAATCACGGCCCTCAGCTCGGACCCGTCCGGCAGGGGCTGGACCACCAGAATGTCGCCGGCGCCGGCGATGCGGGTGCGGGAGCCGAGCACGGCGCCGCCCCGGCTGGCCGGCAACCGGAGGGACACGCCCCCGCCCGCGCCCAGCTTCAGGGTTCCCAGGAAGGCCTGGAGATCCTCGGGGGTGGTGTTCATCTCCTGGACGAAGGCCACGGAATCGGCTAGGTTCACCAGCTCGTTTTTTGCGTAACTGGTGACTTTGGTTCGGATGGAAGACTGGAGAGTAAGGCCGGACACCAGGATGGACAGGAGGACCACCCCGCCCGTCATCGCCATGATGCCGAAGCCGAACTTGGCCCGCAGGCTGGTGGAGAACCGCGCCAGCGATTCGTTGAACCCGGGCTCCCGCGCCAGCAGCTGGTAGACCTTCATCAGGTTCTGCTTGGCGAGGAAATACTGGCTGATGGCCGCCAGGGCGGCCATCACCACGAACATCAGCATGATGAGGAAGCTGACCCAGATGCTCTGTCCGAGGTAGAGCTTCACCCACAGGTAGGCGCCCACGCTGATGCAGGCCGCGAGGTAGAAGAACAGCAGGGACGAGGTCTGGGGGAACCGGGTCAGCGGGCGGTAGAGCTCGGGGCTGAGGGGCCCGTCGGCAAGGGACCGGCGGAGGTGCTCGATCTGGAGATAGGACCCCCCGATGGCCAGGGCGAGCAGCCCCAGGGCCCCGACCCCTCCCAGGAGGGAGAACCGGAAGTCCGGAAGCGAGGCGAAGAGGAACAGGAGCCCGATGGTGAACCCGAGGAACCAGATGAGCCCGGTGGCCAGGCGCAGTCGGGTGACGACCAGCGCGCGCACGGAGGCACTGAGCTGAACGGGGGTCTCCGTCCTGAGCTCAGGCCGGGGTCCAGAGATGGAATCGTGCCGCACCATACTCGCGTGTTTCGGCCAGAGCCCACCCTGTCTGTAATTCCAACATGGTCTGCCGGTCCGTTTCAAAGACCAGGACCCCGTCCGGGGCCATCCAGCCCCTCAACCGGCCTGCCATCCGACCCCAGAGGGCCGAGGCCTGATCGTAGGGCGGATCCAGGAAAATCACGGCCTGCCCGGTGAAAGCGGCCTCCGGAAGGCGCTGAAGGTCCGTCCGCAGCGGTTTGACCTCGGTACCTCCGGCATTGCGGAGCAGGCAGGACCAGCCAGGATCGGCGGCTTCCACGCAGGTGACGGGCGCATAGCCTCGGGAATGGGCTTCCAGGCCCACGGCCCCGGTCCCCGCACAGAGATCCAGGAAGGGGCCGGACGGCCACCGCTGGAGGATGGAGAACAGCGCCTCCCGCGCCCGGTCCGAGGTGGGCCGCACGCGCAGGTCGACCGGCGGCGGGGCCGTCAGGCGTCGCCCCTTCAGGGTTCCGGCGATGATCCGCACGGCCCCGGGCGCCGGCTCAGTAGGCCCAGCGCAGGAGCGTCGAACCCCAGGTGAAGCCGGCGCCGAAGGCCGACAGCACCACCAGGTCGCCCTTGGCCACGCGCTTCTCCTCCACCGCCTGATGCAGGGCCGTGGGGATGGTCGCCGTGGTGGTGTTGGCGTAGCGGTCGATGTTCACCATCATGCGGGCGGGATCCAGCTCCAGCCGCTTGGCGGCGGCATCCATGATGCGGATGTTGGCCTGGTGCGGGACGAAGAGCTTGAGCTCGTCGCCGCGGAAGCCGTTCCGGTCCATCAGCAGCCTGCTGTTGTCGGCCATCTCGCGTACGGCGTTCTTGAAGACCTCGCTCCCGGCCTGGTGGATGTAGTGCTCCTTCGCGGCCACGGTCTCGGCCGAGGCGGGCTTCAGGGAACCGCCGGCGGGCATGTAGAGGAAACAGCCGCCCGAGCCGTCCACCTTGTGCTCGAAGTCGAGGATGCCCAGGCCCTCCTCCACCCGCTCGACGATGACGGCGCCCGCGCCATCACCGAACAGCACGGAGGTAGCCCGATCCTCCAGGTTGATGATGGTGGACATGATGTCCACGCCCACCACGCCCACCCGGCGGACGCCACCCGCGGCCACGAGGCTGGAGGCCGTGGTGAGGGCGTAGAGGAAGCCCGAGCAGGCGGCGTTCAGGTCAAAGCCGAAAGCATTGGTCGCGCCCACCATGTCCTGGATGCGACAGGCCGTGGCCGGGAACAGGGTGTCGGGGGTCACGGTGGTGACCAGGATCAGATCCAGTTCCGTGGCCTTGATGCCGCGGTTGTCCAGGGCCATCTGGAGGGCCGGGGCCCCCAGCTGCGAGGCGCCGGTGCCAGGCTCCACCCAGCGGCGTTCCCGGATGCCGGTGCGGGTCCGGATCCACTCGTCGTTGGTCTCCATGATCTTGGAGAGATCGTCGTTGGTGACCACCCTTGGGGGAAAACATTGCCCAGTAGCAGTGATTCCAACGGGGGCGGCAAGGCGACGGTTCAAAGGAGCCTCCGATGACGAAACAGCCATCATCGCACGGACGGCCCCGCTCGTCAGCGCCTGTCAGTGCCCGTCAGCGCTCGGCGCGGAGGCGGTGCAGCAGCGCCAGCAGCCGATCCACATCCAGCAAGGGCAGGTCGCGTCCCTCCAGGCTGCACACCCCGGCGGTGAAGGCGCTGCAGGGATCCTCCTCGGACGAGGAACGCCAGCCCTCCTCCGGGGGGTCCAGCGTTCCGAACAGCCGCTCGAGGGGCACGCCCAGCCTCCGCCGGAAGACCGCCACCGCCGTGATGTCTCCGCCGGCCTCGGCGCAGTCCGGAAGGTCCTTCCAGGCCAGCACGGGCAGGAATTCGCCCTGGTGGATCACCACGCCCTGGATGCCCGGGGGGCCACCGGGGAGCCGGGTCACGGGCGCCGGGGCCACCACCTCCCAGAGGTCGGCGACGGAGAGCAGCATGTCCCGGCCCGCGGCCCGGACATGGAGAAGGGAGGAGTGCTCAGACACGGGCCACCCGCCGCATGAGGGAATCCATGGCCAAGCCCATGACGGCCTCCGGGTCCAGCACCCACAAGATGCCCTCGCCCTGGAGGCTGCCGCCCATGATCCCCTGGGCATGGGCCAGTTCCGGCAGGCTGCGCAGCAGGAGCTCCGTGCGGCCAGCCACTTCGTCCACCCCCAGGGCGATCTCCACCCCGTTGGCGGAGGAGGCGCCCTGCTGGCGGAGCACCACCACGAGGCGCTGGCCCGTGGAGGGCTCGGGCTGGGCCAGACAGGCCTGCAGGGATTCCATCGGCAGCTTCATGCCCAGCACCTCCACCCGGTCGCCCCCGTGGAGGGGGACTGGGCTGGCCTGGACGCGGACCACGCTGCCCAGCGGGATCCCAAAGGTCTGCCCGCCGCTGCGGACCTTCAGGCAGCTGATCACGGCACGGGATAGCGGGAGGGTCAGGCGGACCAGGCTGCCGCGTCTGGGCTCGCTGGAGATCTGGATCTCCCCGCCCAGGCCCTCGATCTCGGCCCGGACCACATCCATCCCGACGCCGCGGCCCGAGATCTCCGAGGCCTGCTCCTGGGTGGAGAACCCCGGCTCGAGGGTCAGGCGGTGCAGGCGCTCGGGGGTGTGGACCTGCCCCTCCTTGAGCAGCCCCATGGCGATGCCGCGAGCCTCGATGCGGGCCAGGTCGAAGCCGCGTCCGTCGTCCCGGAGGTCGAAGCGCAGGTTCCGCCCCCGCTGGGAGGCCGAGATCCTCAGGGACCCGCTTTCGCTCTTGCCCTGGGCCGCCCGCTCCGAAGGGGTCTCCAGGCCGTGGTCGAGGGAATTGCGGATCAGGTGCAGGAAGGGTTCCGTGAGGCGTCCGAGCAGGTTGCGCTCCAGCTCGAGATCCCCGCCATAGAAGGCCAGCCGGACGGGCTTGCCCGTATCCCGGCTGAGGGTCTTCACCATGGGCTCGATGCGGGAGAAGAGGCTCTCCACCTTCACCATGCGCATCTGGAGCAGGGATTTCTGGACTTCCAGGAGCCCGGCCTCCATTTCCCCCATGATCCCCAGGGGACGCTCCCGATCCGCGCCGCTGCCCTGGCGCATGATCTGGCTGACGGAATCCCGCAGCTGCGCCACCTCCATGAGGCGGGCCTCCAGGGCCTCCACCCGCTGCGCCGGGAGCCTCAGCACCTCCATGTCCGGGATCGGGGGCGCCGAGGGCATCGGCTCCGGCCCCGATTCGACGGGCGGAGGTTCCGGGGCCGGAGCGGCTGCGGCGGCCCGGACGCTGGCCGGCACCCGCTCGGGGTCGGCCAGCCGCCGGGTGCCGATGAACTCCTCGGCCGGGATGCCCAGGGCCTGGTCCTCGACGGAGGGCGCGGCGACCAGCAGCAGGAAGGCCAGCCCCTCCCTTCCTTCCGGCACCTCCCAGGGCAGCGTGGAAATGAGCTCGCCGCTGGCCGCCGCCGCCTCGCTCAGCGCCCGCAGGCGCTCGTCGAAGGTGGCGAAGTCCAGGCAGACGGCGAGGCTGTGGATCGGCGTACCGGCCAGCAGCACGGCCGTCACCCGGGTGCGCTCATAGTCCGACAGGCCCTTCAGGACCTCGGGCGGCAGGTCCAGCAGGGAGGTCAGATCCTGGGTCCCGCCTTCCGAGGGGCGCGCCAGGGCCTCCAGTTCACCCAGCTGCCGCCGGAGCCCGCGCAGGTAGTCCTCGGGCTCCGGCCGCCCGCGCCGGAGCCCGGCCAGGCCGGACTCCAGGGCCTGGATGCCCGATTCGAGCGTCTCGATCAGGGAATCCGTGGACCGGAGGCGGCCCTTGCGCATCAGGTCGAAAATGTCTTCCATGCGATGGGCGGCCCGGCTGAAGCTTGGGAAACCCAGCATCCCGGCCATGCCCTTGAGCGTGTGGGTCGTCCGGAACAGGGCATTGACCGAGGTCTGCACCACATGCGGCGGCTGGGGGGTCTTCAGCGTACCGAGGGTCTTCCGGGCCTGCGCGAACAGGTCCTCCCACTCTGCCCAGACATCGTCGAAGGATGGATCCAAACGCAACTCCTGACACCCCGATTCGGCACCGGGCCGCCGAATCTGGAATCTGGTCGGGATGGCCCGATCCGCCTTCCCGGATCTTCTCGTGATCCCGGTCCGCGACCATCCGATACTGTCCGGATGCGCACCCTCGCCGTTCTCCCCTCCCGCTTCCAGGCCTCCCGGTTCCCCGGGAAGCCCCTGGCCCCCATCGCCGGGAAGCCCATGATCCAGTGGGTTTTCGAGGCCGCCCAGCGGGCCGCCGGGGTGGACCGGGTGGTGGTGGCCACGGATGACGACCGCATCGCGGCGGCCGTGCGCGGCTTCGGGGGGGAGGCCGTGATGACGGACCCTGCCCTGCCCTCCGGCACGGACCGCACGGCGGCGGCCCTGGAGGCCCTCGGCGAGCCCTTCGATTGCGTGCTGAACATCCAGGGCGACGAGCCCGCCATGCACCCCGACACCGTCGCCGCAGTGGTGGCCCTCATGCGCGCCCAGCCGGACCTGCCCATGGGCACCGCCGCCTGCCCCTTCGCCCACGCGGACGACCTGTTCAACCCCAATGCAGTGAAGGTGGTGGTGGACGACCGCCAGCGGGCCCTCTACTTCAGCCGCAGCCCCATTCCCTACCTGCGCCATTCCTCGATCTTCGAGGCGGACTTCCGGCCCTGGCTGAAGCCGGACCAGCTGCGCCACTTCAAGCGGCACCTGGGGCTCTACGCCTACCGGCCCGACGCCCTGCGGGCCTTCACGGCCCTGCCGCCCCACCCCCTCGAGCAGCTGGAGATGCTGGAGCAGCTCCGGGCCCTGGCCGCCGGCATCCCCATCGGCGTGGCCCAGACGCCTTTCCTGAGCCTGGGCGTGGATGTCCTCAGCGATGTGGCCGCCGTGGAAGCCCTGCTCCGGGAGCGGGGCCTCGCGCGCTAGCCGGTCCAGACGCGCTAGACTCGAAAGCCGGGACGCGTGCCCGTTCCTTGCCAGGAGAAGCCTGTGAGCCACCATAAAGTCGTCGTCGTCGGAACCGGCCCCGCCGGCTACACCGCCGCCCTCTACGCCTCCCGCGCCAACCTCGCCCCCCTGGTGTTCGAAGGCGCCCAGCCCGGTGGCCAGCTCACCATCACCACCGAAGTCGAGAACTTCCCCGGCTTCCGCCAGGGCATCGCCGGTCCGGCCCTGATGGACGAGATGCGCGAGCAGGTCCTCCGGTTCGGCACCACCATCAAGTCCGAGACCGTGCTGAAGGCCGACCTCCAGAGCCGCCCCTTCAAGCTCACCACCGACAAGGGGGACTACACGGCCGATGCCGTGATCATCGCCACGGGTGCCTCCGCCAAGTGGCTGGGCATCGGCAAGGACGAGGCCCTCTCCCGCTCCGGCGGCGGCGTCAGCGCCTGCGCCACCTGCGACGGTTTCTTCTTCCGCGGCAAGGAGATCGCCGTGGTCGGTGGCGGTGATACGGCCATCGAGGAGGCCACCTTCCTCACCAAGTTCGCCACCAAAGTCCACCTCATCCACCGCCGGGACAAGCTCCGCGCCTCCAAGGCCATGCAGGACCGCGCCCTCAAGAACGAGAAGATCCAGCCCCACTGGAACCAGACCGTGCTGGATGTGGTCACGGCCACCCACGAGACGCCCATGGGCGAGAAGGTGGAGAAGATCCGCGCCCTGAAGCTCAAGGACACCGCGAACGGCGCCGAGTCCGAACTCCCGGTCGAAGGGCTCTTCGTGGCCATCGGACACCAACCCAACACCGGCCTCTTCGCGGGCCAGCTGCCCATGGATGAGACCGGCTACCTCCAGGTGGAGAAGGGCTCCAGCCGCACCTCCATCCCCGGCGTCTTCGCCTGCGGCGATGTGCAGGACCATGTCTACCGCCAGGCCATCACGGCCGCCGGCAGCGGCTGCATGGCCGCCATCGACGCCGAACGCTGGCTGGTCGAGCAGGGTTTGGCCGAGTGAAGGCCCCCTGGCGTGAATGAACAGCACCTCGAACCCCTGAAGCCGCACCCGGAGGGGCGATCCCTCCGGGCCGAGGTGCACCTGGGGCGCATCGCGCGGAACCTGGATCGCATCCGCTCTGCCTCCGGGGGCCGGGAGATCTGGGGCGTGGTGAAGGCCAATGCCTACGGCCATGGCGCCGTGCCCGTGGGCCGGGCCCTGGAGGAAGCGGGCGTCCACGGCCTCGCCGTCTCCAACCTGGAGGAGGGGCTTGAACTGCGCCAGGGCGGCATCGAATGCCCCATCCTCGTGCTGGGCGGCCTCCGGCCTGAGGCTCTCCCCGCCGCCAGCGCCGAGGCCCTCACCATCGCCGTGGTAGGACCCGAGCATCTGGCCGACTATGCGCGGATCCTCCCCCAGCATCCGGTCCGGCTCCACCTGAAGCTGGATACAGGCATGGGGCGGTTCGGCCTGCTGCCTTCTGAGCTGGGGGACTGCCTGCCCGACCTGCGGCGGCTGGGCGCCTGGATCGAAGGCGTCATGGGCCACTTTGCCACGGCGGACGACCCGGACCAGGGCTTCGCCCACCGCCAGCGCCGGATCTTCGATGCCTGCCTGGCACAGCTCGCGGACGCGGGTATCCATCCGGCCCAGCGTCACCATGGCAACAGCGATGCCTGCCTGCGTGGCCTGCTCGACCAGGACACCCATCTGCGGCCCGGCCTGGCCCTGTTCGGCCTCACCACGATTCCCGAGGGGCACGCCCTGGGGCTGGAACCCGCCCTGGAGCTGGTGGCGGAGGTGGCCCGGGTGAAGGCCATGCCCGCCGGCGCCACCGTGGGCTACGGCCGGACCTTCGTGGCTCCCCACCCCCTCCAGATCGCTACGCTGGCCTGCGGCTACGCCGACGGCTACCGGCGGGACCTCGGGAACCGGGCCATGGTGGGCTTCCAGGGGCGAACCTTCCCCGTGGTGGGCCGGGTCTCCATGGATTACCTCACCGTGGCCCTGCCCCTGGATGTGCCCATCGCCCCCGGGGATCCCATGGTGCTCTACAGCGCCGACCCTTCCGCTCCCCACGGGCTGGAGCGCCTGGCCCAGACCCTCGGCACCATCCCCTACGAGCTGACCTGCGCCCTCCACCGCCGCATCACTCGTCGTTTTTTTCCCTAATCGATCGATGAACTGCACTACCATGGGGGCTTCCGCCTACGGCCCCCATGAACCTGCTGGTCATCTCCCGCCATGACGATCTCGTCGAGCGCCTTCGCATGGCCTTCGAAGGGGCCGGGCACCGCATCCTGCATGTCGGCGACCCCCTGGAGGCCCTGGCGAAGGATGCCTGGAGCGAAGCCCATGTCCTGCTGGTGGATGCCGGCGGGGACCCCATGGACGGCTATCGGCTCTGCCGCCTCCTCCGCGGCGAGACCCGGATCCTCTTCCGGAACCTCCCCATCTTCGTGGTGGTGGATCACCCCCCCACCGAGCAGGACCAGGAGGCGCTCCGGGAGGTGGGGGGCGACGGCTTCATCCCATCCCGCCACACGATCCAGCAGCTCCTGAACCACCTCGGCCCGGTGATCACCGGGGCCGCGACCCGCGGCGAGGCCGAGCGCGTTCCCGTGCTGGCCCTGGGCCTCCATCCCGGGCTCGCGTTGAAGGCCCGGGACCTCCTGCACCACTTCCTGATGGAGGTCCACACCCCCCCGGCCCGCAATGCCGCCGAGGCCCAGCGCGTCCTGAAGGCGCCGGTGCTGCTGCTGGGGCTCACGGGAGGGGTCTCGGGCGCCCTGGCGCGGCTGGAGCATCTCCGCGACCAGGGCTGCCTGCCCTATACGATCCTCGTGGGCCAGGTGAAGGGCGAGGCCACGCAGCGCAAGTTCCTCCTCGCGGGCGTTTCGGACTGGGTGCCCGTGCCCCTCTCCGCCCCACGGCTCCTCCACGCCTGCAGGCGCGCCATCGAGTGGGTGCATGTCCGGCGCATCCAGGGCGAGTATGAATCCGCCATCCACGATCTCCGCGAGCGGCGCAGCATGCTGGAGATCGAGGCGGCGGCGCTCCGCAACGAGGTGCTGACCGACCCGCTCACGGAGCTGCTCAACCGCCGCGCCTTCGACCAGAACCTGGAACACGCCGTCCGCCAGTGGGAGCGGCACCGCCGGGGCTTCGTCCTGCTCCTCGGGGATGTGGACCACTTCAAGCTCATCAACGACCGCTTCGGGCACCCCGTCGGCGACGAGGTGCTTCGCCAGCTGGCCGTCCGCATCCGGTCCGCGCTCCGCCGGTCCGACCTCGCCTTCCGCATCGGCGGCGAGGAATTCGCCGTGCTGCTGACCGAGACCAGCCTCAAGGCCGGCGCGGAAGTGGCTGAGAAGCTGCGCCGCCGCATCGACGAGGACCCCATCGCCCTGGCCACCGGGCAGACCCTCTTCCCCACCATGAGCTTCGGGGTGGGCGGCCCCGGCAGCCAGAACCCCGCCGACCTGCTGGCGGTGGTGGACAAGGCCCTGTACCAGGCCAAGCGCCTGGGCCGCAACCGCGTGGCCGTGGCGGAGGGCGGAGGGCGTCCCCCGCGGACCCTCAGCGCCGGAAGCTGAAGAGATCGCCCAGACCCCTCAGGGTCAGCGTCAGATCGATGCGGTCCTCCCGCCCCCCGGAGACCAGGGCCTTGTTCACGGCCACATGGGTGAACTTAAGCACATAGGCCACGCAGGGTTCCACATAGGCCAGGGCCACCTGACTGGAGGCGAAGCCGCTCTGGTGGAAGTCGTAGTTGGCGCTGAATTCCAGGCGGAGGCGGTCATCCCAGAAGCGCTGGACGCCACCCACCTGCAGGCCCTTCTGCCGCACCAGAAAGCGGTTGATGCCCGTGGAGAAGTAGGCCAGGTTGAAGCGGCTCCCATCCTGGGCCTTCACATCCAGGCTCAGGGCATTGTCGGAGCCCCCGGCGCCCAGGTCCGAGGACCGTCGGAGGCTGATCCGCAGGCGCTCGTCGGGCTCCACATCCAGGTCCGTGTCCACGCTGGACCAGCCCTTCTTGTAGCGCCCGTCGCTGAGGATGATGGGCGAGGCGTGATAGCGGGTGGCGATCCGCAGGCGCGCGAGATCGGCGAAGCCGGAACCCGAGCCCGGCCGGCCCAGGACATGCTGTTTGAGGCCCAGCTCGATGCTCCGCTCGCCGGAGGCGCTCTCGTTGACGCCCGGGAAGGAGTCCACGGTGTCGAAGCGCGGCAGGGCGCCAGCCTCCGAGTACCGGCTGGTCTCGGTGAACCCGAAATAGGGTTCCGCCACATGCTTCAACTCGCCCTTGTAGCCGAAGAGGGAAAAGTCCTTGAAGCTCCGGCCCACCTGGGGGCCCGAGAGGCGGAGGTGCCCCGAGGCCAGGAACCGCGTCGCCGCGGCGCCATCCACCTGGAAGGGGCTGGTGGCCGGATTCACCGCCGTGTCGCTGCTTCCCCCCTCGGCATCGAAGACCGGGGAGCTCAGCGAGGCGCTGTAGTGGGTGGCGCGGCCCATGACCTCGAGGTCGGCCCGGAAGGGGCCCCACTGGCCCAGGCGCCCGTGCAGGCGCGTGTTGGTGTCCTGGCGGTCCCAGGCATAGGCCCGATCGGGCGTGGTGGTGCTGCCTTCGACGCGGTAGGCGAAGCGCCCCAGCCGCACGCCGCCGTCCAGGTAGAGCTGCGCGCCCAGCGCCACCGGAAAGAACCGGAACTCGCCCTGGGGCAGGGTCTGCCGCCGGAGGGAGGCCGGAAAATCCGGGCTGTAGAAGGGATCGCCCTGATCCGTCGTGAAGAAGAAGCTCCGCTGCTCCGCCGCCGAGAGGCTGAGGCTGCCGAAGGTGAAGCTGCGCCCCAGGTAGAGGGCCGAATCGAAGGTTGTGGCCCCCAGGTAGCCGATGCCCTTGCCGAAGTCCGCATCCACCAGGTTGTCCGAGGCCTGGTTCACATCGGCGGTCAGCTGCCAGCCGTCTTCCCGCTGCCAGACCTCGTTCAGCGAGTAGCGGTAGCGGTGGGTATCGAGGCTGCGCTGGTGGATGGTCTGCCCGGACAGGCTCCCCTGGTGGGTCAGGTCCGGCCGCCAGCGCATCTCACCGCCCCAGAGGACGCCCTCCTTGCTGAAGTATTCCGGCGCGAGGGTGGCATCCGCCGAGCTTCCCAGCACCTGGTAGTACGAAAGCCCCAGGGTGGAGCCGAAGGCGCTCGAGAGTCCCAGCTTCGGAGGCAGCAGGCCCGAGGTCCGCTCCGCCTGGGCCGGGTAGAGGGCGTAGGGCAGGTAGAAGATGGGCACGGGCCCCATCTGGACCCGGGCATTCCACAGGGTCGCGAAGCCGTCGAGATCCACCTTCAGGGAGGAGAGCCGCGCCTTCCAGCCAGGCCGCTCTTCCGGGCACGGACTCAATTCCACGCTGTCGAAGGACCAGGTCCGCAGGGTGGTGAAGGCCACATGGGAGGAGCGGAGGGTCCAGGTCGGAGGCAGGTCCATCTGGAGCGCCCAGGCCTCGCCGGACCGCCGTTCCCAGTCCATCTCCAGCCGTTCGCTGCGCAGGCGCAGGCCGGGGCCCTCCAGGCGGATGTGGCCCGAGGCCACCAGGCGCCCTTCGGAAATGCGGTACTCGATGTGATCTGCCAGGAGCAGCAGGCCCTCGGCCTGGATGGCGCCCTGCTCAAGGATCCAGACATCCCCCTGTTCGCGGACCCGCTCCCCGCGCCAATCGAAGGGCACGCGGGAAAGGCCCGGACCCGACTCCACCTGGAAGGGCCTCAGGGGAAGCAGCTCCGCCAGGGTGGGCGCCTCCAGCGGGGCGGGAACGGGAATGGGGGGCGGCCCCTGCGCCGCCAGCAGGCACGGCAGGGCCCCCAGCAGCAGACCTCGGGTCTTCCCGGGGATGGCCATGAGTTGGTCAGTGATGGTGCGGCAGCAGCCGCGCGCTGAGCAGGAAGATCCCCACGCCGGAAAGCAGGGCCACCGTGCTGCGGAACCCCGAGACCTTCTGCACCTCCGGCAGCAGATCCGAACTGGCCACATAGAGCGCCAGCCCGGCCGTGAGCCCCAGGACCGGCCCCGTGGGGAGGTTCAGGAGGGACTGCCCGGCCGAGCCCACGAGGGCCGCCAGGGCCAGGGTGCCCGCTGCGAGGAGGGCGCCCCGGTTCCCGAATCCCCGCACCAGGAAGATCGAGGCGATGGTGCCGCCTTCGGGGATGCGGTGGAACAGGATGCCGAGCACCACCAGCGGGCCGAGGTTGCTGTGGGTGGCCAGGGCCGCCGCAATGGCTACGCCATCCATGAGGCTGTGCAGGGACAGCCCGATCAGGGCGAGCACCCCGCTGAGGGGCGAGCCGTCCTTGTGGGTTTCCTCACCGTAGTGGAAGTGGAGCGTGATGCCGTGCTCCATCACATGGACGAGCAGATAGCCCGCCAGCACCCACAGGGCGTTGGATTCCCCGCCCTTGGCCTCCAGGCACTCCGGGATGATGCGGACCACGGTCACGGAGAGCAGGTAGCCCGCCGCCACGCCGGAAAGAAGGCGCATGAACTGGGCCCGCCCCTGGAGGAACCGCACCACGCCCCAGCCACCCAGGAGGGTGGCGAGGGAGGCGAGGGGGGCCAGCCAGTAGAGGGACACGGCCGGCTACTCGGCCTTGGCCTTCTTGGCCCGGGTCGTCTTGGGCTTGGGCTTTTCTTCCGCCGTTTCGGCCTTGTCGGCCTTCTTGGCGGGCGCCTTGGGGGCCTTGGCTTTAGGCGCGGCCTTCTTCTTGGCAGGAACTTCCGCCGTCACGGCCGGCTCGGAAACGGGAGTGGGAGCCGCGGCGGGTTCGGGCGCCGAGGTTACCTTCGCGCGGGGAGTGCGCTTGGGCTTGGCCAGATCCTTGACCGGGTCCACGGGCGCTTCGGGCGCAGCCACGGCCCGAGCCGCGGCGCCGATCCGCGGACGGGGACTGGGGGTCAGCAGGCTGGCCACCAGGTCCGCCGTGACCTTCGGAGGTTCGGGCTGAGGGGCGGGTTCCGATCGGTCCTCGCGGGTCTCGACCGGGGTCGTGCCCTCGCCGTTCCGCTCGGCTCCGCCCTTGCGGCGACGCCGGCGGCGCTTGCGCTTGGCACCTTCGCCCTTGGGCTCGTCGCCAGATTCCTCGGTCCCCTCCTCGGACTCCTCGTCCTCGGGCTTGGCGCTCTCGAACAGGGCCCGCAGGCGCTCTCGTTCATCCAGGGCCGCCCGCTGCAGATCGCGGCGGTCGTATTTGAAGGCTTCCTTCTTGGCTTCCTTGGGACCTTCGCCATGCACACCCAGCGCCTTGTCGAAGGAGATGGGGCTGTCGCCACCCAGCACCACCGTCTCCTCTTCCGGGGCGCCCTTCTCCCGGTGCGGCTTGGCAGCGGCAGGCTTCTCGGCCGGGGCCTCCTCTGCCCGCTCGATCTCGGCGGCCATCTCGCCATAGCCCATGGACCAGTCGGCCAGGATGAGGATCTTCGCGCCGCTCTCCTCCTCCATCTGCGTCAGGTCGCTGCGCTTCTCATTGAGCACCGCGGCGGCGATGGCCGGGGCCAGTTTCACGCGGATCTCCCCGATGCCGCCCTTGGCCAGGATGCCATGGAGCTTGCGGACCACGGAGAGCGCCATCGCCTCGATGGTCTTCACCTTGCCGGTGCCGGCGCAGGTGGGGCAGGACTCGTGGTTCACATGCTGGAGGCTCGGGCGGATGCGCTGGCGGGTCATGACCAGCACGCCGAAGCGGTTGATCTTCCCCACCTCCATGCGCGCCTTGTCGGCCTTGAGACAGTCCACCAGCTTGTCCTGGACGGAGCGGATGTGGGACTCGCGCTTCATGTCGATGAAGTCGATGGCGATGAGGCCGGCCAGATCGCGCAGGCGCAGCTGGCGGGCCACTTCCTCCGCGGCCTCCATGTTGGTCTTGAAGGCCATGTCCTCCACGCCGTCGCCGGAGGTCTTGCCGCTGTTCACATCGATGGCCACCAGGGCCTCGGTCTGATCCAGCACCAGGGCACCGCCGCTGGGCAGAGGCACCTTCCGGCCGTAGACGCGGTCGATCTGTTCTTCCAGCTGGTAGCGGGTGAAGAGGGGCTTCTTGCCCGTGTAGTGCTTCAGCACCTCGAGGTACTGGGGCATGGTGCGCTTGAAGAAGGACTGGGCGGCATGGAAGGTGTCCAGGTCGTCGATCTGCACTTCCTCCACATCGGCGCTGAAGGTGTCGCGCAGCGTGCGGGTGACGACATCGTCCTCCTGCCACACGAGCCCGGGGCCGTGACGGTGCTTGTAGCGGTTCAGCACTTCCTTGTAGGTGTCCAGCAGGTACTCCAGGTCGCGCTCGAAGTCTTCCTTCGTCACGCCCAGACTGGCGGTGCGGACGATCACGCCGATGTCCTCGGGAATCTCCAGGGTGTCGACGAGCTGCTTGAAGTGGCGGCGCTCTTCGGTGCTCTCGATCTTGCGGCTGATGCCGTTGACGGGGTTCCCGGGGGTGATCACCAGGTAGCGGCCCGCCAGGCTGATCTGGCCGGTCATCATGGCGCCCTTGCTGCCCAGTTCCTCGCGCACGGCCTGGACCAGGATCTCCTGGTCCCGCTGGAGGACATCCTGGATGCGGCCCCGGCGACCGTCGCCGCTCATCTCCCGGGGGAGCTCCCCGAGGGGCAGGAAGCCGTTCTTCTGACCGCCGAAGTGGACGAAGGCGGCCTGGAGGCTGGTGTCCACGCGGACGACCCTGGCCTTGTAGAGGTTGCCTTTGATCTTTTCGTTATGGAGAAATTCGACATCGTAATCGAACAGGACACCGTCGATCAGGGTGGCCACGCGGATCTCTTCCGGATCGGTGGCGTTGATCATCATCGTTTTCTTGGGATTCAAGGATTCTCCTGTGGTTCCCAGGGCTGCGGCTGGCGCAGGGTGTGCGCGGCGGCCTTGCATGGGGTTGGATTCGGGATGGGAGGTCGGGAAACCGAAGGGGGCCCTGCCCTGTCTTCGGCCACCCGGTAAGGAATAAGGGGATGGTCGCAATCCGCGAAAGCAAAGGGCGTGGCCTCGATTTGCCCGCAGGATCTTCAGTCATTAAACCCACTTATTCCCCGGGGGGCAAGCAAAGAGCGCCCAGCCCCCCGGATGCGGCCCCCGCTGAAGTTACACGGATGTCACAACCTGAGCCAGCGACCTTCACCTCCGGCCCCCAGAGTCGACCCATACGAGGAGGCACCGATGAGAATGCAAGTCCTGGCCCGCACCCTTCTGGCTGCTCTGGTGGGAATGTCCGCGACCGCCCAGACCGTCAAGGTCGATCCCAAGGTCACCACCTACAAGAAGGTCTCCGGGATCAGCGGGAACCTGAACTCCATCGGGTCCGACACCCTGAACAACCTGATGGCCTATTGGGTTGAGGGATTCAACAAGAAGTATCCCAATGTGAAGATCCAGGTGGAAGGCAAGGGCTCGACCACCGCCCCTCCGGCCCTCATCGAGAGCACCAGCCAGCTCGGTCCCATGAGCCGCGAGATGAAGCACGAGGAGATCGACAAGTTCGAGAAGAAGTTCGGTTATAAGCCCACCAAGGTGGCCGTCGCCATCGACACGCTGGCCGTGTTCGTGAACAAGAACAGCACCGTCAAGTCCCTGAGCCTCCAACAGGTTGACGCCATCTTCTCCAAGACCCGCAAGGGTGGGCTGGCCAAGGACATCAAGACCTGGGGCGATCTCGGCCTGACCGGCGAGGCGGCCTCCAAGACCATCAGCCTCTACGGCCGCAACAGCGCCAGCGGCACCTACGGGTATTTCAAGGAGCACGCGCTCTTCAAGGGCGACTTCAAGGACACCGTCAAGGAACAGCCCGGTTCCTCCTCTGTGGTCCAGAGCGTCGGGTCCGACCGCTTCGCCATCGGCTACAGCGGCATCGGCTACGCCACCTCGGGCGTCCGCGCCGTGCCCCTCTCCGATGAGAAGAAGAACGGCGGCGCGTCCTTCGCCGCGACCTACGAGAACGCCTTGAGCGGGAAGTACCCCCTGTCCCGCTACCTCTATGTCTACATCAACAAGGACCCGAAGAAGCCCGTGGATCCCCTGACCCGCGAGTTCCTGAAGTTCGTGCTCAGCAAGGAGGGCCAGGAGATCGTCGTGAAGGACGGGTTCCTCCCCCTCACCGCCAAGATGGAAGCCGACGAGATCGCCAAGCTGAAGTAAGGAAGTCGCGCGCGGGCGTGCCGGGGGGATCCTCCGGCACGCCCGTGTTTTGACCCGGACCCGACCCTCTTACGAGACCCCATGCCCAGCACCCCCTCCAATCAGATCCGCGCCCAGCGCATGGATCGGTTCATGGCCTTCACCATTTCAGGTGGGGGCATTCTGATTATTGGCGCCGTGCTGGCGATGCTTCTCTTCATCCTGAAGGAAGCCGTCCCGCTGTTCATTCCGCCCCAGTCCAAGTCCGTCGCGACCCTGCAGGCACCCCAGTCCGCCGCTGGCTGGCTGGATGAATCCGGGAAGGCGGGCGTGTTCCTGTCCCCGACGGAGGGCGTGAAGGCCCTCCGGCTCCCGGAAGGAACCCCCCTCCCCGTTCCCGCGGACGGCCCTCTCCTGCCCTGGAAGGCCCTCACGCCCGCCACGCCGCGGGGTGAGTGCCTCGTCATCGGGGCCGACGACCGGCTCTTCCTGGCCCGCATGGCCTGGTCGAAACCTGCCGGGGAGAACGACCCCGCCCAATGGACCCTGGAATCCCACTGGCTGGGCGGCGGACTGGTCGGGCCGCAGGTGGGCGAGATCCTGACCTTCCAGATCCTGGAGGGCGGCGGCCTCGCCGGTGGAACCACCTTGAGGGTGGCCGCCCGCCAGGGCGATGGCCTGGTCTGGTCCGAATCGGCCCTGGATGGCACGGGTGCCCTCGACTGGAAGGCGCTCCCCCTCGATCCCCGGCTCCACGCCACGGCCGCGGCCTGGAGCGGCGATGCCAAGAACCTCTTCGTCGGAACCCGGGAAGGCCAGCTGCTGGATGTGGATCCCGAGGCCAATGGCGTCCTCTCCTCCTCGGATTTCGGCGAGCCGGTCCAGTCCATGGGCTTCGCGCTGGGACACACCAGCCTCCTGGTGGGCGGGGCCCAGGGCAAGCTCGTCGCCTTCCAGCGGGTCCGGGTGAACGAGACCTTCCAGCTCCAGGCCTTCCACCACTTCCCCCGGCTGGACGGAGCCGTCCTGGGGTTCCAGCCGAGCCAGCGCGACAAGCGGTTCCTCGGCTGGACGGCCCGTCAGGTCGTGGTGGACCACCTGACCACGGAGCGGCGGCTGTTCTCCATGCGGATCGACGGTCCCGGCCACGCCACCCTGGCGCCCCGGGGCGACCTCATCCTCCATGCGAACGCCGCCACGGGCGCCCTGCACCTCTGGTCCCTGAGCGCGCCTCATCCGGAAGTCAGCTTCGGCCTGCTGTGGGGGAAGACCCACTACGAGGGGTACGAGAAGGCGGAATATGTCTGGCAGAGCACGGGCGGCACCGACGATTTCGAGCCCAAGTTCAGCCTCGTTCCCCTGGTCTTCGGAACCCTCAAGGGGACCCTCTACGCCATGCTCTTCGCGTTCCCCCTGGCGGTCCTCGGGGCGCTCTACACCTCGCAGCTGGCCTCTCCGCGCCTCCGGAATGTCATCAAACCCACGGTGGAGATCATGGCGGCCCTGCCCTCCGTCGTGCTCGGCTTCCTCGCAGGCCTCGTCATGGCCCCCCTGCTGGAAAAAATGGCCGTGGAAGTCTTCATCTACCCCTTCGCCGTCCTTTTCCTGGCCCTGCTGGTCATGCCCATCTGGAGCCGGCTGCCCCAGCCCTTCCGCAACGCCTTCGGCACCGGCCGCGAGGCGCTCTGGATGTTCCCGGTCCTGCTCGCGGGCATCTGGCTCGCCAGCCTCGCCGGCCCCTGGGTCGAGCACACGATGATGGGAGGCAGCTACCGCGCCTGGCTGCAGTCGGCCATGGGCGTCTCCTATGATCAGCGAAACAGCCTGGTGGTCGGCTTTGCCATGGGGTTCGCCGTCATCCCGATCATCTTCACGATCAGCGAGGACGCCCTGTCGAGCGTACCCCGTTCGCTCACCTCGGCCAGCCTCGCCTGCGGCGCCAGCCCCTGGCAGACCGCCTGGCGCGTGGTGCTCCCGACGGCAAGCCCTGGCATCTTCTCCGCCACCATGGTCGGCCTGGGCCGGGCCATCGGCGAGACGATGATCGTCCTCATGGCCACCGGCAACACCCCCGTGCTGGATTGGAGCCCCTTCAACGGCATGCGCACCCTCAGCGCCAACATCGCCGTGGAGATTCCGGAAGCCCCGCTCCATGGAACCCTCTACCGCATCCTCTTCCTCGCGGCCTTCCTTCTCTTCATCTTCACCTTCATCCTCAACACCGTCGCCGAGCTGGTCCGCCAGCGGCTGCGGCGCCGCTATGAGTCCATCTGATGAGCCGCTTGACCGAATCCTTCCGTCAAGGCGATATCTTCGTCTGGCTCTCCGCCACCGTCCTGGCCTTCTGCCTCGCCATGATCATCGGCCTGGCCGGGTTCATCGCGGCCAAGGGGCTGGGCTACTTCTGGCCCAGTCCCATCGTCCAGGTCCAGACGCCCGACGGGCCCCTGCTGGGGGAGATCACGGGCCATGAGCCCGCCCGCGGGGGGGAGTCGGAGAAGATCCAGTTCCGCGTCGCCAACCGGGATGTCTATGGCCAGGACTTCCGCTGGATCCCGGCCGCCGACATCAGCAGCGCTCCGGAACGGCCGAAAGATGCCCTGCTCATCGAACGACTCGAATACGGTCCCTTCATCGGCCGGATCGCCTCCATCAGCCACCAGGGCGAAGTCGTGGCCACCGGGACGCGTGCCTTGGCCGAGGCCCAGGGTCACCTGGGCGAAGCCTTCCGCCTGCGGCGCCGCATCCAGTCCATCGAGAAGGGCGAAGTCGGGGAACTCAACCGCCGCATCGAAGCCATCCGGCTGGATCGCCGCAAAGCCGAAAAGCGCGGCGATGCGGCCCTCCTCGAGTCGCTGGATGCCAAGGTTTCCGCCCTCCAGGCCACCTATGACCAGGTCCAGACGGGCCTGGAGGACCTCCGGGCGCAGTCCAGAACCTGGACCCTTTCCCTGTCAACGGCCGATGGCCAGGTCAAAGAGCTGCCCCTGGCCTCCGTGGTCAGGCTGGTGCCCGCCAACGACATGAATGTCTTCGGGAAGCTGGGCGTGTATGCCTCGCGCCTCTGGGAATTCATGGCCGATTCGCCGCGGGAATCCAATACCGAGGGCGGCATCTTCCCCGCGATCTTCGGCACCGTGATGATGGTGCTGGTGATGTCGGTCCTGGTGGTTCCCCTGGGCGTGATCACGGCCCTCTACCTTCGCGAATACGCCCGGCAGGGCTGGCTGGTCCGGGCCGTCCGCGTGGCCGTGAACAATCTGGCGGGCGTCCCCTCCATCGTGTTCGGCGTGTTCGGCCTGGGCTTCTTCGTCTACGGCCTCGGGGGCACCATCGATCACCTCTTCTACGCCGACAGCCTGCCCACGCCCACCTACGGGACCGGCGGCATCCTCTGGGCCTCCCTGACCCTGTCGCTGCTGACGGTGCCCGTGGTGGTGGTGGCCACCGAGGAGGCGCTGGGAGCGGTGCCCCGTTCCCAGCGGGAAGCCAGCCTGGCCATGGGCGCCACCAAGTGGCAGACCCTCTGGAATGTCGTCCTGCCCAGCGCCACCCCCGGCATTCTCACCGGCCTCATCCTGGCCATCGCCCGGGGCGCGGGCGAGGTGGCGCCCCTCATGCTCACGGGTGTGGTGAAGCTCGCTCCCGCCATGCCCCTGGATGGAACCTTCCCCTTCCTCCACCTGGACCGGAAATTCATGCACCTCGGGTTCCACATCTACGATGTCGGGTTCCAGAGCCCCAATTCCGAGGCCGCCAAGCCCATGGTCTTCATGGCCTCGCTGCTGCTGCTGCTGGTGGTGGTCATCCTCAACCTGTTTGCCCTGAACCTGCGGCGCAAGCTGCGGGAACGCCTGGGCGGGAGCACATTCTAATCATGCCTACCGGAGCCCTCGCCATGGAAATCGACGACCCTCGCCCGGTGCCGGAGCCCGCGCTCCTGCCAGCACCGATCAACGGATCCGGTTCGCGCCCCGGGATCCTCCCCAGGGCCCATCTCCCCCTGCCGGACCCCAACGCCGGGCCGGCGCCGACCATGCTGCGGGTCGAGCGGCTGAACCTGTTCTACGGCGGGAAGCAGGCCCTGTCGGACATCAACCTGCAGGTGGCCCCGAACTCGGTCATGTCGTTCATCGGCCCCTCGGGATGCGGCAAGAGCACGCTGCTCCGCTGCCTGAATCGGATGAACGACCTCATCGAGAATGTCCGGATCGAGGGCCGGGTCCTGCTGGGCGATACGGACCTCTACGCTCCCGAGACGGATGTGATCGCCCTCAGGAAGCGCGCCGGCATGGTGTTCCAGAAGTCGAACCCCTTCCCCAAGTCCATCTTCGAGAATGTGGCCTATGGCCTTCGCATCCAGGGCCAGCGGGACCGCACGGTGCTGGAAGAGGCCGTCGAGACCAGCCTGAAGGGGGCCGGCCTGTGGGACGAGGTCAAGGACCGGCTGAAGGACTCGGCCAACGGGCTCTCCGGAGGCCAGCAGCAGCGGCTCTGCATCGCCCGGGCCCTGGCGGTGAATCCCGAAGTCCTGCTGATGGACGAACCCTGCTCCGCCCTCGACCCCATCGCCACCGCCAAGATCGAGGACCTCATCACCGAGCTGAAGGAGCGCCTCACCATCGTGATCGTCACCCACAACATGCAGCAGGCCGCCCGGGTCAGCGACTTCACGGCCTTCTTCTGGCTGGGCAAACTGGTCGAGATGGACCTGACCGAGCGGATCTTCACCACGCCTAGGGTGCAAATGACGGAAGACTACATCACGGGGAGGTTCGGCTGATGCGGCTGTTCGACACGGAACTCAAGGAGCTGCGGGATGGCATCATGGCCATGGCCGGCGTGGCCGAGGAGATGATCGACCTCACCATCCAGGCCCTGACGGAGCCTTCCCCGGCCAAGGCCGAGCAGGTCAACCAGCTCGATCGCCGCATGGACGAGTGGGAGCTCAAGCTCGACCAGCAGTGCATCGACCTCCTGGCCCTTCACTCCCCTGCGGCTTCGGACCTCCGGCGCATCGCCTCGAGCCTCAAGATCATCCCCGAGCTGGAGCGCATCGGCGACCACTGCTGCAACATCGCCCGCCGGGTGTCCCTGGTCCATCCGCCCATCCTGGCCGGCAACGACCTGGAGCAGCTGGGCACCGAAACGCGGAACATGGTCCGCCGCGCGGTGGACGCCTTCGTCAGCAGCGACGCCGCGCTGGCCCAGGCGGTGATCCTGAGCGACGACAGCGTGGACGCCCTCTACGGGAAGATCTACCGCGACCTGCTGCGAATCATGCTGGCGGATCCCCTCTGCATCGAGCGGGCCAGCCACCTGATCCTCGTCATCAAGAACTGGGAGCGCATCGCCGACGAGGCCACCAACATCGCCGAGGAAGTCCTCTTCATCCTCGATGGCCGGAACGCCAAGCACCCGTACCTCCGCGGCAACTCCGTAGAATAGCGACGAAGGGTCCCATGCCCCACATTCTCCTCCTGGAAGACGACACCGAGATCCGCCTGGGTCTCGAGCAGCATTTGCGCCGGGAGGGCTTCAGCCTGACCAGCGTGGGCACCGGCCGGGATGCCCTCCAGGCCCTCAGCGCGCCAAGTCCCAGGCTCGATGCGGCCCTGCTCGATCTGAGCCTGCCCGACATGGACGGCCTCGATGTGCTGAGAGCCATCCGGACCCACGCTTCGCACCGCGGCCTCCCCGTGCTGCTCGTCACCGCCCGGAGCGAAGAGATCGACCGGGTGCTCGGCCTCGAGCTCGGCGCGGACGACTATGTATCCAAACCCTTCTCGGCCCGGGAGCTGGCAGCCCGCCTGCGGGCCATCCTCCGGCGCGCGGTGCCCACCGAAGTCGCGGATCGCGCCCCCCAGCTGACCTTCGGCCCCATCACCGTGGACCTCGACATGCACACGGCGCGGGTGGACGGCCAACTGGTGGACCTCACCCGACGGGAGTTCGAGCTGCTGGCTTATTTCCTCGGCAATCCCCGCCGCGTCCTGAGCCGCGAGAAGATCCTGCAGCAGGTGTGGGGCCTGGAATACCTGGGCGAAAGCCGCACCATCGATGCCCATGTCCGACGGGTCCGGGCCAAGCTGGGCGAGCCTGCGGCCGACCTCATCGAAACGGTCGTGGGCGTCGGCTACCGGCTCGGCGGGCCGGCCGGCGCCTAAGCGCCACAGCCTTTGAGAACGGACCCTAATCCTCCTGCCGGCTTGGCAGCGGGGGCAGCATCACCCGGAAGGTGGCGCCCTCGCCCGGCCTGCTCTCCACGGTGACCTCGCCGCCCATCAGACGGCAGAGGTGCTTCACGATGGCCAAGCCCAGGCCGGTGCCGGGTTTGGCCTTCGTCGCCTGGGAGCGGTAGAACCGCTCGAAGATCCGCCCCTGGTCGGCCGAGGGTATGCCGGGCCCCTGATCTTTGACCTCCCACAGCTGCCCCCGCTCGGAGAGCCTGACGCGGAGCTCCACCCGGCCGCCCGGCGGGCTGAACTTGATGGCGTTGGAGAGCAGGTTTTCCACCACCTGGCTCAGGCGCAGGGGGTCCGCCAGGAGGGTGGCCCCTTCGGGAGCCTCGACCTCCACCGCCAGGCTGACGCCGGCCCCGGCGAGGCGCGCCTGCTGGTCCTTCACGAGGGAAGCGAGGAAGGTCGCCAGATCCAGGCGCACGGGGTCGAGATGAAGGGCCCCGCTTTCGATGCGGCTCAGCTCGGAAAGATCCCCCAGCAGCAGGGAGAGTCGATCCACGGATCGGAGGATGGACTGGGCCCCGGCCTGGGCGGAGTCCGGCAGCGCCTCTTCCTGCAGATTCTCGGCGGCGATGCGGATGGCCGTCACCGGCGTCTTCAGTTCGTGGCTGACATTGGAGATGAATTTCTGCCGCGTGGTCTCGAGGGCCTCCTGGCTCGTCACATCATCGAGGGTGAGCAGCACGCCGCTGACGGAGCCCGTGGGGGCGAAGGGGATGGCCCGCACCCGGAGGGTCCGGCCCGCCCGCGCCAGCCGCCATTCCGAAGGCGCGCCCCGATAGGCCTTCTGAACCGCGGCGGAGCTGTCCGGGTCGCGGAACACCTCGCCTACCACCATGCCCTTCGCCAGGGGCGCCCCCAGCCCCAGGTGGCGCTGGGCGGCGGGATTGAACTGCTCCAGACCGCCAGCGGGGCCGAACAGCAGCACCCCCTCTTCGAGCCTCGCCATGATGCTGGGCAGCAGCCGGTCCTCGCGCGCCGCCCGCTCGCGGAGATCCAGGTTCTCCTGTTCCAGGGCCGACCAGGCCCGCGGCAGGTCCTCGATGGTCCTGGGCCTGGAGCCGCCCAGCAGCTGGCCCAGGGGCTCCGCCACCAGGCGCACCTGCCAGCGGGCCATGAGAATGACCACCAGGAACACCGTCGCGACGAGTCCCAGGGTCCAGGGGACCGAGGCCCCCTGATGGACGCTCATGCCCAGCCCAAGGCCGAGGAAGAGCACCGACCCCAGGCAGACCAAGGCCCGCCCCAGAAAAACCCGCACCCCGGATCCGACCTCGCGCTGAATCTCGTGTTCCGCCATGCCCTCAGACCATACACCTTCCCCGCGGCCCCACCCATCGCCCCGCCGCCAATTTACGCTCCGTTTACACCTCCGGAGCCGGTACAGTGGGAAACGGATCTGTGGGAGTTGTCATGTCCTTGAATGCCGTGATGCGCTGGCTCAAACCCAGGGAAATGGTCTTTTTCGATCTCCTGGAATCGGCCTCCGGAAATGTCTACCAGGCCGCCCAGCTCTTCGACCGGGAGATCCGCAGCGCCGATCCGGCCCGGTTTGCGGAGTTGCGCAGGCAGATGAAGGACCTGGAGCACACCGGCGACGACATCACCCACGAGATCATCGACCGCCTGAACCACACCTTCGTCACGCCCATCGATCGCGAGGACATCCTGACCCTCGCCCACGCCATCGACGATGTGATCGACCGCATCCATTCCGTGTGCGAACGCCTGATCCTCTATCGCATCAGCCAGGTGATGCCCGCGGTCACGGAGATCAGCTCCATCATCGTGGAGGGCGCCGGCGAGATCCTTCACCTCACGCGCTCCCTGCGCAACATGTCCAACCAGAAAGAGATCGGGGACCGCATCCGCCGGGTGCATGCCCTGGAGAACAAGGCCGACTCCATCTACCACGCGGGCCTAGCCCAGATCTTCGACAATCCGAAAGACCCCATCGAAGTGGTGAAGTGGAAGGAAATGCTCGAGAAGATCGAGGACGCCACCGACCGGATCGAGCTGGTGGCCAAGGTCATCGGCTCCACCGTCATGAAGAACGCCTGAGGCTTCGATGATCGAAGCGTTCCTCATTCCGTCCCTGGCGGTCCTGGTTCTTCTGGCCTGGGGCATCGATTACATCAACGGATTCCACGACACGGCCAATTCCATCGCCACGGTGGTGAGCACCGGCGTGCTCCCCGCCAAATACGCCCTCGTCATGTCCGCGACCCTCAATTTCGCCGGGGCCCTGGCGGGCACTTCCGTGGCCACCACCATTGCCAAGGGCATCGCCGACAGCCAGCATGTGGTCCCGGCCGTCATCGCGGCGGCCCTCATGGCGGCCATCACCTGGGATCTGCTCACCTGGTGGTTCGGCATCCCCTCCAGCACCAGCCACACCCTGCTCGGGAGCCTGGCCGGAGCCGTCGTGGCCCATGCGGGATTCGGGGCGCTCCACACCAAGAAGCTCGAGGAGATCGGCGCCTTCATCATCATCTCCCCGGCCATGGGCTTCATCGTGGGCATGCTGCTCATCCTGATCATCCTGTGGGTCGTCCGCCATTTCTCCGGGCACAAGGTGAATGTCGTCTTCCGCAAGGCGCAGCTGGTGAGCGCCGCGGCCATGTCCTTCACCCACGGCCAGAACGATGCCCAGAAGGCCATGGGCATCATCTGTCTCGCGCTCATCGCGTACAAGTTCCATCTCCCCGTGGATGCCAAGGCCAAGGTGATCATCCCGCTCTGGGTGAAGATCGGCAGTGCCAGCTTCATGGCCCTGGGCACCGCCTCGGGCGGCTGGAAGATCATCAAGACCATGGGCTCGAAGATCGTGAAGCTGCGCCCCATCCACGGCTTCGCCGCCGAGACCGCGGCTGCGGCAGTGCTCTTCACCACCGCCCACTTCGGCATTCCGGTCAGCACCACCCACAGCATCACCGGCGCCATCATGGGCGTCGGCACCTCCATGAACGCCAGCGCGGTGCGCTGGGGTGTGGCCGGCAACATCGTCGTGGCCTGGGTGCTCACCATTCCCATCAGTGCCCTCCTCGCGGCGGGATTCCTCAAGCTGGTGGCGCCCTTCTTCTGAGCCCACGCTGGTTCACGCAGATGTGACGCTCCCGTTTCCAGCGCGCCTCATCCTTCTGCGAGACTGATAGGCCCGATTCGCGGATGGCTTGTAACTACCCGGTATCAAGGTGTTTGCGCGGAATTGCCGCGACCATCGCGGGACCGTCATCCCCGCCTCCGATCCTGGTTCCAACACCAGGGAGGTACGGCATGACCATCGAGACCCTCGCCCCCCATCCAGAGGGAGCCCGCTACGCGGTGCGTCCGCTTTCCAGCTCGGACTACGCCCACCTCCGCCGCCTCGAGGCGGAGATCTGGTCTGGAGACGGCGCCGGCGAACTCTGCCCCCACTACCTGCGCCTCTGCACCGAGCTCTACGGCGACTGGTGCTTCCTCGCCCTCGACGGCGACCGGCCCGTGGGCTATGTCCTGAACTTCGTGAAGGGCACCACCGCCTACTGCGCCACCCTGGCGGTCCACCCCGACTACCAGAAGGGGCGGGTGAACTACCTGCTCATCCGCGCCATGGTCTCCAAGCTGCTGCAGGAGAAGGTGGACGAGTGCCGTTTCCTGGTGGAGCCCGGCAACGCCGATGCCCGCAGCGTCCACAACGCCCTCGGTGCCCGGGTGGTGGCCGAGGTGAAGGACTTCTACGCCCCCGGCGACACGCGCCTCTGGTCCGCCATCACGCGCGATGACCTGGAGCGCGTCCGGGCCCGCTACACCCGCCTCAAGCTGGTGAGCTAGTGAGCTGGGCCGGCGTCCTCTGGCCCACCTTCGCCCTGCTGCCCCGACTGGCGGTCGGCACGGAGCCCCAGCCCGGCATGCACCGCTGGGCCCAGCGGCTCCTTCCGGCCCTGGGCCTGGATCTGGAGATCGCCGGCCAACCCCGCCAAGACATCCCCCTCTGGGTGGCCAACCACCTCAGCTGGGTCGATCCCGTGGTGCTCATGAGCCTCCGCCCCATGGGCACCATCGCCAAGGGCGAAGTCACGGGGTATCCGCTCATCGGACGGTGGGCCCGGAAGTCCGGCATCCACTTCGTGGACCGGGAGGATGCCACCAGCCGCGCGGCGGCTCTGGCCAGCTTCACCACCTCGCTCCAGAGCGGCCGGGACATGCTCCTATTCCCCGAAGGCACCACCACCCGCGGTGAGCGTCTGGCTCCCTTCTACGAGGGCGGGCTGCGGGCCGCCTACGAACTGGGGCTGCCCGCCCAGCCCATCCGCCTCAGCAGTCCCGCGCCCCACTACCCCTGGACCGGCGACGAGACCCTGCTCCCGCACCTCCGCGCCCTGTTCGCCGCCCGCACCCCCCTCACCGTGACGGCTGAGGCCCCACTGCATCCGGAGGACTTTCCCGATGCAGCCCAGTGGCTCGCCGCCTTTCGAGCCGCCCTCTCCCCCCGGAGCCTCGATGTCCGCTGACCTTCTTCTGCAGGGCCTCCGCACGGGCCTCACGCCCTTCTTCGGCCTCCCCCTCTGCATCGATCCCCGCCCTGCCACCGGCGTGGTGCTCGGCGCGCCCTGTGATGCGGGCGTCATCAACCGCCCCGGGGCCCGCCTGGGGCCCTGGGCGATGCGCGCAGCCGCCATGGGCATGGGTTCCCACCCAATGCCCGGGCGGCTCCGGGAGGCCCGCCCCGCCCTCGGCCCTGCGGCCGCCCAGGGCTGGCTGGACGGCGGCAACATCCCCACCCTGCCCTTCTCCCTGGCGGAAGCCCTCGAAACCGTGCAGGCCACCGTGGGCGCCTGGGCCATGACCGGCTGCCGCACGCTGATGCTGGGCGGCGACCACGCCCTCACCCTCGGCGCCCTGCGGGCCTTGGCCCGCCAGCACGGTCCCCTCGGCCTGCTGCATCTGGACGCCCACCCGGACGCGGCCGATGGAGCCGCCTGGGGCACGGACATCCACCATGGCACCTGGCTCCGCCAGGCCCTGGAGGAAGGCCTGGTGGACCCGACCCGCGTGGTGCAGGCAGGCCTGCGGGCGCCGCGCTTCGATGATGACGAGCTGGCCTTCCTCCAGGCGGCCGGCGTGCGCATGTGGACACCCGGGGACCTGCGCGATCCGCAGCTGGCACCCCGACTGGAAGAGGACCTGGCGGCCGTGGGCCGGGGCCCCGCCTATCTGAGCCTGGATCTGGATGCCCTGGACCCGGTGCTGGTGCCGGCCGTGGCCGAGCCCGTGCCCGGCGGCCTGAGCCTGGAAGAAGCCCTGCGCCTGATCCACGCCGCGCGGCAGTGGCCCGAGCCCTGGGTGGGCGCCGATCTCATGGAACTGGCCCCCACGCTGGAGGGCGCCGAGGCCAGCGCCCGGATCGCCGTCCATCTCGCCCTTCATCTGCTGGTCTGAGGAGTTTGCATGAGCACCCCCACGCCCTTCGAGGCCTTCCAAACCATCCACGGGGCCCCCACCTGGGACGACATCGTCACGGGCCATGATTTCGGCTTCCTCGGCACCCTTGAGATCCAAGGCTGGGTCCCCGGAGAAGGTCCTGCCGCGACCCGCCTGCGGGCCCTCCGGGGCGAGGACCTCCGCACCTTCGAAGCCCACCTCTGGGCCGCCTGCGCCGAGGCGGTGGGCAAGACGCCCAGGCCCGGCAGCACCCGCTGGTCCCAGGCCCAGGATCGCTGGCGGGAGGCCCTCCTGCGCGAAGCCCTGTCCGCGGAAACCACCACCGCGCAGCTGGCGCGCCGCGTGGAGCAGCTCTACGAGCAGGTGGGGTGCCCCGAGGACATGCTGGTCATGCTGAAACCCTCCCAGCCTTGGTCGGGCCTGCCGGCCACCGTGGATCCCCGGGCGGTGCAGCAGTTCCTCAGTCGGACTAGCCGGGACTCATCCCATCGATCGAGGTTCAATCTCTAGGCTTGTGGCACCCTGAGGTCTCCACCAGGATTGCCGATGCCCCTGCCCGACCTCAGGCTGGATGATGTGCTGCTCGGTGGCTCGCCGAGGCCGGAGCCCCTGCTCCGCTGGCTGCTGGCGGCCTCGCCCGAGGCCCCCGCGGGAGGCGAACCCCACCGCACCGCCCAGCTGCGGTACCTTCTCGGCGCCCTGGCCGAACGAGGGCTCACGGGCCCCCTGGCCGAGGCCTGGAATCACGCTTCGGCCATCCGCCTTCTGGCGGAGACGGGCCTGCCGGACCGCACGACCCTGATGGGCGAAGGTTTCCTGCGCCTGGCGGACCACCTCATCCCCCGTCTGGATCCCGAGGGCGATCTCTACGCCCTGCTGGACCGGCTGGATCTGAAGGAGGCCGACGCGGCCTGGATCGAATCCCTGCCCGAAGACCTCCGGGCCGCCTGGGGCCGCATCCTGGCGCCGCCGCAGGAGACCTGGGTCCACGCCGCCTGCCTGCTTTCCCACCGGGCTGCCGCCGTGGGCCTGTCGCGCGATCTGCTGGCGCTGAGCCCCGAGGGCAGCGATGCGGATTCGCCCTTCTTCCACCTCACCCGGGCCGTCCAGGAAGCTGCGGATCGTCCCCTGGACGCCTCAGCCCACGCAGCCTGGGAGGCCTGCCGCACGGCCTGCGTGGCCACCCTGGCCCGGGCCCATGCGAGCCTCGAAGCCCGGGGCGTCTCCACGGACCTGGTGTTCCGGCTCGAGCTGCTGGAGGCCCAGCTGGCGCGCATCGACCAGCTGCTCGACTTCGCCGGGGCCCGGGGAGACGGTACGGCCCTGGCCGCCGAGCTGGTGCGGGGGAGCGCTTCCCAGCACGGGCTACGATTCCTGCTGCGCACCGTGGTCAAGCGCCTGGCCCGCAAGGTCGTGGAGCACACCGGCGAGACCGGCGAGCACTACATCGCCCGGGACCGGGCGGAGTGGTGGGCCATGGGCCGTTCCGCCGCCGGAGGCGGCCTGGTCACCTCGCTCACGGCCCTGCTCAAGGCGGCCTTCACCGCCCTGCCCTTGGCGCCCCTGCTCGCGGGCCTCGCCCTCTCGGCCAATTACGCCATCAGCTTCTGCGCCATGCAGCTGATGGGCTTCAGCCTCGCTTCCAAGCAGCCGGCCATGACCGCCGCCGCCCTGGCCCGGGCGCTGGAAGAAGGGGACGACCAGGCCCGCGAGATCGAACTCGTGGCGGCCATCACGCGCACCCAGGTCATCGCCACCCTGGGCAATGTGCTGGCCACGACCCCGGCGGCCCTGGGCATCGTCGCCCTCTGGGCCTGGGCCACGGGCCACGGCCCCCTGGGAACCGAATCCGCCCTGCACGGCTTGCACGGCACGCACCCCTTCCACGGCTGGACCCTGGTCTACGCGGCCATGACCGGCGTGCTGCTGTGGCTCTCCAGCCTGGCCGCGGGCTGGACCGCCAACTGGAGCGCCTATCGCTGCCTGCCCGAGGCCCTGGCCCAGAACCACCGCCTTCAGGGCTGGCTAGGGCAGGCTGGCGCGGCCGCCCTGGGCCGTTTCATCCATCGGCATCTGGCGGGCTTCGCGGGCTATTCGGCCCTCGGCGGCCTGCTGGTCTTCGTGCCCATGGCCTTCGCCTTCGCGGGCATCCACCTGGAGGTCCGCCATGTCACCCTCCAGGCGGCCTCCCTGGCCCTGGCCTCGGCAAGCCTCTGGCTGAAAGGCATCCTGGCCTGGCGCGAGGTGCTCTGGGGTCTCCTGGGCATCGCCCTCATCGGGGTCATGAACTTCGCCTTCTCCTTCGCCCTGGCCCTCTGGACCGCCCTGCGCGCCCGCGACCTGAGCGGGCGCGCAGGGCGCCGCCTCGGGATCGGCCTCCTCAAGGCCTTCAACCGCCAGCCGGGGCGGTTCCTGGGCGCACCGCCGAAGACCCCGGCCAAGGCCCAGCCCCTCGTCGAAGAACCGCACTGAGGCCCAGGCGGAACCCGGTAAGCTGGATCCCCATCCCGGAGATCCCCATGCGCAGCCTGTTTCTCCCTGCCCTTCTCGCCGCCGCGGCCGCCCTTCCCCTCGCCGCCCAGGCCGCCCAGGACAAGCCCGCGCCCGTGCGCCTGACGCCCTTGCGGGTGAGCCCCGCCTGCACGGTGTCGCAGGAGATCGGCATCAGCAAGATCGACCTCGCCTTCGCGCGCCCTGCCGTGAAGGGCCGCAAGGTCTGGGGCGACCTGGTGCCCTTCGGCCAGGTGTGGCGGGCCGGCGCCAACAGCGCCACCGTGATCACCTTCAGCCATGCTGCCAAAGTGGCGGGCAAGGAGGTGCCTGCGGGCTCGTACGGCTTCTTCGCCGTTCCCGGCGAGAAGACCTGGACCCTCATCCTCAACAAGAAGGCCAAGCAGTGGGGGGCCTACGAGTACAAGGCCGAGGAGGATCTGGTGCGCTGGGAGGCCACCCCCCAGGCCGGATCCTTTCTCGAGTACCTGGACTACCGGGTGATCCCCACCGGAACCGGAGACGCCACGGTCGAGCTGGGTTGGGAGAAGTTGCGCGTGAGCTTCCCGGTGGCCTTCGACACCAAGGGGATCTACTGGACCCACCTGGAAAGCACCCTGAAGAAGGCCCCCGAGACCGACTGGGTGCCCTGGTATCAGGCCGCCGCCTACTGCCAGGCCCAGGGCATCGAACCCCAGAAGGCCCTCCTGTGGATCGAGAAGAGCCTCAAGGCCGGGGACAGCTTCTGGAACCACGAAACCGCCGCCCGGATCTACAGGGATGCCAAGCGGATGCCCGAGGCCCTTGCCCAGCTCGAAAAGGCCATCGATCTATCCAAGGGCAAGGCACCCAAGGAATACACCGAAAACCTCGAGAAGGAACGGGCAGAGTGGAAGGCCGGGAAATAGCCGCCGCCCCAAACCCGGCTAGACCTTCACGGCCATCCTGAGGAAGGACTCGGGAAGGCTGACACCGCTCCCCTTCAGGTTCGCCTGATGGACGAATACCGTCAGCCGACCCCCGATCCGCTCGAAGGCGATGGCGCCACCATCCGCGAACAGCTTCCGGCTGCTGCACACGACGAGCTTGCCCTGGCCGGCATAGAACCGGGTCTGATCCGAGGTGAAGGACCAGGCCACATTGGCTTTGGCGTCCACCGAAATGTCGGCCTTCTTGAGCTGGATGACCATGTCGAGTTCCCTGCAGGCGACCCGCCCTTCCGAGCCGGCGCTGCCGGCCAGGATCAGGAGGAACTTGGCCGCCTCTTCCACCGGGACCCCTTCGGCCAGAAGGGGCGCCGCAGGCAGGACGGCGACGAGGACCGCAGCCCCCAGGCATCGGGCCGCACGGGGGTGGTACGAGGGTCGAATCTGACGCAGCATGGCACGCTCCGTCCTCCCTTATCGTTCCAGCCCTTGACCACGCCGGGTCCAGCTGATGACGAACGGGTGAATTTATTCGATCCTCATCGAGGCCCCCTCAGACCCCCTTCTTCTCCGCGCCCCAGATGACCTTGTGCAGCTGCACCTGCAGGCGCACGGGCAGGTCGTCGGCGACGATCCGTTCGGCCAGCCAGGCCGGGTCGAGGCTGCCCCACACAGGGCTGAAGAGCACCTCCAGGCGGTCCCACACCTGCCGCTCGGCGCACCAGTCCCGGGCCCACTCATAGTCGGCCGGATCGCAGAGGACGAACTTCAGCTCGTCCTGGCCGGGGACCATGTGGTCAAGGTTGGTTTCGAGCCAGCGGTGGACCTCGCCGCTGCCGGGGGTCTTGCGGTCCACGATCTTGATGACCTCCCGGGGCACGGCCGCCAGATCGTGGCTGCCGGCCGTTTCCAGGGCCACTTCATAGCCCAGGTCCAGCAGGGCCCGGAGGAGTTCCGGGGCCTGGGGATGGGCCAGGGGCTCGCCGCCGGTCAGTTCCACGAAGGGGGCGTTGGGTCCCTTCCGGGGCGGGCCGAGGCGCTGCCGTGTTTCGGCGAGCAGGTCATCCAGCTCCCGCAGGGTCCCGTCGTAGAAGGCGTAGGCCGTGTCGCAATAGGAGCAGCGCAGCGGACAGCCGGTGAGGCGGATGAACAGGCAGGGCCGGCCGATCCGGGCGCCCTCCCCCTGGATGCTGTGGAAGACTTCGTTGACCTTGACCTTCATCGATCCACCCAGCGCCGGCCGCCGTCCTGCGTCAGGATGTCGCCCGTGAGGAAGGGGCTGTCGGCGGCGAAGCGCACCGCGCGGCAGAGGTCGGCGGGATCCCCCAGGCGCTTGAGCAGGGTGCGCTGGGCCAGGAAGCCGGCATCGCTCCCTTCCGCCGGCAGCACCGCCCCCAGGGCATGGCCCACCACCCGCACCTTCGGCGCCAGTAGCTGGGCGAGCCCCGGCACGAGGGCGGCCAAGCCGGCCTTGGCGGCGCTGTAGGGCAGGCGCTCGAGCCAGGGGTGGTGGATGGAGGTGTCCAACAGGAGCTGAAGGCAGGCATCGGTGACGAGCCGAGGCCCAAGGGCCTGGGCGCAGAGGAAGGGGAAACTCAGGTTCATGCGCCAGGTGGCCTCAAGGAGCTCCGGCGTCCAGGTGCCGAGGGGGCTTTTCGGGAAGGTCCCCGCCAGGATCACGGCGCCGGAAATCGCCCATCCATCTGACGCCAACCTGTCCAGATCTGCCATCATGCGGGACACCAGTTCCGGGTTCTCGGCATCCCACTGAAGCGTCCGGATCCGTGCCGTCTCCGACAAGTCATCCACCCAGGTTTCCCCGTCCCAGGGCTCTGAGCTGGTCAGCACCAGGTCGTGGTCCCGGGCCAGATCCTCCGCCAGGGCCCGCCCCAGCCGCCGCCTTCCGCCCACCAGCACCCAGCAGGCCCGATCCTTCCGCGAGATCCGCTCCATCCGGGCATATTCCCACAAAGGCACCATGAATCCCTACCTCAAACGCATCCGTTGGCGCCTGCTGTGGATCAGCTTCGCCTGCCTGACGCTGGCGCTGGGATCCTTCGCGCTCAACCAGTGGGTCTATGCCGCCTCGGATGACCAGTGCTCCTGGGTGGTGGAAAACGGGAAGGTCGTCATCCGCGAGATCCTGCCCGAGGGCGTGGCCGAGGAGGCGGGACTCCTCGAGGGCGATGAGCTGGTGAAGATCCAGGGCCGCGCCTTCGAACCCACCCAGGAAGGCACCCTCAAGGCCCAGCGCTTCATCAACTCCAAACCCCAGGGCGCCATCCTGATCTACACGGTGAAGCGCCAGGGCCGTCAGATCCTGCTGCCCCTGCGCCTCGTGAAGCCCCTGGAACCGGTGCAGCTGGCCCTGCTGCTGAACGGCATCCTCGCCTGGGCCATCAGCCTGCTGGTGGTGCTGTCGGCCCCTGAGCGAAAGACCTCCCGCCATTTCTTCTACCTGGCGGCCACGGCCCTGCTGATGTCGGGAGCCACGCTCTCGGGCAATGCGCCGATCGCCATGCGGATCGCCATCGCCCTGATGACCGCCGTCGCCATCGCCCTGCTGCCGCCGCTGTGGATCCACTTCTTCCTCCGCTTCCCGCACGCCTTCGCGCTCCGCCGGAACCGGCGCTTCCTCCAGGCCGTGTACGGAACCTTCGCGGTGCTCTCCCTGTGGCTGCTCTTCGTCCGGCTGTGGGCCATCTTCACCGACGGCGCCCTCCGCACGCCCGCGGGCGTGGCTCCCGAAGGCATGCTCAAGGCCGCCCTGGGTGCCTTCGGCCTGCCCATCCCGCTCTATGTGGTAGCCGCCCTCACCGGCCTGGGTTTCTTCCTGGCAGGCACTTTCCGGACCCACGAGCGGCTGCGCCGGGCCCTGCTGCCTTCGCTCATCGTGGCGGCGGTCCTCTGCCTCGACCTGGTGGCCTGGACCCTGCTCGATGCGAAATACGGGAAGAGCCTGCTCTTCCGCCGCCAGATCTTCATCTTCATGCTGCCGGCCCCCCTGCTGCCCCTGAGCTTCGCCTTTGCCATCTTCCGCCACGGCCTCTTCGATGTGCGGAAGGTGCTGCTGCGGTGGGTGAGCTACATGGCCATCCTCGGCATCACGATCGTGGCCTACCTGGGCGGCCTGGCCTGGGCCTTCTCCCACCTCTCCTCGATCCCGTCCGGCTGGGCCGGGGCCCTCATCGGCCTGCTGGCGCTCCCCCTGGGGTGGGCCCTGCGGCGCCTGCTCCGCGGCATCCGGCGGCGGTTCCGCCGGGACTTCTCCAGCACCCGCGAGATCGCCCTCAGCGCCGTGCGGGAGCCCCGCAAGCGCTTCAGCGAAGAGGCCCTGATCAAATCCCTGCGCCGCGCCCTGGGCGAGGCCTTCCAGCCGCAGTTCCTGGAAGTGCTGCCCATCGAGGAGCGGCAGATCCTCCTGCCCGCCGCCGAAGCCGTGGACCGGGACGATCGTCGCCTGCACTTCCCGCCCCAGCCCCTCCGGCTCCCCCCAGGGCTGCTCCGCCTCGCCCGCGAGAACCGCGAGCTGGTGCTGGGTCTCGGCAGCGAGGAGGCCGACTGGATCCGCGAGCAGGGCGAAGGCGTGCGGGCCCATGTGGATGCCCTGGAGGCCCAGCTGCTCCTGCTCATCGTCGCCGGGGACCAACCCCACAGCGCCGTCCTGCTGGGGGGCAAATACGCCGAGTTGAACTACGGCCGGGAGGACCGCGAGCTGCTGCGCGAAGTGGCCCTGGCCGCCGGCCAGGTGCTGGAGACCGCTGTGATGCACCAGCGCCTCGTGGCCCAGGAGCGGCTCAGCCAGGAACTGGAAACAGCCCGCCGCATCCAGGAGGGCCTGATCACCTCCCATCTGCCGCCCATCCCGGGCTTCCAGGTCGCCCTGCGGCTTGAGCCCGCCCTGGAAACCGGCGGCGACCTGCTCTTCGTCAAGCGGCGCCCCAGCGGCAACTGGCTGGCCGCCGTGGGCGACATCTGCGGGAAAGGCCTCGCCGCGGCGCTCTACATGGCCCAGGCCACAGCGCTCCTCGAGCAGGCCGCCCAGCGGGAGGACCAGCGCCTGGAGGAGATCCTCTGCTCGCTGGACCACACCCTGCGGCAGCTGCTGGGTCAGCGGGGCTTCCTCACCCTGGTCCTGCTGGAGTGGGACGAGGCCGGCAACTACCGACTGGCCCGGGCCGGGCATCCCGGGGCGCTGCTGCTCCACGGCCTGTCGGAAGACTGCTCCACCGAGATGACGCCCCACGGCCGGGGCCTCGGCCTCCGCCCGGCGGGTCCCGGCGACTGGGAAGTCATCGAAGGGGTGCTGCCTCCCAAGGGCTGGATGGTGCTCTACAGTGACGGCCTGTCCGAGGCCATGAACCGGGACGGTGAACTCTACGGCGTGGGCCGCCTGGGCAACCAGCTGCGCCGCCTCTGGGGTACCGGCAGCCCCCGGGCCGCCTGCGAGGCGGTCTTCCAGGATGTGGCCGCCTTCGATACCCAGAACCGCGACGACCGGACTCTGTTTATCCTGGGAAGGGAGCACGCATGAGCCGCCCCACCCTCCGATGGACCATCCCCGCCCTGCTGGCGCTCCAGCTGGTGATGCTCTGGATCCAGGGCGCCCAGCTCCACCGCCAGGGCCAGGTGCTGCAGGCGCTGCGGGAGGACATCCAGCTCCTGACGGAATCCATCGAGAACAGCCAGGCGCCCGCCTCCTATGAGGATGACGGCGCCGCCGTGCCCGCCTCCTTCCTGCCCAAGCAGACTCCGCCGCGGAAGAGCGCCGCGGTCCTGGGCGTGCAGGAGGAGCAGGAAGCGGCCTCCAAGGACCTGCAGGCTTCGCGCGAATCCGCCCAGAAGGCCGTGAAGGACGCCCGGGAGGCGCAGTCCAAGCTCTCCCTGGAGGAGAACGCCCGCAAGGCCGAGGAAGGCAAGAAGGTTCAGGCGGCCACCACCGCCTGGCAGCGCTGGGTCTATGGCGCCCTGGCGCTCCTGGCGCTGGCGCTGGTGGCCCGCGCAGTCATCCAGCGGCGCGGCTGATGTCCCTGCTCGAGTACCTGCGCGAAGATCCCGAGTGCCGGAATCTGGCTGAGGGCGCCGTGCACGCCGTGGCGCCGGCCCTGGACGATCCCGTTCCCGACCATGTCGCCCTGCAGCTCAACGAGTGGGCCTTCACCCTCGCGGGCCGCATGCCCCTGCCCTGGAACACCCACAAGGCCCTGGACGCGCTCAACCACCTGCTCTTCGCGGAACTCGGCTTCACCGGCGACCGCGAGACCTACGACGATCCGCTGAATGCGCTGCTCCCGGCCGTGATCGCCCGGCGGAAGGGCCTGCCCATCTCGCTGTCCATCCTCTGGATCGACCTGGCCCGGCGCATGGGATTCGATGCCGTCGGCGTGAGGCTCCCGGGCCACTTCATCGCCGCCCTGCGCACGGACTTCGGCCTGCTCTGCTTCGACCCCTTCCACCAGGGGCGGCCCGTGGGCGAGGAAGGCGGAGCCGAGCTGGTGAAGTCCGCCACCGCCGGCCGCGTGGCCTTCCACCGGGACATGCTCAGCCCCGCGCCCGACCGGCAGATCCTCGTCCGCCTCGTGCGGAACCTGCACCTGCGCTTCATGCATGCGGAGGACTGGGAAGAGGCCCTCTGGACCGGCACCCACCTCATCCTCCTCGAGCCCAGCAATCCAAGGGCCCACAAGGAGCGCGCCTTCATCCACCTGCAGCGCGACGAGCCCGGACAGGCCCTCATCGACCTGCGCATGGCCCTACACCTCAGCCCCGACCCCGACCCCGAGATCCAGGAGTGGATGCGGCAGCTGGAACGCTGAGCCCGCCTGCTAGGGGAGTTTCCGGATCGCCACGGTCACATCCACCTGTTTGTGGAGGAAGACGATCTGAACCCGCACCGGGCCCGCCGGGAACCGGAAGGTGAACTGGAAAGTCCGGGAGGCCTCGTCCCCTTCACAGAACGCGCGGAAGGAGCCCTCGAAGTCCTGGACGGAAGTGCACGGGGCCACTTCCGCGAAGAAGTTTCTGCCGAGGACGCTGCGGGGGACCCGCCCGGCGAGTTCACCTTCGGCCCGGTTGTAGGAGCGGATGATGCCATCCCGGGACAGCACAATGACGCCGAAGGGCAGCTTGTCGAGCTCCGCCTCGGTGAGGTCGGGAAGGCCCCGGAGCCGCAGGTAGCAAGGCTGGCAGATGCCGTGGGAATGCTCGGCCGCACTCTGTCCAACCAAAGCCCCGCACCAGGCACACAGCACTTCCGCCAACGCCGCTCCCGAGCCGTGAATTCATCCCAGCATAACAGCGGGGGCCCGAAGGCCCCCGCGCACTGAAGACTCGGGACTGCAGGCTATTTCTGCTGCGCCTCTACGACGGTGAGCGCCGTGAGGTGGATGATGTCGTTCAGATCGCTGTGGCGCTGCAGGACATGGACGGGAGCCGCCATGCCGCAGGTGATGGGGCCGATGACCTCAGCGTTCGCCAGCCGCTGCACCAGCTTGTAGCCGATGTTGCCACTGGTGAGGTCGGGGAAGATCAGCACATTCGGGCCGCCCGGCAGGTCCACCCAGGGGTAGTTCTCGGACAGGATGTCGGCGCCGAGGGCGGTGTCGGCCTGCATCTCGCCGTCGCACTTGAGGCCGGGCCGCTGGGCCTTGACGATCTCCACGGCCTTCTGGACCTTGCGGACCAGCGGATGCTCCACGCTGCCGAAATCGGAGAAGGACAGCATGGCGACCTGGGGCTCCATGTTGAAGGTGTCCTTCGCCAGATCCGCGGTCAGCAGCGCGATCTCGGCCAGTTCCTCGCTGCTGGGCTCGATGTTCATGGTCGTGTCGGAGAAGAACAGCACGCGGTTCTTCAGCACCATGGTGTAGACGCCGCACACACGCTTGACGCCCTTGCGGGTGCCGATGACTTCGAGGCAGGGGCGGATGGTGTCGGGGTAGTACATCGTCAGGCCGGCGATGAGACCATCGGCCTTGCCCAGGCGGCACATCATGGCACCGAAGTAGATGCGCTCCTGCATCTTGCGGCCAGCTTCGTCGCGGGTGACGCCCCGCCGCTTCCGCAGTTCCAGGAAGGCGTCCTCCGCCTCCGCGCGCCAGGCCACCGTCGCCGGATCCAGGATCTCGATGCCGTCCACGGAGATGCCGTGACCGGCGGCCACGGTCTTCACCTTGGCGGGGTCGCCCACCAGGATGGGCACGCAGATGCCCTCGTCCACCATCTGGGACACGGCCTGGAGGATCAGCGGATGGTCGCCTTCGGGGAAGACCACGCGCTTGGGATTGGCCTTGGCGCGGTGGACCACGCTGCGGATCACATCCTTGCTGCGGCCCTGGAGCCCTTCAAGGCGCTCCTTGTAGGCCTGCATGTCGGCGATGGGCTGCTTGGCCACGCCGGTCTCCATGGCGGCCTTGGCGACGGCGGGAGCCACCCACAGCAGCACGCGGGGATCGAAGGGCTTGGGGATGATGTACTCAGGACCGAAGCTGAACTTCTGGCCCGAGTAGGCCTTCACCACGGAATCCGGAACCTCTTCTTTGGCCAGGGCGGCCAGGGCCTTGGCGGCGGCCAGCTTCATGGGCTCGTTGATCTCCGAGGCGCGCACATCCAGGGCGCCGCGGAAGATGAAGGGGAAACCCAGGACATTGTTCACCTGGTTCGGGTAGTCGCTGCGGCCCGTGGCCAGGATGATGTCGTCGCGGGTGGCCTTGGCGGTGGGGTAGTCGATCTCAGGATCGGGGTTGGCCAGGGCGAAGACGATGGGGTCCTTGGCCATGCTCAGGAGCATCTCGGGCGTCAGGGCACCCTTGCTGGAGCAGCCCACGAACACATCCGCGTTCACGATGGTGTCGGCCAGGGTACGCCATTCGCTGGGCTTGGCGAACTTGTCCTTGTACTTGTTGTTGCCTTCCGTGCGGCCGGTATAGACCAGCCCCTTGGTGTCGCAGAGCCACAGGTTCTCGAGCTTCACGCCAGCGGCGATCATCATGTTGGCGCAGGCAATGGCCGAGGCCCCGGCGCCGCTGAACACCACCTTCATGTCGCTCAGCTTCTTCTTGACGATCTCGGAGGCGTTCATCAAAGCGGCCGTGCTGATGATGGCGGTGCCGTGCTGATCGTCGTGGAAGACGGGGATGTTCATCTCCTTCTTCAGACGGGTCTCGATCTCGAAGCACTCGGGGGCCTTGATGTCCTCGAGGTTCACGCCGCCGAAGGTGGGCTCCAGCGCCTTCACCACCTGGCAGAACCGGTCGATGTCCAGCTCATTGACTTCGATGTCGAACACATCGATATCGGCGAAGCGCTTGAAGAGCACGCCCTTGCCTTCCATCACCGGCTTGCCGGCCAGGGCGCCGATGTTGCCCAGGCCCAGGACGGCGGTGCCGTTGGAGATCACGGCCACCAGGTTGCCCTTGGCGGTGTACTTGTAGGCATCCTCGGGATTCTTCTCGATCTCCAGGCAGGGCTCCGCCACGCCCGGGGAGTAGGCGTTGGCCAGGTCGCGGGCCGTGGAGCAAGGCTTGGTGGCGACAACCTCGATCTTTCCCTTTCGTCCCTGCGAATGGTAGTCGAGGGCTTCCTGCTTACGACTCATGGCCACACTCCTTGAAATTGAGTGCCCTGGTTTTTGGGCTGAATGCCCCCAGCTTACACCTCGTCTTACGCGATCTTTCCTGGAAGGTCATCAATTCGCGGCATTGTTGCAGGAATCACAAGGAGCGCTTCCGCGCGGCCCTTCCCGGAGGTACGATCCAACGATCCCTCCACGGAGCATCCATGCGCCTGCTGCCCTTTCTGCTGCCCTGCCTGCTGGCCCTTCCGGTGGCCGCCCAGAAGACCAAGGCGCCCACCAAGGAATCCGCACCGAAACAGCCCCAGGTCGACTGGGACGGCGAGTGGACCCTCCAGGCCTCCCAGAGCGACAAGATCGACGAGCAGATCGACGCCCACCTGAAGGACCTGAACTTCGCCATGAAGCTCTTCTGGAAGAAGAAGCTCCAGGGCGCCTGCCGCAGCTTCAACAAGCTGGACATCCTGGCCGGGGACAGCTTCGCGGTGACCATGGGCCGGGAGCGCCCCATCGACACCCCGGCCGATGGCACCGAAAACGACTGGAAACGCAGCGACGATGTGGTGTTCAAGGCCACCCTCACCAAGGACGGGCCCACCATGATCCAGACCCTCGCCGGCGATGGCTACACGCTGAAGCATGTCTATTCGATGCGGAAGGACGGCAACTCCCTGGCCCTGCAGGTGACCTACGCCCATCCGAAGCTGGACAACCCCTTCTCATACAAATTCGTCTTCAAGCGGAACGACTGAGGGCTCCAGGCGCAAACTGGGGTCATGCGCCCGCTCGTCCCCCCGCCCCTCTCCTGCCGCGCGCCCTGGTGGGCAGCCTCCGGGCACCTGCAGACCATCCTCGGCAACTACCTGCCGGGCGAGCCGCCGACGCATCCCTCGGAACCCTTCCGCATCCAGCTTGCCGATGGCGACCAGCTCACGGGCCGGCACTACCCGGGTGAGAGCGATGCCCTGGTGCTGGTCTTCCATGGCCTGGGAGGAGACGACCAGGCCCACTATGTACGGCGCACCATCGCCCTGGCCCGGAAGCTGGGTCACCATGTCTGGACCGTGAACCACCGGGGCTGCGGCGAGGGGCGCGGCCTGGCGAAACAGCCCTACCACAGCGGTTCCGGCGAGGATCTGGGCGCGGCCTTCGCGGCCGCCCGTGAACGCCATCCGAACCTCCGGCAGTTGGCCATCGGCTACTCCCTCTCCGCCAACGCCCTGCTCCTGAACCTGGGGGGCGGGCTGCGGGGGCCGGCCGCCCAGCCCGACGCCGCCATCGCGGTGAACCCGCCGGTGGACCTCGGCGCCTGTTCCGACACCATCCACCGCGGCCTCAGCCGCCTCTACGAACTCCGCTTCATCCGGCGGTGCCGCAAGGCCATCCACCAGCGTGTGGAGGACGGCCTCATCCCCGACATCTACCGGACCGGCCCCCTGATGAGCCTGCGGCAGTTCGACGACGCCTACACCACGAAGGCCGCGGGCTTCCGGGATGCCGATGACTACTACGACCAGTGCTCGGCCCGGTCCCACCTGTCGAAGATCACCATCCCCACCGTGATCCTCATGGCCAAGGACGATCCCTTCATCCCCTGGCGGCATGCCGCCGAGGCCCAGCCTTCCCCGGCGGTCCACCTCCACTTCGAGTCCCGCGGCGGCCACATGGGCTACCTCAGCCGCGACCTGCCGGGCCACCGCTGGCTGCCCTATGCCGTGGAACACTATTCGAGGCAGCTGCTCGACGCCTAGATCGCCGGGTTGCGCGGGCTGCCTTCAGTGGGAGTCCGTCAGGACCAGGGACCGGCCTTCGCCCTCGCCCTGGATCCAGATGAGCGAGGCCCCCTGCGGACTGAGCGCGATGCGCGGCGCGGCACAGACGGAGCCCGGCGCCGATCCCATCGTCCTGGGGAGGGACCACCCGTCCTCCCGGATCCGGACGGACACCTGATCCCCGGCGGCTCCCCTCTGGACCACGACAAACCCCGCACGGCCGTCCTCCGCCAGATCGATGGCATAGTCCTGGACGGGTTCGTGGCCGTGGTCGAGGCACTCCGCGCCGGGCTCCCAAGCCCTCCCCTTGAAGGCCTTCACGAGCAGCCGCGAGACGCCGGCGTTCTCCCGCTGGGACCAGGCGGCCAGGGCCTCGCCGTCCCCGTTCATGACCAGCCGGGGGGAAGACATCACATGGGCGCTCGCGAGCACCACGGGCTCGCTCCACTCGCCGTGAAGGGCCTCGTAGAAGCTGGCCTCGAGGAGGCTCCGTTGGCCGTACGGCGCGTGAACCCAGAGGGCCAGGGCGTTCCCGGAGTCATCCATCGCCACCTGGTGATGGCGGGCGGCATGAGCCACGACAGGCACGGGACGATCAGACCAGATCCGATCCGCCGGCCAGTAGTGGCAGGCCATCAGCCCCTCGAACACGCTGTTCTGGGCTTCCCAGACCACCATGGCGTGCTCACGCCGGTTGGCGGCCAGCTGCGGTGACGCCGACGGATCCCCCGGGAGCCCCAGAAGGACCGGCTCCTCGTCCCAGGCCTCCCCGCGGGTGTTGAAGGCATGCGCCATCACCTCGATCTGTCCCACCCTTTCGTGGACCCAGGCCACCAAAGCATTGCCGCGCCGGTCCACGGCCACCTGGAGCTGGTGGATCCGTCCCACCGTCCGGAACATCCCGCGGCCCGGGCCCTCGCCGGGGCCGAGGACAGCGCCCAGGATCTGGCGCTCGTCCTCCCCATCGGCCAGCCAGATCGCGAGGCCCCGTCCTTCGGGATTCACGGCGAGCCGCGGTGTCGTCCCCTCTCCGAAGGGAAGCCGCATGAGGGCAGGTGAAGCGCCGGGGCCCATGGGCATGGTCCACAGCTTGCCCGCGTTCTCCCAGAGCAGCACGCCGCGCCCGTGGCGATCCAGGGCCACGCGGGCCTCTCCGATCCGCCCCCGATCCACCACGGCCGGCGTCCGCCACCGGATGGCTGCGGCCTCGGCGGGCGTGGGCAGGAACCCTTGGGCAAAGCGCTTGAGGCGTTCCAGGGCCATGATGCGCTCCAGGTCGGAAGGAGGCGGAAGGGAATGAACTTCCCCATCATGCATTCGATGACTGTTCCATGAAATCATTAAATTTCAACATCGATCATGGAATTAATCGATTAATTTAAACTCTACCCAGTCCCTGGCGCAGCTCCGCCACCAGCCCCGGCAGCAGCTCCGCCACCCGAGCCATCTGCGCCGGCGTGGTGCCCAATCCCAGGCTGAAGCGCACCGTGCCGCGCGCATAGGCATCGGGCACTTGCATGGCGCGCAGCACATGGCTGGGCTCCCGCATGCCCGTGCTGCAGGCACTCCCCGTGGAGACGCAGATGCCCTGCTCGGCCAGCTTCAGCTGCAGGGCCTCGCCTTCGATCCCCGCAAACCCCACGAGGCTGGTGTTGGGAAGGCGCTCCGCCCCCCTTCCATGGATGCACACCTCGGGGATCTCGGCCAGGAGGCAGGTCTCCAGGGCATCGCGCAGGCGCCGCACGCCGTCCATCTGCGGCAGCCGCGCCTGGGCGAGGGCCGCGGCCTTGCCCAGTCCCACGAGCCCTGGAACATTCTCGGTGCCGCCGCGGCGCCCCCGCTCCTGGGAGCCGCCCAGCATGAAGGGCTTCAGGCGCACGCCCCGGCGGATCATGAGCAGGCCCGTCCCCTTGGGCCCATGGAACTTGTGTCCGCTGAGCGTGAGCAGGTCAGCGCCCCAGGCCGCCGCCGCCACGGGCACTTTGCCGATGGCCTGGGTGGCATCCACCAGGAACAGGGCACCCTTGGCCTTCACCCGGCCTGCGATCTCGGCGACCGGGAACAGCACGCCCGATTCGTTGTTGGCGGCCATGACGGCCACCAGGGCCGTGTCCGGGCGCACCGCGGCCTCCAGCGCGGCCAGGTCCAGGCGCCCCTCGGCATCCACGCCCACCTCCGCGACCTCGCCTCCCTGGGCCTTCCACCAGGCCGCCAGGGCGCGCACGGCGGGGTGTTCCACGGCCGTGGTGACCAGGTGCCGCTTCGCGGGAAACGCCTCCCACACGCCCCGGACGGCGTGGTTCAGGCTTTCCGTGCCGCCGCTCGTGAACACGATCTCCGCGGGAGTGCAGCCCACCAGGGCGGCCGCCTGCTCCCGCGCCGCCACCACCGCGCCATCCGACAGGTGCCCGAGGGCATAGGCCGCACTGGCGTTGCCGAAACGCTCCGTGAACCAGGGCCGCATGGCCTCGAAGGCCTCGGGGGCGAGCGGCGTGGTGGCGTTGTGGTCGAGGTAGATCAGATCCATGGTGGCGTCATTGTCCCATCTCGGGCCGGGCACGGAGATGAGCCAGGGCTTCGGCCCGGGCCGCCAGGCTCGGCGCCTTGCCCTGGAAGCTCTTGCCGGAACCGCCGCCCTTGGCCCCGAGGATCGCCGCCACGGCCTTGCCGGCTGAAGGCACATCCAGCGGCGACCGTTCACCCGCGCTCAGGAGGAAGAGGCCCTGCCCGCCCGGATCCGCCGTGAGGAACACGGCCTTGGCGGGATCCGCCGCGAGGATGCCCCGGACCAGCTTCTGGAGGAAGGCCATGTCGCGGCCTTCGAGGTGGGCCTCCACCAGGGCCTCAGGCCTCGCGGCCAGGGCCGCGGCCTGGAACTCGGCCAGCTCCTCCTCCAGCTTCCGGCTGCGGCGCTCCAGGACCAGCAGCTGATCCAGCTTGATCTGGAGGGCGGCGACGAGCTCCTCGTCGGGCGCGCCGAGCAGGGTCCGCAGCCTTGCATTGCGCTCTTCCTGCGCGCCCAGGCGCAGCCTGGCACGCCTTCCGGCCACATAGTAGAGGCGCGTACCTCCCCGGATGCCTTCGGTGCCCAGCAGCTTCAGGGCCTCGATCTCGCCTGTGTGGTGCAGGTGCGTGCCCCCGCAGGTGTTGAGATCCACCCCGGCGATCTGCACCAGGCGGATGTCGCCGACATGGCCTTCAGGCAGGCCCCGGGAGCGCACAGCCTCCTTCCCGTAGTCCTCCGGACTCACCTTCCGGGCGGTCACTTCATGATGGGCGCGGATCTCCGCGGCCACGGCCTCTTCCAGCCGCTCCATCTCCGCGGGGGAGATCGACGGCGCGTCCAGCTCGATGTCGCAGACCGTTCCCCCCAGGTGGAAGGCCGTGGTGTCCCACTTGAACTGGTCCTGGGCCACGGCCGTGAGCAGGTGCTGGCCCGTGTGCTGCTGCATGTGGTCGAAGCGGCGGGTCCAATCCAGCCGCAGCGAAGCAGGGCCCACCGGAAGGGCCGTCGCGAGGTAGTGCCGGATCGCGCCTTCTCGTTTCTGGACCGCCACCACGGCCACGCCGTTCACCGTGCCCAGGTCGCAGGGCTGGCCGCCCCCCTCGGGGTAGAAGACCGTGTCCTCCAGGAGGACGAAGGGGCGCCCCCGCTCCTCTCCGCAGGCCAGGATGCGGGTCTCGAGCGCCGTGGCAAAAGGGTCTCGTTCATAGGCGGGCGTGGACATGCCGGGAGCCTAGCACAGGCGCTGATAGGCTGGAGGGGTCGCCATGTCCCACATCCCCCTTCCCGAACGCCTCCGCCCCGCCACCCTCGACGAGGTGGTGGGCCAGGCCCACTTGCTGGGACCGAAGGGCGCCCTGACCCGGCTCACGGCCGGGGGGCGCCTGCCCTCCATGGTGATGTGGGGCCCGCCGGGCACGGGCAAGACCACCCTGGCCCGCATCCTGGCGGAGGCCACGGGCCACGGCTTCATGGAGTTCTCCGGGGTCAGCGGCAGCGCGGCGGAGCTGAAGAAGTTCCTGGCCGACAGCCGCGAGATGCCCCTGTTCCGCACGGTGCCCCCCGTGGTGTTCCTGGACGAGATCCACCGCTTCAACCGGGCCCAGCAGGACATCCTGCTGCCCTTCCTGGAGCGCGGCGAAGCCATCCTCATCGGCGCCACCACGGAAAACCCCGCCTTCTACCTGAACCCGGCGCTCCGCAGCCGCTGCCAGCTCATCGCGCTGAAGCCCCTGGAACCAGTCCACATCCAGCAGGTGCTGAAGCGGGCCTGGGCCAGGGAGCGGTCCGGGCAGCCGGAGCCCGGAGAAGTCTTCGAGTGGCTCTCACACTGGGCTGGCGGCGACCTGCGCTCGGCGTTGTCCGGCCTGGAAACCTGGATGGAGATGCCGGATCCCGACCTGGAATCCCTCCAGGGGGCCCTGGGCGGCCGCATGATGTTCGATCGCGCCGATGGCCACTACGACCTGGCCAGCGCCTTCCAAAAGAGCCTGCGGGGCTCTGACGCGGACGCCGCCCTCTACTACCTGAGCCGCATGATTCGCGGCGGCGAGGATCCCCGCTTCATCGCGCGCCGCCTCATGGTCTGCGCCGCGGAGGATGTGGGGAACGCCGATCCCCAGGCCTTCCTCCTGAGCGAAGCCGCCAGCCGCGCCGTGGAGCAGATCGGCTGGCCCGAGGCCCGCATCCCCCTGGCCCAGGCCATCATCTATGTGGCCAACGCCCCCAAGAGCAACGCCACCGTGCTGGCCGTGGACGCGGCCCTGGCGGCCGATGACGCCCCCATTCCCGAGGCCATCCGCGACGCCCACACCGCCACGGCCCGCAAGGCCGGCCGCGGCGTGGGCTACCACTACTCCCACGACGACTACGACCGGGAGCAGGCCTTCCTGCCCGACAAGCTCCGGGGCCTTTCCTTTTACGAACCGAAGCGCCCCCAGGAGCGCAGCTGGCGGGATCGCCAGGAACCGGATGCGACGGCCCTCTCGACCCTCTGGCAGGCCTGGACCGAGGCCCACCCCGAGGGCGGCGAGCTCCCCCTGGAAGACTGGAGCGCCGAATTGGCCTGCAGCCGCGAAGCCCTGGCCCGGGCCCTGGCCAAGCTGGCCCAGGGCCGGTTCACCCTGGGACGGAAGCTCGAAGCCAAGCCGATCTAACGCTCGCTCGACCAGCCCAGCAGGCTCACGCCGTAGCGCTGGCCGCAGACATGGAGCGGCACGGTGAGCACCGTGATGATGGCCCCGGTGTCACGCGCGTAGGTCTGGACCAGGAAGTCCTCCCGGCGGGCGGCCTTCTCGTCGAGGTCGGCCACCCGTTGGAACGCCGCCCGGCTGGCTCGGTCGGGGAGCGCCTCGGCCACTTCGCCCAGGCCGTGCCGCGCCCCCCGCACCAGGACACGGTTGTCCGTGAAGAAGCGCTTCACGCGGTTGCCGGCCAGATCCTGGTCCGGGTGGCCGGTCCAGTCCTGGGCGAAGCGTCGGTTGTGGGATGGGGCGTAGCTGTTGAGGTCGAGGATCAGGGCGAAGGTGAGGCGAGGCTCCTGCTCGAGGACGCCGTCGAAGGCCTCCTGCAGCGGCCGCTCCACCAGGGCATCGTAGGCGGTGCGGTATTTGGGGGGCGCGAAGCCTTCGGGCGGAACATGCAGCACATTGAAGAAGCGGGAGAGGCTCTGGATCTCCGCCCCCTGGATCTCCCGGTATTCAAGCGCCAGCAGGTCCTCCTGGCGGACTCGCCCATCACCGAGGGCCATCTCGAGGATCTTCGCACTGGTGGCGGTGAGGCCCCGCGCCAGGTCGAGCGCGCGGTGAAACAGGGAGCCCGTGTCATAGGCGGCCAGGTGGCGGTGTCCGAGCTCGGTGAGCGAGGAGACGCTGAAGGCGTCCTGGGCCACGGCTTCCGCCTCGGCCTTCAGGGTGCCCGTGGCATCCAGCAGCTCTCCCGAGGCCGCCACGAGCCTCCGGGCCGCGGCATGCTCCTCCGAGGCCGTGCGGGCCATGCTGGAGACATTCCCCGCGGTGGATTCCGCCAGCTCCGCGATGCCCGAGAATCGCTGCTCCACGGCCTCCACCTGGGCGCGGGTTTCGGAAGCCAGGCCCAGGCTCCGGCCCATGGCCTCCCGGGCCGGGTCCAGGTCCCGGCGGATGGATTCCAGCAGCTGTCCGATTTCCTGGGTCTGCCGGGAGGTCCGGTCCGCCAGTTTCCGCACCTCCTCGGCCACCACGGCGAAACCCCGGCCTGCCGCACCGGCATGGGCGGCCTCGATGGCCGCATTGAGGCTGAGCATCCCCGTGCGGTCCGCGATCTCCCCGATCACCTGGGAGACTTCGTTCACCTGGAGAATGTGTCCCATCAGGGATTCCAGGCGTTCGGAGGTGAGGGTCGTCTGTTCCTGGAGCTGGCGAACCGTGGCCACGGCCTCGTCGCTCTCCTGGCGGCCCTGGCGCGTCAGGTCGGCCATCAGGCGGGTGGACTCGGCGCCCTCCTCTGCCGCCGAAGCCGCCTGGGAGATATTCGCGTCCAGCCCCTCCAGGGTGCCCTGGATGCTCCGGGTGCTGTCGAGGATCCGGTCGATCTCCCGCGCCAGGGTCTGGATCCTCACCGAGGTCCGCGCCGCGCCGGCCGCCGAGCGGTTGATCACGGTTTCCAGGCCCGCCAGATCCTGGGCGAGCTGCGCCGGGTCATGCTCCTCGGAGCCACTCGCGGCGGGCACGGCGGGCCTGGGGGTGGGTTCGGACATGGGCGTTTCCGGGAGTCAGACCTTCTTCTTCGGCCCGGCCCCCCGGATCTGAAGTTCAGTCCAGATGGCCCATGCGGCCGGCCTGGTAATCCTGGATGGCCTGCTCGATCTCCTGGTAGGTGTTCATCACGAAGGGGCCGTAGTGGGCGATGGGCTCCCGGAGGGGTTCCCCCGCCAGCAGCATGAGGCTGACGGGAGTCGCCGCCTCCAGGGCCAGCGAATCGCCTTCGCCCAGCAGGGCCACGCTGTCGGCCGGAACCTCCGTGCCCTCGATGCGGATGGCTCCGTGCAGCGGCACGGCGGCGGCGATCCACCCTGCGGGAATGGCCTGCTCGAACTGCGCACCGGCCTCCAGCTCCAGGTGGGCATAGGCGATCTTCGCGGGCGTGCGGGCCGGGCCGGTCACGCCCGCCCAGGTGCCGGCCAGCACGCGCATGCGCCCGCCCGGAATGGCGACCCACGGCATGGTCTCCGCCTGCAGGTCCGTGTAGCCCGGGGTGGAGCCCTTCAGCGCCTTGGGCAGGTTGATCCAGAGCTGCACGCCCTCGATGGGGCCGCCGGTTTCCAGGTGCTCGGGCACCGGCATCTCTTCATGGACGATGCCGGCCCCGGCATTCATGAGCTGGGCGCCGCCGGGCTGCAGCAGCCCTGAACCGCCCGTGCTGTCCCGGTGCCGGAAGGCGCCCTGGATCAGGTAGGTGAGGGTCTGGAAACCCCGGTGGGGATGGGGCGGGAAGCCCGCATCCGTCCCCGGAGGCAGCACCATGGGACCGAAGTGGTCCATGAGCAGGAAGGGATCCATGGCGCGGAAGGCCTCTGCGCCGCGCTTGCCTTGGCCGGGCACCAGGCGCGTGAGCGGCACGCGGTTGCCGTCCTCCGTGGGGAGTCCGGGTACGAGGACGGAAACGGATTTGCGGGTCATCGGAACCTCCTCAGGCAAGATCGAAGAACAGGATTTCGGCGGGTGATCCAGCCTCCACCCCGGCCACGACGGTGATGGACGGCTCTCCTTCGATGCGGGCGGAATCCCCGGCGTTCATGGCCGCGCCGTTGAGGCTGATGGAGCCCCTGGCCACCTGGAGGAACCCCGCGCGTCCAGAGGGGATGGAGCCCTGCACCGCGCGGCCCGCGTCCAGCCGGGCCACGAAGACCTTCACATCCTGGAAGAGCTTTACGGAACCCTCCGCGCCGTCGGGACTGGCGATGAGGCGCAGCTGATTCTGAAGGCCGGCTTCGGGAAAAGCCACCTGGTCGTAGCGGGGGACGAGGCCCTGGCGCTCGGGGAGGATCCAGATCTGGAGGAAGTGCACGGGCTCATCAGCCGAAGGGTTGAACTCGCTGTGGCGGATGCCGGTGCCGGCACTCATGACCTGGGCTTCGCCCGGGCGGATGACGCCGTGGGTGCCCAGGCTGTCGCGATGCTCCAGCGTGCCGGACAGCACCCAGGTGAGGATCTCCATGTCGCGATGGCCGTGGGTGCCGAACCCTTTGGCCGCCTGCACTCGGTCCTCGTTGATGACGCGCAGCGCGTGGAACTGCATGTGGTCGGCGTCGAAGTACTCGCCGAAGGAGAAGGTGTGGTGGGTGTCCAGCCAGCCGAAATCGAAATGGCCGCGGGTTCCAGCAGGTCGCAGCGTGATCATGATGCCTCCTGGATTCATTTTATGTGTTGCAACTTTTATTTCAACCCCTCCCCTCAAAAAAACGGGAGCTTCATGAGGAACATGGACTTATCTTTGGGGTGTCCAAGCGGAGGCCGCCGTGATCACGCGGGTGCTGGTGGGGATCGATTTCTCTGAGGCCTCGAAGCAGGCCCTGGAACGGGCCGGCAACTGGGCCACCCGGATGGGCGTCCCCCTGGTGGCCATGCATGTGCTCCAGCCCCCGGCGCCGATGCTGCCCGAAGCCCAGATCGCCCTGCCCGACCCCGCCTGGCTCCACAGCATGGAGGACCATGCCCGCGAGCAGCTGGAGGGCTGGCTCAGGCCCTACCCCGGGGCCACCGCCGTCGTGAAATGGGGCGGCCCCGCGGAAGAACTCATCTCCGAAGCGGATCACCGGACCCTGCTGGTGGTGGCCCAGGTGGGCCATTCCACGCTGGAGCGTCTGCTCTTCGGCAGCACCGCCGCGCGGGTGGTGAGGCTGGCCCCCTGCGATGTCCTGGTGGTGCGCACGGAGAAGACGCACTAAGAAGTCGGAACAACACCCCGAAGCAGCTTCGCCAGGGCTTCCACTTCCGCGGCCTGGCGCTTGAGGATGCCTTCGGCCGCGCGCCGCAGCCCCTCCAGATGCTCCGGGCTGGCGTCGTCCATCTCGCGGAGCCCCGCGTCGAGATCGGCCTGGAAGCGGTGATAGCGCGGCGTGCCGTCTTCGCGGGCGGGCAGCAGCTGGCGGAGCTGGTAGTCCACCGTGTCGGCCACACCATCGAAGATCACATCCAGCACGGGTCTGGCCCACCCGGCCACGCCCCAGCCCCTCGCCTCTTCGTAGCGGTAGGGCTTGGCATAGAGTCCGGTGCCCAGGGACACAAGGAGGAGGTCCTCCGCGGAACGGCCGGTCTTTCCCAGCGTCTGCCACGCCTCGGCATAGGCGCACATGGCCGGGTTGTTGGCGAAGACGCCTCCATCCACGAGCACATCGCGCTCTCCGGGCCACGGCACCAGGGCGGGCTCGAAGTAGGTGGGAGCCGCGCTGGTGGCGCGGGCCGCCACGCGCAGGGGCACATCGTAGCGGGCATCCTCCTGGGCCCTGCGACGGCGGTAGAAAAAGGCATCCCGTTTCTCCAGATCATAGGCCGTCACCAGCACCTCGGTGAGGGCCTCCTTGAGGCGGGTCTCCCCGAAGTACTGCTTGAGCACGCCCTCGAGGCCGTCCGATGGATATTTCGCGGCCCGCAGCCCCATGGGGTTCGTGAGGTGGCGCCAGAGGTTCTCGTCAAAGATCCGCGTTCCCTCTTTCAGGTAGAGTCCGGCCAGATCCCGGGCGGAGTAGCGGGGCCGCCCGCCCTGCCCCGGCGCCGCGAGCCCCAGGGCCAGGATGCCGCCCGTGCTGGTACCCGCGATGAGGTCGAAGCAGTCCGCCACCGCCCGGCCCGTCTGCCGCTCCAGCTCCGCCAGCACCAGCGCCGGGATGAGGCCGCGGATGCCGCCGCCGTCGATCGACAGGATGCGGAAGGGTTGGGGCATTCGGCATTTTATCCTCCGAAAAACGGGCCATACGGCCCGTTTTTCGGAGGACGGAGCGGCCTTTAGCGGTAGGCGGGAATCCCCGTGACCTCCTGCCCGATGATGAGGGTGTGCATGTCGTGCGTGCCCTCGTAGGTGTAGACGCTCTCGAGGTTCGCCATGTGGCGCATGACCGGGTACTCGTCGAGGATGCCGTTGGCACCCAGGATGGTGCGGGCCTTCCGGCAAATCTCGAGGGAGACATTCACATTGTTCATCTTGGCCATGGAGACCTGGGCGGGCGTGTAGGTCTTGGCGTCCTTCAGGCGGCCCAGCTGGTGGACCAGCAGCTGGCCCTTGGTGAGCTCGGTGACCATCCAGGCCAGCTTCTCCTGCTGGAGCTGGTAGCTGGCGATGGGCTTGTCGAACTGGATGCGGGTCTTGGCGTAGTCCAGGGCGCACTGGTAGCAGGCGTCCGCGGCGCCCAGCGCCCCCCAGGCGATGCCGTAGCGGGCCTGCGTGAGACAGCCCAGGGGGCCCTTCAGGCCCTTCACATGGGGCAGGAGGCTGGTCTTCTCGTCCACGATGACATCTTCGAGCACCAGCTCGGAGGTGGTGGAGGCGCGCAGGCTCCACTTGCCCTTCATCTCGGGGGCGCTGAAGCCAGGCGTGCCCTTCTCCACCAGGAAGCCGCGGATGCCATCCTCGGTCTGGGCCCACACCACGGCCACATCGGCCACGGTGCCGTTGGTGATCCACATCTTGGTGCCGTTGATGCGCCACTTGCCGCCGGGTTCCTTCACGGCCTTGGTGAGCATGCCGCCGGGGTTCGAGCCGAAGTCGGGCTCGGTGAGGCCGAAGCAGCCGACCTTCTCGCCCGCGGCCAGCTTGGGCAGCCAGTGCTTCTTCTGCTCCTCGCTGCCGTAGGCGTAGATGGGCCACATGACGAGGCTACCCTGCACGGAGGCGAAGGAGCGGAGGCCGGAATCACCCCGCTCCAACTCGTACATCAGGAGGCCGTAGGCCACATTGGAGACACCCATGCAGCCGTACTCCTCGGGCAGCGAGGGGCCGTAGAAGCCCAGCTCACCCATCTTGCGGATGAGCTGCTTGGGGAAGGTCTGTTCCTGGGCGTGCTTCTCGATGATGGGCAGCACCTCGGCGTTCACGAACTTCCGCGCGGTCTCGCGGATCATCCGTTCTTCCTCGGTGAGCAGGCCCTCGAAGCCCATGTAGTCGGTGATGTGGGTGAAGGTGGCGTAGGCGCCGGCCATGGTGACCTCCTGGAATGCCCTGAAGCCTCGGGCGGGTTGGCAATACGGCGCTGCAGCAGCGCGCCGGGGCCAGTCTATCGCCCCGTCAAAACCCATTCAGCAGGCCACCCTCAGCCGAGCCGCGCTTTCCTGTCGCAGCAGGAATCACCTTGACGGAGTGTCAATATTCCAAGGGGGAAGGAGCCCTCGCGGAGGATGGAGCTCACTCGCCGTCTAGCATCCGCGGTCCGGTGGCGTGGGGCGTCTCATGGCAGTGCCGGCAGCGGGCCTCGTAGGCCTCGGCCGCGCCCACCAGCACCTGGCCGCCCGTGTGCACCATGCGCTGGGTGCGCCCCGCCAGGGCCCCGCAGACCATGCAGATGGCCTGGAGCTTGGTGACATACTCCGCCTTGGCGAGAAGGATGGGCATGATGCCGAAGGGCTCGCCGTTGGAGTCCTGGTCCAGGCCGCCGGCGATGACCCGCACCCCGCGGTTGGCCAGCTCCTCGATGATGGGGATGAGCCCCTCGTCCAGGAACTGGGCCTCATCGAGGGCCACCACCTGGGCTTCCGGATCCAGATGGCGGAGCAGCTCCTCCGTGTTCTTCACCGGGATGGCCTCGTGCTTGCGCTGGCTGTGGCTGGCGATGGCGGAGGCGTCGTAGCGGTCGTCCAGGGCGGGCTTGAAGACCTGGACCTTCTGCTTGGCGATGATCGCTCGCTTGATGCGCCGGATGAGTTCCTCCGACTTGCCGGAGAACATGGGGCCGCAGATCACCTCCAGGGAGCCCTGGCGTTGGTGCACGAACATCGGAAATCCTTATCGCTTGAGGCGTGGAGAAGGCTGGGGAGCCGCTGCCGGGACCGGAATCATCGGATCCGGCAGCTGGGTCAGGTCGGGCACCGGGTTCTTCTCATCCAGGGGCCTGCCGAGATCCTTCGCCAGTATGGCGCCTCCATCCTTCGGAGCGGCCATGCGGAGTGCCCAGGCCTGCCGCATCCTAGTCGGGCCTTCCGGCACCACGCGGACATCCACCGGGGCCAGGCTGGCCAGCCCCAGGTTCATGGATCCCCGCTGGTGGGGCACATAGAGGGCCAGGGGGAGGATGAAGCCCAGGGCCACCAGGGGCCACAGCAGGGCGCTCGGCTCCCAGGCATCGGGCGTGAGGTCTGAGTGGCCATCCACCCAGGGGCGCACCACCTTGGGGGCCTCGCCGGAGATGGGCTCCAGCAACCCCGCCTCCAGCAGGTCCGCGATGGCCTTGCAGGTGTCCAGCTCCTCGTAGCGGCTGATCTGGACGATGTCCTTGATGGCCTGGGGGTGGTCGAAGTACGACAGCACCATCTCCTGCTCATGGCTGAGACCCGAGGAGCCGTGCTGGATCTGCCCCTTCCCGTCCAGCACCCCGGACACATCCCGGTCGATGTCCAGGTGGAGGGCCTGGGCGCGCGGAGAGCGACCCAAGGGAAGGTCCATGGCCGGCAGGCGGCGTTCCACTTCGGGCCACTCATCCTGGATCCGGGCGGCCTCCATCAGCACCGTGTCCACGGGAATGGGGACGAAGTGCTCCCGGTCCAGATCCGGGGGCAGGAACGAATCGAAGCGGTAGTCGCCCTCCACCCAGCGGAAGGTGCGGTGGAGGATGGCCGTGGCCTGGCCGAACAGCGCGTCCTGAAGGTCCGAAGCCTGGACCTTGCCGCTTTCGAGAAGCAGGGTGCCCATGCGTTTGAGGGTCTGCCGCTGCACCTGGACCATGGCCAGCAGTTCCTCGCCCGTGAGGCGACCCAGGCGCACGAGCATGGTGCCCAGGCGATCCTCCATGCGGACCTGGTTGGAATCGCAGCCGACGATCTCGCCGTTCTCGAAGAAGACTTTGACGAACTCCTGCCCCTGGGAGAGGACCAGGGTGCCGTTCTTCCCCTGGATCTTGATCATGTTGAACAGGGAGAAGAGGTCGAAGTCCCGGAGGGAGCCTTCCAGTGCCATCTCAGGCCCTCCTCAAGATGAGCTTCAGCCAGGAACGGACATACAACAGCCCCACCAGGAGGGCTCCGATGGCCAGCCAGGTGGAGGTGGGATCCGCGAGGATCTCCCCGGGGTAGCGCACGGACCGGCCTGTGGCCAGGATCATGCCCACCGCCAGACAGAAGGGGATGAACTCCATCAGCCCTTCCCGCGTCTCCCCCAGGAAGGCCAGGTCGCACCCGGGCAGCAGCACGATCAGGGACTTGTGGATCCACCGGGTGGTCTGCTGATGGTCCGCCACCTCGTCCAGCTTCTTCTTCCGGTTCTCCGTGTGGAGCCCATCCCGCAGCACGAAGAGATGGTGGCACTTCGGGCACACCTCGGGGTCGGGGCTGTCGGTGGTGTGGAAGGGCTCCCCGCAGCGGATGCACTGGGTGGGGTGGGCCATGCGGAGGCTGGCCCTCACGCGCACGAGGAACGCGGCCAGCCCGAGCAGGGGCAGCAGCAGCGCCACGAGGAAGGCCGGCTCTGTCAGCGGCACCCCTTCGGCCTTCAGCCCGCCCGCCGCCTCCACGAGGGCGCTCACGCGCTGCGGCGTGTCCGGGAGGGGCATCGGATAGGTGCGGACATCCTTCTGGGCATCGTTGAGGGCGATCAGGCGGGTGTAGGCCTCCGGGGCCACGGCCTGGGCCTCGTCCCGCTTGGAGGCGCCGAGCCCCGTGTCCAGGCGGTTGAAGGCGAGGATGCTCTGGTTGAGGAGGATCTCCATGCGGGGCCCGGCCTGGAGCGCCGCTTCGAAAGTCTTCTCCGCCCCGGCGACATCCCCCATCTGGAACTTGGCCACGGCCAGGTTGTTCAGCACCTCCCCCTGCTCGGGGTGCCGGCCGACCAGGTCCTGGAAGCTGGCTTCGGCCTCCTTCCATCGCTGGTTCTGAAGCTGCTCCCACCCCTGGAGGAAGGCCTGGTCCGTCGGGGGAAGCAGGCGGAGGGTGGCGGCCGGCACGGGGCGGACCTGAGGCTGGAGTTGGAGGGTCAGGAGGCTGGGCTCGGGTTCCCGGGCTGACCAGGGTTCCATGGCGGCCAGCACGGGGTGGATCAGCTGGAGCAGGAGGAGGAAGGCTGTGACCTTCACCTCCGAAGCGATCAGGAACGGGCCCAGGAGGAAGAGCCAGAGCATGGCCGCCACCAGGGGATCGAGGCCGAGAAGCACTGGGCCCGCCAGGATCCCGGCGCCGATCAGGGCCACGGGAACGGGGGCGAGCCCCTTGCGCCGGAGAGGCTCCTCCCAGAGATGCCGGAAGGCGTTCCGGTAGCGCAGCCCCATGGTCAGCGCCCAGCCCCACAGCAGCAGCGTGGCCGCCAGCCGCAGCATGCCGAGGTGCTGCACCATCCAGAGCCAGCGATGCGCGGGGTGCTCCACCCGCAGGAGCGTCAGCCGGAGCACATCGGGGAAACTCCAGAACCAGCCGCGGACGCCTTCCTGCCTCATCAGCGAGACCCGGGTGCCCAGAAGGCTGGGATGGTCGGGGGCCCAGCGCTCGACGGCCTGGAGGCCCTCCAGGCCCAGCGCGGCCCGGCCGGCCATGCCCTGCCCGCGCGCCCAGAAGGCCGTGGCTTCGATCAGGGGGGTGACATCCAGGGTGGAGTAGGTCCGGCGGAGGGCTTCCACTTCCACCTGGGCCGCCCGCACCGCTTCGGGATCGCCCTTCGACAGGGCCGCGAACAGGTGCGTCGCCCGGTGGCTGAGGGCGATGGCCGGCAGCGTCTCCGGTGCCGGCCCAGGATGCGCCTCGGTCACCGGAGCGGGCGCGGCGGGTGCCTTGGGCGCCTCCCGGAGGGGAGCGCCGGACATCCCCACCTGACCCATCAGGCCCACCAGGGCCGCGGTCCGCAGAACCTGCCGGATTCCCATGCTGAGGCTCCCGAAACTCATGATTTGGGCCCCACGGAGGCGCTCGGCGCGGATTTGAGGTCCATCACCCGCATCCGGAGCCCGTAGAGGATGTCCTCCAGCTCCCGGGTCTCTGAATCCGTCCTCCGACCTTCGGTCTTGTCCTTGAGGACGGTCAGCAGATCCACATAGAAGCGGGCCGCTTCAGGGTTCGCCGGGGGCACTTCCTTCATCATCGGGTGGGGCACGCCCATGGCCAGGAGCGCCTGTTCCGCCAGAAGATGCATCAGGGCCTGCAAGGAGGCTTCCGGTACCGCAGGAGTCATGGGCTACCTCGAACGCTTTCAGGACTTGTCTGGCGGGAAGCCTATCACAGCCCGAATTTTCCTGCACCCGTCTCGGAATAAGGCCCGTTCCGGGGGTGCCGCGGGGGAGGAGAAAGGCCTTTTTGACGAAAAGCACTCGGCGCCAGGCCAACCCTGTGGAACGATGGATGGGTTTGGAGGAAGACCCATGCGACGCCTCATTCTCACGCTCCTGCTTCCCGCAGCATGCATGTCCATCTACGCAGAATCCACGGGCCGGATCTCCGGCAAGGTCCTCAACAAGGAGGGTAAGCCGGTCCCCGGGGCCAAGGTGAACCTCAAGCGGATCGACCGCAACTGGAGCAAGGACCTCATTCCCGACAAGGCCGGGAACTACCTGCAGGTCGGCCTGGACCCGAAGGATTACGACCTCACGGTCAGCGGTGAAGGCTATGTGGACTACAAGGAGCGCATCAAGATCCCCCTGGCGGATGTGCTGGTCAGGAACATCACCCTGCTAACTCCCTCCGAGGCCCGCGCGCAGGCCGTGGCCTCCGGCGCCGCCCAGGCCGCCCCGGAGGATCCCGGCGCCGCCCTCGATGCCGCCGGCCGCGACTCGTTCAACCTCGCCATCCCCTTCTACAACGATGGCAAGTACGACGAGGCCCTGCCTCATGTCGAAAAGGCCTACAAGACCCTCACCGAGGCCAAGGACAAGCTGAAGGACGAACAGGCCAAGGCCGAGCTGATGCCGGAGCTGCTGAAGGTCGAGCGCGTCCTCGGCATCTGCATCGCCCAGGCCGGCGCCAAGAAGGAAGAGGCCGAGCCCTACCTCATGCGGGCCCTCGAACGGAACGCCAAGGATGAGCGCGTGATCCTGGGCCTCATCGAGACCAGCAAGGCCAAGAGCGACAAGGCGGCCGAGCAGAAATACGCCGCCATGCTGGAGACCCTCCAGGGGCCCAACCCCGATGTGATCTACAACAAGGGCGTGGAGGCCTTCAACGCGGGCAAAACCAAGGAGGCCAAGGTCCAGCTCCTGAAGGCCCTGGAGATCGACCCCAAGTACGCCGAGGCCCACTACCTTCTGGCCATGGTCGAGTTCGGCGAGAACAACCTGCGCGGCACCAAGCAGAACCTCGAGAAGTACCTCGAGCTCGCGCCGGCCGGCAAGAACGCCGCCACCGCCAAGGAGATGCTGAAGGATCCTTCCCTGAAGCGGATCAAGTAGCTGCTGGCGCCAAAGAAGAGAGGGCCCCGACTGGGGCCCTCTCTTCTTTGGCTGGAGAAAAGATCACATCAATTCGAGGCTGATGGGGCAGTGGTCGGAGCCCAGCACATCGGCATGGATGCGGGCATCCTTCACGCGATCCAGCAGGGCCCGGCTGGCCATGAACAGATCGATCCTCCACCCCACATTCCGTTCGCGGGCGCCGCCGCGGGCCGTCCACCAGGTGTAGAGGCCCGGCACGCCGGGGTTCCGCTCCCGCAGCACATCCGCCAGCCCCGCCCCCAGGTAGAGCTTGAAGTCCTCGCGCTCCTCGGGCGTGAAGCCGGGATTCTTGGTGTTGTCCTTGGGCCGGGCGAGGTCGATCTCCTCGGGGGCCACATTCATGTCGCCCGTGAGGATGACCTGGTCTCCGGCCTGGTGGTGCTTGGCCACGATGGCGGCGAGATCCTTCGCGAACTGGCGCTTGAAGGGCAGGCGCACCAGGCCCTGGGAGGCGTTCGGGAAGTAGCCGGCGATGAAGACGAGCTTGTCCTTCCGGGAGACGATCATGCGCCCTTCGGCATCGTAGCCCTCCAGGCCGAGCCCCTTGGCATGGCTGAACCCCAGCTCCTTTTTCGTGAGCGTGGCGGAACCCGCGTAGCCCTTCTTGCTCGTCGCCGGGAACCAGCAGATGTCGTAGGCGCTCTCGAGCTGGCGCCGCACGCCGAGATCCACTTCCTCCCACTCGCAGCGGATTTCCTGGAGGGAGAGTGCATCGGGTTCGGCCTCCTCCAGCCAATCCATGAAGCCCTTCTTCAGGACCGAGCGGAAGCCGTTGACATTCCAGCTGTAGAAGCGCACGGGACTCTCCTTTTAGGAACGCAAGGCGGCATAGGCCTCGGGATCGAAACCGATGATCACACCCTTGGCATGGACCAGGATGGGGCGCTTGAGCAGGTTGTTGTCCTGCACCATCAGCGCGATGGCCTCGGCCTTGGCGAGCTGTCGGCCCTTCAAGCCCAGCTCCTTGTACTTGGGGCTCTTGGTACCGAGCATGGGGCTGGGGTCCTCCGGCAGGAGGCGCTCGAGTTCCGCAGTCTCCAGGGGCCGCTTGAAGTAGTCGCGGATCGCCACTTCGATGCCCAGCTCCGCGAGCTTGGCCTTGGCGTTGCGACAGGTGGTGCAGCTCGACTTCATCCAGAGGACGGGCTTCACAGTTCCTCCACGAAACGGTCCAGCAGCCGGTCCGTGCGCCAGCGCAGCAGGCCGAAGAAGAGGAAACCGGCCCAGCCCTTCATCCGGCCTTCGAGACGCAGGTGGGCGCCCTTGGGATCCGGCCTCAGGGTCAATTCTCCGGACTCCTCGGCTCCGGCCATGGTGCGGGTCCAGCGGAGGATCACCCCATCGGCCACCACTTCCGGAGCGGCCCAGCGGCTCAAGGGCCGCAGGCTCTTGAACAACTGCGGCGGGGCAGCCCGAAGCCGCTCGACGATGTGGTCGAAGGGCGCGTCCGTGAGGAGCTCGGCCTCGAAGCTGAAGACGGGGTGCTTCACTTCACCAGGAATCCGGGCTGGGCGTCGCTGGGCGGGGCCACCAGATAGGGCTTGCTGGCGTTGTCGCTGGCGGCCAGCAGCATGCCGTGGCTTTCGATGCCCATGAGCTTGCGGGGCGCCAGGTTCGCCACCACGACCACGAGGCGGTTCAGCAGGTCGGCAGGCTCGTAGGCCTTGCCGATGCCGCCGACGATGGTGCGCTGCTCCAGACCGATGTCCACCTTCATCTTGATGAGCTTGTCGCTCTTGGGCACGCGTTCCGCCTCAAGGACCCGGCCCACGCGCAGATCCACCTTGAAGAAGGTGTCGGCATCCACGGTTTCGCGGATCTCGGGAACATCCAGGTTGGGTTTGCTCTCGGCAGGGACTGCCGCCGCCGTCTCGAGGTCGCTCATTTCCTTCTCCTTGTCGATGCGCTGGAACAGGGGCTTGGGATCGCCGATGGGGCCGATGGCGGGGCCATCCAGGGCGAAGCCGTGGAAGGTCCGCTCGGCCACCTTCGTGCCGTGGCCGAGGCTCTCCCACAAGGTCTGGGCCAGCTCGGGCATCACCGGCGCCACGAGCAGGGCGGTGGCGCGCAGGGCCCGGTAGAGGTTCGCCAGCACGGCGTCCAGCTTGGCGTCGTTGGCCGGGTCCTTGGCCAGCTTCCAGGGCTCGGCCTTCACGATGTAGCCGTCGAGGGCGCGCAGATGCGCCCAAAGGGCGTCCAGGGCGGCATGGAAGTCGTTGGCGCGGGCCTTCTCCAGATACTCGGGGAAGACCTCCAGCAGCTGGCTGGCCACCTGCTGGTCGAGCTCATCCATGACCGAAGGCACGGGCACCACGCCGCCGCGGTAGCGCTGGATCATGCTCAGCGTGCGGGAGGCCAGGTTGCCCAGGCCATTGGCCAGATCGGCGTTGAGGCGGTCCATGAAGCCCTCGAAGCTGAAGCCGCGGTCGTGGCCAACCTGCATGTCGCGCATGAAATAGAAGCGCAGGGCGTCATTGCCGAAGCGCAGCAGGGTATCCGGGCGCACGACATTGCCCTTGCTCTTGGACATCTTGTCCTCGCCCATGAGCCACCAGCCGTGGGCCAGGATGGTGGTGGGCTGGAACATGCCCGCCGCCATGAGGAAGGCCGGCCAGTACACGGCATGAAAGCGCAGGATGTCCTTCCCCACGAGCTGCAGGTCCGGCGGCCAGCAGCTGGGAGGACAGCCCGTGAGGTAGTTGAGGAGCGCATCGAACCAGACATAGATGACATGCTTCTCTTCGCCGGGGACGGGGATGCCCCAGGTGATGGTGGTGCGGCTGATGGAGAGGTCCTCCAGGCCACCTTCTACGAAGCGCTTCACCTCGTTGAAGCGGAACTCGGGCTGCACGAACTCCGGATGCTCCTCGAAGTGCTTCAGCAGGCGGTCCTGGTAGGCGCTCAGACGGAAGAAATAGGTCTCCTCCTCCAGCTCCACCAGCTGGTGGGCGAGGCCCTGGGCCTGCAGCTCCTTGGCCTGGGTCTCGGTAACATAGGCCTCGTCGCTCACCGAGTAGAGGCCCTTGTAGGTGCCCTTGTAGATGTCGCCCTTGTCGAGGAGCCGCTTGAAGAGGCGCTGGACCTGGGCCCGGTGGTCCTCGTCCGTCGTGCGGATGAAGCGGAAGTGGGTCATCCCCATGGCCTTCCACAGCTCCGTGTAGTTGGCCACCACCTCATCGGCCAGCTGCTTGGGGGTGATGCCCCGGGCGGCCGCGGCCTTCTCCACCTTCTGGCCGTGCTCGTCGGTGCCCGTGAGGAAGTACACCTCCTCGCCCCGCATGCGGTGGAACCGGGCGATCACATCCGCCAGCACCGTGGTGTAGGTGTGGCCGATGTGGGGCCGGTCGTTGACATAGTAGATGGGCGTGGTGATGTAGAAGGGCTTGGACACGGGGGCTCCGAGCCTTCCAGTCTACCGGCCCCGGCCTTGCTCCGCGAGTCAGGCTCTTTGCCGCTTCCAGCAGGTGGCCAGGTGGTCATCGACCAGCCCCAGCGACTGCATGTAGGCGTACATGATCGTGGGCCCCACGAAGGTGAAGTCGCGCTTCTTGAGGGCCTTGCTGAGGGCCTCGGCCTCGGGTGTCACGGCGGGGACATCCGCCAGGCTCTTCGGCCGGTTGACCTTCGTCTTTCCCCCCACGAAGGCCCAGAGGAAGGCGTCGAAGCTGCCGAATTCCCGCTGCACCGCCAGGAAAGCCAGGGCATTCTTCCTGGCCGAGAAGACCTTCAGCCGGTTCCGCACGATGCCCGGATCCTGGAGGACCGCCTCCAGCTCTGCGTCGGTCATGGCCGCGACCTTCGCGGGATCGAACCCGTGAAAGGCCTTCCGGTAGGCTTCGCGCTTGCGGAGGACGGTGATCCAGCTCAGGCCCGCCTGGGCCCCTTCCAGCACCAGCTTCTCGAACAACCGGCGGTCATCATGCTGGGGAACGCCCCATTCCTCGTCGTGGTAGGCCACATAGAGCGGATCCGTCCCGCACCAGCCGCAGCGAATCTTCCCGTCCATGTCTTCGCCCTCCTCTACGAAAAACAGGGCGGCAGCGCCGCCCTGTTTTCGGATGAATCCACAGGAAGCTTAAGCCTCCACCACCGTCGCCTTCACGATGCGGTCATTGGCCTTGATCGCCTGCACCACCTTGATGTCGGCCTCCGCGACGCACTGGCCGAAGACGGTGTGGACGCCATCGAGATGGGCCACATTGCGGCGGTCGCCGTTCACCACGAAGAACTGGCTGCCGCCGGTGTCCTTGCCCGCGTGGGCCATGGAGACGGCGCCCAGCTTGTGCTGGTGGGGGTTGCCGGCGGTCTCGCACTTGATCTTCCAGCCGGGGCCGCCGGTGCCGGGCATGCCGGAGGCGCCGGGCTTGGTGTTGGGGCAGCCGCCCTGGATGACGAAGTCGGGGATCACGCGGTGGAAGGCCAGGCCGTCGTAGAAGCCGGCCTCGATGAGCTTCACGAAGTTGGCCACGGTGCCAGGGGCCTCCTTCGGGAAGAGCTCCAGGTTGATGTCGCCCTTGTCGGTCTGGAAGAGCACTCGGGTCATGGTTCACCTCTCTGCGTCAAACCACCAGAATAGAAGGCGGATCCCCCGGAGTCAGCATGAACTTCCTGCGCGCCCTGCCCTGCCTCTTCCTGGCCTTCGGTCTCCGGGCCCAGGCCCCCGGGCTCGAGGCCGTGGTCCGTGGTGGCGGAGACCTCACCCTCGATGGGATCCCCTGGCGCCTGGAGCTCGCCTCCATAGCCTCCATCCCGGCCCGGTCGGGCCTGCCGCCCCTGGTCCGCCTGACCGGCCGTCTGGTCCCCAGGGATCCCGCCCTCGCCTTCGACCTGGAGCTGGTCGTCCTCAAGAATGGCACCCTCTACATGCTGCGCCTGGTGCGCCAGAAGCCCGGCGGGTACCCGGATTCCTGGGCGGCCACGGAAAAGACCCGGGTGCGGTTCACGCGGCTGGAGGACCGCAGCGGGGGACGCCTGGAGCTGGCCTGCTCGGGCCCGCTGACCGGCGTCATCGGCCAGAAGCCCAGGACAGCGACCTGGCACGGATCCCTCTGGGCCGAGCTGCCCTGAGACCTCGAGACCGTTGATCGCATATCATCAAGGTCCCGGAGGCTTCATGAAGTTCCACGCCATCGTTCCCGCCCTGGTCCTGCTGGGGGTCGCCTCCTTCGTGGGCTGCCGCAAGGTGCCCCTGACGCCCAGCTCGCCCATTCCCTCCGGGACGGCCGTGTTCCGCTTCACCCGCGCCGTGCGGGGACCCGTGGAACTGAGCCTCGACGGGGCCCGCATTCCCGTCCAGCAGCTGCCCAAGGGTGCCAAGAGCCTGGTCGTGAAGGGCCTGGCGCCGGGCAAGCACCGCTTCTTCCTCAGTAGCCAGCGCGAGACCTTCAGCCCGGACCAGGGTGAGCTGGACATGGGCACCGACAAGGGCATCTACCAGGTCACCCTCACCCAGAAGCTGGAATCGGTGCTCTACGGCAAGCCGGATCCCCTGCCCACCGCCGAGGGGCTTCCCGGGGTCACGGCCACCCTCGTCAAGTAGCGATGCCCCTGGTGGCCCGCACCCGCCGGGCAGACCGCATCGTCGGCGGACGGGGAACCCTGATGGACCGCTGCCTGGCCGCGGGCCTGCCCGTAGCCTCGGCCTGCTCGGGCCGCGGGGCCTGCGCCAGGTGTCTGGTCACCGTGCTGCAGGGAGGCGAGCAGCTCAGCCCGATCCGCACCCATGAAGCCCGGGTGCTGAGCCGGAACCACGCCGCGCCTGATCAGCGGCTCAGCTGCCAGTGCCGGGCCCTGAATGCGGCCGGGGCCGTCCTGATCACGACGGGCTACTGGTGAGACGGCCGGCCTGGATCGGCCTCGCGACCCTCCCCTTCCTGGCGGTGGCAGGCTTCGTCGCGTGGAAAGCCTGGAAGGTCGCGCGGGAGCTGGTGGATCCACCCTTCTACCGCCCCCAGCCCCTGGCCCGGGTCGAGGCCACCTACCGCGAGCTCGCGGCGGGCGGCGACGGCGACCCCGGCGGTGTCTGGTCGGCCCAGGAGGTCGATGGCCTGCAGCTCTGGCGCCTGCGCCGCCGGGAGCCCTCCCGAGGGGTGGTCCTGCTGCTTCATGGCTTCGGGGATGACCGCTGGGGCACCAGCCCCGCCCTGAAGTGGTTCCCGGGTCTCGATGCCGCCATCTTCACCTACCGGCGCCGGGATGATGCCCTGCGCGCCGGCGGGTCCGCCCCGGCCGTCACCTTCGGCGTGGCCGAATCCCGGGATGTGGTGCGCATCGTCCATCGCCTTGAGGCCATGGGAACCCCCCGGCGCAAGATCCTGCTCCTGGGCCGCAGCCTCGGGGCCTCCGTGGGCCTGCTGGCATTGGCCGACCTCGAACGGGAAGGCCGGGGCCCGCTGGCGGGCCTCATCTGGGAGGGCGCCCCCGCCAGCAGCCGGAGCTTCGCCGAACGCCTCGTGAGGGGCCCGGAGGATCGCTGGTGGCACCTCCTCGCCCCGCCCATCGGGGCCCTGGCCAGCACCGGAGCCGGGCGCATGGGCGGCTACGAACCTTCCGAGACGGACCTGCTGCGCCGGACCCAGGGCCTGCGCTTCACGACTCCGAGCCTGTGCTTCCTGGCCACCCAAGACCGTCTGGCCCCACCGGACATCCAACGGGCCCTGGCGGCGCGGTTCGCCTCAGGCCGGGTGATCGAAGTGCCGACCTGGCACCTGCATTGCGCCGAGGTGATGGGCCCCGCCTATGCGGGCGCCATCCGGCAGGCCGTCTCCGAATGGCTTCCCCCGGAATCGGAAAGGGGCCCCGAAGGGCCCCGTCCGATTCCCTGAGCGGGATCCCTACTCTTCTTCGTGGGCCGCCACGGTGGCGCGCAGAAGCTTCGGCGTGATGCGCTGCACGATGGGCTCGAACACCTTGTTCACGAGCTCCTCGTCGTACTGCACCTCGGCGCCGGTGCCGGCCACCTTCACGCTGGTGTCGGAAATCTTGTCCTCATCCTTCCAGGCGCCCAGGATCTCGCCGGTCTCCACCTCGATGAGGCGGATGTCCAGACGGCCCGTGAAGGAGGCCTTCTTGACATTCACGCTGCCCGCCACGGCTCCGGCCATGCCATCCCCCGTGACCTTGCTCACCAGGGCGCCCACGCCCCAGCCCGTGCCGAAGCCACCCTCCTTGTAGGCGAAGCGGGTGATCTTGCCGGTCATCACATACTTCACGCCCAGCAGCTTGCCGATCTTCTGGACGGTGGCGGTATCCACTTCGCCGCTCTGCTGGAAGTTCAGCTCTTCGCGGATCTCGGACAGGCGCTCGCGCTCGATGACGCGGATCTTGTTCTTGCCCTTCTCCATGATCTCCGTGGTGAAGAGATCGCGGAGCTGGTTGGAGATGGTGCTCATCTGGTTGCCCCAGCCTCCGAAGCGCCAGCCGTGCCAGGCATCGGGCGCGGCCTTGAACTCCAGGATGGCGATGCGGGGCAGCTTGGCCTTGTCTTCTTTGGAGAGCTTCTTCTGGGCGAAAGCAGGTGTCGCGACAGCGGCAACGGCCAGAAGAGCGAGGAGCAGCTTGCGGAAACGCATGGGGACTCCAGGAAAGAGGTTGAGACGGTCAGTCGTCGATCAGCTTGCTGCGAAGTTCCTTGCCCAGCTTGAAATAGACCACGCGCTTGGGTGGCACCTGGATGCTCTCGCCACTGCGGGGATTGCGGCCCTGACGGGCCCGGCGATCCCGCAGCCGGAAGCTGCCGAACCCGCGCAGTTCCACGCCCTCACCCGTCTTGAGAGATTCGATGATGCTCTCCAGGAAGGTGTTCACCAGGAGGTCGGCGTCCTTCTTTCCAAGCTCCAGGCGCTCCATCAGATGTCGGGACAGGTCGGCCTTGGTGAGGGTCTCCATCGCTTCCATGGGAACTCCGGGGGTGTGTGGGCTTGGTGGATTGAAGGCAGTCCTCAATAAATCCCCATCTGAGGTCCGCGGTCAAGGGGGACATCTCCATCCATTTGAAAAAAAGGGGGCCGAAGCCCCCTTTTCAAACGACCCGGAGGGGGTACTCAAGCCATGAGCCATTCCAGGAGGAACCGGGGGCCCTCGCCGCTGGCGCCGTGGGTGCGGTAGTCCCGCTCCTTGCCCGACCAGCCGCCGGAGAGGTCCACATGGGCCCAGGAGGCCTGTCCCACGAACTCGCGCAGGAAGAGGCCGGCCGTGATGGTGCCGCCCCAGCGGATGCCCGTGATGTTCTTCAGGTCGGCCAGGGGGCTCTTGAGCAGCTCGGCGTATTCCTCGACCAGGGGGAGCTGCCAGAGGTGCTCGCCCACGGCGCCGCCCGCATCCATGAGGTGGTCCACCAGCTTCTGGTCGGTGCCCATGACCGCCGAGACCCCGTCGCCCATGGCGATGAGTGCCGCGCCCGTGAGGGTGGCCAGGTCCACCACATGGTCCGCGCCCAGCTCACCCGCGTAGTGAAGGAGGTCCGCCAGCACCAGCCGGCCCTCCGCGTCGGTGTTGAGCACTTCGATCGTCTTGCCGCTGCGGCTGCGGAGGACATCGCCGGGCTTGTAGCTGGTGCCGGAAGGCATGTTCTCCACCAGACCCAGCAGGCCCGTGACCTGCACCGGGACCTCCAGCTGCGCGCAGGCCACGAGGGTGGCCAGCACGATGGCCGCGCCGGTCATGTCGTCCTTCATCGTCTCCATACCCGAGGCGTCTTTGAGGGACAGGCCGCCCGAATCGAAGCAGACGCCCTTGCCCACCAGCACCACATGCTTCTTCGGCTTCTCCTTCGGCTTGTATTCGAGCTTCACCACCCGCGGGGGCCGGGCACTGCCCTGGCCGACCGCCAGCACGGAGCGGAAGCCGCCCTTCTCGAGGGCCGGCACATCCATCACCTCGCAGTGGAGCTTGTGCTGCTTGGCCAGTTTCGAAGCCGTTTCCGCGAAAACTTCAGGATAGAGATCCCCCGCAGGGGTGTTGGCGAGGTCACGCACCCGATGGCAGGCCAGCACCCCGGCCTCGATCATGGGCAGCTTGCGGCGGGCCTTGCGGGTGTCATCCCCATTGGTAAAGATCTCGATGGACGAAAACTGTTTCGCCTCCGGCTTGCCGCCCTTGAAGACCACGAAATCGTAGTTGGCCAGAAGGGCGCCCTCGGCGACGGACACCTGCACGGCATCGTGGTCGAGCGTGGAGGTGGAAGGCGACAGCACGCCGATCTTCTTCCACTTTTTCTTGAGACAGAAGCGGGCGGCCGTACCCACGGCTTTGCGGATCTTGTTGAGCGTCACCTTCTCTTCGTCGCCGAGCCCCACCAGCACCATCCAGCGGCTCTCCTTCACGCCATTGGGATGATGCAGCGGCACAACTTCAAGATAGTCCGCCTTGAAATCTTCCTCATCCATCACTTGCCGTGCGACCTTGCTGATGGCGAGAGGCAGCCGATGTCGCTCACGCCCGGAGAACACCGGAACGATCAGCGCATCTCCCGCGAAGTCCTTGCCGGTTTGAGAACTGATATCCACTGAAGACATGGAAGTTCCTCCTGGTCCAAGAGACTAGGCCGAACCTAAAAAAAAGAAAAGGCCGTTTTCGATCATTATTTGTCACCGTTTGGCAATTTGTTAGCGAACTTTTTTTCAACGCTAGCCAATGGAGCAAGTTCCAGTTTCTGATGGGATGATGTCCCGGATGGACCTCTCTCCTAGGCATCGTCTGCCCTTCTCCCTCCCCGGCTCCTGGCCGGCCTGTGCCGAGGCGCTGCTCGCCCAGGGTGCGCCCTGGCTTCAGGACGGGCAGACCGGCGAAGGGCTCCTAGGTCTCCCCGGAGGTCCCGTCCTCGCCTCGCGCTGGACGGGCCGCGCCTGGGAAACCCGTCTCGGAGATCTGCGTCTCCCCGGTTCCCCCTGGCAGGCCCTGGAATCCGCCCTTCCCGAGGGCCCCGGCCCCTGGGTCGGGGCCGCCACCTGCGAACTCGCCTGCGACGAGGCCGGCCTGCCCCGCCAGGACCTGCCTCCCGGCACCCTGGGCCAGCATTGGACGGCGCTTCGACAGGCCCTGCACCTTCAGGATGGCCAGGCGGAACTCTGGTCCTGGGAGGAGCCCCCCCCAGACCCCGACCTCTGGCGAGGCCGCCTGGGAGCCATCGGGGAGAGGGCCGAGGCGGTGGCCGCCCCGGCCTTGGACCTTCGGCCCCGCTGGGAGGAGGCCACCCACCTGGCCGCGGTGGAGCGGATCCGGGAGCGCATCCTGGCGGGGGATTTCTATGTGGCCAACCTCTGCGTTCCCTTCGATGGCGCCTTCTCCGGCTCGCCCGCGGCCTTCGCCCAGTCGGCCTTCCTCCGGGCCCGGCCCCCGTTCGGGGCCCTGCTGGACCTGGGCGGCCGCCACCTGCTCTGCCTGAGCATGGAGCGCCTCCTGGCCCGCCGGGGAGACCGCCTCTGGTCCCAGCCCATCAAGGGCAGCGTTCCGCTCACGGGCGAGGCCGAGGCCGACCGCCGGGCCGGCGAGACCCTGGCGGCCGATCCCAAGGAGCGGGCCGAGCACACCATGATCGTGGACCTGGTCCGCAACGACCTGGGCCGCGTGGCCCGCACCGGCTCCGTTGCCGTGAGCCGCCCCATGGCCGTGGAACCCTACCCCACGGTTCAGCACCTGGTGAGCACCGTCGAAGCCCAGGCCCGCCCCGGGCTGGGCCTGGCGGCCCTCCTCCGCAGCGTCCTGCCGGGCGGCAGCGTCACCGGGGCGCCGAAACATGCGGTCTGCACCCACCTGGCCCAGGCCGAGGCCGCTCCCCGGGGCTTCTACTGCGGGGCCCTGGGCTGGATCGGGCCCCACGGCGACCTGGACCTGGCCCTGCCCATCCGCACCGCCCAGATCGCCGAAGGACACCTGACCTACTGGACCGGCGGCGGCATCACCCGCCGCAGCGAGGCCACCCGGGAGTGGGCGGAGCTCTTCCTCAAGACCCGGGCCCTCCTCGGCTGAACGGGGAGCGGATCAGGCCGCGCTGGCCCGCTTCAGCAGCTCCTCGAAGCGTTCGAAGAGGTGGGCCCGCGGCCCTTTGGGCTGGCGCTTGAGGATCATGCCGGCCTGCTCGGGTGTCCGGCCGCCCTTGCTCTGATTGCAGGACAGGCAACATCCCACCAGGTTCTGCCAGGTGGTCGAGCCGCCCTGGCACAGGGGCACCACATGGTCCACCGTGGTGGCCTTCCGCTGGCAGCCCTCGTACTGGCAGAGGTAGTGGTCCCGCCGCAGGACCCGGCGCTCCAGGCGGCCCAGCAGCAGCTTGGAGTCGCTGCAGGCCTGGGCATGGGGGAAGATGATCAATTCCAGGCGGCCCTCCAGATTGCCGTGCCGCTCGAAGGTCGCGGGGTTCAGGACATGGGCCCGACCGGCCACCACGGCGCAGAGGGCGCGACGGCGGCTCACTTCCTGCATGGGGACATAGTTCCGGTCCACGGCGATGACCTCGCCGGCTCCGTGACGACCCCCTCCCTTCAGCATCACACCCCCGGATTGGCCCGAATCCTAAGGCATTCCTGCGATTTGGGAAGTGAATTATTCGCTCCCTCCCGGCATCGCCAGCACTGGCGCGCCCTCGGCCCGTGGTTCCCCCGCGACCTCCGGAGCCGCCTCCACCCCCGCCAGCCGCTTTTCCATGAGCTCCTTCCGCTTCGAGACCTCCCCCAGCCGCTTGCTGGCGTCATCCAGCCTGTCCTGGACCGCCGCCAGGGCCGTCCCGAACCGCCCGAACTCGGCCTTCACATGGCCGAGCACCCGCCAGACCTCGCTGCTCTGCCGGCTGATGGCCAGGGTCTTGAACCCCACCTGGAGGCTGTTGAGGAAGGCCGTGAGGGTGGTGGGCCCCACGAAAGTGACTTTGCATTCCCGCTGGAGCCGGCCGAACAGCCCCGGCCGCCGCAGCGCCTCCGCATAGAGCCCCTCGAAGGGCAGGAAGAGCAGCGCGAAATCCGTGCTGTAGGGCGGCGCGATGTACTTGTCGCGGATGTCCCGCGCCTGGGAGAGCAGGCGGTTCTCCAGCGCTCGGCCCGCGGCCTCCACGGCGGCCAGATCCCCGGCCTCGTAGGCCTCCATGAGCCGCTGGTAGTCCTCCAGCGGGAACTTGGCGTCGATGGGGAGCCAGACGCTGCCCCCCTCCTCGGCTCCCGGCAGCTTCACCGCGAACTCCACCACCTCGGCGGAACGGGGCTTCACCTTCACATTCGCCGCATACTGCCCGGCAGACAGGAACTGCTCCAGCAGCGCACCCAGCTGGGCCTCGCCGAGCACGCCCCGGGTCTTCACATTGGTGAGCGCCCGCTTCAATCCGCCCACATCCTGGGCCAGGGACTGCATCTCGCCCAGCCCCTTCTGCACCTGCTCCAGGCGCTGGGCCACGAGGTTGAAGCTCTCGCCGAGGCGCTTCTCCAGGGCTTCGTGGAGCTGCTCGTCCACCGTGCGGCGGATCTGTTCGAGCTTGGCCTCGTTCGAGGTTTGGATGGCATCCAGCCGCTGCTGCACCTGCTGCTGGACCAGGCCGAGCTGAGCGGCCTGCTCCGCGCGGGAAGCCCTCAGCGCCTCCTGGACGGCGGTCGTGAGCTGGCGGAAGCCCTCGCCCAGCTTTTCGGCCTGGACGGTCCGCAGCTGACCGAGCTCCGAAAGGACGGGCTGGATTTGCATGGCCAGGGCCTGCCGGGCCTCGCCCCGGTCGCGCGAGGCCAGCTCCTCGGCATGGCGGCGCAGGGCCTCGAACGGGGCGGCCTCCAGGGGGGGCCGGCGCAGGGCCGCCCAGACCGCCAGGGCCGCGGCGGAACAAGCAAGAAGGGACACGATCAGCGGGAGGTCCATGCCTCCATCATCGTCCGCCGTGCGCGACAGGGAGTGTCCATTCCGCCCGGCGCCCCTCGCCTTCCTGGGAGAGTTTCAGCTCGGCCACCCAGTCCGTGGGCCAGGGGCCATCCGTGCCGGCCCACTCCACCACGAGGCGGTCCGCAGCCTCCAGGGTCTCCTCGAGGCCCAGGGACCACGCGCCTCCGGGGCCGGGGCGGTAGAGGTCCAGGTGGAAGACCCGCCCCCCCGGATGGTCGTAGCGGTGGAGCACGGCGTAGGTGGGCGAGGCCACTTCATCCGGATCCCCCCCCAGGCCCCGCAGGAAGCCCCGGGTCCAGGTGGTCTTGCCCGCACCCAATTCGCCCCGCAGCAGCCAGGTTCCACCCGCCGGCGTGACCCGGGCCAGGGCTTCGCCCAGAGCCTCCGTGGCTCCGTCATCGGCCAGGAAGGACTCAGGCACGCAACAACTCCGGAAGCAGCTCCGCCAAGTCCCGGGGGAGCAGCCCCGCGCCCGGGAGCTGATCCCCGGCGGCGCCGTGGAACCAGGTGGCCGCGGCCGCGGCCTCGCGCATGGGCAGCCCCTGGGCGCGGAAACCGGCCACCATGCCCGCCAGCAGATCGCCGCTGCCGCCCGTCGCCATGCCCGGATGGCCCGTGGGGTTGATCCACAGATCGCCCCGGGCGCCTCCGGCGATCACGGTCTGGGCTCCCTTGAGGACCAGGACGCCGGGCTTCCCCGCCGCCACCAGCCGGGCCTGGGCCAGACGCTCGTCCATCAGCAGGGGACGCGAGAGCCGGAAGAGCCGGGCGAATTCACCGGGATGGGGCGTGATGGCCGTGCCGGGCCGCTCCATCCAGCGCTTCCCTTCACCTTCCTTCAGGGCCGAGGCGTCCACCACCAGCGGACCCTCCCAATCCGGCACCTGGGCGATGCCCCCGGGACCCACCAGGAGCACATCGGCCTCCGGCGGGACGGTTCCCCGCCAGGGGTGCACCATGGCTTCGGGGACCTGGGCCGCGATCTCGGCGCGGACCTCGGGCTCCGCCAGCACCGTGACCAGGCCCACCCCCACGCGCAGGGCACCCAGGGCCGCCAGCACCGCGGCCCCGCTCATGCCCAGGCTGCCCGCCCGGATGGCCACATGTCCGAAGCTCCCCTTGTGGGCATTCCAGGCCCGGGGGGGGAGGATCGGCCGTTCCAGCAGCTGCATCGCGGCTTCCGGGGAACGGTTCAGGGGGATGGGGATCACCGAGATCTCGCCGCAACACTCCTTCGCCGGAAGCAGGCCGTGGCAGACCTTGAGGGCCCCGAAACATGCTGTCCGCGCGGCCCGCACCACTTCGCCGGGGATTTCGGCCGCGCCAGGATCCAGGCCCGAGGGCAGGTCCAGGGCCAGCACCGGGAGTCCGCTGCCATTCAGGGCCTTCACCCAGACCGCGGCCGGGCCGTCCAGCGGGCGAGCGGTGCCCAGGCCGAAGAGGCCGTCCACCACCCAGCCGCGCCAGGTCCGCATGACCTCGTCCGGGCCGGCCGCCCCCTGGATGCCCCCCCCGAGGCCCCTCCAGAGCCGGGCCTGATGGGCTGCATCCCCCCGCCATTCAGGCTGGGTGAAGGGCGACCACACCGTGACCTCGCGCCCCTGGAGCCGGGCCAGGCGGGCCAGCGCCAGGGCGTCGCCGCCGTTGTTGCCAGGTCCCGCCAGCACCTGGATCGGCTCGCCGGGCGGGATGAGCGCCAGGGCCCCCAGAGCGGCGTGCTCCTGCAGGACCAGCGAGGGCATGCCCCACCCCTCGATGGCCTGGTGCTCCGCGGCCCGCATCTCGTCGGCGGTGAGGAGGGGGATCATGCGGCACCTCCAGGGCCGTGCCCTCCGGGCTTCGGCTTCGCCAACGAGGCATTCCGCTCCTGCTTCATGCTCATGGCGAAAGTCTAATCCCGTTCGGCGAGATATGCCGCCAGGGCTCTCGGGAACAGCTCCATCTCCGCCGCGTACACCCGTTTCTGCAGATCCTCCGGCGCCTCTCCGGCCAGGACCGGCACCCGCAGCTGGGCGAGGATCCGCCCATGGTCGTATTCCGCGTCCACCAGGTGCACCGTGGCGCCGGACTCGGCCTCCCCCGCCGCCAGCACGGCCCGGTGGACATGCATGCCGTACATGCCCGGGCCGCCGTAGTTCGGCAGCAGCCCCGGATGGATGTTCAGGATGCGGCCCGCCCAGCGGGGGGGCACGGTCAGCTTCTTCAGCCAGCCGCAGAGGCAGATGATCTCGGCGCCCGCCGCTTCGGCGGCCCGGTAGCAGGCCTCGGAAAAGGCCTCATCCGACGCGAAGTCCTTCCGGCTGACGACGGCCGTGGGCAGCCCTTCGGCCTCCAGGCGCGCCAGCCCCCCGGCCTGGGCCGTGGAGGCGAGCCCCAGCACGGGAAGACCGGGAACCCGGCCCTCGCGGCAGGCCCTGAGAAGGTTCAGGGCATTGCCGCCGGTGCCGGAGATGAAGAAGGCCAGCCGCTTCACTGGAGGGCCGTGAGCACCGCCACATCCGCGATGTCCTGGGCGCTGCAGCCGCGGCTCAGGTCGTTGGCGGGCCGGGCCAGACCCTGGAGCAGCGGGCCCAGCGCCACGGCGCCGCCCAGTCGTTCCGTGATCTTGTAGGAGATGTTGCCCGCGTCGAGGTTGGGGAAGACCAGCACATTGGCCTTGCCCGCCACGGCGGATCCCGGCGCTTTGCGCTGGCCCACGGAGGCCACCAGGGCGGCATCCGCCTGCAGCTCGCCGTCCACGGCGAGATCCGGCGCCTTCTCCTTCAGGATGGCCAGGGCGGCGCGGACCTTGTCCACGCAGAGATGTTCCGCAGAACCCCGGGTGGAGAAGCTCAGCAGCGCCACGCGGGGCTCCACGCCCATGACGCGGCGGGCGTTCTCCGCCGAGGCGATGGCGATGTCGGCCAGCTGTTCGGGCGTGGGATCGGGCACCACGGCGCAATCCGCGAAGATCATGGCGCCCTGCTCGCCGAAGGCCGCGTCGGGGTGGATCATCATGAAGAAGCTGGAGACGGTCTTGATGCCCTTGGCGGCACCGATGGCCTGGAGGCAGGCTCGAACGGTCTCGGCCGTGGTGTTCAGCGCGCCCGCCACCATGCCGTCGCAATGGCCCGCCTGCACCAGCATGGAGCCGAACCAGAGGGGATTGTGCACCGCTTCCAGCGCCTGGGCCTCGGTGATGCCCTTGGCCTTGCGGCGCTCGTAGTAGGCCCCGGCCAGTTCCGGAAGCAGCGGGCTCGCCGCGGGATCCACCATCTCGACCCCCTTCAGCGCGAGGCCCAGGGCCGCGCCCCGCTTCGCCATGTCAGCCGGGTCACCCAGCAGGGTGAGGTGGCAGAGGTTCTGATCCAGCAGGAGCTGGGCGGCCTGGAGCGTCCGGTCGTCCCGGCCTTCCGGCAGGACGATGTGGCGCTGCAATTCCTTGGCGCGGGCGCGGAAACGCTCCATCCAGCGGATGTGGTTGGCGTGGGTCATGGATTCCTCCGATGGCGGGACGAGGGTTTCGGCGAAGGGGGGTCGGCGAGGAAATCGTGGGGATCCCGATCCGTGCGGTCACGGAAGGTGTCCGCCAGGCTGGGGGCCCCCGAGCTGGGTTCATCCAGGTACAGGGTCTCCACGCGGTGCATGGGGATGAAGCGGGTGCCCAGGGCCACCTGGTCGGCCTCGCCCCGGCGCACGAGGGTCAGCACTTCCTCCCAGGGCACGAGGTCCACGCCGCGCAGCGCGATGCCCGAGGCATCCAGCCCCAGGATCCGCCCCCAGATCCGCTCCCGCGGCGACTGGAGCAGCACCACCACGAGGTCGCCGGGACGGAAGGGCATGGACAGAGGCATGGGAAGGGCTCCGATTCGATTCTTACAGGGCCGGGCCTTCGACGATGAGACGGCCTTCGGTGAAGCCCTCCATCGCCCACCCGGGACCTTCGAAGCCGTTGCCGCTGGCCTGCACGCCCCCGAAGGGCGCCGAGTCCAAGCGGAAGGTGGGCGGAAGGTTCAGCAGGACTCCGCCGGCTCTCAAGATGGAAGCGGCCCGGCGGAGGTTCCGCTGATCGCGGCTGTAGGCGCTGGCCCTCAGGCCGAAGCGGGTGGCCGCGGCGCGGTCCAGGCCTTCGTCGAAGCTGGCCACGGGGGTGAGCACCGTGATGGGGGCGAAGACCTCCTCGCATTGGAGGGGGTCCGATTCCCCCAGGCCGCTGAGGATCGCCGGGGGCAGCAGTGCGCCGTCCCGGCGCCCCCGCAGGAGGACCTGGGCCCCGGCGGACGCCGCCCGGTCCAGGCTCTCGTCCAGCCGGCGGGCCGTGGCCTCGTCGATGAGCGGTCCGACGATCGTGGCGGAATCCATGGGGTCGCCCACGGGCAGGGCCTGCACGGCCGCCACGAACGCAGGCGCAAAGACCTCCCAAATGCCCCGGTGCACATAGATCCGCTGGGCCTTGGAGCAGCTCTGCCCCGCCCCGGCGACGGCGGCGGGGGCGAGCTGGCGGGCGACGGCGGCGGCGTCCACGCCCTCGTCCACCACCACCGCGCCGTTGCCGCCAAGTTCGAGCAGCAGCCGCTTGCCGGCCAGCACCTGCTCGAGGTGCCGGCCCACGCGCTCGGAGCCCGTGAAGCTCACGGCGGCGATGCGGGGGTCCTTAGCTAGGGCCTCCGCGGCGACGGGATCGGGCCCGGTCAGCTGCAGGAGGTGCACGGGGGCGGCCACCTGGATCCGCGCGGCTTCAAAGGCCTCCCAGAGCAGCCTCGAGGTCCGGGGCGCCTGGGGGCAGGGCTTCCAGATGGCGCTGCAGCCCACCGCCAGAGCCGGGCCGAGCTTGTGCACGGCCAGGTTCACGGGGAAGTTGAAGGGCGTGATCGCCAGCACCGGGCCGACGGGGAAGCGCCGCAGGACCGCGCGGCAACCTTCCGCACCCGCCATCAGATCGTAGGGAACGGCCTGCTCGCCGAAGGTGGCCACCACTTCCACCGTGGCCTGCAGCGTGGCCTCGGCCCTCGCCACTTCCCCGCGGGCCAGGCTGATGGGCTTGCCGGTCTCCTCGGTGATGAAGCGCGCCAAGTCCTCCCGGACCCGGCCCACCTGGTCCAGCCAGGCCTCCAGCAGGCGCCGTCGCTCCAGCCGGGAGGTGTCCTTCCAGGCTCCGAAGGCCCGCTCGGCGGCTCCGACCATGCCCTCCAACGCCATCGCCGCCATGGTCCACCCTTTCCCTGGAGGCTTCAGAATCGCCCCGGACGCCCCTCCAGGTTACTCATTAAGTCCTTGAAGGGCGTCACATCCACAACTCGTGCAGAATTATCAACCTGCAGGTCCATTTGACGATACGGAAGGGAGGCCGCCTCCCCAGAAGGACATCCCCATGAGTCTGACGCTGCACCAGGATCTCCAGGCTTCTCGGTTGAGGCTGGAGGGCCAATTCACCTTTGAAGCCCACACCCAGTTCCGCAGCGCCACCCAGGAGGTGCTGGACGCGACTGCGGCGGGGCCCATCACCCTCGATCTCTCGGGCCTCAGCTACCTGGATTCCTCCGCCCTGGGCATGCTGCTGCTGCTGCGCGAGAAGGCCGAGAGCAAGGGCCTCCGGGTGGTCCTGGGTAAACCCTCCCCGGTGGTGATGGAGATCCTCAAGATCGTGCAGTTCGGGAAGCTCTTCGAGATCCAGGAAGGGTGAGGGCCGCCATGGGGATGGGCCTCCCGCTCCTCGGGCCGCGGCGCCAGGCCAGGGGCCCCGGATCCATGGGCCTGTCGTGAGTCCCCGCCACTTCGGCATCCAGCGCAAGATCTTCGTGGCCTTCGGCCTGTTCTTCTCAATGGTCGTGGCGGGCGGGGGCTGGGCTGTCGCCCGCTACTTCACCGCCGTATCCCGGGCCCGGATCGAACAGCACCAGCTCAATGAAGTGACCTTGCTGGCGCAGGCCGTGGACGAGACCATCGCCTTCTACCAGCAGTGCCTGGAAGCCGCGGCCCGGGAGATCCCCCCCAGGGCCCTTCGCGACCGCCGTTCAGCGACGAGCTGGCTCCAGGCGCGCACGAGCCTTCGCACCACCTTCCCGAACGGGGTGTTCCTGGTCGGGCCCGATGGCCGGCTCCTGACCGAGGCGGCCGGCACCCCCCAGGGCGCCTTGGCGCCGGCCCCTCTCCGGCCCTTTCTCGATGCGGTGCTGGCGAATCGCCAGGCCCGGGTGTCCCCGGCCTATGCTCCAGCCTTTGCTCCAGCATCGGCCGGGGGGCCTGCCGTCCTGATGGCGGTTCCCCTGCTGGGAAAAGACGGGCGAGTCCTGGCCGTCCTCGCGGGGGGGATCGATCTTCTCCACGATGATTTTCTGGGGGGGATCGCCCACAAACAGCTGCCGGACTCCGGCTCCCTCCAGTTGTTCGACTCCACGCGCCGGGTGCTGATCCATCCGGATTCGGCCCGGCTCATGAAGTCCTTCGCCCCTCCGGAGCCATCTCAGCTCTTCGACCGGGCGCTCCAGGGGTTTGAAGGCAGCGGGGAGAGGGTCAATGCCGCGGGCGTGCCGACCATCTCCTCAGTGAAGCGGCTCCGGGCCATGGATGGGGTCCTCGTGGCCAGCCTTCCGGTCGCCGAGGCCCTCCGCCCGGTCGAGCGGCTCAGGTCCTATCTCAAGCTTTCCGTGGCCCTCGTGGTGGCCATGAGCCTCTTCCTCACCTGGTTGATCTCCCACCGGTTGGCCGACAACCTCGAGGACATCACACACCAGGTGCGGGCCCTGGGGGATCTTCCGGCGGGGAACCGGATCATCCGGATCCGGGGGAACGACGAGGTGAGCGTCCTGGCCGGGTCCTTCAACGCCATGATCGGGCGCCTGGAGGCCAAGGAGCGTTCGCTGACCCGGGCCAGGGCCGAAACCGACGAAGAGCTCGCCATCACCAAGCACCTTCTCTGGCGCCTGGTCGAGCCGGGTCTGCGGGCCCTGCCGCCCGGATTCCACATGGAGACGCTCCAGACCCGGCGCATCAACGGCGATGCCTGCACCTACCGCCAAGGTCTGCCCGGGGTCCACTTCGGGTTCCTATGCGACGCGACCGGCCACGGCCTGGCGGCGGGCGTGTCCACCCTCCCGGCGGTCCAGGCCTTCCTCAGCATGGCGAACCGGAACATCCCGCTGGATACGGTCTATCGCCAGATCAATGCCGGGCTGCGCGAGATGCTGCCCACCGGCCGGTTCGTCTGCCTGCTCCTGATGCGGCTGGATGTCCACAAGGGCACCCTCTCGGTTCTGAACGCGGGCCTGCCGGATGCCCTTCTGCTGCCCCGCCGCGGCCCATCACGGCGGATCGCCTCGCACAACCTGCCCGCCGGAGTGGTCGACCAGCTGGACCCCCCCGTCGTGGAGCAGATCGCCGTATCGGAAGGCGACCGCCTGTTCGCCTTCACCGATGGCCTTCAGGACATGCTCGGCGACCGCCTTCCATCCATCCTGGCGTCCTCGGAGGAGCTGCCCTTCCCTGGCTGCCGGAAGGTGATCCAAGAGGCACTCGCGGCGGATGGCCTGGATCGCGAACAGCAGGACGACGCCAGCTGGGCGCTCTGGGAGGTACCCGCCCCGGCATCCGCCCAGCTCTCGAGTGCCGCCCGGCCCGCCGGCGATTCCGCGGAGCCCCTCCGCACGACCTTCGCCCTGGACTTCACCCTGAATCCCAGGGAGCAGACGATCCGCGAGTTCCTGCCCGACTGCCTCCGCCTGCTCGGCAACCAGGGCCTTCCGTCCGGGCCCTCCCAGCGCCTGGCTCTGGCCCTGACCGAGGCCCTCGCCAACGCGGTGGACCACGGCCTGCTTCGCCTGGATCCCCGGCTGAAGGAAGAGGGAATCGAAGCCTACGAAGCCGCCCGGAAGGTCGGCCTGAAAGCCCTGACGAATGGAGCGGTCTCGCTCCGGATCAGCCTCCGGGCGGGGCCCCTCGCCGAGATTCGCGAGATCGCCGTCGAGGTCGAGGATTCGGGGCCCGGGTTCGATTGGCGGGCTTGGCAGGATCAGGCCGACCGGGCCGGCCAGGCCGAGCCGTCGGCCATTGGCCGGGGGCTCCTCACCCTCCGCGCCCTCTCCCCGGACCTGAGGTTCAACGAGGCGGGCAATGCCCTCCATTTCACCTTGCCTTGCGGATAAGACACCTCTCGTTCACCTCGTCTGCGCCGACTTGCCGCCACGGCCCTTGCCGCACCAGCGTAGGATGGGAGAAGGAGTACCCCCATGACCAAGCCCCTCGTCCCCGCCGATCTGCTGAAGAACATCCAGGCCGCGGACAAGCCGGCCTCCGGCGCTACGGCTGGAAGACCGAAGGCCGCCGCGCACCCCAAGCCGGTCACCAAGGCATCCACCAAGCCCCAGGGCAAGAGCGGCGTCACCCACACCCGCATGAGCAACCGCGGGAAGTAGGGCCGCGACCGAACCCTGCCGAACCGATTCAGAACTGCAGGGCCGTCACCGCCAGCGTGGCCCCGAAGGAGAGGGCCAGCATGACCGCCAGCCGGAGGCCGAAGGCCCGTCCGCCGGAAATCCAGGCGAACCCGGCCTTGGCGAGGGTGTTGGCGCCGATGGCCAGCACGATGGCCAGCACGGCCGTGGCCGCCGGGAGCCCCACGGACCGCACCTGGCTGCTCACGGCCAGCGTGATCGCGACCACATCGGCCAGCCCCGAAAGACCGGCCGCCATCATGAGGCCGCGATCTCCGAACCCGGCCCGGGCCGCGGCGGAAACGAGCAGCACGGCCGCCAGCGCCAAGCCCCAGGCCAGGGCCCGCTTCAGATGGAAGGGGTTGCGCACCGGCACCTCCTCCGTGTCGATCGTGGGGGCCGCCCCGGACCGGAGGATCCACCAGGTCGCGGCGAGCAGCGTCACCACCATGGCGGCCAGCGGCGCCAGCAGGGGCCTCAGGAGATCGATGCCTCCCACCACGCCGGCGAGGAGCGCCACCCTCACCCCCATGACCGCACACGCCAGCATCACCGCCACCTGCCCGGGGCCGCGGAGGGAGGGATCGGCCTTGACCCGCCGCGACATGGTCACGGCCACGATGGTCGAACTCACCATGCCGCCCACGAGCCCCGTCATCACCGCGCCCCGGCTCGATCCCAGGGTGCGGTTCAAGGCATAGCCCATGAAATCCACGGCCGCCACGAGGGCCACCATCCAGCCCACCTTCTGGGGCGAGAGCACCCCCCAGGGGTCCAGGGTCTTCGACGGGAGCAGGGGCAGCAGGATGGCGAAGACGATGAGCAGCTGCATGGCGGCGGTCAGGTCCTCCCGGTGCAGGCGGGGGATCCAGGCCCGGAACCACGGCTTGGACAGCAGCAGCAGGGTGACGATCACCGTGACGGCCACGGCGAGGAGGGCGTCCCGCGTGAGGAGCATGCCCAGCAGCGGGGCGGCCAGGGCCGCGATCTCCGTGGTGAGGCCCCGCTCCGCCGAGCTGGTCTGGAAGTAGAAGAGTCCGATGAGCAGGGCCGCGAAGGCCTGCACGGCGATGGGCAGGGCCAGACCCGTCCCGCCCACCTTCACGGACACCCAGCCCAGGAGGGTGAGCAGGGCGAAGGTCCGGGCGCCCAGGCTTCCCCGCAGGCCCTCGGCCTGATCGGATTCCCGGCGATGGTGGGGCTCCTCGCGGCTCTCCTGGCTCCGCTCGAAGCCGCTGCGCTCGCGCTCCAGGCCCATCATCAGACCCAAAGCCACGGCCATGCCTGCTTCTTTCAGGGTGGAGAGGTCGAGGGTCAACATGGAGCGCTCCGGGAATCGTCTAATCGGCCAGGTTCCATATCTGGATGTGGCTGGTGCGTTTCAGCACCTCGGCCACGAGTTCCGGCGCAGGAGATCCGTAGGTCCGGACCTGGAACCGCTCGCCGCCCGGCAGGTGCACCAGGTGGACCGAGGCCCCGCCGGGAAAGTCGGGATGATTCGCCAGCGGCCGGGCGAGGGCGTCCAGATCGAGCGCCTCGAACCAGCCCGGAGGCAGCGGTGCCGTGCGGGCCCCGGGAATCAGGGCACCGACCTCCCGCGGCTGCAGGAGGATCAGATGGCTGATTCCGTCCTGCCTGCCCAGCCAGCTGAGAAAGGGGGGGAGGTCCCCGAACCCGATGCCGCCCTTGCGCCATTCGGGCCAGGCCCGCAAGGAACCCACGCCCGCCGCGTCCGCCGCCGCCATGGCCAGGGCGGCCAAGTCCGGCACGACCGGGGGGATCCAGGGTTCCACGCTCAGCATGCCGTCGAGCATGGCAGATCGGGTAGGCTGGGGCCCATGGGTACGATGCACCAGCCTGGAATGACCGGATCGGCCCAAGCCCCAGGAGGGCGGCCATGACCGGAGCCCGGCCCGTCATCGCCACCGGGCAGCAGATCGGCGCCGGCTGGAGCCCCGCCCTGTCCGTGGCCAAAGCCCTGGCCGCGCTGGCCGAGGCGCGGCGCAGCGGCGCCGAGGCCGTCTACTGGCTGGCGGACGAGGACCACGACCGTGCCGAGGTGGCGGGCGTCGTCGGTTTTGAGGGTGACCGCCTGAAGCGCCACCGCTTCCGCTTCGAATCGCGGATCGGCACCGCCACGGGCTGGCTGCCCTGGAACCCCACCCACCAGGCCGAGGCCGAGCGGCTCTGGGGTCCCCTGCCCGAACCCCAGGAGCCCACGCTGAGGGGCCATGTCCTGGCCCTGGGCCGGCCGCTGTGGGATCGGGGGATCCGCCCCTTCTCACCGACGGAGCCCCGGATCCGGGCCTCCATCCAGTCCGAGCTGGAACGCTGGCGGACCCTCGGCCTCGAGGCGCTGCTCATGCGACAGGCGGAGGCCCTGGAGGCCCAGGGCGCGCCGCTCCCCCTGGATCCGCGGGTGCAGGCCGCCTGGTTCTCCCTGGATCCCCAGTCGGGCCGGCGGCAGCGATTGGAGCGGGGCCAGCCTCTCCCGGTCGGTCACTGGCTCAGTCCCGGCGCCGCGGTGCGCCCCCTCATGCAGTCGCTGCTGCTGCCCGTCACCGCCGTGGTCCTCGGGCCTTCCGAGCGGGCCTACTGGCGTCTCTGCGAGCCGCTCTGGGAACGCGTGGGCCTCGCGGCACCGAAGATCCTTCCGCGGCCCACGGTCTTCGTCATCCCCCGGGGGTTCAAGGTCTCCTCCGCCCAGCTCGACGCGCTCAAGTTGGGTGCCTGGGATCGCCTCGCAGCCTGGCCCGGCGAGCTTCCCACAGCCAAGTTCCCGGCCGCGGAATCAGATCCATCCTGGCCCCAGGCCATCCAGGCGCGCTTCCAGAAGGAGCTCGCCCGGAGCCGCGACCGTCTGGCCAAGCTGGACCGCCGCCTGCACCGCGAGGCCGCCGACCACCAGCTGGGTGGCGATCCCGAGCGGCTGCGCCAGCTCCTCTTCCCCTTCAGCGCCCCCCAGGAACGCGTGATGCCGGGGGTTCCGTGGCTGCGGAACGAGAGGCTGCTCGATGCCATCCTGGAGCGCATGGATGGCGCATCTCCCGTGATCCTGGTGGAGGAACCATGAGCCCAGATCCTGAGGTCCTCGGCCTCGACATTCTCGCCATCGGCGCGCATCCCGACGATGTGGAAGTCCATGTGGGCGGCCTCCTGGCGCTGGCTTCGGACCGCGGCTTGAAGGCCGGCATCCTCGACCTCACCAGCGGCGACCTCGGCACCCGCGGCACCGCGGAAACCCGCCGCGCTGAAGCCCAGGAAGCCGCACGCATCCTCGGCGTGCCCCGCATCGTGCTGGACTTCCCCGATGGGCGCTTCACGGAGGAGGAATCCTATCGCCTGCGCCTGATGGCCGAGATCCGCCGGCTGCGGCCCCGAGTGCTGATCCTCCCCGCCCCGGAGGATCGCCATCCCGACCACCGCAGGGCCCACCAGCTGGGCCGGGAAGCCGCCTATTACGCGGGGCTGAAGAACTATCCCTGCAGCGGAACCCCCTGGCGCCCCGAGGCGATCGCCTGGGTGGGCGGTGAGAACCCCGGTCCGCCGGACCTGCTGGTGGATGTAACCGCCGTGTGGGAACGGCGCATGGCCGCCTTCGACGCCTTCGGCAGCCAGTTCACCCAGGACGCCTCGCAGCCCGTCACCCGCATCGCCCACCCCGCCTTCCGCCGCGGCGTCCTGGGCCGCGCCATGCACTGGGGCTCCTTCCTCATGTGCGACTGGGCCGAGGCCCTCTGGTGCGAGCGGCCTGTGGCCCCTGCCCTGCTCCGCCTGCTGGCGACGCTGGAGGGACGCTGATTTGAAACGCTTCGAATCCGACCTGCTCGCGCAGATCCAGCGCCGCGGCGATGGCGTGAGCGGCCGGGTGCTGGTGGCCTGCTCGGGCGGCGGCGATTCGGTGGCGCTGCTGGTGCTGCTCTGGACGCTGCGGAAGAGCCTCGGCCTCGACCTGACCGTGGCTCATGCGGACCACGGGCTGAGACCGGAATCTGAAGAGGACGCGCACTTCGTGCGGCAACTCTGCCGGGCCTTGGATCTCGATCTCGTCGAGGCGACCCTCGGCGTGAGGGCCCACGCCGCGTCGCGGGGCCTCGGCCTCGAGATGGCCGCCCGGGAGCTGCGCTGGGACTGGCTGCGGCAGGAGGCCGGGCGCACCGCCACGGAGGCGGTCGCCACGGGGCACACGCTGGACGATCATACGGAAACCGTCTTCCTGCGCCTGGCCCGGGGGGGCGGCCTGGGCTGCCTGCACCCTCTCGCGCCGCGCCAGGGCCCGCGCTGGTCGCCCCTGGCGGAGACGCGCCGCGCCGACCTCCGGGCCTACCTCACCTCCCGGAACATCCCCTGGCGGGAGGATGCCACCAACGCCGAACCCTTCACCGCGCGGAACCGCTGGCGGCCGCTGCTCGAGGCGATCCGCAGCGAGGCGAAGGAACTGGACCGCCACCTGTTCGAGACGCACCTGCAGGCCGAGGAGGCCGAGCAGCTGGCCCGGACCCTGATCGGCACCTGGGAGGGCTCGCGCTGGTTCATCCGGGACGAGGGCATCGCCTTCAAGCGGGAAGCCTGGAGCGAGCGGGACCTGCGCTGGACCCTCGAAACGGCCTTCCGCCGGCTGGGTTGGCCCCGCGAGGCGACCCTGCTCAGGGGCCTCGCTCCCTGGCTGGCCAAACGCCTCTTCCGGGGCCGCAAACCCTCGTCCTGGGGGAATTTCCACCTAAACCTTGAACCAGATGGCGGGTATCTGCATCTAAGACAAGGACCCGCGCCTTCCCGGACCTAGTAAACTGGAGGGCAACCTGGGCTCAGGCCCCAAGGAGTGACCCTTTGAATTCCATGATGAAAAGCGTTCTGGTCTGGCTGGGCATCGTCGCCCTCCTGGTTCTGGCCTTCCGCCAGATCCCCCAGAACAGTCGCCAGATCGAGATTCCCTTCTCGACCTTCTACACCGAGGGTGTGGGAGGCAAATACAAATCCGTGACGCTGTCCGGGTTTGATGTCGAAGGCACCTACAAGCAGCCCGAGAAGAACGCCAAGACCGGCGAGGCCATCGAGCGGTTCCGCACCGTGGCCCCGCCCATGCAGGACCTGGGCAAGGTCATCCTCAGCTGGAAGACCGAAGGGCAGCTCGAGGAGTTCAAGGCCGCCAAGCCCAGCGAGAACAACTTCGCCTATGTGCTGATGTTCTGGGCCCCCCTGCTGGTCTTCGTGGTGCTCTGGTTCGTCTTCATGCGCCAGGCCCAGATGGGCGGCAACAAGGCCCTGAGCTTCGGCAAGGCCCGCGCCAAGGGGCTTTCCACCAGCGCCAAGCGCATCACCTTCGCGGATGTCGCCGGCTGCGACGAAGCCAAGGAGGAACTGAAGGAGATCGTCGACTTCCTGAAGGATCCGGCCAAGTTCGTGAAGCTGGGCGGCAAGATCCCCAAGGGCGTCCTGCTCATGGGCCCTCCGGGGACGGGCAAGACCCTGCTGGCGCGTGCCATCGCGGGCGAAGCCAAGGTCCAGTTCTTCTCCATCTCGGGTTCCGACTTCGTGGAGATGTTCGTGGGCGTGGGCGCCAGCCGCGTGCGCGACCTCTTCGAGCAGGCCAAGAAGAGCGCCCCCTGCATCGTGTTCATCGATGAGATCGACGCCGTGGGCCGCCATCGCGGCGCCGGCCTCGGCGGCGGCCACGACGAGCGGGAACAGACCCTGAATCAGCTGCTGGTCGAAATGGACGGCTTCGAGGGCAATGAGGGCGTCATCCTCATCGCCGCCACCAACCGCCCCGATGTGCTGGACCCCGCCCTGCTCCGCCCCGGCCGTTTCGACCGGCGCGTGGTGGTGGACCGCCCCGATGTGAAGGGCCGCTTCGAGATCCTGAAGGTGCACACCACCGACAAGATCCCCCTCAGCCCCGATGTGGATCTGGAAGTCATCGCCCGCGGCACCCCCGGCTTCGCCGGCGCCGACTTGGCGAACCTCTGCAACGAGGCCGCCCTCACCGCCGCCCGCGGCAGCAAGAAGTGGGTCGAGATGGCCGACTTCGAGAATGCCAAGGACAAGGTCTACATGGGCAGCGAGCGCCGCAGCCTCGTGATGACCGAAGCGGACAAGCGCATCACGGCCTACCACGAGGCCGGCCACACGGTCGTCGCCGCCGTGGTGCCCGACAGCGACCCCATCCACAAGGTCACGATCATCCCCCGGGGCCGCGCCCTGGGCGTCACCTGGCAGCTGCCGATCACGGATCGCTACAACACGACCCGCGACTACATGGAGAGCCGCATCGCCATCGCCATGGGCGGCCGCATCGCCGAGGAGATCTTCTTCAACCAGCTCAGCACCGGCGCGGCCAACGACATCCAGCAGGCCACCGAGATGGCCCGGTCCATGGTCACGGAATACGGCATGAGCGACAAGCTGGGCCCGCTCAATTTCGGCGGCGGCGGCAACCACGAGGTCTTCCTCGGTCGCGATTTCGCCCAGCACCGCGAAATCTCCGAAGACACCGCCCGCCTCATCGATGTCGAGGTGCAGGAGTTCGTGCTCCGCAACTATGCCCGGGCCAAGTCGGCCATCGAGACCCACCGTGATCAGCTGGTGGCCATCGCCGAGGCCCTGCTGGTCCGCGAGACCCTCGATGGCAACGACATCGAGATCCTCATGAAGGGTGGCACGCTGCCTCCCCCCAAGGCCGGCAGCACGCCCACCGCCCCGGCCACGGTGGAGGGACCGTCCACGGATCCCGGCCTCAATCCCGCCCTGAAGCCCGCCTAGGTATGGCGCCGTTCGACTGGGGACCGCTTCTCGAAAGCGGTTCCCTTTTTCTCGGCATTCTGAATCTGACCCCGGATTCCTTCAGCGATGGGGGCCTGTTCGCCGCTCCCGCCGCGGCTCTGAATCAGGCCCAGGCCCTCGTCCAGGCCGGGGCCCGCATGCTCGACCTCGGCGCCGAGAGCACCCGCCCCGGGGCGGCCATCGTGAACGCGGACACCGAATGGAGCCGCCTGGAGCCGGTCCTGTCCGGCCTCGCAACGGCCGGTCCCGGAGTCCCCCTCAGCCTGGATACGCGCTACGCGATCACGGCCAGCCGTGGCCTCGCGGCCGGCGCCAAAGTGATCAACGATGTCACGGGCTTTTCCGATCCGGCGATGCTGGCGCTGGCTGCGCGCTCCCCCTGCGGCCTCATCGCCATGCGGAGCCGCCGCGCGGGCGCGGGCTTCCACATGCCGCCCTACGATGACCCCGCCCCCCGGGATGTCGAACAGGCCCTCGCGGAACTGCGCGCGGTCCGGGACCGGATGCTCGGCGCCGGAATCCCCCCCGGGCGCCTGCTGCTGGATCCCGGATTCGGCTTCGGAACCACCTTCGCGGAGGATCTCGCCCTGTGGGAGGCCCTGCCGCGCCTGCCTGAGCTCCTGGCCTGGCCCGCCGAGCGGTTCTGCATCGGCCTCTCCCGGAAGCGGTTCCTGGCCATCCGGGCCGGACGGCCGGACCTCGCCCCCGGCCTCCGCGACGGCCTCACGGCCCAGGCCCATGCCGAAGCAGCCCAGTGGGGCTACCGGGTCTTCCGGACCCATGCCATCACTTGAGGCCATCGCCTAAGGCCAGCCCGTGAGGCGCCCGCCATCCTCGGTTAATCTGACGGCATGAGTCTTCGCTACTTCGGAACCGACGGCATTCGGGGCGCTGCCTATCGCTCACCCCTCACCCTGGAGGAGGTATCCCGCTGGGGCGCGGCCTGGGCGCAGGTGGCCCGGGAGGCCGGCGTCAAGCGCCTGGTGGTGGGCTGGGATCCCCGGTCCAGCTCAGGCCCCATGTCCGAGGCGTTCATCCTGGGCGTCGGCCTGGGCCTCCAGGTCCTGGTGCTCGGCATGGCCCCCACGCCCGCCGTGGCCTGGAAGGTGGCGAAGCTCACGGCCGAGGGCGGGAAGACCTGGGGCCTCATGATCTCGGCCAGCCACAATCCGCCCGAGGACAACGGATTGAAGGGCTTCAACGAACTCGGCGAGAAGCTCGAGGAGGACCAGGAGCGGGCCATCGAGGCCGCCTTCGAGGCCCTGCCCGAACCCACCACCATCTCCGGCCCGCCCGCCCGCCTGGAGCTTCGACCCTACCTGTCCCACCTCGGGGGCATCGACCTGCCCGACGACTTCAAGGTCGTGATCGACTGTGCCCACGGCGCCACGGCCGAGGCGGCCCTGGAGCTCTTCCGCGGCCGCGGCATCCACTGGCTGGGCGTACCGGCGGACGGCCCGAGGATCAATGTCGGCGTCGGCTCCACCCACCTCGATGCCCTCTCCACCGCCGTGCTGGCCCACCAGGCCCAGCTGGGCATCGCCTTCGACGGCGATGGCGACCGCTGCCTGCTGGTGGATGGTTCCGGCCGGACCGTGGACGGCGACCAGATGGTCTGGCTGCTGGCCCAGGATCGCGTGGCCTGCAACGACGCCCCGCCCGGCGTGGTGGGCACCCTGATGACCAATGGCGGCCTGGCCCAGGCCCTCGCTCATGCCGGCATTCCCTTCGTCCGCACCGCCGTGGGCGACAAGTTCCTGCTGCGGGAGATGGCCAGGCGGGGCTGGGATTTGGCCGCCGAAGCCTCCGGTCACCTCATCCAGAAACGCGTGGGTCCCAGCGGCGATGGTCTTGCGGCAGCGCTGTCGATCCTCCGCGCCCTCCTGCATCGCCCCGTGGATCGGCGCTGGGAGTGGACCTTCCGCCCCTGGCCCCAGCGCCTCGTCAATGTGGTGGCCCCCGATCGCAAGGCCATCGAGGCCTGCGTGGACCTCACCTCCGCCATGGCCGCCGTCGATGCCCGCTGGGGTGAAGGCGTGCGTCAGGTGGTGCGCTGGTCCGGCACCGAACCCAAGCTCCGCCTCATGGTGGAGGCCCAGGAATCCGCGTGGGTGGATCAGGCCCTCCACGAGCTCGAAGCCGCGGCCCGCCGCGACCTGACGCTGGCCTAGGACCGCACATGGCGCCCGATGTCCGCCGCCCCGTCGACCGCTGGCTGGTGTTCTTCGCCCTAGCCCTGGTGGCCGTGGGGATGGTCTGGATCTACTCGGCCTCCGCCATCAAGGCCTCCCAGAACCACGCCGCCGCCACGGCCTTCCTCACCCGGCAACTCCTCGGCGGCTGCATCGGCATCGCCTTCATGCTCGCGCTCTCCCAGGTGGACCTCGCCCCGCTTCAGGATCACCCCCGCCCCCTGCAGATCGCCTACGGGATCCTCGTGATCCTGCTGCTCGCCGTGCTGTTCCTGGGGCCGAAGATCAACGGCGCCCACCGCTGGATCCGCCTCGGCCCCATGAGCCTGCAGCCCTCGGAGCTCTTCAAGCCCCTGTCCGTCCTCCTGGCCGCGGGTTGGATGGTGCGCCATCGCGAGGCCTGGTCCAACCATCGAGATGCCCTGCCCAAGCTGCTGGGCCTCACGGGCGTCATGCTCATTCCGCTCGCCCTGATCCTCCGCGAGCCCGACTTCGGCACCACCTTCCTGATCGTCTTCGTGACCTTGATGGTGGTGTTCCTGGGGGGCGCGCCCAAGTGGATCTTCGCCGTGGCGATTCCCATCCTCGGCGCCCTGGGCACCGCCTTCGTGGTGCTGTCGCCCTACCGGCTGGCCCGCGTGACCAGCTTCCTCAATCCCGCGGCCGATCCCCTGGGCAAGGGGCACCAGGCCCTCCAGAGCCTCGTGGCCGTAGGCAATGGCGGCTTCATGGGCGTGGGCCTGGGCGGCGGGAAACAGAAACTGTTCTTCCTGCCCGAGGCCCACACGGATTTCATCTACGCGGTGATCGCCGAGGAGGCGGGCCTGATCGGAACCCTCACGATCCTGGCGCTCTTCATCGCCATCCTGTGGCGGGGCTACCGCATCGCCCGCCGCGTGGGTGACGCCTACCTCAAGCTCTGCGCCATGGGCTTCGTGCTGCTCCTGGTGGTGCAGGCCCTCATGAACATGAGCGTGGTGCTGTCGCTGGCGCCCAACAAGGGCATCCCCCTGCCCTTCATCTCCTTCGGGCCCAACAGCCTCATCGCCAGCCTGGTCTGCCTGGGCCTGCTGCTCTCCATCAGCAAGGAAGCCGGATCAAGCTAGTCCGGGCCACCCAGGCGAATCGGCTCGTCATCGTCATCCTCCACCAGCGTGATGTTGGAGCCGCCGGCCAGCAGCACCGCGTCTTCGTACATGTTCTTCAGCTTCGGTTCAAAACGCTCCGCCTGGGCCAGCCGCGGATCCGCCCGGAACGACAGCGAGCACCGCAGAAGGCCGCGCAGATCCGAGGGCTCCAGGCCCAGGACCGCCGCCAGGACCTTCAGGGGATTCGTGGCTTCGGCACCGGCCAGGCTGGTGGTGCCGTACAGGGTGTCGCCCTCCCATCGGAGCTCCGTCACGAGGGGCCGCAGATCCAGCTGCTTGGCCTGTTTCCGCCCCTCGACCTTCCCGCCCTTCTCCCAGATCCATTCCGGGGCGGCGAGGAAGGCCGTCGCCCGGGCTCGGGCGCCCTCTGCCAGCCCCCGAGGACAGGTCCAGCGCCAGTGGGCGGCCAGGGCCAGCTCCCCCAACGGGGAGGCGTAGGGCGCGTGCGGTTCCCATGCATGGATGCTCAGGCCTTCGGGAAGCCGCGCGTTCAGTCGCGCCATCATGGCTTCGGCGGACTCTGCGGGCTCTTTCCGAAGCGAGAGCTCGAGCCATTCCGACAGCCCGCCGGCCCCGGCCGGCAGCGGGAGTTCCACGCGCAGCATGGGCCGCGGGCGCTTGCCCAGGTCCAGGGCCAAGCGGAAACCCTCCAGGCGGAAGGCCTGCAGGAAGAGGGCGTGCAGATCCCCATCGTCGAAATCCAGCGCCGGGCCGTCCTTCGCGTACGCCACGCGGATGGCGGTGCGCTGGGTGTCCAGTTGCCACCCGGCCTCGCGCTTGACCTGGGCTCTGGCCGCCAAGGGTTCCAGCTTGGCCGCGACGGCTTTGACGACGACCGGGTCGGCGCCGTCCCGCCGTGCGGACCGCAGCAGATCCAGGGCCTCTTCCGCAAGGTCCGCCGCGGTCACGGCCTCGACGACCGCCTCCGGGCCTTCCGGCATCCCGGTGAACAGGATCTGCCGCAGAGCCTGGAGCGGTTCCGGTTCGAGGCTCTCGCCGCCGCGTGCCATGGCCGCCAGGGCTGAGACAAGCCGGGCCTGCCGGGCCTGCGCCTCGGCGGGGATGAAGGAAGGATGCCCAAGGTCGCCCACGCTCCAAGGATAGTGAGTGGAGGGACGGAACGCGGAGGAAACCCCGCCTCCCTTCCGCGCAGAAATCGATAAAAAGGAACGGCCCTTACTGCCGGCCCAAGGGGGGATTTCCACATCCTCTGTGGGAACCGGGTGTGCAATCCGGAAGAATGCCTTCCAATTCAAGCCACTTGGATCCGTGCTGGGTTTTGGTGGCAGGTGGCCGGCTTCAGGCACCCATTGACAGATGACGCCGGGTTGGTTCAACGGTCCTTCCTCACCGCAAGTCAGACCTTTGCCTTTCAGCGTCCGACCCGCCAAGCTGGGATCCATCGCCATGATCCACGACCCCTACCTCGTCCCTCCCCTGCCGGCCTCGTGGCCGTATGAGCCCGGCTCGCCGCTCCGGCCGCTGGGATGCCGGATCAATCTCGAACTTCCCAGCCTCGGCGGCGGCTGGCGCGTCTGCACGCCTGGGGGCGTCGCCCCCGTCGGCGAGGCCGTTCCGCTGGAAGGCGCCTTCGGTCGGGGGGGCATCGTCCGCGTGGGCGACATGGTGATGCGGCCCTACCGGCGCGGCGGCCTGCTGCGCCACTTGAACGAGCGCACCTACCGTTCCCATCTCCGCTTCGCGGCGGAACATGCCGTGCACCGAGGCCTATGGGAGGCGGGCTTCCCGACCGTGGAACCGCTCGGCTACGCATGGCGGCCCACCCGCTTCGGCGTGGAAGGCGTGCTGTTCACGCGCATGGCGGAAGGCGAGACCTGGCCCCGCCGCTGGGACCGGGGCGCCGCCCGCGCCGGAGAGCTCCGCCGCGCCATCGCGTGCCTCTGCGAATGGGGCCTGTGGGCTCCCGATCTGAACGCCACCAATGTGATGCTGCCGGAGGCTGGCGGGGTCCTGCTGCTCGACTGGGACCGCGCGCGCTTCGAGCCCGAGGGCACGGATCTCTGGCCCCGCTACCGCGCGCGGCTCGAGCGCAGCCTCCACAAGCTGGGCGCGCCCGCCGAGGCCTTCACGATCATTGGATCTGAACCGCGTCCTTGATGAGCACGGTCTTCACCGGCAGGTTCAGGAAGTCGCTGCGCTTGTTGCTCGTCTTCACGGCCTTGATGCGGTCGACCACATCCATACCCTTGATGACCCGGCCGAACACGCAGTAGCCCCAGGTCTTGTCGTTGGCCTTGCCCTTGAAATCCAAGGTGGGGTTGTCCACCACATTGATGAAGAACTCCGCGGCCGCGCTGTGGGGGTCCGGCGTCCGGGCCATGGCCACCGTCCCGCGCTTGTTCTTCAGGCCCGCGGCCAAGGCGCGGTCGGCTTCGTTGGGGATGGAGGCGTCCGTGCGCTTCTTCCCCAGGTAGTCCACATAGCCGCCGCCCTGGATCATGAATCCCGGAATGACGCGGTGGAAGATGGTGCCCTTGTACTGGCCCTTCTTCACATACTTCAGGAAATTGTCCACCGTCTTCGGCGCGGCCTCGGGCTCGAGTTCCATGACGATCACGCCCATGGAGGTGTCCAGCTTCACCTGGGGCTTGGGACCGGCGCTCAAGGTCAGCGCGGCCATCGACAAGAGGAGGGCGATCAGGGGGCGCATCGGGTCTCTCCAGGGGGGATCTCCCAGGATAGCGCCGACGGGCCCTAGTACGCGCCCAGACTCCTGGCGAGGGCATCCCGCTGTCCCTTGAAGCCCTGTTCATCCCGGGCCTCGCGGATCTGGAGCCGCGCCTGCTCCCGCTGTCCGAGCTTCAGCAGGGCCTGCGCCCGCATGAGGGCCACCCAGCCCCGCTGGTCCGCAGCGGCCGTCTTGGCAGGGTACAGGGCCAGCGCGCCCCGGACATCGCCGGTCTGGAACCGGAGATCGGCCACCAGGATGCCGAGGGGTTCGCGGATCTCGCCCTTCTCGGTGCACCGGGCCCACCAGCCCTCGGCTTCCTTCAGGCGCAGGATCTGGGTCTCCCCCTTCCCCATCGGGCGCTGCAGCAGGCGCAGCAGCGCCTTCATCCGCTCCTGGCCGGGCCGCGCCCGTCCCAGCGCGGTTCGCAGCTGCGGCCAGTGCTCCAGCGCCGCTTCGGCGCGCGCCCGCGCCAGGGCCTCGTCCGGCGAATCTCCGCGGGGCGGCAGCAGCTTCAGCACACCCTGCGGCTGGGCTTCCGGCTGGACCTTGGCCAGCGCGGCCTTACGCAGCCCCGGGCGCTCCTTGGCGGGAGCTTCAGCTATCAGGGGTGGCAGGGCCTCCAGCAGGCCGTTGAAGGCCAGCAGTTCCGCCACTCCCGTGCGCCCTTTCGCTTCCAGCGCCAGGAAGGCGCCCGGTTTCAGCCGCGCCAGCAGCTCGCCCGGGAAACCCTTCTCCAGCCGCTGGGCCACCCAGGCATTCCAGGCGGTCTGCCAAAGTTTCTTCACCTCCGGTTCGCCCGGGACACCGCCCGCCTCCATGGCCTGCACCAGGTTGAGGGCCTCCTCCCACAGGGACTTCCCCACCAGCACTCGCAGTTCGACGAGCTGGGCGGGTCCCTTGGGCAGCTTCCGGCCGCCCTTGCGGATCTCGGCCAGCAGGGATTCCGCGCTGGGCATGTCCTTGGCATCGGCCAGGCTTCCATCTGTGAGCAGGCTCGCCAGAGCCAGGCGCGCGTCATCCGCCTGGACCGAGCTCGGGTGGTCCTTGATGAGCTTGCGCAGCACCTCGGCCGAGCCCTTGGCGTCTCCCGTGCGCCCCAGGGTCCGGCCGTAGGCCAGGTCAACCCGCGCCAGCAGCTCGCTCTTGGGATAAAGGTTCAGGAAGGCATTCCGGCTGCCTTCGATCTGGGCCCGGTCGCCCGCCGCGCCCAGGATCTCCACGATGGCCGCCAGGCCCTTTTCACTGGGTTTCTCATTGCCTTCCAGGGGTCGGAGCGACTGCACGATGGGCATGCCCTCCCGGGGCCGTCCCTGCTCCACCAGGGTCCACAGCAGCAGCTCCTGGGCCTTCCGCTTGCGCTCCGAGGTGAGGTCGGAGGCCAGGGCCCGGTGCAGGCGGCCCTCCGCATCCTTGAAGCGCCGCTGCCCGACGGCCTCTTCCGCCAGGAGGGTCTGGACCTCCCCCATGAAGGGGGACTTGGGCCACTGCTTCTCCAGTTTCTTCAGAGGCGGAGCCGCCGCGCTGAGATTCCCCAGGCGGGCTTCCAGCATGCCCTGGGCGTAGAGCACCAGCTCCCGCTCCGGCACCTTGCTCGACTTGAAGGTGTGGCCTTTCAGCCGGACGAGCAGCGCGCGGATGGCGGTGGGGTTTTCCGCCCTCAGCGCCTCCTTGGCCAGCTCGGCGGCCTGAGCGTCCGTCATCCGCTGGGGGGCCTTCTCCTGCGCGGAGACCCCGCCGGGGGCGGCCTTGGGCGACCCGTGTTGCCCCAGCAAAGAGGCCGTGGCGAACAGGATGGCCAGGCCCGCGGGACCGTTCACGCGAGCCACCGGGCCAGCAGGTTCTTCTTGCCCTGGTCGAACTCCTCGTCCGTGAGCAGCCCCTTGGCCTTCAGCGCGGCGAGCCGCTCGAGGTCCACCAGGGCGTCCGGCTTCTCGGCCGCTCCCCCCCCGGGGGCGATCTGGTTGGCCAGGATCTCCATGCGCCCCAGGGTGGTTTCCAGGCGTTCGGCCCGCTCAGTCAGGGCCTTCACCTTCTCCCGCAGCTCATCGCGCTCATGGGCCATGTCCCGGCGCTCCATGAGACGCCGGAGGGTGTTGCGGAACTGGTCGATCTGCATGGGCTTGGTGACGAAGTCGAAGGCGCCCAGTTCCATGGCCTCCGTCGCCTCCCGCACGCTGCCGAAGCCCGTCAGGACCAGGACCGTGCAGCTCGGGTTGGTGTTCAGCGCAGCCCGGAGCACATCCATCCCCGACATGCCCGGCATCACCAGATCCGTGATCACCAGCTCGAAGGGGGGCTTGGCGGACCGCAGCAACCGGTCGGCCTCCTCCCCCGTCGCCGCGGTCACCACCTGGAAGCCTTCGCCCATCAGCAGCGTGGACAGCGTCTCCCGGGGCACGGGGTCGTCGTCCACCAGCAGAAGTCTGGGGGGCGGCAGATGGGGCGGAACGATGGGGCGAGGCGTCACGGGAGATCCTGGGGCTGGCCTAAAGATACCTTTTCGGCCCGATTCGTGCCCGACTCGAGCCTGGGACTCATGCCGCCCCCCGCAGGCGGTAGACGAAGGCCAGGACCTGGGCCACGGCCTGGTAGAGGTCCTTGGGGATGGGCTGGTCCACCTCGACCGCCCGGTAGAGCGCCCGCGCCAGCTCCGGCCGCTCCAGGGTGGGCACGCCGGCCTCCCTGGCCCGTTCGCGGATCTTCAGGGCGAGGTGATCCAGGCCCTTGGCCACGCAGATCGGCGCGGCGGTCTGTTCGTCGTAGCGGAGCGCGATGGCCACATGGGTGGGGTTGGTCACCACCACCGTCGCCTTGGGGACTTCCGCCAGCATGTGCCTGCGCGCCGTGGCCTGCATGATGGACTTCTGCCGCTGCTTGACCTCGGGGCTGCCCTCCGAGTCCTTCGCCTCGTCCTTCACCTCCTGCTTGGTCATGCGGATGCTCTTCTCCCAGGTGAACCGCTGCCAGGCGAAGTCCGACAGGGCGAGCAGGAGCATGGCCAGCATTACATTCCGGTAGAGCGCGAAGACCGCGCTCTGGAACAGATCCAGCGACTGGCCCAGGGGCAGCTTCAAGGTATCGAGCAGGATCGGAATCCGCGGGGCCAGCACGGCGTAGGCCACACCGGTCAGCAGGGTGAATTTGGCCAGGCTCTTGATGAGGTCCATGGCGGCCCGGGAGGAGAAGATGCGCTTGAAGCCCTGGGCCGGGTTCAGGCGGTCGAACTTCGGCTGGAGCGGCTTCGTGCTGAAGCTGAAACCCCGCTGGGCGAACCCGGTCGCCAGGGCCACCAGCAGGTTCACGGCCAGGAAGGGGAGCAGGAGTCGCCCCAGGATCATCACCACATCCCCCAGCAGGGAGACGCGGCCCGCTTCCGCCAGCGCCCCGGGCTGGGCGCGGCGCAGGAAGTGGGCCACCTGCTGGGCCATCAGCGCCATGGTGGTGCCGCCCAGCCCCATGAAGAGGAAGAAGTTCCCCCAGAGGAGCACGGCCCCATCGAAATCTGTGCTCCGCGAGACGGATCCCTCATCTCGGGCCTTCTGCCGTCGCCGTGGGGTGGCCTTCTCGGTGCGGCCGGGATCATTGGCCATGTCAGCCCCCCAGCAGCTTCAGGGCCAGGCGCGGCGCCGTCTCGAAGAGCGGCACCAGCCAAGGGCCCAGCTCCCGGAGCAGGAGGCCGAGAATGACCATGCCCAGGGCGATCTTCAGGGGGAAACTCAGCTGGAGCAGCTGGAGCTGGGGCATGAACTTGCCGCAGATGCCCAGGACCAGATCCAGGAGGAACAGCACGGCCAGCACCGGGAAGGCCAGCTGGAACCCCTTGGCCAGCAGCTGTCCCAGCAGCGAGACCAGGTCCATCACCTGCAGCGGCACGCCCTGCCCCAGGGGCGCCACGCGGTAGCTGTCCACCAGGGCCACGATCATCTGGTGGTGCAGACCCGTCACGAACACCAGCAGCGTTGCCGTCTGCATCATCAGCGACCCGGACACGGAGGTGCTCTGGGAGCTGGAAGGATCGATGAATTGCACGAAGGAGAAGCCCATCTGGGTGTCCATGAGGGTGCCGGCGAACGCCACGGCCTCGAGGATCCAGGCCACCACGGTGCCCAGCAGCAGGCCGACGGCCAGCTCCGAGGCCATGAGGCCCAGCAGCTCCGGCAGGCCGGCCGGCACCGCGGCCGGAACGGGGATCACGGGAAGGATCACCGTGGCCAGCAAAGCGCCCAGGGCCGCGCGGATCTGGAGGGGCATCTGCTCGGACCCGAGCATGGGGAAAGCCGCCAGCAGCCCCGTGATGCGGGTGAGCACCAGCATCCAGAGCACCGCCTTGGCGCCCGTGAAGGCCCAGATGGCGGAGCTGGAGAGGGTCGGCGTCATGGCCCGCCTCAGTTCAACTGCCGTACGACGCCGTTGAACTCCGTGAACATGCGGGTGGTGAACTGCAGCATGACCTGGAGCATCCAGGGAAAGCTGATGGCCACCACCACCATCACGGCGACGACCTTGGGCACGAAGGCGATGGTCTGGTCCTGGAGGCTGGTCACCACCTGGAACACCGAGATCAGCAGGCCGACCACCAGCGACACCACCAAGGCCGGCCCCGCCACCAGCAGCGCCGTGCGGAGGGCATCCTTCCCGATCTGGGCAATCAGAAGCTCGTTCATCCGGTGTACCCCCTCACGAGCGACCCGACGATGAGGTACCAGCCGTCCACGAGCACGAACAGGAGCACCTTGAAGGGCAGCGAGATCACCACGGGCGGCAGCATCATCATGCCCATGCTCAGCAGGATGCTCGCCACCACCATGTCCACCACCAGGAAGGGCAGGAAGATCATGAAGCCGATTTCGAAGGCGGTCTTCAGCTCGCTGATGAGGAAAGCCGGCAGCAGGCATTCCATGGGCACATCGGCCTTGGTCCTGGGCGCCTGGGCCTTGGCGATGCGGAGGAACAGCGCCAGATCCTTCTTGCGGGTGTGGCGCAGCATGAACACCTTCATGGGCGCCGCCGTGCGGTCCAGGGCCTGATCCGTCGTCAGCTCGTTGCGCTGCAGGGGCTGCAGCACCGTGGCGTTAATCTCCCGAGCCGTGGGCGCCATGATGAAGAAGGTCAGCACCAGCGACAGGCTGATGAGCACCTGGTTCGACGGCGTCTGCTGGGTGCCGAGGCCCTGCCGGAGGAAATGCATGACCACCACGATGCGGGTGAAGCTGGTGGCGGTCATGAGGATGGTCGGCGCCATGGTGAGGATGGTCAGCAGCAGCACCGCCTGCAGGCTGGAGCTGAGGGCCGGGCCCGAGGGCGTCTTGCCGAAATCCACTGTCAGGGAGGGCAAGGGGGCCGGCTGCTGCGCGCAGAGGCTCAGCCCGGCCAGCAGCAGGAAGGCGACGGGAAGCCAGCGGAGGAGGCGCTTCACTGGCCACCTCCACCCTGCTTGAGGAGGGCCTCCATCTCCTTCACGGGGACCGGGCGGCCCAGGTCCACCTGGCGCGACAGGGCCTCGTCGAAGCTGTCCGGTTCGCCCCGGTCGCCGGGATCGAGGCGGGAGATGAGGCTGATGCCCTGGGGCGTCAGTCCGATGAGGAACCGTTCCCCCTCGGCCTCGAGGATGGACACGAAGCGCCGGTCACCCAGGGCGAGGGTTTCCTCCACCCGCAGCTTCCCGCCACCGCCCCCGGGGAGGCGGCCCCGCCCGTATTTCCTCAATGCCCAGAGGCTTCCACCGGCCAGCCCCAGGACCAGCACCAGCGATCCGAAGGCCCTCAGTCCCGAGGGCGCGCTTTCGGGGGCCTGCCCGGGAGTCGGTTTTCCGTCCTCCAGCGTCAAGGGAGCCTGCAGTTCCTTCTCCGCCGGGGTGGGCGGCGGTGCAGGCCGGTCCGTGCCCTGGGCCCCAAGACCCAGGCCCAGCAACAATCCAAAGGACAGCACGATCCGACGCAGCACGACAAACTCCCGACACAGTGCAGGAGAAGGGCGAGACGGATGCCAGGGCGACCCCAGCTCGGCCAGACCGGATGGGGGACCCGCACATCGAAGAGCACCCTCCAGGTGCCGATTCCTGGGTCCAGATGCGGAGATAGCTGGCGGGAGCGCCGACCTCGTCGGGCAGGGTCTCTCCGCAGGTCCAGGCCAGGCCCCCGACCCGGAAGACCTTGATCCAGCCCGGCTTCCCGGCGGATTCCGGGCCGACCCGCCCTTCGCGGCCATGGGAAAGCGGATCCGGAAGGTGCCTTTGGAGGGCGGCCGAACCTGGTTTTTCCGATTCGACACCTGTCTTCACAACGGATGTAGGATGGTGGCGACCATCCTGCATCCGGAGGTGCCCCATGGCGGTGTTCACCCTGTCGGTCAATGGCCGTTCGCACACGGTGGAGGCGTCCCCGGACATGCCCCTGCTATGGGTGCTTCGCGACCGCCTCAAGCTCACCGGCACCAAGTTCGGGTGCGGTCAGGGCCTCTGCGGCGCCTGCACCGTGCACCTGGGCGGGGAGCCGACCCGGTCCTGCATCACCCCCGTGGGCGATGTCGGGGTCCAGCGCATCACCACCATCGAGGGCCTGGATCCCCATGGAGCCCACCCCCTCCAGAAGGCCTGGATCGAGACGGATGTGTCCCAGTGCGGTTACTGCCAGACCGGCCAGATCATGACCGCCGCGGCCCTGCTGGCCAAGCATCCGAAGCCCACGGATCGGGACATCGACCAGGCCATGGGCGAGAATGTGTGTCGCTGCGGCACCTACCTACGGATCCGCGAGGCCATCCACCTTGCCGCGGGCCAGCGGAAGGAGGTGGCGCCATGAGCACCACCCGCCGCGACTTCCTCAAGACCACGGGCGCCCTCACCCTGGCCTTCGCCTTGCCGGTGAAGCTGAAGGGCGCCGCCACCCAGACGCCAGCTCCCGCTTTTGAACCCAGCGGCATGCTGCGGATCGATCCCGACGGCGCCGTCACCATCTGGGCCACGCGGACCGAGATCGGCCAGGGCGTGCGCACCAGCATGGCCATGGCCCTCGCCGAGGAACTGGAAGCGGACTGGTCCCGCGTGAAGGTCCTCCAGGCCTCCACGGCCCCACGCTTCGGCGACCTGGGCATCACCGGCGGCAGCCAGACCACCCGCAGCACCACCCAGGCCCTGCGCAAGGTCGGCGCCCAGGCCCGGGAGATGCTCCTGCAGGCCGCCGCGGACACCTGGGGCGTACCGAAGGCCGCGTGCCAGGCGCGTGCAGGCCGCGTCCAGCATCCCGCCACGGCCCGGAGCCTGGACTACGGAGAGCTGGCGGCCCGCGCCGCGAAGCTCCCCGTGCCCGCGGATCCGCCCCTGAAGGCTGCGAAGGACTTCCGCATCCTCGGACGCGATGTGGCTCGCGTGGACGGCCCGGACATCGTCACCGGGAAGGCCCAGTTCGCCACGGATTTCCACCTGCCCGGCATGCTGGTGGCCAGCATCGAACGCTGCCCGGTCTTCGGCGGCAAGGTGAAATCCTTCGATGCCTCCGCCGCCCTGAAGGTGCCCGGTGTGAAGCAGGTGCTGGAGGTCCCCAGCGGCGTGGCGGTTTTCGGCGAGGACACCTGGGCTGCCTTCGCGGGTCGCGAGGCGCTGAAGGTGCAGTGGGACGAGGGACCGTCCGCGAAGCTGGACAGCCCCGCCATCCGCCGGCAGTTCGAGGCCCGGCTGAAGGCCCCTGGCAAGGTGGTGCGCCAGACGGGCGACGCTGCCCAGGCCCTGTCCAAAACCGCCAAGCGGATCACAGCCACCTACGACGCTCCCTTCCTGGCCCACGCCACCATGGAGCCCATGGTGGCCGTGGCCGATGTGAGGCCGGACCGCTGCATGATCTGGGCGCCCACCCAGGCCGCGGGCCTGACCCTGCCCTTCGTGGAGAAACTCACGGGCCTGAAGGCGGACCGCATCGAGATCCAGGTCACCCTGGCGGGCGGCGGCTTCGGGCGCCGGGCCATGGCCGACTTCATCCTCGACGCCGTGGCCTGCTCCAAGGCCGTGGGCGCCCCCGTCAAGGTGCAGTGGACGCGCCCTGACGACTTCCAGCACGACGGCTACCGCCCCGCCACCCTGCACGAACTGGAAGCGGGCCTGGATGCAAAGGGCCGGCCCGTGGCCTGGATGCACCGGTTCGCCGGCCCCTCCATCGCCGCCTCGAACCACTTCCCCTGGCCTCCCGAAGCCGTGGAGCTGGCCGGGGCCGCGGACCTGCCCTACGACATCCCCAACCTCCAGGTGGAGTGGGGTCAGAGCGACACGCCCGTGCCCGTCTGGTTCTGGCGCGCCGTGCCCGCCAGCTTCAACCCCTTCGTCACCGAGTGCTTCCTGGACGAGCTGGCCCACGCCGCGGGCAAGGATCCCCTCGACTTCCGCCTCCAGAACCTCCCGAAGGCCCCGCTGAAGCTGGGCCAGCACGAGTTCGACCCGGCGCGCTACCGTGCGGTGCTGGAGCTGGCCGCGGCCAAGGCCGGGTGGCGGAAGCGCAAGCTGCCCAAGGGCTGGGGCCGGGGCATCGCGGCCCATGCCTACCTCGACTGCGGCACCTATGTGGCCCAGGTGGCCGAGGTGGAGGCCCAGGCCGGCGGCGGCATCCGCGTGCACCGCGTGGTCTGCGCCGTGGACTGCGGCCAGGTGCTGAACCCACGGAATGTGAAGGGCCAGATGGAAGGCGGCATCGCCTTCGGCCTGAGCGCCGCCCTCTACGACGAGATCACCCTCAAGGATGGCCGCGTGACCGCCTCCAGCTTCTCGGAACACCCCATCCTCCTGCTGCCGTCCATGCCCAAGGTGGAGGTGCACATCGTGCCCAGCGACCTGCCTCCGGGCGGCGTGGGGGAGCCGGGCCTCCCGCCCCTGGCCCCGGCCGTGGGCAATGCCGTGTTCGCCGCCACCGGCAAACGCCTGCGGAGCCTACCGCTCCTCCCTCCGGCGCTCCGCAAGGCCTGAGCTGCCACCCCAAGGCATAATGCCCTCATGCACAAAGAATTGCAGGACATCCTGGCACTCATCCGGGACCAGGCGGCGCCGCTGGCTTTGGCCACCCTGCTTCGCGTCGAAGGCTCCAGCTACCGACGGCCCGGCTCGCGGCTGCTCACCGATGGGGAACAGGTGCTGCGGGGCTCGCTCAGCGGAGGCTGCCTCGAGGGCGAGGTCCTGGCCCGGGCCCGGGAGGTGCTGGCCGACGGCGTCCCGCGCCTGCTCCGCTACGATCTCCGGGGCGAGGCGGACCTCGTCTGGGGCAGCGGCAGTGGCTGCGAAGGAGTCCTGGACATCCTCGTGGAGCGGCTCGACCCCGCCTCGCCGCCGGCCTGGGTGGGCTGGACCGAAGCCGTGCTCCGCCACCGGCGCACCCTCCGCATGACCACCGCCACCGGCGAGGGCTTCCCGCGCCGCCGCCTGGACGATGGGGACATCCCCGGCGCGGGAGAAGTCCTGGAGATCATCCCCCCTCCCATCGCCCTCTGGATCCTGGGGGCCAGCGATGACAGCCGCCCCCTGGTGCGCCTCGCGAAGGAACTCGGCTGGCGGGTGGGCCTGCTGGACCACCGCCCGGCCTTCGCGCGGCCAGAGCGCTTCCCCGAGGCCAGCCGGGTTCTCGCCGGCCACCCCGCGCAGCGGATACCGGATCTCGGGCTGGACGCCCACAGCGCCGTGGTGCTGATGACCCACAACTACCTGAAGGACCTGGAGGCCCTGCGCCTGCTGGCGGATTCCGACGCCCCCTATCTCGGCCTCATGGGCAGCCGGGCCCGCAGCGCGAAGATGGTGGCCGAGCTGGCCTCGGAAGGCCTCCACTGCGGCGACCGCCTTCACAGCCCCGTGGGCCTGGACCTCGGGGCCGAGGATCCCGGCACCATCGCCCTCGCCGTGCTGGCGGAGATCCAAGCGTGCTTCTGCGGCCGCACGGGCGGCCCTCTCCGAACGACTCGGACGGTCGTGTCGGCCTCATGATCGCCGCCGTGATCCTGGCGGCCGGAGCGGGCCGTCGCATGGGCGGACCGAAGGCCCAGCTGCGCGTCGAGGGAGACACCTTGCTGCGCCGGGCCACGCGGGTGGCCCTGGAGGCCGGCTGTGCGCCCGTGGTGGCCGTTGTCGGGGAAGGCGACCCGGGCCCTGGCGTCGAGGGAGTTCAGGTCCTCCCCAATCCCCAGGCGGCCGAGGGCATGGCCAGTTCCCTCCGCACGGGCCTCACGGCCCTGCCCCTGGAGGCGGAGGCCGTGCTGATCCTGACGGTGGATCAGGTCGAGGTCGACACGATCCTGCTCAAGCGCCTCCTGGCTCTGGCCGCCGCCGACCCCACCCGGCCCGCCGCCTGTGCCTACGAAGGTACCCTCGGGGTTCCTGCGGTGCTGCCCCGGCGCCTCTTTCCCGACCTGCTGGCCCTGCACGGCGATCGGGGCGCCAAGGCCATCCTCCTGCGCGAACAGGCGGCCGCCCTTCCCTTCCCGGGCGGAGCGGCCGACCTGGATACCCCGGCGGACCTGAAGCGGCTCAGGCGCTGAGGACGGGCTGTGCCCGGCCGAAGCGCGGAACCCCCGGACAGCATCAGGCGCTGAGTGCGGCCTTCTTCTGGAGGTGGTCGTAGCGCTTGCGCGCCTGCTCCAGCTCCGACAGGTGCGTACCCGCCCACTCGCAGAGGGCGCCCAGGGGCCCGATGAGCGTGTGGCCCAGCTTCGTCAGCTCGTATTCCGTGCGGGGCGGCACCTCGGGGTAGACATGGCGCGTGACGAGGCCATCGCGCTCCAGCTTGCGCAGCGTCTGGGTGAGCATCTTCTGGCTGATGCCGCCCACCTGACGATGGAGGTCGCCGTAGCGCTGCTTCCCCTTCGACAGGAGGTAGATGAGCAGGGTCGTCCACTTGTCGGCGATGAGATCCAGCGCCTGCCGAGTCGGACACTGGGCGCTGAGGACATTGGGAGCGAGGGAACAAGCTTTACTTACCATTGGGTGCCTACCTTCCAAATTAGTGCCTACTTTCTTTTCGATCGTAAGCACCTAAAGTTTGGGTCACGGGCGGAGCGAATGCAAGCACCCGAAAAGGAGATATAGAGATGAGCCAGATTTCCATCGTGTTCCACAGCGGCTACGGCCACACCAAGGTGGTGGCCGAGAGCGTGAAGGCCGGCGCGGAGACCATTCCCGGCACCAAGGTCCTGCTGGTTCCCGTCGAGGAGGTCGATGCCCACTGGGCGGACCTGGAAGCCGCGGACGCCATCATCTTCGGCAGTCCCACCTACATGGGCAATGTCAGCGGCCCCTTCAAGACCTTCATGGACGCCAGCTCCAAGCCCTGGAGCGAGCGGAAGTGGAAGGACAAGCTGGCCGCCGGCTTCACCATCAGCGGCAGCCCCAGCGGCGACAAGCTGAACACCCTCCAGTCCCTGATGATCTTCGCCATGCAGCACGGCATGGTGTGGATCGGCAATGCCGAGCTGCCCTACAACGAGGAGGGCATCAACCGCCTCGGCAGCTACACCGGCCTCATGGCCCAGGCGGGCCAGGTGGCCCCCGAGGTCGAGCCCAACCTGGCGGACCGCAGGAGCGCCGAGCTCCTGGGGCAGCGCATCGCCTCCGCGGCCACGCGCTGGGCGAAGGGCGCCTGAGATTGTCATGACCGGAAAGCCTTCCAGATCCGTTAATCTGGAAGGCCCCGGAGGAGTTCCCGAATGTCCGACCTCATCCAGCACCTGACCGATGCCACTTTCCCCGACGCCGTGGCCAAGGGCCTCACCGTCGTGGATTTCTGGGCTCCCTGGTGCGCCCCCTGCCGGGAGCTGGCCCCCGTGACCGAGATCCTTGCCGCGGAATTCCAGGGCAAGGCCGCCTTCGCCAAACTGAATGTGGACGATTTCACGCCGCTCTCCGAGCAGTACGATGTCCTCAGCATGCCGACCCTTGTGATCTTCAAGGACGGCAAGCCCCTGGACCGCATCGTGGGGGCCCTCCCCATCGACCAGCTGCGGGCCCGCATCCAGCAGGCAATCTGATTCATCTCCATCCCCGATCTGAGGCACCCATGAGCACCATCTCCGGCGAAAGCCTGCTCCAACAACTCAACTGGCGTTACGCCACCAAGAAATTCGACCCCACGAAGCCCATTTCCCCGGCCGACTGGGCCACGCTCGAAGCGTCGCTGATCCTCACGCCCTCCAGCTACGGCCTGCAGCCCTGGAAGTTCATCGTGGTCACCGACCCCGCCCTCAAGGCCAAGCTCCGGCCCGCCTCCTGGAACCAATCCCAGGTGGAGGACTGCAGCCACCTGGTGGTCCTCACGGCCAAGCAGGACATCACCGAGGCCGATGTCGACCGCTTCGTCGCCCGCATCGCCGAGGTGCGCGGCGTCACCCCCGAGAGCCTCGCGGGCTACAAGGGCTACATGATGGGCGACCTCGTGAAGGGGCCCCGCCACGCCATCATCCATGAGTGGGCGGCCCGCCAGACCTACATCGCCCTGGGCAACCTCATGACCTCCGCCGCCCTGCTTGGCGTGGATGCCTGTCCCTTCGAGGGCATCGAGCCCGCCAAGTACGACGAGATCCTCGGGCTCAAGGGGACCGGCTACACCACCATCAGCGCCTGCCCCCTGGGATATCGCGCGGCGGATGACAAGTATGCGAACACGCCCAAGGTGCGCTTCGAAGCCAAGGATGTGATCGAGCACCGCTGATCCGGTCCATCCGGCATTCCCCGGTAGAAGATCTTTCGCCACCGAGGCACCAAGAAAAGCGCGAGCGATTGCTTCCGCTCTTCTTGGTGCCTCGGTGTCTTGGTGGTAAGCCTTTCTCCTGCGCATCAAGCACGAAGGAGGTTCCATGCTGACCCGCCCCCTCGGAACTCAGGGACTCACCGTCTCCGCCCTCGGCCTGGGCTGCATGGGCATGTCGGACTTCTACGGCCACCGCGACGATGCCGAATCGACGGCCACCCTGCACCATGCGGTGGACCGCGGCGTCACCTTCTTCGACACAGCCGACATGTACGGCCCCCACCTCAACGAGATCCTGGTGGGGAAGGCCCTGGCGGGAGTCCGGAACCGCGTGGTGATCGCCACCAAGTTCGGAATCCTGCGCGATCCCGACGATCCGTCCGTGCGCGGCGTCTGCGGGCGCCCCGACTATGTCCGCACGGCCTGCGACGCCAGTCTCAAGCGCCTGGGCGTGGAGGTCATCGACCTCTACTATCAGCACCGCGTGGATCCCGCGGTGCCCATCGAGGATACCGTCGGCGCCATGGCCGATCTCGTCCGGGCGGGCAAGGTCCGCTTCCTCGGGCTTTCCGAGGTCAGTGCGGCCACCCTCCGCCGGGCCTGCGCCGTGCACCCCATCAGCGCCGTGCAATCCGAATACTCCCTGTGGACCCGCGACCCCGAAGAGGGCCTGCTGCAGGCCTGCCGCGAGCTGGGCGTGGGCTTCGTGCCTTACAGCCCGCTCGGCCGGGGATTCCTCGCGGGCCAGATCAAGCGGTTCGAGGATTTCGAGCCCGGCGACTACCGCCGCAACTCCCCGCGGTTCCAGGGGGAGAACTTCCAGAAGAACCTGGACCTCGTCGCCCGCCTTGAGGACATGGCCGCCGCCCGCGGCTGCACGGCCTCCCAGCTGGCGCTGGCCTGGGTGCTGGGCCAGGGAGGCGATGTGGTCCCCATTCCCGGCACCAAGCGCCGGGATCGCCTGGACGAGAACCTGGGCGCCCTTGAGCAGGTGCTCTGCCCTGGCGAACTCCAGGAACTGAACGGCCTCTTCCCCCCAGGGGCCGCGGCGGGCACCCGCTACCCCGAGGCGGCCATGCACATGGTGAACCGCTGAGGCATCGAAGGGACGGAGGGTCCATGGCCCGACGCACCGATGCCCATCCCGACAGCCTTCCCGGCCCCTTCTTCGTGGACCGCTCCTGCATCGACTGCGGCACCTGCTACCAGTTCGCGCCGGAGACTTTCGCGGATGGCGGCGACCATGCGAAGGTCCGCGCCCAACCCGGTGATGCCCCAGCGCGGATGCGGGCCTCCATGGCCCTGGTGGCCTGTCCCGTGGGGTCCATCGGGACCGATGACAAGGCGGAGGTCGCGGCCGCCGCCCGGGCCTTTCCCCATCCCCTGGCCGAGGATGTCCTCTTCTGCGGCTACACCAGCGAGAAGAGCTTCGGGGCCTGGAGCTACCTGCTCCGCCGGCCCGCGGGCAATGTCCTCATGGATTCGCCCCGGGCCGCCGAGCCCCTCATGAAGAACCTCGAGGCCCTGGGCGGCGTGGCCATGCTGGTCCTCAGCCACCAGGACGATGTGGCGGACCACGGGGCCTACCGCAAGCGGTTCGGCTGCGAGCGCGTCATGCACCGGGCCGACGGCTTCACGGGCCTGGAGCGCCTCGTGGACGGCGACGCACCCGTCGCCCTGGCGGAGGATCTGCTGCTGATCCCCACTCCCGGCCACACGGCCGGAAGCGTCTGCCTGCTGTACCGGGACTTCCTCTTCACGGGGGATCACCTCTGGTGGAACCCAGACGAACGCCGGTTGTCCGCCTCCAGGACCTACAATTGGCACTCCTGGGAGCGCCAGCTTGACAGTCTGGAAAGGCTGCTCGCGTTCGACTTCACCTGGGTGCTGCCCGGGCACGGGAGCATCCACCATGCGGATTCTCCAGCCGCCATGAGGGCCGACCTGGAGCGGGCCCTGGCCGTCCTCCGGCGGTCTTGATCGCCGTCCCCCGGAAGGCGTGGGAAACTAGGGGGTTCCACCCGGAGTCTCCCATGACCACCGCCTCTGATGCCCCCGTCGTCACCGCCCCCCGCGGCACCCACCTGCACTGCAAGGGCTGGGTGCAGGAAGCGGCGCTCCGCATGCTCATGAACAACCTGGATCCCGAAGTGGCCGAGCGCCCCGAGGATCTGGTGGTCTACGGCGGCCTGGGCAAGGCGGCCCGCAACTGGGACTGCTTCCACGCCATCGTCAAGGAGCTGAAGCACCTGAACGACGACGAGACCCTGCTGGTGCAGAGCGGCAAGCCCGTGGGCGTGGTGAAGACCCACCCCGATGCGCCCCGCGTCCTCATCGCCAACTCCAACCTGGTACCGAAATGGGCCACCTGGGAGCACTTCCGCGAGCTCGACCAGAAGGGCCTGATGATGTACGGCCAGATGACCGCCGGCAGCTGGATCTACATCGGCAGCCAGGGCATCGTGCAGGGCACCTACGAGACCTTCGCCGAGGCGGCCCGCCAGCACTTCAACGGCACGCTGGCCGGCACCTGGACCCTCACCGCGGGTCTGGGCGGCATGGGCGGGGCCCAGCCCCTGTCGGTCACCATGAACGGCGGCGTGGCCCTGTGCATCGAAGTCGACCGGACGCGCATCCAGAAGCGCCTGGACACCCGCTACCTGGACGAATGGACGGATGACCTGGACACCGCCCTGGCCCTGGTCCATCAGTATGTGGACGCCAAGGAGGCCCGCAGCATCGGCCTGCTGGGCAACGCCGCGGAGATCCTGCCCGAGATCCTGAAGCGCGGCTTCCAGCCCCAGCTCGTCACCGATCAGACCTCCGCCCACGACGAATACAACGGCTACATCCCCGCGGGCATGTCGCTCGAGCAGGCGGCCGACATGCGCCAGGCGCAGCCCGAGGCCTATGTGCAGCGCGCCCTGGCCTCCATGCGCACCCATGTGGAAGCCATGGTCGAGTTCCAGCGCCGCGGCTCGGTCGTCTTCGACTACGGCAACAACATCCGCGCCCAGGCCAAGCGGGCGGGCTTCGAGAACGCCTTCGCCTTCCCGGGCTTCGTCCCCGCCTTCATCCGCCCCCTCTTCTGCAAGGGCATCGGCCCCTTCCGCTGGGCCGCGCTCTCGGGCGATCCCGACGACATCGCCGTGACCGACGCCGCCATGATGGAGCTGTTCCCCGAAAATGAGGGCATGATCCGCTGGCTCAAGGCCGCCAAGGAGAAGATCGCCTTCCAGGGGCTGCCCGCCCGCATCTGTTGGATCGGGGCCGGAGAGCGCCATCTCGCGGGTCTCAAGTTCAACGAGCTGGTGAGGACCGGCAAGGTGAAGGCTCCCATCGTCATCGGCCGCGACCACCTGGACAGCGGCAGCGTGGCCAGCCCCAACCGCGAGACCGAGGCCATGAAGGACGGCTCCGATGCCGTCAGCGACTGGCCGCTGCTCAACGCCCTGACCGCCGCCTCCGGCGGCGCCTCCTGGGTGAGTTTCCATCACGGCGGCGGCGTGGGCATGGGCTTCAGCCAGCACAGTGGCGTGGTCATCGTGGCCGACGGCACGGAGCGGGCCGACCGTTGCATCACCCGCGTCCTCTGGAACGACCCCGCCATGGGCGTCTTCCGCCACGCCGACGCCGGCTACGAGAGTGCCCGCGAGCACGCCGAAGCCATCGGCCTCCACATTCCGATGAAGGGCTGAATCATGTCCCGCCCCTGCCCCTGCACCTCCAAGAAGCCCTACGACCATTGCTGCGGCCCCTTCCATGCGGGCAAGGCGGCGCCGGAGACCGCGGAGCTGCTCATGCGCTCCCGCTTCTCGGCCTATGCGCTCGGCAAAGTGGACTATCTCATCGCCACCCGGCCCGAGGCCAAGCGCGCCGAGGAGAACCGCGAGGAACTGGCCCAGTACTGCAAGTCCGTCAGCTGCGTGGGCCTGAAGATCGTCAGCAAGGAGAAGGGCGGCAAGGCCGACGACACCGGCGTCGTCACCTTCCACGCCAGCCTCCAGGCCAACGGCCGCCGCAGCCTCCACATCGAGACCAGCACCTTCGCCCGGGAGAACGGGAAGTGGGTCTATGTGGATGGTTTGGTGAAGGGATAGGGCACCAGCAGCCACCCTTCTACTGAGCGGCGGCCGACGCCTCGTCCCCATCTGGCCAGATCGATGGACCCTCGGCCGATCCCGGCCTGGGATGGCCGGGGCTGTGCCTGTCGTGTTGTTTTTACAATGCGCCGCCCATTTTTTGATACCCTCGGGCCAGGCTCCGAAAACCCTTCCGAGGTCAGGAATGAAGGATGAATCCATTTTCATTCGCCGCGCGGACCACGGGGCCAAAGTCCTGGTGGTCGATGATGACCCTCTGGCGCGGCGGGGCCTTCGCGCCATGCTGGAGCGAGGCTACTACGAGGTCGAGACGGCCGAGGGCGGCGAGCAGGCCCTGGAGAAGCTCTCCTCCTTCCAGCCCGATCTCGTGCTCCTGGACATCCACATGGACGGCATGGATGGGTTGGAGACCTGCCGCCGCATCCGGGACATCCCGAACGGCGAGCTGCTGCCCATCATCTTCCTGACGGGGGACGAGCGCCCCGAGATCCACGCCCAGGCCCTGCGGGTCAAAGGGGACGATTTCCTTCGAAAACCTGTCCTCTCCGCGGAACTGATCGTCCGGGTCCGCAGCCTGATGCGCCTCAAGCGGCTACAGGCCGAGGTCCTGGCGGAGCGGGACAACCTGCTGGATCTCCAGAAGCAGCGGGAGCAGCTCTTCGAGTTCATCGTGCACGACCTCAAGAATCCGCTCTCGACCATACAGGTAGGCCTGGAGGTCCTGGATGGGAGGGACGACAACAACCCGGCTTCGCGGGTCCAGCTCCGGCGCCTCCTGGACACGGCCCACAGCATGGGGCGCATGATCCAGAACATCCTCGACATCGGCCGCGCGGAGCAGATCGGATTGGAGCTCCGGAAGGTCATGATCCCCCTGGGCACCTGGATCCCCCACCTGCTCAAGGAAGTGGAGTCCCTGGTCCAGTCCCGGGGCCAGGAGCTGGTCTGGGAATGTCCGCCCGACCTCGAGGTCGAGGCCGACCAGGAGTTCCTGCGGAGGCTCCTGCTGAACCTCCTCGACAACGCCCTCAAGTACTCCCCCACCGGCAGCCATACGCGACTCGAGGCCCGGTCCACCCGGACCGGCGTGCGCCTGGAGGTCTACGACCAGGGGAAGGGCATCCCCGAGCCCATGCGGGACCGGATCTTCGGAAAGTTCGTGCGTCTCGAGAAGGAGGGCGCGAACACCCTGTCCGGTTCAGGCCTGGGCCTCGCCTTCTGCCAGCTGGTGGCCGAGGCCCATGGGGGCCGCATCTGGGTGGAGGACAACCCCACCGGCGGCAGCGTGTTCCTGGTGGAGATCCCCGGCGCCGGGGAGATCTGACGGCCAAATCTGGCTGAGGACTTGGCTGAGGGCCTGGCCACGAGCCCGGGCACCCGCCGACAGGCCCGCTGGTATGGTGGGGACATCCCCTCCGAGGCCCCCATGCGCGCCCTTCTCCTGGCTCTGTCCCTGCCCCTCCTGGCCTCGCAGCCGGACCCCGGGGCCCCCCGCCGCCCCGTCCACACCTATTCCATCGTGGCCCGGGATCCGATCACGGGGGACCTGGGCGTGGCGGTGCAGAGCCACTGGTTCTCGGTGGGCGCCTCGGTGCCCTGGGCCGAACCCGGCGTGGGTGCGGTGGCCACGCAGAGCTTCACCGACCCCAGCTACGGCGCCCTGGGCCTGGCGCTCATGAAGGCCGGCAAGCCGGCGCCCGAAGCCTTGAAGGCGCTCCTGGCGGCGGACGCGGACCGCGAGGTGCGGCAGGTGGCCATGGTGGACGCCCAGGGCCGGGCGGCCGCCCACACGGGCGCCAAGTGCATCCAGGCCGCGGGCCATGAGGTGGGCGAGGGCTTCACGGTGGAGGCCAACCTCATGGACAAGGCCACGGTCTGGCCCGCCATGGCCAAGGCCTTCCGCGGGGCCAAGGGCGACCTCGCGGATCGACTGCTGGCGGCCCTCCGCGCCGCCCAGGCCGAGGGCGGCGACATCCGCGGCCAGCAGAGCGCGGCCATCCTCGTCGTGAAGGGAAAAGCCTCAGGCCAGCCCTGGAACGACCGCCTCTTCGATCTGCGGGTGGAGGACCACCCGGATCCCCTGAAGGAGCTGGGCCGCCTCATCCAGCTGCGGCGGGCCTACCGGCTCATGGACGAGGGCGACGGCTTCGTCACCGCTGCCAAGTGGCCCGAAGCCAAGGCCGCCTACGCCGCGGCCGCCAAGCTGGCCCCCGGCATCTGGGAGATGCCCTTCTGGCAGGCCGTGGCCCTGGCCTCGAGCGGCCAGCGCGACGAGGCGCTCCCCCTCTTCAAGCGGGTCTTCGCCGCCGAACCCTTCTGGAAGCGCCTCGTCCCCAGGCTCGCTGAAGTGGATCAGCTGCCCAAGGACCCCGCGCTGCTCAAGGCCATCGAGGCGCAGTAGCCCTTAAAGAAAAGGCCTCCACGAAGGACACGAAGAGAACACAAACACATGAAGAATGATCATTCGTGTGCTTGCCCTTCCTTCGTGCCCTTCGTGGAGATCCTTTATTCGTTCGCCTGGGGGTCTACCGCCTTCGGCGCCAGGAGCATCCGCAGGCCGTAGAGGACGGCCCCCACGAGGATGAAGCTGTCGGCGAGGTTGAAGGTCCAGTAGTGCCAGGTGCCGAAGACGAAGTCGAGGAAGTCCACCACGGCGCCGCGCAGAAGGCGGTCGATCCCGTTGCCCAGCGCCCCGCCGAGAATGAGGCCCAGGGCCACGCGGTCCCAGGTGGGCGTCTCCCGGGCCAGGAAGAGGCGGCCGAAGTAGAGCAGCGCCGTCAGCCCCGCCAGCGTGAAGAGGATGAACCGCGCCGCCGCCGGCAGCCAGGTGAGGCTCCCGAAGATGGCGCCGCGGTTGAAGCCCAGGGTCAGGTAGAAGAAGCCCCGGATGACGGGCAGGGATTCGCTCTCGCCCAGGGTCCGGAGAATCCAGGCCTTGGAGCCGAGGTCCGCCGCCAGGGCGAAGGCCGGAAGCAGCAGCCAGGGCAGACGGCGCACTAGGCCACCACCGAGGCACAGCGGACGCAGAGGGCCGCGTCCTCTCCGGCGCCGTGGCCGCCCTTGCGGTTCCAGCAGCGGGGGCACTTCGTTCCGCCGTAGGCGTCAGCCGTGACATGGTAGGCGCCGGGAGTCACCCCCCCCACTTCCCGATCCAGTTTCGAGACCACGAGCAGCTCGTCTAGGGGCTCTCCGATCGCATCAAGAGATCGCCACTCCTCAGGAGTCAGCGTGACCACGGCAGTCGCATCCAAGCTCGTCCCAACCACCTTGTTTGCGCGGAGAGGTTCCATGGCGGAATGGACAGATTCCCTGACCCCCCACAAGGTCTCCCACTTTGGTTCAACCGCAATTGCCGGGAATTCCGGGAACCGCTGCTCATGCACGCTTCCCGAACATCCCGGAATCTGCTCCCAGGCCTCGTCGGCCGTGAAGCTCATGACCGGAGCCAGCAGGGTGCAGAGCCCCTTGGCCAGCTCCCAGCAGGCCTGGCGGCAGCTGGCGCGGCGGGGCGAATCCAGCGCGTCGCAATAGAGGCGGTCCTTGATGATCTCGAAGTAGCGGCCGGAGAGTTCCAGCTGGCAGAAGCCGTGGATGGCCTGGGTGGCGCGGTGGAACTCGAAGCGGGTGTAGGCGTCCCGGACCTCCACCGTGGTGCGGGCGAAGGCGTCCAGCACCCAGCGGTCCAGGGGGGCGAGATCCGCGGGCGCGACGGCATCCCGGGCCGGATCGAAATCCGCCAGGGCTCCCAGCAGGAAGCGCAGGGTGTTGCGGATCTTGCGGTAGGCGTCGGCACTGCGGTCGAGGATCTCCCGGGAGATGCGGATGTCCTCGCTGTAGTCGCAGGAGGCGGCCCACCAGCGGAGGATGTCGGCCCCCAGCGTCTTCAGGATCTCCTCGGGCGTGATGACATTGCCCAGGCTCTTGGACATCTTCTGGCCCTTGCCGTCCAGCACGAAGCCGTGGGTGACCACCTGCTTGTAGGGCTTGGTGCCCGTGGCGGCGAGGTTGAAGAGCAGGGAACTGTGGAACCATCCCCGGTGCTGATCCGAACCCTCGAGGTAGATGAACTTCCCGTAGTCGTCGCGGGTCAGTTCCGGGTGCGAGGCGCACACGACAGAGGCGCTGACGCCCGAGTCGATCCACACATCCAGGATGTCCGTCTCCTTCTGGAAGGCCGTGGAGCCGCAGGCGCAGCGGGCCCCCGCGGGGACCAGGCGGTCCACGGGAAGGTCGGCCCAGGCCTCGATGCCGCCCGCCTCGATGGCCGCGGCCGCGGTCTCGAAGATGGCATCGGCCACCAGCGGCTCGCCGCAGGTTTCGCAGCGCAGCACGGTGATGGGCGTACCCCAGGCGCGCTGGCGGCTGATGCACCAGTCGGGGCGGCCCTCGATCATGGCGTGGATGCGGTTCTGGCCCTGGGCGGGAATCCACTGAGTGCGCTCGACGCCTTCGAGCCCCAGCTCCCGCAGGCTGCGGCCCTTCCCGGCCAGTTCCGAATCCATAGTGATGAACCACTGCTCGGTGGCGCGGAAAAGGATGGGCGTCTTGGTCCGCCAGCAGTGCGGATAGCTGTGGTTCAGGCTCTCCTCGTGGAGCAGGCGCCCTTCCCGCTTCAGGCGATCCACCACCAGGGGATTGCAGTCGAAGATGTTCTTCCCTTCCAGCTCCGGGTCATTCACCGCCGGCAGGAACTTGCCGTCGGGGCCCACGAGCTGGAGCAGGCCCAGATGATGGGCCAGGTTGAAGTCGTCCACGCCGTGGTCTGGCGCCGTGTGCACCAGGCCCGTGCCGGTGTCGGCCGTGACATGGTCGCCCAACAGCACGGGACTTTCCCGGTCGATCCAGGGGTGTCGGGCCACGAGCGTCTGGAATTCCTTGCCCTTCCGGATCTCGACCGTGTGCAGCCCGGTACCGAGCTTCTTGGCAAAGTCTTCGCGCAGGGTGACGGCCACGATGTAGTGGCACTCCACACCCTCCGAGGTGGCGCGGACCACGGCGTATTCCAGGTCCGGGTGCATGGCCACGGCCTTGTTGCTGGGCAGGGTCCACGGCGTGGTGGTCCAGATGGGCAGGAAGAGGGGGACCGGCAGTTCCAGGCGTCTGGCCTCAGCATCGGCCACGGGGAATGCCACCGTGATGGCCGGGCTGGTCCGGTCCGCGTACTCGACCTCGGCCTCGGCCAGGGCCGTGCGGGCGCCGTAGCTCCAGTGGACGACCTTCAGCTTGCGGGTGACGGAGCCGCTGTCGAAGAGCTTGGCCAGGTGGCGCACGGTCTCCGCTTCGTAGCGGGGGTCCATGGTCACATAGGGCTGCTCCCAGGCGCCCAGCACGCCGAGGCGCTGGAAGGCCGTGCGCTGGGTGTCGATCCACTTCTGCGCGTAGACGCGGCACTTCTGGAGGAAGTCGGCTCGGCTCATCTCGCGCCGCTTGGGGCCTAGATCCTTCTCGACCGCATGCTCGATGGGCAGGCCGTGGCAATCCCAGCCCGGCACATAGGGCGATTCGTAGCCCTCCATCCACCGGGACTTCACCACCACATCCTTGAGGATCTTGTTGAGCGCGTGGCCCATGTGGATCGCGCCGTTGGCGTAGGGCGGGCCATCGTGCAGAACCTCGCGGCCCTTGCCCCTGCCGGCGGCGTTGTCGGCCTTCCGCTTCGCCTCGATGCGGCGGTAGAGGCCCTCGGCCTTCCAGCGTTCCAGCCGCTTCGGCTCGCGCTGCGGCAGGTCCGCCTTCATGGGGAAATCGGTCTTGGGAAGGAAAACCGAATATTTCTTAACCGGAGCTTGCTCGCTCATCGGCGCCCTCGTGCGTCGGGGGGCGCACCCAAGCGCCCCGGGGTTGAACCTCCAGTTCACCACGGGAACCCTTGCGTTCACAAGGGAAAGGGCCCGGAGAACCGGGCCCTTCCACGGCAGTGTCGGGCCGGAACCCGACCTGCGGCTACAGCGAACTCGTGCAGTGCTTGCAGCGGGTGGCCTTGAGAGGCACCTGCTCCAGGCAGGCGGGGCATTCCTTGGTGGCGGGGGCGGCCGGGGCCTCCTCCTTCTTCACGAACTTGCCCAGGAACTTGATCAGCACGAGGAAGATCACCAGGGCGATGATCAGGAAGTTCACCGTGGCGCCGAGGACGGCGCCGATGCGGAATTTGCCGAGGATCCACTCCTCCCACTTAATGTTGGCGGGAAGCACATAGGTCACCAGCGGCATGATGATCCCGTCCACGAAGGCCGTGATGATCTTGCCGAAGGCGCCGCCCACGACCACGGCGATGGCCAGATCGACCACATTGCCCTTCATGATGAAGGCCTTGAACTCGTCTTTCATCGACATGAAGGCTCTCCTTAAGAGAACAGCGGGGGCATGATCGCCCCCGCTGTTCGAGGACTCGGCCTACTTGGTGGCCTTGGCGGCCTTCTTCGCGGGCTTCTTGGGCGCAGGAGCCGGAGCGGCGGCGCCATCGACGACACCGGTCTCGGTCTTGCGGACCTCGGTCTTGCCGTCGCTGACCTGCACATCGATCTCCACGCGGCGGTTCTTGGCCTGACCTTCCTTGGTCGCGTTGTCGGCGATGGGCTTGTCGGGGCCCACGCCCACGGTGGTGACCTTGGAAGCCGGGATGCCGGAATCCACCAGGACCTTGGCCACCGCATCGGCCCGGCGCTTGGCCAGGGACTTGTTCAGGGCCTTGCCGCCCACGGAGGAGGTGTGACCGCTCACCTCGAGCTTGTAGTTGCCCGGGTAGGCCTTGAGGCCATCAGCCACCTTCTGGATGGCCGCGGTGGCGTCCGGACCCAGGTCCGCCTTGCCATTGGCGAAGTGCAGCACGGCCTCGTCCAGGACGATCTTGGCCGGGGGCGGGGGCGGCACAGGCTTCACCACTTCCGGCTCGGGAGCCGGGGGCGGCGGCGGGGGCGGGGGCGGCGCAACCGGCTCAGGCTTCGGCTCAGGAGCGGGCGGGGGAGGCGGCGGCGGAGGAGCCGGAGCGGCCTTCTTCGCACCACCCCAGGTGTAGCCGAGGCCCAGCGTTGCCAGATATTCCATGCGCGACTTGGGAAGCTCCACGCTCACAGCCTTGACATTCAGGTCGAGCATGAAGTTCTCGGCCAGCTTGCCCATGACGCCGAGCCCGCCGTGGTAGTTGAGGCGGGTGGTCTCCTTGCCGCTGGGGGAGTATTTCTTGTTCACATTCGTCCCGCCCAGACCCGCGGAGAGGTAGGGATACCAGTTCTCAGCACCGGGACGGAAATTGAACAGGCCCGAGGCCAGCAGGTGGGTCTCGTCCCCGGTGGGAGCGCCCGGGATCTTGTCGGCCTTCAGGTCGTTATGCAGGGCGCGGAGGTCCAGGCCCCAACGGTCGGTGTACCAGTGCCCAACGCCCAGGCCGTAGTGAAGCTGATCCTTCAACTCAATGCCGGGCGTAGCAAGGTTCTTGTCCTTCTCGAAAATGGTCTGACCCAGGTGGCCAGCCACCCAGGCCTGGCCCTGCTGGGCGGACAGACTCAGCGCCGATCCAGCCAGCAGCAACAACAAGGTTTTTTTCATACCACCTCCAGGAATAGTGATTCGCATCACGCCTCAAACTAGTCCTCGAAAGGGACTTCATGCAACCTAAAAAAGGTTCCCGACATAAATTTGGAAAAATTAAACCGTTTTCTCTACATCATGAATCGATAGGAATTTATCTTCGACTCCGTCCCACTACAAGCCGACTTATAGATGCAATCAGTCTTTATTTTTAAGAGAGAGAGGCCCTTTGTAACCTCTGTATGACCTGGAGTAAGGGCTGCTCTGATGAACCCTCGCCAAGCCTCCGGTGCGATAATAGTGATAAGCGCCGCCCCGTTTCCACGGTGGAGCCCTCCTGGACATGGACGACCGTCACGGTCCCAGTCGTGCTGGTCTTCAGCTCGTTCTGCATCCTCTTGGTATCGCCTTTGGCGATACGCAAGGCCTCCCCCTCAGGCTTCGGGCGCCACGACGGTGATGAGCGCAGCTCCCGTCTCCACGGTGCCGCCCTCCTGGACATGGACGACCGTCACGATCCCGGTGGTGCTGGTCTTCAGCTCGTTCTGCATCCTCTTGGTATCGCCTTTGGCGATACGCAAGGCCTCCCCCTTAGGCTTCGGGTGCCACGACGGTGATGAGCGCAGCTCCCGTCTCCACGGTGGCGCCCTCCTGGACATGGACGACCGTCACGATCCCGGTGGTGCTGGTCTTCAGCTCGTTCTGCATCTTCATGGCCTCCATGACGAGGAGGGTCTGGCCCTCCTGAACGGAGTCGCCGACCTTCGCGAGCAATTTCACGATCTTGCCGGGCATGGGCGAAGACAGCACGCCGCCCCCGGCCCCGGCGCCGCCGGAACCCGCAAGGAGGGCCCGGCGGGGGTCCACCAGGGCGAATTCGTAGGGGCCATCGTAGAGCATGGCCCGGTAGGCGTGGGTGTCGGGATCCGGCGACTTGGCCGGGTCCAGGCGCACCTCCACCGAGCGGCCTTCCATGAGGATCGAATAGCAGCCGGGTTCCAGTTCCAGGATATCGATGGGATGGCTCACGCCCTCCCAGACCAGCGTCGTCGCGCCGTCCTGGCGGATGAGTTCCACCTCATGGGATTCCTTGCCGAGGATCAGGGTCCGTTTCACGCGCGTCTCCCTACAACCGGTTGAACCGGCCCCAGTGCTTCCAGGCATCGGGTCTCCCCTCGCCCCCGGCGGACGGCTGGGTGGCCCGTCGCTGTTCGGTTTCGAGTTCGTGCAGCAGCGCCGCCGCCACCGCGAACTTCAGGTCGGGCCCCTGCCCCTTCCGCTTCCAGAAGGGTTTGTCGAGCATGCCCGTGTGCAGGGCGCCTTCACGGAAGGGCTCGTGCTCCATCAGCGCCTCGTGGAAGGCGATGTTGTGGCGGATGCCGCCGATGCGGTACTCGCCCAGGGCCGCGCGCATGCGCTCGATGGCCTCCAGTCGCGTGGGCCCCCAGGTGCTGAGTTTGCTGATCATGGGGTCGTAGAACATGGGCACTTCGGCCCCTTCGTAGACGCCGCCGTCATCGCGTACATTGCGTCCGCTGGGCGTGCGCAGGAAGGTGATCTTCCCGGGGCTCGGCATGAAGTTCTTGTCGGGGTCCTCGGCGTAGACGCGGCACTCCATGGCCCAGCCGTTGAGGGGGATCTCCTCCTGGGTCATGGGCAGCTTCTCGCCGCGGGCCACGAGGATCTGCCACTTCACCAGGTCCAGGCCCGTGATCCACTCCGTGACGGGATGCTCCACCTGGAGGCGGGTGTTCATCTCCAGGAAGTAGAAGTTGCGGTCCGCGTCCGCCAGGAACTCCACGGTGCCCGCGCCCACATAGTTCACGGCCCGGGCCACCTTGAGGGCGGCTTCCCCCATGGCCTTGCGCATCTCCGGCGTCACATGGGGGCTCGGGGCCTCCTCGATCACCTTCTGATGGCGGCGCTGCACGGAGCACTCGCGCTCATGCAGATAGACATGGTTGCCGTGGGTATCGGAGAAGATCTGGATCTCGATGTGGCGCGGCTGGACGATGGCCTTCTCCACATAGACGCTGTCGTCGCCAAAGCTGGACAGCGCCTCGCCGCGCGCCCGCGCCAGCGAGGAGGTGAACTCCTCGGGCTTGAGCACCAGGCGCATGCCCTTGCCGCCCCCGCCCATGGCGGCCTTGAGCATCACGGGGAAGCCGATCTTCTGGGAGGCGACCAGCAGCTCATCGTCGGCCATGGTCTCCTGAATGCCCGGCACCACGGGGCAACCTGCGGCGATGGCCACCTCACGGGCGGCGGTCTTCGATCCCATGCTCACGATGCATTCGGGACGGGGCCCGATGAAGGTGATGCCCGCGGCCTCGAAAGCCCTGGCGGCTTCAGCGTTCTCTGAGAGGAAGCCGTAGCCCGGATGCACCGCGTCGGCGCCGCTGCGCTTGCAGACATCCAGGATCTTCTCCAGCACCAGGTAGCTCTCCCGGGCCGCCGCGGGACCGATGAAGTAGGCCTCATCCGCCATGCGCACATGCAGGGCGCCGCGGTCGGCCTCGGAATAGACGGCCACCGTGGGGATGCCCATCTCGCGGCAGGTGCGGATCACGCGGATCGCAATCTCCCCGCGGTTCGCAATCAGGATCTTGGTCACGGACATGGGCTCACCTTTGCTCAATGGTGCTCGATCGCTGGCCTGCGCGGGGACCTGACCCCGATCGCTTCGCTCCCGCTCCCTCGCTGCGCTCGATCACAGAGGGGTCATCATCCCCCCGATTGGCAACGAGGATCTTGGTCACGGTCATGGTTGGACCTCGGAATCGGGCATGATGGAGGCGATGCGATTCTCCAGCCTAGCAAACCCGCTGCTCGCCATCACGCTTGGCGTCCTGATCTTCCACTGCGGGCGGAAGGGCGACCCCATCCCCCGCCCGCGCGCGGCCGCCCAGGCCCCCGAGGTCCGGCTGGAGGGCCTGCGGAAAGTCCGGCTCACGCTGCCCCCGGCGGATGTGAAGGGGGATCCCCTGGCGGGGGTGGAGCTGGTCCGGGTGCTGTATCTCCCCCTGGCCCTCGCCAAACCCTCGCCCGAGGAGGTCTTCAACCACGGGGAGGTCGTGCTGGAACGGCGGCGCCCCGATCTGCCGGGGCCCGGGGAGCCGTTCACCATGGACCTGGGCTCGCTGCAACGGCCCCAGGGCTGGATCGTGGTCGTGGCGGTGCGTCTGGGCAATGTGGCGGGGCGCCCCAGCGATGTGCTGCCCTGGATGGACCCGGCCCTCTGACGGATGGGGCCGCGCTACCGGCCGCTCTCCCGGGCTTCCAGCCGGTGAGCCCACCACTGCACCACGGCCCGGGCCAGCTGATCCTTCGCCAGGGGCCCGAGGGGGGGGTGGGGGCCCTGGGCCGTGACGGGCGTCAGGGTGTTGGCCTGGGCGCCGAAAGCCCGGCCGTCCTGGACATCGTTCACCAGCACGGCATCCAGGCCCTTCTTCACCAATTTGGCGGCGGCCTGCTCCAGGTGCTTCTCGCTCTCGGCCGCGAAGCCGAGCACCCACTGATCCGCCCGTCGGGCAGCGGAGAGGCGTGCCAGGATGTCCGGCGTCCGCACCAGCACCAAGGTCTCGGGCCCGTCGCCCTTCTTCACCTTCTCGGGCGCCAGCGCTTCGGGGCGCTGGTCCGCCACGGCGGCGGCGGCCACCAGGCCGTCCGAATCCGCCCAGCGGGCCTCGCAGGCCTCCAGCATCTGCTGCGCGCTGCGGACGCGGAGGGTCTCCACGCCCCAGGGCGCCGGAAGGTCGCCGCCCAGCACCAGCTGGACCTGGGCGCCCACATCGCGGAAGGCCCGCGCCAGCTCGATGCCCATGGCGCCGGTGCTGCGGTTGGTGAGCGTGCGGACCGGATCCAGATCCTCCCGCGTGGGGCCCGAGGTGATCAGCACCCGGCGGCCGCGGAGGCTGCGCAGCTTGGGCGTGCCGTGCATCTGGATGGCCTCGGCGATGGCGACCACCTCCGCCAGCTTCCCGGATCCTTCCTCGCCGCAGGCCAGGGTGCCCTCGCCGGGTTCCACCACCGCGTGGCCGAAGGCGCGCAGCCGGGCGATGTTCGCCTGCACCGCGGGATGCTCCCACATGCCCGTGTTCATGGCCGGGGCCCAGAGCACCGGTGCCCGGGTGGCGAGCAGGACGGTGCTGAGCAGATCCGTGGCGAGGCCGTTGGCGGTCTTGCCCAGGATGTTCGCCGTGGCGGGCACCACGGCCACCAGGTCGGCCCAGCGAGCCAGCTCGATATGCTCGATGCTGGGATTCGCGCGCCATTCCCCCTGGTCGGGGTTGGCCCCGAAACAGGGCTCGCCCGTCAGGCTGGTGAGCGTGAGCGGCGTGATGAACCGCGCCCCGGCCTCCGTGAGGATGCAGCGCACCCGGTGGCCCTGGTTGGCCAGCAGCCGGGCCAGCTCGGCGGATTTGTAGGCGGCGATCCCGCCGGTGATCCCCAGGATGATCTGCATCAGATGGCTCCCGGCAGGCCGTGCAGCTTGCGGATGATCCCGATCTGCCCCAGGTGGTAGCACTCGTGCATGAAGAGGAACGACAACACCTGTTCCAGGGGCTGTTCCGTGCCCAGGGCCGGGTTCAGGGTCGGGCGGTCCCAGTCCTCCAGCTGCTGGAAGGCGGCCTTCAGGGCCTGATCCGTCGCCCGGAAGGCCTCCAGCAGCCCCGCCCAGTCCAGATGGGCGGTGGCCCCCGGGCCGCCGCGGGCATAGTGCTGTTCCCAGGTCGGTTCCTCCGGCAGGCTCCCGCCGAGCATCTTCACGATCCGGCGCCGCGAGGCCACCAGATGTCCCGCGATCCAGGCGGCCGAAGCCACGCCGGAGGCCGGCCGTTTCGCGGCCAGATCCTCGGTGAGCCCCGCCCCATTCAGCTCCAGGAGCCGGATGTTGCCGCCGAAGGCGGTCCGCCAGAGCTTGCCCCGTTCCATGGTCCCTCCCGGAAGACCCAATCCTACTCCAGGAGCCCGTCCGGACCATTGCCGGAAGCCCTTTCAGATGCTATGCTTCCAGGTTCGGAGTGCCCCATGACCCAGCGCACCATCGTTCGTGTCCCGGAAGAAATCGCCAACAAGTACCGCTTCGTCGTCGTGGCGGGCAAGCGCTGCGACCAGCTTCAGCGCGGCGCCTTCCCCAAGGTCGAGGTGATCGTGCCCGTGAACAAGCACGGCCAGGCCCAGGATGCGCCCAAGCTCGCGTCCTTCTGGGGCCAGGTCGCCGTCGCCGAGGTGGAAGAGAACCGCATCGCCTTCGAAGAGGCCGAGGTGCTCACCATCGAAGACACCACGGTCGTTCCCATCTCCAGCGAATAACCGACCGATTCCTTCTGAAAAGCCCCCGGCGTTCCGGGGGCTTTTTACGGCCTGGATCCTATTTCCACGGCTGATGAAATAAAGCCTTGCGCGAGGACCGGGCGGGTCGCAATATTCAACGCGTGTTGAATTGGAGTCCCATGCCCGCCCCCGCGTCCTCTCCGCCCCCTGCCCGCCCCCGCGGCCCCAAGCCCACCCGAATGGATGCGGACCAGCTGCTGGACGCAGCCCAGGAGGTCTTCGCACGGGACGGCCTGCGTGCCGCCAGCCTGAGGGCCATCGCCCGGCAGGCGGGCTGCGACCCCGCCCTGATCTACTACCACTTCGACAGCAAGGAGGCCATGTTCACCGCCCTCCTGGATCGCCGCATCCCGCCCCTGGTCGAGGAGCTGAAGCGGCTGGCCGATCCATCCGATGGCCGCCACACCGTCCTGCGCCTCTGGGAGGTCCTGGGCATCTACGGCCGGCGCCTAGGCCAGGATCCCGGCCTCCGCAGCCTCGTGCGCGGCGAGATCGTCCGGGGGACCGAGGGCATCCAGGAATCGATCCAGAGCCGCCTGTTCGGGGCCGCCCTCCAGGTCCGGAGCATCCTCGAGCAGGGGGTCCAGCGGGGCGAGGTGCGGGAGGGGGTGGATCTGCTCCTCGCCACCTTCTTCTTCGTGAAGCTCCACCTGGAGGTTCTCGATGTGCTGCCCGTCGTGGCCCCGCGCATCCTGGGGCTGACGCCGGACGAATCCGTGGCCAAGGGCGAACGCGCCTGGCTGGACCTCTACTGGCGGGGCCTCGCCGCCAACCCGGCCGCCCCGGTGCCCCCGCTGCCCGACTCCCGCTCCTGATCCATCCCATCGTTGAAGGATCTCCCATGCGCAAGGCCCTGCTCCTTCTTCCGCTGCTCCTTCTGGCCTGCCGGCGGGATCCCCGCCCCCTCCTGAACGGCCGGGTCGAGGCCTACCTCACGGACCTCGGTCCCCGGGCCGGAGGACGCCTCGTGGAACTCCAGGTCCGCGAAGGCCAGCGCGTGAAGGCGGGGGACCTGTTGGCCCGGGTGGTCGCCGAGGAACTGGACGCCGCCGTGCTCCGCGACCAGGCCGGCTTCGACAGTGCCGACGCCAAGCGCCTGGAACTGGACCGGGGCACCCGAGCCGAGCAGATCGCCCAGGGTGAAGCCCGGGTGCGCGATGCCGAGGCTGCGGTGAGGCTCGCCGAAGAGAACCTCCAGCGCACGGCCCTGCTCTTCCGGGACAAGGTGCTCTCCCAGGCCGAGCTGGACCGCGTCACGGCCGAGCGCGATCGGGCCGCGGCGGCGCTGAACCTGCAGACCAAGGCCCTGGCCGAACTGAAGGCCGGAGCCCGCATCGAACAGCGGCAGGCCGGTTCCGCCGAAGCGCGGAAGGCCCAGGCCGTGCTGCGGCAGAGCCAGGCCCAGGCCGGCTTCACGGAGGTGCGGGCCCCCTTTGACGGGCTCGTCACTCACCGCCTGCGGGAGCCCGGCAGCATCCTGGCCCCGGGCCAGCCGGTGCTCACCCTGGCCCGCCTCGACCAGCTGTGGGTGCGGATCTACCTGCCCCAGCCCCTGCAGGGCCAGGCGCGGCTCGGCTCCCCCGTCACCGTGGAGACGCCGGACAAGCGCATCATCGAGGCCACCCTCGACGAAGTGGCGTCCGAAGCCGAGTTCACGCCGAAGATGGTCGAGAGCCGCGAAGAACGCGTGAACCTCGTCTACCCCGCCCGGGTGAACCTCAAGGGCGGCTGGGACCAGGGCCTGGTGCCCGGCGTGGCCGTGGATGTCCGCCTGGGGAGCGCCCGCCCATGATCCTGCTGGAGGCCCGGGACCTCACTTGCCGCTTCGGTCCGAAAGAGGCCGTGAAGGGGCTGGACCTGAGCCTCTCCGAGGGCGACCTCGTGGGGCTCATCGGCCCCGACGGCGCGGGAAAGACCACCACCTTCCGCATGCTCATCGGCCTGCAGAAGCCTTCCGGCGGAGCGGTGGTCCGCCACCTGGACCGGCAGGGCGTCAGCTATGTGCCCCAGACCTTCAGCCTCGCCCCCGAACTCACGGTGGCTGAGAACCTGCAGTTCCAGGCGGGCCTCTTCGGCCTGCCGGATCCCGCCCCCCGGATCCGGCGCCTGCTGGAATCCGTGGACCTGGCCTCGTTCCGGGACCGGCCTTCCGGGGCCCTCTCCGGCGGCATGAAGCAGAAGCTCTCCCTCTGCACGGCCCTGCTCACGGAGCCGCGCCTCCTCCTCCTGGACGAGCCCACCACGGGCGTGGATCCCGTGAGCCGCCGGGAGTTCTGGGAGCTGCTGCACGCGGTCCATGACGAGGGCGTGGCCATCCTCTTCTCCACGCCCTACATGGACGAGGCCGAGTACGCCCATCGCATGCTGCTCATGCACGAAGGCAGGGTCCTCCAGGAAGGGGACCGGGCCTCCTTCCGGCGGGGCCTGCCCGGCCTGATGTTCCGGCTCGTGAGCGCCCGGCGCCGCGAGGTGCAGGCGGCGCTCGCCGCGCTGGCGCCCCTGGACCTGTTCGCCGAGGGCGAGGTGCTGCGCGTCCGCTTTCCCGACCAGGACCCCGCGCCGCTGCTGGCACGGCTCTCCGCCCTGCCGGGCGTCGAGCAGGTCCGCCTCGCCGAGACCAGCGTGGAGGATGTCTTCCTCCACGCCCTCGTGGAAGCCGGGGGCGCTCATGGCTGAGCCGATCCTGCAGGTCCGGGGCCTCACGCGCCGCTATGGCGACTTCACCGCCGTCTCGGAGCTCAGCTTCGAGATCCAGCCCGGGGAGATCTTCGGCTTCCTCGGGCCCAACGGCGCCGGAAAGAGCACCACCATCCGCATGCTCTGCGGCGTGCTGGCGCCCAGCGCGGGCGAGGCCCGGGCCCTGGGCCGCGACCTGTTCACCGAGGCGGACCAGGTGCGGGGGCGCATGGGCTACATGAGCCAGAAATCCAGCCTGCTGACGGATCTCACGGTGACGGAGAACCTCCGGTTCTTCGGGGGCCTCTACGGCCTCGAAGGCCCGCGGCTGGCCTCCGAAGTCGATTTCCGCCTGAGGGAGATGCAGGTCTGGGCCCACCGGGACCTGCTCGTGGCCAAGCTCTCCACCGGCGAACGGCAGCGGGTGGCGCTGGCGGCGGCCACCCTCCACCGGCCGGAGGTGCTCTTCCTGGACGAGCCCACCAGCGGCGTGGATCCCCTGCGACGGAGGCTCTTCTGGGAGGCCATGGACGAACTCGTGGCGGAGGGCATGAGCATCCTCGTCACCACCCACAACCTGGCCGAAGCCGACCAGTGCGATCGCCTGGCCTTCATCCTCGGCGGAAAGCTCATGGCCTACGGGCGCCCGCGGGCCCTCAAGGAAGGCCTGGGCCGCCAGGTGATCGAGCTGCGCGCCGAGGGCTTCCGGGCCCTGCGGGCCGCGGCCCGGGCCCGCCCCGAAGTGCTCGCCGCCGAGCTGCTGGGGCGCAGTGTGCGCCTCTCCCTCCCGGCCGAGGCCGATCCCTCCGCGCTGCTCGCGGCGCTCCGGCAGGCCGGCCACGCCTTCGAGGCCCTCCCGCCGGAGCTGCCCTCCCTCGAGGACCTGTTCGTGGATCTCGTCCAGCGCTCTCGCGCCGCCTAGGAGCGACCATGTGGAACCGCATCAAAGCCCTGGTCTGGAAGGAATTCCTGCAGCTGCGCCGGGACCGGATGACCCTGGCCTTCACGCTGGGCATGCCCCTCATGCAGCTCATCATCTTCGGCTTCGCCATCAACTACGATGTGAAGCACATGCCGGCGGCGGTGCTGGACGAGTCCCGGAGCCAGGAGAGCCGCAGCTTCGTGGATGGCCTGGTGGCCACCCAGTATTTCGATGTGAAGGCCCATGTCGCCTCCGAGGCTGAGCTCCGCGCCGCTCTGGACCGCGGCCGCGCCCAGGTGGGCGTGTGGTTCCCGCCGGACTACGCCCGCCGCATCCGGTCGGGCCTGACCGGCGAGGTGATGATCCTCGTGGATGGCTCCAGTCCCACCACGGCGGGCAGCGCCATGTCGACGGCCGCCGGCGTGGGCCAGCTCCGCAACACTCAGCTGCTGTACGACCGCATGGGCTACGGAGGCGCCGCCAAGCCCGTGATGCCCGTGGAGGTGCGGATCCGGCCCTGGTACAACCCGGATCTCCGCAGCCCCACCTTCATCGTGCCGGGCCTGGTGGGGGTGATCCTCTCCATGACCTGCATCATGTTCGCGGCCAACGCCATCGTGCGCGAGAAGGAGCGCGGCACGCTGGACCAGGTGCTCGTCACCCCGGTGACGCCCATGGAGCTGTTCGCCGGCAAGATCATCCCCGTGGTGGTGATGGCCTACGCCCAGATGACCGTGCTGTTCGGCGTCGCCCACCTCTTCTTCGATGTGCCCGTGGCGGGATCCGTCATCCTCCTCTACCTGATGACCGGGCTCTTCATCGTCGCCATGCTCGGCATCGGCATCCGCATCTCCACCACGGCCCAGAGCCAGGGCCAGAGCGCCCAGATGAGCATGCTCACCTTCCTGCCCTTCGTGTTCCTCAGCGGCTACATCTTCCCCCGGGAGGGCATGCCCCTGCCGTTCTTCCTCCTCGGCGAGATCATGCCGCTCACCCACTTCCTCATCATCATCCGAGCGGTGGTACTGCGGGGCGCGGGCCTCGAGGCCTTCTGGCCGGAGGTGCTCAAGCTGCTGGGCCTCTCGGCCGTCATCTGGACCATGGCCCTGCGGAGCATGAAGCGGGCCGAGGCCTGATGTTCAATCGAAACGATAGCTGGCCAGGCTGAGGTTGCCGAGCTGCCAGCCGTCAAACAGCTTTTCCGGCGCGGCCAACTTTCCCGCGGTCCCGGAGGCCCCGAGGGCCACGAAGAGGGGATCCAGATGTTCGGAGGTCGGCACGGATTCCGCCGCACCCGGGGCCGACCGCCACTCCCCGAGCGCCTCGGCGTCCTGGGCCGCCAGGCGGGCATCCACCCAGGCCTGGAAGCCATTGGCCCAGGGCTCGGGGCCGGAGGCGTCCTGCCAATCCAGGCGGCGGAGGTTATGCACCACGCCGCCGCTACCGAGGATCAGGACGCCGCGCTCACGCAGCGGGGCCAGGGCCCGTCCCGCCGCCAGGAGCCGTTCCGGCGTCCGGGGCCGGGGGAGGGACAGCTGCACCACCGGCAAAGTGGCCTCCGGGGCGAGGTAGCGCAGCGGCACCCAGGCCCCGTGATCGAGGGGGCGTTGGGGGTCCAGTTGAGTCTCCAGGCCCGCGGCCTGAAGCAGGCTGGCGGCCTCCCGGGCCAGGCCCGGGGAACCCGGGGCCGGATAGTCCAGGGCATACAGCGCCTCGGGGAATCCCCCAAAATCGTGCATGACGCCCGGCCGCTCGGCCGAGGAGAGCCGGAACGGACCCGCGGCTTCCCAGTGGGCCGAGCAGACCAGGATGGCCCGCACGGGTGGCAGCCTCCGGCCGAGGTCCGAGACGGCCTGCCCCCAGGCGCCCCCATCCAGGGCGAGCATGGGGGATCCGTGCGCGAGGAACAGGGAGGGAAGCGGGGCCGAAGCGTCCATGGAGAAATCCTGGCAGGCCATTTTACATGTTTCAACTTCTTTTTTGCCTCTCGCGGTCGCGCTCTCCGGTGCCGATGGAGCAAGTGAGGGGATAAGCTAAAGTAGATCACTTTCTGGAGCCCGCATTGAACCTCAGGCTTGGCGTCAACATCGACCATGTGGCCACCCTCCGGCAGGCCCGGGGAGGGCATGAGCCCGAACCCGTCGCCGCCGCCCTGCTGGCCCAGAGCGCCGGGGCCCACGGCATCACGGTCCACCTCCGGGGCGATCGCCGCCACATCCAGGACCGCGACCTCCGTCTTCTCAAGGAGGTGCTGGCGGTGCCGCTGAATGTCGAGTGTGCGGCCACCCCCGAGGCCCTGGAGGCGGTCATTCCCGCCCGCCCCTCCTGGGTGACGCTGGTCCCCGAAAGCCGCGAGGAGCTCACCACCCAGGGCGGCCTGGATGCCATCTTCCTCCAGGGCATGCTGCGCCCCGTGCTGCGGGAACTGCGCAGCGCCGGCATCCGCGTGAGCCTGTTCGTGGATCCGGTGCTCGACCAGGTGAAGATGGCCGCCAAGCTCGAAGCCGATGCGGTGGAGCTGAACACGGGGGTCTACAGCGACCTGCCCATGGATTCCGACGCCACGGCGGAGCTGGCCCGCATCCGTGACGCCGCCCGCCTGGGCAGCCGCCTCGGCCTGCGCGTCCTGGCGGGCCACGGGCTGAATCTGCAGAATGTGGGTCCCATCGCGGCCATCCCCGAGGTCGAGGAGCTGAACATCGGGCACAGCCTCATCGGGAGGGCCGTGCTGGTGGGACTGGAGCGGGCCGTGGAGGAGATGCTCGGCGCCGTGGTGGAAGCCCGGCCGTGAGTACCGTCCTGGTGGTCGACGACGATTCCGAGGTCCGGCTGGTCCTCCGGGAATACATCGAGATGGCCGGGCATCGCGTCCTTGAGGCCACCGACGCGAGTTCCGCCCGCCGGGCCCTGGCTCAGGAGCCGGTGAACCTGGTGTTCCTGGATGTCCTGATGCCCGGCGAGAGCGGCGCCGCGCTGTGCCATTCCATCAAGGACGATCCGGAGTGCCAGGGCATCAAGGTCGTGCTCCTCACGGGCTACGACGGCGAGTCGGCCTGGCGGGAGGGGCTTCGCAGCGGTGCGGACATCTTCGCCGTGAAGCCCATCACCCGGGAACGGATCCATGTCCTGCTGCAGGAACTGCTCGCCCCGGTCGAGGGGCAGCCATGAGCAACCTGCGCGGCACCCTGGAAAGCATCTCCCTGACGGATGTGGCGCAGCTGCTCCATGTCAACCGCAAGACGGGCATGCTCCAAGTCAGCTCCGGCAAGGTGAGCGGCGTGCTGTATTTCTCGCGCGGCGAAGTGATCCATGCGGAGACCCTGTCCACCCGGGGCGAGCCCGCCGCCTTCGAGATCCTGGAGTGGGTGTCCGGCCAGTTCGAGTTCCTCACCACCCAGCTCCAGATCCCGGTGACGATCCGCCGCACGGTGCCCGACCTGCTCATGGATTCCGCGCGGATCCAGGACAGCCGGAAGCGCCTCAACACCATCTTCCCCCGCCTCACGGCGGTGCCCTGGCCCACCCTGCCGGCCCCGCAGCTCTTGGAGGGCCTCAAGCTCTTCGCCGAGGAACGCCGCGTCCTGCCCTTCTTCGACGGCTACCGCGACTTCCAGGAAATCATGGCGGCCTCCGGCCAGCACGATGTGGCCGTCCTCCAGGCGGCCTCCATCCTCAAGGACGCCGGCCGACTGGATGTGCTGGAGCCCGACGCCCATGTGGCCGTCACCCAGCTGAAGACGGGCCTCTTCCGCAAGGGGGACCACCTCGAACTGCCCAAGGCCATGGAGGGCTGGTGGACCGTGGTGGGGCCCTACCGCCACGGCGTCCGGAACCTGCGCATCATCTGGCCCAAGGGCCCGGCGGTGGAGCGGGTGGAGTTCGTGCCCGGCCTGCCCGACAAGCAGGTGGCCATCCCGCGAGAACTCATGCAGGCCTGGGGGCTGGCCGAAGGTACGCATGTGAAGGTGCGGCCCGCACCCTGAGGGCGCCCTGGAGTTTCCATGACCGATGCCCCCGACGACCAGATTCCGACCAGCGGCTCCGACGCCTTGGTGGCCGAGTTCCAGGCCCGCCGGGAGCGCCTTGACCAGCGGCTCATCACCCTCGAGGAGCTGATCGGGGACCTCCGCCGGGACCTCCAGGGGGATTCCCAGGCCAGCCTCCTGCGCCTGGCCCAGGCCGCCCGGGACATGGCCAACGGTCAGGTGTACCAAAAGATCGACATCGAGGCCAAGGGCGAACTGGGGGCGCTCGTCTCCAGCATCAACCAGACCCTCCTCAACCTGCAGCAGCTGGATGCCTCGGTGAAGCACCAGAGCACCCAGGTGCCGGAACTGGCTGCCCAGCTCGACGCCATCACCTCGGATACCGAAGAGGCCACCCAGAGCGTCATGAACCGCCTGGATAAGCTCATGGCCGCCAGCGACGACGCCACGCGAAGCCTCGAGGCCTGCCAGAAGGGCCTGAACGAACAGAGCCAGCGGCAGAGCCACCTGCAGGAGTCGGTCGCCGGCTTCCTGGACCGGGCCGCGGGCGGTGAAGATCGGACCGCCCTGGCCCAGGAAGTGCTCGAATTCCTCTTCGCCCAGCAGGTCACGGCTCCGGCCGCAGCGACGGACCTGGCCCCCACGAAGGCCCTGCTCCAGCAGGTGAGCGACGAGGCCTTCGAGATCCTCAACATCCTCCAGTTCCAGGACATCACGCGCCAGAAGATCGAGAAGGTCGTGATCCTCCTCAAGCAGTTCCAGAGCGGCCTCAACCGGCTGCTGGTGATCTTCAACATCCATTCCGGCGCCATGTCCGGCGAGGGCTTCGCCGAGCGCCGCGTGGCCACCCAGGACCACATCTTCGAGACCAGTCTGGAGGCCGACAGCCGCAAGGACAGCGTCGACGACATCATCGCCCAGTTCAAGAAGACCGGCGGAAACTGACGGCCGGGGCCCAGCCGATCAGACCAAACCGATCAGACCAGGACGATCTCCAGCTCTCCGATGCCCTCGATGCCGCAGCGCACACGGTCCCCTCGGACGATGGCGCCGACGCCGGAGGGCGTCCCGGTGAAGATGATGTCTCCCGGGGCCAGGGCCACATAAGACGACAGGTGGGCGATCACTTCGGCCACATTCCAGGTCATCTGGGCCAGGTCGCCGTGCTGCCGCTCCACGCCGTTCACCGACAGCCAGATGGCCCCGGAAGCCGGGTGGCCGAGGCGGGCCGCCGGCACGAGCGCCGAGACCGGCGCCGACTGGTCGAAGCCCTTGGCCATCTCCCAGGGTTGGCCCTTGTCCTTGAACTTCGCCTGGAGGTCCCGGCGCGTGAGATCGATCCCCACGGCGTACCCATAGACGCAGGCGAGGGCCTCCTCGGCTGGAATGTCCCGGCCCCCTCCGCCGAGGGCCACCACCAGCTCCGCCTCGTAGTGCAGGTTGGAGGTGATCGGCGGATAGGCGATCTCACCGCCGCCCGGCACCACGGCATCATGCGGTTTCCCGAAGAAGAACGGGGGCTCGCGGTTGGGATCGCCACCCATCTCCCGGGCGTGGTCCGCATAGTTCCGCCCCACGCAGTAGATGCGCCGGACCGGGAACAGAGGCTCCATGCCTTCGACCGGAATCGCAGGGCGGGGGGGGGTGGGGATGACGAACGCCATGGAATGCTCCTAGCCTTTGGCCCGGGGGTGGGCCTTCTCGTAGGTTCGGGCCAGTTCATCGAGGCCCAGGTGAGTGTAGCGCTGCGTGGTGCTGAGGCTGGCGTGGCCCAGCAGTTCCTGGATGGCCCGCAGGTCCATGCCGCGGTTCAGCAGGTGGGTGGCGAAGCTGTGCCGCAGCGCGTGGGGGCTGACGCGCGATCGCACGGAGGCGGCTTCCAGGGCCGTCCGGAGCAGCGCCCGCACGCTGGTCGGCGTGAGCCGCCCACCGCGCTGGTTCAGGAAGAGGGCCGCACTGGGCGGCAGCCCCCGGCTCGCCAGGAAGGCGGAGCGGAACCCGAGGTAGGCCGCGAGGATCTCCGCCGCTTGGGCATGGTAGGGCACCAGGCGCTCCTTGCGTCCCTTGCCCAGCACCCGCAGGGTGCGCTGGTCCGTCAGCAGATCCTGCAGATCGAGACCCACCAGTTCGGACACGCGCAGGCCCGAAGCATAGAGCAGTTCCAGCAGGCAGGTGAGGCGCGAGGAGGGGAAGTCGATGGCCGGCGGCAGGTCCAGGAGGGCCTGGCTTTCACCCTCCGTGAGGAAGGCCGGGAGCCGCTGGGGCTGCTTCGGATTCCGTAGGCCGGAAGCGGGATTCTTGGCGATGCGCCGCGTCTCCCACAGCCAGCGGAAGAACCCCCGCACCGTGGAGAGGATGCGGGCCTGGCTGGCGGGATCGAGGCCGCGGTCCCCCAGCTCCAGAGCGAATCCCCGGACGGTGCGGGGACTGACCTCCCAGTCGTCCCACCGGCCGCGCACGGCGTGGTCGAGGAGCTTGTCCAGATCACCCTGCTGGGCCCGGGCGGTATGCGGCGACACGCCCCGGGCGCGCTGCTCCAGGTGGAAGGCCTGGATGCCCTCCCCCAGCGGCGCTGCGCCCTTCCCTGTTACCATGCCTTCACATCCCCCAAGTGTTTCGGAGTCATTGTGGCCCAGCCCATCGAAACCATTGCCCAGCTTTTCTATACGGCCGCGGAGAAGAACCTTCCCGATGCCCTGGCCGCGAAGCGCAATGGCGTCTATGAACCCATCTCCCACGCCGAGATCGTGGCCCGGGTCGAGCGTTTGGCCCTGGCCATGGCCGCCCGCGGCCTCAAGCCCGGAGACCGGGTAGCATTCATGTCGGAAAACCGCCCGGAGTGGGCCATCGCCGATTACGCCTGCGCCATCCTGGGCACTCCCGATGTCACCATCTACGCCACCCTGAACGCCGAGCAGGCGGCCTACATCCTGAAGGACAGCCAATCCCGGTGGGTGCTCTGCTCCACCCGGGAACAGCTCGACAAGGTGCTGGCCCACTGGGACGAGCTGCCGGCCCTGGAGGCCGCCGTGCTGATCGACGGCGAGCTCCCGGCGGTGACCGGCCGGAACCTGTTCCTCTGGTCGGACCTCCAGCGGGAAGGCCTGGCCATGGAGGCCCGCCGTCCCGAGGTCCGCGCCTGGGGCGAGCAGAGGAAGGCCTCGGACATCCTCACCCTCATCTACACCTCCGGCACCACGGGCGATCCCAAGGGCGCCATCCTCACGCACGGCAACCTCGTGTCCAATGTCCTCGCGGGGCGGGCCACGGTGGCGAACATCACCGATAACGAGCGGGCCCTGAGCTTCCTGCCCCTCACCCACATCTTCGAGCGCATGGCCGGCCACTTCCTCTGGTTCCATGTCGGCGCCTCCATCTACTACGCGGAGAGCGTCAGCACCGTCGCGGCCGACATGCTGGAAGTGCGGCCCACGCTCATGGCCTCGGTCCCCCGCATCTACGAGAAGATCTTCGCGAAGATCTACGACACCGTGTCCTCCGGCAGCTTCATCAAGCGCCTGATCTTCCACTGGGCCATGCTGGCCGGCCGCCAGGCAGTGCCCTACCTGCTGAAGGGCCAGGAGCCCCCCTCTTGGAAGGGCATGTGGTACCGCACGGCGAAGGCCGTCGTCTTCGAGAAGATCCGCCAGCGCACCGGGGGCCGGCTGAAGATCGCCGTCAGCGGCGGCGCCCCCCTCGGCGGGAAGATCATGGAGTTCTTCTGGATCCTCGGCATCCCCATCCTCGAGGGCTACGGCCTGACGGAGACCAGCCCGATCATCACCGTGAACCGCTTCGGCGAGGTCATCCCCGGCTGCGTGGGCCGCCCGCTCTACAAGGAGTGGAACGGCCGGCCCTTCGTGAAGATCGCGGAAGATGGCGAGATCCTCTGCCAGGGGCCGAACATCATGGTGGGGTACTGGAACAACGAGAAGGCCACCCAGGAGGCCATCGACGCCGACGGCTACTTCCACACCGGCGACATCGGGCACTTCGACGACGAAGGGCGCCTGTACATCACCGACCGCAAGAAGGAGCTCCTCGTCACGAGCGGGGGCAAGAAGGTGGCCCCCCAGCCCATCGAGAACCAGCTCAAGGTGGACAAGTACATCTCCCAGGCCGTGCTCATCGGCGACCAGCGGAACTTCATCACCGCGCTCATCGTCCCCAATTTCGACAGCCTGGTGCGGTGGGCGGGCTACAAGAAGATCGCCTTCAAGTCCCATGCCGAGCTCATCAAGAATCCGCTCGTGGTCGCCAAGGTGGGCAGCCGGGTCGAGCGGGTGAACGAGCACCTCTCCAACTACGAGCGCGTCAAGAAAATCGTCCTGCTGGACCAGGAGATGACCCTCGAAGGCGGGCAGCTGACGCCCTCCCTCAAGGTGAAGCGGCGGGTCGTGAATCAGATGTACGCCGATCAGATCGAGGGAATGTACACCGAGCTCAAGGGCTGATCCGGTACCGGCGGGCCGGCACTGGGGGAAATCCCTACCCCGGCCGGCTCCCCCTGAAACCGCCCGGGAGCCACCTCTGATAGGCTGGACGGTCCATCCAGTCCCAGGGGGTTCTTCCATGCGTGCCAGCGTCGCCTGCCTGTCCATCCTCCTGCTCGCCTCCACCTACGGATGCCGCGCCCCCCAAGCCTCCACGCCGCGCCTGTCCACCTCCCCAAGCGGCCTGGGGGTCGCGGACCTCGCCCCCGGGGGCGGCGCCTCCCCGCGGGTCGGCCAGACCTGCGTGGTCGAGGCCCTGGGCTGGGTGGAGGAGAACGGCCAGAAGGGACGCCTCTTCCTCGACACGCGCAAGCGGGGCTACCCCGCCACCTTCCCCCTCGGCGTCGGCCGAGTCATCAAGGGGTGGGACGAAGGCCTCGCGACCATGAGACAGGGCGGGAAACGCCTGCTCCGGGTGCCTCCTGCCCTCGGCTACGCCCCCCACGAGATCGGCGACGACATCCCTCCCGGGGCCACGCTGCTCTTCGAGTTGGACCTCATCGACATCCGCTAGCCCGAGGGTTTCCACCATCCGAGGTCATCCGTGACTGCCCCGCGTCGAGCGCCCTCCCCCATTCCCATCCGGCCCACGCCGCCGGTGGAGAACCCACCGCCCGCTTCCCTCACACGGGGGGTGATCCGGTCCTTCCTGATCGTGTCGGCGATCATCGTCATCACCGAACTCACCATCATGGTGGCGCTGGAGCCCTTGTTCCTGGACGACCACCTGACCATGGCGTTCGTGGATTCCGGGACCCTCATCCTCGTCTGCTTCCCTTCCATGTACTACCTGCTCATCAAGCCCATGGTCCGCCACCTCCTGGCCAAGGCGGAGACCGAACGGGCCCTGAGGGAGGTGCAGGCCACCAATGAGTTCATCCGGAACGACGCCAAGGAGCGGATCATGGCCGAGGCCATGGAGCGGACCAAGGCCGACGAGCGGATCCAGTTCCAGGCCAGGATCCTGGCCGTGGTCCAGCAGGGCGTAGTGGCCACGGGAAAGCATGGCGTCATCCTCTACTGGAACCAGTTCGCCGAGCGGATGTTCGGGTGGACGGAGGAGGAGGTCCGCGGCGAGACCCTGGCGAAGGTGACCGCGTTCAGCGCAGCGGCCGTGCGCCAGGGCCTGTCGTCCTTCGGAGCCGTAAAGGGCTGGTCGGGTGAAGTGCGGGCCGTGCGCCGCGACGACACCTGGTTTCCGGCCTACCTCACCTGCTCTCCCATCTGGCGGCCGGACGGGTCCGTCGCCGGATTCGTCTACACCTTCATCGATACGACCGAGCGCAAGAAGGCCGAGGAGGAGCTGCGCTACTCCGAAGAGAAATACAGCACCGTCGTGGAGAACTCGCCCACCGGCATCTTCATCTACCGCAACGGCAAGCTGGAGTTCGCCAATCAGAAGTTCTTCCAGATGGTGGGGCGGTCGCCTTCCGATCTGGAGGGCATGGATGTCGCGGACATCGTCCACCCCGACGACTGGCCCACCGTCCAGGAGATCTGGCGGAGAAGGTTCCTGGGTTCGGCTCCCTCCCAGGACTACGAATGCCGTATCATCACCTCCACCGGCGAGACCCGCTGGATCAGCGGCCGCAGCATCCTCATCCGGTACCGGGGCGAGAACTCGCTCCTCGCGAACATCCAGGACATCACCGAGCGGCACAAAGCCGAGCAGGCCCTCCGCGATTCCCGCGAGGCCCTGCACCGCCTCTCGGCCCGCCTGCTCACGGCCCAGGAGAGCGAGCGCCAGCGCGTGGCCCGGGAACTGCACGACAGCATCGGCCAGTCCCTGAGCGCCATCAAGTTCATGGTGGAGCGAGTCCTGGACAGCGAGGAGTGGCCTCCGGCGGGCGGGCGCCAGGCCCAGTCCCTGCAGGCGGTGGTTCCCGTGATCCAGGCCTCGGTGGAGGAGGTCCGCCGCATTTCCATGGCCCTGCGCCCCTCCACCCTCGACGACCTCGGACTGCTGGCCACCATCGCCTGGTTCGTGCGGGAATTCCAGGGGACCTACCCCCACATCCAGGTGGAGAAGGTCATCGAGGTCGAGGAATTCGAAGTCCCCGACCTCCTCCGGACGAATGTGTTCCGCATTCTCCAGGAGGCGATGAACAATGCGGCCAAGCACAGTCATGCCGACAAGATCACCATCGTCCTGAGACAGGTCCTCCACGACCTCCAGCTCATGATCTGGGACAACGGCGTGGGCTTCGACCTCGCCGTCACCCGGCGCGACGGCGCCACGACGGGCTTCGGCCTAGCCTCCATGCGGGAGCGGGCCGAACTGTTCGGCGGCTCCCTCATCCTCACCTCCACCGAGGGCGAGGGCACCATGATCATCGCCCGGTGGCCTACCTCCGAAGGAGACCCCGTCACTTCGTGACGAGGCCCTTCTCGATGGCGTAGGTGGTCAGGGCGGGCACCGTATGCAGCTTGAGCCGGTCCATCAGGTTCGCCCGGTGCTTTTCCACGGTTTTGGGGCTGATGCAGAGGTATTCCGCGATGTCCTTGGTGCGATAGCCCTCCGCGATGAGCTTCAGGACCTCCCGCTCCCGGGTGGAGAGTTCATCGAAGGCCGGGCGAAGGGTGGAGGCATCCTTGGCCCCCAGATAGCCCGACACCACGGTCGAGGCGATGGCGGGCCCAAGGTACCGCTCGCCATTCAGCACGCTGCGCACGGCCAGCATCAGCTCCGAAGCGGATGAATCCTTCAGCACATAGCCGTCCGCCCCGGCCTGGAGGGCGGTGAACACATAGTCCTCGGTCTTGTGGACCGTCAGGACCAGGACCTTGGTCTGGGGGCTGATGCGCTTGATCTCCTTCAAGGCTTCCAGCCCGTTGGACCGGGGCATGGAGAGGTCCAGCATCATGAGGTCGGGCGTCAGCTCCTCCGCCCGCCGCACCGCCTCGCGCCCATCGGCGGCCTCCCCCACCACCTCGAGATCCGGTCGCGAGCTCAGCAATGCCTTCAGTCCTTCCCGGAGGATGGTGTGATCCTCCGCGATGACGAGGCGATATCGCTGTTCTTGGGCCATGCCACTCTCGATCCCGTCGTGCGTGTCGCCACAGCCTAGCGGGACCAGGGGCGAATTGCCTAGTCATTATGAAAAGGTGGAAATGGGGAGTTCCCCCCAAGCCAATGGGGGGGACCCCCCATTCGCCCACCTTCCCCCGGGACCCACCATGGGACCTGCGGGTTCGCTTGCGAGCCGATCCCGCGGCACGCCTCCCTTCGACCAGGCCCACCGGGACTCTGCCGGCGCCGAACTGAAATGAGATCCCATGGTACTGATCGTGGAAGACAACCAGCTGTTCCGACGGTACCTCCGGGACTCGCTGAGCCGTCATTTCCCCGATTTGAGCTTCCATGAGGCCGAAAGCCTCGCCCAAGGCCGACAGACGCTCCGGGAGACCCACCCGGAAGCCGTCCTGGTGGACCTCTGTCTTCCCGACGGCACGGGGCTTGATCTGGTGGAGACCATCCACCGGGACTACCCGGAAATCTCAGTGGCCATCTGCACCGCCCATGATCTCCCGGAATACCGGGAGGCCGCACGGAAGGCCGGCCTGGATGGCTTTTTCGTCAAGAATCACCTCGACTGGGAGGGGGTCATCCAGCTCATCGCCGCCTCCCGGCACAAGTCCATGCGGCAGGCATGACCCCCTCGGCCCCGACTCCTGGCATGCTTTCGTGATCGCCCCCCTTGTTCCACCGATTCTCAGGAGACCTGCCATGCGCGCCCTCGCTCTCGCCGCGGCCCTGGCGGCCGGCCTCTCGGCGGCCTCCGCGCCTCCCCCGGAGCCCCAGGGCAACTGCGCCGTGTGCGGCATGTTCGTGGCGAACTTCCCCGACTGGGCCTCGGCCATTTCGTTCAAGGACGGCACCACGGCCTGGTTCGACGGACCGAAGGATCTCTTCGCCTGCCTCCTGGACCTGGGCCGCTACGCCCCGCGCCGGAAAGCGGCCGACATCGTCTCGATCCGGGTGAAGGACTACTACGGTCTCGCCCCCATCGATGGCCGCAAGGCCTTCTACGCGATGGGCAGCGATGTCATGGGCCCCATGGGAAGGGAGCTCGTGCCCTTCGCTTCCGAGGCCGATGCGCGCGACTTCCTCAAGGATCACAAGGGCCAGCGGATCCTGGGATTCCAGGAGGTCACGCCCGCCGTCCTCAAGGCCCTGGAGTAGGCCCCCCGCCGTGCGCAAATCCACCTTCTTCCTGATCCTGACGGGCACTCAGGTCGGCCTGCTCGCAGCCGCCCTGCTCCATGCGCGGGTGCAGGAAGGACCGGCCCTCTTCCAGCGCCAACCCAGCCAGACCCTGGTGCGGGAACTGGGCCTCACGGATCTCTGCCTCTTCACCGAAGCCCGCTACACCCGCCACCCGGCCATGGCCGACCGCCACGCCGCCTTCCAGGATCACCCCCTGGGTCTGGAGCACTTCCCCTCCGGTTCCCTGGTGCCGCCGCCCGCCTTCCCCTCGAGACCTCATGCACCCGTCCCTGCGCCGCACCCGGAACATCCTTGATTTCGCACTGTCCTCGCTGCTGCGGCGAAGGGGGCGGAACCTGTCGCTGCTCCTGGTCTACACGCTCGTGGTGGCCGTCCTCGCCTCGCTGATCTTCTTCGTCCAGGCCCTTAAGCGCGAGGCCCGACTGGTGCTCGGCCAGGCCCCGGAGATGGTGGTCCAGCGCATGGTGGCCGGGCGCCACGATCCGATCCCCACCGCCCAGGCGGAGGCCATCCGCGCCATCCGGGGGGTGAGGGAGGTCACGCCGCGGGTCTGGGGCTACTACTACGATCCCGTCTATGGAGGGAACCTCACCGTCATGGGCCAGGAGGGCGGCGGCCTGGCGGCGGATTCCGTCCTCATCGGCCAGGGCGTGGCCCGCAGCATGCGCGTGAAGGAGGGGGACATGATCTCCCTCCGCGGCTACACCGGCCTTCCCATGCTGTTCTCAATCCAGAAGGTGCTGCCCGCCGAATCCGAATTGGTGTCGTCGGATCTCGTCATCATGGCCCTGCCGGACATCCGGACCCTCTTCAACCTGCCCGAAGGCCAGGCCACGGACCTGATGGTCCGCGCCGGAAACCCCCGCGAGCTGCCCACCATCGCCGCCAAGATCGTGGAGCGGTTCCCCGATGCCCGGCCCATCCTGAAATCCGAGATCCTCCGCACCTACGACGCCATTTTCGACTGGCGCGGCGGCCTGCTGGTGGCCGTGCTGGCCTCGGCCCTGCTCTCCTTCGTCATCTTCGCCTGGGACAAGGCCACGGGCCTCTCGGCGGAAGAACGTAAGGAGATCGGCATCCTGAAATCCATCGGCTGGGAGACCTCGGATGTGCTGCTGCTGAAGTTCTGGGAAGGCACCGTCATCTCCCTGACGGCCTTCCTCTCCGGCGTCCTGCTCGCCTACGGCCATGTCTTCTTCTTCTCCGCCTCGCTCTTCGAGCACGCCCTCAAGGGCTGGTCGGTCCTCTTCCCGCGCTACCGCCTCATCCCCACGGTGGACGCCTACCAGCTCGGGGTGCTGTTCTTCCTCACGGTCCTGCCCTACACGGCCGCCACCCTCGTGCCGTGTTGGCGGGCCGCCACGGTGGACCCCGACGCCGCGATGAGGTCCTGACCATGATCGAGCTCACCCAGGTGGTGAAGACCTACCATGCCGGCCTCGCCACGCCGTTCACCGCGGTGGACGGCGTGAGCCTCCAGATTCCGTTCGGCCAGCTCACGATCCTCAAGGGCCCCAGCGGCTCCGGCAAGACGACCCTGCTGACCCTCATCGGCTGCATGGCCCGCCCCACCTCGGGTCGCATCCACCTCCATGGTCTTCCCGCGGCGGCCCTGCCCGGCCTCCCCTCTGGAGACGGCCTCGAGATCACCAGCCTGCCCGAGCGCTTCCTCACGGGCATCCGGCGCCGGACCTTCGGCTTCATCTTCCAGCAGTTCAACCTGATCCAGGGCATCTCGGCCTTGGAGAATGTGATGCTCCCAACCTGCCCCACCGGGGAGGACGCCGCTGTCGTCCGCCGCCGGGCCCTGGAGCTGTTGGGCCGCTTCGGCCTCTCGCGACAGGCCGGAGCCGCCGTGGGCCGGCTGTCCGGCGGCGAGGCCCAGCGCGTGGCCGTGGCCCGGGCCCTCATCAATGATCCCGCCGTGATCATCGCCGATGAGCCGACGGCCCACCTGGACAGCCGGCTCTCCGCGGAGTTCATGGAGCTGATGGGGACCTTCAAGGCCACCGGCAGGACCCTCCTCATCGCCAGCCACGACCCCATCGTCTACGAGTCGCCCCTCGCGGACCGGGTGGTGACCCTGCGGGACGGCCGCATCACCGCGACCACGCCATGATTCAGCATCCGGGAGTCCTCGCCCTCCTGCTCGCCTCGGGCCTCGTCTCGCTCATGCTGGGCTTCGCGGGCTGGCATGCCGTCGAGATCATGCTCAGGTGGAACCTCCGGAGCGGCAGCGAGGTGCAGCTCGACCTGGAACGGCGCACCTACCTGGTCTCCACCCTCGTCGCCAACGCCCTCGTCATCCAGATCCTGTCCCTGTTCCTGTTCGTCTTCACGGCGGACGGCCTGCACGATCAGTTCGTGGGTGCCATGTGTGCCGCGGGTTCCCTCGCCGCCAACGGCTTCGGCTACCCCACCCTCCTGGTGAAGCTCGGCACCTGCCTGCTGGCCGGGGTGTGGCTGGTCCTCCACCACGCGGACACCCGGGGCCACGACTATCCGCTGATCCGTGCGAAGCACGCCCTGCTGCTGCTGCTGGTCCCTCTGGTGCTGCTGGAGACCTACCTGCAGTGGCGCTATGTCGCCGGCCTGAAGGCCGATGTGATGACGAGCTGCTGCGGCAGCCTCTTCGGGCAGGGCCGCCAGAGCCTCGGCGCCAGTCTGGCCGGGCTGCCGCCCCGGTTCATGCGCCCCGCCTTCTGGTCCGTCCTGGCGGCCCTGCTGGCCGCAGGCGGCCTCGTCCTCCGGAAGCGGCAAGGCACGGTCCCGTTCGCGATCCTCAGCCTGGCCTTCCTGGCGGTGGCCGCCGCCTCTCTGATCTCCTTCATCGGCCTCTACATCTACGCCCTGCCCACGCACCACTGCCCCTTCTGCCTGCTGCACCGGGAGTACGGCTTCGTCGGCTATCCGCTGTACGGGGCCCTGCTGGGGGGGGCCATCTCGGGTCTGGGCGTCGGCGCCTTGGCGCCCTTTCAAGGACGCCCCAGCCTGGCGATCGCCCTGCCCGGGATCCAGCGGAAGCTCACCTGGGCCACGGTGGCCCTGGCGCTGCTCTTCACCCTCATCGTGGGCGCGTGGATGGTGCTGTCGCCCTTAAGGCTCTAACTCATGCCGTGGCGGCCCAGGTAGCGCCGCACGGCCGCCTGGGTTTCGGGCAGCTGGAGACCGGCCTCCATGGAGATCCGGAGCGCCTCCGACATGGGCATGCCCTTGTCCATCACCAGCCAGGGACAGACGATGGCCGCGGCCCGGTTGCCGTTGCTGCAGTGGAGCAGCACCCGGGAGCCCTTGGGAAGGTCGCGAAGCAGGGTCCTCAGGAAGTCGAAGTCAGCATCCGGGGGCGCTTTGGCCAGTGCGTAGCGCTGGTAGTGGATCCCCAGATCGGTCATCTTCGCCGACTCGGATTCGCAATTGAGGTTCGGCTCGTCATCCCGGCGCAGGTCGATCACATGGGTGAAGTGGTGCTTCTTCAGGGCCTGGCAGGTGGTCTCGTTGGGCGTGCCCTTGAGCACAAAGACGCCGGTGCGCACCTCCACGGCGCCTGGAATCACCGAGTCCTGGGCCTGGAGCACCAGGGCCGGGAGAAGGAGGAGCGACAGTTTCAACATGGAACCCTCCGCGACATCGCCTGGATACCAGGCAGGTTCGCGGAGACCACCGGAGGGGCCTAAGGCTTTGGAGCCCGGGTCCCAGCGGGCGGGTCTCCACACTTCCCAATGTAGGCCTTTGGGTCAGCTATTCAATGGACCTGGTCAGACGGTTCTGGAAAAAGCCGTCTTGGCGCTGAGCTTCGCCAGGTAGGCATCGAAGGGCTGAACCAGGTTCCGGACGAAGCGCCGGCCCAGGTCCGTGATGAAGATCCCCTCCGGGCGGACCTCCACCGTGCCCTGGGACACTTCCTCCTTCAGCTGCGTCACGGCATCGGCAAAGAGCACCGGCCCGTCCACGTCGAACCGCTGCTTGAGGTCCTCCCAGCGCAGCTCGAAGTGGCCCATGAGGTGGTGGATCACCCAGCGGCGCAGCTCGTCGTCCTCGGTCAGGCGATGACCCTTGTGAACGGCAAGATGTCCTTCCGTGATGCTCCGTTCCCACTTCGCGAGGATCTTCTCGTTCTGGGAATACACGCCGGCCACATTGGAGATGGCGCTGGGCCCGAAGCCCACCAGATCCGAGCCCGCCTTCACGGCGTAGCCCATGAAGTTGCGGATGAGCTTGCCCTCCTGGACCGCCTTGGCCATGGGATCGTCCGGGTGGGCGAAGTGGTCCATGCCGATGGCGACATAGCCCGCCTTCTCCAGGATGTCCGAGGCCAGCAGCAGCAGGTCCAGACGCAGCTCCGGCGTGGGGAGGGTCTCCTCGGGGATGCTCCGCTGGAACGGCATGATGCTGGGCAGGTAGGCGAACCCGTAGATGGCCATGCGGTCCGGCGACAGTTCCAGGGTGGATTCCAGGGTGCGGCGGAAGGTGTCCATGGTCTGACCCGGCAGGCCGTAGACCAGGTCCAGGTTCACGCCGTCAAAGCCCAGCTCCCGGCATTGCCGCATGGCCGTGAGGGTGTGGTCCCAGGTCTGGCCGCGGGTGATGAGGGCCTGCACATTCTCGTCCAGGTCCTGCACTCCGAAGGAGACCCGGTTGAAGCCCATCTCCCGCAGCGCCGGCAGCTGGTCCGGTTCCAGGAAGGTGGGATCCACTTCGATGGCGATCTCGGCGCCTGGCAGGAACTCGAAGCGGTCCTTGAAGAGCTGGAAGGTGCGCTTGAGGTCCGCCGCCTTCAGGTAGGTGGGCGTGCCCCCGCCCCAGTGCAGCTGCAGGGCCTTGCGGCGGTCCTTCAGGCGCGAGCAGACGAGGTCGAGTTCCTTCGTCACCGCCGCGAGGTAGGCCTCCACGGGGTCGTACTGGGGGCTCACCACCACATTGCAGCCGCAATAGGCGCAGCGACGGGGGCAGAAGGGGATGTGCAGGTAGAGCGACAGGGCCTCGTCCGGTCGGGCGTTGGCGCGGTCGAGCGCCGCCAGCACCTCGGGCTCCGGAAAGTCGTCGGACCAGACCGGGGGCATGGGGTAGCCCGTGTAGCGCGGTCCGGGCCGGTCGTACCGACGGATGAGATCGGCGAGCTGGTTCATGCCTTCACCTCGTCAAGAACGGCCGCCACCACGGCGGGGTCGGTCTCGGGCACGAGCCCATGACCCAGATTGAAAACATGGGGGTGCCCCTTCATGGCGTCCACGATGGCGCGGGCCTTCCGCTTCGCGGTGTCGGCGCCCGCCAGGAGCGCGATGGGATCGAGGTTGCCCTGCAGCACCATCTTGGGGAAGCGGCGGCGGGCCTCGGAGATCGGCACCTGCCAAGGCACGGCCAGCCCCTTGCAGGGCAGCTGGTTCAGGGAATCCGGCAGGTAGCCCGTGCGGGCGAAGAAGAGGGTCGGCGCCGCCGTCACCTGGGAGAGCGTGCGCTCGACGGAGGGCAGCGCGAAGGTCGCGTAGTCGTCGGCGTCGAGCTCACCGGCCCAGGTGTCGAAGAGCTGCACACCCTGGGCTCCGGCCTCGATGTGCAGGTTCAGCAGGCGCGCGGCGGCGTCCGCCAGCTTGTCCATCCACTTCTGGGCCAGCACGGGGTTCTGGTGGATGAAGGCCTTGGCCTTCGCCCAGCCCTTGCTGCCCTTCCCTTCGATGCCGTAGGCCAGCAGGGTCCAGGGAGCGCCTGCGAAACCGAGCATCGTGACCTTCTCGGGCAGGTTGGCCTTCACCTTGCGGATGGCATTGCAGACCGGCTCGAAGACCTTCTCGTCCAGGGGACGGTTGATGTCGATCTGGTCCAGCGTCTTGCCGATGCGGGGGCCGCCCTCGGGGATGGTGACCTCGCAGCCCAGCGCATCGAGAATCACCAGGATGTCGCTGAAGATGATGGCGCCGTCGATCTGGGGGAAGCGGCGGATGGGCTGCAGGGTGACTTCCGCCGCCAGGTCCGAATCGTTGAGCAGCTGCTCGAAGGTGACCTTGGCCCGCACTTCGCGGTATTCCGGCAGGAAGCGCCCGGCTTGGCGCATGAACCAGACCGGGGGCTTGTCGAGGACTTCACCGTTGAGAACACGCAGCAGGGACTGGGGCATCACATCACCGAAAAAACCATTCACCGCAGAGGACGCAGAGAACGCAGAGGAAAGAGACTTGCGAAAGATCAGGCGAAGTCCTTGGCTACGGCGGCCGCGGCCTGCTTGAAGCGGGCCAGCTCGGCTTCGCCGTGGGCGGCGCTGAGGAAGGCCACTTCGTAGCCGCTGGGCGGCAGGTAGACGCCCTGACCCAGCAGGGCCTTGTGCAGGCGGTTGAAGACGCTGATGGCCTCGCCCTTCACCGCGTCGCTGCGGCGCACGCCGTCCTGGAACAGCGGCCAGAGCAGGCTACCGTAGCGGGGGCAATGGAGGCCCGGAATGGTCTCGAAGGCCGCGGCCCACTTCTCGGCGTTGGCTTCCAGGCTGGCGTAGAAGGCCGGAGTGAGCTTCTCCATGGTGGCGAGGCCCGCGGCCATGGCCACGGGATTGCCGGACAGCGTGCCCGCCTGGTAGACCGGGCCGTCCGGCGCGACGACGCCCATGATGTCCTTGCGGCCGCCGTAGAGGCCCACGGGCATGCCGCCGCCGATGATCTTGCCGTAGGTCGCCATGTCCGGCGTGATGCCCAGGCGCTCGGCCGCGCCGCCCGGGGCCACCCGGAAGCCGCTGATGACCTCGTCGAAGATGAGGACCACGCCGTGCTGGGTGCACAGCTCGCGCAGACGCTTGAGGAATTCGGGGCGCTGGAGCAGCAGGCCGTTGTTGGCGGGAATGGGCTCGATGATGGCCGCCGCCAGCTCGCCACCGATCTCGGCGAAGGTGCGCTCCAGGGTCTCCATGTCATCGAGCGTGACCACGGAGGTCAGCTCGGCGATGGCCTTGGGCACGCCGGCGCTGGTGGGCGCGCCGAAGGTGACGAGGCCGGAGCCCGCCTTCACCAGCAATCCGTCGCTGTGGCCGTGGTAGCAGCCCTCGAACTTCAGGATGCGCTCCCGACCCGTGAAGCCGCGGGCGGCGCGCAGGGCGGACATGACGGCCTCGGTGCCCGAGGACACGAAGCGCATCTTCTCGATGAAAGGCACCATCTCCTTGATCTTCCGGGCGAGGGAGAGCTCGCGGCGGCTGGGGGCGCCGAAGGTGAGGCCTTCCTGCATGGCCTCGTTCACGGCGGCCAGGATGTCGGGATGGGCGTGGCCCAGGATCAGCGGGCCCCAGGACATGCACAGATCGAGGAAGCGCTGGCCATCCTCGTCCTCGAACCAGGCGCCCGAAGCCTTCTTGAAGAACTTGGGCGTGCCGCCCACGGCGCGGAAGGCCCGCACGGGGCTGGAGACGCCACCGGGAAAATGGGTGAGCGCTTCCTGGAACAGGGTCTCGTTACTCATGAATGCCTCTTAGATGCTCTGCGGTTGACGGTTTTCCTTCGACTCAGGAGACCCATCCCTTTTCCACGGCCTCGCGGCCGGCGTAGGTGACGATCATGTCTGCGCCGGCGCGCCGGATGGCGAGGAGGTGCTCGTACATCAGCTGGTCGCCGTTTACCCAGCCCATCCGATCCGCCGCCTTGACGCTGCTGAATTCGCTGGACACATGGTAGGCGCAGATGGGCGCCAGCTGGGCTTCGCGCAGGCGCCAGATGAGGTCGAGGTTCGGCAGGGCCGGTTTGACCATGAGCATGTCCGCCCCCTCCTCCACATCCAGGAGCGCGTCCCGCAGGCCCTCGCGGGCATTGCGGGGGTCCATCTGGTAGGTCTTCCGGTCGCCGAACTTGGGGCTGCTGTGGGCGGCTTCGCGGAAGGGCCCGTAGTAGGCGCCCGCATGCTTGATGGCATAACTGAGGATGCTGGTCTGGGTGAAACCGTTCTGGTCGAGCAGGGCGCGGATCGCGGCCACGCGGCCATCCATCATGTCGCTGGGCGAGACCACATCGGCGCCCGCCTCGGCGTGCCGCAGGGCCATTTCCGCCAGGATCGGCAGCGTCTCGTCGTTCCGGACCAGCCCCTCCTCGTCCACGAGGCCGCAATGGCCGTGGCTGGTGGCGCCACAGAGGCACACATCCGTGATCACGATGAGGTCCGAGCCGAATGCCTTCTTCAGGGCCCTCACCGCCTTGGGAACGACGCCCTGGCGGTCGCGGACATAGGCCGCATCGGGCGTCTTGGAGCCTTCCTCCGGCACGCCGAAGAGCAGCACGCTGGCCAGGCCGCGCTTCAGGTCTTTCTCCACCTGACGCACGGTCTCCTCCACGCCGGCGTTGGAGATGCCCGGCATGCTGGAAATCTCGCTGCTGCCCGCCTGGGGCTGGACGAAGTGGCCCTGGATGAGGTGGCGGGCGCGAAGATCGGTCTCGGCCACCAGGTTGCGCATGGCGGCGCTGGTGCGAAGGCGGCGGGAGCGGTTCAGCATGGGGACTCCTCCTTCTTGAGATGCTGCGCGAGCATGGCCCATAGCAGGCTGGGCTTCGGCTCGCAGTGGGCGTGGGCGGGGGCACCGGCCTTGGCGAAGGCCTCGGCGGTGGCCTCGCCCCAGGCGAAGCGCTGCACATCCCCGGCCAGGGGCGCGAGGATCTCGGCCTGAAGCGGGCTCAGGGCCAGCACGCCTTCGACCTTGGGCAAGGGCGGGAACGGCTCCCGGGGAGCCTCGCGGTGGGTGATCCAGGGATGGATGCGCCAGACCGAATCCCGCGCGGCCACTTCCAGATACTCGCGGCTCCGCTCCCCCCGAGCGAGGATGAAGTCCCCACCCTGGGGAAACCGGGTCTGCAGCAGGTCCCACAGGGCCTCGGCCCGGGCCTCCGAGGGCAGCTGGACATCCAGGTCCTCCCGCCCCAGGGCATCCGCGGTGCCCGCGCCCTGGACCAGGCAGGTCATCCCGGGAGGCAGGGCCGTGGCAGCCACCTTAGCTCCCGACGGACTCAGGACCAGCAGCGCCCGGACCTGATCCAGCGGCAGGGGTGGAGCGCCCGCCGTGACCTTCAGACAGGTGAATGAATAGGGAACCGGCCGCCAGCCGGCCTTGCGCACCGTGTCCGCCAGCGGATGCTGGGCGGGCCGGGCCAGCGCCAGGCGCGGGTGGTGGGCCGAGGGCGTCATGAGAGGCCGATGCCCTTCAGGACACGCGCCAACAGGTCCCGGTCATCCGTCCCCCGGGCCTCAGCCCGGCGGAGTTCACCATCCGGCGCGTAGGCGGCCTGGAGCAGCAGCGACCCATCGGCCTGGGGGGTGGCCAGCGCCCCCAGCGGCTGCTGGCAGCCGCCGCCGATGCCGGCCAGCACCTGGCGCTCCAGGGCGACGCAGCGGGCGGTCATGGCGTCATGGATTTCGGCCAGGGCCTCGATCAGATCGGGACGGTCGGCTCGGGCCTCCGCCAGAAGGGCGCCCTGCCCCGGCGCCGAAGGCAGCTCCGCCGCCGTGAGCGGGCGGACCGTCAGCCCCGAGAGGTCCAGACCCAGCCGCTTCAGGCCCGCCGCGGCGAGCATGGTGGCATGCACGGGCTCGTCCCGGAGGATGCCGTCGCGCACGCGCTGGAGGCGCGTCTGGACATTGCCCCGGATCCAGGTGAAGCGGGCCTTGGGGAACAGCTGGCTCAGCACGCGCTCGCGGCGCACGGCGCTGGTGCCGATGACCAGATCCTCCGGGGCGTCCGGCCGCATCACCAGCCAGTCCGAAGGATCCTCGCGATGAGGGATGCAGGCGGACACGATGCCGGCCGGCCGTTCCAGCGACACATCCTTGAGGCTGTGGATGAGCAGGTCCGCGTGGCCGCCGGCCATGGCGTCCTCCAGCTCCTTGGTGAAGAAGCCGCCACCCACCTGCTTGTCGAGGGGCCCCTGCAGCCACTGGTCGCCGGAAGTGGAGAATTTGCGCCACGACACTTCGTAGCCTTTCGATTCGAGGAACCTCACCATGGGCTCGGCCTGGCCGACGGCCAGGGCGGATCCTCGGGTGGCGACCGTGACATGTCTCATGGCTTGACCACCTCTCCATCTGCGTTGGGCTTGGGCTGGGTCTGGATCAGGGCGCGGAACGCCAGGGTGCGGCCCCGGGACAGGATCTCCTTGAGGGCTTCGCGCTGGGCTTCGTCGAGCCCCTGCATGGAATCCTCGAGCGCCTTCACTTCGGCCTCCAGGGCGCCCCAGGCCGAATCCAGGCGCTCCTGGGCCGAGGCCAGATGGCGCTTGTGGGCCCGCCCGTGGGCCCGGTGCCGCAGGCGCCCTGCGGCCCCCACGAGGAAGGACTCGGCCTTGAGGGCGGCTTCCGCCCGCTGGGCCCGCGCCGTGGTGGTCTGCGCGAGGAAGGCCGTGAGATCCACCCGGTGGACCCAGGGCAGCTGCTCCAGGCCCGGTTCCGAGTCCGGCGGCAGCGCCAGGTCGAGGATGCGGAGGATCGGGCGCTTGAGGGTCTGCCAGGCATCCAGGGTGAAGATCGGTTCGGGGGCGGCCGTGGCGCTGACGATGGCGTCGAAGCCCAGCGGATCCCGCTGGAGCTGGGCCAGCTCCACGACGGGCAGCCCAAGGGGCTCCGCCAGTTCGTGGGCCTTGCTCCGGGTCCGGTTGGCCACGACGACCTTGAATCCCCGTTCCGGCAGGCGCTGGGCGAGGTACTGCGTCATGGGGCCCACGCCGACCAGGGCGACGGAGGCCCCCTCAGGGAGGCCTTCGCAGAGATGCTTCAGGGCCACGGTGGCGACGCTGACATTGCCGTCCGCCAGGCCGAGGCGGGACCGAAGGCGCTGGCCCTCGCGGATCACATCCTCGAACACGGCATGGGCCTCTTCGCCGGCCACGCCCACTTGGCGCGCCTGCTCGAGGGAATCCTTCATCTGGCCGGGGATTTCACGGTCGCCGAGGTTGGCGGATTCCAACCCAGCCGACATCGCCAGCAGGTGGACCCACGCCTCTTCACCCTCGTAGCGCCGCACGCCGGGTCCAGGGTCCAGAGCCGCGGGATTTCCGCCCCAGACCAGCCACAGCACCCGCTGGCAGGTGGCCAGGTAGACCAGCTCGCGGGCGCCGGTCTGCTTCTGCCATTCCCGGAGCCGGGCCGGCACGCCGTCCCGGACCACATGCTGCGCCACCACGTCCAGATCGTGGATGGGGGCGTGAAAGCTGATCAGCACGGGTTCCATATCGGACCCCATGATCAGTTCAGGCGAACGGGGCTCCGTCATCGCTTCGTCACACCTTTTCAAAAGTGGCCGTCATCACAACGGACGCGCCAGGAGCGCGTCCACCGCGGTCCAGTCCCATTCGCCGAGGGTAGCCACGGACCCCTCGCGGAGCGACTGCTGCGTCAGCCAGGCGTCATAGATCACCAGGGCGCACATGGCCTCCGCCACTGGCACGATGCGGGGCGCGATGCAGGGATCATGGCGGCCCTTCGTAGAGATGTCCGCAGGTTGGCCGGCGCGGTCGATGGTCTTCTGGGCCTTGGCGATGGAGCTGGTGGGCTTCACCGCCAACCGCACCACCACGGGCGCGCCCGTGCTGATGCCGCCCAGGGTGCCGCCGGCATCGTTCTTCAGCGGCCCCGCGGGGCCCAGGGGATCGTTGTTCTCGCTGCCCCGCCGTCGCGCGCTCTCGAAGCCCGCGCCCAGTTCCACGCCCTTCACCGCCCCGATGGACATGCAGGCCAGGGCCAGCAGACCATCCAGCTTGCCGAAGGCAGGGTCGCCGAGACCGACCGGCAGCCCCTCGATCCAGACTTCGCACACGCCCCCCACGCTGTCGCCCTCCGCCCGGGCGGCCTCCACCGCGGCCCGCTGGGAGGCGAAGGCCTCGCCATCCGCCACCCGGAGCGGGTTGGACTCCACGAAGGCCCAGTCCACGGCCGTTCCGGCGATTCCCGCGATCTCCCGGTTGAAGCCGCGCACCGTCACGCCGAGGGCCGCCAGCTGCTGCTTGGCCCAGGCCCCCGCGGCCACCCGGGCCAGGGTCTCCCGGCCGCTGCTCCGCCCGCCGCCCCGCGGATCGCGGAGGCCGTACTTGCGATCGTAAGTGAGATCCGCGTGGCCCGGCCGGAAGAGGTCCGCGATGGCCCGGTAGTCACTGCTCTTCTGGTTTTCGTTGAACACCGCCAGCGCGATGGGATGCCCCGTGGTCAGCCCCTCGAACACGCCGCTCAACACCTGCACGCGGTCCGCCTCGCTCCGGGGCGTCACCAGGTCCGACTGGCCGGGCCTGCGCCGGTCCAGCTCCCTCTGGATGGCCTCCACATCGAAGGGCAGCCCGGGTTTCACCCCATCCATCACGACGCCGACCGCGGCCCCATGGCTCTCCCCGAAGGTGAGGATGCGGAAGGCCCGGCCGAAGGTGGAGGGGGAATCGAAGAGCATCGAACCAGTCTACCTTCAGGCTTCCCGTAGCAGCGCCATCAACTGGGGCCCCACGGCCTCGACGCCGTACCGGCTGCGGCAGGCACGATCCGCCACGGCCCGGCGACGGTCCGCCTCCGCGTCATCCAGGCTCCAGATCTCATGGAGGGCCCCGGCCAGCGCCTCCGGTGCGAAGGCATCCACCGCCCATCCGAGGCGGCCGCCATCCAGGATCTCCAGAGGACCGCCGTGATCCGGTCCCACCAGGAGTAGCCCCTTGGCGGCGGCTTCCGGATAGACCATGCCGAACGGTTCGTCCAGCGTGAGCAGAGCGAAGACATCGCAGGCCTCATAGACCTGGAGGAGCTCCTCGTCGGGAAGATAGCCGTGGAAGCGGACGGAACCGGCGGGGCAGAGATCCGCGGCCAGGGCTTCCAGGCGCGTCCGGAACGGCCCCGTCCCCACCACATGGAGTTCGCAGGGCACGGGGCTGGCCGCCTGGAACTGCTGGAAACCGCGAATGACCGTATCGATGTTCTTCAGCACCTCGAGCCGCGAGTGGACCAGCACCCGCCGCACGGACCGCTCCAGCCCGCTGCGGTTCCGCCCCCCTTCAGGGAAGCGCACGATGGGATAGATCACCTCGTCCCGGCAGCGGCCGTAGATCCGCCGCGCATTGTCCCGGCTGAACTCGCTGATGGCGTAGATGAGGTCGAGCCCCCGGGTGACCTCCAGGTCGTAGGTGTGACGGGCCCTGAGGCTCGTGTTGCGCCTCATCCCCTGATCGTGGCCCTCGAGGGCGAGGGAGAAGGCGCGGGTGGCCTCCTCCGGACCTTCGCCGAGCGTGGCGGCAAGGCGCGCGGCCAGGGCCGGATTCGCATTCCTCATGTGGATGCTTCGCGGTGGCTCATTGCACTGCCAGATCTTGCGACTCTGGATGGGCGCGGCCCCGAGCATGGCGCTGGCCGGGAAGTTGTGGGCGATCACCAGGTCGTACGGCTTCAGCGCCTCGGCGGCGCGAAGCCCCCGCCGCCGGAGCTTGGCCAGGCGACCCAGGCCGTACAGAGGATCGGACCAGTGCCGCTTCAACACTGTGCGCACGGGAATCCCCGCCAGCCGTTCGGACCAGCGGGCCTCATCGAACCCGAGGGTCACGATTTCCGGCCCGGCCCCCTGGGCCCGGAAATGCTGCGCCTGCGCCGCCACCAGGAGTTCGGCGCCGCCCACGGCCTCGAAAGCTGGATGAAAGATGCCAAGGCGCATCAGGTCCCCTCCACATACCGCGCCATCACCGCTCTGCCCGGGAAAGCCTAGATGCTAGCATTTCGCCAAGCCTCGCCAGGCGATGCCCACGCCCGGCCCCGGCGGAGTTGGAGCCGCCACCCGATGAACGCTGGAGAGACATGCATGAAAGTCCTGGTGGTGGGAGGCTCCGGTTTCATCGGCAGGGCCCTGGCGGCCCGGCTTCTGGATGCGGGCCACGAGGTCGACATCTGGGACCGGGTCCGGGGTGAGGAAGGCCCGCGGCTGCGGTGCCATGCCGTGGACCTGCTCGGCGACGAGGATCTGCCTCGACCCACGGGCCGCCCGTGGGATGCGGCCTTCCACCTCGCGGCCTATTCGGTTCCCGGCATGGCATGGACCCAGGACCTGATCATGGCCAACCTCCGCATGACGGCGCGGGTCTTCGATCACCTGGCGGAAGCGGCGCCCGGGTGCCGGGCCATCTTCACTTCCAGCGCCTTCGTCTACGCCCCGGCCTCCCATCGGATCCAGGAGACGGATCCCCTCGGAGCCGTCCATCCCTACGCCCTCTCCAAGCACCTGGGGGAAACCTGGGCCTTGAGTCACCAGCAGGCTCTAAAAGTGTTCATCGTGCGCCCTTTCAACCAGGTCGGCCCCGGCATGGCCGCCGGCCTGCTCGTGCCTGAGCTGATGGAGCGCCTCCGGGGCGGCGAGAACCCCATCCGGATGCGAGGCCGGGACGACATCCGCGACTTCCTCGACTGGCGGGACGCCATGGATGCCTACCTGCGGCTCCTGGAAGTCGATGCGCCCAGCGGCTCTATCTGGAACCTCTGTTCAGGGCGCGCCACCCGGGTGTCCGAGCTGGTCCGCGCCCTGCTCCTGGCCTGCGGCCGGGAGTACCCGATCGCGTTCGCCGATCCGGCCGTGGAATCCATGGTCGGCGACCCTTCCCGCCTCATGGCGGCGACGGGATGGGCCCCTTCCCGCAGCCTGCAGGACACCGCCGAAGCCATCGCCGCCGCCCGGTGAAGCGGCCCGGCCTGCCCTTCCTTCCACCCCTCCCGACCGGTAAAGTGAAGGTTTCCATTCGATCCGAGGAACCCATGCAGAAAATCGCACTCATCACGGGCGTGACCGGCCAGGACGGGAGCTACCTGGCCGAGCTTCTGCTGTCCAAGGGTTACCAGGTCCATGGCATCGTGCGCCGGGCCAGCCTCTTCAACACGGACCGCATCGACCACCTGCATGTGGGCGAGGCGCCGAATCCCAGCTTCCACCTGCACTATGGCGACCTCTCCGACGCGGGCGCCCTGCGGAATGTGCTCGACGATGTCCAGCCCGACGAGGTCTACAACCTGGGCGCCCAGAGCCATGTTCGGGTCAGCTTCGACCAGCCCGAATACACCGTGGATGTCGTGGGCGTGGGCGTCATCCGCCTGCTGGAGGCCATCCGCAGCTACATGAAGCACAGCGGCAAGAAGATCCGGTTCTACCAGGCCGGCAGCTCCGAGATGTTCGGCAGCGCCAAGCCGCGCCAGCACGAAGGCACCCGCTTCGAGCCCCGCAGTCCCTACGCCTGCGCCAAGGTCTATGCCCACTACCAGGTGATCAATCACCGCGAGAGCTACGGCCTGTTCGCCTGCAACGGCATCCTCTTCAACCACGAGAGCCCCCGCCGCGGCGAGACCTTCGTGACCCGCAAGATCACGCGGGCCGCCACCCGCATCAAGGTGGGCCTGCAGGACAAGCTGTTCCTGGGCAACCTCGACGCCAAGCGCGACTGGGGCTTCGCGGGCGACTATGTGGAAGCCATGTGGCGCATGCTGCAGCAGGACCAGCCCGATGACTATGTCGTGGCCACCGGCGAGAGCATCAGCATCCGCGACTTCCTGGGCCTCACCTTCGGCCGCCTCGACCTGGACTGGCAGAAGCATGTGGAGATCGACCCCCGCTACTTCCGCCCCGCCGAGGTCGATCACCTCGAAGGCGATCCCGGGAAATCGCGCAAGTTCCTGGGCTGGGAACCGAAGACCGACATCCGGACCCTCGCCGCCATGATGGTGGATTCCGACCTCAGGCTGGCCCAGAAGGAGCTGGTGCTCCGCGACGCCGGCCACGCCGAGGCGCCCCGCGCCGGCTACCGCTGATCCCATGAGCGGAGGGTTCAAGGGGTTTTTCCAGCGCCTGGGCCGCATCGGGTCCAGCCGCCACAAGCGCAGAATCCACTACATCAAGGCCGAGATGGTGGGCCTCCGCCGCCAGATGGCCGTCACTCTCGAACTCGCCGGTGGGGCTGAAGCACGGCGCGTGGCGGCCCTGCCGCCCCGCACGCCGCTTTCGGAGACGGAATTCAAGGTCTATTCCCAGTTTGGGGACGACGGCATCATCCAGTACCTCATCAGCCACCTCCCCGCCGTCCCGACCTTCGTGGAGTTCGGCGTGGAGGACTACACCGAGGCCAACACCCGCTTCCTCCTGGCCCACAACCAGTGGCGGGGTTTGATCCTGGACGGCCGGCCCGACCTGGATGCCGTGGTGGCGGCCCAGGGTCTTCCGATGCTCTACGACCTCGAGGTGCGCAGCGCCTTCATCACCGCCGAGAACATCAACGACCTAATTCTCGGGGCCGGATTTTCCGGGGAGATCGGGCTCCTCAGCATCGACATCGACGGCAATGACTACTGGGTGTGGAGGGCCATTACCTGCGTCCAGCCCCAGATCGTCGTCGCCGAATACAACGCGGTGTTCGGGCCGGACCGGGCGGTCACCATCCCCTACTCGCCGGCGTTTGAACGCTCCCAGGCCCACCACTCCTACCTCTATTTCGGGGCTTCCCTCCGCGCGCTCTGCCGGCTCGCCGAAGAGAAGGGATACGCCTTCGTGGGCTGCAACCAGGCCGGCAACAACGCCTACTTCGTCCGCCAGGACCTGTCGGGTTCCTTCCAGGTCGTCTCGCCCGAGGCGGGCTTCGTGGACAGCCGGTTCCGGGAGTCCCGCGACGAACAGGGCCGCATGAACCGGTTGGCCGGGGCCGCCCGCCTGGAGGCCATCGCCGATCTGCCCGTGGCGGATCTGGAATCCGGCCAGACCATCCCGCTGCGGGATCTGCGGTCCCGATGAAATCCCCGGCCCCGGTTCTGCTCCTGTCGGTCTCCCTGATCGCCCAGGGTCCGCGCTTCACCGTCCGCGACGCCATCCAGGCGGAGTGGCTGCGCCAGCCCCTGTCCTTCACCGAGGAACAGACGAAAGCGCTGCCTCCGGCGGACCGAACCCGGCTCGGGCGGACCCTGCAGCGCATCGGCGCCCCCGGCGGGCCCGCCCTGCTGCCCCCGGAGCTGGACAAGCCCACGCTCGGCCTCTGGGAGGCCCAGGCCGCGACCGCTCGGACGCCCCAGCAGCGGTTCACGGCGCTCTTCTTCCTGAATCGCCTGAAGAGCCCGAAGGCCTTGATGGCTCTGGCGGGCCTCTCCCCCGCCGATGCCCAGACCTGGCCGAAGCACCTGCACCTCGAAGCCGCCCTCGCCACGGCCCGCCTGAATGGCTCGGAGGCCTCTCCCGAACTCCTGGCCTTCCTCGATGCCATGCGGAAGGTGGGCAAGGTCGATCCTGTGCGGGCCCAGGCTGCTCGTCTGCGGCTGATGATGGCCGGGAAGGAAGCCGGGCTGCTCCCGCCTGTGAAAGCCACGCCGGGGAGCCTCCTGGCCCTGATGGATGCCTGGAACCGGGCACCCTGGCCCCAGCGCCGGGACCTGGCGCTGAGCGCCTTCTCCAGCCTCTCACCTCAGTCTCCGGCCTGGCCAAGGCTGGGTCTCGTCCCGCCCAGCCAGGAGGTTCTGAACCGCAGCTGCGTGGGCCTCCTGTCCCGGCTGGCCGAAGGTGTTCCCAGCCCCGCTCCCGCCGAAGCCTTCCAGGTCAGCGGCACACCCTGGCCCTGCTCGGCCCATCCGTTGGCCCTGTGGTACGGGTTCCAGGCGCTGGCCAAGGTGGAGATCCCGCTTCCCGGCCTTCGCCCGGCTCTGGCCCAGGCCCCCCCTCTCGGCGCCTCCAGCCCGCTGCTGCTGGGTGTCCTGCTTCCAGCTCTCCGGCGTCAGGATCCCCAGCAGGCGGACCGGGTCCGGGCCCAGCTGCTGGAAGGACCGGGGGCCATCCCCCGGGCTGCGGCCATCGAGGATCTCCCCGCCGCCCCCGAGGACCTCGCGGCCCTCACTCAGTGCACTTGGCGCGACGACCAGTTCGAGACCCAGCAGACCCTCATCCACAGCTACGCCCGCTGGAAGATGGCGCCGGAGGATCAGAAGGCGCAGCTTCAGCCCTGGCTCCAGCACCCCAACTGGACCTGCCGCTGGGAGGCCTACCAGGCCCTGCTGAAGCTGGACCCGCGGACGCCGTGGCCCGGCGCGCCGAACCCCACCGCGGCCGACCAGGCCATCCTGGACGAAGCCATCCGCCTCGCCGAACGGGGAAAGCCCGTCCGCCTTCGCCTCTCCCTCAACGGAAAGCGCCGCTTGACGCTCCGGCTCGATCCCCGGGTGGCACCCATGAATGTCGCCAACCTGGTGCTGCTGGCCCGGAAGGGCTATTTCAACGGCCGCCTGGTGCCCCGCGTGGTGCCGGACTTCGTCGTGCAGATGGGCAGCCCCGTGGACACCATGGATGGCGGTCCCGGCCATACGGTGCGCTGCGAGAACTCGCTCGACTGGTACGGCCCCGGCAGCGTGGGCATGGCCCTGTCCGGGAAGGATACCGGTGGCAGCCAGTTCTTCATCACCACCAATGCCACGCCACACCTCACGGGCCGGTACACGCGCCTCGGCGAGGTGGAGGATCCCGACCGGGCCCTGAAGATCCTCGATGATATGGACCTGGGCGCGAAGATCCTGTCCATCACCGTCCTCGAGCCGTGAGTCCCGCCTTGACGCCCTTTCCCCCTCTGGAGTCCATCCTGTTTCAGTCCCGCACCACCTTCCGCACCGCCGCCCTTCTGGGCCTCGTCGCCTCGCCCATCCTGGCCCAGGCGCCCCTGCTCCAGGATGGCGCCGAGGACCTCCGCCAGGCCCGGCTCGGCTGGACGGTGGGCGAGCCGGTGCCCCCTCCATTCCGCGTACCCTCCCTGGAAGTGGGCCTGGGCGCGGCCGGGTCCGAAGGCCTCTACGCGCCGCTCATCGGCGGCGAGGGGTTTGGTCACGGCATGCAGGGCTGGGGCGCCGGCCTCCAGGGGAAGTATTTCCGGGGCGGCTGGTCCCTCTCCGCCACCGCCGTGACCTTCCGCGATGGCACGGTCACCCGGGGCATCCTGCAGCGCGGCACCCTCGCCTACCAGACCCAGGGCGGCTGGCGCTTCGCCCTGGAGCAGAATCCCTTCCAGTGGGGTTTCGGGCTCAATGGGGGCTATCTCATGGGCGACTCGGCCCGCCCCTTCCCGCGCGCCTCCGTATCCACGCCCGAAGCAGCCCTGCACCTGTGGAGCGTTCCCCTGGGCCGCTGGTCCGCGGAATTCTTCTACGGGCGCCTGGAATGGAACCGTGACATCCCGGAGTGGATGAGCAACCGGCAGACTCAGCTTTCCGCCAAGGCGTCCTCCGGTGACATCCGCCGGCCGGACTTGTCCGGCGCGAGGTTCACCGGGCGCTTCGGCCCCCATGTGGAGCTGAATCTCGCCGGGACTTCCATGTGGGGCGGCGTGGATCCCTCGGGCCGCAATCGTCAGCGGGGCTACACCTGGGACGACTACCTGCTGGGGTTCTTCGGCGCCGAGAACATCGGCCGCAGCGAGGCCAGCGGCGGTCAGGGGCATTTCGACCTCAGCGGCTTCAAGCAGATCTCCATGGGCCACGCCATGGCCGAGGCCCGGGTGCGGATTCCCGCGCTGGCGAACTATGTGGGGGCCAAGGGCGCCTCCGTCTACCTGAGCCGCGGGTCGAAGAATGTCAACTGGCAGTGGAAGGACTTCCTGCGGCACCCGGGCGCGGCCATCCGCCGGGACCTCAGCAAGGACTGGGAGCTCATCAAGCGCGGCCGGGTCCGGGGCGGCGACTACATGGACAGCATCTGGGGACGGGGTACCCGCGAGGCGGTGCCCACCCTCGAACACGCCAACGACATGCTGGGCCTTCAGCTGGTCTGGGAACGCTGGGACCTGGGCCTCGAATACGCCGACACCGTGAACATCCCCGCCGATGGGGGCGGCTACCGGGTCTATTCCCACGGCACCTACCGGGCCGGTTATTCCCGGTACGGGGACTCCCTCGGCCTGCCCTTCGGCGGCGATGCCATCACCCGCACCGTGGATCTGGGCTTTCCGATGATCTGGGAGGGCAAGGGCCGCCTCAAGGTCGTGAGCGGGATCCGGGCCTTCCGGGACAACCTGGCCCTCTGGACGGCCACCCATCCTGGCCAAACACCCGAGCTGGACCGCTTCTGGTTCCTGCAGGCGGATGCGCAGTGGCGCACGCCCAACGGCCGCGTGGGGGCCTCCATCTCCTCCGAGCGGGACCGCAATCTCCAGTTCGTCGCCGGAGCCTCGCCCCGCTGGGGCTGGGCCTTCAGCGTCTTCCAGTCGTTCCGGGTCTTCTGAGACCTTCTCCGGGCTGCGGTATCCTGAAGGCTCCACCTTGAGGTCCGAATGGCGTTGTCCCGCGATCAACTCGTCCGCCGCGCGGCGCAGGAACTCCGTGATGGCTACTATGTGAACCTGGGCATCGGCATCCCCACCCTCATCGCCAGCGTGATCCCCCAGGGCATGGAGGTCGTCCTCCAGAGCGAGAACGGCCTCCTGGGCATCGGTCCCTTCCCGGTTCCCGACGAGGTCGATGCGGATCTCATCAATGCCGGCAAGCAGACGGTGACGGCCGCGCCGGGCGCCAGCTTCTTCAGCAGCGCCGACAGCTTCGCCATGATCCGGGGCGGCAAGATCGACCTCAGCATCCTGGGCGCCATGCAGGTGGACATGGAGGGCAACCTCGCCAACTGGATGATCCCGGGAAAGATGGTGAAGGGCATGGGGGGCGCCATGGACCTCGTCGCCGCCGCGAAGCGCGTGGTCGTGGTCATGGAGCACACCAACAAGGACGGCGAGTTCAAGATCCTCCGCAAGTGCAACCTGCCCCTCACCGGGCAGCGCTGCGTGCACCGCATCATCACCGATCTGGCCGTCATCGATGTGGTGCCCGGCCGCGAGGGGCTGCGGCTGGTGGAGACGGCCCCCGGCGTCACCCGCGAGGAAGTCCAGGCCCGGACGGAGCCTCCGCTGGTGATGGACCGCGTCACCGAAATGACTGGCCTCTGAGGTCCCCATGCTGATCCGCGCCCTCCCCGTCCTCTCCCTCCTGCTGGCCTTCGCCTGCAACACCCCGGGAACCACTGTGCCCGCCGAGCCCTTCAAGCCTTCCATCAGCCTGCGCCCCGTCGCCATCAGCCTCGCCAAGGGAGCCACCCAGATCTTCCAGGCGGAGGTCAACTATCCCGAAGGCCAGCGCCCCCTCCGGCAACCCGTGGCCTGGACGGTGGTGGAACCCGAAGGCGGCACCATCACGGCGGCGGGCCACTACACCGCTCCCGCCACGGCCGGCACCTTCCATGTGCGGGTGACGCGCGAGGACTTCCCGGAGCTGACGGCCACGGCCACGGTGACGGTGAACTGATGGATCTGTACGGCGCCCTGCGCCCGCTGGTCTTCCGCCTCGATCCCGAAACCGCCCACAACCTGGCCTTCTGGCTGGGGGAGCGCGTCTGCGCCTGGCCCCGCCTGCCGGAACCGACCTATCCTCCTGCTCTCCGACGCTCCGCTTTCGGCCTGGATTTTCCTTCGCCCCTGGGGCTTGCCGCGGGGCTCGACAAGGGCGCCACCCTGCTCCCCCTCTGGAAAGCCGTGGGCTTCGGCCATGTGGAGATCGGCACGGTCACGCCCCGGCCCCAGCCCGGAAACCCCAGGCCCCGCCTGTTCCGCTTTCCCGAGGCGGGATTGATCCTCAACCGCATGGGCTTCAACAGCGAGGGCGCCGAGATCGTGGGCGCCCGCCTGCGGCGGCGTCCGGCGGGGCTCATCGTGGGAGGCAACCTCGGCAAGAACAAGGAAACGCCCGAGGCGCTGGCCCTGGACGACTACCGCGCCGCCTATCGCCTCATCGCGCCACGGGTGGACTACATCGCCCTCAATGTGAGCAGCCCCAATACGCCGGGCCTGCGCAACCTCCAGGCCCCCGAGGCTCTGAAGCCCCTACTGGAAGGCATGCTCGGACTGCGGAAGGAGATGGGCCTCGAACGCCAGCCGCTCCTGCTCAAGCTCGCGCCGGATCTGGCTCCCGAGGACCTGGATGCCATCGTCGAAGTGGCCGTGGCCTCAGGCATCTCGGGGCTCATCGCCACCAACACCACCCTGGATCGGGGCGTGGTGGCAGAGCCCCTGCGGGCCCTCGTCGAGGCCAAGGGGGCCGGCGGCCTCAGCGGCGCCCCCCTCAAAGCCAAGGCCCGGGAAGTCCGGCGCCGCATCCTGGCTGCCCTCCGGGGCCGCCTGCCCCTGGTGGCCTGCGGCGGCCTGGGGTCGGCCGGAGATGTGCAGGGGGCCCTGGAGGACGGGGCTGCCCTGGCCCAGATCTACAGCGCCCTCATCTTCGAAGGGCCGGCGCTCATCTCGCGGATCCACCGGGGATTGACATCGCAGGACCTCTGAATCGCGCTCGGAGCAGCGTCCCGGCGGCGCTACACTGGAGGGCCGAGGTTTCGATGTTGTCACTGCAATCGAGAATCCGTGACCCCCGCCTGCTGCCCCTGGCCGACAAGGTGCTGCACGGTGAGCGCCTGTCCTTCGACGACGGTCTGCTGCTCTACGAGAGCCCCGACCTGACGGGCATCGGCGCCATGGCCCACCATGTGCGCCTCCAGAAGAATGGCCGGGCCGCCTTCTATGTCATGAGCCGCCGCCTGTCCTATACCAATGTCTGCTTCACCCACTGCCAGTTCTGCGCCTTCCAGGCCAAGCCGGGCGATCCCCGGGCCTACGCCCTCTCGGCCGAGCAGATCATCGCGGAGCTCGAGAAACCCGAGAATGCGGGTGTGCGCGAGCTGCACATGACCTCGGGCCACAACCCGAAGCTCAAGATCGACTACTTCGAGGACCTGTTCACCAAGATCAAGGCGCGCTTCCCGTCCATCCACCTCAAGGTCTTCACCATGATCGAGATGGACTACTACGCCCGCATCTCGGGCCTCAGCACCGAGGCCTTCCTGGACCGCTGCATGGCCGCGGGCCTGGAGAGCTGCCCCGGCGGCGGCGCGGAGATCTTCGATGAAGCCCTGCGCGAGCAGATCTGCATCGGCAAGAAGGACGCCCAGGTGTGGCTCGACACGGCCGAACTCTGCCACCGCAAGGGCCTGCCCACGAACTGCACCATGCTCTATGGCCACATCGAGGAACCGCGCCACCGGGTGGACCACCTGCTGCGCCTGCGGGACCTGCAGGACCGCTCCCAGGCCGCGGGCTACCAGGGCTTCCTGGCCTTCATCCCCCTGGCCTACCAGAACGAGGACAACGAGCTGAGCGCCACCCATGTCATCCACGAGACCACGGGCACCCAGGATCTCCGCGAGATCGCCGTGGCCCGCCTGCTCCTCGACAACATCCCGCACATCAAGGCCTACTGGGTGATGATCTCGCCGGGCCTGGCCCAGGCGGGCCTCAGCTACGGCGCCGATGATGTGGACGGCACCGTCATCGCCGAGGAGATCGCCCACGACGCCGGTGCCAAGACGCCCCAGGGCCTGACACGCGGCGAGCTGGTGCGACTCATCGAGGAGGCCGGCTTCGAGGCCCTGGAGCGCGACAACCTCTACAACACCTACGCCCAGGTCTAATCGACCTTGCGCTTCTCGTAGACTTTCGCCGGATCCAGGGCGAAGGCGTACCGGCTGGTCCAGAGGCGGTCGTGGATGCGGGCCGCCTGGGCCGCCAAGGGCGAGTCACGGAAGATCAGCTCGATGTTCCGGGAGTCGGTGAAGTAGCTCTCCTCCCAGTTGCTGGTGCCCAGCACCAGGTGCGTCTCATCCACCACGAGGTATTTGCTGTGGATCGTGCGGGCGTAGGGGATGTGGCCCTCCTTCGCCTCCGGGATGGGCGCGACCTTCACCTCGAGGTTCGGGATCAGCGCGAGGGCCTTCAGGTGCGGGAGGGCCCGACCGCCCAGCACCCAGTCCGAGACCAGCAGGCGCACCTTCACGCCCCGCACGGCCGCGGCCCTGAGGGCGTCATCCAGCACCGGCCAGAAGCGGTCCTGGCCCGCCACCGGCGAATAGGTCAGCAGCTGCACCCGCACGGTCTGTTTCGCCTGGGCGATGAGTTCCACCAGGGCCTCAATGGAAGGGCGGATGTCCTTCGGCGTGAGGAAGGGCGGACTGGCCACCAGCTCCACCTGCGGACGGGCCGACACCGGCGCTGGAGTCGGAAGGTCCGGGAGCTTTCCGGTTCCGGCGAAGGTCCAGTCCACGGCGAACAGCTGCGCGAGCCGGGTGACGATCCGGGCGTCGGAAGTCCGCACGCCCAGCTCGTGGATGTGCTCCAGGGCCCGCCAGTCGAAGTTCTGGCTGCCCAGGAAGGCCACCTGGCCATCCACCACGAAATACTTGGCGTGGAGGATTCCCCTGGAGACCCCCGCCAGATCGAAGCTGCGCACCTGGGCGCCGGGAATGTGGCGAAGGCGCGCCACTGACGCCGGATCCTGGTCCAGCATCTTCGAGGAGAGCAGGAAACGCACCTTCACGCCGCGGGCCCCCGCCTTCTCCAGTTCCACCAGCACGGGTTCGAGGGCGCTGCCCGGACGGCTGGTGACATAGAACTCCGCGGCATCGATGCTCGTCCGCGCGCCGCGGACCAGGTCGACCCAGACATCCTTGGCGAAGGGCAGTGCCGGGTCCGCCAGGTCCGTCTCCGCGGGGATCGACTGCACCAGGCGGGTGGCAGGCGCTGGAGGCTCGCTCCCGGGTTGCGCCAGCGCAGACTGGGGGATGCCGAGGCACCAGGCGGTGGCGAAGGTCAGAAGCAGGGGACGGAAGGTCATGGCATCACTCCAGCTGCGAGGATACTCCGTTGACGCAGGCCCTTCGCCCCTGCTGAGGTGAGGGCATGGACACCAAGGCCGAGTTCCGCGCCCACCTGAAGACCCGCCGGGACGCGCTGCCCGCAGAGGCGCGCGAGGCCTGGTCCAAGGCCACCGCCGGGCATCTGGACCCCCTCTGCCGTCAGCGGCGCGTCACCCGCATCGGCGCCTTCTGGCCCTTCGGCTCGGAGATCGACCTGCGCCCTGCCGTGGCCGCTCACCCGGACTGGCTGTGGTTCTTCCCGCGCGTGGCCTCCACCCAGCCCCCCCGGCTGGCCTGGGGCACGGAGCCGCTGGAAAAGGGCCATTGGGGCCTCCTGGAGCCGGCCCTGGCCCAGCACTTCCTCCCGCCGGTGCAGCTGCTGCTGGTGCCGGGCCTCGCGTTCGACGACGAGGGCTACCGCATCGGCTATGGCCGGGGGTTCTACGATGCGCTGCTGGCGAAACTGCCGGAGGAGGTGCTCACCGTGGGCGTGGGCTTTGAAGCACAGATGCACCTTCCCGTCCCCGTGGATCCCCACGACTGGCCCGTGCAGGCGCTCCTGAGCGAGCGCGGCCTGCGCCTTCTGAATGCCGGAGGCTGAAGGTTCCCCTACCCCAGCTTCAGGATGCTCGAGCCGTCCGCGTAGTCTTCCGTGGGCGTCTCCCGCATTTTCTGGAGCACCTGCACCAGGGCGCGGATGCGGTCGACCATGTCCCCGATCTTGGCCAGCTTGGCCTCTTCGGGGTATTTGCGCTGGAGCATCTCCACCTGCATGGAGATGATCGCCAGGGGATTGTTGATCTCATGCTTGAGGGTGCCCGCCATCTGGCGGAAGGACTCCAGCCGCTCGGCGGCCAGGGCCCGCTGCTGCAGCTCCGTGTGTCCCCGGAGCACCTGAAGACGATGGTACAGGGCCTCCCAGCGGAAGCCCTCGGCCAGCCAATCCGTCGCCCCCGCCTCGATGAGCCGCGAGGTTTCGTCCTCGCTGGAGCGCACCACCAGGATGGGCGTGGTGGCGAAGGAGGGATGCTGCCGGTAGGCCCGGATCGTCGATTCCAGCTCTGGGTTGCCTTTGGCGTCGATCACCAGGAAACGGAACTTGGGCAGGGGCGGCGGGGGCGGCTGGGTTTCGAGAGGATGCAGCAGCAGATCCCCGGCTTCGGCCACGGTCTGGAACAGCCCCAGCAGGCCGAGTTCATCGCTGACGAGGCCCAGCAATGGCCGGCTGGGCTCCTCGGGCATGGCGTCGGGTCCCTCGGGCAGGTAGAGATCCAGGGCCTGGTCCGCCCACTGCCACCGGAGCCCCGCATCCTGCAGCACGCGCTGGGTCCACGGATCGGAGGCGGGGGCGTGCAGCCCCGGGGGCAGCCCCAGCCGCAGGATGTGGAAGCCGCGTTCCTGGTCCCACCGGGCGGAAATTTCCATGCCGGGAGACAGCTGCATGAGCATGAGCTCGACGAGACCGGCCAGGGCCGGGATGAGGGGGCCCCCCGGCATCCAGACGAACCCCTGGGGCGGATCCGACCAGCGCAGGGTCACCCGGCGGAGGGTGATGAGGGCCTCCCAGCGCCGGGCCAGATCCTCCTGTAGGGACGAGAGCGGAAAAGGATGGCCCGTGGTCGAGGCGGCCGCCTCGGGCAGGCCCTCGCGATGCCCATGGTCCAGCAGGGTGGTGAGCTGGTCCAGCTGGCCCCGGATGGCCTCGCCCGCCGCCGCCGGTAGCTCCTCCGCCCAGCCCTGGATGCGCCGCAGGGGGACGGCCATGGCCGCGAGCAGCTCGCCATGCCGGTCCATCTCGCGCTGGCGCTCGTTCCTAAGGCGCAGCAGCTCACCCTGCTGTTCCGCCTGGCTGAGGGCCCGCCGCTGGAGCATGGCCTGGCGGAGGGCCAGAGAGCCCTGGCGCACGAAGGCCTGGAAGATGGCCAGGTCGAAGCGGCTGAAGGGCCTTCCCGCGGATTCGCGGTCCAGGTAGAGCGCGCCCAGGATGTCGCCTTCATCGATCATGGGGGCGCAGAGCAGCGACCCACGGTGCAGCTCCACCAGGCTCAATCCGCCGAACCGGGGGTCGGCCAGGGGCCGGTTGGACAGCACGGCCGTGTGCTCCTGGGCCACATAGTCGAGCACGGAGCGGGACAGCCCGATGCCCTCCTGCACATCCCCGACGCGATGGACCGTGCGCCAGCCGCCCTCCTTCAGCCTCATCACCAGGAAGCCCCGGTCGCCGGCCAGGAGGCGGAGGGATTCCTCCAGGAGGCCCCGCACCTGGGCATCGGAATCCATCTCGCGCAGAAGCCGTTCGGTGGATCGGTACAGCAGCTCGACGCCCCGGATCAGCACCATCGCCTGGGCCGGCTCGGGCTGGACCTCCTGGAAGAGATCCCCCACCCGCTCGGCGAAAGTGGTGCCGTCCAGCCCCGGGAAACCGGCGGTGAAGGTCACATGCCACCCGCCCAGCGACAGCTCATCCCCGTCCTGCAGGGTGTTGCCCTGGGGGCGGTTGAGGGGCAGGCCGTTCAGGGTGGTGCCGTTGGCCGAATCGAGGTCCTTCACCCACCAGACCTCGCCGATGCGCCTCAACTCGGCATGGGTCCGGGACAGGCTGCCGAAGGCGGGCTGGGCCACGGCGCAGGCCATGGGATCACGGCCCAGGATGCAGGGATCTTCCGTGATCGCATGTCGGAAGCGCTGGCTTCCCTCCATCCAGGACAGATACGGCATCCAGCCCCCCCACTGTCCTCTTTCGGCGGATGCCGGCCAATCCTGAATCAGGAAGGCAAAGGATATCGCGTGTCGTGGGTCCGGCTGGGGCGGAAGAAGAGCATGGTGTGGCCGATGGTCCAGACATGCTCCAGGCCCGCAACCGCCGCGCAGAGGGCCTTGGCGGCGGTGCCTTCATCCTCGAAGCTGTTGGGGTTGATCTTGACTTTTACAAGTTCCAGGCTGTCGACCATCACATCGAGTTCGGCGGCCTGGGCAGGCGTCACGCCCCCCTTGCCCACATGCATGACGGGCTTGAGCTTGTGGGCCTGGGCCTTGAGGAACTGGCGTTGTTTGGGCGTAAGCATCGGGTCTCCGGCCTTCCAGTCTATCCTCGATGGCGAGGTGTCCCATGCTCCGTCCTCTGCTGCTCTCCCTCGCCGCCCTGGCCTGCCTGGCCGCCCCGCCTCGGACCCTGCGGGTGGACTACGGCCACACGGGAGATGCCACCTCCGAGCGCTTCGGCGTGGACCGGGTGGTGCTGGAGCCCCTGCCCTGGCCCGGTGATCCCGCCAAGGCCGTGGACACCAGCAACCTCGGGAAGTACTGCTTCGAAGTGATCGACAAGGCCACCGGGAAGCTGCTTTATTCCAGGGGTTTCGCCAGCATCTACGGTGAATGGGAGACCACTGACGAGGCCAAGACCCTGGGCCGCTCGTTCTCCGAGTCCCTGCGCTTCCCGCAGCCCGAGGCCCCCGTCCGCATCCAGGTGAAGAAGCGCGACGCCAAGAACGCCTTCCAGACTCTCTGGACCTTCGAGGTCGATCCCAAAGATCCCCTCATCGAGCGGACCCCCGCTCCGGCCGCGGGTAATCTCATCGCCCTGCAGAAGGCTGGCGATCCCGCGGACAAGGTGGATTTCCTCATTCTGGGCGATGGCTACACGGCCGCCGAGCGCGGCAAGTTCGAGCAGCAGGCGCGCAAGGTCATGGAGCTGCTCTTCCAGCAGACCCCCTTCAAGGAGCACCGGAAGGACTTCAATGTCTGGGCCCTTTGCCCCGAATCCAAGGAGAGCGGCATCTCCCGGCCCTCCACGGGCGTTCACAAGCGCACGCCCCTGGGCACCACCTACGACGCCTTCGGCAGCGAACGCTATGTGCTCACCTTCGACAATCGCGCCTGGCGCGACATCGCCGCCCAGGCCCCCTACGAGTTCGTGGAGATCCTGGTGAACGCCGAGACCTACGGCGGCGGCGGCATCCACAACCTCTACAGCACCGCCTCCGCAGGCAACAGCACCATCGGCTACCTCTTCGTGCATGAGTTCGGCCACCACTTCGCGGGCCTGGCCGACGAGTACTACACCTCCGATGTGGCCGTCACCAACAGTCCCTCCCGTCCCGAGCCCTGGGAGCCCAACGCCACCGCCGATCCGAAGCATCCGAAGTGGAGCAGCCTCCTGACCGCCGGCGTGCCCCTGCCCACGCCCTGGAAGAAGGACGAGTTCGAGGCCCACAGCCACGCCTACCAGAAGGAACGCCGCGCCATCCGCGCCGCCAACCGGCCCGAGTCAGAGATGGATGCCCTCTTCGCCCGGGAGAAGGTCTTCGAGACGAAGCTGCTGGGCACCGATGCCCACAGCGGGAAGGTGGGCGCCTTCGAGGGGGCCAACTACGAGGCCAAGGGCTACTTCCGCAGCCAGGAGGACTGCCTCATGTTCACCCGCGACGAAGTGGGCTTCTGCGCCGCCTGCCGGGCCGCCATCGAGAAGGTGATCCGGCAGTACGCGAAATAGGGTCGCGGGTCATTCCGGTCCCAGCATCCGTCGCAGGAGACGCCCGGCCAGGGCGCAAATGAAGGCCAGCCCAAACCCGAACGCCGCCGCCATGACCACTTCGAAGGGCCACAGATTGTGGGAGGTGGGATCCTTCGCCCCATCCACCACCACCCGGGCCATCACGGCGCTGGGCACGGCGGAACCCGTGACGAAAGTGGCCCGCCCCACTCCGAAAGGAGCCCAACCCCCGGCCCCGGCGGCGATGACCACGAAAGCCAGGAAGCCGATCATCGAGACGGGATGGGAGAAGGTGAACCGGTTGTAGGGGGCCACCCACCAGGGGATCCCTGCGGCAAGCAAGGCCGCGGCAAACCAGACCCACGAAGGCTTCATCGGCTCACCTCAACCCGGTACGGGCCCTGAGGCCATGGCGAGGGGCGAGTCCCCGGCGGACAGGAGCCGATCGCGGCGGGCGTGGAGGATGCGGTCGCGCAATTCCGCCGCCTCCTCGAACTTCATGTGGGAGGCCAGCTCCTTCATGCGCTTCTCGAGCTTGGCCACTTCCCGCTCGAAGGCCTTGTCCTCGAGGTAGAGCAGCGGCTCTTCGGCGGCCTGGTCCTCCCTGGAGACATTGATGAATTCCCGGGCCAGGGCCTCGCCCATGACATCGTCCAGGTTGCGCTTGACGGTCTCGGGCGTGATGCCGTGCTCCAGGTTGTGCGCCAGCTGCTTGTTGCGCCGCCGCTCGGTCTCGCCGATGGCCTGCTTCATGGAGCCCGTCATCACATCGGCGTAGAGGATGGCCCGGCCGTTCACATGGCGCGCCGCCCGGCCGATGGTCTGGATGAGGCTCCGATTGTTGCGGAGGAAGCCCTCCTTGTCCGCATCCAGGATGGCCACCAGGCTCACTTCCGGCAGGTCCAGCCCCTCTCGCAGCAGGTTGATGCCCACCAGCACATCGAAGACGCCCCGGCGCAGGTTCTTCAGCAGCTCCACGCGCTCCAGCGTGTCGATCTCGCTGTGCAGGTACTCGGCTTTGATGCCCAGCTCCTGGTAGTAGGCCGTGAGCTGCTCCGCCAGCTTCTTGGTGAGGACCGTCACCAGCACGCGCTCGTCCCGGGCCACGGTCTTGCGGATCTCCTCCAGCAGGTCGTCCACCTGGGTGCCCACCGGGCGCACCTCGACGAGGGGATCCACCAGCCCCGTGGGCCGCACCACCTGCTCCACGAAGGCGCCGCCGCTCTGCTGCAGCTCGTAGTCGCCCGGGGTGGCGGAGACATATACCACCTGCTTCACCCGGCTCTCAAATTCTTCGAACTTGAGAGGACGGTTATCCAGGGCGGAAGGGAGGCGGAAGCCGTAGTCCACGAGGGTGGTCTTGCGGGAGCGGTCGCCGTTGTACATGCCGTGGAGCTGGCCCGTGGCCACATGGCTTTCGTCCATGAAGACGATGAAGTCCTCGGGGAAGTAGTCCAGCAGCGTGTGGGGCGGCTGGCCCGGCTGGCGGCCGTCCAGGAAGCGGCTGTAGTTCTCGATACCGCTGCAGTGGCCCATCTCCTTCATCATCTCCACATCGTAGATGACGCGCTGATGGAGCCGCTGCAGCTCGACGATCTTGCCGGCGGCCCGGAACTCGTTCTCCCGCGCCTCCAGCTCCACCTTGATGCCGTGGATGGCGGCCTTGAGCTTGTCCTCGGGGGTCACATAGTGCGTCTTGGGCCAGATGGTGAGGTCGTCCAGCTTCTCGGTCACCACGCCCCGCAGGGGGTCGATCTTCGAGAGGCGCTCCACCTCGTCGCCCCATAGCTCGATGCGGTAGGCCACATCCTCATAGGCCGGATAGACCTCCACCACATCGCCGCGCACGCGGAAGATGCCGGGCTCGAAGCTCAGATGGTTGCGCTGGTACTGGATGGCCACCAGATCCCGCAGCAGCATGGCCCGGTCGATGGTCTGTCCGGTCTTCAGGTTCACCGAGAGATTCAGGTACGAGCTGGGATCACCCAGGCCGTAGATGCAGCTCACAGAGGCCACCACGATGGTGTCGCGGCGCTCCAGCAGGCAGCGGGTGGCGCTGAGGCGCAGCTTCTCCAGCTCCTCGTTGATCTTCGCGTCCTTGTCGATGAACAGGTCCCGCTCGGGCACATAGGCCTCGGGCTGGTAGTAGTCGTAGTAGCTGACGAAGTACTCGACGGCGTTCTCGGGGAAGAACTGCTTGAACTCGCTGAACAGCTGCGCGGCGAGGGTCTTGTTCGGCGCGAAGATAAGCGCCGGCCGGCCGGCCCGGGCGATGGTGCTGGCCATGGTGTAGGTCTTTCCCGAACCCGTCACCCCCAGCAGGGTCTGGGCGCGGTCCCCGCGCTGAAGGCCCTCCACCAGCTGCGCGATGGCCTCTGGCTGGTCCCCGGCTGGGGAGTACGGCGAGACGAGCTTGAAGGGAATTGCCTTGGCCATAGAACCAAAAGCAAACCACGAAGCAGGGAAGACGCGAAGAATTATTCGTCTTTCATTCGTGTTTTCGCGGTATCAGCGGGGCCCATTCCCAGGGCGAAGCGAGCCGTCCCAGCGGGTCCTTTTGAATGAACCCAGCCAGGACGAAGGGGACGGGCTGCGAAGGCTGGCTTCGAGACATCCCCTTCACCCCCTGCATCCTGGCTTGTCTGGCAACTCCCGGGAAACCTAGAGCTTCCGCAGGACCAGGCAGCCATTGGTGCCGCCGAAGCCGAAGCCGTTGTTCATGGCGTATTCGGCATCGAAGGTGCCGGCCACATTGGGCGTCACATCCAGATCGCACTCGGGATCCTGGCGGTCCACATTGATGGTGGGGGGGATCTTCCCGGTCTTGACGGCCATGACGGCCACGATGGTCTCGAGACCCCCGGCGGCGCCCAGCAGGTGGCCGTGCATGGACTTGGAACTGCTCACCTTGATCTTCTTCGAGTGCTCGCCGAAGACCTTCTGGATGGCCTGGCACTCCAGCTTGTCGCCCACGGGCGTGCTGGTGCCGTGCATGTTCACATAGCCCACTTCCTCGGCCGCGATGTCGGCGTCCTTGATGGCCGCCCGCATGACGCGCTGACCGCCTTCGCCCTCGGGGGCGGGGGTGGTGATGTGGTTGGCGTCGCCGCTCATGCCGTACCCGGCGACCTCGGCGTAGATCTTGGCGCCGCGGGCCTTGGCCAGCTCGTATTCCTCAAGGATGACGATGCCGGCGCCTTCGGCCATCACGAAGCCGTCCCGGTCCACATCGAAGGGTCGGGAGGCGCGCTCAGGCTCGTCGTTGCGGGTGCTGAGGGCGCGCATGGCCGCGAAGCCGCCCACGCCCAGCTGGTTCACCACCGAGTCGCTGCCGCCGGCCATCATGCGGTCCGCATAGCCGAAGGCGATGAGGCGCGCGGCGTCACCGATGGCGTGGGCACCCGTGGCGCAGGCGGTGGCCACGGCGCTGCACGGGCCCTGCAGACCGTACTTGATGCTGGCCTGGCCGCTGGCCAGGTTCACGATGAGGCTGGGGATGAAGAAGGGGCTGGTGCGGCGGGGGCCGCGGTAGCCGTTGGCCTCGTCCCAGATGGTGCTGAGGCCGCCGATACCGCTGCCGATGTAGGTTCCGAACACCTCGCGCTCGGCCTTGGTGAGTTCCACCTGGTCGAAGCCCGCATCCACCCAGGCCTCATGGGCCGCGCCCAGGGCGTAGTGGATGAAGATGTCCATCTTCTTCTGCTCTTTCTTCTCGATGAACAGGTCGGGGTTGAAGCCCTTGACCTGCCCCGCGATCTTGCAGGCGAAGTCGGTGACATCGAAACGGTCGATGGTGCCGATGCCGCTCTTCCCGGCCAGGAGGTTGGCCCAGGTCTCGGGAACGGTGAGCCCGCAGGGATTGACCGTTCCCATGCCCGTGATGACGACGCGACGGCGCTGGACAGTCCTGCTCATGGCTTCACCTCACTCTTCGTTGGACGGACGGGAAAACAAACATGCCGCAGGGCCGTGGGGGCGCTGCGGCATGTAAATGATCCACGCAGGATTAAGCCTTCGCGTGCTTCTCGATGTAGGCGATCGCATCGCCCACCGTGCGGATCTTCTCCTGCTCGCTCTCAGGGATCTCGAGACTGAAGGCCTCTTCGATGGCCATGATGATCTCGACGGTATCGAGACTGTCCGCACCGAGGTCGTCCACAAAGTGGCTGGATTCGGAAATGGAATCCTCGGGCTTGGCCAACTGCTCGGCAATAATCGCAATGACCTTCTTACGCACATCAGCCATCGTGGGCTCCTCCAAACGAACCCGGAAACCCTAACACACTCTCCGCCCGATTGCCAAACCCCGGGTAGGTTGGCTAAGTGTCAGTGCAGGAATACCCCATGCCCCGCGCCCGAACGCATGAAGAACCCGAGAACGGCTGGCCGCTGGGATGGGGCGCCAGCCTACGCGAGTTCCGCACCTTCCTGGCGGTGGAGCGGGGACTTTCGGTCCACACGGCTTCGGGCTACCTCTCCGATCTGAACCACCTGGTCGTCTGGGCCTGCGATCGGGGCATCTCCGCCACGGACCTGACGCGGGACCACCTCACCGCCTTCCTCGTCTCCCAGCATGCCGAAGGGAAGGCTCCCCGCAGCCTGGCGCGGATGAGCTCGAGCCTGCGCGCCTTTCTCACCTTCCTCCGCATGGAGGGCGGCGAGGGAGCCGGTCCCGAGGCCGTGGTGAAACCGCCCCGCCCGCCCCGCATCCTGCCCCGCACCCTGGGCGAAAGCCAGGTGGAAGCCCTGCTGAATGCGCCGGACACGGCCACCCCCCTGGGCGTGCGGGATCGCGCCTGGCTGGAGCTCCTCTACGCCTCGGGCCTCCGCGTCTCCGAACTGGCGGGGCTCCCGGCCCTTTCGGTATTCCTCGACGAAGGTTTCCTCAAGGTCACGGGCAAGGGCCGCAAGGAACGGCTCATCCCCTTCGGCTCCAGCGCCGAGCGGTGGATCCGCGCCTGGCTCGTCCTGCGCCCCGGGTTCAAGCCCAGGGGCGGCGAACTCTTCGTGGGCCAGCGCGGGGAGGGAATCACCCGCCAGCACCTGTGGCGGCTCCTCAAGGCCTACGCCCTCAAGGCCGGCCTCCGCGTCGAGGCCGTGAGCCCCCATGTGCTGCGGCACGCCTTCGCCACGCACCTCCTGGACCACGGCGCCGACCTCCGCGCCGTCCAGGCCATGCTCGGCCACGCCGACATCAGCACCACCCAGATCTACACCCATGTCCACCAGGCTAGGCTCCGCGCCCTGTACGACCAGATGCACCCGCGGAGCGGCTCGCCTGCGGCCGACTGATCTCCCTGCGGCCTTACAACTGCGTGAGCAGTACGCCACCCAGCACCAGTGCCGCGCCCACCGCAAAGGCCGGCGTGATGGCCTGCCCGTAGAAGATCCAGGCCAACAGGGCCGTAGCGACGGGCTGCCCATTGGTGGCGATGGCCACCCGGCTGGGCTCCTTCATGGACAAGGCATGGAACCAGAGCAGGTAGGACACCACGCTCGTCATCAAGCCCAGGTAGATCAGACCCACCCAGGCCATGGGCGGAATGGCGGCCACCACCAGCCTCGGCAGCCCCAGGGCGCCGAGGGGCGCGAAGATCGCCAGACCGAAGAGGATGGACAGCGTGGTGGCCCGTTGGGCGCCGTGTTTCTGCACCAGGGGCCTGCTCATCACCGTGTAGCCCGCCCAGGCCACGACCGCCACCAGCACCATGAGATCGCCCAGGATCCACCGGGGCGGCAACGCCCGGCCGGCCTTTCCTGAGAACAGCACCAGCACGCCTGAAAAGGCCAGCGCCAGGCCGCCCAGCTTGCGCAGGCCAGGCCGCTCCTGTCCGCGGGCCCAGGCCAGCAGCAGGACCACGGTGGGCGTCAGCGCATAGAGCAGCGCGGCGTGGGAGGGCAGCGTGAGGGCCAATCCGCCGAGGAAGGCAACCTGGTTCAGGGTGACGCCCAGGAACCCGGCCCAGAGGTAGGTCCGCCAATCACTGCGGGCCACCGTCCACAGATCCAGGTGCCGGATTCGAGCCAGCAGAAGAAAGCCCGCACCGGCGATGAGGAAGCGGAGCAGGCCCAGGGCCAGGGTCGGCATCGTGTCCGCCGCGGTCTTCCCGAGCAGGAAGGTCCCGGCGGAGATGAAGGTGTGAAGCCCCATGACGGCGGCAAAGCGGAAGTTGCGATGGCCCATCCCTCCAGCATGGCCAAAGCGGGGCCGGCCCGGGGCCGTCGAAATGAGCATGGACCGCCCCCGAGGGAATGAGCGATGATGGGCCAGGAGCCGCAAACCCTATGGCCGTGACCAAGACCCCCCGCAAGAAGCCCGTGACCGCCCCCGCCGATGAGAAGAAACCTGCTGCCAAGGCCAAGGCCCCGCTGAAGAAGGCCGCCCCGAAGAAAGCCGAGGCTCCGGAACCCAAGGCCAAGGCCGCCCCCAAGGCGCCCGCCAAGAGCAAGGCCACCAAGGCCGCGGAGCTCGCGGCCGAAACCGTCGCCCCCGCTGTCCCGGCCCCTCTTCCGGAACCGGCAGCGGCCGCTCCCAAAAAGCCTTCGGCCGCGCCGGCCCTGCCGCCCCTGGCCGCGTCCATCCTCGTCGCCATCCAGGAGGGCCGCGCCGTCGAGTTCATTTTCGCCGATGCGGACGCCAATGCCCCCCGCACCTTCGAGCCGCGCCACCTCACCTTCGATGCCCTCAGCCAGGCGTGGTATGCCTGGGGCTGGGACCGCCGCTACAACGCCGAGCGCCACCACCGCCTGGATCTGCTGGCCGAGGTGAACGAGGTGGAGGGCATGGGCCGGGCGGCCCAGGGCCCCTATCCCGAGGGAACCCCCGCCAACCAGATCGGTGGCTGGCTTGGCGGCGACGCCATCGCCGTGAAGGCCACGCTGCTCAAGCAGTGGGTCTTCGCCGTGAAGCAGGCCCCGCCGGCCTTCCCCCACTTCAAGCTCGAGGAACTGGGTGACGGTCAGGCGCAGGTCACCTTCTCGGCCACGGACCTGCGGGCCATCGCCCGCTGGGCCATGCAGTTCGGCGACGGCATCCAGGTGCTGGAACCTGCCCGGCTGGTGGATCGCATCAAGCAGGTGGGCGCCGTCTGGGCGGGCCGGGAACGGCAGGTCAGCGCGCCGGCACCCAAGCAGGTTCAGCGTCCGGAACCTTCCTCCGAGCCCCGCCGCGCCGAGGCCCGTCCCCAGCACGAGGCGAAGCACGAGGCTAGGCCCGACACGAAGCCCGAGCCGCGGCCCCACCGCGAGCCCCGTCCCGAGAGGGAGCGCGAAGAATCGGCTCCCAAAGGGAAGGCCGGCAAGGTCGAGGTCATCCGCTTCGACCGCCTCTGATCGGAATCAGTCCGCCAGCGTCCAGCCCCGCTTGCCGGGCCAGAAGCCGTAGGCCTGCCCCAGCACATTGAAGGACACGCCCTGCAGCCGCCGGGTCGCCAGGATCCTCGCCAGATTGTAGTTGAGGGGGATCACCGGCTTGTCCCGCCAGATGATCTCGGAGAGCTTCAGGTAGAGCTTCCGGCGGGCCTCCGGATCCAGCGTGTGCCGCCCTTCGTCGAAGAGCCGATCCACCTCCGGGTTCAGGTATCCGCTGACATTGGCCTTGGTGCGGTAGCCATCCCGGGTGAAGAGGGGGGCGTCCACATCGGGATCCAGAGAGGTGGTCCACCCGTAGGACCAGATGTCGCCCTCGTGTTCGGCGGACTTCTCGGTCAGGGCCTGGAAGGTCAGCTTCCGCACCTCGATGCGGATGCCCACCTTGGCGGCCCGTTCCGCCAGGAGCCGCGCCATGCTGCGGGTCGTGGAATTGACCTGCTCGTAGGCCACGAGGGAGAGGGTCCGCCCCTTCGCATCCCGCCGGACGCCGCCGGATCCCATGTGCCATCCAGCTGCTTCCAGGATCGTTTCTGCGCGCTCAGCCTGGGGCAGCGGCCTCGGTTCAGGGTCGTGGGCCCAGTTCTCCGGTGGCCAGAACGAGGAGGCCAGGCGGGCGGGGAAGAACTGGCGGGCTCGCGCAAACTCCTGCCAGGGGGTCAGTTCCGCCAGGGCCTCCCGAAGGGCCAGCTCGCCCAGCAGGCTGCGCTTCGGATCACAGTTCAGGAAAAAGGCCCCGAAGGCGGCCTGGGGCACGGAATAGACCTGGAGATGCCCCGCTCCCAGGGCGCCCTTCCGCACCAGGTAGTGGGACAGGGCGCTGGTGGCCGCGTAGTGGAACCGCCCCTCCAGGATCGCCTTGGCCGTGGATTTCTCGGCGGTGGGGTCGCTGAACTCGAAGGCGGGCCAGGAGCCCGGATGGGCGCCGCGGTACCCGTCCCAGCGTTCGAGCTTCAGGTGCTTGGTGGTGGCCCGCTCCACGATCCGGTAGGGACCCGAACCGACGGGCTGGAAGTTCACTGGCGCGGCCATGGGCTTCGCCCCCATCTGGTAGTGGCGCCGGGGGACCGGGATGAAGTTGTAGAGGTCCGAGAGGAGGGTCCCCCGCGGCCGGGAGAGCCGGATCCGCACCCGGAGCGGCCCCTCGGCCACCAGGCTGTCCAGGCTGGCCACGCCGCCGACCGTGTCCGCGATGGCGCGGACCTGGGGGAGCCTCAGGGTCCGCCAGGTGAAGACCAGATCCTCCGCCTCAATGGGCGCGCCGTCATGCCAGGTCATGCCTGGCCGCAGCTCCAGGACCACTTCGCGGCCGCCCTTGAGGATGGTCCAGCTCTGCAGCAGCTCGGGAATGAAGTTTCCTTCCGCGTCCAGGGTCACCAGGCGGTCGAAAATGAGGTCCACCGCTTCTCCGTCCGTATCGCGGGACATGAGCAGGGGGTTGACGGTCGTCCATTCGTCCACGGCCACGCGGATCGGCTCCGCGGCGCCCAGGCCGCAGAGCAGGCAGGTCAGCAGGATCAGGCGGCGCCAGTACATGGTTCTCCCTCATCGGCGGCGGGAGGGACCTTCCTGAAATCCTGGCGGGTCAGGGCTGGGCGGCGGCCGTCTCGACCAGCTCCACCAGGGCCTCGGCCATGCGCTGCCCGGCCCGCGGGGGGTTCTCCACCACGGATCCCACCAGCTTCTGCTGGCCGCCGGGCTGGGTGGCGAACAGGTAGAAGGTCGGCACCCGGACCACTTTCTGGGGGACGCAGCCCTTGGGCCACGCGACCGCCTCGACGGCCTTGTCCCGGTTGACTCCCAGGTAGTGGACCTCGATGAACGGGTTGGGTTCCGCCTCGAGCGCCAGCAGATCGGGCAGCTGGTAGTGGCTGTCGCCGCACCAGGAGCCGAAGACCGCCACCAGGGTCAGGGGTCGGCTCACACCCTTCCAGCGGGCCTTCAGGGGCGGCGTGAGCTGCACCTTGGCCAGGGTGTCCCGGAAGATGGCGCGGTGGGCCAGGATGGCCTTCGGCGTCGTCTCGCCCAGCAACAGGGGCAGGTGGTCCTTGGCGTCCACCAGCTGTCCGCCGGGGAGGGCCGCCGGCAGGGAGGCGGGGACCGGGCCGGGCGGCTGGGCCAGCAGTCCCAGGGTTCCGAGAGCCAGAAGGGCAGGTTTCATGGGAGTCTCCAGAGCCAGTGTAGCGATTTCATAAACTTGACCCATTCACTCAAGAATACTAGCCTGGAGGCTGGAGAACCTTTCGTGAAGATCTCGGCCCGAGGCAGGTACAGCATGCAGGCCCTGTTCGACCTGGCCCACCACAGCCACGGCCAGCCGGTGCCCCTGCATGTGATCGCCGAGCGCCAGAAGCTCTCCCTGCCCTTTCTGGAGCAGATCTTCAACAAGCTCAAGAAGGCCGGCGTCGTCGCCAGCGTGCGCGGCCCCAAGGGCGGCTACATCCTCACGCGGCCCTGCAACCAGGTGAGCGTGGGCGAGATCCTGCGCCTTACGGACAGCAGCTTCTACGCCGTGGCGAAGGAGGATCCCAGGGCCGCCAACCAGGCGCTCATGGCCGATGAGCGCATGAGCCTCATGCTTTGGAACCGCCTCTCCGACCACATCTCCGCCTTCATGGAGAAGGTGACCTTCGCCGACCTGTGCTCCGAGACCTCCAGCAACTCCTGTCCGGACTGCACCTGCCCTGAATATGTCAAGGATGTCCAGGGCCAGATCAGCCGCGGCGAGCGCAAAGCCTGCGGCGTGATCTGACCTGGCCGCGAGAGGGCCCTACCCTTTCCCCTTGACGCACAGGCACGAGGTTTCGGCCCTCACCTGGGCCCGGGCCTGCGCGCGCTGGAGTTCCTTCTCCGCGGCCGCTGCCTCGGGCTTGCGTCCCTGGGCAGCCAGCGCCTTCTGGAGGCCCAGGATGGACCAGTAGTTGGCGGGGTAGGCCCGGAGATCCGCGCGGTAGACGGCTTCGGCCTCCTTGGCCCGACCGGCGGACAGGAGTACGGCCCCCAGGGCATGGCGGGCGGGAACGACACAGGCGGGGGGCTCGTCGTACTTGAGGGCGTCCTCCAGGCGCACGGCCTCCTGCAGGCGCTGGATCGCCTCATCCAACCGGCCCTGGCCGAAGGCTATTTCACCGGCCAGGAAGGCTCGGGACACCTGCATCACCGAGCGAGCGTTGTTGGAACCCCAAAGGTGGCCCTCAGGGACCGCGGGGAGGGCCGCTTCAAAAGCCGCCTGCGCCTTCAGGGCCTCCTCGCTCCGCCCCGTGGCGGCGAAGGCCGTGCCCCGCAAGGCGTGCCAGCTGGCCGTGGCCAGGGGCAACCGGGCGTCCGGCGCGGGCTCCGCCAGCAGCTCGTCCCAGAGGCCGAACCGCTTCAGGGCCTCCCAGTGCCGAGTGGCGAAAGCTTCGGCGAAGGTGGCGTTGGCCACCACCCAGTCCAGGGGGAAGGTTGTCACCACGGCCTGGGTCTGAGCCAGGGCCACCTCCTTGCGGCCTTCCATGAGGGCCGTGTAGGCCAGGAAGTCCGCGTTGTGCACCATGTAGAGCCCGTAGAAGCCGATCTCCGGCTGGCGGGCCCGGTAGCGGCCGTCGGCCTCCATGGCCCGCTCGTTGGCCTCGGCGGCCCCGCCCCAGTCGCCGATCCGGGCGTAGATGTGGGCGGGCATGTGGATCAGGTGCCCCGCGTCGGGCACCAGCCGGCGCAGGCGGTCGGCGGCGGCCTTGGCGCGCTCAGGATGAGGCGAGCCTTCGTAGGCGTGGATGGTGAGGTGGAGGGCCAGGGGATGGTTCGGGGCCAGAGCCAGGGCCCGTCGGAGGGCGGCCAGGATCTCCGTGGTGCCGGGCTGGGGTTTGCCCTCCCGGGTCCACTGGTCCCAGGGCCGGGTGTCCATGAGGGCTTCCGCATGGAGGGCCGCCACATCGGCATCCTTGGGAAAGCGGGCCGCCACCCGACCCATGGCCTGGGCGTAGGCCGCGTCCAGGGCGCTGCGGTCCGCGGGGTTCGGCAGGGCATAGCGGGCCCCGAGGGCCTCGATGAGGGCTCGTTCCACGGGTGGCGCCCCGTCGGCCCGCTTTTGGGCCTGGCTAAGGGCCTCCCAGGCCGCCTTCGCCTGGGCTTCATCCATGGTGGGATTGTTGATGTGGGGACCGTTCACCAGCGCCAATCCCCACCAGGCCATGGCGCAGCCGGGATCCAGGCGCAACGCCTCCTGGAAGGCCCGGACGGCGGCCTCGTGGTTGAACGCATAGGCCCAGACCAGCCCCTGGTCGAAAGCCGCCTGGGCTCCGGGGACCCGAGTGGCGACGCGGCGCTGATGTTGTCCCAGGTCGTAGGGTCGCCAGGAGGTGGGAGCTGCCCCGGATTCCGGCACGGTGGCCAAGGCCAGGGTGCAGACGAGGAAGGCCGGAAGAAGCGGGATACCCATGCATCACCCCTCGAATCATGCTGGCGCCAACGATAGTTGAATAAGATAAAAAATGCAATTTTGTCATTTTCGCCATCAATCATGCAGGCCTGCCGCGGTGCTATCGTTTCCTTTTGGATGCACGCCGCATGAGCAATCCCTGCGCCCTCCCCAGCCTGGCCCTGCCGCCCACCGAGGCCGAGCTCAAGGCCCTGCCCCAGCTCGAGAAGAAGATCGCCCGCCGCGTGGGCGAGACCAATGCCGCCTACAAGCTCATCGAAGAGGGTGACCGCATCCTGGTGGCCGTGAGCGGCGGCAAGGATTCCTGGGCCCTGCTGGATGTCCTGGAGCGGCTGCGCAAGCGGGCGCCCGTGGCCTTCACCGTCGATGCCGTCACCGTGGATCCGGGCTTCCCCCAGTTCAATCCCGACCCCATCGCCGAGACCTGCGAGCGCCTGGGCGTGCCCCACCACATCATCCCCGCCCCCATCGACAAGATGGTGCGCGCCAAACCCGAAGAGCTGCCCTGCATCATCTGCTCGCGGCTGCGCCGCGGCGTGCTCTACTCCTTCGCCAAGCAGCACGGCTACTCGAAGATCGCCCTGGGCCACCACCTGGACGACCTGATCGAGACGCTGCTCATCAACCTGTTCTTCGAGGGCCGCCTGAGCACCATGCCCCTGCGCTTGGTGAGCGATGATGGCGCCAACACCGTCATCCGCCCGCTCGGCACCTGCGAGGAGAGGGATCTCCAGCGCTACGCCTGGCTGCGCGGCTTCCCCATCGTGCCCTGCGGCTGCCCCCTCTGCGGCTGCTCCAGCCTGGAGAGCCGCCGCAAGCAGGTGAAGGAACTCATCGCCGCCATGGAGACGAGCATTCCCCGCCTGAAAGCCTCCATGCTCGGCGCCATGGGCAATGTGAAGCTGAGCCATCTGCTGGACCTGAACCTCGGGGCCCTGCACGCCAAGGGCGTGGATGAGGCCGTGGAGCGGCTGGGGTAGTCACTCCCATCGCCACTGACAACAGACTCCACGAAGGACACTAAGAGAAAACAAGCACCCGAAGGACTCCAATTCGTGTGCTTCAAGTTTTTCTTCGTGCCCTTCGTGGAGATCCTTTTCCGCTTCAGCTCAGGCTCAACCACAGCCCCTTGAGGTAGAACCCTTCGGGATGGTTGAGCGAATAGGGATGGTCGCTGGGCTGCCCCAGATGGGCCAGCACGCGGGCCTCGCGGCCGGCCTCCAGCAGGGCCGTCCACACGGCCTCCTGGAAGCGCATCCGGTCCAGGTGCTGGCTGCAGGAGAAGCACCAGAGCATGCCGCCGGGCGCGGTGGCCCGGGCGCCGAGGCGGAAGACATCCTTGTAGGCCTTGAAGGCCTTGTCCACATCCTTGCGCTGCTTGGCGAAAGCAGGCGGATCCACGATGACGCGGTCCCAGGCCATGGGTTCCAGTTGCCGCATCAGCTCGAAGGCGTCGCCCTCCATGCGGAGGTGCGCGGCGGGATCCAGGCCGTTGGCGGCCCAATCGCGCTCCGCCTGGTCCAGCGCCGCGGCGCTGATGTCGAGCGTGGCCACTTCCGCGGCGCCACCCAGGCCCGCGTGGATGCTGAAGCCGCCGGTGTAGCCGAAGGCGTTGAGGACCCGCCGCCCCTGGGCCACCCGGCCCACCTGGAGCCGGTGCTCCCGCTGATCCAGGAAAAAGCCCGTCTTCTGGCCGCGCAGCAGGTCCACGGTGAGGCGCGCGCCCCCCTCCCGGACCGTGATGGGGCCGCTCAGGCTGCCTTTCAGCAGGCGGTTCACGGGATCGAGGCCTTCCTCCCGGCGGCCGGACTGGCTGCGCTCCACGAAGGCGGTCAGGCCCTCGCGCTTGCCGATCTCGAAGAGGATGGGCCACCAGACCTCGCGCAGAAGCTCCAGTCCCGCCGTGCCCACCTGGAGCACCAGGGCCTGGGCGTAGCGGTCCACCACCAGCCCCGGCAGGCCGTCGCCCTCGCCGAAGATCCAGCGGCAGCCGCCTTCCGGATCCCACAGGCCCAGCTCCTTGCGCAGGGTCAGGGCCGATTCGAAGCGGGCCCGGAAAAACGCCTCGTCGAGGGGCGCGTCCTCGAAGCGGAAGATCCGGGCCGCCAGGGGGTTCGCCGGGCTCGCCGTGCCGACGCCGAGCACCTGCCCGGAATCATCGGCCAGCCGCACGAGGTGGAAGTCCGAAGGTCGCGCCACGGCCCCGGAGAAGACCCAGGGGTGGCGCTTGGACATCAGCCCCTCTTTGCCGGGCTTCAGTCGGAGCAGGGGGTAGGGCCAACGCGGCAGGTTCATGCATCCAGGTTAGCTTGATACCCTCATGGGATGCGTGTTTCCACCGTCCTCGCCATCGCCTTCTCCGCCGCCCTGCAGGCCGCGCCGCCCGTGCTCATGCTCAGCGCGGACGGACTGGGCGCGAACCAGTTCAGCGCCCGCACCATGCCGGGGCTCTGGGCGCTGTCGGAACAGGGTCGGCGCGGAGAGGGCCTGCCGCCCTTCCCCGCCACCACCTTCAACGGCCATGTGACCCTGGCCACGGGCTGCTGGCCTGAGCACCACGGGGTCGTCGCCAACGGCTACCTGGATCCGGCCACGAAGACCCTGGTCCCCACGGCTTCCCGCACCGAGGATGTCCAGCGGGAGCCCCTCTGGGTGGCCGCCACCCGCAGCGGCGTGCGCACGGCCGTCTTCCAGTGGGTGGGTGCCACGGGCCCCTGGGAGGGCGTCAGCCCCTGGCGCCTCGAGACCTTCCGCGTGGGGCGGCCGGATTCGGAGGCCCTCGCCTTCAGCGAAGCCGCGCTCAAGGACGGTGCCGGGCTCGTCATGACCTACCTCTCAGGCACCGACGAGGAGGGCCACCTCCAGGGTCCCCACAGTGCCGAGGCCGAGGCCAAGCTGAAGCGCATGGACGAAGAGCTGGCGCCCTGGCTCCGCCGCATGCAGGCCGAGCATCCGGGTCTGCGCGTCATCGTCGCCGCCGACCATGGCATGGCGCCCATGCGCCGCCGCATCCACCTGCCCACGCTGCTGGATGGCATCCGCAGCGAGCTCATCACCCACGGTGGCAGCGCCTACATCTACCTGCAGAACCCCAAGGATGCGCCCCGGGCCCTGTCCCGCCTGCGCGGGGCCGGACTCCAGGCCTGGACCCGGGACCGCGTGCCCACCCGGTACCACCTGTCGGGCAACCCCCGGGTGGGCGACCTGGTGGTGCTGGCCAAGGAGGGACAGTGGCTCTCGAAGGCCCGATCCAGCCGCGAGGAGCAGGATGAGCGCCATGGCCGCCACGGTGCCCACGCCTATACCTCCGAGACCCCGGCCATGCACACCTGGCTCATCGTGCTCGGCGCCGGCCGCGGCCCCCTCGGCCCGGTGCCGCTCTGGGACCTCGCCCCCACCGTGGCCTCCTGGCTGGATCTCCACTGGGCCCGGCAGCCGGACGGGAAGGCCGTGCCCAGCCTGGTGAAGTGAATCAGGGAATCAGCGCCAGCAGCACCTGGGCCAGGACGATCTTGAGGATCGTGGCCAGGGGATAGACGGTCGCAAAGCCCACATTGGGCAGGTCGTTGCCCGTGTGATGGTTCGCATAGCCCAGCACCACCGGCTGGGTGTGGGTACCCGCCACGATGCCGAACATGATGTTGAGCGGGATGCGGAACACCTTGTAGCCCAGCAGCATCGTCAGGGAATCCGCCACGAGGCAGACCAGGAAGGCCGCCCCCAGGAAGAGGGGGAGCACCGATGCGTCCTTCGACATGATGGCCCGGAAGCCCTCGCCGGAGATCACGCCGATGCCCGCGGCGAACAGCACCAGGCCGAACTGCCGGATGGTGTGGTTGGCGCTGTAGGGGAAGTTCCAGACCAGGGGCCCGATGCGGTGGAAGCGGCCGAGGATCAGCGCCACGGCCAGGGGGCCGCCCGCGAAGCCCAGCTTGAAGACGATGCCGTGCCCGAGGGGGATGGGCAGCTGGCCCAGGGCGAGGCCGGCGGCCAGCCCCATGGCGAAGGTGAGGAAGCTCACCTCGCTGAGGGCCCGATAGCTGTCGCCGAAGAACTCCTCGATGGCCTCGATGTTGTCCCGGCGCGTGGTCACCCGCACGCGGTCACCCAGCTCCAGCACCGTGTCGCCGTCCGGCACGAACCAGAGGTCGCCCCGGCGGACGCGGGTGATGATGGCTTGGTGCTTGTTCACGAGGTCGAGCTTCCCGAGGGGGACGCCCACTACATCCCAGCGCGACACGAACACCCGCGTGGCGTCGAGGGCGCTCTGGTCGCGGTCCAGCTCCACATGGCTGCGCTCGCCGATGAGGGCCTCCACCTGGATCAGGTCATCCGGCGATCCCACGACCGTCACCAGGTCATCCAGCTTCAGCCGGAACTCTGGCCCCGGCAGCAGCAGCTCCGCCTTGCGCAGCACCCGGCCGAAGACCACATGGAAGCGGCCCGCCGCGCGGATCTCGCGCTTGGTCAGGGATTCGGCCTCGGGCTTCGTCACCCGCAGCGTCCAGACCTCCAGCTTCTGGTGCCCGGTCTGGTAGTCCTTGAGGCCGTCGGCCTCCTCCTGCAGGTTCACGCGGAACACCTTCGAGCTGATGAGGATGATCAGCATGGGCACCAGCACGCCGATGGGGTAGGCGATGGCGGAGGCCACGGTGGGCTGGGCCAGTTCCACGGGCCCCACGCCCGCCATGGTCTTCACGCGCTCGATGACACCCGCCAGGGCCGGCATGTTGGTGAAGCTGCCCGTGAGCAGGCCCGCGGCGTAGCGGGCGTTGAAGCCCAGCAGGCGGGCGAGCAGCACCACGAAGCCCGTGGAGGCCAGCATCACCAGGAAGACCACCGCGTTCTTCTTCATCCCCTCGCGGCTGAAGGCGGCCCAGAAGCTGTGGGAGATGGAGAGGCCCATGGCGTAGACGAACACCGCCAGACCCAGCTCATAGACCAGCTTCATCTCCTTGGAGATGTCCTTCTTCAGGCCGGCGTCCAGGCCCGGCGCCATCACCAGCGCGCCCAGGGCGATCCCCGCGAAGAGGATGCTGGCGATGCCGAAGGACGCTCCGGCGATGCGGATCTTGCTGATGGGGTAGCCCAGTGCCACCACCGCGAACAGCATCAACAGCGGGTTGTGTGCGAAGAAGAAGAGAACCTGCTCGATCATGTCCGCTCCACACCTGCTGGCTTTCTAGGGGCTCATGTCAACCGCTTGATGGCCGCCACCAGGGCTTCCACCTCGCCGGGCTGCGCGTCCGGGAGCATCGAAAAGCGAAGCACCGATCGCGCGTCGTCCAAACTATACCCCAAGGTCGTGATTGCATGACTGGGCTTCACCGCCCCGCTGTGGCAGGCGCTCCCGGTGCTGACGGCGAACCCCGCCAGGTCCAGGGAGGCATGCAGGGCCTCCCCGTTCCGGCCCCGGAACAAGGCGCAGGTTGTATTTGGCAGGCGTGGGGAGCCCCCGCCGATGACCTCGATGTCCCGGTTCCAGGATGTGATTTCCGTCTCGAAGGCATCCCGCAGCGACGCCAGCTCCGCGTTCGCGCTTTGACGCTCCGTCAAGTGCCGCGTGGCGGCCGCCAGCCCCAGGATGGCGGGAAGGTCCTCCGTGCCCCCCCTGCGGCGGCGCTCCTGGGGGCCCTCCATCAGGGCCTCCCAGGGCAGGCCCGGCCGCATCCACAGCAGGGCCGCGCCGCGGGGGCCCCCCATCTTGTGGCCGCTGAACACCGCCGCGTCGCAGTCCGACAGATCCACGGCCACCTTCCCCCAGGCCTGGCAGCCGTCCTTGATGCGAACCGCATCCAGCACGGGCGGCATCCCGTAGAGGATCCCAGTCTCGTTGTTGGCGGCCATCTGCACCACGGCAGCGCAATCCGCGGGCAGCTCCGGCAGCCAGCTCACCCGCGACCAGTCCCGCAGGGGATTCAGGCAGGCGCTGTGCTCCCCCGGGAACACCGCCGCGGGCCGGTCCCCCAGGGCGGGCTGCAGTCCCCGGATGAGCAGGTGCAGGGCTTCCGTGGCGCTGGCGCAGAAAACCAGCTCCCCCGGCGCCACGCCCAGGGAGGCCGCGATCTCCCGCCGGGCCTCCTCGAGGCGATGCCGGGCCCGCTGCCCTTCCCGGTGGGTGCTGGTGGGGTTGGCCCAGTCCTCAGCCATGGCCCGCCGCACGGCCTCCACCGCCTCCGGGTGGGGCGGCGCGCTGGCGTTGGCGTCGAAGTAGAGCCTGGGCATGACCTCAATGTACCCTGAGGCCATGCCCAAATCCCTGGAAGGCAAGCTCGTCGTCGCCATCTCCTCCCGCGCGCTGTTCGATTTCGAGGAGGAGAACCGGGTCTTCGAGGAATCGGACGACCGTGCCTACATGGAGCTCCAGCTGTCGCGGCTCGATGTGCCCGCCAAGCCCGGCGTGGCCTTCCCGCTGGTGAAGAAGCTGCTGGCCTTCAACACGGACGACGAAGGCCGCGTGGCCGTGGTGATCCTCTCCCGCAACGATCCCGTGAGCGGTCTGCGGGTCTTCCGCAGCGCCCAGGAGTCGAACCTCCAGCTGGAGCGCGGCGTCTTCACCCGGGGCCGGAACCCCTACCCCTATCTCACCTCCCTGGGCGCGAACCTGTTCCTGTCCGCCAAGGAGGACGATGTCCGCGCGGCCCTGAACGCGGGCTTCGCGGCCGCCCGGGTCTACCCCGACAGCGCCCTGGCCGCGGACCGCCACCCGGACGAGATCCGCATCGCCTTCGACGGCGACGCCGTGCTGTTCAGCGACGAGGCGGAGCGCGTCTACGCCCAGGGCGGCCTGGCGGCCTTCCAGGCCCACGAGATCGAACGGGCCGGCGTCCCCCTGCCTCCCGGCCCCTTCAAGCCCCTGCTGCAGGCCCTCCAACCCCTGCAGGACATGGCCTCGGGCGCCCCCATGCGCATCCGGACCGCCCTGGTCACCGCCCGCAGCGCCCCCGCGCACGAGCGCGCCATCCGCACCCTCATGGCCTGGAACATCCAGGTGGACGAGGCCATGTTCCTGGGTGGCCTCGAGAAGGCCGACTTCCTGCGCGAGTTCGAGCCCGACTTCTTCTTCGACGACCAGACCGGCTACTGCGACACCGCTTCCCGGGTGGGTCCGACGGGCCATGTGGTGAGCGGCGTGAAGAATGAGGTTGGCGAGTCTGGACAGGGACCCCTGTAGCGCTCGGAACGCTATGCGTTCCGAGGAGGGTAAAGCCTCTTCCTTAACAAGTTGTCAACCATGCTCCGGAGGTGGACCGCCCCGCGGCCCGCCTCCGGAGTCGCCACGGCTAGACTTGAACGAACGGAGGAATCATGTCCCGCAAGCTGGTGGAGTGCGTGCCGAACATCTCGGAAGGCCGGGATGCCGCGAAGATCAAGCAGGTGACGGACGCCATCGCCTCGGTGCCGGGGGTCCGGATCCTCGATGTGGATCCGGGCGCGGACACCCACCGCACGGTCATCACCTTCGTGGGCGAGCCCGAGGCCGTGCTGGCGGGCGCCTTCGCCTGCATCGCGGAGGCCGCCAAGGTCATCGACATGCGCGGGCACCACGGCGCCCATCCCCGCATGGGCGCCACGGATGTGGTGCCCTTCGTGCCCGTCGAAGGGGTGACCATGGAGGACTGCGCAGAGCTGGCCCGCCGCCTGGGCGCCCGGGTGGCGAAGGATCTTGCCATTCCCGTCTACCTGTATGAGGCCGCCGCCTCCCGGCCCGAACGCCGCAACCTCGCCGAGGTGCGCCGGGGCGAATACGAAGGCCTGGAGAAGAAGCTGCAGGATCCCGCGTGGAAGCCCGACTTCGCGGCGCCCCACAACCCCGGGGCAGGCGCGACGATCATCGGGGCCCGGGAATTCCTCGTGGCCTACAATGTCACGCTGAATTCCGGCGACAAGGCCCACGCCACGGACATCGCCTTCGAGCTCCGCGAGAAGGGCCGCGTGGCCCGGCGCGGGCGCATCAGGCCCTACTACCAGGCCGGCGAGCTGATCTTCTACGCCGAGGGCAGCTTCCCCTGCGGCAACTGCGACTTCACGGGCGCCTCGTTCCAGGAGACCGTGGATCACTGCGCTTCGGCCCACGGCTACGACCTGCCCGCCCTCATGCGCCTGAACGATGTGGATCCGGCGAATCCCGTGGGCCAGAAGGTGCGCCGCCGGGGCACCTTCAGCCACTGCAAGGCCATCGGCTGGTATGTGGACTCGTACCGCCGTGCCCAGATCAGCGTGAACCTCACCGACTACAAGCAGACCGCGCCCCACGCCGTGCTGGAGGAGGCGCGCCGCCTGGCCGCGGAACGCGGACTCGTGGTCACGGGCAGCGAGATCGTGGGCCTGGTGCCCTTCCAGTGCCTGCGGGCCTCGGGCCGCCACTACCTGAAGGCCATGGGCAAGTCCACCGGCGTGCCCACCTCGGACATCCTGCAGACGGCCGTGTTCTCCATGGGCCTGGGCGATGTGGCCCCCTTCGAGGTCGAGAAGAAGGTGCTGGGCCTGCCCTCCTACGATCCCAAAGCGCTGGTCTCCATGCAGGTGCACGCCTTCACGGACGAAGTGAGCCGCGATACGCCGGCCCCCGGCGGCGGCTCCATCGCGGCCCTGGCGGGCAGCCTGGGCGCGGCCCTGGCCAGCATGGTGGCCAACCTGGCCCAGGGCGGCCCGGATGCCGACAAGGACGCCAAGCTCATCGCCCTGGCCGAGCGGGCCCAGATCCTGAAGGACCGTCTGATGGTGGCCGTGGACGCCGATACCAACGCCTTCAACGCCTTCATGGACGCCCGTCGCCTGCCGGATGCCACGCCCGAGCAGAAGGCGGCCCGCCACGAGGCCATGCAGGCCGGCCTCAAGGTGGCCATCGAGGTCCCCCTGGACACGGCCCAGACCAGCCTCGCGGCCCTGGAGCTGGCCGGCGAGGCCGCCCGCCTGGGCAAGGTGGCTTCCATCACGGATGCGGCCGTGGGCGCCCAGATGGCCCATGCGGGCGTCCGCGGCGGCATCTGGAATGTGGTCATCAACCTCAAGGACATCACGGATCCGGGTTATGTGACCGACATGCAGGCCCAGTGCGCAGACCTGCTGGAGAAGTCCACGGCGAAACTGGGGGAGATCACGGCGTTCGTGGACCAGAAGCTCCTGGACCGCCTGAACAAGGCCAAGAAATAACGGCTACTCCGCCATCCAGAAGAACAGGGCCGTCATGCGCTTGGTCGCGAGATCGTGGCCGAAGTAGCCCGTGGCCGAGTGCACCAGGTCCGCCCGATAGAGCAGCAATCGGTTGAAGACATTGGGCACCGCGACATCGGGCTGCCAGGCCTGCAGCGGCAGGCCGGTGACCCCCAGGGCCTCGCGCAGGTTGGCGTGGGGCGGCGGGCAGAGGTTTCCGCTGAGGGTGCCATTGGGGTACCGCAGGCGATAGAAGGTGGTGCCTGCGGTCGAGGGCGCCCGGGGCGTGAGGTAGATCACGGCCGCGTAGCGGCACAGCTTCCGAGAATCCGTGTGAGGCCGGGGGCCGGATTCCTTCGCGCCCACCACCTGCACGACATTGTGGTTGAGGTAGGCGCCATCCGGCGCGACTTCGGACCAAAGGCGCCGCGATCCGGTCAGCTCCCGCACCTTGGCTTCCAGCGGCGCCAATTCCTCGAGGCGCAGGGCGTTCCGGGACCGCATGCCGGGCCAGGTTTCGGGCGCGTGGGGAAAGCCCAGTTCCCATTCCTCCAGGGCCCGGAAGCGCCTGGCCACGGCCTCCGCGTCCGGCAGGATCCCATCCACGATCCAGTAGTCCCGGCCCTCCTGGGGTTTCCGGTAGGGCAGCGAAGGCGGCCGCTGGGGTGCTGGTCCGGACAGGGGCATGGAACATCTCCAGGGGGGGCATCCAGCCTACACCGGGCACGACGAGGGGGCCTCGCGGCCCCCTTGTCGAGTTCTCGAAGCCGGGCCTACTCGTAGATGCCGGCGCCGATGACCATGCCGTTCACCAGTTCCACCCATGAGGCCTTCTTCATGACCTTGTTGCCCTGGGCCGGGTTCAGCTCCTTGTATTCGATCCAGCCGCTGCCCTTCTCCTTGACCATCTTGGTCCAATCCTGGATCCAGGGCTTGCCGTCGGGATCCTTGGCGGCCCAGCGGTTGATGCCCACCAGCTCGCGCCGCACCCCGTGGCCCAAAACCTTGCCTTCCAGGTCGTAGACGAAGATGTAGAGGTCATGGTTCTGCCCCTTGACGAAGTGGAACTGGCCCTTGGGCCCGCTCACTTCCTCCAGGAACTTCTCCTTGGGGTTCTTCTTGGCGAAGTCCACGGCCTGCTTCACGAAGGCCTTGGCCTGGTCGCGGCTCTGGGCGGCGAGGGGGAACGCCATCGTGATCGCCATGGCCAGGATTGCCCATGTCTTGCGCATGTTTCCTCCATTTGAACCCCAGCGGGGGGTTCTTTCCCTAACGGTCCACTTCGGCCCAATCTTGAAAAAGCAACCAACCCGAAGGTCAAGATCGCCCCGATTCAACTCCCCGCCGAAAATGGCCGAAATAGAACATCTATCGAGTATCAATGGAATGCCAAGGAGTCGCAGGCGATGAACCGGAGTGGCCTTGCCCTGAAATTCTTCCTGCCCGTCGCCCTCTCCCTGGCCGCACTCCTGGGACTGGCGATCTGGGGCGTGAGCGCCTACCAGACCAGCCGGGCGGAAAAGGCCTTCGAGGAGCACCTGACCTCCCTGGCCGTGGCCTCCCGGTCCATGTTCCATGCCGACGCAGAGGAATACTGCCGGAGCCGGGGCATGACCTTCCACCGGATCCTGGAGGGCCGCCGCTCCGAAGACCCCGCCTCGGCAGCGTTCGAGCGCGAGTCCATGGACGCCTTCACGGCCAATCCCTCCCTGGAGCAGCGCGTGGGGCACCTCCAGGATGCGAACGGGGTTCCCCGCCTCTATGTCTTGAGCCCGGGCCGCTTGAAGGATTCCTGCATCCACTGCCACGGCGCCTTCGGCATCGACACCTTCAAGGATCGGAAGGCAGGCGAGCTGGTGGCCTCCTTCGGGGTCTCCATGTCCACGGCGGAGCTGTACCGGAGCGAACGGAACACCCGCATCCTCTCAGCGTCGGCGGGATTCGCCCTCCTCGTCCTCATCAGCCTCATCATCGTCCGCCAGGTGCGGGTCTCCATCCTCCGGCCCCTCGATGACCTGTCCGGGGCCATCGGCCAGGTAGCCGCGGGCGACATGACCGTGAAGGCCGCCGTGGGAAGCCGGGACGAGATCGGCCAGCTGGCGGGGACCTTCAACGGCATGGTGACCGATCTGAACCAGGCCCTCGGAAACATGGGGGCGGCTTCTGAGCGGGTGGCTTCGGGCAGCACGGAGCTGGCGGCCAGCGCCGAACAGATGAGCGCCACCGTCCAGGAGACCGCCCGGGTCGGCGAAGATCTGCGCCAGGCGGGCCGGGAGGTCCAGGAGGCGCTTCGCAGGCTGGACGCGAATGTGGAGGCCATGGCCGAGCACACCCGGCGTACCGGGGCGAAGGCCGAAGAAGCCGTGGACGACACGGACCGCGGGGCCAAGACCGGCCGCGGCACCGCCGAGGGCATGGAGGCCATCCAGCAGGCCACCTCGCGCATCGTCGAGGCGGTCCAGGCCATCCAGGGCATCGCCCGGCAGACCAACCTGCTTTCCCTCAACGCCGCCATCGAGGCCGCCAAGGCGGGCACCATGGGCAAGGGCTTCGCTGTGGTCGCCGAGGAAGTCCGCATCCTGGCGGAGCGCAGCGGACAGTCGGCGAAGGAGATCGAGGAGATCATCCAGGCCATGCAGTCGGCGGTGTCCGATGGCGTGGGCAGCGTCGAGGTGACCCTCCAGCACCTGGAGGCCATCCGCGATCGCATCTCCCAGGTGTCCGGCAGCATCCACGAGATCGGCAACCTCAGCAGCGGCCAGGCGCGGACCAGCCAGGATGTGGGGCGGATGATGAACCAGACCGCCGCCCGGCTGGATCAGAACGCCGCCGCCACCCAGCAGCTGGCCGCCACCGTGCAGCAGATCTCGAACACCGCCGACGACTTGTCCAAGGTGGCCGAGGGCCTGCGGGAGACCGTGCAGCGCTTCAAGCTGTGATGATGAAGCCCCCGGCCGGCCCGGAGGCTTCGGGAGGCGGGATGGCGCGGAAGAACCAGGGGGTCGTCCACTGGGAGCTGATCGGCCCCGGGGGCGCCGGCCACACCCTCCTGGCCCATCTCTCGGCCCGGTATCCCATCGCCTCCCCGGCGGACTGGCTGGCGCGGATCCAGGGCGGCCAGGTCCGCCTCGACGACGACGAGCACCCTTCACCGGAAGCCCTGCTGCGCCTAGGCCAGCGGGTCGCCTGGGCCCGTCCGCCCTGGGTCGAGCCCGAGGTGCCCCTGGCCACGGCGGTCCTCTTTGAAGATGAGGATCTGCTCGCCGTGGCCAAGCCCAGCGGCCTGCCCACCCTGCCCGGCGGAGGCCAGTTCCAGGAGCACACCCTCCTGGCCCTGGTGCGGCGGCGGGCCCCCGAGGCCAGCCCCATGCACCGCCTGGGGCGGGGCACCTCGGGCCTCGTGCTGTTCGCACGGACGATGGCCGCGCGGAAGCCCCTCCAGGCTGCGTTCCAGGATCACCGCACCCGCAAGGTCTACCGGGCCCTCTGCCAGGGCCACCCCACCCTCGACGCCTTCGAGGTGGCCGCCCCCATCGGGGAGGTTCCCTACGGTCCCCTCGGCGCCCTGCACGCCGCCCATCCGGGGGGGCGGGCTTCCCTCAGCCGGGTGACGGTCCTGGAGCGGCGGCCGGAGTCATCCCTCGTGGATGTGGAGATCGCCACGGGCCGCCCGCACCAGATCCGCATCCACATGGCCTGGGCGGGCCACCCGCTGGCGGGGGACCCCCTCTATGGGTCGGGCGGCCTCCCGCTGCCGGAGACCCAGGCTCTGCCCGGCGACCCGGGCTATCTGCTGCACGCCCATCGGCTGGAGCTGGAGCATCCCCGCACCGGGGCCTGGCTCCGTCTCGAATGCCAACCGCCGCCCATGCTACGGATCACCTAGTTGTGCACGCCCGGGGCCTCGCGGCCCATGCGCTCGACATATTCCGCGTAGGAGCCGCCGAACACCACGGGGCCCTCGTGCTCCTCCCCGCCCAGTTCCAGCACCCGGTTCGCCAGGCCGCGCAGGAAGGTGCGGTCGTGGGAAACGAAGAGCATGGTGCCCTCGAAGTCCTTCAGGGCCTCGATGAGCATCTCCTTCGTGGCCAGGTCCAGGTGGTTGGTGGGCTCGTCCAGCACCAGGAAGTTCGGGGGATCGAAGAGCATCCGGGCCATGACGAGGCGGGACTTCTCGCCGCCCGAGAGCGAGCGCACCTTCTTGTCCACATCGTCGCCGGAGAACTGGAAGGCGCCGAGCAGGTTCCGCAGCACGCCCAGGCCTTCCATGGGGAAATCCTGCTGCATCTGTTCGATCACGGTGAGGTCGGGATCCAGCAAGTCCAACGCCTGCTGGGAGAAGTAGCCGAGCCGGAGGCTGGCGCCCAGCCGCACGCTGCCTGAGTCCGGCTCGATGACGCCCGCCACCATCTTGAGCAGGGTGGATTTGCCGGCGCCGTTCTTCCCCATCACGCACCAGCGCTCGCCGCGGCGGATGTGGAAACCGAACTGGTCGTACAGCTTGCGCGCGCCATAGGCCTTGCACACGCCCTCGAGCATGGCCACATCGTCGCCGGAGCGGCCGGGGATGCGGAAATCCCACTTCACCACGCGGCGCTTCTTCGGGGGCTCGATGCGCTCGATCTTGTCCAGGGCCTTCACGCGGCTCTGCACCTGGGCGGCCTTCGCGGCGTGGGCGGAGAACCGCTCGATGAAGCGCTGCTCCTTGGCCAGCTTGGCCTGTTGGCGGGCGTAGGCGGCCTCCTGGTTGGCGTCGCGCTGTTCCCGCTCCTTCACATAGAAATCGTAGTTGCCGGAGTAGGTGACGATGTCGCCGCCGTCGATCTCCAGCACTTTGGTGACCACGCGGTTCATGAAGTCGCGGTCGTGGCTCGTCATCAGCAGGGTGGCGGGCACGGCCTTGAGGAAGGTCTCGAGCCAGAGGATGGATTCGATGTCCAGGTGGTTGGTGGGCTCGTCCATGAGCAGCACATCGAAGTTGCCCAGCAGCACCTTCGCCATGGAGACGCGCATCTTCCAGCCGCCGGACAGGGCGCCCACATCGCCGTCGATCTGCGCGTCCTCGAAACCGAGACCGTGCAGGCAGGCCCGGGCCCGGGCCTCCAGCTCGTAGCCGCCCAGGTGCTGGTACTCCTCCTGGACATGGCCGAAGCGCTCGAGGATGGCCTCCAGCTCATCGCCGCGCTCGGGGTCGGACATGGCGTGCTCGAGGTCGATCAACTCGTGGTGCAGATCGCCCAGGCGCCCACTCCCCGCGATGGCCTCGTCCAGCACGGGGCGACCCGCCATCTCGTCCACTTCCTGCCGGAAGTAGCCGAGGGTGAGCTTCTTCGGCAGGGTGACGGAGCCGTCATCCGGCGATTCCTCGCCCATGATCATGCGAAACAGCGTGGACTTCCCCGCCCCGTTGGGGCCCACCAGCCCCACCTTCTCCCCGGGATTGAGCTGGAAATCCGCCTCGATGAACAGGATCTGCTTGCCGTACTGCTTGCTTACATTGGAAAACGAAATCATCAAGCCTCGACTTTCACATCAGGTTCGCCGGCTTCCCCGCGGGGGCCGTGCATCAGTTCCACCACGGCCTGGTTCAGGCGCAGGCGGGCCTCATGGCGCGCCGAGGCCTGCGTCAGGTAGCGGGCGCGGATCTCGATGCCATTGGCCGTTGGCATCACATTGAGATCCGGGACCACCGAGAAGCCGCGCACCCGGTAGCGGGTCGCGACCCGGTTCAAGTCCTTCTCGGCCAGCCGGGCGTTGCCCTCGGTCTGTTCTTCCACCAGCTTCTGCACCCGGTCGATGATGGGATAGGGATCCTGGCCGGTCGGAATCATCACGCGCAGCTCGTCCCACATCCACTGGCCCGAGGTGGTGAAGTTGAAGAAGTGCCCCTCGATGGCAAAGCTGTTCACGAAGGCCACACGCCGCCCCGTGGGATGTCCGGCGTCGCTCCAGTTGCCGGTTTCGAGCAGCACCGTGCGGAGGAGGCCGATCTCCACCACCTCGCCGCCCACGCCCCGGATCTCCACCCAGTCGCCCACGCGGATGCCATTGCGGCCCATCAGGATGAACCATCCGAAGAAGGCCACGATGAAGTCCTTGAGGGCCACGGTCAGGCCCGCGCCGGCCAGCCCGAGGACCGTCGTGGTCTGGGCCGGCATGCCGAAGATCACGAAGCCGATGGCGAGGACGCACAGCACCTGGACCACCAGCTTCACCACGGTCCGCAAGGTGCCGGCCCCCTTCTTGTCGCCGGCGGCGGCCCGGTGGAAGAGGTGGTCGATGAGCAGGCCTGCGAGGTAGGCGGCCAGAGCCAGCCCCAGGACCCACAGGAGGCGGGCGAGGAGCCCATGCAGGGCCGCATTGCGGTTGCCGTCCACCAGGCCCATCCAGCTGCCATAGACTTCCGCCAGCTCCTGCTGATCCTGGATGCGGCGGCCCATGTCCGAAAGCCTACGCTGGACATCGCCGTACTTCCGGAGGTACGAGACCGCCTCCTGGGCCTGTTCCCGGCCGGGACCGCCGCCTGCCGCGGCGGATCCCTGGACCAGGTTGTTCGCCCAGTACTTCGCGGCTTCCCGGTCGTCCTTCTCCTGTTTCGCCCGGGCCTCGATGGTCTCCCGGCGCTTGGTGAGCACCTGCACCTTGCCCAGGGCCTCCAACCGGGCCCGGTCCAGGCGCGCGTACTTGGTGCGCTGGGCCGTCCACTCACCGAGTCGGGCCAGCAGGCTCCCCTGCTGGAAGGCCGAGGCCGGCCGGGGTGCGGCCATGACCTGGGAGGATTCCTTGTCCGCCGCCTCGTGGGCCTCCTTCAGGCGCCGGATCCGGGCCTGGGGATCACCGCCGACCCTGGCCAGATCATCCGAGGCGGCCTCCAGCTCGTCCTTGTCCAGCTCCGCCTGGGCCTTGGCGACATCCAGCTGATCCTCCAGGGCCCCCTTCTGGGATTCCCGGGCCGAGGCGAGTTCCTTCGTCAGGCGCGCGATGAGCTGCTGGTCGGCCTCGACGGTCGCCTGGGCCTTGGCCTTGAGTTCAGCCAACTCCTTGACTTCCGGCGTCTTGGGCGCCTGGGCGCTGGACGCCCTCCGCAGGGCATCGGTGAAGGCTAGGTCCACCTCGTGGTTGGCCAGCCGCTCCGCCTGCCGGGCCAGCTGCTGTTCTTCGAGGGTGACGGCCAGGGGCACCAGGCTGCGGGCCGTCAGCAGCGGCGTCTGGTCCACCAGCCGCTCCCGGACCGGCGCCGCCCGGCGGAGCCCCTGCTTCTTGGCGGGAGTTCCCCCATCCTGGGCCTGGGCCGTGGGGACCGGATCCCGGGTCCACACCCACCCCGCCGTGGTCGCGGCGGTCAGAAGCAGCAGGGCAGCGGCGGGAATCCAGGCGCGGACATTCATTCTTCCAGACAATCACGAATGGCGGCGGAACGCAAAAGCCCCGGAGACAGGCCCCGGGGCTTTTCGTGGGCCTCCCTGAAGAGGCGGGGAGGTCAGCTCTTCTTGGGAGCTTCCTTCTTCTTGCCGCAGTCCGGGCAATCCTTGCAGGACGCGACCTTGTTCTTCTCGCAGCAGGCCATGCCACAAGCCGGCTTCTTCTTGGCTTCAGGCTTCTTCTCTTCGGCGGCGAAGGCCACCAGCGCGAAGGAACTCACCAAGGCAAGCGCCAGGATCTTCTTCATGAAACCCTCCATCCAGGTGGGGCACGGACCCACTGGAAGCACCTTAGCCGCATCCAGTGGCTTTCCCAACCCCCAAATCCAACCTGGGGATCCTTGGGAAATTAGCGGCCGAACAGATTCTTGATCACCATGGCGGCCATGGCGGGGTTGGCCCCCAGGCGGCGCTTCATGTAGGCCACGGCGTACTTCCAGTTCTCGGCGAAGGGGACATAGAGCCGCATGACCTGGCCGCGCTTCACGATCTCCTGCTGGAGCTCCATGCGGGGCACGCCCAGCAGCATCTGGAACTCGTAGGCATCCTTCGACACGCCGCGCTGGTCCAGATAGGCCATGCACCGGCGGACCGTGGGCTCGTCGTGGGTGGCGATCTCGGGATAGTGCCCGTGCTCGAGCAGGAGCTGCACGCACTCGAAAAGCTTCTCCTTCATGTCCCGCTTGTCCTGGAGGGCGACCTCCGCAGGTTCCTTGTAAATGCCGATGCAGATGCGGACCTTGCAGGGCTTCTCGTGGAGGGCCTTGATGTCTTCCGGGGTGCGGAAGAGGCGGCTCTGCAGCACGATCCCGAAGTTGTCGAACTCGTTCCGGATGGCCTTGAACATCCGCAGGGTGACATCGGTGAAGTGGCGGTCCTCCATGTCCAGGGTGATGTGGATCTTGTGCTCCGCGGCGGCGGCCACGATCCGGCGGAGGTTCTCCTGGCAGTAGGCCTCGCTCTCGTTGATGCCCAGCTGCGTGGGCTTGAGGCTGATGGTGGCGAAGGGGCGGTCCTTCACGGCCTCGATCATCCGGAAGTAGACCTGGACCGTGGCCTCGACATCCTCGCGCTTGAACACCTCTTCGCCCAGGAGATCCAGGGTGGTGGAGAGGCCCAGCTTGCTGTGGATCTCATCGGCTTTCGCCACGCCACTCGAGATGCCCTTGCCCGCACAGTAGGGGGCGGCGAAGGTGCGGACCAGCATGTCCGGCATGAGGTCAAGGATCGTGCGTTTCAAATCCACGGTATTCCTCCCGTCGTTACTGCGTTTCCCGCCCCTTCCATCAGGATCGGGCGGACCTTCAAATATAGCTCCACGGCCCCTTCCATTGACGATGGACAGGGTGGAATGTGACCGACAGGGGTCTGCAAAGGCGCACCGGTCTGTGGTCTGGGCGGCCCTGGCCCCCTCGCCCAGCAGCGGATCAGTCTCCGGATGGGCGGGAGATCACAGCCGTTCTTTCAGATAGCCCCGGATGGCCTCCTCGGTCTCCGGCGCGGTCAGCCCGGCCCGGCGCGAGGCCACCAGGACCTCCTCCACGGGCAGGTGCTGATCGAGGATGAGCCAGGGGCAGATCGCCGCTGCGGCGCGGTTGCCGTTGTTGCAGGTGATCACGATCCGCGCGTCCTTGGGGAACCCCTTGAGCAGGGTCCGGAGGAAATCGAGGTCCCCGGCGGGGGGGACCCGGCTGGTCGCGTACCGCATGTAGTGCACCTTCATTTCCTGAAGGGTCGTCACCACGAAGGCCGACTGCGGGGTTATCTCCCCATCTTTTCTCAGATCGACGACATGGGTGATGTGCTGCTGCTTCAGGGCGGAATAGATCGCCGGCGTGGCGCCGCCCTTCAGGATGTAGATCCCCGGCCGCATCTCCACGGCTTCGGGGATGGGGCCGGTCGAGGCCGCAAGCACCAGGCCCGACAGAATGGGAAGCAGGCCTCGCAGCACAAGCGCCTCCAGGTTGCCGTCTCCAAGGGTACCGGGCCCCGGGGTCCGGGCCAGGATTGGTTGTATGAACAGCGTCACATTCTGCGGAAAGAACCCGGCCGGACGAGAGGCGATCCGTGGGACCAGACGCGGAAAAGCCCGGCATCGCCGGGCTTTTCCTGCAAGGCCTTCAGTTATTTCACGGAACGGACCTGGATGGTGGCCATCCCATCCCTCTCGAGGACCAGGCTCGACTTCTGGGTGATCGTGCTGCGATCGGGAAGGTGCACCTCGATGGTGCCGATCAGCCGGTCGTTCACCAGGACCTGGCCTTCCGTCCCCTCCCCCACGCTGAACACGGCGCCCTGCTTCAAGGCGATGGGAGTGGTGGCCACCGTCGGGATGCCCATGGTCGCCAGCCGCTTGATGACGACGGTGGAGGCGTAGACCCCGTCGTGATAGAGCAGATCCTGGGGCATCACCACGAGGTAGTCCACCTTCTGATTTCCGAGCACGGAGGCGACGCCGACGGGGTTGAGGTCGCTCCGGGCATCCACCACCGTGATGAAGCTGTCCACGCCCGCCGCCTTGGCGAGATCCCACACGGCATCGAGGTTCTTCTGGTAGTTGCAGATCACCCCGATGTGCCGCTTTTCAGGCCAGGTGGTTCGGGTGGTGCTCATCAGGGTCTGGAAATCCTCCGCGAACAGGCTTCCACCGAGGAGCCCGGCCGCGATCAGACCAGCGGTTTTCACGATGCGATTCATGTTGCCTCCTGATAGGGATGGCCCGCCGGGTCCGGCCCGGGCGGAGATGGAAAGGAAAGAAGTCCTGCCATCACGACAGGGCGCATGTCCGGGTGGGCGTTCCCACCCGGCCCAATGTCAGCCCGGCCCCGAAGGTCCCCAGATCCGGTTTGAAAATGAGAGACCCACCGGCATCCATGCCCTATTTTTAACCACCCCCGGGTGGGTTGACCGAAGGACTCTCGGACCCTCCCCCATCGACGGCTGCGCCCCGTGGATCCCCGACCGGAATCGAGACCTCCGCGGGCCGGCACGCTGCGTCCATCCCCGAAAACAAAAACCCCGCAGGCTCAGCGACTGCGGGGGTCTTGAGTGGTGGTCCCTCCCGGACTCGAACCGGGGACCCTCTGATTAAGAGTCAGATGCTCTAACCAGCTGAGCTAAGGGACCACGAGAAGGAAATCTTACCAGGGCCGGGCCGGAACGCAAGAGCCCGTTGTGGACCCCCTCTCAGATGTTTGGCATCTTCATGGCGCCGCGCACATCCGCCATGGTTTCCACCGCCACGGCCCGGGCCCGGGCGCTGCCGTCGCGCAACACTTCCTGCAGGTCGTCCGGCCGGGCCAGGTAGCCTTCGATCTTCTCGCGCACGGGCTCGACGCGGCGGATGATGGCCTCGGCCACGCGCTTCTTGCAGTCGAAGCAGCCGATGCCCGCCCGGCGGCACTCCGTGTTCACCAGCTGGACCGTCGCATCCTCGCTGAAGAGCTTGTGGAACTCGAAGACAGGACAGACATCGGGGTTGCCGGGATCGGTCTTGCGCACGCGGGCCGGGTCGGAGGCCATCTGCCGCGTGCACTTCTCCAGGATGTCGGCGTTGCTGTCCCGCAGGTAGATGCAGTTCCCGTAGCTCTTCGACATCTTCCGGCCGTCCAGGCCCGGCACCTTGGGCGTCTTGGTGAGCACGGCCTCGGGCTCGGGGAACACCTCCCGCTGGTAGAGGAAGTTGAAGCGGCGGAGCACCTCCCGGGCGAGCTCCACATGGAAGAGCTGGTCTTCGCCCACGGGCACCTTGTGGGCCTTGTAGATGATGATGTCCGCGGTCATCAGCAGCGGATAGCCGAGGAACCCGTAGCTGCCCAGATCGGCCACGGCGTTCTGCATCTTCTCCTTGTAGGTGGGCACCCGCTCCAGCCATGAAAGCGGCGTGACCATGGACAGCAGCAGGTGCAGCTCGGCGTGCTCCTTCACCAGGCTCTGCACGAAGATCGTGGCCTGCTTCGGATCCAGGCCCGCCGCGAGGTAGGTGGCGGTGAGCTCCAGCGTGGCCGGCCAGATCTCCCCGACGGATTCGTACTTCGAGGTGAGCGCGTGCCAGTCCGCGATCATGTAGAAGGCCTCGCCCTTCCCCTGGAGGTGGGTGAAGTTGTCGAGGGCGCCCACCAGGTGGCCGATGTGCTGGGAACCGGAAGGCTGGATGCCGGACAGGATGCGGTGCATGGGAATGGGACTCCGAGAGAAGAAGGATCAAGCTCCGAGGAAGAGGCGGGCGATGGCTTCGACGCCCATCAGGATCACGCCGAAGACGGGCCCGATGACATAGCCCAGCAGGCCCGTGAGGGCCAGGACGATCAGGGCCCCTCCCATCCAGGGCTGGGCGCGGTCGTACTTCGGCAGCCACCGCCAGGGCAGCATGCCGCGGAGGATGCCGGAGCCGTCGAGTGGGCCCAGGGGCAGCAGGTTGAAGAGCGCCAGGCCGAGGTTGATGAGCACCAGCCGGCCTGTCAGGGCCAGGCCCAGGGTCAGCGCCGATCCCAGTTCCAGGGCGTGCAGGCTCTCGACCTTGCGGGCGAACAGCGCATACGCGAAAAGCTTCATCTCCAGGGCCTGGGGCGGGGCCGCCACCTTCACGAGGACGACCAGGACCCCCAGGAAGAGGGCCGCCAGCGCCACATTGGACGCGGGCCCGGCCGCCGAGACGATCGCCATGCCGCCCCGCTGCGTGAAGCGGCGGGTGAGGTTCCGGGGATCCACGGGCACGGGCTTGGCCCAGCCGATGAAGGGGAAGCCCGTGGCCATCCCCAGCAGCGGAAACACGAAGGTGCCCAGCAGATCCATGTGCGCCAGGGGATTCAGGGTCATCCGGCCCAGCCGCGCCGCCGTATCGTCCTCCAGCCAGTAGGCCGCGGTGGCATGGCTGGCCTCGTGCACGCTCAGGCTGAAGAGCAGGGCCACATAGCTGACGAGGATGGTGGGGATGGAGATGCTGTCGAACACCCGGGCTCCGGCAATCTCCCAGTCTAGCGGGTGTGGGAGGGGCCGGCAGCCGCGTTATGCTTACGGGTTACGCCAGGAGTCAGGCATGTACCTCAAGCCCAACGCTCCCGCCGCCGCCAGCGCCGGGAAGTCCGTGATCGGCTTCAACCTCGTCAACGGCCGCGAGGTTGAGGGCGATCTGGGCATGATCGAGTCCCGGTCCGCCGCGGACCGGCGCGATCTGGTGGGCATGTTCCCCGACAGCGGCGAAAAGGATGTGGCCCGCGCCGCCAAGGCCGCCGCCGAGGCCTTCAAGTCCTGGTCCACCACGCCCGTCGCCGCGCGCGGGGCCGTGATCCAGCGCACCGGGGAGATCCTCACCGCCCACCGGGAGCGGCTGGCCCGCATCATCACCCGCGAGGTCGGCATGACCCCCGGGGAAGCCCTGGCCGAAGTGCAGGAGGCCATCGACGCCTGCGCGTTCTTCACCTCGGAGACCCTGAACCTCCAGAGCCGGAAGCTCGCCTCGGGCGCGGCGGCGCACCGTCGGCCCGTCGGGGTCTGCGGCATCCTCGCGACCGGCAGCTCCCCCCTGGCGGCGCCCTGGCGGAAGATCCTTCCGGCCATCCTCTGCGGCAACACGGTGGCCTGGAAACCCAGCGACAACGCCCCGACGGCGGCCTACCTCCTGCTGCGGGCCCTCATGGAAGCGGGCCTCCCGCCCGGCGTGGTGAACACCGTCAATGGCCGCGGCAGGGCCGGCTGCGGGAAGCACTTCCTCGCGGGCATCGACAAGGGGCACTACCAGTCCTTCAGTTTCGTGGGCTCCACCGCCCTGGGGCGGACCGTGGGCGAGATGTGCGGCCGCAACCTGATCCTTCCCAGCCTGGACCTCGTCGGCAAGGGCGCCATGGTCGTCATGCCGGACGCCGACATCGATCTCGCGATCCAGGATGCGCTCCGTGCCGCCTTCGGCCACGCCGGCCAGCGCCCCATCGGCCTGGTCAACATCCTCCTGCACGAAGCCTGCGCGGCCCGCTTCACGCAGCAGTTCATGGATCGCGTGGCCAGTCTCGAAGTGGGCAACCCCATGACGGATCCCGCCGTGGCCTACGGCCCCATGATCAATGCCCGCTCGGCCGCCACCTTCCGCGAGCACTGGGATCTGGGCCGCGCCGAGGGCGCCGTCCTGCGATTCGGCGGCGACCAGTGGACCGAAGCCAACCGCACCTCCCAGGTGAAGGGCAACATCGGACACGGCGCCTACATGCAGCCCTGCGTGTGGGAGGGTGTCACGCCCGCCATGGCCCTCTTCCGGAACCAGGTCCTCGGCCCCACGGTGAACCTCTCCAGATTCGCGGACTTCGACGAGGCCCTGGCCGGGATCAACGCCGGCCCCTGCGGCCCGGCCATCAGCCTCTACACCCAGGACCGCACCTGGACCGAGCGGTTCAAGCGCGAAACCCGGGCGGACATCATCAACCTCAACACCACGGCCGATGATCCGGGGACCCGCCTGCCCTTCGCCGGCTATGGCACCCATCCCGGCAGCCAGACGGCCCTCGACGGATTCACGCGCTGGCAGGCCGTGAGCGATGGCGTGGTGGAGGACCCTTCCCAGGGAACCCCCCTCGCCCCCGCCAGCCCCCTGCAGACCGACTGGGCGAGTCTCTAGCCTTAGAGGCCCAACCCTTCCAGCGCGGCGCCGAGACTTCCAGGTTCCGCACCCAGGCCCAGCCGCAGCAGGAACTCGCTGTTCCCTTCCCCGCCCTTGATGGGGCTGAGGGCGAGGTCCAGGGGCCGCAGGTCCGTCCCCGCGAAGAACGACCAGGTGTCCACGAGCACCCGGCGGTGGACGGCGGGATCGCGCACAATGCCCCCGGCGCCCACATCCTCGCGCCCCGCCTCGAACTGGGGCTTCACCAGCAGCACGGCTTCGGCCTCCGGCAAGAGGCTGGGCAGCACGGGCGGGATGGCCAGCCGCAGCGAAATGAAGCTCAGGTCCGCCACCAGCAGGCTGCACCGCTCGGGGATGGCAGCCGCCTCCCAGGTGCGGAGGTTCACCTGCTCCATGGAGATCACCCGGGGGTCGCTCCGCAGCTTCCAGTGGAGCTGGTTGGTGCCCACATCCACCGCGTAGACCTTGGCCGCGCCCCGCTGCAACAGGCAGTCGGTGAAGCCGCCGGTGCTGGAGCCCGCATCGAAACAGACGAGGCCGGTGGGATCGATCCCCCAGCGGTCCAGGGCCCCGGCCAGCTTCAGCCCGCCCCGGCTCACGAAAGGCAGGGGCTCGCCCCGCAGGCGGATGGGCGCCTCCTCGGCGACGGCGGTGCCCGCCTTGGTGACGGGCCGGTCGTCCACCAGCACTTCGCCCGCCAGGATCCGCGCCTGGGCCTTGGCGCGGGTCTCGCACAGGCCGCGCTGCACGAGAAGCTGGTCCAGGCGCACCTTAGCCACGGGCGATCCGCCTCTGCCGGGCGATTTCCTTGCGGTAGGTGCCGACATTCCGGTTGTGGTCCTTCAGGCTGGGCGCGAAGCTGTGGCCGCCCCTGCCGGTGGCCACGAAGTAGAGGTCCCGGCCCATCTCCGGCGCCTTCGCCGCCTCCAGGGCCGAGGCGCTGGGCACGGCGATGGGCGTGGGAGGAAGTCCCGCCGTGGTGTAGGTGTTGAAGGGGTGGACGCGGCGGATATCCCCCGGCAGCGGGGCGGTGAAGCGCAGGTCACCGCTGAGCCACCGCGCGTAGAGGCTGGTGGGGTCGCACTGCAGCCGCATGCCGATGTCGAGCCGCTTCTTGTAGACGCCCGCCACCTTCGGCTGCTCCTCGGGGAGCTTGGTCTCCTTTTCCACCAGGCTCGCCAGGATCAGGGTCTCGTAGGGGGGCAGGACACCGCCTTCGAGCTTGGGGCGGATCTGGTCACGGAAGGCCTCCACCAGCATGAGCATCACCTCTTCGGGCTCCATGGCATGGTGCAGCTTATAAGTGGCCGGGGCCACGAGGCCCTCCAGGCTCTCCGCCTGCTCGAATCCCGCCGTCTTCGCCAGGCGGGGGCTCTTCCAGAGGGTCCAGAAGACCTCTTCGGGCACGAAGCCCTTGAGGCGCTTCTGCACGGACCAGGCGTGGGCCCCCTCGGGGATGGACACCGCGGTGTAGTGGATCTCCGCCCGCCGGAGCTTGCCCGCCACATCCGAGAGGCTGGCCCGGGGGTTGAAGGTGTACTCGCCGCGGATCAGCTGGAGCTTGCGGGCCCGGGCCCAGAGCTTGAACAGGGAGGCCGAACGGATGACGCCATCCCGCTCCAGCTGGTCCGCCACCTGGTTGAGGTTCGCGCCCTTCCTCACCAGCACCGTGGCCTCCTGCCGGAGGGGGCCCTGCCCCTTCCAGGCCCACCAGCCGCCGATGGCGGGGGCCACGGCCAGCAGGACCGTGGCCACGAGGAAGCGGAGGGACATCGAGGAGCGTGCCATGCCTCCAGAATGCCGTGGTAGCGTGGATCCATCCACCCGAGGCTCCATGAATGCACCTGGCTACCGCCGCCATGTCGGTCTGTTCTCGGCCACCATGCTGATTGCTGGCTCGATGATCGGGAGCGGCGTCTTCTCGGCATCGCCTGCGGCGATACGCGAGGCAGGGCCGACCCACCATCGCCAGCCCCTGCCGCTGGAGCCGGCATGAGCCACGGTTATCGCCGCCATGTTGGTCTGTTCTCGGCCACCATGCTGATTGCTGGCTCGATGATCGGGAGCGGCGTCTTCATCGTCGCCGCCGACATGGTGCGCACGGGCCGCTCGGGCGGCTTCCTCCTGGCCGCCTGGGGCCTCACGGCGGTGCTGACGCTCTTCGCCGCCCTCAGCTACGGCGAATTGGCCGGGATGTTCCCCAAGGCCGGGGGGCAGTACACCTACCTTCGGGAGACCTATGGCCCGGCCGCGGGGTTCCTGTACGGCTGGACCTTCTTCGTGGTCATCGAGTGCGGCACCATCGCCGCCGTGGCCGTGGGCTTCGGGAAATACCTGGGCAGCTTCTTCCCCTCCATCACCGATGCCGCATGGATCGGCCCCCACCTGGATGTGCCGCTCCTGAAGGTCACCGAGGCGATCTCCGTGGGGCCCTACCACCTGGGACTCACGCCTTCGCGGCTGTCGGGCATCGCCGTGGTGCTGCTGCTCAGCGCCGTGAACCTCTACGGGGTGAAGTTGGGGACCCGCATCCAGGATCTGTTCACCGTGACCAAGATCGGCGGCCTCGCGGCCCTCATCCTGCTGGGCCTGCTGCTCCGCCCCCCGGCAACCCCCTCTCCGGCCCCGTTCGTTCCGCTGGATGGCGCTGCGGCCCTGCCCTTCCTCACGGCCCTGCTGGTGGTCCAGACCGGCAGCATGTTCTCGGCCGATGCCTGGAACGCCATCACCTTCATCGCCGGGGAGGTGAAGGACCCGGAGCACACCATCCCCCGCTCCCTCTTCATCGGCACCACCCTGGTCTGCGGCCTCTATGTCCTGGCCAACGCAGCCTACCTGAAGGTGCTCGGCCCCGCGGGCATCGCCAACGCCCCCCAGGACCGCGTGGGCAGCGCGGCCCTCCAGTCCCTGCTGGGTTCCGGCGGCGGGCTCATCATGGCGGGCAGCATCCTCATCTCCATGTTCGGCTGCCTGAACGGGCTGGTGCTGTCCGGAGCCCGGGTCTATCAGCGCATGGCCGAAGACGGCCTCTTCTACCCCCAGGCCGCCACGCTCAACGCCCACGGCGTGCCGGGGTTCGGCCTCTGGATCCAAGCCCTCTGGACCTGCCTCCTCACCCTCACGGGCACCTATGGCCAGCTGCTGGACTTCGTGATGCTCCCCACGATCCTCTTCTATGTCTTCACCGTGGGCGGGGTCTTCCTGCTGCGTTGGCGGCGGCCGGACTTTCCGCGCCCCGTGCGGGTCTGGGGCTACCCCTTCGTCCCCGGCCTCTACCTTTTCGGCGCCCTGGCCATCATCGGCGCCCTCTTCATCCACCGGCCCAGCTATTCCTGGCCGGGCCTCCTCCTGGTGGCCTTAGGCTGGCCTGTCTATCTTGTGGTGAAGCCCCGCATCGCCACCTGAACTGCAAGGAGTCCGCCATGACCCACATCGTCATTCTCGGAGCAGGCCGCGTCGGCGGCGCCATGGCCAGGGACCTGGCCCCGGACTTCAAGGTCACCGTGGCGGACCGCTCCGAAGCCGCCCTGGCCCGCATGGGCGAAGCGGGAATCGCCACGCGGCCCGCGGATCTCGCCGCCGCCAGCGCCGTGAAGGCCGCGGTGGCCGATGCCGACATCGTCGTGGGCGCCGTGCCCGGATTCATGGGGTTCGCCACGGCCAGGGCCGTCCTGGAGGCCGGAAAACCGCTCGTGGACATCTCCTTCTTCGACGAGGACTGCTTCGAGCTGGACGCGCTGGCCCAGCGCCAGAACCTCACCGCCATCGTGGACTGCGGCGTGGCGCCGGGCTGCGGCAACCTCATCCTGGGCGACCTCTCCCGCCAGTGGGACCGCATCCACGCCTTCGAGTGCCTGGTGGGCGGGCTCCCCGTGGTCCGCACCTGGCCCTACGAGTACAAGGCGGGCTTCAGCCCCATCGATGTCATCGAGGAATACACCCGGCCGGCCCGCTATGTGAAGGACGGCCGCACGGTGACGCTGCCCGCGCTGTCCGAGCCGGAGCTGCTGGACTTCGATGGCCTCGGCACCCTGGAATCCTTCAACACGGACGGCCTCCGCAGCATCATCCGGACCTTTCCCCAGGTGCCCGACATGAAGGAGAAGACCCTTCGCTACCCCGGCCACATCGAGAAGATGCGGATCCTGCGCGAGACCGGCTTCTTCGGCAAGAGCCCCATCCCCGTGGGCAGCGGCGAGGTCGTCCCCCTGGATCTCGCCACCGCCCTGCTCTTCCCCCTCTGGCAGATGGGCGAGGGCGACGAGGACTTCACGGTCATGCGCGTCACCGTGGAAGGCGAAAAGGCCGGCCAGCGGATGCGGAAGGAGTGGAACCTCCTGGATCGCTACGATCGGCCCACGAAGACCACCTCCATGGCCCGGACCACCGGCTACACCTGCACCGCCGCCGTGCGCCTGCTCGCCCGGGGGGGCTACCGTCGCAAGGGCATCAGCCCGCCGGAGTTCGTGGGTCAGGAGCAGGGCGCCTGGGACTTCATCCGCGAAGAACTGGCCAAGCGGGGCGTGGTGTTCGTCGAGGCCTGATCAGCCTTCCAGCTCCCGGTGGCGGATGACCAGGGCCGCGACCTCCCGCCGGAGGCGCTGCCCGAGCATCTCCACCAGCGCCACGGAGCGATGCTGCCCCCCGGTGCAGCCGATGGCCAGGGTGTGGTAGGCGCGTCCCTCCTGCTGGACCAGGGGCAGGGACCACCGCAGCCAGGATTCGGCCCGATCGAGGAATTCCCGGAACTCGGGGGACTCCAGCAGGTATTCCTGCACGGCCCAGTCCCGGCCCGTCAACGGCTTCAGGGCTTCGACATAGTAGGGATTGGGCAGGAACCGGGCGTCCAAGATCACATCCGCATCGGCCGGAACGCCCCGCTTGAACCCGAAACTGAGCAGCCGCACGGCGGTGTTGCGCGTGGGCAGGGCGGGCATCAGGGTCGCGACGCGCTGGCGCAGCTCCGACAGGTTCAGGTGGCTGGTGTCGAGAATGGTGGTGGCCATGGCCCGGATGGGCGCGAGCAGTTCCCGCTCCCGGCGGATGCCCTCGCCGGCGGACCCGAGGAGGGCCAGGTGGTGGGGCCGGCGGGTCTCGGAGTAGCGGCGCAGCAGCGCCTCGTCGTCCGCCTCCAGGAAGACCACCTGCACGGGGATGTTCTCGGCCTGGAGGCGCTCCAGCAGCGGCCCGAACTCCGCCGCGAAATCAGGGTGGCGGCTGTCCATGCCCACCACCAGCCGGTCCCTGCCGGGCTGTAGCTTGGATTCCAGCTCGAGCAACGGCTCCAGCAGGCGGGGCGGGACATTGTCCAGGGCCGTGCAGCCGGTGTCTTCCAGCGCGCCGAGCACCGCATGGCGTCCTGCTCCCGAGAGCCCCGTGACCACAATGAGTTCCATACGAGCACCCTAGCAGGGCCGAAGGCCCGGCCTCTAGCAAAACGCGGGGGCGAAAGCCCCCGCGTTTTGCTGGCAGGAAGAGCGGAAAAGCTCAGTCCTCCAATCCCCCGGCCGTGAACCGGAGGACGCGCTGGATGCCTTCCGAGGCGTTGCCCTGCTCGTCGGGCCCGAGCTCGATGGTCTCCGAGGGGCCGCGGAAGAAGTCCTCATCGGGCACATAGGCCGGCTGGGGCTCCACACGGAAGAGGTACGAGATGATTTCGTCCTCGTAGCCGAAGCGCATCTGCTCGAAGTATTCGTAGCTTTCCCGCTTGTATTCCACCAGGGGATCCTTCTGGCCGTAGCCGCGGAAGCCGATGGCCTCCTTCAGGTGGTCCATGACCAGCAGGTGGCGCTTCCAGGCCGCGTCGATGATCTGGAGGATGGACCAGCGCTCGTAGCTGCGCATGCCGTCGCCGCCCAGCCGCTCGTCCTTGCCCTCGTAGATGCGCTGCACCAGGGTGGCCAGGGCCACGGTGGCCTGGGCCTGGGGCAGCTGGCCCACCGCGTCCACCTCTTCCCCGGAAATGGCGAAGAGCTGCTCCACGCGCTCGCGGAATCCGGCGAGGTCGCGCTCGCCCTTGTCGGGCAGGAAGTCGTTGGAGATGCCTTCGGCGATCTCGCCTGCGACCTGCAGGACATAGTCCTTGGTGTTGCCCTTGAGGATCTCCGTGCGCAGCCCGTAGAAGAAGATGCGCTGCTTGTTCATCACATCGTCGTACTCGAGCAGGTGCTTGCGGATCTCGAAGTGGTGGGTCTCCACCCGCTTCTGGCTGCGCTCGATGGCGCGGGTGACCATGCCGGCCTCGATGGGCTCGTCATCGTTCATGCCCATGGCGCCCATGAGGTTCTTGATGCGGTCGCCGCCGAAGATCCGCATCAGGTCGTCCTCGAGGGACAGGTAGAAGCGGCTGCTGCCGGGGTCGCCCTGGCGGCCGGCGCGGCCGCGGAGCTGGTTGTCGATGCGGCGGCTCTCGTGGCGTTCCGTGCCCAGGATGTGCAGGCCTCCGAGGCCGACCACTTCCTCGTGCTCCGCCGCGGTCTGCTCGCGCATCTGCTCCACGAGGGCCGAGAACTCGGCCGTTTCGAAGCCCTCTTCGTCGTAGAGGGCGATGTCCTTCTTCTTCGCTTCGAGCCGGGCCAGGCCTTCGGGATTGCCGCCCAGGATGATGTCCGTGCCGCGACCGGCCATGTTGGTGGCGATGGTGACGGCCCCCTTGCGGCCGGCCTGGGCCACGATCTCGGCTTCCCGCTCGTGGTGCTTCGCGTTCAGCACCACATGGGGGATGCGGGCCGCCTTGAGGGCGTCCGCAAGGTCCTCGCTGCTCTCGATGCTGGCGGTGCCCACCAGGACGGGCTGTCCCTTGGTGTGCAGTTCCTTGATCTCCTCGACGATGGCCTTCTTCTTCCCGGCGCGGGTCGAGTAGACCGTATCCGCGAAGTCCTTGCGGATCATGGGCATGTTCGTGGGGATGATGATCACATCGAGCTTGTAGATGGAGTGCAGTTCCGTGGCCTCGGTCTCCGCCGTGCCGGTCATGCCCGCCAGCTTGGTGTACATGCGGAAGAAGTTCTGGAAGGTCACGGTGGCAAGGGTCTGGTTCTCGGCGTTGACCTCCACGCCCTCCTTGGCCTCAATGGCCTGGTGCAGGCCGTTGGACCAGCGGCGGCCCGGCATGAGGCGGCCCGTGAACTCGTCCACGATGACCACTTCCATGCCCTTGCCGTCCTCCTTCGGGCGGACCATGTAGTCCACATCCAGGCGGTAGAGGTTGTGCGCCAGCAGGGCCTGGTTGAGGCCGTGGAGGGTCTCGATGCTGGTCGGATCGTAGAGGTTCGCCACGCCCAGCAGCTGCTCGGCGTAGTGGATGCCCTCGTCGGTGAGCATCACCTGACGGTCCTTCTCGTCCACCTTGTAGTGGACTTCCGCCTTGAGCTTCGGCACCACCGCATCGATGCGGAAGTACTTGGAGGTGTCCTCTTCGCTGCTGCCCGCAATGATGAGCGGGGTGCGGGCCTCGTCGATGAGGATGCTGTCCACCTCGTCGACGATGGCGTAGCTGAAGCCGCGCTGGGTGAATTCCTCCAGGTCCCACTTCATGTTGTCGCGGAGGTAGTCGAAACCCAGCTCGTTGTTGGTGGCGTAGGTGATGTCGCAGGCGTAGGCATCGCGGCGCTGCTGGTCTTCCAGGCCGTGCTGGATGATGCCGATGCTGAGGCCCAGCCAGGTGTAGAGGCGCCCCATCCACTCGGCGTCGCGGCGGGCCAGGTAGTCGTTCACCGTGACGAGATGGGCGCCCTTGCCGGCCAGGGCATTCAGGTAGAGCGGCAGCGTGGCGGTGAGGGTCTTGCCTTCACCCGTCCGCATCTCGGCCACCTTGCCCTCGTGCAGGGCCATGCCGCCCACCAGCTGCACATCGAAGTGGCGCATCTTCAGCACGCGCTTGCTGGCTTCCCGGCAGACGGCGAAAGCCTCGGGCAGGATGTCCTCCAGGGTGGCGCCGTTGGCCAGCTTCTCCTTGAGGTAGGGCGTCTTGGCCTTCAGCGCATCATCGCTGAGGGCCGAGATCTCCGGTTCCAGGACATTGATGGCCTGAACCCGGGCCCACAGCCGCTTCAGCTCCCGGTCGTTCTTGGAGCCGATGAGTTTCTTGAGAAAGTTGTCGAGCATGGATCCGTCCAGTCGCGTAAACCATCGATTGTAGCGCGGCGGATCCCCATTTCCCAGCACTGGAGGCCAACTCCAAGGCCCCGCGGTTGCCGAAGTTACCCGCCCAAGGCACACTGATCGTTTGGATTCTGGAGGAATCATGACCCTAGAGCGCACCTTTGCCATCGTCAAGCCCGATGCCGTCAAGGACGGCCACATCGGCGAAATCATCGCCGCCATTGAGCAGAGCGGCCTGAAGATCGTGGGCCTCAAGCTGACCCAGCTCACCCGCGCCATCTGCCAGGGTTTCTACCACGAGCATGTCGGCAAGGGGTTCTATCCGGAGCTGGAGGCCTTCATGACCGAGGGCCCCGTGGCCATCATGGTGCTCGAGGGCGAGAACGCCATCCTGCGCTGGCGCGACCTCATGGGCGCCACCAACCCCGCCAACGCCGCCGAGGGCACCCTCCGCAAGCGCTTCGGCGCCAGCATCGGCCGCAATGCCACCCACGGCAGCGACAAGCCCGAGAGCGCCAAGTTCGAAGTGAGCTATTTCTTCAACGCCTTCGAGCAGATGTGATTTTTTAGGTGAAGCCCATGCAAAAAACGGCGCCAACGGCGCCGTTTTTTGCATCGACGGGCGCAGGATGGAAACTCACCCTTCCGCCACCGCCTGGATGGCGGCCTGGCAGAGCCGGCGGACGCCCGGCAGGAGATCGACGCTCTGGAGGGCCTTGTCGCTGAACCATTGGCCGCCCGGGGGCGGCGTGGGCAACTCATCCTCCGGGGCCTTCGTGCGGAGCAGGTGGCTAAGGTAGAGCCGCTGCTGGCCTTCCAATCCTTCCAGCCGCAGCAGCCAGGGGGTCGGCAGCCGGCTGGTGCGCTCGTCGAACACCACGGGCAGCACGGAATGATCCACGAAGCGGAAGGGCATCCCCCACGCAGCCTCGATCTGGGCATTCAGCAGGGCCGTCGGCAGGAAACCCGGTGACCAGGGGATCTGGGCCGGCATGAGCAGGCCGCGATGGGGGCTGTGGGGCGAGGGCACCAGCAGGACGAAGGGTGTCTGCGTCCCGTGGACCAGCACGCCTTCGATGAAGGTGGTGAGGTGGACCCGGCCCTCGGCCATCAGCGCCCTCCTGCGGTTTCCAGTTCCTGCATGATGCGGTCGCGGGCGGCGGACACCTCGGCCACGGCGGCCTCCGGCTTGAGCTTGACGACCTCCTTGGTGCGGCGGTCGCGCAATTCCACGAGTCCATCCTTCAGGCCCTTGGCACCCACGGTGAGGCGCAGGGGGAAGCCCAGCAGATCCGCGTCCTTGAACTTGGCGCCGGGGCTCAGACCTTCGCGATCGTCGTGCAGCACCTCGAAGCCGGCGGCCTCCAGGTCCTTCTCCACCATGGAGGCCACGCCCGCGACTTCTTCGCTGCCGGGATCCAGGCAGACCACCTGCACCTGGTAGGGCGCGATGGGCCAGGGCCAGATGATGCCGTCGGCGTCGAAGTTCTGCTCGATGGCCGCGGCCACTGTACGGGTGATGCCGATGCCGTAGCAGCCCATCACCATGGGGTTTTCCTTGCCCTGCTCGTCCAGGAAGGTGCAGGACATGGACTTGGAATACTTGGTGCCCAGCTTGAAGACCTGGCCCACCTCGATGCCGCGGAAGGCCTGGTACTGGCCCTTCCCGCAGCGGGTGCAGGTGTCCTGTTCGGCGGCCATGCGCAGGTCCGCAAAGGTGCAGCCCGGCAGGTCGCGGGCCGGGTCCAGCCCGAAGTGGTGGTAGTCCGTCCGGTTCGCGCCGCAGGTGAGGTTCACTGCCCCTTCGAGGCTGCGGTCCACCAGCATCTTCACGCCCTGCAGGCCCACGGGTCCCATGAAACCCGTCTTGGCGCCGGTGAAGGCCTCGGCCTCCTCCAGGGGCATCAGCTCCATCTCGGCGGCGCCGAGGAAGTTCTTCACCTTCACGGGATTCACCTCATGGTCGCCGCGCAGCACGGCACCGGCCAGCTGCGTGGTGCCATCCGCGAAAGTGGCCAGGTAGAGGAAGAACTTGCTGGTCTGGGTGAGAGGCATGCCCTGCGGATGGTCCGCATCGATCATGCCCGCCGCCTGCTCCACCTGTCCCACCACGCCCGGCGTGCGGAAGTGGTCCCGCTTCAGCTCGAAGGCCTTGCCGTGGTCCCCGACGGGCAGGCCCGGGGCCTCCGTCTTCTCGATGTTGGAGGTGTAGTCGCAGGCGTTGCAGCTGAGGATCGCGTCCTCGCCGCTGCCAGCCAGCACATGGAACTCGTGGGTGAAGCTGCCGCCGATGGCGCCGCTGTCCGCCTCCACGGGCCGGAACTTCACGCCCAGGCGCGAGAAGATGCGCTTGTAGGCATTGAACATGGCCCAGTATTCGCGGTCGGCGCAGGCGTCGTCCGCGTGGAAAGAGTAGCCGTCCTTCATCGTGAACTCGCGGCCCCGCATGAGGCCGAAGCGCGGGCGCCGCTCGTCGCGGAACTTGGTCTGGATCTGGAAGAGGTTCATGGGCAGCTGCTTGTAGCTGCGCACATTCTTCCGGACGACATCCGTGATCACTTCTTCGTGGGTGGGGCCGAGGCAGAAATTGTAGAAGTCGCGCTCGTCCGGCTTCTCGCCCCTCTGGCGGCGTTCGGCCATGTCAGCCTTGGCCTTGCGGTCGCAGAACCGGAGCAGCTCGTCGCCGTAGAACTTCCAACGGCCGCTTTCCTGCCACAGGTCGGCGGGCAGCACGGCGGGCATGAGCAGTTCCTGGCAACCGTCCTTGGCCAGTTCCTCGCGGACGATCTCCTCGAACTTGCGGATGCTCCGGAAGGCCAGGGGCAGGTAACTGTAGATGCCCGCCGCCACCTTCTGGATCATGCCGGCGCGCATCATGAGCTGCTGGCTCACCACATCGGCATCGCGCGGCGTCTCGCGCAGGGTCTGGATCAGGAGCTTCGACTGCTTCATGGGGGCCTCGAACCTCCAAGTCTATACGAGGAAGGGGGGACCGCCTGCTCGCTTCGCTCGCGATGTCCCCTTTCACCCTCGGACACACGGGCCAGGCAAAGCCCGGCCCGTGCGTCCGAGGTCCCCTTCATGGTCGCCGCGGCTCTCGTGGCGTTAAGCCAGAAGCCCCTGCACCAGGGCACTGGCGGCCTTGCCGTCGAAGGCGCCCCCGTGGGCCGCCTGGAGGGCCTTCATCACCAGGCCCATGTCCTTCTTGGCCGTGGCCCCGGTCTGGGCGATGGCGGCCCGCACGGCGGCCTCCAGGGCCGGTCCCTCGAGCATGGCCGGCAGGTAGGGCTTCAGCAGCTCGATCTCTGCCCGCTCCTGGGCGGCCCGATCCGTCTGGCCCACCTTCTCGAACTGGGCGACGCTGTCCTCCCGCGATTTCACCAGGCGCTTGAGCACCGCCAGGGCGTCGGCTTCGGCCAGGGTTCCCTGCGGGCCTAGCCCCTTGGCCACGGCTTCATTCTTGTAGGCGGCGAGGGCCATGCGCAATACCTGGGTCCGCGGCGCATCCCGCGCCAGCATGGCGGTTTTCAGATCGGCCTGCAGGCGATTGAGCATGGGACTCTCCGGGGCGGAAGGTCCATGGTGACGCGGGCGTCCATTCCCCTCAATGCCAGAAATCATGCCGGAGAATTCCCGGGTCGAAACAAGGGGAATCAGACATTCAGCCGGGGTCCCATGAACGTCGCCTTCATCAATCCATTCATCGAAGCCACCCTTCGCAGCCTCGAAATGATGGCCAACATCTCGGCCGAGAAGATCGGTCTGTCCGTCAAAGAGGACTTGATCACCACCTATGACATCTCCGCCATCATCGGCATCACCGGGGACACCTCCGGGTCCATCATCCTCAGCTTCCCGGTGGGCCTGGCCTGCCGCATCGCCGGCAACATGCTCATGGAGGAGATCGCGGACCTGAACCAGTCGGTGGAGGATGCCATCGGCGAGATCGGCAATATCGTGGTGGGTGACGCCCGGCGCCTGCTCATCCAGGACGGGTTCAGCCTCTCCATCTCGGTGCCCACCGTGGTGGTCGGCAAAGGCCACAAGATCAGCCGCAGCGGCGATGTCCCCTGCATCGCCATCCCCTTCACGACCCCCTTCGGGGAGTTCGAAGTGAATGTGGGGCTGAAGGATTAGCCTTCAGTCTTCAGCCAATGCAGAACGGGCGCCCTGGGGCGCCCGTTCTCAACGGAAACGGCTTGGCCGTTTCAGCCTTAAGCCTTCTCGAACTTGATGACTTCCACGGGGCAACCGGCGGCGGCGGCCTCGATGCTGGCTTCCAGGTCCGTGCCGAAGCTGCCGGACAGGGCGCTCATCTCCTCACGGTTCTCGGAATCCACGCCGTCCTCGCGCACGGAGCCGTTGATGTTGCAGCTGGTGTCCGTGACATGGAAGACATCGGGGCACTCGGCTTCGCAGGCATTGCACACGATGCAGCCTTCTTCGATCCAGACTTTGGTGATGGCCATGGTCGTCTCCTAGAGATCCAGTGGGGGCCCGGCGATGGGCGAACTCAATCAACCTAGCATCGCCGTGGTCCCGGACCAAGCTTCGCCTCGCCCTCGGAGGCGTGGGAGACTGGACTTGTGACGGAGGTCCGCCCATGAGCCTGCAGGAGACGGGAATTCTTGCCCAGATCCGGGCCCTGCTGCCCGGAGGCGAGAGCCTGGTGGACGACTGCGGCGCCCTGCCTCCCACCCCGGCCGGCCACCGTCTTCTGGTGACCACGGACCTCATGGAATCCGGCCAGCACTTCCGCCTCGACTGGCATCCGCCTGACCTGCTGGCCCGCAAGCTCCTGGCCGTGAACCTCTCGGATCTGGATGCCTCCGGGGCCCGCCCCTTCGGCTACACCCTCACCCTGGCGCTGGGGCCGGAGGTCGACGCCCCCTGGCTGACGACCTTCCTGGCGGGCTTGGCCGCGGGCTCCCGGGAGGCCGATGTCCAGGTTCTGGGGGGGGATACGGTGGGCCGGCCCGCGGGCCTGGGCCTGGGCCTCACGGCCTTCGGGTTTGCCGCCCGCTGGCTGCGGCGGGATGGCCTGCGACCCGGCGACCGGATCTTCGTGGACCAGCGCCCCGGCGCCAGCCTCCGGGGCCTGCGGAAGCTCCAGGCCGGGCAGCGCTGGGACCCCGCCCGCCCCGATGCGGATCTGGAGGCCCACCTGGCCCCTCGGCCGCGGCTGGGCCTCGGCCTCCGGCTGGCGGAAATCCCCGAGATCCACGCCTGCCTGGATTTGTCCGATGGCTTGAGCCGGGATCTCCGCAACCTGGCCGAGGCCTCGGGCCTCAGCATCGTGCTCGAGCCGGCCCTGGACGAGGATGCGCGGAGAGGCGGCGAGGACTATGCCCGCTGCTTCGGCACCTCCCTGCCCCAGGCGGAGCTGGAGTCGCGGCTGGGCCTGCCCCTCCTTCCCGTCGGCACGGTCATGCCCCGCGGGGCGGCCCCCCTCCTGGCCTATGATGGGGATTCGCTGCTTCCCCTGCCCGACCTCAGCTTCGATCACTTCGGATCTTCATGACGCATCACGACAAATCGCACCTTTGGGCCCGCACCAAGCGGTTTCTGGCCGATCCGGGGCTGGAGCCGCACCACCTGGCCTGGAGCTTCGCCCTGGGCCTCAGCATCGCCTGGAACCCCCTGCTGGGAACGCACACGGGACTGGTGCTGATCGCCTGCGCCTTGACGCGGAAGCTGCATCGCCCGCTCACCTTCCTGGGAGCCTTCACGAACAACCCCTGGACCATGGTGCCCATCGCCACGGCCTCGACCTTCTTCGGCAACCTGCTGCTGGGACGCGGCCTGCACCTGGATCTGAGCGGCGTGGATTGGAAGAGCATCGGCTGGCAGAGCTTCACTTCCCGCGAGGGCTTTCAGGCCGCCGCCGCCATGCTCAAGCCCATCCTCGCGCCCTACCTGCTGGGCGGCTTCGTGCTGAGCGCCTTGGCCATACCTGTGGGATATTTTCTGATGCTGCGACTGGCCCACCGGCTGCGCTCCCCCAAGCCCGCGCCCACCCCCCTTCCCGGAGACTGACATGGACATGCGCTTCCTGATGAAACAGGCCCAGCAGATGCAGGCCAAACTGGCGGAGGCCCAGGCCAACCTGCGCGTGGAGGGCACCGCCGGCGGCGAGCTGGTGAAGGTCACCCTCAACGGCTCCAAGGAACTGAAGGGCATCTCTATCGCCAAGGACGCCATGGATCCCGAGGACCCCTCCATGCTCGAGGACCTGCTGGTGGCCGCCTTCCACGACGCCGCCGCCAAGGCCGACGAGGCCATGAAGAAGCAGATGGGCGGCATGGGCGCGGGCCTCAACCTGCCGGGCCTGGGGCTGTGAAGGCTGGGGCCCGCCCATGAAGCTGCCGCCGCCGCTCGAGGCCGTGGTGGAAAGCCTCCAGAAGCTGCCGGGCGTGGGCGCCAAGTCCGCCCAGCGCATGGCCCTGCACCTGCTGAAAGAGGGCCCGGAAGGCATGGCCCACCTCGCCCACCAGCTGCAGCAGGCCGCCGAGAAGGTGGGCTTCTGCCAAGTGTGCGGCGCCTTCACGGACCAGCCCACCTGCCCCATCTGCCTGGATCCGCGCCGTGATCCCGCCAGCCTCGTCATCGTGGCGGAAGCCTCCAATGTGCTGAGTTTCGAGCGCAGCGGCCACTTCCGGGGCCGCTACCATGTGCTCGGGGGCCTGATCTCGCCTCTGCGCGGCGTGGGCCCCGACCAGCTGCGCATCCGCGAGCTGCTGAAGCGGCTGGAGGATCACGCCATCCAGGAAGTCATCCTGGCCACCAACCCCACGGTGGATGGCGAGGCCACCGCCAGCTGGCTGGCCCGCATCCTTGAGCCCATCGGCGTCCGCACCACCCGCATCGGCCTGGGACTCCCCATCGGCAGCGACCTCGAATACGCCGACGAGCTCACGCTGGACCGCGCCATGGAGGGGCGGCGGCCGGTGGGCTAGGCAGAGGCTAGTACTTCACGCTCACATCGCCCTTCGCCCAGGTCTGGCAGGCGAGGCGCTGGTCGGCCCCGGCCTTGAGCACACCCAGCACCCGGGTCTCGATGGCGCCCTTCTCGCTCAGGTGCTCCGCACCCTCCACCACGGTCACGAGACAGGTCCCGCAGCGCGCATGGCCGCCGCAGCGGTGGGGCAGCGGCACACCCGCCCGGGTGCTGGCCGCCAGGAGGGCGGTCTCCTGCTCGCAGTCCGCAGTCCCGGGTTTCTTGCCGTCGAATCGGATGGTGTGCATGGAATACCCGTAAGTAAATAAAGCAATCGAGATAAGGGGGCATGGGCCCCCTCCACTGTATCAGGGCGCCTCGCGCCCCAGGTGGCCTTTCGCCACCGCGAGGAACCGCTGCCGGGCCCAGGCGTGATCCACGATCGGCCCGGGGTAGTCCAGCCTTCCGCGGAGCGCCGCGGGCGCCTTCCAGGGTTCATGGACGAGGGCGGCCGGGAGCCCGGCCAGCTCAGGCACCCAGCGTTTCACATAGGCGCCATCCGGATCGAACTTCAATCCCTGGGCGGTGGGATTGAAGATGCGGAACCAGGGCTGGGCATCGCAGCCACAGCCCGCGCTCCACTGCCAGCCCGCATTGTTGGCGGCCCAATCGCCATCGGCGAGCCAGGCCATGTAGTGCGCCTCGCCGCGCCGGTAGTCCAGCAGCAGGTGCTTGGCCAGGAAGCTGGCGGCCACCATGCGGGCCCGGTTGTGGACGAACCCCTCGGCCTTCAGCTGCCGGGCGGCGGCATCGACCACCGGATACCCCGTACGGCCCGCCGTCCAGGCCTCCCAGGCCGCCTCGTCCTCCCGCCAGGGAAAAGCCTGGAACCCCGTGCGGAAGGGTTGTTCCAGCAGCTCCGGCCATTCCCACAGCAGGTGGTGGCTGAACTCGCGCCAAAGCAGCTCATTGAGGAAGCGCCGCGCGGATTCACCCTGGCCGCTCGCCGCCACCACCTGCCAGACGGCCCGCACCGAGAGGGTGCCGAACTTCAGATCAGCGCTGAGCCGCGAGGTCCCGGGCCGGTCCATGCGGTCCCGGTCCGTGCCGTAGTTCGCCAGAGGCCCGGCCAGGAAGGCCCGCAAGCGCTCCCGAGCCGCCTCCTCGCCCCCCCGCAGAAGCCCCGGGTTCGCGTCGATCCCCAGGTCGGCCAGGGCCGGGATGGGAACCTCATCGGCGGTGACACCCTTGGGAAGCGGGGGAAGTTTTGACCGCAAATCCTGGATCAACGGAAGATCAATCCTGGCCATGATGGCCTTAGCGAAGGGCGTGAACACCCGGAACGGGCCTCCCTGCCCATTCCGTACGGACCCCGGCGGCAGCAGGGTCTCCCCCTCGAACAGGCAGAACCCGGTGCCCTGGCGCGCCAGGGCCTCGCCCACCCGGCGATCCCGCTCCCGGCCGAAGGGCTCCACCCAGCGGTGGGCCAGAACCCGATCCGCCCGCCACCGGGCCGCCAGCCGCGGCACCACCTCCACGCTGCGCCCGGGCACCACCAGCAGGCGCGAACCCAGCCGAGCGAGGTCGGCCTCCAGCGCCTTCAGCGATTCCAGCAGAAACTGCATCCGGTGGGGCAGCTCCCGGGCCCGCTCCGGCGCGAAGAAGAAAGGGTCCAGCACGAACAGCGGAATCACTTCGCCCGTGGCCACGGCCTCCGCCAGCGGGCCGTGATCCGCCACCCGCAGGTCCTTGCCCCGGAACCACACGATGCTCCGCATGGCCCGAGGCTAACCCGGGCCATGCAGGAAGAAGGTCCCCTCAAACCTGGACAGGCTCAGCGCTCGAGCTTGAACCCGATCTGGATCGTCACCTGGAACTCGGCGACCTTGCCGTCCTGGATGCGGCCCCGCTGCTCGACCACCTCGAACCAGGCCATGTGGCGAATGGACTTCCCGGCCTCCTCCACAGCCTGCTTCACCGCCTCGGCGAAGCTGACCGGAGAGGTGCCGACGATCTCGACCTTCTTGTAGATGCCGGACATGGATGCCTCCTTGCCGCCGATTGTGGGCGGGGCGACTGTAGGTTTCATAGATCTATTTTTCGCAAACAATGAATCCGGCCTGGCGCGAAGTCCTCAGATGGCCTGGCCGCCCCGCTCGCCGGTGCGGATGCGGATGCACTCCTTCAGATCCTGGACGAAGATCTTCCCGTCCCCCACCTCGCCCGCGCCATGGCGGGCCGTGCGGATGATGGTGTCCACGGTGATGCCTTCGAAGTCGTCGTTGCAGGCGATGGTGATCTGGATCTTGGGGATCAGGTTCGGCACGACCTTCTTGCCCCGCTGGACCACGATCTCCTGCTGGCGCCCGTGGCCACTGACCCGGGAGACGGTGATCCGTTCGATCTCCGCTTCGATCAGGGCCTCGCGAACCTCGTCGAGCTTCTCTTCGGGGATGATGGCGGTGATGAGCTTCATCGGATCCTCCTGGTTCAGCCAAGTTGAGCCTAGTCGAGCCTAGTTGAGATTGTTCAGCCCGTAGGCGCGTTCCCCGTGGATCTCGTGGTCGAGGCCGGTCTTCTCCACCGACTCGGCCACGCGGAAACCGACGACCTTTTCCACCAGCCAGGCGATGAGGAGCGTCATGACCACGGAGAACACGATGGTGGCGCCCACCGCGAAGGCCTGGACCTTCAGCTGGGCCAGCACACCCCAGCCGGGGGACTTGGCGGCGGCTTCGGCCCACCAGGAATCCCGGATGAAGAAGGTGAGGCCCAGGGCCCCGACGATGCCGCCGGTCCCGTGGATTCCGAAGGCATCCAGGGAGTCGTCGTAGCCCAGCCGGTTCTTCAGCATGATCATGCCGTAGCAGGTGCAGGCGGCGATGGCGCCTAGGGCCAGGGCCCCGCCCACCTGGACCACGCCGGCCGCGGGCGTGATGACCACCAGGCCCGCGAGGATGCCCGAGGCCATGCCCAGGCTCGTGGGCTTGTCCTCGCGGATGGTCTCGATCAGCACCCAGGTGAGGGCGCCCGCGGCCGCCGCCACCTGCGTGACCGTGAGGGCCCGGGCGGTCTCCAGGTTCGAGGCGATGGACGAGCCCGCGTTGAAGCCGAACCAGCCCACCCACAGAAGGCCCGCGCCGATCAGGGTGAAGGTCAGGTTGTTGGGGGCCATGGCGGTCTTCGGGTAGCCGTGGCGGGCGCCCAGGAACAGAGCCAGGGCCAGGCCGGCCACGCCCGAGGAGATGTGCACCACCGTGCCGCCGGCGAAGTCGATGGCCCCCTTGGCCCCGAGGTTGAAGAAGTAGCCATCCGAGGCCCACACCCAGTGGCAGAGCGGGCAGTACACGAAGAGCACCCAGAGCGTGATGAAGGCCACCCAGCCCCGGAACGAGATCCGCTCCGCCACGGCCCCGGCGATCAGGGCGGGCGTGATGATGGCGAACTTGCCCTGGAACATGGCGAAGGCGTACTCGGGCACCCCCGCGGGAAGGATCGTGTGGTCGATGCTGCGGAGGAGGACCAACCCGCGGCTCCAGCCGATGAGGCCGCCCAGGGCGTTGGGCCCGAAGCTGAGGGCGTAGCCCACCACCGTCCAAAGGACGCCCACCACGGCCATGGCCGAGAACGAATGCATCATGGTGCCGAGGACATTCTTGGTCCGGACCAGCCCACCGTAGAACATGGCCAGCCCCGGCACCATCAGCAGCACCAGAGTGGTGGAGGTCAGCATCCACGCCGTGGTACCCGTGTCGTTCACCGGACCGGCGGTCCCGGCGGCCAGGGGAAGCCCCGCACCCAGGATGGCGGCGAGCGGAAGGGATCGCTTCCAGGTCATCGGTTCCTCCGAAAAAGCGTGCGGATCCAACCTATGCAATAAAGTCCTGGATTCTAAGTCAATTTAATAGGCCATCCATCCAACATAAAAAAGATTGATACGGGCATAACCCAGGCGCACGGGCCCGGAGCCGCTCGCCAGACCAGAGGCGGACCTTCCTTCAGGTCATCCGCTGGTCTCGCTGCCCAGCGCCACCTGCCAGAGCCCGGTGGGATCGGGATGCAGCAGCCACTCGGACACCACGGGGCGCCGGGTCCAGGCCCCCAGCTCGAGTTCCTGATCCAGCTGGCCGGCGCTCCAGCCGGCGTAGCCCAGGAACAGGCGGTACCGGGCCGTGGAATCTCCCAGCAGGGCTTCCAGCAGATCCTTGCGATGGCTCACGAAGTGCGTGAGGTCCACCACCGTGTCCTCCTCTTCGGGCAGGCCGCCTTGCACCAGGAGGATGCCCCGCTGGGGATCCACGGGGCCGCCCCGCCAGGCGCTGGCCTCGGCGGAGCCCTCATAGGCCATGCCGCCCTCTTCGCAGACCTGGGCCAGGGACAACGGCAGGGGACGGTTCAGCACCAGCCCCAGGGCGCCTTCCTCGTCGTGCTCCACGACGAGCACCACCGCATGGAGGAAGTTGGGATCCAACAGCGCGGGGCTGGCCACCAGGAGACAAGGAGCTTCGGGCGTCATGATGCCGATGATGATAGCCCACCGCCCCGGTCCGGGAGCCCGGATAGCCTGGAAGGATGCGAACGCCCCTGCCATCCCACCTCGGCGCCCTCCGCGAAGGGGTGGCCCTCCTCCTCCGCCACCCCTGGCTCGCCTTCAGCCTGGTCCTGCTGGCCATGGTGCTGGCCCAGCTGGGGCCCGCGCTGGAGCTGGCGGCCGGGGCGACGCCCAGCCTTCTGATCCAGCCCATCTTCGGCTTCGTGGGCCTTCTTCCCCTGGAGATGTACTTCGTGCCGAAGCTGCAGGCCCGGTTGGACGCCGAGACCCTGGACACCCCCGGCAACCCGGCCGCCGGCTGGCGGGAAGGCTTCGATCGCCGCTGGGCCCTGGCCTTCCTCGTCCGCCTCGGCCTCAGCGTGGCCATCGGGCTCGGGCTGCTGCTCTTCCTGGTGCCGGGCATCGTGATCCTCACCCTGTTCGGCTGGGCGCCCATGCGCATGCTGCTCCGCGGGGAGGCGCCGCTGGCGGCCCTCCGCTGGAGCCAGGCCTCGATGGTCCGCCACTGGCCGCGGATCGTGCAGGCCGTGCTGGCCATGATGCTGGTGGCCCTGGTCTATCAGGTGGCTGCGGGCTGGAGCCTGGAACGGCTGCTGCCCACGGCGGATCCCGACCTAGGGCCCAGCGCCCTGCTGCGGCTGAAGCATCCCGCCTTCTGGCTCTTCAATCTGCTGGGGGGGGTCATGAACCTCTGGCTCAGCTGCTCCCTGCTGGCCCTGTACCACCGGCTGGAAGCCGCCGTCCTGCGGCCCTAGCTAGCAGCCGCAGTCCCGGACTTTCCCCTCGCCCTGGAGGCAGACTTCGCAGACCCGGATGGCCTGCCCGATTCCGATCAGTTCGACCTCCGGGCTGAGGAAACCGGGCTTGAGGGGTTCCACCTTCATCAGATCGGTGGAGAGGTATTTCTTGTTGCTGTCGCTGAAGACCGTCGCGACCACCGCCTCCGGACCGAGCCGTTCCTGGGCCTCGAGGGCCGCGAGGAAGTTGGCCCCGCTGCTGATGCCCACGCCCAGACCCCGGTCCGCCAGCTTCTGGGCCATGAGGATGGCGTCGCCATCGTCCACGGACAGGATGTCGTCCAGCTGGTCCAGCTTCACGATGCTGGGAATGAATTCATCGGAGATGCCCTGGATGCGGTGCTTCCCGATCTTGTGGCCCGTGTGCAGGGTGGGGGAGTTGGAGGGTTCCACGGGATGGATCCGGATGCCGGAATCCATGCCCTTGAGGAAGCGGCCCACGCCCATCACCGTGCCACCCGTGCCCACGCCGGCGACGAAGGCATCCGGCCTCAGTCCCGCCGAGGCGAGCTGGGCCCAGATCTCCGGGCCCGTGGTGGTGGCGTGGGCCTCCACATTGACCTCGTTGGCGAACTGGCAGGGCAGGTAGGCGTCCGGCGTCTCCGCCGCCCAGACCTCGCTGAGCCGGATGGACCCCAGGAAGCCGCCCTCGGCCGCACTCACCAGGCGGATCTGCGCGCCGAAGGAGCGGATCAGGTCCTTCCGCTCCTGGCTCATCCAGTCCGGCATGAAGATGGTCACGGGGTGCCCCAGCGCCCGGCCCAGGGCCGAGAAGGAGATGCCGGTGTTCCCGCTGGTGGCCTCGGCGATGGGCGCCCCGGGCTTGAGGGCGCCGCTCTCGTGGGCTCTCCGGAGGACATGCAGGGCCATCCGGTCCTTGATGCTGCCCGTGAAGTTGAAGCTCTCGGCCTTGGCGTAGATCCGGCGCGCCTGGCCGCGGAACCGGACATCCACCGCCAGCAGGGGCGTGCAGCCCACCAGGCGGCTCAGGGTGCGGAGGGTCGGCTGAATCTCGGTCATTCCTGGAGCCTCGTCTAAGGATGCCTCCACCTTCGCACGGCGGGATCCTTTGTTCATCCGGAAGCGAACGGGGCCTAGGGTCTGTTTTCAAATTCCACGGCACCGCGACGAAGGCCATCCGGGATGCACCGCAAGGAAGGGCCCGCAGGGCGATGTGGTTCATCGTTCAAGGGCTCTGACGCCGCGGGGCCCCCGGATGGCCTCGTCCCGAAGGGTTGGGTGGGCAGCTGTCGCGATGCTGCGTCAGGCTCCTCGACCTTGGAACCACCAAGGCCTTCGTCGCCTTCCTTGCCTCGCTCGGCTGCCCGCCCAGCGCGGCGTCGCGGAATTTGAAAACAGACCCTAGTCTTCCTCGGAGAAGTACCCCGGGTCCTCGATCTCCACGAGCTTCCCCGCGCCCAGCTCCCGGCGCTGGTCGGGGCTCAGGGCCGCTTCGATCCAGCGTGGATCCGTACGGCCATTGAGGAAGTGGGCCGAGGGCTCGGCGGCGTCGAAGGCCTCACGGGTGCGCCAGAGGTGCACCCAGCCCACATGGTTGATGCGCGCCCAGACCATCATGGCTGCGCCGCCCCCTTCAAGTCCGTCCCCTTCAAGCCCGTCCGGTTCAAGTGCAGGGCCCCCCCGCTTCGCCTTCCTTGCGGAGCACCGACACCGCGTGGAGGAGCAGCGGCCAGGCCAGCTGGATCTGCTCCAGCGCCGCGGCCGGACGGCCGGAGAGGTTCAGGATCACCGAGCGCGACGCGATGCCGCAGACCGCCCGGCTGGCGAAGGCCAGCGGATGGCCGCCCTTGGCGCGGATGAGCTCGCAGATGCCGGGAGCCTCCCGCTCGATGACGCGGCGCGTGGCCTCGGGCGTCGTGTCCCGGGGCCCGAATCCCGTTCCGCCGCAGGTGAGGATCAGGGGCACCTGCTCGGCCACGGCCCGGCGCAGATCCACCTCCAGGACCGCCGGATCATCCGGCATGAGCGAGGCGGTGACTCCCGCCACGCCCTGTCCCTTCAGCCAGCTGGTCAACAAGGGCGTGGACTGGTCCTGGTACTCGCCCTTGGAGGCCCGGTCCGAGAGGGTGACGAGGTGCACGCGATCCATGCGGAGTCCTCCCTGGGTTGGCATCGGTTGGGCATGTCCCACCTGAGGATGCCACAATGGGCCATGGCCGACGCATCCCTGTCCAGATCCATCCGTCCCGGGGCCGCCCTGGGCCTGCTCGGCGGGGGCCAGCTGGGTCGCATGTTCACCCTGGCAGCCCGCAATCTGGGCTTCCGCGTCCACGCCCTGGATCCCGGCCACGACTGCCCCGCGGGCCAGGTGGCCGATCTCGAGATCCGCGCCGCCTACAACGATGTCTACGCCGCCCAGGCTCTGGCCCGGGGCGTGGATGTGGTGACCGTCGAGTTCGAGAACATCCCGGCGGAAACCCTCGAGGCCGTGGCCACGATCCGGCCCATGCATCCCGGGGCCCATGTGCTGCACACGGTCCAGCACCGGCTCCGCGAGAAGCGGTTTCTGGCTGAGCACGCATTCCCCGTAACGCCCTTCCGCGAGATCAACACCGAGGCCGATCTCCATGAGGCGACCTCGGCGCTGGGATTCCCCTCCGTCCTCAAGACCGCCAGCTTCGGCTATGACGGCAAGGGGCAGAAGAAGCTGATGGGCGCCGCCGACATCGGCCCGGCCTTCGCCGCCCTGGGCGGTCAGCAAGGCATCCTCGAGGCCTGGGTGCCCTTCGAGCTGGAATGCAGCGTGATCTGCGCCCAGTCCGCCACCGGCGAGACCAGCGTCTGGCCCGTGGCCGAGAATGCCCACCAGAACCACATCCTCGACACGACCGTCTTCCCCGCCCGCATCCCCGCCGCCGCCGCGGCGAAGGCCCAGGCCATGGCCCTGGACATCGCCAAGGCCCTGGGCGTGGTGGGCATGCTGACCGTGGAGTTCTTCCTCAAGCCCGGGGGCGAGCTGCTGGTGAACGAGCTGGCGCCGCGGCCGCACAACAGCGGCCACGCCACCATCGACGCCTGCGTCACGAGCCAGTTCGAGCAGCAGGTGCGCGCCGTCTGCGGCCTGCCCCTGGGGGAGACCACCCTGCTCCGCCCCGCCGCCATGGCCAACCTGCTGGGCGACCTGTGGCCGGCAGACGGCGAGCCCGCCTGGGAACGCCTCCTTGCCCACCGCGAGGTGAAGCTGCACCTCTACGGCAAGACTGATGCCCGTCCCGGCCGGAAAATGGGCCACCTCACCGCCCTGGCCGACACGCCGGAGGAGGCCCTGGCGAAGGTCCTCGCCGCCCGGGAAGCCCTGCGGGGATGATGCGCCTTGAGCCTCCGGGCCATCCCGGGCCACACTCGTTCTGACCGGAGGAGGGCGGTGGTGGACAGCGACCCGCAGGAGCCCAGGCCGGACTCCCGCCAGGACGAGGGGGATCCCGGGTCCTCCGGTGCCATCCCGGCTTCCACCTCCGGCGGTGATCAGGCGACGGCCCTGGTCCGTTTCGCCGAAACCGACGACACGCTGACCCCAGACTCCCAGCCCCACTCGGGCCGAAAGCCTCGGGCCCCCAGCGCGTCTGGCGAGAGTTCCGAAGTCGCGCCCCATCTCCGGGCGCCGGGAGAGGATCCCTGGGACAGCCTTCCCGCCCCCGAAAGCGAGCCCGGCTCCAGCGGGCGCCAGGTGCTCCGGGTCTTGACCCTGCCTGCCTGGAAGCACTACCGGAACCTGCGCTTCCTGGCCCAGGGCGGCATGGGGCGGGTGTTCAAAGCCTACGACCCCACCCTGAAGCGCACCGTGGCCCTCAAGTTCCTCCGGCGCGACGAACCTGACCTCGTGGCGCGGTTCTCCCTCGAGGCCCAGCACCAGGCCCGGATCGACCACCCGAACATCTGCCGCGTCTACGAGGTGGGCGAGTGGCAGGGCCAGAGCTACATCGCCATGCAGTTCCTGGAGGGCGAGACCCTCGACGTCGCGCGCCTGAACCTCACGCGGCCGGAGGTCGTCCAGATCATGGAGACCGTGGCGGAGGCCATCCATGCGGCCCACCGCACGGGACTCATCCACCGCGACCTCAAGCCCGCCAACATCATGGTGCAGCGCGGAGAGGCCGGCCTGACGCCCGCCATCCTGGACTTCGGCCTCGCGCGGGGACACGAGAACCAGCAGCTCACGCAGCAGGGGCTGGCGGTGGGGACGCTCCACTACATGGCACCCGAACAGGCCCAGAGCGACCACGCGCGAATCGATCGGAGGACCGATGTCTACGGCCTGGGCGCCACCCTGCACAAGGTCCTGACGGGGGAACCCCCCTTTGCCGCGTTCGACGGGATGGAGGTCCTGCGCCGGACCCTCGAGGTGGAAGTGCCGCCGCTCCGACGCCTCGTCCCGAACCTGCCGGAGGACCTGGACACCATCACCCGCAAATGCCTGGAGAAGGATCCCGCGCGGCGGTATCCGAGCGCCCTCGCCCTGGCCGAGGACCTGCGGCGCTGGCGCGAGGGCGAACCCATCCTGGCCCGGAAGCCCTCGCTCGCCTACCTCACGCGCGTCTGGATCCGGAGGCACCGGCTGGTGACGGCGGTGGCGGGGGCCGCCCTGGTGGCGGTCCTGGCCCTGGCGGGCGTGGCCATGGCCACGGCGGCTTCCGCGCAGGCCCGGGCCCGTCATGCCCAGCATTTTGGTCAGGAGGCGGAGCGCATCGAGGCCATGCTGCGCTACGCCCACCTGCTCCCCCCTCACGATGTGCGGCCCGAACTGGCCCAGGCCCGGGCCCGCATGGCCGCGCTGGAAGCCGAGGCCCGCCGCGTGGGCCCCCTGGCCGCGGGCCCCGCGGCCTACGCCCTGGGGCGCGGCCACCTGGCCCTGGGCGAGGTGGAGCCCGCCCGGCAGCTCCTGGAACAGGCCTGGGACAGCGGATTGAAAGGCCCTGAGGTCTCGCTGGCCCTGGGCCGCGCCTTGGCCGCCAGCTACCAGCGGGCGCTGGATCTCGCCCGGGCCCTGCCCTCCCGGGAGCTGCGCGAGACCCGGGAAAAGGAACTGGCCCGCGACCTGCGCGCCCTCGCCCTCACGCGGCTGCGGGAAGGTGCCTCCGCGGCCCTGGAGGCCCCGGCCTACCACGAAGCCCTGGTGGCCTTCATGGGTGGACAGTGGGACCAGGCCCAGGCCCGGGCCCGGGCGGCCCTGGCTGCCACGCCCTGGCTCTTCGAGGCCAAGCGCCTGGAGGGCGAGGCCCTCCTGGAATCCGCCAAGGCCCTGCCCAGCCCCGTGGAATCGTACCTGCTGCTGCAGCAGGCCGAAGCCGCACTGGCCGACGCCCGGCGTCTGGGCCCCAGCGACCCCGCCACGGCCCTGGCCGAAGTTCGCGTCCTGGCCGAACAGGTCGCCCAGCGCCTCGCCTCGGGGGGCCAGGCCGAGGCCCTCCTCCTCCGGTGCCGGGAGGCCGTCCGGCGATCACGCGCCCTTCAGCCCGATGGCGGTCAGGCCCCCGCGAATCTGGCCCGGGCCCTCATCCGCTGGGCCGAGCTGCGGCCCCCCAACGCTCCGGAGACCCGGGCCGCCCTCCAGGAAGCCGCCGCCCTGTCCGCCGAAGCCTTGCGGCTTTCCCCAGAGGACCCCGCCACCCTGGCCACCCGCATCCCCGTGCTCCTGGTCATCGGCATCCGGGATCACCGGGCCCGCCGGATGGATCCCCTGCCCCTCTACCAGGAGGCCCAGGAGCTGGCGCGGAAGGCCCTCCTGCGCCATCCGCAGGAGCCCCTCTTCCCCGCCCTGCTCGCCAGCGCCTGCATGCGGCGCATGACCTGGGAGATCAACACCGGCACCCCCCCGTGGGCCAGCTTCGAGGAGGGACTGACCCAGGCGCTGGCCCTGCGCGACCGGTTTCCCGACTTCGTCGGCGGGTACCAAGGCCTGGCCACCCTCTGGGTCGAGCGGGCGGAGTACGAGCGGCGTCACGGCCTGGACCCCCGGCCCTCGGTGGTCGCCGCCCTGGAGGCCTTGAGTGCCGCCGCGCGCCGGGGCCTCCGGCTCCGCCATGCGGGTTGGAGCGAAGGGGACGCCTACCTGATCCGGGCTCAGTACCTCCTCGCCACCCAGGGTGGCGGAGAAGAGGATTTCCGGCGGGCCACCGAGGAATATCAGCGCGCCCTGAGGGACAATCCCAACCTCCTCCAAGCTCACAACGCCCTGGCCGAGGCCGCGCTGGGGCGGGCCCAGAGCCGGCTGGAGCTGGGTCAGGATCCCAGGCCGATGCTGGCGGAAGCGGCGGATCACTTCGAGCGGATGGGCCACCGATCCGCGGTGCCCGACCAGACCGAATACCTCAAAGGGCAACTCGCCCTGCTGCGGGGCCGCCTCCGCCTGGCCTCCGACGGCAACCCCGACCCGGACTGGGCCCAGGCCATGGCCGCCTTCCACCGGGCCGCGACCCAGGGCGGCCTGGCCAAAACCCAGCTTGGTTTGGCGGAAGTCCTGGCCCGGGCCTATCGGCACCGGGGCCGGGCCCAGGACCGGGTGCAGGCCCTGGCCGCCGCCCGGAAGGCCCTGGAGCTGGATCCCCTCCATGCCGAAGCCTGGCTCTGGATCGCCGTGGTCGAGCAGGAGGCCGCCCGGCGCGGCGACGAGCGCGCCTCGGCCCGTGCCGGAGAGGCCTGGAACCGGGCCCTCAGCCTGGATGCCAATCTGCGCCGGACCGCCCTCAGCCTCGGAATGCCCTGAGCCTCAGGGCCACTCGGTAGGCAGGCAGTCGGGGGTCTTGAGCGCGATGAGGGCCGTGCCTCCGGCCTCGGGAGCCGTGGCCGCATCCTTCGGCTTCGCCTTGGGGCAGGCGCGGTCCCGCACTTCCTTGGCCATGGCAGGATCGTGCTTCACCTGGTCGTAGTAGTCCGCCAGCACATCCCAGCCCGCATCGCCCCAGACCAGGAGGCAGTTCTGATCCAGATCCACGGGAAAGGTCTGGGGACCGCCGTCGGTCTCGACCGTCACGATGATGGAAGTGAGCCGGTTCATGAAAGCTCCTCGATGGGCTGCTGACAGGCTACCGGATCAAGTGCGCTGCATCTGCTCCAACAAAGGGTCCATCCTCACCACCGCGTCCATCCCAGTACCCACAGCACGCCCAACACGGCCAGGGCATCGCGGTCGCCGGGGTCCATGCGCTCGTTGCGACGAGCGAGTTCTTCGGGGCCGGGGCCGCGCATGACGACGCGGTGGGTGTCCTGGGCGGGATCCTCCAGCAGCACCCAGTCCGGGGCCGTGCGGCCCACCACGGCGGCGCCCAGGCGCGGAGCACCCGGTTTCCAGCGGACCTCCAGAGGCTCCCACTGGCCGGCGTTCATCAGGCGCCAGGGCCCCTCAGCGGGCGAGGCGCCCAGATCCAGCACCGCATCCCGGTCCAGGAAGCGCACGATGAGCCGCGCCTGGGGCGGCGCCGCGGATTCGGGACGCCGGCAAGCGAGGCCCGTCAGCAGAAGCAGGGCGAGGAACAGGAACCGCATCGGACCTCCCTGCTCAATGGTGGGCCGGGCTAGCCGACCTGGGCGGGAACCTCGCCGTAGATGTTGTCCCGCTGCCAGGGCTCGTAGCCGGCGGAACGGATCATGCGGGTCATCTCGTCCTTGTTCACGCTGTAGCAGGTGCCCGCGGCGCTGACGACATTCTCCTCGAGCATGAGGCTGCCCATGTCGTCGCAGCCGTAGTGCAGGGCCAGCTGGCCGGTCTTGCGGCCCATGGTGACCCAGCTGCTCTGGATGTGCGCGAAGTTGTCGAGGAAGATGCGGGCCACGGCGATGGTGCGGAGGTACTCCACATCCGTGGGCTTCGGCACCTTGCCTTCCCAGGGCGTGTGGCCGCTCTGGAAGGGCCAGGCCGCGAAGGCCGTGTAGCCGCCGCCGTTGTTCCGGGCCAGCGCGCGGTCCTGCTGGTCGCGCAGGGCCTCCAGGTGCTCGATGCGCTCGGCCAGGGTCTCGGTGATGCCGAACATCATGGTGCCGGTGGTCTTCACGCCCTCTTCGTGGGCGGCCTCCATCACCTCGAGCCACTTGTCGCGGCCGCCCTTGAGGGGTGCGATCCTCTTGCGAATGCGGTCCACCAGGATCTCCGCGCCGCCGCCGGGGATGGAGCCCAGGCCCGCCTCGCGCAGATCCGCGATGGTCTTGCCCAGGGTCTGGCCGCTGAGCTTGGCCATCATCTGGATCTCCACCGGCGAGAAGCCGTGGACCCAGATGCCCAGGTCGTGGTGGAGGTAGCGCACCAGGTCCAGGTAGTAGTCCCAAGGCAGGTCCGGATTCACGCCGCCCTGCAGCAGGAAGCCCGTGCCGCCGATGGCCTGGGTCTCCTCGGCCTTCTGCTTGAGCTGCTCCTTCGTCAGCACATAGCCGCGGCTGTCGCCGGGCTTGTGGTAGAAGGCGCAGAAGGTGCAGTAGACATTGCAGACATCGGTGTAATTGACATTGCGATCAATGACATAGCTGACGCGCCGGGGATCGGCATGGCGGTCCCGGATCGTGGTGGCCGCGACGGCGAGGTCCGGGAGCTCGGCCTGTTCGAGAAGCACCAGCGCTTCCGCGGCGGAGATCCGGCGCCCCTGGAGCACGCCCTCCAGGATGGCTTCGGGCGAGGTGACGCTCTTGAGCATGTCTAGACCTTGTACCCCATCACCTGGAGGCAGCGGCGGCAGACGCAGTCCTGGCCCTCGACCCCGTGCTGGAAGTGATCCAGCGTGTAGGGATTCCGGCACTTCTCGCAGATCTGGGTGGGCTCGGTGGTGGTCTTGGGGGCGTAGAGATGGGTGGGATCGGGCATGGCGGACTCCGGATCTTCAAGGATACCAAAGGCGGCCCCGCAGGGCCGCCTTTGGTCGGAAAAGGCAGGGAGGCCTACTCTTCGACGGCGCCGGCCTTGGCACTTTCGTGGGGGCGGGTGTTGCGCTTGCCCTGGAGCTTGCGGGCCTGCACATCCAGCTTGTCGATGGCCTGGGTGATGCTGGCGTACATGTCGTCCGTGGTGGCGGAGGCCACGAAGGCGCTGGCGCGGGTCTTCAGGGTGATCTCGGCCGCGTGGCGGTGCTTCTCCACGCTCAGGATCACATGGACATCGATGATGTCGTCCAGGTAGGTGGCCATCTTGTCCAGCCGCTCCTTCGTGAACTGCTTCAGGGGCTCGGTGAGCTCCATGTGGCGGCCGGTATAGTTGACCTTCATGGGACACTCCTGAAAAGGGCCGGGTGGCCCGTGGATCGTGGATCCGGCCCTGTTATCGGCGCCGGCGCTGGGAAGCTGGTGGAATCTTCAGTTCCTCCCGGTACTTGTTCACCGTGCGGCGCGCCACCTTGATGCCATCCCGTTCCAGCAACCCGGCGATGGCCTCGTCGGAGAGCGGCTTGGCGGGATCCTCGGCCTGCACGAAGGCCTTGATCCTGTGTTTCACCACGGTGGCGGAGATGTCGGATTCCTTGGGCCGAGCCGAGAAGAAGTAGTTCAGGTCGTAGAGGCCCTGCGGAGTGTGGATGGTCTTGGCCTTCACCACGCGGCTGATGGTGCTCTCGTGGAAGCCCGTCGCCTCGGCCACATCGCGCAGCACCATGGGCCGAAGGCGCTCGATGCCGTGCTCGATGAATTCCTTCTGCAGTTCCACGATCTGGGCCGACACGCGGAGCACGGTGCGGTTGCGGTCCTCCACGCCGCGGATGAAATCCCGGGCGCTGCGGAAGCGCTCGCGGATGAAGTCCTTGTCGCACTTGGCTTCGCTGGAGGCCATGAAGCGCTGGTATTCGCCGTTCACGCGCAGGCGGGGCAGGCCCTCGTCGTTGAGGTAGACCTTCCAGTTGCCGTCCTCGCCCCGGAGCACCACCACATCCGGCTTCACCACGCGCTCTCCCTCGGGGTCGAAGGCCCGACCCGGCGAGGGGTTGAGGTGCTTGAGCTGTTCCATGGCCAGACAGAGTTCTTCGTCCGTGCAGCCCAGGGCCTTGCGGAGCTTGCCGCTGTCGCGCTGGGACAGCTGCTCCGAATGATCCTGGATGATGCGGACGGCCAGATCGTCGGGTTCCGCGCCCGCATGGCGCAGCTGGAGCAGCAGGCTCTCCTGCACCGTGAAGCACCCGACGCCGGAGGGATCGAACTCCTGGAGCACATCCAGCGCCGCGCGAAGCTCTTCCTCGGTGACGCCGAAATCCGCCGCCAGCGCCGCAGGGGTGACCTCCACGGAGGGCTGGTCGGGATCCATGCGGATGAAGCCCTTGGGATCCATCCGGTCGATGAGCCGCTCCACCAGGGGCGCCCGGGGGTCCTCGTGCTCCAGCGTCTCGTAGAGCTGGCCCACCAGGTGATCCTGCAGCGACTCGAAGGCGCTGAGCCGGTCCTCCCAGGAGAGGCGGTCCTCTTCCGGCAGGTTGCTGGTGCGGGGGAGATCCTGGTCCCAGCTGTTCTCTGCGCCCAGTTCGGTTTCCTGGACCTGGGCCACGCCCTCTTCCGTGAACCGCTCCAGATCGTTTTCGGGATTCATTTCACCCGCCGCGTCCAGCATCGGTCCCAGGTCGACGGTGTCCACCCCCTCGGGCAGCTCGACGCCATCGGAGGCCTGGTCACCCGAGGCTTCCGTCACATCCGAATCGCGCCCCTCCTCGATGGCCTCGAGGGTCGGCACCTCGTCGCTGTCCTCGGCCAGCTCCAGCAGGGGATTGTCCTCGAGCTCGCGCTCGATGGTCTGCGACAGCTCCTGCAGGTTCATCTGCCACAGCTTGAGCTTCAGCTGCATGGCCGGCGTGAGCGCGAGGGTCTGGCTCTGGGCCAGGCGCTGGGAGAGGAAGGGACCGGCAGCCATCAGTCCAGCCTGAACCGGTCGCCCAAGTAGACCCGGCGAATGTCCGGATCCTCTGCGATCTCACTGGGCAAGCCGTGTTTCATGATCATCCCGTCCGCCAAGATATAGGCGCGGTCGGCGATCTGCAAGGTCTCGCGGACATTGTGATCGGTGATGAGCACGCCGATGCCTCGCGCCTTGAGGTCGGCGATGAGGCCCTGGATCTCCAAAACGGACTTGGGATCCACACCGGCGAAGGGCTCGTCCAGCAGCATGATGCGCGGCTCGGTCACCAGGGCCCGCGCCAGTTCGCAGCGCCGCCGCTCACCACCCGACAGGCTCATGCCCAGTGTGTCGCGCACTTTGTCCAGGTGGAAGTCGGCCAGAAGCCGCTCGCAGCGGTCCTTCTGCTCCGCCTTCGGGACCGGCTGCAATTCCGCCAGTGCCATGAGATTCTCCCACACCGTCAAACCCCGGAACACACTGGACTCCTGGGCCAGGTAGCCGATGCCCAGTCGCGCGCGGCGGTGCATGGGCAGGGCCGTGACATCCTTCCCCAGCCAGCGGATGCTGCCCCGGTCCGGGGCCTCCACGCCCACCACCATGTAGAAGGTCGTGGTCTTGCCGGCTCCATTGGGCCCCAGGAGCCCCACCACTTCGCCCGTGCCCACGCAGAGGCTCACATCCCGCACCACGGTGCGGTCGCCATAGCGTTTCTGGAGGTTCACGGCCTCAAGGCAGGGAGTCTGCTCGGTCATGGCTCTATCAGAACATACTGGCTGCCCGATCGCGCCGAGGCCGCGCGCCGTGGCCCGGCGCGCGGAGAAAAGCCTTAGCGGGAGTTGCGTCCAGGGGTATAAGGAGCCTTGGCGGCCTCCAGGGCGTCTTCCAGAGCCTTCAGCAATCCCGAGGCGGCGTCGAACCGGCCCTGGAAGGCCTTGAGCCCCTCCTCGGCCCAGGCCAGGTTCTGGCGCTGGGTGCCCGTGGGCAGCTGGGTGGTGGCCCAGACGCTGCCCGTGACCTCGCCGACGCGCCCCAGAACGCCTGGGGCCGTGGGTTCCTGACGGGAGGCCACGGTGGCATCGCCACTGAGCAGGCTGCGCAGGTCCTTCAACTCACCGTGGAGCGTGCGGGCCCGGGCCAGCAGGGTCGGATCCACCGCCGTCGCTTCCAGGAGGGCCTTCCGCACATGGTCGAGCCGGTTCTGGGTCTCGGTCAGGCGCTCCGAGGCGGCCATGGCCGCGCGCTGCGTTTCGCCCATGCGGGCGCAGAACGCGCTGAATTCCGCCCACTGGGCGGGCGACAGGCGGTCGGCATCCAGGGGCTTCACCTCAAAGGCCACGGGGCCGGCCACAGGCTTCAGCACCCCATCCACCTGGAAGGCCAGGGTGGCCTGGTAGCGGCCCGGCGCCGCGAGGGCCCCGTGGGCGCCGTAGTCCCAGGGATCGCGCTCACCCGGAACCTTCAGGCGGACCGGCGCAGGATTCGGGAAGCGCAGATCCCACGCCACGCGGTGCAGGCCCTTCTCGGCTTTCCCCGTGATGCGGCGCACCACCTGTCCGTCCGCGGCGGCGATGGTCAGCACCGCCGCGGGCGCGAGCTCGCGGTCCTCCGCGCGCAGCGCGTCCCAGGAGGGGATCGCGGGATCCTGCCCGGCCTTCACGGCTTCCTTTTCCTGAGCCTGGCGCTGCTTCTTCAGGGTCTTCGGCTCCGTCTTCACATGGTAGGTGAACACCGCGCCGAACGGCGGGTTGGGCGCCAGGAAGAGCGCCTCGCCCTGGAAGGACTTCCCGGGCCCTCCGAAGGGCACGGCGGGCACATAGGCGAGGGCGGGCCGGAGGCCGAACAGGTGGGCCTCCTGCTCCAGATGCTCGGCGCGGGCTTCCCGCAGGGCCGTCAGGTCATCCAGGACATAGAACCCCCGCCCGAAGGTGGCCACGACCAGATCACCTTCCCGGGCCTGGATGGCCAGGTCCTTCACAGCGATGGTGGGCAGGTCCTTGAACTTCGACCAGGACTTGCCGGCATCGAGGCTGAAGAACAGGCCGAACTCCGTGCCGCAGTAGAGGAGCCCCGCCCGGGCCGGATCTTCCCTCACGGTATGGACGCTGCCCCGCTCAGGCAGGCCTCCGGCGAGCGCCTCCCAGCTGCGGCCGCGGTCCCGCGAGCGCATCAGGTAGGGTTTGAAGTCGCCGTTCTTGTGGTTGTTGAAGGCGGCGTACACCGTGTCGGCCTGGTGCGGGCTCGCGCTGAGGCAGGCCACATAGGTGAGGTCGGGCACCCCAGGGAAGCGCTCGGCTTTCCGCCAGGCCTTGCCGCCATCCTCGCTGATCTGGATGAGGCCATCGTCGGTGCCGGCGTAGAGCAGCCCTTCCACCTTGGGGCTCTCGGTGAAGGCCACGATGTTGCCGAAGAAGCTGGTGGAGGCGTTGCGGGCCACGGCATCCACGCTCTGCACCTTGTCCATGATCTTCAGGCGGCTGCGGTCGATCTTCCGCGTGAGATCGGGGCTCACGGCCGTCCAGTTGTTTCCGCGGTCGTCGCTGCGGAAGAGTTTCTGCGCGGCGAAGTAGAGGCGCTTCGAGTTGTGCGGGCTCAGCAGCAGTGGCGCATCCCAGTTCCAACGGTAGGGTTCCTCGCCGGGCGCCGGCTGGGGCTGAAGCTCCACCCGCTCGCCCGTGCGGCGGTCGAAGCGGGCCAGGCCGCCGTACTGGCTTTCCGAATACACCGTGTCGGGATCCTCGGGATCCGCCTGGCTGTAGAAGCCGTCGCCCCCCTGCGTCACGAACCAGTCGTAGTTCGTGGCTCCGTGCAGGTTGCGGGTGCGGCTGGGGCCGCCCATGGAGTAGTTGTCCTGGGTGCCGCCGTAGATGGTGTAGAAGGGCCGGGCATTGTCCACGGCCACGCGGTAGTACTGGATGATCGGCAGGTTGGCCTTGAACTCCCAGGTGGCGCCACGGTCGCGGCTCTCGTAGACGCCGCCGTCGCAGCCGGAGATCAGGTGGTCCGTGTTCGCGGGATCGATCCAGAGCGCGTGGTTGTCGACATGCTTGTGGGTCTCGCCCACGCGCCGCCAGGTCTTTCCGCCGTCCTCGGTCACCTGCATCCAGGTGTCCATGGAGTAGACGCGCTTCGGATCCTTGGGATCGCAGAAGAGCTCCTGGTAGTACTGGGCGCTCCCCGACACCATTTCGTTGCGGCGCTCCCAGTTCCGCCCCCCGTCGGTGCTGCGGAAGAAACCGCCCGCCTTGTTGGCGGCTTCGATGGTGGCATAGACCATGTCCGGCTCGCCCTCGGGGATGGCCAGGCCGATGCGCCCCATGTCCTCCTTGGGCAGGCCCTCCTTCAGGCGGGTCCAGGTCTGTCCGCCGTCCAGGCTCTTGTGGATGCCCGCGCCGGGACCGCCATCCACCATGCCCCACACATGGCGACGCCGCTGGTACGAGGCCGCGTACATCACATCCGGGTTCCGGGGATCCATGAGCACATCCGTCACGCCGGTGTGGGCGTCCACGGTGAGCACGGCCTTCCAGGTCTTGCCGCCATCCGTGGACTTGTAGAGCCCGCGCTCCCCGCCTTCCTTCCACAGCGGGCCCTGGGAGGCCACGAACACCACCCGGCTGTCCCGGGGATCCACGAGGATCTTCGCGATGTGCTCGCTGGTCTTCAGGCCCATGTTCTCCCAGGTCTTCCCGCCGTCCAGGCTGCGGTACACCCCGTCTCCGTAGGCCACGGAGCGCTGCGAGTTGTTCTCGCCCGTGCCCACCCAGACCGTGAGGGGATCGCGGGGGTCGATCGTGATGCAGCCGATGGAGAAGGAATTCTCCTTGTCGAAAATGGGCGTCCAGGTGGTGCCCCCGTTGAGGCTCTTCCACACGCCGCCGGAGGCCGCCGCCACATACCAGGTATCCGGCTTCCGGGCATCGATGGCGATGTCGCCCACCCGGCCCGAGGTGACGGCCGGGCCCAGATTCCGGAAGGGCAGCGCCGCCAGGGGCGAGTCCTTGGAGGCCGCGGTTTCCGGCTTAACCTCCGACTTGACCGCAGGCTTGGGCGCGGCCAGGATCGGCGCGGCCACCAGGAGGAAGGCCAGGGGCGCGAGGGAACGGAATCGGGGCATGGTGCCTCCTAATACGAGGTTTGCCCCATCATGCCCGAAAAGCGCCTGGCGTCACCAGCCGGAGCCTGCCCCCTTGCCGCGCACCCGGCCCTGCCACCGCACCGTCTGGGGTCCGGGTTCCAGCTCCAGCGCTTCGCCCTGGCCTTCGCCGAGGCGCCCGCGCAAGGTCACGGTCCCCTCTGCCTGGATGAGGCGCACGGTGCGGTCAGGCCCGACGGTGACGGTCACCGTGTCCGCCGCCAGGCGCCAGCCTTGGCCCTGGCACTCCACCCCGCCGCCGAGGGTGATCTTCTGGGCCTCGCTCTGGCCCCGCTCCGCCCGCAGGAACAGGTCCCCGTCCGCCGCGGCCAGGGTCCCGCTCAGGCCTTCGGGAAAGCTCACCACCTCGCCCCGACGGACGATGCGCGGCCCGGAGAGCCGCTCCCGCAGCCGGCTCCAAGCGGCGGGGCGGCCCGTCAGCGTCCAGAGCGCGTCCTCCCAGACGAGCTTCGCCCCCCGCAGGCTTCCGCCGGAGAACAGGTTCAGCTGCACGGGACCTTCGATGGTCCAGGACCTGGGATCGCCCTGCCCCGCCCCGCCCGTGAAGGTGCCCTCCTCGCCCCGACCCAGGACCGGCGCCTGGAGCTTCCAGCGGCGCGTGGCCCGCTCCACCAGGATGCGCGGCGACGAGAGGCTGCGCCGCCCCCAGGTGAGCAGGGCCTGGCCTTCCGCCGCGGCATGACCGATCGGCAGAGAGGCCGGCAGATCCTGGCCGGGCGCTTCCCGCATGAAGACCCGCGGGGCCTTCAGCATGAGGCGCTGGCCATCCAGGGGCTGATCCCAGACCACGCTCCCCTCGAGGCGCAGTCCCGCCGGGGTCCAGCGCGCCCCCTCCGTGGACAGGTGCTCCTCCCCGCCCGCCACTGCCCGGCGCGCCCGGAAGCCTCTCAGCTCCACCTGCTGGAAGCGGGCGCCCGGGGCGGGGCGCGGGGCCACGCCCCCCTTGGCGTCACCCCGCCAGCCGTCGGCGCGCTCGAAGGCCAGAGGCCCCGGCCAGATCACCGTATCCGGCGTGAGATCGGCCACCGAGGCCTGGAGCGAGCCTTCCGCCAGGCTCGCCCTCACCCCTTCCAGGTGGCCCGACAGGAACCCCGGCGTGGCCCAGAGCCGGTCGGCGTCCATGGCCTTGAGCGTGGCGGGGGCCGTGCCGTCCGTCGGCGCCAGCCAGCGCACGGGGCCCCGCTCCACGCGGAAGCGGCCGTCGATCTCCCGGCGCCAGCCCGCGGGCAGGTTCCAGGTGCCCCGGGTGGAACCCTCCAGGGATTCCCAGCGCAGGGGGGCCAGGCCCTCCCATTCTCCGCCGGTCCAGCGGAGGGCCGGGCCCTCGCTCTCGATGCGGCCCTTGCCGAGCGGGGTGGTGGTCCCGGGCTGGGCCACGCCCAGGTCCATGGGGCCCTGCAGGGTCCAGACTCCGGCCTGGCGGCGGGCCTTGGGCGAGAGCAGGCGCCACTTCCCGGCCGGCTCGTCCAGGGAGCCCCTCACCTGGTCCAGGCGCAGATCCTCCTCCGAACCTTCGATGGTCTTGTAGGCCAGCACCATGCGGTTCTGGCCCAGCTGCTCCGTGAGGGTGCCCACGCTGCCCTTGGTCCCTTCGCCGAACAGCGGATCGCCGCCCACGGTGCGGCCCGGCATGCCACCGCCCCCCACCAGGAGGAAGCGCAACGTCAGCCCCAGGGTGCCCGCGGCCAGGCCCCAGCCCAGCCCCCGCCAGAGCGGGTGCCGCGCGGGGGGCAGGCTCTGGAGCAGGGAGGCCATCATGGGGCCGCTCCTTCAAGAGCCATGTCCACCAGCCAGGAACGGCCCCAGCGGGCGCTGCCCTGGGGGGCGGCCGCCACGCAGATCCGCTCTCCGGCGCGGGGCTGGGCCGGCCGTTCGTGGTTGGAGAACCAGGTGAGCGGATCGGAAAGCCCCGCCACCCGCAGCTTCCAGTGATCCGCCCCGAAGACCGCGGAAGAGGCCAGCGTGCCCTCCACCCGCGCCAGCGGCGGGGCGAAGCCCTGGCCGAAGGGCTCCAGGCGGGCCAGGTCCGCATCGTCCGGCAGCTCCCCGGGAGCGCCGTCCAGCAGCAGGGGCGGAAGCTCGCGGCCCTCGGCCTGCATCGCCGCCCCCCGCTGGAGGGCCTGGCGGACGAAGGTCAGGCGGGACGCCTCGAAGCTGAGGCCCGCAGCGGCGCGATGGCCGCCGCCGCTCAGGATAAAGGGCTGGGCCAGGACCAGGAGCTCGCCCAGGTCGTAGCCCTCCGGCGCCCGCAGGCTGCAGTGGGCCACGCCGTCGATGACGGTGCAGACGCCCGCCGGGCGCCCCGTGGCGCGCATGCGCTGGCCCGCCACGATGCCGATGACGCCCTTGTGGGCTGCCGGATCCAGCACCAGGTCGAAGGCCGCGCCATCCGGCGGCGGCAGGCTGGCCGTCAGCCCCTGCTGGATGGCACGGCGTTCCTGGTTCAGAACCTCCACCCGCGCCATGAGGGCCTCGGCCTCGGCGGCCTCCCTCGTAAGCAGCAGACGGACCGCATCTTCCGCGCCGCCCATGCGACCCACCGCGTTGAGTCGCGGGGCCAGCCCGAAGGCGATGTCCTGGCCGCCCAGGACACCCTCCTTCTTCGCCGCGCGCAGCAGGGCCGCGAGGCCCGGGCCGTTCTTCCCGCTGAGGGAATCCAGCCCCCGGCGCACCAGCAGGGCGTTCTCGTCCACCAGGGGCATCATGTCCGCCACGGTGCCGATGGCCACGAGCTTGAGCATGCCGTCCAGGAAGGCCGCGTCGGCGCCCGTGGGATGGGGCACGGCGCCCATCAGGGCCTGGGCCAGCTTGAAGGCCACGCCCACACCCGCCAGGAAGCGGTTCGGGTAGCCGTCAAGATGGGGGTGCACCACGGCGCAGGCGGGGGGCAGTTCCGGGCCCAGGGCGTGATGATCCGTGATCACCCAGTCCATGCCCAGCTCGGCGCTGGCCTTCACCTCATCCACGCTGCGCACGCCGCAATCCACGGACAGGAGCAGGCCCGGGTCGCGCGTGGCCTTCAGCTCCCGGATGCAGTCCATGTGCAGGCCGTAGCCGTCCGAGAAGCGGTTGGGGATGAAGAAGGAAACCTCGGCGCCGAGGCGCTCCAGGGCCCGCACCAGCAGGGCCGTGGCGGTGACGCCGTCCACATCGTAGTCGCCGTAAACCACGATGCGCTCCCGGGCCCCGATGGCCTGGCGGATGCGCGCCACGGCCGGATCCACGCCCGGCAGCAGGTGGGGGTCGGTGCTGCGCGTCCAGCTGGGATCCAGGCGCCAGGCCAGGTCCTCCGGCTGATCGGCACCCCGCAGCCAGGCCAGTCGTGCCAGGCGGGGTTCCAGGTTCCAGGCCGCGGCCAGGGCCCGCCAGGGCGCCGGTCCCGCCGGGATCTCCCGGCGGAGGCGCCAAGTCTTGGCCTCCATGTCAGCCCACGCTGCCCATGCGGGCGAACTTCTGGTACCGCTCCTCCACCAGCTGCTCCGCCGACAGCTCGGAGAGCTCGGAGAAGGCCTCGATGATGGCCTCCTTCAGCGCGGCGGCGGCGTCGTCGAAATCCGCGTGGGCTCCCCCCAGGGGCTCCTTCACGATGCCGTCGATGATGCCCAGCTCCAGCAGATGGGGCGCCGTGAGCTTGAGGGCTTCGGCAGCCTTGGGAGCTTGCGTGGCGTCCTTCCACAGGATCGACGCGCAACCTTCCGGCGAGATCACCGAGTAGATGGCGTTCTCCATCATCAGCACGCGGTCGGCCACGCCCAGGGCCAGGGCCCCGCCGCTGCCGCCTTCGCCGATGACCACGGCCACCACGGGCACTTCGAGCTTGGCCATCTCCAGCAGGTTCCGGGCGATGGCCTCGGCCTGGCCGCGCTCCTCCGCATCCACGCCCGGATAGGCGCCCGGCGTGTCGATGAGACAGAGGATGGGCCGTTGGAACTTTTCCGCCAGCTTCATGAGGCGCAGGGCCTTGCGGTAGCCCTCGGGCTTGGGCATGCCGAAGTTGCGAAGGATCTTCTGCTTGGTGTCCCGGCCCTTCTGCTGGCCGATGATCATCACCGGGTTGCCCTCGATCCAGCCCATGCCGGCCACGATGGCCGCGTCGTCGCCGAAGCGCCGGTCGCCGTGGAGTTCCTCGAAGCGCTCGCAGATGCGCTCCAGGTAGTCCATCGTGTAGGGCCGCTTGGGGTGGCGCGCCAGCTGGGCCCGTTGCCAGTCCGTCAGGTGGGAGAAGAGCTCCGCCTTCAGCTTGTCGAGCTTCTTCTGCAGCTTCTCCCGCTCCTTGGCCTGGGAAGGATCCATCTCCATGGCCCGGATCTGAGCCTCCAGCTCGAGTACCGGCTTCTCCAGCTGGGACAGATCCATGGTCTGTTCGGGGGTAGCGTCTTTCATGTGACCTCGGGTCAAGAAGAGGAACGGTCCAGTGTAGCCGAGAGGCTGGAATCAGGCTCTGTGCACCTTAGAGCGCCTAACAAAACCCGACGATGCCGCGAGGAAGGCAGGCGGGATGCGCCGCAAGGAAGGGCCCGCAGGGCGATGCGGGACATCGTTCAAGGGGCCTGACACCGCGGGGCGCCCGCCTGCCTTCCTCCCTCCGGGCGGGGGGTGGCGGGCTTCTCCATGCTTCGTCACGCCCGTCGCGCGTAGGGCCCGCTACGCTTCGACTCGCGTTCCTCGCCTTGCTCGCCCGGCACCCCTCGCGCGGCGCCGTGGGGTTTTGTTAGGCGCTCTTAGAACCCAGTTGGGAGCAGAATCAGGGCCGGAGTTCCCCATGCACGCTTCGCCCTTCCCCATCCTCGGCCTCAGCGGCGGCATCGCGGCGGGGAAGAGCTTCGTGGCGGGGAAGCTGGCGGCCCGGGGGTGGGCCGTGGTGGATGCGGATGGCCTGGCGCGGGAGGCAGTGCTGCCGGGAAGCGAAGGCCTCACGGCCCTGGTGGCGGCCTTCGGGCCCGGCTGCCTCCGGCCCGACGGCGCCCTGGACCGCGCCTGGCTGGCGGCCCATGTGTTTTCCGATGACGCCGCCCGGGCCCGCCTCAACGCGATCCTCCATCCCCGCATCGAGGCCCTGCTCGCGGGCCGCCTCGCCGGGTTGCCGGCGGACACTCGCGGCGCGGTGCTGGACGCAGCCCTCTGGGTGGAGCGCGGCAAGGCCCACCACTTCGACGCCTTCTGGACCGTGGACGCACCGGAGGTCCTTCGGCTCCAGCGGCTCCAGGCTCGGGACGGGATCACTCGGGAGGCCGCTCTGGCGCGCCTCCGGGCGCAGGCCACGCCTCCGGAACGGGCCCTCCATGCGGATCTCGTGATCCCCAATGACGGGCGGGATCTGACCGGAATCCTGGCGGGAGCCGAGGTGGCCCTTCTGGCAAACTGGAAGGTCCGCCGTGCGCGGACCTGGAGAACCCCGATGCCCGCACCCTTCAGCGCCGACCAGCTGCGCGATGTCCTGGCCACCCTGCTCAGCCGGGGCGGCGACTACGGCGAGGCCTTCGTGGAGCGCCGCCGGGCCCATGCCCTGGGCATGGACGACGGCCGCATGGAGGATGTGCTCGCCTCGGAGACTTTCGGCGCGAGCCTGCGCCTGGTGGATGGCGAGACCACGCGCTTCGCCGATCTCATCGCCCCCACCTTTGAAGAGCTGACCGAGGCCGCCCGCACCCTGGCCGCCCCCGGCACCGGCGGCGCCGCCGGAGTTCCGGCCCTGCTGCTGAAGACCCACCCCACCCCCAGCCCCGTGGAGCGCGATCCGGGCCGCGTGGCCCTGAGCGAGAAGGTGGCCCTGGTGCGCCGCGCCGAGGCCCTGGCCCGGACCGAGGCCGAGGCGCTGCGCCCCGGCGCGCTGAAGCAGGTCTCCGTCGGCTATGGCGACAGCACCCAGCGGGTGTGGATCGCCGCCGCCGAATCCCGGAATGGCGCCTGGTCGGGCACCCTCACGGAAGACCACCGCACCCAGGTGGTGCTCCGGGCGAATGTCACCGCCGGCGACGGCACCCAGCTCCAGACCGGCTACCAGGCCCTGGGCGAAACCCGGGGGTTCGAGCTCTTCACCGACGAGGCCGTGGCGCACACCGTGCGCGAAGCCGCCCGCCTGGCCGTGCAGGCCCTGGACGCCCAGCCCGCCCCCGCCGGCACCTTCCCCGTGGTGCTCAGCAGCAGCGCCGGCGGCACCATGATCCACGAGGCCTGCGGACACGGCCTGGAGGCCGACCTCGCGCTCGCGGGCATGAGCGCCTTCGCGGGCAAGCTGGGCCAGAAAGTGGCCGCCGAGGGCGTGACGATCATCGACGACGGCACCCTGCCCCACAAGCGGGGCAGCCAGGCCATCGACGACGAAGGCAACCCCGTGAGCCGCGTGGTGCTCATCGAGAACGGCGTGCTGAAGGCCTACCTCCAATCGCGAAAGACCTCGCGGAAGATGAATGCGGAACCCACCGGGAACGGCCGCCGCGAAAGCTATCGCCACCTGCCCATCCCCCGCATGCGGAACACCTTCCTGGCTGCCGGGAGCGAGGCTCCCGAAGCCATCCTCCGCGACCTGGACCGCGGGCTGCTGGTCAAGCGCATGGGCGGCGGCCAGGTGGACACGGTCACCGGCAACTTCGTGTTCCAGGTGACCGAGGGCTACTGGGTGGAGAACGGCGAGCCCAAATACCCTGTGAAGAACGCCACCCTCAGCGGCTGCGGCCCCGAGGTGCTGAAGGGCCTCACCCGCATCGGCACCGACCTGCACCACTTCGACATCGGCACCTGCGGCAAGGACGGTCAGGGCGTGCCCGTCAGCGATGCCCTCCCCACCATCCTCTGCCCCGCCCTCGTGGTCGGCGGCACCGCCGAACCCCTGCCGAGCGTGATCTGACCATGAACCCCTTCGCTTCCTTCATTCCCGATTCCCTCGAAGCCCGCCTCCAGGACGGCATCCAGCACGCGCTGAAGCTGGGCGCGGAGGGGGCCGAGGCCTTCACCTCGGTGTCCCGCTCCCGCAAAGCCAAAGTTCAGAACGGCGCCCTGGAGGATCTCACCGCCAGCAAGCGGGGCGGCCTCGGCGTGCGGGTGATCCGCGCGGGAGGCAAGGGCTTCCGCACAGGCCTGGCCACCACCACCGACCTCGCCGCCGCCGATTTCCGCGACCTCTTCACCCAGGCCTGGGAACTGAGTGCCCTGGGCGACGAAGATCCCTGGCTTCGCCAGGCCGATCCCTCCGGCACCGATGACCTGCCCAGCCGCTTCGACGCGACGGTGGAGGCCATCACGCCCCAGCAGCGCATCGACTGGGCCCTGGACCTGGAAACCCAGGCCCGGCGCGCCTCCGCCAAGGTGGCCGCTGTCCGGGAATCAGCCTGGAGCGACGGCTCCGGCGCCAGCCTGCTGCTCACCCAGAAGGGCGTGCGGGCCGCGGACGCCTGGTCCAGCTGCTCCGCTTCCATCGAGCTGGCGGTGGCTGACGGCGAGGAACGGCAGGCCGCCTGGCACTGGGATGTGGCCCGGCGTCCCGGCCTCGACCTCGCGGCCATCGGCGCCGAGGCGGCCCTCAAGGGCGAGCGGAAGCTGAACCCCCAGCGGCTGCCCGCAGGGAGATACGCCGTGGTGCTGCATCCCGAGGTGGCCGTAGATCTGCTCGGCATCGTGGCGGGCATGCTGGACGCCGAATCCGTGCTCAAGCAGCGCAGCCTCTTCGCCGGGAAGCTGGGCGAGACCATCGCCTCGCCCCTGCTCACGCTGATCGACGACGGGCGCCTCGCGGAGGCGCCTGGCCGACCCGCCCTGGGCACCGAGCCCTGGGATGCCGAGGGCCTGCCCACACGGCGCAATGTCCTGCTCGAAGGCGGCGTACTCAAGACCTACCTGCACACGCTGAAGACCGCCGCGGAGATGGGCATGGCCCCCACGGCCAGCGCAGGCCGGGGCTTCGGCAGTCAACCCGGCGCCACCACCTTCAACCTGTTCCCCCTGCCCGGCGACACGGCGCCCGACGCCCTCTACCGCATGGCCGGAAACGGCGTCCTCATTACCGAGATCATGGGCCTCCACACCGTGGATCCCGTCAGCGGCGACCTCAGCGTGGGCGCCAGCGGCATCCGCATCCGCGAGGGCGCGCTGGCCGAGCCCGTGGACAAGCTCACCTTCGCCGGCAACCTGCGGGACTTCCTCACGCGCATCGCCGCCCTGGGCAGCGACCTCCGCTGGTACGGCAGCAGCGCGGGCCTGAGCATCCTGCTGGAGGACATCGCGCTCGGAGGCGCCTGATGGGACAGGAATTCTGGGACCAACGCTACGCCGAGCCCGACCTGGTCTACGGTGCGGAGCCCAACGACTTCCTGCGCGAAATGGCCCCCCGCGTTCCGCCGGGCCCCGTGCTGGGGCTGGGCGAGGGTCAGGGTCGGAATGCCGTCCACCTGGCCACCCTGGGCCACGCCGTCACCGCCGTGGACCAGTCCGCCGTGGGGCTGGCCCGCGCCCAGGAGCTGGCCCTCAGCCGCGGCGTGACCCTCGCCACGGTCGCGGCCGACCTCGCGGATTTCGACCTCGGCCCGACGCGCTGGAGCGGCATCATCTCCATCTTCTGCCACCTGCCCTCCGCGCTCCGGCGGCGCCTCTATCCGCGCTATGCCGAGGCGCTCGCGCCCGGAGGCGTTCTGATCCTCGAGGCCTACACGCCCCGGCAGCTGGAATACGGCACCGGCGGCCCGAAGGAGCTGGATCTGCTCGGCACCCTGGCCGAGACGGTGAAGCTGCTTCCCGGGCTGGAGCTGGAAGTCGGCCGGGAGGTCGTGCGGGACATCCACGAAGGCGCCTACCATCATGGCCCCGGCGCGGTGATGCAGGTGGTGGCCCGCAAGGCCCCCAGGTCGACCTCAATCCGTTGATCTGCAATCCTGGAATGTTGCCACAGGACCTGCCATGAGCCTCGCCTCCGCCCGCGCCTACCTTGCCTTCCCCCACCTGGAGCCCGAACTCCGCGCGGAGCTGGACCCCCTCGTGGCGGCTGCCGAGCGTGGCGAGGCTCAGGCCGCTGCGGAGCTGGAGGACCGCTTCTTCGAGCCCCTCGCCTTCGGCACGGGCGGCCTGCGTGGCTTCATGGCCGCGGGCCTCCGCCGCATGAACCGCCCCAATGTCCGCCGCACCACCCTGGCCCTGGCGGCCGTGGCCCAGCGGCGTGCGCCGGGCAAGAAGGTGGCCGTGGTGGGCTACGACACGCGCCTCAATTCCGATGTCTTCGCGGCGGAAGCCGCCTCGGTGCTCGCCGCGGCGGGCTATCAGGTGTTCCTCGGCACGCGCCCCCTCCCCACGCCCTTCCTCTGCTTCGCCATGAAAGAGCTGGGGTCGGCCTGCGGCGTGATCATCACCGCCAGCCACAATCCCAAGGAATACAACGGGTACAAGGCCTACAACGACCTTGGCGGGCAGGTGGTGGAACCCTGGGACGCCGAGATCGAGGCGCAGATGGCCGCCCTGCCGGTGGTACCCGTGCCCCCCGTCGTTCCGCCGGGCCGCATCGGCCCCATTCCCATCGAGGTCGAGAACGCCTATCTCGCCCTGGGCCAGGGCCTGCTCCAGCATCCGCAGCCCTTCGAGCCGGCCCGCATCCTCTACACGCCCTTCCATGGCACCGGCATCGCCTTCGTCCCGGCCCTGTTCGAAGCAGCCGGCATCCCCCTCACCCTCAGCCCCAGCCAGGGCATCCAGGATGGGACCTTCCCCACGGCGCCCCGACCCAATCCCGAAGAGCTGGCGGCCTATGCCGCCCCCCTGAGGGAGGCCGAAGCCATGGCTTCGGAGGTCATCCTGGCCAACGATCCCGATGCCGACCGCATCGGCGTGGTGGCGCAGCGGGAAGGGGTCTGGGAGCTCATGTCCGGCAATGACCTGGCCGCCCTCACCCTGGACTACCTCTGCACGCAGAAGGGCCGTTCCGGCGCCGTGGTGAGCACGGTCGTCACCTCGGATTTCATGGCCGAAGTCGCCCGCCACCACGGCCTGCCCGTCGTGTGGACCCTCACGGGCTTCAAGAACATCGCCGTGTGCATGGACCGCCTCGAGGCCCTGGGCGAGGCCTACGCCTTCGGCGCCGAGGAGAGCTACGGCATGCTGCTGCCGCCCAGCCTGCGCGACAAGGACGGCGTCACCGCGGCCCTGGTTGTCGCCGAGATGGCCGGGTATTACAAGGCGAAGGGACTGACCCTCTTCCAGGCCGTGGATGCGCTCATGGAGAAGGTCGGCACCTTCCACAACCGCCTCGTGAACCTGGAGGATCCCCGCCCCGGAGGCGCCAAGCGCTTTGCCGAGGCCATGGGCCGCATCCGTGCCGCCGGGCTGGCCTCCCTGGGCGGCGAGCAGGTCGCCAGCTGGGAGGATTTCCAGACGGGTCTCTGGCACGGCGAGGGCGGCACCGAGGCAATCCTCGACCGGCCCGACCGCCGCATGGCCGCCCTGCCGATCCCCCGCAGCAATGTGCTGAAGTTCCGCCTCCAGAGTGGAGCCTTCGCGGCCTTCCGCCCCAGCGGCACCGAACCCAAGCTGAAGGTCTACCTCCAGTCCCGCGGCGACGCCGCGCAGCTGGATCGCATGGAAGTCGAAGCCCGGGCCCTGTTGGGCCTCTAGGTTTCTCTCCCCCCATGAAAAACGGCGCCGATGAGGGCGCCGTTTTTCATGGGAAGCGGAGTGCTACTTCTTCTTGATGGTGGTCAGCTTGCCATCGGCCCAGCCGTGGCAGTCCTTGCACTGGGATTCCTTGTACTTCGCGACCATCTTGGTGGTGGCGGCGTTGAACTTCTTGTCCTTGGGGGCCCCTTCGTGGCAAGCGGTGCACTTGGCACCCTTGACGGTGGTCATCTTGGCGCTGGCGACGGGAGCGACGGCCAGGGCAAGCAGGGCGGTGAGGAGGGTGATGCGGCGCATGAGGGCTCCTACTTTGTTGGGGTTGGGACCGGGCTCAAGGGCCGGGTCAGGGGAGGAAAAGCAAACGGCATTCCAAGTTATTCAGCGCGGTCCTTCTGGGCCTCTTCCTGCTTCTTCACCACAGCTGCATAGTACTCGGGGCGGGTCTCGCGGAGGTGGTCTGCGGAGGCCTTTCCGGTCAGCCAGGCCAAATCCATGGGGTAGACCTCGGGATCGAAGATCACCAGGTACCAGTGCCACACGAGGATGGAGAGGGTGGCCAGGATCGCCTCATACCAGTGGGCGGCCGTGGCGGCGTCGAGCACCCAGATGGGGAAGTGCTTGAGGCTCCAGTTCTGCGCCCAGAGGAGGAGGCCCGTCACGGCCATCACCACGGTGCCCCACATGAAGGCCCAGTACTCCATCTTCTCCGCGTAGCCGAACATGCCGAAGGTGGGCCGCTTGTCCGTCAGGCCCAGGTTGTAGCGCAGGGCGTTGGCGATGTCCTTGGCGTCCTGCCAGCCCGGCAGCAGCTCGAACAGGATCACGCGGTCGCGCTTCACCAGGGCGAGGTGGATCACATGCATCACGGTGGCGGCCATCATGACCACGGCCGCGATGCGGTGGACCCAGCCGCGGACCAGGCCGGCTCCGTTCATGCCCAGGACCTTCACCCAGCCCGCTTCCGGGAACTTCAGGGCGAAGCCGGTGATGACCAGGAGGATGAAGCTGACCATCACCATGCCGTGGGTGATGCGGAAGGTCTTGTTCATGCGCGGCAGCTGCTCACCCGTCCCGTGGTGGGGCTTGTGGCGACGCAGCTTGGCGAAGTAGTCCAGGCCGTTGTGGAAGAGCATGAAGCCGATGGTCATGGGGATGAGGGCGTAGTAGGCCCAGCGGATCCACTTCACCGAGATGTGCTCGATGCCGCCGGCGGTGCGCACATGCACCTTGCTGTGGGCGATCTTGTCGCCGGCGCCGGGGTGGCACTGCCCGCAGGTCTTCTGGAGGTTGGCGGGGTTGACCGTGGAGCGGATGTCCGCGGACGGCAGGATGTTGTGCACGCCGTGGCAGGAAGCGCAGTTGGCGGCGGTCTGCTGCCCGCCGCGGATGGCCAGGCCGTGGAAGCTGTCCTGGAAGGCCGGCACCTTGTCGCCGAAGCCGTAGCGCGAGTTCAGCCGCTCGTCGCCGTGGCAGCGGCCGCAGGTGACGGTGGACACGCGGGCGGCGTTCACCAGGGAGCCCGCCTCCTTGGGGGCCAGGATGTTGTGCTCGCCGTGGCAGCCCGTGCAGGTGGGGGAATCCTTGGAGCCGCGCTTGACCGCGAGACCATGCACGCTGTCGGCGTAGACGGCCTGGACATCGTTGTGGCAGACGCCGCAGGTCTCCGCCACATTCGCGCGGTTCACCTTGGCCTTGGGATCCGCGGAAGGCAGGATGTCGTGGCTTCCGTGACAATCGGAGCAGGAGGCGGCGCTGGCGTTCCCCTTGGCCACTTCGCGGCCGTGGACGCTCAGGCGGTAGGCTTCCACCGGCTTGGCGAACGGAATCTTGTGCTTGGCGAGAAAGTCCGGGTTGGAGTGGCAGGCCCCGCAGGTATCCGCCAGATTCTTCTTGTTCACGGTGGAGGCCGGGTCGCTGCTGGCCACGATCTGGTGCGTGGGGCCGTGGCAGGACTTGCAGGTGGCCGTATCGGCCATCCCGTTCTGCTTGGCGACGCCGTGGATGCTCTTCCCGTAGGCCTTCACCTGATCTTCGTGGCAGGTCGCGCACTTCACCGGCGCGGGCTTGTCGGCATGCGGCAGCTTCGTGATGCTGCTGTGGCAATCCGTGCAGGCCATGCTCCCGTGCTTGGTGGCGGCGAACTTGGCGAGATCCACCTCGTGGCACGAAGTGCAGTCCTGCGCGGTCGGGGCCGCGGCAAGGGCGAGGGAGAACAATCCAGCAAGCAGCAGACGCATAGCCACCTCTCAAGTCCTCTAACCCTAGCCTGAGTCTTCAGGTCGGTGCTAGGCCCTGGTGATCTGGATCACGACATTTGTCTGGATCCGCAGCAATCGCGACTCATCCGTACAGAAAAAACCGGGCGGAAAGCCCGCCCGGTTCGGTGCCTGAACCACCTCTCGGCGGATCACTTGCCCTTGTAGTCCTTCAGCCAGTTGAGATCGACCTCGGCGGCCTTCTTCTTGGCCTTGGTCTCTTCCAGGAACTTGCCGCGGGCGGACATCTCGCCGCCCTTCTTGGGGGCGCCCACATGGCAGGCCTTGCAATCCTTGACCTCGGCGAAGCCGAGTTCCTGGGACTTCTTGACCCAAGGCATCTTGGCCTGGGCGGGAACAGCGAGAATCAGCGCCGCAGCGGCGATGAGGGTGGCGATGCGCATGGTGCCTCCGGGAAGTGGGGGTCCCGCGAACGGGACGGGTCGAGTCACAGGTCTGCAATAAGGGTACCGAGAATTGATGTCGTTACAAGACCCTGGAGGCGTTTGAATCGGCTAGAGCACCAGATGTTCCTGATATTCCCCGAATTCGCCGCGCAGGGAATCGCAGATCTCCCCCACCGTGGCCTCGGCCTTAACCGCCGCAAGGATGAGCGGCATCAGGTTTTCCGTACCGCGGGCGGCCTTGGAGAGGGCCGCGAGGCAGGCCGAGGCGGCCCCCTGGTCCCGGTTCGCGCGCACGGCGGCGATCTGGCGGCGGCGGGTCTCGCCCAGGGCCTCGTCCACCCTCAGCAGATCCGGCTTCACCTCGCCGCTGATGGCGAAGCGGTTCACGCCGACCACCACCTGCTCGCCCTTCTCCACGGCCTTCTGGTAGGCGTAGGCCGCGTTCTGGATCTCCCGCTGGGGGAAGCCCTTCTCGATGGCGCTCACCATGCCGCCCAGGTCGTCCACCTTGGCCAGCAGGGCCGCCGCGCGGGCATCCAGCTCGTCGGTGAGGGACTCGATGAAGTAGCTCCCGGCGAAGGGATCCACCACATCGGCCACCCGGGATTCGTAGGCCAGGATCTGCTGGGTGCGCAGGGCGATCATGGCGCTCTGTTCCGTGGGCAGGGCCAGGGCCTCGTCCCGGCTGTTGGTGTGCAGGCTCTGGGTGCCGCCGCACACGGCGGCCATGGCCTGGACGGTGGTGCGCACGATGTTGTTGTCCGATTGCTGGGCCGTGAGCGTGCTGCCCGCGGTCTGCGTGTGGAAACGCAACATCTGGCTTTTTGCATCGTCCGTCTTGAAACGCGTCTTCATGATCCGGGCCCAGAGTCGGCGGGCGGCACGGAATTTGGCGACCTCCTCGAAGAACTGGTTGTGGGCGTTGAAAAAGAAACTCAACCTCGGCGCAAAGGCCTCCAGCTTCAGTCCCGCATCCAGGGCGGCCTGCACATAGGCGATGCCGTCGCCCAGGGTGAAGGCGATCTCATGGGCCGCCGTGCAGCCCGCTTCGCGGATGTGGTAGCCCGAGATCGAGATGGTGTTCCAGTTGGGCACCTGGTCCGCGCAGAAGGCGAAGATGTCGGTGATGAGGCGCAGGCTCTGGCGGGGCGGGAAGATGTAGGTGCCGCGCGCCATGTATTCCTTGAGGATGTCGTTCTGGATGGTGCCGCTCACCTTGTCCCAGCCCACCCCCTGCTCTTCCGCCACGGCGAGGTAGAGCGCCAGCAGCACGCTGGCGGGGGCGTTGATGGTCATGCTGGTGCTGACCTTGTCCAAGGGGATGTCTCGGAACAAGGTGCGCATGTCGTGGATGGAGCTGATGCTCACGCCCACCTTGCCCACCTCGCCCAGGGCCATGGGGTGGTCGGGATCCATGCCGATCTGCGTGGGCAGATCGAAGGCCACGGACAGGCCCGTGGTGCCCTGCTCCAGCAGGTAGCGGTAGCGGGCGTTGCTTTCCTCGGCGGTGGCGAAACCCGCGTACTGGCGCATGGTCCAGAGCCGGCCCCGGTAGCCCGTGGGCTGCACATGGCGGGTGAAGGGGAACTTCCCGGGGGCCCCGAGATCCCGCAGGGGATCGTGGTCCGCCAGATCCGCGGGGGTATAGCTGTTCTTCAGGGGAATGCCCGAGCTGGTCTCGAAGACCTTCTCGCGCAGCTTCGCCGGATCTTCCTTCACCGTGAGCTGTGCCCGCACCTGCTCCAGGAAATCCCTCTGGTACATGAAGCCTCCGATGAGATCCACCTTATCGCCGGGTCGCACGCAGACGCTACACTGGCCCCTCCCTTTCCCCCGAGCCCGCCATGCCACTGCCGCCTCCGCCGCCCGCCTCCGTCCAACTCATCACCGGTGCCGATATCTGGACCGCCCAGGGGCCTCTGCACGGTCAGGCGCTCGCCCTCCGGAAGGGGAAGATCCTCGCCGTCGGGGCCGTCGAGACCCTGGCCAAGGCCCACCCCAAGGCCACCCGCATCGACCTGCCGGGCGGCACGCTGCTGCCTGGTCTCATCGAGGGGCACGCCCATGTGGGCGGCCTCGGCGCCCTCGCCCGCAAGGTGGACCTCACGGGCGCCGCCAGCCTGCCCGCCGCGCTGGACCGCATCAAGGCCTGGACCGCCACCCACGCCCAGGGCTGGCTGCTGGGCCGGGGCTGGGATCAGAACCGCTGGGCCACCAAGGCCTTCCCCCGCGCCCATGACCTCGATGTGCTCACGGGCACCCGACCGGCCTTCCTCCAGCGGGTGGACGGCCACGCCGCCTGGGTGAACAGCGCCGCACTGGCCATGGCGGGCATCGGCCCCAAGACGCCGGACCCCGAGGGCGGCCGCATCCTCCGCGACGAGTTCGGCCGGGCCACGGGCATCCTGCTGGACAATGCCGTGGACCTGGTCCAGAAGCTCATTCCCGAGCCCGGGCGCGCCGAGCTGGAAGCGCGCCTGAAGGCCGGACTGGAGGCCCTGCGCACCCAGGGATTCACCGCCGTGGCGGACATGGGGGTGACAGGCCCCGAACTGGCCGCCTACCGCCGCATGGCCGCTGCGGGAACGCTCCCCATCCGCGTCTTCGCCTACCTCAGCCACGATCATCGGCTGATGCTCCGCGAACTGAAGCAGCCCCGGCCCAAGAACCTGTCCTTCTTCCAGGTCCAGGGCGTGAAGTTCTACCTGGATGGCGCCCTGGGCAGCCGCGGCGCCCGGCTCCTGGCGCCCTACGCCGACGAACCCGCCACCCGGGGCCTCTGGGTCACGGAGCCCGCCAAGGTGGCCCTGGATGCGGCCATCACGATGAAGGCCGGCTACCAGCCCGCCATCCACGCCATCGGCGATGCCGCCAACCGCGCCGCGCTCGACCTGCTGGCCCAGGCCATGAAGAAGGGCCGGGGCGCCCTACCTCCCCGCATCGAGCACGCCCAGATCGTCACCGCCGAGGACGCCGCGCGCTTCGGCAGGCTGGGTGTGGTGGCCAGCGTGCAGCCCGTGCACTGCACCTCGGACCACAGCTGGACCCCCGCCCGCCTCGGCCCCGAGCGCCTGAACGAGGCCTTCCCCTGGCGCAGCTTCGAGAACGGCGGCGCCCTGCTGGCCTTCGGCAGCGACGCCCCCGTGGAGGATCCCAACCCCTTCATCAGCCTGGCCGCGGCCGAGACCCGGCAGGACCCGGACGGCAACCCGCCCGGCGGCTTCCTTCCCGCCCAGCGGCTCACGCGGCTCGAAGCCGTCCGCGCCTACACGGCAGGCAATGCGGCGGCCCTGGGGCGGACGAAGGACCTGGGCACCCTCCAGAAAGGGGCCGTGGCCGACCTCCTCTGGGTGCAGGCGCCGATCGGGGACCTCACCCCCGAGGCCCTGCGGAAGCTGAGGCCCGGACGCCTGTGGGTGAACGGCGTGGAAGTGCCCCTGGCACACTAGAGCCATGAGCCACCCCTCGAGCCTCCGCCCCGCCGCCCCCCTGCTGGCCCCGTCCCTGCTCTCCGCGGACTTCACGCGGCTGGGCGAAGAGCTGCGGATGATCGAGACCGCCGGGGCCCAGGTGGTGCATGTGGATGTCATGGACGGCCGCTTCGTGCCGAACATCACCATCGGCCTGCCCGTGGTGGAGAGCCTGCGGAAGGCCACGGCGCTGCCCCTGGACTGCCACCTGATGATCGTGGAGCCTCTGCGCTACGCCGCCGAGTTCGTGAGGGCCGGCGCCGACTGGGTGAGCGTCCATCAGGAGGCCGATCTCCACCTGCACCGCACCCTGGCCGCCATCCGCCAGGCCGGCGGCAAGGCCGGCGTGGTGCTGAACCCGGGCACCCCGGTGGAGACGCTGGTGGATCTCGTCGGCGACTTCGACTTCGTGCTGCTCATGAGCGTGAATCCCGGCTTCGGCGGCCAGAGCTTCATTCCCCGCGTGCTCGACAAGGTGAAGCGTCTGGATGCCCTCCGCACCGAGCGCGGCGTGCCCTTCTTCATCCAGGTGGACGGCGGCGTGAGCCTGAAGAACGCCGGGGATCTGGTGCGGGCCGGCGCCGACTGCCTCGTGGCGGGCAACGCCGTGTTCAAGGCCGCGGATCCGCGCATCGCCGTGACGGACCTGCTGGGAGGGATGGCCGCCGGCCGCCGGGCCTGAGCCTCCGGTCCGCTGCAGGATGCCACGCGCCCCAGGGCCCGCAGGCCACCGGCGCAGCGACAAGTCTCCAACTCACAATCACATCCCTGCGCATGGCCCCGGAGTGGCACCAGATCTGCTACCGAGGCATCCAATCCAGTGCCCGACTCGAAGGCCTGGCCAGGGAGGCACCCATGACACGGCATCGACGCGCAAGCACCTGGGCCCTGCTGCTGATGGTGGCGGGCCTCCACCTGAACGCCCAGCACGACCGCCGGGAGGAGGAAGCCCGCCCCCGGCGGCCGCAGGAGGGTCGCTCCCAGCCCGGCCGAAGCCTCGGTCGGGACCAGGACCGGGGCCGGGAGGCGCCGGTCCGGTCCGCCCAGGCCCCCCGGGAGCGGGGGTTCGAGGAGCGCCCGCGTCCGGAGCAACCTCGGCGGGGCGAACCGGAGCGGCTCCGGCGGGCCGAGGAAGTCCGGCCACGCCCGGAACCGCGGCCTGAGCGGAGGGAATCCGCCGTCCCCCGGGGCGCCCCTCCCACCCGGGACCTGGGCCGCCCGGTCCGTCCCGAGGCCGCCCGCGCCTGGCAGGCCCGGGAATCCTGGCGCCGGGACGCCTGGCCCGCCCGCCCCTCCTGGCGGGAGCACCGGGCCCACCGCTGGGAAAGCGAGCACCGCACCTGGGCCCAGCGCGGAGGCTACGGCGGCTACCGCATCCCCGAGCCGCAGTTCGTGGCCCGCTTCGGCGACCGGCACGCGTTCCGGATCGGGAGCCGCCCCGTGATCTACCGCGGCTACCCCCGGTTCCGCTGCGGCGGCTACTGGTTCCTCATCGTGGACCCCTGGCCCGAGTTCTGGGCGGACGAGTGGTATCTGTGGGACGACATGTACATCGACGATGCCTTCGACGGCTACTACCTCACGAGCCGCCGCCACCCGGGCATCCGGCTGGCGATCATGGTCTCGCTGTAGCCGCCAGCGCCGCCTTCGCCTTCCGCCGCATCCGCTTGATCTCCCGCTCCCGGCGCAGGGCCTCGCCCTTCGCGCCGCACCGCTCGCGGTAGACCAGCTCCAGCGGGCCGCGGCCCCGGGTGTACTTGGCCCCCTTCCCCGCCTGATGCTGCGCCAGGCGCGCCGCCACATCGAGGGCGATGCCGCAGTAGAGCGTGCCATCGCCGCAGCGGAGCAGATACACCCACCAGTTCACGGCGTCCGCCAGGAAGCCGGGAACGCTTCATCGAGGATCTGTTCAGCCGTGGCGCCATGGGCCGCGCGGAATCGGGCGGTGGCGAGGCAGAGGCCCGCGTTGTGGCCCCACCCGACGCCCCGGAGCCGGAGGGAGCCATCCGGCCCGACCTCGCCTTCGCAGGCGTTGCTGGGCCAGGCCGTCCATCCGAAGCGGCGGCCCGCGGCCAGCCGCAGGTCCTCCACCGCGTAGGGCCCCGAATCTCCCAGGCTGAGGCCGCGCTGGCCCGGCTTCAACCCCGGCCGCACATCCCGCTTCAGGGCTGCCACCTCCGCGGCATCGAGGGAGCGCTCCCATGTGGACCAGCGGTCTCCGGGCACATCGACCGCACTGCCCGATTCGGCTGGGCCCTCGCCCCACACCTCCCGGGGGGAAAGCTCCTGGCCCCCCGCGGAGCCCGTGAAGAAGGCCCAGCGTGGGTCCAATGGCAGATCAGGTAGCGAAGCCACGGCGGCGAGCGTCGTGTCCGCGGCCGCCCCGCGCACGACCGCGCAGTGGGTCAGAGGACAAAGGGCGCCGCCGGGGTGCTGGTGGCCATGCCCCTCCAGCCACCGGTCGAGCACGGCCGCCAGGGCCCGGCGGGCTTCCACCGGGGCGTCGGCTCCCAGCTCCCCCTCGGTGGCCGCGGCGATCCAGGCTTTCCGGGAGGCGGTCCAGGCGACCCGCCAGCCGTGGGCGGCGGCCTGCACGCGGACCGCGCCACGCAGGTCGTGGACGGGAAATCCTGGAGAGAACCGCACATGGCCGCGAAAGCGCCAGGATCTTCCGACCCGATGGGGCAGCCGCAGGCCGTTGACCACCAGAGGCCCTCGGAGGCGCTCGGCGGGCCAGACCACCGTGACCTGGTCCGCCAGGGTGGCCGAGTCCTTCACCCACGCCTCGGAGGGCCGGTTCTGCACCCCGGGCGGCGACGGCAGGACCCCACCCTGGAGCCAGGCCCGGAGCCACCGGTACGCCCATGCCTGCTCCCGGGTGGTGCCGCTGGCCAGGGCCCGGTCCAGACGATCCTGCAGGGCCCCGGCGGGTCGCTCCGCCTTGGCGGCCAGAGGGTGTCGATGACCCTCTGCGAAGAGGCAGCGGGCCTCCTCCTCCCAGCGCCGGAGACCTTGGGCGGCCAGCCGGCGGTGGGTCAGTTCGTGGCGCAGGATCGCCCCCAGATCCCGCCGTTGCAGCTGCACCCAAGGCCGCAGGTGGAGGGTGCCTCCCGACCACTGCGCCGCCCGGCCCGGCGGCGCGCCCGTGGACCGCTCAAAGGAGCCCGCGTCCAGGTGGATCAGCACCGTCCAGGGTCCCGGCGGCCAGGGTCCCTGCCCCGCCGTCACCGAGAAGGCCGCGCGAAGCGTCGCCTCGACCATGGGCCGGACCTCGATGTCCCCCTCGAACACCGGCGGAGTGAAGGCGGGATGGCCCTGCGACGCGGGCAGCACGAGTGTGGCGAGCGGCAGGAACATCAGCCCTTCAGCCCGAGGATTTCCCGGATTCGGACGAGCCCCTCCTGCTTGCCCCGGCCCCTGGGCAGATGGAGCACCACGATGGCCGAGCCCTTGCCGCCGGCCACCCAGGCGCTGGTGGCCGTGGGGTCGCCCGGAACCGGAGCCGTGCCGGTCTTGAACCACCACTGTTCCTTGCCGAAGAGGGCGTTGAACTCGACCCAGTAGCCCGCCAGGAACCGCTTGCCGAAGGTCACGACCTCAGCCTTGTCGGGTTCCATGAGCCAGCGGAGGAAGGCTTCGGGGCTGGTGCGCAGCAGGTCGCCGTCGCCGACCCAGGCTGGCGTCAGTGGCGGCAGGAGATCCCCGGGCGGCAGGCGCCGGCCCAGGAAAGGCGCGAACACCTCTTCCATGCGGACCCGGGCCGCGGCCTCGCCGTAGTCCTGCCTCCAGTGCATCTGGGCATCGCCGATCCAGGCCAGGAAGGCGAGGTTGCAGCTCTCCTTCAGGGCCGTGCCCAGATCCACCCGACCGTGGCCCTCCCGGTTCCAGCAGTGGAAGGAACCCGCCGCGCCCGTGCACTTGTACCGCACGCCCTGGCTGGCCCAGTCGGAGCCTTCGAGGCGCATCCACACCAGCTTCGCGAGGCTGCCCATGGGCGCCTCCCGGCCGGCCTCGCCGTAGACCCGCACCTCGCCATCGCCCAGCGTGATGGCGAAGCCTTCACCGGGTTGCAGGGCGGGCGACTTGGGGATGTCGGGCGCCGGCTGGATCGCCGCGAGGCAGGTGGCCGCGAGCGCGAACAGGATGCCCCTAGGGTTCCACATCGAAGGTCCCCAGGGTGGCCGGGCCCGCGCCCGGCAGAATGAGGCGTTCCCAGATCCAGCGGCGCTCCTGGTCGGTGCCGCCATCCAGCACCGCCTCCACCCGGATGCGGGCGGGCCGGCCTCCGCGCCAGCCGCCGGTCCACTTCAGCGTGTAAGTGCCTGGAGGGGGCGTGTCGTGGGTGTACTCGCCGGACCAGCGGAGCATGCCGCCGGAGGGCGTGCGACGCCCGCCCGTGGCCAGGGCCCCGTCGGGTTCCAGAACCTGGAGGCTGCCCCCGGTGTACTCGTCATTGGCCTGGATGCTGACGACGCGGAGCCGCGTCCGCGCCGTGGACACCCACCAGCTGCGGACCACTTTCAGTCCCGAGTCGGGTTCGAGGATCTCCAGGCGGTTCTCGCCGTTCTGGGCCGTGAGCTCGGTGACCAGAGTCGTGCCCACCCGGGCGGACCAGGTGTGCGTCGCGCCGTTGAACCAGACCCTCAGGGTGCGCTGGCGCCAGGCCTGGCGCGCCGTCTCGGCTTCCCGCTGGAGCCGCTCCTGTCGCAGCTGCTCGGCGGTGCGGGTGTCCTCCGTGCGGCCATCCCCACCGTCACCCTCGTATTCGTCCTCGTCGTAGCGCGGCGCAGCCTCGTCCTTCGGCGGGTTGGGATCCTTCGGGTCCACCAGCTTGATGCGCAGGCTCACCGCACGATCGCTGGACCAGCCGCCGAGGGCGGGCGACAGCTCCATCCGCCAGGCCTTCAGGTCCGGCACATAGGCGGCGGCCGGCGGCTTCGCGGACTTCGGCGACGGCGCCTTCTGGGCCCAGAGCCCCGTGGCCGCCAGCAGCAGGATCGGCACCATCCAGCGGTTCATCGCGCACCCCCGTCCTGCACCTTCAGGTCCAACCCGTCGCTGGTGACCCACTGCCCCTCGTTCGACATGAGGCTCAGCTTGGCCGGGCGCAGCCGATAGGTGCCCGCCATGCCTGCGCGGAGCAGGATGCGCACGGTGTGGGTGTTCCAGCTCCAGGTGCGGTGGAACAGGAAGGTCACCTTGTCGGAATGGACCTCGACGCGGGGCTTCATCCAGGTGTCGGAAGCGCCCTCTTCGGTGAAGGACTTGCCCTCGAGCACGAAGCCCTCGAGCTTCACGGTGGGGTTGAGCCCGCCCGGAATGGGCACTTCGAGCATCACATAGTCCGCGTCCCGGTCCGTGCGGAACTGCACTTCCATCCAGGCTTCGTCGCCGGCCTTCAAGGTTCCGGTCCAGGGCTGGCGGATCCATCCCTGACGGGCATTGCCCGTCTCCTGGGGCGTCCGAAGCTTCCACAGATGGCGGGTCACCGACAGGCGCAGCGCCGAGGAGGCCTCGGCCTTGGTCACACCGGCCGCGCTGCCGGGTACCTGGTAGGCGTAGGTCCAGACCAGCAGGCCCCGGCCGCTGGCCGTGACCGTCACGGGCTTCGGCTCCGCCATCAGGTGGCCGCCGGCCCTCGGTTCCCGGGCATTCCAGCGCCGCGCCTCGGGCCGCTCCTTGAACTCGAAGGCGGGACCGCCCTGCACCGCCGCCTGGATGGCCAGGGGCCCCCAGTCCAGCTTGCGGGTCTTCATGAGGTAGGGAAGCAGCTCCACGATCTGCGAGGTGCTCCAGGTGGAATACCAGCCGTAGCCGCGGTACTCGGAGGCCAGGAAGGTCTCCCCCTGGCGGATCAGCGGGGACTGCGGCTTCGCCAGGCAGAGGGCCTTCAGGGCCATCACCGTGGGCACCACATCGCCCGAGGCGTAGCTCCACCAGTCCTCCCGGCGGCCCTCCCAGCGGGCCAGCCCGCCCTTCAGCACCGCCCGCTGCTCCAGCCGCTCGGCCAGGGCCGCGGCCTTGGGATGCCGGACCTGGGCGGCCGCGAGGGCCGTCATGGCCAGCACATGATTGCCGCTCCAAGCGCCCTTCAGCACCTTGTCCGCGGCGCTGTCCACCAGCCCCGCGACGGGTTCTCCCGTCTGGGCCAGCGACAGGAGCAGGAAGGCCGCGTCGGCCTGAGGGTCCGCGCTGCGGCCCCGACCGCCCTGACCGCCTTGGCCAGAGGCCTGGTCAGCTTGCCGGGCCGCCTGCTGGAACAGGCTCATGGCGGCCTGGCGGCCCCGGCGGTAGACGCCCTCGTCCACGGTGTAGCCCAGGCGCTTCATGGTCGCGAAACTCTGGATGGCGTAGCCCGTGGTGTGGGGATTGGCGTCCAGGCCGAAATCCCCGGGCGCGTACCACCCCCAGCCGCCATTGGGCTGCTGGTAGCCGTAGACCTTGAACACGCCGTTGCGGATGTTGCGGTCCAGGTCCGTGAGCTTCTTCCAGTCGAGGTCGGGCATGGCGCCCTGCTTCACCAGGTCGGCCACCAGCAGGTTGGGCACGAAACTCGACAGGGTCTGCTCCACGCAGCCGTATGGATACCCGATGAGGTAGGGCAGCGACGGCGCCGCCAGGTGTTCGAGGTTGCCCACGGGCGTGAGCACCAGGCTCGCCTCGCCCTTGGCGCCGGGCGGGACGGGAACCGTGAAGGTCTGGGCTCCGCCGTCCAGCACGACGGAGCCGGACATGGAGGCCGGCACCAGCTGGTCGAGCACGGTGACGCGCTGCCGCTCGGCGTCCTTCAGGCCACCGCCCTCGACACGGGCCGTGACCGTGAGGGGTCCGGTCTTGTCGGAGAAGAGCGGCAGGGCGAAGCGGAACTCGCCCTGGTCCGGCAGGCTGAAGGCACCCTCGGGCGACCCCGTGACGCGCCCGTTCTGCACTTCCAGGCGGACCTTCCCCTGGATGGGCTGGCCCGAGAGGTTACGCACCAGCGCGATGGCCCGGGCCTCTTCGCCCACGCTGAGGGTGCGCGGCAGCGCGAGGGCCACCTGCAGGGGCTTGGCAGCGGGTTTGGAGCTGCGGCCCACGCCCACCTTGGTATCGGCGGTGACGGCCGTGGCCGTGGCCCGCCAGGCCGTGAGGTTGTCCGGCAGCACCAGATCCACGCTGGCCCTCCCGTCGCGGCCCGCGGCCACGAAGGGCGCCCAGTGGGCCGTGTCCTTGAAGTTCTGGCGCACCTTGTCGTCGTCATCGGCCTTGAACTCGCCGCGCTTCGTCTGCTTGAGGCTCCATACGGGCCGCTGCCGGCGCAGCAGGTCGTGGAAGCTCCAGTCGGTGGAGCCCGAGCGCAGCACGCCGTGGCGGCGCGTGGGATGGAAGAATCGAACGGGATCCGGATGCAGCTCCTGGCTCAGGGCGTAGATGGCTTCGTCTACCACACCCACGCTGAGGTCGGCGGGCGCCGGGCGCCCGGAGGCATCCTTCACCTCCACGGATACCTTCATGGGCTGGCCGGGCTGGTAGCGCTCCTTGTCCGTGGTCACGGCCACCTGCAGGCGGCGGTCCCGCTTCGGCACGCGGAGGGGCACTTCCACCATCTGGCGGCGGCCCTCCGCCACGATCTCGAACACAGCCCACACATTGGGCTGCATGGCCGCGGTCACGGGGATGTCCACCAGGGCGGTGGTGCCCTGAACCAGGCGCGTCTGCCGCTGGCCCAGGGCCTCGTGCTCGAGGGCCCAGTGCAGGGTGAGCCTGGGCCGGGGCAGCTGCACGAGCACCCGAGCGGTGTCGCCGGGCTGGTACTCGGGCTTGTCCGCCGCGGCGCGGAGATCCGGCACGGCCGGCAGGGGCGTCCCTTCGGCGGCCACGGTGATCTGGCGCTGGGCCGTGACGGGCCGGCCCTTGGCGTCTTTCGCCTCGGCCACCAGCAGGAAGGCCCCGCCTTCGGGAATGGTCAGCGTGGCCTGGGGACCCGGGGCGGACGCCACGGTCTCGCCGGGTTTGAGGGCATTGGGACGGGACCACCAGTAGGCGTTGTCCTTCTGGGCCACGATGCGGGCCGCCCGGAGGGCGATGGCCACGCCCGGGACCTCCTTGCCGTCGAGGTCGAGGGCGCGCGCAGTCACCTGGAAGGGCTTCCCGGGAAGTGCCACCTGCCGGTCGGCGGCGATCATCAGCACCAGGTCCCCGGCCGCGGCGCGCACCTGGGCCTGGCCGCTGTTGCGCTGGCCCGAGGCGTCGGCCACCTTCACGACCATGCGCCACAGCCCGTCGCTCTCGGCCTTGAAGACGGGAAGGTCGGCCTGGCCCTCGTCGTCCAGGTCCAGCTGGCCGCTTTCCATCAGCTCGGGCGCCGGGCCGGAATCCTCGTCATCCCAGATCCAGCGCACCTTGGGCGGCACCACCCTGTAGAGGAACCAGTCCGCCTTGGCACCCCGCACCGCGGCACCGTAGAAATAGCGGGCATTCGCGTGGAAGCTCAGCGCATCGCCCAGGCCCACCTTGGTCTTCCCGGTGGTCACCTTCACCTCGAAGGCGGGCTTCACGAACTGCTCGACCTTGAACTCGGCCTGCCCCGGCCCCTGGGGCCCCTGGAACACCACCCGGTAGAGGCCCAGGCGCCCGGCACCCGGCAGGTTGAACTGCGCAGCGTAGGTGCCGGTCTCGGCATTCAGCAGCTTCGCCTGGCCCTCGGCGACCTTCGTGTCTTCCGGATCCAGCACGGTGAAGGGGAGCGCCTGGACGCCACCGGCCACGCGGTTCTCACCGTCCTCCACGCGCCGGAGGATGGCCTTCACGAACACCTCCTGGCCGGGGCGGTAGAGGGGGCGCTCCGTGAAGGCGTAGAGCCGCTGCCGCACGGAGGCTGCGCTCTGCCCTTCGCTGGCGAGGATGGCAAAGCTGGCGCCGCTCCGGACCAGCACTACCCGCCGCACACCGGGCGCAGCGGGCGACTCGGCCTTGCCGGCGCCATCGAAGGCCAGCGCCAGGGCCTTGGCGCCCTCCAGCATCTGCCCGGTCACACCCGCCCGGGGCGCGCCGTCGCGGGCATCCACTGCCTGCAGGCGGATACGGCCACCGTCCTGTTCGGAGAGCAGGGCGAGGTCCGTCACCAGCCAGGGCACATAGGCCGCGTCACTGCCCCGAATCACTTCCACCAGGTAGAGCCCGGCGGCCTGGGCCGGCAGTTCCACGCGGCTGAGGAACCCGTCGTCGCCGGATTCGTCGTCTTCCTGTCCCCGCTTGCCGGTGAGGTCCTCCTGGATCCGGGGCACGATCTCGGTGACGAAGGTGATGCCCGGCTGACCCTCCAGCGGCAGCGCGGAACCCTCCCGGACCTTGCCGGGGCTGGTGCGGGCGGAGGTGAGCCGGTCGGTCTGCTTGGCCGCGTCCCGCAGCCCCTGGCTGGCGGTGCGGTGGACCGTCACGAAGGCCCGCCGGCCGCCCCAGAGCACCGCTTCCCGCAAGACATCGAGGGGATCCTGGGCGCCCCGGGCGCCCTCCGCCACGGCGTTGCCGCGATCCAGGAGGACCTTCTTCAGGAAGGTGTCCGGATCCTCCACCCGGTAGAGGCGGATGCGGGCCTCGGCAGGGATGGGCCCCGCCGCCTCCAGCTGCCCCGCCTTGCCGGGCAGGGTGGGACGGAGCGTGGCGAAGGCGCCGGTCCAGCCGCCTTCGCGCCAGGGCGCCTCGGCGCCCCGCTTCTGGGCCGTGCCATGGGTGGGCAGCAGGAGGAGCGCGGGCAGGAGGAGGGTGACGAGGGGACGGAACCAGCGCATGTCAGGACCTGGGGGTGGAAGGTTCGAAGGAATCGCCCGCGAGCAGGCGCCAGCGGTAGAGACCAAGGAAGGCGGGGTTCTCGGGCACGGGGCGGAAATCGGGGTCGGGATGGTGGAGCAGGTCGTCCAGGCGGGCCCGGCGCACCTCGCCGGGCTGGCGGGCCGCGCCGGCGCCTTCGGGTCCCGTGTGGTAGAGCAGCATGGGCGCGCTGTCCAGGTCGGGGCGCACGAAGGCCATGGCATGGTCCGGTTGGAGCCGGGCGCCGCCGCGGGCGAAGAAGATCAGGTCGCCGGGCCGGGCGAGCTGGAGGTCCCGCCCCAGCGGTACGCAGGACAGCCGCCGGAGGAAGGCCCCCTTGGCGAAGGCCTGGGTCCCGTCGGGCGTCGGGAAGCCCCGGCGCCACGCGGCTCCGAAGGAGGGGGACGGATCCTGTCCCGCAGGGCCGGCCGTGAAGGCCACGCGTGCGCGCCAGGCTTCGGTGTGGGAAGCCAGAGCCTCGCGGAAGGCGAAGCGGAGCAGCCCCGCGCAGTCCCGCTGTTCCGGCTCCCAGGCAGGGCTCAGTGCTTCCGCCTGCTGCTCGAGGATGGCCACGAACCAGGTTCGGAACGCTTCGCGGTCGCCTTCTTCGGCCAAGGTGGAGGGCCTTACCGCCGCAGTAGGTTGAATGGACAGTGACTGTCTGAAATGGGGCCAGGCGGTGACCACGGCCTCCGCAGGCCGGTCCACCGTCAGGAAGAAGCCCTCCGCCGCCCCGCCCCAGGCCGGGGGCCCGGACAGCGCCACGCCCCAGCCGGGCCGTTTCCAGCCCGCGAGGCTGCGGCTGTCCACGCGGACCACCTGCACCGGGTTCGCCGGATCCGAAGTCAGGATGACTCGGTGCCGGACCGGCACCAGGGCCGCGAAGGCGGCTGCGGTCAGGACCCCGGCCGCGACAAAGGTGCGCCAGGGGGTCATCGCGGACGCCCCTCCAGGCCGCCGGCGGTCCAGTTCCACTCGAGCCGGACCGGCCCCAGGGCTTTCACGGCGCCCAGGAAGGGCCCTAGGCTGAAGGCCAGCTCTCCGGCGGCCTCGTCGGCGCTGGTGGTCTCGCCGATCCACCAGCCGCTGCCAGTGCGGCTTCGAAGGAAGGCGAGAAGGAGGTTCTCCAGCTCCTTGGCGGCGCGGGCGCCGTCCAGTTCCATGCGGCCCCAGGCCCGGGATTCGCTGTCGGCAAGGGTGGGCGCCTGGCCCTGGAGCCCCGCGGAGACGGCCTTCACCGCCGCCTCGTCGGTGCCCAGTACCAGGGTGTCGGCCACCAGGGTCCAGGCGGGCCGGAAGGCCTGGGCCGTCATGACGCGGTGGATCTCCGAGGCCCCGAAGACCTGCTTCTGGTTCTGTCCCTTGAACAGGCGCGGCAGCAGCTTCTTGAGGAGGTTTTCCACCTGCGCGCGCTTGGCACCCTGGATGGGAAGCGCCAAAGCCAGGCTGGGGGCCATGCCGGGCTCCCCGAAGCCGCCGAACGCGGCGATCTTGCCGTCGCGCTGGGCCTGCATGGCGCGCCAGGGATCTTCGCGCCGCAGGCGGGCCAGCTCACTAAGGGAGGCCTTTTCCGCGGGGGAGAGGGCCGGAGCGCCCACCCAGCCGTTCCAGAGCAGGGCTGCGCCTCGGAGGTCGAGACAGGCCTGCAGGGCCGCCGCGTCTTGCCGCAGCGCAGCCCGCTGCCGCTGGCGATCCTGGGCCCGCCCCACGGCCTCCTGGTAGGCCTTCATCTGGGTGGGCGTGAGGGCCTGGCCGCCGTTGGCGAACTCGGGCATCTGGGGCACCGCGAAGGCGGTGTCGTCATCCACCCGGAGGAGGGCGCCCACCAGTTTCTCCGTGGGGCCCGCGCCCAGGGACAGGGTCAGTGCGCCGGTCCGGGGCGCGGCCTTGGCCACGAAGGGATTGGGCCAGGTGCCCTGCTGGGTTCCGGCCAGGCGGCGCCGGAGCGCCTGGTTCTCGAAGGCGGCGTCGGCGCCGATGCGGGGTGCGATCCAGAACGAAAGCTCCGTATCGGGGGCCATGGCGGAGAGGGCCACCCGCGCCCACTCCTGGCGTTCGCGCAGCATGGGAGCGGCACCTGGGAACAGCAGGGCGCGCAGCGGGGCCTCGCGGTCGCTGATCCAGGTGCCCTCGGCCTTCTGGATGAGGTGGAAGACGCCGCCCGAACCACGCAGCTGCTGCACCTCCGTGCTGGTGCCGGCCCCCTTCCAGGTCACCACCCGGGACCGGGCGCCGGAACTCATGGGGTTGAGCTTGAGCAGGGCCATCACCAGCTGCGTGCGGGCCGGGAGGTCCCCGGGAATGAAGACGAGCGTGCCCTGCAGGTCGCGCCCGCCCTCCCGGTCGGCGCCGCCGCCGTAATGCAGCACCCAGGCCTCACGCTGGGCGAGTGGCTCCAGGGCCGGAGAGGCCTGCTTCAACCACGGCTCCAGGTGCCGCACCATGAAGCCCGCCCGGCTGCTCTGGGTCAGGGCCGCGACCACGCCGACATTCTGCCCGCCGGCCTCCGGGTTGCCCCGGCCACCGGCGAGGGTCACCAGCTGTTCGAGGCCAGGCCGCAGCTGCCTCAGGTGGATGAGCACCCCGGGCTGGGCCGCCAGCTCCAGCCCCTTGGGCAGCGTCGCGTGGCCGGCCTGCGTGAAGAGGGCCGGGCTGGGGATCCACTGGAAGCGCCAACCGTTCCTGTCGAGGTGCAGGCCGAGCCCGTGCGTCCAGGGGCGGTCCACCCGATCCGGAGAGCCCAGATAGGCAAGGGCATCCGTTCCGCCCTGCCGATATCCCTGCTGGTAGAGGAACTGCGCCGCTTCCGCGCCGCCCCGCTCCAGGGCGGTGCCGGCCCAGGTTCCCAGGGGCCAGCCGCTCAGGGCCCACAACGCGGCCCGGCGGTCCGCGGGGTTGCGCAGGCGCGACAGGGCCTCGGCACGCTGGTCGTCAGAGCTGGATTGCTCCCATGTCTTCCCTGTCCAGCTCCGGTTCCCTCGGGAGTCGTAGTGGGCCACCGACCAGGTGCGAACCCGCTCCTGGGCCCAGGCCGGCAACTGGGCGTGGGCCTGGATCGGCAGGGCCAGGCCGACCACAACCGGCGCACACCGGGCCCAGGCGATGTTTCGCATCCAAATCCCCCTGCCCCGCACTGGACCCTCCGATGTGGAGCGATCCTATCAAGCCGGACCCCCTGCGCGAGGCATCCAGCTGTGATTTTTTCTACCCTCGTCCCTGGCAGACTGGTTCCATGTCCGAAGCCCTGCCCAACCGATGTGTGCTCCTCAACCTCAGGGGCGTCCTGACGCCTGATCCCCTGAAGACCTGGGCCGTGGATCGCATCCCGGATGCGGCCCTGGCGCTGGAGGGGGACCGGGTGGCCTGGCTGGGCCGGGCTGCGGACCTGCCGGCCGCCTGGGCGGACGCACCCCGGGTGGATGGCGCCGGGGCCTGGGCCACACCGGGCTTCGTGGATCCGCACACCCACCTGCTCTTCGGAGGCAACCGGAGCGGTGAATTCAACCGGCGGCTCCACGGCGTCAGCTATCAGCAGATCGCCGCCGAAGGGGGCGGCATCCGCGAGACCGTGCGCGCCACCCGGAGCGCCACGGTGGCGGAGCTGGTGGCCTCGGGCGAGGCGCGGCTGAAGGCCTTCCGCGAGCGCGGTGTGGTGCACCTCGAGTGCAAGACCGGCTACGGCCTGGAGCTGGAAGCGGAGTCCCGCCTCACCGCGGCCTACGCGGAACTGAAGCGGCGCGGCTGGAGCCTGGATGTGACGCTGCTGCCCGCCCATGACCTGGCGCCGGAATTCGGCGGGGATGTCGAGGCCAATGCCCGGGCCGTGGCCGAGGATTGGCTGCCGGAGCTGGTGCGCCGCCATCCCGGCGTGGCGCGGTTCTGCGATGTGTTCGTGGAGACCGGCGTCTTCAGCGCCGACCAGGGCCGCCGCATCTTCGAGGCGGGACGACGCCTGGGCCTCATCCCCCGCCTCCACGCGGACGAACTCACCTGGACCGGCGGCGCCGAGCTGGCCGCGGACCTGGGCGCCGCCAGCGCCGATCACCTCATGTTCTGCAGCGAGGCGGGCATGAAGGCCATGGCCGCGGCGGGGGTCACCCCCGTGCTGCTGCCGGCGACCACACTCTTCCTCGGCATGCGCGACTGGGCCCCCGCCCGGAAGATGATCGACGCAGGCTGCCGCGTGGCCCTGGCCACGGACTTCAACCCCGGGTCGTGTCCCTGCGTGGATCCCCTCACCGTGCTCCGCCTGGGCTGCCTCCAGCTGCGGATGACCTTCGAGGAGGCCTTCACCGCCATGACCCTCCACGCCGCCCGCAGCCTGCGCCACGCCGACCTGGGCCACCTGCATCCCGGCGCCCGCGCCGAAGTGCTGCTGTGGGATGTCGAAGAAATGCTGGAACTCGTCTACTGGGTGGGCGAGCCCTACCGGCCGAGGTTCCTGCCGGATTGAAGAAAAGGCGCTCAATCGCAGGGGGCGCAGAGAAATAAAGCGCTTTCCCTCTGCGCCCTCGGGGGTTAGGAACTTAAAAAACGAAGCCCCGGGCCGATTCCCGGGGCTTCTCCTACGAGTGCTAGGCGGCCTTACTGTTCGGCGTGCCTTGAGGCCTCCTGCACGATGTGATAAATCCGTTCCTTCGCGCGCAGCTTCGTCTTCTTCAGTTCCACCTCTTCCAGGGACTCCTTGGCGGAGAGGCTCGGCTTCCGTTGGAGATCGCCCAGGCGCGTGTCGGCGGCCTTGTGCTCCTCCATCAGCTTCCGGAATTCAAAGTGTTCCTTCATCAGGCGCTCCTGAAGCTCTGGGCGCAGAAAATCCATGACTCCTCCATGCCGGGGCGGGATCGGGCGGGACCCCGCAGGGTGATAGGGTGGCCCAAGAGTAGGACCGCCCCGGGGGGCGTCAAGGGGTATTCCGGGAGAGACCGGAACTCGTTTGACTTCTGTTATTTCCATGGGATTCTGGGGCCATGTCCCTGGCCATCGATGCACTGCTCCTGGAACGGGCGGACGGCGTCCGTCTGCTGGGGCCCCTGAGCCTTTCCCTGGCCCCTGGGGACCGCCTGGGGCTGGCGGGAGAGAGCGGTTCGGGCAAGAGCCTGCTGGCCCAGGCCTTGTTCGGCGTGCTGCCCCCGGGAGTGCGGCAGGCGGGGGGCTCGATCTCGGCCTTCGGCGTGCCCCTGGATCGACCCGGCGCGGCACGGGACCGCCTCCGGGGCGTCCGGATCGGTTGGGTGCCCCAGGATCCTGGCCAGGCCTTGAATCCCCTCCTGACCCTGGCCCAGCACTTGGCCCTGCTGCCGGAGCTCCATCGCGGAGAATCCGCCCCCGCCGCCCTGGCCCGGCTGACGCCCCTGCTGGAGCAGCTGCGCCTGCCGGCGGATCCGGCCTTCCTGGAGCGCCTCCCGCACCAGCTCAGCGGGGGCCAGCGCCAGCGCCTCGCCCTCGCCATGGCCCTGTCCTGCGATCCAGACCTGCTGGTTCTGGACGAACCCACCACGGCCCTCGATCCGGCGGCGCGGAAGGCCTTCGTGGATCTGGCCCTGGACCTCCAGCAGGAGCGGGGCCTGGGTTTCCTGTGGATCACCCACGATCTGGCCCTGGCGGCCCAGGCCTGCGACCACCTGCTGGTGCTGTACGGAGGCGAACCCATGGAGGCGGGCCCGGTCGCCCGGGTGCTGGGGGCGCCACGCCATCCCTACACGGCCCGCCTGGTGGAGGCCTCCCGGCGCCGGCCCTCGCGCGAATCCGGTTTTCTCCCCGCGCCCCAGGATCGCCCGGCAGGCTGCCCCTTCCGCCCCCGGTGCGCCGTCGCCTCGGGAGCCTGCGCCGCCTGGGCGCCCTGGCAGGGAACGGCAAGCCAGGGTTTCCGTTGCGAGCAGCCCCTGCCGTCCGCAGACTGGACCTCCCCATGCACCCCCTGCTCCGCACCCTCGACCTGACGCCTGGCGCCGGGACGGAATCCTCGGTCCACGACCTGCGCCCCATCAGCCAGGCCGCGGCGACCCGATCCCATGCCCTCCCGCTCCTCCTCAGCCTCGGTCTGACGCCCTTGCTGGTCTATGGGCTCTCCATGAGCCTGCTCGCGCCCGCTTCGCTGCAGTCCGCGCGAAGCGGCGTCAGCCGCGCCGTCCGGTCCGTAACGCTCCTGCTGCAGGAGCCTGCCGCCCCCACCCCTCTCAAAGAACCGGTCCGGAACCTCGTGGGCCCCGAGGGGCCCGGCGGAGTGGGCCACCGGGAGGGGACCTCCACGCTGGACCCAAGGCTGGCCGGCATCCAGACCTCCGCCCGATCCATGCCCACCGATGCCGTGGATCCGGACGACCTGAGCCTCTCCCCCAGGGCGGAGCGGATCGGCCTGTCCCTGAATCCCGCCCTCCCCCTGCAGGCCGGGGGCAACGGGCTGGCCCGGGGGACCGGGAGGGATGCCGCCCGGGGAACGGGCGGACTCATCCGGCCGCCCGTTCCCGTGCCGGTCGCGGATCAGAAGCTGGTCCCCATCCGCCAGGTGCCCATCTACCACCGCCTCTCCCCGGGCGAGGAGGGTGCTGCCACCCGGCAGCCGGTGCGGGTGCGCATCCTCATCGGCGACGATGGCGTGCCCTTTCAGGCCACCGTGGTGTCCGGGCCCGCCCTCCTGCACGAAGAGGCTCTCAGGGCCGCCCGGGAGTGGCGCTTCGAGCCCCTGGGGCCTCATGGCCTCAAGGCCCCGGTGTCGCTGACGCTCACCTTCCACCCCAACCTTCTGCGCCGGCGCTGAAACCGCCGCCCCGCGAATCCTGGCGCCCCCCGGGACCTGGCCCTGGAACCTCGGGCCGCCCCGTGAGACCATGTCTTGCAAGGCGCCGCAGGCCGCGGGCCCCGACCGAAGGCTCCCCATGCTGACCTTGCCCCTGATGCGCGCCCTCACCTTCGACGATGTCCTGCTCGTCCCTGGCTACTCGGAGATCCATCCCAACCAGGTGGACCTGGGCACCCGGCTCACCAAGGACATCTCCCTGCGCATCCCCCTGATCTCCGCGGCCATGGACACGGTGACGGAAAGCCGCATGGCCATCGCCCTGGCCCAGCTGGGCGGCATCGGCATCGTCCACAAGAACCTGCAGCCCGAGCGACAGGCCGAGGAGGTGGACAAGGTGAAGCGGTCGGAGTCCGGCATGATCACCGACCCCATCACCATCGGCCCCGACGCGCCGATCCGCGATGCCGAGGCCCTCATGGCCAAGTTCCGCATCAGCGGCGTGCCCGTGGTGGAGGGGCACCGCCTGGTGGGCATCCTCACCAACCGCGACCTGCGCTTCGAGACCCGCTGGGACATCCCCGTGCGGGAGGCCATGACCAAGGACAACCTGGTCACCGTGCCCGTGGGCACCACCCTCCAGGAAGCCAAGGGCATCCTCCAGAAGCACCGCATCGAGAAGCTGCTGGTGGTGGACGCCCAGGGCCAGCTCAAGGGCCTCATCACCGTGAAGGACATCGAGAAGTCCATCGAGTACCCCAGCGCCTGCAAGGACAGCCACGGGCGCCTGCGGGTGGGCGCCGCCGTGGGCGTGGGCAAGGATCTGCTGGATCGCGCCGCCGCCCTGGTGGAGGCCAAGGTGGATGTGCTCTGCCTGGACAGCTCCCACGGCCACAGCAAGGGCGTGCTCGAGGCCGTGAAGGCCCTCAAGAAGGCCTACCCCTCCCTGCCCCTGGTGGCCGGCAATGTCGCCACCTACAAGGGCGCCCTGGACCTGGCGAAGGCCGGTGCCGACGCCGTGAAGGTAGGCATCGGGCCTGGCTCCATCTGCACCACCCGCATCGTCACCGGCGCGGGCATGCCCCAGATCACCGCCGTGGCCGAGGCCAGCCGGGCCTGTCGCGAGGCGGGCATCACCTGCATCGCCGATGGCGGCATCAAGTTCAGCGGCGATGTGGCCAAGGCCATCGCCGCGGGCGCCGACTGCGTGATGATCGGCAGCCTCTTCGCCGGCACGGACGAGGCCCCGGGCGAGACCATCTTCTACGGCGGTCGCACCTTCAAGGCCTACCGCGGCATGGGGTCCCTGGGCGCCATGAAGCAGGGCAGCAAGGACCGCTACTTCCAGGAAGGCAAGGACGACACCAAGCTCGTGCCCGAGGGCATCGAGGGCCAGGTGCCCTACAAGGGAAAGATGGGCGACCTCGTCACCCAGCTCATGGGCGGCCTGCGGGCCGGCATGGGCCTCAGCGGCGGCGCCACCATCGCCGACTTCCACCAGAAGGCCACCTTCGTGGAGATCAGCGGCGCCGGCCTGCGCGAAAGCCACGCCCACGATGTGATGATCACCAAGGAAGCCCCGAACTACCGGATGGAATAAAGCAGACAAGATTCACCACCAAGACACGAAGACACCAAGAAAAGCTGGTAATTCAGTTGAGGTGACCACGCCATGAAGCCAGGGGATATCGTCTCCTACCTGGAGATGTGCCAAGAAGAAGGGGCGAGCCTTCAGCGAGGCATGAACTTCCAGCTTCGCCCTGGTCATTCCGTAGTACTCATGAGCCTGCGCGCAGGAGCCCCGTACGACGACTCTCTCCTTGAATCTGGTCGAGTGCTCATCTACGAGGGGCATGACGTTTTGAATTTGGCCGCAGGCCCAGATCCCAAACTCGTCGACCAGCCGCTTGAGACCCCTGCTGGAAAACCCACTGAGAACGGAAAATTCTGGGCCGCTGCAAAAGTGCGTGAACAAGGTGGAAATGCTGAGCGGGTGAGAGTCTACGAAAAAATCAAGGCTGGAATTTGGGCCTATAACGGCACCTTTCACCTTCTTTCAGCCTGGATGGAACCATCCAAGAGCCGCAAAGTTGTGAAGTTTCGTATGGAGCTGTCCGACGATGAGGACAATCCAGTTGCGCACCATGGACCCCTCAAACATCAAAGAATGATCCCCAGCCAGGTCAAACAAGCCGTTTGGAAGCGAGATCAAGGCAAGTGTGTCCTCTGCGGAGATCAAAAAAACCTTCACTTCGACCACGAAATTCCCTTTTCCAAAGGGGGGTCCTCGCTGGTGGCAGAGAATGTTCGTCTGCTTTGTGCCAAGCACAATTTAGCCAAGAGCGACAAAATCGAGTGAGTCCTTTGCTGTTTTTGGTGTCTTGGTGGTTAGCTTTTCTTGATTGGTAGATAAATTCTGGAGCCCCCATGTCCCTCCTCGTGAAGAATGTCCGCCTGGTCGATCCTGCGCAGAACCTGGACGGGCCCGGCCTGCTGCTGGTGGTGGACGGGAAGGTGGAAGCCATCGCCACGGACGCGGCGGCCCTGCCGAAGCACGAAGGCGTGGAGGTGGTCGACGGCGGCGGCGCGGTGCTGACGCCGGGCTTCGTGGATCTCCATGTGCACTTCCGCGAGCCGGGGCAGACCCGCAAGGAGAGCATCGAGAGCGGCAGCCGGGCCGCGGTGGCGGGCGGCTTCACCGCCGTGTGCGCCATGGCCAACACCAAGCCCGTGAACGACAGCGTGGCCATCACGGAGATGATGCTCACCCGCGCCGCGAAGGCCGGTCTCTGCCGCTACTTCCCCATCGGTACCGTCAGCCGCGAGATGAAGGGCGAAGAGCTGGCCGACATGGGCACGCTGAAGGCCGCCGGCTGCGTGGCCTTCTCCGATGACGGCCTGCCCATCTCCAGCGCCTCGCTCATGCGTCGCGCCCTGGAATACACGCGCTGGCTCGAGGTGCCCGTGGTGGCGCACGAGGAGGATCGCGACCTCGCCGGCAAGGGCTACATGCACGAAGGCGCCGTGAGCGCATCGCTGGGCTGCCTGGGCATCCCCGCCGCCGCCGAAGAGGCCATGGTGGCCCGAGACATCGTGCTGGCCGAGCACACCGGCGGCCACCTGCACCTGGCCCACCTCAGCACGAAGGGCTCCATGAGGATGGTGCGCGAAGCCAAGGCCCGGGGACTGAAGGTCACCTGTGAGGTGACGCCCCACCACTTCGCCCTGTCGGACAAGGAGCTGATGAAGTTCGACAGCGACTACAAAATGAACCCGCCCCTGCGCACCGAGGCCGACATCCAGGCCGTGCTGGAGGCCCTGGCCGACGGCACCGTGGACGCCATCGCCACGGACCACGCCCCCCACGGCTGGGACGACAAGGAAGTGGAGCTGCCCATCGCCGCCTTCGGCGTCATCGGCCTGGAGACCGCCCTGCCCCTCACGCTCGAGCTGCTGGTGAACAAGAAGGTCATCAGCCTGGCCAAGGCCATCAGCCTGCTCACCTGGGAGCCCGCCAAGGTCTTCCATCTCGACCAGCAGGGCCTCGGCACCTTGAAGCCCGGCGCCCCCGCGGACTTCGTCCTCTTCGACCCCAACGCCCAGGTCCAGGTAGACCGCGCCTTCATCCAGTCCAAGTCCTTCAACACCCCCTTCAAAGGCTGGAGCCTCCCCGGAAAGATCCTGGGCACCTGGGTGGGCGGCAAGCGAGTCTGGGGCTAATCCCAATCCTGTTTTTTAGGTTTGGCTTATCACCCGCGCTTTATCTAAAGCAAGTTATTGAAATACCTTCAACAGCATCTTTCTGATCTTGGGCGGCACCTCTTATCCAAACGAGTGTCGTCTAATCCCTGTTAGGCCCTTTCATGCGCCTGTACCATTTCGTCGATAAGAATCACGGGCTCGATGATCTCCGAAAGCAGAGATTGAAAATTGCCCGTATTCATCAACTCAATGATCCTTTTGAATTCCTAGGCGTTGATCTCACGGAACCATTTTTCCGACAGGCCCTAGAAAAATCAAAATGGGATCTCTCACAATCGAATGGACTCCTCTGCTTTAGCCATAATTGGAGTAATCCAGTTCTGTGGGGTCATTACGCAGACAAACATCGGGGCCTTTGCCTTGGCTTCGACCTTCCTGATGGCCTACCACAAGAAATCACCTACATAGCGAATCGGATGCCTCAACCAAAGCAGGTAGACGAGGCTTTCACTCGAAACCTACTGTTCACAAAATTCGATCATTGGCGATATGAAGAAGAATATCGCGTTTATGTCTCACTTGAAACTGATGAGGGCGGGCTGTTCTTCTCCGAATTCGGGGAAAATCTCGTACTGCGGCAAGTGATTGTAGGTTGTGAATCTGATACGACACGCCACGAGCTTGAACTCGCACTCGGGGATCAGTCATCCAAGGTTTCCTTCATTAAAGCTCGGCTTGACTATCGAAAATTCTCCATGGTGCGCAACCATGATCACAATGCATTTGGGTAATATCTATCAGCTCGGTTGGGCCTAACCCTCCGCTCAACTCGGACCCCGCCTGCATTTCCTTCCGCTCTTTCTCCTCTTACCACTTCCTTGGCTCCGTTCAGCGCCTCGACGCAGGCGTGACCGCTTAGCCTCTTCCGTTATACGCTCGCAATCTGCCATCTCAATTATCGTTGTTATTCTATTCAACTAATTACCGGAGAGATCAAATGGCGAACCGGGTGATTGCCGTTATTCCAGCCTTGCTCATGGCTCTTGGGCTGCGAGGCCAAGAAGGCCCCTCGCGGGTTGGATTTGCGGTGGGATACGCATCTCCGCAGGAGCTGCATGCCGCAGCCGGGATCGCTGCTGGATTGAATGTACATTTCAATCAAGGGACCCCCGGGGAAGGCCGCCTTCGTCTTGAGGGAGTGAGCTTTGGTGTGAAAACGAAGCGCACATCGATAACCACGCTTGAGAGTCAAGGAAGCGCCTGGAGCGTTGGTTACGACTGGATGCCTGGCAATAGGAATGTTCGTGGAATTCTCGGAATCGGGGGCATGCATTGGTCTCAGAGATTAGTACAACAGGACATCATCAATGGGGTACCGGGCTTCAGAGCCTATGGTGGGACTAAATCGGGATTCTCTATCGTGCCAACCCTGGGTGCGCAAGTTCGGATCAACCCATACCTCTCAGTTGAAGCTCGTTATGTGATTGCTGCCAATATTGGTAATAACGGTAAATATTACTTTACCTATTCTGAAAACAATGAAATTCGTGAAATGAGATATTTTGTTCTCGGTGTGGAACTGCGTTTCCCAAAGCTGCGATGAGCTGCACGATGACCTGCAGTGACGAATCGGCTCGGCCTGATCCTCCCCTCAAGTCGGACCCCGCCTGCATTGCCTTCCGATCTTTCTTGCCTTCTCGGTTCTCAGGTCCCGCTCAGCAGCCCGGTGCAGGCCACGCCAGTTAGCTTCCTTCCATCGGCGTTCCACAGAGGTTCCATGCTTCCCTGGCTCTCATCTCCCATGCTGCTGGTTGCCTTGACGCAGCAGAGTGCGCAATTGCCCCCCATGGGCAACACCCCTCAGGAGCGCTCCTCGCAGGTGGTCCGGTTGGAGCAGGCCAAAGACTACAAAGGCCTTGCTGCTCACGCCCGAGCCTGGATCGACCAGCACCCCGATGACGCGGAGGCTTGGACCTCCCTTGGGGTCGCCCAGTTCAACCTTCACGAGGAAGCCGGAGCCCTTGAGAGCCTTTCCAAGGCCGTGACCCTCAAGCCCGATCTGAAGCGGGCCTGGTACATCCTCGGGCAGATCCATCACCAACGACACGACCAGCCTGCGACCATGAATTGCTATCACCAACTCCAGAAGCTCGATGCCGGGCTTGCCAGGCACTTCTATCGAAATGTCCTCGGTCGCTGGTAACTTGCGCCGATCTTGCTCTTTCTCGATTTTCTGATTCTCGGCTCCGCTCAGCGCCTCGGCGCAGACGGGTCCAGTTCACTTCATCCGTCAGGTATTCTCCCGGAAGCTCCATGGCCCTCGATCCCATGTCCAAGCAAGTTCTAGGCTTCTTTGGGTGGCTCGGTATCTGCTTCCTGGCCGCGGCACTTGGCGCACTCGCCTCCGTGCAAGCGGGGGCCTTCTATCAGTCCCTCGTTCGCCCCCATTGGGCACCGCCTGGCTGGCTGTTTGGCCCTGTCTGGACTGTTCTCTACATCCTCATGGCCATTTCAGCCTGGCTCGTATGGCGTGAGCACGGCTTTCGGAAAGCTGGTCTTGCGCTGTCTCTATTTCTTGTCCAATTAGCGGTGAACGCTTTATGGACTTGGTTGTTCTTTGTTTGGCGCCTGGGCAGCCTGGCCTTTGCCGAGATCCTCATGCTGTGGTTGCTGATCCTCGCCACGGCCTGGATGTTCGGGCGTCGAAGCCGTGTTGCCGGGGCTCTGCTTCTCCCTTATCTGGCCTGGGTATCGTTCGCCTCCGTCCTCACATGGGCCGTGTGGAGAAGCAATCTCCACACCCTCGGCTGACCCTCCGCTCAGCCCGGCCCCACCGACCTTCGACGGGCTCGATGCCCTGTCCTACTTTTTCTTCTTGGCGGGAAAGAGCGCAGCTTTTGCCAGGGGTTCAGCAAGCTTGCCGCTGAGTTCCGCGCCACGATGGGTGGCGCCGTGGATCACCGTCGGTTTGGCCTTCTTCGGTTTCTTGTCGTTCGACATGGCCGTTCTTTCCGAGCGTCGGCAATTCGAGACCGGGCTCCTTGTCCATCATGGGCTCGATTCCCGATGGCGCTCGGTATTTCGCCTGGAAGGGTTTGCCCTCTGGTTGGTGAAGTCAGCGCCGGTGCGCCGCGCGGCGCATCGCCCTCCGCACGAGTCCCCCCAACCATCCCATCCATGGCATCCGCGTCCGGTACGAAAGGCCCGGTCAACCGCATCCTCATGTGCCTTGGCGGAAGATCCGGGCCGTAAAGGCTTTCGTTCATTGGTGAAGCTGCGCGAAATGCCTATGTTATGCATCGGCGAAAGCCACACGAGGAGGGCGATATGAAAAACTATCACCTCGCCAAGGAAGGAAACGCCTGGGCCCTCAAGCCTGAAGGCGGCCGTCGGCCCGTGGTCCACGCGGCGACCAAGGCGGAAGCCATCGGGCAGACGCGGGTCTACATGCAGCAGCATGCGGGCTCGGTGAAGATCCACAAGGAGGATGGCCAGATCCAGGAGGAACGGACCTATCCGAGGTCCATGGATCCCCGGCGCATCAAGAGCTGAAGCCTGATCCATCCCCAGCGGTCCCCAGGTGCAGGTCCCGGCCCGGGTAGCATGGGTTTATGCTCGCAGTCCTCCTCCTCTTCCTGCTTCCCATCGGGGGCGGGATCCCGGCCGGAGTGCTGCTGGCGCAGTCGAAGGGGCTGGGCTGGGGACCGACGGCGGGGCTGTACCTCGTGTCGGACCTGATCCTGGCCCTGGCCTTCGAGCCCGTGCTCCGGGGCCTGGTCTCCCTGGCCCGGCACAGTTCCTTCTTGGCCCGATTCGGCGCCGCCCTGAGGGCCGCCATGGCCCGCAGCGCAGCCCAGGTCGGCGGCCCGGGCATGGGGCCCATCGCCCTCGTCATGGTCGCGTTCGGGGTGGATCCCATGACGGGCCGCAGTGCGGCCCTGGCTGCGGGTCACGGTTTCCTGGCGGGCTGGGCCATCGCCATCGCGGGCGATCTGCTCTACTACGCCGTGGTGGCCCTCGCCACCCTGCGTCTCCATGCCTGGCTGAAGCATCCCGAAGCCACCGTCTGGATCATCCTCGCGGCCATGCTGCTGCTCCCGGCCCTCGTACGCCGGTTCCGCCCGGGGCGGCCCGCCGTCCCTGCCGCCGGGATCTGAACCGCCGGGGATTCGGCTACCGTGTCCTCTGACCCTGAGCGCCACCCCGCCCGCCGGAGACCGCCATGCGCCGCCTGAACCCGCCCTTCGCCCTGACCCTGAGCCTGGCCCTGAGCCTGGCCCTGAATCTGGCCTTGAGCTTGGCCAGCACCCCGGGCCGCGCCTTCGCGCCCCCACCCCCACCTTCACCCGCCTCACCCGCGCCCGCCCCCACACCCGCGGCGGTCCCCCTGCCCTCCGTGGCGCTGCCGCCGGACCTCGACCGCGTGCTCCGCGACTACGAGACGGCCTGGCAGCATCGCAATGCCGCGGCCCTGGCCGACCTCTTCGCCGAGGACGGCTTCGTGCTGGCCCAGGGCAAACCGCCGGTCCGCGGCCGGGCCGCGATCCGGGAGGCCTACGCCGATGCGGGCGGGGCGCTGTCCCTGCGCGCCCTGGCCTATGCCACCGAGGGGCCTCTCGGCTACATCCTCGGGGGCTTCACCCGCCGGGCCGGGGAGCCCGACGCCGGCAAGTTCGTGCTGACCCTCCGGCGCGGCGCCGGAGGCCGGTGGCTCATCGTGTCCGACATGGACAACCCCAATCACCCGCCCCGGCGGATGGGTCCGCCGCCGGAGGTGGTGCGATGACGCCGAAGGCCCGCGTGGCCGCCTGGGTCGAGGCCTTCAACCGCGGCGATGCCGATGCCCTGGCCGCGATGTACCACGCGGACGCGGTGAACCACCAGGTGGCGGAATCCCCGGTGGTGGGCCGGGAGGCGATCCACGCCATGTTCGCCCGGGAGTTCGCCGCCGCTGAGATGGTCTGCCTCGTGGAGAACCTCTTCGAGGACGGCGAGTGGGCCATCCTCGAGTGGCGCGACCCCCTGGGCCTGCGCGGCTGCGGCTTCTTCCGCGTGGTCGGCGGGCTGATCGCCTTCCAACGCGGCTACTGGGACAAGCTCAGCTTCCTCCGCCAGCACGGCCTGCCCATTCCGCCGAACTGAGGGCGGACGGCCATCCCGGGTGGTGTGGGATCCGCCGCGCCCCCCGCTCGATGCGGCTATGGTCTTCCTGCAGGAGTCGCCGGTGCCCACAGATCACGAAGAAGCCTTTGCCAAGGCCTTTCTCCCCTCGGAGAAGCGGGCGCGGTTCACCCAGCTCCTCGCCCAGCCCAAGCGGCGCAAGGAGGTCCTCGGCCAGCTGAGCCGCGGCCTGCCCTATCTGCCGGAATTCGCCTCCGAGGTGCCGGGGCCGAAGGACTTTCCCGAGGAACTGGAAAAGCTCCTCGCGGCCCGGGGCGCGGGTCCGACCTGCCATGTGATCGCCGATGGGCTGAAGGCCGATGGCCGGGAGCTGCCGCTGCGCGAGGCCCTGCGCCTGGTCTGTCTGCATGGACCCGGCGCCATCCTGTCGTGCATTCCGGGTCGCCTCGCCTACTACAAGCCGCAGTCCCCCGGACTAGGCATCCTGCTTGAGCGGCCGCGCCCCTGAGGCAGAGGCCGCGAGGACGGCCTGCTTCAGGTCGGGACGGATGGCGATGCGGGCGGCCTCGGCGCGGTCCAGGTCGGCGCGGGCCTGCGCATAGGCCCCGGCCTCCCACTGCAGGCTGATGAGGTTGTTCCAGGCGCCGCCGTGGGCGGGATCCGTCTGCACCGCCTGCCGGTACTGATCCAGCGCCTCGCTCCGGCGGCCCAGGCGGTAGAGGCAGTTCCCGTGCAGGAAGGCGTACTCCGCGGGGAGGCCGAAGGGATTCTCCCGGTCGTGGAGATGCCCCTTCCTCGCCTCGTAGTAGTCCAGCGCGTTCTGTTTGCTGCGGAACAGCGGAGCCGTGCACCCGCTGGGGTCGGCCCCCCGGGAGTAGAGGTTGTCCAGGCTGGCCCGCATGGCCTGCTCTTCCGCCTCCACCTGGGCCTTCATGGCCGCCATCTCGTCGCGGTAGAGGTGATCCAGTTCCGCCAAGCTCCGACGGGCGACCTCGAGGTGCCCCAGCGCTCCGGTGAAATCCTTCGCCTCGTAGGCCATCCGGGCCAGGAGGAAATGGGCCTCGAAGTGCTCCGGAACCTTCGCCAGGCAGGGTTCCAGCAGCCGCTGCGCCTCCCCGAAGCGGCGCGCGGCCACGGCGCGGCCCGCCTGTTCCACCGTGCCGTTCAGCGCGAGGTACCGAAGGAAGATCGAGGTGTCGCGGGCCTCCTGCGCCCGCAGGCCCGCGACGAGCAGGAGGCCCAGCAGGAGGGGGGAACATCGTCGAAGGGTCATGGCAGGCGACGGAACTCCAGTAGGGAAACGGCCCACTCCGCCAGTCTAGGCCCTTTTCATGGCCTGTCCCGGCCTCCGGCGGCGGCTCCGGCCGCCGGGATGGGCTTGGCGCCCTGCGGCGGCAGCGCTCGGTCCGGCGCCCGGCCCAGCGCCTGATGCACGAGATAGGCGGCGATCTCCCGGTGCGCCTCGTGGAGGTTCTCGGGGCTGGAGCGGAAGGCCTGGTCCCCCAGGCCCTGCCCGCCCCGACCGGCCAGCTGCACGGCGATCCGGTAGCCCTGGGCATCCCGGGCCAGGGTCCAGGTCAGTACCAGGTCGGCGTCCGCGGCCCCTCCGGCGGCCTGCGCGCCCCGGGGACCGGGCACCATTGGCGGGAGGACCCGCAGGTCCCGGGAGGCCGCCAGATCCTGCGCCACCTGGCGGCCCAGGGCCGAGGCGTAATAGTCCACGGCGGGATCCCCGGTGACATTCACCAGAGGGGTGAGAGCCACCGTCGGCGTGCGGGGGCGGAAAGCGCCCCAGACGAGGGCTCCCGCCCCGAGGAGGGCGAGGCCCAGCGCTCCGGCCATCCAGGCCTTGCCCGGCCCCCACCATCGGCGGGCGGGCAGGGCCAGACGCGGGGCCCAGCCCGAGTCCGGCCGGTGGACCGGCATGGGGAAGGAAGCCGAGGGGGGCCGGGGGTTCCCGGGCAGCGGCGTCACCCGGCCCACGAAGCGGTAGCCCTTCCGGGGCACGGTCTCGATGAACTGGGGCCGCTCGGCGGAGTCACCGAGGACCTGCCGGAGCCGCCAGGCGGCCGCATTGAGGCCATCCTCGAACCCCACATGGATGTCGCCGGTCCAGACCCGCTTCTGGAGCTCTTCGCGCCCCACCAGCTGCCCCGGCCGCTCCAGCAGGCAGAGCAGGAGCTTGAGGGGCTGCTCCTGGATGCGCAGGCAGGCCCCGGCCTTCCAGAGTTCGCCGGAGGTCGGGTCCAGCTCAAAGTCGCCAAAAGCCAAGCGGGCCATAGCTACCCCTTGGGGGTGGAGAAAGTATGGTGCCTCCGGGGTCATCTTCAAGCGCCATCCCCGGGCTAACGGCCGGCTAACGAGAGCGTCCATCAGCCCACACATGGAAAAAAGCGAGCATTCAACCCACCGTAAGTCAGCATTTCGGATTTCAGCCAGCGGTCATGGCGCGGTGAGGCGCCCCGGGCCAGGTTGACCTCCGCCGCAGCCCCTGGCTCGGCACCACCTGGCCCGGCCGGGCCCTTTCTCGGAGGTGTTCCATGTTCCGTCCCACCCATGCGCTGGTCGCCCTGGCAGCCCTCTCCACCGCCCTCGTCGCCGAGGATTTCGGTCCCGTGGTGAAGGCCGCGAACCTGATCTACCAAGGCAAGATCCACTACGGCGTGGTCTGCGATTACGGCCGCAGCCGCACCCAGGTGGCGGACCTCGAGCGGGCCCTGCCCAACGGCTCCGTCCTCACGGTGGTCGATGTCCGGCATCCCATGCAGGTGGGGGCGGCCGGTACCACCATCCTCCAGCGGGGCGTCGAGCTGCTCGCCCTCATGCCGAATGATCCGCTCATCCGCGATGGCTCCCCGCATGCCACGGCCCTGGTCCAGCGGGTCAACGGCACCATTCCGGCCTTCGGGACCCGCCCCGAGGCGCTGAAGAACGGCTGCGCCCTGGCCCTGGGCCAGGCCACCAACTGGGAGCTGATGATCAATCCAAAGATCCTCGATCCCGAGCTGAAGGGCACCATCGGCCCCATCGAGATCTCGCCCATGCAGCGCGGTGCCGGTCGAGGCGCCGCCACGCTCGACCAGGTGCTCCGGCACCGCTGAACTTCGTCCGGACCTGGGCGCGCCCCGCTTCGGCGGGGCGCGCTGCATCCGGGGTTCAACCGGAGGCCTCGGCGATCTTCCGGCGCAGATCTTCCAGTTGCACGCACAGGTATTCGGGCAGCTCTCCCCGGGCCTTGGCCCGGTCGAGCTGGCGCACCACGGCGGTGGTGGCCTCCCGGGTGGCCCGCAGGATGCCGGGGAATCGCGGGTGGCTGCGGAGCTTCTGCATGTCGGGATCCACCAGGAGCCAGTCCAGGGGCGGCGGGGCCCCCATGTCCAGGCTCTTCTGAAGCAGCCGGCAGGCCTCGTCGCGGAGGCCCACCCGCACCAGGCACGGGGCATTGAAGAGCACGGCGTTGCCCAGATCGATGGCCCGCGGCTTGGGCCCCAGCCAGTGGTCCAGGAGGGGCCCCGCCAGCGCCCGGGCCGCTTCCACCTGCCCGCGGTGAGCCGCCAGCAGGAACCGGGAGTTGGCGCGGAGCGGCCGGCCCGAGCGGGCCAGCTGCGCCTCCGCCTCATCCAGGCGCCCCAACCGCATCAAGGCGTAGGGCTTGACCGTGTCGTTGAAGAGCACATGCCCCGGTTCCCTCGGCAGGGCCCGCTCCACGATGACCAGCGACTCCTCCCCCCGCCCCATCCAGGCGAGGCCCAGGGCCACGAAGGCCGGCCCGGTGAGATCCATGGGATCCAGCTCCATGGACCGCCGCCCCCCCGCGATAAAGAGCCCCACGGAGCCCGGCCCGGACACGATGGTGGCCAGGGTGATGTGGGCCTGGGCCTGGTTCGGGGCGAGACAGACCCCCTTCACCGCGTATTCCACGGCCCGCTCGGGATCTTCCTGGCGCGCCTGGACCTGGACCGCCCCCAGGAGGCTCCAGGCCATGCCACAGCGCGGATCGACCTGCAGCGCCCGCCGGGCCCAGGCTTCCTCGACCCGCCGTTCAGCCTCGCCGGCCGGGGTGGGGCCCAGCTGGTAGGAGCGCCAACCGTGGAGGACCGCCAGCTGGGCGGCGGCGTCCGCCTGGTGCGGGTCCAGCCGGAAGACCTTCTCGAAGGCCGCGACCGCCCGCTTGAAGTCGTCGTCCTGCTGCAGGGCCCGGTAGCGGTACTGGAAGTGCTTCCCCTCCCCGAAAGCCAGCTCGGCTTCGGAGCTGGTGGTGGGTCGCGCCAACAGCGGCGCGCCTCCCGCCTCCTCCCGCAGGAGCGCCCGGGCCAGCGCTCCGGCCGCCTCCCGCATGAGGTCGTTGTAGGCGGCTTGGGTTCCCTGGTACTGGTGCCCCCAGCGCACCTTCCAGGTTCGGGTGTCCACCAGCTGCACATCGAGGATCAACCGCTTCGCCTGCTTGGTGATGGTGGTGACCACGAGGTGGTCCGCCCGGTAGGCCTCGGTGATCTGGGCCAAGTCGCCATGCCACTTGTCGACCTGGACGCTGGAGGGCGGTGATTTGGTGTCGAGGCCCTCCACCCCGGCCAGCAGCGTGGACAGGGAATTGGGCACCGCGTCCGTCAGGTAGGCGGCTTCACCGGTCCCCATGACCCGAGCCGGCAGGGCCAGCACGCTGGGGGACCGGGAGACCGCAGGGGCCGCTGAAGGCACCGGGGCAGCTGGCCCCCGGCGCCAGGCGTACAGCCCACTCGCCGTGGCCACCGCGCCCAATCCCAGGGCCACCCACAGGGTCCGCCGCCGGACCACGGATTTGATCTGGGGCCTCAGGTCCCAGGCGGGCCGGGGGCCCAGCTCCGTCCGGGCGGCAAACCGCAGGGCCTCGGCAAGGTCCAAGGCGCTCTTGAAGCGCTGGGAAGGCTCCTTCGCCAGACAGACCCGGAGAATCCGGCCCAGGGGCGAGGGGGGCCGTTCCGAGCCGGCGGGCGCCTCGGGTCGGCCCAGCCGGATCACCCGCATGGTCTCGTCCGGGGCGGCGCGGCGGAAGGGGTGGCCTCCCGTGGTCATCTCCCACAGGATCACGCCCAGGCTGAAGAGATCGCTACGGGCCTCCACAGCCTGACCCTGCACCTGTTCCGGGCTCATGTAGTCGGCGGTGCCCATCACCAGGCCCGCCTCGGTGAGCCCGCCGGTCGGCGCAGAGGCTCCCACGGCCCGCAAAGCCCCGGGGGGGAGGCTCTGCTCCTCGCGCCGTTTGGCCAACCCGAAATCGAGGATCTTCACATGGCCGTGGACCGTCAGCATCAGGTTCTCGGGCTTGAGGTCCCGGTGGATGATCCCCTTGGCATGGGCCGCCGCCAGGCCATCCGCCACGGCCGCGGCCAGTTCCGCGGCCTGGCGCCAGGGCAAGGGGCCGGCGGCCATCCGCTGGCGGAGGGTCTCCCCTTCCACGAGTTCCATGACCAGGTAGGGGCGCCCCAGGTGCTCCCCCACATCGAAGATCTGCACGATGCTGGGATGGGACAGGGCGGCCAGCGCGTGCGCCTCCCGCTGGAAGCGGTGCAGGCGGCCGGGATCCTCCGCGAAGGCCTCGGGCAGGACCTTGATCGCCACCTCGCGGCCCAGCTTCGGATCCCAGGCCCGGAACACCTCCCCCATCCCGCCCACGCCCAGGACGCCCACGATGTCGTAGGCGCCCAGGGTCGTGCCGGCCGCAAGGGACATGGGACCTCCGCACGCAAAGCGGGGGAGGGAAGCGACCCACTATACGGCCTGTCGGGTCACCATGCAGCCGTTTTTTTCCACCTCAAAAGTCGTGCCGGAGGCGACCCTTCACAGAGTCTTCATGTCCAGCACGAAGCGGTAGCGGACATCGTTCTTCAGCATGCGCTCGTAGGCCTCGTTCACCTGCTGGACGGGGATGAGCTCGATCTCGGAGACGATGCTGTGCTCGGCGCAGAAATCGAGCATCTCCTGAGTCTCCTTGATGCCGCCGATGAGCGAGCCCGTCAGCACCTTGTGGCCGAAGATGAGCGATCCGGCGGCCACGGGGGTGGGTTCCGGCGGCACGCCCAACAGCACCATGGCGCCCTCCAGGCGGAGGAGGCCCAGGTACTTGTTGTAGTCGTGGGGCGCGGAGATGGTGTCGATGATGAGGTCGAACTGGCCCGCCAGCCGCTTGAAGGTGGCGTCGTCCGAGGTGAGGCCGAAGTGGTGGGCGCCGAGCTTGCGGGCGTCGGCTTCCTTCGATTTCGAGGTGCTGAGCATGGTCACTTCGGCACCCATGGCGGCGGCCAGCTTCACGGCCATGTGACCCAGCCCGCCCAGGCCCACCACGCCCACCTTGTCCCCCTTCTTCGTGTTGAAGCGGCGGAGGGGCGAGTAGGTGGTGATGCCCGCGCAGAGCAGGGGCGCGGCCGCGGCAAGGTCGAGCTTCGGAGAGACCTTCAGCGCAAAGGCCTCGTCGACCACCACGCTCGAGGAGTAGCCGCCCTGGGTGGGGGTCTTCTTGTCCATCTCGAAGCTGTTGTAGGTGAAGGCGGCCCCCTTCTCGCAGAACTGCTCGAAGTGGCGCTGGCAGCTGGGGCAGGTGCGGCAGCTGTCCACCATGCAGCCCACGCCGGCCAGGTCGCCGGCCTTGAAGCCCTTTACATGGGCGCCCACGGCGGCGACGCGGCCCACGATCTCGTGGCCGGGCACCATGGGGAACTTCGAGCCGCCCCACTCGTCGCGCACCTGGTGGAGGTCCGAGTGGCAGATGCCGCAGTAGGCGATCTCGATCTGGATGTCGTGGGGCCCCACGGCCCTGCGCTCGAACTGGAAGGGGGTGAGCGGCGCCGAGGGAGAGGTTGCGGCGTAGGCTTTGGCGATGGCCATGGAAACTCCTTGAGGCAGGACATCCACTCTAGTCCATGGCCGCGGGAAGAACAGAAGGCACCCCGGGGTGCGTGGCATCCGGCCGGTGGGTTGGGCCATCCTGGAACCATGACGCCCCTGCTCACCCGCCGCCTGCTCATCCGCCCCTTCACCCTGGAAGACGCGCCCTTCATCCTGCGGCTGCTCAACGAACCCTCCTTCATCGAGCACATCGCCGACAAGGGCGTGCGCACGATCGATCAGGCCGAGGACTACCTGCGTCAGGGGCCCCTGGCGAGCTATGCCGCCCACGGCCACGGACTATGGATGGTGCAGGACCGGGGTGCGGGCACGCCCATGGGCATGTGCGGCCTCATCCGGCGCGAAGCGTTTCCCGAGGTGGACCTGGGCTACGCCTTCGTGCCGGAGTTCTGGGGATGCGGATATGCCCGCGAGGCCGCCGCGGCGTGTCTCGCCTACGCGCGCGAGGCCCTGAAGCTGCCGGGAGTTCTCGCCATCGTCTCACCCGGCAATGCGCCCTCCACCCGCCTGCTGGAAGCCCTGGGCTTTCGGTCCACGGGGAGCATGGCGTGGTCGCCGGGCGACGAGGTGGCCGTGTATCGCATCGCCCTGGATTGAGCCGACCTCAGTACACGGACTCGATGGGCCCGTCGGAAGGCGGTTCCTCCTGCCGGTGCAGCAGGATCAGGTACCAGCCCAGGGCCGCCAGCAGGGGCACCCGGGGGCTGAAGTGGCCCGCGGGCGTGACCTCGACCTCGGCCTGGACCCGATGGGGGCCCGGGCCCTCCTCGCCGTCGTCGCGCAGCTTGAGGGCGACCAGCACCTCCCCCCCGTCGCCGCGGAAGGACCAGGTGGCCGAGCCCAGGCCCTCGTGCCGCCACTGGAAGACGACCCCGTTGGTGAACCGGAGGCGGCCATGGCCCAGCAGGCCGGGACGGAACACGGCGAGGTCCAGATCCGATTCCTCCTCGCGCACGAGAATCGAGGGGCGGAGGAAGCCCGCCTGCTGGAAGGTCCATCGGCCCTCCTGGGTTTCGACGGTGCCGAGGGTCCGGCACGGCGATCCGAAGGACAGGGTCGCCAGCAGGTCCTCCCCGGCCCACAGCTCGTACCGGGGTTCGGCGGCCTGAGGTTCCTTCCATTCGAGGGATGATCGGATCGGGTCAGTGATCGTGTTCATGGCTCCCCCTCTCTCCAACGCTCCCGCCGGGCTCCCGCCGGGCTCCCGCCGGGCGCTCGCGGGAGGCGCTCCGCGCCGCCCCAAAGGTACGCCCCGGAACGAGGGGCGACATGGCAGCATCAAACGACTCCCGGAGGTTCCATGCCCCGCCCCGCCACCCTGCCCCTCATCGACTGGAAGGCCGTCTTCGACTCCGGCCAGGAGTACGCCGCCTGGCTGAGCGCCGCCGAGTCGACCGAGCAGGCCCACGAGATCGAGGCGCAGCGCCGGGCGCTCGTGCTGGATCCCACGGCGGCGGGCTTCCTGGCCACGCTGCCCGTCCCCGTGCATGTGGTGGCCATCGCCGAGGACTGGTGTGGGGATGTGGTGCGCCATGTGCCCGTGCTCCAGCGCATGGCCGAGGCCGGGCCCAACCTCCGGGTCCGCTACATCAGCCGGGAGCAGCACCCGGGCGTGTTCATCCGCTTCCTCACCAACGGCGGCGAGGCCATTCCCAAGTTCATCTTCCTGAGCGACCGCTTCGTGGAATGCGGGAACTGGGGACCCATGCCCGAGGCCTGCCGGGAGCTCATCGCCCGGGGCAAGGCCTGCGGGAATGTGGCCGCCGCGCGGAAGGAAGTCTCCGCCCGCTACGCCCAGGACACCGCCCGTCAGGAAGTGGTCGATGAGCTGCTGCACCTCACCGACATCGCCGCCAGCCAGGGGCGCTAGGCCAACCTTCAGATCGGCCTTCAGGTTGGCCTTCAGGCCGGATCCGCCGCTTCCGGGTGGACCGGCGCAGCGGCTCCGGCCTCGAGCCCGGCGGCCGCGGGGACCTGGGCCAGGAGCAGGCTGGCGCGCGCGTCCTCCGGATTCCGCGCCAGGATGGTCTCGTAGCAGCGGATGGCCTCGGCGGGAGCGCCCAGCTGGAGGTGCACCTTGGCCAGCCCGAGCAGGGCGGAACGGTCGTAGCCGGAGTCGAGGGCGCGGCGGAACAGGGCCGCGGCTCGGTCGCACCGCCCCAGCCGCGTGAAGCAATCCCCGGCCCGGCAGAGCACCTGCCGGTTCCCGGGATCGGTCTCCAGGATCTCGTCCCAGTAGGGCGCCGCCTCCTCGAAGCGGCCCTGTCCGCGCAGGGCGTCAGCCAACCCGAAGACCGCGTGGGCATTGTGGGGATCCAGGGCGAGGGCCTCGCGGAAATGGTGTTCCGCCCGATGGAAATCCAGTTTCCGGCGACACAGGTTCCCGGCCATGGTGCGGATGTTCAGCAGGCCCGGGGCGAGGGCCAGAAGCTGCTCCCAGCAGGCCAGCGCTTCCTCCGGGCGATGCGCCTTCTGGTGCAGGTCGCCGAGACCCATGAGGGCATAGCGGTCCCGCGGATCGTGATGCAGGGCGGCCTGGTAGTGGGCGGCGGCCCGCTCCAGCTGGCCGGCCCGTCGGCAGGCGTCCCCCACGCGGGTCTGGACGGAAACATCGCCCGGGTAGAGGACGAGGTAGCGGTCCCAGGTCTCGAGGCATCGCCCGGCCTCGCGGAGCCCGCGGTAGGCCTCGGCCAGTCCCCGCAGGGCCTGGGGATGGCGCGGATCCCGTTCCAGGGCGCGCAGGTAGTGCCCGCTCGCGGCCCGGAAATCCCGGGCCTTGGCGCTCGCGGCACCCGCCTCGATCCAACCCTGGAGGGTTCCGACCCCTTCGCCTGATTCAATCCACCCGAGTGTCATTTTATCCGCCCGAAAGCATGCTCAAGCATAGGTTGATTAGGTAAAAAATAAACATTGATAACTTGAACATCGTAAAAGAACCTGCTAGTTTTTGCCCTCGGCGACCATCTCGTTTCGGTTCGGTCGCCCCCCGGGGATCCATGAATCAGCGGACACCCTGCCTTCCCGAGCCAACCCCCGCGCAGATCCCCCTCCGCGGGCACCAGGATTCGCCTGGCCAGAGCTGGGTCGGCATCATGGAATCCATCAGTCCGGTCCTGCTGGTGGAGGATGATCCCGTCGCCCGCAAGTTCATCCGGATCACGCTTCAGAAGGCGGGCTTCAAGGTCCACGAAGCGGGCAGCGGCGAGGAGGCCCTCGACCTCTTCGAGCGCCATCCGACGCAGGTGGCCCTCCTGGATATCGGCCTGCCGGGCATGGATGGATTCGAGCTGTGCCAGAAGCTGCGGCAGCGGAGCGAGGCGGTCGCCATCCTCATCCTCACGGGACGGGGCGACGACTCTGACAAAGTCTCGGGCCTCGAACTGGGCGCGGATGACTACCTGGTGAAGCCGTTCGGCCCGGATGTACTTGTGGCGCGGATCAGGGCCGTGCTGCGGCGGTACGCACACCAGTCCCAGGTCTCGAACACCTTGTCCCTCGGCGATCTGCGCCTGGAATGTCTGACGATGAAGGTCTTCAAGGGTGGCCGCGAGGTGGATCTCACCCCCCGGGAATTCGCCCTGCTGGCCGCGTTCCTTCGGCACCCGGGCGAGGTGCTCACGCGGGAGCAGCTCCGCGATGAGGTCTGGGGCGAGCACCACTTCGGCAGCGCGAAGGCCCTGGATGTCTTCGTGTGCAAGCTGCGCGAAAAGCTCGAAGACGACCCCGCCCACCCGCAGCATTTCAAAACGGAGTGGGGCGTCGGATTCGTCTGCTGCTAGCGGGAAGGTCCCTCGCCAAGCCGAAGATCCGCGGTCGAGAGCCCGGTAGGCAAGAAGATATCAAATAAAGATAATAAACGATTTATATTGTTGTTTTTCATCGATTTTTTAATAAATCTTAACCTTTTCCGGTCTTGCCGGGCCCCCTTCACGGCCTCACCTTTAGACCTGTTCCAGTCACCTGCATCGGTCCGGTCAGGAACCTCAAAGCAACGCCCCAAAGGCTGCTGCGCCCGCATGAACCCGGGACTGCGTCCGCCAGTGGCCCGTATCACCCCGGAATCCCCCGCGTGGGGGCATCCGGGTTCCCCAAACATTGTCCGGCCAGGGCGGAATCCATCGCCCACCGGACGCTAGCCCCATATGGAGAATCATTCATGCGCAAGCTCATCGCCTTCGCGCTCGTCGCATCCCCGCTGCTGGCCCTCGATCCGGTCGGCATCGGCAACAGCGACACCGCCACCGCCCACTCCTTTGCCAAGATCATGGCGCCCGTCAAGGTCGTGTCCACCCAGGACCTGAACTTCGGATCCATCGTGCTGGATGAGCTCGGAAAGGCCGCCAGCGTGGAGCTGACCTTCAACACGCCGCCCAATGGCAACCCGTCCCTCACGGACAAGAAGCTCGTGAACTGCGGCTTCTACAACAAGACCGCGATGCCGACCGCAGCCTTCTTCCACTATCAGAGGGACAACAACTTCGGCGGCGGCGGCCCGAGCCTCCTGCCCGTCCCTGATGGCGATCCCAATGTGAGCATCGACATCACCGCCACCGATCTGATCGGCCCCCATGGGAAGGCCTGCCACTTCACCCCGAAGAACGACCTGCCCGTGGATTCCTGCCTCTACTTCGCCCCCAAGGAAGGCACCGCGGCCAAGCACTTCTCGGTGTTCGGCAAGCTGGACATCCCCTCGGATGCCATCCCCGGCAACTACGCCGGAACCATCACGGTGAAGGTCACCTACAACTGAGCCTCTGCGGCGTCAGGAATCCCCGGGGGCTGCGAGGCCGAACCTCGCGGCCCCCGGGTCGGCGCCGAAGGCCAACCACCCCACCGCCATGATGCCGAACCGACCTGCCCTACCCATCCTTCTTGGCTGCCTACTGGCGATCTCCTGGGTCGCCGGCGGCGGCCAATCGGTCGTTCCCCAAACGCCCGCGCCGTCTCCACCTGCCGCGCCACCCGCGCCGCCCCCTGCCGGTCAGCCCGTCAAGACCCCTTCGGGCATGCCGGCGCCCCGGCCCGGAGGCACCGGGGATCTCGCCATCTTCCCCACCCGCGTGGTGCTGGAGGGACGGGAGCGTTCCGCCGAGATCATGCTGCAGAACTGCGGGGTTTCGGCCGCCTCGTACCGGGTGAGCTTCAAGGAGATGGACATGCTGCCCGGCGGGAAGATCCAGGAGCGGGAACGGAAGCCAGGCGAGATCACGGCCGCGGATCTGGTCCGCTTCTCGCCCCGCCAGGTGGATCTCGCCCCTGGCGAGTCCCAGACGGTCCGCGTCCAGGTGCGCAAACCGGAAGGGCTCTCCGACGGCGAGTACCGATCCCACCTGCTGTTCCAGGCCATCCCCACCGCCGAGCCCCCGAAGCCTTCCGGCGAGGACCCCGAACAGAAGCTGAGCTTCAACATCACGCAGCTGGTGGGCATCTCCATTCCCATCATCGTCCGGCACGGACCGACCACGGCGAACATCACGCTCTCCGGATTCCGCTTCTGGCAACCGGATGTACCTGAGGCGCTTCCCGTCCTGAGCCTCATCATGGAGCGCACCGGGAATCGCAGCGTCATCGGTGAGTTCGCCGTCACGGTGGAATCCGGTGGCAAGTTCAAGAAAGGCGCCCGCATCAGCGAGCTGAAGGCGATCGCCATCTACGCGAACCTCGCCCGGCGGGAGGTCCACCTGCCCATGCAGCTTGGACAGAACGGCGGGCTCAAGGGGACCCGGGTCAAGGTCACCTTCACCGCCACCGACATGAAGCTTCCCCCCGTCTCGGCCTCCTTCGACATCGACCACTGAACATGCCTCCAGATCGGTGTTTCCTCCGGGCGGCCGTGGCGGTGTTCCTCGCGGCCGCCCTGGTGGATGCCCAAGAACGGAAGGACGGCCCCCTGGACGAGGCCGACGCCATGATCCTGCAGCCCTACCTGGACCGGACCCCTTTGGGCGACGGCCTCCTGGCCTTTCCCGCCCGGCCGGCCCCCCTCGTCCCCCTGGGGGAGCTGTCGCGGCTGCTTTCCCTCGGCATCACGGTCCAGGGCGCGAAAGGACAGGCCTCCGGCTTCTTCATCTCACCCAAGCGGCGCTTCGCGCTGGACCTCGCGGGCCGGACGGTGGAGGTGGAGGGCCGCCGCATGACCTTCGAGGCCACGCAGGTGCGCCCGTTCAAGTCCGACCTCTATGTGGACGCCCGCCTCTTCCAGACCTGGTTCCCCCTGGAGCTCGAGATCGACCTGCGGGCCTCGGCCATCCAGATCAAGGCGAAGGAGCGCCTGCCGATCCAGGCCGCATGGGACCGCGACAAGCGGTACGGCGGGCGGCTCGGATTCGCCCCGGATGCCGACCCCGCCAGCCAGGCGCCGCGCTACCCATCGCCCTACACCTTCATCGATGTCCCCATGGTGGATCTCAGCGCCTCCTGGCGGACGGCGCAGCGGGGGTCCGGCGCACCGGTCCAGGGCGCTGTCATGACCGGCGGCGACCTGCTCTGGATGAGTTCCGAAATCTACCTCACCCGGGATGCGAACGGTTCCTTCGCCTCGAGCCGCGGAACCCTGTCCCGGGACGACCCGTCGGGTGGCTTGCTGGGACCCCTCCACGCCAGGCATGTGGCCCTGGTGGACATCCCCACCCCTTCGCTGGAACTGGCCGGCTCCCTGCCCTCCGGACGCGGAGTGCTCGTGGACAACTACCCCACCTCGTACCGCGCCACCTTCGCCGCCCGGACCTTCCGGGGGCCCCTGCCGGAGGGCTGGACGGTGGAGCTGTACCAGAACGGCAGCCTCGTATCGTTCCAGCGGTCCCGGGCCGATGGCCAGTACGAGTTCATGGATGTGCCGATGCGGTTCGGGTTGAACCAGTTCCGGCTGGTCTTCCACGGTCCGCTCGGCCAACGCACGGAACGGAACTACCGCCTGGACATCGCGCAGGAGCAGCCGCCTCCGGGGACCTTCTACTACCGCGCGGCGGGCTGGCGGCCGCGGGCGTCGTACCTCACCTATCCCCTGGTGAGCCTCGACCCGAGTGCCCAGCCCATCCTGCTGGACCCGACCCGCCGGACGGCCCTGCTGGCCGAGGCCGAATATGGGCTGTCCACGATGTTCTCCGTGAAATCGGGCTTCAGCCGCATGGCCGTCTCCACCGGCACGCACGACTACAGCGTGCTGGGGCTCCGGGCGATCCTGCCCTTCCTGTCCCTGCAGCTGAACGGAGCCCAGGACCAGGCCGAGAAGACGGATGGAACCGAGTCCCGGGGGCTGGCCGCCGAGGGCATCCTGATGACGGGCATCGGCTACTCCACCATGACCCTGAGGCGGTCGGAGTACCGGCGGGGCTTCTACAAACTCGGTGTCTCGGAGCGCGGCGAAGTGATCCGCACGGAGGACTTCGCGGACTTCTCGGCGCCCCTTCCCCTCAAGAGCTTCCCGCTGAACCTCTACCTCCAGCACCAGCGCCAGGTCTTTCTCGACAGCGCCTTCCAGAGCGATCGCGCCCAGGTCACGGCCAGCCTCTCCAGGCTCAGCATCTCGCCCATCCTCACGCGCATCCGCTCCCTGCGCGCCGGGCAGGAGTCCGTCCGGACCGAGGGCAGCGTCTTCGTCTCCTCCTTCGGCGAGAACCTCAACCTTCTGGGTTCGGTGACCTTCGCCCGGGAGCAGAACCGGACGCGGTTCCAGAGCTGGGGCCTGGGCGCGGATTACCGCCACGGAGAAGGGATGCTCTACCGGGTGACTTTGCAGGGGAGCAACGGGTCTCTGCGCGACACGGCGATCAACGCCAGCGTCACCAAGATGACGGGCCGCATCGCCTACGGGATCGATGCCAGCTATGCCCGGGCCACGGGCTACACCGCCGGCCTGCGGCTGTCGGCCTCCTTCGGGCGCGAGCCGCGGACGGGCAAGGGCTTCATGGACGCCCGCGCCATGTCGTCCATGGGAGCCGTCTCGGCCTCCGCCTTCATGGACGAGAACCTGAATGGGCGGCGGGATCCCGGCGAACGCACCCTCGAGGATGTCCGGTTCAAGGTGGGCGGGAGCGAACTGCCAGAACGGCGACCCGATCCCAAGGTCGCGCTGTACTCCCATGTGGGCAGGAGCCAGGATCTGGCCTTCCAGGTGGACGAAGGCACCCTGGAGGATGCCTCCATGCGGCCGACCCTCCCTTCCTACCGGATCCTCCCCAGGCCCGGCAAAGTCATGACCGTGGACTACCCCATCACCATCATGGGTGAGGTGAGCGGCACCACCCGGCTCCGCAAGGCCGGCAAGACCGAGGAGCTGCCTGGTCTCGAGCTGGAGGTCATCACGCCCGCCGGCGTCTCCCTCAAGGCGAAGCGGAGCGCCTACGACGGCTTCTTCGAATTCCGCGATCTCCCGCCCGGCGACTATGTGCTGCGGATCACGCCCGAGGAGGCCCGCCGCCTGGGACTGACGCGCGCGCCTTCGCGCCCCATCCACATCGATGCGAAGAAGAGCTTCCTCGAAGGCTTCGACCTGGTGGTGGAGGAGGGCTCCCCGGAAGCCTCGCCCGCACCCCCGCCGCCCACCCCGCCCGTCCGGGAGGATCCCCCTCCCCAAAAGCCCTGACCCGCCCCCGATTCACCCGGAAAGGAGCTGCCATGTTCATCCGGCCCATCCTGCTCTCCCTCGCCCTGTCCCCGATCCTGGCCCAGGCCCAGGATCCGGCCATCCGGCTGGTGCAGGACATGCACTTCGGCGGCCTCCAGGTGGCGGACCGGGGCGGCATGATCACCCTCACCCACGAAGGGGTGCGGATCGCCCTGAGCCCCGGCCTCAGCCCCATCCTCCGGCCGACCAGCCAGGAGGCCCGGTTCCAGCTGTCGGGTCCACCCCGGGCCCGGTTCCTCCTCCGGCTGGATCCGGCGAAGCCGCTGCTCGCCGGACCGCGGGGCGGGCAGATCCATGTGGAGTCGTTCTTCCCGTCCTTCCCCAGCCTGGAGGGAACCTTCGACACCCAGGGGCAGGCGGAGCTGCGGCTGGGCGCCAAGCTCGACATCCAGGCCGGCACGCCCGAAGGCCCTTATGCCTTCGAGCAGGTGATCCTGGAGATGCGGGTCCAGGGGGATCGGGAGCCCCGGGTCGCGCGGCAGTCCTTCGGCATCCGCGCCTACCTGCGCCCCGTCCTCAAGCTGAGCAACGGGAGTCCCCTGGACTTCGGAAGCCTGCTGCCGGGCTCCACCGAGGGCACCTTCAGCGTCGCCCCGGATGGCTCGCACCGGAGCACCCCCGGCGGAGGACCGCGCCTGGTCCGGGGCAACCCCCGGCCCGCGGCGTTCCTGCTGTCGGGCCCTCCGGGCTCGGGCTACAACCTGCAGCTACCCACCCGGATGCTGCTGACGGGGCCCGGCGCGCCCCTCGAAGTCCGGGAATTCGTCTGCGACCTGCCGGTGCAGGGCGCGCTTCCGGCGGGCACCGTGCCCTTCCGAGTGGGGGCCAGCCTCGTGGTGCCGCCCGGACAGGCCAGCGGGCTCTACCGCGGGCTGTTCAAGGTGTCGGTCTGCTACCAGTGAGGCCGGGTTCCCCCATCCGGAACATTAGGATCGCCCCGGCGGCCGCGACATTGAGGCTGTCCATGCCCGACGCCATGGGGATGGCCACGGCGCGGTCGCAGCAGGCCAGCTGACGGAGGTCCAGGCCCGTGTCCTCCGGGCCCATCACCAGCGCGCAGCGGGGGGCGGGCTGCCAGGCATGCGCATCCTCCGCCGCCGGCGTGAGCGCGGCGGCCACGACTTCGGAGCCGGGTTCCGCCGCCTTCCAATCCGCCAGGAGCACCCAGGGGTCGTCCACCCGCCACACAGGGATGCGCCACACGGCGCCCATGGAGACGCGCACGGTGCGCCGGGTCCACTGGCCCGGCCCCGGGCCCGCCAGCACGCCATCCAAACCCAGGGCCGCGGCGCTGCGCAGCAGCAGCCCCAGGTTCTCGCTGTCGTAGAGGCGGGGCAGCACCAGCAGGCGGCGGGCGGCGCGCAGGGCCGGGGCCGGGGGCGGCGCGGGCACCTGGGCGCAGGCCATGAGGCCGCGGTGGAAGGGAAAGCCCGCCAGCTCCGACAGGGCCGCAGGCTCCATCGTCAGGAGGTCCGTACCGGCCGGAAGGCGGTCGCGAAGCTCCGCCGCCGCGGTTGTGGTGGCGGCCACGGAGATGACCTTCAGCCGCCCGGCGCGGCCCGCCTCCAGCAGGTCCTCCACCAGGATCCGGCCCTCCGCGATGAAGCAGGTCCCGTATTCCGGGTGCTCCCGCGTGCCGGCGAAGCGCAGGTCGCGGTAAGGGTCCCAGGGGTCGAAGGCCGGCATGGGATCAGGTTACAGGCGGTAGGCTGGTGCCATGCCCCGCAAACTTCCCCGGCACCTCACCTGGCTCGAGGCCTTCGTGGCCGTCGTGGAGACGGGCTCGCTCGAGGCGGCGGCCCAGCACCTGAGCGTGGCGCGCTCCGTCGTGAGCGAACACCTCCGCGCCCTGGAGGAGACCCTCGCCGACGGCGAGACCCTGGTGGAGCGCGGACCCGGCCGCCGCCTGAGCCTCACCCCGCGGGGGGAGCGCCTCTTCGCCGGCGCCCAGGCCTCCTTCCACCAGCTGGACCTCAAGCGCCTGCGCGACCTCGCCTCGCCGGAACCGGGGCTGCGCCTGGGCCTGAACCCCACCCTCTCCGCCCTGCTAATGGAACCGCTGGCCCAGGCCGCCGCGCGCACGGGCCTCAAGCTGGAGGCGGCCTTCGGCGGCGCCCACGAGCTGGTGCGCCAGATCCAGACGCGCCAGCTGGACCTGGCCCTGGGCTTCACGCCCCTGCCGCCCCACCGGGGGGTGGAGTATCGCGTGCTCGCCCGCCTGCCCTTCGTGGTGCTGGCCGCCCCGGGTTGCGGGCTGGGTTGCGGCTTGGCTCCCGAGGCGGGTTTCCTCCGGGTGAAGGACCTGGCCGACAAACCCTTCGTGGATTGGCTGAGGGACGATCCCTACGGCGGCGCCAACTCGGCGCGCTTTGCGGAGGCCGGAATCCAGGTGCGGGAAGCGGCCCGGGTGGAGAACTTCCTCCAGCTCTATCCGGCCCTGCGGGCCTTCCGGGCCTGCGCCATCGCCCCGGATCTCCGGGCCCTGGGACCCTTCCCCGCCGACCTCCAGGTCTGGCCGCTGAAGGAAAGGAAGGCCCAGGCAGTGGAGGTGGTGGCACTCTGGCCTTCGGGCGGGGCGTCCGCCGCGGCCGAGGCCTGTCTGAAGGCCCTGGCCGCCCACCTTCGCAAACGACGATAATCCGACGAATGGTTCATTATTTATTCAATTTCCGCCTATCTGTTCTGACACTAGGCTTGGGGGATCCCCGGAGCGCGGTTTGACCTCTCCCTCGGTCCATCCCCTGATGTCCAGTCCCACCCAGCGGGCCATCGACCGCCTGCCGCCCCACCTCCGCCGCTATGTGGTGGACCAGGACCACGGGGCCTACACGCCCAGGGACCACGCCGTCTGGCGGCACATCCTCCACCGGCTGACGGACCGCCTGAAGCACACCGCCCACGCGAGCTACCTGTCCGGCCTGGCGGCCACCGGCATCGGTCTCGAGGCGATCCCCAGCCTCGACGAGATGAACGGGAAGCTGGAGGCGCTGGGCTGGTCCGCCGTGGGCGTGCGCGGCTTCATCCCCCCGGCGGTGTTCACGGAGCTGCAGTCCCTGGGGGTGCTGGCCATCGCCGCGGACATCCGCAGCCACGAGCACATCGAATACACGCCGGCCCCAGACATCGTCCACGAGAGCGCGGGGCACGCGCCCATCCTGGCGGACCGCCGGTTTGCCGACTACCTGAAGCGCTGCGGCGAGGCGGGCTTCCGCGCCATCGCCTCCGTGGAGGACCAGGCCGTCTACGAGGCCATCCGCCACCTCAGCGTGGTGAAGGAGGATCCTTCCGCCACGGAGGGGGAGAAGCAGATGGCGGAGGCACGCCTGCGCGCGGCCGCTGCCAGCCGGCGCTACGAGAGCGAAAGCACCAAGGCCAGCCGCCTCTACTGGTGGACCGCCGAATACGGCCTGGTGGGCAGCCTCGATGACCCGAAACTCTACGGGGCCGGACTCCTCAGCAGCCTGGGCGAGGCGGTCCACTGCCTCACGGGCGCGGTGAAACGGGTGCCCCTCAGCCTGACCTGCGTCGAGACCGAATACGACATTACGCGCATGCAGCCCCAGCTCTTCGTGGCCCGGGATTTTGACCACCTTTTTGAAGTGCTGGAGGCCTTCGAGGCCACCCTGAGCTGGCGGCGCGGCGGGGACCACGGCCTGGCGGAGGCCCTGCGGGCCCGCACCGTGAACCACCTCCGGCTGGCGGACGGCCTCGAGCTGACGGGCCGCGTGACGGCGCAGATCGCGGCCCGCCAGCCGGTGGCCCCGGGGCTCGCCACGGCCCTGGCCCGGATCGAGGGCCCAGTGCTGCTGTCCCGGCAGGGCGCGGCGGAAGGCCGCCCCTGGACGGGGGAAGCCCTGGTGGCCTTCGGACGGGGTGCCTTGCCTCCCCGCGGAGCCTTCAACCTGGAGCTGCCCTCCGGGCTCGCCCTCTCGGGCTTCCGCGTGGACGGGCACGAAGTGATCGACCTTCAGGGCCACCTGGATGGCCGCCCCCTGGACCTGCCCAGCTGGGCCCTGCTCTTCCTGAGCGAAGGCCTGCCCTCGGTGGCGGGGGGCCCGGCGGATCCCGGTTCCTGGGATCGCTGGTTCGGCGATCAGGGGGCCTTTTCCGAAGGGGAGGCCGAAGCCCAGGCCCGGATCCGCAAGGCCGAGTCCCTGCCGGCGGAAGTTGCGGAACTTTACCTCGAGGTCCGGGCATTGAGGGAAGGTGGCCGGAGGGACGGTCCACGCCTGCGGGCCCTGGCCGACCGGGCCCGGAGGCATCCCGCCGAGTGGCTGCTGCAGGCTGAACTGACGGAACTGGAGGCGATGGCATGAGCTGGACCGAAGAGAACGGAAGCCTGGTGCGGACCTTCAAGACCCCGGACTTCCTCACGGCCTACCACCTGGTCGGCGCGGTGGTGGGGCCCGCCGAGGGGTTGAACCACCATCCGGACATCGCCTTCGGCTGGGGCTATGTCCGCATCGCCCTCACCACCCACGATGCGAACGGCATCACCGACCTGGACCACCAGCTGGCCCGGCTCATTGATGATGCGGTTAAACCCTTCGGACTATGACCATTTGCCGTTTGTTTACTGTCTGAGCATGGACAGGTCCGTTATTCTGAAAAGTCCATGAGGAACCCCTTGCCGACCCTGCCCCTCCCCCCCCGCCACCCCCATCCATCCCTGCTGAAGGGCGCCCTCGTCGGGATCGGCCTGCTGGGCCTGACCCTGGGCTGCCGCCCGGACGGGGTCTCCCACTTCCGGGTGCCCAAGGAGACCGCCGCGCCCCACCCCGACCATCCGGGGCACGCCGAGGAGGCCATGCCCCCCCAGGCCGCCGGCCCTGAATCCGCCGGTCCCGCCGCCTCGGCCCGGGGGCCGCTGAAGTGGTCCCTCCCCAAGGGCTGGAGCGAGCTGCCCGGCGACGGCATGCGCTTCGCCACCTTCAAGACCCCCGTCGCCGGTCGCCTGGAGGCCACCGTGGTGGTCCTTCCGGGTCCCGCGGGTGGCGAACTGGCCAATGTGAACCGGTGGCGCGGCCAGATCACCCTGCCCCCGATCGACGAGCAGGCTCTGGCTGCCGCCCGCGTGGTGCTCAAGACCAAGGCCGGCGCCGTGAACCTCTACGACTTCACCAACGACGGCACCAAGAGCCGTCTGGTGGCCGGCCTGATCTCCACGCCCGACGGGAACACCTGGTTCCTGAAGATGAGTGGGGACGCCGCCGCCGCGGCGAAGGCAAAGCCTGACTTCATGCGCATCCTGGAGAGCCTCCGCCTTGATTAAGACACTCGCCACCCGCCTCTGGAAATTCCTGAAGTCCTTCCAGCTCACCATCGTCCTCCTGGCCCTCCTCATGGCGCTGGTGGTGCTCTGCACCCTGGCCCAGGTGGAGATGGGCACGGCGGGCGCCGTGAACGCCTACATGCGCAGCTTCTTCGTGTGGCGCCAGTTCCCGGCCCTGCCCTTCCCCCTGCCGGTGTTCCCGGGCGCCGCCCTGGTGGGCCTCCTCCTCACCCTCAACCTCATCGCCAAGACGCTCGACATCCAGCGCTCCTGGACCAAGGCCGGCATGTGGCTCGTCCACTCGGGCCTGGTGGTTCTCTTCGCGGGCGAATTCGTGGCCGGCATGATGCAGGTGGACACCAACATGTCCATCGAGGTGGGCCAGACGGTCAACTATGTCCAGAGCTACAAGAATGTGGAACTGGCCGTCATCGATGTCACCGATCCCGCCTTCGACGAGGTCTATTCCGTCCCCGACACGCTGCTGTCGCGCCGCGCCTCGATCCCCGTCCCCGGCACGCCCATCACCCTGAATGTGAAGCGCTTCTATCCCAACGCGGAGCTGAGCAACCTGCCGCCCGGTTCCCCCGCCCTGGCCACGGCCGGCGTGGGCCAGGGCGTCGCCATCGTGGAGCGCCCCACGGTCACGGCCGACAACGACATGAACCAGACCTCGGTCTTCGTGGAGCCCGTCGCGGGCGGCCGGAGCTACGGCACCTGGCTGGCTTCCGTGGCCATCGGCGCGCCGCAGACCTTCACCCACGAGGGCCGCACCTACGCGCTGAGCATGCGCCTGCGCCGCCAGTACCTGCCCTACGCATTCACGCTCAAGCAGTTCCGGCACGATGTCTATCCCGGAACGGACATCCCCAAGAACTTCTCGAGCCTCGTCCAGGTGGTGAATCCCGCCCAGAACGAGTCCCGCGAGGTGCTCATCTACATGAACCAGCCGCTTCGGTACGAGGGCAAGACCTTCTACCAGGCGAGCTTCGGCAAGAACGACACGCTCTCGGTCCTTTCCGTGGTTGAAAATCCCGGCTGGCTGCTCCCGTATGTGTCCTGCGTGCTGGTCTCCCTGGGCCTGCTCGTGCACTTCGCCATCGTCCTCCGGCGCTCCCTCAAGCGGCGCCAGGACAAGAAGGAGGGCTGACCATGACCTTCGTTCAGAAATACCTCGCCTGGGGGGCCGGCGTCCTCGCCCTCCTCGTCGCCCTCATCTTCGCCCTGCCCGGCGGCAAGGCCCGCGGGTTCGATGTCAACGGCTTCGCCACCCTGCCCATTCTCGAGGGCGGTCGCGTCAAGCCGTTGGACTCCGTGGCCCGCAACTCCCTGCTGGTGATCCACAGCCGCCAGGGGTTCCGCCACGAGGGCCGCATGGTGGGCCCCGACGAATGGATCCTCGATGTGATGTTCCGGCCCCAGGTGGCGGACCAGCAGGCCATCTTCGTCATCGACGATCCCGATGTCATCGGCCTCATCGGCGCCAAGCAGACCAAGAACCGGAACTACTTCAGCTTCGCCGACCTCTCCTCCCACCTGGAGGAGGTCCAGAAGCAGGCCATGGCGGCCCAACCCATCGCCGCCCAGAAGCGCACCCGTTTCCAGAGCGCCATCGTCAACCTGTTCGACCGCGTCTACCTGTATTACAAGCTCCGCAACACGCTGCAACTGTCGGGTTCCCCGGGCCTGGGCTGGGAGATCCAGTCCCTCGGCACGCCTGACGCGACCCTGCGCCACCAGGACCTGATCCAGCTCGCCCAGTTCCGGATCCTGCCGCCCCCGGCGGGCGCGGGGCCCGATGCCTGGCAGAGCGTCGGCCAGGCCCTCAGCGCCGCCTCCACCGGTGGCGCGATGCACCCGGGCCTGGTGCCCCTGGCCAAGCTGAACGCCGCCTACATCACCAACGATCCCGCCAGCTTCAATCAGGCCCTCGATGAGATGAAGGGCGTGGTCACCACCCTGAAGCCGGGCGCGCTCAGCCACGCCTCGAACGAGATCCTCTTCAACCGCGCGCAGCCTTTCTTCGTGGGCCTCTCCATCTACTTCGTGGCCTTCCTCGTGCTGTGCGTCTCCTGGATCTGGAAGCCCGGGCTCCTTCAGCCCACGGCCTACGCCCTGCTGTTCGCCGGCGCCATCGTCCACACCCTGGGCCTGGCCGCCCGCATCATCCTGCAGGGCCGCCCCCCGGTTACCAACCTCTACTCCTCCGCCGTCTTCGTGGGCTGGGGCGCGGTGATCCTCGGCCTCATCGTCGAGCGGATGTACCGCAAGGGCTTCGGCACCGCCGTGGCCGCCGCGGCCGGCTTCGCCTCCCTGATCGTGGCCCAGAACCTCGGCACCGAGGGCGACACCATGGAGATGATGCGTGCCGTGCTGGACTCCAACTTCTGGCTGGCCACCCATGTGGTGACCATCACCATCGGCTATTCCGGCACCTTCCTCGCGGGCGCCATCGCCATCGGCTACGCACTGCGCAAGCACATCGCTGCCAAGGCGGATCCGGAGACCGACAAGGCCCTGGTGGACATGGCCTACGGCATCATCTGCTTCGCCCTGTTCTTCAGCTTCGTCGGCACCGTGCTGGGCGGCATCTGGGCCGACCAGTCCTGGGGCCGCTTCTGGGGCTGGGATCCCAAGGAGAACGGCGCCCTCCTCATCGTGCTGTGGAACGCCATCATCCTCCACGCGCGCTGGGCCGGTTATGTGCGCGAGCGGGGCACCATGGTCATGGCCATCTTCGGCAATGTGATCACCGCCTGTTCCTGGTTCGGCGTGAACATGCTCGGCGTCGGCCTCCACTCCTACGGCTTCATGGATCAGGCCTTCTGGGCCCTGACCGGCTTCATCGCCAGCCAGCTGCTCCTCATGGCCATCTGCTACGCGCCCGCTCGGTTCTGGATCACCAAGCCCGGCGCCCACACCTAGGCTTTTCAAACTTGCAAAAGGGCCCCTGATCCCGGGGGCCCTTTTTGCGGCCGGGAACGCCCTTGGAGGCTGTCACTTCACCTGGCGCGTGACCCCTTCGAGGTAAGTCTTGAAGGCGTCCGGCGCCGGGGGTGGGGCGATCTCGAAGCGCACGGTGACGGCGGCATCGGGCTTCTGCAGGTAGGTCAGACGGAAGCGGGGCCCGGGGGCCGGTTCGCTGGTGAACGCCACGCCCCCGGGCACGGCAGCGCCGGCGTAGCGGATGACATGCCCCTCGTTGTCGAAGTAGATGGCCTTCAGCTGCCCGCCTTCGGCGAAGATCGTCATCAGATCCTCGTGATGGGAGGCGGGGCGTCCGTTGGCGGCGGGGTAGTCCGCGTGGCTGCGACGGACCAGGGCCTTCCCCTCCAGCTCGAAACGGAAAGTCGCGGCCCCGGCGGCCTGACCTGGCTGGCCGTCGCCCTCGCCCTTCCACTGGCCCACCAGGAAGCGCACCGGCGCGAAGGCGTCGGCCTTGGGGGCGGCCGCCGGCGTGATCGCCTGGGCGACCAGGGGCGCCGCGAGCGCCAGGTAGAGCCATTTATTTCCGCCCATGGATCATTCCTTTCAGTAGGTCATTCAGGCCAGGCGTGTGGTGCCCAGCAGGTTCCCCGGATCGAGGTGCTGCTTGAGCGCATGGTTCACGCCCTTCACCGGCTCCGGCGTATAGGTGTCATAGAACCGCTGGTTGTGGGGCCCGACGCCGTGTTCGGCGCTGTACGAGCCGTCGAAGCCGCGCACCGCCAGTTCGTAGATCCGGGCCTGCAGCTCCTCGACGAGCACCGCGGCCGGCCGCGAAGACTCCGCTTCCTTCCAGACCAGGTTGAGGTGCGTGCCGCCATCGCCCCAGTGGCCGAAGTCGCAGGCCCGGACGAAGGGATAATCCTTGGCCAGCAGGGCCACCGCCGCCTCGGTGAAAGCCGCCATGCGGCTGCGGGGCACGCTGATGTCGAAGGCCAGCACTTTGCCTTCGCTGCGCAGGCTCTCGCTGATGTGGTGGCGGATGGCCCAGAAGTCCTCGGGCCTGCCCATGAACACATCCGTGACCCCTTCGCCCGCATCGCCCTCCAGGAACGCGCCCAGGCGCTCCTCCAGCACCTCGGGCAGGTTCAGGGCCTCCTCGGGCAGGGTGGACGACAGCTCCACCAGCGCTGTGTAGGCGGGGGGCCGGCCGGTGCCGTAGGGATTCCGGATGTCGTCGTGGTGCGTAAACACTGGAATCAGCGCGTTGGCACTGATGACTTCGTAGGCCGTGAACACATCCGCAAGCTCGCGTTCCAGGACCTGCATCAGGGCCAGCACGGCCTCACCCGAGACGCAGCCCACCAGGGCCACCGCCTGCTGGCGGGGCACGGGCACCACCTGCAGCACCGCCCCGGTGATCACGCCGTAGACACCGCTGGTGCCCACGAAGAGCTGCTTGAGGTCCAGGCCCGTGTTGTTCTTCCGCAGGTGGTTCAGCGCATCGACCACCGTGCCATCCGCCAGCACCACTTCCACGCCCTGCAGGTTGTGGCGCACATCCCCGTACTTCAGGAGGCGGGTGCCGCCGGTGTTGGTGGCGATCATGCCGCCGATGGTGGGATCCGCCCCGAGGTCGATGGGGAACATGAGGCCGTGCGCGGACAGGGCCCCATTCAGCGCGCTGAGCAGCAGCCCACCATCCACCACGGCGGTGCGGTTGACCGGATCGATCTCCAGGCGCTTGTTCAGGCGCTCCAGGCTGAGCACCAGCATCTGGCCGCTGGCGTCGGGATTGGAAGCGCCCACCAGCCCGGTGTTGGCCCCCTGGGGCATCACCCGGATCCCGTGCGCCTGGCAGTAGGCCATGAGCTTCGACACCTCGCCCGTGGTCCCCGGGCGGGCCGCCAGCAGGGCCCTGCCCTTCCCGTACCGCCAACCCGACTCGTAACGGACGAGATCCTCCGCCTCGGTCAGGACGGCGTCGCCCCCCAGCAGGGCGCGCAGGTCGGAAGCGGTTCGGACGGAATCGTGCATGGGCTCTCCTACTGGAGCCACGCGCGGATCAGCGCCTCAAACCGCTCACCGCGCTGCTCGAAGTTGTCGAACTGGTCGAAGCTGGCGCAGGCCGGGCTGAGGAGCACCTGGTCGCCGGGCCGGGCCAGGGTCAGGGCCGCATGGACGGCGTCGTCGAAGGCCGGCACCACCTCGTGGGGCAGATCGCCGAGATCGCGGGTGAGCTGGGGGATGGCCTCGCCGAGGAAGACGAGACGCCGCAGCTTGCCCTCGAGCGCCGTGCGGAGGGGCCCGTAGCTGGCGCCCTTGTCCGTGCCGCCCAGCAGCAGCACGAGGGGGCCCGGGAGCGCCTTGATGGCGGTGAGCGTGGCGTCCACATTGGTGCCCTTGGAGTCGTTGTAGGCGCGGACGCCGCCCTTCTCGCCGCAGAAGGCGATGCGGTGGGCCAGGCCGGGGTAGCTCCGCAGGCCCTCGCGGATGGCCTCCAGGCTGGCGCCGCCGTGCCGGGCCAGCAGCGCCGCGGCCAGGGCGTTCTCCACATTGTGAGCGCCCGGAAGGCGCAGCTCGTCGCGGTGGAGGAGCCCCGCTCCGTGAAGGTTCAGGCGGCCTTCCCCATCGCACCAGGCTTCGCAGGGCGTCCAGCCGAACCGGGCCGCGCGTCCCATCCCCGGGGCGTCCTCCCACCACTCGGGGTGGGCGGCGGGCACCACGCGGAGATCCCCGGCGCCCTGCCGCTCGAAGATCCGCAGCTTGGCCTGGCGGTAGGCCTCGAGGGTGCCGTGGCGGGCGAGGTGGTCGGGCGTGAGGTTGAGGAAGGCGGCGCCCTCCGCATGGAACCCCGCCAGGGACTCGAGCTGGTAGCTGCTCAGCTCCACCACATAGGCCGTGCCGGGAACGCCGGCCGCGACGGCTTCGATCACGGGGGTGCCCAGATTGCCGCAGGCCACCGAGGGCGACCCCGCGGTCCTCAGCAGGTGCGCCACCAGATCCGTGGTGGTGCTCTTGCCGTTGGTGCCCGTCACGGCCAGCACGAGGCTCCCGTCATTCCGGGCGCGGAGGACGCGATGGGCCAGTTCCACCTCCCCGATCACGGGGATGCCCCGGGCCAGGGCCTCGGCCACGAAGGGCGCGCTGCGGGGAATGCCGGGGCTGATGACGAGCTCGCCGCAACCCTCCAGCAGGGCTTCGGGATGGCTCCCCCAGACGCCGGGAACGCCCGCCTTCGCCAGGGCGAGTTCCAGATCGGGGCTGGGCCCGGAACGGCTGTCCGTGACCACCACCGGCCGCCCGGCCGCCGCCAGGAAACGGGCCGCCGCCAGGCCCGAGCGTCCTGCCCCCATGACCACGGTCCTCATGCAGCCTCCCGCTCCAGCGTAGCGGGGGACGGCCCCCCATGGGGTACACTGCCGTTCCGGCCCTTGTATGGAGCGGTCATGCAGAAGGGCATCCTGGAACATCTGCTGAGCGGCGAGGGCGCCATCGTGCCCCATGTCCAGCCCATGTACCGGCTGCGGGACAACCGCATGATGGCCCAGGAGTACCTGGCCCGGCACCTGGATGCGGCGGGCGTGACCCACCCCGTGGGCCCGATCCTCCAGGATCCGGGCCTGGCGCCGGCGGACCGTCTGGCCCTGGACCTGCGCTTCCTCGATGCCACCTTCGCCGCCCTCGCCCGCCACAGCGAAGGCGACTTCCTGCATTTCGTGAACCTCGAGCCGGTGAGCCTGGAAGCCCCGGGGTTCTGGGACTGCCTCCCGCGCTGGCTGGAGGCCCTGCCCTTCCCCGTGGAGCGCGTGGTGATGGAGTTCACCGAATCCCAGGGCGTGCATGATCTGGCGGCGCTCCAGCGCTATGCCCAGAAGCTGCGCGATGCCGGCCTGCGCCTGGCGGTGGACGACCTCGGGGCCGGCGTCGCCAGCCTCACCCACATGGCCCGCCTGGCCCCGGATTTCATTAAGGCCGACCGCAGCCTCGTGGAGCAGGTCCACCGCCGCCCCTACCAGGCCGCGCTGCTCAACGCCCTCTCCCACTTCGCCCAGCGCATGTGCATCGGCTTCATCGCCGAGGGCATTGAGACGCTCGAAGAACTCGAATCCGTCATGGATGCCGATGTGCCCTGGGGACAGGGCTTCATCCTGGGCCAGCCCTGGCCGACCCGGCCCAGGCCGATCGCTGGGCCTATCGCAGCTTCAGAGAGCTGAGGGCCAGGATCGAGCAGACGATGGCGGTGATCCACATCCGGATCACCACTTTCGTTTCCTGCAGCCCGCCCAGCTCGAGGTGATGGTGGAAGGGCGCCATGCGGAAGATGCGCTTCCCGCCCCGCAGCTTGAAGCTGCCCACCTGCAGGATGACGCTCACCGCCTCCACCACGAAAAGGCCGCCGGCGATCACCAGCAGCACCTCCTGCTTGATGATGACGGCCACGGTGCCCAGCGCGCCGCCCAGGCCCAGCGAACCCGTGTCGCCCATGAAGACTTCCGCGGGATGGGCGTTGTACCAGAGGAAGCCCAGGCAGGCCCCCGCCATGGCCCCCATGAACACGGACAGTTCGGCGCCGCCGGGCACATGGGGCACCACCAGGTAGGCGGCGATCTTCACATGGCCCACCACATAGGCCAGGATCGCGTAGGTGAGCGACACGATGAGCGTGCCGCCCGTGGCCAGGCCGTCCAGGCCGTCCGTGAGGTTCACGGCGTTGCTCGTGCCCACCATCACCAGCCAGATCCAGGGGATCAGGAAGACGCCCACATCCGGCCGGAAATTCTTGAAGAAGGGCACGGACAGCTGGCTGGTGGTCGATCCCCGCAGGCCGAAATGCAGGATGAGCCACGCCACCACCAGCGAGATGCCGGTGAGCAGGGCCATCTTCTGCCAGCTGCTGAGGCCCAGGTTCTGCTTCTTGAGCAGCTTCTGGGCGTCGTCGAAGGCGCCCACGGTGCCGAAGCCCAGCAAGGCCATGAGGGCCACCCAGATGGCGCCGTTCTTGAGGTCGCACCAGAGCAGCGTGGATACGGTGATCACCAGCAGGATGAGGATGCCGCCCATGGTGGGCGTACCCGCCTTCTTCTGGTGGTGCTCGGGTCCGACATCGCGGATGTGCTGGCCCATCTTCAGGGCCGTCAGGGTGCGGATGACCCAGGGACCCAGCAGCAGGCTCAACACCATGGCCGTGGCCGCGGCCATGGCCGTGCGGAAGGTCACATAGCGGAAGACGGAAAAGCCCGGGACCAGGTCGCGGAAGGGGTAGAGCAGCCAGGGAAGCATGGGGATCCGTTCAAGAGCCTGAGGACTGGGGACTGGGGGGAGACGACTGCAGAAGGAATTCCACGGCGCGCTCGGCCCGCCAGAATCGGCTTCCCTTCACCAGGATACGGGCTCCCGGCGGGATTGCGGAGAGTCCCCCGGCCTCGTCGCGCAAAGCCTCGAAATCCGGGAAGGCCCGGGCCCCGGACCCGAAGCCCTCGGCGTAGGCCGCCGCGAAGTCGCCATAGGCCCAGAGGCGGGAAAGGCCCTGGGCCTTCAGGGCCGCGCCGGTCTCGCGGTGGATGCGCGGCGCCTCGGGGCCCAGCTCTCGCATGGAGCCCAGCACGGCCAGGGCCTCGCCGCCCGGCAGCTGCAGGAGGGCCATGGTGCAGGCGAGGATGGAATCGAAGCTGGCGTTGTAGCTCTCGTCCAGGATGCAGCCGCCCCCCGCCAGCGGGACGAGGCGCCCCCGGCCGGGCTCGGGCAGGACGGCTCCCAGGCCCCCCGCGACGCGTTCCGGATCAAATCCGGCCCGGAGGGCGATGGCGGCGGCAAGGGCGGCGTTCCGGACCTGATGCTCCCCCGGCAGCTGGATTCGCACCGGGAGTTCGCCCGCGGGCGTCCGCAGGCGGAAGGCCTCGCCGGCGGCGCCCAGGGATTCGACCCCTTCCCAGCCATAGGCCTGCCCCTCGCCCACGGGGAGGGCCTCGGCATGGCGGGCCCAGGGCTGCCCGGCGATCCAGCGGCACCACTCGTCCGCCGCCAGGTAGGCCCAGGCGCCTCCCGGTGCCAGGCCCGCCACCAGCTCACCCTTGGCCTCCGCGATGCCTTGCCGGCCCTTGGCGAAGTTCTCGATGTGGGCCGTGCCGACCAGGGTGATGAGCCCGAAATCCAGCGGGGCGATCTCCGTCAGGCGGCGGATCTCGCCGGGCGTGCTCATGCCCATCTCCAGCACCGCGGCGCCCAGCCCCTCCGGCAGGGTGGCCAGGGCTTCGGGCAGACCCAGGGTGTTGTTGCGGTTGCCCGGCGTCTTCCAGCCGCCCAGGGCCGCGGCCAGCAGTTCCTTGGTGCTGGTCTTGCCGACGCTGCCGGTCACGCCAAACACGGCCCGGGGTCGCACGGCCGCCAGCCGCGCCTGGCCCCAGCGCTGGAGGGCCGCCAGGGTATCGGGCACCACGAGTTGTGGACACCCGCTGTCCAGAGGGTGATCCACCAGCAGGGCCGCAGCGCCCCCCTCGACCGCCTGGGCACAGAACGCATGGCCATCCCGCTCCGCCCGCAAGGCGACGAAGCAGGCACCGGGCTGGATCGTCCGGGTATCCATGGACAGGAACGAGGGCGTCACCGTGCCGTCGCCGAGGATCTCCCCTCCCACTTGGGAGGCCACCTGGAACAGGGACCAGAGGCTCATGCGGCACCTCCTATGCCGCACGCTTCGGGCTTCGGCTGCGCCAAAGTGGCACTCCGCTCCTGCTTCGTGCTCATGGCCGCTCCTTCGCGGAAGCGCGGCGGAGCCGGTCCCGCACCGCCAGCCATGCCTCCGTTTCCGGCGGCCGTTCCATGAGGATGCAGTCGAATCCCGCATCATCCAGCTCGTGCAGGAGGGCGTACAGCCGCGTCCCCACGGCCTCCGCATCCAACGGAAGGAGGATGCCGCGAACCCCGCCAGGCAGGTGCGGCAGGGCGCCCAGGGCCACATAGGCCACGCGCCCGGAAGCGGCCGCCAGGCCCGATCCTGGCGCCACCAGCTCCAGCCGGGCCCGGGGCGCGTAATGGCGTTCGGCCATGCCGGGCGCGGCTTGGCGGGTCCCGGCCTTCACGGCGCCCTCCCACAGGTCCACGGGGCCGATGAGGGCGGCCAGTTCGGCGGGTTGGATGGGCCCGGGTCGCAGGATGCGGGGGGTCTCGCCGCTGAGGTCGAGGATGGTGGACTCGAGACCGGCCTCCGTCGGGCCGCCATCGAGGATGAGGTCCACCGCCTCACCCAGGCTGGAAGCCACATGCTCGGCGCGGGTGGGCGAGAGGTGCTGGCTGCGGTTGGCGCTGGGCGCCGCCAGCGGCCGGCCCGCGGCTCGGATCAGGGCCAGCGCCACCGGGTGGGCCGGGCAGCGCAGCGCCACCGAAGGACCTCCCGCACGCACGATGGCGGGCACAGCCTCCGAGGCCGGCAGCACCAGGGTCAGCGGACCCGGCCAGAACCGCTCGACCAGGACCTGGGCTTCGGCGGGCCACCGGGACACCAGCGCCCGGGCCGCGTCGGCATCGGCCACATGCAGGATGACGGGATTCGTGGCGGGGCGGCCCTTCGCGGCGTAGATGCGCGCCACGGCCTCGGGATTGAGCCCGTCCGCACCCAGGCCATAGACGGTCTCCGTGGGGAAGGCCACGAGCCTGCCGGAGGCGAGGATCATGGCCGCCTCGCGGATCGCGGGATCGTCCGGACCCGTGACCTGGAGCAGCCGCGTCACTTCGGCCCCCCGAGCGCGGCTTCCACGGCGCTGCGGTCGCTGTAGGGGTATTTCACGCCGCAGATCTCCTGGTAGGGTTCGTGGCCCTTCCCCGCCAGCAGCAGCAGGTCGCCGGGCCGACAGTCCGCCAGGGCCCGGCGCACGGATTCGCGGCGATCGGCGTGGCGGTGGTACCGGGCGCCATCGGCGCGGATGGCTTCGGGAATCCCGGGGGCGGCATCGTCCAGGATGCGCTCCGGCTCCTCGCTGCGGGGGTTGTCGCTGGTGTGCCAGAGCACATCGGCACCGGCCGCCACGGCCGCCGCCATGAGGGGGCGCTTGGCCCGATCACGGTCGCCACCGCAGCCGAAGAGCACATGCAGGCGGCCCCCGGGCGGCAGCAGGCGCCGGCCCTCGGAGAGCAGCTTCTCCAGGGCGTCCGGCGTGTGGGCGTAATCCACCATCACGCCAAAGGGCTGGCCGCAGTCCACCCGCTCCAGGCGGCCCGGGGCACCGGTCACCTTGGGCACGGCCGGCACCAGCCCATCCAGGTCGAAGCCGGCCTCGGCGCAGGCGGCCAGGGCCGCCAGCAGGTTGTAGACATTGAAGCGGCCCAGCAGGGGGCTGTGGACTTCCCAGCTTCCCTTGGCCGAATGGAGGGTGAAGCGGGTCCCCGTGGGGCCCAGCTCCAGACCATGGGCCCGGTAGCAGGCGGGGCGGTCCACGGCGTAGCTCACATGGCCCTCCCGCTCCAGCAGGCCGCGGCCCCAGGCGTCGTCGGCGTTCACGAGAAAGCGCCCGCTCTGCGCCACGAGGCGATACTTCGCCTCGAAATAGGCCTCCAGGGTGCCGTGGTAGTCCAGGTGATCCTGCGTCAGGTTCGTGAAGACGCCTACCTTGAAGTGCGCGCCGTGGACCCGGCCCAGGCAGAGGGCGTGGCTGCTCACTTCGACTGCCGAGGCCCGGTCGCCGGCCTCCACGCTGCGGTGCAGCCAGCGGTAGAAGGCGGGGCTTTCCGGCGTGGTGCGGACAGCCTCCTCCTCCCGGTCTCCCGCGGCATTCAGGACGGTCCCCACGAGCCCGCAGCCGACCCCCGCGCCACGCAGAAGCTGGCGGATCAAAGTGGTGGTGGTGGTCTTGCCGTTGGTGCCGGTGACGCCGATGAGGGCCAGCTGCTCATCCGGCAGGCCGTGCAGGCGGCGGGCCAGGTCGGCCATTTGAAGGCGGGGATCCCCCAGGAAGGTGCAGTTGGCCGTGGTTTCTGGCGTATTCACGCCCGAAGCAGAAAAGACGGCGCTGGCGCCTTGCGCGAGGGCCTGGGGCACGAATGCCGCGCCGTCGACCTGCTCGCCCTGCAGGGCCACGAATGCCCAGCCGGCAAGTACCTCCCGGCTGTCGCTGGTGAGGTCCACCACCTCGACCTCCGGGCCGGAGCGCCGCAGGGCGATTCCATCGATGAGCGCATCCAGCTTCATGGCATCCCCGCCTTGATCTTCACCACCGTCCCGGGCTCCAGCGGGGCGCCGGGCTCGGGACTCTGGCTCAGCACCCGCATCGCGGTGGTTCCCGCCGACGACTCCACGCGGGGGGTGCCGCCCACCAGCACCACGCGATGGATGGCGGCCTTGAGGCTCAGCCCCTTGAGGTCGGGCACGCGGCCCCGCTCCACATGGACGGCGGCCTCGTCCGTCTCGCTCACGGGCCAGTCGCGCAGGGACAGCTTCAGGTCCGCTTCGCGGTCCAGGTCGGGGGTGGTCTGCCGGAAGCGGAGGATGCCGTCGCCGATCCGCTTGAAGAGGGGCGCGGCCACATCGCCGCCGGTGGTGTCGCCCGCGGGATCGTCGAGCATGACCAGCACGCCGTACTGAGGCTTGTCCGCCGGGAAGAAGCCCATGAAGGAGGCGAAGTGGCGCTTGGGATCGTACTTCCCGTCGATGAGCTTGCGGCTGGTGCCGGTCTTGCCGAAGGCCTCCACGCCGTTGTCGAGCCGGGCCCGCTTGCCCGTGCCCTGGGTGAGGACGCCCTTGAGCGTCTCCTTCATCAGGTTCGCGGTCTCCTCGCTCAGCACCTGCCCGCGCACGGTGGGCTTGAACTCCTTCAGCAGGAGGCCCTTGTCGTTGTAGATGCGCTGCACCAGGATCGGCTGCATGAGCTTGCCGCCGTTGGCCAGGGCGCAGCCGGCCATGAGGATCTGCAACGGGGTGGTGCTGAGGCCGTAGCCGTAGGAGAAGGTGTACTGGGTGGGCACGCTCCAGCGGTCGGGGGCGATCATGCGGCCCGGGCTCTCGCCGGGGAAGTTCAGACCGGTCGCATCCCCGAAGCCGAATTTGCGGAGGTACTGGTAGTGCACCGCGGGATCCAGCCGGATGCCCATCTTAGCGGCGCCAATGTTGGAGCTCTGCCAGAGGACTTCCTCGAAGGTGAGCACGCCGTGGCGGTGCGTATCCGTGATGGGCGGGACCTTCGGGCTGTACAGCCAGCGGCCGGCCAGGCAATCGATGCGTTCCCCCAGGTGGACCTTGCGCTCCTCCAGGGCGATGGCGGCGGTGAAGATCTTCATGGTGGAGCCAGGCTCGTAGACATCCTCCACGGGATGCACCTTGCGGGCCGCCTTCTGGCGCTCCAGCTCCCGGCGCAGCTCTTCGCGCTCGCCGGCCGATAGCTCGGCCTCGCCACGGTTGAGGAATTTCTTCGGCAGGATGTGATTCGGGTCGAAAGTGGGCGTGCCGGCCATGGCCAGGATCTCACCGGTCTGGGGGTCCACCACCACGGCGTAGGCCGTGCGGGGACGGGAGAGGCGAACCCCTTCCTCCAGCGCGTCCTCCACGATGTGCTGGATGGAGGCGTCGAGGCTGAGCTGGAGCGAGGCCCCGTTCACGGGCACCTGGCTGTAGTTTTCCTGGAGGATGAGCAGCTTGCCGTGGGCGTCGCGGGGGGCGATGAGCTCGCCCTTCAGGCCCGCCAGCTGCTTGTCGTAGGTCTGCTCGATGCCCAGCTGGCCCAGACCGTCGATGTTCGTAAAGCCGATGATCTGCGCCGCCAGGCTGCCGCGCGGATAGAAGCGGCGGCTCTCGGGCTGGAACTCGATTCCGTCGAGGTTCAGGGCCCGCACGGCGGCGGTCTTGATGGGCGGCAGGTGCCGCTCGAGGTAGACGAAGGTCTTCTTGCGCAGGAGCTTCTCCAGTACCTGCCCCCGGGTCTGCTCCAGGATGGGGGCCAGCTTGGCCGCCACCTCCGACGCGGCCCGGCGGTCAGGCTCGCCCCAGTGCCGCTCCTCCCCCTTCGCCGGCTTGTAGTCCGGGTAGAACACGCGGGGATCGGCGAAGAGGCTCTCGACTTTGATGGAGATGGCCAGCGGCTCCCCCCGGCGGTCCCGCAGCTCCCCGCGGATGGGCGGAATGGGCACCACCGTGGTGTGCTGCTGCTCGGCCTTGGCGTGGTAGCGCTTGTGCTCCACCCCCTGCAGCCAGAAGAGCCGGAGGAGGATGCAGAGGGCCCAGAAGGCCATGCCCCCCATGATCCAGGGCATGCGCCGGCCCAGCAGATCCTGGGGATCCTGCCGGCCCAGCAGGCGCCGGGAGGCACGGGGTTCAGTGGCGAAGCGGAGGGACACGGGAGGGCCGGGGCTGGATGGAGCGGTGACGCGGGGCCGCAGCGCCCCACAGCCTATAGGCTACAGCCCTTCGGACGACACGGGACGGAGCTTGGCGAGGCGCTGGTCCTCGGGCGTGAAGGCCCGGCGTATCAGATGGCCCTGCTTGCGGGGCTGGAGCCCGGCCTTCTGGGCATAGACCTGGACTTCCTCATCGCGCTGATAGCGGCTGCGCTCCAGCATGAGCTTGCGCTGGAACTCCTCCTCCTTGCGGATGCGCTCCTTCAGGTCGCCCATGGCGTAGCTCAGGCGCGTGCTCTGGATCTTCAGGTAGGCGAGGGTGCCGAGGGGCATGGCCAGGGCCAGCACCAGCAGCAGCATGCGCAGGATGCCTTCGCTCTCGACCATGCGGACGGGAGCGGCGGGGCTCGGCAGAGTTCCGGCGGCCATGGGTACCTCGGTCAGGGGAGCCGTTCCGCCACGCGCAGGCGGGCGGACCGGGAGGGGGGATTGGCGGCGGCTTCGGCCTCGCTGGGAGCGATGCCACCGGGATGAATGAGCTTGAGGATCTTGGGAAGCGGTGCCGGGGCCACGCGGCCGGGCCCGTCGTAGGTGCCCGCGAGACGCCGCAGGGTCTGCTTGACGATGCGGTCCTCCAGGCTGTGGAAGCTGATGACCGCCAGGCGGCCGCCGGGCCGCAGGTGGGAGACCGCCGCCTCCAGCGCCGCGGCCAGCCGGTCCAGCTCGCCGTTCACGGCGATGCGGATGGCCTGGAAGGTCCGGGTGGCGGGATCGCTCTGGCCCTTCCGCTTGGCGGGTTCGCGCGGGATCACGGTGTAGACGGCCTGGGCCAGGTCCCGCGTGGTGGCCAGCCGGCCTTCGCCATGCGCCCGGAGGATGGCGCGGGCGATGGGCCGGCTGGCACGCTCTTCGCCAAACTGGTAGATCGCGTCGGCCAGACTTTCGTCGGTCTGCTCCGCGATCCATTCCAGGGCAGTGGGGCCGGAATTGGTGTCCATGCGCATGTCGAGGGGGCCTTCGTCCCGGAAGCTGAAGCCCCGCTCCGGGGTGCGGAGCTGCAGGGTGGAGACGCCCAGGTCCGCCAGGATGGCGTCGAAGCCGCCCGGGGCATGGGTTCCGGTCCAGGCCAGGAACTGGGGATCGGTCCAGATGTCCTCGTAGTTCCCCGCCAGGATCTCCAGGCGGCCATCGTCGCCCAGGCGGCGGCGGGCCAGATAGCGGGCCTCGGGATCGCGGTCCACGCCCAGGTAGCTGGCGGCCTTGTCGCACCGGCCCAGCAGGGCTTCGGCGTGGCCGCCCAGGCCCAGGGTCAGGTCGAGGACCCGCGCCCCCGGAGGCAGCACGAGGTTGTCCAGCACCTCCTGGAGGAGGACGGGGACATGGGTGGGGGGCTGAATGGTCATCATCAGATCCCCAGGTCCGCGAGCTGCGCCAGGTCGTCGGCACCGAGGGGTTCGGCCGCGAGGCGCCGCTCGAAGCCGGCCTTGTTCCACAGGGCCAGGTGGTCCATCTGTCCCAGCACGGCCACCTCGCCCGTGAGCTGGGCGGCCTCGCGCAGGATGGGCGGGATGACGAAACGGCCCTGGGCATCCGGCTCCACTTCGCTGCCGAAGTAGGCGGTGGTCTCGAGGAACTTGCGCTTGGCGGGGCTGGTGGACGGCAGGGCGGCCAGCCGCGCCTCGATGGCCTCCCAGACCGGCAGGGGATAGAGGCGGGCGGAGCGGCCGTCCAGCGAAGTCAGGTAGTGCCGCAGGGCGGAAACGCCCTCGCGCAGACCCCGGCCCCCTTCGCCCTGAGCGAAGGTTTCCAGCTCGGCCTTGAAGGAGGAGGGGAGCTTCAGACGGCCCTTCTCATCCACCGTGGCCGGTGAGTTTCCGCGAAGTCGCAGCACCGGTATCGCCTTTCAACCAGCTACCCAGGAGAGGCCGATGGATGCGAAGCGAGACCACTTTGATCCACTTCAGACCACTTTTCTCCACTGAGAGCCACCTCAAAGTCTAGAAAGACCCGGGATTGCAACAAGCGGAAATAAAAACGAAAAAGACACGCAAACGCGTGCCTTTTTCGCTAAATGAAAGGATTTTCGACGACTGGCTACTGGCAGAGCTTCCCGCCGAGGGGCTTTCCCCCCAGCAGGTGGAAGTGAAGGTGGAAGACGGTCTGGCCCGCATCGGGGCCGCAATTGCTCAGCAGGCGCCACCCGCCGGTCATGACGCCGTGGTCCCTCGCCAGCTGCGCGGAGAGCTGGAGGATCCGGCCCGACAGGGCGGCCACCTCGGGGGTCAGGTCGCCCAGCCCTTCGCAATGCGCCTTCGGAATGATGAGCAGATGGACGGGCGCCTGGGGGAAGATGTCCTTGAAGGCGAGCAGCTCATCGTCTTCATACACCAGGGCGGCGGGGATCTCCTTCCGCACGATCTTGCAGAACAGGCACTCGCTCGCAGGGGCGCTCATCCGGGACCTCCCATGTTCCACATCATCTTGCATCAGCCCGAGATTCCGCAGAATACCGGAAGCATCGGCCGCCTCTGCGTGAACAACGGCGTGAAGCTGCACCTGATCCACCCGCTGGGCTTCGACACCAGCGACTACTACCTGCGCCGGGCGGGCCTGGACTACTGGGAGAAGCTGGATCCCACCCACTACGCCGACTGGAATGACTTCCTGGCCCGGAACCCCGCCAAGCGCCTGTGGTTCTTCACCACCAAGGGCGCCCGCCGGCACACCCAGGTGCCCTGGGCCTATGGCGACGGGCTCGTCTTCGGCCAGGAGACCGTGGGGCTGCCCGAGGACCTGCTCGCGGCCCACAAGGACTCGCTGCTGCGGATCCCGATGCTGGGCGACCACCACCGCAGCTTGAACCTGGCCCAAGCCGCGGCCATTGGCCTTTACGAAGCCCTGCGGCAGACTGAGGGTTGGTAATCTCCGGAGCCCCCATGAACCCAGCGCCGATCCGCGTCGTCATCGCCAAGCCCGGCCTCGACGGGCATGACCGCGGCGCCAAGGTGGTGGCGCGCGCCCTGCGGGATGCGGGCATGGAGGTGATCTACACCGGCCTGCGACAGACGCCGCAGCAGATCGCCGCCGCCGTGGTGCAGGAGGATGCCCGCGTGCTCGGCATGAGCATCCTCAGCGGCGCCCACAACCAGATCTTCCCCGAGGTGCTGCGCCTGCTGAGGGAGCAGGGCGCGGACGATGTGCTGGTCTTCGCCGGCGGCATCATCCCCGACGAGGACATCCCCGCCCTCAAGGCCCAGGGCATCCGCGAGATCTTCCAGCCCGGCACGAACACCGACGACATCGTGGCCTTCATCCGGCGCGAGATCCCGAACTGATGGCGAAGACCAGCCCCCTCTTCGAGTGCACGGCCTGCGGCGCCCGCCATCCCAAGGCTCTGGGCAAGTGCACGGGCTGCGGCGCCTGGGACACCGTCCAGGAGATCCGCGGCGCCCTGAAGCGCGACCTCCAGCGGGCCGGGTCCGCCTACGCGCAGAGCCATTATGCGGGCCCCATCGCCCTTCCCGATGTGGAGGTGACGGACGCCCAGCGCAGCCCCACCGGCATCGCGGAGCTGGATCGCGTGCTGGGCGGCGGCGTGGTGCCGGGCATGGTGGCCCTGCTGGGCGGTGAGCCGGGCATCGGCAAGTCCACCCTGCTGCTGCAGTGGGCGGCCACGACGGAAGGCACGGTCCTCTACGCCAGCGGCGAGGAAAGCGAGCGCCAGATCAAGCTGCGGGCCCAGCGTCTCGGCGCGGAGAACCCGGGCATCCACCTGCTGGCCGAAACGGATGTCCGCCGCATCCTCGAGGAAGCCGAGCGCATGAAGCCGGATCTGCTCCTGGTGGACAGCATCCAGACCCTCTTCGATCCCGACTTCGAGAGCAGCGCCGGCAGCGTGAGCCAGGTGCGCGGCTGCGCGGCCATGCTCACCCGCTGGGCCAAGACCACGGGTACGCCCCTGGTGCTGGTGGGCCATGTCACCAAGGACGGCAGCCTCGCCGGACCCAAGGTGCTGGAACACCTGGTGGACACGGTTCTGGCCTTCGAAGGCGACCGGCACCACCACCACCGCCTGCTGCGGGCCCTCAAGAACCGCTTCGGCGCGGCCTTCGAGCTGGGCGTGTTCGCCATGACGGAGAAAGGCCTGGTGGCCGCCGAGGGCAATCCCTTCTTCCTGGACGCCGAGCCCCGGCCCGGCTGCGCCGCCACGGTGGTGCTCAGCGGCACCCGGCCCATGGTGGTGGAGATCCAGGCCCTCGTGGCCGCCGCGGGCCTGGGCATCCCCCGCCGCACGGCCCTGGGCATCGATGGCCAGCGGCTGGCCATGCTCTGCGCCGTGGCCGAACGCCGGGGCGGCGTACAGCTCCACGACCGGGACATCTATGTGAATGTGGCCGGCGGCCTGGAGATCGAGGACCCGGCCGCGGACCTCGCCGTCATCGCCGCCCTCTGCAGCAGCGCCGGCGGCCGCCTCCTGGCCGAGAAATGCCTCTTCATGGGCGAGGTCGGTCTGACCGGAGAAGTCCGCCCGGTGGCCCAGCTTCCCCTGCGCCTGCAGGAGGGCGCGCGCCTGGGCTTCAGCTGCGCCGCCGTGCCCCGCCTGGGCCTGGAGGGCAAGAGCCCCCTCGACCTCTTCCCCGAAACCAGCGTGGAGCGCCTGCGGGGCAAGGCCTGGCTGAAGGGCATCGTGGAGGAGTAGCGGGCAGGCCGCTGGAAATCCCCAGGTGGCTCTGCCCCCCATCCGACCTATGCTCGACCCATGACCTGGAAGCCCGCTCCCCGGCCCGGCGTGGATCCCCTCGCCCTGCCCCTCGACCCGCTCCAGGGCTACCTGCTGTCGCGGCTGGACGGGACTCTGGATGTCCCGACCCTCGCGCACCTCATGAACCTGGAGCGGCATCAGGTGGCTGGGATGCTGGAGACCCTGGTGGCCCTGGGTGCCGTGACCCCGGCCAGGCCCCCGGGCCCAGCGGCGGCCTCCCCATCGGCGCCGTCCCCCGCGCCGATGGACTCCGGCCCGGAGGACGCAGAAGCCGGGGAGGACGCACCACACGCCAAGGCCCGGGCCGCCACCCACCGGGCCCTCTTCGAGCAGCGGCTGCACGCCCGGTCCGTGGAGGAACGGGTCGCCCTGGCGCGGGGGGCGGCGGAGCCCGAGCTGAGCGCCTACTGCTTCGACCCCACCGCCGAAGTCGTCCGTGCCGTGCTGGACAATCCCCAGGTGGGCGGCCTCCACGCACGCCTCATCGCGGCCCACCACCGCACGGCAGCGGGCCTGGAGGCCCTGGGCGGACGCACCGCCTTCACGAATGATGGCGGCGTGCGCCGGGCGCTACTGCAGAATCCCCTGCTGCCGATCGGCCTCTACCGGCGTCTCTGGTCCCCCCGGCGGCTGCTGGAGCAGTACCTCGTGGCGACCTCCCGCGATTCGCCCGAACAGGTCCGCGCCATGGCCCGGGAGCTGCTGCGCGCGAGCTTCAACCAGCGCACGGGCGAGGAGCGAGCCGAGCTCATCCTCACCACGGAGGGCCGCTGCCTCGCGAGCCTGGTGGGCCTCACCATCGACGGTCACACGACGGCCCTCCTCTGCCGCCGCACCTATGTCTCCACCCTGCTCATCCAGAACATCGCCCGCTGGAGCGCCGCGCCGCCCCCGCTCATCGCCCACCTCCGCCGCCAGGATGCCGTGAAGCGCAACGCGGCCCTGCGGCAGCTGCTGGAACGGCATCCCAACGCCAGCTGAGCGGAGGCTAGCGCGTCAGCCAGGTGGCGAAGGTCATCCAGGCCCCGGTACCGGCCAGGGCCAGGCGCAGCCAATGCGACAGGATGACGAAGAGCCCGCCCCAGAGGAAGGCCGGGTGCAGGCGGCCGGTGCGCAGCCGGTCGTAGGCCGCGCAGCCGATCACCGCCAGATCCGTCAGGCCGAAGTAGGCCAAGGGCCCGGCTTTGGCGATGGCGTCAAGCGGGATGCGTGCAATGGCCGCCGCAAGGATGCCCACGCAGGAGAGCAGCATGAGCCGCTTGTGGAAATCCCCCCGGGCCCGGAGCCCGAGCCCCGCACCCACCAGGCTCCCAAAGACCACCATGTCCCCCAGGGGCACCACCAGGAAGATCAGCGGGGGCGGCCCGGGAGATCGCCCCAGGCGCGCCGCGGTGATGGCCGTGACCGTGCCGAGCACCAGCACCGCAGCAGCGAGGAACGCGCCGAGCAGGCCGAGCTGCCGATGCAGGTCCAGCCGACGATTGGCCACCAGCCGCACCTGGACCAGGAACAGCCCGAACCAGAGGCTCATCACCAGCCCGTGCAGGTGCAGCAGGGGGGACAGGGTGGGCGTACCGAAGACCGCTTTGAGATAGTAGGTCTTCGCGAAGCCCAGGAGCACGATGGCCGCCACGGCCCAGGCCCCGACGGTATAGAGACGATGGTGGGGGGTGAGCGCGATTGAACGCGAGTCGAGAGCCATGCCCGTCCTCCGGAGTGGGATCCAAGGTCCAAGTCTGTGCTGGAGCGATGTCTCTACATTAGGCTTATGAGACGCAAGATCAATTGTCAATAATCGACAATATTACTGCACACACAATCAATCATGGAGGCCACCTCAGGCGGTCTCGGTTTCCCTCCCCGCTAGACTGGCGTCACGACAGGCATGGAGGCGGCGGATGACCGGATCGGGTGAGCGCGACTATGTCCTCGGGACCCACCGGGAGGAGATCGAGCGGCTGGGACTCCAGCACCGGGTCTGGCGGCCACATGTCCTGGAAGGCTGGCGCCGCGCCGGGATCACCACCGGTTCGAAGGTCCTCGATGTGGGCGCGGGCCCCGGCTACGCCACGGTGGACCTGGCGGAGATCGTCGGACCGACGGGCGAAGTCCACGCCGTGGAGCGCTCCGGCAATTTCGTGCAGCACGCCCGGGAGATCTGCGCGGCCCGCGGGCTGGGCCAGGTCCGCGTCCACGAGCAGGACCTCATGGCCGGGCCGCTGAATGTGCAGGGCATGGATGCCGCCTGGTGCCGCTGGGTGGCCTCCTTCGTATCCGACCCGGCGAAGCTGGCGGCCACCGTGGCCCGGGCCCTGAGGCCCGGCGGCGTGGCCATCTTCCATGAATATCTGGACTACCGCACCTGGCGCCTGGCCCCGCCCTGCCCGCCCCTCGAGTCCTTCGTGTCGGAGGTCATGGCCAGCTGGCGGGCCTCCGGCGGCGAGCCGGATGTGGCCCTGACCCTGCCCAGCCTGCTCGAGGACGCGGGCCTCGCCGTGAAGCGCCTCGAGCCGAAGGTCTTCGTCATCCCGCCCAGCGACTTCATCTGGAAGTGGCCCTCGGCGTTCGTGGAGACCAACCTCCAGCGATTGCTGGAGCTCGGCCGGGTAGACGAGACCTGGACCCTCGCGGTGCGCGAGGCCCTGCGCCAAGCGGCGGCCGATCCCCACACCCTCATGATCACGCCCATGGTGCTGGAGATCGTGGCCGAACGGCGGAGCTAGGCTTTGGGCCCTTAGACGTAGACCCGCTGCAGGCCTGGATCCTGCGTCAGCTCTTCGATGAGGTCGCGGACGCTCACCAGCTCGCGGAGCTTGGCGCCGTTGCTGCCGGTGAAGAAGAGGCCGCTCTCCTCGTCGCCGCGCATGGCGTCGGCCAGGCGGTCGGCGATGCAGTAGCCCACGGCGGCGGCGCCCTTGCCGTGGCCGCAGGGCGACAGGCAATTGCTCACGCAGCGGATCTGGGGCGCCGTGCCGGCCTCGATGCGCCGCTGCAGGGAGGTCCGCACGCCCCGGGCGGGCAGGCCCACCGGGGACTTCATGAGGCCGATATCCTCGGCCTTGGCGCGGAGGATGACCTCCTTGAAGATCGGCGAGGCGTCGCACTCGAAGGTGCCGATGAAGCGGGTACCCATCTGCACGCCGTCCGCGCCCAGGGCAAGGAAGCGCTGGATGTCCGCGTGATCCCACACGCCGCCCGCCACCAGGATGGGGAAGTCGCCCCACTTGTCCCGCTCCTCGATGACCTCGGGCAGGATGTTCTCCAGAGTGTGGGCCGGGTCCAGGCAGCCGTCGTGGCTGAAGCCCTGGTGGCCGCCGCTTTCGGGGCCTTCCAGCACCACGGCGTCCGGCAGGCGGTTGTACTTCCGCTGCCACTGCTTGCAGATCACCTGGAGCGCCCGGCCCGAGGACACGATGGGCACCAGGGCCACATCCGCGTCGCCCACATAGCCCGGCAGGGCCAGGGGCAGGCCTGCGCCGGACACGATCATCTGGGCGCCGCCGGCGATGGAAGCCCGCACGGCGGACTCGTAGCCTTCGATGGCGCAGAGGATGTTCACGCCCACGGCGCCCCGGCCTTCGGAGCGTTCCCGGGCGGCGCGGATGATCCATTCCAGCGCCTTGGGCGGGTTCAGCGAATCGGAACCGTCGGGGCGGCCCAGGCGCATGGTGGGGTTGGCCGAGCCGTGGTAGCCCGTGCCGATGGCCGAGACCAGGCCCACGCAGCCCTCACGGGCCACGGCGCCCGCCAGGCCCTCCCAGGAGATGCCCACGCCCATGCCGCCCTGCTGGATGGGATAGGCCAGGTCCAGGTTGCGGATGCGCAGGCGCGGCAGGGTGCAGGCGCCCTTGCGGACGAGCGCCTGGGCCATGGAATCCAGGCCGGCCATGAGCCGGGTGCGGAAGGCCGCCAGGGGCGAAGCGTCCAGCAGCGAAGGCGTGCGCGGCTGGAGGCCGATGGCGCCATCGGCCATGGCCTGCTTGGCCTCGGCCTCCGTATCGGCCACCGCCATCACGGGGAGCCCCAGGAACCGCAGGGCCGCCACATCGCAGGCCCGGGCGAGCAGGGCGGAAGCGCCCCCGGCCTTGGCCTGGGCGCCTTCTTCGGGGCTCTGCACGGCCACCAGGCGGGGCATGTTCGCGTGCTTCAGCATGGCCAGCGAGGGCGGCAGCTCCGCCGTGTGCAGTAGGAAGGCCACGCCGGCCTCGCGGGCGGCGGCCATCACGCTGTCGGCGCTGTCCCGCAGGCCCCGGAGGTCCAGACCGATCTTGGCGCCCTCGCGCATGGAGGCCTTGAGTTCGTGCAGCCGCTCCCGGAGCTTGGCCGCATCGGGGAAGGCCTCCGTGCGGGGCAGCGCCCAGCCTCCGGCCCGCAGGAAGGCGGCCTGGAAGTCGAGGGAACCCGGCGCCTGCCAACCCTGGAGGGTGGGCAGCGTCGCCGTCTTGAAGAAGGATTCGGCCATTACGGGCTCCGGGATCGCGGAAATGGCTTACCGCAACAAGCATTCTGGGGCCAAAACCCTGTGACGGCGTTCAAGGTTTTGACCCCAGGTCAGGCCATCCCGGGTCGGACCTCCTGAAGCCGTGCAAGCCGCTGGCCCCGAAGGTAAAAAACAGTGACCCAAAAGAACCTTCGGTTGATCTTCCGCGATGCGGCGAAACCCTACGGCCGGGCCGCCGGCGCGGGCGTCTCCACGGGATCCAGGAAGGGCATCATGCGGCGCAGGTTCCGGCCCACCTGTTCGATGGGGTGGTCATGATCCGCGGCCCGCTGGGCCTCGAACCACCGGCGCCCCGTGCGGTTCTCCTCGATCCAAGCGGCGGCGTAGCGGCCGTCCTGGATCTCCTTCAGGATCTCCTTCATCTCGGCCTTGGTCTGCTCGGTCACCAGCCGGGGCCCTCCGGTGTAGTCGCCGTATTCCGCCGTGTCGCTGATGCTGTAGCGCATGAAGCTGAGGCCGCCCCGATACATCAAGTCCACGATGAGCTTCAATTCATGCAGACACTCGAAATAGGCAATCTCGGGCTGATAGCCGGCTTCCACCAGGGTCTCGAAACCCGCCTTCACGAGGGCGCTCGCCCCCCCGCACAGCACCGCCTTCTCACCGAAGAGATCCGTTTCAGTTTCTTCCGCAAAGGTTGTCTCCAGGACGCCTGCCCGAGTGAGGCCAAGGGCCGCCGCATAGGACAGCGCCAGGGCCAGGGCCTGCCCGCTGGCGTCCTGGTGGACGGCCACCAGGGCCGGCGTGCCCCCGCCTTCCACGAAGACCTCGCGCACCCGGTGGCCGGGGCTCTTGGGGGCCACCAGGCTGACATCCACCCCTGCGGGCGGCTGGATGCAGCCGTAGCGAATGTTGAAGCCGTGGGCGAACATCAGCGTCTTGCCGGGCGTCAGGTGGGGCGCGATGGCTTCCTGGTAGAGGGCGCCCTGCCCCGTGTCGGGGGTGAGGACCATGATCACATCCGCCCAGGCTGCGGCTTCGGCGGGGGTGGTGACCGTGAGGCCCTGGGCTTCGGCCTTGGCCCGCGAGGCGGAGGCGACCGGCAACCCCACGCGGACATGGACGCCGCTGTCCTTGAGGTTGAGGGCGTGGGCGTGACCCTGGGAGCCGAAGCCCAGGATGGCGACCTTGCGGGCGCGGATGAGGCCGAGGTCGGCGTCGTAGTGGATCTTGGCCATGGGGGGCTCCTTTGGTTGGGTCGTCTGGAGTTGGGTGGTCTGGAGTTGGGTGGTCTGAAGTCGGAGGTCAGACGGACATGGCTTCCGAGCCGGTGCCCGTGCGAAGGGGCACCGGGGCGTTCCGGGGTGAGGGCGTGCGGGTGCCGCGGGCCATGGCCACGGCGCCAGTGCGGCCCAACTCGAGGATACCGAAGGGCCGCATGGCATCCACCAGGGCATCGATCTTGTCGAGGCTGCCGGTGCATTCGATGACGAGGCTGTCCTCGGCGAGGTCCACCACGGTGGCCCGGAAGACCTGGGCCAGCTGGAGTACTTCGGACCGCACCTCAGACCCGGCCGCCACCCGCACCAGCACCAGGTCGCGCACCACCTTGGGCCGCTCCCCCAGCTGCTGGACCTCCAGGACATTCACCAGCTTGCGGAGATGCTCCACGGCCTGGCGCACCATGGGCGCCTCGGAATCCACGACGATGGTCATGCGGGACAGCCCGGCCCGCTCCGTGGGGCCCACGGTGAGGGAGTGGATGTTGAAGCCGCGGCGCCGGATCAGGGAGGCGATGCGGGTCAGGACGCCCGGTTCGTCATCGGTGTAGACCACGAGGACCTGGGGTCTGGAAGCCTGGAGCATGGAACCTCCTTTCATGCGGAATCGGAGCCGGTTTCGGCCAGGGAGCTGGGGCGGCGGATCATGTCGTGCAGCGCCGCGCCCGCCGGCACCATGGGGTAGACGCTGTCCTCCTGCTCGACCTTGAACTCGATGAGGGACGGGCCTGCGGCCGCCCGGGCCCGGGCCACGGCGGCGGCCAGATCGCCCCGGGCTTCCACCCGCTGGCCCGGAATGCCGAAGGCCTCCGCCAGCTTCACGAAGTCCGGCGACAGGATGGGCGTGGCGGCATAGCGGCCCTCGTAGAACATCGCCTGCCACTGGCGGACCATGCCCAGGTAGCCGTTGTTGATGATGGCAATGTGGACCTTCACGCCCTCCTGCACGGCCGTCATGAGCTCCGCGAAGGTCATCTGGAAGCCGCCGTCGCCCGCCACCACCCAGACCTCGGCCTCAGGCCGCGCCAGCTTGGCGCCGATGGCCGCGGGCAGCGCGAAGCCCATGGTGCCCGCGCCCCCGCTGGTGATGAGGCTCCGTTCGCCGTCGTGCTTGTAGTACTGGGCCTCCCACATCTGGTGCTGGCCCACATCGGTGACCACCACCGCCTCGCCCTTCGTGAGGCGCCAGAGGTCGTGCATGACATGGGCCGCATAGAGGTGCCCGTCGTCCGGCAGGTTCTGGATGTCGCGCACGGCGGAATCGCCCCGCCATTCCCGGATGGTGCCCAGCCAGCTCGAGCGGTCCGCCACCGGCACCTCGGGCAGCAGCGCCCGGAGCACTTCCAGCAGATCCCCCGCGATGGCCACTTCCACCGGCACATTCTTGTTCAGCTCGCTGGCGTCGATGTCGATGTGGATCTTCCGGGCGTTCGGGGCGTATGCCTTGAGCTTGCCGGTCACGCGGTCGTCGAAGCGCATGCCCAGGGCCAGCAGGAGGTCCGCCTCCTGGATGGCGCGGTTCACCCAGGATTCGCCGTGCATGCCCATCATCCCGAGGCTGAGGGGATGCGTGGCGGGTACGGCGCCCAGGCCCAGCAGGGTCAGGGCGAAGGGGATGTCGGCGCGCTCGGCCAGGGCCAGCACTTCGGCCCGGGCCCCGGCCAGCTGGATGCCGTGGCCGGCGAGGATGACGGGCCGCTTGGCGTGGCGGATCAACTCCAGCGCGCGCGCCAACCCGGCCGAATCCGGCGGGGGCGGTAGGTGGCGCCGGTGGCGCTGGGGCGCGGCCGCCTCCCAGTCCAGCGTCGCCCGGGACTGCTGGGCATCCTTGGTGATGTCCACCAGCACGGGGCCGGGGCGGCCGCTGCGGGCCACCGCGAAGGCCTCGCGGAGGGCCGGGACGATGTCTTCGGCCCCCGTCACCAGGTAGTTGTGCTTGGTGACGGGGATGGTGATGCCCGTGATGTCCACTTCCTGGAAGGCATCCGTGCCCAGCAGGGCCGAGCCCACCTGCCCGGTGATCGCCACCAGCGGCGTGGAGTCGAGCATGGCCGTGGCCAACCCGGTGACGAGGTTCGTGGCCCCGGGGCCCGAGGTGGCCACCACCACGCCCACGCGGCCCGAGGCCCGGGCATAGCCATCGGCCATGTGCGCGGCGCTCTGCTCGTGGCGCACCAGCACATGCCGGATCGGGTAGCCCACCATGGCGTCGTAGGTCGGCAGGATGGCTCCGCCGGGGTAGCCGAAGACCGTGTCCACCCCTTCGCGCAGGAGGCTCTCCCAGATTAGCTGGGCCCCGGTATGCGTCCCGTCCTGGCTCATGGGCACCCCCTTCACCGCGCGACCGTGATGGCGCCTTCGGCGGCGCTGGCCACCGTGGCGGCGTACTTGGCGAACACGCCCGTGCGGTAGCGCGGAGCCGGGGTTCGCCACTCGGCCCGACGCCGGGCCAGTTCCTCCCCGGCCACCTTCAGATCGAGCCGGCGCGAGGGGATGTCGAAGACCACGGTGTCGCCCTCCCGCACCAGCGCGATGGGGCCGCCCACGGCCGCCTCCGGCGCCACATGGCCTGCCATGAGCCCGCGGGTGGCGCCCGAGAAGCGGCCATCCGTGAGCAGCGCCACGGATTCGCCGAGGCCCGCACCCACCAGGGCCGCCGTGACGCCCAGCATTTCGCGCATCCCCGGGCCGCCCCGCGGGCCCTCGTAGCGGATCACCACCACATCGCCCGGGTCAATGCGCCCGGCCTGCACCGCGGCGAAGGCCTCATCCTCGGTTTCAAAGACGCGGGCCGGCCCGGTGTGGTGCAGCCGCTCGTGGCCCGCGACCTTCACCACGGCGCCTTCCGGGGCGAGGCTGCCCCGCAGGATGACCAGGCCCCCGCTCGTCTTGAGGGGATTCGACGCGGCGCGCACCACTTCCTGGCCGGGCGTCTCTTGGGCCGAGGCCAGCTCTTCCGCCAGGGTCCGCCCGGTCACCGTGAGCGCGGCGCCATGGACCTTGCCCCCTTCCAGCAGGCGCTGGGCCACCAGGCGGATGCCGCCGGCCGCGTGGAGATCCGTGGCCGTGAAGCGGCCGCCGGGCTTGAGGTCCGCCAGCAGGGGCGTGCGGGCGCTGATCTGGTCGAAGTCCTCAAGCGTCAGCGGGACGCCGGCCTCCCGGGCCAGGGCCAGGTAGTGCAGCACGGCGTTGGTGGATCCGCCGGTGGCGGCCACCGCGGCGATGGCGTTCTCGAAGGCTTCGCGGGTGAGGACGGCGCTGGGCCGCAGGTCCCGCTTCAGCAACTCCATCACGAGGCGCCCGCAGGTCTCGGCGGCCTCGCCCTTCCGGGGATCCTCTGCGGGAATGCCGTTGAGGCCCATGGGGCTGAGGCCGATGAGCTCGAGGCTGCTGGCCATGGTATTGGCCGTGAACTGGCCGCCGCAGGCCCCGGCGCCGGGACAGGCAGCATCCTCGACCTTCTTCAGGCCCGCGTCGTCCAGGCGGCCCGAGCTGTGGGCTCCCACGGCCTCGAAGACATCCTGCACGGTGAGGTCCCTGCCGTCGCACTGGCCCGGCGCCGTGGAGCCGCCGTAGAGGATGAGGCCGGGGATATCCAGGCGCGCCAGGGCCATGGCCACGCCGGGGTTGGTCTTGTCGCAGCCGGAGAGGCAGACCAGGCCGTCGAAGGCGTTGCCGCGCGCCACCAGCTCGATGGAATCCGCGATGACCTCTCGGCTCACCAGCGAGGCCTTCATGCCCTCGGTGCCCATGGTGATGCCGTCGCTGATCGAGACGGTGCAGAACTCCATGGGCGTGCCCCCGGCGGCGCGCACGCCGGCCTTCACGCGCTCGGCCAGTTCCCGCAGGTGGTAGTTGCAGGGACCGATCTCCGTCCAGGTGTTAGCGATGCCGATGATGGGCTTGGCCAGGTCCTCGTCCGTGAAGCCGATGGCCTTCAGCATGGCCCGGGCCGGAGCGCGATGGGCGCCCTGGGTGATGACTCGGCTGCGGCGGTTCAGGGGCTGGTCGGTGGGCGTCATGGCAATCCTCGGTGGCTCTTGAACGGGAACGGCCCCGCCGGTGGGTGCGGGGCCGTGGTCGGTGGAGATCCGAACAGCGCCCCTAGCCCGTCAGCCGCAGCACGAAGCCGAGGCCCACGGGCCGCACGATCACCACGATCCCGGGCCAGTGGGTCGGGATCGTGGGCGCGGAATCAGGAACGAGGGACATGGTTGAAGCCTTTGAAAAAGCTAGGGACGGGAACGGTGGCCTTCCGGGGAACCGCACCAGGAATAGGCCGAATCCACCAGGCGGGGAGCCCTGGCTCGGGGGGGACGGATGGCCTCGCGGATCCGGTCGCCCAGGGAGCGCGTGCCGTGGGGATGGATGGCGCCCTTCAGGTCGCCCGTGCCATGCCCGCCCTGAAGCACCCGGTCCACGGCGGATTCCAGCGCCAGGGCCTCGGCCTGGAGGTCCAGGCCGTGGCGCAGCAGCAGGGCCGCCGACAGGATGGTGCCGATGGGGTTGGCCCGGTCCTGGCCCGCGAGGTCCGGCGCCGATCCGTGGATGGGCTCGAAGACGCCCACCGACCCCCCGAGGCTCGCGGAAGGCAGCAGGCCCAGGGACCCCGCCAGCACGGCGGCCTCGTCGCTGAGGATGTCGCCGAAGAGGTTCTCCGTGAGCACCACATCGAAGTCCCGGGGCCGCGTGATGAGGGCCATGGCGAAGCTGTCCACATAGGCGTGCTGGACCTTCACGCCCGGGTAGGCCGGCGCCAGATCCTCCACCACCTGGCGCCACAGGCGCGAGGTCTCCAGCACATTGGCCTTGTCCACGGACACCAGGTTCCGGCGCCGGCCGGCCGCCAGTTCGAAGGCCACCTTGGCGACGCGCTCGATCTCGGCCCGGGTGTAGGGCAGCGTGTTCACGGCCGCCTGGTCCGAGTACGACCGGGGCTCGCCAAAATAGAGGCCGCCCGAAAGCTCCCGCACGAACATCAGGTCCGTCCCGCGGACGATCTCGGGTTTCAGCGGGGAGGCGTCCTCCAGGGCCGGGTGGACGGCCACCGGCCGCAGGTTGGCATAGAGGCCCAGGGCCTGCCGCAGGCGCAGGAGGCCGGACTCGGGCCGCTGGTGCCGGGGGCGCCCATCCCAGGCAGGACCGCCCACGGCCCCCAGCAGCACGGCCTGGCTGGACCGGCAGACCGCCAGCGTGGCTTCGGGCAGCGGATCGCCGGTAGCATCCACGGCCGCCCCGCCGATGAGAGCTTCCTGGAATTCAAAGCGGTGGCCGAACCGCTCCCCCACGGCCGACAGGCACGCCACGGCCTGGGCGGTGACCTCGGGCCCCACGCCATCTCCGGGGAGGACAGTGATCCGCGCGTCCATCCTCACACCCCCCAGCCGTACTGGTCGGGGTCGGCATCCGGGCCGTCGGCCAGGTTCGCGGCGGCGGCGGACAGGCCCTTGGCGGGTCGATCCGGAGTTTCAGGCTGGGGCTCAGGCGTGGCTTCGGCCATTCAACACCTCGTTTCGGCTTCGACCGGCGCAGAGGCGCGGCGGGCGAAGAGGACCTTGTTCGTGGCGTTGAGATAGGCCCGGGTGCTGGCCTCCACCACATCCGTGCTGGCCCCCTTGCCGCCGTGGATCACGCCGTCGAACTCCACCTGGACGAAGACCTCGCCCACGGCATCGGCGCCGCCCGTGAGGGAGTGGATCCGGAAATCCACCAGACGGCCGGTCAGTCCCGTGAGCTTGTCCACGGCCGCGAAGACGGCGTTCACCGGCCCGTCGCCCATGGCGGTCTCCGTGGCCTCGCCGCCCTCGGTGGCCAGGGTGACCAGGGCCGTGGCAAACATCGAGGTGCCCGCCGTGGCCTGGAGCGCCCGGAGCTTGAAGATTTCGGGGATGTGGGTCAGGCCGTCGCGGACGATGGCCAACAGGTCCTCGTCGAAGATCTCCTTCTTCTGGTCACTGAGCTTGGTGAACAGCTTGTAGGCCTTGTCCAGTTCCGTTCGGCCCAGGGCGTAGCCCAATTCCTCGAAGCGCTTGGCCAGGGCGTGGCGGCCCGAGTGCTTGCCGAGCACAAGGCTGGTCCGGCGGACGCCGACGGATTCCGGCGTCATGATCTCGTAGGTGGAGCGGTGGCTCAGCATGCCGTGCTGGTGGATGCCGCTCTCGTGGGCGAAGGCGTTGCGCCCCACGATGGCCTTGTTGGGCTGCACCTCGATGCCCGTGATGTGGGCGAGGGTCTGGCTGGCGCGGTAGATGGCCTCCTGGTTCACGCCCGTGGCGAAGGGAAGCGCGTCGCGGCGCACGGACAGCGCCATCACCACTTCCTCGAGCGCGGCATTGCCGGCGCGCTCGCCGATGCCGTTCACGGTGCATTCCACCTGCCGGGCCCCGGCCGCGACGGCGGCCAGGGAATTGGCCACCGCCAGCCCCAGGTCGTTGTGGCAGTGGACGCTGATGGTCACGCCTTCGATGCCCGGCACGCGGGCGCGGAGATGGCTGATGAGCTTCCCGTATTCGTCCGGGACGGTGTAACCGACGGTGTCCGGCACATTCAGCACCGTGGCGCCCTCCTCGATGGCCACGGCGAACACCTGCACCAGGTAGTCCCAGTCGCTGCGGGTGGCATCCTCGGCGGAGAACTCCACATCGGCGCAGAGCGCTTTAGCCCGCCGCACGCCGTCCCGGATCATCTCCAGGGCCTCGGCGCGGGTCTTCTGGAGCTTGTGGGCCAGGTGGATGTCGGAGGTGGCCAGGAATGTGTGGATGCGCGGTCGGGCAGCCTCCCGAAGGGCCTCCCAGGCGCGGTCGATGTCCCGGGGGAGGGCCCGGCAGAGGGCGGCGATCACGGGCTTCCGGCACTCCCGGGCGATGGCCTGCACCGCGGAGAAGTCGTCGTCTGAAGCCACGGGGAAACCCGCCTCGATGACATCGACGCCCAGGGCCTCCAGCTGGCGGGCCATCTGCAGCTTCTCGTCGAGGTTCATGCTGCAGCCCGGGGACTGCTCGCCGTCGCGAAGCGTGGTGTCGAAGATGGCGATCCGCTCGGTGCCCATGGGGGTACTCCTGGACCGGCCGGGGCCGGAGGGATCACCTAAAGATCGTCGGGGTCGAACTATAAATACATTTAATTTTTTTTATGATTACATAAGTAATACTTAAGATCCTACACTCTCACGCGGGAGGCCCCATGGATCTCGGGCAGCTGGAGACATTCCTGGTGGTGGCGCAGGAGAAGAGTTTCTCCCGGGCCGCGGAGCGCCTCTTCCGCACCCAGCCCGCCGTGAGCCTCGCCCTCAAGAAACTCGAGGAGGAGCTGGGCGAGACCCTGCTGGACCGGACCACCAAGGGCGGCGTCCTCACGGATGCCGGCACCACCCTGTTGCCGCTGGCCCAGCGCATGTTCGACCTGAGACAGGAGATCTTCGACACCTTCGGGGCCCTGAAGGGGCTCCAGCAGGGCCGCCTGAATGTCGGGGCCAACGAAAGCGTGTCGGAGTTCCTGCTGCCCCGGATCCTGCTGGCCTACCAGCAGGCCTGCCCGGCCATCAAGATCCAGGCCTACCGCCAGACCTCGGAGCGCATTCCGGCCGAGGTGCTGGACCGCAGGCTCGATGTGGGCTTCGTCTCCTACGACGCGCTGCATCCCGAGCTGGTGAGCCAGGTCATCCACCGCGACCGCATGGTGCTGGTGGTGCCTCCGGGACACCGCTTCGCCCGGCGGAAGAACCTCCGCATCGCCGATCTGGCAGAGGACCGCTTCGTGGCCCACAACGCCCCCACGCCCACCCGGACCGCCATCATCGAGCTGTTCGCGCGCTGCGAGACGCCCCTGCGGCTCACCATGGAGCTGGCCTCCATCGCCACCATCCTGGAGTTCGTGGCCCTGGGCGCCGGACTGGCCATCCTGCCGCGGATGACCGTGGCCGCCGCGGTCCGCGAGGGCCGCCTGGTGGAGGTGCCCGTGCACGAGCTCCAGCTGGAGAAGCTCATCCGCATCGTCACCCGTCGCGAAGCGGCCCAGTCCCCGGCCACCCGCGCCTTCCTCGGCCTCATCCGCTCCATCGACTTCAGCCAGCCCCTGCCCGGCCCTGGGAGGAAACGCCCATGACTCCGCGAACCCTCTACGACAAGATCTGGGACGAGCACCTGGTGGCCACCCGCGCCGACGGCACCAGCCTGCTCTACATCGACCGGCACCTGGTCCACGAGGTCACCAGCCCGCAGGCCTTCGAAGGCCTGCGGGAAGCCCAGCGCCCGCTCCGCCGACCCAACGCCATCCTCTCCGTGGCCGACCACAATGTCCCCACCCTCCACCGGGAGAAGGGCATCGCCGACGAGACCTGCCGCCTTCAGGTCGAAGCCCTCGAGGCGAATGTGAAGGCCTACGGCGTACCCTACCTGCCCCTGCTCGACGACCGGCAGGGCATCGTCCATGTGGTGGGCCCGGAGCAGGGCTTCACCCTGCCCGGCACCACCATCGTCTGCGGCGACAGCCACACCAGCACCCACGGCGCCTTCGGGGCCCTGGCCTTCGGCATCGGCACCAGCGAGGTCGAGCATGTGATGGCCACCCAGACCCTGCCGCAGCGGAAGTCGCGCAACCTGCGCGTGCGCTTCGAGGGCGCTCTGCCCCGGGGGCTCGGCGCCAAGGACCTGGCCCTGGCGCTGATCGGCCGCATCGGCACCGCCGGCGGCACCGGCCATGTCATGGAGTTCACCGGAGCCGCGGTCCGCGCCCTGTCCATGGAGGGCCGCATGACCCTCTGCAACATGAGCATCGAAGGCGGGGCGCGCTCCGGCCTGGTGGCTCCGGACGACACCACCTTCGCCTACCTGCACGGCCGGCCCATGGCCCCCCAAGGCGCCCTGTGGGACCAGGCCCTGGCCCATTGGCGCGGCCTGGCCTACGAGGAGGGGGGGGTCTTCGACCGGGAAGTCGTGCTGGACATCTCGGAACTGGCTCCCCAGGTCACCTGGGGCACCAGTCCCCAGTGGGTGACGGACATCACCGGCCGCGTGCCCGATCCCGCCTCGGCGACCACGCCCGATGATCGGCAGGCCATGCTGCGCGCCCTTGACTACATGGATCTCCGGCCCGGCACGCCCATCGAGGAGATCGCCCTGCAGGCCGTCTTCATCGGCTCCTGCACCAACGGCCGCATCGAGGATCTCCGCGAGGCCGCCGCGGTGGCGAAGGGCCGCCGGGTCGCACCGGGCATCCGCGCCCTGGTGGTGCCGGGCTCGGGTCTGGTGAAGCGGCAGGCCGAGGCCGAGGGCCTGGACCGGATCTTCCTGGAGGCCGGCTTCGAGTGGCGCCAGCCCGGCTGCAGCATGTGCCTGGGCATGAACGAGGATCGCCTCGCCGAGGGCGTCCGCTGCGCCAGCACCAGCAACCGCAACTTCGAAGGCCGGCAGGGCCGCGGCAGCCGCACCCACCTGGTGAGTCCCGGCATGGCCGCCGCCGCGGCCGTGACGGGCCACTTCACCGATGTGCGCCGATGGCTGGAGGCTTGAGATGGAACCGTTCACCACCCTCACCGGCATCGCGGCGCCCCTGCTGCGCGCCAACATCGACACGGACCTCATCATTCCCAAGCAGTTCCTGAAGACGCTGGTGCGCTCGGGCCTGGGCAAGAACCTCTTCCAGGAGATCCGGTACGACGCCCAAGGGCGGGAGCGCGCGGATTTCATCTTGAACCAGGCACCCTACCGCCGCGCCTCGATCCTGCTCGCCGGGCCGAACTTCGGCTGCGGCTCCAGCCGCGAACACGCGCCCTGGGCCCTTAAGGACTTCGGCATCCGCTCCATCCTGGCGCCCAGCTTCGCTGACATCTTCTTCACCAACTGCTTCGCCAACGGCCTCCTGCCGGCGATCCTCCCCATGGAGGCCCTAGAGGCCCTGGCGGCGGTCGAGGGCCCGCTGACCGTGGACCTCCCCGCCCAGCAGGTGCGCGGCGGCGGCCAGACCTTCGCCTTCGCCATCGAGCCTGCCCGCAAGGCCGTGCTGCTCGAAGGGCTCGACGAGATCCGGCGCACCGAGGCGAACCTGGCCGACATCGCCGCCTTCGAGGCCCGCCGGCGCGAAGAAGCGCCCTGGCTGGAGACCCGCGTGTCCTGAGAGCAGGCTACCCTGGAAGGCCAACCTCCAGGATGCCGCATGAAATCCATGACCGCCTTCGCCGAGATCGTCCGTCCCCTGGAGGCCGGGCAGCTGCGGCTCACGCTCCGCAGCGTCAACCACAAGGCCCTGGACCTCAGCCTGCGCCTGCCCCCCGCCCTGTTTCCCCTGGAGGCCGGGCTGCGCGCCCAGGTGCGCGAGGCCGCCCAGCGCGGGAAGCTGGACCTGGTGGTCGAGGTCCAAGACGAGCCCTCGCTGGAGCCCCGCATGAACCGCGCCCTGCTGCGCGCCGTGGCCAAGGGCTGGCAGGAGGACGCGGAGTGGCTGAACCTGCCCTCCCTCACGGCCGAGGCCTTCTTCCGCCTGCCCGGGGCCTTCCAGTCCCCCGCGTCGGATCTCGGCGAACGGCTCCAGGCTCCGGTCCACGAGGCGCTGAAGGCCCTCCTGGAAGCCTGGAACGCGGGCCGGGCCCGCGAGGCGGAGCGGCTGCGCCCCTTCTTCGAGGACGGGCTGGCCCGGCTGCGCTCGCTGCGCGAGCGCCTCCAGGCCGAGGCGGAAACCCAGGCCGCCGAGCTTCCGGGCCTCTACCGCCAGCGCATCGAGCAGATCCTCGAGGACGCCCGCCTGGCCGGCCAGCTGCCCGCCGAGCGCCTGCTGGCCGAGGCCGGTGTGCTGGCCGAACGCCAGGATGTGCGGGAGGAGCTGACCCGGCTCGCCGCGCACCTGGACGACTTTGCGGAGCGGCTGGCGAAGGGCCGCCTCGAAGGCAAGGCCGTGGATGTGTGGTGCCAGGAGGTGCTGCGCGAGCTCAACACCACCGGCAGCAAGTGCAAGCGCATCGAGATGACCCGCGCCGTCATGGAGGCCAAGGGCGTCCTCGATCAGATCCGGGAGCAGTCCGCCAACCTGGAGTAGCCGCTCTCAGTGTTCTCCGTAGGTCTTCTCGCCGGCCGGGATCCGCACCTTCAGCTGGTTCTGCTTCGGGGGCAGCGGACAGGTGGCGAAGGGCGTGAAGGCGCAGGGCGGGTTGACGGCCCGGTTGAAGTCGAGGACAAGCTTCCCGTCCTTGGGCGGATCGGCGTAGAGGAAACGCCCCGCAGGATAGGTTTCGGCGCCGGCCGTGCCATCCCGGAAGATGAAGAAGAACTTCGAGTCCGGCCCGCCCTCCTGCACGGGCTGCAGGGTGTAGGAGCGCCCCTTGAGCCGGAACCGCACCAGGCCGGGTGCAGGCATGGCTTCCGTGGTGCCGAGCACCGTGGGGATGGCCACGGTCCTGGGTGTGGGATAAGGCTTGAAGGTGGCCACGACCCGGTAGGCGGCATCCGGTGGAAAGGCGTCCACACCCTTGAATGCCTTGAGTGCCGGGTTGGCGGTGTCCTTCACCCGGACGGCGTAGCGGTCGCCGCGGCGGATGACATGGAAGCGCAGCGTCCCTGCCCGCAGGACATCCGGCTCGCCTTCCGCATCCGTGCGCAGGGGGGTCTCCTCCACGGTTTTCCCGCGGAGGGTCACTCCGGCGCCGGGCTCGGCGCGGAAGGTCACGCGGCCCTGATCCAGCCGGAAGACGCCGACCCGGGACGGCACACCGCTCGGCAGGACCACGGGAAGGCCCGCCTCCGATCCCGCCTCGTTCGCCCCCTCCTTCAGGAAGTGCAGCCCCACCAGGCTGAGCCACCCTTCCTCCGCCGACAGGGAACGGAATCGCTCGGCCCGCCAGCTCTGGTGGGCCGCAACGAACTCGGCAGGCGCCTGGGCCAGAAGACCGGGAGCCGCGAGGAGGAGGGGGATGGATCTCAGGATCTGGGGTGCATGAAGCATGGGTCGGCTCCAGTCAGGGTTCGTAGGAGAGGTCCATGGCGCCCTTCCAGACGCCGAAGAGCCGGGTGCGGGTCCAGTCCTCCGCGTTGGGCCGCAGGCGGCGCAGGCGGCGGGAGAGGAACCACACGGAACCATCCTTCAGGCGAACCTCGTCATAGGGCGCCAGGCGGACCTTCGCCATGTCCTCGGGATCGATCTTCCCGGGGAACGCGGCCCAGGCCCATCGCGCGGCGGCCAGGCCCTCGGCCCAGGCGCGGCTCTCCATCAGCCCGGGATCCGTCGCCACCCGCAGGCCGGCGATGCCCGCGGGTCCGTGGATGAAGCCGGCGGACCTGGCGAGCGTCGTCCCCCGGCGCAGGAAGGGGCCGCTACCCGGCACGCGCCACCGCGAGAGCTGCGCCGGAAGATCCGCCTGACGGGCCTTGAAGCGAAGCTCCAGAGTGTCTGGATCGATCACCCGGGAGTGCCCTTCCAGCCGCGTCAGGTTCGCTGCGAGCGCCGCGGCGAGCCTCCCGGCGTCGAGCAGTTTTCCATCCTGCATCCTCCAGCCGGGGATCACCGACAACCGCCAGCGGCGGCCGTGGCGGCTGCCCTGGAGCCCGGAGAGCAGCTGGCCCGCCCATCCCCCCTCCGGCCCCCTCTCCAGCAGCGTGAGGTCGGACTGGGTGGCCAGGAAGGCTTCCAGCTTTTCCCCGGCGGGCAGAAGCGCCTCAAGGACCACCTCGTCCTCCCCGTACTCCGGCCGGGCGGGCACGAAGAGCGCCTGCCCGGGCGTCAGGGGTACCGGCACGAGGGTGTCCTGGTACCACAGGTACCCGGCGATGCCCGCTGCGATCAGTGCCAGGGCGGCAAAGAGGAGGCGACCCTTCATGGTTCTCCCTTCAAGCGGTGCGAAGCAGGTGGGCCAGCGGTTCGAGGCGGCGCAGCGCCTCCTCGATGTCGGCCATCTCCAGGTCGCGGTGCGGGATGAAGCGGACGGCCGATCCCACGGGCAGGGCCCGAACGCCGACTCCTTCCAGCGCCGCCAGGGCCGCGGGCGCGTCCGGTACGGGCACCAGCAGGATGTTGGTCTCGGGAACCGGCGCGGCGACGCCGAAGCCGCGCAGCCCCTCCGCGAGACGACGGGTCTTGGCATGGTCCTCGGCGATCCGGGGCAGGTAGTCCAGGGCCACCAGCCCGGCCGCGCCCACGACGCCGCCCTGGCGCACACCGCCGCCCAGCATCTTGCGCAGGCGCCGCGCGTCGGCGATGGCCGCCCGCGATCCCGCCAGCAGCGAACCCATGGGGGCGCCCAGGCCTTTGCTGAGGCAGACCTGCACGGTATCCACGCCTTCCGCCAGCGCCGAGGGCGGAAGCCCCAGGGCCGCCGCCGCGTGCCAGATCCGCGCGCCATCCAGGTGCACCGCCAGCTTCGCGGCCTTGGCAGCGGCCACCAGGGCGCGATGCTCGGCCTGGGGCGTCACGGCTCCGCCCGCGAAGTTGTGCGTGTTCTCCAGGCAGAGCAGCGTCGTGCGCAATGAATAGTAGGGGCCGGGAGCCCCGGCGGCCTTCGTCACCTGGGCGGGCGTGGGCCGGCCGGGACCGCCCTCCCAGGCCAGGGCCTCAGGCATGCCGCCCGCCAGCCAGGCCCCCGTGCCCAGTTCCGCGCCCAGCACATGGGCCTGGGCCGGCGCCAGGAACCGGTCGCCGCGCTTCAGGTGGAGCATCAGTCCGATGAGGTTGCCCATGCAGCCTGAAGGCACCCACAGGGCCGCCTCCAGCCCCAGCAGGTCGGCCACGCGACCCTCCAGCCGGGCCAGGGTGGGATCCTGCTCCAGCACATCGTCGCCCACTTCCGCGGCGGCCATGGCGGCGCGCATCTCCTTTGAAGGCTGGGTCACGGTGTCGGAGCGGAGGTCGATGGGTCGCATGGGGAGATTCAATCACGGGCCCCGGCTTTTGGGTTGACGAAACAAGTTTGTATTGCAAACTTGTTTCGTGACTAAAGCCGGAACCACCTCCAAGGCCATCCTCAGCCTCGATCGCATGGTCCACGAACCCGCCCGCCTGGCGATCCTCACCGTCCTGGCGGCGGCGGAGGAGGTGGGCTTCCTCTTCCTTCAGCGGGTCACCGGCCTGAGCAAGGGCAACCTCTCCAGCCACACCCAGAAGCTGGAGGGGGCCGGCTACCTCGAGACGGTCAAGGCCTTCCAGGGCCGCATTCCCGTCACCAGCTTCCGCATCACGGAGGATGGGCGGACGGCCCTCAGGGCCTATCACAAGCAGCTGCGGGCCCTGTTGCCCGAGGAAGGCAGGCGATGAGCGGGATCGATCTCGAGAAGCTGGAAGCGCTCACCCACGATTATGCCGAATTCGATTCCCGGAAGAGCGGCCTCGCCACGGCGCTCGGCGGAGCGATGGCCCTGCTCATGACCCTGCATGTGTTCTCCCATGCCACGAGAACCCTCCTCGGTCCCTGGTGGCGCCTCCAGGCCATCCTGATCTTCCTCATGCCCCTGCTCTGGCTTCCCCTGAAGCAGCTGCTCTTCCATTGGCTCTACCGCGGGCTGGGCCCCGTGAAGGCGCTTCAGGATGCGGCGCACGAACAGAGGAAGTGGCGCTGGATCTTCGCCATCGCCCTGATCCTGATGACCTTCCAGACCCTCGTCCTCGTTGGTTTCGTGAGCGGGTATGCAGGCGTTCTCCAGCACCCGGAAACCATCCAGCAGCTGCCGGCGAGGCTGCCTTCCCTCTGGATGTCCTGGCTGTGGGTCGCGGCCCTCCCGTGGCTCTACCTGCTGCTGGCCCCCTGGTGGATCAAGGGGGTGGAGGAGGCCCGCGCCTACCTCGTCCTCGTCGGTCAGGGCGTGATCTGGATCGCCTTCGGATTCAACCAGGCAGGGGCGAACATCGACCAGGCGACCCGGGGCTGGATGCTTCCGGTCTTCCTGGGAATCCAGCTCGGCGTCTTCGTCTGGGCCCTCCGGACGATCCGGCGAGGCTGGAAGGAGCACCGCGAGTACCTGGCCATTCTCCAAGCCCTTCCTCGGGAATCCTGACCGCTCTGGCACACTGGTTCTTTGCGCCGGAGCTTGAATGAACCTGTTGCACGCCATCCTCCTGGGTCTGATCCAGGGCCTGACGGAATTCCTGCCCGTCTCCTCCACCGCGCACCTCACGCTGGCCGAGCACCTGATGTTCGGGGGTCGCCCCATGCCGCTGGCCTTCGATGTGCTGCTCCACGGGGGCACCCTCATCGCGCTGATGGTCTATTTCCGCCGCGAGCTGGTGCAGCTGGTGATGGGCTGCCTGGGACGGGATGCCGAGGGTCGCAAGCTGGCCTTCTGGCTGTTCCTGGCCATGATCCCCACGGGCATTTTCGGGTTGGCCACCCGCGGGGTGAAGGAAGCCGCCAAGGAGCACCTCTGGGTCTATGGGATCGGCCTCCTCTGCACATCGGGCCTGCTCTTCCTCGCCAACCGGATGAGCCGCGAGCGCAACAACATGCTCAGCGAGGATCAGGCCGGCCGGGGCATCGGCGACCTGCGGGCCTCGGACGCGCTGGCCGTCGGCACCATCCAGGGCCTCGGCGGGGGTTTCGGCCTGTCCCGCTCGGGCTCCACCATCGCCATGGGCGTGTTCCAGGGCCTGCGCCTGCCGGCCTCGGCCCGCTTCAGCTTCCTCCTCGGCATGCCCACCATCGCCGCGGCCGCCGTGGTGGAACTCCGCGGCCTGCTCAAGCCCCTGTTCAAGCACCAGCCCCTGCCTGCGGAGCTGGCCTTCCCCGCCGGGTCGGCGGCTCCCGGGCTGCTGTGCGTGGCCGGCGTGCTTGCCGCGGCTATCTCGGGCTACCTGGCCATCGGCCTCCTGGATCGCTTCACCCGCAAGCCGCGGCTCAACGGGTTCGCCCTCTACTGCCTGGGCCTGGGCCTGGTGATGCTGGTCCTGGGCGGCACGGGCGCCCTCAACCACCACTGAAGGCGCGGGCCGCGCCGTTCGCCGGCCCGTATCCTCCGTTCGCCGGTCTGGCCCAGAGCCCCCCGGATTCGTGGCCTAGACTTGGGCTTTCCCATCCGGAGGCCCGGTGATCCAGCTGAACGAGGTCCACAAATCCTTCACCGTGAAGGACCGGAAGACCCGCGTCACCAAGCGCATCGATGCGGTGCGCGGCATCTCGCTGCAGGTGAATCCCGGCGAGATCTACGGCCTGCTCGGGCCTAACGGCGCCGGGAAGTCCACCACCTTGCGGATGATCGCGGGCCTCATGGATCCCGATGGCGGATCCATCCATGTCTGCGGTCTCGACACCCGGGTGAAGCCCGAGGCAGTGCGCGGCTGTCTGGGGTACCTCAGCACGGACATGGGCGTCTACACCCGCTTCACGCCCCGCGAACTGCTGCGGATCTTCGGCGAGTTCCAGGATGTGGATCCGGTGACCGCCGAACGCCGGGGCATGCACCTGCTCGAGAAGCTCCACCTGGCGGATTTCGCGGATGTGAAGATGGAGGGCTTCTCCTCGGGTCAGAAGCAGAAGGTGAGCATCGCCCGGGCCCTGCTGCACGATCCCAAGGTGGTGATCTTCGATGAGCCCACCACCGGCCTCGATGTGCTCACCGCCAAGACCGTGCTGGACCTGCTCCGCATCATGCGCGAGGAGGGCCGCACCGTGATCGTGTCCACCCATGTCATGCCCATGGTCGAGGAGATCTGCGACCGCGTGGGCATCATCTTCGACGGCCGGCTGCACGGAGACGCGCCGCCACACGAGATCCTGCAGAGCCGACGCGCCAAGACCCTCGACGAGGTCTTCTTCCAGCTCGCAGCCGAATCCGAGGGAGGCAACTGATGCGCGGCGCCCTGCTCATCGCCAAGAAGGAGTTCCTGGAACTCTCGAAGGACCGCAAGACGCTGTTCTTCGCCTTCGTCCTGCCCTTCCTGCTCTACCCGGCCATCTTCGGCATGATGGCCAAGATGTCCAAGCGGGATGAGGCCCAGAACCGCAACAAGGCCAGCCGCATCTATGTCTCGGACCCCTCGGGCGCCCTCACCGGCGTGCTGCAGGGCGACCCGAAGCGCTTCGAGCTCGTGCCGAAGCCCGAGGGCGACCTGAAGCAGGCGCTGCGCGACCAGAAGCTGGACCTGGCCCTGGAGGTAGCTCCCGGAGCGGCCGCGGCCCTGGAGAAGCACGAGACTTTCACCGTCGCCGTCTCCGTGGACGAAAGCGAGCGCACCTCCGAGATGGCGCTCAAGCGCCTCCGCGAAGCCGTGAAGGGCCAGGAGAAGACCTGGGTCCAGGCGCGCCTCCAGGGGCTGGGGGCCTCGGCCCAGCTGGCCGAGCCTGTGAAGCTGGAGGTCAAGAATGCGGCGGACACGGCCCTGGAGATGGGCAAGGTCATGGGCCGGCTCCTGCCCTACCTGCTGATGATCATGATGTACACCGGTGCCATGCAGCACGGCATCTACGCCACTGCCGGCGAGAAGGAGCGGCACACGCTCCTGAGCCTCATGGCCACGCGGCTGCCGCGCAACCAGATCATTCTCGGGAAGCTGCTCTACATCTTCTGCATGGGGGTCATCGCGGCCCTGCTGAACCTGCTGAGCATGGGACTCTCCATCCCCTTCATGGGCGGCGGCTCCACGGGCTCCATGCAGGCCGTGGCGGCCATCGCCAACCCCATGACGCTGGGCCTCACCTTCCTGATCATGGTCCCCCTGGGGCTGTTCTTCTCGAACTTCATCCTGCTCATGGGCATCCAGGCCAAGAACACCATCGAGGCGGGCAGCGCCATCACACCGGGCATCTTCCTGGTGGTCTTCCTGGGCGTCTTCACCATGGCCCCGGGCGTGGACAAGATGGCGTTCCTGTCCTATGTGCCCGTGGTGAATGTCTGCCTGGCCCTCCGCAAACTTTTCAGCCAGCAGTTCAGCTGGGCCGAGTACCTGATCGCCTTCGCCATGACCGTAGGCCTGGCGGGCATCATGACCCTGGTTTCCACCCGGGTTCTGAACCGGGAGAAGGCGTTGTTCAAGGCCTGAGGGCCCATCCCTTGCACCGCCCTCCGCACCGGGTCCGGGATTTGCCGGCGGAAACCTGTCACTCTATAGTTTCCACAAGGTTTCCAGAGGATCCACGCATGGCGACGAAGGCTAAGTCAGAATCCACCCCCAAGTCCGCCCCGGCCCCCGCTCCGGCGACCGCCCATCCCTCGCCCCTCGCAGCCACCTTCGCGAAGGCCGTGAAGCTCGTGGATTCGGGAAAGCACCCCGAGGCCGTGAAGGCCCTCGAGGCCCTGATCCAGGAGGCCCAGGCGGCCGGCGACTGGGCCGTGAAGCGCCGGGCGCAGGTCTACCTCGCCCTTTCGGAATCCAAGGTCCATCCCGCCAAGGCCGTTGCTGCGGACCCGGTCACGGAAATCCAGGCCTGCCTCAACCGCCGGGATACCGACGAAGCCATCAAGATGGCGGAGAAGGCCCTCAAGAGCCACCCCACCGCGGGTTCACTGCATTACCTCAAGGCTGTGGCCTTCGCCCAGGCTGAGAATGTCGAAGCTTCCGCCGAAAGCCTGAAGAAGGCCATGGAACTGGATGCCGACCTGGTCTTCCAGTGGCACATGGAGCCGGATTTCAATCCGATCCGCAAGTCCCCCCTCTTCGCCTTCACCGAGGGCCGCTAGGCTCCGTCAGGGCATGGGATCGGTCTGATGCCCAGCCCCCCGGCCCTTCACGCCGACCAGCCTCTCAAGGTGGTGGCCCTGGGCGGTGGGACCGGCTTGGCCGCCCTGTTGCGGGCCCTGAAGCGCGAAGCGGGACGCAGCCGGGAGCCCTGGCGGCTCACGGGCATCGTCACCGTCTCCGACAACGGGGGCTCCTCGGGGCGTCTCCGGGATGAGCTGGGCGGCCTCCCCCCGGGCGATCTCCGCAACTGCCTCGCAGCCTTGACCCTGGAGGATTCGGCCCTGTCCGACCTCCTCAACTACCGTTTCAAGGGGGAGGGCAGTCTCGCGGGCCACTCCCTCGGCAACCTCATGCTCTGGGCCCTGGCGGACCTCACAGGCGACTGGGTGCGGGCCATCCGGCAGCTCTCGAGCGTTCTCGTCACCGTGGGCAGGCTCTTCCCCTCGACCATCATGCCCGTCACCCTCTGCGCCGAGGACCTGGCGGGGGTGCGGTATGTGGGGGAGACCGCCGTGGGGTCCTGCCGCCCCCCCCTCGCCCGGCTCTGGCTGGAGCCCAGGGGTGCCGAACCCCTGCCCGAGGCCGTCCTGGCCCTCCTGCGCGCCGACCTGGTGATCCTGTCGCCGGGCAGCCTCTATTCCTCGACCATCTCCAACCTCCTGCTCCCGGAACTGCAGGAGGCCGTGGCCATCTCCCGGGCCCCCGTCCTCTATGTGGCCAACCTGATGACCGAGCCCGGCGAGACCGCCGGGCTGGATCTCGAAGGGCACCTCAGCGCGATCTCGGCTTTCGGCCGGGTCCAGGTCTCCGCCGTGATCGCCAACGCCGACCCCCTGCCGCCGGATATGCTCGCCCGCTACCGGGAGGAGGGCGGCGAGCCCCTGATCGCCTCCGGGGACCGCGTCCTGGACATTCCGATCCACCGGTTCCCCCTGCTGGACCCGGAGGCCCCCCTGGCCCGGCATCACCCCAGCCTGCTGAACCAGGCCATCCGGGAGACCCTCACCCGACTTTGAGGTCGCCGGGCGGGCCCCGGGGACCGAGATGCGCGAGGACCGTGACCCCTCACGCCCGGCCCCGCCCTGCCGATAGGTAGGTGAAGGGGCCCGGCGGCCCTTGTAGATTTATCGGCAGGTTCATTTTCCGACAAGGAATCTGGGGTACCCTTTAGGCTTGGCAGGGAGCATGAGTTGGCGCTGAGTGGCGATCTTGCGACGATGGGCCTGGAAGACATCTTCCAGTGGCTGGCCGTGGGCAAGAAGACCGGCGTCCTGGAGCTGCGGGGCTCCCTGCACACCAAGCGCGTGGCCTTCCACGAGGGCCGCATCACCAGCATCTGGTCCTCGGATCCCCGCGAGTACCTGGGCCAGTATCTGCTCGCCTTCAACCGCATCACCGAAGAGCAGCTGCGCGACGCCCTGGCCACCCAGGAGGACGAGCAGCAGCTCCTGGGACGCATCCTCATCAACCGCCAGCTGGTGACCGAGGCCGAGATCCGGCGCATCGTCCAGCTCAAGGTGGAGGAGAGCATCTACGACACCTTCCTGTGGAATGTGGGCAGCTTCGAGTTCCACGATGGCGCCGCCTCCCACCAGAAATCCATGCTCCTCAGCCTCGATGTCACCGGCATCGTGCTGGAGGGCGCCCGCCGCATGGATGACTGGAAGCGCATCCGCAAAGTCATCAAGGGCGGCGATGCCGTGCTGGCCCCCATCTCCGAGGCCATCGCCGAGCGCCTGCCCCTGGCGACCGATGACGCCGACATCCTCGCGCGGCTGGACGGCCACAAGCGGGTGGACCAGCTGGTGCTGGACATGCGGATGCCCGAGTACAAGATCAACAAGCTGCTCTTCGACCTTCACGAGAAGGGCCTCGTCCGCATCCTCAACTCCGGCGGCAACCTCGGCGAAAACCCCAGCCTCCAGCTCCAGCGGGCCCGGGCCCTGGTGGAGAAGCAGAAGCTGCAAGAGGCCCAGGAAGAGCTCCGCCGCATCCTGAAGGACCAGCCCCGCCACCTCGATGCCAGCAAGATGATGGCCGTGGTCCAGGATCTGCTGGAGGACAAGAAGCTGGATCAGGACCTGATCCCCGAGCTGGCCGTGAGCCTCGACGAGCTGATGACGACGAACCTCGGCCCCAACGAGGCCTTCCTCGCCAGCAGGGTCAATGGGCTCTGGGCCATCCGCGACATCCTCACCATCGCTCCTTTCGAGCAGGATGAATGCCTCGCCATCTTCTCCAAGCTCATCAAGCGTGGGATTCTCAAGACCACGAAACCCGCCCAGGGGGGTCATCAGCCGGATGCCTTGCGCTGAACCCTCCGCACCCGGAGGCGCCATGCGCATCGTCCTCGCCCTGCTGCTGATCGCCGTGCCCCTCGCGGCGGCCAGGAAACCGACGCCCGCCCAGCTGGAGGCCCAGGTCCGTCGTCTCACCGAAGAGCGGGATGGCCTCAAGCAGCGGCTGGCGGCCACGGAGGACCTGCAGCAGGAACTGGCGGCGTCTCAGAAAGCCCGGGACCTGGCCCGGTCCGAGGCCCAGGCCGCCCGCCGCGAGGCCGAGCAGGTGCGCGCCACCCTCACGGAGAACCAGGGGGGCGGCGAGGCCATCCTCAAGGAGTTGCAGGCCGCGAAGCAGGAAGCCGCTGACGCCAAGGCCGAGGCGGCCAGGCTCAAGGCCGAAAACGATGAGTTCCGCAGCAAGGCCGGGGCGACTCCGGCCGAAGGGGACTTGGTGCTGCTGAGCGAAGACATCCAGCCCGCCCGGCCCCTGAACCTGAACCGGGTCGTGCCGCGCCTGAAGTCCTCGGGCTTCTTCTCGGGGCGGCCCAAGGGCGTGGTGGTGGTGAATGTCCTGGTCAGCGAGAAGGGTGAGGTCATCGCCGCCCGCCTGATCCAGGGGCTGCCGGGCGAGGGCCCGGATGGGAAAGACGCCGGCGAAGCCTGCGTGGAGGCCGCCAAGAAGATCGTCTTCGATCCCGCCACCTCCAAGGACGGCAAGACCCGCTTCAAGGTCTGGCAGGGCGTGGGGTTCTACCTGGATTGACCCCCGGGGGCTCCGTGGGACCTAGGCCGGCACGGAAGTCCGGATCAGGTGGTCGAAGGCGCCCAGGCTGGCCTTGGCACCCTCGCCCATCGCGATGATGATCTGCTTGAAGGGCACCGTGGTCGCGTCGCCGGCGGCGAAGACGCCGGGCACCGAGGTCTGACCCCGCGAATCGACCTCGATCTCGCCGCGCGGCGAGAGGTCCACCGTGCCCTTGAGCCAGTCGGTGTTGGGCAGCAGGCCGATCTGGACGAAGATGCCCTCCAGGTCGAGCACATGGGATTCGCCGCTGGTCCGGTCCCGGTAGGCGAGGCCGACGACCTTCCGCCCGTCGCCCAGGACTTCGGTGGTCTGCGCCGAGGTCACCACGGCCACATTCGGCAGACTGTAGAGCTTCTTCTGCAGGACGGCATCGGCCCGGAGGTCCCGGTCGAATTCGATCAGCGTGACATGGGCCGTGATGCCGGCCAGGTCGATGGCGGCCTCCACGCCGGAGTTCCCGCCGCCGATCACGGCCACGCGCTTGCCCTTGAACAGCGGGCCGTCGCAGTGGGGACAATAGGCCACCCCCTTGGTGCGGTACTCCTGCTCGCCCGGCACCTTCATCTCCCGCCACCGGGCGCCGGTGGCGAGAATCACGGCCCGGCTCTTGAGGACCGCCCCGCTCGCCAGGCGCACTCCGATGAGGCCGTCGATCCCGGCCGGAATCAAGGCCTCGGCCCGCTGCAGATGGATGATGTCGACCTCGTACTCGCGGACATGCTGCTCGAGGGCCAGCGCCAGCTTGGGCCCCTCGGTCCCCTTCACTGAAATGAAGTTCTCGATGCCCAGCGTGTCCAACACCTGCCCGCCGAAGCGCTCGGCCACCACGCCCGTGCGGATGCCCTTGCGGGCGGCGTAGATCGCGGCGGCTGAGCCTGCCGGGCCGCCGCCGACCACCAGCACCTCGAAGGCCTCCTTCCGGCTGAGCTTTTCCGCTTCCCGCTCTGCGGCGCTCGCGTCCAGCCGAGCCAGGATCTCCTCCGCGCTGGTGCGCCCCTGGCCGAAGGCCTCCCCATTCAGGAAGATCGCCGGCACGCCCATGATCTGGCGGGCATCGACTTCAGCCTGGAAGAGCGCCCCGTCGATCATCTCCGCTTCAAAGTCCGGATGGAGCGCGGCCATCGCATTGAGAGCCTGTACCACCTCCGGGCAGTTGTGACAGGACAGCGAAACGAAGGTCTCGAAACGAAATCGGCCCTCCAGGCCACGGATCTGCTCGACGACCTCCGCTTCCAGTTTGGGGGGATGACCACTGACCTGCAGGAGCGCCAGCACCAGCGAAGTGAACTCGTGGCCCATGGGAAGGCCCGAGAAATGCACGCGCGGAACCTCGCCCACCCGGCTGATGCCGAACGAGGGCCGGCGGGGGTGGAGCCCGTCCGTGCGGAGGCCCACCTTGTCGGAGAGTGCCGCGACCTCCTGGAGCAAGACGAGCATCTCGGCGGACCTGGTGCCGTCATCGAGCGAGGCGACCAGCTCGATCGGCCGGACGAGTTTTTCAAGGTAGGTCTTCAACTGGGCCTTGATGTCTGCCGTGAGCATCGTCGTCCTCCAAAGGAAGGTGCTGCCGGAACGCCCGGGTCAGGCGTCCCTCCTGCCCGGCAGAGGATCCCGGAGCCTGGGCCCCGGGATCCTCTGCGCTGTGGGCCGTCAGGGTGCCTGGGGCCCGTCAGATCTTGCCGACGAGATCCAGCGAGGGAGCCAGAGTGGCCTCGCCTTCCTGCCACTTCGCCGGGCAGACCTCGCCAGGGTGGCTGGCGACATACTGGGCGGCCTTGATCTTGCGGAGCAGCTCTTCGGCGTTGCGGCCCACGCCGCCGGCATTGATCTCAATGATCTGGATCCTGCCTGCCGGATCGATCACGAAGGTGCCGCGCTCGGCCAGGCCGGCCTCTTCGATGAGCACGCCGAAGTTCCGCGAGATCGCCTGGGTCGGGTCGCCCACCAGCGGGTACTTGATCTTGCCGATGGTTTCCGAGGTGTCGTGCCAGGCCTTGTGGGTGAAGTGGGTGTCGGTGGACACGCCGTAGACTTCCACGCCCAGCTTCTGGAATTCGGCGTAGTGGTCGGCCAGGTCGCCCAGCTCGGTGGGGCAGACGAAGGTGAAGTCGGCGGGATAGAAGAAGAACACGGACCACTTGCCCTTCAGGTCGGCCTCGCTGACGGGAATGAATTGACCGTTCTGGAAGGCCGTGGCCGAAAAGGGTTTGATCTCGGTGTTGATCAAGGACATCGTCATCGGGCTTTCTCCTGAGGAACCGCAAGCGGCGGTTCTCGGAAAGAGCCAAGCTCGTGCCAAGCGTATAAATCAATTATTATGAATATTTATTTTATTGATGCCGCGCTTGGCGTTCGCCGATTCCCGGCATGCCGAGAGCGCCATTCCCGATATGTCGAGAAGGGCCGGTCCCGCCCAGAATGAGGAGCCGGGATTCGAATCAGACCCGTTCACCCCAGGGGCTCGGCTCCCCCATCCCCCACCGGGCTTCGTACCAGACCTTTTCGAGGCAGAGCCCACCCGGAGGCGCCGTGAGGCCCGCCCGGGTGCGGTCCCGAGCGGCGAGCAGCGCCCCCAGCGAATCCGGGCGCCGGCGTCCCCGGCCCACCTCCACCAGGGTGCCCGTCATGATACGGACCTGGTGCATGAGGAAGCTGCTGCCTTCGAAGATGAGCTCCACGCCACCCTCCATGGGTGCGAGGCGGAGGTCGTGGAGGGTCCGCACCGGCGTTTTCGCCACGCACTCCACGCAGCGGAAGCTCGAGAAATCATGGGTGCCCAGCAGCGGAGGCACGGACTCCGCCATGGCCTGCAGGTCCAGCGGCGCGGCCTGGCGGACATGCCACCGGAAGGGGGCCAGCAGGGGATCCTCCACGGGTCCCAGGCCCAGCCGGTAGACATAGCGCTTGGCCACCGCGTGCTGGCGGGGGAAGAAGGCCTCCGGCGCCGGCTTCGCGGCCATCACCCGGATGTCCCGGGGGAGGTGCGCGTTCAGAGCCGCGAGCAGGCGGTAGGGATCCCAGGCACGGACCGTGTGGACCAGCACGCCCTGGGCCCGCGCATGGACGCCCGCATCTGTGCGCCCCGTGCCCTGGGGCATGGGGGCCTCGGGATCCAGGGCCCGGAGGGCCTTCCACAGGTCCCCCTGGCCGCTCCGCAGGCTCGTCTGGATCTGCCAGCCATGGAAACCCGCGCCCGCATAGGCCACGGTCAGGAAGAAGGGGTACGCCATGCCCCATCATAGGCCGTGGCGGGCCTTTCGCGGATAGGCGCTCCCCAGGGTGCCCGTTCTACGGTGATCTGCGCGATCCATGAGACTTACAGCCGAGCATTTTCGCCCATTCAGATGTTCCATGCTCATCTAGACCTCCCAGGAGTGCCGATCTCCCGTTTTTTTTCGAAGAAAAGCCTTGACCATGCTGCATCTGCGGCGTAGCTTCTTGGCAGTTTAGGAAATACAGTATTCATCGGCTTCTACGGGCCTTTGATATTTCAAAACTCAGCAAGCACGGTCGTCTCCACCTGGGGGCGATTTCGTTTCCCTCAACCTGGGGATGCAATTCCCCAAATTCGGAGGTTTCCATGAACAAGGCTGAACTGGTCAGCGCTGTCGCCGACAAGGCCGGCATCACCAAGGCCCAGGCCGCTGCCGCCCTGGATCAGGTGCTTGGTGGCATCGCCAGCGCCCTGCGCTCCGGCGACAAGGTCACCCTCGTGGGCTTCGGCACTTTCTCCGTCGCCAACCGTGGTGCCCGCACCGGTCGCAATCCCCGCGACAACAAGCCCATCAAGATCGCTGCCAAGAAGGTTGCCAAGTTCAAGCCCGGCAAGAAGCTGGCTGACGAAGTCAACGGCAAGGGCGGCAAGAAGCGCAAGTAGGATCGGCGAGCCGGTTTCGGCCGGTTTCCAGGATCTTCGGGGCCCATTTCGGCGGGCCCCGATTCATGTCAAAGATCTTTTTTGATGCATTATGAATCGAAGATCCCCGGAGCAGGTGATGGGCACCAGCTTTCACTCTCCGAGAATTCTGCTCCTCTAAATCCCGTATTACCTTGCTATGGACCCGAATTCCCACAGGGAACCGGCACCTGTCCGCAATTCAGGCCCCCCGCCCACCCTTCCGATGAGAGGGGGTGTTGCCAGAGGTTTCCATGTCCGACGAAGAGGTCGCCCCCAAGAAGAGCCCCTTGAAGCTGATCATCCTCATCGTGGTCGCGCTGGCGGTCCTCGGTGGGGGTGGGGCGGGCACCCTGTGGTATCTGAAGAAGCGGCGGGCGGCGAAGGAGGCGGCCGAGGCTGCCGCAGCCCAGGCCGCCACCCAGGCCGAAGCGGCTCCGGGAGAGCCGGGCTCCGCCGAGGCGAATCCGGACGACTGCGAGGGCAGCGGCGACGGGAAGGAGGGCGGCGGGCACGGGGGCGCCGAAGCTTCGCCCGTGATGGTGCTGACCCGCACCGTGAACCTCACCGGCCCCCGGAGGAATGCCTTCCTCCGTTGCGAGCTGAACATCCTCTTCTGCGATGCCGAGCTGGGCAAGCTCGTCTCCGGCGACAAGCCCTCCCCCGAGAAGAGCCTCATCCAGTCGATCATCCTGGGTGCCCTCTCCGGCAAGAGCGTGGAGGAGGCTTCGGACGCCGAGTCCCGCGAGGCCCTGCGCCAGGAGATGAAGGACAAGCTCAACGAGCAGTTCAAGCCCCATCCCCCCAAACCCGGCGAGAAGGAAGATCCCAAGCACAAGAAGCCGAAGCGGCCCATCAAGAGCGTGCTCATCGTGGACTGGGCCATCCAGCAGTAGCCGGGGACCTGGCATGCCCGTTGCGGCGCCGGGAACGCGGGTCCATGCTTTGACAGGACCATCGGGAGGGACATGATCAAGCGGGGAGATCGGCTCGAGGTCGACCGCGTGCTCAGCTTTGAGCAGGTGGTGGCGGAGGTCATGCCCTTCATCGAGACCCCTCTCTCGCTGGAGATCCAGCTGGGCCAGGCGCGCATGACCATCCGCGAACTGCTGGACCTGGAGCCGGGCTCCCTGGTGGAGCTCAAGAAGAGCGCCGGCGAACCCATGGATGTCCTCTGCAAGGAGCGCGTCATCATCCGCGGCGAGGTCACGGTGCTGGAAGACACCCTCGGCCTGCGGGTCACCGAGATCGTGGATCCCGACCGCCGGGTTTAAGGGACGGCGGCCATCCTGTGTCATCCTGGGACTTCGCCATGGATGACACCCGCCCCAGCACCCCGCCGGTCGCCCTCTGCCTGGGCGGCATGGATCCGTCCGCCGGCGCAGGCCTGCTGCGCGATGCCCTGGCCCTGGCGGAACTGGGCTGCCAGCCCATGGCCGTGAGCCTCGCCGAGACCCTCCAGAACGGCCTGGCCTGCACCCGCATCGAAGCTCCCGGCCTGGATCCGGTCCAGCGCGTCGAGACCCTGGCCCCGCACCTGGCCGGCCGTTGGGGCCTGAAGCTCAGCCTCTGCGCGCTGGAGGCCCAGGACTTCCGCCGCCTCTGCGCCACCCTTCGCCACCTGGCGCCGCCGGTCCGCATCTGGGACCCCATCCTCGCGCCCAGCGCCGGCGTGGGCCTCCACGACGGGGGGGACCTGCGCCGGATGGCCGGGGACCTGCTGCCCATGGGTGGCTGGGTGGTGAGCCCCAACCGCGGTGAGGCCGCCGCCTTCGCCGGACTCCCGCCGGAGGCCATCCACAGCGCCGCGCCCGAAGTGTTGGCCGCGCCCTGGCTGGAGGCCGGAGCCGCCGCCGTGTGGCTCAAGGGCGGCCATGCCGCCGGCGACCAGGTCCAGGATCTGTGGCTCACGACCGAGGGCACCCGGCTTCTGGAATCAGCACCCCGGCTCCCCGGCGAGCGCCGCGGCACGGGCTGCCTCCTGTCGGCCACCTGGCTGGGCCTCCGGCTCAGGGGCCTGACGGACCTTGAGGCCGCGCAGGGGGCCGCCCGCCGCCTGCGCGACCGCTGGAACCGGGCCTTCGCCCCCGGGGGCGTCGGGCGGCCGATGTTCGCCCCCCTTGCCGCGGAGGCCCGGTGACGGAGACGGAGGGCCGGGGTTTCCTGCTGCGCGCTGCCACCGACGGCCCCTGGGCCGGCTGGGCCGGCTCCCGCTTCCTGGAAGAAGGTCTGGCCTCGGTCCATGCGGCCCCGGGCCGGGCCCTGGCCCGCCTCATGCACCTGGCCTCGCTCCTTCCCGGGGGCTTCGGCCTGGTGTGGGACCACCCCCCGGCCTGGATGGAGGCCCTCCCCGCCGAGTCCCGCCAGGGCTGGTGGGAGGCCATCTCCGCCGTACCCGGCCTCAGCCTGCATGTGGGGCCCGACACGGCGGCCCAGCTCCCCGGGGGCGCCTTCCGCGCCTGGGTACACGCCCCCGGGATGCCCGAGGGACCGATCGGCGAGGCCTGGCGGCACGGGGTTCTCGGTTGGGCGCCCCGGCCTACGCCGGCCTGGCATCTGCCGGATCTCGGAACGCCCGCCCCGGGGGACGAAGTGCCGCCGGGATGGCTCTGGGGGGAGGTGACCCTGCCGCTGGGGGCCCTCTCCACGCTGGCCTCGGGCGAAGCCCTGGTGGCCGCCATGTCCGAAGCCCAGGGTTCGGCTGAGCGGGGCCTGGCCCAGCGGCTGTCGGTGGGCGCCTGGGTGGACCTCCCCTTCTCGCGCCGAGCCGCCGGCTGGCGCGTCGCCCTGACCGGCGGGGTGGAATTCCAGCGGGCGGGCGGCACCTGGGCCGCCGCCTTCGGCCAGCTCCGGGCCCTCAAGGCCCTGCTCCAGGAGCGCCTGCGCACGCCCATCCACCTCGGTGCCGGCAGCGATCCCCGGATGGCCGCCCTCCTCGGCCGGCAGGCCCTCCGGGAAGGCCTGCCCTGGCGAGCCAGCCTGCCGCTTCCCCCCGCACCCGGCGCCTTCACGCCCGGGCTGGCCGCGGATCCGCGGGATCCCGCCCCGCTGGAGGCCCGCGCCCTCCAACCCGCGGCCTGGTCCGACACGCTCGACCACGCGCCCACCATCCTGCTGCGGGTGCCTGCCGTCCCGCCCGAGGCCGGGGCCCAGGCCCTCCTGGCCCAGATCCAGCCGCCGCCGGCCCTGCGCTGGCTGCCCCCGGACCTGCCGCCACCGGCCCCCTTCGATCCCGACCGTCCCTGGGCCGTGCCCGCCGCCTTCCCCTTCCCGGCGGATCCCGGCAATGGCGTCCAGCGCGGGCTCTTCGAAGACCTCGGCTGATACCCTGAGGGCCACCGGAGCCGCCATGTCCGCCGAACACCTCGAACAGCGATCCCGGGTCCGCATCGCCCTCCTGTCCATCGGGGCGGGGATCTGCGTCCTCGGCCTGAAGTATCTGTCCTTCCTGCTGTCCGGCTCCGTGGCCCTGAAGTCCGATGCCATCGAGAGCGTCGTGAATGTGGTGGCGGCCGTGTTCGCCCTGGGGGCCGTGATCTTCGCGGGCAAGCCCGCCGACAAGGATCACCCTTACGGCCACGGCAAGATCGAGCATTTCAGCGCCGCCTTCGAGGGCGGCCTCATCTCGTTGGCGGCGGTGCTCATCATGTTCGAGGCCGCCAAGGGCTTCTTCTACGGCGTGGAGCTCAAGGACCTGGGCCTCGGCCTCACCGTCAACCTGGTGGCCGGCGGCATCAACGGCCTGCTGGGATGGTTCCTGCTGCGCCAGGGACGGAAGACCCGGTCCAAGGCCCTGGAAGCCGATGGCCACCACATCCTTTCCGACTTCTGGACCACCGTGGGCATCGCCACGGGCCTGCTGGCCGTGAAGCTCACGGGCCTCAAGTGGCTGGACCCCGCCATGGCCATGCTCGTGGGCCTGCTATTGGCCCGCACGGGCTTCCGCCTGGTGAAGGAATCCTCCCAGGCCCTGCTCGACATGGAGGATCCCGATGTGCTCGGAAAGGTGCTGGCGGCCATGAACCGGGTGCGCACCTGGGACATCATCGCCGTCCACGAGATGCGCACCTTCCGTTCCGGCCGGTTCACCCATGTGGATGTGCACATCGTCGTGCCTGAGTTCTATCCCGTACGCCAGGCCCACGACCTCTGCGAGGCCTTCGCGAGGAAGTCCCTCGAGGAAGGAGGCGTCGAAGGCGAGGTCCACACCCATGTGGATCCCTGCGGACGCCTCTACTGCGAGCGCTGCCCCGCAGAGGGATGCACCATCCGGATGGCCCCCAAGACCGCCGACGCCGCCTTCGTCCTCGAAGAAGCGACCGCCGCCGGACCGGCCTGATCTCTCCATCCAGAACCTTCCCGCCTCCGAGGTTTCCATGCCCCAGCCGCTGCTGATCGCCAAAGCCGCCTCCGACCTCGTCCTGCTGCCCCGCATGGCCAACCGCCACGGACTCGTGGCCGGCGCCACCGGCACGGGCAAGACCGTGACGCTGCGCACCATGGCCGAGCGGTTCTCCGCCATCGGCGTGCCGGTCTTCCTGGCGGATGTGAAAGGCGACCTGCCCGGCCTCTGCAAGCCCGGCGGAGACAACCCGAAGGTGGCCGAGCGCGTGGAGCAGCTGAAGCTCGAAGGGTTCGAGTACCGAGGCTACCCCGTCGCCTTCTGGGACCTCTACGGCCAGCAGGGCCACCCCGTGCGCACCACCATCAGCGACATGGGCCCCCTGCTCTTCTCGCGGCTGCTGAACCTCAACGACACCCAGGGCGGCGTGCTCAACATGGTCTTCAAGATCGCCGACGACAACGGCCTGCTGCTGCTGGACCTCAAGGATCTGCGCAGCATGCTGCAGTTCGTGGGCGACCATGCCGCCGAGTTCAAGACCCAGTACGGCAATGTCTCCGCCGCCAGCATCGGCGCCATCCAGCGCGGCCTGCTGGAGCTGGAGAGCCAGGGAGCCGAGGCCTTCTTCGGCGAGCCCGCCCTGGACCTGGACGACCTCATGCAGACCGATGCCAAGGGCCGCGGCGTCATCAACATCCTGGCGGCGGACAAGCTCATCAACGCGCCGAAGCTCTACGCCACCTTCCTGCTCTGGCTGCTGTCCGAGTTGTTCGAACGCCTGCCCGAGGTGGGCGACCCCGAGAAGCCCAAGCTCGCCTTCTTCTTCGACGAGGCCCACCTGCTCTTCAATGACGCGCCGGACGCGCTGCTGGACAAGATTGAGCAGGTGGTGCGCCTGGTGCGTTCCAAGGGCGTGGGCGTCTACTTCGTGAGCCAGAACCCCCTCGACATCCCCGAGAAGGTGCTGGGTCAGCTGGGCAACCGCGTGCAGCACGCCCTCCGCGCCTTCACGCCCCGGGACCAGAAGGCCGTGAAGGCCGCCGCCGAGACCTTCCGCGCCAACCCCGAGCTCGATGTGGCCACGGCCATCACCGAGCTGGCCGTGGGCGAGGCGCTGGTCTCCTTCCTGGACGAGAAGGGCCGCCCCGGGATCGTGGCGCGCGCCTTCGTCTGCCCGCCCGAAAGCCAGCTCTCGCCCATCACGCCGGAAGAGCGGAAGCAGATCATCCAGACCTCGGTGCTCGCCGGCCACTACGAGCAGGCCATCGACCGGGAGAGCGCCTTCGAGAAGCTGAAGGTCCGCGCGGAAGAGGCCATGCAGCAGGAGGCCGTCGAGGCCCAGGCGAAGGTGGAGGCCAAGGCCAACAAAGAGCCCGCCCGCCGTTCCGACAGCATGATCGAGGCCTTCGGCAAGAGCGTCATCCGTGCCGCCGGCAGCTCCATCGGCCGCCAGATCATCCGCGGCGTCATGGGCTCTATCTTCGGTGGCGGCGGACGGCGGCGCTAGGCCGCCTGGTGCCTCAGCGCATCGATGGCGGCCATGAGGGCCTGGGCATCGCTGGCGGCATGCAGGTTCTGGCGGAAGCCGTGGCCGCCGGGCACGCCCTTGGTGAACCAGGCGCCGATCTTCTTGATCTTGTGCAGGGCTTCGCGGGGTTCCAGCAGGTCCAGCAGGATCTGGAAGAGGCGCAGGGTGGCGTCGATGCGCATCTCGGTGGTGACCACGAATTCCGGATCCAGGATCTGCCGGAAGAGGAAGGGATTGTAGAGGGCCCCCCGGCCGATCATCACGGCGGCGCAGCCGGTCTCCGCCACCATGCGGTAAGCGTCCGCGGCGGCATTCACATCGCCGTTGCCGATGATGGGGTACGAGGTGCCCGCCTCCACGGCCCGGGCGATGATGCTCCAGTCCGCGTGCCCCTCGTACTGCTGGGCCCGGGTGCGGGGGTGGATGGCCAGGGCCTGCACGCCCGCAGCCTCGAACATCCGCAGGAAATCCAGGAACTCGCCACGGTCCTTCTGCGAGGCGTCCCAGCCCGCGCGCATCTTCACCGTCACGGGGATCTTCACGGCCTTCACCATGCCCGTGACGCAGCGCTCCGCCAGGCGGATGTCCCGCAGCAGCGCCGAACCCGCGCCCCCCTTGGTGACATTGCTGGCCGGGCAGCCCATGTTCAGATCCACCAGGTCGGCACCGGCGGCTTCGCAGAGCGCCGCGCCCTCCGCCAGGGCCTCGGGGCGTCCACCGGAGATCTGCATGGACAGCGGCCGCTCGCCCGTGGCCGCCATCATCTTCTCCGCCTTCACCGCATGCCGGATCAGCGCCTCGCTGCTGATCATCTCCGACACCACGAGCCCCACGCCGCCGATCTCCCGGATGAACTTGCGGAAGGGCTGGTCCGTGATCTCGTGCAGCGGCGCCATGACCAGGCGGTTCGGCACCTGGACATCGCGGATCTGGAAGGGGGAGTGGGGAAAGGTCAAGGGAATGCTTTCAGATGACCTTCCAGTTTAACCCGATGCGCCCCTTGTCCCGTCCCTGGATTTTGGAAACACAGAGGTGCTAACCGCAGAGGGCACATAGAAATGCGGTTGAGGTTCTTCCCCGCGTCCTCTGCGCCCTCAGTGGTAATCGGCTTTCCGGCACTACCGCCGCGGGGGCGGCTCTTGGAGATTCGCCAGGAACTCGTCGTTGGTCTTGCTCTTGCCCAGCCGGTCCACCAGCAGTTCCATGCTTTCGCTGGGGCCGCTGGCGCTGAGGACCTTGCGGAGCACCCAGATCTTGGCCAGCTTGGCGGGCTCGATGAGCAGATCTTCCTTGCGGGTGCCGGACTTCTGGATGTCCATGGCGGGGAAGATGCGCTTGTCGCTGAGCTTGCGATCCAGCACGATCTCGCTGTTGCCCGTGCCCTTGAACTCCTCGAAGATCACATCGTCCATGCGGCTGCCGGTCTCGATGAGGGCCGTGGCCACGATGGTGAGCGAGCCGCCGCCCTCGATGTTGCGCGCGGCCCCGAAGAACCGCTTGGGCCGCTGGAGCGCGTTGCTGTCCACGCCGCCTGAAAGCACCTTGCCGCTGGGCGGCACCACAGTGTTGTAGGCGCGGGCCAGGCGGGTGATGGAGTCCAGCAGGATCACCACATCCTTCTTGTGCTCCACCAGGCGCTTGGCCTTTTCGATGACCATCTCGGCCACCTGGACATGGCGGGTGGCCGGCTCGTCGAAGGTGCTGGAGACCACCTCGCCCTTGACGCTGCGCTCCATGTCGGTGACTTCCTCGGGCCGCTCGTCGATGAGCAGGACGATGAGGAAGACCTCGGGGTGGTTGGCGGTGATGGAATTGGCGATGTTCTGCAGCAGCACCGTCTTGCCCGTGCGGGGCGGCGCCACGATCAGGGCGCGCTGGCCCTTGCCGAGGGGCGTCATCAGGTCCATGACGCGGGTGCTCAACTCCTGGGCGTCCCGCTCCATGCGCAGGTGATGCTTGGGGTAGAGGGGCACCAGATCGTCGAAGTGGAGGCGATCCTTCGCCGTCATCGGGGGATCGAAGTTCACCGCATCCACCCGCAGCATGGCGAAGAACTTCTCGCCTTCCTTGGGGGCGCGGATCATGCCGGACAGGGTGTCGCCCGTGCGGAGGTTGAACTTCCGGATCTGGCTGGGGGAGATGTAGATGTCCTCGGGCCCGGCGAGATAGTTCGCGTCAGGGCTGCGGAGGAAGCCGAAGCCCTCGGGCAGCACCTCCAGCACGCCCTCGGCGAAGAACTGGCCCTCGCGCTCGGCCTGGGCCTGCAGTACCCGGAACACCAGCTCCTGCTTGCGCATGGAGAGCGGGCTGTCGATGTCCAGCTCTTTCCCCAGTTCGGCAAGCTTGCCGATGGAGAGTTCCTTGAGCTCTTGCAAGCTCAGAACGGTCGGAGACTGAGAAGGGGTGGCCATAGGTCACCTCGGGGGCAGGCGAGTCAGGAGTGGCTCGGGGAAGAAGGTATGGTAGGCCAGATTCTCCTATCGGCCAAACCCGGCATCGTCTTTATCCAGGAAACGCCGAATCCTGGCCGTGTATTTTTTGGGATTCTCTACAGGGTAGGCGTGTCCGATGTCCGGCACCACCTCGAATCGGCTGCCCGGAATGTGCCGGGCCGTCTCGAGGCACTTCCAGGGCGGCGTCAGCAGGTCCTCGGCCCCGCAGAGCAGCAGCACCGGTGCCTGGATGGCCCCCAGCCGCTCCCGGATGTCCCATCCCTGGGTCCCCCGGATCTGGTGGAGGTTGCCGTGCAGGGGCTTGTCGCCGCCCGTCACCACCTGGTGGTAGGCCCGGAGGACGCCGTGCCGGGCCTCCAGGAAGCCGTCGCCCCACAGGAAAGGCGCCACGGCGTCGAACTGCATCAGGGGGCCGCCGACCTCCAGGCAGCGGGCCCAATGCTCGGCCTTGAGGCTCATGGCGAAGTCGAAGCGGCACATGGCGCTGGTGAGGACGGCTCCCGCGAAGGCCTCCGGGTGCGCGGTGAGCAGCTCCAGGCTCATGGCGCTGCCGTTCGACAGGCCCAGCAGCCAGGGCCGTTCCACCCTCAGGGTTCCGAACAGCTCCCAGGCCTCCTGGGCCAACAGGGCCGTGGGATAGGGGCCCTCCAGCGGGGCGTCGGACTTCCCCTGCCCCCGGCTGTCGAAGGTCAGGATGCGGTAGCGGTCCGCCAGCCCCGGCAGCACCCCGGCCCACATGGTGGTGTCCGACAACAGGCCGTTGAGCAGCACCACCCAGGGCCCCTCCGGATTCCCCTGAACGCGGTAGTGGAGCTTCAGGCCTGAAGCCAGCGTGGCGAAGGTGGGCTGGGCCCGCATCAGCCCCTCAGCTCCGCGGGCTGGTACTGGCGCTCGAACCGCCAGGCGCCGGCCTCCCAGCGGATCACTGTGCAGCTGGCCTTCTTCACCTCGAGACCCCGGCCCGTGAGGTGGAAGATCAGCTCGCCCAGAAAGGGCTGGTGGCTGACCAGGGCCAGCACGCCTTCCGGGGCTTCGGCCGCGAGCCCGCGCAGCCAGAGGTCCGCCTGGGCCGGGCGGCCGTCCGGCACCAGCCCGAGGGAAGTCTCCATGGGGAAGCCCCCGGTGGCCTCCTGGAGGCAGGCCATGGTCTCCATGGCGCGGCGGTAGGGGCTGCTGAAGCCTCGGGTGGGCGCGTGGCCGAAGGCGGCCAGGCCCCGCATGGCCGCGCGGGTCTTCCGCCAGCCCTCCTCGGTCAGGGCGCGGTCCGCATCGCGCTGGCCGGGGCGCGGATCCTCGGCGATGCCATGACGGATGAGCAGGAGTGTGGCCATCCCGCGATCTTACCGCTTCCGCGACGCCTTCCAGGCCAACCGAGTGGCGTGCCGGCGATGGGCCGCGAGATAGCGGGCGTCTTCGGCGTAGGTGGTGGGATAGATCGGCGGCACCGGCTGGGGTCGCAGCTCGTCGTCCACATTCGCGAAGGTGAAGATACAGCTGTTGGAGAGATTCGTCTGGGTCCGGTCCCGGCTCACCCGGATGATGTCGGTCTCCACGCAGACGCTGGTGCTTCCCGAGTAGACGGCCCGGCTCAGGAACTGCAGTTTGTCGCCCATGCGCACGGGCTGCACGAAATTGATGCGGTTCACGGCCACGATCACCGGGCGGTGGGGGGCCACCTGCTCCGCGCAGATGGCCGACTGCTCGTAGGCCTGCCGGATCAGGTGTCCGCCGAATATCTTGGTGGGCACATTCTCGTGCTCGGGATAGGTGCGCTCCCACCCGCTGGTCACGCAATCGCCCGCCATCAGGCCCTGGAACCCGGGCTTGTCCTGGGCCGCATGCAGGGCCATCAGCAGGGAATACTCCTCCCGGCTCGGCGGTTCCTGGGCCTGGTGCAGCTGCTGGCGGTAGCCCTCACGCCGGGCGATGGCCCGCTCCCAGCGCCGCACGGCCAAGGCATCGCTCGATTCGAAGGCGGGCAGGATGAGGCTCTCGGCGCCCGCGCCCGTGGTGCTCCGGGCCACCATCGTGAAATAGCAGGAGGCGATGTGCGCCGGTGGACTGCCATCCGGGCCGGCGGCGTGTTCGACGCGGATGCCCACCTCCAGGCTGGTGCGTCCCACGAAATTGACCCGGGCCCGGAACACCAGGTCGCGGTTCACATCCGCGGCACTGCGCACATAGATGTTGTCGATGGCGGCCGTCACCACCCGGGCCTGGGGATGGGCGCGGCGCACATAGTCGAGGGCGCATTCCTCCGCCAGCTTGTCGAGGACCTCCAGGATCAGGCCGAAGCGCACATTGGCCGGGAGGTCCTCATCGAGCAGCATGAAGCGCCGCCGGAGGGAGGGATCGGAACCGAGGGGAAGCGTGAGGACGCGATCGTCGGGGAGGGCCATGAATCAGTATGCCCGATCCGGGATTTCTCCTGGGTTTTCAAGGGATTTCGTGCGACACTAATTGTTTGGGCCCCTCCCGGCTGGCGCTGTTCGCCAATAGAGACTGCCACCTCGGCACACTCGCAGGGATAGCCCCGGGAGATACCAGTGAGTGAGATGACTTTTGCGGCCCTCGGCTGCAGCGAAGCCCTGTTGGCCGCCCTGGCCAAGCGCGGTTTCGAGACCCCCATGCCCGTCCAGGCCCAGACCATCAAGCCGGGCCTCGAAGGCCGCGACCTGCTGGTGCAGAGCCGCACCGGGTCCGGCAAGACCCTGGCTTTCGGCCTGCCCCTGCTGCAGCGCCTGTCGGACGAGCGCCACACCCAGGCCCTCATCCTCGCCCCCACGCGCGAGCTGGCCCAGCAGGTGGGCGCCGAGCTGCACACCCTCGTGCCCAAGCTGCCCATCGCCAACCTCGTCGGCGGCGTGGCCTACCCGCCCCAGCTCCGGGCCCTGCAGATGGGTTCGCCCGTGGTCGTGGGCACGCCGGGCCGGGTGAAGGACCACCTGGACCGCGGCACCCTCGACCTGAGCCGCGTGAGCATGATCGTCCTCGACGAGTGCGACGAGATGCTGAACATGGGCTTCCTCGAGGATGTGGAGACCATCCTCGCCAAGGTGCCCGCCGGCCCGCAGACCTACCTGTTCTCAGCCACCCTGCCCGTCCCCATCGCCAAGCTGGCCAAGCGGTTCCTCAAGGATCCCGTGCAGATCCAGCTGGCCGAGGCGGGCGAGTCCGCCGTCCACGCCGACATCGCCCACACGCCCGTGCTGGTGCCCGATCACCAGCAAGTGCGGGCGCTCGTGAACCTGCTGCTCCGCGATCAGCCCAGCTCCGCGCTGATCTTCACCAAGACCAAGGCCCAGACCGAGGAAGTCGCCGAGGAGCTGACGGTCTCGGGCCTGCCCGCGGCCTTCCTGCACGGCGACCTGGCCCAGGCCACCCGCACCCGCATCCTGGGGCAATTCAAGGACGGCAAGCTGCGCTACCTGGTGGCCACGGATGTCGCGGCCCGCGGTCTGGACATCGAGGGCCTCCCCCTGGTGGTGCATGTGGGCATCCCCACCCAGCTCGAGAACTACATCCACCGCAGCGGCCGCACGGGCCGCGCCGGTGCCAAGGGCACCAGCCTGGCCCTGGTGGGCTGGAAGGAGAGCCGCATCCTGCTGGCCTGGGGCCGCCGGGGCGGCCTCAAGCTCGACTGGCGCGCCGTGCCCACGCCCGCGGAGATCCGCGAGGCCCAGACCGCCAAGCTCCTGGAGGGCATCCAGGGCGCCGCCAGCGCGGCCCTGCTCAGCCAGGCCGCCCAACTACTGAAGGATGCCGATCCCGTTCGCCTGGTGGCGGGCCTGCTGGGCCTGGTCCAGTCCGAACAGTCCGCCGGTTTCGACCTGCCCAATGAGCCCGAGCGCAAGGCCAAGCCCCGCTTCGACTCACCCCGCGAGCGCAAGGAGGGCGGCCCCCGCCCCCAGCGAACCTATGCCGAACGCGCGGCGGCGCGCGGGACCGAACGCGCCCCTTACGGCGACGGCGCCCGCCCCGATTCCACCTTCTCCAAGACCCGTCCCGACGGCAGCTTCAAACCCCGCCGCGACTTCGAGGACAAGCCCCGTCCCTATGTGAAGCCGAAGGCTGACGCCCCCTCGGGCCCGCGCAAGACCTGGGAGGACCGCCCCGCCGCCAAGGACGCGCCGCGCCCCTGGAAGACGGCCCCCGCGAAGACCTGGAAGAAGAAGGGCTGAGCTGACCCCAGCGACTCGACCCGGCGCCGCTCAGCGGCGCCGAGTCAGCGTATAGACCGCCTCCACCCGGAAGAAGCGCCCGGCGTCCCGGCCCGCGTAGAAAGTGCCCGGATCCAGACGCTCCCAGAGCAGGTGGCCCTGCCAGCGGTCCGTCAGCGTGAGATCCACCCGCGCTTCGAGGAGCCGCCCCCGACCCAGGCCCGGCGCGAAGACGGCTCCCCTGGCCGTGGCGGGCTCAAAGGCCCGGAGCCAGAAGGCGCTGGCCCGCAACCCCAGGCGAGCGTGGGGCCAGGCCTGCACCGTGGCCTCCCACATCCGCAGGTTCGACCAGCTGGCCACGCCCGCCTCCGGCACCTGGCTATAGACATAGAGTTCGCTCCACTTCGGCCAGCGACTGAAGAGCGGGTCCCAACCCTCGCGGGCGGGCGTGGCGGGATCGTCCCCGGAAAGCCCCACCCAGCCGAGGGTCACCTCGGGGCGCAGGGAATGCTCGAAGGCGCGCGTGACCTTCGCCTGCGCCCCCCAGGCACGAATGGTGGAAGATGGCTCCGAGGTGCCGGGGTGGCCTTCCTGTCGCCCGGATTGGAGCGCCCCTTCGGCGGTCACCGTCAGGCCCCGGGCCAGGGGTTCGGATAGCCGTGCCCCCAGCGTCTCGACCCGGCGATCCGGGGTGAAGAGGGGATCCGCCGAGGCGCGGACATCGCGGCGCTCGGTCTTGTGGAAGGCGTAGGCCTGGAGGTCCCGGCCCGCCTTCCGCCAGGTCGCGTAGACCCCGAGGGCGGCCTCGTCCCGCTCGTTCAGCAGCTGCCGTTCCTTCGGGTTCCCAGATTCGTTCAGGCGCGGCAGGTAGCGGTCCTTGAACGGATCCGAGATGGCGAGCAGCTCGACCTTCAGGTCTCCCGAGGTCCAGGCGAGGTCCAGCGCATTGACATACGCCGCGCGACTCCCGTCCAGGGCCCCGCCATCCCAGAGCACGAACCCATCCCCACGCATGAGGGTCTGACGCCCCGCCCGCAGCGACCAGGCCGATCCCGGGTGCCAGTCCAGGTAGAAGGTCTCGAAGGCCACTTCGCGGCCATGGACCGCCTGATCCGGTCGGACCAGCTTCCGGTTCTCGTTCACCAGCCCCGCCGCGAAGGTGAAGTCCCGGCCGACGGGCACCAGCGCCCAGAGCCTCGTCCGGAAGCGGTACTGGATCCGCTCATCCGGCGTGGCCGTCCGGTGGTCGGTCAGGTTGTCCCAGGATTCCGAGCGCACCCGCTCCTGGAACCCGAACTCCAGCCTGGAGGGCGGTTCCTGGGCCAGCAACGGGCCGGCGCTGAGGCAGAGAATGGACAGGGCTCGGGCCAGGGACACAGTGCGCTCCAGCCCTTCAGCATCGCAAACCTAAGCCGTAGTCCCCGTCACAAGGTGGCGGGGGCATGGGAAATTAGGCCTGGACGAGGGGCTAGGCGTTCGGATCGCTGGCGCCCAGGTCCACGGGCTTGGGTTCCTCCACGGGCTTGGGGCGGCCCCAGATGCGAACCTCCACCGGCTGGCCGTTGGCCTTGTCACGGGCCTCCCGCACCTTCTGGATGGCCTCGGCGTCACTGCCGGACCGGGGCGCCGTGCCGGGCTTGAAGGCCAGGTGCAGCACCCGGTCGGAGGTGGCGGAGGTCGCCAAGAGGCCGGTATAGCGGTCCACATCGGCCCATTCCATGCCCTCCGGAGCCTGGAATTCCTCCCGCGGAGTGGTGGGGAGGGCCGCCTTCATGAAGTCGATCCAGATGGGCAGGGCCACCTTGGCGCCGTCGGCCCCGCGGAAGATGGTCTTCTTCTCGTCCAGACCCACCCACACGCCGCACACCACGCGGGTGGAGAAGCCGATGAACCAGCCGTCGGTGTGGTCGTCGGTGGTGCCGGTCTTGCCCGCCACGGGCCAGCCCACCTCGTTGCTGCGGGCGCCGGTGCCGCTGGTGGCCACGCCCTGGAGGCACTGGATGAGCTGGAAGGTGCTCTGCGGATCCAACACCTGCTCCGTGGCGCTGCCGCCGTGGCTCTCCAGCACGCGGCCGTTGCGGTCCACCACCTTCTTGATCAGGAAGGGCGCAGGCGACTGCAGTCCGCCGTTGGCGATGGTGGCGTAACCGCGCACCATCTCCTTCAGGGTGAGGTCGGCCGACCCGAGGGCCATGCTGGGATAGGGCGGGATGGTGCCGGTGATGCCGCACTTCCGCGCGAAATCGATGACATTCAGGACGCCGACATCATCCAGCGTGCGGACCGCCGGCACATTGCGCGAATCGCGCAGGGCTTCCCAGATGGGGATGGGCCCCCAGAAATCGCGCTCGTAGTTCTTGGGCTCGTAGGGCTTCACATTGGAACGCAGGGGCTTGAATTCCGAGGTGCCGTCCGGATTCGTGACCGTGAGGAAATCCACGGTGTCGAGGAACCGCGTGGGCACATCCTGGACCATGGTGGCGGGTGTCTTTCCGGCCGTGAAGGCGGCGCCGTACACGAAGGCCTTCATGGTGGAACCCACCTGCCGCAGGGCCTGGGTGGTGCGGTTGAACTTGGAGCGGTTGAAGTCGTAGCCGCCCACCATGGCGCGGATCTCGCCGGTCTTGGGATCCACCGCCAGGAGAGAGCCCTCCACCGAGGGGTCCTGATCCAGTTCCAGCGTCTTCGGCGTGCCATCCTCCGCGGTCTTCACCGTGAAGAGCGGCGCGGCGCCCCGGGGCAGCAGCTTCTGGAGATCCTTGCCGGCCCAGGCGAAGGCGGTGTCGGGTACTTCGAGGGTGGCCTTGCCGATGCGCACCTGCGCCTTGCCGCCCTTCCAGCCGAGGATGACGCCTCGGACGCCGTCGCCCGGCTCGAGGTAGCGCTTCCAGCCGTTCAGCTGGGTGGTCTCGGGGTCCGTGACGAACTGCACCCCCTCCTTGCGGAAGCCTCGGCGGCGGTCCACGGCCTTGACGCCGGCCCGCACCGCATCATTGGCCGATTCCTGCCAGAAGCTGTCCAGCGTGGTGGTGACCTCCAGACCGCCGTTCAGCACCTGCTCGCGGCCGTATTTCTCGTAGAGATACTTGCGGACCTCTTCCACCGCGTAGGGAGCCACGGCCTCCTCGTGGGCGTTCTCCCGGGCGAGGCGGATGGGCCGCTCCAGGAGCAGGCTCGCCTCCTGGGGTTTCAGGTAGCCTTCCTTGGCCATGCGGATGACCACATGGTCCCGCCGGCTCCGCACCAGCCGGCGGATCGCCGGGTCGTTGGAGTAGGGGTTGTAGTAGGCGGGGTTGTTGATGATGCCGGCCAGGAGGATGCACTCCTCCACATTCAGCTGCGGGGCGCTCTTCCCGAAGTAGAACTGCGCGGCCACTTCGATGCCGTACCGGGTGCCGCCGAACCACACCTCGTTGGCGTACATCTCCATGATCTGCTTCTTGGAGTAAGCCTTCTCCAGCTTGCGGGCGAGGATGATCTCCTTGAGCTTGCGGTCCAGGCGCTTCTGCCGCTTGGCCGTCACGGTGCGGATGAGCTGCATGGTGAGGGTGGAGCCGCCCTCGCGGCGGCGGCCGAAACTGGCGACGAAGTTCCAACCGGCGCGGGCGATGCCCCGCCCCGAGACGCCGCTGTGCCCCCAGAAGTCGGCATCCTCCGTGGCCACCACGGCGTTGACGAAGGCCTTGGGGATGTCCCCGTAGGGGATCACCACGCGGTGCTCCTCGGCGAAGATGCCGATGACATTGCCGTTCTGATCCAGCACCTTGGTGATGGTCTTGGGCACCCGCAGGGCGAACAGCGTGAGGAAGCTGTCGGCATCGCGGGACAGCACGGACCAGGACACAGCGAAGGCCGCAGCGCCCACGGCGATGACGGCGGCCGTGGCCACGAGGGCCCGGCGCAGCCAGTGGCGGGAGAGGATGGAGGAGGTCGCCGACGCGGAAGCCATGCCCCAAGGATAGCGGTAGAGTGATGCCATGCCCCAGCGACTGATCCTCGTGGCCAAGGTCAAATCCCCGCACCTGGGGTCCACCCTGCGCGAAGCGCTGCCCCCCTTCCTGGAGCGGGGCTGGACCGTGACCGGCGAGCGGGCCCTGGCCGAACCCTGGGCCATGGCGGGGCTGGACCCGGCGCGGCTCACCCTCGATGAGGAGCTGGGCGCCTCCCAGCCGCCCGCGGCCCTCTGCCTCGTGCTGGGTGGCGATGGCACGCTGCTCCATGCGGCCCGCCGCGTGGGCCTGCGGGGCACCCCGATCCTGGGCATCAACCTGGGTTCCCTGGGCTTCCTCACGGCCCACCCCGTCGAGGGCGCGCGCGCGGCTGTCGAGGCCTTCCTCGCCGGCTCGCTCCTGCCCGATGTGCGGCCCATGCTGGAAGCCGAGCTGTGGCGGGGGGACGAACTGTTGGCGCGCCACACCGTTCTGAACGACGCCGTCGTGGCCAAGGGCGCCCTCGCCCGCATCATGGACATGCACCTGCGGGTGGGCGCGCAGGACGCCGGCCCCATCAAGGCCGACGGGCTCATCGTGGCCACGCCCACGGGCTCCACGGCCTACGCCCTGTCCGCCGGCGGCCCCATCCTCCATCCCAGCCTCGAGGCCTTCGTCATCGCCCCCATCTGCCCGCACACCCTGACCCTGCGTCCCTCGGTGGTGCCCGCCGACCGCCCCATCTCGATCACCCTCGAAGAGGCCGAGGACGCCCACCTCACCCTGGATGGCCAGGTGGGCCTCAAACTGCTGCCCGGCGACCAGGTGCGCCTGCGCCAGGCCGAGGCCAGGATCACGCTGCTCCAGCAGCCCGGCCTCGATTTCTTCGCCCTGCTCCAGCAGAAGCTGCACTGGGGAGACCGGTAGGGTCAGCCTCCCGGCTCCAAGCCTGCGGTCTGCCCCCCACAGACCGCCCACCCCGGGGCCCATTCCCGACCTTTTGGTCGGCGGTGGTCTGCGATCCAGCCCGCTTGTGACCACGCGCACATGGGGCGGGCCTGACACTTCCCCCAAGTAGGACCTGCGTCCCTGCATGGAGTTTCCATGGCTCTCAAAGAACGACCCAAACCCTTTCTGCTGCCGGAGTATTGCAAGGGCTGCGGCCGGTGCCTCGACGCCTGCGCCAAGGACTGCATCACGCTCAGCGACCAGATCAACCCCCTGACGGGCCTGGTGCCCGTGGAGCTGGACCTGGCCAACTGCAACGCCTGCGGTCTGTGCATGGACGCCTGCCCCGAGCCCTACGGCCTGCGCCCCGCCCATGAGGGCGAGATCCAGGACTTCGAACTCGAGGATCCGGCCAAGCTCTTCGGTGTGAAGCCCAGCGATGCGCCCGAGCCCATCGATCTGCCTTCCGAAGTCCTGCCCCTGCCCCGCACGGAGCCCCTGGTCATCAAGGGCACCTACGCGTCGGCCCTGGGCGCCCTGCTGGCCGGTTGCCGCCATGTCTACGGCTACCCCATCACCCCCTCCACCGAGGGCGCCGAGCTGATGGCCAAGTTCCTGCCCAAGCTCGACGGCACCTTCATCCAGGCCGTCAGCGAAGTGGCCACGGTGAACATGATGTACGGCACCGCCGGCGCGGGGCTGCCCACCATGACCTTCACCTCCTCGCCGGGCTTCAGCCTGATGCTGGAAGGCGTCTCCTACATGATCGGCGCCGAACTGCCGGGCGTCTTCGTGGATGTCATGCGCGGCGGGCCGGGCCTGGGCAACATCGCTCCCGAGCAGTCCGACATCAAGCTGGCCTGCCACGGCCTGGGCCACGGCAACACCCACGCCATTACCCTGGCCCCTGCCACGCCCCAGGAGATGCTCGACCTCACCATCCTGGCCTTCGAGCTGAGCTTCAAGTACCGCAACCCCGTGATCCTGCTGGGCGACGGCTACCTGGGCCAGATGACGGGCAAGGTGCAGCTGCCCGAGACCATGATCAAGCCCGGCATTCCCAAGTGGGCGGTCTACGGCGATGCCATGCACCGCAAGAATGTCATCACCTCGATCTTCCTCACGGAGACCGATCTCGAGGCGCACAATGTGCACCTCAATGCGAAGTACGAGGCCATGAAGGTCGAGGCGCGCTCCGAATCCTTCCTGTGCGACGACGCCGAAGTGGTCCTCATCGCCTGCAACACGCCGGCCCGCACGGCCAAGGGCGCCGTGCAGGACCTGCGCAACCAGGGCGTCAAGGCCGGCCTCTTCCGGCCCATCACCCTCTGGCCCTTCCCCGTGGAAGAGCTGAAGAAGGCCATCCACGGCACCCAGCGCATCGTGGTGGTCGAGGCCAGCGCCGGGCAGCTGGAGGATGAGGTGCGCCTCGCCCTCAGCAAGGCCGGCGTCCGTCAGTTCCCCGAGATCGAATCGGTCCGCCGCATGGGCGGCATCCTGCCCCAGCAGAGCGAGATCATGACCCGGGTCCTGGGTCAGAAGGAGGTGCTCGCATGAGCAAGGCCAGCGTCTTCTACGACAAGTTCGAGCGCCACTCCCACGGCGAGGGCCTGAAGGGCCACGCCACCCACTACTGCCCCGGCTGCGGCCACGGGCTGGCCCACAAGTACCTGGCCGAGGCCATCGACGAGCTCGGCATCCAGGACCGCACGGTGGCCATCAGCCCCGTGGGCTGCTCCGTGTTCCTCTACTACTACTTCGATGTGGGCAACAGCCAGGCCGCCCACGGCCGCGCCCCCGTGGTCGCCCTCGGCCACAAGTTCGCCAACCCCGAGAGCGTGGTCATCAGCTACCAGGGTGACGGCGACCTGGCCTCCATCGGCCTGGCCGAGACCATCGCCACCGCCCAGCTCGGCGCCCCCATCACCGTCATCTTCATCAACAACGCCATCTACGGCATGACCGGTGGCCAGATGGCCCCGACCACCCTGATGGGCCAGTCCAGCTCCACCAGCCCCGCGGGCCGCAACGAGTACAACGGCCAGCCCATGAAGATGGCCGAGATCATCGCGGGCCTCGACGGCCCCGTGTATGTGGAGCGCGTCGCGCTCTTCGACGCCAAGCAGCGCATCAAGGCCAAGAAGGCCATCCAGAAGGCCATCAAGCTCCAGGTGGAGGGCCGCGGCTACTCCTTCATCGAGGTGCTGGCCGAGTGCCCCACCCACCTGAAGATGGACCCCGAGGCCACCGCCAAGTGGGTCAAGGAGTGCATGGAGCCCGTCTATCCCCTCGGCGTGAAGAAGGACATCACCGTCGAGCCCTGGTTCAAGCGCAACCCGCCCTGCTTCAAGGGCGAGAAGCTCCTCAGCCTGGCCGGCGCCACCTCCGAGCACTCCGATCGCTTCTGCCAGGGCTTCCCCACCCACCTCGACGCCCAGGACATCTCGCTGAAGCTGGCGGGATCCGGTGGCGACGGCGCCCAGACCGCAGCCATGCTCATCGCCCGCGCCGCCATCAGCGAGGGCTTCGACGCCACCCACATCCCCAGCTACGGCCCCGAAAGCCGCGGCGGCACATCCTACGCCGATGTGCATGTGGCCAAGGACGAGGTGCTGAACCCGGGCTCCCCCGATCCCCAGGTGCTCATCGCCTTCAACACGCCCAGCCTCGTCAAGTTCGGCCCCACGGTCCGCAAGGGCGGCTTCGTGATCTACGACAGCTCCGTGGTCACGGAGGCCCCCGTGCTGGATCCCAGCATCAAGGTCTTCCCCGTGCCCTTCACGGGCATCGCCACCGATCTGGGCAAGGCCGTGGTGAAGAACATCGTGGCCCTGGGCGCCCTGCAAGCCGCCACGGGCATCTTCCCCAAGGACACCCTCCTCACCGCCATCCGCGTGGCCCTGAAGGACAAGTGCGCCCTGATCCCCCTCAACGAAGAAGCTTTCGCCTGGGGCATCAAGTCGGTGGAAGCCCTCGACAAGTAGCTCGGCATCTCCCCCGGAGGCAGCCATGACGGAACCCGCCATCCAGACCACCCTCAGCACCGAGGAATGGAAGCTCGTCATGGCCCTCCGGGAGATCCCGGACAGCCCGCTCCGCACGAAGGTCTCCGGTCTCATGGGCGAGCTGGTGCGCTTCATCCAACAGCCCCGCTGCCTCGGCATGCAGAGCGACGGCTTCCCCTGCGGCACGCCCCACACCAGCTGCGAAGAGTGCCAGCACATGCTGAAGGTGCTCGACGACCTCGCGGCGCGGGTGCCCGCTCAGGATTAGAGAGCCTGCCCATTCCCGTGAGGTCGCGGAGAGGAGAGTCGAGCTAGGATGGGGGGTTTCGGTTTGCCGCCGATTCCCGGAGACGCCCCCCCATGAGCTGGATGACCAGTCCCGAGGCCTGGATTGCCCTGTTGGCCTTGACGGTCCTAGAGATCGTCCTGGGCATCGACAACATCATCTTCATCTCGATCCTGGCCGGGAAGCTCCCTGCAGACAGGCAAGCCAAGGCGCGGCAGACCGGACTGCTGCTTGCGATGGGCATGCGCATCGTGCTGCTCATGTCCATCGCCTGGATCGTGAAGCTCACGAATCCGCTGTTCCAGATCCTGGGGCACGGATTCTCGGGGCGGGACCTCATCCTGCTCGGCGGCGGACTCTTCCTGATCGCCAAGTCGACGCACGAGATCCACCACAAGCTCGAAGGCATCGAAGGCGCGTCCGTGAAGAAGGTCGCCCCCTCCTTCTCGGGGGTCCTGATCCAGATCATGCTGCTCGACATCGTCTTCTCCCTCGACTCGGTGATCACCGCGGTCGGCATGGCCCAGGACCTCGCGGTCATGGTCATCGCCGTCGTCATCTCCGTCGGCGTGATGATGCTGGCGGCCAAGCCCATCGGCGATTTCGTCGAGGCGCACCCGACGCTGAAGATCCTCGCCCTCAGCTTCCTCCTCCTCATCGGCACCACGCTCGTGGGCGAGAGCACCGGAATGCACATCCCCAAAGGCTATGTCTACTTCGCGATGGCCTTCTCGCTGCTGGTGGAGATGCTGAACCTGCGGCTGAGGGTCAAGGCAAAACCCGTCCATCTGCACTCAGAATGGGTCGAAGAGCCGAGAAGAGGCCCGGACCTGAAGCCCTGAAGCCGGGGACCTAGAGTCCGCCCCGCAGGTTGGCGAAGGTGCGCAGGCCTTCCTCGGCGGGCTTGAGCAGGGCCACGAGGCGCCCCTCGTGCAGAGCCCGCAACGGCGCTCCGGGATCCGGAAAGCCTTCGGGCAGGGCCCAGGTGGGGGGAACCGACTCGCCCACGGGAATGGCCCGACCATGGCTCAGATGCCCCGCCTCTTCCTCCGTCAGCAGGCGGGAGGGGCACCAGGGCAGCAGGTCCGCGCCGGCGACAAGCCGCTCCTGATCGGTGCCGGGATCGGTCCAGGGGCCGATGGCGGTGCGATGCAGGGCCGTCAGGTGCGCGCCGCAGCCCAGCACGCGGCCCAGATCCCGGGCCAGGCTCCGCACATAGAACCCGCCGCGGCAGGTGATTTCGAGGGTGCTGGCCCGCGGCAGGTCATGGGCGATCCAGCGGGCGGACAGCAGGAAGACGCGGCAGGGTTTCATCACCACCACTTCGCCGCGATGGGCCTTCCGGTAGGCCGCCTCGCCATCGATCTTCTTGGCGCTGGTGGCGGGAGGCACCTGGTCGGTCCACCCCAGGAAGGGGGCCAGGGCGGCCTCCAGGGCCTCGGGCGAGAGCCGGGGCTCGGCGGCATCCGAGGCGGGCTTGCCATGCAGATCGCAGGTGTCCGTTTCCAGACCCCAGGCCACTTCGGCCACATAGGTCTTCGGCAGCGGATGCATCAGCTCCATCAGCCGCGTAGCCTGGCCCGCCAGCACCAGCAGCAGGCCGTCCGCGAAAGGATCCAGCGTGCCGCCGTGCCCCAGGGCCAGCTTCTTCTGGCCGGCCTCGAAGGCCCGGCGCTTGAAGCCCCGGATCACATCAAAACTGCTCTGGCCCACGGTCTTGTGGACGAGGTGGATGCCGGATTCGATCATTCAGGCTTCCGGTTCGGGTTCCGCAGGCCGCGCGGCCCGCTCCTTCTCGATCTCATCGAGCAGGGACTCCAGGTGATTCCCCTCTTCCAGCGTGCCGTCCGGGAAGAAGCGCAGCTCAGGCACCCGCTTCATCTTGAGGCGCGAGGCCAGCTGGCTGCGGAGGAAGCCCGCCGCCCGGCCCAGGGCCTTGCGCGTGAGCGCGTCCTGGGCCTCCTGGTCGCCGCCGTTCGGGGGCAGGACCGTGAAATAGACCCGGGCCATGCTGCGGTCCGGCGTCAGGCGCACGGCCGTGAGGGTAAGGAAGCCGAGCTCCGGATCACGGAGCTCGCGCTGGATGAGGGTCGACAGCAGGAAGTGGACCTGGTCTTCAAGGCGTTCTGGGCGTTGCATGCTTTTCCTTTGCAATCCCCATTGTAGCCGACCGCGATTTTTCTCCTTCCCCATGAGGCCTGCCGCGCTCCATCTGGATACTCTGGGCTTTTCGAAGGGCGCGCCTTGGCCGAATGGTTCGAAGCTTGGTTTGACGAGGACTATGCCCTGCTCTACGCCCACCGGGACGCGGAGGAGGCCCGCCGGGCCGTGGAACTGGCCCTGCGCCTGGCTCCGGAGCTGGCCGAGGGGCCCGTCCTCGACCTCGCCTGCGGCGCGGGCAGGCACCTCGGGATCCTGCGGCGGACGAACCCCGTGGGCTTCGGCATGGACCTCTCCCGGATCCTGCTCGGCCTGGCCCCTGCGGACCTGCGCCCCTGGCTGCTGCGGGGCGACATGCGGGCCCTGCCCGTGAAGGACGGCGCGCTGTCCGGCATCTGCCTCTGGTTCACCCCCTTCGGCTACTTCTCCGATTCCCAGAACCACACGCTGATGCTCCGCCTCGGGCAGCTGCTCCGCCCCGGCGGCGTGCTGGTGATGGACTACATGAATGCCGGCCAGGTGGCCCGGACCCTGGTGCCCGAGGACACGGTGGAGCGGGCGGGGGTGCGCGTCGTCAGCCGGCGGGCGCTCGAGGGCGACCGCCTCGTGAAGCACATGGAACTCACCCGGCTGGACACGGGGGAGCGCCGCCATGCCATGGAGAGCGTCCGCCTCTACCACCCCGCCGACCTCCAGGCCATGGCCCACCACGCCGGCCTCCGCCTCCGGAGCGTCCGCGGCACCTACTCGGGCGAGGCCTTCGCGGAGGACAGCCCCCGCTGGATCGGAATCCTCGAGAAGGCCCGGTAGCGGAAGGCGCCATAGCCTGCCCGCCCCTCCTCCGTCAGAATGGAGCTTTCCATTTGCAAGGAGCAGCCATGGGCTTCCAGACGGTGCGGGATCTCGATGTGAAGGGCCGCCGGGTCTTTCTGCGGGCGGACCTGAATGTGCCCCTGAAAGAGGGCCGCATCACGGACGCCACCCGCATCCGCGAGACCCTGCCCACGCTGAAGTGCCTGCTCGACGGCGGCGCCTCGGTGGTGTTGGCCTCCCACCTGGGCCGACCCGAAGGCAAGGGCTTCGAGGCCGCCTTCAGTGCCGCCCCCGTGGCCACCTGGCTCAAAGAGCAGGGCTTCGACTGCCGCCTGGCGAGCGATGTGAACGGCGCGGCCGTGGAGGCGGAGGCCGCCGCCCTGAAGCCTGGCCAAGTGCTGCTGCTGGAGAACCTGCGCTTCGAGAAGGGCGAGACCAAGAACAAGGAGGACTTCGCCGAGAGCCTGGCCAAGCTGGCCGACACCTATGTGAACGACGCCTTCGGCGCGGCCCACCGGGCCCATGCCTCCGTCAGCGGCATGGTCGGCCATTTCCCCAAGGACCGCGTGGCCGCGGGCTTCCTCATGGAAAAGGAACTGAAGGCCCTCGGCAAGGTCACCGAAAACCCCGACAAGCCCCTGGTGGTGATCTTCGGCGGCGCCAAGGTGAGCGACAAGATCGAGCTGATCCAGAACTTCCTCGGCAAGGCCGACGCCATCCTCATCGGCGGCGCCATGAGCTACACCTTCCTCAAGGCCCAGGGCTTCGAGATCGGCAAGAGCCTCTGCGAAGAAGACAAACTGGATTTGGCCCTGGAGCTGCTGAAGCAGGCCGAGGCCAAGGGCACCCGCCTGCTGCTGCCCCTGGATCATGTGGCCGCCACCGAGTTCAAGGAAGATGCCGGCTGCGCCATCACGGTGGATCAGAACATCCCCGCCGACCGCATGGCCCTGGACATCGGCCCGGAGACCGTCGCCGCCTACGCCGCCGAGATCCGCGCCGCGAAGACCCTGCTGTGGAACGGCCCCATGGGGGTCTTCGAGATGGCCTCCTACGCCAGCGGCACCCTGACCATGGCCGAGGAGCTGGCCGAAGCCGCGGACCGGGGCGCCTTCGTGCTGGTCGGCGGGGGCGATAGCGTGGCCGCCGTGAACAAGGCCGGGGTCGGCGCCCGCATGTCGCATGTCTCCACCGGCGGGGGGGCCAGCCTGGAGTTCCTCAGCGGCCTTGAGCTTCCCGGCGTAGCCGCCCTGTCGAAGTAAGGAGATCCATGCGCTGCGTCGTCGCCAACTGGAAGATGAACCTGACCTCGGACGAGGCGAAGGCCTTTTGCGAAGACCTGCTCGGGCGGTTCGCCCCCGGGGCCGGCACGGAGGCCGGCATCGCCCCGCCCTTCACCCTGCTGCACCAGGTGAGCGGGCTGGTGCGGTCGAAGGGTATCCAGGTCTTCGGGCAGAACGGGCACGCCGAACCCAAGGGCGCCTTCACGGGGGAGGTCTCCATGCCCCAGCTGCGGGACGCGGGCTGCTCGGGCGTGATCCTCGGCCACAGCGAGCGGCGGCAGCTCTTCGGCGAGACCGATGCGGCCCTGGCGAAGAAGGTCAAGGCCGCCTGGCAGTGGGACCTGCTGCCCCTGCTCTGCATCGGCGAGACGCTGGAGCAGCGCGATGCGGGCCAGACCCTGGAAGCGCTCGGCCAGCAGCTGTCCATCCTCGCCGAAACCGGCCCCGGGCCCCTGTGGGTGGCCTACGAACCCGTCTGGGCCATCGGCACCGGCCGCCGCGCCGAGGCCGCGCAGGTGCGCGAAGCCCACGCCTTCATCCGCACCGAGCTGCAGCGGCACCTGGCCGGCACCGAGTACCAGGTGCCCATCCTCTACGGCGGCAGCGTCACCCCGGAGAACTTCCCCGAGCTGCTCGGCATCCCCGAGGTCGCCGGTGGGCTCGTGGGCGGCGCCAGCCTCGATTCCAGGAAGTTCGCGGAGCTGGTGAGGCAGGCGGGCTGATCAGTCGGAATCCAGGAACAGCCCCGCCGCATCCATAGCCAGCCCCACCAGGCCAGCAGCGGTCAGCCAGTGGCCTAAGGCGTTCCCTTGCGGGCCGAACTCGTAGGCGGAGGCCGCGTGTTCCGGCAGGGTCACGGCATGGCGCTTGGCCTCTTTCAGCTCCTCGAGTTCCAGCTGCCGGGCGCGGTCGAGACCGCCGCCGGCGATGAAGGCCAGCACCCGCCGCAACTCATCCTGGTCGAACCAGAGGCCGTGTTTCTTGCAGACATCCAGAACGACTCCGGAGCGCCTGGCATAGTTCACCCGGTTCATGAACTGGCGGCAGACCGGGCAGGGGCGGTACTGGACCGACCCCAGCGCGACGGGGTGGGGTGTGACGGGCGCGGGCAGCGCGCCCAGCACGGTCCCCTGCCGCTCGCGGCTGACGCCCAGCTGCTCGAACACGGAGCGATCCAGCCACAGCCCTGCGCAGGCCCGGCACTCGCTGACCTCCAGCTCCCCGACCAGGGTGGTGGCCAGAGGCTTGGCGCAGGTGGGACAGGGTGCCGTCGCTGACACGCCGGCTTCCCTGGGTGCCATCGCCGCGCCGCACCCCGGGCAGTGGCTGGCCGACAGGGGCACCAAGGCGAAGCAGGCCGGGCAGGCCACCGTGGCCAGCTGGGCCTGGCAATAGGGACACTGCGGTGCATCCGGAGGCACCGGCGCCCCGCAGCCCGAACAGCGGAGGGTGCGGGCTTCCATCAGTCTTTCTTCGGCTCTGCGGGCGTGGGCTCCGGGCTTCGGTTGGGGAGATCCCCCTTCTTCGCGGCCGGGTCCTCATAGAAACGCTGGTCCGTGAGGCGCACCCACTGGAAGTGGGCCGACAGCTTCTGCACCACCACCCGGGCGAAGCCCTTGGCCTCCTCTTCCCGGATGCGGCCGTCGTCGTCCCGGGCACCGGGAGGGAGCGGATCCATGGCCTCGACCACCTCCACCGGCTCGACGGAGTCCACCCACAGCGGCTCGGGAACGCCCTGCCGCACCAGGCGGATCTGGGCCCTCACCACCTGGGGCCGGTAGCCCAGGCGATCCTGGGTCCGTTCCTGATGCATGGCGGCATGGCTGCCCACCCACAGGCCCCAGAACAGGCCGTCCACCACGCCCCAGCCCCGGTTGCCCGAGGCCGCGCTGATGGCCCCCACGGCGACACCGGTGGCCACGCCGATGGCGGCAGGGCTTGGTTGGCCCGAGGCCGGGGAGATGTCCCGGATGTCCACCTGCAGTTCGGCGGCCCCCACGGGAGGCTTCACGCCCTCGGGGATCACGACCACCCGCGTGGCCAGCCGGCCGCGGAGGGCCGAGGCATACTCCTGCTGGAACCCCTCCCGGTCGGCCAGGCGCTCGGGCAGGCTCACGGTCACGCTCACGGGCGGGGGGCTGATGCGGAAGGCCTCGACCTCCGGCCGAGTGCAGCCGAAGGCGAGCAGCAGGGGGAACAACAGCAGGGAACCGGAAAAGGGAGTGGGAGCGCGCCGCATGGGGACCTCCGGCCCCAAGTCTGGATGCCGCCTCGATCCCTGTCCAGGCTCCGATCCGGCAGAAGCGCTAGAATCGGAAGTCTTCGCGAGGCCGCATGCTCATTCTCTTCGCCCTTCCGGGCTCAGGCTTCAGCCACAGGCTCCCCCCCTCTCACGCTCGTCCGGCCGAATTCGGCCGCTAGAGGATCCTCATGCTCATTCTCATGGAACCCTCCGCCACGCCGGATCAGGTGGCCGAGGTGCTGGCCCTGCTCGAATCGGCGGGCATCCGCAGCCAGGTGAACGAAACGCCCGAGGCCCTCAGCATCGTGGCGCCGAACGCCTCCAAGGCCCTGAAGCCCGACCGCATCGAACCCATGGCCGGGGTGCGCCGGGTCGTGCCCATCACCAGCCCCTACAAGCTGGCCAGCGCGGACGCCGTGGCGGGCCGCACGGTGGTGGAGGTGCGCGGCGTGAGGATCGGCGGGCCGGACCTGGCCCTGGTGGGCGGCCCCTGCGGCGTGGAAAGCCGCGAACAGCTCTTCACCGTGGCCCGCTATGTGGCGGAGACCGGCGTGAAGCTGCTGCGGGCCGGCGCCTTCAAGCCCCGCACGAGCCCTTACGCCTTCCAGGGCCTGGGGCTCGAGGGCCTGCGCCTGCTGGAGGAGGTGCGCAGGGAATTCGACCTGGGCATCGTCACCGAGGCCACGGAGGTGGAGACCTTCGATGCCGTGGAGCGCAGCGCCGACATGGTGCAGATCGGCGCCCGCAACATGCAGAACTTCGCGCTGCTGCGCCGGGCGGGACGCTGCCACAAACCCGTGCTGCTCAAGCGCGGGCCGTCGGCCACGCTGGAGGAATGGCTCTATGCCGCCGAGTATGTGCTGGGCGAAGGCAACCGGAATGTCGTGCTCTGCGAGCGCGGCATCCGTACCTGGTCCGATCACGCCCGCAACACCCTCGATGTGAGCGTGGTGCCCGCCGCCAAGGCCCTCACCCACCTGCCCGTGATGGTCGATCCCAGCCACGCCACCGGGCGCCGCGACCTGGTGATCCCCTGCGGGCTGGCGGGCGTGGCCGCGGGCGCCGACGGCCTGCTGGTGGAGACCCACTGCAACCCGGAGAAGGCCCTCAGCGATGGCCCCCAGGCCCTGCTGCCCTCGGATTTCATCCGCCTCGTGGAACGGGCCCAGGCCGTGCATCGCGCGCTGCAGACCCCCAATCTCACGGGGCTCTGGATGTAGAAGGGCAGGCATGGCAGACTAGGAGGTTCGGAGTTTACATGAACGGCCTCGCCCTTGCGCTTCTGATCCTGTTCGGCGTCCTCCTCATCGGGGCGATCCTGCTGCAGCCCGGCACCAAGGGAGGCCTCGGCGCCTCCTTCGGCGGCGGCGGCGCGAACTCCGCCTTCGGCGCCCAGGGCGCCACGCCCTTCCTGTCCAAGGCCACCTACTGGCTGGCCGCCGGATTCCTCGGCACCACCCTGTTCATCGAGGTGCTGATCATCCGCGGCAACCGCTCGGTGCTGGACAAGATCGGCGACAAGCCCGCCGCCACCGTGCCCGCCCCGGCCCCGGCCGTCCCCGCCGCGCCCGTTCCGGCCCCGGCCCACGCGCCCGCCAAGCAGTAGCATCGTCACCGGGTCGGGGCTCGAAACGAGTCATTGACCGCGTTCGCGCTTTGAGTGAAGATGAATGTTCCGCGTGCCCGCGTGGTGAAATTGGTAGACACGCCATCTTGAGGGGGTGGTGGCCACAAGCCGTAGCAGTTCGAGTCTGCTCGCGGGCACCAAATCGAAACGAGCGCCCCCGGGCGCTCGTTTTTCGTTCCAGAGGCCGTCCCTCGGGCCCTAGCGGAACAGCTCCGTCAGCTTGATGCCGCCTCCCCCCTCGCTGCCCCCCGCCAGGACCACTTCGCCCGAGAGCAGGCGGGTCGCCGTGTGGCGATAGCGGGTGGTCAGCGAGGAAGTCAGCAGCGTGGCCTGGCCCCGGGCCAGGTCGATCACCTCGAGGGTGGCGGAGGCCAGGGAGCCCTCGCCGACCGTCCGTCCCCCGGCCAGCAGGACGCGCCCGTCCGTGAGGAGGGTCGCCGTATGGTGGCTCCGGGGCCGGAGCATGGCTCCCGCAAGGGTGAACGCGCCGGTGACAGGATCGTAGATCTCCAGGGAGGTGGACACATCCGTGTTCGGAAGGTCCGGCGTGGTGCCTCCGGCGATCAGGATCCGGCCATCGGGAAGCGGGGTGGCCGTGTGCCCGTACCGGGCCTGGGCCATGGCTCCCGTGGGAGAGAAGGTGCCCGTGGCGGGATCGAAGAGCTCGGCGGAGGCCCAGGTCAGTTCCTGGCAGCCGAAGAGGCAGGTGCTGTTCCTCCCGCCGGCGATGAGGAGCTTCCCGTTCGCGAGCCGGGTGGCCGTGTGGCCGGTGCGGGGTGATCCCATCGAGCCCGTGGCGGCGAATCCCCCCGTCGCCGGATCGAAGAGCTCGGCCGTGGCCACGGCCTGGATGTCGGATCCGGTGGCAGGCAGCCCCCCGGTCAGCAGGACGCGGCCATCCTCCAGCGCCTCGGCGGCATGCAGAAGGCGCGAGGCCGTCAGGGGCCCCACGGGGCGGACCCCCGTCCCGGCGTCATAGACCTGGGCCGTCGCCAGGGCCACGGAGACGGCTCCCGAGACCCCGACGCCGCCCGACAGCAGGACCCCGCCCCCGGGAAGAGGCGAGGCCTGATGGGCCCAGCGCCTGGCGCCAAGGTCCGCCGCCTGCACGAAGGTTCCGGAGGCCGGGAGATACCGCTCGAGCAGGCTGGATTCCATCCCCCCCGCCAGCAGGACGCTGCCATCCGGAAGCAGGGTGGCGCTGTGATCGAAGCGCGAGAACTGGGAGGACGGAGCGGTCGAAAGGGCCGCCTGGTAGAGGGAGACCCTCACGGGCACCTCGGCGACGGCTCCGGGAACCTGGCTGCTGGTGGCCCGGAGGTGGTAGGTCCCCGCCACCAGGGGGGCCTGATAGCGGCCGGTGGCGGTCACCAGGCCTCCCTGAGGCTCCACCACCGAAAAGGACGCCGGAACGGGACTCCCCTGTGCATTCTCCGCCCAGACCTGCAGGGCGCCGCCCACCTTGATGTCGGCGCTGGCGGGGAGGACCTTCAGCACCGCCGGCGCTGGCGCCCCGACGCCCCCGGAGCTGGAGGCTCCGCCGCCGCAGGCCCCCAGAAAGACCACGCCCAGGCCCGCGCCAAGAGACGCCAGCGCCGAATGAGGCCTCATGCGCATCGTTTTCATGGCTCCTCCAAGAAAAAAAAATTATTCTAAATGGGATCAGAGTTTCCGAATACCCCTCAGACACCCTGAGAAAGCCTCTTCTCCTGCCGGACCCAGGGCGGGCGAACCCGGGAATGGTAGGGTCTGGGGATGCCTTGGCCCGCCGCCCCTGACCTCCTCGCCCCCCTGGCCCCCTGGTTCGGCCGTGTGCGGCGGGACCTGCCCTGGCGGGCGACAGACCTGGATGCCCCGCATCCTGATCCCTATGCCGTGCTGGTGTCCGAGCTGATGCTGCAGCAGACCCAGGTGGCCACGGTGGTGCCCTATTTCAACCGCTGGCTGGCGCGGTTCCCCACGCCGCAGGCTCTCGCCGAGGCCGATGAGGACACCGTCCACAAGGCCTGGGAGGGACTCGGGTACTACCGTCGAGCACGCTTCCTGAAGGCCGCCGCGGTCTCCGTGGCCGCCGAGGGGTGGCCAGGGGACCTGGAGGGCCTGGCCCAGCTGCCGGGCCTCGGCCCCTACACCGCCGCCGCCGTGGGCGCCATCGCCTTCCAGTGGCCCGCGCCCGCCCTGGATGGCAATGCCTTTCGCGTGCTGGCCCGCCTGCTGCTGATCGAGGGCGATCCGAAGATCCGGGCCGCGGACCTTCGGACCTGGCTCGCCCCCGCCCTTGAGGCTCACGGCCCTTCCCGCCTGACGCAGGCGATCATGGAGCTGGGCGCCACGGTCTGTGCGCCGACGCCCGCCTGCGGCGCCTGCCCCCTGGCGGACGCTTGCGCCGCGCGGCAGGCGGAACGCACCGGGGAGATCCCGCCCGCGGGCAAGCGCGCGAAACCCAAAGAAAGCGCCATCTGGCTGGTGGCCATGGAGGCGGAGGGATACCTGCTGCTCCATGCGCCCGCGACCAGCGGGCTCCTGGCGGGCCTCTGGCGCTGGCCGACCATCGAGGCGTCGGAACTGGCCTCCCAAACCCCAGCCCCCGGCCTGGTCCCCATGCTGGCCTGGCCCGGCTGGACCCAGGTCTACACCCATCGCCGGGAGGCCGTGAGTCCCCTGCACCTGCGCCTCGGCACCCGGTTCCAGGCCGCCGAGGGGCTGCGCTGGATCCCGGCCGCCGACCTCTCCGCCCTGCCCCTCGGCCAGCGGGATCAGCGTCTTCGGGATCTGCTGGCCACGCCGGGGCAGACGCCCCTGGAGGCCCCGGATCCGGCCGCGCTCATCCGAGCCTGTGCAACCCTCTTGGGGTGATTCGCAGATCCAGGGGCGGCAGGCCCATGTCGCGCAGGGCCGCCTCGGCGGCTTCCCGACGGCCATCCTTGGCCACCAGCAGGCAGCAGCCGCCCCCCCCGGCACCGCAGGGCTTCATGCCCGCGTACCAGCCCTCGCGGCGGCCGCGATCCCGCACCGCGCGCATGGCATCGGTCTCCACCGCCGGGGACAGGTTCACCCGGGCCTGGCCTTCGCGTTCCAGCAGTGCGGCCACGGCGGCGGGATCTGCAGGCAGGACCGCCGCCATGTCCCAGGCGATGCCCCGGATGTCGGACAGGGCCTGCCGGGTCTGGACATCGCCCTCGATGAACCGCTTGTAGGCCTCCCAGTTGGTCATGCCCGAGTGGTGCGGCTTGCCGGTGTAGAACACCACCAGGTCCGCCAGCAGGCCCGGATGGGGTTCCAGCCGCTCCCAGCGCGGTTCGGGTCCATCCCAGTGGAGCGCCAGGGCGCCGCCCAGGGCGGCGGGATAGTAGTCCTGCCAGCCCGCCGGGGTTTGAAGCTCCCGACTTTCCAGGTCCCGCAAAATCGGTACTTTGCGAGCCAGACTTTCACCGGCCTCCTCTTCGAGAGCCGCCCCGAGCAGGCCCACGCCGAGGCAGGAGGACACGCCCAGTCCCGAGCCCTGGGGCACGGGGCTGTGGATGGCCACGGAGGCCGGCGGCGCGCCGGAGCCGTCCAGCACCCGCCAGACCCAGGAGAGGCCGGCGGGCGGTTCCGCTGGCCAGGTCTCGCAGGCCAAGTCGATCCCCAGGTCCCGGCTCCTGATCCGGTGGCCGGGGCCGCTGCGGTGGATCTCCAGCTCGATCCACAGGTCCACGGCGGCGTTCACCGTGAGGCAGCCGCCCATCATGGCGTAGATGGGCCACAGGTCGAGGGTGCCGCCCGCGAAGTCGATGCGGACGGGTACGCGCCAGGTTTCAGGGTTCATGGCGGACCGGGTCAAAGGCCCAGGTCGCTCAGTTCCTGCTGGGCGGTGCGGGCCTCGGCGCTGCCGGCGAATCCGTCCACCAGTTCGCGGAAGGCCTTCACCGCGGCGGGCTTGAGCCCCTGCTTGAGGAGACACTGGGCACGCTTGAGCTTGGCGGGCAGGAACTGGGGCGAGGCGGCGTGGTCCTTGATGATGCGATCAAAGGCCTGCTGGGCCTTGTCGAAGGTCCGCTGGTTGTAGTGGCAGAGGCCCAGGAAGAAGAGCGCATCGGGGCGCTTGGCGCTCTGCGGGTAGTTCTTCAGGAAGAGATCCAGGCCCTCGGCGGCCAGCGGGTAGTTGCCGCGGTTGTAGTCCAGCACCGCCGCGTTGAAGGCGCGTTCATCCTCGGAAGCCTGGGCCGCGGGCGTTGCGTCGGCCGCCGGCCGCGTCCCGCCCCGGGGCAGGCTGTTCAGGCGGTTGTTCAGCACCCGGGTGGTGTCCTGCACCTGGCGGAGGCTTTCCTGGAGGTCGGCCTGGAAGCGGCGATCCTGGCTCCGGGACTCCTGGGCGGCCTTCTGCTCCGCCTCGGAGCGCTTGTTGCCGTCCTCGACCTGCTGGCGGAGCTTGAAGACCTCGAGCTTGAGGTCGCCGACCTCCTGCTCGACGCGGCGGAGCTGGTCTTCGGATCCGCACCCGATGGCGAGAAGTGCGGTCAGGGCCGGAAAGAGCAGGGTGCGGGCACTCATGGGAACTCCGGGATGCACTTCATCCTAAACGAAAAGCGGGGGCCGTAGCCCCCGCTTCGCGTGATCAGGAACAGTTACTTGAGCTTGAACTCGGCGCGGCGGTTCTGGCTCCAGCAGGCTTCCTTGGCCTCGGTGCAGAGGGGCTTTTCCTTGCCGTAGCTGATGGTGGTGAAGCGGGCCTCGTCCACGCCCAGGGTCTTCAGGTAGGCCAGGGCGGCGGCAGCGCGGTGGTTGCCGAGCGCGAGGTTGTACTCGTTGGTGCCCCGCTCGTCGCAGTGGCCTTCGATCTCGAGCTTGGCGGCGGGGAAGGCCTTCATGAAGTCGGCGATGCCCTGGAGGGTGGCGCGGTCGCCTTCCTTGATGTCGGACTTGTCGAAGTCGAAGTGGATCATCTTGAGGGCGGCTTCGGCGGCCTTCTTGAAGGCAGCGGCCTTCTCGGCCTCGGCGGCCTTGCGGGCGGCTTCTTCCGCGGCGGCCTTCTCGGCGGCGGCCTTGCGGGCGGCTTCGTCGGCGGCGGCCTTCTCGGCGGCGACCTTGTCAGCGGCATCCTTGTCGGCCTTGGCCTTGTCCCAACCGTCGTACCAACCCTGCATCTTGTGGGGGTTTTCCTTGTCGTTCAGGTAGGGGTTGGTCGTGCGGGCCTTCCCGTCCTTGAACGCCTGGTAGCCCTCGTTGAAGGCCGCCTGGGTTTCCTGCTTGATCTGCTCGGCCGTCTTGGGCGGCTTGCAGGCGAGGCTGCCGAGGGTCAGCACGATCGCGGCAGGGACGAGGTAGGTTCCGTATCGCATGGGGTTGTTCCTCCTGGATAAGCCTGAGTATAGTTCGATGGAACTCAGGGAATCGTCATTATTTTTCATCTTGCGCGAGTCCATTTCGGACTTTGGCAGTTCGGGAGCTCCGTCATCCGCACCACTTGGCGGCCTGAGAGGTCGGTGGTGAAGATCTGCATCGAGCCAAAACGGTTACTTGTGAACACCAATCGGCGCTCATCCGGAGACCAGGCTGGCGACTCGGAAGTGCTTACGCCAGTGGTGATCTGGTAGGCCTTTCCTTCGCCTAGTTTATAGATGAAAAGATCGAATTTGCCCTCGAAACGCGAGACATAGGCCACCATGGCGCCGTTGGGACTCCAGGCGGGGCTGGCGTTGTAGGTGCCCTCGGCCGTCAGGCGGCGGAGGTTGGAGCCGTCATCCTGCATGAGGAACACCTGGGGGCCGCCTTCGCGGTCGGAGGTAAAGGCGATCTGCGTGCCGTTGGGGTTCCAGGTCGGCTCGGTGTTGATGCCGTTCCCGTCCGTCAGGCGCCGGGCCCGCCCCGTGCCCAGGTCGAGGATCATGATGTCGCTGTTGCCGCGGCGGTCGAGCTGCACGAAGGCCAGGCGCTTCCCGTCCGGCGACCAGACGGGCGTGGACACCATGCCGCCCGCGCCGCTGAGGGGATAGAGTTTCTCGTGGGCGCCGTCGCGGCGGCGCTGGCCCCAGATCTCGGGCGCGCCGCCCTTGTAGGTGACATAGGCCAGGCGGCCGTCCGAAGCCACCGTGGGCGACAGGGTGAGGCTGCCATGCCGCGTGAGCTGGACGAGGTTCGCTCCATCCCGGTCGATCTGGAACAGCTCCTTCACCCCCGGCGCCATCTGCCGCACGAACACCACGCGGCTCGAGGCGACGCCCCGCTCCCCGGTGAGCCGCGCCACCAGGTCGTCCGCCAGGGCGTGGGCCAGCCGCCGGAGGGGCACCAGCCGGTCGGCCTTGTAGGGCTTGGTGAAGACCGCCTTCTCAGCGGCGGTGTCCAGCGCCGAGGCGTCGAGCTGGAGTTCGCCTCCCGCCGCCCGCGTGAGCCGCACCGTCAGCAGCCACTGCGCGCCGGCCTCCTTCCAGGCCTTCGCGGGAGCGGCGTCGGCGGGCAGCCGCTCCTGCAGCACCGCGAACACGCCCGTCTCGTCCAGGTCGCGCTTGAGCACGGCCGTGAATTCGGTGGCCACGAGCCCATCCTCGATGCCGGTCAGCTTCGGCGCGGGCATGGCCAGCACCAGCTTAGCGCTGCTGGACGCGCTCAGCACCACCTCCGTCTGCTGGGCCGACAGGCCCAGGGCGGCGAGGGCGCAAAGGAAGGTCCGAATGAGGAATCGCGGCATGGCATCTCCGGGCCTGGGGGGCTTCCAGGTTATCAGATGGAGCGGGGCGGGCCGGAATCGGCCGGTGGAGCAGCTCCAACCAGGCTGCGGAGCAGCGGGACATTGGCTGGAGGAACACGAAGGCGCAGGATTTCAGCCGCGGTGAACCAGCCCCAGGCCAGCGACGTCCGTGGACGGCCCTCCGCCAGGACGCGGAAGGGATGCAGGCGCACGGCCCCCTCCAGGGGAGGTAGCGGCTCAGCCGCCAGGACCTTCATGTCCACCTCTTCCCGGAGTTCGCGCCTCAGGGCCTCGAGAAGCGGCTCGCCCGCTTCCGCTTTGCCGCCCGGGAACTCCCAGAGTCCCGGCAGAACCGCATTGGAGGCGGCTCGGCGCTGCAGAAGATAGCGGCCCTCCCGCTCCACCAGGGCCAGGGCCACTTCCGTCACTCGGGATCCTTGGCCAGACCCTCGGCATTCGCCAACTGGGCCAGGCGGTCCGCATAGTGCCGCCTCAGGGTCTCCACCCACACCAGCTTCAGCCGGCCATAGGCCGGGCGGAGGTCCGAGAGCACCCAGGCCTGCAGTTCGGCCACGCTGACGCAGCGATCCAGGCTGCGGCGCAACTCGTCGCGCAGGTCCTCGTCCACCCGCTGGAGCGCCGCTACGGGCGCATAGCTGATGCGGTGCACGCAGGACACGCCCAGCTCCAGGATGCGCGCCCGGTGCAGGGCCGTGCCGTAGCCCTTGTGCTGGCCGAAACCATAGCCCGGATGCTGCTCTTCCAGGCCGATCATCAGCGCATCGCGGTGGGCCTTGGCCAGGATGCTCGCCGCGCCGATGGCGCAGCTGACGGCGTCCCCGTCCACCACGAGCCGCTCGGGCAGGCCCGTCCTGGGGCCGCGGTTCCCGTCCACGAGCAGGAGGCGGGGCCGGATCGCCAGTTGGGCCACCGCCTGCCGCATGGCCATCAGGGTGGCCTCCAGGATGTTCTCCCGGTCGATGGCGAGCGGATCCACCTCGGCGATGCCGTAGGCCGGGAGCACGGACTTCAGCTCCGCCGCCAGGACTTCCCGCCGTTCGGGCTTCAGCTGCTTGCTGTCCCGAACGCTCCGCAGCACATGGCCCCACTTGTGGACCGTCTCCCCGTCCAGCACGGCGCAGGCGGCCACCACCGGCCCTGCCCAGGCGCCGCGCCCCGCCTCGTCCACGCCGCCCCAGGCCACGCCGGGAGGCACATTGCCGAGGTCCCAATCGAGCGGGTTGATCATGAACTCAGGCTAGCAGGCCGGAATCTGGAGGCTCAGCATTTCAGTGATTCCCAGGCGATGAGCCAAGTGTCCATCACGCCGCGGAAATGGCTCCGCGGCGGCCCGGGCTGGTAGATGGCCTGGATGGGGATGTGGGCCCACCGGAGCTTCCAGTCCGCGGCCTTCATGGCGATCTCCATCTCGATGGCGAAGCCCGACGAGCGCAGGTCCAGGCGATCCAGCACCTTCTTCCGGATCATGCGGTAGCCGCTCTGGCTGTCCTCCCAGGTGACGCCGGCGATGCGGCCCAGGGTCCAGGTTCCCAGGGCGTTGGTGCGCCAGCGTTTCGCCGGGATCCGGGCGCGGTCCTGGAGGCGCGATCCGATGAGGAAGTCCGCGTCCGGGTGGGTCGCCAGGTGGTCGAGGAAGCGTCGCAGGTCCGCGGGGGCATGCTGGCCATCCGCATCCAGGAAGAGGTAGAAATCGAAATCGTCAGACCGGAGGTGCGCGATGCCCGCACGGAGGGCCTGGCCCTTCCCGCCGCCCCGGCCGGGTTCGAGCCGCAGCACCTCGGCCCCGCCGGCGGCAGCCACGGCGCCGGTGCCGTCGCCGGAGCCGTCGTCCACGACCAGGATCCGGTGCAACCCGAAGGCCTGGAGCCCGGCCAGCACCGATCCGATGTGATCGGCCTCATCGTGGGCGGCGAGGATCGCGGCGATCCTCAACGGCGGGTTCCCGGTTTGACCGGCGCCGAGGGGAACGGCTGTCCGTAGGCCGCGACGAAGGTCGCGCGCTGAACAGCAGTCGCCCGGGGATCCGGCACCAGGCCGTGGCTGCGGTCGGGACTTTCCACCACCGGCACCCGCACCTCGAAGACCCGGCCCCGATCCGCGGCCAGCACGGTGGCCTTTCCTCCGGGACCCGGCTCGGCCAGCAGGCGCTGGGCCTCCCCCGAACTGGCGGTGCGCCAACCATCCACGGCGAGGATCTCCATGCCGAAGCTGAGGCCGGCTTTCGCCGCCGGACTGCCGGGGATGATGTTCTGCACGGAGGGTCCGTTGGCGGCCAGGACGAGGCCCGTCCAGGCCCGGGCCCGGCGCTGGGCCGCGGGATCCTTCGCCTCGGCGGCGGACAGGGACTCCCAGGGGGCCTTCGCCACCATGGTCAGGCCATACGCGCGGCGCAGAGGCGCGGGATCGAGCTCAGCCCGGCCGGAGATGTAGGCCCCCCAGAAGGGGGCGGGATCCTGGCCGGAGAGTTCCTGGAAGGCCCGCCGCACATCCGCATCGGTTAGGCCCTTCTCGCCGTGCCGGGCCCACAGCCTGGCGAAGAGCTCCGGCAGGCCTGCCTTGCCGCGGCTGCCGGCCCGGAGGGTCGCATCCATGAGCCAGGCCACCGCCTCGCCCTTGTCGTAGTAGCTGACGGAGCTGTTGGGGCTGAACTCGTGCTGCTTGTAGAGGCGGATCCAGGCGTCCCAGCTGGATTCCTCGAGGCTCTGCTCCAGCCGGCCCGGACGCTGCACCTGCTCGCTCCAGCAACGGGTCAGTTCCTTGGCGGCATGGCTCCAGGGCACCACGCCGGCCCGGAGGACGATGAGGTGCTCCATGTACGAGGTGAGCCCCTCGTGGAACCAGAGCATCCTCGTGGGGTTCTCGCGGCTGTAGTCGAAGGGGCCCAGGACGGGATCGTGCAGACGCTTTACATTCCAGGCATGGAAGAATTCGTGGGCCACCAGCTGGTAGAGGGCGTGGTAGCCCTCCGACTTGTCGAAGGCATGGCAGTCGGAGATGAGGCTGGTGCAATCCTTGTGCTCCAGGCCGCCCCGGAGCTTGGGCGTGAAGGTGAAGAGGAACACATAGCGCTTGAAGGGGAAGCCGCCGAAGATCGCGCCGGCCGCCTCGACGATCTTCTTCGTGGCTTCGGCGATGCGCCCCTCGTCGCCGTTGTGGTCGCCCGTGAAGGCCAGCTCGAATGCGGTGCCTCCGGTCTTGAACTGCCGGGTCCGGAATGTCCCCAGCTCGAAGGGCGAATCCACCAGCATGTCGAAGTCCCCGGCCGCGTAGACACCCCGCTTCTGCGGCAGTGCCGAAGCCACCTTCCAGGCGGTGGGGAAACCCTCGAAGCTCACCTCCACCGGCCGGTCCAGCTGGCCCTCCAGGTAGAGGAAGGTTGCGGCCGGGATGATCTGGGCGTGGGTGGCGTCCACATGGTTGGTGCGGACGGTGAGATCGTTGCCGTAGAGGCGGTAGCGGACCGTGAGCTCCCGCTTCGAGGCGGGCAGCTCCCAGCGCTGCTTGTCGAGCTTCTCCAGCGGCCATTCCCGGCGGCCCTCCACCCGGCGGACGCGGTCCACGAAGCGGGCGTAGTCCCGCACCAGGTAGGAACCCGGCGTCCAGGCCGGCAGCGCTGCCGTGGCGCCGGAGGCCACAGCCTCGGCGGGAAAGGTCAGCTCCACTTCAAACAGGTGCTGGGGCAGGTCCAGCGGACGGACGGTGGCCCGGATCGGGGTGAGCTTGGTCATGGTGCCTTCTCTCGGAGGTTCAACCCTGGACGCCGTGAAGCCAGCGGCGGGTCACCCAGCGGACTTCGCCGTCGGTGATCTGGTAATTCGGATCCCGGAGCTTCTCCTCGATGAGCGAGCCCACCAGGGAGGTGAACAGCAGCACCTCCTTGCGCGCCTGCTCCAGCCCCGTGCCGAACACATGGTTCATGAAGAGGCCCAGGGGGCTCAGGCCCCTCTCCACGAGGGGCATGAGGTCCCGGAAGCTGGAATCCGGCGAGGGCACCGCGATGGAACGGAGGATGAACCCGGTGAACTCCTGGCTCTCCTGCAGCAGGTCCAGGTAGGTCCGCGCCAGCCCTGTGCAGGCCGCGTCCACGGCCTCCGCGCCCTGGATCGGCGCCTGGAGGAAGGGCTCCACCATGGCCTGGATGCGCACAGCCATGGCGGCGAGCGACACCAGGCAGAGCTGGCGGAAGAGGCCCTCCTTGCTGCCGAAGTGGTAGTAGAGGGTCGGCTTCGACACGCCGGCCTCCTCCGCCACCTCCTTCACCTGCACCCCGTCATACCCCTTCGCCGCGAAGTGCGAAAGGGCCGACAGCAACAGCCGGGCCTTCAGATCGCCCTCGCCGCTCAGGCGCTCCAGGGCCGTCCGGAAGCTGCCCTGCGCGCCCACGCCCAGGGCTTCAGGACCGAAGACCGGCACCAACTCTTTCAGACCATGGTCGGGAACGGTGGACATGAGACTACCTCGGAGGTCCGTCCAGCATGCCACGAACCGCCTTACTGGGGGTTAAGGGACCTGTTGAGCCGATGACGCCCGGCTAGTGTTCAGTGCACCGCCGACCGCCAAGGCAGGGCCCCGATCACTTCGACCTCCCGGTCCAACCACCAGTCCATCCGGGTCGCCGCCGCCGCACCGAACCGCTCCTCTGCCAGGCTGCGGTAGACCTGTGCGTGGCCCGCCTCGCAGTGTTCCAGCTCCAGCAGGAAGGCCAGCCACGATTTGGGGCCCGGCGCCGGCTGGACGGCCCAGGCCCGCTCCAGCAGCCCCAACCGCTCACAGCTGCGGGCCTCGATGAGCGCGGCGATGAGCAGCTGATCCAGCAGCCCCTTCGAGGCCAATTTGTGGAGAGCCTGCGCGTAGGCGTTGCCGTGGTCGGGGCGGAGCTTCCACCCGAAGGTCTGGAGCGCCTCCAGCACGCGCCGGTAGTGGTTGAGCTCTTCTTCCGCCAGCCGAGCCAGCAGCACCGAGGCGCGGGGCATATCGCTGAGGTGCTGGGCCATGTTCAGGGCCGTCAGCGCAGCCTTCTTCTCGCAGTGGGCGTGATCGGACAGCAGGGCCTCAGGATCGGCCAGGGCGGCATCGGCCCAGGCGGCGGGCGTATCGGACCGGAGGGGCAAAGGAGGTTTGAATCCGTTCATGACCGCACTCCAGTGATGCCGTTCAGCCCGAGGGCGCAGGCGATGACCGCCCCGCCGGCGGCCAGCCTCGGCCAATCCACGGCTTCGCGGAACACGAGGCCGGAGGCCAGGATGGCCAGGGGGATCTTCATGTTGTTGAAGATGGCCAGCGTGCCGATGTCCGTCCGCCGGGCCCCGGCGTTGAAGAGGAAGAATCCCAGGCCCGAGGCCACCGCCCCGAGGTAGACGAGCACGCCCAGCTGGCGGGGGCTCATGCCGAGCACCTTCGCCCACGGAACGGAGGGTGCAGCCATCGCCACGGCCACCACGGAGGCCCCCAGGTAGAGCAGGCCCATGAGGTCGCGATCCCGCTTGCCCGATGTTGGAGCCACGCGGCGGTAGAGCACCTGGCCGAGGGCGAAGCACAGGTTGGCCGCCTGCATCAGCAGGAAGCCGCGCAGCATCCCGCCCCGCCCCAGGCCGGACCAGACGCAGATGCCCGTGCCCAGCACCGCCAGCCCGGCCGTGAGCAGGAACAGCCAGGACATCCGCCCCTCCAGCAGATCGCTGACCAGCGTGACAAAGAGGGGCGTGAAGATGGTGAACAGGGCGACTTCCGAGGGTCGAAGCCAGCGGTAGGACGCGATATAGAGCAAGTACATGAGCCCGAACTGCAGGGCGCCGATCCCGGCGAAGGCCAGCCTGCGCCAGGCGGGCATCCCCTTCACATCCAGGAAGGGGAGGAACACCAGCGCCGCCAGGACGGTCCGGGCCGCAGTCACGAACGGGGCCCCCAGGTCGCTCACCTCCGCCGTGAGGCCGAAGGAGAGCGCCCAGATGACCGAGACGATGAGCAGCAGGGACATGGCACTCCGCGGTAAAAGAGGCCTCAGTCGAGGCTGCGCCCCAGCTTTAGGAAAATCTCGCGCCAGGGCTCCGGCAGCGCCTCCACATCCCGGGCGATGGTGGCCTCGTCGCCCCGCGGAAAGGGGCCCGTGCGGCCCGCCGATCCCCGGAGGGCGACATTGCGCAGCGTGGCCTCCGCCAGCGGCAGCAGGCCCCGTCCCGGCAGGGCCACGCCCTGGGCCCTCAGCAGCGCCGCCGCCCCCAGCCAGAGCGTGGCCGCATGGCCCGAAGTGAGGACCGCCGCGGCGTGGTACAGGGGCTTCAGCTCCGCCGGCAGATCGAAGGCCGCGAAGCCCAGGTCGCCGAAGGCCCGGCGCAGGGCGTCCGGCACCGCGCCCGTGATGGCCAGGGGCGTACCCGTCCAGTCCCGGGCCTCCCCATCAAAGCTGGTGAGGGGATGGGCACAGGGCACCCCCGGCAGATGCAGGCTCCCGGCCAGATGGACGCAGCGCCCCGGGAAGGCCTTCGCCAGATCCTCCACCGCGCGATCCGGGACGGCCAGCACCACCAGCCCTTCCGGACGGGCCTCATGATCCAGCAGCGCTGCCCGCGTCCCCCAGGCCGCCGCCAGCGAGCGCCCCGCGTGGCCACGGCCCAGGATGGTGAATTCGAAGGTCATGGGGACAGTGTGGCGCAAATCGGCCTTCGGTCTTCAGTCTTCGGTCTTCGGTCTTCGACCTGGAGACCTCCTAGACTTTCCCCATGCCTCCTCCCTCCCCCGCCCCCTGGGCTCTGCCGCCCGATGTGCCGTGGCCGCGGTTCCTGAGGATGCTGCGGCATCCGGATCCTCCTCGGGGTTGGCTCGAGGCCGCGGCGGAACTCCCGGAGCTGAAGAAGCGCCCGCTGCTGCTGCGCTGGATCGCCCAGCATCCCAAGGCGCCCGCCCACCTGCGGTCGCATCTCCTGGCGCGGCTGCCCTGGCGGGCCCTGGCCGCGGTGGCGGCCGACGCGGCGGCCCACCCCCAGGCCCGCCAACAGGCCACGGAGAAACTCCAGCAGTTGTGGACGGCCATGACCACGGGGGAGCGCCGCAGCCTCGCTCTGCACGCTCCCCGAGCGCTCTGGCCTTTGATCTGGCGCACGCCCACCCTCAGCGTCCTCGGGTCGTTCCTCCAGCATCCCCGGCTGGGCCTCGAGCCCCTAGTGGCCCTCATCCAGGCACCCCTGCGCCCCACCCAGGCCGAGGCCCTGGCGGCCTCGCGCTGGCGGGAGGCCGTTCCCGTCAGCCAGCAGGTGCTCCTGGCCCTCGACCGCAGCCTCGCCCTGCCGGAATCAGGCTTGGTCCTGGGCCACGCGGCGCCGTGGATCCGGGCTCTGGATGAGGAGACCCGGCTCCTCGTCGCCAGCCGTCTCGTCACCCCGGCCCTGCGGCGGATGGTGCATCCGAACCGCGATCCCGGGTGGGACTAGCGGATCTTGGCGGCCCGCATCGTGGCGCGGGCCCGCTTCATTTCATACATGGCCAGGTCGGCCTGGTGGAGGAGCGCCTCTACCTCCCCGCCGTCTTCCGGGAAGACCACGGCACCCACGCTGGCGCTCAGATCGAAGGGCATGCCGTCGAAGGAGAAGGTTCCCTGGACCAGGTCGGCCAGTTTGAAGGCGAAGTCCCGGGCCGCGGCCGGATCCTTCACTGCCGCCAGGAGGATGCCGAACTCGTCGCCACCGAGGCGGGCGAGGGTGTCTGATTCCCGGGTGAGGGCCCGGAGCCGCTCGGCCAGAATCCTCAGGGCGGCATCGCCCGCCTGGTGGCCGTGCTCGTCGTTGATGCGCTTCAGACCATCCATGTCCACGAGGACGATGCCGAGCGAATGTCCGTGCCGCCGCGCCAGCTTCAGGCCCTGGTGCAGCCGGTCATAGAACAGCGCGCGGTTGCCCAGTCCCGTGAGGGAATCCCGCGTGGCACGCAGGAAGAGGTCCCTGGCCGTCTCCACCTGGGCGGAATAGCGGGTGGCGTGGACCAGGGCCGACGCCACCACCTCGGAGATCAGCTCGAGCGTCAGGAGATCCGCATCCTGGAAGGCGGCAGGCTGGGCCGACAGGACCTTGAGCACCCCCACCGTGAGGTCTCCATGGCGCAGGGGCACCACGATCATCGATCGCAGGCCCACCGAACGGCAGGCCTCCCGGTCCACCCGGGCGTCGGTTTCCGAATCCTCGCAGCGGAGCGGCACCCCCTGCTCCACGCAGAGCCCCGAAAGGCTGCCTTGGCGGGCCAGCCGCAAGCCCAGCTGGCGCTCGGCGATCCCCGAGGCGGCCCGGTAGACCATCTCCTCGCCTTCCGCCAACTCCACCGCGGCCCCGGAACCTCCCGTGAGGATCTGGGCCAGGAGCGCGACCCGTTCGATCACCACGGAGAGATCCAGACCGACCTTGGCGATCTCCGTCTGGAAACGGATGATGCCCAGCAGCCGCTCCGGGGGCAGGCCGGCGGCGGGATCGGCAATCAGGTGGCTGGGAAGCAGGGAGGACATGGGGATTCTCCTGGGCCTAGCAGCGTTTCAGCACTTCCGTCACGCAGCGCTCGATGCCGATCCAGACATCGCTCAGCTTCGCGTCGTCGAACATGTAGGCGGGGGTGGTGACGAGCTTGTGGGTCTCGTCAATGACGATCTCCCGGGCATTCGGAGTGTCCTTGGGGTGGTGGCCGAGGATCCGCATGGCCTCGTCGCAGCCGGCATCGTTGCCCAGGGTGAGTTCGGCGGATCCCCGCCCGGACAGCGCCAGGGCCACCAGGGCCGGCGCGATGCAGATGGCCCCCACCGGCTTGCCGGCATCGAAGAATCCTCGGATGAAGGCCGCCACATCGGGCCGCACCTCGGCTTCCGCACCCTTGATGGCAAAGGTGCAGTGGTTCTTGGCCACGCCGTAGCCGCCCGGCATCACCAGCGCATCGTAGTCGCCGGCCCTGGCCGAAGCCAGGTCCAAGCACTGGCCCGCGCGCGCAATGCGGCTGGCCTCCTCCAGGATGTTGCGCCGGGCGCCGGCCACGGGCCGGCCGGTGGCATGGTCGACGACATGGTACTGGTCCGCGTTGGGTGCGATGCACTGGAAGGAAGCGCCGTGCTGATCCAGTGCCAGCAGGGCCAGCACCGCCTCGCGCACTTCCGCGCCGTCGAGGTGGCCACAGCCCGCCAGCAGCACCGCGACCTTCGGCGTCTTTGCCATGGGAACCTCCTGGGTTTCCCCGATTATCCATGGAAAGCAAGGGCCGGCCGCAGAGACCGGCCCTCCCATCGAGCCGGGGGCGGTTCGTCTACCCTGATTCCATGCGCCTCTCCTCCCGCCTGCCGCCCGGATTCGATCCGAACGCCCTGTCGGCCGCCCTGGCCCGCCTCCGAGCGGCGGGGCGCCCGGTCCTCGATCTCACGGGATCGAATCCCACGCGCTGCGGGTTCGCCTATCCGGAAGCCGAGATCCGCGCGGCCCTGTCTGCGCCCGAGGTGCTGACCTACGATCCCGATTCCCGGGGAGCCCAGACCGCCCGGGAGGCCATCGCGGCCCACCATGGCCACGGCCTCCGGGCGGAGGAGCTGCTGCTCACGGCCTCCACCAGCGAGGGCTATGGACTGCTGTTCAAGCTGCTGGGCGACCCCGGTGACGAGGTGCTGGTGCCCAGTCCCAGCTACCCGCTTTTCGACTGGCTGGCCCGGCTGGAGGGCCTGCGCGCGCGGCCCGTGCCTTCCTACTTCCATGACCGCTGGCATCTGGACCTGGGCGCCCTGGAAGCCGCGGTGGGCCCCCGCACTCGTGCCGTCGTTGTGGTGAATCCGAACAATCCCACGGGACATTTCCTGTCCAAACCGGAATGGCACGGACTCACGGACCTCTGCGCCCGGCACGGCCTGGCCCTCCTGGTGGACGAGGTCTTCGTGGACTACGGGCTCGAGGCCGCGGAGGATCACCTCCCCACGGCCCTGGCCGACGCCCAGCCGGCCTGCCCGGTCTTCCTGCTGTCGGGTCTCAGCAAGGTGGCGGCCCTGCCCCAGCTGAAGCTCGGCTGGATCGCCGTGCGGGGTCCGCAGGCCGCCACGAACCTGGAGGCCCTCGCCTTCCTGGCGGATCAGTACCTCTCCGTGTCCTCCCCCGTGCAGGCCGCGGTGCCGGCGCTCCTGGCGCTGGCTCCCGGGATCCGGGCCCAGGTGCTCGAGCGTCTCCGCGCCAACCTCGCCACCCTGGATGCTGGGCTGGCGGCCCATCCCCGCCTGTCCCGGCTGCCCGTCGAGGGCGGCTGGTCCGTCCTGCTGCGCCGCCCCGCGGTGGACGGGGACGAGGCCTGCGCCCTGCGCCTGCTGGAAGCCGCCTCGGTCCTCGTCCATCCGGGCTCGTTCTTCGACCTGCCTGGCGACGGGCACCTGGTCCTGAGCCTCCTGACGCCGGACCCCCTTTTCCGTGACGGGCTGGGCCGCATCTTCCCCTTGCTTTAGAAGCCTGCATAATCACCGGATACCGATGAGCACACTCGCCTCCTGCCCCAGCTGCGGTGCCGCCCTGAGCTTCCGGCCCGGGACCATGGTCGCTGTCTGCTCCTACTGCAAGGCCCTGGCCGCGCGGCGGGACCGCGATCCCGAGTTGATCGGAAAGGTGGCTGACCTCATGGACACAGGCTCCCCCCTGGGCCTGGGCGCCTCGGGGACCTTCACGGGCAGGGCCTTCACGCTGGCCGGGCGGGTGCAGCTGAAACATCCCCTGGGCGGCGTGTGGGACGAGTGGTACCTCGCCCTCGACGACGGCCGGTGGGGTTGGCTGGCGGAGGCCCAGGGCCGCTTCTACCTCACCTTCACGCAGGCCCCGCACGGCCCCCTGCCCCCCTTCGAGGGCCTGCAGGCCGGGGGCCTCGCCGACCTCGGACCCGACGGCCTCTGGACCGTGGGCGAACTCAGCGAGGCCACCTTCCACAGCGCCGAGGGCGAGATCCCCTGGACCGTGGAGCCCGGGGCCACCTACCGCTTCGCGGATCTCTCCGGCCGCCACGGCGCCTTCGCCACCCTGGACTACAGCGAGGAACCCCCGCTGTTCTTCCTGGGTCGGGAGGTGCCGCTGTCCGATCTCGGCATCCAGGGGGGCACGCGCAAGGCCCCCAGGGTGGGCACCCAGAACCTCAACTGCCCCAAGTGCGGAGGCGCCCTGGCCCTGCGGGCGCCGGACCAGACGCAGCGCGTGGGTTGCCCCAGCTGCGGCAGCCTGCTGTCCGCGGAGAACGGCAAGCTGGCCTTCCTGAAGAGCCTGAAGCAGCCCCATCAGGAGGTGGTGATCCCTCTGGGCGCCGAGGGCCTGCTGGGCGGTGAAAAAGTCACCTGCATCGGTCAGCTGCGGCGCAGCTGCACCCTTGAGGACACGGCCTATCCCTGGACCGAATACCTGCTGCTCGACGGCCAGCAGGGCTTCCGCTGGCTGGTGCAGAGCGACGGGCACTGGAGCGTGGCCGTGGCCGTGGCGCCCGGCGATCTCCCCCAGGCCCGCGACGGACAGAAGAATCTGTCGGCCCTGGGCGCGGACTGGCGGCGGTTCCAGGATGTGGAAGCCGTCGTCGAGGGCGTGTGGGGCGAGTTCTACTGGCAGGTCGAGCAGGGTGAGCGGGTGCAGGTCACCGAGTTCGTCGCCCCGCCCCGCAGCCTCACGCGAGAGCGGCAGGCGCACCGAGGCGGTGGCGAGGAAGTGAACTGGAGCCTCTCCACCTACCTTGAGCCCGAGGCGGTCTGGAAGGCCTTCAAGCTCCAGGGAACCCCTCCTCCGCCCACCGGCATCGCCTCCTTCCAGCCCAATCCCCACAAGGTCGCCTTGGCGAAGTCGGCCCTCTGGGTGGTGGGCGCCCTGGGCCTCCTGATGGTGGGGGTGATGGTTGAATCCATGACCCACCGCAACCAGGAGCTGTTCCGCCGGCGGCTCGATCTGTTCGAGCTGGCCCACCTCCAGCCCACGGCCACGGAGGCCCTCCGGAAGACCATCCTCGCCCGCCGACCGGCATCCGCCCCGACACCCACACCGGCCCAGGCGGCGAACGGCCCTTCCGGCGAGGCCCAGGAGCCCGTCTTCTTTTCCGATCCCATCGAGATCAGGAACGGCTACCGGAACCTGGCCGTCACCCTCAGCGCCCCCGTCAACAACAGCTGGATCGGGCTGGAGGGCGCCCTGGTGAGCGAGACCAGCGGCGTGGCGGAGCTCTTCCTCGTGGAATCCAGCTGGTACCACGGCGTGGATGGCGGCGAGTCCTGGTCCGAGGGGGGGCAGGCCCAGACCGTCTTCCTGAGCGCGGTGCCTCCGGGCACCTATGTGTTGCGCCTGGCTCCCCAGTGGGACGGCCCCGTGCCTCCGGTCCGCGCCATCGATGTGCAGCTGCGCCAGGGCGTGATGCGGTGGCTCTATCCCGGCCTCGCCCTGGTGGCCATCCTCGTGGGCCCCCTGCTGATGGTGTTCCGCCTGGCGGCCTTCGAGAGCCGGCGCTGGCAGGAAAGCATGTACGCACCCAACAGCGGAGGCAGCTGATGCGGATCCTCTACCTGCTCTTCCTCGGCGGCGGGTTCAGCCTGATGATCGCCAACGGCTTCTTCGGCCGGGAGTTCTTCGGCCAGCGCCGCCGCGCCGACCTGCCGCCCAGCGTCCGCCAGACCCCCGGCGCCTACCGCACCTTCCTGCACAACAACGGCTTCCACGGAGGTAAGTGATGATCACGGACCAGCTGCTGCACCAGCTTCTCGTCGCCACCGTCTTCTCCGTCCTGGGCCTCGTCATCCTCGGCCTGGTGTGGCTCGTGCTCGTGAAGGTGCTCCCCTTCTCCCTCCGCAAGGAGATGGAGGATGACCAGAACACCGCCCTGGGTATCGTCCTCGGCTGCCTCATCCTCGGCATCAGCCTCATCATCGCCGCCGCGATCCATGGGTGATGCGCCACAGCCCACGGGCGAGGTGCCGCAGCCGACGCTGAAGGCGCCGCTGCTGTTCATCAGCGTACTGCTCATCGCCAGTTGCGGGCTGATCTACGAGCTGGTGGCGGGGACGCTGTCGAGCTACCTCCTGGGGGATTCCGTCACGCAGTTCTCCACAGTGATCGGGGTCTACCTCAGCGCCATGGGGCTGGGGTCCTGGCTGTCGAAGTTCCTCCAGCGCGGCCTGGCCCGGCGCTTCGTGGACCTGGAGCTGGCGGTGGCGCTGGTGGGAGGCTTCTCGGCGCCCATCCTCTTCCAGGCCTTCGCCCACACCCACGCCTTCCGGGTGGTGCTCTACGGCGTGGTGATGGCCGTGGGCACCCTGGTGGGCCTCGAGATCCCCATCCTGATGCGCATCCTCAAGGACCAGGTGCGGTTCAAGGATCTGGTGGCGGGCGTCCTCACCCTCGACTACATCGGCGCCCTCTTCGCCTCCCTGCTCTTCCCGCTGCTGCTCATGCCCAAGCTGGGCCTGGTGCGCACCAGCCTGCTCTTCGGCCTCCTGAACGCGGCCGTGGGCCTCTGGTCCACGCACCTGCTGCAGTCCCAGTTGGGCCCCACCCGGATGATCCGCCTGCGCTGCGCCGTGGTGATGGCTCTGTTGGCCGTGGGGCTGGTCTTCGCCGGGAAGTTCACCCTGGCGATGGAGGAGGAGATCTTCGCCGACGAGATCGTCTACGCGAAGGACAGCGCCTACCAGCGCATCGTGCTCACCCGCGGCCGGGGCAGCTTCCAGCTTTTCCTGAACGGCAACCTGCAGTTCTCATCGGCCGATGAGTACCGCTACCACGAGGCCCTCGTGCATCCGGCCTTCGGGGCCCGGCCCGAGGCGAAGCGCATCCTGATCTGCGGCGGCGGCGACGGCCTTGCCGTGCGGGAAGTGCTGAAGCACCCCTCCGTGCAGGAGGTGGTGCTGGTGGACCTGGATCCGGCCATGACCGACATGGCCAGGAACCAGGTCATGGTGCGCCAGCTCAATGGCGCGGCTCTGGACGATCCCCGCGTCAAAGTCGTCAATGCCGATGCCATGGTCTGGCTCCAGGAGACCCCGGGGGCCCCCTTCGACCTGGCCTTCGTGGACTTCCCGGATCCCAACACCTACGCCCTGGGAAAGCTCTACACCTCCCGGTTCTACCGCATCCTCCAACGCCGCCTGACCGAGGACGCGCTCGTGGCCGTGCAGAGCACTTCGCCCCTCATGGCCCGGCAATCCTTCTGGTGCATCGCCGCCACCATGGAGGCTTCGGGGCTGAAGGTGCGTCCCTACCACCTGGCCGTGCCCTCCTTCGGCGTGTGGGGCTTCGCCCTGGCCTCGAAACGCGACTTCGAGGTGCCCACCCGCGTGCTGCCGGGCCTGCGGCACCTGTCCGACGAGGCCACGGCCGCCATGTTCACCTTCCCCAGGGACATGGACCGCGTGCCCGTAGAGGTGAACCGCCTCGACAACCAGGTGCTCGTCCACCTCTACACCCGGGAGTGGCGGCGGTGGTCGTGAGCCCCCGATCATGAAACGCCGCGACTTCCTCGCCGCCGGGACCCTGTCGGCGGTGTCGCTGGCCTGCCGCAGGAAGCCCGAGTTCCCATTCCAAGGCGAGCTCGTGGGGCCAGACCTTCCCCTCGGCCACTGGCTGCGGGGCGGCGCCTTCCCGGATCCCGAACGCTTCGAACCCGTCTCCGTGCTGATCGTGGGCGGCGGGGTGGCGGGGCTCAGCGCCGCCTGGCGGCTGGCCGGCGGCGGCCTGGATGATTTCCGCGTGCTGGAGCTGGAGCCGGAGCCCGGTGGCACCTCGAGGTCCGGTCGCAACCATGTGAGCCCCTTTCCCTGGGCCGCCCACTACCTGCCCGTGCCCGACCGCGGCAACCATGCCGTGCTGCGATTGCTGGACGAATGCGGCGTGCTGGAGGGCTACGACGCGAAGGGCGATCCGCGCTTCGCCGAAGAAGCCACTGTTCGCGCCCCCGAGGAACGCATCTTCGCCTACGGGCAGTGGTGGGAGGGCCTCTACCTGCGGGCGGGCGCCAGCGTGGAGGACGAGCGCCAGTACCACGCATTCTTCCGCGAGGTGGACCGCTGGGCCGCCTTCCGGGATGCCCGGGGCCGCCCCGCCTTCAGCATTCCCCGTTCCAGGTGCTCGGATGCGCCGGAGGCCCGGGCCCTGGACGGCCTCCCCTTCTCCGCCTGGCTCGATCGGCAGGGGCTCTCCTCGCCGCGCCTGCGCTGGCTGCTGGACTACGCCTGCCGGGACGACTACGGTTCCCGCCTGGAGACCACCAGCGCCTGGGCGGGCCTCTTCTACTTCGCCGCCCGCAAGCAGGGCCCCGGCGAGGATTCGCGGCCCCTCCTCACCTGGCCCCAGGGCAACGGCTTCCTCGTCGACCACCTGCGCAGGGCCTGCGGAGACCGCCTGCGCTGCGGCACGATGGCCACCGCCATCCGCGAGGAGAAGGACGGCCTTCTCGTCACGGTCTGGGATGCGGCGAACCAGCGGCGCCTCGGCTGGAAGGCGCAGCGGGTGATCTTCGCCGGACCGCAGCATGTGGCCCGCCATGTGATCGAAGGCTTCGCCCCGGCGCGCCCGGCTTCGACCCGCATCCGCAACGCCCCCTGGCTGGTGGCCAACCTCACCCTCCGGGCCCGGCCCAAGGAGGCCGGCTTTCCCCTGGCCTGGGACAATGTCCTGCGGGACAGCGAGGCCCTGGGCTATGTGGTGGCCACCCACCAGAGCCTGAAGGACCACGGGCCCACGGTTTGGACCTGGTACCGGCCCTTCGCCGGGGCCGACTGCGAGGCCGAGCGGGCGCGCCTTCGCGCCATGGATTGGCCCGCCTGCGCCCGCATGGTGATGGACGACCTGCGTCCGGCCCATCCCGATCTGGCGGGCCTGGTCGCACGCCTTGACGGGATGCGCTGGGGCCATGCCATGGTGCGCCCCGAGCCCGGACTGCTGTGGGACCCGGCCTTCCTCGGCCTGTCCCGCCCCTTCGGCGCCATCCACTTCGCGCACACGGAGCTCAGCGGACTGGCCCTCTTCGAGGAGGCCCAGGACCACGGCCTCCGGGCCGCGGAAGAGGTGCTAGCGGCCCTGGGCCGCCCCGGCGGCAGCTGGCGCTGACGGCTCCTGGATCCGCTCCTCCAACGAGACCGCTCCCTGGGCAGGCACCCGCACGATCCAGAGGCGGTCGTAGGTATCGAGGGTCCAGTAGGGCAGGGGCCCTTTCACCCCCAGCCCCCGGGCCACCTTCTTCACCAGGTCGTGGTGCCAGCACACGATCACCGTGCGACCCCGATGGTCGCGGAGAAGCTCGGCGGCCAGGGCCTCGCTCCCGTCCTTGGACCGCACCAGCGGAACCATGCCGAGCTTCGCCGCCAGCGGAGCCAGGGTCTGCTGGGTGCGCCGCAGGTCGGAAGTGAAGAGCACCGCGGGCCGGAAGCCTTCCAGCAGCGGCACCAGGGCCTGGGCCCGGCGCAGGCCGGCCTCGGCCAGGGGTGAATCCGCATCGAAGAGCGATTGGCGCTCTGCGTGACGGAGCAGCACCACCGTCAGATCCTGGGCGCCCAGGTTCACCGCCAGGGCGAGCAGGCAGGCCAGGAGGATTCCGCGGCGATAGCGCAACACAGGCATAGAGGCTCCGATCTTCCAGCCTAGCGGGTTGGGCACGGGACTGTGACGGCCGGCACATGCCCACGCCTGCGGGCGGACCATCGGGCCACCTGTATCCATCGTTTTTCTCACAGGGCCCCAGCGCCCGGTGGAAGACCGCCGACTCTACGGTGTGCTAACACCATTCATTGTTTTCTTTATGCATTATTTGGAATGTCTTTATTTTTCTTGACGCTCCTTTCCCCGGGGCGTGGCATGGAGGCCCAACACCCTACCCAAAGTCGATTCCACCTCCTCAGAGGAACAATCGATGTCCAGGACCGAGGCATCCCCTCTCGAACCCACCGCAGCCGAAGGCCTGTCGAGCCCCCTCGAGGCGCGCTTGGCCGCCCTGGCGGAGCAGGTCCAGTATCTGGAGGTCCGGGTCTCGGCCCTGGAATCCTCGGCGCCCGAACGCCCCGGGGTTCCGGCGGCCCTGACCCTGGAACCTGCCCCAGTCCCGCCCGCCCTGCCCAGCCCCGTCCACTTTGTGGGACTCATCGGTCGCGTCTGCCTCATCCTGGGCGGCGCCACCTTCATCCGGGCCCTGGTGGATGCGGGCACCCTCCATCGCGGCTGGGGTGTGGCCTTGGGCTTGGGCTACGCCCTGACTTGGGCGCTGCTCGCCGACCGCGGCCAGCGCTCCCTGGACTCCGCCTTCCACGCCCTCGCCTCCATCCTCATCGCCTATCCGCTGATCGTGGAATCGACCACGCGGTTTGGCATCCTGGCCCCCGGTCCCGCGGCCCTCCTCCTCCTGGCCATCACCGGCCTGCATGGCGCCGTGGCCTGGCGGCGGGACCTCCAGCCCATCATCTGGATCGCCACCTTCGCCTCCCTGGGGGCGGGCTTCGCCATGATGGCGATCCGCCAGGCCGTCGAACCCTTCGCCGCGGCGTTCCTTCTGCTGGGGGTGGCGGCCCTGTGGCTCACCTACGGGCGGCGATGGCACGGCCTGCGCTGGCCCACCGCCCTCGCCGCGGATCTCGGCGTGCTGATCCTCGCCCTGCTAGCCGCCTGGCCCGGGGGGCCACCCGAAGCGTACCGCGGGATCTCCCCGACCCGCGCCATGTTCCTGGCCCTGGCCCTGGCGGCCCTCTACATCGGCAGCTTCGCGGGACGGATGCTCCAGCGGCGCCGTGTGGTCAATGTCTTCGAATCCGTGCAGACGGCCGTCGTCCTGCTGGTGGGCTTCGGGGGCGCCGTCCGCATCGCGCTGGCCTCGGGATCGGGCGCGGCCCTGCTCGGGGGCGGCGTCTCCCTGGCGGGCGTGGGCTGCTACGCCGCCGCGGCCCCCTTTGCGGAGGATCAGGAGGAGACGCGCGCCAATTTCAACTTCTTCACCTTCCTCGCCCTCATCTTCCTCCTGCTGGGGGGCCCCATCGTCCTGCCGCTGCCTCTGTTCGCCGCCTTCAGCGGGGCCCTGGGACTGGCCGCCATGCTGGCGGGGCTGCGCCTCCGCCGGGCCGTCCTCATCCTTCAGAGCGCGATCTACCTCGTCGCCTCGTCTGCCGCCTCGGGGCTCGCCCTCTGGTCCTTCCGCGCCTTCCTGGATCCCGCCGGGGCCTCCGCCCGCCTGCCCCTCGCCGGCTTCGCCAGCCTGGCGGCCCTGGCGGCCACCCTGGCGCTGTTCCTACTGCGCCGCCCTCCCGATCCCATCGCGGCCCGCATGCGGGCCCCCGTGCTGGTGCTCGGGGCGCTGACCGCCGCGGGTTCCGGGGCGCTGGCGATCTGGGGCTGTTGTGGGGCCCTCGCCCGGGGCGCGCCCGACCCCGGCACCTTGGCCGTGGCCCGCACGGGGGTGCTGTCGGCCCTGGCCATCGCCCTGGCCTGGCTCGGGCGTCGGCTCCCCATCCTCGAGCTGCGGTGGCTGGTCTACCCGATGCTCGTCCTCACCGCCCTGAAATTCCTCTTTGAAGACTTGGCCGTGGGCCGTCCGCTGACCCTCTTCCTGGCCTTCATGTTCTTCGGGACGACGCTCATCCTCGCGCCCCGCCTGCTGAAGGTGAACCGATGAAAGAACTCGTGGTCCGTCGCCTCTCGCCCCCCGCCCGGACGGCGGGGCTCCTGGTCATCCTGGGGCTGGCCGCCCTGGCGAACCCTCCTGCTCCGCCATCAACGCCCCCCCCGACGCCGCCCAGCGCCACGGCCCAGGAAGGCATCCAGGTGCCCAAGCCCCCCTTCAGCGAGGGCATCTTCCCGTGCTCCTCCTGCCACGACGGCAAGTCCATGAAGGTGAACCTCCAGCGCCGGGAGCTCACGGGCATGCACGGGGACATCATTCTCAACCACGGCCCGGAAAGCCGCTGGTGCCTGGACTGCCACGACCCGGCGAACCGGGACCGCCTCCGCCTGGCCAGCGGGGAGCGGATCGGGTTCGACACCTCGTACCAGCTCTGCGGTCAGTGCCACGGCGACAAGTTCCGCGACTGGCGCGTGGGCGTCCACGGCAAGCGCACCGGCAGCTGGAACGGCGCCAAGCAGTACCTGCTCTGCGTCCATTGCCACAACCCCCACTCGCCGCGGTTCCAGGCGCTGAAGCCCATGCCTCCGCCCACCCGGCCCGAACAGATCCAATCCCGGAAGGGGGGTGCCCTATGACGGCCCGAGAACCCATCCAGCCCGCCGAGGGCTGCGCCTCATCCACCCCGGGCGGCGGCAGCCGCCGCGAGTTCCTCGGCACGGCCGTGGCGGCGGTGGCGACGACCCTCACCGGCTGCGGGAAGCTCAGCCACGAGGAGTTCCTCCAGCACAACTTCCGTGAGCTGTCCAAGGACGAAGTGCGCGATGTCATCGCGCGCCTCGAGAGGGAATACAAGGAGAAGTACGGCCGCGAGGTCAAGGTCGCCAATACGGCGCCCCTGCCCGGGGTGATCTTCGGCTACGCCCTGGATCTCAGCCGGTGCATCGGCTGCCGCCGCTGCGTCCACGCCTGCGTGAAGGAGAACAACCAGTCGCGGAGCCCCGAAGTGCAGTGGATCCGCGTCCTCGAACTGGAGAAGGAGGAGGGCGTGAACCTCCAGCACGCGGATCAGTACTACGATCCCGCGGAGGTTCCCCGCGAAGGCCACTTCTACATGCCGGTCCAATGCCAGCAGTGCAAGAAACCGCCCTGCGTGAAGGTCTGCCCCGTGGGCGCCACCTGGCGCGAGAAGGACGGCATCACGGTCGTGGACTACAACTGGTGCATCGGCTGCCGCTATTGCATGGCAGCCTGCCCCTACGGCGCCCGCCACTTCAACTGGGGTGAGCCGAACCTGCCCCCGGACCAGGTCAATCCCGACACCCACTACCTCGGCAACCGCCCGCGGCCCAAGGGCGTCGTCGAGAAGTGCACCTTCTGCATCCAGCGCACCCGGAAGGGCCTCTACCCGGCCTGCGTGGAGATCTGCCCCACGGGCTCGCGCAAGTTCGGCAACCTGCTCGACAAGACCAGCGAGATCCGCTACATCCTCGAAAACAAGCGCGTCTTCAAGCTCAAGGAAGAGCTGAACACCCAACCCAACTTCTTCTACTTCTACGGAGTCTGAGGCCATGCTGCGGAACTTCTGGCAGTTCATCACCGACACACTCCGGCTCATCACCCGGGGCAACCGCTACTACTACGCCTGGATCGGCTTCCTGCTGCTGCTCATCGCCATCGGCACGGGCGCCTACATCGGCCAGGTGAACGACGGCCTCATCGTCACGCGAATGCGGGACCAGGTGTCCTGGGGCTTCTACATCGGCAACTTCACCTTCCTCGTGGGCGTGGCCGCGGCGGCCATCATGCTGGTCATCCCGGCCTATGTCTACGACTGGGAGCCCATCAAGGAGATCACCATCCTGGGCGAGATGCTGGCCATCAGCGCCCTCATCATGTGCCTCGGGTTCGTCATGGTGGACATCGGCCGGCCCGACCGCTTCTGGCACATCATCCCGCTGGTGGGGCGCCTGAACTGGCCCCAGTCCATGCTGGCCTGGGATGTGATCGTGCTGAACCTCTACCTGCTCCTCAACTGGTTCGTGGTCACCTACCTGCTCTTCTGCGCCTACACCGACCGCCACTATGTGAAGAAGCTCGTGCTGCCCCTGGTGCTGCTCTCCATCCCCATGGCCGTGAGCATCCACACCGTGACGGCCTATCTCTACAACGGCCTGGCGGCGAGGCCCTTCTGGAACTCCGCCATCCTCGCGCCGCGGTTCCTGGCATCGGCCTTCTGTTCGGGCCCCGCCATCCTCCTCATCCTGCTCCAGGTGCTGCGGAAGACCACCAAGCTCAGCATCAAGGACGAGGCCATCTTCAAGATCGCGGAACTGATGGCCTACACCATGGGCTTCAATCTGTTCCTGACGGCCGCCGAGGCCTTCAAGGAGCTCTACTCCGGTACCGAGCACATGGTGTATTTCCAGTACCTGCTGTTCGGCCTCAAGGGACACACCACCCTGGTGCCCTTCGCCTGGGCCTCGATCCTCTGCGGGCTCGCCGCCTTCATCCTCTTCCTCGTGCCCCGGTTCCGCACCAACTGGACCTTGCTCAACTTGGGTTGTGTCCTGATCTACGCCAGCGTCTACATCGAGAAGGGCATGGGGCTCATCATCCCCGGCCTCACCCCGGACGCCTTGGGGGAGATCTATGTCTACCGCCCCTCCTACACGGAGGTCGCCGTGGCTGCCGGCATCTTCGCCATCGGCTTCCTAGTCTTCACCCTCATGCTCAAGGCCGCCGTACCCATGATGCTGGGCGAGTTCACCCTCACCCGGGGACGGAAGCGCCTTGATGCGCCAGAGGCCGGTCCGGTCTGAATCCGCCGGCCGGCCTCCATCGCAGGCCGGCCCCCCGGTCAGATCGCAGGTCAGATCCCCGGATCCTCGTCCGGGGCCTCGTCGGGGTTCGCCTCGAGGATGGCCCGGAATTTCTCCAGGTTCGCCAGAAACAGGTCCACCAGCCGCGGATCGAAATGGACGCCGCGCCCCTTCCGGATCAGCTCGACGACCTGGTCTTCGGGCCAGGAGTCCTTGTAGTGGCGGCGGCTGCTGGCCGCGTCGTAGACATCCACCAGCGTCGTGATGCGCGCCTCCATGGGGATGGCCTCGCCCTTCAGGCCCCTCGGGTAGCCGGTGCCGTCCCACTTCTCGTGGTGGCCGATGGCGATGCGCGCGCCCATCTGGATGAAGGGCACCGTCGAGCCTTTAAGGATGGCGGCGCCCATGCTGGTGTGCCGCTTCATGGCAACCCATTCCCCTTCATCCAGGGAACCGGGCTTCTGGAGGATGGCGTCAGGCACGCCGATCTTGCCGATGTCATGCATGGGGGCGGCCGATTGGATGGTGTCGATGCCTTGGTGGTCCCAGCCCAGCAGCCGCGCCATCTCTGCCGCATAGAGCCCGATGCGGCGGACATGCATGCCCGTCTCGTTGTCGCGGTGCTCCGTCGCCGCAATGAGGCGGAGGGCGATCTCCTCGCGGGAAGCGCGGATCTCCAAGGTCTGCTCCCGGACCTTCTGGGCGAGCTGGGCCTCGCGGTCGCGGAAGGCGATCTCCAGCATCCGGCGGCGCAGGGCCGCATTGACCTGCACCAGGATCTCCCGGGGCTGGAAGGGTTTCAGCACATACCCGAAGGCCCCCTGCTGCAGGCACTCGATGGCCGTTTCCGCATCCTCCATGGAACTCACCATCAGCACGGAGATCTCCGGGATCTGCGGCTGGAGGGCCTTGACCAGGTCCAGTCCCGAGGCTCCCGGCATCTGGATGTCGCAGAGCACCAGATCGGCAGGTTCCTCTTCGAGGGCCCGCAGCGCATGGGGGACATCCTCCGCATCCCGGCAGTGATAGCCGGCCTTGGTGAGGATGCGCTGGAGGGAGAGGCGGATGATGGGCAGGTCATCCACGATCAGGATGCGGACCCGCCCCGGCACCACCTGGATCTCTTCGCCCATGCGCCTCCCCTGACTCCTTGCTCCAGCGGCTCCTTGGATGGATGACTGTCGTCGGAGATCATCGCACAGGCAGAAAAAACCCGGATAACCTCATCCGGGCCTGTCTTTGATTTTGTTGCCGGGCCCAAGACTCAGCGGGCCCATTCCAGCGAATCGCGCTTGGCCCCGTAGTGGGCGCCCAGGTCGAGGGTGATGGCCCGCTCGCACAGCTCCAGGGCGGCGTGGAAATCCCCCAGCTCGCTCTGGGCCTGGATGCCCCGCTCAAAGCAGGTCATCCCCTCCAGCAGCCGCCGGTATTCGTGGGGGAAGGCGGCCTCCAAGTCGACCAGGTAGCCCAGCGCCTGGCCCACGGACTCCACGCAGGCCTCCCATTGTCCGCACTGGGCCTGGGCCTCAGCCATCAGGTCGTAGGCGACGCCCTTCACGGCGTTGGGCAGGCTGGCCTGGCTTTCGAAGGTCCGGCGCAGGTACTTCAGGGCTGACTCAGGGCCACTGAAGGCCGCCTCCCGATGACCTGCCAGCAGGTCCTCCAGGGTGTCCTTCACCGACTTGCGGACGGGTTCGTTGCGCTTGGCCATGGTCATCCGGACAAAAAGCATTCACCACAGAGGGCGCGGAGATCACAGAGAAGAGAAAATGGCTTTCTCTGCGCTCTCCGCGTCCTCTGCGGCTGACGATCACTCGTATTCGATGGTCGCCGGAGGCTTGGAGGTGATGTCGTAGACCACGCGGTTGATGCCCTTCACTTCGCGGACGATGCGCTGGGCAATGCGATCCAGCAGTTCGTGGGGCAGGCGCGCCCAGTCGGCGGTCATGAAGTCCTCGCTGGTCACGGCACGGAGGGCGCACATCCACTCGAAGGTGCGCTCGTCGCCCATGATGCCCACGGTCTGTACCGGCAGCAGCACCGCGAAGGCCTGGCTGGTCTTGCGGTACCAGCCGCTCTCCTTCAGTTCCTGCATGAAGATGGCGTCGGCGTTCTGGAGGATGGTCGCCCGCTCGCGGGTGATGGCGCCCGGGAGGCGCACGGCCAGGCCCGGCCCCGGGAAGGGATGCCGCTGGTTCATTTCTTCCGGCAGGCCCAGCGCCAGGCCCGTGGCCCGCACCTCGTCCTTGAACAGCTCGCGCAGGGGCTCCACCAGCTTCAGCTTCATGCGCTCCGGCAGGCCGCCCACATTGTGGTGGGACTTCACCAGGATGGCCCCGCCGATGCCGCTGGATTCGATGACATCCGGGTAGGTGGTTCCCTGACCCAGGAAGTCGGCCTTCACCTTGCCGGCCTCGCGCTCGAAGACTTCGATGAACTTCCCGCCGATGATCTTCCGCTTCTGCTCGGGGTCGGTCACGCCCGCCAGGGCGCCCAGGAACTCCTCGGAGGCATCGACCCAGATCACATTCAGCTCGAAGGGCGCGAAGTAGGCCTGCACCTGCTTCATCTCATCCTTGCGCATGAGGCCGTGGTCCACGAACACGCAGGTCAGCTGCTTCCCGATGGCCTTGTGCAGCAGCAGGGCCGCCACGCTGGAATCCACGCCGCCGCTGAGGCCGAGCACCACCGTGCCCTGCCCCACCTGCTCGCGGATGGCCTTCACCTTCTCCTCGATGAAGTTGCCGGCATTCCAGTCCAGGCTCATGCCGCAGTGCCGGAGGAAGTTCAGCAGCAGGGGCGTGCCCTGGGTGCTGTGGGTGACCTCCGGGTGGAACTGGAGGCAGTAGATCCCGCGCTTCGGATCTTCCATGGCCGCCACGGGCACGCTGGGCGTCTTCGCCGTGACCGTGAAGCCGGCCGGAGCCGCTTCCACATGGTCGCCGTGGCTCATCCACACCTGCTGGGCGTGGGGCAGGCCTTCGAAGAGCATGGAGTGCTCGGGCATGGCCTGGATCTCGGCCTTGCCGTACTCGCGGCTGGCGGACCGGTGCAGCTGGCCGCCCAGGTTGCGGGCCAGGAGCTGCTGGCCGTAGCAGATGCCGAGGATGGGCACGCCCAGCTCGAGGATGGCCGGGTCCAGGTCCGGCGCGCCGGGCTCCAGCACCGAATTCGGTCCGCCCGACAGGATCACGCCCTTGAGGTCCGCCCCGGCGATCTCAGCGGCCGTGGCGCCGCTGCCGTAAACCAGACCGAAGGCCCCCAGCTCCCGCAGCCGCCGGGTGATGAGCCTCGTGTACTGGCTGCCGTAGTCGATGATCGCAATGCGTTCGTGGTGCATGGAGGCCTCTTGAAAGCGTTTTAACCGCAGAGAGCGCGGAGAAAAGAATGAAAACCTCTGTGGTCCCTGCGGCCTCTGTGGTCCCTGCGGCCTCTGTGGTTGAACCGTCCTATTGCCAAAGGCTGAAGTCCGCCACGCGCAGGAAGGCCTGGCGCAGGCGGTGGAGCAGGCTGAGGCGGGCGGCGCGGAGGCCCGGGTCCTCGCACTTCACCATGACGGCGTTGAAGAAGGCCTCCAGGGGCTGGGCAAGGTCGGCCAAGGCGGTCAGAAGACCCTTCTGGTCGGCGGTGCCCTCGAGTTTCGCCAGGTGCTCTGCCAGTTCCTTTTCTTCGACCTGCGTCAGCAGGCCGCCATCGAAGCGCTCAGCCGGCATTTCATCCTTCAGGATGTTCCCGATGCGCTTGGCGCTCTGGGCCAGTGACGCGAACCGCGGGTCCTCCGCGAAAGCCGACAGCGCCTCGCAGCGGGCCTTGAGGTCCACCAGGTCCTCCCAGCCCGCGGCCAGGGCCGAGCGCCGGACGGAACCCGCATAACCGGCCAGCTCCAGCTGGTAGGCCACGCGATCCTTGAAGAATGCCCGCAGGGCCTCGGCGGTTTCGGCCTCGGGCTTGGTGGCCCTGGTGCCCACGGCCCGGAGGGCGGCGGCGATGAGTTCGGCAGGCGGAAGCGCCCAGCCCTGTTCCCACAGGATCCGCACGATGCCCTGCCCCGCCCGGCGCAGGGCGAGGGGATCCTTTGAGCCGCTGGGAACCAAGCCCACGGCGAAGCAGCCGGCGACGGTGTCGAGCTTGTCGCAGAGCGACAGCAGGCAGCCCATGGGTGTGCCCGGAATGGCATCATCGGCACCCACCGGCCGATAGTGCTCCTTCACGGCCTTCCAGACCTCCTCGTGGGCGCCTTCATGCTTGAGGTATTCGCCGCCCATGACGCCCTGGAGCTCCGGGAACTCGCCGACCATGAGGGTGCGCAGGTCGCACTTGGCCATGCGCGCCGCTTCCAGGGCCCGGTCAATGTGGTCGTCGTCGTTCGAGAGGCGTGAAGCGAGGGTCTTCACCAGCGCCACCACACGCCCGGTCTTGTCGTGATAGCTCCCCAGCTCCCGCTGGAAAGTCAGCGCCTTGAGCTTTTCGAGCCGGGCCGAAAGCGCCAGCTTGCGGTCCTCCGCGAAGAAGAACCGCGCGTCGTAGAGCCGCGCCTTGAGCACCCACTCGTTGCCGGCCTTCACGAAGCCCGCGGGGTCATCCGTGCGGTTGGCGGCGGTGAGGAAGAAGGGCAGCAGGGCCCCATCCGGCCCCTCGATGCAGAAGCTCTTCTGATGCTCGCGGAGGCTGGTGACCAGCACCTCCTTGGGCAGTTCCAGGAAGGTCGCCGGGAATTCGCCGCGCACGATCTTGGGGAACTCCACGATCTCGGCCAAGGTGTCCAGCAGCTCGGCATCGGTCACCACACGGCCGCCCGCCTCGGCGGCCAGGGCTTCCAGCTGCGTGGCGATGCGGGCCCGGCGGGCGTCCACACTGACCACCACACCCGCGGCCTCCAGCGCCGCTTCGTAGGCTTCGGGCATGGCGATGGTCACGGGTCCGGGATGCTGGCGGTGGAAGAGGCGATGACCCCAGGTGGTGTTGGAGGCGGTGACGCCATCCACCGTGACGGGCACCACCTGATCGCCGAAGAGGCAGAGGATGTTGCGGATGGGCCGCACGAACTCGAACTCCGACTTGCCCCAGCGCATGGCCTTGGGAACATGGAGCCCGGCGATGAGCCCAGGCAGGGCCTCCATCAGCAGTTCGGCCGTGGGGCGCCCCTTCCGGGTGATCGTAACGACTGCGCAAGGTTCCTTCTTCCCCGCGGGCTGCTCGAAGCGCACGACGCCGAAATCCACACCCCATTTCTCTGCGAACTTCAGGCCCTGGATGGTGGGCTGACCGGCCTCATCCACGCACATCCGCTGGGGCGGGCCGACCTGGGAATCGGTCTGGTCGGGCTGGAAGGCGGGGAGGCCCTGGGCTCGCCACGCAAGCTTACGCGGCGAATAGAACGGATCGAGCGAGGCGAGTGACAGGCCCTGTCCATTCAGCCAAGCCTGGAAAGCCGAACCGAACTCCTCCGTCAGCGGCGCCAGGAACCGCGCCGGGATCTCCTCGCAGTGCAGCTCCAGCAGGAAGGTCTGGGTGGCGCTCACTTCGCACCCCCCTTCCCGGAGGCCACGGCATCCTTCTCTGGGCCCTCCGCGTTCTCTGCGGTTGGCGTTTTTGCATTTTCAAAGTCCAGGTACGCCCTGGCGCACCCGCAGGCCAGGTCGCGCACGCGCTTGATGATGCCGGGGCGCTCGGTGGTGCTCACGGCGCCGCGGGCGTCCAGCACATTGAAGGTGTGGCTCATCTTGAGGGCCTGTTCGTAGGCGCTGAGGAAGTGGCCGTGGTCCTTGAGCAGCCGCCAGCCCTCCTTCTCGAAGGCGTCGAAGAGGGTGCGGTGCAGGTCCAGGTCCGCGTGCTCGAAACTGTAGGCCGAGAGCTCGAATTCCTCGCGCTGGCGCATCTGGCCGTAAGTCACCGGGAACACGCCGTCGTCGGTCTTCACCTCACCGTGCACCAGGTCGAAGATGTTGTCGTAGCCACCCAGGAACATGCAGATGCGCTCGATGCCGTAGGTCAGTTCGGCGCTCACGGGGCGGCAGTCGAGGCCGCCCACCTGCTGGAAGTAGGTGAACTGGCTGATCTCCATGCCGTCCAGCACCACCTGCCAGCCCACGCCCCAGGCGCCCAGGGTCGGGGATTCCCAGTTGTCCTCCTCGAAACGCAGGTCGTGCTTCGACAGGTCGATGCCCAGGGCCTCGAGGCTTTCGATGTAGAGATCCTGCACCTTGGCGGGACTGGGCTTGAGGATCACCTGGAACTGCAGGTGCTTGTAGACGCGGAACGGGTTCTCGCCGTAGCGGCCGTCGGCCGGGCGCCGCGAAGGCTCCACATAGGCCACATTCCAGGGCTTGGCGCCCAGGGCGCCGAAGAAGGTGAGCGGGTTCATGGTGCCGGCGCCCTTTTCCAGATCGTAGGGCTGGCCGATGAGGCAGCCCCGGTCGGCCCAGAACCGCTGGAGGCGGAGGATCAGTTCCTGGATGTGCATGGGGGCTCGCCAAAACGAGCATTGTAGCGGGTTTTCACCACTTTGGTAAGCTCGGGGGATGCGCATCCGACCCGCCCTTCCCGCCGACGCCCGGGCCCTGGCGGTCCTCGGCGAGCGCCTGTGGCGCGAGACCTACGCCGGCCTCATTCCCGCGTCGAACCTGGAGCTGCACCTGGCTAAGACCTTCGGGCCGGACCGGCAGGCCGCCGAGCTGGCCGATCCCGCCTACCGGGCGCTGGTGATCGAGGAGGGGGACGCCCTTCTGGGCTATACCCTCCTCCGGGCCGGCGGGCCGACGGAGGAGAGAGCCTCTTTCCACTTCGTCAACCCGCTTGAGGTGGTGCGGTTCTATGTGGATGCCTCCCTGCATGGCCGCGGCGCAGCCCAGGCCCTGATGACCGCCGTGCTGAACCATGCGACTTCAGAGGGCCACGATGGCGTCTGGCTGCAGGTCTGGGAGCAGAATCCCCGCGCCATCCGCTTCTACGCCAAGGCCGGCTTCGCGGATGCCGGAGAGGCGACCTTCCGCGTGGGCGGGCAGGTGGATCGGGACCGGCTGCTGGTGCACGACTTGATGATCCGTCCACTGTGATGGCCGTCCGGCCGACACCTTGCTAGAATCCCGGTTTCCCGGGGATCCGCATGACCCGAAAAATCGCACTCCTGGCCATCGGCGGCAACGCGCTTCTCAAGGAGAAGGAGCGCGGGCTGCAGGAGGAGCAGCTGGAGAACGCCCGGGAGACGGCGGAGATGCTGGCGCGGGTCGTGGCCGAGGGCTACGCCCTCTGCGTGGTGCATGGCAACGGCCCCCAGGTGGGCAACCTGCTCATCCAGCAGGAGGCCGGTTCCGGGCAGATCCCCCCCTACAGCCTGGACATCTGCGGCGCCATGACCCAGGGGTCCATGGGCTACATGCTGGAGCGCATGCTCATCAACCGCCTGCGCTTCATGAAGCTCGACGCCCCGGTGACCTCCGTGCTCACCGAGGTGGTGGTCGACAAGGAGGACAAGGGCTTCCAGGACCCGACGAAGCCCGTGGGACCGTTCTATCCCGAATTCCGCGCCCTCGAGCTGATGCGGTCCAAGCGCTGGAAGATGAAGGAGGATTCGGGCCGCGGCTGGCGCAAGGTGGTGCCTTCGCCCAAGCCAATCGAGATCGTCCAGCTCGACGCCATCAAGACCCTGCTGCAGTCCGGGAGCTCCGTGATCGCCGGCGGCGGCGGCGGCATCCCCGTGATCCGCGATGCCAGCGGCCTGCTGGTGGGCGTGGAGGCCGTCATCGACAAGGACCGCCTCAGCGCCCTGCTGGCGGCCCAGCTCGGCGCCGACCTCTTCATCATCCTCACGGGCGTGGCCAAGGTGGCCCTGGACTTCGGCAAGCCCACCCAGCGGTGGATGGATCGCATCACCGCCAGCGAAGCCCGGAAGCATCTGGCCGAAGGCCAGTTCCCGCCGGGCAGCATGGGCCCCAAGATCGAAAGCGCCCTTTCCTACCTGGATGGTGGCGGCCACGAGGTGCTCATCACCACCGCCGAGGCCCTGGCCACCGAGGATCCGGCGACCGTGGGCACGCGGATCGTGCGGGACTGACCTTCTGGAGCCACTCATGTACGCCATGATCATCGTCCGCTACCGCCGCCCCCTGCCCGAGATCGAGGCCGTCACGGAAGCGCACCGCGCCTACCTCCGGACGCTGCAGGACCAGGGGATCCTGGTGGCTTCCGGCCCCCTGGATCCCCGGTTCGGCGGCATGTGGCTGGTGCGGGTCCAGGATGAGAACCCCCTTGCGGACCTGGACGCCCTCCGCGACGGTGATCCCTTCCACCAGCACGGACTGGCCAACTATGAGCTGCTCCCCTGGAAGGTGATGCAGGGCAAGGAAGGGTTCGACCGGATCTAGGCCTCCACTGGGCGGATGCCGAGGTCGGCGATCTTCTTCTGGATCTCCTTCATGCTGAAGGGCTTCCGCAAGCTGGCCACGCCGGGGTTCTCCTCCAGCAGCGGCGCGATCTCCTGATCGCTGTAGCCCGTGGCCATGAGCACCGGCAGGCCGGGCCGGAGATCCCGGATCCGGGGCAGGGTTTCCGGGCCGCTCAGGCCCGGCATGTTCATGTCGAGGATCACCAGGTCCACCGGGAGGCCGCCCTGCAGGAGCCGGAGCGCCTCCTGGCCCTCGGGCGCGGTGGTCACGGCATGGCCCAGCATCTCCAGCATGGGCGCCACCGATTCCCGGATCAGCTCGTCGTCGTCCACCAGCAGCACCTTCAGCGGGGCCTGCTCGGGCTTCGGCAGGTCCTTGGCGGCCGACGGGGGCGGAGCCGGCCGCTCCACCCGGTGGGCGGGGAAGCGGAGGGTGGCTTCGGTGCCCGCCCCCGGCTCGCTGGCCAGGTCCAGAGCGCCGTCATGGGCCTTCATGGTGCCGTAGACCATCGCCAGCCCCAGGCCAGTGCCCTTCCCTTGCGGCTTGGTAGTGAAGAAGGGCTCCATGGCCCGGGCCAGCACCTCCGGGCTCATGCCCTGGCCCGTGTCCTTCACGCGCAGCTCCAGGCCGCCATCGGCGGTCTCCCGCGTCGAGATGTGGAGGACGCCGCCGCCGGGCATGGCGTCCATGGCATTCACGCAGAGGTTCATGAGCGCATGACTCAGCGCCCCGTTATCGCCCCGCACCAGCCCGAGCCCATCCCGGAGGTCCATCCGGAGCTGGACGCGCTTGAGCATGGTGTAGCTCAGGAGGTGGCTCATCTCGGTGACCAGGGCATTGAGGTCGATGAGCTGCTCCTCCTGGAGGTCCTTGTGGGCGAAGTAGAGGAGGCTCTTGACCACGCCGCGCCCGCGGAGGCAGGCGCTCATGATCGTGTCGAGGTTCTTCGCCGAGGAGGAGAAGGGATCCGCCGCTTCCCGCAGCGTGGAGGCCAAGCCCAGGATGGCCCCCAGCACATTGTTCATGTCGTGGGCCACGCCGCCGGCCAGGCTCCCGAGGCTCTCGAGCTTCTGCGACTGATGGAGCTGGGCTTCCAGGGCGCGGCGCTCCTCCTCGTCGCGCTTCCGCTGGGTGATGTCTTCCTTGATGGCGATGTAGCTGGTGAGGATGCCCGCCTCGTCCCGGACCGGGGCGATGGTGGCCCGTTCGTAGTACGGCTCGCCCCCCTTCTTGAGGTTCTCGAACTCGCCCACCCACACCTCGCCGCGCGCCAGGGTCTCCCACATCTGCTGGTAGTGCTCGGGCGGCGTGACGAGGGATTTCAGGATGCGGGGATTCTGCCCGAGGGCCTCCGCGGCCGAGTAGCCGGTGATCGCCGTGAAGGCGGGATTGATGTACTCGATGGTCCCCTGGGGGTCGGTGATCACGATGGACAGCGGATTCTGCTCCACCGCCACGGAGATCTTGCGCAGCTTGGCTTCCGATTCGCGCCGCCGATCCTCGCCCGCCAGGTGATCCAGGGCGAAGGAGACATCGCCGGCCGCCTCCTCCAGGAGCGCCACTTCATGGGCGCCGAAGAAGTCCTTCTCCGAGGAATAGACCATCAGCGCCGCACAGACCTCCCCCCCCAGCCGGATGGGGAAGGCCGCCGAGGCCGCGTAGCCGCACCGGACGGCCGCCGCATGCCAGGGGGCCGAGGTAGAGGTGCCCAGGAAGTCGTTCACGACGCAGGGGCGCCCTTCGCGGATGGCCGTGCCGGTGGCCCCGCGGCCCAGGGGCGTGTCGTCGCTGCGGATCTGCAGGCCGTCGAGGTAGCCGTGGGCGTCTCCGTACTGGTTGAGCACCCGCACCTCGTGGGTCGAGGGGTCGTCCCAGCCGATCCAGGCCATGCTGAACTGCCCGAACGCCACCATCACTTCGCAGATCTTGGCGAGCAGCGTCTCGCGGGTGGGGGACCAGACAATCGCCTGGTTCACCTGGCTCAGGGCGGCGTAGAGCTGGGTCAGCCGCTCCAGCTGGCGGGCCTGGGCCCGGGCTTCGGTGATGTCCTGGATGACGCCCCGCAGGGCCACCGGCTGCCCCGCCTCGTTCCAGAGGAGCTCCCCCGCCCCGTGAACCCAGCGCGGCTCACCGTCCGAGATGCGGACGATGGGGTAGTCGAGATCGAAGGGCGCATGCCGTTCGATGATCCCGGCCACATAGGCGTGCATCTGCTCCTGGAAGGCGGGAGCCACGATGCGCGTCCAGCCCGTGAGGTCCCGCGGATAGCTGGCGTCGATGCCGAAGATCCGATCGAGGTGGGGGCTGCTCTTCCAGTGATCCGTCTGGATGTCCCAGGTGTAGGTTCCGACGCCCCCGGCCTCCTGCGCTTCCCGCAGGAACCGCTCGCTCTCCAGGAGGGCGGCCTCCGCCTCGCGGCGGCGCGCCTCGCCCGCCAGGTGATCCATGGCGAAGGAGATGTCCATCGCCGCTTCCACCAGCAGCGCCTCCTCCTGAGGACCGAAGAAATCCTTCTCCCGGGCGTAGACGGCCAGGGCGCCCACCACCTCCCCATCCTGCCGGATGGGGAAGGCAGCCACAGCGGCGAACCCCGATTCGGTCGCGGCCTCGCGCCAGGGTTCAGTCCCGGGCGCGCCCAGAAAGTCGTTCAGGACGCAGGGGCGGGCTTCCCGGATCGCCGTCCCCACCGGGCCTCCGGCCAGGACCGAGTCCCCGCTCTCCACACGGATGCGGCCCAGATAGCCCTTCGCATCGCCGGACTGCGCGGCGACCGTCACGCCGTGGGTGACGGATTCATTCCAGCCGATCCAGGCCATGCTGAATTGGCCGAATTCGATGAGCACTTCGCATATCTTGTCGAGCAGGGCCGCCTTGGTGGGCGACCAGACGATGGCCTGATTGACCTGACTCAGTGCGGCGTAGAGGCGGGTCATCCGCTGGAGCTCGCGCTCCCGGGCGACGCGCTCCGTGATGTCGCGCAGGAAGCTGATCACGCCGGGGGCGCCATCGAAGGGGACCGCCCGGGCGCTCACCTCCACCGGGAAGGTCGAGCCGTCCCGACGGCAGTGGACGGTTTCGAACCGGATGGATCCGTGGGTCTGCAGCCGTTCCAGCTGGCCGGCCGTCTCAGATCGCGATGTCACCGGCCGGAGATCTGAGACCTTCATCGTCCTCAGTTCGGCGACCGGACGGCCGTAGCTCTCGGCGGCCTGGAGGTTCGCCTCGAGAATGCGGCCCTCGCCATCCAGCAGCAGGATGATGTCGTTGGCTTCCTGCATGAGCCACTCGAACCGCTGGGAGAGCGCGAGCTGTGCGTGGATCATGTCCGCATCGTGGTGCCTCACCATCAGGCCCAGGGTCGCGGCGGCCAGGGCCAGCAGCCCGATCAGCGCGGCTCCGGTGATCCACACGCGCTGCCGCAGCGGGCCGTAGACCTCAGCCTCGTCCACCTTGGCCACCATGTGCCAGGCCGTTCCCGGAATCCTGTGCAGGGCCGCGAGGACCGGCACGCCCCGGTAGTCGCGGCCGGCCACCACCCCCTCCTCGCCCAAGGCAGCCCGGACCGCGGGCATGTCGGGCGCCGTCGCCAGGGGCAGCCGCAGGGTCATGGGAGCGTACCCCCCGTGCCGGAGTTCGTTCAGGAACAGGACCTCCTCCCCTTCTCTCCGGACCAGAAGCGTCTCCGCGCTGGCGCTGGGCGTGGGCCAGGACTGCACCAGCGGATACAGGAACTGCTTCGGGTCTAGCAGGAGGAGGAGGACGCCCTCGGGCTTCGCGCCGGGCCGGACTCCGATGGGGACCCACAGGCTCAGGTGGAGATCCGGATGATCGGCATCCCGATGCAGATCCGTCACCGTGATCCCGGGCACCCGCAGCACGGCCTCCAGCTCCGCCGCATCCAGGGCGTCCAGGCTGGAGGAGGGGTCCTCCGGCACCGAGATCTTGATCCGGCCCTGGCCGTCCGCCAGGATCAGGCGCTGGTAGGTGTTCCGCTGCAGCCCCTCCATCCAGGCCCGGATGTCGCGCTCGGAGGCCTGGGGAGAACCCGCCAGGAACCGCCGCAGCTGACCCTGGACGAGGGGACCCTCGAACAGCTGCTCGGCATCGAGGCGGCGCTCCCCGGACCAGGCTTCGATCTGACGGACCTTGAGTTCCGCGATGGCCGCCAGCTCCCCGAGCACCCGCGCCCGGGTCGTCTTGAGCTGGCCGCGCAGGTAGAACGAACCGGCCGTGAGGATCAGCACGCCCAGCAGCAGGAAGAGCACCAGGGGTCCCATCAGGTACCACCGGTCCACGGGGCCACGCCCCTTCTTCGGCATGAGGCCGAAAGCCGCCAGGGGCCAGACATCGCCCCCGGCCGTCAGCGTCAGGGCCGTGCCGAGGCCCACGGCGCAAAGCGCCGACGGCAGGGACATCGGAATGGTGCCGGTCCCGTACAGCACCGGCGCCCCCGCCACATAGCTGACCAGGACCACCGTGCCCATCATGACGGGGATCAGGGCCAGGACGGCGGCACCCTGCCGGTGGCGCCACGCAGGGTCGGGAAACGGCCACCGGAACAAGGCCGACAGGGCAGCGCAGAGGGTTGCCAGGGCGGTCAGGAGCGAAGTGCGCTGAACCTGCGGTTGCCCCAGGAACAGCCAGTTCTCCAAGAGCGAGGGGCGGTTCAGGAGGTGGCCGATCACCACCCCCAGGCTCAGGAGGGCCACGCCCAGCGCCACGCCGATCGAGAGGCGCCGAAGGCTCCGGGCGCGGCTCCAGCCCTCGGTGGTGAAGACGGCCAGGCTCAGCAGGACCACCAGTCCCATGCCCAACGGCGACATGGGCACCTGACCCGATCCCAGGGCCGCAAGCCACGGCCGCCCCAGCAGGGTGCCCAGCGCCGCCAGAAACGCCACGCCCCCCGCCGCGGCCGATAGGAGCAGCGTCAGCCTCCGGACAGCTTTTTGAAGGAACCTCTCCTGAGGCATGGGGGACTCACCAAATCCAAAACAAGGGGCTGTCGCATCGGCAGCGGAAGCGCCAGACGGGGAGGTCCTGGTGTTCCGCGGTACATCCCTGATTTGACCGTGTCTTTCCGGCGGCATCGATCGGGTTGCCGGGGACTGTGATAAAGATCACTCGAAGATCAGCAATTGTTATCCGTCAAGCAGTGATGCCGATGAAAGAAGTTCATCCATCACTCCGGATCCTCTGTGGACAGCCGAGGATGTCATGAAAAAGTAAGCATAAACATTATGCCTGGTCGATTTTGCCTCGATCTTTTTACCAATTAATGCACTCGGCTATCGCCCTTTTCCCTACCGCACCACTCGGAGGAATCACCGTGCTCACCAACCTGAAGATCGGAACTCGCCTGAGCGTTGGCTTCGGAATTGTCCTGGCGCTCCTTCTGCTCATCGCAGGCGTCGGATTGAACCGGATGAGCCACATCGCGGACGACACCAACGAGATCGTCACTCGCTACAACAAGCAGGTGGCCTGGGCCAATGGCATGTCCGATCAGCTCTTCACGATCAGCCGCATCACCCGGACGATCCTCCTCATGGACAACATCCCGGACCGAAAAGCAGCCGTCGAGCGGATCGGCAAGGCCCGCGACATTTTTAACGATCTCTCCAAGAAGCTCGAAGACTCCCTCGTCAGCCAGGAAGCGAAAGCGAATTTCGAGAACCTGCAGGTGCAACTTCAGAAAGTAAGAACGGCCAACAACCATGTCATAGAGGCCAGTCTCGCGGGCCGAGACAAAGAAGCCACCCGGCTGATGTTCGATGAGGCCCGCCCGGCGGATCAGTCCCTGCAGGATGCGGTTCTCAAGACTGTCAAATTTTTCGATGGTGCCGTCATCTCACGCCACGAGCAGGCCAAGGACAGCTACAAACAGGCCATGATCATCGTAGTCACCTGCTCGGTGTTGGCCTTGATCGCCGGCTCCTTGATGTCCTTCTTCATCACCCGCAGCATCACCCATCCGCTGCGGGAAGTGGGCGCGGTCATGGAGACCGTGGCCCAGGGTGACCTGACCCAGCGGCTTGAGCTCCACTCGAAGGACGAACTGGGCGAGCTGGGACGCATCATCAACAACACCAATGAGGGATTGCGGGAGATGGTGCTGCAGATCCAGGAGAGCGCGCTGGCCATCTCCACGGCTTCGGGTGAGATCTCCATGGGCAACACGGACCTGAGCCGCCGCACCGAGGAACAGGCCGCCAGCCTCGAAGAGACCGCCAGCAGCATGGAGCAGATCACCAGCAATGTGAACCAGACCGCCGACAACGCGCGGTCCGCCAACCAGGAATCCGGCAAGGCCCGCCAGGTGGCCCAGGACGGCGGCACCGCCGTCGGCCAGGTCATCGAGGCCATGGAGGCCATCAACCAGAGCTCCGCGAAGATCAACGAGATCATCGGCGTGGTGGACGAGATCGCCTTCCAGACCAACCTGCTGGCGCTCAACGCCGCGGTGGAGGCCGCCCGGGCCGGCGAGCAGGGCCGAGGCTTCGCGGTGGTGGCGGCGGAAGTCCGCAACCTCGCCAAGCGCAGCGCCGACGCCGCCAAGGAGATCAAGGTCCTCATCCGCGAAAGCGTCGCCAAGTCCCAGGACGGCACCAAGGTCGCCGCCCACGCCGGAGACACCATCCAGGAGGTGGTGGCCAATGTGCAGCGCGTGACCTCGCTCGTGGGCGAGATCGCCGGCGCCACCCAGGAGCAGAGCACGGGCCTGAACGAGATCAACAAGGCCGTGGTCCAGATGGACGAAGTCACGCAGCAGAACGCCGCCCTGGTGGAGGAATCCGCGGCCGCCGCCGAGTCCCTGGATGCCCAGGCCCACGCCCTGACGGAGATCGTGGCCCGGTTCAAGACCGGCGTGGAAGTCCGCCGCACGGAGGCCGCCCGCGTCCGCCCCAATGGCGCCCCGCACCCCCAGGCGCTCCGCCCGGCCGCCAAGCCCACCCGTGCCGCCGTGAAGCGCGGGAGCGCCCGCCCCGAACTCGCCGCCGCCAAACAGCCCGTGCCCACGCCCCGGAGCGATGACGACGGGCAGTGGGAAGCCTTTTGAGGAGCCCCGCCATGGCCGCCGCTGACAGCAGTTTCCAGGCGCTCCAGCAGGTGCTCTGTTTCGCCCTCGCCGGCGAGGCCTACGCCCTGCCCATCCTGAAGGTCCGGGAAATCCAGGCCCAGGCCACCATCACCCGGATCCCCAAGGCGCCGTCGTACATGCCCGGCGTGATCAACCTGCGGGGAGCCATCGTGCCGATCCTCGAGCTGCGGCAGCGGTTCGCCCTGGGAGAGGCGCCCGAGGACACCCGCCCCGTCATCATCATCGTCGAGGTCCAGGGCCGCACCCTGGGCATCCGCGTGGACTCCGTCTCCGATGTGCTCGACCTCGACGCCTCGGCCATCCGGCCGGCACCCGAGCTCGGCACCCAGACCGCGCTGGGCCGCGAGTTCATCGCCGGCCTGGCCTCCCTGCCCGGCGCCACAGGCTCGGATTCCATGCTGATCCTCCTCGACCTGGACCGCCTGCTCTCGGACGGCGAACTGCTCGCCCTCGAAGCGGCCACGGCCTGATCGCCATGACCCGGAAGCCTTCGCCGCCCGGTCCGCCGACGCCCCAGATCGCCCTGGCCCTCCAGGGCGATCTGGACATTTTCGCCATCCACTCGCAGTGGGAGCAGATCGCGGCGCAGGCGGCCGCCAGCGGGCTGCCGGCGGTCCTGGACCTCTCGGGTGTCGGGGACCTGGATCTGTCGGGCCTGCAGCTGCTGGCCGCCCTGGATCGCGACCTGCGGGCCAAGGGCGGGCGCCTGGCGTTGACCGGCCTCAAAGATGAGTGGAAAGGCCGATTCAGTCACCTCGGCCTGGCCGACCTGCTCCTGGAAGTCCCCTCATGAAGAAGTGGTTCCTTCCTTCCGCGCCCGCAGCCGGGGCCACGACGATGGAGCTTCCGGCTCCGGCAGGCGTCCCGATGGGCGTCCCGGAAACAGTCCTTGGGCCGCTGCTGGGGCAGCTGGCGTCGCGGGAAGCCGCCATGCTCGAGGGTCAGGTGAATTTCCTGACGCCCGAACTCCACCAGGTGGACAGCCTGGTCCGGGAGGCGGCGGCCACCCTGGAGGCCGCGCTCAAGACCCTGGACCAGAGCGTCCAGCATCAGCATCGTCTGGCGGAGGATGTCCAGGTGGCCATGCGGATCACGCTGGGAGGAGGCCAGGCCACCGAGGGCCTGGATGCCGTGGGGGCCTCGATCATGGGGACCCTGGATGGGTTCGTGTCGAACATGCTCGAGATCTCCAAGTCCTCCATGCAGCTGGTGGGGGAGATCGAGGACATCCGAACCCGCTCCGACCGCATGGAAGGCATGCTGGGAGAACTGTCCGAGATCGCGGGCCGCACCCACCTGCTGTCCCTGAACGCCAGCATCGAGGCGGCCCACGCCCGCCAGTTCGGCGCGGGCTTCGCCGTGGTGGCCGGCGAGGTCTCCAAGCTGGCGGACCGGAGCACGGCCCTGAGCGCCACCATCCAGGACCAGATCAGCGGCACCCGCCAGGCCCTGGAGCGCACGGACGCCTATGTCCAGGCCATCGCCAGCAAGGACATGAATATGGCGATCCAGTCCAAGGGTGAATCCGAGGTGCTGGTGCATGCCCTCGAGGCCAGCAACGCCCGCGTGAAGGACCTGGTGACCCAGCTCGAGGCCAACGCCCTCACCATCGCCCAGCAGGTGGGCCATGTGGTGCGCAGCCTCCAGTTCGAGGATCTGGTCCACCAGACCCTCACGGCCTGCCTGCAGGAACTGGGCAACCTGATGGAACAGGCCCACGCCTGGCGGGTGGCCGAATCCAAGCTGGCGGCCGGGGAGGCTGCCACCGAGGTGCTCTCCGAGCTGCATGCCACCCTGGGCGAAGTCGAGGACGCCCGCGTTCAATTCAAGGCCGTGAAGCGGGGCGACCTGGCTGCGGGCGAAGTAGACCTGTTCTAGAAAAGGAACCGAGCCATGCCCGGATGCATTCTGACCGTCGATGACTCCAGCACCATGCGCCAGATGATCAGCTTCACCCTGAGGGGGGCCCAGTTCGAGGTCCTCGAGGCGGGGGACGGCGTGGAGGCCCTGGAAGTGGCCCAGGGGAAGAAGCTGTCCCTGGTCATCACCGATGTGAACATGCCGCGCATGGACGGCATCACGCTGGTGCAGCGGATGCGCGCCCTGCCGGAGTTCAGGTTCACGCCCATCCTGGTGCTCACCACCGAATCTGGCCCGGACATGAAGCAGAAGGGTAAAGAGGCGGGAGCCACGGGCTGGATCGTGAAGCCCTTCAGCCCCGAGAAACTCCTCGATGTCGTCAACAAGGTCATCTGAGGTCCCCCATGTCCGATCCGATGGCTCAATTCCGCACGGCCTTCTTTGAGGAGGCGACCGAACTGGCGGACGGCATGGAAGCCACCCTGCTGTCCCTGGACCTGGAGACCGTGGAGACGGAGGACCTGCACACGCTGTTCCGGGCGGCGCATTCCATCAAGGGCAACGCGGGCACCTTCGGGTTTCCCGCCGTGGCCGCCTTCACGCACCAGCTGGAGAACACCCTGGAGCCCGTGCGTCAGGGCTCCCGGGCCATGACCGCCGAGCTGCGCGAGCTGCTACTGCAGGGCGTGGACCTCATCCGCAGCCACCTGCACCACGCCCGACTGGAGGAGGCCCTTCCGGCCAAGGACCAGTTGGCCCAGGAGGCCCTGGTCGCCAAGCTCCAGGCCGGCCCTGCCCTGCCCGCCGCGCCGGCGCCCGCGACACCCCTGGCATCCAGGAGCGGCACCGGCTACGCCATCCGCTTCGAGGCCCCGGTGGATTCGTTCCGCCGCGGTGTGAACCTGGAGCGGCTGTTCCGGGATCTGGGCAAGCTCGGCACCCTGCGCGCCTGGCTGGACACGGCGCGGCTTCCGGCCTTCGACCAGCTGGAACCCGAGGACTGCCACCTGGCCTGGGACCTGCGTCTCGAGTCGGCCTGCCCGCAGGCGAGCGTGGAGGAGGTCTTCGAATTCGTGGCGGAAGGCGAGAACCTGCACATCCAGCCCCTGCCACCCGAGCATGTCGTGCCGCCCCTGGGCGAGATCCTCCAGGTGGAAGCCGGCGTCAGCCCCAAGGACATCCGCGACGCCCTCTCCCAGCAGAAGCACCTGGGCGAGCTGCTGGTGGAGGCGGGCAAGGTGAAGCCCGAGGCCGTCAGCAAGGCCCTGGACCAGCAGCAGAAGAAGCGGAGCCAGGCCGAGGCCTCCACGGTGCGGGTGGCCACGGACAAGATCGACCGCCTGGTGAACCTGGTGGGCGAGCTGGTCATCACCCAGGCCATGCTGGCCCAGGCCTCGCAGCTGGCCCACACGCCCGCGGGCGAGGAGCGGATGAGCGCGGCCCTGCTGCAGCTGGACCGCCAGACCCGCGAGCTGCAGGAGCGGGTCATGGGCATCCGCATGGTCCCCGTGGACATGGTGTTCTCGCGCTTCCCGCGCATGGTCCACGAGCTGGGCAAGCAGCTTGGGAAGGAGGTCGAGCTCGTCATGGAGGGCCAGGCCACGGAACTGGACAAGACCTTCATTGAGATGCTGGTGGATCCCCTCACGCACCTGGTGCGCAACGCCGTGGATCACGGCATGGAGGAGAAGGAGGCCCGCCACGCCTCCGGCAAGCCCGCCGTGGGCACCATCGCCCTGCGCGCCGCCAGCCGAGGCGGACACATCCACATCGAGGTCAAGGACGATGGCCGAGGGCTGGATCGGGACCGCATCTTCGCGAAAGCCGTGGAGCGCGGCCTCCTGCCTGCGGGCAACCGGCCCCCGGACGAGGAGCTGAACCTCCTGATCTTCGAGCCGGGCTTCTCCACCGTGGAGCAGGTCTCGGATCTCTCCGGCCGCGGGGTGGGCATGGATGTGGTGCGCCAGAATGTGCGCGCCCTGGGGGGCCGCATCGAGGTCGAAAGCCAGGTCGGCCGGGGCACCACCATCCGCCTGGTCCTGCCCCTCACCCTGGCCATCCTGGACGGGCTCACGGTGCGGGTGGGCGAGGAGACCTTCGTCTTCCCCCTGGCCTCGGTGCTGGAGAGCTTCCAGCGGCAGGCCTCGGACATCCAGACCGTAAAGGGCGATCGCGAGGTGATCAGCCTGCGGGGCGAGTTCATCCCCGTGGTGCGCCTCCAGCGCCTGATGGAGGGCGGCGCTGCGGACGGCGCCATCGGCCGCACGCTGCTGGTGCTGGTGGAATCCGAGGGCCGGCGGGCCGCCATGGCGGTGGATGAGCTGCTGGGTCAGCAGCAGGTGGTCATCAAGAGCCTGGAGACCCACTACCGCCGCGTGGAGGGCATCTCGGGCGCCACCATCCTCGGGGACGGCCGCGTGGCCCTGATCCTCGATGTGCCGGGGCTCCTGCGCATGGAGGCCAGCGCGGCGGTCCCAACCACGGTCGAGGCATGAAGCGGTCCACCGCGGACCTCGCGCCCCGGGGCCCAGTGTCTCGGGGCCCGGTATCCCGGGGTCCGGCGCTCCGGGAGGTCGCCGGTCCCGACCGCGTGCCGCTGTCCCAGGAGACCTTCCAGGCCCTGCGGAACCTCCTGCACGACCATTCGGGCATCGCCCTGGCCCCCCACAAGCTCACGATGGTCCAATCCCGCCTGGCCAAGCGGCTGCGCGTCCTGGGCCTGCCCGACTACGAGGCCTACCTGGAGAAGGTCGGCGAGACCGACTCCAGCGAGTGGGCCGAGTTCATCAACGCCCTCACGACGAACCTCACGAGCTTCTTCCGGGAAGGGCACCATTTCACGCGGCTGGTGGAGCTGCTGACGGCCTCGGGCGCCGCCACGGGCAAGCTCCGCGTCTGGAGCGCCGGCTGCTCCACCGGCGAGGAGCCCTACACCCTGGCCATGACCCTGCTGAAGGCCTTCGGCCCCTCGGCCCGCATCCAGATCGTAGCCACGGATCTGGACACCGCCGTGCTGGAGACCGCCGCCCGCGGCATCTACCCCATGGCCCGCATCGAGGGGCTGTCCGACGAGTGGAAGCGCTTCGCCTTCCTGCGCGGCACGGGCGAGCGCCGCGGCCAGGCGCGCGTGCGGCCCGAAGTCCGGGACCTGGTCTCGTTCCAGCAGATGAACCTGCGCGATGCCGCCTGGCCCCTGGAAGGAGGGCCCTTCCAGGCCATCTTCTGCCGCAATGTGATGATCTACTTCGACAAGCCCACCCAGCGGGAGCTGCTGGGCCGGTTCCGGCAGACCCTGGCCCCGGGAGGTCTCCTGTTCGTCGGCCATTCCGAGGCCCTGCTGGATGCGGCCCTGGGCTTCCAGTCCCTGGGCCAGACCATCTACCGGCGGAAGGAGGGCACGCCGTGAGCCCGCCCCCCGTCCCCCTGGTGCTCGGCCGGGCCTCGAAGTATCTGGACCGGCACTTCAACCGCCAGGCCATGAAGATCCTCCCCGGCGAGTTCTACGCCACGACCGAGGACGAGGTGATCGTCACCGTTCTGGGCAGCTGCGTGGCCGCGTGCCTCCTGGATCCCATCGCCATGGTGGGGGGCATGAACCACTTCATGCTCCCCGTGAAGCAGGGGGAACGCGATCCCGATGTGTTCTACGCGGCCCGCTACGGCGCCGCCGCCATGGAGTACCTCATCAACAACCTGCTGCACCTCGGTGCCCAGCGGGACCGCCTGGTGGCCAAGGCCTTCGGCGGCGGCAAGGTCATGCGGGGGCTCACCGATGTCGGCGCGCAGAACATCGACTTCGTCCGGGGCTTCCTCCGAGCGGAGAACATCCCCCTCTGGAACGAGGACATGGGGGGCTCCTGCCCCCGCAAGGTCTACTTCTTCCCCCATACGGGGCAGGTCCTCGTCAAGCGCATCGAACACACCCACAACGACACCGTCCTCGACCGCGAACGCTCCTACTTCCAGGAAGTCAGCCAAGTGCCCCTCGAGGGCGATGTGGAACTCTTCTCGTGACCGCGGACGCGAAGCGGCGCGTGCTCGTCGTGGATGACAGCGCCCTGGTCCGCCAGGTGCTCAGCGCCATCCTCGCCCGCCATCCCCTGCTCGAAGTCGTGGGCACGGCCCGGGATCCCTACGATGCCCGGGAGAAGATCAAGCAGCTCTCGCCGGATGTCCTGACGCTGGATGTCGAGATGCCCCGCATGGACGGCCTCACCTTCCTGGGCAAGCTCATGCGGGCCCACCCGCTGCCGGTGGTGATGCTCTCCAGCCTCACGGACAAGGGCACCGCCACGGCCCTCGACGCGCTGGACCTCGGCGCCGTGGATGTGATCGGCAAGCCCGCCCTGGATCAGGCCGTGGGCCTGGAAGCCATGGGGGCCGAAATCGCCGAGACCGTGCACGCGGCCTCCTTCGCCCGGATCCATCGCGCCGCTCCCGCCCTACCCTCCCCGGCCTTCTCGGCCCCCACGGCCGCCATGGCCCCCCTCGCCACCCGGGCCCGGGCGGGCCGCAGCCTCATCGCCGTCGGCTCCAGCACGGGCGGCACCGAGGCCCTCCGCCGGATTTTCGAAACCATCCCAGGGAACCTTCCGCCCATCGCCGTGGTTCAGCACATGCTCCCCGGCTTCACCCCGGCCTTCGCGGACCGCCTCGACCGGGCCAGCGCCGCCACGGTGAAGGTGGCCGAGGATGGGGAATCGCTCCAGAGTGGAACGGTCTACCTCGCCCCCAGCGACCAGCACTTCACCGCGGTGCGCCGCGGCGCGGGCCTGGCCGTCCAGCTCCGGGAAGGCGAACGGGTCTCCCGCCACCTGCCCTCGGTGGATGTGCTCTTTGAGTCCGTGGCCGAAGCCTGCGGCCCCCACGCCTTGGGCATCATCCTCACGGGCATGGGCGAGGACGGCGCCAGGGGCCTCCTCCGCATGCGCCAGCGGGGCGCCCGCACCCTCGGCCAGGACGAGGCCACCTGCGTGGTCTACGGCATGCCCCGGGTCGCCTGGGCCCGCGGCGCGGTGATGGAACAATGCCCTCTACCCCTGGTGCCCCACCTCATCGCAGAGTGGTGCGAACGCCAACCCTGACCGCCCTCCCCCGACCTTCAGCGGCCGCCCGGCCCTGACTTCCCCCGATCCCCGCCATGTTCAAAGTGCCCACCTCCCTGATCCGGCCGAGCATGCCCAGGACCTTCCTGTTCCTGCTCGGCATCTGGTCGGTGATCGTGGGCTGCATCCTGGGGGTGGTCCTGTATTTCTCCACTCGGGAGGAGCGGGAGATCGCCCTCAACCGGGCCATGGACAGCTACCACAAGGATCTGGCCTACCGCCGCTGGGCTTCGGAGCGGGGCGGGGTCTATGTACCGCTCAACGGGAAGACGCCCCCCAATCCGCATCTGTCCCACCGGCCGGACCGGGACATCACCACCTCCCAGGGGAAGGCCCTCACCCTGGTGAACCCCGCCTACATGACGCGGATGGTGCACGAACTCGGAGCCGATGCCTACGGGTTGCAGGGCCACATCACCAGCCTGCATCCCATCCGGCCCGAAAACGCGCCGGATGCCTGGGAGCGGCGGGCCCTCGAGTCCTTCGAGCGCGGTGCCCGGAACTACTCCGAGGTGCTGAGGGAGAACGGGCGTCCGGTGCTGCGCTACATGGGCGCCTTCCTCGTCGATTCGAGCTGCCTGGCCTGCCACGCCCAGCAGGGCTACAAGGTGGGCGATGTCCGGGGCGGCATCAGCGTCACCGTGCCGGTCGGATCGGGCCCTTCGGCCCTCGGTCTGTCCCACAAGGCCATCTCCCTGCTGGCCGTGGCCTCGTTCTGGCTCATGGGCGCAGGCGCCATCTTCGTTTGGGTGCGGCGGATCGTGCGGTCGGCGCAGGTGCAGCAGCGGATGGTCGAGGAGCTGAAGGAGCGGTCCCAGCGCTTCGAGGCGATCCGGGCCACCACGCCGGACAGCCTGTGGTTCCTGGATCGGGAGGGGCTCATCCAATGGGTGAACGAGACCTACTGCCGCCTGTCCGGGTACGACCGGGAGGAGCTCCTGGGGCAGCCCATCTCCCTGGTCGAGGCCCAGGAAACCCCCGATGAGGTCGCCCACCACTTCGCCGACATCCAGCAGGGCCGGGATGTGGAGCACCGCTTCCGGACCCAGCACCGCGCCAAGGACGGCCGCATCCTCGACCTGGAAGTCACCACCTCCCTCTTGAGTTCCAAGGGTGAGGTCGTCTCCTTCCTCCGCGACATCACCCAGGAGGTCCAAGCCAGCCGGCAGATCCGCGAGAGCGAGGCCCGCTTCCGGCAGCTCTTCGAGTCCTCGCCCGCCCCCATGTTCATCCACCGGGAAGGCCGCATCCTCCACGCGAACCTGGCGATGGCAAGGCTCCTGGAGGCCGAGGATCCCGGCGGCATCCTGAACCGCGAAGTCATGCCCTTCATCCATCCGGACTTCCAGGCCGTGGTGGGGGAACGGGCCCGCGCCCTGCACGAATCGAACCTGCCCGCCCAGCCCATGGCCATGACCCTCCTCACCCTCAAGGGCCGCGAGGTCTGGGTGGAGGCCCAGTCGGTGTCGCTGGACCTTCCCGGCGGCTTGGCCGGGCTGGTTTTCGCCCAGGATCTCACCGAGCGGCGGCGCGCGGAGGACGAGCGGCTGAAGCTGGAAACCGAGATCCAGCACGCCCAGAAGCTGGACAGCCTGGGCAGCCTGGCGGGTGGCATCGCCCACGACATGAACAATGTGCTGGCCGCCATCCTGGGGATGTCCTCCCTGCTGCAGGCCAAGGCCCAGGGCGACGACGCCCTGGCGCGCTCGCTCCAGACCATCGAGAAGGCCGCCGGCCGGGGCCGGGACCTGGTGAAGGGCCTCACGGACTTCGCGCGGAAGGGGCTGCAGGAGGCCCGGATCATGGATCTGAACGCCATGGTCCGCGAGGAACTCGACCTGCTCGTCCGCACGAGCCGGCAGCGGTTCATCTTCGATGTCCAGCTCGAAGACGACCTCCCGCCCATCATGGGCGAGCCGAGCACCCTGGGCAGCGCCTTCATGAACCTCTGCGTGAACGCCTTCGACGCCATGCCCCGCGGCGGGACGCTCCAGGTCCGCACCCGGCGGCAGGGCGCCCAGGTCATCCTGGTGGTGGCCGATACGGGCCAGGGCATTCCCGCGGAGGTCCTCCCCCGCGTCACCGAACCCTTCTTCACCACCAAGCCCACGGGCCGGGGGACCGGGCTGGGCCTCGCCATGGTCTACGGCACCATGAAGGCCCACGGGGGCGCCCTGGACATCCAGAGCGAGGTGGGCAAGGGCACCCGCATCAGCCTCAGCTTCCCCGCCGCCGAAAAAGGCGCGGAGACTGCTGGGGCCAAGCCGGTCGCCTCCGCACCCCAGGCGGCCAGCCTCCGCATCCTCGTGGTGGATGACGATGCCCTGATCCGGAGCATCCTGCCGGCCATGCTCGAGCAGCTCGGCCACCAGGTGGAGACGGCCTCCAGCGGGCTGGAGGCCCTCCGCCGCCTGGACGCGGGCCTGCCGGCGGACCTCGTGATCCTCGACCACAACATGCCGGGCCTCAGCGGGGCCGAGACCCTCCCCCGCATCCTCCAGCTGCGTCCGGGCCTCCGGGTCCTCGTGACCACGGGGTTCCTGGACAACGAGCTGAAGCTGCTGCTCGCGGGCTTCCCCGCCGTCCTGGCCCTCCAGAAGCCCTTCACCCTCGCCGAACTCCGGCAGCTGCTGGAGGGCCTGACGGGCCAGGATGAAACGGGAAATTAGAACTCAGTGGCTCATCCGGATGTCCACGGGGTTCTTGAAGGTGTCGTACAGCGGTGAAGTCCGCATCACCTGCTCGTGCAGCTCCTTGATCTGCTGCGGCGTGCCGCTGCAGGCGAGGTTCACCTTCACCCGGATCTGGGAGAGTCCGGACCGGATGGCCTTGTCCAGTTCGAGGAAGCCCCGGAGATCGGTATCCGTCTCCATGTCGAAGCTGAGGCTGGTGATGTCCAGCCCCATGGCCGCGGCGGTGTAGGCGTAGGTCACACTGAGGCAGGAGCTCAGGGCGTGCAGTGCTGCCTCGCCGGCGTTGGGCGCGAGGTCCGTGCCCAGCAGGGCGGCGGGCTCGTCACCCTCGAGGAACATGGGCGTGGCCCGCTTGTGCTCCTGCCCCGCTCCATAGAGGGAGTCGAAAGTGCTCTGCGAATGGGCCCGGTTGATCCACTTGGCCTTGGAGCGGAAGGTGAACTTGGCGAGGGCGGGATTGGCCTTCACCTGGGCGACCGTGGCGTTGAGGTCCTCCACATTCACCCCGTTGTGGATGGTTGCGATGCTGCCCATGAATCCTCCTTCTGGGATCGGGCCGCCGGCCGCCGGCAGGCCAAGCCTCCCGGCGGAGCAGCGCGTAGGGAACACCCAAGGCCGCCGCATGGCACGGCGCCCCCTGGAAACAGGTCCCCAGCATGGGCCGCGTTGAGTCTGAAACAAGGTCGCAAAATTCGAACCACCCCCCACCAGGGAACCGCCGTGGAAGGCTCCGTCACTTCGGGATGGGGATGGCCCGGGCGGCTTCCAGGGCCTTCCTCGCCCGCTCCCGTTCCGCCTCCGACGGCGTGCCCCAGACGGCGCGGCTGGGCTTCTGCTTGAGCAGCTGGAGAAGCTCCTCCACGGAGGCCAGCGACCGCCTCAGGCTCTTGAGGCTGGCCTCGACCTCGGGCTGGTCTTCGGTGCGGAAGCGCGCCAGCAGGCCATCGGACTGCTGCAGCACCGAGGCCAGATTCACCAGGATCCGGTCCAGCTCGGGGCCCCGCGCCTCCAGCAGGGACCGCGTCACGGCCAGGCTCTTCTCCAGGTCCGCGAGGGCCCGGTCGGCGCCGGCCATGCTGCGGTCCGCATGGGCCGTCAGGCCGCGGCCCTCACGGGCCAGAGCCTGGAATTCGCGCAGGGTGGCATCCAGGGATCGCAGGGCCTGGGCCACGGAGGGGTGCTCCAGCAGGTCCCCCAGCCCCTTCTTCTGGACGCGGTCCCTCATGGCATCCAGGGACCCATTCAGGTTGGCCAGCAGACGGTCGGCGCGCTCGAGCACGCCGCCGAGGGAGACTCCGGCCACGCCCGGGATCTGGTCACCCGCAGTCAACGCCACGGTCCGCTCCACCACCTCAGGCAGCTGCAGGTCGAGCATCACGCTGCCCACGCCCTTGGGCGCCACCACGGCCCGGGTGCCGCGCCAGAGGCGGATGTCCTCGCGCACGGAGATGGTGGCGAGGAAGTGATAATCCACGCCCTCCTGCACCATGTCCACCCGATCGACGGCCCCCACGCGGTAGCCCTTCAACTGGACATCGGTGCCGGGCACGAGCCCTTCCATCTCATCGAGGCGCACCACCAGCCGGTGCGTCTTCTCCGTCACGGCCCCGGCATTCTTGTAGGCCAGCAGCCCCACGAAGAGGGCCAGGGCCAGGAGGACGAAGAGCCCGAGGCGGGCGTCCTGCTTTTCGAAGTTCATGGCGCCTCCGGCGGCGATGAGGGGGAACGCAGAGCCAGCCGGTGGGCCTCAAGGCCCGGGAAGGTGGCGGCGTCCTCGGCGGCGATCACCAGCGTGCGCTCCGGGTCGCCCGCCCAGGTCCCCACCAGATCCAGGACCAGCGCGCGGTCTGCTGCGTCCAGGCCCTCCAGGGGCTCGTCCAGCAGCGCCAGCTCGGGATCCAGGGCGAGGAGACGGGCGAGGTTCGCATGCTTGCGGGCGGCGCCGCTCACCGCATGGGGCCTGAGCCCGGCCACCGGGCTCAGGCCCAGGCGCTCCAGCGCGCTCCCGACCCGGATCTGGACTTCGTGGTGCGGCAGGCCGCGGAACCGCAGCGGCAGGGCTACATTGTCCGCCAGGCTCAGGTTCGAAAGCAGCCCACCGGCGGCGAAGGCGAAGCCCATCCGGACGCGCCCGGCCAGGGCCAGGGCGCCGTCGCCGGGCCAGACGGGAACGCCCGCAATCTGCACCTGGCCCGCCCGGGGGCGTTCCACGCCCGCGATCACCTTCAGCAGCCGGCTCTTGCCCGATCCGCTGCCCCCCGTCACCAGGAGGTTCGCGCCGCGCGACAGCGAGAGGTCCAGCCCCTCAACCAGGGGCCGCCCCTCGGGCGAATCGCAGGCGAGGCCGCGGAGCTCGAGCATCAGAAGTAGAAGAGCGCGGCCACGAGGCCGTCGATCAGGAACACCGCCACCAGGGCCGACACCACGGTCTTGGTGACGGCCTGGGGGATCTCGGTCTGGCTGCGCCGGATCCGCAGCCCGAAGTGGCAGGCATGGAAGGTGATGGCCCCCGAGAAGAACACGATCTTCAGCAGAGTCGCGGCGAAGTCGCGGTTGGACAGCGTCTGTCGAACCGAATCCATGAAGAACCCGAAGGTGACGCCGTACTTCAGCCTGGCCACGAGAAAGCCACCGGAAAGGGCCGCCGCGTCGAAGAACACCACCAGGGCGAAGACCGAGACGAGCACGCCCAGCCAGCGGGGCAGCAGGAGGTACTGGTAGGGATTCACGCCGTGGGCGGCCAGGGCATCCACCTCCCCGTTCAGCTGCATGGTGCCCAGCTCGGCGGCGATGGCCGTGGAGCTGCGGCCGATGACCAGGACCGCCGTCAGCAGCGGACCCAGCTCCCGGAGGATGATCAGTACCATCAGCGCGCCGATGTAGTTTTCCGCCCCCAGCCCGGACAGCTGGCTGAAGGCCTGGATCAAGGTCACGGCGCCCAGCAGCAGGGCCGTCCCGGCCACGAGCGCCCCCGCGTCGAGCCCCGTGAACCGGATCTGAAGCTTCGTCTGCGCCCCCACCACCGCCAGCTGGCCGAACCGCAGGAACAGGGCGTCCCGCAGCGTCCGCAGCACCAGGTGAGCCTGATCGCCCAGGAACTCCAGGAAACCGCGCACGGGCGCGCCGAGCCGCGCAAGGAAAGCCATGTCTCACCCAAGGGATGATTCAGGCTAGCAGAAAATCGATCACTTCAAGACGAAGCCGTCCGCATAGTCGATGACCGTCACCACCCGGTAGTCGCGGTGGGGGGCGGAACCCGCGCCGGCCTGGTGCAGGTCCGGATTGAAGAGGCCCTTCCGGTGGCCGCGGCCCGGCACGCCATCGTCGATCAGCAGCTGGATCACCACCTGCCGCGCCTCGTCCTCGCCGGTGCTGATGTTCTCCGCGATGAGCCCATGCCAGGTGCCGATCCGGTTGAGCCGGTCCGACGGACGGCTGCCGTCGGAACCGGTGTGGTCCAGGCTGCCGCGGGGCCCGAGATCCCGGGCGTGGGCCCGCGCCGCCCGGGCCAGCCCCTCGTTGAAGCGCAGCGGCCCGAGGGGCCGGGCCGACTCGAGAAAGGCGATGGCCTCGTCCAGGGCCGCCACGCCCTCCTCGGTGCGCAAGGGTACGCGGCCGGGCCGCTTCCAGAGCGTGCCCTCGAACCCGGAGCGCAGCTCCCGCAGATGCTTCGCGTAGGCCCTCGGCCGCATCCGGGCCTCGCTCATCTCCTGCACCACCGCCCGCTCGAAGGGGGTGGCAACCTCGGGGGCCGGCGCCTGGGCCGGAAGCAGCAGCGTGACGAGGGACAGTACGGCGGTCCTCATGGATACCTCGGGGATCCTCCAGAATAGACGCGAGGGAATCCGCCTCCTTCAGACGGCCGGTTCGTCGAGGCGGCGGGAGGGCGTACGGACCTCGGCGCCTCCGCTCTCCTGGCCCTGGCTCTCGCCCTAGCCCTCGCCCCACTGGCGCCAAGGCAGCCATGGATGGATCTGGCAGGCCAGGCAGACGCCGAGGAACGCCTCGAGGCCCGCGCAGAGGCCGAGCGTGGCCGCCAGGGCATGGCCCAGGGACCGCAGTCCCACCAGCCAAGCCAACCCGGTTCCCAGCGAAAACAGAAAGCCCAGAGAGGCCGCGAAGCGCTTGGGACCGGCGTTGACCGTCCGTGCGGGGAGATCCGCCCACCGGCGGAGGAATCCCGCCAAGCGCGCCACGGGGCTCCAGGCTGAACGCCCCGCGGCGCGGAACGCGAAATCCGCTGCCAGGGTTAGGACCATCCAGGCCCAGCCGCCTCCGACCGCCAGCGCCAAGAGGCCCAGCGACAGGCCTGCGGCGATCCGGCCCGCCGTTTCATCCACAAGATTCGGGACGATGGGGCAGCTCGGTCCAGGCCGGGTCACCGCTGAAGGCACGCGCGCGTCCGACCTCATGCCTAGAGCGCGGGGCCGTCGATCTCGGCGAACAGGGGATGCGTGAGGTAGCGCTCGCCGGTGTCGCAGAGCACGGCCACCACGGTCTTGCCCTCGCCCAGCTCCTTCGCCACTTCCAGGGCCGCGAAGACGATGGCGCCGGTGCTGATGCCCGTGAGCAGGCCCTCTTCGCGGGCCAGGCGGCGGGCGATGGCGATGGCGTCGTCGTAGCCCACGGGACGGACGCGCTGGAAGGCCTGGCGGTTCAGAATGCCCGGCACGAAGTTCGGCCCCAGGCCCTGGAGCTTGTGCGGGCCCGCCTTGCCCGTGCTCAGCAGGGGCGAGGTCTCCGGTTCCACGGCCACCACCAGGGTGCCCGGCTTCTTCTCGGCGAGCACCTCGCCCACGCCGGTCACGGTGCCGCCCGTGCCCACGCCGGCCACGAAGGCATCCAGCTCCGGCACCTGCTCCAGGATCTCCAGGGCCGTGGTCCGCCGGTGGACCGCCGGGTTGGCGGGGTTCTCGAACTGGCGCACGAGGAAGTAGGAGGGATCTCCATCCGCCAGTTCCTGGGCCTTGTCCACCGCGGCCTTCATGCCGCCGGAGCCCGGCGTCAGCACCAGCTCGGCCCCGTAGGCCTTCAGCAGGGCCCGGCGCTCCTGCGTCATGGTGTCGGGCATCACCAGCGTGATCTTGTAGCCCTTGGCCGCAGCCACGAACGCCAGGCCGATGCCCGTGTTGCCGCTCGTGGCCTCCAGGAGGGTCATGCCGGGCTTCAGCGCGCCTCGGGCCTCCGCGTCCTGGATCATGCTCAAGGCGATGCGGTCCTTCACGCTGCCGCCCGGGTTGGCGCTCTCGAGCTTCACATAGACCTTGGCCGAGCCCTTCGGCACGAGGCGGTTCAGGCGGACGACGGGGGTGTAGCCCACCAGATCGTAGGCATGTTCAACGCGGTTGGGGCGGTCGGTGGGGCGGCTCATGGTTCCCTCCAGGGTTCGGGCAGGGCCCGGACTCTGGAGTATGGGAATGGAAAAGAAATTGTCAAGTTTGTTAATTGTTTTAGTTGTATATTAACTCCCGGAGGATGGCGATGAAGGGTTCGGCCAAAGGACGCTACGGGCTGCTGTTCATGGTGGATCTGGCGCTGCAGGCCGGACGGGGTCCAGCACTCGTGGCGGCCATCGCCGAGCGCCAGGCCCTGCCCCCCAAGTTCCTCCGGGTGCTCCTCGGCAACCTCAAGGCGGCGGGGCTCGTGAAGGTCCAGCGGGGCCCTAGCGGGGGCTGTGAACTGGCCCGGCACCCCAGCCACATCACGGCCCTCGAGGTGCTGGAGGCCCTGGAAGGACGCTGGACCGCCGCCAGCCTGCCCACCGATGCCACCCCCGGGGCCCGGGCCGTCCGCGAACTCTGGACGCGCAGCACCGAGGCCGCCCGCGCCGTCCTCCGCGCCACCACCCTCGCCGACCTGGCCGCCCGGCAGCAGGCCCTGGAAGTGGACAGCCACGGCTACTCGATCTGAGAACTCCAAGCCGCGGAGGGGAACATCAGGGGCCCTATTCGTACCGGAGCGCGTCGATCACATCCAGCCGCGCCGCTTTGAGTGCGGGCAGGAATCCGGCGACCACCCCGACCATCCCGCTGAAGAAGAGGCCCAGCATCACGGCCCAGGTCTCCGCCACGGCCGGAAGCTGGAAGTGCTGCAGGACGGTGATGGCCACCAGGCCCAACGCGACTCCCGCGATGCCGCCCATGAGGGACAGGGCGACCGCCTCCGTGAGGAACTGCCAGAGGACCTGGTGCTGGGTGGCCCCGACCGCCCGGCGCATGCCGATCTCCCGGGTGCGCTCCGTGACGCTCACCAGCATGATGTTGGCGATCCCGATCCCGCCGACCACCAGGGAGATGCTCGCGGCCACGGCCAGGAGCGCCGTCAGGAGGCTGGCCTGCTGGTTTTGCATCTGCACGATGTCGTCCTGCTTTCGGATCTGGAAGGGGTTCACATCCTTGGGCGGGACTTTCAGGTGCTGGCGGAGCAGGGCGGTGATCTCCGCTTCGGCGAGTTCGGCCTCCCCTTCATGGGCGCTGACCATGATGCGCTGGATGGTCGTCCGGCCCATGACCATGCGCATGACCGTGGTGTAGGGGCCCACGATCAGGTCGTCTTGGTCCCCCCACATGCCCGCGCCCTTCTTTTCGAGAACGCCCACGACCTGGAATGGGAGGTGGTTCACCCGGATGATCTGCCCCAGGGGATCCTCGCCACTGGCGAACAGGTTGTCTTTCACGGTCTGGCCGATCACGCAGACCTTGGCCATCCCCCTCACCTCCGCCTCGGTGAAGAAGCGCCCGGCCTGGAGATCCCAGCCCCGGATTCCCAGGAATTCCGTCCCCGTGCCCTGGAGCTGTGTCAGGTAGTTGGTGTTCTGGTAGACCACCGGCCGCGTGGTCTGCACCTGGGGCGTGGCCGCATGCACCGTGGAGAGGGCCAGTTCCTGCTGGATGAGCTCCGCGTCGTCCGGCCGCAGGATCTCCGCGGAACCCATGGCTTGCGGCCCGTGGTGCGTGTGGGTTCCCGGAGCGCCCGGGAAGATCGTGAGCATGTTCGAGCCCATGTTCCGGATGATCGCGAGGGAGGCGCGCTTGGAACCCTCGCCGATCCCGATCATGGCGATGACCGCCCCCACCCCCACGATGATTCCGAGCATCGTCAGCAGGGCCCGGATCTTGTTCCGAAGAATGGCGTGGACGGCGATCTTGAGCAGCTCCATGGATCCCATGGGCCCTCCGAAAGGTTCACTACCTGGAAGTGTACGCCCGGAGAAAACCCACGGGGCCGCCATGGGCCTCTGCAGGCTTTTCCTCCGTGGACCTTCAGGGCTGGAAAGAGATCGCCGTCCCCTCCGCCGCGGCGTGCCCCTTGGCCTGCACCTCGCCGCTCCGGTAGACGGCCCAGCCGGGGAGCCCGCGGGGAATGGCCTTGGTCATGGCCCACTGCTGCACGCGGCTGTTGGCGAGGATGAGCACCATCATGCGCTTCGGGTTCCAGGGGTTGGGGAAGGCGGCGAAGAGGCCGTCATCGGGTCGACCGTAGGTTCGGCCCTGCCACTTGAACCAGCCGGCCCCGGCCTCGAAGGGCAACTTGCCCTCGGCCTGGAGGCGGGCCGTGAGCCCGTTGTCGGCGGGACCGCCGAAGATGATCAGGTCGCTGGTGGCCAAATCGGACTCGCGGGTCTCCGCATCGGCCTGGGTGGGCAGCAGCACCTCGGTCATGTTGTCGGCCAGGGCGTCCCGGTAGGTCAAGGCGAGGGTGCGCTGGGCCTCCACCTCGCGGCCGGTTCCGTAGACCAGGCGCGTGGCGCTCCAGTCGTCCAGCACATTGCCCGGCACCCAGAAGTTGGCGCGGGCCAGGGGAATGTCGTTCCCGGCATTGAAGACCAGGCGCGTGGGCCTGGCCTCGCTGCGGAAGGTGAAGCTGGTCTTGCCGGCCTTGCCTTCGACGCGCTCCAACCGGGAGCCCTTCTCCGTCTCCAGGTTCACGAAGGCCACGAAGGGATAGACGGAACCTGTCTGCTCGAGATCCACCTTCACGTCATAGGCTTCGCCGGCCTTTTCGACCCGGGCCTGGATTTTGGGAGCCGGCAGGTCCGCGCGCTCGATCCAAGGTTTCAGGATCGGCGCCAGATCCTTTCCGGCGGCCTCAGACATCACCTTCAGAAGGTCCGCCGTCCGGGCAGGCTTCCCGTTGAATCGGGTGTGAACCGCCTGCATGGCCTTGGCGAAGGCGGCGTTGCCCAGGTGCAGCCGCAGCTGGTGCAGCGCGAACACGCCGCGGATGCGCGGAATCTGGTAGGCGCCGTAGCGGTCGTAGTCCGTGGTGGTGGCCAGGGGCGCCTTGGCGCCCTCCTTGGCCTCCAGCCAGAGGTGGCGGGTGTTCAGATCCGCCAGGGCGGCGCTCTGGGTCTCGAAGGCCTTGGCCGGTGCGGCGGGAAGGTTCTTCATCTGCTGCCAGTAGGCCGCCGAGGCGCTGATGAACCAGTTCTCCGCATCGGAGGCCGGTTTGACCGTTCCGGTCCAGAGTCCCTTCGCGTCGAAGCTGAACGCCTCCTTCGCACCACCGACTTCCGGCGCGGGCGCCGCCTTCATTCCCTTTTCCTGACTCCAGGTCGCCCGGGCGGCCTGGAGCTTCGCGGTCACCCAGATGGGGCTGAACGCGGTGTACCCATGGGTCAGGTGCGGCGTGGCGCCCGGCAGGTCGGCGATCCAGCGCCCGCCCACCATCTTTTCCCGCTGGGTGGTCTTGCCCTGGTGGGCGATGAAGACGAGCTTCTCGGCCATCTCGGCGGTGGTGAGCTTGGCGTCGCAGGCGTGGGGGCGGTTGATGGGGCTGGTGGCCATGACGCGCGTGGCGATGTCGATGTCGAAGCCGGTGGGGCCGTAAGTCTTGAACACCTCCTGGAAGGCGATGTCGCGGTTCCAGGTGTTGAAGGCCAGGTCCGCCGGGGCGTTCTCGGGGTTCGCGCCGTACTCGCTGCGGACCTCCAGATCGCGGTTGTTGTTGTTGGCCCAGATGAAGTCCTTGTGGTTGCCCGGCGTGTCGGCGGGCTTGCCCTTGGTGCCCGTGCGCCACATCTTCGTCTTCTCGGTGCCCAGCAGGAAGCAGGCGCCCTCGTCGGTCTTGGCGTCGGCCATGGTCCAGTCGTTGGTGTAGAGACCGTTGTTCTGCTTGAAGAGGATGGCGGCCGCCTCGTCGATGCTGGAGGCGTACTGCACGGCCTTGCGGATGCGGTTGCTCTGCGGGGTGCCGTCGGCATGGAAGGGCGTCTGACCCACGGTGGTCTCGCCCATCACCAAGCCCGAGGCGTTGAGATACCAGTCGGTGCCGCTGTGGATACCGCCCGCGAAGGTCTGCATCACGACGCGGTGCCCCTTCTCGGGCACCACATCCAGCATCACATTCCACTCGGTGCCCGTGTAGCCGTTCCACATGAACATCTGCGTAAAGAGGAAGCGGCCGCTCTTGGTGGCGCCCTTGGTGGCCACGAAGGAGGAGCAGTGGTCGCCCTTCCCGCCTTTGTCCACTTCGTCATCGCCAGTCATGAAGGTGCGGCCCGTGAGGGGGTTCGGGGCGTGGGCGAGGCCGTCCTGCAGCGAGCTCATGTCCACGGCGCTGTTGAGCGTCACGATGTCGAGGAGGTCGAGGTCCCGGCCCCTGAACTTCGCCCCGGCCTTCACGGCGCCGTCGGCGATGCCCTTCATCTCCTCCAGGAATTCCACATCGTACTTCCGGAAGAAGAGGGCGTCCGCCGTCTGGCGCTGGTCGGCCCAGCCGCGCACGGGATCCGCCGCATTCTTCAGCACGCCGAGCTTGGTGATGTAGCGCACGATCTCATCGGACATGAGCTCGCCGTGCTGGCGGCCCCGGGCGTAGGGCGCCCCTTCGATGTGCAGGAAGGTCCAGCCGCCCATCTCGTAGCGGAAACCCTTGCCCGCCCAGCGGACGGTCTGCAGGGGGACGAAGGCGGTGATGTCCTCCACCTTTTCGAGCTTGACGCCGCTGAAGGCCGCGGCTCCCGTGGCCTTGCCGTTGCGGCCCAGGTGGAGCTGCACACGGTCGGTGGAGCTGGTGGCCAGGAACAGCAGAGAGACTTTCCGCTCCGAGGTGCCGGCCACGCTCTGCGAAGCATTGGTGAAGGGGAAGCTCTCCATGGAAAGGCAGGCCCCCAGGGCCGTGGGGTAGCGGGCCTGGGCATCCGCCTTCACGCCTTCCGTGCGGATGGTGGCGCTCAGGCGATACAGCTCGCCGACTTTCAGCGCCACGGGGGCCGAGGCCAGCGTGGCCTCCGATCCCGCCGGGGCCGCCACGAGGCGCAGGTCCGCCACCGTCGCCGTGGAGCCCGGCTTCAGCGCCCAGCCCGACACGGGCAGATCGGATGCGGCGGCCTGGACTGCCACGGCCATCAACAGCCCAACGCAAAGCCTTCGGATCATGGGAGCCTCCGTCTCCCAGCATGCCAAACCCATCGCCAAATTGCCTCGCTTTTTGAGGCAATTTGGCGCACCAGTTAGTCTGGAACCATGACGCTGCGCAAATGGACCTTCACCGCTGACCCCGAAGACGCCGAACTGCGCCTGGATCAACTCATCGCGAAGCGCACGGAGCTGTCGCGGCGGGCGGCGCGGGAGGCCCTGAAGCTGGGCGGGGTGCAGGTGGACCGCAAGCGCGTGAAGGTGGCCGGCAAGCTCATCAAGCCCGGAACGGAAGTCCGCGTGGCCTTCGACCCCGACCTGCCCCCGGTCCCGACCACCGCCATCCCCGTGGTGTTCGAGGACGCCTGGATCCTGGCCGTGGACAAGCCCGCAGGCATCGCCACCCAGGGCACCTGGGCCACGGACCGTCACGACCTGCTGGCCCTGCTGAAGACCCAGAGGCCGGACCTGAACCTGTTCCTGCACCACCGCCTCGACCAGGGCACCTCGGGCCTGCTGGTGCTGGCCAAGGATCCGAAGGCCAACAAGGGCCTGGCCGCCGCCTTCGCGGGCCGGGATCTGGAGAAGCTCTACCTCGCCCGGATCTCCGCCCCCCTGGAGGCCTGCACCGTGGAGGCCCCCATCGGCCGCCTGCGGGGGGCCGACCCCGGCCGCTTCGGCTGCGAAGGCGACCTCATCGATCCCAAATCCGCCCGCACGGACTTCCGCCCCGCCACCGCGGAGGAAACCGCCGGGCTCACCCCCGGGTACTGGATCGTGGCGCGCATCCACACGGGCCGCACCCATCAGATCCGCGTCCACCTCACGCACCTGGGCCGCCCCATCCTCGGTGACAGCCTCTACGGGGGCGGGGCCTCGGACCGCCTCTGGCTTCATGCCTGGCGGCTGGGGCTGCAGCATCCCGTCACCGGAGCGGATCTGCGCCTGGAGGCGCCGCCCACGCGGTTCCAGGCATGAAACTCCCCCTCCTGTTCAACCCCGCCGCCGGTACCACGCCCAAGGATCCGGACGCGCTGCTGCGCCCCCTGCCGAAGGAGCTTCGGGATCGGGTGGAACCCCTCTCGTTCGGTCCGCCCTGGGACTTCGGGCCAGCCATCGATCAGGCCCTGCGCGCCGGAGGCCCCCTGCTGGTGTGGGGTGGAGACGGCACGATCCACCACGCCGCGAAGGCCCTGGTGCAGCGGGGCTGCCCGGTCCCCCTGGGCGCCCTCCCCGGCGGCAGCGGCAACGGCTTGGTGCGGGGGCTCCGCACCCCTCTGGAACCCGCGGGCGCCCTGCGCCGACTGCTGGAGGGCCGGGAACTGCGGCTGGACCTGCCGCGCCTGGATGGCGAGCCCTTCCTGAATGTCTGCGGCACCGGCTTCGAGGCCGCCGTGGCCCATCGCTTCGCCGCCCTGCCCGACCGCGGCTTCGGCACCTATGCCAAGGCGTGCTGGCAGCTGTGGCGCACCTGGCAGGCCGCGCCCCTGAGCTGGGACGCCGAGCTGGCCCCGGATCCCCGCCCCGCCAGCCGGCGGGAGAAGCTGCGGGCGGCATTCCGCGCCCCGCAGTCCGGCCTGCCGGAGGCCGCCTGGAGCCTCTGCTTCGCCAACCTCCCCACCTACGGCAGTGGTCTCTGGATCGCGCCCGGGGCCGACCCCACCGATGGCGCCCTGCAGTGGGCGACCCTGGCGCGCCCCTCCTGGTTCGACCTCATGGCGGAAGTGCCTGTGCTGTTCCGCGAGGGGGGACACACGCCCCTTCGGCATGAGGGCCGACTCCATCGCGCCGCGCTCCGCCTGGACCGCCCCCTGCCCTGGCACCTCGACGGCGAGCCCGTCCCCGCGCGCGACCGCGCCGAGCTCACCGTGGAGCCCCGGGCCTTCCGCATGCAGGTGACGGGGGCCTGTCCTTGGGATTGAACTTCCATGGGTAGATGGGCATGGGTAGATGGGAACAAGCCAAGGCCCGGCTCAGCCGGGCCTTGGTGCGGGGGTCTCGGGGGTATGCGCGCGGCGCGGGACCCCCGGAGAACATCAGTGAGGATAGACCGCCGGTCCGGTTAGGCTGGGCCCGCGGAACTCGGCGCTGACGCTGGGACTGGCGCCCCAGATGCCCGCCACGATCTTCACCTTGCTCAGGTCCGTCTTGGCGGGATCCCAGTCCCGGCGGACGGCCAGGGTGTAGGGATTCTTCGCGTCGGACCACCAGGCGGGATCGTCCACGATCACATAGACGGCCGTCGCGACCTTGTTCGGATTCTTGTAGGTCACAAGAACCGGCTGGTGCGCGATGGCGGCCTGCAGGATGCCGGGCCCCGGGGTCCCCGCGCTGGTCACGAGCATGAGCCGGAACCAAGCCAGGCTGGGATGTTTGACTTCGACCTGAACGGTGCCGCCCACAGGCACGGAGATGCCGTAGGCCCGCCACCCGGCCGGCAGCTGGACATAGTCGGTCAGGGCGTCCACGCCGTCCCCCAGCGGAGTCACCGGAATGAACCCCTTGCGTTGGAGCCACTTGATCTCAGCCATGAGGTCCCGTGTGCGCCAGTAGCCCATGTCGGGCAACGAGGTGCAGCGGTTCCAGGCGGGGGGCACCACCACCTGGGTGCCGGGGTAGACATCCACACGGGCCACCCGGGGGGCGGGGCCTGGGCGCGGCTCCATTTCGACCATGCGGGGGCCCGGGTGGCGGCGGGCGCCGACATCTCCGGTGGCCACGGGGGCCGGATTCGACTGGCGGGGGCCTTCGGACGCCACGCGCCCCCCCACGGGACCCTGAGGATGTGGCATTACACGACGGTCCTGCTCCCCCTGTGGCGAAGCACCACACAGGGTTGCGGCCATGACCAAACCCGCCATCACGGCACCGGCGCGGAACTGCGAACCAGGACGCCTCATCGCGCACCTCCTTTGGGATGGATGGAACCTTCATCATGCCAGAGCCATGCCACCACCCTGCGTCAGGTCGCCTTGGCGGTATCCTGACGGTTTCAAACATGGGAGTCCTCTGGTGTTCGGCAAGATCCAGCACATCCATTTCGTGGGCATCGGCGGCATCGGCATGTCGGGCATCGCCGAGGTGCTCGCCAACCTGGGCTACCAGGTCTCGGGTTCTGACCTGAAGGAAAGCGCCGTCACCCAGCGCCTGAGGGGGCTGGGCATCACGGTCCACCTGGGCCACCACGGGCAGGCCATCGAGGGCGCCCAGGTCGTGGTCATCTCGTCGGCCGTGAAGGGCGACAACCCCGAGGTCGTGGCCGCCCACGCCGCCAAGGTGCCCGTCATTCCCCGCGGCGAGATGCTGGCGGAGCTGATGCGCATGAAGTACGGCATCGCCGTCGCCGGTTCCCACGGCAAGACCACCACCACCAGCATGGTGGCCCAGGTGCTGAGCCAGGGCGGCATCGACCCCACCATCGTCATCGGCGGGAAGCTCGGCACCATCGGCAGCAACGCCAAGCTGGGCAAGGGGCCCTTCCTGGTGGCGGAAGCCGACGAGAGCGACGGCAGCTTCCTCATGCTGAACCCCACCCTGGCCGCCATCACCAACATCGACCGCGAACACCTCGACCACTACAAGGACCTGGAGGAGATCCAGGACGCCTTCGTGATCTTCGCCAACAAGGTGCCCTTCTACGGATCCGTGTTCCTCTGCATGGACGATCCGAACGCCGCCGCCGTCCGCCCGCGCCTGAAGAAGCAGGTGCACACCTACGGCACCCACCCGCAGGTGGACATCCGCGCCCGGGAGATCCGCCAGGATGGCTTCCGCACCCACTTCCGGGTGAGCGCCTACGGCCAGGATCTCGGTGCCTTCAGCATGGGCGTTCCCGGCCACCACATGGTGCTGAACGCCCTGGCGGCCATCGGAATCGCCCTGGAACTGAATGTCGAGCACGAGGTGATCCGCGCCAGCCTGGCCAGCTTCACCGGCGCGGACCGCCGCTTCCACCTCAAGGGCGAGAAGGGCGGTGTGCTTGTGGTGGACGACTACGGCCACCACCCCACCGAGATCGCCGCCACCCTGGCCGCGGCCCGTGCGGGGTTCCCGGATCGCCGCATCGTCGCGGCCTTCCAGCCCCACCGGTACAGCCGCACCAAGGCCCTGCTCGAGGAATTCGGCACGGCTTTCTTCGAGGCCGACTCCGTCGTGATCACCGACATCTACGCCGCGGGCGAGCAGCCCATCCAGGGCGTGGACGGGGCCACCGTGGCCGCGGCCCTGCGGTCCCACGGGCAGAAGGAAGTCCACCTGGTGGGCCGCGTGGAAGAGCTGCCCGCGGCCCTCAAGCAGCTGACCCGCGACGGGGACCTGCTCATCACCTTCGGCGCGGGTTCCATCACCCACGCCGGACCGGCCTTCCTGGAACTCGATTGAGCGCGGGAATGGGGCATCCGATGCGGCGAATCCTCCCCGCCACACTCTGTGCGGCGCTCTGTGCGGCGCCGCTTGCGGCCGGCCTGCCGCCGGGCCTGCTCCCGGCCGCGGACCACCGGCCCGAAGTGCCCCTGCCGGACCTCGGCGTCCGCTACACGCCCCAGCACGCGCTGCTGGCCTATGTCCGCGCCCTGGCGGCCGCCGCCCCGGACCGCGTGCGGCTCACGACCCTGAACCTCACGGAGGAGGGCCACGAGCAGCCCTTCCTCGTCATCACCTCGCCCGGGAACCTGAAGCGCCTGGACGAGCTGCAGGCCCTCAACGCGAAGCTCGCCGACCCGAGATCCTGCGGAGAGGACGAGGCCCGGCGCATCACGGAGACCAACCCCGTCTTCGTCTGGCTGGGCTACTCCGTCCACGGGTCCGAGGTCTCCGGTTCCGAAGCGGCCCTGGCCGTGGCCTACCACTTCGCCGCGGCACGCGATCCGGAAGTGCTGAAGCAGCTCGACCGCGTGGTGATCCTCATGGACCTCACGCAGAACCCCGATGGACGGGTCCGGCACCTCCAGGCCGTGGCCGAGGCCACCACCCCCTTCAACGCCAACGATCCGCAGGACGCGCAGAACGCCGCCCGCTGGCCCAGCGGCCGTTTCAACCACCGGCTCTTCGACCTGAACCGCGACTGGGTCTGGCAGACCCAGGGGGAGACCCGCGCCAAGACCGCCGCCTTCCTGCGCTGGAACCCGCAGGTGCTGGCCGATCACCACGAGATGTGGCCCGAGGCCTCGTACTACTTCCCCCCCACCATGCAGCCCATCCACCAGGGACTTCCGGAGCCGTTCGCGGGCCGCTGGCAGGGGGCCTTCGGCCAGGCCCTGGCACGGACTTTCGATGCCCGCGGCTGGGCCTACTTCAGCCGCGATGTGTTCGATCTCTTCTACCCCGGCTACGGGGACACCTGGCCCACCTTTCAGGGCGCCGTGGGCATGACCTTCGAGGTGGCGGGCCAGGGGGGCCCCGCCTACAAGCGGCAGGACGGCGACATCCTCACCCTCGAGGGCCGCCTCAGGCGCCACACGGTCGCCAGCCTCGCCACGGTGGCCACGGCCGCGGCCGGACACCGGGCCCTGCTCTGGGATTTCCAGCGGACGCGGCGCGAACGCGCCGCCCTGGGCGACCGCGCGGGAGCCTTCCTGCTGGCGGAGGGCGAAGATCCCGGCCGGACCCGGGCCCTGGCGGACCTGCTGGCCCGCAACGGCATCGAGGTGCTGCGGACCCGGGCGGACCTGCCCACCACCGGACTGGAGGCCATCGGCCTGACCAAGGCCGCTGCCCTGCCGGCCGGCAGCTACCTGGTGCCTCTGGATCAGCCCCGAGGCGCCCTCGCCCAGGCCCTGCTCGAAGGCGAGGCCCACATGGGGCCGAAGCCCACCTACGACATCACGGCCTGGAGCCTTCCCCTGGCCTTCCATGTGCCCGCCTGGCACGCGAAGGCCCGGCCGAGGGTGGCGACCTCCCCCCTGGCCGCCGACGCCGAAAGCCCGCTTGCCGAAGCCGCCTGGGGCTACCTGATCCCCGCCGGTCACGAAGGCGCCGAGCGCACCCTGGCCGCCCTGCTCCAGGAGGGCTTCAAGGCCACGGCCCTGGCCGAGCCCGCCACCCTCAAGGAGCGCCAGTTCGGCGCCGGCACGGTGGTGCTCCCCAACCGCACCAATCCGCCCGCCCTCAGGGCGCGCCTCCAGGCCCTGGCCGCCGCCAACCGCCACCCCGTCGCCGGCGTGGACTCGGCCCAGATGACCACGGGGCCGGATCTGGGTTCCAACCGCAGCCTGATCCTGCGCGCCCCCCGCATCGCCGTCCTCATGGACCGGCCGGCCAATCCCATGGCCTTCGGCGCCGTGGCCCACACGCTGATCGAATCCGGGCTCCCCTTCGTGCAGCTGCGCGCCGACCGCCTCGGCGCCACCTCGCTTGCGCGGTTCACCCATCTGGTGGTGGTGGACGACGGCGCCCAGGGCAAGGCCTGGCAGCAGCTCCTCGGCGAGGGCGGGGCGGCCAAGCTGAAGGCCTGGGTCCAGGAGGGCGGCAGCCTGCTGGCCTTCCAGGGCGGGGCCGTGTACGCCTCGCGCGCGGGGCTCGCCCAGGCCGGCTTCCACTTCCTGGCCAAGACCGCGGAGGAAGCCCGGCTGAAGGAGAAGGATCCCAAGCGCGAGGCGCCCAAGGCCGATCCCGCGGAGCTGGTGCGGCCCTGGGACAAGCGCGAGGAGCGCGCCCTGGAGGAGAGCATTCCCGGGGCCTTCCTCAAGGCGCAGGTGGACGGCAGCCACCCCCTGGCCTGGGGCCTCCATGCCGAAGCCGGCGGCGCGGTGCTGGACACCAGCGATCCCATCCTGGAGCTGAGCCCCGGCGGTGAAAATCCCATCCACTATGCCAAGGAGGACCTGAAGGTCTCCGGCCTGGTCCCCAAGGCCCTGGAGGCGAAGCTCCAACAGACCGCCTACGCCCTGCGGGAGCGCCTGGGCCAGGGTGCCGTGATCCTGGTGGCGGGCGATCCCGTGTTCCGCGGCCAGACGCCCTTCACCCGCCGCCTGCTGCACAACGCCATCTTCTTCGGGGCCTACCGGCCTGCGCCAGAATGAGACCCGGAATGAGGGGCGCTCCATGACGAATCCCAGCGGCCTCCGCTTTACCCTCGCCATCACCGGCGCTTCGGGCTCCGCGTTCGGCGTGGCCGTCCTGCGGCGGATGTCCGCGAACCCGGCGGTGGCGCACATCGCGCTGCTGCTCTCGCCCACCGGGAAGCGCTGCCTGCTGGACGAGACCGGCCTCACCCCGAGGGACCTGGCCGCGCTGCCCAAGGTGGGCCTGCGGGACGAGCGGGACCTGGGCGCCGACATCTCCTCGGGCTCGTACCGCCTCGACGGCATGGCGCTCGTGCCTTGCAGCGCCGGGGCCCTGGGCCGCATCGCCTCGGGCGTGAGCGAATCCCTGGTGAGCCGCGCGGCGGATGTGTGCCTGAAGGAGCGCCGGCCCCTCGTGCTCTGCCTGCGGGAGACCCCCCTGAACCGCGTGCACCTGGAGAACATGCTCCGCGTCCACGACGCGGGCGCCGTGGTCATGCCCATCATGCCCGGCTTCTACAGCGGCCCGAAGACGCTGGACGACCTGTTCGACACCTTCGCCACCCGCGTGCTGGATCAACTGGGCCTGCGCGAGGACGATCCGCGGCGGTGGCGGGAGCCCTGAGGCTTCAGCCCGACCCTTCCATCAGCGCCGCCTCTTCGCGCTGGGCGCGGCGGGTGGTCCAGAAGGCCCACAGAGCGCCCAGGGCGCCGGTGCCCGCGCCGAGCAGGGCCAGGGCCAGCATGCTCCAGGGCGAGAAAAAGCCCAGCCGCGCCAGTTCCACCAGCAGCGGGGACAGGTTGCCAAAGCCCCGGGAGACGGGCAGCCACAGGCCGAAGAGACCCGCCAGGGCCAGCAGGCTGCCGCCCAGGCCCAGCAGCGCGCCCTCCAGCACCAGCGGCGTGCGGATGTAGCCTTCGGAGGCTCCCACTAGGCGCATGATCGTGATCTCTTCCTCGCGGGCCAGGATGCTCATGCGGATGACATTGCCCGTGGCGAACCCCGCGGCCACCAGCAGCACCACGCCCAGGCTGGCCAGGGCGGAACGCAGCATGCGGGCCATGCGCTGCAGCTGCTCCAGCCGCTCCTGATCCGCCAGCACATCTCCGATGCCCGGCAGGCTCCGCAGGCTCTCGCCCACTTCCACGGACTTGCCCCCCGCGGCGAGGTCCTGGCGGAGGCTCAGCTCCAGGCTTTCGGGCAGCGCGTCCTGGCCGGCGCTTTCCAGCAGCAACCCGGCCTCGCGGGTGGCGGACTGGAACCGCTTGCGGTTCTCCTCGGCCGTGACCCGGCGCACCTCGCGGAAGCGCGGGTCGCGGCGCAGGCGGGCCTCCGCTTCATCGAGGGACTTCCCCTCCGCGGCGTAGGCCACCACCTTGGCCATGCCCTCCAACTGCCCCACGAAGCGGTCGAGGCTTTCCACCAGCAGCAGCCCGCCGCCGGCCAGCAGGAGGCCGGAGGCCAGGGTCAGCACGGCCAGGAGGTACTGGCCGCGATGGCGGAAGAGGTCCCGGGTCACATCCTGCAGCAGCAGGCCCAGCAACCTCAGGGTCGTCATGAGGCGTTCCCGTCGATGGCCGCGCCCTTCAGGACCGACCCGGAGGGGGTCACCGTGACGACCTTCGCCGCCGTGCCGCCCAGGGGCGACTTCCAGAGGTAGATCGTGCCGTAGCCCACGGTGCCCTGGCCCGGCAGGCCCACCAGCCAGTCCTTGGTGCCGGGATGGGAGAGCACCCTGAGATTCGGCTGGTCCGTGGCGCTTCCCAGCGTGGCGGCCGGGGCCTGGTTGTAGGACAGGCCGAACTGCCCGACGCGGAAGGCCTGGATCGGCGCGGCGGTGCTGCCCGCATCCGTGTTGTGGCGGCCCACGAAGAGGTAGCCGTTGGCCGTGTCGAGGGCCATGACGCCGTAGATGCCGAGCCCCGTCGAGCTGCCGAGGATGACCTGGGCCGGGTCGAACCCGGCGGCGGTCCCCTTGCGGAGGCGCGGCCCCGTCAGGGCGTCCATGCCCACGGGATTGCCGTCCTTCAGGAAGGCGTAGACGACGCCCGAGGCCGCGGCCACGCCGGTACCCCCGGCATCCCCGCTCATCTGGATCGCCTGGAGGGAGACCGAGGCGTCCTGGAACTGGCCGCTGGCGCCGGGCACGGCCCAGATGCGCGTGCCGTTGTCTCCGGATTCGGTGATGTAGAGGCTGTCGTTCTGGGTGTCGAGGCTGCTCTGGCCGAACTTCCCGTTGGTGAGGCGGTCGCCGCTGGACAGGCGGAAGGAGACCACATCGATGCTGGACACGGAGCCCGTCTGGGAGCGGATGCGGCTCAGCCGGACGATGTCGCCGGTGTCCGACACCAGGTAGAGCAGGCCGCGCTGGCTGTCGAAGCACACCCCGCCCCAGGCCAGGTTGGTGACCTTGCTGAACAGGTTGGAAGTGATCTGGTAGGTGGGCGCGAGCGCGGTGGTGCTGCTGTACAGCGCGTTCAGGTCCGTCCAGACGAACACCTTGCTGGTGGTGGTGTCGAAGGCGTAGAGGGCCGCGCCTCCGGTGCCCCCGGAAGAGCCGCCGGTGTCGGTCTCCTTGCAGGCCAGGGAGAGCAGCAGGACTGAGGCCAGGAGGCCCTGGAAGAGACGATTCATCATGGTCGGCCGCCTACTTGGACGCGAAGAGCGCCTTCAGGTGCGTGTTCAGGGTGCGCACCATGTCAGCATCACAGCCCGCATCCACGGCGCCCCGGCTGATGGCCAGGGCCAATCCCTTCACCGCTTCGGGGCCATCGCCGGAGATGATCTGCTGGGTGGCCTTGGCCTGGAGCCGGTTGACCATCTCGTGCTGGACCTCGGGCAGGACCGTCTTCGCGGCCTGGGCGATGCGCTGGGTGAAGTTCATGAGCTTGACCATGCGCTGGGGGTCGTCCACGGGCGCGGGCTTGGGGGTCAGGGGCGGGGCACCGCCGGCGACGCCGCCACCCACCGTCACGGGGATGGCCTCGTCCCCGTCGGGGAAGCCCTGGGCCTGGGGGGGAGGCGCGTGGCGCTGGAGCGGCACGATGGCCGTGTCCTCCTCGCGGGAGTTGGTAATCACGGGCGGAGGCGCACCGCCGAGCAGCGCGGAGACCGGCACCAGATCCTGGCCCGGCTCCTTGGCCGGGGCCGCGGGCGCATCGACTTTGGGGGGCTTGCCGCTGCGGAGGCCCTTCAGCACCACATGGCCCGCCATCACCAGGCCATAGAGATCCTTGGCGATGGTCAGCACGGGCTTCTGCATCACCTCGGCCACTTCCGCCACGCTGAAATAGCCCGTGGCGAGCGCCAGGACCCGGGCCTCGCGGGGGTTGACGCCATGCGGGGTCTCGCCGGGAAGCAGCGTGGAAGCCGGATAGAGGTCCACGGACGGGACCTTCTGGCTGATGACGCGCCATTCGTCCATGCGGCGGCCCAGCTCCATCAGGATGGAGGCGTTGGGTTTGTTGATGGTGGCCGGCACCTCCGGCGTCACCTCCTCGAACCGGTAGTTGCCTTCGAGCCAAAGGGCCACTTCCATGAGGGCCTCGAAGCCCTCCCCCGAGTGGGTGACCGCGTGGATGATGCGGCCATCCTTAAGGTAGATGCGGGCCTTGGAGGCTTCCTGCTGCACATGGAAGCACCCCGATTTCCCGCCCTGACTCACGAGCTGGATGATGTCGGGCAGCGGCGCCTCGCGCATGGAGCCTTGGATCACACCCTGGGACATGGGTTGTTCCTCTCGGGGAAACTGACAGCCTATAAGAAGATGCTCAACCTTACCACGGAGTGCGCCCTTCCCCCCCGGCTCCTCCTGCGCGATGCTGGGGTTCCATGAGCGACCGCCCCGACTCCCCCTTCGCCCCCATCGAGCAGGCCATCGAGGCCATCCGGCAGGGTCACATGATCGTGGTCGTGGACGACGAGGACCGGGAGAATGAGGGGGACCTCACCCTGGCCGCCGAGCATGTCTCGCCGGAAGCCATCGCCTTCATGGCCACCCATGGGCGCGGACTCATCTGCGCCGCCCTGGAGGGCCCGGCCCTGGACCGCCTGCAGATCCCGCTCATGGTCCGGGACAACACCAGCCCCTTCGAGACGGCCTTCTGCGTGTCCGTGGAAGCCCGGGAAGGTACCACCACCGGGATCAGCGCCCAGGACCGCTCGCGCACCATCCAGGCCCTCATCGCCCCGGACGCCAAGCCCCAGCACTTCGTGAAGCCCGGCCATGTCTTCCCCCTGCGGGCCCGCCCGGGCGGCGTCCTCACCCGCACGGGCCAGACCGAGGCCAGCGTGGACCTGGCCCGGCTCGCGGGCCTGCATCCCAGCGGCGTGATCTGCGAAATCATGAAGGACGACGGGACCATGGCCCGGGTGCCGGACCTGATCCCCTTCTGCCGCCAGCACGGCCTGCTCCTCGTGACCGTGGCCGATCTCGTGGCCTACCGGCTCCGTCAGGAGCCCCTCGTCGCCCACCTCGAGACCCGCACTATGTCCAGCCAGTGGGGCGATCTGAAGGTCCACCGCTTCCGCAGCCTGCTGGATGGCGGCAGCCACCTGGCCTTCGTGCTGGGCGACCTGGGCACCGGGGCCCCGCCCCTGGTCCGGGTCCATGTGGAGACCCTGCCGGACGACCTGCACGGATTCCAGACCGGCCTGTTCCAGAAGGCCATGGCCGCCCTGGCCAAGGAGGGTCGCGGCGCCCTCGTGTACCTCCGCCGCCATGCCCATACCCCCGGCGTCGCCGAGGAAGGGCAGGCCCAGCCCCAGGCCATGAGCGACCGCGATTTCGGCGTGGGCGCCCAGATCCTCCAGCAGCTCGGGATTGGAAAAATGCGCCTCCTCAGCAGGCATGAAACCAAGTACATTGGGCTTCGCGGCTTCGGCCTCGACATCTGCGCGCATGTGCCCCTGGAACCCTCCACGGACCAGGCCCTCCCGGAACACCCCTCCACGGAACCGCGTTGATCGACACCCGCTTCCTGACCCAGTCGCCCCTGTTCAGGAATCTGGACGAGGCCGAGCGCGCCCAGATCCTGATGATCGGCCGGGTCCGCCCCGTCCAGGCCGGCGAGGTGATCTTCAAGGAAGGCGATGCCGGGGACGGCCTGTTCATCGTGCTCAAGGGGTCGATCCGCATCTCCAAGCGCAGCGCCACCGGTGAGGAGGCCCTGGCCGTGCTGGAGCCGCCCGCCTACTTCGGCGAGATGGCCCTCATCGACCTCGCCGCCCGGGCCGCGGATGCCATCGCCAATGAGCCCTCCGAACTCTTCTTCATCCCCCTGCAGGACCTCCAGGCCCTGATCGAATCCCAGCACAAGGTCGCCCTGAAGATCCTCTACGCCCTCTGTGAAGTGCTCGCCCAGCGTCTCCGCGAAACCAACGAACGCTACATGAACATCTTCACCATCGCCCAGTGGGGCGGCGCCAACCCCGACGGCCCCTCCCCCCTACCCTAAGAACTTGAAAGGAGTTCCCATGTCCGACCTCGTAGCCCACATCACCGACGCCGACTTCCCCCAGGCCGTCGCGCAGGGCGTCACCCTCGTGGATTTCTGGGCCCCCTGGTGCGGCCCCTGCAAGATGATCGCCCCCGTCCTGGACGAGCTGGCCGCCGAAATGAAGGGCCAGGCCAAGTTCGTGAAGATGAATGTGGACGAGAACCCCCAGGTCGCCGGCCAGTTCGGCATCATGAGCATCCCCACGCTCATCGTCTTCAAGGACGGCAAGCCCGTGAACAAGCTCATCGGCGGCCAGCCCAAGCCCCAGCTCAAGGCCTTCGTCGAGAGCGCGTTCTAATCCGCGCCCGTCCCTGCGGAAAACGCGGCCTCCAGGCCGCGTTTTCCGTGTGGCTACTTCCTCCGGAGCACCATCCGGATCTGATTCCCCTTCTCGTTGAAGTGGACTTCGTCCATGACGAGGAGGATGAGCGGCAGGCCGCGGCCGCAGTGGGGGGCCATCTCGGAGTCCGGCGGCAGGGGCGACACCTGGCCCGCGTCGAAGCCCCGGCCTTCGTCGCTGATCTCCAGCTCGAAGCGCTCCGTGTCCATGGCGAGGCGCACCTCGATCAGGCGGCCCGCGTAGTGCGGGTCCTCCAGGCGCTTGGCGCGGAGGGCCGTGTAGGGGTCCTCCACCGCGAAGAGATCGCCCTTCAGCGCCGAATCCAGCTCGAAATTGCCGTGCTCCAGGGCGTTCACCAGGGCCTCGTGGAAGGCCATGGCGATGACATCGATGTTGCTGGCGGAGGCGAAGCCCATGGGCACCAGCCGGTCCGTGAGGTGGTGCATGAGGCTTGGAACATCCAGCTCGTCCGAGCGGAAGAGGAAGTGCCGGCGCTCGTTCACCAGCCCCCGCAACCCGTTGTCCGCCAGGCGCAGCTCGCGATGCAGGTCCACCAGGTGGAACACATTCTGCACCAGGTCGCGCAGGGCGATGGGCTTCATGAACAGGTTCGAGGCACCCATGCGCATGGCCCTGATCGCGTATTCCACCGAGGCCTGGCCGGTCATCAGGACCACCGGCAGATGCGGCTGCGTCGCCTTCACCTTGTGGATGACATCGAAGCCGTCCAGCCCCTCCATGTTGATGTCGCTGATCACCAGATCGAACTCCGGCACCCCGGGGGTCTGAAGGAAATCCACCGCCTGGGCCGCATCGGGATAGGCGTGGACCTCCATGCCGTAGTGCGAGAGGGCCGCCTGCACCATCTCCAGCACCGCAGTGTCGTCATCGATCAGGAGGATGTGCGTCCCGTGGCGCGTCATGAAGGCTCCGTGTTCCTGGATTCTAGGGCCCCATCCGGGGGATGGGAACGGGCCGAGTCCCGACCAGGGCCGCAAGGTACGGTTCAAGCAAGGTCAAGGTGCGGTCGAGGGTGCCCCGAAGCCCCTCCGGCAGGGGGGCCTCGCCCGTGGAGCGGAGCGGTGCCGCGGCCAGGGCCCCCTGCAGGGCGGACGCCAGGTCCGGGGCCTCCACCACCTGGAGCAGACCGGCCTCCCGCAGGGATGGAACGAGGTCCTCGAAGTTGGCGAAGCCCGGCCCCAGGAGCGTCGGAATCCCGGCCCGGACGGGCTCCAGCGGATTGTGCCCGCCCGGGGCGGCCCAGCCTCCGGCCACCAGAGCCACGGTGCCCTCGGCATAGACCGCCGGCAGGTCGCCCAGCGTGTCCAGCAGGAGCACCTCCGTCGAGGCCCAAGAGGCGTCGGAGGGCCCTGCGGGAGACCAGGCGGAAGCTCGCCGGAAGGGCGTTCCCCGCGCCGCCAGGACCGCGGCGGCGGCCTCGAAACGGCGAGGCTGGCGCGGCGCCAGGATGAGCCGGAGCCCCGGGAACCGTCCGCGCGCCTGGGCCCAGGCTTCAAGAATCGATGCCTCCTCGCCTTCCACCGTGTTCCCCGCCACCACCACGGGGTACCCGGCCCAGGCCTCCCGCAGGGCCGCCCACCCTTCATGCAGGGGCCGGGGGGGCGGAAGGTCCGCCTTGAGGTTGCCGCCGAGCGCCACCACCGGCGCCCCCAGATGCCGGAAGGCTTCGGCGCTGGCCTCGTCCCGGGCCGCCACCAGACTGAGGCGCGAAGCCGCCCGGCGGAGCCAGGGGCCGCCCCGCTCGAGGGATTTCTCCGTCAAGCGGCCATTCACGATCAGGCGCGGAATGCCGCGGGCCTCGAGCGCCGCCAGCAGCCCCGGCCAGAGCTCCGTCTCCAGGGCGAGAAAGGCCCCGGGAGCGCGGCGCAGGAACGGCTCCAGGCCCGCGGGATCATCCAGGGGAAAGGCGCCGCCTCTCACGCGGCCGGTGTCTCCGTCCCAGGCTGGGAGCCGCTGGGCCAGCAGCGCCAGCCCCGCCGGGGTGCCCGTGCTGAGGTGAAGGGTATGACCTGCATCCCGCAGGCGCCGCACCAGTCCCTCGGCCAGCAGCAGCTCGCCCACGCTCACCGCATGCAGCCAGATCCATCGGTTCGCGGGCAGGTCCGGCGCCTCCGCCTCCAGGCGCATCCGCCATCCCGCAGGCAGGCCCCGGGCGCAGGCCCGCGCGGCGGCACCCGCCAGAGAGACCGCCACCAGGTAGCTGAGGTCGAGGCTATCCACGCATCCACGCTCTCACATTTCGCATTCAAACGGCATCATGGAGGGATGACCGATCGCGCCCCCCTGGAAGTCCTCATCGTCACCGGCCCCCTGGGCGCCGGGAAGACCACGGTCGTGAACCGCCTACTGAAGGCCGAGGTGGCGGCGGGCCGACGGGTGGCGGTGCTCATCAACGAGTTCGGCGCCGTCAGCGTGGACGGCACCCTGGTGGACGCGGAGCGGCCCGAGCTGGCGGGCGTGGAGAACCTGGTGAACGGCTGCGTCTGCTGCAGCCTGCGCAACGATGTGGTCGCCACCCTCCAGGCCTGGTGCGACCAGCCCGAGGGTCAGCGCCCCGAACGCGTGGTGCTGGAGACCACGGGCCTCGCCGATCCCACGGACCTCCTCGATCTGGAACAGGAGCCGGCCCTGGTCGGGCGCCTGCGCCTGGCGGGCCTGCTCACCGTCATCTCCTGCCTGGCTCCCGTGGATCATCTCAAGACCAAGCCCCTGCTCCACCGCCAGGCGGCACTGGCCAGCCTCATCCACCTCAGCAAGGGCGATCTCGATCCTTCGGCGGCGGTGGCCTGGGAAGGCGAGCTGCGCACGGCCTTCCGGCAGATCCCGCTGGTGCCCACGCGCCACGGCGAGGCCCCCGAGGGCGGGCCCGATCCCTGGCGGGGCGATCTGCGTCCGCTTCCCGAAGGCTGGGAAGCCGCCGGTGACACCAGCTTCGCAGCGGCGCGCTCTTTCAGCCTGCACTGGGATCACCCGGTGGACCCGGCGGCCCTGGAAGCCCTGCTCCTGGCGCCTCCAGCCCAGGGCGAGCTCCTGCGCGCCAAGGGCGTCTGCGTCTTCGAGGGCTGGGCCGTCCGCAACGACGGCAGCGACCGCTGGGCGTTCCAGCTGGCGGATGGCCGCCTGGAAATTTCACCCCTGCCGCTGCAGGGGGACGGCACGGCCTCAGCCTGCGTGGCTGTGGTGATCGGCACGGGCCTCGACGCCCTCCATTGGAAGAAAACCTTGCGTTCGCTGGAGCGCGCCCCCGCGGGCCAGCGACGGAAAATCTCGCTCTGACGCCGATCTGGACCCCAGAGGAGGCCAGATCCGCGCCCCCTTGGTATCATCGCCTTTCCCCCGATTTCGGGAGCGCAAGGAGCAGGTGTGGATCAAGTGCTCGACCTCATGGCCAAGGAGCTGAAGCTCCCCCGCGCTGGCGTGGCCGCCATCGTGGCGCTGCTGGAGGAGGGCAACACGGTGCCCTTCATCGCCCGCTACCGAAAGGAGGCGACCGGCTCGCTCGACGAGGTGGCCATCCGCGCCGTCGAAGACCGGCATGCCTACTACAAGGATCTGCTCGACCGCCGGAAGACGGTGCTGAAGTCCATCGACGAGCAGGGCAAGCTGACGCCCGAACTGAGGACCAAGATCGAGACCACCTGGGTGAAGGCGGAACTCGAGGATCTCTACCTGCCCTACAAGCCCAAGAAGCGCACCAAGGCCACGGTGGCGAGGGAGCGGGGCCTGGAGCCCCTGCTGGATTCCCTGCTGGCCGACGAGAGCGGGGCCGACCCCTTCGTCATCGCGGAACCCTTCATCAAGGACGAGGACGGCCTGCGGTCGCCTTCGGAGTGCATGGAGGGCGCGGGCCACATCCTGGCGGAGCGGCTGTCCGAGGATGCCGTCCTCCGCGCCTGGCTGCGCCTGGAGTTCCATGAGCACGGCGTGCTGAAGTCCGAGGTCCGTGAGGAGCGCAAGGCCGACCAGGCCGCGCTGCGGTTCAAGCCCTACTTCGACTTCTCCGAGCCCATCCGCAAGATCCCCAGCCATCGCCTGCTGGCCCTGCGCCGCGGCGAGAAGGAGGAGATCCTCACCGTCAAGCTCCTGGTGGAGCGCGAGAACCTGGTCTCCCAGCTGGTCTCCAAGGTTCCGGCGAACCCCGGCAGCGGCTACCGTCGCTTCCTCAACGAGGTGGCGGGCGATGCCTTCGACCGCCTGCTGGCCCCCACCATCGAATCCGAAGTCCGCTACGAGGCCAAGAAGAAGGCCGACGCCGAGGCCATCAAGGTGTTCCAGACCAACCTGGATCACCTGCTGCTGGCGCCCCCCGCCGGCCAGCGCTGCACCCTGGGCGTGGATCCCGGCATCCGCACCGGCTGCAAGCTGGTGGTCATCAACCGTCTGGGCCAGCTGGTGCAGAACGAGGTGATCTACCCCCTGGAGCCCAAGCGCGATCTCGATGGCAGCCGGGCCATCCTCGAGAAGCTCTGCGCCGGGAACCCCATCGAGGCCATCGCCATCGGCAACGGCACCGGCGGCCGCGAGGTGGAGGCCTTCATCCGCGAGTGGCTGAAGGAGACGAACCGCACAGGCCTCATCTGCGTGAGCGTGAGCGAGGCGGGCGCCTCGGTCTACTCCGCCAGCGACATCGCCCGGGAGGAGTTCCCCGAGCACGATGTCACCGTGCGCGGCGCCGTGAGCATCGCCCGGCGCTTCCAGGATCCCCTGGCCGAACTGGTGAAGGTCGATCCCAAGAGCATCGGCGTGGGCCAGTACCAGCACGATGTGAACCAGACCGCCCTCAAGAAGGGCCTGGACGATGTGGTGGAGAGCTGCGTGAACCGCGTGGGCGTGGATCTCAACAGCGCCTCGTACAAGCTGCTGGCCTATGTGGCGGGCATCGGTGAGGGGCTGGCGAAGAACATCGTGACCCACCGCTTCGAGCACGGCGCCTTCAAGCGCCGTGAGCAGCTCCTGGAGATCAGCCGCTTCGGCGCCAAGGCCTTCCAGCAGGCCGCGGGCTTCCTCCGCATCCACGACGGCGAGGATCCCCTGGACGCCTCCGCCGTGCACCCCGAGAGCTATCCCGTGGTGCAGCGCATCTGCCAGCTGGCGGGCAAGACCGTGCCCGAGCTCATCGGCAACGACGCCGTGCTGGACGCCCTGGATCCGAAGCTGCTCGTCGATGAGAAGTTCGGCGTGGAGACGGTGAAGGACATCCTGGCCGAGCTGAAGAAGCCCGGCCGCGACCCCCGGCACCAGTTCGAGATCGTCCAGTTCCGCGAGGGCGTGAACAAGCCCAGCGACCTGGAGGTGGGCATGGAGCTCCAGGGCATCGTCACGAATGTGACCGACTTCGGCGCCTTCGTGGATGTGGGCGTCCACCAGGACGGCCTGGTGCACCTCTCCGAGATCGCCCACCGCTATGTGAAGAACCCCGCCGACGCCCTCAGCGTAGGCCAGGCCGTGAAGGTGAAGGTGCTGGCAGTGGACCTGCAGGCCAAGCGCATCGCCCTGTCCATCAAGGCCCTGCTGGCGGCCCCCCAGGGCGCGATTGGCGGCGCGGCCGGGGCTCCGCCCCAGCACCGCCGCCGGCCCAACCGGCCCGAGGGCAACGCAGCCAGACCCCAGGCCGGCGCCCGCCCGCCCCGGATCGACGGTCCCCGCCCCCCCCGGGCCGAGGGCGCCCGTCCACCCCGCCCCCAGGGGCCCCGTCCGTCCCGCCCCGAAGGGGCCGGCGCGCTCCGGCCTGAAGGAACCCGCCCGCCCCGGCCCGAAGGCGCCCGTCCCCCGCGCCCCGAGCGGGAGGCCCGCCCCATGCAGTCCCCGGCCAAACGCGAGCCCGTGGCCCCGGCCACCAACTCCTCGCTGTCCGATCTGATGGCCAAGTTCAACAAGGGGCCCCGCTGATGCACGCGGCCTGGAAGATTCTGGTACCCGCCGCCCTGGTGTTCGCGCTGGCCTGCCAGCCCCGCGCGGCCGCCCCGGTCTACGCACCCTGGGAGGAGGGGCTGACCCTCGCGTTCGAAGATCCCTCCCTGCCCCAGCCTCAGCGCTCCCAGGATCGCCTGCAGGTCCGGGTCGCCCGTTCTTCCGTGAGCCCCGGCGCCCCCCGCCTCGTCCAGCTCGACCTCACCAGCCTCCGGGGCCAGCTGAGCTTCGTGGCCCGGCACCAGGATGGGGGCATCACCCTGCTCGGGGAGGATGGCCGCGCATTGGCCCAGACGCTGCCGCCGGGCTTCCCCGAAACCGCCACCTGGGAGGACCGGGGCACGCAGTTCCGCGTCATCGGGCGAGCGGCCTGGGACGGCGCGGCCATCCTGCCGGCCACCGCCGCCACCGTGGGTGTGTGGGTGGAAGCCCGGCCGCTCCAGGGGCCTCGGCACCGCACCCTCTACCTGCCCAACCTGGGCGAGGTGGAGTCCCAGGAGGAGCGCGCCGGCACCTGGGTGACCGTCAACCGGCTGGTGGCCCGGGGCTTCGTGGACCTGCCCACCAGCCCGCGTCCCTGACCGACCCTTTCCGGAGCCTTCATGGCCGCTGACACCGCCCCCGACCCGACCGCCGAGACCGAGATCGCCCTGCCGCCCGGTGCCGCCAAGGGGGCTGTGCGCGACAACCTGGAAGTGATCTGCTTCGCCATGGTGCTGATCCTGTTCTTCAAGGCCTTCGTGGGCCAGCAGTTCAAGATCCCCTCGGCCTCCATGCGCAACACGCTGATGATCGGCGACCACCTGCTGGCCAACAAGTTCGTCTTCGCCCAGCCCCAGTGGGCCTGGGAAGAGGCCCTCTTCCCCATGCGCGGCGTGAAGCGCGGCGACATCATCGTGTTCCGCTACCCCATCGACCGCGACCAGGACTATGTGAAGCGCTGCGTGGCCCTGCCGGGCGACACCGTGGAGATGCGCAACAAGCGCCTCTATGTGAACGGCAAGCAGGTCACCGGCCCCTTCGAGCACCAGTTCGGCCGCAGCCCCGAAGGCCCCACGCCCGGCCCCTGGCCCCCCGAACGGTATGCCGGCGAGGCCGAGCGCCCCGTGGGCCTCTGGCGCCATGCCGATGCCGAAGTGATGGCGCTCCACGCGCGGAACCAGATGCAGTCCATGAACAGCCTCATCCAGGAGGGGTTCAAGGACAACCTGGGCCCCGTCACCGTGCCGCCGGGCCACCTCTTCGCCATGGGCGACAACCGGGACAACAGCATGGACAGCCGCTACTGGGGCTTCCTGCCCGTGGACCACCTGCGGGGCCGTCCCTTCATCGTATGGTGGAGCTTCCGCGAGGGCGATACCGACAACGACAACGGCCGGGTACCCGAGGGCCCCGCGGATGTGGCCACCGACTTCATCGACGCCGCCCGCCACTTCTTCACCCGCACCCGCTGGGAGCGGACCGGGACGATTCCCGAGTAGTCCCCGCGTAAAAAAACCTCCACGAATGACACGAATTTGCCCTTCGGGCACTCGAAGGGCACGAATGATGTCTCCGTTATTCGTGTCCTTTCAAGCTTTCCTTCGTGTCCTTCGTGTCCTTCGTGGAGGTCTTTTTCAGTGACTGGCCAGAATCCATGAAGATCCTCCTCCTGCTGCTCCTGACGGCCCTGCCCCTGTCCGCCTGGGGCGACAAGGGCCACCGGATCGCCAGCGCCCTGGCGTTGAAGGGCCTGCCTCCGGGTCCGCGCGCCTGGTTCGCGGGCCGCGAGGGCGAGGTGGAGGACCACGCCTCCGATCCCGACCGTTGGCGCCAGGATCGCAAGGAGGGCCCCCGGCACTTCCTGGACATGGAACCCTACGGCGGGCCCGACCACCTTCCGCGCACCCTCGAGGAGGCCCACGAGCGGCTCGGGGGCGACTACCACCGGCTGGGCGTGGTGCCCTGGATCATCCAGGACCGCTGGCGCGACCTGGTCGAGGCCTTCCGCTCCGGCGATCCGGCCCGGGTGGCCCTCGCCACCTCGATCCTGGGCCACTACATCGCGGATTCGCATGTGCCCCTGCACACCACCCTGAACCACGACGGCCAGGCCACGGACCAGCGAGGCATCCACAGCCGCTGGGAGACCGGACTGGTGGAACGGTTCCTCCAGCCGGGGGATCTGGAAGCCCTGCCGGCGGAGGCGGATCCCACCTTCCTGACCCGCCCCTGGGACTGGCTCCGAGCTTCCCACGCGCTCCTGCCGCAGCTGCTGGAGGACGACCGCAGCGCCGACCGCACCACCCCTGCGGGAGATCGCGGCAAGCTCCGCACCCAGGCCTACTGGATGATGTTCTGGGCCAAACAGGGCCCCGGGGTGAAGCGGCAACTCCAGCTGTCCGGAAAGCACCTCGGCGACGCCGTGCTCAACGCCTGGATCGCGGCCGGGCGGCCCGTTCCACCGGCCAAGGCGGCCCCCTGAGATCATCGCGCACGCGGCCATCTCAGCAGGAATGAGGACGGGAGCCTACTTCCCCTCCTCCCACCGCTTCCGGTCGAGCCACACCTGCTCGTCCCGGCCCCGGAGGTCCTTGCCCCGCCAGTGGAGCTTCAAGGGGCCCTGAGCATCCTTCTTCTGGACGGACACCCCGGCCCCTTCGCCGGTGCGGAGCAGGCGCAGCAGGGCCTCGACGCTGGCCACCTGGGGGAGGAAGGGCAGCGGCAAGGCGGCGAGGGAGCCCGCCTTCTGATCGAGCTTCTGCCGTGGCACCTGGAGTCGGTACCCGGCGGCCCGGTCGCCCTCCAGCAGCAGCAGCCGTTCGCCCAGCCCATGCAGCTCGGCCACGAGACGACCCGAGCCCGGCTCCATGAGCAGGCTGAGGGTACCCGTGCCCTCGCCGTCGGCGCCGGAATACCCCCATCCGTACTGGGCGCGGATGGGTGTCGCCGGTGCCGGGGCGGCCAGTGCAGGAGGGGCAGGAGGGGCGGGAGGAACCTGGAGCGGCATCAAGGCTGGTCCTCCCCGTCGTCGTCGGGCACGGGATCAGGCACGGGATCGACGCCCGACACCGGAGGAGGGGTCTCCTGGACCTTCTTGGCCTGCTCCTTGGCCATGCGGATGCGGAGCTCGCCCAGGCGCTTCTCCAGGGCGCTCCGGTCCGGGAAGACGAAGGCCAGGGCGCGCTCCCACTGCTCGGCGGCTTCGGCCAGCTTCCCCTGCTTCACCAGGACTTCGCCGAGGTGCTTGCGGACCTCGGGACTGAACGGGCTCACCTCCGCCGCGCGGCGGAGGGTGGCTTCGGCCTCGTCGAGGCGGCCCAGCTTGAACTGGGCCCAGCCCAGGCTGTCCACCACATTGCCGTTGTCCGGCGTGGCCTTGGCGCTGGCCTCGATGAGGGTTGCGGCCTCCTCCAGGTTCAGTTCCCGCTCCAGGAGGAGGTAGCCGAGGTTGTTCTGCACCAGGGGATTGGTCGGGTCCATCTTCTGGGCCTCGCGCAGCACCCGCAGCGAATCGTCGGGACGGCCCACCTGCTCGTAGGCGCTGCTCTGCATGATCAGGATGTCCGCGCCCCGCACGGGCCCCAGGGTCCGGGCCTTCTCGAGGCACTCGAGGCACTTGTCCCAGCGCCGGAATTCGGACCAGATGGCGGCCATGCCCTCGAGATGGAGCTGCTCGAGGGCCGCACGGGCCTCCTTGCGGGCGAAGAACCGGTACTCCAGATACTTGGGCGGAAGCTCGGAGGCCTGCTGGAAGAAGGGCACCTTGGGGAACTTTGCGATGCCCTCCTGCAAGGAGGCCAGCGCGCTCTTCCAGTCGTTGCCGCTGATGTGGGCCTGGCAGGTGAAGACCTGGAGTTCGCCCGCGACCCGGGGCCGCGCCGGGTGGTGGCGCAGGAAATCCAGCAGCTCGCGCCCCTTGCCCTGGAGGAGGAGGGCCTCGGCATAGAGGGCCTGGGCCCCGTCGGCGATGCGCGCCTCCTCGATGTCCTGGTCCACCAGCTTCCGGAGCCGCGCTTCGGCCGCCGGGAACTGCCCCAGGTTCATCTGGGCCAGCGCCGTGTTGAAGGAGAGGCGGGGCGTGGGCTTCAGGGCCTCCGCGCGGGCCAGGGTCTCCAGGGCCTCCTCGAACCGGGAGGTCTGCAGCCTCACCAGGGCCACATTCTCCCAAAGCCCGGGTTCCTGGGGCAGGTGCCGGGCCAGGAGCAGGAAGCTCTCTTCGGCGTGCGCCAGATAACCGGCCTGGATCTGCTCCCGGGCCAGCTCCTCCAGCATGCGGAGGTGGCGATCCTCGGGATTCCGGGCGTTCAGGGCCAGCACCGACTCCCGCCGTCCCTCGTAGTTCTGCTGGGCCCGCGCCTGGATGGCCGCATGTTCCCAGGCCGGCATGAAGCTCGGGCGGATGCGGCCCAGGCGGAGCCAGGCACGCAGGGCCCCTTCGCCGTCCTTCACCTGCTCGGAGGTCTCCCCCAGGCGGGCCCAGAGCTCGGGATCCTGGGGCAGCAGGATGGTCGCCGCCCGCAGCTCCTTCGCGGCTTCCGGCCACCGCGCCGGATCCTTCTGGGCGAGCTGGTAGAGCAGCAGGCCCAGGTGGGCCCGGGCCTCGGCATTGCCCGGCGCCAATTCCACGGCCCGGCGGGCCGAGGCCAGCGCGGCGGCTGGATCCTGGGCTTCCTGGAGGGCCTCGGACAGCCGCAGGTGGGCCTCCGCGCTGCCCGGCACCAGGGCCACCACGCGCTTGTAGAGCGCCGCCGCCGCGGCGGGATCCTCGCCCCCGCCCCGCAGCTGGAGGGCGCGGGCCTGGAGCATCAGCGCGCGCGCATCGTCCGGAGGCGCGGCGTGAAGGGAGGCCGCGAGGAGGGCCCCGAGGAGGGGGAGTCGGACATCAGGCACGGTGGGCCTCGCGGTCGAGCAGGTCGATGAGACGGGCATGGGGGACTTCCCAGACGCGGGGCGCCAGCGCGCGCTGGATCGCGGATTCGCCGGGGCGCGGCAGGATGCAGTGGATTTCCGTGGCGGGCGCCTCCTCGGTGTGGCCGGACGCGCGCTTGGCCTTCTTGTCGCGGTGCAGCAGCGGCAGGCAGGCGGGCCAGGGGGCGATGAGGGGCGCCAGGGGTGTCAGGCGCCGGACCAGGAGGTCGAGAAGGTCCGGGGGGAAGGACTTCAGGCCCTGCTCCTCCGCCAGCAGGCAGGCGCCCAGCAGACCCAGCCCCACCGCCTCGCCATGGAGCAGCCGGTAGCCCGAGGCGGCTTCGAGGGCATGACCGAGGGTGTGGCCCAGGTTCAGCAGGCGCCGCTCGCCCGCCTCGCGGGGATCGCGGTGCACCACCCCGGCCTTGTAGGCGAGGGCCCGCTCCACCCAGGCGAACCGGACCGGCCCGTCCTGGAGCATCTCCATCGCCCAGGCCATCTCGCCCAGGATCAGGGCGGTCTTGATCAGCTCCCAGCGGCCGTTCTCGAGGTGGCGCGCAGGGAGGTCCTTCAGGAATCCGGTGCAGGCCACGAGGCGCTTGGGGGGGTGGAAGGCTCCCACCAGATTCTTGCCGGCGGCCAGATCCGCGCCGGTCTTGCCTCCCAGGGAGGCATCCGCCATGGCCAGAAGGGTCGTGGGCCAGACCTGCCAGGCCACGCCGCGCAGGTAGAGCGCCGCGCCCAGCCCCACCAGGTCCGAGACCACGCCGCCGCCCAGGGCCACGACCGTAGCGTCCCGGTGGAGGGGCACGCGGGCCCAATGCTCCAGCCAGGGGATCACGGTGCGCAGCTTCTTCTCCTCTTCGGGCACCGTCACCCACAGGGCATCGCCCGGCTCGGGCATGCCCGCGCCGGTCCAGGCCTCCCGCAGGCGCATGTCGCCCACCAGGGTCCAGTGGCCATCCGGCAACAGGCCCTTGTCCGGGGCCTCCAGCAGGAAGACCTCCGTGGCGAAGCCGGAGGGCGTGGCGAGCCTCATGGGCGGCCCCGCAGGGTGGCTTCCGCCTGCATGGTCTGCTCGCCGCGCAGCCATTGGATCAGGGCCTTGTCGCCGGGCTTGTGGGCGCCCAGGGCAGCCATGAAATCGTAGATGCTCTTGATGGGCCGCTCGCCGAACTTCGTGAGGATGTCGCCGGCCTGGAGGCCGAGGGCCTCGGCGGTGGAGCCCTTGGAGACGCCGTTGATGCGGAACCCCTTCGGATTGTCCGAGTAGTCCGGGATGGTGCCGAAGGCGATGCGCATGGGGCCGCCGTCGCCCTTCATGGGCAGCTTGGCGGTCTCGGGGTCGAAGGCGGGCAGCGTGTCGGCGTTGGCCAGATCCAGCGCCACCGCCCGCCCGAAGGGCGCGAGCTTCGCCATGCCCTCGAAGTTGATGCGGTCCGCCGTGTCCGTGGGCCGGTGGTACTCGCCGTGGATGCCGGTGAAGAAGAAGAAGGTGGGGATCTTCGCCTGCGAGAAGCTCATGTGGTCCGAGCCGCCCACGCTGGCGCCCACATCGGCGCTGATGGCGAAGCCCTCGGGGGCGAGCTTCTTCGCCGCCTCCACGGCGGATTTCGGGGCGCCCAGGCCGCCCATCATCAGCTTGGGCGCCTTGGGATCCAGGCGGCCCACCATGTCGAAGTTGAGCATGAACTTCACGGATTCCAGAGGGTGGGTCGGGTGCTGCACCCAGTAGCTCGAGCCCAGCAGGCCCTCCTCCTCGCCTCCGAAATGCATCAGCAGGATGGAGCGCCGGGGCCGGGCCTTCTTCAGCTCCCGCGCCAGTTCCACCACCATCGCCGTTCCCGAGGCGTTGTCGTCGGCGCCGGGATGCACCTGGCCGCGGGTCTCGGCGCCGCCCATGCTGTGCCGCTCGCCCAGGCCGAGGTGGTCGAGGTGCGCGCCGAGGACGATGTATTCCTTCCTGAGCTTGGGATCTCGGCCGGGGATCACCGCCACCACATTGGGCACCTGGGCTTCTTCGCGGCGGAGCTTCAGCTTCAGCGTAAGGGCGGTCCAGGGCGCGTAGATGAAGTCCTGGCTGGCGGGCTTGCCCGTCGCCTTGATGGTCTTGAACCGGGCCTGGAGATCGCCGCAGGCCGCGCCGAGCGCCTCCGGGGAGAGGCCCAGGACCGGGATGTCGAACTTCACCGGCCCCTCTTCCCGCTGCAGGGGCCGGAGCCCGCCCTCTTCCAGCACGAGGACCGCGGCCACCTGGGCCGTCTCCAGGCGCTTGAGGCGGGCCAGCAGGCTCCGCTCGCCCCGGGGCAGGTGGGCGAAGGCGTCCAGATCCGGCACGGCCCGGGCGATCACCGCCACGCGACCCTTCAGTTCGATGCCCGCCAGGTCGTCGTACCCGCCGGGGATCTGCACGCCGTAGCCCAGGAAGGCCAGGGGCTTGTTCCGGAAATCCGCGTCGCCGCTGAAACCCAGGGCCTCGAGGTCTCGGCCCCACACCAGGGGCCGGCCCTCGTCGCCGTGAAGCAGCACGGCCTCCTGCTGCTCGCGCACCACCTTGGCGATGAACGGGAACCGCTGGATCTCCGCCTTCAGGCCCAGGGCCTTCCACTCCCGCGCGATGCGACCGGCGGCCTGCTCCAGCTCGGGGTAGCCGTTGCCGCGGCCCTTGAGGGCCGGCGAGGCCAGGTAGTCCACATCGCGGCGCAACCGGGCGGCCACGGCCGTCTCGGAGCCGGAGGGCGGCACCGGCGCCACGAGGGCCGCGGCGAGGAAGGCAAAAGTCCAGGGGCCCATGGCATCTCCGGGGATCCCTCTACTTTACCGGCGCTCCGGAGATCCGTCCCGGTTCCCGCAGGATTTGGGCCGCCTGTGGGAGAATGGCCTCATGTCCGAACAGGGAGCTTTCTTCCAATCCGACCGGGTCGACCAGCGCCCCATGCGCCATGCCCTGCTGTGGCGCCTCGCCGGCTACCTCCGGCCCCAGTGGGCGGCACTCCTGGCCCTCCTGGTCCTGATGGCCCTCGGCGCTTTCCTGGAAGTGCTGCCCTCGGAACTCACCCTGCGCCTCATCAACCGCTTCATGGGCCAGGGCAGCCTGAAGGGTGCCGCCCCCATGGTGGCGGGCTTCTTCGGCGTGCTCATCGCGGGCTTCCTCGTCAGCTTCGCCCGCTACTTCCTCCTGGCCAAGGTCGGCCAGAAGGCCATGCTCGACCTCCGCGTCCAGCTCTTCGCGCACCTCATGGGCCGCAGCACGGAGTTCTTCCACCGGAATCCCGTGGGCCGCCTCATGACCCGCGTCACCAGCGATGTCCAGAACCTGAACGAAATGTTCGCCTCGGGCTTCGTAGCCATCGTGGGGGACGCCCTGTCCCTGCTGGCCATCGTGGCCTGGATGTTCTGGACCCACCCCGGCATGGCCCTGGTGGCGCTGGGCATCCTGCCCTTCCTGCTGGTGGCCACGGAGGTCTTCCGCCGCCGGGCGGGCGAGGCCTTCCGCGAAACCCAGCGGCGCTACGCCGCCATCAACGCCTTCCTCCAGGAGCAGATCTCCGGCATGGGCCTGGTGCAGGTCAACGCCCAGGAAGCGCACAGCAGCCAGCAGTTCCGCAACCTCAACGAGGACTACTTCCAGGCCTTCCTGCGCACGATCTTCGCCTACGCCGTGTTCTTCCCCGTGGTGGAGTTCATCACCTCCGGCACCCTGGCGGCGCTCATCTTCTACGCGGGCTTCAAGCTCCAGGCCGGGGCCATCACCTGGGGCCTGCTGCTGGCCTTCATCCAGCAGTCCAGCCGCTTCTTCCGGCCCATCCGTGAACTGGCCGAACGCTACAATGTGATGCAGACCGCCCTGGCTTCCAGCGAACGCATCTTCCGGCTGTTGGACAACCGCGAGGAGATCCCCGAAGCGCCGGGGGCCAAGCCCGCCGTCTTCGCGGGGGAGATCCGGTTCGACGAAGTGACCTTCGCCTACGAGGAGGGCGGCCGGAAGGTCGTGCGCGCCCTCAGCGGCCTCATCCCCAAGGGCAAGCGCATCGCCGTGGTGGGCCACACCGGGGCCGGCAAGAGCACCCTCATCAACCTGCTGATGCGCTTCTACGATGTGCACGAGGGCCGGATCACCGTGGATGGCGTGGATGTGCGAGAGCTCAAGATCCGCAGCCTGCGCGACCTCTTCGGCCTGGTGCTCCAGGATGTCTTCGTCTTTTCCGGCACCCTACGCGACAACATCGTGCTGGACCGGCCCATGGACGAGGCCCGCCTGACCTCGGTCCTGGAGCAGAGCCAGCTCAAGGACCTGGTGGGCCGCCTGCCCCAGGGCCTGGATACCCAGGTGGGCGAGCGCGGGCAGAAGCTCAGCGCCGGGGAGCGGCAGCTGCTGGCCTTCGCCCGCATGCTCTACCTGGAGCCCGCCGTCCTGCTGCTCGACGAGGCCACGGCCAACATCGATTCCGAGACCGAGGCCAAGATCCAGACCGTCATCGAGCGCGTGAGCCACCGCCTCACCACCTTCACCATCGCCCACCGCCTGTCCACCATCCGCGACGCCGACGAGATCTGGGTCATGGACCAGGGCGCCCTCGTCGAGCGCGGCACCCATGACGGCCTCATCAGCCAGGATGGCGTCTACGCCAAGCTGGTGCGGCTGCAGTTCGCGGACGGCGAGGCGGCCTAGCTGGCGGGTTTTGAGCCTGTAGACTGGATCTCCATGCTCTCCTTGCCGCCCCTCTACCCCATCACCGACGCCAGCCTCGTGGAGCCGCTGTCGGCGCAGATCCGACGGTTGGGCGAGGCCGGCTTTCCGCTGGTGCAGTTCCGGGGCAAACCGCTCGGCGCGAAAGAGCAATGGATCGAATTACGCACCGCCCTGGCGGAAGCCGCGGCGAACGGCGGCTGGCCCATGGTCTGCGTGAACGACCGGGCCGACCTCGCCCTCCTGGCGGCCCGGGAGGGTCTGGTGCCCTGGGGTCTGCACCTGGGCCAGGGCGACCTGCCTGCCGCCGAGGCGAAGCGGCTGCCCGGTCTGGCCGAAGCGCACCTGGGCGCCTCCACCCATGAGGCCGGCGAATGGGAAGCCGTGGACGCCGCCTGCGACCATGCCGGGGTGGGACCCTTCCGCGGCACGCGCACCAAGGCCGGCCACGCCGCGCCCATCGGGCTGGAGGGACTCCGGGCCGGCTGTGCCGCGCTGCGGGCCCAGGACCTCGCGCCCGTGGCCATCGGGGGCCTGACGCTCGCGGATGCCGCGGCCTGCTTCGAGGCCGGGGCCGAGTCCCTGGCCATGGTGGGTGAGGTCCACCGGACGGACGATCCCGCGGCCCTGGGCTGGGAGGTCCAGCGGCAGCGCTGGCGGGTGCGCCCGCCGTTCCGGCGCGGCCAGGGCCTCGCGATTGTCGGCGGCAGCGGGGCCGGCAAGACCACCCTGGGCCGCGAGCTGGCCCGGCGTCTGGCCCTGCCCTTCCACGACCTGGACGGGGCCATCGAGGCCCGGGAGGGGCGCCCGGTGGCCGCGATCTTCTCCGCCGGTGGCGAGTCCGCCTTCCGGGCGCTGGAATCGGCCCTCCTCCCGGACCTGCTGGCCACGCCGGCCGTGGTGGCCCTGGGGGGCGGGGCCTGGGAATCCCCCGTCAACCGGGAGGCGGTGCGAACCGCCGGTTTCGCCCCTCTCTGGCTGGCGGAAGCGCCCGCCCGGGCCTGGGTACGGGCCGGGCAGGACCCCAACCGCCCCCTGGCCCAGGACCGGGCCGCCTTCATGGCCCGGTGGGCCGCCCGGCAGCCCGCCTGGTCGCTGGCGCCGATGGCCCTCGCCTTTGGTCACAGTTCCCGGGAGCTGGCTTCGGCCTTGCTAGACTGGTGACACTCCCCCGAGCCTCCCCTTGGATCTGATCCTGTCCGATCTGCACTCGAACCTGCACGCCCTCCGGGCCGTGCTGCGCTTCGCGCGGCGGCGGGCCATCCACCGCTTCGTCCTGCTGGGCGACCTGGTGGGCTACGGCGCCCATCCCAACCAGCTGCTGGACAAGGTGCGGGAGCTGCGGCCCCGCTTCATGGTGCGGGGCAATCACGACAAGGTCTGCGCGGGTCTGGAGCCCGATTCCAGCTTCAGCCTGCCCGCCCGGCAGGCCGCGGACTGGACCCGGGAGAAGCTGCGGCAGGACAACTGGCGCTTCCTGGTGGACCTGCCGGTAGGGCCCCTCTGGGTGGGCGAGGACTACCAGATCGCCCACGGGTCACCCGTGGACGAAGACGCCTATCTGCTTCACATGCGCGAGATCAGCCAGGCTTTCGATGCCTTCGAGTGCCAGCTCTGCTTCTTCGGCCACACCCACCTGCCCGGCTGCTTCGAGCTGGACGAGATCCAGGGCCGCCTGAACTGGATCAGCCCCGAGCCCGGGGAATGGTTCGAGCTCCAGGCGCACTGTCGCTACCTGGTGAATCCGGGCTCCGTGGGCCAGCCCCGGGACCGCGATCCCCGCGTGTCCTTCATGACCTTCGACCCCAAGCGCCGCCGTCTGCGCCTGCACCGCCTCGATTACGATGTGAAGGGCGCGGCCAAGGCCATCCTGGCCGCGGGGCTGCACCGCAACCTGGCAGACCGGCTGGGCCAAGGCATTTGAAAGGCAGGATCCCATGGGACACGCATCCTCTCTGTCCGCTCCCGTGCTCGAGCAGTTCCTCATCCAGGCCCGGCTCACCAAGGCCGTGGGGAGCCTGAGGCTCCAGGGCGTCAACTCCCGCCTGCTGGGGGATCTGCACATCCATGGATTCCGTCCGGGATCGGTCCTGGAGCTGTCCGGCCTCCACCCCCGCGATTCGGTGCCCCCAGAGGGCACGGCCGTGGCCCTTACAATCCTCCTGGGCGACGAAGTACTCACGCTCGAGTCCCTCCTCCTCCCCCCCGTACTCGACGAGGCCGGCAACACCCTCCTGCGCCTGGACTGGCCGCACGAATCAGCGCACCTCCACCACCGGCGGAACCTGCGGGTGGCCGCGCCCGACCAGTCGCCCCTGAAAGTGAAGGTGGCGCACGGCGGGCGCCAGTACGAAGCGCTGCTGGTGAACCTCACGGAGACCGGCGTGGGGCTCGCCCTGGAGGAGCCCCTGATGGTGGACCTCCACGACGCCGTCGAGATCGATGCGGAGCTGCCGGATGGCACCCTCCTGCATTGCCCCGGCGAGGTGCTGCACCTCATCTACCTCGAAGGTCAGCCCCACCCCACCCGCCTGGGCCTCATCCTGCAGCCCCGGCCCGATACGGATCTCGAGGCCATCCACCGCTTCATCCAGGCCCGGCGCACCGACCGCTCGCAGAGCTTCCGGAAGAGCTGAAGGGCTCAGAGGTCGTAACAAAACCCCGCGCCACCGCGATGGAGCCAGGCGGGATGCGCCGCAGATATCTGTTTGTCTCGTGTATCGCCGCAGGCGATACCGAGAGGGAAGCGCCCGCAGGGCGATGCGGGACATCGTTCAAGGGCGGTGACGCCGCGGAGCGCCCGCCTGGCTCCATCCCTCCGGGTGAGGGGCGGCGGGCGTCGCGATGCTGCGTCAGGCTCGGATCGCGTAGTACCCGCTACGCTCACCTCGCCTTCCTGGCCTCGCTCGCCCGGCGCCCCTCGCGCGGTGTCGTAGGGTTTTGTTACGACCTCTTAGGGCTTCCGGAGGCTCACCGCGGTGCCGCTGGCGCCGAGGATCAGCATGATCACGGCCTGGACCATCGTCTTGTAGGAAATCTCCGCGCCGCCGAAGACCGCGGACCGCAGGAACAGCAGGCCCAGGACGAGCAGCAGGGCGTAGATCCCCAGCATCACCTTCCGGGCCTTGGCGTTCGTCTCCGGCGTGTCCTCGGCGAAGATCCGGTCGTAGAAGATCAGGCCGATGGCGGCCAGCACATTGAGGGCGACGAAGAGGAGCCAGAAGGTCCGCGCGGCCGCCGCGGCGCCGGGCTGCCCCACCAGGGGCTTGAGCATGGAGCCGTAGAGCATGCCGCCCAGGCTCGATCCGATGAGGCTGCCGATCACGCCGTACAGGAAGGCGTAGCCCATGTAGACGGCCTTCTTGTCCGCCGGGGCCACCAGGCCCACATAGCTGTAGTACTTCGGATGGGCGGTCATCTCCCCGATGGAGAACACCGAGATGCCGAGGATGAAGACCCAGGCATTGGTGGAGGCGGCGAGGCACAGGAAGCCCACGGTCCCGATCACGATGCCCGCCACCATGGTCGGCAGCGGCCGGGTCTTCTTGACGATCCGGCTGACGAGCACCTGGAGCAGGATGATGGTCCCGCCGTTGACCACCGTGACATGCTCCGCGTCGAACTTGAGGGGGATGCCCATCGACGCGAAGAACGCGTTCACGGGCGTGGCGTCCACGAAGTCGCGGAGGTACCACAGCACGGATCCGAAGTTCTGGAAGTAGAGGATCCAGAAGCCGGAATAGACGACGATCATCAGCATGAAGCGCGCGTCGCCCAGCACCATGGCCGCGCCGTGGGCGACCTCCCGGAGGCTCTTGGTGTTCTCCGGTTTGGGCGGATCCTTGAAGAGGAAGATCGTCGGCAGCAGCATGGCGGCGCAGTAGACCGCGGAGGCGATGAAGACATAGCGCCAGGAGAAGCCCTTCAGCACGCTGACGATGAGCGGCGCCAGGAAGGCCCCGATGTTGATCATCCAGTAGTAGATCCCGAAGCCGAACCCCGAGTTCTCCTCGGTGGTGCTCCGGGCCAGGGTCCCCGAGATGATGGGCTTGAACAGGCCGGCGCCCGTGGCCATCACCAGGAGCGCCGCGAACACGGCCCCGTAGGAGGTGACATTCCCGGCGATGAAGTAGCCCGCCGCCAGGATCGAGAAGGCGAAGAGCAGCATGCGCCGGTAGCCGTAGCGGTCGGCCAGGGCGCCCCCCGCGATGGGGATGACATAGGTGAAGGCGTAGATCAGGCTCTGGAGGAAGCCGACCGATTGCTCGGTGAAGCCCAGGCCCCCCGCCGCCACCTGGTTGGTGAGGTAGACGGCGAGCACCGAGTTGAGGCCGTAATAGGCCGCGCGCTCGAAGAGCTCCATGACATTCGCCAGCCAGAAGACGGGCGGGAAGGAGCGGAGGACACCGGCGGATCGTTGAGTCTTCATCCGGCGAGTATACGGGACGAGGAGGTCACACATCACCCCGGAGATGCCCTCCCGCAGGGCCGGTTCCTGCGAATTCAGCCCCCGCCCCTCTGGAACCCGCGATGGAACCGGGCCAGGAAGGCCTCGGCCTCGTCCTCCGGATAGCCCTCGAGCTGGATCTCCACACGGTGGCGCGGCAAGGCCAGGCTGCCCAGCCGCTGCTCCACCAGGGGCGTGACCCGGATCCGCCAGCGCCGGGCCCCTTCGACGCGGCTGTAGGTGTCACCCTCCTCCCGCATCGGGGCGGCGCCTACCGCTCCCGGCAGCAGCCGGCGGAATTCCTCGCGATCGATGCTCATGTCCAGGCTGAGGCGGATCCCCATCTACCCGCCCGCCACCGGCGGCCAGATGGCCAGGACCTCTCCTTCGCTGAGCACGCGGGTGGCCCGCTCCGCCGCGGCCACCCAGACGCCATCCACCAGCACGATCGCGCACTGGTCGGCGGGAATGCCCTGGTGCCGGATCAGGTCCAGCACCGTGGTGCCGGGCCCAATCTCGAGGTCGATCCGGTGCTGGGATCTCACCTCGGCGGGGAGGTGCCGGGCCAGGGAGGCGAACAGCTTGAGCGTGATCTTCATGCCACGCGATGGGCCGCCGCCAAATAGGCCTGCATGATCTGAGTGGGGTCCTGCATCAGGCGCTGCTTCCAGACGCCCAGCCGCACCCGCCCCTCGATGAGTCCCCGGAAGGCGCCCACATGGTCGGCGAAGCCCACGCAGTTCGCGCCGACCAGCCGGTCGCCGTCGAACTGCAGGTTCAAGTAGCGGTAGCGGGCCTCATCCAGGACTTCGGTGGACTCGCCGCCCGGCACCCCCTGCCACTCCCCGAAGGAGGAGGACACCAGCCCGAGGGTGGTGAGCACATTGAAGACGAAGCTGCCCCGGAACTGGGCGGGCTTCCCGGCCATGTTCAGCGCGGCGATGCGGCCCTGTTCCACGGCATTGGGCTGGATGGCGTTGAGCTGGCGCTTGCCGGTGAGGCAATCCGTAGCCTCGGCCACATCTCCCGCCGCGTAGATGCCGGGAATGCTGCTCTGCATCGCGGCATCCACCCGGATGCCGTGGCCCATGTCCAGGCCGCTGCCCGCCAGGAAGTCGAGGTTGGGATCCACGCCCACGACGCTGAGGTAGAGATCCGCCGGCAGCTGGCGGCCATCGGCCAGGTCCACCTGGAGGGCTCCGTCTGCGCCACGGATGCCCCGGGGCTGGGTATGGGTGAGGATCCGCACGCCCTTGGCCTCGCACCAGGAGCGGATCAGGCCGCTGGCAGTGGGGTTCATCATGCGGCGGACCATGTAGCCGCTGCGCACCAGGATGGTCAGATCCACGCCCCGCGAGAGCAGGCCCTCCATGATGATGCAGCCCACGAAACCCGCGCCCATCTGGACGATGCGGGTGCCGGGCCGGGCCTTGGCGAGGATGGTCCGGGCGTCTTCGAGGGTCCAGCAGCTGTGGACGCCGGGCAGGTCCATGCCGGGGATGGTCTCCAGGCTGGGGCGCGACCCCGTGGCGATGAGCAGCCGGTCGAAGGGCAGGCTGCGTCCGCCGCCCAGGTCCACGATGCGGCGGACGGCGTCGATGGCCTGGGCACGGGCCTGCACCAGCTGGATGCGCAGGCGGTCGTAGTGGTCAGCCTCCTTGCGGAGGTGGGTCCCCGCTTCGGTGATCTCACCCTTCAGCAGGTAGGGGATGGCCATGCGGGAGTAGGGCGGCTCCCCCTCGCCGCAGAGCAGGGTGATCTCCGCGGCGGGGTCGGCCTTGCGCAGGGTCTCCGCCGCAACCACGCCGGCGGGCCCGCTTCCGATGATGAGGTGTTTCATGGGAGCCCCATCGCTGGTCATACGCCGAGACGCGAACGCGTCTCGGCGGTGGGAACGCCCTCCGGCGTCCAACCCCGCAATTGGTAGTACTCCGGCAGCATGACATCGAGCTTCGACACGGCGCCCTTCTGCGGGCCGGTCTGGGCGGGCTCTTTCATCAGCCGCGGCGGGAGGTTGTCGTCCTTGGCGGTGAAGCCGGCCGCGAGGTTGAACTCCCGCTCCAGGTTCCAGATGCGTTCACCCACCAGCAGCAGCCGCTCCTCGGACCAGTCGCCCTCGCAGGCGGCCTGGATCTGCGGCTGGATGTCCGACAGGCCCCAGGCGAAGGTGGTGAAGAGGCAGATGCCCGCGGAATCCACCACGGCCGTGAGGTCCTGGAAGGCCTTCAGCATGGCGGGCTTCCCCTCCGTGGCCTGGGGCTCCATCTTCACGGGGATGCCCAGCACTTCGGGGGAGACCATGTAGCCGCGCAGGTGGCAGGCGCCGCGGTTGTTGGTGGCGTAGGCCAATCCCATGCCCTGAAGGGCGCGCCCATCATAGGCTGGGAACTCCTGGCTCTTGACGGTCATGGACAGTTCGGGATGGCCATACTTCGTGCAGAGCCGCTTGGAGCCCAGGCCCATGACCTTGCCGAAGCCCTCGCCCTTGGCGGTCATCTCCGCGAGCTTGACCATGCCCTCCGTGGAGCCGAAGGGCAGCTTGAAGCCCACCTCCTGCTCCGTGAGGACGCCCATCTCGTAGAGCTCCATGGCCGCGCCCACGGTGGCACCGAAGGTGATGGGGTCGAAGCCGTCCTCGTTGCAGAGGAAGTTGGCGTAGGTGAGGGCCTCCAGGTCATTCACGCCGTTGGCGGCGCCCAGGGCCCAGGCGGCCTCGTATTCCACGCCGCCGGAGGCCCCGTGGTACTGGGGCTTGTCCTTGACGCTGAAGTGGCCGGGGTCCATGCGCGAGATGCGGCCGCAGGCGATGGTGCAGCCAAAACAGGCGCCGTTGGTCACGAGGTTCGCCTTGCCATCCGTGGGCCGCTTCTCATGCATGGCCTCGCCGCCGATGGCCATGGCCCCCTCGAACTGCACCTCGCGGTGGTTGCGGGTGGGCAGCGCCCCCAGCTCGTTGATGACATTCATGAGCACCTGGGTGCCGTAGGTGGGAAGCCCCTGGCCGGTCACACCGTTGGCGGCCAGCACCTTCTTGCCCGCCTCGGTGGCGGCGAAGAAGGCCTCGGGGTCGGCCAAGTGGTAGGCATCGGTCCGCGTGCCGCGCACGGCCACGGCCTTGAGGTTCTTCGAACCCATCACGGCGCCCACGCCGGAGCGTCCCGCGGCGCGGTGCAGGTCGTTCACGATGGCGGCGTAGAGCACGCGGTTTTCGCCGGCCCGGCCGATGGAGGCCACGCGGATCTGGGGATCCTGGTGATGCGCCTTGATGATCTCCTCGGTCTCCCAGACGGTCTTCCCCCAGAGGTGGCCGGCGTCCACCAGCTCGGCCTTGCCGTCGGTGATGAGGAGGTAGACGGGCTTCGGAGAAGCCCCCTCGAAGATCACCATGTCCCAGCCCGCGAACTTCAGCTCGGCGCCAAAGTAGCCGCCGGAGTTCGAGCAGGCGATGGCGCCCGTGAGCGGGCCCTTGGTGACCACCGAATAGCGTCCGCCCGTGGCGGCCATGGTGCCGGTGAGCGGCCCCGTCACGAAGATGAGCTTGTTCTTGGGGGAGAAGGGATCGACCTTCGGGTCGATTTCAGACACGAGGTACTTGGTGGCGAGGCCCCGCTGGCCCAGGTAGTCCTGGGCCCACTGCAGGTTCAGCGGCTCGGTAGTGCAGGTGCCGGCCTCAAGGTTCACGCGAAGGAGATTCTTGGTCCATGCCATGGCAGTCGCTCCTCACACCGTCGCCGGGTTCGTGTCGGTCTTGCCGGCCCACTGGCGCATCTTCCCGAGTCCCGTCCAGTCGGCATCCACATAGGTGATGGCGCCCGTTGGACAGGCCTTGGCGCAGGCCGGTTCGCCGCCGCAAAGATCGCACTTCTGGACCTTGCCGGTCTGGGCCACATAGTTGATGGTGCCGAAGGGGCAGGCGATCGTGCACACCTTGCAGCCCACGCAGGTGGGCTCCAGCACGATCTTCGCGCCCGTGACGGGATCGAGGCGGATGGCATCCACGGGGCAGGCCGTCATGCACCAGGCCTCGTCGCACTGAGTGCAGGTGTAGGGCACGAAGCGGCCTTCGCGGTGGAAGCTGAAGACCTTGATGCGGGACTTGGCGACCGTGAAGCTCCGGTAGTTCTCCCAGGCGCAGGCCATTTCGCACTGGAGACAGCCCGTGCACTTGTTCGGATCGAGATGGAGGGACTTCTGCATGGCAAAACCTCCTGGAGATGGCACCTGACGGGATGAGACCGCGACGATCATAGATCCGATGACGAGGGCTTGATCGTCTTTTTCTGAACTCTTTCACCGGATCTCGCAAAGCCAGTCGGTACGGCCATCTGCGGGGGGGGTAAGCACGGGAGTCTCTGTCTCATTTTTGGCCCCCTGATACGGGCCGGAAACGACCTCCGGGCTCCATCGCCTTGTGGCGGGCTCCATTCGCGGGTGGAATGGAACCTTCAAGAGCCGTTCAAGGAACCCGCATGAAAGCCATTTCCCTCCGCGTGGATGTCGACACCCTGGAAGGCTCGATCACGGGCATTCCCACCCTGCTGCGCCTGCTGGACAAGCACCAGATGCGGGCCAGCTTCTATTTCAGCTTCGGGCCCGACAACAGCGGCAAGGCCATCCGGCGGATCTTCCGCAAGGGCTTCCTGGCCAAGATGCGCCGCACGAACGCCACCAAGCTCTACGGGTTCAAGACCATGATGTACGGCGTGCTCATCCCCGCGCCCATCATCTGGAAGCGGGCCGCCACCGAGATGCGGGCCGCGAAAGCCGCGGGCCATGAGGTGGGCATCCACGCCTGGGACCATGTGCAGTACCACGACCTGCTGGACCGGAAGTCGCGCCGGTGGCTGTCCGACTGGTACTCGAATGCCCACGAGGCCTTCGGCACCGTCTTCGGCGAAAAACCCCTGGGCGCCGTGAGTCCCGCATGGCGCTGCAACGACACCACGCTGGAGCTGCAGGAAACCTATGGCCTGGCCTACGCCGGCGATTGCCGCGGCGCCGCGCCGTTCTATCCCATCGTGAAGGGCCGGACCCTCCAGACCCTCCAGATCCCCACCACCCTGCCCACCCTGGACGAACTCCTGGGCCTGGATGGACGCACACCAGACCAGGTGAACCGCGAAGTCTGGGATCTGGTGCGGGAGGACGCCCTGAATGTCTACGCCCTGCACACCGAAGTCGAGGGCGGCGCGCTGTTCGAGACCTTTGATGCTTTCCTGGGCGGCCTGCGGGAACGCGGCGTCCAGGCCCGGACCCACGCGGATTGGCTGCCGGAGCTGAGGGCCGCCAATCCGCCCGCCAAGGCCGTATCCCGCCGGGAGATCCCAGGCCGGGCGGGCTGGGTGAGCTGGGAAGGCTGACCCTCGCAAGACGATGGCCATTGCAGTACCCTCGGGACAACTCTTCCCTGAGGTGGCCATGCGCCTTCCGGTTCCGCTCCTGCTCTGCACCCTCGCCCTTCCGCCCCTGGCGGCCCAGGCCCCCGAGGAAGGGCGCCTCAAGCGGGTGGAAAGCCGGGTGAACGGCCTCCACTGGGAGCTGGACGCCGTGCGGAAGGCCGCAGACGACCAGCTCTGGTTCCTGCGCCTTTCCGATGTGGCGGTGGTGGACAAGGTGACCTACACAGGTCCGCCGAACCCCAAGGGGGAGGAGACCTACGGCATCAAGAACGAGCGGCACCCGCTGAAGATCCAGCAGTATGTGTTCATCCCCCGCAAGGCCGAGGCGGGCCGGAAGCTGCCCCTCATCGTCCTGCCCCACGGCGGCGTCCATGGTGATTTCGGCACCTACCACGCCCACATCGTCCGCGAGATGCTGGAGCGCGGCTACATCGTGATCGCGCCGGACTACCGCGGATCCACGGGGTACGGCAAGGGCTTCTACGAGGCCATCGACTACGGCGGCCTGGAGATCGACGATGTGGTGGCCGGGCGGGACTGGGCGGTGGAACACCTGCCCGTGGACCCGAAGCGCTGCGCCATCGTGGGATGGAGCCACGGCGGCCTCATCGCCCTCATGGCGGTCTTCGACCACCCCGAGAAGTTCGCCGCCTCCTATGCCGGCGTGCCCGTGTCCGACCTCATCACGCGCCTCGGCTACCTCGGACAGGACTATGTGGCCGAGTTCTCCGCCAAATACCACATCGGCAAGGAGCCCAAGGACGCCGTGGAGGAATACCGGCGTCGCAGTCCCGTGTGGAGCGTCCAGAAGCTCCGCACGCCCCTGCTCGTCCACACGAACACCAATGACCGGGATGTGAATGTGGTGGAGGTCGAGCAGCTCATCAACGCCCTCAAGGCCGCCGGCAAGCGCTTCGACTACAAGATCTACCAGGACGCCCCCGGCGGCCACAGCTTCAACCGCATCGACACCACCGTGGCCAAGGAATCCCGCAAGGAGATTTATGCGTTCCTGGAGAAGCACCTGAAGTAGTCGCATACGAAAAAACGCGGCCCGGATGGGCCGCGTTTTTCGCAGGGCTGAAAAGCCTCAAGCATGCTGCTTCAGTTTGTCCTTGCCGCCGAACCACTGGTCCCAGTACACCACCACGGGGCTGGCGATGTAGATGGACGAGTAGGTGCCGGTGATGACGCCGATGACCAGCGGGAAGGCCAGGTCCTTGAGGGCCGGGCCGCCGAACAGCCAGAGGCAGACGCTGACGAACAGCACGGACAGCGAGGTGAGGATCGTCCGGCCCAGCGTTTGGTTGATGGAGTCGTTCACCAGCTTCGTGACCGTGGCCCGCCGGTACTCCGGCCGATGGCTGTTTTCCCGGATTCGATCGAACACCACGATGGTGTCGGCCATGGAGTAGCCCATGAGGGTGAGGAAGCTCGCCACCACCGGCACATTGAACTCGTAGCCGAAGGCCGCGAACAGGGCCAGGGCCATGAGCATGTCGTGGACCAGGGAGACGATGCCGCCCACGGCGTAGCTGGCGGTGAACCGGAACATCACATAGACCAGGATGGCGCCGAGGGCCCAGGCCACGGCCGTGAGGGTCTTGCGGGTCCATTCCCCGGAGATGCTGGGCGAGAAGCTCTCGTCCTTGAGGAGGCCCACCGCACCCAGGCGGTAGGTCTTCTGGATCGAGTCCTTCACCACCTGGGGAAGCTCCTGGGGAAGCTCGCCGAAGGTCTGATAGAGCCCCGAAGGCAGCCGGTCGCGGCCCGCGATGACCTTTTCCGCGAAGGGCGCGTAGGCCGCCGCGAGGGCCGCCTCGTCACCCGCGATGCCGGCGGGGTTGGCCTTCACCAGGGTGTCGGTAAGGGTCTTGGAACCCTCGAGGTTGAGGGCGGGAAGCGCGCTGGTGGCGCCTTCGGGATCCATCTGCTTGAAAATGGCCCGCAGCGCATTCGCCTGCTTGGTGCTGTCCTTCTGGTCAGCGTCTTTCCTGGCCTTCACCTTGATCGAGAAGTCGCGGACGGACTTGTCCTTGTTCTCGTAGGCCACCACGGTGGCATCGGAGTAGCCGCTCTTCGCCAGGGCTTCCCGGATGGTCTCCGGTTCCATGGCCCCGCGGAAGCGCACGGTCATGTCGTTGCCGCCCACGAACTGCATGCCGAGGTGGATGCGGTTGTTGTGGGTCAGGTTCCAGGGCTTCACCCAGAGGATGCAGAGCAGGATGATGCTCCAGGTGACGGCGATGGCCGTGCCCTTGTATTTCATGAAGTCGTAGGCGGCGCCCTTGAAGAACGAGTGCGTGCCCACGGAAAGGGTCTTGGTGCCGGGGTGGTGCTCCAGCACCCAGTCGTAGATGTAGCGGCTGATGTAGATGCTGGTGAACAGCGAGGCCACGACGCCCACGGTGAGGGTGACGGCGAAACCCTTCACGGGGCCGGTGCCGAAGATGAAGAGCAGCAGGGCCGCGAAGAGCTGGGTCACATGGCTGTCCACGATGGTCCAGAACACCCGGTCGAAGCCCGCGTCAATGGCGCCGGGCACGCTCTTGCCGAGGCCCAGTTCCTCCTTGATGCGCTCGAAGATCAGGATGTTGGCGTCCACCGCCATGCCCAGCGTGAGCACGAAGCCCGCGATGCCCGGCAGGGTGAGCGTGGCCCGGAAGGAGCCCAGCAGGCCCATCATCACGATCACATTCACCGTGAGGGCGACGATCGCGTTCACGCCCGACCAGTGGTAGAAGATCACCATGAAGCCGATGATGGCGGCGAAGCCGATGACGGCGGCGCGCACGCCGGCGTGGATGGAGTCGCGGCCCAGGCCGGGACCCACGACGCGCTCTTCCAGGAACTTCATGGGCGCGCGGAGGGCGCCGCTGCGGAGCTGGCTGGCGAGGTCGTCGGCTTCCTGGGCGGTGAAGCTGCCGCTGATGCGGACCGCGCCGCCGATGATCTTTTCCTTGGCACTCAACTCCGTGACGATCTTCCGATCGAGCACGATGGCGATGAGGCGGTTCTCTTCGGAAGCGGTGCCGGTCAGGCGGGCGAAGTCGTCATCGCCCTTCTTGTTCAGGGTGAAGTTGACTTCATTGGCTTCGGTCTGCGAGTTCGAGGCCCGGTGCGAATCGATGATGTCGGCGCCGTCCACCGCCACGCGGCTTTCCAGCAGCACCCAGCGGCTGATCTTCTCTTCGCCGGGCTTGGCCTTCACCACGGGCTGGCCGGCGCGACGCGCCTGGCGGTCGCTCTCGATTTCGGGCAGCAGCTCGAACTCGGGGGGAATCGCGCCCTTGAAGAAGGCGAGGGCATCTTCCTTCGAGGCGAAGTAGATCTGGGGAGCCTTGGCCAGCAGGCGCTGCTCCAGGTGGCCGGGGGTGGCCAGCAGGTTCTTGATGCGCTCGCGGTCGCCCTCCTCGATGCCGGGGATCTCGACCACGATGCGGTTGCCTTCGGCGCCGCTGGCGGTGATCTCGGGCTCCAGCACATTGGCGGGGTCGATGTCCCGGATGCGCTTCTCGATGACTTCCAGGGCCCGCTTGTTGGCGTCGTCCTTCAGGGTCTTCTGGTACTCGGCCTTCTGGGTGAGGCGGAACGAGCCCCCTTCCTGGGCCAGCGCGTAGCCGGGGAAGAAGTCCTTGGCGACCTTCTCCACCGTGGCCTTCTGGTCCGCCGGCACCCCTTCGACGCGGAGGGCGTCGCCCTCCACGACGGCCGTGGCGCCCTGCAGGCCCTTCTCCTTGAGCCGGGAGGCGAGGCGGTCCTTGCCGTCGCGCAGATCGGCCGCCAGGGCCTCCTGGCCCTGGACCTCCAGCTCGAAGTGAACGCCGCCCCGGAGGTCGAGGCCGAGTTTCACCTTCGTCAGAGGCGTGAAGAAGTATCCGCAGCCGAACAGCACGGCCAGGAGGATGACGAGGCGCCAGAGGCTCCGCTTGGTCACGGGGCACTCCTCACAGAAGGCGGGCCGGATCGGATCCGGCCCGGGAGGTCAGGAAGGTCAGTTCTTGGTTTCCGGTTCGCTGGCCAGGGAGGCCACGGCCGCGCGCCGGGCCTTGACCACGGAGCCGCCGAGCTTCACCCAGATGTGCTTGTCCTCGACCCGGTCGATGGTGGCGTAGAGGCCGGAGGTCAGCACGACCTCGTCGCCGGCCTTCAGCTTGGACAGGCGGGCCTCCATCTCCTTCCGGGCCTTGCTCTGGGGCCGGATGAGAAGGAAGTAGAACATCAGGGCCATGCCGCCGATGAACACGAACTGGGTCCAGCCCGGAGGGCCGGCCGGGGCGGGCGACTGCAGAAGGGCGTACATCATTCAGGGCTCCTCGGTCATCCATCCGGAACGCGCGGACTGGGCGAAAGCTGGAAAACGGTTCTCCAGCAGGGCCTGCCGCGCGGCACGGGTGAGCCCCACAGTGTAGCTCAGGTTGTGGATCGTGTTCAGCGTGAAGCCCAGCAGCTCTCCGCAGCGGAACAGGTGGTGCAGGTAGGCCCGGCTGAAGGTTCGGCAGGTGTAGCAGGAGCAGGCGGGATCCAGAGGCAGGTCCCCCTCCCGGTGGCGGGCGTTCTTCAGGTTGAGCCGCCCCCGGCTAGTGAGGATGCGGCCATGACGGGCCTCCCGGCTGGGCAGCACGCAGTCGAAGAGGTCCACCCCCTGTTCGATGCCGAAGAGCAGGTCCTCCGGCGTCCCCACGCCCATGAGGTAGCGGGGGCGATCCTGGGGCAGCTCCTTCACGAACTCCGCCAGCACGGCGTTCATCTCCACCTTGGGCTCTCCTACGCTGAGGCCCCCCACCGCGAAGCCCTGGAAGGGGGTCTTGGCGTCGAGCTCCAGGGCCTCTGCCAGGTGGCGACGGCGCAGGTCCAGGTGGGTCCCCCCCTGATTGATGGCGAAGAGGCCCTGGTGAGGCTGCAGCGGCACGGCCCGGCTGCGGGCCAGCCAGCGGGTGGTGCGGGCCATGCTGATCTCAAGCTTCGCGCGCTCCATGCGTCCGGGCGGGCACTCGTCCAGGGCCATGCAGATGTCCGAACCCAGGTTGCGCTGGATCTCCATGCTCCGTTCCGGCGACAGGAACTGGGGGCTGCCGTCGATATGGCTCTGGAAGGTGACGCCTTCCTCCGTCATCTTCCGCATGGAGGCCAGGGAAAAGACCTGGAATCCGCCGGAATCCGTGAGGATGGGGCCCTCCCAGCCCATGAAGCGGTGCAGGCCGCCCATCTGGGCCACCAGCGCATCCCCCGGCCGCAGGCCTAGGTGATAGGTGTTCCCGAGAATGACCTGGGGGCCGATCTCCCGAAGCTGGACCGGCGTAATGCCCTTCACGGTGCCCTGGGTGCCCACCGGCATGAAGGCCGGGGTCAGGACCTCGCCATGAGAGGTAAGGAAGCGCCCGGCCCTGGCTGGGCGCTGGGCCTCGCCCGTTTCGGGGATGAATGAGAAATCGCGACTTGTGATTTTCGACATGGGGCGGACCAGACTTCCTTACTAAAAATTAACAATCCCATCCTTTGGGGGGGTGGATAGGTGTCGCGGTAGGCAGTAAAAAACCGGGAGACACCGTATTTACGGGGTATTCCGCCCGTTATCCGGGCTTGACCTGCCGCCGACCCTTTGCCATCTTAGCCGTTGGGCTCGTCCCAGTTCTTTACCCTATTTCTCGGTGGCCGATTCGATGTTCCCGTCGTATCGGCTCGCTGTTTTTTCCCCTGGATCTTTCAAGGGAGTCGCATGAGCAAAGATCCCCAGAAACCTGTTCCCGCCAAGTCGGCTGCTCCTGTGGAGACGCTGGAGGATGCTGTCTACAAATCCTCCCTCGCCGCCGGGAACGATGCCATCCGGCGGGGCAATCCCCTGGTCACCATTCCCACGACGGTGGCCATGTACGCCCTGTTCGGCTTCGTGGCTTTCCAGCTGGCCAAGCACACGGAGACCGGCAAGAAGGTGATCAAGACCGTGGGCATCGACCTCGCCGAGCAGGCCGATGCTGCGGCTCCCCCGCCTCCGCCTCCGCCGCCTCCGCCGCCGCCTCCGCCGCCGCCTCCGATGGCCGTGTCATCCGCCAAGGTGGATTCGACGCCCATCGACCCGCGCCAGGAAGTGGTGCCTGAGCAGGCGCCGAAGGAACTCCCCAAGCAGGATCACTCCCTTGGCGGCGTCCCCGGCGGCGTCCCCGGCGGTGTTCCCGGCGGCGTCATCGGCGGTGTGGTCGGTGGCGTGGTCGGTGGCGTGGTCGGCGGCACCGGCAAGGTGGTGGACTTCGACTTCAGCCAGATCAAGGTGAAGTACCAGCCCCCCGCCCCGCCCTATCCGCCCCTCGCCAAGATCGCCAAGATCCAGGGCACGGTGGTCGTGGAGATCGTGGTGGGTCCCGATGGGATCCCGACTTCGGCCGCTGCGAAGGAAGGTCCTCCCCAGCTCCGTCCCACTGCCGAGGCCTATGCCATGCAGTGGAAGTTCGAACCGGCCCTCCTGAACGGCACCCCTCAGTACGCCCGCTTCAAGCTGACGATGCCTTTCCGGCTGAAGTAGTCCGCACTCCTTCCCACGCCACTCACTCTTCCTCCCATAAGGAACTCTCATGAACCTGCTTTTCGCTCCCCTGATGCTCGCCGAAGGCGGCGCCGACGCCTTCTCCGCCGCTGAAATCTGGCGCGCAGCTTCCATCGCCAACAAGTTCATCATCACCGTCCTCTTCATCCTGATGGCGTACCAGATCTATGTCGCCATCGAGCGCTTCGTGACCTACGCGCAGAGCAAGCAGGCCTCCGACAAGTTCCTCAAGCTCTTCATGGACACCCTCCGCCGCGGTGACTTCGAGGCCGCCAAGCGCGCCGCGACCACCCACAACAAGAGCCACATCGCCCTCGTGCTCAAGCACGGGCTGGACATCTTCCAGTACGAGAAGCAGCTCAAGACCATGAACCCCAACCACGACGCCATCCAGCCCGTGGAGCGCGCCATCCAGCGCGGCACCGCCGAAGTCGTCGAACTCCTCAAGAAGGGCATGAGCGGCCTGGGCACCATCGGCGCGCTGGCCCCCTTCATCGGCCTGCTCGGCACCGTGATCGGCATCATCAAGGTCTTCTCCGACCTGAAGACCAAGGGCGCCGGCGACATCAACGCCCTGGCCGGCTCCATCGGTGAGGCCCTGGCCACCACCGCGCTCGGCCTGTTCGTCGCCATCCCGGCCGTGTGGATCTACAACCTGCTGACCACCAAGCAGGATGTGGTCGTCACCAACATCAACAACGCGGCCTCCCAGATGATCGACGAGTTCATCCGCCGCGAGAGCCAGAGCTAGGTTTTTCCACCCCCGCCCGGGGGCGCAAGCTCCCGGGCGATTTTCTGAGGAGAACACACCATGGATGCAGGTGGTTCCAAGGGTGGGATGAAGTCCGACATCAACGTCACGCCCCTCGTGGACATCGTGCTCGTGCTGTTGATCATCTTCATCGTGATCACGCCCGCCGTGAACGACAGCGTGAAGCTGCCGCTCTCCAAGCACAGCCCGAAGGTGGAGAAGGACCAGGGTGCCAAGTACCTCACCCTGATGCTGGCCTCCAAGCGCAACGCCAAATATGAAGTGATCGGCCCCGGTGCCGTGACCATCGACGACCGGGAAGCCAAGGACGAGCGGTTCTTCATCAACAACGAGGCCGAACGCCAGAAGCTCGAAGACTACATCAATCGCAATGTCTCCCAGCTGAACGACAAGCGCGTGTTCGTCAAGGCCGATGCCGACCTTCCCTTCAAGTACATCAATGACCTGTTCCAGTCCTGCCGGAAGGGTGGCGCCGACGAGGCCTCCATCGTGACCAGCGAAGTCAAGGACACGGACAAGAAGCCGGAAGGGGGCAAGTAATGGACGCCGGTGGTGCCAAGGGCAAAGCCAAAACCGATATCAATGTCACCCCCCTGATCGACATCGTGCTGGTGCTCCTGATCGTGTTCATCGTGATGGTGCCCGGCCTCAGCAGGGCCATGAAGGTGGTGGTTCCCCAGGTCCAGGTGACCTCGGCCCCGCCCAAGCCCGATCCGAACAACATCCTGATCCAGGTGGACCAGGACGGATCGCTCATGCTCCAGTCCGAGAAGATCGACGCCGAGGGCATCAAGAGCAAGCTCCCCGACGCGGTCATGCTCCAGCCCCTCAACTACCGGAAGGTCTTCCTGAAGGTGGACGAGGATGTGAAGTACCAGGTCATGGTGGATGTGCTCGATGCCATCCGCGTGGCTTCGGACTCGGCCAAGAAGAAGTCTCTGGAACAGCTCGACAAGTTCCAGGGCCAGGACGGCGGCGATGTGAAAGTGGCCGTCTCCCTGAAGCGCCGGGCCGCCGCTGCGACCGCACCGGTCAGCTAGAACGCTTCAACGACGACGAAAAGGGCCCCGATCGGGGCCCTTTTTCATGCCCGGCGCCGGTGACCGAAGAGGGTGCCGTAGGTCACGCCGGCAACGGTGATGAGCACCCCGGCCAAGCCGAAGGCCGTGGCGCGTTCGCCGAGCAGCGGCACGGCCAGCAGGAACTGGACGATGGGCAGCAGCTGGAGCCAGACCGCCGCCTCCGACACGGACAAGGTGCCGTAGGCCTCCGACATCAGGAGCTGCCCCCCGTAGGCCAGGAGACTCATCAGGACCGCCAGACCCCAGATGCCGAAGGCTCCCCCCAGACGGGGCCAGGGGTCCAGGGCGAAGGGCAGCACCACGGGCAGGCCCGCCAGGCAGAAATAGAAAAAGATGGTGGCCGCGTTTTCCGTGTGCCGGGCCGCCCGGATGGCGTTGGCGCTGGTGGCCGCGAAGACCGCCGCCGCCAGCGCCGCCACCCCGCCCCGGCCCAGGCTCAGTCCCGCATGGCCCTGCCCCAGCACCAGCACCACGCCCAGGGAGGCCGCCAGCACCGCCAGCCAGAGGTGGATCGTGGGGCGCTCCTGGAAGAGGAACAGGGACATCACCACCGCGATCACCGGGAACACATTGTAGAGAATGCCCGCCTCGCCGGCGGGCATGTGGGCCAGGGCGTAGAAGTAGAGCACCACCACGGCGCCGCCGGACAGGCCCCGGGTCACCAGCAGCCGGTAGTTGCTGGGCCGGTAGAGGCCCGGCAGCAGCCGGAAGGCCGCGAGGCTCGCCAGGGCCCCGACCACGAAGCGCAGCACCGCCAGATGCCCGGCCGTGAACCCCGCGCCGGGCAGCGTGAGCTTCCGCGCGAGAATGGCCATCAACCCGAAGCAGACGGCGGAACCCGCCAATTCCGCCCGGGCCACCAGGCGGCGGCGGGACAGGGCGGCGGTGGCGGCGGGCATGTCCTCCATCCTGCCGTGAATGCCGCCTTCAGGTCAGGGGTTGTACGCCCCTTGCGGAAGGTTCAGGCCCGCGGCGTGGAAGGCCGACTGGAGGGCCCCTCCCCGGAAGGCCCCGCGGTCCGCGGCCTCCAGGTGGTCCAGCAGGTGGGACAGGTTGGCGCCGCTGGGCACCGCGGGCACCCCGAGCTCCGCCGCCAGCTGGGGCAGGGTCAGGTCGTCCAGGAAGGTGCCCTCCTCCCGCACCACGGCGCCCCGCAGGGTGTACTGGTCGGTGGGGCCCGTGTGGGTCCTCAGGCTGGCGGAAGGCACCACCACGGCATCCACCCAGCCGGGACCCCCCTTGGCCTCGCGGTCGGCGTGGGCTGCGTACTTCAGGTCCTCGCCGCAGAGCAGGCCCGCCACGGTGACGCTGTCGCCGAAGCTGAAGTTCTGGGCGGGCACCACGCGCAGATGGCTGCCCACGGCCCGGTTCAGTTCGGCGGCCACGCGGGAGAGCGTGGGCGCGAAGCTCGACCCCGTCAGCAGCAGCACCCGGCGGCCGGCGAACCCCTTCGCCCGGGGGCTCTTGATGAAGCGGCGGCTGTGTTCCAGGAAGCGGCGCACCAGGCCCACCCCGTTTTCCAGCTGGGCCCAGGATTTCGAGTAGAAGGCCCGGCCCGGCACCTCGATGCCCGCCCGGGTGAACCATTCGTCCGCCAGCAGCAGCCAGGGCTCGCCGTCGCTGGCCTTGGCGTATTTCCGGACCTCCGGCGTCCAGCGGGCCACCCAGTCCCGGGCGAAGGCCGCGTCCACATCCTGCACCGAAGGCAGGTGCTCCCGGTGAGTCGTGAGGCCCACGGGCACGCAGGACAGGCTCAGCACGCTGCCCCGCCCCGCACGATGACGGGCCCAGAGGTCATCCACGGTCTGCTGCCAGATGGCTCCATCGTTGAGTCCCGGCGCCACCACAGCCTGGGTGTGGACATCGATGCCGCCCTCCAGCAGCCGGTCGATCTTGCGGAGGATGTCGCCCTCCCGGGGGTTGCCCACCACCCTCACCCGGGCCGCGGGGTCCGTGGCGTGGACCGACACATGGATGGGGCTCAGGCGCTCGCGCACGATGCGGTCCAGCTCGGCATCGTCGCTGCTCGACAGGGTGGTGAAGTGGCCGTAGAGGAAGGACAGGCGGACATCCTCGTCCTTCAGGTAGAGCGACTTGCGGAAACCCTTGGGCATCTGGTGCACGAAGCAGAAGACGCAGTTCTGCTTGCAGACCTTGACCTCGTCCTGGGCCAGGTCCACCCCGATGCCCTCGCCGCCGTTCTCCACGAAGGCCTCGAACGAGCTCCCGTCCGGCCGCTGGACGAGCAGCGCCGCCTCGTCCTCCCGGGTGATGAGGAACTGGTAGTTCAGCTGGTCCAGCACCGCCTCGCCGTGGATCTCCAGCAGGGTGTCTCCCGGACGGATCCCGGCCTCCTCGGCCAGGCTGCCGGGTTCCACGGTGATGATCTGTACGCCCTTCTGTGCCAATGCGCCGCTCCATGCTCCGGATTCCCTGGCGGGAATCCGGAGATAGATTGTCTCATTCGAAAGGCTCTATGGCTTTTCCTATTCTCCGGCCCCCCCAGGGCCGGAGCCAAGCTCAGGCGGTCGCCTTCGCCTGTTTCCGCGCCTCGACCACCTTGTCGGCATCCCGGCCGACCAGTTCCTGCAGGTGGTGGAAGGCCCAGGTGAAGGAGCCGACACCCATGGTGAGGCTGCGGAGTTCCACGATGACATCGCTCATCTCGGCCTGGGGGATGTAGGCGGAGACCACATCCCAACCGTTCCAGCCAGGCTTGGCGTCGAAGCCGAGGACCTGGCCTCCGCGCCTTCCCGTCACCAGGCGCTGGGCCTTGGGCGTGAACTCGCTGGGGACGCTGATGTGGACCTCGGAGATGGGCTCCAACAGCACGGGATGGCAGACGGGGGCGGCCTCGGTCATGCCGATGCGGGCGGCCGTCTTGAAGGCCATGTCGGAGCTGTCCACGGTGTGGTAGCTGCCGTCCACCAGGGCCACATGGATGTCCACGACCGGGAAGCCCAAGGGGCCCCGCTTCATCCACTCCACCACGCCGTGCTCGACGGCGCCGAAGAAGTTCTTGGGCACCACACCGCCCACGATGCGCTCCTCGAACTGGAAGCCGGTGCCGCGCGGCAGGGGCTTGATCTCCAGCCACACATCGCCGAACTGGCCATGGCCGCCCGTCTGGTGCTTGTGGCGGCCGTGGACCTTGGCGGCCTTCGTGAAGGTCTCCCGGTAGGGGACCAGGGGGGGATGCTGCTGGACATCGAGGCCGAAGCGGCTCTTCAGGCGGTCCAGGGCGCACTTGAGGTGCACCTCGCCCTGACCCCAGAGGATGCGTTCCTGGGTCTCGGCGTTCTGCTCCACCTGCAGGGAGGCGTCCTCCTCGCAAAGCTTCTGCAGCGCGAGGGAGAGCTTCACATCGTCGCCGCTCTTGGTGGTGTGCAGGCTGAGGGCCAGCATGGGCTGGAGGGGCTCCGGCCAGGCCAGCTCGACCTTGGCGGAAGGCGTGAGGGCCTCGCTGGTCTTCACTTCGTCCATGCGGCCCAGGGCCACCACCTCACCCGCCGAGGCCTTCTGCTGCTTGATCTGCTGGGCGCCGAACAGGCGGTTGATGCCGCTCACGCGGTTGCCGGCCAGGGAGGTGCCATCGACCACCTCGCCCCGCCACACGCGGGAGATGCTGAGCTTGCCCACATGCTGGGCATGGACGGTCTTGAACACCTGCACCAGGGCGTCCTTGCCCTCGGGGAGCCCCAGGCGCCTGGCCGTGGCGTCCACCCGCGGGGCCTCTTCGCAGAGGGCCTGGAAGAGCCGTCGGACACCGGTGTCCTTGTCGGCGGAGCCGAAGAAGACGGGCACCAGCAGGTCGTCGCGCACATCCTTGGCCATGTCCTCCGCCACCTCCTCCAGCGTCGGCACCATGTCGCTGAGCAGCTCCTCCATGAGGTGGTCGTCGAAGTCGGCCAGCTTCTCCAGCATCTGCTGGCGGGCCTCCCGCTCCTCGGGCAGCACGGACTCGGGCATCTGCAGGAGGTCCGCATCCTTGTCGGCCTCGTACCGGTAGGCGTGCTCGCTGATGAGATCGACATAGCCCGTGACCTGGTCGCCCTCGCGGATGGGGACCTCCACCAGGACCAGCGGCCGCTCCGAAATGATCTGCAGGGCGTTGAGGGCGTCCTTGAGCTTCGAGGCGCTGCCGGGGGCCTCCATCTTGTTGATGAAGACCACATGGGGAATCTGGTGATCGTCGAGGAACTTCAGGGCGGGCGCGGCCATGAGGGCCCGGGCCGGATCGGGATCGCAGACCACCACGGCGATGTCGGCGGCCATGAGCGCGTGGACCGTCTCCTGCCGGAACTCCACGGAGCCGGGGCAGTCGATGAGGGTCCAGGCCTCACCCTGGAACTCGCATGAGGCCAGGCTGGCTTCCACGCTCATCTGGCGCGCCTTGGCCTCCATGGAGGCGTCGCCCACGGTATTCCCCTCCTTGACGGAGCCCTTGCGCGGCAGCGCGCCCGCCGCGAAGAGAAGGCTCTCCATCAAGGAGGTCTTTCCAGAGAGGTAGGGACCCACGATGGCCGCTACGCGTGGAGTTGACTGAGAATTTCCGCTCACAGTGCCTCCTGATTGTCTGGTTCCATGTTGGACCGCCCCAAGTGTTCCGATCTGCCGTAACGCTGGCAACACAAAAAACAACCGCCTCGGAAAAGGCGGCTTAGGTCACAAATCCTGACGGCGCTGCACCCTTCTCTGGTCTTTTTTTAACCACACAGGACACAGAGGGCGCAGAGGATAACGGGGTCGCCCGTTCCGCCCTCTTCGCCCTCTGCATCCTCTGCCGTTACCTCTTCACTAGTTTCTCAGCGGCTTGCCGGTCTTCAGGATGGCGTCCATGCGGGCCTGGGTCTTCTCGTAGCCGCACAGACGGGTGAAGGCCTGCCGTTCGAGTTCGAGGATGCGCTCCTCGGTGATCTCCTGCACGAGGCTCACATCCCCGCCGCACAGGATGTTGGCCAGCTCGCCCATGATGACGGCGTCGTGCTCGCTGGCGAGGCCCTGCAGCTGGAAGTCGCGCACGGCCATCTTGAGGGCTTCGCTGCCCCCCCGACCCGGCAGGCGCAGGGTGCGCTCCTTCACCGGCTGGAAGTCCGCGGCCATCTTCAGGACCTCCTGCTTGGCTTCGTGCAGCAGGAAGGCCTTGTTCATCACGCGGCGGTCCGTGCGGCGCAGGTAGCCGTTGCGCTGGGCCTCGTCGAAGCTGGTGTTCACATTCGCCGTGCCGATGGCCTGGAAGGCCGCCTTCACCTTGGGCATGGGGCCCAGCTCGCCCTTGGCGGCCATGGCCTCTTCCATGCGGAGCAGCATCTGGAGGCAGCCGCCGCCCGCCGGGATGACGCCCACGCCCACTTCCACCAGACCGATGTAGAGCTCGGCGTGGCCCACCGTCCGCTGGCAGGCCATGGTCATCTCGCAGCCGCCGCCGAGGGCCAGGTTGAAGGGCGCCGACACCGTGGGGAACGGGGCGTAGGTGAGCATGCGGCCGGCGTACTGCAGGCGCCGGGCCACTTCCTCGATCAGGTCGAACTGCTTGTCCTTGGCCGCGTTCAGCACCATCACCAGGTTGGCGCCGGCGCTGAAGTGCTGGCCCTGGTTGCCCAGCACCAGTCCCTTGAAGCGACCGGGCACATGCTTCTGGACGGTGTCCTCCATCAGGCCGATGATGCCGTCATCCAGGGCGTTCATCTTGCTGCGGAAGCTGAGGCAGGCCACATCGTCGCCCAGATCGTAGAGCTGGCAGCTGCCGTTCTCCGCGATCACCTTGCCCCGGCCCTCCTCGCGCTTGAGGATGATCACGCGCCGGTCTTCGAGGATGGGATCGTAGGCCAGGGTCTTCGGATTGAGCTGGGCCACGGGGACGCCGTGCTCCCAGCGGTAGAAGCTGGTGATGCCCTTGGCCAGCATCTGCTCGACGAGCGGCGCGATGGGCTGCTCCTCGAACCGCATGCGGGCCGCGACCCGCTCGACGCCCAGGGTGTCCCAGGTCTCGAAGGGCCCCAGCTCGAAGGCGAAGCCGTTCTTGATGGCGCGATCCACATTGAGGGGGCCATCCGTCACCTCGCCCAGCCGGTTCACGGCGTAGGTAAGGTTCGGCGCGATGCAGCGCCAGGCCAGGCGGCCGGCTTCGGTGTCGCTGGTGAGCAGCGTCTTCACCTTCTCCGCCGGATCATCGAGACCCTTCAGCTCCTTCAGGATGGGCCAGTCCCGCTTCACCTGCGGGATGTACTCGCGGGTGGCGGGATCCAGGGCCAGGAAGGTCTTCTTGCCCTTGGCGTCCTTGGGGCCCTTCTTGAAGAAGCCCTGCTTCGTCTTGTTGCCCAGGAGCTTGTTGTCCAGCATGTACTGGAGGAACTCCGGGAATTTGAAGGTGTCGCGCACCTCGTCGTTCGGGCAGAGGTCGTAGACATTCTTGGCCGTGGCCGCGAGGATGTCCACGCCCGCGAGATCCGCGGTCCGGAAGGCCGCGCTCTTGGCCCGGGCCGCCGCATCGCCCAGCACCGAATCCAGCACCTCGAAGGGGATCTTCTCGGCCAGCGCCATGTGCAGGGTGGCCATGATGCCGTGGATGCCGATGCGGTTGCCGATGAAGGTGGGGCTGTCAAAGGCCGGTACCACCTCTTTGCCGAGGGCCTCCTCCAGCCAGGTGCGGAAGGCCAGGGCCTCCGCCTCGTCCACTTCGGGGCCCTTCACGAACTCCAGCAGCCGCAGGTAGCGCACGGGGTTGAAGAAGTGGGTGATGACGAAGTGCTTCCGGAAGGCGTCGGTCCGCCCCTCCACCAGCAGCTTCAGCGGAATGCCCGAGGTGTTCGAGGTGACCCAGGCGCCCGCCTTCAGCTGGGGCTCCAGGCGGCCGTACAGCTCGCGCTTGATGGCCAGATCCTCCTTCACCACTTCCACCACCCAGTCGCAGTCCGCCAGACGGTCGAGGTGGTCGCGCAGGTTGCCGGGCCGGATCTTCTTCAGGAAGGAGGCGTGCATGGCCAGCGCCGGCTTGGACTTCGCCAGCGCCGCCAGGGCGCCCTCCGCCAACTTGTCCGGCGCCGCCTCGTCGATGACGATGTCCAGCAACTCCACCTGGCAGCCCGCCGACGCCACATGCGCCGCGATGCCCGAGCCCATCACGCCCGATCCGAGGACTCCGATCTTCTTGATGTTCATGTCCAACCTCCTGATGTCGATTCGCGTGGTTGGATCAGAGCTTCTCGATGATGGACGCGATGCCCTGGCCGCCGCCGATGCACATGGTGGCGATGCCGTACCTGCCGCCGTCGGTCTCGAGGCGGTTGAGCAGGGTCGTCAGGATGCGGGCGCCGCTGGCGCCGAGGGGGTGGCCGATGGCGATGGCGCCACCCCAGGCGTTCACCTTCGCCAGGTCGTAGCCGCCCTCGCGGATCACGGCCAGGCTCTGCGCGGCGAATGCCTCGTTCAGCTCCATGGCGTCGATCTGGTCGAGCTTCAGGCCGAAGCGGTCCAGCGCCTTCCGCACGGCGGGCACCGGGCCGATGCCCATGCGGTCCGGCTCCACGCCGGCCACGGCCCCGCCGAGGATGCGGGCGCGGGCCTTCAGGCCGAGGGACTTCGCGAGGCCCTCTTCCATGACCAGCAGGAAGGCGGCGCCATCGGTGATGGGCGAGCTGTTGCCGGCGGTGACGCACCCGTCGGCCAGGAAGGCGGGCTTCAGCTCGCCCAGCTTCTCCAGGCTGGTGTCGGCGCGGACGCACTCGTCCTGCTTGAGGGTGACGGGCTTGCCGTCCAGCCCCTTGGCCTCGAAGCGGACCACCTCGTTCTCGAACTTCCCGGCCTTCCAGGCGGCGGCGGCCTTCTGGTGACTCTGGTAGGCGAACTCGTCCTGCTCCTTGCGGCTGATCTTGTATTCCTTGGCCAGGTTCTCAGCCGTGATGCCCATGGAGCAGTAGGCCTCGGGGTAGGTCTCGGCGATGAAGGGATCCACGCTGGGGTTGAACCCCATCATGGGCACCTTGGACATGCTCTCCACGCCCCCGGCGAGGAAGAGGTCGCCCTGGTTGGCCATGATGGCCCGGGCGGCCATGAGCATGGTTTCCTGGCTGCTGCCGCAGAAGCGGTTGATGGTGGCGGCGCCCGCGGTGATGGGCAGGCCCGCGCGGAAGCTGACGAGGCGGGCCATGTTCATGCCCTGTTCCCCTTCGGGCATGGCGCAGCCCACCAGCACATCCTCCAGCCCCGACCAGTCCTTCAGGAGGGGCTTGATGGCCTCGATCACGACCGCGCCCAGCTGTTCGGGACGGGTGGCGGCGTAGGAGCCCTTGATGCCCCGGCCGACGGGAGTGCGCTTGGCTTCGACGATGACTGCGGATCGCATGGGTCCTCCGGTGACGATGGTTTGGAGATCTGGGAATCCGCTGAGCCTAGCACCCGCCGGAATCGGCGGAAGCACTTACCGTAGGTCAACGGGAGCGTTCCGGCCGGGAGCCATTCAAGTCAAGATGGGAGAACTTCCGGGACACCCCATGGCCGCCTCCACCACCCCTCTGGAACCTCTGCTCGCCGAATGCCGAAAGGTGATCGTGGGCCAGCCCCAGCTGCTGAACCGCCTGCTGGTGGCCCTGCTCTGCCGCGGCCATGTGCTGCTGGAGGGCCTGCCCGGCCTGGCGAAGACGCGCACCATCAAGACGCTGGCCTCCGCCAGCCACACCAGCTTCCGCCGCATCCAGTTCACGCCGGACCTGCTGCCCAGCGATGTGGTGGGCACCCTCATCTTCGACCCCAAGCAGCTCACCTTCACGCCCAAGCGGGGCCCCATCTTCGCGAACCTGCTGCTGGCCGACGAGATCAACCGCGCCCCTTCCAAGGTGCAGGCCGCCCTGCTCGAGGCCATGGAGGAGCGGCAGGTGACCCTGGGTGACGAGAGCTTCCCCCTGCCCAACCCGTTCCTGGTGCTGGCCACGCAGAACCCCCTGGAGCAGGAGGGCACCTTCCCCCTGCCCGAAGCCCAGATGGACCGCTTCCTCTTCAAGCTCCGCGTGGACTATCCCAAGCAGGAGGAGGAGATCGAGGTGCTGCGCCGGGCCCACCTGAATGGCGATGAGGTCCGGCCGGTGGTGGACGGCCCCGGCCTGCTGGCGGTGGGTCGCGAGGCCGAGCAGGTCCGGCTCGACGAGGCCATCCGCTCGTACATCGTGCGGCTCGTCCAGGCCACCCGGCCCGGCCACGGCAAGGCCTGGAAGGGCAAGGAGCTGCTCCGCTGCGGCGCCAGCCCCCGGGCCTCCCTGGCCCTGCAGGCCTCCTCGCGCGCCCTGGCCTACCTCCAGGGCCGCGACCATGTCCTGCCCCAGGATGTGGTCGACCTGGCGCCCGATGTGCTGCGCCACCGCCTGCTCCTCACCTTCGAGAGCGAGGCGGACGGGGCCACCACGGACCACGCCATCGCCCAGCTGCTCCAGGCCGTGCCGAGGCCCTGAGCTTCCGGCGAGGGCCCGCCCGGGATTCCGATCGCTCCTCCTTAACGGGTTGACCCGGGGGTGGTCCGAGGGGCAGACTGGCCCTTGGCCCTGGCGCCGGAAAGGAGGTTCGATGGGACGACAAGCCGACCTCTCCGAACCTCCGTCGAGTTGCGCCGCCCGCTAAGGCGGCACCTCTACGCTCTTCCGGCTCCCCCGAATCCGCACCCTGAACGGGATGTCGGCGCACCCGATCGCGCCGCATCCATCCGATCGGACCGGCCATGATCCACCGCTTCCTCGACACAGTCTGGGGCCAGGCGATGAACCTGTTGACGGCGCCCATCCGGCACCGTCGCTGGATCGACCTGCTCGTGCTGGCGGCCCTCGTCGGCACGCTGGCGGCGCTCTGGCTGGTGGGGAAGGAATGGACCGCCGTCCAGCGGCCCACGGTGGAGATCGCCCTGAGCGCCTGGGCCCTGCCCAAGTACCTCCTGCTCTCCCTCATCCGCGCGATCGCCGCCTATATCGTGTCGCTTGCCTTCACCCTCGTGGTGGCCTACTGGGCCGCCAAGGATCCGATGGCCGAGCGCATCCTGGTGCCCATCCTCGACATCCTCCAGAGCGTGCCCCTGCTGGCCTTCCTGCCGCCGGTACTGCTGCTCATGCTGACGATCTTCCCCCACAGCAACATCGGGCTCGAGCTGTCGGCGGTGCTGCTCATCGTCACCTGCCAGGCCTGGAACATGGCCTTCAGCTTCTACCAGTCCCTGAAGACGCTGCCCAAGGAGCTGGAGGAGACCTCCAGCCTCTATGGCTTCACCTGGATCCAGAAGCTCCGCTGGGTCGAAGTCCCCTTCGCCACGCCCGGCCTGGTGTGGAACTCCATGGTGAGCGTGGCGAACAGCTGGTTCTTCCTCATGTCCGCCGAGGCCTTCCGCGCCGGCAACAAGAACTTCCAGCTCCCCGGCCTGGGTTCGTACATGAACACGGCGGTGGAGCAGGGGAACACCCGCGCCCAGATCTACGCCATCCTCACCATGCTCCTGCTGGTCGTGCTGCTGGATCAGCTGGTCTGGCGGCCCGTGGTGGCCTGGTCCCAGCGCTTCCAGGTGGATGAGGGCGCCGAGGTGGATCCCGGCGACAACTGGCTGCTCCGCCTCTTCCGGCGCTCGCGCCTCCTGAAGTGGCTGGAGCGCCGCAGGAACCAGCGCCTGCACCTCCGGACCCCCAGCCCGGCCATCATCCGCAAGGCCCAAGAGGAATTCCGGCGTCCCGGCCGGCTCGGGTCCTGGGTGGCCACCTCCGCCATGCTCGGCGCCCTCGCGCTGCTGGCGCTGGGGGGAATTTCCGTGGTGCAGCTCCTGGCGGAAGTGAGCGGCGCCAAGTGGCTGACCCTGCTCAAGGCCGGTGCCGCCTCCCTCTCCCGCGTGCTGCTCTCCACCTTCCTGGCCACCCTGTGGACCCTGCCCGTGGGCCTGTGGATCGGCATGTCCCCCAAATGGTCCCGCCGGCTCCAGTCCGTGGTGCAGGTGGCCGCCTCGTTCCCCTCCTCCCTGCTCTTCGCCACCCTCATCCTGCTGTTCCAGTCGATGGGCATCGGCCTCGGCGTGAGCTGCGTCCTGCTGATGGTGCTCTCCACCCAGTGGTACCTGCTCTTCAACATCATCGCGGGGGCCCAGGCCATTCCGTCGGATCTCCGCGAGGCGGCCACGGCCTATCGGATGTCCCTCTGGAAGCGCTGCTGGAACCTCTACTTCCCAGCGGTGTTCCCCTTCCTGGTGACGGGCTGGGTGACCGCCACGGGCGGCGCCTGGAACGCGAGCATCATCACGGAGATCGTGACCGCCAAGCAGCAGACACTCCGGACCTTCGGCTTGGGCGCCGAGGTGGTACTGGCCACGGAGCAGGGCTCCATGCCCCACCTGGCCGCCAGCGCCCTGCTCATGGCCGCCCTGGTCGTCCTCTTCAACCGTCTCGTCTGGGTGCCCCTCTACCGCCTGGCCGAAACCCGCTATGCGCTCAACCGCTGAGGTGGACATGCAGCAGCCCTACACCTCCCCCATCTGTGAACTCCGCGGCGTCCAGATGCGCTTCCCCGGCCCCAGGGGCGGCGTCCAGCGCGTGCTCGAGGACATCCGCCTCGATGTGCGCCCGGACGAGATCCTCTGCCTCATCGGCCCCAACGGCTCCGGCAAGTCCACGCTGCTGCGGCTGCTCGCGGGCCTCATGCCGCCCACCCAGGGCGAGGTCCGGCACCACGGCGAGAAGCTCGACGGCCTGAACCCAGGCGTGGCAATGGTCTTCCAGAGCTTCGCCCTCTATCCCTGGATGACCGTGGAGGAGAATGTCCGCGTGGTGCTGCGCGCCCGCGACATGCCCGAGGGTGAAGTCCGCGAGCGGGCCCACCAGGCCATCCGGAAAGTGGGTCTCGAGGGGTTCGAGGAGGCCTTCCCCCGTGAGCTCTCCCGGGGCACCAAGCAGCGCGTGGGCGTGGCCCGGGCCCTGGCCGTGGACCCCGAGATCCTCGTCATGGACGAGCCTTTCAGCCAGGTGGACGCCCTCACGGCGGAAGCCCTGCGGGCCGAGATCATGGACATCTGGGCGGACAAGGAGCGCAACCCCTCGGCCATCGTCATGGTGAGCCAGTCCATCCGCGAGGCCCTGCTCATGGCCGACCGTGTGGCCATCCTCTCCGGCAGCCCCGGCACGCTACGGACCGTCGTCGAAGTGCCCATGCCCCGGCCCCGGGACAGCCGGTCGCCGGAGTTCATGAAGCTGGTGGACCACCTCCACGACATCTTCACCAGTGCGGAGCTGCCGGATGTGCAGGTCACCGCGCCCGTGCCCAGCGCCGCCGCGCAGGATGACCAGGTGGAACCCCTGCCCATGGCCCAGAGCGGCGACATCCTCGGTCTGCTGGAATTCCTGGAGACCCAGGGCGGCACCAGCGACCTCTTCCAGGTGGCCTCGCACACCCATGTTCCCTTTGAAAAGGTGCTCACCACCGTGAAGGCCGCCGAGATGCTGGACCTGGTGGACACCCCCAAGCGCGCCGTGCTGCTCACCCCCCTCGGCAAGCGGTTCGTGAACGCCAACATGGACGACCGCAAAGACCTGTGGCGGGCCCAGCTCCTGGAACTGCAGCTCTTCCGCGTCGTGCAGGAGATGATCCACCTGGAGGATGGCGAACTGTCCGAGGAGACCCTTCTCCAGGAGCTGGCCACGCGCCTGCCCATGGAGGACCCGGAGAAGACCTTCGAGACCCTCGTCGCCTGGGGCCGATTCGGAGAGCTCTTCGCCTACCGCGAGGAACGGGGCGTCCTCACGCCGGAGTAGCCATGCGAATGTTTCGGACCGCCTTCCTGGGCCTCGCCCTGCCTGCCCTCCTGGCGGCGCAGGGCCCTGTACCCGAGCTGCTGGGCCTCCAGGCCACTCTCATCGGCCAGGACCTGCGGCCCTTCCCCAGCCCCTACGCGGGGCCGAACAGCCTCACGGGCGGCGGGGACCGGGCCGTCACGCAGACCTACGGAGCCTACTTCGGAGTCCAGCTCACGACCCGCTTCCAGGTCTACCTGGATGTGGAGCTGTTCCGGGGATCGGGCGTCGGGAAGACCGTCGGCCTGGCCGGCCTGCCGAATGGGGATGCGGTGCGCCAGGGTTCCGGCGACCTCGGGCAGAGCCCCTATCTCGCCCGGCTTTTCGGCCGCTGGACCTTGCCCCTGGGAGGAGCCGAGGAAACCATCGGCCGCGCCATGGACCAGCTGCCAGGGCGGGTTCCCGCCCGGCGCCTGGTTCTCACGGCAGGCAAACTGGCCGCCAACGATCTGTTCGACACCAGCGCCTTCGCCGGCGCGCCGCGGACCCAGTTCATGAACTGGAGCCTGTTCAACGCCCCGGCCTGGGACTTCGCGGCCGATACCCGCGGCTACACCCGTGGCCTGGCCGCGGAGCTGTACCAGCCGGGCTGGGCCCTGGCCCTGGGCCGTTTCCAGATGCCCACCGAGGCCAACGGCAACCAGCTCGACGCCGACCTGCCCCGGGCCCACAGCGACAATGTCCAGCTCACCCTCCAGCCGGACGGGGGCCCCGTCATCCGCCTGCTGGCCTTCGCGAACCACGCCCGGATGGGCGACTACGCGGCGGCCCTCGCCGGGGCCAACACTGGGGCCAACACCGGGGTCAGCACCGGGGTCAGCACCGGGGCCAGTGCCGGAGCCCCTGACATCACCGCCACCCGCCGCCCCGGCCGCGCCAAACGCGGCTGGGTGCTGAACCTGGAGCGGCCCCTCGACCCCGAAGGGGCGCAGGGTTTGTTCCTCCGACTGGCCTCGAATGACGGCCGCACCGAATCGTTCGCCTTCACCGAGGCCGATCGCTCGCTCGCCTTCGGAGGCCAGGCCCGGGGCCGGGGGAGCGAGGACCGGTGGGGCCTGGCGCTCTCCATCCAGGATCTGTCCCCCGGCCACCGGGCCTACCTGGCCGCGGGCGGGCAGGGCTTCGTCCTGGGCGATGGCCGGCTGGCGGCCGCCCGCGAGCAGGTGGTCGAGGCCTACTATGCCTGGGCGCCCCGGCCCTGGCTGCGGCTGTCGCCCGACCTGCAGTGGATCCGCAACCCCGGCTACAACCGCGACCGGGGACCGGCCAAGGTCCTGGGCCTTCGGCTGCGCCTCAGCGTCTGACCTCCGGTTCGCCGATCGCCACGGGCGGCGCGAAGGCACAGGCGGCGATGCCGGCCAGCACCAGGAGCGTGCCGACGCCCTGCAGGGGCCGCACCGATTCGCCCAGCAACAGCCAGCCCAGGATCACCGTGGCCACGGGCTGGACCATCAGGCCCATGGCGCCCAGGTTGGTGGGCACATGGCCCATGCCCCAGGTGATGAGCCACCAGGCCACCACCTGCACCCCCAGCCCGAGCCCTGCTAGGGCCCACCAGGCCTGGGGCGGGTACCCGTGGAAGGCCTCTCCCTGGGCGAGGCCGAGCGCCCCGAATCCCGCCGTGCAACAGAGGATGACCCAGAACAGGGCCTCGGGCGCGCTGAGGTCGCGCCGGGCCCGCCCCAGGGCCAGGGTGAAGGCGCCGTAGGCGAGGGAGGCCAGGGCGCCAAGCAGCTCGCCCAGGCCCGTGCCCCAACGGGCCCCCTTGGCGAAGCCCAGCACCAGGGCTCCCGCCAGGGCGAGGACCACGCCCAGCCAAAACCGCTTCCGGAGCTTCGCCCCCATCCAGGTCACGGAGACGACCGCCACCCAGATGGGCGCCAGGGCCACCAGGAGCGTGGAGTTGGCCGCGCTCGTGTGGTGGAGGGAGGTGTGCCACATCCAGAGATCCGCCACGAAGCAGATCCCCGCCACGGCCGCCCAGAGCCGGGCCCGGCCCGCGCCGGGGCCCCCGCTTCCGCGGGCGCGCCAGGCCAGCCAGGCCACGGGCGGCAGGGCGATGGCCATGCGGTAGAAGCCGATGGCCAGCGGCCCCGCGGGGGCGGACCAGCGCACGAGCATGGCCGCGAACCCCAGCAGGGAGGCCCCGAGCACCAGGGCCGTCAGCCCCCTTGCGTCCGGCGTACCCGGCGTCACCGTTTCAGACATGGCTCCAGCCTCTCCGCGGGAGGATCAACCCGCAAGGGCCTCGGCGACCCGGTCGGCCAGGGTCGAAGCATCCACGGGCTTCAGGAGGAACCCCGAGATGCCGAGCTGCTGGAGCCGGATCAGGCTGGCGTCGTCCCGGTGGGCCGAGACCACGAGGATGGGCAGATCCTGGAGCGCCCCGTCCTCCCGGCAGGCGCGGATCAGGCTTTCGCCGGGGCAGGCCGGCATGAGGAAATCGGCCAGGAGCAGGTCCACGGGCGTCACCCGCAGCACCCTCAGCACCTCGAAGAGCGAGGTGGGCTCCACCTCCACCGTCTCGAAACCCTTGGCCCGCAAGGCGGCCGCGGCGAAGGCCCGAACCAGTCGGCTGTCGTCCACGATGGCGATTCGGGGCATGAGAACTCCTGCACCTCTCTATCGTCCCCTCGGCGGGGACCTTCAACAATGACCGATCTGAGGGTCATCAACCCGGCCGGCCCTCAGTTGGCCCAGCGGGACACCTGCTCCCAGACATCCTCGTCGCGGGCCGGGCCGTTCAGCAGGATGGCGAACACGCGAACCTGGCCGTCGAGGGTCTGGAGGTATCCGCAGAGGCTCGTGACGCGGTCCAGGTGCCCGGTCTTCACCCGCACCCGGCGGGTGAGGTTGGCGTCCTTCACCTTCAGCTTCCAGGGCTCGCCCCCGATGATCTTCAGCGACGCCACGAATTCGGGCCCCACCTCGAAATCGTAATAGGCGCCCCGGAGGATGGTGGCCAGGGTGCGGGCCGACAGCCGGTTGTCCTTGCTGAGGCCCGAACCGTCCGTGATCTGGATGGCCTCCGGCCCCAGGTTGAAGGCCGTGCGGTAGAAGGCCTGGATGCGCTGGACCCCCCGGGGCCAGGATCCCGCGCCGAACCGGCGCACCAACATCTCGATCATGAAGTTGTTCGACCACTTGTTGATGTCGAGCACCAGGGCGCGCAGCGGCGGCGAGGTCCAGGAGGCCAGCTTCCTAGGCGCGTCCAAGAGGTTGGCCCGGCCCTCCACGGCGATGCCGGTCTCCTGCAGGATCTTCTGGATGGTCTCCCGGGCCAGTCGGTCGGCATCCGCCGCCAGGCGGCCGTTCTCGTCCCGGTTGAAGTTCACGGAAAGGGCCCGCACCTCGGGCAGCGTGTCGGCGGAGGTGTTCTCCCATCCCGGCGGCTCGCGCTGGGCGTCGAAGGCGCTCTGGTCTAGCCGGATGCCGCCCGCGACGCGCCGGATCCCCTGCTTCTTCAGCGACTGGGCCAGCAGCCAGATGCGCTCGCTGGTGAAGAGGGGGTCGCCATCGCCCTTGAAGGTCAGGTCCCCCTGCACCACCCCGTCCTTCAGATCGCCCCAAACCTCGGTCTCGATCGTGGAATCCGGCTTGAGCGTCTTGAGGAGCGCGTAAGTGGTCACCGCCTTGGTGGTGCTCGCGGGCACCAGGGCCTGGGTTTCCCGGTGGCGGTCCAGAGCCTTGCCGGTTTCCGCATCCCAGATTCCCGCGGACACGGCGATGCCCCGGGCCTCCAGGCCCCGGACCCAACCCCGGAAGTCCTGGGCGCCCAGGGCGAGGGCCGGCACCAGGAGGGCGGTCAGCACTTTCAGGTTCATGCACCCTCACAGTTTCGGGGAGGTGGGCGTCCCCGGGGTGGCGCCAGGCTTGGTCCCGGTCTTGCTCCGGTCATCACCCGAGGTCGCGCCTGACGCCGCGCCCGAGGCCGCCCCCGGGGCTCCGCCGGGGCCGAACCCCAGCAGGTTCTGATCGGCGGTGAAGAGCCAGTCGTGATACAGCTCCTTGTTCTGGTAGATGCGGAAGCTGTCCTTGATGCTGCGGCTGCGCACGCCGACGATGGGAAGCCCCTCGGTGTTCCCCGAGGCCCCGGGCTGGACCTGGGTGATGAATTCCCAATCGCCCGCGGCGGTCATCGGATCCTTGTACTTCTGCCGCAGGATGCGGGGCCGGACCTTCATGACTTCCTCGAGATCCGTGGGGTAGCGGCCGTTCTTGGCGAAATACACCCGGAGCGCCGTGGCGACGGCCTCGCCCCGGAAGATCAGCTCGGCCTCGTTCTCCCGCTGGACCTCCGCGCTCACCAGGGGGCCGATCTTCAGCAGCATCACGCCCATCACCACGATCATGGCCAGGGCCAAGGCCATCGTGAATCCATGCTGGGAACGGGGGGTGGGCATGGGAGCTCCGGAACCTAAATTATCAGGCCCGCTCGCCCTTTCGTGTCATGAGCTCGGAAAACGCCTCCAGGACGGTGGGATCGAACTGGGAGCCGGATTCGTTCTGCAGCTCCGCCAGCACCTGGCGGAACCCCTTGGGGCGCCGGTAGCCCTTGCCGCTGGTCATCACCTCGTAGGCCTCGATGAGGCCGATGATGCGGCTGCCGATGGGGATGGCCGTCTCGCGCAACCCGTCCGGGTAGCCGTGGCCGTCCCAGCGCTCGTGATGGTGCCGGATCATCTTCACCACATCGAAGGGGAAGCGTAGGTCCTTGAGGAAGACCGCCGCCAGCTCGGGATGGTTCCGCACCTTCTTGAGCTCCTCCTCCGTCAGCTGGGGCTTGGCGAGCATCTGGGGATCCAGCAGCAGCAGGCCCACATCGTGGAGGATGGCCGCGATGCTCACGGCTTCGACCTCCTCGGTGGCCAGCTCGAGGCGCAGGGCGAGGTCCCGGGCCAGGCGGGCCGTGGCCAGGCTGTGCGGCCGCAGGGTGGGCACCCGGCTTTCGCCGGACTGCAGGATGCGGTGGCTCACCGACAGGAAGGCGTGGTGGTAGCGCTCGTGGAGGCGGGCCTCCTGGAGGTAGAGCCCCAGCACCCGGCTCAGCTGCTGGATGGCCTCGATCTCGGTGATGGAGAACGAGTGGTCCTCCGTCCGGAACACCATCATCAGGTCATGGCCCTGGGGCGTTTCGTTGAGCAGGAGGGGCATGTAGGTGGCGAAGGCGCCCTTGAGCTCCGGCACCTCGGGCATCTCCGTCCGGGTGATGAGGCGGAGGTCCGTCTCCCGCACCGCGGGCAGGTGGAAGGTGGCGTGGGCCAGGATCTGCTGCTGCAGTTCCGGCGAGAGCGGAAGCGTGCTGAAGGCCAGGATGGGGCGGATCTCCTCGGGGTCCTCCACCCAGAGCGCCACCGCGCTGGCCGACAGGATCTGGCACAGGAGGCCCGCGATCTCCCAGAAGAAGGCCCGCTGCTCGGGCGGCATCATCCCGTGCTGGCGTTCCGGGCTCACCGGGGGGGGCGCCACCCAGCCGCTGAGGGTGCGGTCCGCTTCCCAGGGCAGCGCCGCATAGCCGTCCTGCCCCCCCGGGAACCCATGGAGCTGCTCCTGGTCCGCAGGTCCGCTGGAGGGGAGGCGCGTTTCGGGGGCCCGGATGGCGGGCACCGCGGACCCCACGACGGGCAGCAATCGCTCGGGCACGGGGGCCACTTCATCGATGATGGCGGAGGCCGTGGGCAGGTCGCCGGGGGCCGGGCCCGCGTCGAAGTCCGCTGCGGAAACGGTCAGGGGAGAGCCCGCTCCCGACCCGCCGTAGAGATGAAACTCCTTCAGCGACACGGCCAGGTCCTCGCAGATGGCCACCGTGGGCGGACCGTCCCGGTCCGCGTCGAAGGTGCCGCCCTTGATGCGGTCCCGCTGGATCAGCAGCCCCACCCAGTCGCCCTGAAGGTAGACCGGCGTGATGAGGTAGCGGGGCCACTCCCCGCCCTGGCCGAAGGCGGCCAGCTCGGGCGATTCCGAGGCGTCGTTCACCACGAAGGTCCGGCGTTCCCGCTGGGCCCGCACCGTCAGCGGGTGGTCCAAGGGCAGGGAGACCGGGGGCCGGGTGCCCCGGGGCCAGCCGTAGAAGCTCACCACCTGGAAGCCGACCCCATCCGGCACCCGCAGGTAGAGGGCCCCCTTCGTGCTCCCGACCTCCTCGAGACAGCGGTAGAGCACCTGAGAGCACCGGTTGGCGAGTGCTTCACCGAGGATGAGAGAGGATGCCGGCATCGGGCGCGTCCTGGGGAAGGGGGTGAGGTGCCCATCATGGCAGAGGCCCCGGCGGCATAGCTAGGGGACCGCGCCCACTTCGGGATCGGTTTTTACCGACCAATCCCGATGGGCCGCTCAGGAAGGCTGCGGGGGCAACTGAAGCGAATCCACCACCAACCCACGCTCCGCCCAGCGGGTCAGACCCGACAGCTGGGTGCCGTGGCCGCACTCCGCCAGGGGCGCGGAAAGCGTCTTCAGGCGCGCCACCACCGCCAGCCAATCCACGGGAAGGGCCACGGAGGCGAGGCCCTCATCCCAGGCCGCCCGCCCATCGACGATCAGGCGCCCATCGAAATGGGAGATCAGCGGAAAGGCCGGTACCGCCGGCTCCACCGCCGTCAGCCGGCGGGCCAGGGCGGGCAGCAGGGCGGCCATGTGGGGCCCGTGCAGGGGGTGCCGGACCGGCAGCAGCCCGACCTTCATGGCCGAGGGGCGCAGGGTCTCCACCAGACCTTCCAGGGACGGCAGGGGCCCGGACACCGTGAACTGTGCCCGGCCGTTGCGGTTGGACAGCACCAGATCCGCGCGGTCGGACAGCGCCTGCCGAACCTCTGCCTCGGCCACGCCGATGACGAAGGCCATGCCCATGGGCGTGTCCGCGAAGGCCGCCGCGCTCAAATCCTCCACGGCGGAGATCAGCGCCAGGGCCGCCTCCAGGGGTACCACCCCCGCGGCCACCAGAGCCGAATAGAAGCCCATGCTGTGCCCCGTCGCCGCCACGGGAAGGGGCATGCCGGCCTCACGCCGAGCCCGGAAGATGCCCACGGAATGGGCCAGCACCGCGAAGGGCGCGTGGCGCTGCCGGCGGAGCTCCTCCAGAGGGCCTTCCGCCATCAGGCGCTTCAGGGGGCTGCCCGTGTGGGCCTCCGCGGCCTCCACCGTGCGGCGCCAGGCCCCGTGGGCTTCCCAGCCCGCGGACATGCCCACGGCCTCCGTGCCCTGGCCGGGAAAGAGGAGGATGCGCGCAGATTCGGAGCGGGATTCAGAGGAGGACATGGCTCCGAGCATATCCCGCTAGGCTGAGGGGGATGCCCCCCGACCCGCTCCGCCCGCCGGCCCCCTGGCACCAGGTGCCCTGGCATGAGCGACGCTCCTACTGGGAGCTGGAACCGGCGGAGCGGCGGGACCTCCGGGGGGCCCTGGAGGCCGAGGCCGCAGGCTTGGCCCGCCGTTCCGACGCCGCCCTGGACGACTACGCCACCCGGCCCGGCACCCTGGACGGCCAGCTGGTCAACGGCGATGTGCTCGCCACCCTGCTGCCCAGCCTCCGCCGCAATCCCACGCAGGGCTACGAGGCCCTGGAGGATCCGGCGGGACGCGCCTCCGTCCACCTGAACGCCCTGGGCAAGCGGCTGCGGGACCGCGCCCTCGCCCGCGCCCACGGTGAGCCCGTGATCCTCTTCATGGGCGGCCAGGCCACCGGCAAGACCACCGGCGCCCTGGCCCTGGGGCCGGCCTTCGGCGCCGTCTTCGACGCGCCCCACACCGATCCCGAGGGCGTCGCCTTCCTGCTGGGCCGCATCCGGCGCGAGGGCTGCGGCGAGATCCACCTGGCCTACACGGATCGCGACCCGGAGGGCTCCCTCCGGGCCATGCTGGCCCGCTCCGAGCGCGAGGGGCGCTATGTGCCCCTGGACCGCATGGCCCGGGCCCACGCCTGGGCACCCTTCACCTTCCTGGGTCTGGCCCCGCGGGTGGGCCGCTCTCTGCAGGTCTACCATGTGCGGGTGGACGAGGAAGGATCGGGCCGCATGACCGAAGGCCAGGATGCCCTCGCCAGCGTGCGCGCACGGCCCAAGCCCGTGGAATCGGTGGTTGCCTACCAGCTCCAGACCGCTTACCTTTCTCTTCTGAGGAACCCCACCCATGATCCCCAAGCCTGGTACCCGCGAGATGTCCTCGCAGGACTCAATCGAACGCTCGACGCCTGGCGCCGAAGCGAAGCCGACCATCTCCTTCGCCGCTTTTTCGACGCTGTGGCGCAGCGAGGTGCCGAAGGTGATCCAGGCCCACGAGGAGCACCGCCTGGAAGTGCGGCGGAGCCTGGGGCTGGCCTAGGCTGATGGTTCAGCCCTTGTCCGAGTGAGGCCGCGCAAGCGGCCTCACTCGTGATAGCCCATCACCACAAGCAGGCAGGGCCCCCCGGCGATGACGCTCATCCCCAGGGCTTCGGCCGTGGCGATGGCCGCGTCGCTCTCGGCGCCGGGCTGCATCCAGATGTGCTTCACACCTGCGGCCGCAGCCTCGCGCACCACCGACTCCGTGGCGGCGGGCGGCGTGATGATCGAGATGGCCGGCACCCGCACCGGCAGCGCTCCCAGCGAGGGGTAGGCCTTCAGACCCTCCACCTCCGGCGCCTTGGGGTTGATGGGATAGACCTCTTTCCCATGCTGCTGGTAGCAGCGCAGCACCTTGTTCCCGTACTTCGAGCGGTCCGTGCTGGCGCCCACCACGGCGAAGGAGCCGGAGTCCAGGAAGGACTGGATGCGGTCGGTGACGGACATGGAACCTCCGGGAGGAACGACTCTATCGCAGCGTCTGGATGGCCCGCACCTTCATCTCGCCGCGCAGGGTCTCCACGGCCTCGCAGGCGGCTAGGGCGGCGCTGAGGTTGGTGAGGCAGGGGATCTTCAGGCGCAGGGCCTCCTTGCGGATGGCGCCTTCGTCGAAGAACGCGTCGCGGCCCAGGGGCGTGTTGATGACCCACTGCACCTCGCCGTTCTTCAGCAGATCCACGGCGTTGGGGCGGCCTTCGTTCACCTTGAAGATGCGGCGCACCTTGAGGCCCACGGATTCCAGCGTGCGGGCCGTGCCTTCCGTGGCGCAGAGGCCGAAGCCCAGGGCCACGAGCTTCTGCGCCAGCTCCGGCAGCCGCGCCTTGTCGGCATCGTTCACCGTGAGGAACACCGTGCCCGACAGGGGCAGCGGAATCCCCGCCGCCAGCAGGGCCTTGGCGTAGGCCTCGCCGAAGGTCTCGCCGATGCCCATGACCTCGCCGGTGCTCTTCATCTCGGGGCCCAGCACCGGATCCACGCCGGGGAACTTGGCGAAGGGGAAGACCACGCCCTTCACCGAAACCGCCCGGGGCACGCCGTCCGTGACGCCCTGGGCCTTCAGGCTCTGCCCCAGGCCAATGCGCGCGGCCACGCCGGCCCAGTCCATGCCCGTGGCCTTGCTCACGAAGGGCACCGTGCGACTGGCCCGGGGGTTGGCCTCCAGGCAATAGGCGATGCCATCCTTCACGGCGAACTGCAGGTTCATGAGGCCGCGCACGCCCAGGTCCAGGGCCAGCTTGCGGGCGTAGCCCTTGACGGTCTCCAGGATGTCCCCGGGCACGCCCAGGGCGGGGATCACGGCGTAGCTGTCGCCGCTGTGGATGCCCGCCTCCTCGATGTGGGCCAGCAGGCCCGCGATGACCACCTGCTCGCCGTCGCAGACCACATCGATGTCGAGCTCCTGCGCGCCGTCCAGGAAGCGGTCCAGCAGCACGGGCTGGTCGTTGCTCACGGCCACGGCCTCGCGCATGTATTTTTCCAGACCCGCGTCGTCGAAGACCACGGCCATGGCCCGGCCCCCCAGCACGAAGCTGGGCCGCACCATCACCGGATAGGCGAGGCGGTGGGCGATTTCTTTGGCCTGCTCAAAGCTGGTGGCCATGCCCCAGGCGGGCGCGGGGATGTTCAGGCGCCTGAGGGCCTGGCCAAAGCGCTCGCGGTCCTCCGCGTCGAGGATGGCGCTCAGCGGCGTGCCGAGCAGCTTCACGCCCGCCGCGTGCAGGGGCGAGGCCAGCTTCAACGGCGTCTGGCCGCCGAACTGGGCGAAGACGCCCAGGAGGTGGCCCCCCGCGGCTTCGCGATCCACCACGGCCTTCACATGCTCGTAGGTGAGGGGCTCGAAGTAGAGGCGGTCGCTGGTGTCGAAATCCGTGCTGACGGTCTCGGGGTTGCAGTTGACGAGGATGGCCTCCACGCCGCTGGCGCGGATGGCCTCCACGGCCTGCACGCAGCAGCAGTCGAACTCCACGCCTTGGCCGATGCGGTTGGGGCCGCTGCCCAGCACAATGGCCTTGGGCCGGTCCGTGGGCTCGGCTTCGCTGAAGTCCTCCCAGGTGCCGTACAGGTAGGGCGTCTCGGCCTGGAACTCGCCGGCGCAGGTGTCCACCCGCTTGTAGGCGGGGCGCAGACCCAGGGCCTCCCGCCGCGCGGCCACCTCGGCCTCCGTACCCGAGCAGAACACCGAGATCTGATCGTCGGCGAACCCCGCGCGCTTGGCCTTCTCCAGCAGCTCCACAGGCAGCCGGTCCACGGGGAAGCTGCGCAGGCGGCCCTCCAGAACGACGATCTCCTCGATCTCCCGCAGGAACCAGGGCGTGATCTTCGTGAGGCGGTGCAGCTCTTCCACGCTGTGCCCGGCCTTCAGCGCGTGGTAGACCCAGAAGATGCGCTGGGGCCCGGGGATCAGCAGGTGCTCCTTGAGACGGCCCAGGTCCAGCTTGCCCTCCAGGGCGCCCGAGATCCCGCGGTGGCCCTCCTCGAGGGAACGGATGGCCTTCTGCAGGGCCTCCTGGAAGCTCCGGCCCAGGGCCATGACTTCGCCCACGCTCTTCATCTGGGTGCCCAGCACCTTGTCGGCCTGGGGGAACTTCTCGAAGGTGAAGCGCGGGATCTTCACCACCACATAGTCCAGTACGGGCTCGAAGGCCGCCTTGGTCATGCGGGTGATGGCGTTGGGCAGCTCCCACAGCCGGTAGCCCAGGGCCAGCTTCGTGGCCACCCAGGCGATGGGGAACCCCGTGGCCTTCGACGCCAGCGCCGAGCTGCGGCTCACCCGCGGGTTCATCTCGATGACGATGATGCGGCTGGTCTCGGGCTCCAGGGCGAACTGGATGTTGGACCCGCCGGTCTCCACGCCCACGGCGCGGATGACGGCCAGCGCCGCGTCCCGCATGCGCTGGTACTCGGGATCCGTGAGCGTCAGGGCCGGAGCCACCGTGATGCTGTCCCCGGTGTGGATGCCCATGGGATCCAGGTTCTCGATGGAGCAGATCACCTCGACATTGTCGTCGAGGTCGCGCACCACCTCCAACTCGAACTCCTTCCAGCCGAGGATGCTCTCCTCGATGAGCACCTGCTTGGTGGGGCTCAGATCCAGGCCCCGGGCCACGATGGTCTCGAACTCGTCCACATTGTAGGCGATGCCGCCGCCGCTGCCGCCCAGGGTGAAGCTGGGGCGGAGGATGGCGGGAAAGCCCGTGAGCTTGAGGAGGTCGCGGGCCTCGGCCATGTTGTGGGCGAAGCCGCCGCGGCAGGTCTCCAGGCCCAGGTCATCCATGAGGGCCTTGAAGAGCTGACGGTCCTCGCCGCGCTTGATGGCCTCGGGCTGCGCGCCGATGAGCGTCACGCCCGTCCGTTCGAGCAGGCCGCTCTCGTGGGCCTCCATGGCGAGGTTCAGAGCCGTCTGGCCCCCCACCGTGGGAAGGATGGCGTCGGGCTTCTCCGCCTCGATGACCTTCTCGAGGACCGTCAGCGTGAGGGGCTCGATGTAGGTGGCGTCCGCCCGGCCCGGGTCCGTCATGATCGAGGCCGGGTTGGAATTGAGCAGGATCGTGCGGATGCCCTCTTCCCGCAGGGCCTTCAGCGCCTGCGTCCCCGAGTAGTCGAACTCGCAGGCCTGACCGATCTGGATCGGCCCCGATCCCAGCACCAGCACGCTCTTCAGATCCGTTCGCTTAGGCATGGTGGAACTCCTGCATCAGCTCGACGAAGCGCCGGAACGCGGGATGCGCGTCGTGGGGACCGGGTGAGGCTTCCGGATGGTGCTGGAGCGAGAAGATCGGAAGCTGGGTGTGCCGCAGGCCCTCGACGGTCCCGTCGCTGAGGTGCTTGTGCGTGACCTCGATCTCCCGGGGCAGGCTGGCCTCGTCCACGGCGAAACCGTGGTTCTGGGCCGTGATCTCGATGCGGCCGGTCATGAGGTCGTGCACGGGCTGGTTGGCCCCGCGGTGACCGAACTTGAGCTTGAAGGTCCGCCCTCCGAAGGCCTGGCCCAGCAGCTGGTGGCCCAGGCAGATGCCGAAGATGGGCAGCTGGCCGATGCAGGCCTCCACCTCCTTCTGCATGCCGGGCAGCGCGGCGGGATCGCCGGGGCCATTGCTGAGGAAGAGGCCCTGGAAGCGCCGGTCCGACAGCTCAGAAGCGGGGGCATCCCAGGGGAACACTTCGAGGTGCAGGCCCACGGCCGCCAGCTGATCGAGGATGCTCAGCTTGATGCCGCCATCCAGCACCGCCACACGGAAGGCGCCGCCGGGGTTCAGCTCGTAGCGGTCCTGGCAGCTCACCTCGGCGCAGAGGGCCTGGCCGGTCATGTCCGGCAGGGCCTTCGCCTTGGCCACCCCCGCGTCGAGGCTGCCGTCCAGCTCCGTCCAGATGAGCGAAGGCTGGGATCCCTGGTCACGCAGGTGCTGGGTGAGCGCCCGGGTGTCGAGATCGGTCATCACGGGAATGTGGTGGCGCTTGAGCCAGCCCGCCAGGTCACCCTCGCAGCGGGCGTGGTCCGGCGAAAAGGTCAGGCGGCGGCAGAGCAGGCCCGTGGCCCAGGGCCGGGTGCCCTCGTTGAGGTCGGCGTGGATGCCGTAGATGCCCTGCTCGGGGAAGGTCATGCAGACCATCTGCCCCGCGAAACTCGGATCCGTGAGGATCTCCTGGTAGCCCGCCATGGCGGTGGTGAACACCGCCTCGCCGCCGCCCCCGAAGCCCAACGGCGCCCGCCCCCGGAAGATGGTTCCGTCCTTCAGGATCAGGTGCGCGCGCATGTGCCTCCTTCGTTGTCAAACCGAGGCGCCAGGCTTTGCCTGACGGCGAGGTGGGGGCTCCGGGGGACTTCGCGGGCCGCGTGGGCGGGCGGTCCCCCCGGACCATGCCAAGAACCCTGCAAAAACCCCGCGAAGGCCAAGCCATCGCGGGGCGGTGAGAAATGACTCGATCCTCCAGGATCAAAGTGAGTGTAACGACCTGGGAATCCGAGGATCAGCCTTTTTGTTCAAGGGAAAATCGGCCATACTGCTCCTTTGTTCCTGATGTACGGGCCGCGGTTTCGGGCGACACTTGAATGATGTGGAGCGGCGACGACATCTATTTCATGAAGCTCGCCCTCGAGGAGGCCGAGAAGGCGGATCGCCTGGACGAGGTGCCCGTGGGGGCCGTGCTCGTCTCCGAGGGCGCCCTGCTGGGCCGGGGGCACAACCACCCCGTAAAGCTGAACGACCCCACGGCCCACGCCGAGATCCAGGCCCTGCGCAGCGCCGGATCCTGGGCCAAGAACTACCGACTCACGGGCGCCACGCTCTATGTGACGCTGGAGCCCTGCCTCATGTGCTTCGGGGCCCTGATCCATGCGCGCGTGGGACGGGTGGTGTTCGGCGCTTCCGATCCCAAGGTGGGCGTCAGCCGGTGGCTGGACACGCTCGACGGCGCCGCCCTGAACCACCGCTTCACCTTCGAGGGCGGGCTGCTGGAGCCCGAGTGCCGCGAACAGCTCCAGGCTTTTTTCCGGCGCCGCCGGGGCTGATGAGGCCATTTTCATGTTCGGTACCCGGCTGGTCGATGCTGGGGACTACTGGAGTCAAGCCTTGATCACGCCGGGGGTTCCCGCCTTCCCGATCCTCTCCGCGGGGATCGCCGCCATCGCCCTCCTGGGCTGGTGGCGCGCGGCCGCCCGGAGCCGGGCCCTGGGCCACCTGGCCGCGGACCTGTCCCTCGAGATCGACCGGCTCCGCGAGGACCTCAGCCGCATGGAGGAGACCGCCAGCTTCGATCGGCTCACCGGCGCCTGGAACCGGCGCCGGTTCGACGAGGCCGCCGCCTCGGAAATGGGCCTGGCCCGCCGCCGGCGCGCCCCGCTCTCGCTCATCATGCTCGACCTCGACCACTTCAAGCGGATCAACGATGCCTTCGGCCATCCGGTGGGCGACACGGTGCTGGCCGGCGCCGCGGCCGCCTTCAGGCCCGTGCTCCGCACTTCGGATGCCCTGATCCGCTGGGGTGGAGAGGAATTCCTGGTCCTGGCCCCCGCCACCACCCTCGAGGGGGCCATCAGCCTCGCCGAGCGCCTGCGGACCGCCCTGGAAGCCACGCCCTTCCCCAACGCCGCCCCCATGACCCTCAGCGCCGGCGTGGCGGAATACCTGGATGGCGAGTCCCCGGAGGCCTGGGTGGCCCGTGCCGATCAGGCGCTCTACCGGGCCAAGGCCGAGGGACGCAACCGGGTCATGGCCAGCCGGAATGGGGGCCCTTCCGGCAACCAGCGGGGCCCGAACCTGCTCGAACTGGTCTGGGAAGAGGCCTACGGCAGCGGCCACCGCCTCATCGACGAGCAGCACATCCTGCTGTTCGACCTCTCGAACGCCCTCCTCTCCGCCCTGCTGGAGGGCCAGCCCCCGGCCGTGGTGGAGTCACACCTCGACACCCTGCTCCACCACGCCGAGAAGCACTTCCGCGACGAGGAGGCTCTCCTCCGGAAAGCCGCCTATCCCGATCTTCCGGAGCACCACGCCGAGCACGCCCGGCTCCTCGCCTCCGCCCACCGCCTGCAGGCGGAGCTGAAGGCGGGCCGGATCGATTTCGGCCGTCTGGTCACCTACCTCGCCACGGATCTCGTGAAGGGCCACCTCCTCACGGAGGACCGCCACTACTTCACCCACTTGAACGCGAGCCTGGGGCAGGAGTCCCGGGCCTGAGCCGGGCTCGACTCGAGCCTCAGCGCGCCTCGAGCATCCGCACGGCGAAGGTCGCGAGCCAGTGCTCGCCCTCGTAGCTGCCGGAGGCCAGATGGGGCAGCGAAGCCCGGGCGTGCCGATCGGCGGAGCGCAGCAGGGCCGCCCGCCGGGGGTTCTTCGCCCCGAAGGTCCGGGCGAGGTCATACAGCGCCCGCGCGCGGCTCAGGTTCAGGCCGTCCAGGTGAACGATCTTGGGATCGGTGCGATCCGAGACCCGGGCCGGGGCGAGGGTTCCGGGCAACCCCGGCAGGAAGCCCTCGAGCCACACGCCGAAGCGGCCCCGGGGCAGGACTTTCGCCATGAGGGCGGCCTCCTCCAGGCAGGGCGACAGAAAGTCCTCGCCCCCCGGCTCCCAGGCCAGGGGCCCCCGGCGGTCCTGGCCAAACCAGCTCTGCGCCCGATCGAGGACCGCGGCCTCCAGCCGGGCGTCCTTCGCCGCGCGCGCGTAGTCCAGGGCCAGATCCAGGCTGAAGGCCGAGTTGGGATGGACGCCCGTGCGGATGGGATAGGTCTGCTTCGGCAGGAAGTCCAGGAAGGCCCCCGCCACGCGATCCGCCAGCGGCTGCAGGGCCGCCGACCAGCGCCGGGCCTCGGGCGCGTCCCAGGTCTTCAGCTCCGCCGCCAGCTTGAGCAGCCAGGCCCAGCCGTAGGTCCGCTCGAAACTCCGTCGGCCGGGCTGGTCGAAATAGGCCACCTCCGCGGCCAAGGGCCCCGGGGCGAGGTTCTCTTCGAGCACCGCGCGGATCTCGGCGGCCTTCGCCATGTCCGGATGCGTCCGCAGCAGCCGCACCAGCATCCAGTGGCCATGGACTGAGGAGTGCCAGTCGAAGCAACCGTAGAACGCCGGGTGCAGCGCCTTCGGGGATTTCACCTCCCCGGCGCCGTTCATCACATGATCCAGCTTGTTCGGGTATTCCTGCCGTGCGCATTTCAGCGCCAGGGCCGCGAAACGGTCCGCGGCCGCATCCGTCAACGCGAAATCCGCCTCCTGCGCGGACATCGACACCGCTGCCGTCACCCCCAGCATCCCCATGCCAATCAATCTCAGCCCGCCCCTCATGCCAGCCTCCCGGATGCTGGATTCTAGCGGGCGCGGCGGCCCTCGGCGGTGGGCCCAAGCACCTGGCCTCAGCGTCGGCCAGCCTTCGAGACGCAGAACCGGCACACGGCGCCCCCCTTGGCGATGCAGGTCTCCAGGTGGACGCTCATACCGGAGGCCTGCTCGATCAGACTCACATCGAACTGGCAGAGCTCCGGGTGCACTTTGGCCACGGAGTGGTAGACGCAGTTGACGGCCTCGATGGCGGCCTCCCCGGGCGCCTCTCCCGGCTTCAGGACGGCCCGGTAGCCCAGGTCGTTCATGAGCGCGGTGACCTTCCTCAGCCGCTGCGCGGGCGGATCGGCGGGGCTCACCGGACTTTCCAGCGAGGCCGCCACGGCCCCCGCCAGGTTCTTCATGAAGGCTCTCGCGCCGCCCGGCCCCAGGTCCGAGGCCAGCTGGGCCAGGATGGCGTTGGCCAGCCAGGAGTACTTCTTGGGGAAGGTGTCGATCCCTTCGTCCGAGATCAGGTAGCGCCGGCGCGGCCGGCCCACGGCCCCTTTCGTGTCCGCGTAGGTCAGGTAGCCGAAATCCAGCAGCCTCAGGACATGTTGCTGCACCGCGGTCCGCGTGAGGGCCAGGTGCGCCGCCAGCTCATCGAGCGAGGCGCCCTCGTGGTGGCCGAGCAGGTGCTCCAGGATCTTGCGCTGGTTGTCGTGCAGGTTCTTCACGGCCGCCTCCCGGGCGCATCGGCTGAGGAGAGTTTAAACAATTTAAACATTCTTGTTTGTTTTTATTGAGCCCCTAGATTCAGGTGGTGAACCGCTGAAGCGCCCGCCCGGGCAAGGAGTCCATCATGAAACTGCCTCTGAGATACGCCCTGACCCTCCCGGTCGCGGCCCTGCTCATCGCCGCCGGCTGCTATTCCAACCATCGCGCTGGAGCCATTCCGGGCGAACCGCCCCTGGATCCGGCCCTGGTCGCCCAGGGCAAGGCCATCTTCCGCGATGACACCTTCGGGGACGAGGCCTTCTGGACCGACGCCCTGGGCATGCACCAGGTGATCGCCTCGGCTGTGGATCCCACCACCGCCCTGTCCGTGGGCCTGAAGGTGGATGCCGAGGCGCTGCCCCCGGCGGTGGTCCAGGGGATCCAGAGCGGGGCCATCAGCCTGACGGATCCCGCCACGACGGTGGCCCTGCTGAAGCTCAACGCCGTCGTGGGCGTGAAGGGCACGGTGGAGAGCGTCAACGGGAAGGACACCCTGACCCGGGTCGGCATCACCTGCGCGCTGTGCCACTCGACCGTGGACGATTCCTTCGCGCCGGGCATCGGCAGGCGCCTGGACGGCTGGGCCAACCGCGACCTCAATCCGGGCGCCATCATCGCCCTCTCCCCCGCAGTGCCCTCGGGCGCCAAGGCCGTCTACGCCTCCTGGGGCAAGGGGAGGTACGATCCCCGCTTCAACCTCGACGGGCAGAACGGGCCCCAGGTGATCCCGCCCGCCTACGGACTCCTGGGCGTGCACAGCGTCACCGCCACCGGCGACGGCAGCGACCTCGCCTACTGGAACCGGTATGTGGCCGTGACCCAGATGGGCGGCCAGGGAAGCTTCTCCGAGCCCCGCACCGGCGTGAGCGTGACGCACGGCACCACCGACCTGGTGTCCGCCAAGCTGCCAGCCCTCCAGGCCTACCAGCTGAGCCTCACCGCGCCGCGGCCGCCGGCCGGAAGCTTCGATGCCGCCGCGGCGGTCCGGGGCAAGGCGGTCTTCGATGGCCCGGGGAAATGCGCCACCTGCCACTCGGGCCCGGCGTTGACCGACGCCAATATCCGGCTGCACCCACCCAGCGAAGTGGTCAGCGAACCCGAACCGGCGGGCGTGCCCAGCTACGCCTCGCGGAGCGCCACCAGGCAGTACCGGACCGCCCCCCTGGCCGGGCTGTGGCAGCACGCGCCCTACTTCCACAACGGCACCGCCCCCTCGCTGGACGCGGTCGTCGAGACCTACGACGCCCGGAAGGGCCTCGGGCTGACGAGCGCCCAGAAGGCCGACCTCGTCCAGTACCTGAAGAGCCTGTGAGCCCCATCTCCCGAAAGAAAGGAACCTGACCATGAACGACAAAATGAATTCGAGCTGGTGGGCCCTGCGCATCGGCCTCGGCGCCGCGCCCTTCCTGGCCGGACTGGACAAGTACTTCAACCTTCTCGCCAAGTGGGAGCTCTACCTGAATCCCCTGGCGCTGCGCCTGATCCCCGTCTCCCCCGCGACCTTCATGCACGCCATCGGGTTGGTGGAGATGGCCGTGGGTCTCGCCATCCTCACCCGCTGGACCCGCCTGGGCGCCTATGTGGCCGCGGCCTGGCTCGTGGGCATCGCCCTGAACCTGCTCGCCATGGGCGCCTTCCTCGATGTGGCGGTCCGCGACCTCCTGCTCGCCCTCGCCGCGCTCACCTTGGCCCAGCTCACAGAGGCCCGGCAGGCCGTGGCCGAAGGCCGGATCCCGGGATGAAGCCCGCCCGCACCTCCCCGAGGCTGGATTCTCCCCGCCGGTTTGATAGAATGACCGTTCCGGAGAGATGGCCGAGTGGTTGATGGCACCGCACTCGAAATGCGGAGACGGGGAAACCTGTTCGGGGGTTCGAATCCCTCTCTCTCCGCCATCTGCGCCCCGCTCAGCGGGGCGCTTTCATTGGCGGAGGGAGAGGGATTCGAAGTCACTGAAAGGCTGGCAGGTAGCCGTAGGCCTCGGCAGCCCGGGGGGCTGTCGGGGCCGTGAAGCGGCGTGCCAGCCTTTCGTGCGGCCGGAGGGGACGCGGCGCAGCCGTGGCCCCGGAGGGAATCCCGATGCCCGATCCATCTGCGCCCCGCCCAGCGGGGCGCTTTCATTGGCGGAGAGAGAGGGATTCGAAGTCACTGAAAGGCTGGCAGGTAGCCGTAGGCCTCGGCAGCCCGGGGGGCTGTCGGGGCCGTGAAGCGGCGTGCCAGCCTTTCGTGCGGCCGGAGGGGACGCGGCGCAGCCGTGGCCCCGGAGGGAATCCCGATGCCCGATCCATCTGCGCCCCGCCGCAGCGGGGCGCTTTCATTGGCGGAGGGAGAGGGATTCGAAGTCGCGTCCTCCCGGCACCCGTGATCCCCGTCACGCCCTGCCCCTTTCCCGGCCGGTACAGTTGATGGAACCGCCCCGGCTGCCTGGCTGGGCGCATGGAGGTTTTGTGGACGCGCTGCTCGAATCCCTCGAACCGAAAGCCATCTGGTCCTACTTCCTGGAGCTGTCGAAGATCCCGCGCGGATCCAAGCAGGAGCAGGCGGCGGCCAAGTGGGTGCTGGACCAGGCGAAGGCCATGGGGCTGGACGCGCAGCAGGATGCCATCGGCAATGTCATCGTCCGCAAGCCCGCGACCCCGGGCCGCGAGAAGGCGCCCATCACCGTGCTCCAGGCCCATGTGGACATGGTCTGCGAGAAGAACGAGGGCACCCAGCACGACTTCCTGAAGGATCCCATCCGGGTGGTGCGCGACGGTGATGTGCTGCGCGCCAGCGGCACCACGCTGGGCGCCGACAACGGCATCGGCGTGGCCGCGGCCATGGCCGTGATGGCCGCCAAGGACATCGCCCACGGGCCGCTGGAGTTCCTCATCACCATCGACGAGGAGACGGGCCTCACGGGCGCGGGCAACCTCCAGCCCGGACTTCTCAAGGGCAAGTACTTCCTCAACCTCGACAGCGAGGAGGAGGGCGACCTCACCATCGGCTGCGCGGGAGGCATGGACACCGTCGCCACGAAGACCATGAAGCTCGTGGCCCCCGCCCCTGGCTCGAAGGCCTACCGCGTGAAGGTGCTGGGCCTCAAGGGCGGCCACTCCGGCATGGAGATCCACCAGGGCCGCGGCAATGCGCTGCGCATCCTGGGCCAGATCCTCTTCCGGGTGGTGCCCGCCTTCGATCTCCAGGTGGCCTCCTTCACTGGCGGCAACAAGCGCAACGCCATTCCCCGCGAAGCCTCGGCCACGGTGTTCCTGAACCCCGCCAAGGAACCCGCCCTGAAGGCCGCGCTGGCGACGCTCCAGAAGGAGATCCAGGACGAACTGGGCGCCTTCGACCCGACCCTGGCCCTGGACCTGAGCCCCGCCTCGGAGGCCCCGGCCCAGGCCTTCGCCGCCGATGACGCCGATGCGGTGACCGACTTCCTGTTCGGCATGGTGCACGGCGTGGTGGCCATGAGCCCCGACATCCCCGGGCTGGTGCAGTCCTCCACCAACCTCGCCATGATCGCCACCCAGGGCAACCAGGTGGAGGTCTGCCTCAGCCACCGCTCCTCCGTCGAAAGCGCCAAGTACGCCGTGGCCGATCGCGTCCAGGCCATCTGCCGCCTGGCGGGCTTCACCACGAAGCGCGGCGACGGCTACCCCGGCTGGAAGCCCGAGCCCAACGCCTCGCTGGTGAAGGTCGTGAACGGCGTCCATGCGAAAGTCTTCGGCAAGGCCATGGGCATCAAGGCCATCCACGCCGGCCTGGAATGCGGCCTCATCGGCGAGAAATACCCCGCCATGGAGATGGTCTCCTTCGGCCCCGACATGTGGGATGTGCACACCCCCGACGAGCATGTGAGCATCCCCTCCGTCGGCAACTTCTGGAAGCTGCTGGTGGCGGTTCTCGAGGCCGTGTAGCCCCTCCGATCACGGCCCTTGGCCCGCAGCCGGGGCCGTGATAACCTTGCTGCTTCCGCCGATCAGCGGAGCCACGGGAGAGTTGTCCGAGTGGCTGAAGGAGCACGATTGGAAATCGTGTAACGGTCAAAAGCCGTTCGGGGGTTCGAATCCCCCACTCTCCGCCAGTATGGAAGCCGCCGCCAGGCGGCTTCTTTCATGATGGCCCGCCGTTCGTGGACCGGCTTGTTCCGGGCGTATCCTGTTCCGAGATACCAGGGGAGAGAACCGAAGGCCCCTGCCTTGAACCACCGCGAAGCGGGTATCGAACTGGTTGATTCGTTCTTCTCCCACCGCAGGCTTGGCCGGAAGGAGGTCCTTCGTTGAGCGAATTCTCCCAGCGGCCCCCGGCCGACGATCCCCGAGACCGTTCCCTGACCGCCGGGCTGGCGGCCGACCACCGCGCGATCGACGGCCTCTTCATCGAGGCGCAGACGGCCATGGAGGACGGGCTGCCGGACGGGGCCCACCGGGCGCTGGACCGGATCTGGATGCGCCTGGCCGTTCACATCCGCGCCGAGCACAAGGTGGTCTTTCCGGCATTGGCGCAGGGTCAGCCCGATCTCCAGACGGCGCTTCAGGCCCTTCGCGAGGACCACGACTTCTTCATGGCCACCCTGGCGACCGCCGTGCAGGGCCTGCGCGGCCCGTCACCCGACCTGACTTCAGCCCGGGCGGCGATGGAGGCGGTGCAGCTGCGCCTGACCGCGCACAACGCCCTCGAGGAGGACCGGATCTACCCGGAGGCGGACCGGCTGCCCGGGGCGGAACGAACGTGGATCATCCGGGAAGTGGCCCGGGAACTGGCCTTCCTCCCGCGGCGCCACGAACCCTGACCCTACTTCCCGGGCATCTTCTTGAGGTCCATCCGCGAAGCGCGATGGGGGAGCCGGGTGTTGAGCTTGTCCAGGAAGGCCCCGTCGTGGCACTTGCCGCAGGTGGCGTCCATGTTCTTCCGGGCCACCTTGGAAGCCGGATCGCTCTTCGTGACGATCTCATGGGCCTTGCCGTGGCAGGAGGCGCAGGTGGCCGCGTGGTCCTTCCCCTTCATGCGGGCCAGGCCATGCACGCTGTTGGCGTAGTCCTTGGCCTCGTGGGCATGGCAGCGGGCGCACTTCACCGGCGGCAGTTTTTCGGGATGCGGGAGCTCGGTGATGGCCGTGTGGCACTGGACGCAGGCCAAGCCGCCGTGGGCGCGGGGGCGGAACGCCTCCAGGTCCACCTGGTCGTGGCAGGCGACGCAGTCTTTCGCCTGGGGGGGCGGTGCGGCGGCCAGAGCCAAGGCCGATGCGAAGGACAGAACCAGGGTCAGGGCGGGGGCGAGGGCACGGGAACCCACGGGCAGCAGTCGCATGGGGGGCCTCCTTGGGGGATGTGGCCACCACCCTAACACACCCGACCTGCCAGTCGCCTCAGGCGGCGTAGGTCTTGTAGAAATACCAGGCCGTCAGGACGAACCCGATGCTGATGACGCCGAAGCGCACGGTGGTGCGACCCACGCGGTGGGCCATGTGGGAGCCGAAGAGCCCGCCCAGGCCCGCGGCGACGGCCATGAGGCCCACGATGCCCCACTGGACATTGCCCGGATGGCGCAGGTATTCCATCCCCAGGAACGCGAAGATCGCCACGCCGTTGATGCAGAGGGCCAGCAGGTTCTTCAGGCCGTTCATCTGGTGGATGTCCGTGAGCCCCAGCAGGCTCAGGGCCGCAAGCATCAGGATGCCGATGCCGGCACCGAAGTAGCCGCCGTAGATGCCGACGATGAACTGGAAGACCATTGCCCCGATCCACCATCCGGCCGTCCGGTCGTGGCCTCCGATCTTCTTCAGCAGCTTGTTGACCGGATCATTGGCCGCCAGCAGCACCGTGGCCGCCAGGATCAGCCAGGGCACCAGCTGATCGAAGACCTTCTGAGGCGTCACCAGCATGAGCCAGGCCCCGAGCGCGCCGCCGAGGAGCGAGACCGGCATCAGCCGCAGGGCGAATTCCTTCGTCCCCGCCAGGTCCTCGCGGTGGCCCCAGAACCCGCCGATGGAGCCGGGCCACAGGGCGATGGTGCTGGTGACATTCGCCTGCTGGCCCGTGAGGCCGATGCCCAGCAGCGCGGGGAACGACACGAGCGTGCCGCCCCCTGCGATGGAATTGATGGCTCCGGCGAGGAAGGCCGCCGCCATGACCGTGAACGCGTGTCCGATGTGCATGCCATCCAAGATGACAGGCCCGGCGGACAATCAGAAGGCGGCTACTTCCACCGGAAGGGATACACCGGTTTCTTCGTACCGTACTCCGGCGGCCACACGGTTTCGTGCTTTCCGTTCTGGATCTGCTCCACCAGCATCTGGTGCCGGTTCTGGTTCGTGTAGCCGTTGTAGTCCACGAACCGCACCGGGCCCATGATGCCGTTCCAGGTGCCCTCGCGCAGCGCCGCGCGGGTCTTCTCGCGATCACCTCCCGCCTTCGCGGCGGTCTCGACCATCACCATCATCGAGGCGTAGGCATTGGCGGCGTGATAGGGGACTTCGTCCTTGCCGAACTTGGCCTTGTACCGCTTGCCGAAATCCTTGGCCCCGGGCCAGCTCACATCCGTCGTCCACTGGGTGCTCGAGAACACATGGCTGGAGATGGCCTGCTCGCGGGCGAACTCGGAGGAGGCGAAGCCCGCGCCTGCGCCCAGGAAGGCCTGGGGCTGGAGGCCCACCTCCCGCGCCTGCCGCATGAGCAGGATGCCGTCGGCCACATAGGAGACCATGAAGACCAGGTCGGGCTTGAGGCCCTTGACCTTGGCCAGGGTGGAGCGGTAGTCCGGCGAGCCTGACGCGTAGGCCTCCTCGGCCACCACCTGGATGCCCACCTGGGCGGCATAGGCCTTGGCCGACTTGGCGCCGGAGGTGCCGAAATCCGTGTTCTCGTTGAGGATCGCCATGGTCTTCGGCTGGCCCAGCTTCTGGGCCATGGAAATGAGGATGGAGGCGTAGTCCTCGGTGGTGGCGCTGAGGCGGAAGACGAACTTCTGGTTCTGGCGCGTGATGTCCTCCTTCGAGGCCACGGGCACCAGGAGCGGCACCTTGTACTTCTCGGCCAGCTTTGAGACCGCGTTGGCGCAGGCGGAGCTGTAGGGGCCCACCACGGCCGCCACGCGATCGCGGGTGACGAGCTTCTCCATGGCGGACATGGACACCTGGGGCTTGCCCGTGTCGTCCTCGATCACCAGTTCCACCTTGATGCCCTTCTTCAGCAGATCCTCCAGGGCCAGCTTGTAGCCGTTGCTCATGTACTCGCCGATGGGGGCCTGGGTGCCGGTCGCGCAGTTGATGACGCCGATCTTCAACGGCGCCTGGCCCTGCAGGGCGAGACCGGATGCCAGCAGCAGGGAAAGAATCCCTCGGTTCATGGGGCCTCCTGGGGGGTGGGTGCTGAAGCGTGGGGCCTGCCCCCCCGCAGGTCAAGGCCCGGGACCAAGTCTGAGGATCGGGTCTGAGGATCGGGTCCGAGCGTCAGATCTGGAGGTCACCCCTTCGGATCCACCCGGACCACCACCAGGCCCGCCCCGCCCAGCCCCGGAGCCAGGGCCAGGGCCCCGACGCCGGCATCGACCCGCAGCGTGTGCCTCTGGCCCAGGTGCAGGCCCAGCGACGGTACCGACACCGTGCCCCGGGCGACGAAGATCGCCACCGTGGCCGCTCCCAGATCCAGGGGGCGGGGGGCCTCCAGGCGGAAGGCCTCGACGCGCGCTCGGCACCGGCGGGGGTCCGCCATCACATTGAAGTCGGTGCAGGGGCCGTCCACCAGGCTCGCGGACACGGGCCAATCGCCGGAGAACACGAAGGGGATCAGGGGATCCCGCACCACAGCCTGCCCCCGGGACCCCAGGTCCAGGACGAATCCGGCTCCCTCCAGGAGCAGCAGGGTCCGCTCGAGGCCCGGGAAGGCCGAAAAGGGACCGGAAACGGCCACCTCCGCCGAGCTGAGGCGCCAGCCGAATCCCATATCCACCGTGGCGCCGGGAGGGTCCACGAGGATCTCCAGGGTCCGGCCTCCGCCGTTCTTCCAGGGCATGAGGCGGCCATCCGCGGGCTTCAGGTGGATCCAATCCATCGATCGATTCTACAGACGGCTATTCTGGTGGGATGCATCTGTCTTGGCCCCCACCGGCGCGCGTCGCGCTCGTCCTCGCCCTGGTCTGGGCGCTCTATGTGCTGATCTGGACGCCCGGCCCCCTGCCCCTGAGGCTGCTGGGCCTCTATCCCAAGAAGCTGGGCTCCCGCGTGGTGGGCTGGGCGGCTGCCAAGCGCCTGCCGGCGGCCTGGCGCGAGCCCTTGCTGGGCCGCTTCGCCCGGCACTACGGCATCGATCTCACCGAGGCCGAGTTGCCCCTGGCCGACTACCCCAGCCTCCAGGCCCTGTTCACCCGCCGGCTCAGGCCGGGCCTCCGCCCCCAGGATGGGCCCCTCCCGGGCTACCTCAACAGCCCTGTGGATGCCCGCATCATCGCCAGCGGCCGCATCGAGGCCGGCACCGCCATCCAGGCCAAGGGCCTGCCCTACCGCGTGGCGGAACTGCTCAAGCACGAGCGGGGCGCCGAGCGCTTCGACGGCGGCCACTACCTCACCCTGTATCTCTCGCCGAAGGACTACCACCGCATCCATGTGCCGCTGGAGGGCCGCGTCAGCGCCGTCAGCCATGTGGAAGGCGAGCTGTGGCCCGTGAACGACGCCAGCACGGGCCATGTCCCCCGCCTCTACGAGCGCAACCGCCGCGCGACCTGGATCGCCCTGGGAACCGGTCCCTGCGAGGGCCTGGAGGTGGCTGCGGTGCTCGTGGGCGCCACGCATGTGGGCGGAGTCTTGATCGACGGGCGCTGGCTCGGGGGTCGCGACCTGCCCAAGGATGGGGGGTTCCCCGTGAGCCTGCTGCCCTGCGCCCCCGGCGAGGACCTCGGCACCTTCGAATTCGGCTCCACGGTGGTGCTGCTCGTGGGCGGCCCGAGAGCCAAGGACTGGGCACCGCTGCGCGCCGAAGGCGCCGTCCGCATGGGCCAACGGCTGGGAGCCTACCGGTGAACGATTCCGAGATCTTCCACCAGGATCCGCTCTGGGATGAGGGCGGCGACCTTCCAGGGGCCCTGGAAGCCCTGTTCACCGCCGCCGGCGAAGTGCTCGACCTGGCGCGGCTCCGCGAGCTGACGGGCCTGGGCGACGGGGCCCTCCAGCAGGGCATCGAGAAGCTGCAGGAGCGCCTGCAGGGCGCTTCCGGACTGCGCCTGTTGGAAGTGGGCGGGGGCTGGCGCATGGCCACCAGCCCCGTCTACAAGGAGATGGTCTCGCGCCTGGTGACCACCACCCGCAGCGGCAAGCTCACACCGGCCCAGATCGAGGCGCTGGCCATCATCGCCTACCGCCAGCCCGTCACCATCACTGAGCTGAACGCCATCCGGGGCGTCACCAGCAGCGCCAACCAGGTGAAGAGCCTCATGGAGCGCCAGCTCATCACGCCCGCCGGACGCAAGCCCGTGGTGGGCCGCCCCATGACCTACGCCACCACCCAGGCCTTCCTGCTGCACTTCGGCCTGAAGGGCCTGCACGACCTGCCCCAGCTGGCGGATTTCGGCGAGGGCCGCCTCGAGGCCGAAGCCCTGGCCGCCCTGGAGCCGCCCCTTCCCGAAGACGGCCTCTTCGGCGAGGGCATGCTGGCAGACGATTCTCCCGACGAAAGCGCCGAACCATGAACCAGCCCACCCTCAGCCTCGAAGAACAGCCCGCCAAGCCCAAGGCGGAAAGCCCCACGGGCGTCTTCCTCCAGCCCTGGCAGAAGGGCGGCCTGCTGGTGCTGATCCTCGGATTCCTATACCTGAGGATGTGGCGCCGCAAGCGGGCCCACACCCTCGTGTGCAGCCACTGCGGCAAGAAGAATCCGCCCCACCAGAGCAACTGCCAGAAATGCGCCGCTCCGCTGATGCGGATTCACGGATAGCCCGACGGATCGTCCGGGATCGCCCGGGATCGTACGGCGGATTCCTAGAACTCGATCTCGATGGACTCTTCGGCGAGGTCGTTCTCTTCGCCCAGCACTTCGCAGGCGGCGCCGTACATCTGCAGCACGGCGGTCTTGCGGTTGCTCAGGCTGGTGAGCAGATCCTTCACGCGCTGAACCTCGGAGGCGATGGTGTTGTTGATCTGGGACACCTCGGAGCGGCAGCGCTCGCGGGTGGTCTCGTAGAAGGCCTTCTGGTCCTGGCTCAGATCCATGGGAACTCCTGGCGGAAAAAGGGGACACAAGGGGGAAACCCCGAGTCTACCCCGGTTGGAGCCTTGCGGTTCATCACAATGCCCCCGGCAGCGTGCCGGCGAAACAGACCCGAGGGCCCGAGGATCAGCGGGTCAGGACCACCGGGCGATGGCCAGCATGACCACCAGGAGCACGGCCAGTCCGAGGATCAGGGGCAGCAGCCAGCGCGGCCGGACGACCGTCTTGGGCGGTTCCGGGAGATCCGCCGCGGGCTCCTGCGGCGACGCCTCGCTGGCAGTGACGGGAGCGCGTCCGTACGGGGCCGTGGTGCCGGTGTGGTCGCCCATGGACCGGTAGGCCCCGCTGGTGAGGCTGGTGGGCACGGGGAATTGGGTCGCCACCAGGTGTTCCAGCCGCTCCCGGGTGCCGTTGAGCAGGGCATTCACATACTCGGCCACATCGTGCTCGGCGATGGGTGTCCCCAGGCGCTGGAGGTAGTCGCGGAGGTCCCGCTCCATGAACCGGGCGGAGGGGTAGCGGTGATCCACGCTCTTCTGGAGGGCCCGGTTCACGATGGCCACCATGTCCCTGGACACATTGGGATTCAGGGCGTGCAGGTCCGACACCCGGCCCAGGCGCACCTTCTCCAGCACGCCCAGCTCGGAATCCGCCTGGAAGCACCGTTCCCCCGTGAGCAGTTCGAAGAGCACGAGGCCCAGCGAATACAGGTCCGACCGGTTGTCCAGGGGCTGTCCCGTGGCCTGCTCGGGGCTCATGTAGAGCAGCTTGCCCTTGAGCGCGCCGGCCACCGTGTGGCTGGCCTTGTTGGCCGCCTTGGCGATGCCGAAGTCCACCAGCTTCACGGCGCCTTCGGTCGAGAGGATCACATTCTGCGGGCTGATGTCCCGGTGGACCAGCTTGAGCTCGCGGTCGTCGAAGCCCCGCTTCCGGTGCGCGTAGTCAAGCGCCGCAGCCACCTTCATCACCACGAAGGCCGCGATCTGCTCCGGGAAGGGCTGCCCGTATTCCCGCACCTTCCGCAGCAGGGTGCGCAGATCCCGGCCGTTCACATATTCCATGGCGATGTAGTGCGAGCTGCCGGCCTTCCCCAGGTCGAAGATCTGGACGATGTTCGGGTGGGTCAGCTGGGCCGCCAGCTTGGCCTCGTCGATGAACATCGTGACGAAGTCCTCGTTGTCGCTGAAGTGCGGCAGGATCCGCTTGATGGCCACGATCTTCTGGAAACCCTGCACGCCGCGCTGCTGGGCCTTGAACAGTTCCGCCATGCCGCCGATGGCGATCTTCTCCAGCAGGAAGTAGTTCCCGTACTCCTCGAGCACCTCCGGAGCCCCACCCGCGGCCGGCCGGGCCACAGGCGGCGCGGCGGGAGGCGCGGAGGCCCCCTCCCCGGCCCACTCGAAGGGATCGTTCACGCCCGAGATCCCGCTGAGGGTGAAGTCCGAGGGCCCCAGCGGTTCGGTCAGGGCTGGCGGGGGGGCGACCGGAGCCTGCGGTGCGGCGGCGGGTCTCAGCGGTTCCGCGACCTTCACGGCGGCCACCGGCAGGTTGCCCCGCTCAGGAACGGCCACAGGAAGGGGCACCGCCCGGGGGACGGCCTGGGGGATGACCCGGGGCACAGGGAGGGCCTCCACCTCCTCGATCACCCGGCCGAAGATGTCCGCGGCGCTGAGCGGGGGCTGGGAGACCGGATGACCATCCGCCTCGGGGGACCACCCCGCCCCCCCCTCGAACAGGGAGAAGGGATCGGCCGGCGGTTCCGGCCTGGGCTCCAGGTTCGAGACCGGACTCGAAACCGGGCTCGAAGAAACGCCTGGGCTGGGGCCCACATCCGCTCCCCGCTCCAGGTCGGCCAGAAGGTCCCCGAAGATGTCGTCCGTGGTGAGCTGGGTGTCCTCCGGGCGGTAGCGGCGCAGGGCCGCGAGGATCTCCGCCTCGGATCCGGACTGTTCCAGGAAACCCTGGAGGTCGAGCTTCCCGCGCGCCTCGGCCGCCTGCTCGCCCACCCAGGCCAGCACCGGAAGGGTGGGCCGCCGTTCCCGGAGGACCTGGACCAGGCGGTGGCCCACGGCCTCCGGCGAAGCCAGCTCCACCAGGAGCAGGTCCGGATCCAGGCCCGTCTGCAGGAAGGATTCCGCTCCGGCGGCCCCCACCCAGCGCACGGCCCAGCCGTCCCCCTCCATGGCGGAGACCAGACCAGGCGTCCGGTAGGATTCGCCTTCCACGATGAGAAGCAGGGGACGGGGCATTGGGATCCAGAAGATGCAGTGAGGATCCAGGGTAGCGGGAGGGATTCCGCCTCGCCATAACTCGGAATCTGAGATACACTTCTCGTTCGGTCCGGCCCGTTCCCTGGCGCCGTCCCGAAATCCACGGGAAAGGAGGTGCATCCACATGCCTTTGGTCAAGGTCAAAGAAGACGAGACTTTCGAGTTCGCCCTTCGCCGCTTCAAGCGGAAGTGCGAGAAGTCCGGCATCCTCAGCGAGCTGAAGAAGCGCCAGCACTACGAAAAGCCCAGCACCAAGCGCAAGCGCAAGATGCTCGCCGCCCGCAAGAAGACCCTGAAGCGCCTCGCTCAGGAACGGCGCATGATCGGTTGAGATGAAGCTTCGCTTCCTCTCGAAAAAGGCCCGCGGAAGCGGGCCTTTTGTTTTACTGAAGACTCAAGACTGAGGACTCAAGACTCCCGCCATGAACCCTGAACTCGACGCCCTGGAATTCCCCGATGCGATCCGGCTGGTGCAGGCGGGCGCGCGCACGCTTCCCGCCCGCGCCGCCCTCGGCGCCATGCACCCCTGGGATGGGCTCACGGGGCTGCGGCGGCTGTACCAGCTGGAGCTCCAGGATCTCTGGGCCGCCTCGCCGGACCGGCTGCCCATCCTCCCCATGGATGAATCCCTGGACGAGCTGCTCAACCCTGCGGGTTGGCTGCTGCCCGAGCACTGGCGGCAGCTCCGGGATGGCCTGAAGGCCCTGTCCCGGCTGCTTTCGAGTCTGGCCGACCTGCCCTGGCCCGAGTGCCGCCCCGCGCCGCCGGGCACGCACCTCGGCATCGACCGGCTCCAGGTGACGGCCGCCCTGCTGCCGGATCCCGCTCCCGTGGCCGAGCGGCTGGCCAAGAGCTTCAACCCCGACGGCCAGCTGGATCCCCTGCGCATCCCCGCCCTGGCCAGCCTCCACCGGAGCCGCCAGGAGGCCTTCCAGGCCGTGCAGGCCAAGCTCCAGAAGCTCCTGCGGGCCACGCCCGACGCCTTCAACGAGGCCATGGTCGTCGATCGCAACGGCCGCTTCTGCCTGCCGGTCCGGTCGGAGCGGCGGAGTCTGGTGCCGGGCCTGGTGCTGGACCGCAGCGGCAGCGGAGCCACGGTCTTCGTGGAGCCCATGGAGGCCGTGCCCCTCAACAACGCCTTCGTGGAAGCCGATCGCGACTACGCCCAGGCCGTCCAGGCCTTCCTGCGCGACCTGCTGGCGGAGCTGCGCACCCGGCGGGAGGACTTCACCCGCTGGCGCGACCTCCAGGCCCGGGCGGACCAGGGTCTGGCGCTCCTCCGCTGGGCGGTCCTCTGCGACGGCCGCCTGCCCGAGCTGGAAGCCGATCCGAAGCAGGGCCGCCTCTGCCTCCTGGAGGCCCGCCACCCCATGCTGCTGCCCGCCGTGCGCGAGGCCATGGGCCTGGAGCCCCTGCCCCACCCGGTGGTGCCCCTGAACCTAGTCCTGGAGGCGGAGAAGCCAGGGCTCGTCATCTCCGGCTCGAACACCGGCGGCAAGACCGTCGTCCTCAAGACCGTGGGCCTGCTCTCGGCCCTGGCGGCCAGCGGCTGCGCGGTGCCGGTCCGGGAAGGCTCCAGCTTCCCCGCCCTGCCCAGCCTCCATGCGGACATCGGCGACCACCAGACCATCACGGGAAGCCTCTCGACCTTCAGTAGCCATATATTGCACTTAAAAGAGATCCTGAAAAACGTCCATGACGGCGGACTGGTACTGCTGGATGAGCTGGGCACGGGCACCGATCCCAAGGAAGGCGCCGCCCTGGGCATCGCCCTCCTCCAGACCCTGTCCCGGCGCCGCTGCTGGATCCTGTGTTCCACCCACCTGGGCGAGATCAGCCAGTGGGCCCTGCGCCACATGCGGTTCCAGAATGCCTCGGTCCAGTTCGACGAGGACCGTCTGGCCCCCACCTACCGCCTGCTGGTGGGCCAGCCGGGGCAGAGCCGCGCCCTCACCATCGCCGCCAAGCTGGGCCTCCCCAAGCCCGTGCTGGAGCACGCCGACAAGGTGCTGGGCCAGCGCGAACAGGACTGGCGGGACTTCCTGCGGGAGCTGGAGGCCGAGCGTACGCGCCTGCTGGAGGAGGCCGAGACCCTGCGCCAAGGGCAGGCCGCCGCGGAAAAGGACCGGGAGATCCTCCGCCAGCGGGAGGAGAAGCTGCGCCTCGAACGCGAGACCTTCCAGCGGGAATCCAAGGAGAAAGTCGCCCGGGTGCTGGATTTCCTCGACCACGAGGGCAAGCGGCTGGTGCGCGAGCTGAAGGATCGCCAGAAGGCGGCGGAGGTCAACGCCGACCGCCTGGGCACCGAGGCCCACGAGCGGGTGAAGCAGCTGACGCGCCTCGCCGAGGCCGAGCTGTCGCCCGGCCGGAACCCCGCCCGGAGCGCCGCCCCCGTGGAGATCCGCGAAGGCGGCTTCGCCCGCCACCGGGGCCTGGGCGTCGAAGGCAGGGTGGTGGCCCTGAAGGGCGACCGGGCCACGCTGGAAACGCCCCAGGGCCGCCGCCTGGAATGCCGCCTGGGGGAGCTGGAGCCCATCGGGGCCCGGGAGGCCGCGCCGAAGCCCACGGGCCGGGTCCGGGTGCGCGCCGAGGCCCAGGACATCGAATCGGAAATGAACCTCATCGGCCGGGCCAGTGACGAGGTGGACAGCGAAATCTACCGCTTCGTGGAGGAGGCCCTGGCCGCGGGCCGCCGCACCATCCGCATCGTCCATGGCCACGGCACCGGAAAATTGAAAGCTGCCGTAAGGGAGGCCCTGCGGGGACACCCCGGCATCGCCCGGGTCGAGGATGCACCGCAAAATCAGGGCGGCGCCGGCGCCACCGTCATCTCCCTCAGGTAGCGCCTCGAAACTCAACCCGCGGTCCCGCCCGCCCGATGGGTTGTGGACACACCTCTTTAGGGGCGGCCATGGAATTCTGGAACAACCTCAATGTCCGAAAGAAGCTGCTGTATTCCATCCTCGCCCTGGCGGCGGTGCTGGGCACTGCGGCGACGGTGTTTTCCCTCTGGCGCCTGAACACTGCGCTGAATGACGGCCTCAAGCTCGAGGCCAGCAGTCTGGCTTCCCTGGTCTCGGATGGCATCCAGTCGGGTGTCCAGTTCGAGGACCTGGGGCTCGTCGAGCGCGGCCTGGACGGCATGAAGGACAACAACGACATCACCCAGGCCGCCCTCGTGGCCCTGGATCCCGCCACCAAGGCCCCCAAGGTCGTCACCAAGTCCAAGGCCAAGCCCTCCCAGATCGACCTGGCCCCCTTCGCCGGTGCCTTCCTCACGGAAGCCGCCAAGAAGGATCTTTCCAAAGACAACATGACCTTTGAGAAGGACGGCTTCCTGGTCGTCGGCTCCCTCGTGAAGATCGAAGGGGCCCCCAACAAGTCCTACCTCATGCTGCTGGCCAACCGGGACCGCGTCCGCAAGGACCAGATGGGCGCCCTCCTGGGCATGGCCATCCTCGGCGTGCTCATGATCGCCGCCGGATTCGGCGCGGCCTGGTTCCTGGGCAACGCCATCGTCACCCCCCTGGAGAACATCCAGCGGCGCATGCGCGACATCTCCGAGGGCGAGGGCGACCTCACCGCCCGCCTGGATGTGCACGGCAACGATGAGATCGCCGCCCTGGCCGGCCACTTCAACCGGTTCGTGGAGAACATCCACCAGATCGTCCAGCAGGTGATGGCCATCTCCACCAACATCGCGTCGGGTTCGCTCCAGATGTCGGCCGGCATGTCCGAGATGCACAGCACGGCCCAGAGCATCGCCCACTCCGCCGAAAACCAGAAGGCCAGCGTCACGACCACCACCAGCAGCGTCCAGGGCATCGCCGGCTCCTCCCAGGTGGTCAATTCCAATGTCGCGGACGCCCTCCTGGTCTTCGAGCAGGCCCAGCAGGCCGCGGGCAAGGGCGGCACGGCCGTGGGCAGCGCCATCTCCGGCATGCGCGCCATCGACCAGAACTCGAAGCAGATCGGCAACATCCTCACCGTGATCACCGAGATCGCCAACCAGACGAACCTGCTCTCCCTCAACGCCGCCATCGAGGCCGCCAAGGCCGGCGAACACGGCAAGGGCTTCGCGGTGGTCGCCGAGGAGGTGCGCAAGCTGGCCGAGCGCAGTGCCACCGCCGCCAAGGAGATCACGGCCCTCATCCAGACCTCGAACCGGGCCATCAACGACGGCACGAAGATGGTGAACACGGCCGGCGAGGCGCTGAACAGCATCCAGAGCGCCATCACCGATTCCGCCGAGCGGATGAAGACCATCGGGGGCCAGAGCGAGACCCAGAGCCACGACAGCCAGTCCGTGGTGGCCGCCATGGGCAACCTCACCGCCATCGCCGAGCAGAATGCCGCGGCCATGGAGGAGATGGCCGCCACCATCAAGGAATCCACCCGCACCGTGGACGAGCTGAGCCATCTCGCCGAGCAGCTCAACTCCCTGGTGGCCCGCTTCAGGATCTGATCCGCGGCCTTGCTGAACGGAAAAGCCCCGCCCTGCGGGGCTTTTCCGTGTCCAGTCCACGGGGCGAGCCGTCAGGGAACCAGCGCCCTGCCAGCGCTTCCCCGCCGGGAACGGCGCGTCGCAGGTGCCAGTCTCCACCCAAAGGAAAGGCCCCGCGGTCGCGGGGCCTTTCCTTTGGGACCGGGGAGGATCAGAAGCGGGCGCGGACGCCCAGCTGGACCTCGCGGGTGTTGCGGTCGGGCAGGTTGATGAAGCCGAAGTCGGTGGTCGGCTGGCCGCCCGTGATGGTCGTCCGCTGGGCCGCCCAGTTGGCCAGGTTGAACACATCGATGAAGGCTTCGGCCTTGAACCGCTTCGTGAATTCGAAGTTCCGGCTCAGACGAAGGTCCAGCTGCTTCACATGGGGCTGGCGGTACTGGTTGCGCTCGGTGCCGGGCGTGTAGTCGTTGCGGCCGCTGTCGCCGTTAAGGTCGTTGGTGGAGATGGAACTGTAGGGACGGCCGCTGGTGTAGCTGTAGTTCACGGCGCCCTGGATGCCCCAGATGATCGGGAAGAAGCCCGCGAAGGTCACGCGCAGGCGGCGGTCGTTGTCGCTGTAGGCCTCGGTGCCGGAGGGATTGGCCGGGTTGTTGGTGTTCGAGTCGGCCGTGGAGCTCGCGGTGGTGCGCTCGTTGGAGTTGTTGTCGCGGGCCTTGGACCAGGTCAGCGTGGAATTGAAGCCCCAGCCGCTCTCGGAACGCTTGGAGGCCGTCAGGATGAGGGCCTTGTAGGTGCCTTCACCATCGTTCTTGCTGAGGAACACATTGCCGAAGTTCGTGAAGTCCATCATCCGGCCGTTCACCACGGCCCGGTTGGGGCGGCCGGTGGTGGAGAAGGTGTTCGAATTGGGCAGGGCGTAGCCGTCGTTGTAGTAGGAGCCCGCCGGAGCGCCCACCTGGGCCAGATTGATGTTCACGAAGTACTGAAGGTTCTCGAACTTCGCATACACCGCCTGGAGGCCGAGGGTGAGGCCGTTGTCATAGGCGTGCTCGACGCCCAGGGCGGTGCGCTTGGCCACGGTCATCTCGTTGCGGGGATCCCAGACCTGGCCCACGCGGCTGGCGGAGGCCAGGCCCGCCAGCAGGTTGGACGGCAGGGCGCTCAGGATCGTGCCGCCGGCGGAGACGCGCTGGGCGTAGGAGAGGGCGCCCGAGTTGAAGAGCGCGTTGGTGGCGGCCCCGTTGTTGATGAAGTAGGTGGAGGTGGTGTTCCCGTTGCTGTTCATCGTGTTGGACACGGTGAGGCTGGGGTTCGGGCTGGAGAACCAGCCGTAGCCGCCGCGCAGCAGCGTCTTGCCATTGCCCTTCAGATCGTAGGTGAACCCGAAGCGAGGGTCGTACGAGGTGGTGTCGTTGGCCTGGTCGAGGCCGGCGAACTGGGCGTTCGGCCGCGGGTTGTCCGGCTGGTCCTCGCGGGTGGCGCGGAGGCCGAGGCTCAGCATGAGGCGGCGATCCAGCAGGCCCTGGTACTGGCCCTGGACGAAGCCCGCGAAGAGCTTGGACTTGTAAGAGATGGCACCGCCGAAGTCGCTGTAGGCGCCCACATAGGTCAGGCTGTCGGCCGCGGCCACGGTCCCGGCCGCCCACTTGTTGGCGATGGAGTAGTTTCCGAACTGGATGGAGCCGTTCTGGTAGCGGAAGAAGGTGTTCTTGAAGTCGAAGAGCTGGAGATCCAGGCCACCCTTGACCGTCCAGTCTCCCTGGGTCCAGGTGAGGTTGTCGATGACCTGCCAGCTGTACTCGTCCAATCCGTTGGGCAGGAAGTTGTTCTGGCCGGCGGTGAAGCCGCCGTTCACCTGGAACTCGGGCGAGGCGGTGCTGTTCGCGATGCGGGGCCGCCGCTCGATGGCGCGCTGGACGCGGGCCTCGTTCACCAGGTTGGAGCCGAGGACGCTGTTCAACTCCACCACCCAGCTGAGGCCGCTGTTCTTCTCCTGGCCCTGCTGCGTCTGGCCCGTGGTGGGCGCGAAGCTGCTGGTGAAGGAGGTGGTGCCGTTCTCGGACTTCCAGTCCTGGGCGTTCACGCGCAGGGTGGCACGGTGGTTCTCGTTGATGGTCCAGTCCAGGCGGCCGAAGTAGACCGTGTTCGTGCGGTCGTTGGTGTAGCTCCGGCCGCTTTCCTGGGCCAGCGTGCGCCCGTCATTGCCGACGATCAGCTTGCCGTAGGTGTTGAGGAAGTTGGTGAAGTTGGGCACGGGCGAGTTGCTGTTGCCACCCGAGCTCGAGATGGCGAAGGAGGGCGTGAAGTCCTCCTTGTACTTGTAGGTCTCGACGCCCACGAAGAAGTGCAGCTTGTCCTTGATGATCGGGCCGCCCACATTGACATTGAACTGGGTCTGGGTGAAGTTCTTGGTGAGGGCCTGCTGGGTGTTGATGGTGCCCGCCCGGTCGTAGGGCACCGGCGTGATGCGCGCCACCAGAGACTTGGGCCGCACCTGGTAGAGGGCCGAACCGCCGAACTCGTTGGTGCCGGTCTTGGAGACGGCGTTGATCACCGCGCCCGCCGCGTTGCCGTACTGGGCATCGAAGGCGTTGGTGATGATCTGGAGTTCCTTGATGGTGTCGGCGCCGAAGGCGAAGGGGATGCGCGTGGAGCCGCGCTGCTCGCCGAAGAAGTTCGACTGGTAGGAGGCGCCGTCGATGGTCAGGTTGTTCTGGATGCCCCGGGCGCCCTCCATGGACACGCGGTTGTTGTCCGGATCGTAGACCGAGCCGGGCGTGAGCTGCACGAGGTTGGTGAAGTCGCGGCCGTTGAGGGGAATGGATTCGACCAGCTTGGCGTCCACGGCCGTGACGCTGTTCACCTGCGTGGTGTCCAGGCTCTGGCTCGAGGCGACGATCTCCACCGTGGCGGAGGCCTCGGCCTTGTCCAGGCTGAAGTTCGCGGTGGTGTTCTGGCCCAGCGACACCTGCACGCTGGTGTCCTTCAGGGTGCGCATGCCGGCCGCGGTGACGGTGAGTTCGTAGCCGCCCACGGGCAGGAGGCCGATGTGGTACTCGCCCTGGGCATTGGCCGTGGCGGTGCGCACCAGACCCGTCTCGCGGTTCCGCAGCGACAGGGTGGCACCGGCCACGCCCTGGCCGCCCTTGTTCTTGATCACGCCCCGGATGGCCCCGGCGGTGGAGGAAGTCTGGGCCGAGGCGATCGTGGCACAGGCCAGCGCCGTCAAGGTGAGGGTCGTCCAGCGTCGATTCATGCGTCACTCCTAGTGGCCATTCCTGGCCGATCATTTGGACTGCAGGTTCCGCGGGCAGAGGTGCCTGGGGCGTCCGTGGCAGGTGGGATGCCCCAGGATCCCCGAACCCAGCCGGGCGGCTCAAGTGCCTTTTTTGCCCGAAAAGTTTCCAGGAAAGCCCACAAAAAGGCACAACTTCATCACATCAGGCCGCTTCAGCGCCATTCAAGCCAGGTTCCGCGCCTTCAGGAAGGTCACGAACCCGAAATCCCCATCGCTGATGTGGTGTTTGAGCCAGCCCTCCATGAAGGTCGGCACCATCAGGGCCAGCGCATGCGGGCTTTCCCGGAACTTGGCGTGGAGCTCGTGCAGGCTCGTGAGCATGGAGGCGTGCTCGGACACATGCTGCGTCAGGTCCGGGTAGCCGAACTTGGCCATGAACGCTTCTTCCGTGGAGAAATGGCGTTCGGAACACTGGATCAGATCCGACAGCAGGGCCTCGATCTCTTCGCGGGCGGAGCCGCCCTGGACGGACTTCCGCAGCCGGTCCACGGTGGCGAAGAGCTCCTGGTGCTGCTCGTCGATGATATGGATGCCCGTGTTGTATCGGGTGTTCCAAACGGCATCCATGGCCCGAGGCCTCCCTTGGCGTTCGACAACCTGCAAGACCCGGGTGCGTCGGCGGAGGGCTGCCTGGGCACGGGAATCCTGATCATGCTAACGACAGTTGAATGTAAACTTCTGGCGACCTGCATATCAAGTGATTTGAGACTGTCGACTGCAAAACGCCCAAAAAGGGCCGAACTGGTACCGGTGGTCGGACTCGAACCGACACTCCTTTAGAGGGAAACGGATTTTGAGTCCGTCGCGTCTGCCATTTCGCCACACCGGCTATGGGGCTAGGTTAACCCATAGGCGGGGCTGTTTCATAGCGCGGTGAGCGGGATCCGGCGCCCCGCGCCGAAGGCCTTGGGACTTACCTTGAACGCGAAGGGCAGCTGGCGCCGCTTGAACTCGGTGCGGCGCAGGAGGCCCAGGATGCGGGGGAGCGCCGCCCGGGCCTGGGCCAGGGCCTCGCCCTCGAGCAGGAGGGCCAGATCGTCCGCCAGGCCTTCCTCGGGCCGCTGGGCCTCGAGGGCCGCGCCCAGGATGGCGTCCAGCTGGACATAGGGAAGGAGGCTGGCCTCGTCCGTCTGGCCGGGGCGCAGTTCGGCGGTGGGGGGGCGGTCCACCACGCCCCGGGGCACAGCCTCCCCCAGGTCGCGGGCCAGGGCGTAGACGCGGGCCTTGAGGCAATCCCCCAGCGGCGCGAAGGCGCCGATGCCATCGCCGTAGAGGGTGAAGTAGCCGGTGGCGGCCTCGCTCTTGTTGCCCGTGTTCAGCACGGCGATCCGCTCCGTGCCCAGGCGCCGCTGGATGTCCGGCTCCGAGGTGAGCGCCAGGAGCAGGCTGCCCCGGCAGCGGCTCTGGAGGTTCTCGTCCGTCAGGCCGAAGGTGCGACCCGGCAGGGCCTTTTCCAGGGCCGTCGAAAAGCCCGCGAACGGGGCCTCCGCGTCGAGGCTGAGGAAGGCCACCCCGAGGTGCCGGGCCTGCTGCTCGGCAAGGGCCGAGCTTTCTGCGCTGCTGAAGCGCGTGGGCAGCGCCGCGCCCAGCACCCGTCCGGGACCGAGGGCCTCCACCGCCAGGGCCGCGGCCACGGCGCTGTCGATGCCACCCGACAGGCCCACCACGAGGGCCTCGAGGCCCTGCTTCGCCAGGTTGTCGCGGAGGCCCGTCACCAGGGCCTTGCGCAGCCAGGGACCGTCCCCCACCGCGTGCCAGGCCTCGCCCGGGGCCCCCGGGTCCACGCTGAGCGGGCCCTCGTGGAAGGGCGCACACCCCTGCCAGCGCCCGTCCGGCAGCGCCAGGCCCGAGCCGCCGTCGAAGAGCAGCCAGCTTTCCGCCCCCACGCGGCTGGCGTAGGCGATGGGGATGCCGTGCTTCTGGGTCAGGCCCGGGAGCAACCGGCGGCGCTGGGCATCCTTGGAGGGGATGGCCCAGGGGGCGCTGCGGCCCGGCGGAAGGTAGCTGCCCAACGCGCTGGGACTGGCACTGGCATTGAGGATCAGCGTGGCGCCCGCGGCGGCCAGGTCCGCGATGGGGTCGACGCCGTAGCCCACCGGCGCGTTGCCCAGTTGGGGATCGGCCCAGAGGTCCTCGCAGATGGAAAGGCCGATGCGGTGGTCATGGAATGCGACGAGCGGCTGGGGGGCGGCGTCCGGCTCGAAGTAGCGGTGCTCGTCGAACACATCGTAGCTGGGCAGCACCCGCTTGTGCGCGCAGTGACGGAGGGCGCCGCCTTCGCACCACCACAGCTCGTTCCAGAGCCGGCCCGAAGGCGCGGGCCGCGCCGTGCCGAAGACCAGCGGCACGGCACCGGAGAGCGCCGCCAGCCGATGGGATTCCACCTCGATGCGCCGGCGCATTCCGGGCTCCCAGAGACGGTCCTCCAGCAGGTAGCCGGGGATGGCCAGCTCCGGCGCCAGCACCAGCTCCGCGCCTGCCGAGACGGCCTGCGCGTAGGCCGCCTCCACCCGACGGCCATTCCCCTCGGGATCTCCGAGGCGGGCGTTGAGCTGGAGCAGCGCAATCTTCACGCGCCGCCTCCTGCGGCGCGCCCTTCGGGCTTCGGCTTCGCCAAAGTGTGGCTCCGCTCCTGCTTCGCCTTCACGCGCCGCCTCCGCCTATCGCGCGCGCTGCGCGCTCCGGTTCACTCCGTTCACCGAGGCGTAGCCTCCCCGCGGCGCGCCCTTCGGGCTTCGGCTTCGCCAAAGTGGCACTCCGCTCCTGCTTCGTCCTCATCTCTTCACCTTACCAGCGGATCTCCGCACAGGTGCCGCCCTCGGGGCGCGGCACCAGCCGCAGGTCCGCGCCCTGGGCGTTGAGCCATTTCAGGGCCAGGGGGAGGCCCAGCCCCGTGCCGTCCGGGCGGCCGCTCTCGAAGGGCCGCAGCATGCGGATGGCCGTGTCCTCCGACAGGCCCGGCCCCTCGTCCAGGATCGCCAGCCGTGCCTCGGAGATCCGCACCAGCACCCGGCTTCCCAGGGGACTGGCCTGGCAGGCGTTCTCCAGCAGGTTCACCAGGGCCTGATGCAGCAGCACGGGATCCCCCGTCGCCATCCCCCGCCCTTCGGTCACCAGCTGTCGTCCCTGGCTCACGGGACGGCGCTTCAGCTCCACCAGCGCCTGGCCCACGGCCTCTTCGAGCCGCAGCGGCTCCGAGGCCGGATCCAGGGGCTTGGCCCACTGGAGGAAGCGCTGCACCAGCCGCTCGAGGTCCTCGGTCTCCTCCAGCAGGGCCTCGGCCGAAGCCCCATGGCCCGCCCGCTTGAGCAGCTGACCCTGGCCCTTCAGCACGGCCAGGCCGTTCTTCAGCTGATGGGCGACACCGGCGGTCATCTCCCCCAGCTCCGCGAACCGCTCCCGCAGCTGGCGGCGGCGGTCCTCCAATTCGGCCTCGGTGACATCCTCGAACTGCACCAGGGCGCCGATGCGATCCGGCGCCTCGATGCGCTGGATCCGCCAGCGGCGGCCCTGGGCCCCGAGGCGATGGGCCGGCCCGGGGTCGCCCGCCAGGGCTTCCCGCAGCCAGGGGAAGGGCTCCAGCACGAAGGCCGCTTCCAGGCCCACCACGCCGGGACGAACGCCCAGCAGGTCGCAGCCCCGTTGGTTCAGGGCCGCCAGCCGCTGGTGCTGATCCACCCACAGCAGCCCCATGGGCAGCGCGTCCAGCAGGCGCTCATGGACCGTCCGGAGCTCGCCCAGGGTGGCGGCCAGCTCGCCCCGTTCCCGCAGGCTGCCGGACACCGCCGAGAGCAGCAGGGCCTCCGGATCGGCCGGTGCCCGGCGCCGCAACCGGGCCCAGCGCACCAGGAGCACCGCGAGGCCACCAAGAGCCCCGCCCACGGGAATCGCCACAGCGAGCCAGGCGAGGGCGTGGGGGAAAGGTTGCATGGCCCCAGGGTATGCTGAATTCCATGGACAGGCAGCCCATCTATGTGGTGTCGGGAGGATCCGGCGAAACCGCCCAGCGCATGGTGCAGGCGGCGCTGACCCAGTTCGCCAAGGGCGAGAGCTCGGCCCTGGTGCGCCGGTTCCAGAATGTGCGCTCCCATGAGGATGTGGAGCGCGTGCTCCAGATGGCCGCGGAAAAGCGCGCCGTCATCATCCACACCACCGTCTCCCGCGAGATGCGCGCCTACCTGGCGGACCGCTGCGCGGAGCTGCGCCTCACCCAGGTGGATCTCTTCGGCAACCTGCTGGACACCCTGGCCCTCTACCTCCGCGAGCGGCCCGAGGAGCGGCCGGGCAGCTTCCACGCCGTGGGCGACAAGTACTTCCGCCGCATCGAGGCCATCGAGTACGCGCAGAAGTACGACGACGGCATCGACATGGGCGGTCTTCCGGATGCCGACATCGTCCTGGTGGGCATCAGCCGCACCAGCAAGACGCCGCTCTCCATGTACCTGGCCATGGAGGGCTACAAGGTGATGAATGTGCCCCTGGTGCCCGGAATCCCGCTGCCCCCGGAGCTCGAGCAGATCCCCCAGGGCCGCATCGTGGGCCTCACCATCGAGCCGGACCGCCTGCAGGAGATCCGCGCCTACCGCCTGAAGCGCCTGGGCGCCTCCGGCAGCGCCGACAGCTACAGCGACCTCGGCCAGATCCTCGAGGAACTGGCCTTCGCCGATGGGATCTTCAAGCAGCACCGTCGCTGGCCCGTCCTCGATGTGACGGGCCGCAGCATCGAGGAGACCGCCGGCCTCGTGCTGGACCGGGTGTTCGGCAAGGAGCGGGCGGTCTAGCGTGGGGATTTCTCCTACAGCTCGTCCTCCAGCCGCTGCACCAGCGTCTTCAGGATCTTGATCCGCCCGTAGTACTTGTCCTCGCTCTCGACGAGGGTCCAGGGGGCGATCTCGGTGCTGGTGCGGTCGAGCATGTCGCAGATGGCGGCCTCATAGGCCGGCCACTTCTCGCGGTTGCGCCAGTCCTCCTCGGTGATCTTGAAGCGCTTGAAGGGCGTGGCCTGGCGCTCCTCGAAGCGGCGGAGCTGCTCCTCCTGGCTGATGGAGAGCCAGAACTTGAGCAGCAGGCTCCGGCTGCGGACGATCTGGTCCTCGAACTCGTTGATCTCGCTGTAGGCCCGCTGCCAGTCTGTCTCGGCACAGTAGCCCTCCACCCGCTCCACCAGCACCCGGCCGTACCAGCTGCGGTCGAAGATGGCCACCCGGCCCCGCCGTGGGAGGTGCCGCCAGAAGCGCCAGAGGTAGGGCTGGGCCCGCTCTTCCTCCGTGGGTGCCGCAATGGGGTGGATGTGGTACATGCGGGCGTCCAGGGCCTGGGTGATCCGGCGGATGCCGCCCCCCTTCCCCGCGGCATCCACGCCCTCGAACACCAGCACCACGGCGTGCTTCTGGAAGTTCCGATGGCGGGTGAGCAGGTTCAGCCGGCCCTGCAGCGTGAGCAGCTCGTCCTCGTAGTCCTTCTTGTCCAGCCGCTTCGTCAGATCCAGGGCCCTGAGCACATTCATGCCGTCCAGGGACGGGCGCGGATGCGTGGGGATCACCGGCACCACCGGGGCGGGGTGGTCCAGGCGGGCGCGGAGGCGCTCCAGCAGGATCTTCCCCACCGTGAGGCGCTGGTAGCGGGCGTCCGTGGCCTCCACCACGATCCAGGGCGCGTCCCCGGTGCTCGTGGAGCGCAGGGCCCGTTCGGACACCTGGCGGAAGGTGTCGTACATCTCGAAGTGCTTCCAGTCCCGAGGCGTCACCCGCCAGCGGGTCTTGGGATCCTTCTCCAGGCCCTTCAGCCGCTTCTTCTGGGCGTCCTTGCCCAGGTGCATCCAGAACTTCAGCACCAGGGCGCCCTCGTGGATGAGCATCTGCTCGAAGCGCGCCACCCGGGCCATGTCCTGGTCCAGGTCCGAGGTTTTGCTGCGACCGCAGGCCCGCTCCAGGATGGGCCAGGTGTACCAGGACCCGTCGAAGATGCCGATCTTCCCCTTGGGCGGGAGCATCCGCCAGTACCGGTACATGTGCGGCCGCTCGCGCTCTTCATCCGAAGGCTCCGCCAGGCCATGGGTCTGGATGTGGCGCGGATCCATCCACTCGTTGAGGGTGTTCACGGTCTCGCTCTTGCCGGCCCCGTCGACGCCCGCCACCAGGATGACCACGGGGAACTTCGCCGCGGCCAGGTCGTACTGGGCGTCCAGCAGCGCCTCCCGCAACGCGGGCACCTCCCTGTCCCAGACCTCTTTCGACACCTTGTGGCCAAGTTCCGCGGATTCGAACATGGTTCCTCCGGGACGGGGCGCGCCTTCGGGTCGGCGCGAGTGTCACGATAGCGGATTACCGATCCCGAAGGCATGAAATGATGGGGGTTCCCCGGAGCATCCATGCCCCACCCCGCCGCCATCCTGTGTCTCGCCTCCGCCCTCGGGGCCCAGGCTCCCGGGCCCGCGGCGAGCCTGGGCCCCGTGCGCTCCGTCAGCCTGAAGGTGCTCATTCCCGATTCGAACCGGGCGGCGGTGAGCCTGGATCCGGACCAGGTCCAGGAAGATCTCACCGCCTTCTTCACCCGCAATGGCCTCCCCGTCCTGCCCGCCTCCGAGGTCGAAGGCGCGGAAGGGGCCTACAGCCTGGAGGTCAGCCCCATCACGCTCCAATACGGCGAGGGCACCTGCCTCCTCAGCGTCAGCGAGCGCCTGCTTCCCCTGGACTCCCCGAAGACGGGCGCGAAGACGGGCGCGAAGACGCCCCCCCGGGAGTGGGGCACCAACTACATGGCGGCCCAGGCGGGCGACCAGGGGCTCCTCTTCCAGACCCGGCAGATCGTCCTGAGCATGGCCGCGCATCTCATCCGGCTCTCCAGGGGCGGGACCACGCCGCCCTTGACGGTCCAGCCCCTCGCCGCCCCGGCCCAGGCGGATGCGGCGCAGCGCCCGGCGCCGGAGCGGCCCAGGGCCCAGGAGGTGGATTTCAGCCGCGTGAAGGTCAAGGTGCGCCCGCCCGCTCCACCCTATCCCGCGGCCTCCCTCAGCCAGGGCACCGAAGGCACCGTGATCGCCCAGATCACCATCGACCCGGACGGCCGCCCCCGGCGGGCCATCGCCGTCAGCGGCCCCGCCGAGTTGAAGCCCACGGCCCTACGATATGCCATGCAGTGGGTCTTCGAGCCCGCCCGGCTGGACGGCGAGCCCCAGTGGGCCACCTTCAACCTGACCCTGGCCTTCCGGCTGCATCCGGGACCCCTGCCCAACCAGCCTCCCAAGCGGCACTGACCGCCGGGGCAGGCCTTCTCATCAATACTCGTTCGCCAGGTCGCCGGCCCGGACCTGCTTCTCGAAGGGCTGGAACACCGGCGCCCCTGCGCTCTGGGCGATCCACTCGGCCACGCGGATGCCGTCCACCGCGGCGGAGGTGATGCCGCCCGCGAAACCCGCGCCTTCCCCGCAGGGGTAGAGCCCCGGGTGGGACACGGATTGCCCGTCCTCGCCGCGCAGGAGCTGGATGGGGCTGCTGGTGCGGCTCTCGATGGCCAGGAGGATGGCTTCGCGGCTGGCGAACCCGTGGATCTTCTGGTCGAAAGTGGGCAGCGCCCCTGCCAGCTGCTCCTGGACGAAGCCCGGAAGGCAAGTGCTCAAGTCCGCCGCCACCGCGAAGGGCTTGAAGCTGGTCCGCGGCAGCTTGCCCGTGGCGCGGCCCTTCAGGAAATCCTGCACGGCCATGGCGGGGGCGCCGTAGGTCTCCCCCGCGGCCCGGAAGGCGGCCTGCTCCCACTTCCGCTGGAAGTACATGCCCCCGAGGAGATGGTCGCTGCCGAAATCCGCCGTGTTCACCTTGGCCACCAGCCCGGAGTTGGCGAAGCCCGAGTCGCGTTTCTCGTTGCTCATGCCGTTCACCACCACGCCGCCGGGCTCGCTGCTGCACTGGATGACCTCGCCTCCGGGGCACATGCAGAAGCTGTAGGCCGCGCGGTTGAGGCCGAAGTTGCAGACCAGCTTGTAGTCCGCGGCGGGCAGGGAGGGGTGGCCCGCGCTGGGGCCGTACTGGGACCGGTCGATGAGCTCCTGCGGATGCTCCACCCGCACGCCCATGGCGAAGGGCTTCTGGCGCATGGCCACGCCATGGCTATGCAGCATCTCGAAGGTGTCCCGGGCGCTGTGGCCCGGCGCCAGCACCAGGGCCTCGCAGGGAAGCTCCTCACCGCTGGCCAGCACCGCCGCGCGGACACGGCCCTGGTCATCGAAACGGACCTCCGCCAGCCGGGCCCGGAAGCGGTACCGGGCACCCCGGGCCTCGGCCTCCTTGCGGATGAGCACCGTGCAGCGGCGGATGACATCCGTGCCCACATGGGGCTTGGCGAGGTAGAGTATCCGGGGGTTCGCGCCGAAGCGCACGAAGGCCTCCAGCACATAGCGCGTGGCCGGATGCCCGATGCGCGTGGTGAGCTTGCCGTCGCTGAAGGTGCCGGCGCCGCCTTCGCCGAACTGGGCATTGGCCTCGGGATCCAGCACCGCATCCTTCCACAGGCCCGCGATGGCCTGCACCCGTTCCCCCATGGCGGGCCCCCGCTCCAGCACGATGGGTTCAAAGCCGTAGTCCAGCAGGCGCAGGGCGCAGAAGGTCCCCGCGGGGCCGCTGCCCACCACCACCACCCGCGGACGGCGGGGAGGCGGAACCACCGCATAGGGAGCCGGCTCCGGCGCCCGGTCGAGTTTGAGTCCGCCGGACCTCGGCCCCAGCTCCAAGGCGCGCTCCGTCTCGAAGCTCAGGGTCGCCAGGAAGCGGATGGCCCCCTTGTGCCGGGCATCCAGGCTGCGGCGCTCCAGAACCACCGCGCGATAGTCCTCCGGCGCGCCGCCCAGGGCGTGGGCCAGCGGCCTCGCCAGATCGAGCGCCTCCTCACCCAGGTTCAGCGACAGGTTGGAGAGCAGGAAGCGCATGGGAACCTCGGCGAAGGGGAGCCCGCCCGGGGCTCAAGGCCAGTCCTTATGGTACCCGGACCTGGACGGGCCGGTTTTCCCGGCCGGACGCCAGCCCGGGAAGGCCTATGCTTGCATCCGGAGCGGAGTCCGCCATGGCCGAACAGCCCTTGCAGCGCGTGGTGGTGGCCGGGGGCACCGGCCTGGTGGGCCGGGCCCTCGTGAAGGCCCTGGTGAGGGCGGGCGTCGAGGTGGTGGTCCTCACGCGCCGGCCAGGGTCGGCGGTATTGCCCCCCGGGGCCAGGGCGCAGGGGTGGGAGGATCCCGCCGAAGCCCTGGAAGGCGCGGACGCCGTCTTCAACCTCGCCGGCGAGGGCATCGCGGACCGGCGCTGGACCGCCAAGCGGAAGCAGATCCTCCTCCAGAGCCGGGTGGGTCCCACGGAGGCCCTGGTCGAGGGCCTCCGTGGCTGCACCCACCGTCCCGCCGTGCTGGTCAACGCCTCGGCCATCGGCTACTACGGAGCGGCCCCCGACGACACGCCCCTGAGCGAGCTGAGCCCGGCCGGCACGGGCTTTCTGCCGGAGGTATGCCAGGCCTGGGAAGCCGCGGCCCTGGCGGCCCGGAGCCTGGGCGTGCGCGTGGCGATCGCGCGCCTCGGCATGGTGCTGGCCCGGAACGGCGGCGCCCTGCCGAAGATGGCGCTCCCCGTGCGGCTGTGGGCCGGCAGCCGGCTCGGGGACGGCCGCCAGGGCCTCAGCTGGATCCACCTCCACGACCTGGTGGCCATGCTGCTGGCGGCGGCCGGGAACCCGGCCTGGGAGGGCCCCTTCAACGCCACGGCCCCCGAGCCCGTATCCCAGGCGGTCTTCCTGCGGCTGCTGTCGAAGCAGCTCCACCGCCCGCTGGCGCCCATCCCGGGGGTTCTCGCCGCCGCCGGCGTCCGCCTGGCCCTGGGGGAACTCGGCCGCGACCTGCTCCTGCGGGGCGCCTTTGTCCATCCCGGCAAGGCCGAGGTCCTCGGCTTCCCCTTCCGCTTCCCTTCGCCGGAGGAAGCTCTGCTGGACCTGTTGTAAGGGGGAGAACCTTCGCCGCCCCGGGCCGCCTGCTGCCGGAAAGAGTTCCGACCGGGAGGATCAGGCCCGCTCCAGCCCCCCGAACCGCGCCATGATGCGCTTGTCGCCGCCCTGGTCGAACCGCACGGTGTAGGTCAGGCCATCCCCCCGGCCCGAGGCCGCCAGGATGGTGCCTGCGCCGAAGCGGGCGCTCTTCACCCGCGTTCCCGCCTCGAAAGCGGTCGGATCCTTGGACTCGGCAGATTCGGAGAACCTGTCGCCCTCGGGTTCGCCCGAAGGAACCGGAACCTCCTTCACCCGGTCGAAGAAGCTGCGGATGCGCTGCAGTTCTGTCGCCACGGAGGCGCCACCGGCCCCGCGGGTGAAGGAGCTGCCCGGCCGCACGCCCTCCCCGGACTGGTAGAGTTCGGTGCCCCATCGGATGGGTGCCGTCAGGGCCTCGGCGGGAAGCTCCCGCAGGAAACGGCTGGGCATGGAGAGCATCTCGGTGCCCATGATGCGGCGGCGGCGGGCGGCGCTGAGGGTGAGGCGCCGCTGGGCCCGGGTGATGGCCACATAGAAGAGCCGGCGCTCCTCCTCCAGGCCCTCGGGCGTCTCCCGGGCGTTGCGATTGGGGAAGACATCCTCCTCCATGCCGATGACGAACACGAAAGGGAACTCCAGGCCCTTGGCGCAGTGGATGGTCATGAGGCTGAGCTGCGCGGCCTCTTCCAGCTGGTCCGTGTCCGAGGCCAGGGTGATGCGATCCAGGAACTCCGACAGGCGCAGGCCCAGGGATTCGGATTCGGCGGCGGCGCTGAGGAATTCCTCCAGGTTGCGGATGCGCCCCTCGGCCTCCAGCGTGGCCTCGTCCTCCAGGCTCTGGAGGTAGCCGCTCTCCTGGAGCACCCACTTCACCAGGCCCGCCAGCCCCTGGGCTTCGCGCTCCGATCCGGCGCGGTGGAACAGGTCGAGGAACTTGCCCAGCTCCCGCTGGGCGCGGCCCTTCAGCTCGCCGGCCCTCAGCAGCAGCGCGAGCCCTTCGAGCGGGGTGCCGCCCTCGGGGATGGCCGCCTCGATCTTCCCCAGCGTGGTGGGCCCCACGCCGCGGGTGGGCGCGTTCACGCAGCGGCGGAAGCTCACCAGGTCGAAGGGATTCGAGATGAGGCGCAGGTACGAGATGAGGTCCTTCACCTCCTGCCGCTCGTAGAACTTCACCCCGCCCACCAGCCGGTAGGGCAGGTTCTGGGCGCGCAGGGCCTCTTCCATCTGCCGGGACTGCCAGTTGGCGCGGTAGAGCACGGCGACCTTGATCTCCGGTTCGAGATACCGCAGCTCCTGGATGCGCTGCACCACCCACTCCGCCTCCAGGCGCCCCTCGTCCGCCAGCTTGAACTGGATGGGTTCACCGTCCCCCAGGTCGGTCTTCAGCGACCCCTTCCCCTCCACGCGCTGGGAGTTGTTGGCGATCACCTCGGAAGCCGCATCCAGGATTTTCTTCGTGGAACGGTAGTTCTGCAGCAGCTCGATGCGCACGGCCTCGGGGAAGTCCTGCTGGAAATCGAGGATGTTGCGGATGTCCGCTCCGCGCCAGCCGTAGATCGACTGGTCTTCGTCGCCCACCACGCAGAGGTTGTGGTGGCGGCGGGCCAGGTGCTGCACCAGCAGGTACTGGGCGCGGTTGGTGTCCTGGTACTCGTCCACCAGGATGTAGCGGAACCGCTCGCCGTAGGCCGCCTGCATCACGGGATCGCGGAAGAGCCGCTCGGTCCAGAGCAGCAGGTCGTCGAAATCGCAGGCGCGGTGGTTCTTCAGGCCCTTCTGGTAGAGATCGTAGGCGTCCAGCACCTTGCGGGTCCAGGGATCCAGGGCCTCCTCGCGGGCCTCCTCCGGCAGCAGGCAGCGGTTCTTGAAGTCGCTGATGATCTCCAGCACCTTCTTGGGGTGGAACTGCTTCTCGGGCAGCTTCAGCTCCACCAGCACCTGCTTGATGAGGCTCTTCTGGTCAGCCGGATCGAAGATGACGAAATCTCGGCCGACGGGCGTGCGCTCCCCCTCGCGGCGCAGGATGCGGGTGCAGAAGCTGTGGAAGGTACTCACCCACATCTGCGCGGCGGGCACGGACACCAGGCGCTGGACGCGCTCCCGCATCTCCTCGGCGGCCTTGTTGGTGAAGGTCATGGCCAGGATGGAGCCCGGATGGACGCCCTCCTCCTCGATGAGCCAGGCGATGCGGCGGGTGATCACCGTGGTCTTGCCGGACCCCGCCCCGGCCAGGATGAGCAGGGGCCCGCGGGCATGCTGGACGGCTTCCCGCTGGGGGGCGTTCAGGTTGCGGAGCAGGGGGTGGGTGGAAGGGTGGTCGGAGGGGGCGCCAGGCATCCCTTCATCCTATCGGCCCGCCTCCGGTTCCGCGGCGATGGCTTTGCCCTTCTCGGCCTTGCGGAGCACCTCCTTCACCAGGAGCGCCATGTCCGCCTCCGTCAGCTGGTCCTTGAAGGAGGGCATGACCCGGCCGAAGAAAATGCCCTTGCGGATGGTCTTCACCATGTCGGCATCGGTCTCGCCGCCGGCCTTCTTCGCATCGGTGAAGTCGAACCCGCCCAGTTTTTTCCCATCGGCGCCGTGGGCGGAACCATCGGGACCGTGGCATTTCACGCAGTTCTGCGCGAAGAAGGCCCGAAGTTCCTCCACCGTTCGGGCCGGCCGGGGGGAATCGGCCGCCCGAAGGGCGGCGAGAAGGCAGACAAGGATCGGGAGCATCCGCATGGGCACCTCGGGAGCAAACATTCAGCCAGGATGCGCCGGGGATCCCCCCGCGCAAGATCCGCTAGGGTTTTTTCCGGTAGGCCGGGGGGCGTCCCGTCTCTGCCAGAAGGCGCCGGGCCTCGGGCTCGGAGATCTGGCGCCCGAAACCGGGCATGGCGCCGCGTCCCTTCAGAATCGAGGCCACCAGCGCGTCCTCGTCCTGTCTTGCCAGCCAGCGGGCATCGGTCAGGTTCCGGCCGCCTAGCTTCGTGCCGCCGGGACCTCGGCCCGTGCCGTCGACCCCGTGGCAGGCCACGCAGCGTTCTCGGTAGAAGCCCCGCAGGTCCCGGACCTGGGCGGTCAGGAGGGCGGCCGGAAGGATCGCCAGCAGCAGCGCGGCGGGACGGAGCTTCATGGGTCGAAGCTACCACGCCGGCCCCGGCGCCGTTAGGCTGGAACGACGCGCCCGTGGCGAAATGGCAGACGCGGCGGACTTAAAATCCGCTTCCGGCAACGGAGTACCAGTTCGAGTCTGGTCGGGCGCACCACTACCTTGTGAATGACCTTGCGAACGGCTTCAGCCCTGCTCAGGCATCAGCTTCAGCAGGGAGATGAGGATCCCGTTGAAGCGTTTCCAGCCGGAGAGATCCCCGCGGACCAGGCGGTGGACCTTGATCCAGTCCCCCTCGGCGGCGGCCTTGGGCACGCCCTTCAGCATGAAGTCGTAGGCCAGGATGCGGGCGGCCACGGCCGGATCCAGCGCCCGGTCCGGATCCTCCACCAGATCCGCGCCCACCAGCTTGCCGAAGCGGGCGTACTCGGCGCGGCCCAGCACGGGGATGAAGCCCCGGCCGCAGAAGCGGGCGCCGTCGCCGGGCTCGGTGTTGCCCAGGGCCCGCTTGAACGCGTACATGCGCCGGAAGTAGGCCTCCGTACCCTGCTCCTTCTCGGGTGCGAACAGGTAGCTCTCGGCCCCGATGGTGGCGATGGCCGCCACCTCGGTGGCCGGCTCCAGGATCTTGAGGGTGGCCAGGGCCTCGGTCACCAGCGGCCAGTGTCTCTCCACATTCGCGAGGGGCGCATGGAGAGTCGTCGCGATGACATCCGCCGTGAAAGACATGGCTGCTCCCGGAGAATTGCGGCAGGCTAGGCCGGCAATCTACCACGGTCCGGTAACCTGACGGCATGGACATCCATCGATTGCAGGCCGGCCCCTCGAGCGCGGTCATCGGCACCACCGGGGCCGAGCTCCACGCCCTGCGCCTCGCCGGACACGACCTGCTCTGGGAGGCGGGCCCACTCTGGCCCCGGCATGCCCCCCTGCTCTTCCCCATCGTGGGCCGGTTGAACGGTGACATCCTCCGGCACCGGGGCCGGACCTTTTCCATGCCCCGGCACGGGTTCGCCCGGGAGCGGGACTTCACCTGGATCGAGCGGTCGGAGGCCGCCTGCACGCTGGAACTTCGCGATGACGCCGCCACCCGGGCCTGTTATCCCTTCGCCTTCTCGCTGCAGGTGACCTGGACCCTGGGCGCCACGGGCCTGCGCATGGATCTCGCCCTCCACAATCCGGGGTCCGATCCGCTGCCCGCCAGCCTGGGCCTTCATCCCGCCTTCCGCTGGCCGTTGGTCCCCGGCCTTCCGAAATCGGCCCACCGCCTGGTCTTTGAAGCCGACGAACCCGGCCCCCTCCGTCGTCTCACCCGCGAGGGGCTCCTCGATCCGGCCCTGCGGACCAGTCCCATCCAGGACCGGATCCTGCCCCTCCGCGAGTCCCTCTTCACGGAAGACGCGCTCATCTTCGATCGGCCCCGCAGCCGCGCCCTGCGCCTCGAGGCCGAAGGCGGCCCCGCCCTCGACCTGCGCTGGGAGGGCTTCCCCCACCTGGGCCTCTGGGCCAAGCCCGATCCCGGCCCCGCCTTCCTCTGCCTCGAGCCCTGGGAGGGACATGCCGATCCTGAGGGCTGGGCCGGCGAATTCAGTGAGAAGCCCGGGAGCTTCCAGCTGCCTCCCGGCGCTACCCGCTGCTGGGCCCTCGACCTGTCCATGGCGATGGCGCCGTAGCAAACGCGGAACACAGAGACCGCGGAGTTCCACAGAGGGCACAAGGCAAAGCGCTGGCCTCGGAAGAAAACAGGCATACACGGAAAGGGCGCGGGCTCACGCTCCAAGGCACATCCCCATCCAGCGATCCTCTGCGTTCTCAGCGGGCCCCTGCGTTCCTGCGTTTCAAAAACTTCCGCAGCCTAGACCAGCTCCGCGCCCAGGAAATGGGGGCTGGCCAGGGTGACCCGGGCGCGCACGAGCTCGCCGAACGGCAGCTCGCGGCCCGGCCCGGCCGCCAGATGGATCGTCTTCCACTCGCCGCTGCGGGCCAGCCACCAGCCCTGCTCGTTGGGACCGTGGGTCTCGATGCGCACGGGGATCTCGCGCCCCAGGAACCGCTCGTTGCTGGCTCGCGTGAGCTCGCTCTGGCGCTGCTGGAGGCGCGTCAGGCGGGCGGATTTCACCGCCATGGGCAGGTCGTCCTTGAGGCGCAGCGAAGGCGTGCCGGGCCGCGGCGAGTAGATGAAGCTGAAGGAGCCGTCGAAGGCCACCTCGTCCAGCACCCGCATCGTGGCGTCGAAGTCCTCATCGGTCTCCCCGGGGAAGCCCACGATGAAGTCCGTGCTGAGGGCCATGCGGGACCGGCCTTCGCCCAGGTAGCCCAGGCGTTCCAGGTACTCGGCCACGGTGTACTCGCGCAGCATGCGCTTCAGCACGCGGTCGCTGCCGCTCTGCAGGGGCAGGTGCAGGAAGGGCGCCACCTTGGGGTTGGCCACCAGCACCCGCGCCAGGTCCTTCGTGAAGTTCATGGGATGGCTGGTGGTGAATCGGATCCACTCCAGGCCCTCCACCTCGGAGACGCGCTCCAGCAGGTCCGCGAAGGTGCAGCCTCCGGCGTAGCTGTTCACATTCTGGCCCAGCAGTTCCACCTCGCGGTAGCCGCGCTCGACGAGGCCGCGCACCTCGGCCAGCACATCCCCGTACGGCCGATGGCGCTCGGCGCCGCGGGTGGTGGGCACGATGCAGTAGGTGCAGGCGTGGTTGCAGCCTTCCGTGATGGTCACCAGGGCCTTGGCCGTATCCCGCCGCCGCGTGACCGAGGGCGGGAAGAGGTGGTTGTCCGGGTATTCGCCCGCGTCCATCACCCGGGCCTTGCCTGCCTGGGCCTCGGCCACGAGCCGCGGCAGCTGCTTCAGGGCCATGGTGCCCAGCACGAAGTCGATGTGGGGCGCGCGCTTGAAGAGCGCGGCCTGCTCCTGCTGGGCCAGGCAGCCGGTGACGCCCACCATCAGCGGGCGCCGCTGCTTCTCCTCGCGGAGGCGGCCCAGCTCCGAATAGACCTTGTGCACGGCCTTCTCGCGGATGGAGCAGGTGTTCAGCAGCACCAGCTCGGCCTCCTCCGCCGAATCCACCGCCTCGAAGCCCTCGGCCGACAGCAATCCCGACAGCTTTTCGCCGTCGTGATCGTTCATCTGGCAGCCCCAGGTCTGGATGTGGAACTTCATGCACCGGCCCAAAACCCTCGATTGTACCGGAAGCCTGTTGAAACGCCTTCTGAGATCAGAACCGGTATCGGGCCCCCAGGGTCACCTGCCGGCCGGGCAGCAGGTAGTACTGGGCATCCCCCAGCTCACTCTCGGCCACGGGCTTGCGGCGATCCGTGAGGTTCTGGCCGCTGAGGCGGAGGTCCCAGCTGCGCTCCCGCCATCCGAGACTGGCGGCGCAGGTGGCGTAACCGCCCATGGGCGCGGTGTTCCGCTGGTTGAGGAGGACCGCCCCCACATAGTTCATCTCCACCGTGGCCGTCAGTCCCCTGGCCGGCGCATAGGCCAGGCCCAGCCCTGCCAGGTGGTAGGGGGACATCTCCAGCCGCTTGCCCGCCAGCTGCGTGAGGGTGCCATCCCCGAAGTCCTTCCGGTAGTCCCGGAACCGGGCGTCGTGGTAGCTGTAGGCCGCCCGGGCCGTGAGGTCGCCGGCGATCCGGAAGGTGGCGCTGGCTTCGGCCCCCTGGAAGCGCTCCGTACCGGCGTTCACGAGCACCGGCGCCCCCGCCACGGATTGGGGGACGACCAGGTTCTGGAAGTCCATGAGGAAGGTGCTGACCTCGAGGGCGAGGCGCCGGTCCAGGAGGTCGGCCTTCAGGCCGAGGTCGTAGCTGGTGGCCGTCTCCGGCTCGAGGATCCGGGCGCTGCTGTCCAGGCCGAAATCCATGGCCGCCGGTTTGAAGGTGCTGCGGACGCCGGCGAAGAGATTCACCCGGTCGGTGCCCGACTGCCAGGCGGTCCAGGTGGCCCCAGCGCTGCCCGACAGGCGCGTCGTGGTCTTGGTGTCCGAGCCATCGTCGAGGGCGCCGCTGCCGAAGTCCAGCGTGGCCGCGCGACGGGCCTCGTCGGCCCGCGTGAGCCGGAGACCGGCCTCCAGCACCAGCCTGGGCACGGTCTGCCACTGGACGAAGGCGTAGAGTCCGGAGAAGTCGCGGCGATCGTCGATGCGGATGTCAGCCTGACTGGGCAGGGCCGCCGCCCCGGGCGCGTTGGACCCGTCCAGGTTCACGGCGTAGTCGAAGTCTCCGCCCCGGCCGCTGCCCTGACCGTGAAGGTGGTCCACGCCGGTCACGACCTTGAGCGCTTCGCCCAGGGACCAGGTCAGATGGGAATCGAAGTAGACATCCGTGAGGTCGATGCGCTCGCGGAACCCATGGGCGTTGGGATCCGTGGGTCCCACTTCGGTGAGGAACCCGCGGAAGGCATCCTGCCGCGCCCGCGCGACGGAGAGGGTGGTGGACCAGAGGAACGAGGCATCCAGGACCCTGTCGTATCCGGTGGTGAAGGTGAAACGCCGGTCGTTGAGGAAGGCCCCGGCCGGATTGTGGTTCGCATCGATGGGCACCTGGTCGGTCAGGATCCTGCCCACCCGGGGGAAGGGACTCGCGGGCTTCTGATCCACCGCCGCGCCTTCCAGATCGAACCGGATCACGCCGTCCAGGGCCTGGAGCCGGTTCCGCCACAGCAGGTGGCTCCGCTTGAAGTCGGTGCGGGCATCCTCGAAGCCCTGCTGGTCGTGATCGACCGTCAGGCTGGAATCCACGCCCGACCAGACTGGCAGCCGCAGGGTCCCGCCGGCGCCGAAGCTGCCGTGGGTCCCCAGGGAGAGGCGCGCCGAGTTCCGGGCGTCCGCGGGCAGGCTGCGGATCACCTGGATCACGCCGACGAAGGAGGTCGCTCCGTACATCACGGGGGCCGCGCCCCGCTGGACTTCGATGCGCTCCACACCCTCCAGGCTGAGGGTGGACAGGGCCGGATTGAAAGCGCCGCCCCAGGGCACCCCATCCACCACGAGCAGGAAGGCGTCGAACTCCTTCAGGCCCCAGAACTCCGGCACGCTTCCCGCCGGGCCGCCATCGCCGCCGGGCGCGATGAACACCCCGGCCGCCAGGCCGAGGGCGGACCGGAGGTCCGTGGCCCCGCGGTCCGCGAGCTCCTTGGCGGAAAAGACGCTGATCGAGGCCGGCACCTTGGCCGGGTCCTCGGGGAACCGCGTGGCGGTCACCTCGACCGTGGCGGTTCCTTCAGCCTTGGTGGCAGCCTTGGCGGTGGCCTGGGAAGGAGCCTGGGCCTGGAGGCTCGCACCCGCCACCAGGAGGCAGGAGATCAGGGGCAGACACGGATGGGACGCCATGGGTTCTCCGGGGGCAATGGGTGGGGGCGGGATTGGTGCTCAGAACGCGGCCCGGAGGCTGAACTGCCACACGCGCGGCTGCTGGAAGTTGCCCGGCGTGAAGGCTCCGCCCAGGTTGTTCACCCAGGTCATGGGCTGACGGTTGGTGGCGTTGAGGATGTCCACCGCGGCCCGGAGATCCATCTTCTGCACGCGGATCCGCCAGGCCAGGCCCAGGTCGAGGCTCATGACATGGGGCAATTCCTGATCGCCGCGCGCAGTGCCGGGAGCCAGCACATTGTCGCCGGAGACCTTCACGAGGCTGCTGTACCGCAGGCCCGACCGCCAGAGGAACGCGAAGGAGGACTCCAGGTTCCAGGGCAGGGCCGCGCTGCCGAAGGCCTTCCAGGCGTGCTTCACTTCCTCGTTCAGGGTGCCGTCGTAGGGCGACGGGCGGTAGTCCTGGCGCAGGCTCGGGATGGAGGCGAATCCTGTGTTCTTGGCGGTGGAGGTGTTCACATTGCCCACCTCGGAGTTGCCGTTCAGGTCGCCCTGGCTGTAGCTCAACTGGAGCCGGTGGCCGCCCTCGAAGGTCCGCCGCGCCATCAAGTCGAAGCCCCGGAAGTCCCGCCTCAGCCCCGGCAGGTTGGCGATCACCTTCTTCGTGGCGGAGGCGTTGGCCAGGGCATCCAGCTCGGGCAGGTAGCCGTAGGTGGAACTGTAGGTGTCGATGAGGTCGCGCACGGCCTTGACCGTGACCGTGGCCTCGAAGGTCCAGGTCCCGAGCCAGGGCAGGTCCTGGACCCGCTCCACACCCGCCTGGTAGAGGTCCGTGCGCGGCGCCTTGAGATCGCCCACCGCCACATTCTTCACGCCCTGCACGCCCGTGGCCTGCCAGGTGCGCCAGTCGTTCAGGGAGGGGATCCACACCTGCTTCACCGTGGCGGGGCCGCCGGTGGTGGCTCCGGCCGCGGCGAGGTTGCCCGGGGTCGCGGGGCTGTAGATGCGGCCGGCGTAGGCGTAGAACCGCGTCCGCCCGTCCGCCGCCGGATCCCAGGACAGACCCACGCGGGGGCTCAGCAGGGTCTGGCGGTAGAGCGGCCGTCCGTCCTCCGCATCGAGACTCGCCCGATCCGCCCGCAGCCCCAGATTGGCGATCCAGCCGGCGGCGAAGGCCCAGTCATCCTGGGCGAAGAGCCCCACCACCCGCTGCTTGAGCGGGCTGCCGTAGGAACCCGCATCCGCCAGGGTGCGCTGGTAGAGGTAGCTGGCCCGGCCGCCCACCAGCTGGCCGGAGACCGGACTGGCGGTGGCGAGGCTGTCGCCGGCGGCGTAGCCGTAGTCGCTGCCTTGGATCGACAGCAGGCCCGCCCGGATCGCCGCCAGGTCGCCAGCGGCGGGCCCGGCACCACCGGCGGCCCGGTCCAGGTAGGCCAGGCCGAACGAAGGCCGCTGGAAGACCTTCGTGTACTCGGAGGCCAGGCCCTGGAAGCCGGCCTTGATCTGGTGCGGCCCGGCGAAGTAGGCGAACTCGCTCCGCAAGGTCAGGTTCCGGACGCGGTCCAGACGATCTTCCGCATAGGCCCCGAAAGCTTCGGCGCCGGGCGCGTCCAGCTGCCCCCGGGACGGACCGGCCTCCGGCGTCGCCGGGAACCAGTGGAAGCGGGTGCGGTGCAAGCCCAGGGTGTTCTCCCAGGCGAGCTGGGGGCTCATCGCGCCCACATGCTTCAGGAGGTAGCTGTCGCCGCCCCGGGTGCGGTTGGGCTGCTGGAGGTCCTTCACGCTGCTGTCGCCGGCCGTGTCGAAGTTGGTCTGGGTGACGGGGTCCCCGAAATAGCTGAACTCCAGGCGATGCTCCGCGCTGGCCAGCCAGGTGAGCTTGAGGAAGCGGTAGCTGCGGTCCTCCTCTTGGCTCCGCCGGTGGGGGGTCGCTCCCGCGGGCTGGACATTCTCGAAGTCCAGGTTCATCAGCTGGCGGTTGAAGGCTCCGAAGAAGAAGAGGCTGTCCTTCACGAGGGGGCCGCCCAGGCTGAAGCCGAACTCGTTCGAGTCCGTGGGCCGCTCCTCCGGCGTGGTGGCCTTGCCCGCATCGGGTCTGGCGTTCATCCCCCGGAAGATGCGGCTGGTGAACGCGGCCCCGTGGTATTCGCTGCCGCCGCTCTTGGTGACCAGGTTGTAGACCCCGCCGGAGGCGAAGCCCACCTCGGCCTTGTGACCCCCGGTGGTGAGGGTCTGGCTCTCCAGGATCTCCGTCGAGAGGTTCATGCCGAAGCGGCCCGTGGAGCTGAGCCCCGTGGCCATGCCGTCCACCAGATAGGCGTTGGCGTCGAGCATGGAACCCAGCACCACGGGTTCCGGCTTGCCGGAGGGCGTGACGCCGGGCGCCAGGTAGCCGTGCTCCACATAGCGGTGGGGGGAGAAGGGCAGGCGGACGAGGTCTTCCGCGTCCAGGACCGTGTGAGCGGTGACGGAGCTGCCCTCCGCCCGGAGCGGCGAGGCCTCCACGGCCACCGTGGCCTGGGCCTCCTCCAGGCGCAGGCGGATCTGGATCCGTTCGTCGGCCCGCAGGTGGAGGGTCCGACCCTCCAGGCGGTAGGTGCCCGGAATCAGGCCGGCCACCGTGGCGAGACCCTGGCCGTCGGCCTTCAGGTTCCGCCGCTCGCCCCGCTCCACCGATTCGAGCACCAGCAGCGCGCCCGGCCGGGGCTTTCCCCCTCGGTCGAGGACCTCCACCCGGAGCGCCCCCGTGGTCTGCGCGGCGGCGGAGGCAGCCAGCAGGAAGGCCAGGGGTCCGAGGACGGGCACGCGGGGAAACGGCATGGAGGCTCCGGAAGGGGAGGACGGATCCGCCGCGGGCCCGAGGTCGGACGCCGAAGAGGTGAGGTTAACCTTACATCAACCTGATTATCGCGTCAGGTCCCTCGGAATCCACAGCTCCACTCGGGTGCCCTCACCCAGACGGCTCTGGATCTCCATGCGGCCGCCGAGCATGCCCGCGATGCGCTTCACGATGGCCAAGCCAAGCCCGTACCCTTCGAGGGGCCGGCCATCCGGCGGGCGGAGGAAAGGCGTCCCCAGCCGCGGGATCCACGCCTCGGGAATGCCCGGGCCATCGTCTGCCACGAACAGCCCCACGGCCTCCGGCGCCGCCTGGGCCCCCAGGGTCACGCGCCCTCCCCGGGACGCGTGATGCAGGGACGCGTGGCGCAGGGCATTGGCCACCAGGTTGTGCAGGGCCCGGGTCAGGAGCAGGCGGTCGCCCGAGACGGCGAGACCCGCCCCGCCCTCGAGGCACAGGGCCACGCCCGCATGCTCCGCCGCCGCCTCGAAGAACCCCCGGACCTCCTCCAGGAGGTCGGCGACGGGCACCCGGACCCGCCGCAGCTCCGGCGGCGCGTGCTCGGACCGGGCCAGGAACAGGATCTGCTCGATGAGGGCCGCCATGCGGTCGCACTCCTCCAGCAGCCCCCCCAGGGCGGCGGCCTCGGGTTCAGGGCAGTCCGGCCTCAGGGCCCGGTTCTCCAGGGTGCTGCGCAGGTTCTGCAGGGGCGTCCGCAGCTCATGGGCCAGTTCCGCGCCCAGGTTGCCCACCCGGTCGAAGGCCTCCTGAAGCCTCGAGAGCGTGGCGTTCAAGGTGGTCACCAGCTCCTGGAGCTCGCGGGGAAAGTGTTCCGTGGCCAACCGGCGGTCCAGGTTCCGGTCGCTGATGGAGCCCGCTTCCCGGGCGATCCGGCCCAGGGGCGCCAGGCCCCACCGCGCGATGGCCCGGGCCACCAGGGCCGCCGCGGCCGTCGCCAGCACCACGCCCAGCGCCAGGGTGCGCCGGAAATCGTGGATCAGGGCCTCTTCGTGGGTGCGATCCATGACGAGGACCAGCGTCCCTGCCTGCCCCCCGCCCGACCAGGCCCGGGCCACCACGGAGTACACGCCCCCTCCGGGGGCCTGCTGCTCCAGGACCGGCGCCCCCAAGGGAGGGGCCTCCAAAGCCGGGAGCGCCGCCATGTCTCCGCTCTCGGCCAGGATCCGGCCTGAGGCGTCCCGCACGCGCCAGGCGGCCTTCTCCGGCCGCGGGTGTCCGCCCGGATCCAGCAGCGGCAGGCCGGCGGCCAGGCGCTGGGTGAGGGCCCGGGCCTGGCCCTCCATCACCTGGGCGTCTTCCGCCTCCAGCGAACCGCGCAGCGCCCCGTCCATGAAGAGGGCCAGGAGCGCGGCCAGGACCATGGCCGCCAGGCCGAAACCCAGCTGGAGCTTGAGGAGGATGCTGCCGCTATGCGGTTTCACGGGGCTCCAGCAGGAGCCCCACTCCGCGCAGCGTATGGATCAGCTTCACGGGGTAGGGTCCATCCACCTTCCGGCGCAGGCGCAGGATCTGGACATCCACCGCATTCGGATCCACCGCGCAGTCCATGCCCCAGATGGCCTGCACCATCTGGCCCCTGGGAACCACATGGCCCGCATGTTCGAGCAGGAGGGTCATGAGGGCGTATTCCTTGGGCGTCAGGTCGATGCGGTGGCCCGAGCGGCTGATCTGGCGGTGCCCCGCATCCCAGACCAGATCCGCCACCTGCATCCGCCCCGTCTGCTGCCGTCCCTGGACGCGCCGGGCGATGGTCCGCAGGCGGGCCACCACCTCCAGGATGCTGTAGGGCTTGGCCAGGTAGTCGTCGCCGCCGGCCTCCAGGCCGTGCAGGCGATCCACCAGGTCGCCCTTGGCGGACAGGAAGATCACCGGGGTGTCGTTTCCCGCCTCCCGCAGGCGCCGGACCAGGGTGAGGCCCGAAATCCCCGGAAGCATCACATCGACCACCATGGCCTCGAATGCCTCTTCGGCGCAAAGGCGGAGGCCCTCTTCCCCGCTGGAGGCCTGCCGGACTTCAAGCCCCGCGGCTTCCAGCCCCACGCGGAGCTCGGAAGAGGTCCGGGCCTCGTCTTCCACGATCAGGACATGGAGCGAGGCCGGGCCCCGGGCCGACAGGGGGAGAATCCCGGTCCGCGGCATCAAGGCACCAGGTGATCAGGATCGGCGGGCGGGCGCGGCGCCTGGATCTGAAGGCACCCGGTCACGGCCTCGAGCCGCAGATCCATGTGGCCCGCCATGCTCCGGAGCCAGAAGGAGGCCAGGTTCTTCGGAGCGTCGGGAGGGGGATCGGCCCGCAGGGCCGGCGGCATGGGGGCGTCGGTGATCCAGCGGAGCACCCAGGCATCGGGCCGTGCCTCGGCCTCCACGATCAGGGGCCCGGGAACGGCCCAGGGCAGGACCTGTCTCGTGAAGACGGTGACCCAATCCTGCAGCATGGGCTCCGGCCAGAGCGAGTGCCGGGCGCCGGCATCCACCACCTCGACGCGGCAGCGGAAAAGTTCTGCCATGGGATCCAGGCGACGGCGGAGCCCCGCCTCCCACTCCGCCCAGGACGCCACCCCTCCGGCGGGCAGGCGACCCAGGGCCAGGGCTCGGGCCATGTCGATCAGGGACTTGCCGTCGTCGAGAACCGATCCGAGCCGCATGCGGTTGCGCGGATCCATGGGCTGTCCCGGCTCGCTCAGATCCAACACGCCCTGAAGTCCCGCCATCAGGTTGTTGAAGTCGTGCAGGGCCGCCCTCCAGAGCTCTTCGGAATCCATGCTCCCCCCGGGCCGCACAAAAAGCCTTGAATAAAGTTACCTTGGAGAGGACCTTCTGTGCATCATCGGAAGACCCCAGGATCTCTCATGCAGCAAACCATCAAGCGACTGGGCGAACTGCTCGTGGAGTCCGGCCTCATCACGCCGGCCCAGCTTCAGAGCGCCATCACCCATCAGAAGATTGCACGAGGCCGGCTGGGCAGCAACCTGGTGGCGCTCGGTTACATCAGCGAAGAAGTGCTGATGGACTTCCTCAGCCATCAGACCGGCGTGCCCCAGATGGATGTGAGGAACCTGGAGGTTCCCGCCGCGGTGCTCAAGCTGGTGCCCCAGCGGTTGGCCGACCAGTTCACGGTGCTGCCCATCGCCATCAAGGAACCCAAGTCCCTGGTGCTGGCCATGTCGGATCCCTCGGACCTGAATGCCATCGACAGCGCCCGGTTCGCCTCGGGACTGCACATCCAGCCGGTCGTGGCCTCCCACAGCGCACTGAAGAAGGCCATCGGGGACCTCTACCGCCGGCTGGACGGGTCGGCCCCGACGCCGCTGACCGTCGAGGTGGGGGGCGATCCCTCCCAGGATGACGCCCTGCCCGTCACCTTCAGCCTCCAGCCTCAGGCGGTGCCGTCTCCACCCCCCTCCGCCCAGGACCTGCTCTTCCCGCCCGATCCCTTCTTCGGCATCGAGAGCACCCCCACCCAGCCGGTCAACATCGACCCCTTCGGGCTCTTCGAGGGCGCCTCTCCGGCCCGCCCGGCCCCTCCGGCCGCGAGCGCCGACCTCATCCACAGCCGGACCCACAGCCAGACCGTCCCGCGCCTGGAGACCTACCAGACCCGCGCCCTGGTGCTGGGCCTCATCCGGCTCTTCCAGCGGCGGGGCATCATTGGCCAGGACGAGCTCCAGCGGCTTCTCGCCAACCTGATCGAGTCCGGCGAGATCAAGGACGACGACCGGGTCGGCTAGCCGTTCGGATTGCCTAGTTGTCGACCTTGAGGATGGCCAGGAAGCTTCGCCTCGCTGGGTGCCCGGCTCGGAGCAGGGCATTCAGCCCTGCCCACTCGCCACCCAGCTGAGGCTCGGCCTGCGGGATGTCCACATTGCCGATGGACCTGACGCGGCCCTTCCATGGGCCGCGCCCTTCGGGCTTCGCCTGCGGCAAAGTCGCCCTACGCTCCTGCTTCGGGCTCATCACATAAGGCGGTCCATCGGGGCCGTTCGAGTTCCTAGTTGTCGACCTTGAGGATGGCCAGGAAGGCCTCCTGGGGGATGTCCACATTGCCGATGGACTTCATCCGCTTCTTGCCCTCTTTCTGCTTGTTGAGGAGCTTCTTCTTGCGGCTGACATCGCCGCCGTAGCACTTGGCGAGCACATCCTTGCGGCGGGCCTTCACATTGGTGCGGGCGATGATCTTGCTCCCGATGGCGGCCTGGATGGCCACATCGAACATCTGCTGGTGGATGACTTCCTTCATCTTCTGGCAGAGGGCGAGGCCCAGGGCCTGGCTCTTGCTGCGGTGCACCAGGATGGACAGCGCATCCACCGGCTCGGCGTTCACCAGGATGTCCATCTTCACGAGGTCGGACTCGGTGTAGTGCTTCATGTGGTAGTCGAAGCTGGCGTAGCCCTTGGAGATGGACTTGAGCTTGTCGTAGAAGTCCATCACCACTTCGTTCAGGGGCAGTTCGTAGACGAGCATCACGCGGTCCTGGCTCAGGTACTCCAGCTTCTGCTGGAAGCCGCGGCGCTCCTCGCAGAGCTTGATCAGGCCGCCCACGAAATCCGTGCGGGTGAGGATGGTGGCCTCGATGATGGGCTCCTCGATCTTGGCGATCTTCTGGAGCGGAGGCAGCTTCGAGGGGTTGTCCACCGAGGTCTCGGTGCCGTCGGTCAGGTGCACATGGTACCGCACGCTGGGAGCCGTGGTGATGAGGTCCAGGTCGAACTCGCGCTCCAGGCGCTCCTGCACGATCTCCATGTGGAGCAGGCCCAGGAAGCCGCAGCGGAAGCCGAACCCCAGCGCGGTGGAGGTCTCGGGCTCGTAGGTGAAGCTGCTGTCGTTGAGGCGCAGCTTGTCCATGGCGTTGCGGAGGTTCTCGTAGTCGTCGCTGGAGGTGGGGAAGATCCCCGCGAAGACCACGGGCTGGATCTCCTTGAAGCCCTTCAGCATCTCGGTGGCGGGCTTGGTCGTGAGCGTGACCGCGTGGGTCACCGTGTCGCCGACCTTCACATCCACCAGCTGGCGGATGTTGGCCACCAGGTAGCCCACCTCGCCCACGGACAGCGAGTCCTGCTTGTCCATCTTGGGGTCGAAGATGCCGATCTCATCCACCCGGTGCTCGCTGCCCGTGGACATGAAGCGGATCTGGTCCCCCGCCTTCAGCGTGCCGTTCACGACGCGGATGAGGTTCACCACGCCGCGGTAGGCGTCGTAGTAGCAGTCGAAGACCAGCGCCTGGAGCGGCGCGGCCGGATCGCCCTGGGGCGCGGGAATGCACTTCACGATCTGCTCGAGCACCTGTTCGCAGTTCTCGCCGGTCTTGGCGCTCACATTCACGGCGTGGGCGGTGTCCACCAGGCCGATGACCGTGTCGATCTGCTGCAGCACGCGCTCGGGATCCGCACTGGGCAGGTCGGTCTTGTTCAGCACCGGGAACACTTCCAGGCCGTTCTCCAGGGCCAGGTAGGTATTGGCCAGGGTCTGGGCCTCCACGCCCTGGGTGGCGTCCACCACCAGGATGGCGCCCTCGCAGGCGGCGAGGCTGCGGCTCACCTCGTAGGTGAAGTCCACATGGCCCGGCGTGTCGATGAGGTTGAGCGTGTAGGTCTGGCCATCCTGGGCCAGGTACTTCAGCGTCACCGCGTGGGCCTTGATGGTGATGCCGCGCTCGCGCTCCAGATCCATGTCGTCGAGGATCTGGGCCTGCATGTCGCGGCCGGCCACGGTCTTGGTCAGCTCCAGCAGGCGGTCTGCCAGGGTGGACTTGCCGTGGTCGATATGCGCGACGATGGAAAAATTGCGGATGAGACTGGGATGCGCCACTGCGGAACCTCGAACTGGCCATTGTACCGTTGGAAACCCTTGGTGTCTGCGGAGTTTTACCAGGTTCCATCTTCATCCAGCGGTTGATTGGAACCGATAGGCCCTTTAACCTCGAGTTACGAGAGTAAGGAGCCAGCTTGACCCAGTTCGCGTCCCCCATGACCATCCTGATGGTGGAGGACAATGCCCTTCAGAGGCGCCAGATCGAGGCGCAGCTGCAGTCCCTGGGCCACCGCCTCGTGACGGCCGCCAACGGCCAGGAGGCACTGGATCGCGTGAGGGAGGGCTCGCCGGACCTGGTGATCATGGACGCCGTCATGCCCTCCATGGACGGGTTCAAGGCCTGCGAGGCCATCAAGGCCGACCCCGCCACGGCGGGCATCCCGGTCCTGGTCCTGACGGCCCTGAGCCGCGACGCCAAGGACCGCAGCTACGCCGCCGGAGCCGACGACTTCCTCCGCAAGCCCGCCAACACCATGCTGCTCCAGGTGCGCGTGCAGACCCACCTGCGGATCCGGGCCCTGACCCGCCGCGGCGTGGTCCCGGCCCCGGCCCGGCCCAAGGTGCTGGTGGTCTCCGCCAGTTCGCTCGTGCGGTCGCAGGTGCAGAACCACTTCGGCAAGGACCAGGCCACCTTCCTCGAGGCCCAGGGCGAAGGCCAGGCCCGCGCCCAGATCCTCGCCCACCGGCCCGATGTGCTGGTGCTGGACACGGACCTGCTCGAAGGCAGCGCGCAGACGCTGGCCCTGGCCGTGCACCAGTCCGAGGAGCTGAAGGACCTGCCCATCCTGCTGCTGTACAGCCCCGGCGAGCTGGAGACCTGGTCCCGGTTCCAGGAGCCCGTGGCCGACGCGCTGGAGAAGCCCCTGGTGGCGCCGGAAACCCGCCGCCGCGTCGCCCTCCTGGCGAAGCTGGCCCACCTCCAGAAGCTCGTCGGCGAGGCATGAGCCGGACGCTCAGGGCCGCCGCCCTCGGCCTTCTCGCCTCCAGTCTCGGATCCAGTCTCGGCGCCGCGGCCCTGAAGGGCCGCATCACGGACGGCCACCGCGGCCTGGCGGGCGTGCGGGTCTATCCGGACCGCCAGCCGCGCATCTCCCCCGCCGGGGATCCCCCCCTCGCCCTCACGGACGCGGACGGTTCCTTCCGTCTGGAGCTGGATCCCGGCGACCGCGTGCTGGCGGTGGAAAAGGACGGCTGGCGCCGGGACCTCGTGCCGGCCTCCGAATGGAACCGCGAGGTGGTGCTGACGCCCGAACCAGGACACCGAGCGGAATCGGTGTTCATCGTGCGGCTGGATTTCACGGACGAGCCCTCGAAGCTGCCGGACGGGGCCCTGCGCGAGCTGATCTTCTCCCGTCGCCCCGGCGTGGCCAGCGCCGCCAACTACCTCTACGAAGTCAGCAAGGGCGCCCTCTCCCTCGTGGAGGGCCGCTTCCTCAAGCTGCGCAGCGCCGACTTCCCCGCCCCCCGCACGGACGCCCACAAGGCCGCCATGGCCGAATGGGTGCTGGAGCGGCTCCGCGGGGAGGAACTCGGCGACTGCGACCGCATCGACAACCGCACCGGCGCCTTGAAGCCCGATGGCAAGCCCGACCACCTCTGGATCATCACGCCCGGCGCCCCCCAGTCCCTCACGGCCGACGAATCCCACCTCAAGGCGGTGAGCCTGCTGCTACCACTGCCCTGGGAGCGCTCCCGGCGCTGGCCCCTGCTCTTCATGACCGAGGAAGTGCCCCTGGGCAACATCGTCCACGAAACCTTCCACGGCATGGGCGAGCATCGCGTGGACGACCTCTACCTGGGCTGCGAGGATCCCCTCACCGCCGGCATCTGGGATCTCATGGACGCGGGCCAGTACCGCGGCTGGGACCGCTCACACCCCGGGGAAGGCCCCTGGGTGGAGGACACAGGCTACAGCCCCTCCCATCCCATGGCCTGGGTGCGCTCGGAGCTCTGGTACCGGGGCCGGTTCCGCAGCGCCATCGCCCGCCACGCCGTGAAGGGCCGAGCCTGGGAGGGCTGGATCGCCCCCGCCAGCCGCGCCCCCGGCGCCGATCCCCAGTGGGTCACCCTGCCCGATCCCCGCAAGAAGGGCCGCTTCTTCAGCCTCGAGGTGCGCCGCCCCTGGGGCTTCGAGCGGGGCCGCGTGGGCGGCCGCTTCGGCCCCGGCCACGAAGGCCTGATCGTCGCCCGCATCGATCCCTACCTCCTCAGTCCCGACGATCCCAAGGGCCCGGTGCGCGTGGTGGATGCCCATCCCGGCAGCCCCGAGCCCCCCAAGCCCCGCTTCCCCTGCGGACGCTGGGAACTGGACGACGCGGCCTTCAACCTGGGTCCCGGCGAGAACCCCAAGGGCCGCAGCGGGCCCCTCTCCTGGGAAGTGCTCGAGACCGACGCCAGCGGCCGCATGCGGGTCAGGGTGGCGCTGGACCGTCCCCGCTGACACCGCCTTCCGCCGGAGTTCCCCGTGCGCCTTGCCCTGATCCCAGTCCTGATGCTCTGCCCTCCCCTTGTCCTTTCGGCGCAGTCGCCCACCGAAAAGGCCGTGGCGACCGTGCTGGACGACTGGCACCTGGCGGCGGCCCAGGCCGATGAGGCCCGCTATTTCAGCCATCTCGCCGAGGGCGCCGTGTTCCTGGGCACGGACGCCACCGAGCGCTGGCCCAAGGCCGCCTTCCAGGCCTGGGCCCACCCGATCTTCCTGCGCGGCAAGGCCTGGAGCTTCCGCGCCACGCGGCGGGCGATCACCCTGTCGAAGGACGGCCTCAGCGCCTGGTTCGACGAGGATCTCGACACCCCGAACCTGGGGCCCGCCCGGGGCGCCGGTGTGCTGACGCGGGAGCAGGACCGCTGGCTGATCCAGCAGTACAACCTCAGCGTGCCCATTCCCAACGCCTTGATGAAGGCCGTGAGGGCTCAGATCGAAGAGCTGGCAAAAAAACCCTGATTTATCGACTCTACCAAGTAAGATGAGGCATGAACCTGACCCGATGCCTCCTCCTCGTGACCGCGACAGCCCTCGGCGCGCAAACCTCCCCTGAGGCGCTGCGCGCCACCGCCGAGCGGCTTAGGACCGAAGCCTTCCGCACCCACGGCGCCTACGAGGACCTGGCCTGGCTGTGCGACCGCATCGGCCACCGGCTGTCCGGCTCGCCCCAGCTCGACCAGGCCATCGCCTGGGCCCAGGACCGCATGAAGGCCGCCGGGTTGACCCAGGTCCACGCCGAACCCGTCATGGTGCCCCACTGGGTGCGGGGACAGGAGCGGGCTGAGATGCTGGCGCCCCTGCCCCAGCCGCTCCACATCCTGGGCCTGGGGGGCAGCGTGGGCACGCCCGAAGGCGGACTGACCGCGGAGGTGGTCGTGGTGGGCTCCTTCGACGAGCTGGATCGTCTGGGCGAAGCCGTGAAGGGGAAGATCGTCCTCTTCGATGTGCCCTACAAGGGCTACGGACACACGGTGGTCTACCGTCACGACGGCGCGCCCAAGGCCGCGAAGTACGGCGCCGTGGCCGCCCTGGTGCGGTCCGTGGGCCCCGTGAGCCTCGACACGCCCCACACCGGCGTCATGGACTACGATCCCGCCTTCCCGAAGATCCCCACGGCGTCCGTGACCCTCGAGGCCTCCACCCAGATGCGGCGCATGCAGGCGCGGGGCGAGCGCATCCGCGTGCACCTCGAGATGGGCGCGAAGACCCTGCCGGATGCGCCCTCGGCCAATGTGGTGGGCGAGATCCGCGGCACGGAGAAACCCGATGAAGTGGTGATCCTCAGCGGCCACCTGGACAGCTGGGATGTGGGCCAGGGCGCCCAGGACGACGGGGCCGGCACGGTCATCGCCCTGGAGGCCGCGCGGCTCATCCAGCGCCTCGGCCTGAAGCCCCGCCGGACCCTCCGCGTGGTGCTCTGGACCAATGAAGAGAACGGACTGCGCGGCGGCAAGGCCTACCGCGACGCCCACCTGGCCGAGTTCCCCCGCATCGTCGCCGCCTTTGAATCCGATTCGGGCAGCGAGCGCATCAAGGCGTTCAGCCTCGACCTCCGCAAGGCTGCGCCCGAGGCCAAGGCCGCCGCACTGGCCACTTTGAAGGGCCTGGGAGAAGCGCTCGGCTCCTTCGGCGCCGTGGACCTCCGCCTCGGCGGCTCCGGCGCGGATGTGAGCCCCATGGTCGCCGAGGGCGTGCCCGGCATCGGCGTGAGCCACGCGGCCACCCACTACTTCGACATCCACCACACCCACGCCGATACCTTCGACAAGGTGGAGAAGGATGACCTGGCCCACAACGCCGCGGTCCTGGCCGCCTTCGCCTACGCGCTCGCCCAGTCCGAAGCCCGGTTCAATTAGGCGCGATCCCCATCAGCTCCACATCGAAGACCAGCATCCCCTGCGGCATGCCGGAGGCGCCGCGGTAGGCCAGCTTCTCGGGAATCCAGAAGCGCCGCCGCTCCCCCACCACCATGAGCGGGAGCCCCTCGATCCAGCCTTCGATGGTGCCCTTCACCTGGAGCGGCACCGAGGTGCCCTTCTTCAGCGAGCTGTCGAACAGCTTCCCGTCGGTGGTCCACCCCGAGTAGTGGACCGAGATCCAGCTGGGACGGGCCGGATGGGCCGTCCCTGAACCCGGTTTGAGGACCCGGAAGGCCAGGCCGGACCGCAGGGTCGTCGCGTCCGGGGGTGGCGCCGCCACATCCGGGGGTGCCTGGCTCGGATCGGGAACGCTGTCCAGCAGTTCCAGGTCCATCACCACGGTCCCGGCGGGCCGCCCCTTGGCTCCTGCGAAGGCCAGGGCCTCGGGCACCCAGATGCGCCGCTGTTCGCCCGGGACCATGGCCTGCAGGCTCTCCCGCAGCCCCGGCATCAGGCGCTCCAGGCTCAGGTAGGGCGCCTCGTCCAGGCTCCTCGTGTGGATGAAGGTCGCCCCGTCCGGGCCCCAGCCCGTGAGGTGCGCCCGGACGAAGTCCCTCGGGCCGGGTGAAGTGCCGCCCCGCCCCGCCTGGATCACGCGATAGGTCACCCCGCCCGGGGTGCGCAGGGCCTCGGCGGGAGGCACCAGCAGGTCGGGGGGAGCCCCCTGAGCCAAGGTGGCCAAGGCGGCGAGGGAGAGGCAAAGCGCGGTACGCAGGCGCATCATTCCGGATTCCAGGGCGGCCGAGGAACCGGCCTGGATCCAGGATAGAGGGGAATCCGGGCCCTGTCCGTCAGCGCCCAGTCAGCGCTCGGCCACCCGCTGGAACCGGAAGACCACGCGACGCTGGAGGGCGCGGCCCTCGGGCGTCCCCCCATCGCCCTCGGGCTGGCTGTCGCCCCGGGCCTCGGAGGTCAGCCGGGCGGGGGGGAGCCCCAGTCCGGCCAGGTAGCGCTGGGCCACGAGGGCCCGCTGCGAGCTGAGCTCCAGGGCATCGGCCCCGCCACGGCCGCGTTCGCGCGGCGCCGCATGCCCCTCGCAGACCAGCGTGAAGCCCTGGTAGCGCGTGGCCAGCTCGGACAGTCGCACCAGCAGCACATCACTGCCCGCCGTCAGCGTGGCGCTCCCCTCGTCGAAGATCAGGGCCCCCCGGAAGGTCACGAAGCGCAGGCGGCTACCCACATCCGGCCCCTCAGTGGCCTGGACGGCGCTGAGGAGCTTCTCCAGATCCGCGGCCTTGGAAGGATCCAGTCCCGTGGACCCGGGGAGGATCCCATCCCCGGCCGAGGGGGCCCCGGCGGGGTTCTGGACGCCCAGCGCCTTCTGGATGGAGGTGACGGCCTGCTGGAGCTTGACCTGGTCGTGGACCGAAAACGAATAGAGCAGCGCGAAGAAGGCCATCAGCTGGATCATCAGATCCGCGAAAGTCACCAGCCAGAGCGATTCCAAGTCCGCTTTGCGGCGCGCGAAGCGGACCGGAGCCTGGTTACCCACGCGACCGCCGATCGGCGTTCCGTTCCTTCGGCGCCAGGAAGGCATTCAGCTGGGCTTCGAGGACCGTGGGGTGCATCTCCGCCTCGATCCCCAGCACGCCCTCCATCATGATCTGCTTGAGCTGCAGCTCTTCCTTGCTGCGCAGTTCCAGCTTCCCGGCGATGGGAATGGCCAGCAGGTAGGCGATGATGGCGCCGTAGAGCGTGGACAGCAGCGACAGCGCCATGGCCCCACCGATGTTCGAGGGGTCCTTGATGCCGGCGAAGAGCTGCACCATGCCGATGAGCGTGCCCACCATGCCGAAGGAGGGGGCACTGAGGGCGATGAAGCGGAAGATCTCCTGCCCCTGGTGGTGCCGCTCCTGGGTGGCCCGCAGTTCCTGGGCCAGCACGGCCTGGATGTGGCTCCGTTCGGCCCGGTCCACCACCATGCGGAGGCCCTTGGCCAGGAAGCCTTCCACATCCATGTTCTTTTCCATGTTCAGCAGGCCTTCGCGCCGCGCCCGCTGCGAGAGGCCCACGATCTGGCCCACCAGATCCTCCGTCCCCGGAGTCCGGGTGAAGAAGGCCCGCGAGGCGATGGAAAACGCGTAGCTCACATGCTCGAGGGTGAAGCGGATCAGCGTCGCGGCGATCACCCCGCCCACCACCACGATGGCGCTGGCCGGGTGGAAGAAGATCCGCGGATTGGGACCCAGCCCGATGGCCACAGCCAGCAGCGCGAACCCCAGCAGCACGCCCAGAAAACTTCCTCGATCCATGGTTTCGACCTCAAACCCCATTATCGGGAGGGAAGGCCGCAAATCCTAGAAATGGGCCGTGGCCGTGAACCGGGGGCGGACCTACCCTTGGGACTGTCGTCCCCAAAAAGGGGGTCCCTTGGGCATCAGAGCGCTGTTGGTCTACCCGGAAATGCCGCCGACCTACTGGAGCATGCGCTACGCCCTCCCCTTCCTGGGCCGCAAGGCCGCCCTGCCGCCCCTGGGCCTGCTCACGGTGGCCGCCATGCTCCCCCCGGACTGGGAGCTGAGGCTGCTCGACCTGAATGTGGAGCCGATCACGCGCCAGGCTGTCGAGGCCTCGGACCTAGTCCTCACCTCCTCCATGCTCGTCCAGCGCCCCTCCCTCGAGCGGGTGATCGCCCTCTGCCGGGAGGTGGGCCGGCCGGTGGTGGCCGGGGGCCCCTACCCGACCAGCTGCCGAGATCAGATCGCCGGCGTGGACCATTTCATCCTCGGCGAGGCGGAGGTCAACCTCCCGCCCTTCCTGGAGAACTTCGCGCGCGGCTGCGCGAAGGGCTGCTACGGCGACCGGGCGCATCCCGACCTCGCCCGTACGCCCGCCCCCCGGTTCGACCTCCTGAACCGGAAACGCTACGCCGGGGCGGCCCTGCAGTATTCCCGCGGATGCCCCCACCACTGCGAATTCTGCGACATCGTCGAGCTCTTCGGCCACCGGCCCCGAACCAAGTCCCCCGCCCAGTTCCTGACGGAGCTGGACCTGCTGTTCGAGGGCGGCTGGCGGGGATCCCTGTTCGTGGTGGACGACAACTTCATCGGCAATCGCAGCGAAGTCCGCCGCCTCCTGCCCGAGCTGGCCCGCTGGCAGGCGCAGCGGCGGTACCCCTTTTCCCTCTACACGGAAGCCAGCCTCGATCTCGCGGCGGACGAGCCCCTGATGGACGAGATGGTGCAGGCGGGCTTCAACATGGTGTTCGTCGGCATCGAGACGCCCGACCAGGCCACCCTCGATGCCATCGGGAAGCGGCAGAACAGCCGATCCGACCTCCTGGCCAGCGTCCGGGCCATCCAGGCCCGGGGACTGGAGGTGTCGGGCGGCTTCATCGTGGGCTTCGACGGGGACCGGGAGGACATCTTCGATCGCCAGATCCGCTTCATCGGCGAAGCGGCCATCCCCACGGCCATGGTGGGCCTCCTGACGGCGCTGCCCCAGACCCGGCTGCATGCCCGCCTGACCTCGGAAGGACGCATCCTCACCCAATCGGTCGGGGGGAACAACACCCACGACCTCGAGCTGAATTTCGTGCCCCACATGGATGTGCACGCGCTGCGCGCGGGCTACAAGCGGGTGCTTGAGGATGTGTACCGCCCCAGCCGCTACTTCGCCCGCTGCCTGGGCCTGCTTCGCCGGATGAAGCGCCGGCGGGCCTCCTGCCGCAGGGTCCGGCTGCCGGAGCTGCGGGCCTTCGTCCATTCCCTCATCCGGCAGACCTTCTCCCGGTACGCCGTCGCCTACTGGGCCTACCTGCTGCGGGCCTTCTCCCTGCGACCCCTCATGGCGGCCGAGATCGTGACCATGGCCGTGAAGGGGCACCACTTCATCCTCATCACCCGGAACCTGCTGGAACTGGAGCGGTTCAAGGAGCGGTTGGGCCGCTCCCGCCAGGACCTGGAGGATCGCCTGCGGCAGGCCCTGGCGGGCAATGCCCGAAGCCTCGCGGCCTGGAAATCCCGCCGGGCGCGGCTGGTGGAACGGGCCCGGGCGCGCTGCAACCGCCTCAACCCCGACATCAAGGGCAGCGCCCTCGCGGCCTTCGAGGAGTTCAGGGCCGCGGCGGAGCGGCTGCTGGCCCCGGGCGCCCTGGGCCCGTCCAGTGCCGCGTCCCCGCCTTCCTGAACCACGCCCCTGAGCCCCAATCCTGAGCCTCAATCCTGAGCCTCGACCCGTCAGAGCCCCGGGGGGAAGCCCACGGCCAGCCTCACCCTCGCGATGGCCGGATCCACGCTGCCGTCGGCGCGGCGGATGAGGACGGGTGCTTCGACTTCGGGGCACTGGGCCCGGACCTCGAAGTCCTCGGGCAGATCCTGGCGGCGCGCAGCGGCGAAGACATCCAGGCCGTAGGGCTCCCCTTCCTTGAAGACGATCTCCCGGCGGTGGAGGCACAGCAACCCCGCCTCGCGGAGGGCCGCCAGGGCCCGGTCCCGCTGATCGTTCGGGAAGACACAGGCGAACAGCCCGCCCGGCGCGAGGAGGCGGGCCGCGGCCTGGGCGTAATCAGCGATGCTGCCGCGCACCTCCAGGCGCGCAGGCACGGATTGAGGGTGGGCGGCGGGCAGCCGGTGGCCCTCGGGCCAGTAGGGCGGCGTGCCCAGGATCAGGTCGAAGGGAGCCTCGTCCGCGAACAGGGTGGGGTCGCGGAGGTCCCCCAGCCGGGGGAAGATCCGGCCCTCCTGCCCGTTGTAGCGGATGCTCTTGAGAGCCAGGCGCAGGCTCTGCTCCTGGGCCTCCACCGTGTGGACCACGGCGCCCGGGCAGCGCCAGGCGGCCACGAGGGCCACGCTGCCGATGCCCGAGCCCAGGTCCGCGATGCGGCCCGGGCTGGGGCACCAGGTGGTGCCGTACCAGGCGGTCACCAGGTCATCCACGCTGAAGCGGTTGCCCTTCTGCAACTGGAAGATGCGCCAGCGCCCGCTGAGACCGTCCAGCGTCTCGCCGGGCTCCACCTCCACGCCGCCCGGCGGCACGGGGCCAGGGCGCGTCCAGCCCTTGTAGGCGGGGGTATCGTCGGAGGTGGAGGGGCGCGGCATTCCTTGAGTGTCGGATAAACCGCCTGGATTCAGAAGAGCGGCTGCGCGACACTCAACCATGGTCGTGTCTGGGAAAGCCCCGGAACCTATCCTCCGCGAGGGGGAAGGGTCGGCCTGCGAAGGCGATGCCTGTCTGACCCTGGACGGGGCCTTCGACCGGGTGAAGGCGGCCTTCCTGCAGCACCACCCCAAGGGTGATGTGGCGCTGCTCCGCCGGGCCTTCACCATCGGCCGGGACATGCACGCCACCCAGCTCCGCAAGAGCGGCGAACCCTACTTCTTCCACCCCCTGGCCGTGGCCCAGAGCCTGGCGGACTGGCGGCTGGATGCGGCCAGCGTGGCCTGCGGCCTGCTGCACGATGTGGTGGAAGACACCCTGATGACGCTGCCCCAGGTCAAGGCCCAGTTCGGGGATGAGATCGGCGAGATCGTGGACGGCCTCACGAAGATGAGCAAGCTGGCCTTCACAGACAAGCACCTGCTCAACGCCGAGAATGTCCGCAAGCTCCTGGTGGCCATGGGCAAGGATGTGCGCGTGCTGCTGGTGAAGCTGGCGGACCGCCTCCACAACATGAAGACCCTGGGCGTGATGGAGGAGGAGAAGCGCCGCCGGATCTCGCGGGAGACCCTGGAGCTCTACGCCCCCCTCGCCAACCGCCTCGGCATGGGCCTCGTTCGCCTGGAGCTGGAGGACCTGGCCTTCCGGCAGCTGGAGCCGGAGCAGTACGCCGAGCTTCGCTCCGCCGTGGAGTCCCGGCGCGCCAAGCTGTCGGCCACCATCCAGGAGATCCAGGGTTCCCTGGAGGCCATCCTCCGCCAGCAGGGCATCAACGCCCTGGTCACCGGCCGCATCAAGCACCTCTATGGCATCTGGAAGAAGATGGGCGCCCAGGCCAAGGGCTTCGACGACATCCACGACTGGCTGGCCTACCGCATCATCTGCCCCGACCGCGCCAGCTGCTACACGGCCCTGGGCCTCGTACACGGCCTCTACCGGCCGGTGCCGGGCAAGTTCAAGGACTACATCAGCCTCCCCAAGGAGAACGGCTACCAGAGCATCCACACCACGGTGCTGATGGGCTCCGGGGACATCTTCGAGGTGCAGATCCGCACGGAGGAAATGCACCTGCACGCCGAGGCCGGCATCGCCAGCCACTGGACCTACAAGGACGGCCGCATCGCCAACCGCTCCGAGATCAATCAGGTGGCCTTCCTCCGCCGCATGGTCGAGCTTCACCAGGATGCCCAGGACAGCCGGGACCTGGTGGCCAACCTGCGCGGCGAGCTGACCTTCAACCGCATCCAGGTGTTCACGCCCAAGGGCGACCTGCGCAGCCTCGTGGAAGGCAGCACCCCCGTGGATTTCGCCTACGCCATCCACACCCAGGTGGGCCACCGCTGCGTGGGCGCCAAGGTGAACGGGCGGATGGTGCCGCTCAAGCACACGCTCCAGAACGGCGACCGCGTGGAGATCCTCACCCGGCCCGATCACAAGCCCAGCCGCGACTGGCTGGGCTTCGTGAAATCCGCGGGTGCCAAGAGCCGCATCCAGGCCTTCATCCGCGAGGAGGAGCGCGCCCACGCCATCACCCTGGGCCGCGAGCGGCTGGAGCGCGAGGCCCGCGCCATGGGCGTGCGCCTGGATGATGCCGAATCCCAGGCCAAGCTCGATGCCCGCCTCGTGGAGCTGAAGCTGGCCAACTGGGACGCCGCCTACGCGTCCCTGGGCTTCGGCCGCCTCACCGTCCACAAGCTCATCGAGCCTCTGGTGCCCGAGCCCGAGCGCGCCAAGCCCAAGGAGAACACCTCGAATCTCCTGGATTCGGTCGTGGTGGGCGACACCGCGGGCATCCTCTACGCCCTGGCCGCCTGCTGCAAGCCCATCTGGGGCGACGAGGTGGTGGGCTACATCACCCGCACCCGCGGCACCGCCATCCACCGCGCCGACTGCCCCCAGCTCACCATGGGGACCATGCATCCCGAGCGGCGCGTGAATGTGGCCTGGGGCAAGCACGGCACGGAGCTCTACGACACCGAGATCGCCCTCACCACCGAGGATCGCCCGGGCATGGTGGCCGCCGTCTCCGAAGGCATCCAGCGGGTGGGCATCAATGTCCAGCGCTTCCACGGCTCGGCCACCGAAGAGGGCGCGGGCCTCTTCCACATCGCCTTGCGCGTGCGCGACCGCTCCCACCTCGTGGAACTCATGGCCGGCCTTCGCAGGATCCGCGGCGTCTACACCGTGGAGCGAGTGAAGGGGTCGGTGTTCGGGAAGGTGAAGTAGGCCGCTCCCATCCCAGGCATCAAGGAGCTCCACGAAGGACACGGAATAAGATGGAAGGTCACGAAGAGAGCATCAGTGGACAGCACGCTCCATCTCTGAGCCGGGGCGGCTCTTCGTGCCCTTTGGAGTCCTTCGTGACCTTCGTGGCGGTCTTTTCTGGGAGGGCCGGAGCATGACCTCCTGGCGCCCCCCCGATGACGCCCCCCCGATCCCCTGGCCCCGGATTGCGGAGAGCCTCCGCCGGCCTCAGCTCGGCCCGAATCCCCACAAGCTCAGCGCCCGCTTTCCCGAGGACCCCCGCCGGGCGGCGGTGGGCGTGATCCTCTGGGGCGATGCGGCCGGCGCCCGCAAGATCGTGCTGGCCCAGCGCGGCTTCGGGGCCCCCCACCACCCCGGCGAGATCGCCTTCCCCGGCGGCATGGTGGAACCCCGGGACCGCGACCTGCCCGCCACGGCCCGCCGCGAGGTGGCGGAAGAGATCGGCCTGACCGAGGGGCTGTGGGAGCTGGGCTGCTTCCCCGATGGCGTGGCCAAGGCCCGGGTGCGCTTCACGCCCGTGTTCTTCCGGTGGGAGCAGCCGGAGCCCCGGTTCCAGCGCCTCGACCGGGAGCTGGAGCAGGTCCTCATGCTGCCCCTGGTCCCGCTCCTGAAGGCCCCCTGGACCATCGAGCGCCTGGAGCGCCATGGCCTGGCCATCGATGTGCCGCGGCTTGAGCTGCCCCAGGCTCCGCTGTGGGGAGCCACGGCCTTCATCCTGAAAGCCTGGTTGGATGTCCTGGACGCCTGCCCCTGAGGCGGCGGCCGGAAGCCGCCACCTCTGAGCCCAAGGGTTCCGCCCTACTTCACATTCACGGCCAGCCAGGCCTGGTTCACGGTCGCGTATTCCGCGGAACTGGCGCCGAAGAGATCCGCGGCGGCGTTCAGCGTCGCGACGCGGGCCCCGGCGTAGTCCGTGCGCTTGGTCATGTAGGCCGTGAGGGCCCGGTACCAGATGCGGCCGGCGCGGTCGTTGCCAATGCCCGTGATGCTGGTGACGCCGTTGGCCATGGGCGAGGCGACCCCATCGCTGAGGGGGTCCACCTGGCTGCCGTGGGCCAGCAGGAAGAAGAAGTGGTTGGCCACCCCCGAGCTGTAGTGCACATCCAGGCGCCCGAGCCGGGAGTCATAGAAGTCCGGGCTGCGGCCGTCGAGGCTGGGCTGGTACATCCAACGCAGGGCGTTGTTCGGGTAGGCGTGGCCCCAGCTGTTTTCGAACAGCCGGTAGTTCGCCGTGACGGGGCCGGGACCGGCGGTGCTGGGGATGACGCTGCCGGTGCCCCCATTCAGGGTGTAGAACTCCACCAGGGTGCCGAGGATGTCGGAGTTGGCCTCGTTGAGGCCGCCCGATTCCTTGCGGTAGACCAGGTTGGCCGTGGCGGCGCAGACGCCGTGGCTCATCTCGTGGCCCGCGGTGTCCAGGTCCGCCTCGCCCACGGAGCCGCCCACCTGGCCGTCCCCGTAGGTCATGCAGAAGCAGCTGTCGGACCAGAACGCGTTGTCGTACTGGCTGCTGTAGTGCATCCGGCTGTAGGTGGCCTTGCCCGCATCATCGATGCCGTTCCGGCCGAAGGCATTCAGGTAGAAGTCCCAGGTGGCCTGCATCCCGCGGTGCCCGTCCACGCCGGCGGTCTGGGCGTTGGCGCCGGTGCCGGCCACGCCGTCGTACTGGAGCCCATCTCCCCAGACATCGTCGCCGTCGGTGAAGATCGCGCCGGTCCCCGTGGTCTTGTTCAGCAGGTTGGTGGTCACATTGTTCCCGAAAGTGCCGCCGCTGCCCCGGGTCGTGTCCCGCAGCTCGTAGCCGGAGCCCGTGCTGTTGGTGCTGAGGGAGACCTGGCCGTACCACTGGGACTGGCCGGTGCCGGTGGTGCCCGCCGTCCGCAGCGTGTCCCAGGACTCGAGGACCGCGCCCGTGTGGGCGTCCACCAGGAAGTCCGTATGTTTCGTCTCCTGGGCGCCGTTCTCGAGTTCCGTATGGACATGGTAGGCCAGGGTCTGGCGGGTGGCGGCCCGGCCCTGTCCCCCGGTGTCGATACCGGCGATCACGAGTTCCACCGTGGGTTCGTGCGCGTAGCTGCCCCGCGGGGCCAGGGCGGCGTGGGCCGAGGCCAGGGCCTCGGACCGCCCCAGGGCCGGCTCCACGCTGAGGCCCAGCCCGCGCACCAGGTCGTCGGTGACCGCGCGCACCCGGCCGTTCCGGAAGTGGAGGATGGCCTCCCCCTCGAACACCGGAACGCCCCGGTGGGTCTGGTGGAGCCGCACATGGTCTTCGCCGAGGGCATCGGCCACATGGTTCTTGAAGGTGAACCCGGCCTGGGGGCCGAGGCCCATCTGGAACGCTCGTGCGGCCAGGTGGCCCCGCGCCTCCCGGAAGAGGGCCTCACTGCGGACCTGATCCGGCGGAGCCGCCAGCAGGACCATGGGAAGGAGGGCGGAGAGAAGGGCAGGAGCGAAAAGGGAAGCCGCCACGCGCACAAGACACCTCCGGAGCAAGTGGGATGGGGAAACAGGAACCGACGGATCTCGAAACAACCGCCGTGGGCATGAACAGGGGGGGATCGGGTCCAGCCTAGGGCCCCGATCCTACTCCGCGCGGTTAAGAGATGTTAATTTTTCGGCTTTCGAAATATGAAATTGCGTTCATTCCCCATTTCTTCCCACGCCCCCCTCCCGCCCATGAAAACGGCTCCCGAAGGAGCCGCGGATCGGAGCTGAAGGATGAAGACCTACTTCTTCTTCTCCGCCTTCACGGAGCCATCCTTCTCCAGGTACTTGTCGGGATCCTTCTGGAGCGAGGCCCCGCAGGACTTGCTGCATACGCGGTAGGCCTGGCCCCGCACGGTGAAGGTGGCGGACTTGGCGTCCACCGTCATCTTGCAGACAGGATCCTTGGTGTTGGTGGCCGGCTTGACCTTCTCGGCAGCGGGAGCGGCCAGGACGGCCAGGGTGAGCAGGGCGGTGTGCAGCATGGAGACTCCAGGAAGAAGGTTGGACGCGCTCCGGGTCACCAGAGCGGTTTCGGGAACTGGGGCGCCTGGGGGTTCCCCAGGTCGGGACGCCCCGGGGAAGATGCCAGGTCGAAGAAGACCGGCGCGCCGAGCGACCGGATCCGCTCCCGCTCCGCGGAATTCCACCAGGGCAGCGGCTTCGTGGTGGCGGCCTCCACGCGGAGCGGCTGGGCCACGGCGGGCAGGCGGGGCGGAGCCAGCGTAGGACCAAGCCCCCACCCTGCGGCGAATAGGACGAGCACGGCTGCTTTCATGGGCCACCCCGGATCGATGCCCCAGCATACCCCTTCCCCGGACGCAGCGGCGGCTCCCGGAGGAGCCGCCGTTCAGGGGGGAGCCCGGAGGGTCCCTACTTCTTCTTCGCGTTCTTCGGCGTGCCGTCCTTCTCCAGGTACTTGTCCGGGTCCTTGAGCAGCTTGGTGTCGCAGCCGGCGCAGCAGAGGCGGTACTCGCGACCGCGGACGGCCACGGTCTTGGACTTCTCCGCCACTTTGCCGCCCAGCACGGGGCAGGTGGCGTTGGTGGCGGGGGCCGGCTTGTCGCCGGGCGCCGCCAGCAGAGCGAGGGTCAGCAGGGGGGTGAGCATGGGGACTCCTTGGAGGTCCGGGTTGGCCGAGATCAGATCGGCTCAGGTCAAGAGGGGTGAAGGGTGAAGGGCGAGCAGGGCTGCGGGCCCGCTCCCATCTGCACCCGCCGTCCGGCGAAGGCGCGGAGGCGGGCGGAGAGGGGCGGCGCGGGGATCAGTCCAGGTAGGTCGTGAAGGTCGGCGCGACCCTGGCGGCGGGTTTCGGAGCCGTCCCCTTTCCCGGGGCTTGGGCCGAATCGCCCGCCGTCGTGGCCACGCATCCGTCGCAGCAGGACTGAGGCGCCTGTTCAGTGGTCTCCCGGCGCCCGGCATCCGAGCCGCGCCCAGGGGCCGGGCAAACGGCGGCGGGGGTAGCCCGGAGGCTGGGGGCGGCCGGTGGGTTGGAGGTGGCGGTCAGGGCCAGAAGCAGGGTGAGCATGATGTCTCCTTGAGGATCACGGCCTAAGGATGAGGATGGATGGAACCCAGGCCGTGCATGGGGCCACCGCGGTGGAGGTCAGGCCGGTTCCGGCACGGGGAGCGATGGGGCCGGCACGGGGAGGGGCGTGGCCGGGCCTTCCACCACCTCCTTGCGCTTCCAGAGGTAGTAGATGGCGGGATAGACCAGCAGCTCCAGCAGGAAGCTGGTGGCGAGGCCCCCCACCATGGGCGCGGCGATGCGTTTCATGACATCGGCGCCCGTGCCCGTGCTCCACATGATGGGGAGCAGACCCATGAAGGCCGCGAAGACCGTCATGGCCTTGGGCCGGACGCGCTTCACGGCGCCGTGGATGATGGCTTCGATCAGGTCGCCATCGGTCTTCAGCCGCCCTTCCCGTTTGGCCTCGTCATGGCTGAGGTCCAGGAACAGCAGCATGAAGACGCCCGTTTCGGCGTCCAGGCCCATCAGGGCGATGAGGCCCACCCACACGGCGATGCTCATGTTGTAGCCCAGGGCCCAGAGCAGCCAGAAGGCGCCGATGGCGCTGAAGGGCACCGCCAGCATGACGACGGAGGCCTTGAAGGCGCTCTTGGTGTTGGCGTAGAGCAGGCCGAAGATCAGCACCAGGGTGATGGGCAGGATGATCTTCAGCCGTTCCTTCACGCGGATCATGTTTTCGTACTGGCCCGACCAGGTGAGGCTGTAGCCCGGGGGCAGCTTGAGCTCCTTCTCCACGGCCGCCTTGGCGTGCTGGACATAGGAGCCCACATCGATCTTCGAGGTATCGAAGTCGACGAGCACATAGCCGTTCATCTGGCCGTTCTCGTCGCGGATCATGGCGGGACCGTTGGCCCATTTCAGGTCGGCGATCTCCTCCATGGGAATCAGGGCCCCGCCCGGCGTGGGGATGAGCACCCGGTTCAGGGCACCGGGGTTCTCCCGGTAGTCCCGGGCGTAGCGCACATTCACGGGGTAGCGGGCCCGGCCATCGTAGACCGTGCTCTGGTTGTCGCCGCCGATGGCGGTCATCACCAGCATGTTGGCCTGCTCCACGCTGAGCCCGTAGCGGGCCAGCTGCTCCCGCTTCAGCACGAAGTCCAGGAAATAGCCCTGGGCCGTGCGTTCGGCGAAGGCGCTGCGGGTGCCCGGGACACCCGACAGGATGCGCTCCGCTTCCACGGCGACCTTCTGGATGGTGTCCAGGTCGGCGCCGTTGATCTTGAGGCCGATGGGGGTGCGAATGCCGGTGCTGAGCATGTCCTGCCGCGCCTTGATGGGCATGGTCCAGGCGTTGGGAATGGCCGGGAGCCGCACCACGCGGTCCAGTTCGGCGACGATCTCCTCCTCGGTGATCCGATCCCGCCAGATGGGCCTGAGGGCGGCTTTCAGGAAGTCCGGCGCCCAGGAGCTGAACCACCGGGGCTTCTCGCGCCACTGGTCCTCGGGCTTGAGGACGATCACCGTCTCCATCATGGAGAAGGGAGCGGGATCCGTGGCGGTGTCAGCACGGCCCGCCTTGCCGAAGACGCTCCCGACCTCGGGCACGGTGCGAATGAGGCGGTCCTGCACCTGCAGGATGCGCTGGGCCTCGGTCTGGCTGAGGCCCGGCAGCGTGGAGGGCATGTAGAGCAGCGTGCCCTCGTTCAGGGGCGGCATGAACTCGCTGCCCAGGGAGACGAAGGCCGGGATGGTGGCCAGCACCAGCAGCACGGCCACGGCGATGGTCGCCTTGGCGTGCTTCACCACGAAGCGGCAGGGGCCTTCGTAGATCCGGTGGAGGAAGACGCTGATGGGGTGCTTCTCCTCCGCGTAGTACTTCCCGACGACAAACTGGGTGAAGGTCCAGGCCAGCCACTTGGGCTTGAACTGGAAGGGCTCCACCCGCGCGAAGAGCATGCGCATGGCCGGGTCCAGGGTCAGCGCCAGGAGCGCGGCGATGCCCATGGCGAAGTTCTTGGAGAAGGCCAGGGGTTTGAAGAGCCGTCCTTCCTGGTCCAGCAGGGTGAAGATGGGCAGGAAGCTCACCGCCACCACCAGGAGGGAGAAGAAGACGCTGGGGCCGACCTCCATCAGGGCCTCGAGCCGCACCTGGTAGAAGCTTCCCGGTTTGCCCGCCTCGATCCATTTCTCGATCTTCTTGTAGGCGTTCTCCACCTCCACGATGGCCCCGTCCACCAGCACGCCGATGGAGATGGCGATGCCGGCAAGGCTCATGAGGTTGGCGTTCTGGCCGATGCCGTACATCGGGATGAAGGCCAGCGCGACGCTCACGGGGATCGTGATGATGGGCACGATGGCCGAGGGAATGTGCCACAGGAAGATCAGGATGATGATCGAGACGACGATCATCTCCTCGATGAGCTTGTGCTTCACCGTCTTGATGGCGTTGTCGATCAGCTCGGAGCGGTCGTAGACCGTGACCACTTCCACGCCTTCTGGAAGGCCCTGCTTCAGGTTGTTGATCTTCGCCTTGACGCGGTCGATCACATTCAAGGCGTTCTCACCCTGCCGCATCACCACGATGCCGCCGACCACATCCCCCTGGCCGTCCAGGTCCGCCAGGCCCCGGCGCATCTCGGGTCCCAGGGTCACCGTGGCCACATCGCCCAGACGCACCGGCGTGCCGTTCTCCGCCTTGAGGACCGCTTGTTCAAGGTCCTTGGTCGTCTTTACATAGCCCCGGCCCCGGACCATGTACTCGCGCCCGCTGTATTCCACGAGGCGCCCGCCGACCTCCGAGTTGGCCCCCTTCACGGCGCCGATGACGGCTTCGATGGGGATCTTGTAGGCCGCCATCTTGTTGGGATCGACCTGGACCTGGAACTGCCGGGCCTGGCCGCCCACGGTGGCGACTTCGGCGACGCCGGGCGTGCTCTGGATGGCATACCGGAGGAACCAGTCCTGCAGCGATCGCAGTTCATCCGTGCTGTGCTTCCCGCTGCGGTCCACCAGGGCGTACTGATAGACCCAGCCCACGGAGGTCGCATCGGGACCGATGACCGGCGTGACGCCCGGGGGCAGGCTGGAGGTGATCTTGCTGAGGTACTCCAAGGTCCGGGATCGGGCCCAGTAGATGTCCGTGCCGTCCTCGTAGATCACATAGACATAGGAGAAACCGAAGTCGGAAAGGGCCCGCACCGCCTTCACCTTCGGGGCTCCGAGCAGCGCGGTGACGATGGGGTAGGTCACCTGGTCCTCGACGATGTCGGGGCTCCGGTCCCACTTGCTGTAGACGATCACCTGGGTATCGCTGAGATCCGGCAGCGCATCCAGGGGGATGTGGCGCATGGTCCAGAAGGACATGGCAATCAGCACCACGGAGGCGGCCATCACCAGCCAGCGGTTCTCCGCCGAAAAGCGGATGATCCGCTGGAGGAAGGTCGGGTGTTCGGGGTCGTAGCCGACAGGTGCGCTCATCTCGCCCCCCTCAATGCTGGTGGCCGGACGGCGCCGGCTGGGAAGGAGCGGCCTTGGCGCCCTCGGTGCTGGCGCCCTTCTGGCTCAGGTGGGCCAGGGCGGCCTTCAGGCGGGATTCGGAATCCACCAGGAAGTTGGCGCGGACGACGACTTCCTCGCCGGCTTCCAGGCCCGAGCGGATCTCCACCTTCTCGCCGACGGTGGTGCCCGTCGTGACTTCCCGGGGCTCGAACTTGCCGTTCCCCAGCGCCACGAAGGCCACCTTCATGGTGCCGGCGTCCAGCACCGCATCCAGGGGGACGATCAGGCCCTTGCGCCCCTGCCCCTTCAGCACGACTTCTCCGAACATCTCGGGCTTCAGCTCGCCGGCGGGATTCGGGAATTCCACGCGGGCCTTGGCGGTGCGGGTCTTGGGATCCATGACCGGATCCACGAAGGCGATGCGCCCCTTGATGACCTTCCCGGGCGAGGCCTGGACCGTCAGTTCGGCGGGCATGCCCACCTTGACGCGACCCAGTTCGGCCTCGTAGATGTCCACCAGCACCCAGACCCGGCTGAGGTCCGTGATCTCGAAGGGGATGTCCGCCGGGGTGAGCCGGGCGCCCTCCACCACGCTCTTCACCGTCACCACGCCCGAGATGGGGCTGCGCAGCGTGAGCGACTTCAGGACCTCGCCGGTCTTCTCCAGATGGTCGATGGCCGAGGGCGGCACATCCCAGAGCGTGAGGCGGCGCCGGGCGGAGTCCAGCAGGTCGCCGCCGCTGGCCTGCAGCGACCCGCCCGACAGGGCCTTCTGCGTCTTGAGGGCCAGGAGGAACTCCCGCTGGGCGCTGACGAACTCGGGGCTGTAGAAGCTGAAGAGGGGCTGGCCCTTCGCGACGGGCTTGCCGACGAAGTCCACGAAGAGCTTCTCCACGAAGCCCTCCACCTTCACATTGACCTTGCGGACGCGCGTCTCGTCGACGGCCACCCGGCCCAGGGCGCGGAGTTCCCCGCTCACCGTCCCCTCGGCCACCTTCTCGGTGCGCAGGCCGATGAGCTGCTGGCGTTCGTGGTCGATGGTGACGGCCGCATGGTCCTCGAGGCCGGCGACGGTCGTCCCCTGGCCATCCATGGGCACGAGGTCCATGCCGCAGATGGGGCAGGTGCCCGCGTGGTCCTGGATGATCTGCGGGTGCATGGGGCACTGGAACATCTGCTTCTTGGGGGTGGGGGCGCTGGCGGCTTCGTGGTCGTGCTTGGGGGCCGGACGCAGGAGCAGCGTGCCGCCGACGCCGGCGACCAGGCCCAGGGCCACCAGGCCGAGGGTGCGCAGGCGCGGGGCGCGGCTGGGAGCCGGGCCGGGGGTCAAGCTGGGGGGATCGAAGGTGGGTTGATCAAGGCTCATGGGGAATCTCCTACATCTTCATGGAGGCGGGGCCGCTGTCCTGGGCCTTGCCCGGGGCCTTGGCGGTGGATGGGGAGGCGGAGGGCGCGGCCGCGGCGCCGGCTGAGAGGCTGGCGGACGCCAGCGACCCGCCGTTGATGGGGACCGTGGCGCCGAGGGCCGCCTCGCGCAGGGCGATGTGCTGGGCCTGCAGCTGGGCCAGGGTCTGCAGGTAGGCGCCCTGGTCGCCCACCCAGCCGTTCAGCGCCTCGAGGGCGCCGAGGAAGGAGGCGCGGCCGGCCTCGTACTGGGACAGCACGGCCTTGAAGGTCGCCTCGCTCTGCACCAGCAGGCCCGCCTGGTAGAGATCCCGGGTGCGGCGCAGGGTCTGGATCTGGATGCTTCGCTCCTCCGTGCGCTGACGGAGCAGGGTGCGGACGGATTCCACCTCGGCGCCCTGGCCCCGGCGGTGGTGCTCATGCTCGGCCACGGCGCGCTGCTGCTTGTGGCGGCCGTAGATGGGCAGTGAGATGCTCACGCCCACCTGCCACATGGGCTCCAGGCTGCCGCGGGGCATGATGCCGGCCGTCACGGCGAAATCCGGACGGCGGTCCAGCTTCGCCAGGTCCACCAGCTTCTCGGTCTGCCGCACGCTGGCGCGGGCGCCGGCCAGCTCGGGACTCGCGGCTTCGACCTCCTCCGGGGCCAGGGGCGCGGGTTCGGGCAGATCCGCCAGCGCCGCGGTCGTGGGGATGGGATCGGCCGGGTCATGCTGGCGCAGGCGGTTCAGGCCCGCGAGCACGGACCGTTCCTCGGCCTCCAGGGACCAGGCCGCCTGCTTCAGCCGCGTGAGCTCCAGCTGGGCCCGCAGCAGATCGCCCTGGTTGCCCTGCCCCACCTCGTACCGGGTGCGGGCCAGCCGTTCGGACTGTTCGAGGAAGACGGCCTGCTGCGCCAGCAGCTGCTGCTGCCCCCGGACGAGGAGCAGGGCCGCGTAGCCCCGCCGGACATCGGCCTCCAGGCTCATCTGCACGCGGGAGCGCGCGGCCTGGGACACATCCACGCCCAGGGCGGCCGCCTCCTTGCGGAGGCCCCGCTTGCCCGGCCAGGGGAAGGGCTGCGTGAAGGCGACGCTGTAGTAGCTCGTCTCCATCTTGCCGATCATGAGTTCCTTGAAGCCGTCGTTCTGCAGACCCAGCGACAGCGAGGGATCCGGCAGCACACCCGCCTGCGGGATGCGCTCTCGGTCCATGCGCACGGCGGCATCGGCCCTCTCGAGGTCGGGATGTTTCCCGAGGGCCTCGGCCAGCAGGGCCGCCAGGACGGGGTCGGCCTCGGCCGAAGGCGTGGAGGGAGGGGTGGGAGGAGGGATCTGGGCCAGGCCCGATGCGGCGAGCACCAGGGCCGGGGCCAGACGCAGCAGCGTGCGCATGGAGGACTCCGAAAAGGGAAAGAGACGGCGGCCTGCTCGCAAGCAGGCAGGGCTTCGCTCAGTCCCGGATCAGATCCGGAGCGCGTTCAGTCTCGCGAGGTGCCGACCCAGATCGGGATCGCGGCCCTCCGCGGTGGGGAAGGAGTCGGTGCGTTCAGGGGAAGGAGTCGCCTGGGCCCAGGTGGCCGGGGCGGGGCGGGGCTCGGTGCGGCGCTCGCCCTGGGCCCGACGGACGGTCGGGGCGGCGACGGCGGCCGCGCGCTCCGTGCAGGCGGACGGGGCGGGCCCCCGGTTGCCTTCGGGCTTCGGGCAGGGGCAGCTGTCCTGCATGCCGGCCCCGAGGCCAGGCTGGGAGCCGGTCGGAGCGCCGCAGCAGCAGGACTCATGCGACTCGTGCGCCTGCACCGGCGCCCAGATCCCGGCCCCGCTGCCCAGGAGCAGCACGACGGTCAGGATGGCGCGCAGGATCAACCGCACGGAGAAACCTCCGGATGCTTCCCATCATAGGCCTTCCACCCATGTGGCAACACGGAATCCTTGACCAAGGTCACAGGGGACGGGGGCCGGCCCGGCCCCGGACGCGGCTCCCGCAGGCAGCGGCGCTAGGATGGAGGCATGGGCACGGTTGACACGGCAGAGGTTGCGATCATCGGCGGCGGCATCGCGGGGCTCAGCCTCGCCTTCCACCTCGCCCGCGCCGGCCAGCGGGGAATCGTCCTGCTGGAGCGCGAGGACCAGGCCGGCACCTACGCCAGCGGCCACAACGCCGCCGTGGCCCGCTCCCTGACGGGCCGCGACGAGCACACGGCCCTGGCGGTGGAGGGGCGGCGGCGTCTGGCCGAGGCGGGCCTGATGACCGCGGGGGGCGGCCTGCTCGTCAGCGTGGAACGCGGCCCCCTCGACGCCTTCGAGGCCGAGGCGGCCCGCCACGGCGTGGAAGTCCACCGCGGCGAGGGCATCCCCCTGCCGGGCCTGAAGGCCACCGAGCACCTGGCCATTCCCGGCGACGGGGTCATCGACATCGCCGGTCTGGTGCGCGCCTGCGCCGAGGGCGCCCGGGCCGGCGGCGCCGACCTGCGGTTCGGCTGCGCCCTGCGGGGCCTGCGCCCCACCCAACCGCATGCGGAGGCCGGCTTCGACCTGGACACGGACCGAGGGCCCCTGCGCGCGAAGACGCTCGCCATCGCAGCCGGGGCCTGGGCCGGGGACCTGGGCCGCCAGGCGGGCTCCCAGATCGCCTTCACGCCCCTGCGCCGCTCCCTGGTGTGGAGCGGCGCGCCCCATCCTCAGCGGGATCCCTGGGCCTGGTGGGTGGACCGCCCCTTCTACCTGCGCCCCGAAAGCGGCGGCCTGCTCATGTGCCCCTGCGAGGAGGTCGCCGTGCCCCTCCCGCCCCGCGGGCGGCAGCCGGAGGTGGATCCCGCCGTGCTCGAGGGTCTCTTCACCAGCCTGCGGGAGCTGGCGCCGGACCTGGCGGAGCGCCCCGTCACGCGCTACTGGACGGGCCTGCGCACCTTCGCGCCGGACCGCCGGTTCGTCCTGGGCTGGGATCCCTGGAACCCCCGCCTGTTCTGGTCGGCGGGCCTGGGCGGCCACGGCATGACCAGCGGCTTGGCCGTGGGCCAGCTCGCCGCCGACTGCTTCCTGCGCAAGGCCACCGCCGGGCCGCTCGATCCAGCCAGGTTCAAGGGCTGAGAAGCCTCTAGAATCTCCCCATGACCACGCTCCGCGTCGCCCTCATCCAGCAGGACACGGTCTGGCAGGACCCGGCGGCGAACCTGGCCCGGGCGCGGGGCTTCGCGGAAGCGGCGGCCCGGGCGGGGGCGCGGGTGGCGGTATTCCCGGAGCTGTTCACCCTCGGCTTCACCATGGCGCCCGAACCCTACGCCGAGCCCCTGCCCGGCCCCACCACGGAGGCCGTGGCAGCACTGTCCCGCGAATTCGGCCTCTACCTGGTGGGCTCCGCCGTGGAGGCCCACGCGCCCCACCCGCACAACGCCGCCTTCGTCACCGCGCCAGACGGTTCCCTGGAGGCCGCCTACCGCAAGATCCACCCCTTCTCCTACGGTGAGGAGCACCAGCACTACACCGGCGGCGGGGACTGCCCCCTGTTCGAGATCGACGGCATCCCCTGCGGTCTGCAGATCTGCTACGACCTGCGCTTCCCCGAGCCCTTCCGCACCCTGGCGGCCCGGGGCGCCGAAGTGGTGTTCGTGCCCGCCAACTGGCCCGCGCGGCGCATCGCCGCCTGGTCCACGCTGCTGGCCGCCCGCGCCCTCGAGAATCAGATGGCCCTCTGCGGCGCCAACCGCGTGGGGCGCGATGCCCTGGGCCTCGACTACCCCGGCGCGTCCGCGATCCACGATGCCTACGGCGAAGTCGTCGCCCAGGGGGATGCCACCGAGGGGCTGGTGGTGGGCGACATCGACCTCTCGGCCCTGAGGGCCTGGCGCGAGCGCTTCCCGGCACTCAGGGACCGGCGGCCGGAAGTTTATTCGGCGCTGGCGCGGAAAGAGGGAACACCGATGAGCACAGATAAGAATTGATCCGAAAGCCTGGAGGGCGACGCCCGGGCCCGGACGGAGCGATCAGGCGCCTCGGCCGGAACCTGTCCGAGCCCCGCTGGCTCCGGGGCGCTCGTAGATGGGTTCGAGCGAAATGCCGTAGTTCTTTTCGGAGGGATCTGGATGCCTGCGGATCCTCTGCATTCGGGTTTCGTAGATGAAGGGCTCTCCGCAGCCGTCCACCTCCCAGCGCACGACCGAGGTCGAGACATAATCCTCCGAGTCGTTCTTCGCCAGGATGGTGCGGTAGCCGACGAGATGCAGCGACTCGGGCTGCGCCGGACACCCGGCATGGGAGGCGTTGTGGGCCTTGAGGACGAGGGCCCTCGTCTCATTCTGGATCTCGGCCGAGCAGGAGGCTTGAAACGAGGCGAGCGGTGTCGTCTCGACCGTTCGGCACGCCCCCAGACTCGCCATCAGCGCCGCCACAACTACCAGCCTCATCGTTGCCCCCGTTTGGTTGTGACCTTGGACCCGGAATCCTTCGAGCGGGTTGAGAACGAACGAAGGCCCTGCGGCCGGCCTCCCGATTAGGAAAGGTCAGACCACCGATGGGTCGCCAGGTCTTGAGGTTCCGCAGTTCCAGCACTCGGAGAACTGGGATTCCAGGATTTCGTGGCACTTCGGGCAGGTCCAGGAGGGGCCTGCTTCTTCGGGAAGGGGCTCACCGGACGAAAAGTCGCGAATCAGGTCAAAGGCCGCCTCGGCTTGATCCGAGTTCAAGATCCACACCTCGGGGGAAGTGCCCGGGATGACCAGCGATCCCGGAACCGTATTCAGCAGCACATCCCCCACCACATGCGCCTGGATGCCGTTCGACCGAAGGAGGTCTTCCACGAGGTGTGCCTCAGCCTGATGTTGTGCCGTGAATACCTTCAGCATGGCGGACTCCAGGTGCGGCCTCATGGTGGTGCCAACCGGCCCTGCCTGCAACCAAGTGCTGAAGGAAACTCAGGAAGCGAATCCTGCAAGAGCGGAAGGCCGTGCAGTTGTAATCCGACTTGAGCGGAGGGTTCGGGCGATCATCGGAACAGAGCGGCCTTGATGATGCAAAGAACGAAGCCGACGAACCCGACCATGAGCCAGAAACGACCGGAGAAGAGAAACGGAGCTTCGTCGTGCTGGAAGGTCGTGTGGCGGCTACTTGGCTGGCCCAACGCCGGGCCACCAAGAATGCTCATCCATGAGGGGGTGCCAATCGTGGGCGGCGGTTGAGTTGAGTCGTCTTGAAGGGTGACCAACTTCTCCTCTTGGGCCAGAGTGCTCTTCCCTTTCATCGCCTCAGGATCAATTTGGTAGGGGTTGGTCATCGGGAGTCCCAACTTAAAATGAGGCGACCTCATTGACGAAAGCCCATGGCTTGTTTGCTTCGGATTCCTGCTCAGAACGACCAGGCCGATTCACCCTTCATCCCGATCGGTGTTCATCAGCTTTGATCGGTGTTCATCGGTGGTTCCTTTTTTCATTTTCCAGGGTTCGCCGGTGCATCCCGCTTGTACCACGACGCCTGCCCGTAGACAGGCTTCACCTTCTGCTCCAACGATTCCAGCTGCGTGGCGTTCAGGGGCAGGAAGTCCCGCGCGATGCGGATGTTCTCTTCGAGCTGGGCGATGTTGTCCACGCCGATGATGACGGTGCTCACGGGGTGGCTGAGGGTGTAGCGCATGGCCTCCTTCATGGTGAGGGTGCCGGGCCGGTCGTGCTTGGCGGTGCCCCGCTGCTGGGCGGGGGGCGGCGGCTGGACACCTTCGAGGATGCGCCCACGGGCCGGGATCTTCATGCCGATGATGCCCATCTCCTTTTCCACGGCCAAGGGCAGCAGCGTCTTCTTGAAGGGCAGGTGCCAGGTGTCGGCGGCGTTGAAGGCCATGAGCACGCAGTCGAAGGGGAAGCGCCGGATGGCCTCTGCCAGCACTTCGGGATCCGTGTGACCGCTGAGGCCCAGGAAGCGCACCAGCTTCTGGTCCCGGGCTTTCTGGAAGGCCTCCAGCGCCCCGCCCTTGGCGCAGACGCGATCCACATCGTCCAGGGTGCTCATGGCGTGCAGCTGCCAGAGGTCCACATGGTCCGTCTGCAGGAGCTTCAGCGAGGTCTCCAGAATGCGCAGGGAGCCGTCCGCGGTGCGGTCGTGGGTCTTGGTGGCGAGGAAGGCCTCCCGGCGCCGCCGCTTCATCACCTGTCCGAAATACTGCTCGCTCCAGCGGGCCTCGCCGCCGTAGCGGGCCGAGGTGTCCAGGTAGTTCACGCCCAGGTCCAGGGCCCGTTCGATGAGGGGCACGGCCACCTGCTCGTTGTTCGGCTTCTCGATGGCCGCTTGACCACCCAGGCTGAAGAGGCCCACATGGTGTCCCGTGCGCCCGAGGTTGCGGGTCGGCATGGCCATGGCCGTGGCGGCATTGAAGGGCGCCTTGGGGGAGGGCTTCAGGGCCACGGGCTCCACGGCGCCGAGGGCATCCAGGGTATCCATCGCCCCGAGCCGCGTGGCGACCAGACCGGCCGCGGTGGCGGCCCCGAGCTTGAAGAGGTCCCGACGGGTGGTACCGGCGCCGCTCATGGCGTCCTCCTGATGGAAGCGATCCGCCATTATCGCCCCAATACCGGACCGTGGGATCCCCATCGACCGGAGAACGGATAGGATCGGCACAGGCATCCGCCCGAAGGGACCCCGCCGTGGCCGTCTTCCTGAACACCATGCTGTTCGCCTTCCTGGCGCTCTTCCCCATCCTGAACCCGCCGGCCATGGCCCCGGTCTTCCTGCAGCTGACCGGCGGCGTGAAGGAGGCCCAGCGCAACCACCTGGCGGCGCTCATCGGCTTCTACACCTGGGCCTTCCTCTCTTCGCTGCTCATCATCGGGGGCTGGACGCTCAAGCTCCTGGGCATCTCCATCCCCGTCATCGCCATCGCGGGCGGACTGCTGCTCTTCCACAGCGCCTGGCGCATGCTCAACCGGGATCCCAAGCTGAGCGAATCCGACAAGGAGCAGCTGAAGACCTACCTGCTCGACAAGGCCTTCTTCCCTCTCACCATGCCCCTGACCGCCGGGCCGGGCGCCATCGCCGTGACCCTCAGCCTGGTGCCGCGGGGCCCCTCATGGCATCCGAAGACCCTGGCCAGCTTCCTCGCCACCAGCTGCGGCATCGCGCTGGCGGCCCTCACGGTCTTCCTGTTCTACCGCTACGGCACCAAGGCCATCCGCAAGCTGGGGCCTACCGGCGAGGCGACCCTGTCCCAGCTGTCGGCCTTCGTCCTGCTGGCCATCGGAGTCCAGATCGTCTGGAGCGGCCTGAGCGAGCTGATCCGCGGCCTATAGCTCCCGCGGGCCTCAGCGCCCGGGCTCGGCCAGGAAGCCGCCCACCCGGGTCAGGGCCTCCTCCAGCGTCGCGTAGGGCTGGAAGCTGAAGCCCGAACGGCGGATCCCCGTGAGCATCTTGCTGACGCGGACGCCCTCCCGGGCCAGGCAGAGCACCGGCTTGCCGCGCTCCAGGGCGTAGGCGATCTCGAAGCCCACGCCATGGGAGGGCGTGCTGACCTCCGCGATGACCGCGTCACAGCCGCGCAGCCAGGCGGTGTCCCGCTCGAAGACGGCCTCGGGCGCCAGTCCCCCGTCCGCGGCGGCCACCGACTCCGACGCGAGGTGCGCCGTCAGCACGCAGTGGCCCAGGGCCTGCAGGTGCGCCACCAGCGCCGCGTAGGCGGGCTGGTCCCGGCGACCGCCGGTCAGGGAACAGGAGAAGTAGAGGTCCACGGCGCTACTTCCCGGTCAGCTCTTGGACGAGATGCCCCGCATCCATGATCTTCTTCAGGGCCTCGAGGATGGCGCGGGCATCGGTGGCCACGGCGCGCTTGGTGTCGGCGTCGTAGATGTAGTAGCCGCCCTGCCCTTCGAACACGCTGTCGAAGTTGATGCCGACGAACTCGCCCTTGGCGTTCACCACGGGGCTGCCGCTGTTGCCGCCCACGGTGTCGCAGGCGTAGATGAAGTTGAAGGGGGTCGCGAGGTCCAGCTTCGACTGCCGCTTGAGCCAGCGCGGCGGCAGGGTCCAGGCACCCTCCTCGGCGGCCGCGGCGTTGCCGCCCCAGCCCAGATGCCGGTCATACATGCCCATATAGGTGGTGAAGGGCTGGGCCTTGGTGCCGGTCCCGTTGGCGTAGGTGGCCACGGGCCCGTAGCCCAGCCGCAGGGTGAAGGTGGCATCCGGGTAGAGCGTCTTCCCGAAGACCTTGAACCGGGCCTCGGCGATGCGCCCGCCGTGCTCGGTGAACACGCTGGTGACCTCGTCCTCCATCTGCTTGCGGACGGCGCGGTTGAAGGGATCCAGCCGCTTCGCCAGCAGGATCATGGGGTCGGTGCTGGCCTCGAGCGCGGCCTTGCCGCCTTCCGCGAGCTGCTTCCGCACGGCGGGATCCTCCAGCTTCGTACCTTCCACCGCGGCCTTGGCCACGGCCTCCGGGGTCTGGCCGCCCAGCATCGCCTTCACGAAGGGGTGCTCCGCACCGAGTTCCCGCGCGGCCTCCTGGAGGCCCGCGGCCAGCAGGGTCGCGTCGATGGGCTTCTGCACGGGGCGCGGCGACAGGAGCCGCGCCTTGGTGGCCTTGAGGTTGCCCTCGGTGAACTCGTTGAGGCGCTGGGCCGAGGGCTTGGCTTCCTCGTCGGCCAGCCGCACCAGCGTGAGCGCGTGGCCCAGCAGGGCCACCCGGCGGGCGTCGATGTAGGCGACCTCCTTGAGCAGGGCTTTCTGGCGGTCCACGGCCTGGGCGACGCGATCCCAACTGCCGCCCGCACGGGCCTGCAGCTCGGCGTCCTTCGCCACAGCCGCCTTCAGGGAGGCCTCGGCGTCTTCCACCTTGCGGAGGTTCTCGGCCTTGGCGAGGCCCAGCAGCTGGCCGCTGAGACGCTTGTAGCCATTCTCGATGCCGTAGATCGCTTCGGCGGCGAGGCGGTGCGCCTCGGGCGAAGTGGCCGAGAAGGCCTGCAGGGCCTTCTTCTGGCGCTCCAGGGTCCGGAGCTGGAAGGGGATGCCCGTGTCCCGCGCGTAGATCATCTGGGCGTGGGTCTGCTGGCGGAAGGTGGTGCCGGGGTGGCCCGAGATGAAGGTCAGCTCGCCCATGGCGGTGCCCTTCGCGCTGAAGGGCAGGATGGCCTCGGGCCGGTAGGGCCGCCCGTCCTCGTAGACGCGGAAGAGGGCGAAATCGAGGTTGTGGCGGGGGTAGGTGTAGTTGTCCGGATCCCCGCCGAAGGCCGCCACCTGCAGCTCGGGCGCGGCGACGAGACGCACATCGCTGAACTTCTTGTAGCGGTAGATCCAGTACTCGCCGCCCTGGTAGAGGGTGACGGGCTCGCAGGTGAAGCCGGTCTTCGCTTCCTCGGTCTTGCGGATCTCGCCCAGGGCGTTCCGCCGGGCCGTGAGGGCATCCTTGTCCGCCATGCCGGGTTTCACGGCGCCGTTCACCCGGGCCGTCACATCCCTCATGGAGACCAGCATCATCAGCTCGAGGCCCGGCACCTTGATCTCGTCGGCCCGGCGGGCGGCGGTGAAGCCGTCCTTCACCAGGTCGGCCTTCGCGTTCGACACCTGGGCGATGGCGCCCCGGCCCACATGGTGGTTCGTCACCACCAGACCGTCCTTGCTCACGAAGGCGCCTGTGCCCCCGGGGAAGCGCACCGTCGCCAGCTGCAGGTTCTTCAGCCAGGCGGCGTCCAGGTCCACGCCGTACTTCGCCTTGATCTTCTGGGTCGGGATGTTGTCGAAGGTCCACATGCCTTCGTCCGCGCGCAGGGCGGGCAGGGTGGCAAGGAGCAGGACGAGGGCGGAGAGGCGCATGGAGACTCCGAAAAAGGGGGCCCCGGGCGGGGCCCCCTGGCCTTCAGATCATCAGGTTACTTGCCGGTGAGCTCGGCCACGAGGCCCGTGGCGCCGTAGACCTTGTCCAGGGCGTGGACGATGGCGCGGGCATCCACAGACACGCCGCGGTTTACGGCCTCGTCGTAGAAGTAGTTGCCGGGCAGGCTCTCGATGTTGCCGTCGAAGATGAGGCCGACCAGCTCGCCCTTCTTGTCGATCACGGGGGAACCGGAGTTGCCGCCGATGATGTCGACCTTGTGGGCGAAGTTGAAGGGCAGCGAGGGGTTCAGCTCGCCGCGCTTGTCCACCCAGCGCTGGGGCAGGGTCCAGGCGCCTTCGTGCGCCTTGGCCGCATTGCCGCCCCAGCCATCGTAGCGGTCGAAGAGGCCGCCGAAGGTGGTGAAGGGCTGGATCAGCGTGCCGTTGCCCTTGTACTCCGCCACCGCGCCGTAGGAGAGACGCAGGGTGAAGGTCGCGTCGGGGTAGGTGTTCTTGCCGTAGGCGGCGAAGCGGGCCTTGGCGAGGCGGGTGCCGTGCTCGGTGATCACGCTCTGGACCTGCTCCTCCGCCTTCTTGCGCAGGCTCCGGGTCATGGGATCCAGCTTCTTCGCCAGGGCGATCATCGGATCCTGGCTCTCGGCGATGGCCTTCTTGCCGCCGGCCAGCAGGGCCTTGCGGGCCTCGGGATCGCTGAGCTTGGAGCCCTCCACCGCAGCCTTGGCCACCTCGGCGGCGGCCTTGCCGCCCAGCATGGCCTTCACATAGGGATGCTGGGCGCCCAGTTCTTTGGCGGCGTCCTCCAGTCCCTTGGTGAACATGAAGATCTCCTGCTCCTTGTAGAAGGGCGCGGGAACGCCGAGGCGGGCCTTGGCGGTCTTCAGGTTGGCGTCGCTGTACTCGGGCAGGCGCTTCTCGCTGGGCAGGGCCTCCTCGTCGGCGATGCGCACCAGGGTCAGGGCCTGGGCCAGCAGGGTGGAATTCGCCGTGCCGACATTCAGGGTCTCCTTGGCCAGCCCCTTGGCGATCTTGGTGGCCTGCTCGATCTTGGCCCAGCTCTGGCCCGCGTCGGCGGTGAGCTTGGCGTCCTTGGCCACCTTGGCGCGCAGGTCCTTCTCGGCGGCCTCGATGCGGGCCATGGCCTCCTTGTCCTTCAGGCCGGACCAGTAGCCCGTGGTGGCCTTGATGCTGTTCTCGATGCCGAAGATCTGGGTGTTGACCTGCCGCGCAGCTTCAGGCGAGGTCTTGGCGTACTCCACCATGGCGGCCTTGCGGCGCTCCATGGCCTTGAGGCGCATGGGGATGGCGAAGTCGCGGGAGTAGAGCATCTGGGCCAGGGTGTCCTGGCGGTTGGTGCGGCCCGGGTGGCCCGTCACGAAGGTGAGGTCGCCCGCCTTGAGGCCCTTTTCGGTCCACTTCAGGAAGTGGGAGGGGGCGTAGGGCTTGCCGTTCTCGTAGACGCGGAAGATGGAGAAGTCGAGGTTGTGGCGGGGGAAGGTGAAGTTGTCGGGATCGCCGCCGAAGAAGGCGATCTGCTGCTCGGGCGCGAAGACCAGACGGACATCCGTGTGCTTCTTGTAGCTGTAGATCCAGTGCTCGCCGCCCTGGTAGAGCGTCACATGCTCGCAGGTGAGGCCGCTCTTCTCCTGCATCTCCTTCTTGATCTTCTCGATCTCGGTCTCGCGGAGCTTCAGGGCCTGCTTCTCGGGCGTGCCCGCCTTCACCGTCTTGGCCAGCCGGTCGGTGATGTTGTCCATGGCCATGAGCGTCATCAGCTCCAGGCCCGGCACCTTGATCTCCTGCTCGCGGGAGGCGGCCGCGAAGCCGTTCTTCACATAGTCGGCCTCCTTGCTGCTCACGCGCTGGATCCAGCCGCGGCCCACATGGTGGTTGGTGAGCACCAGGCCGTCCTTGCTCACGAAGGAGCCGGAGCCGCCGGGAAAACGCAGGGACGAAAGGCGAACATGGTCCAGCCAGGCCTGGTCCGGGGCCCAGCCGTACTTCTCCGAGATCTTCTTGCTCGGCAGGTTGTCGAAGGTCCACATGCCTTCTTCGGCCCGGAGGGAAGAACCGGCCAGGGTGAGGGCCAGGAGGGTGAGGGCCAGGGAACGCGGATTCATGGGATCTCCCAAGTGCTGATGGAATGAGCCACCATCGTATCACTAAGTATCACCCGCCCCGCCTTTGACGACCTCACGGGCAAGTTACAATTTATCAACCCCTGTGTGTCCAGTAAGTTCCACTGCCATCTCTGGCCTAATTCCGTCATACTTGTGCCCTGGACATTCAATGACCCTCGCCCTGAACCGGATCCTCAAGCGCGCCTCGGCCGGCCTGATGCTGGCCTTGGCCCTGGTGTATCTGCTTCATTCGGCCGCGCATACTGCCGCCGCGGAAGTGGCGATCCCCGCCAACGGCGCGGCCGTGGTCCTGGAACTGGATCCCTTCGTCCTGGCCCAGGCCCAGAGCGGCGACGGCGTGGCCGGCTGCCACTTCTTCTGCAACCACGGCTGCCCGGTACCGCCCCTGCCCGACCAGCCCCGGCTGGCCGAGCCCAATTCCTCCCGCACCTACGCCCTGGCCCGGATCAGCCCGGCGCGTGGCGCCCACCTGCAGCCCCTCGAGGCTCCGCCCCGGATGCTCGCCTGACGCTCCGCTGATCGCCTTCCGCGAGGTCGACCGCTTCCTGCGGTGTCGGCCTTCCGGCGCGATCCCACCCCACCGGGCCCTGGTCCGGTGGCCTTCCGCGACGCCTGACGAGGAACCCATGATCCGTGCCCTGCTTTCGGGGGCCCTGGCCTGCACGCTGACCGCGCAGACCCAGGGGCCCGCATCCACCCCTCCCCTGACTTGGGAAACCCTGCTGGCCCGAGCCACCTCCGATCCCTCCCAGCTTCGCCTGGAGGCGGACCTGGCGGCCCGGCAGCGACAGCTGGCCGCCACCGGGGGTCTGCTGCGGGAGGGCCCCACCCTCACGGCCGAAACCGGCCGCCGCAGCGGCCCCGGCACCACCAGCACCGACAAGGTGGCCCAGGTGGACGCCCCCCTGCTGTTGGCCCCGACCCTTCGCGCCGGCGCCCGGGACACCCTCGTCCGCGCCGAGGGCTCCCTCCCGGCCCTGGCCCGGGCCGAAGCCCGGCATCGGCTGCGGCTGGCCTACCTCGACGCCTGGCTCGCGGAGGCCCAGCTGCGCCTCCGCCGGTCGCAGCTGAACCTCACGGAGACCTGGGTGCGGGTGGCCCAGGCCCGGGTGGATTCGGGGTCGGATCCCGCCTACCAGGCCGACCTGGTGCGTGGCGACCTGCTGCGACTCCGCGCCGAGCTGGGCGAAGCCCAGCGCCGGGCCAGCGAAGCCTGGGGCGCCCTGAGGGTCCTCGCCGACCTGCCGGCGGAGCCCTTGCCCCTGGCCGATCCCGGCATCCCGGCCCTGCCTGCCCCTGAAGGCTTGAGCGAGGCCTTCCAGCACAGCCTGGTGCGACGCGCCCAGGCGGACCGGACCGCGGCGGATCGCTCCGCCTTCGACCTGCAGCAAGCCCTCAAGGGCTCCCGCTGGAGCCTGCGGGGCAGCCACGCGTCCGAGGGCGAGGAGCGCATCACGCGCGTGGGCGTGGCCTTCCGCCTGCCCCGCCCCGGCGAACTCAGTGCCCAGAAGCGGGAGACCTCCGCGGGCCGCGGAGCCCTCGCCCGGGAGGCCGAAGCTGCCGCCTTCCAGCTGGAATCCCGCTTCCAGACCGCCCTGCTCCGCCTCCGCGCTTTCGGCGGGATCCTGCCGCCCCAAGGCTTCGACGCCGCCCTCCGGGCCGTGGATCTGCGGCTCCAGGAAGGCAAGGAGCGCCCCTCGGATGCCCTGCTGCTGCGGCGCCAGCTGCTGGAGGCCGACAGCGCCTCGCTGCAGCGCCTGCGGGATGGCCATGCCCTCGCCGCCGAACTCGACCTGCTGACCCTTGGAGATGCCCGATGACCGCCTTCCATCCGACCACCCGCCTCTTGCCCGTCCTGCTCACGGCGGGTGTCCTCCTGGGTCTCCAGGCCTGCAAGCCCAAGGCACCTGCCGAGGGAACCCCGCCCCAGTCCCAGGCGCCGGAGACCGACGCCGTGCCGTTGAAAAGCATCCAGGAAGGACTGCGCGTGGCGGAGGTCCCGGCCCCGTCCGTGCTGCAGGCGTGGTTTCCCGCGGAAGCCACCGGAGATGAGTCCGCCCGGGCCGTCCTCACCGCCCCGGTGAGCGGCATCGTGGCCTCGGCTCCGGCCGCGCCGGGGCGTCCCGTGGCCAAGGGGGCGCCCCTGGTGACCCTGCGCAGCCCGGAACTGGCCGAATTGAAATCCAAGTGGCTCATCGCCCAGGCCCGGCTGCGTCGAGCCCAGGCTGAGCTGGCCCGGGAGCAGCGCCTCGCCGCCGCCCAGGCCGGTGCGCGACGCGATCTGGACAACGCGGAAGCCGAACACGCCAGCGCCAGCGCCGAGGCGGAATCCGCCCGCATCGCCTTGCAGGCCCGGGGCGTCACCCCCGAACGGGCGGACGGCACCTTCGTCCTGCGCGCTCCCAGCGCCGGTACCGTATCAGCCTGGAAAGCCCAGCTGGGCCAGGGGGTGTCTGCCAACGAAGAACTCGGGACCTTCCAGTCAGCTTCGGCCTCGCTGGCGGTGGTGGAATTGCCGCCCCCGGCCCCCGGAGCTTGGAAGCTGGGCAGCCGCGCGGTCATCCGCGATGACCATCGGACCTGGCAGGGCGAAGTGGTGGGCCTGCCTTCCAGCATGGGCGACATGACCCACCGCCTGACCTACCGCCTGCGCCTCTCCGGCGCTCCCCTGCCGCTGCCCGGGACGCCCCTGGAAATCCAGGTGCCGTTGGGTCAGGGTGTGCTGCTCCCGTCCTTGGCCCTCCAGCAGGTGGAAGGCGTCTGGGGCGTGTTCCTCCAGGAGGGCGACCTGGCCCGCTTCCGCCCGGTGAAGCGCGGGCCCGATGCGGGCCGGGAGACCCTGGTTCTCGATGCCCTTCCCACCGGCGCCAAGGTCTTCACCGACGGGGCCTATCTGCTCAAGTCCAAGCTGATGCGCACCAAGTCTGGGGGCGGCGATGAGTAAGAATCCCCACACCCTTCTCACCCGCTGGTTCGCCTGGCTGCTGCCCAAGCAGGGCCTGGTCTACGGCGCCACGCTGCTGCTGGCCTGCACGGGCATCCTCACCTTCTTCAACCTCAAGCGCGACCTCATCCCCGATCTCTCCCTGCCCTCACTCCAGCTGCTCATCCAGAGCCCAGGGCGCGCCGCGGCGGAGCTGGAGCTCACCGTGGCCCAGCCCGTGGAACAGGCCGTGGGCGGCCTGCCCGGCGTGCGGCGGGTGGTCAGCACCGTGCAGGCGGGCCTGGTGCAGGTGGTCATCGCCTTTGAGGGCGACACGGATCCCTGGCGGTCCCGGCAGCTGGTGGGCGAGCGCATCTCCTCGCTCATGGGTGGTTTCCCGCCCGGCACCCTGCCGCCGCTGGTGACCAGCGCGGCGGGCCGCCTGCAGGAGATCCAGGAGCTGGTGCTCACGGGCCCCGGCGTGGGGCCCATGGCCCTGCGCGACCACGCCGTGAAGGGGATCGTCCCGCGGCTCCAGGCCGTTCCCGGAGTCGCGCGCGTGGAGGCCCTGGGCGGCGAAGCGAAGCAGATCCAGGTGCTATTGCGGCCCGACCGCATGCGGCTGCAGGGCGTGCCGCTGGGCAAGGCCATGGAGGCCCTCGAGGGCAGTGACCAGGACGGCGGGGCCGGCATCCTGGAGCTGCAGGACAAGGGCTGGTTCGTCACCCTGGGCAGCGCCGCGCCCAGCCCCGACGAGCTCCGGAGGCTGCCCATCCAGACCCAGCGCGGCACCGTGTACCTGGGTGAAGTGGCCGACATCCAGGTGGGCGCCGCCTTCCGCCGGGGACTCTCCACCTACCGCGGCGTCGAGGCCGTGTCCCTGCGCGTGGTCAAGCAACCCACGGCTGAGGCCCTGAGCACGGCGCAATCCGTGCGCGAGGCCCTGCCGGAGTTGCGCAAGGGCCTGCCCGAAGGCATGAAGCTGGAGATGTTCTATGACCAGGGCGAGTTCGTGCGCCATGCCCTCAGCGGCGTCACCCTGGCGCTGATGCTGGGCGGCGGCTTCGTGGGCCTGGTGCTCGTGGTGCTGCTGGGCAACTTCCGGGGCGCCCTGGTGGTGATCATCCTCCTGCCCCTCGCGACCCTCGGCGCGGCCCTGCCCCTCATGTGGATGGGCCTCGGCTTGAACGCCCTCACCCTCGGCGGGCTCGCCATCTCCGTGGGTCTGCTGGTGGACGCGGGGGTCATCATGGTCGAGAACCTCACCCACCGGCTGCACCAGGCTCATGCCGACAATCCGGCCAGCCGCCGGGCCACGCTGGTGGTGGCGGCCTCGGAGGTGGGGATCCCCATCCTCATCGCCGTGCTGGTGATCCTGGCGGTGTTCATCCCGCTGCTGGCCATCGGCGGCGTGGCCGGAAAGCTCTACGCCCCGCTCGCCGTGGCCGTGGGTTCCGCCATGACCCTCAGCCTCATCCTCAGCTTCACGCTGGTGCCCACGCTGGTGGAGCGCTTCCTGCCGCCGGGCACGGTGCTGGAGGAGCCGCGCTTCGTCACGCGGCTGAAGGAGGTCTACCGGCCGGCGCTGACCTGGGCCCTGAGCCACGGCGCCAAGCTGCTGGCCGTGGCGGGCACCTTGACCGCCGCGAGCATCGTGCTGGCCCTGGGTCTCGGCAGCAACTTCCTGCCGAGCCTCGATGAGGGCGCCTTCATCCTCACGCCGAACTTCCCAGCGGAAACCAGCCTGGAGGCCGTGGACCAGGGCAACCAGATGCTGGGCCGGCGCATCCGTCAGGTGCCCGGCGTGAAGGACTACTACCGGCGCACGGGTCGCGGCGATGTCACGGAGGACCCCATGCCGCACTACTCCAGCGACATCCTGGTGCTGCTCCAGTCCGGCGCGGATCCGAAGAAGGTCGAGGCCGCCCTCGGCGCCCTGGCCGAGGAGATGCCTTATCCCGTGGAACTCACCACGCCCATGAACATGAAGATCTCCGAAGGCCTTGGCGGCACTCCCGCCGATCTGCAGGTGAAGCTCTTCAACCCGGACATGGCGGCCCTGGAGGCCGCGGTGCCGGACCTGCGCAAGAAACTGGCGGAGCTGCCCGGGGTGAAATCCGTGGCCCCCGATACCGGCGGCCCCCTGCCCAAATGGCAGGTGAAGATCGATGACCGCGATCTGCGCCACCTCGGCGTGCCGCGGCCCCTGCTGCTCCAGACCCTGCAGGCCGCTCTCCAGGGCCTGGAGGCCGCGCCCCGCTACGACGGCCCCCAGCGCATCGGCCGCGTGGTGAGGTTCCAGATCCACGGAGATGTCACGCCGGAGCGGCTCCAGCGCCTGCCCCTGGTACTGGACGATGGGCGCGTGCTGGAGCTGGGCCAGGTGGTGACCTTCACGGAATCCACCACGCCGAGCATGATCCGTCGCGAATCCAGCCAGCGTCGACTCGCCCTGAACCTGCGAACCGAAGGCGACCTGGGCGGCGCGGCCAAGCGCGTGGACGCCCTGCTGGCTTCCCATCCGCTGCCCAAGGGCACGGTGGTGAAGCTGGGCGGGCGCATCGAGGAGGCCCGGGAAACCCAGCGCCGTCTGCTCATCGCCGTCGTCGTGGCGCTGGGCATCGTGGTGGGCCTCCTGTATGTGGCCCTCGGCCGCTGGTGGGAGGTGACCGTCGTGCTGGCCACCCTGCCCAACGCCTTTGCCGGAGGGCTCTTCAGCCTCTGGCTGGCGGGAGAGACCTGGAATGTCAGCTCCATCGTCGGCATGATCGGCCTCTTCGGCGTGGCCGTGCAGAACAGCCTGGTGCTGATCACCCAGACCAAGGATCTGTACGCCTCGGGGCTCTCCCTGCGCCAGTCGGTGCTGGAGGCCAGCCTGGGCCGCGTGCGGCCCAAGCTCATGACCGCCGGGGCGGCCATCCTCGGCCTGCTGCCCATGCTGCTGGGCTTCGGGGGCAGCGAACTGGAGCGGCCGCTCGCCATCGTGATGGTGGGGGGCCTCGTGACCTCCACCCTGTTCACGCTGCTGGTCCTTCCCGGCTTCTACGAGTGGATGGGCAAGCGCCGGGGACTGGAGGCCGCCCGGAACTAGGCAAGGGGTGTCCAAGGCACACTCTTGCATCAACTTGCCTTTGAAAAATAAAGCCGCAAGACGAGGGCGCCGAGATGGACATAGAGGTCACCTATGCCCTCCCGGCGCCCTTGGCACATGCTCGTCTGCGTAGCGATCTCGGTCGCCGCCTCGGCCGCGGAAGCCCAGGCGACCCCGAGCCTGCCCGTCGAACCCGCCAGGCCCCCGACCTGGCGGGAATCCCTGGATGCCGGCCGGGACCGCCTCGCCGAACGCCTGTCCGGCCTCAAGCTCTCAGCCTTCGGGGATGCGCTCGCGGCCCCCGACGACCAGGGGCGGCGCAGGCTGGAGGCGGGCGCCTTCGAACTGGACTTCGCCGGAGAGTTCCACGAGAGGGTGGACGCGGCTGCCGCCGTGGTCACCACCCGCGAGGCCACCAAGCTCCCGGTGGCCTTCCTGGACTTCCATCCCTTCGGCGGCACCATCGCGCCCCGCGGCCGACTCTGGGTGGAGAGGGGCTTCCACATCCAGGCCGGGCGCTTCGATGTGCCCTTCGGCAACGACTGGCAGTTCTTCGCCAGCAAGGACAGCGTGTCCATCTCGCGTCCGCTGACCACGGACGGCATCATGGATGGCGGCTACAACGACATCGGTCTGCGCGTCCTCGGCAACGACGGCACGGCCAACTTCAACGCCTTCATCCTGCGCGGCTTCGGCGATGGCCGGCTGGCGGGCGGCCGCCTGGGTTTCACGCCCTTCGGGAACCCCTTCTCCCTCCGGGCCGTGCGGGATCCCAAGTCCCTCGAGTTCGGGGTCTCCTGCCTCTATGACACCGGCGCCGACCGGAGGAAGCGGGAGATGGCCTGGGCGGCGGATGCGGAAGGCCGGGTGGGGCCCTGGTATCTGCGGGGCGAATATCTCCTCCGGCGCCAGGAGCCCGATGGGGGCAGCGAACGGATCACCCGCCGGGGCTGGCACCTGACGCAGGAATTCGTCTTCGCGGACCTGCCCGCGCCCACCACCCTGTTCCTGCGCTACGAGCGCATGGGCCAGCTGCCGGCGGATGGCCAGCCCGGTAGCGACCACGATGTGCGCGCCGCCGCGGGACTTTCCCTCACCCTCGCCGGCATCTTCCAGCTGAAGGCCGAGTGGCAGCACTTCCTCGAGGCCACCACGGCCACCCGGGACACCCCTGCCTTCAGCCCCAATGTCTGGCTGGCCCAGCTGGTGGTGGTGTTCTGATGCGTGGCCTCCGGCTGTCCGCCCTCCTCTGGAGCGTGGCCATCTTCGCCCAGGCGCCGGACGACATGCCGGGGCGGATGGCGCTGAAGGACCCGGCCACCTGCGCGCCCTGCCATCCCGAGGACGCCGCCGCCCGGTGGACCTCCCACCGCGAGCAGCCCTGTACCGCCTACTGCCACACCTGCCACCTGGCCGCGGACATGGCCAAGCACCACGCGGTGGACAGCCTGCTCCGCAAGTCCCTGAATGCGAAGCTGCCGCTCACCGCCGGCCACCGCACCGCCTGTTTCACCTGCCATACCCTGGCCCAGGCCCGCTACGACCGCGTCCGGTGGAAGGCCGAAAGCCTCTTCGGCCGGTTGTTCCGCCGGGAACCCCGCCAGAAAACCTACTTCCTCGTCACTCGCAACGATCGCGGGCAGCTCTGCCGCGCCTGCCATTGAGGTCTGCCATGAGCCAGGGCCGACAGCGCCGCATCATCCTCATCGACACCCGGTTCCAGCTCCGTCTGGCCGGGGCCTTCGTCCTGCTCCAGGTGGTGCTCACCGGGGCCTTCGCCTTCGGACTCTATGTCTTCATGGACAGCGAACTCCAGGCGGGCCTGGCTTCGGCCCACGCCGCCTACCGTTCCCTCGATCAGATGCTCCTGCCCCTGGTCCTCATCCTCGCGGGCTTCAGCCTGGCGCTCTCCACCACCCTGGTGACGGCCTTCGTGGTGATTCTGAGCCACCGCATCGCGGGCCCCCTCTATCGATTCCGCCTGGTCATGGAAGGCCTGGCCGAACGGCAGCTCGCGCCCCATGCCCGCATCCGGCCCGACGACCAGCTGGGTGTCCTGTCCGAGGCCACGGGCCGCGCCCTGGAGATCCTCCGGTCCGATCTGGCGACCCTGCGGACCGGCCTCGACCAGGCCCGGCAATCGGTGGCTGCGGGCGATCTTCCCTCGGCCGCCCGGGATCTCGCCGATCTGGACGCAACGCTTTCGCGGTGGTCTCTTGGCGATTCCGGCAGCCCCGAGTGATCCCGATCACTTCATGACCTTAAGGTATTGTTTTGTTCGATTTTGATACTCAATATCAAAATCATGAAACGATCATCCTCCTCCCCCCTCGCCCTCGTCCTGCTGCTCGGCGCCTTCTTGGGCCACGCCCTCGGCGCTCAGGAGCCCTCCCGCCCCACCCCCATCCAGGACAATTCCTTCCTCCTGGAGGAGGCCTACAACCAGGAGGCGGGCGTCATCCAGCACATCCAGACCTTCTCCCGGCTCCAGCGCAGCGGAGATTGGGTCTACACCTTCACGGAGGAGTGGCCCTGGGGCGGCCAGCGCCATCAGCTGAGCCTCACGGCCCCGCTGCAGCGGCTGGCCTCGTCGCCCGACGGCGGCCGCCGCGGCATGGGCGACCTCGCCCTGAACTACCGCTATCAGGCGCTGGGGGATGGCTCGTCGGTGGTGGCCTTTGCCCCGCGTCTTTCCGTCCTGCTGCCCACGGGCAACCACAACCAGGGGCGCGGCAACGGGAATCCCGGCCTTCAGGTCAATCTGCCCCTCAGCGTGGTGCTCGGCGATCAGTTCGTGACCCACATGAACCTGGGCTACACCTACACGCCCCACGCCAAGGACCTGCTCGGCCACCAGGCCGACATCGGCACCACGAACATCGGCCAGAGCTTCGTCTGGCTGGCCCGGCAGGATGTCAACCTGCTCCTGGAGTTCGCCTACACCAGCGGCGAGGTGGTGGCGGGCCCGGGGGTCCGCCAGCCCACCCAGAGCGCCTTCATCTCCCCCGGCATCCGCTGGGCCTACACCTTCCCCAGCGGCCTCCAGGTCGTGCCGGGCATCGCGGTGCCCATCGGCGTGGGCGCCAGTCGCGGCGAGAAGGCCATCTTCCTCTACTTGAGCTTCGAGCACCCCTTCACCAGAGGGAAATGACCCGGCCTCAGAATTTCCACTTCACCCGCGCCGCCAGGGTGCGGGGCGGGACGACATGGGTGCCGCCGAAGGTGCTGAGGAAGTTGTAGAGGCCCCGCTCGTCCGTGGCGTTCAGCAGGTCCAGGCCCATGGCCAGGCGCCGCCGCCCGGAGATGGCCCACTCCTTCCCCAGGCTCAGGTTCCAGGTGGTGCGCGGCTTGATCCGCCAGGTGCCCTCGGAGTCCTTCCGGACATACCCCGCGCCGAAGGCGTAGTCGGGATTCCCGTCGACCTGGACGGGATCGCTGGCCACCAGGCCCGAGTCGTAGCGGCCGATCACCTGCGCCGTGAGCCCCTCGTGCTCGTAGGTGAGACCTGCCTGGGCGCTCAGCTTCTGGTCGTGGTCGATGAGGAAGCGCTCGCCGGCCGCGGCCTCGGGCGCCTCCAGCTGGAGTCCGCCCACCAGGGGCGCCTGGAAGATGGCCCGGGTGCGGCCCAGGCTCAGGTAGGCCGACCAGCCCTTCACGGGCACCAGGTCCAGGCGCAGGTTCATGCCCCGGAAGATCCCCCGGTCGGCGCCCACCGGGAACAGCAGGCCGGTGTTGAGGAACTGGGCGTTGTCGCCCGCGTTGCGGCTCTGCTTCTCCCAGTACTCCACCATGAGGCGGCCGGCCTTGCCCAGCTGCTGCTCCACGCCGTAGCTGTACGAATGCTGGCGTTCAGGCCGCAGGGGCTGTCGGGGCGTGCCCGCGTAGGGCCCCAGGTCCCAGGCCTGCTGGGACAGCGACAGGGCCAGGTTCTCGTGCTCCCGCAGGATCATCAGGCGGTCATAGGAGGCGCGGAAGACGGTGCCCGTGGCGTCCACGCGGTAGCTCAGCCCCAGGCGGGGCTGCAGCAGGTTGTCGGAGAGGTCGGCCACGGTGTAGGTGTCGTGGCGGAGGCCCAGCGCCAGGAAGAACGAGCCCAGGTGGATGTCGTTCTGGAGGAAGGCCGAGGTCAGCGTGGGGCGCAGGCTCGCCTCGAAGCGGAACAGGTTCCCGCCGCCGGCGGGGGTGTAGGGGTACAGGGGATCCGAGGGGCCCGCGGCCTGGGCATCCTCGGTGAGGGCAAAGCTGAACCGTTCGTGGAGGGGGAAGGCTATGCGCTGGAGCCCCACCTTCAGCAGGTTCTCCTGGCCCCACCGCTGCGTGAAGGACACCTGGACGCCCAGGTTGTCCAGGCTGCGGTCCTGCTTCGCCCAGTACGGAACATCGCGGTGGCCGCCCGCCGTGAAGCCGTCGGCCAAGTCTTCGCTGGGCTTCAGCTCCGCCCGTGAGGCCCGGAAGAACAGGGAGGCATCCAGGCTCTGGCTCGCGCTGAACAGGTGGGCCCAGGCCAGGCTCGCATTGAAGTCCGAGGTGGCGGCGCGCTGATCCTGGCCCCGCAGTTGCTGGGAAGCCAGGTTGACCACCTCGCGGTCCGTCCGGCCCCCGGACAGCGAGAACCGCAGGGTGTCCCGGCTGCCGAGGATCCAGTCGAAGCGCGAGAAGAGCCGCCCGGTCTTCCCGTGGTTGTGCAGGTTCTCGAAGTTGACGGGGTCGAGGAACCGGTCGCTTTCGCTGGCGGCGGCACTCACGAACCAGCCGAAGGCGGCCTTCCCGCCCCGCCCATTGAACCCGGCTTCGGAAGTGTTGAAGCGCGAGACGCCGAAGGAGGCCTCACCCTCGAACCCATCCGGAGTGCCGAGCCCCGACTTGGTGGTGAGGTTCACCACCACCACGGGCTTGCCGCCGTACTCCGCCGAAATGCCGCCCGTGATGACCTCCATGCTCTCCACCTGGGAGGGATCCAGGCTGTTGCTGAAGGAGGCGTGCATCTGATCCGAGACGGGAATGCCGTCCACCACATAGGTCATCTGCCCGTGGCTGCCCCGGAAGTGGAAGCGGCCGTTCTCGTCGGCGATGAAGCCCGGGGTGGTGAGCAGGATGCTCTCCATGGCCCGGCTCTGCACGGCCGCCGGGGTGCGCTCGATGGTCGTCTTGTCGATGTCGATGTGGGTGCTGGGGTGATCCTCCACCAGCCGCAGGTTCTCCTCCACCACCACCACGGCGCCTTCGGGCTTGAGGCTCACGGTCACCTGGAGGGGCAGCTGGCTGTGGATGTCCACATCGAGGTGGCTGGGCATCAGACCCGTGGCCTGGGTGTCCAGGTGGTAGGTGTTGAAGGGCACATTCTGGAAGACGAAGGCCCCCCGGGCATCGCTACGCACCCGCTGCCGGTAGCCCGACACGGGATTGGCGAGGGTCAGGCTGGCCCCGGCCACGGCCCGGCCCTGGTCATCGGCCACCCGGCCCGACAGCTGGCCGCTGGTGGCCGCAGCGGCGAAAGCCGGTCCAGCGGCGAGAAGGGCGAGGAGGGCGGGGCCGAAGCAGCGGTGCGACACGAAGGGCATCTCCTAGATGAAATTATTTTCTAATTGAAGTCCGTGCGCCGTCAATGAAAGTTTTTTTCATTTATAGATCTAGACCCGCACTAAACCCCGGAGAATTAGGCGCGAAGATTAGATGCGTTCAGCCCCTTGGGGAGGCCTTTGACATGAAGCGGAAAAAGCTGTGGATCCTCGGTGGAGGTCTGGCGGTCGTCCTGATCGGCGGCCTGAGCCTCGCCGGCATGAGGGACAAGGGCATCGGCGTGCAGGTCGCCACCGTGGGCCGGGAGAACCTCCAGTCGAAGGTCAGCGCCAACGGCAAGGTCCAGGCCGTGACCAAGGCCGACATCTCCGCGAATGTCATGGGCCAAGTCACGCGACTCGCCGTCAAGGAGGGCGACCGGGTCAGCAAGGGCCAGTTCCTCATGGAAATCGACCCCCGCAGCGCCCGGGCCAATGCGGACGCCATGCAGGCCAACCTCCAGGCCACCCAGTCGGACCTGATCTCCACCACGGCGAACCTCGCCCAGGCCCGCTCGGATTTCGAGCGGGCGAAGGCCAATCGCACGGCGGGCATCATCTCGGCCGCCGACTTCGAGCGCGCCAAGACGGCCTTCGAGACCGCCCAGGCGGCCCAGGAGACCTCGCGCCGCCGCGCGGACCAGGCGAAGGCCAATGTGAACCAGTCCCATGTGGGCCTGGGGTATTCCACCATCTCCTCGCCTATGGACGGCGTGGTGACCGCCCGCCGGATCGAGCTGGGGGAGACCGCCGTCCCCGGCATCCAGAATCAGGCCGGCACCGTGCTGCTCACCGTCTCCGACATGAGCAAGGTCGAAGCGGAGATGGAAGTGGACGAAGCCTCCATCCCCAGCGTGAAGCTCGGCGAAGAGGCCCAGGTTCGCATCGACGCCTATCCCAACCAGACCTTCCAGGGCCAGGTCACGGAAGTGGGTGGCAGCCCCATCCTCAAGACCAGCACCAACGAGGCCACCAAGTTCAAGGTGAAGGTCTGGATCAAGAACCCCCCCCTCACCATCAAGCCCGGCCTCTCCGCCCAGGCCGACATCTTCACGGGCAGCCGCGAGCAGGCCCTGACCATCCCCTTCCAGGCCCTGGTCATGCGCGAGATCAAGCTCAAGCCCGGCGAGACCCACAAGCCCGGCGCCCCCAGGGAGGAGGAAGGCGTCTTCCTACAGGAAGGCGGCAAGGCCAAGTTCGTCCCCGTGAAGACGGGCCTCATGGGCGACCTGTCCGTGGAAGTGCTCTCCGGCCTCAAGGGCGGCGAGACGCTCATCACGGGGCCCAACCGCGCCCTCCGCGACCTGAAGGGCGGCGAGGCCGTCCGCGTGGAGAAGGCGAAGAAGAAGGAAGAGCCGAAGGCCTGAACATGATCCGGGGGGGCCGCCTGCTCGCGATGTCCCCCCGGACCCCCACCTTCTGGTCGGGCAGAGCCCGCCCATCGGTCTGACGGGACCATTCATGAACCTCACCGAACTCCTACGCTCCTCGCTGAGGGCGATCCGGGCGCACACCCTGCGCAGCTTCCTCACGCTGCTGGGCGTCATCATCGGCGTGGCCACCATCGTCGCCGTGGTGGGCGTGATCTCCGGCCTGAACACCTATGTGAAGGAGAAGATCATCGTCCTGGCGCCGGATGTGTTCATCGTGCAGAAGTTCGGCATCATCCGAAGCCGGAAGGAATTCCTGGACGCGGTCAAGCGCCCGCCCATCACCTGGGCGGAATACGAGAGGCTCTCCAGCGGCATGCTCAAGGAGGCCACCCAGGTCTCCGCCGCCACGGGCAACGCCATGCCCGTGAACTACGGCGAAAAGCGCCTGCCCGATGTCATCGTGATCGGCGCCACCGCCAACTTCGGCATCCTCTTCAACCTGGAGATGGAATCCGGCCGCTACTTCAGCGAGAGCGAGAACCAGGCGGCGCAGGCCGTGGCCGTCATCGGCGCGAACACCAAAGAAGAGCTGTTCCCCCACCTGGATCCCATCGGGCGCACGATCCTCATCCGCGGCCTCCCCTTCCGCATCATCGGCGTGATGCCCAAGCAGGGGCGCAGCATCGGCTTCAACCAGGACGGCCGCATCTACCTCCCGCTCCAGGTCTACCGGAAGAACTTCATGGCGGCCAACGAGACCCTGGAGCTGCACATCAAGGCCCGGGGCGGCGTGGAGGGGCTGGACGCCTCCATGGATGAAGTCCGGGCCATGTTCCGCGCCATGCGGCACACCAGCTTCCGCAACCCGGATCCCTTCGGCATCATCACCCAGGAGAGCCTGCAGCAGCTGTGGAAGACCATCAGCAGCGCCGCCTTCCTGTTGCTCATGCTCATCTCCAGCGTCAGCCTCGGCGTCGGCGGCATCGTGATCATGAACATCATGCTGGTGAGCGTGGTCGAGCGCACTCAGGAGATCGGCGTGCGCATGGCCCTGGGGGCCAGGAAGAAGGACATCCGCCGCCAGTTCCTGCTGGAGGCCGCGCTGCTGTCGGCGGCGGGAGGCGTCATCGGCGTGCTGGTGGGCGCCGCGGGTGCCTTCACCGTCCGGGCGCTGGCGGATTTCCCGGCCCAGATCACGCCGGGCATCGTCCTGACGGGCATCCTCCTCAGCACCCTGGTGGGCCTGGCTGCGGGCTTCCTGCCCGCCTACCGCGCCTCCAACCTCGTCGTCATCGACGCCATCCGCGCGGAGTAGCCATGAACAGGCGGAAGGCGGGATTCAGGGGCATCGGCACCGAGAACATGCGGTTCGCCCTCCGCGCCATGCTCTCCCAGAAGCTGCGCAGCTTCCTCACGCTGCTGGGCATCGTGGCGGGCGTGGCCACGGTCATCGCCATGGTGAGCTTCGTCTCGGGCTTCAACGCCGCCGTCACCGACAGCTTCAGCAGCTTCGGCACCACCCTGGTGCAGTTCCAGAAATACGAGCAGCGCTTTGGCGGCGGGGGCCCCCTGCCCGAGGACCAAAAGCGGCGGCGGAACCTGACCATCGAGGACGCCGAGGCCCTCAAGCTCACGGCCACCCTGGCGGCGGCGGTCTCCCAGGAACGCTACCTCTTCGGCCCCGCGGGCGCCGCGCTCACCATCAAGACGCCCGAGGGCACCGAGGCCAACGGCCCCACCTTCGTGGGTACCAACCCCGACTATGCACCCGCCAACAACAGCTTCGTCCAGGACGGCCGCTTCCTCGTGGATGCGGATGTGTCGCACGCGTCCCGCACCTGCGTGCTGGGCCCGGAAACCGCCTCCGCCCTCTTCGGGCGCAAGGATCCCATCGGCCGCACCGTCCTCGTGAACGGCACTGCCTTCAGCGTCGTGGGCCTGCTGGAGAAGAAGGGCAGCTTCCTGGGCGGCGACGCGGACAACATCCTGATCATCCCCATCAGCACCTTCGACGACATGTTCCCCCAGATCAAGAATGGCACCGGCGACACCATCCACATCGCCACCGTACCCAAGGATCCGAAGCGCATGTACGACATGATGGACCAGGAAGTGGCCATCCTGCGGGTCCGCCGCGGGCTGAGGGCCAACCAGCCCAACGACTTCGCCATCTTCACCAGCGAGGCGCAGCTGAAGACCTTCCAGCAGATCACCGGGGGCATCGCCGGGGCCATGATCGTCATCGCCGCCATCGCCCTGTTGGTGGGGGGCGTGGGCGTCATGAACATCATGCTCGTGAGCGTCACCGAGCGCACCCGGGAGATCGGCGTCCGCAAGGCCCTGGGCGCCACCCGCCGCGACATCGCCATGCAGTTCCTGGTGGAGGCCATCAGCCTCACGGGCGTGGGCGGGGCCGTGGGCATCGCCGCGGGGCTGGGCATCGCCATGCTCGTGCGCCTCGTCTTCGAGTTCCCCGCCGCCGCCCCCCTCTGGAGCATCGTCCTCGGCTTCGGCGTCAGCACGGCCATCGGGCTGATCTTCGGGCTGTGGCCCGCCCTCAAGGCTGCGAAGCAGGATCCCATCGAGGCCCTCCGCTACGAATAGGCCACCCCCTCGCCCGGGGGCCAACGCCTGATCGCTCGACTTTGTCTCACGCACGGCGATCCCGATCCGGCCAGAATGGGGGCATGGACGCCCAAGAATTCCGCCGCCTCGGTTATCAGCTCGTGGACTGGATCGCGGACTACCGCGAAGGCCTGGAGCGCCTGCCGGTCATGAGCCAGGTGAAGCCCGGCGAGATCCGGGCCGCCTTCCCGGATCACCCGCCCCAGCATGGGGGCCGCATGGCCCAGGCCCTGGCGGCCCTGGACCGGGATGTGATGCCGGGCATCACCCACTGGAACCATCCCTCCTTCTTCGCCTACTTCCCCAGCAACACCAGCTACAGCTCGATCCTCGGCGACCTCGCGGCGTCGGGCATCGGCGCCCAGGGCATGAGCTGGCAGACCAGTCCCGCGGCCACCGAGGTCGAAGAGGTCGTCATGGACTGGCTGCGTCAGATGGTGGGGCTGGGCCCCGATTTCACCGGCGTCATCCACGACACCGCCAGCACCGCCACCTTCACCGCCCTGCTCTGCGCCCGGGAGAAAGCCTCGGACTACGCCCAGGACACCGAGGGGCTGCAGAGCGGCGAATCGCCCCTGGTGATCTACGCCACCGACCAGGGCCACAGCTCCATCGAAAAGGCCGCCCTGCTCGCCGGCTTCGGCCGCAGCTTCCTGCGTCTCATCCCCACCGACGACCAGCACGCCATCCGCATGGACTTGCTGCAGGCCGCCATCGAGAAGGATCTGGAGATCGGCCTGCGGCCTTGCGCCCTCGTCGCGGCGGTCGGCACCACGGGCACCACGGCCCTTGATCCGGTGGTGGCCATGGCGGACCTCGCCGAGAAGCACGGCCTGTGGCTCCATGTGGACGCGGCCCTGGCGGGCACGGCCATGGTGCTGCCCGAATGCCGCTGGATGTGGGCGGGCATCGAGCGGGCCGACAGCCTGGTGTTCAACCCCCACAAGTGGATGGGCGTGGGCTTCGACCTCAGCGCCTACTTCGTGCGCGATCCCCAGCACCTCATCCGCGTGATGAGCACCAACCCCAGCTACCTGCGCACGGCCCAGGACGGCCAGGTGAGCAACTTCCGGGATTGGCACATCCAGCTCGGCCGCCGCTTCCGGGCTCTCAAGCTCTGGTTCTACCTCATGGATGTGGGCGTGGAGGGCCTGCAGGCCCGCCTGCGACGCGACCTCGAGAATGCCCAGTGGCTGAAGGCGCAGGTGGACGCAGCCCCGGACTGGGAGCGCCTGGCACCCGTGCCCCTGCAGACCGTCTGCGTCCGCCACCTCAAGCCTGGGCTCGATGAACCCGGTCTCGCCGCCCACAACCTCGACATCGCCCGCCGCATCAACGATGGCGGCAAGGCCTATCTCACGCCCTCCCTGCTCAAGGGAACGCAGATCCTCCGCGTGAGCATCGGCGCCGAAACCACCGAACGGCGGCATGTCGAGGCCCTGTGGGAGGCCTTGAGGCACGCGGCGCTGGAGGCCTGAACCCAACGGGGAAGGCCCATCGCCAAAGTGATGCAAACATCGGCAACCTAGACGAACCGTCAAAATTCGAACCTTTTCGATTGCCTTTGCGACATTTGCCGTTCTCAGCCGTCCGAGTGAACTGTTATCCTTGAAGAAAGCTTGTCGTCCTTGCGATTCCGCGAGGACGACCTTTTCGTATCGGCCTGCCTGCATTCCGCCCTGGAGGTCCCGTGTCCGTGCCCCTGCTCTCTCCCGAGAAGCCTGCCTTCGCTGTACCTGAAGGGAACCTCGTCCCCGTGAGCGACCACCTGGGGCGGCTGCTGGCCATTCCACCTTCCCGCATGTTCCTCATCAACAAGTCGCTGAAGGTGTTCCAGGAGAAGCAGCCCGGCGTGCCGGTCTTCGACGCCAGCCAGGGCGACGGCGGGTCCTCCCTGCCGGGCGTGCCCGAAGCCCTGCTGGATCGCGCCTTCGAGCTGCAGAAGCAGCACGGCACGGCCTACGACATGCCCTTCGGCACCGAGGCGTACCGCAAGAGCGTGGCCGAGGCCTACTGGAAGCTGGCGCCGGACACAGGGTGGGGTCCGGCCAATGTCATCGGCACGCAGGGCGGCCGCGACGGCCTGCAGAAGGCCTACCAGGCCATGCTGGCCCTGGGCCACGGCCGCCAGGGCGATGTGGTCGTGGTGAGCCGCGTGCCCTGGATCAGCTACAACTGGGGGCCGTACGGCATCGGCGCCAATGTCATGTGGGCCCCGGGCCGCGCCGAGGAGGGCTGGGCCTACTCGGAAGAAGGCCTCCGCGCCTGTGTGACGGAAGCGGCTGCGCAGGGCCGCAAGGTGGCGGGCCTGGTCATCACCAGCCCTGACAATCCCACTGGACAGACCCTCACGCTGGCGCGCCAGATCGAGCTGGCCCGCGCGGCGCTGGAAGCGGGCGTGGCCTTCGTGCTCTTCGACTGGATGTACCACGCCGTGGGCGACGGCGAGCCCTACGATGTGAATGTGCTGTTGCGGGCCTTCGAGCCCGCGCTCCGCAAGCGGCTCATGGTGCTGGACGGCATCACCAAGAGCCTGGGCGGTTCGAACATCCGCAACTGCCATCTGCTGGCGGACGCCGAGGTGGTGAAGACCATCGTGGCCCAGGCCTCGCACACGGTGATCCCCTCCTTCTTCAGTCTGGCAGTGGCCATGGCCGCCTACGAGAAGGGCTTTGCCGCCGCCAGCGCGCCCATCGCCGGTCCCACCCGCGCCAGCCGCGCCTGGCTGCGCGAGTTCCTGAAGGCCCAAGGGCTCACCCACATCATCGGGCAGGGCTATTACGCCTTCATCAAGGTGGCCGAGGTTCTGAAGGCCAGAGGCTGGGCCGATTCGGAACCCATGGGCCAGCACCTCGCCGAGAACCATGGCGTGGCCGTTGTGCCCGGGGCCTTCTTCAGCCCCTACGGCGCCGAGTGGATCCGCTTCTCCTACGCCACGCCCCCCGAACGCACCCAGGGCGCCGCCGAGCGGCTCGTCGCGGCCCTCAAGTCCCTTCAGAGCTGAATCCATTCACCGCCAAGGCACCAGGAACTGACTTCTCTGGCTGATTGATCTGGAGCACCTGTGTTCGACCTGAACGCCTTCGTCGAGAAGTTCCAGCTGGCCCGGCAGACGGCGCTGGAGACCCGCCCCACCGGCGGGCTCTGCGGCCTGGAGCTGGAGTGGAACCTGGTCGATCCCCAGTTCCGTCCGCTGCTCACCGTGGGCACCGGTCCCGACCGCATGTCCTTCGTGGACCACCTTCGCACGAAGGTGCTGTCGCCCTGGACGGAGGAGTATCACCAGCTGGAGGTCTTCCACTGGATGATCGAGTGGGTGACCCGGCCCTACCACACGCCCAAGGGCGCCGTGTACGAAGGCCGCCTTCTGGAGGCCGCCCTCATCAACGCCCTGGCCAAGGCGGGCCGGACCTTCGGTGAGCCCCTCCACTACTGGCACGGCAACCTGCTCGTGCTGCCCGAGATCGGCCCCGACTGCGTGCCCATGTCCTGGCACCTGGCCAAGCGCCGCTACCTCCAGCGGTGCGTCGAGCTGTACGGCACCGAGCTGGCCACGGCGGGCACCCACTCCAACCTGAGCCTGCCCGAGCCCATGCTGGCCTGGGACTTCATGCACCTGCCCGCCTCCGAGCGCGGCGACCGCCACCTGGACGACTACAAGAACCAGGTCTACATCACTGGCACCCGCCTCATGCGGGCCTTCGCCGCGCTCTTCATCGCCGCCAGCGCCAGCACGCCGCTGCAGGCTTCATTGGAGGACGGCAAGCCCGTGGTGCGGCTCACGCCCTTCGAATCCGTGCGCAACCTGACCTTCCCGAATCCGCCCGCCCTGGATGTGCCGGATCTCAACCGCAGCCACTCCGACTACCTGCGCCTGTCCTACGACCTGGTGCGGCGCGGCGTGCGTTTCGGCAACAACAACTGGATCCCCGTGCGCGCCCGCTCGCAGGCCGAGCCCGTGGAGCGCCTCATCCAGGTCACCAGCGACCAGCTGCACGACATCTACGCCCGCGGCCTCTTCGCCGCCGGGGAAACGAGGAATGTGGAGGACATGGCGGCCCAGATCGAACGCCAGAACCTCTTCGCCCGCATCGACCTGCCCATGGCCCGCGTGGAGGTACGCACGGACGACCCCGGCCATGAGCTGGCCCTGGATGTGGCCAACCTCACCCTGAAGCACCTGCTGCTGCTCCGCTTCTACGCGGATCCCGACTTCGCCCGCGGCTTCCGCTACGACGCGGAGGACATCAAGCGGGCCCGCCGCAACGAGGAGCTGGCCGCCCGGGAGGGCCTCCGCGCGGTCATCGAGGATCCCCTCACGGCCAAGCCCATCGCCCTGCACGCCTTCCTGGACTGGACGCTGCAGCAGCTGCGGCCCATGGCCGAAGCCCTGGGCATGTGGGGCGACCTCCAGCCCCTGCGCGACCTGGCCGCCGGCGCGCCCAGCACCGCCGAGAAGATCCGCCAGCGGCTGAAGGCGAAGCTGGGCGGCTCGGACATCGTGCCGCCCTCACTGCTCGTGGAGCTGGCCGAGGCCCGGAAGACCCAGGTGCACGACGATGTGGAGACCATCACCGCCCACATCGCCGACCTGGGCGGCGAGGAAGGGAAGCTCCGGGACTTCCTGGAACGGGCCCGCGACGAGGTGCACCTCGATCCCCAGGCGCCCGTGCGCTTCCGGCCCCGGCGCGAAACCCTGATCGATGCGGACTATCCCGACAAGGCGACGGAGGTCCTGGCCCTGTCCCAGCGCCTGGTGCGCATCCCCAGCGTCACGGCCTGTCCCGAGGAGCGGCTCCCGGAAGTCCACCGCGCCGCCACCTTCATCTACGACTACCTGCAGAACCATGGCGTGCCCGTGCGCACCTTCGACCAGGGGCCCTTCCCCGCCATCCTGGCCCACTTCCCCGGGGGCGAGCAGGCCCCGGCCATGCTGTGCGGCCACTTCGATGTGGTGGAGCCGGAACCCGACGACAGCCAGTTCGAGCCCCGCATCGAAGGCGACTACCTCTGGGGTCGCGGCGCGGCGGACATGAAGACCGTGGTGTCCACCTACCTCGTGTGGATGAAGGACACCCTCAAGAAGGGCGCCCCCTACCCGCCCGTGAACCTGCTGCTGGTGGGCAACGAGGAGAACGGCGAGCTGGAGCCCATGGGCACGCCCCATGTGCTGAAGCTGCTGAAGGAGGAATCGGGCTATGAACCGGCCTTCTTCGTGGCGGGCGAGCGCACCGGCGAGAAGGGCACCGAACTGTGGGGCGAGGTCTGCACCCAGAACCGCGGGGTTCTGCGCTTCGAGCTCATCGCCCACGGCACCCGCGGTCACAGCGGCTTGGCGGGGGGGAGCGACCTCACGGAGCGCCTGCTGGGCGCCCGCGAAGCCCTGCGCGAGCTGTTCGCGAAGCACCTGACGCTGAAGTCGGCCGACGGTTGGCAGTCCCTCGCCCGCTTCGCCTACATCCAGGTGGGCACGCCCGGCATCTACAACATCACGCCGGACCGCGGCTCGCTCGGCGCGGAGATCCGCCCCATCCCGCAGGACGATGTGTCCCGGCTGCGCGCCGACATCGAGGCCCTGGCCGCCGACCTGCAGCTGGAGTTCCTGCCCTCGGCCTGGGAGCCCGGCATGGCCTGCCACCCCGAGAATCCCCACCTGAAGGCACTGCTGGCGGGCATCACAGCGGCGGGTGGTGAGGTGCGCCTGGGCCGCAAGGGCGCAGGGACCTCCGCCCGCTTCGCCCCCGGCGGTCAGGGCGTGGTTTGGGGGCAGACCGGCATCGGTCCCCACGCCGCCGGCGAGCGCCACTACATCCCCAGCATCGACCCCTACTACCGCGCGCTGGAGGCTTTCGCGGCGCAGCTGAAGGCCTGACCCGAGGTAGATCCTGGGATCGTGCCGAAAATCACTGTCAAAACACCTTCATGGGTCCACCATTAGGACTGGGCTTCAGGACTGAACGATCCTGATCATCCGGAGCCCTGGAGAGCCCTCCGATGAGTCACAGCATGAGCCAGCCGGCGGCTGCCCGTACGGGTCTGAAGCCCGGCGGAGATGCCCGGAGCTTGCCGGCGCGACGCCCGGCGGCGGCCCGCCTCGCGGAGCTGCGCTCCCGCGACGGCCTGGTTCCGGTATGCAGCTGGTGCCGGAAGGCCCGGACCGGCGCGGGCATCTGGACCCCGGTGGAGCCGAGCCTCCTGGAAGGGGCGGGCGTCGCCCTCACCCATGGCGTGTGCCCGGACTGCGCCCAGGAGCTCCTCGCGCAGACGCACGAGCCTCCCCACGAGGCCGCATAGGCATCGTTTGCCCCTGAAAAGGGTCGAGATGGAAGCGGAATCCGTGTCCCGCATCACGGAGGCCGGGGCAGGCTCCCGGGGATAATCCCCAGGAATATCGATGCCACGGTCCCGTTCCTCGCACCACTCCCGGGGGTACTGCCATGATGCGCAGGTTGAGCCAGTTCTGGCCGCGGCTGATCCCCTGGGATGACCAGGCCACCCTGGAAATCCGCCTGTACCGAAGGCCTGCCTCGTGTCGGCCTGCCTGGCGCTGTTCGTCATCCTCCCGACGAACCTGCTCCAGGAGCTTCCCCTCAGCCTGAACCTCGCGATCTCGGCCTTCGGTGCCCTCGCCTATGCCCTGTACCGGGCCTCCCTGCGCGGCGTGCATGCCATGAAGGCCTTCTGCGGATGCCTGGGCCTGCTGCTCAACTTCAGCTGGTTCATGAATGCCGGCTCCGAGGGGAGCATCAGCATGTTCATGTTCGCCGGGGTCCTGGTCCTGAACATCTTCTTCCGGGGCCGGACCCGGTGGCTGTTCCTGGCCATCTTCCTCGTGAACGGGCTGGGACTCCTGTGGGCGGAGCGCGCCTTCCCGAATCTCGTCGTGCCCTACGCCCATGCCGGGGACCGTCCGTGGGACCTCATGGCCGGTTTCGTCGTGAGCACCTTCGCCTGCGTCCTCGTGCTGCGGGTGGTGCTGACCGCCTACGATCGCGAGCGGGAGCGGCTCGGCGCCATGAATGCGCGGCTGGAGCAGACCCTGGCCGAGATCCGGACTCTCCAGGGATTGTTGCCGATCTGCAGCTGGTGCAAGAAGATCCGGGACGACGCGGGACTGTGGACCCAGGTGGAACAGTACCTGGTCCAGCACGCGGATGTGGCCTTCACCCACGGCATGTGCCCCGAGTGCGCGCGGGACCATTTCTCCAAAGAACAGGACCGGGCGCCCGAGTAGTCGGGGGCTGAGCAGGGGTAGGCCGGTTCCGTCCTCAGAAGTCCTGATTCTCCGTCATCCGGGTGCCGTCCTTCTCGAAGGCCTCGAGGAACCGCGCGATGCGGGCCTCGGCCACGGCCAGCTCCTCCACGCCGAGGTTGAGGTTCAGGAGGTCCACATACCAGGGGGCCTTCGTGTCGCTCTGGACATAGGTCCGGACGATGGCCCTCGCGATGGGCAGCGTGGTCCCCTTGGAATCGTCGTGGACATCGCGGTTGCCGGCCTGGCGGAGCTTGGCGTATTCCTCGTCGAGCAGGCGGGCGAACAGGGCGGGCGTGAAGGCGTCCCCGGCGGCCGTGCCGGTGGCGGCGTCCGCCTCCGTGAAGGTGGCCCCCTTGTGGAGCCACTCCCAGAGGATGGACAGCCGGATCTCGCCTGTGGCCATGTCCTCCATGAGGTAGAGCACATCGTCATTGCCGAAGAAGTCGGCGGGCTTCAGGGCCGCGGCCTGGAAGCCGCGGAGGAAGGCGTTGCCGTACTGCAGGGCCACCGACAGCAGGTCGCGGGCCCCGGCGATGGTGCGCGGCGCATCCTCCAGCCGGGTCAGGCCCGCGGCATCCTCGGGGCCGTAGGTCAGGGCCGGGAAGGCCCGCCCCGCCTGGTTGTCCTGGCCCGCGCGCTCCCATACGGGCCGCACGATGTGCACCATCTTCCAGTGGGCCACCCACTTGCCGGAAGCGCCCTCACGCTGCTCGCGCTCGGCGCCGGCCACGGCCCGCTTCATGCTGGCGGCCACGCCGGCTTCGGAGCCCACGGGGATGTTGGGCTCCATGCCGCCCTGCCACAGGGCGAAGCGGCCATTCCGGTCCGGCGTGTTCATGGCGCGCCGCACCCGGTCCTCGTAGGTCCGCATGTAGCCGTAGGTCATGGTGATGGACTGGATGTTGGGGTTCACGAAGGCCCGATCCCAAGCCAGGGCATCCGAGACGCTGTTGATGTAGTCCCAGCGGCCCGTGTTGAAGCCCACGAAATGCGGCGAGAGGGCCGCCCGGATCTCCATGAGCTGGAAGCACTGCTCGATCTGCTCCACCAGCACATAGGCCTTGAGGGTGCCCGTCGGCAGGCCCAGGTGGCCCTCCAGGGCCAGCAGCAGGCTGTTCCAGAAGGCGGCCTCCTCGGCGGTCTGGATCTTGGGCAGGTAGAGGACGACGCTGCGGCCGGCCGCCCGCAGCCGCTCGTGGTTGTTCGCCACATAGAGCGCCAGGTCCGCGATGGAGGCGGAGAAGCCGTGGCCCTGCAGGCGGATGTGCCGGTCGTCCAGGTGCAGCCCCCGGGCCCGGTAGAGCACCGTGGTGAAGTCCAGCTGCCCGCGCCAGTCGGCGATGATGGGATGGCCGAAGAAGCCTTCCGCCCAGCGGTTCATCTCCGAAGCGACCTCCTCGGCCACTTCCAGGAAGAGCGGATCCCGCGCGATGGCAAGCTTCAGGTTGCGGTGGTTGTCCAGCGACATCGTGTCCACCTGGCCAAGCGCGTCCTCGCCGTCGAACATCCAGCCATCGGCGCCGGAGAGCAGCGCATAGGCCACATTGCGGATGCCGGAGCGAACATCGGAGCGCGGCTTGGTGGCCGGTCCCGTGCCCTGGATCCACTGGCGCGTGAGATCGGGCGGAATCACCGCCCCGTCGAAGTTCCCCGCCCGGGCATCGGCCACGGTGATCTGGGTGCCCGGAATCAGCGCGGCGGGATCGAGGAAGGTGATCCGTTCACCCTGCTCGGCGCGGCGCTTCCGGCGCGCGGTCCGCTGCGCCATCAGTTCCCGTCGGCGCTGATCGAGGGGCGCCAGGGCCTCCAGGGCGCGGAGGGCCTCCGGCGTGTAGACATCCTCGTACCGGGCGAGGATCCCTGCGCGGAATTCGAGAGAATGGGTCATCGAAACCTCCGGTGGCGGCCCCCAGGGGCCGGGCCCTTGGGTATTCCAGGTGGGTGCGGATTGAGAAGGGCCGGTTCAAGCGCCCATGAAGCCGGTGCGTACCACGGCGTTGCTTCATGCCCGTGCGGTTGCCTGCCTAGACATTTAATTTCAGGTCATCGCGCTCCGGAAACCAGAGAATCTTTTCGATCCCTGGAATCGAAATCACCGATCGAGGGGCCGGTGTGATCCGCGAGGGGGTGTTGCGACCGCTCAGACTCAAGGGCCTTCCTGGTGACATGAGGGACGCCGGTACAATGGCCCCATGGATGTCCGAACCCTGTCCACCTTCACCGTGGCCGCCCGCACCCTGAACTTCACGAACGCCGCGCTGTCCCTGGGCTACGCCCAGTCGAGCGTGACGGCCCAGATCAAGAGCCTGGAAGAGGATCTCGGTTCGGCGCTCTTCAACCGCGTGGGCAACCGGCTCGAGCTCACCGAACCCGGCGAGCGCTTCCTGATCTACGCCGAGCGGATCCTCGCCCTGACCCACGAGGCCAAGGCCTCCCTGCAGGATGAAGCCGGGGTCGGGACCCTCCGGTTCACGGCGCCGGAAACCGTCTGCACCTATCTGCTTCCGCCCGTGCTGAAGGCCTTCAAGGAAGCGTTCCCGCGGGTCCACCTGCAGTTCCTTCCGGGCTTCGTGCGCGATTTCAAGCGGCAGGTGCTGGAAGGCATCGTGGATTTCGCCTTCATCCTGGAGGAGCCCTTCCCCTCCAAGACCCTCGCCGTGGAGAAGATCCGGGACGAGGAAATCCTGATCGTCGCGTCAGCCTCGCATCGGTTCGCCGGGTCCCGCGGGATTTCCGCCCAGGACCTCATCGGGGAGGATGTGCTGCTGAAGGCGCTCGGCTGCAGCTACCGCAACCAGTTCGAGCGGCAGCTGATCAACGCCGGGGCGCACCCGGGGCGCTTCCTCGAGTTCCAGGGCGTCGAAACGATCAAGCGCTGCGTGGAAGTGGGCCTGGGCATCGCGCCCCTGCCCCGGATGGCCGTGGAGGCGGAGCTCCGCTCCGGGCAGCTGGTGGCCGTGCCCTGGGAGGGTCCCGAGATCCAGATCTCGACTTACCTCGTATGGAATCCCGAGCGGCACCTGGGATCCGCCGAAAAGGCCTTCCTCCAGCATGTCCGGGACGCCCTGCTGCCGACGGTCTAGATCCCTGCTGCCGGCGGCCTAGACGCCGTCCGGACTCACCGACCCAGCGACCTGCCCACGCGCAGCATCCGGCAGACGCCCGCCACGGCGGTCTCCACGAGGGATCCGCCCTGCCCCATGCAGGCCTCCAGGCTCATGGGCTGGGGCACGATGGAGGCCAGGGCATCGATGCCGTGGGCCAGCACCTCCTCGGCGCCGTCGCCCAACCCGCCCGCGATGCAGACCACGGGCACGCCGTGGCGCTTGGCCACCGCCGCCACGCCCACGGGGGCCTTGCCCATGGCCGTCTGGAAGTCGGTGCGGCCTTCGCCGGTGATGACGAGGTCCGTGCCCTGGATCAGGGTCTCGAAATGGGTCGTTTCCAGCACGATGGATACGCCGGGCCGGAGGCTGGCCGGGGTGAAGTAAAGCAGGCCCGCGCCCAGGCCCCCGGCGGCGCCGGCGCCGGGCAGCAGGGCGATGTCGCGCCCCGTGGCCGCGGCCGCCACCGTGGCGAAGGCGCCCAGGGCGGCATCGAGCTCGGCCACCATCTCCGGATTGGCGCCTTTCTGGGGGCCATAGACGGCGGAGGCCCCCCGCGGGCCGCAGAGGGGATTGTCCACATCGCAGGCCACGAGGACCGAAGCCTCCGCAAGGCGGGGATCCAGGCCCGACAGGTCGATGCGGGCCAGGCGCGCCAGCGCCGCGCCGCCTTCGGGCAGGTCGCGGCCCCCGGCATCCAGGAAGCGCGCGCCCAGGGCCCGGGCCATGCCCGTGCCACCGTCATTGGTGGCGCTGCCGCCGATGCCGATGACGAGCTTGCGCAACCCCGCGTCCAGGGCGGCCTTCATGAGCTCCCCGGTGCCGAAGGTGCTGGTGATCCTCGGATCCCGCCGCTCCTTCGGCACCAGGGGCAGGCCCGAGGCCGCGGCCATCTCCAGGAAGGCCGTGGTGCCGTCGCCGGAGACACCCCAGTGGGCCCGCACGGGCTCACCCAGGGGCCCCCGCACGGTCGCGTGCATAAGGCGCCCATGAGTGGCGGCCACCAGGGCCTCGACGGTGCCTTCGCCTCCATCGGCAATGGGCACCTTGAGGATGTCCGCCTCCGGGAACACCGCCCGGATGCCGCGCTCCATGGCTTCGGCCACTCCCAGGGCGGACAGGCTGCCTTTGAACGAATCCGGAGCCACGATGATGCGCATGAAACCCACCTCGAGTGCAGTCAGGGATAAAACTACCGCCAAGACGCTCGCGCGTCTTGGCGGTCATGTTTCGTCAGATCAGGGGACGAGGCCCGGGAACAGGAACGCGAAGCCCCAGACCATGAGGCCCAGGAGGATCACATAGGGAATCGTGTACTTGATGGTCTGCCGCATGATCAGGCCTTCCTTGCCGGCCAGGCCCACGGCGGTGGCGGCGATGACGATGCTCTGGGGCGAGATCATCTTGCCGGCGGAGGCGCCCGCGCTGCCGGCGGAGGCCATGAGGATGTCGGAGAGGCCCATGCCCTGGGCGGTGAGCTTCTGCAGGTTGCCGAAGAGGGCGTTGGCGGAGGTGTTGCTGCCCGTGAGGAACACGCCGATGGTGCCGAAGAGCGGGCTCAGCAGCGGATAGATGTGCTTGCTCACCAGGGCGACGATGCCGTTGGCCATGGTGGCCACCATCGAGATCTGCTTGGTGGCGAGGTCGCCCACGACGGCCAGCTTGGTCTTGGGATCGATGATGGGCAGGGCCAGGTTCATCACCTCGGCGATGGACAGGATGCAGGCCACGGCGATGAAGGAGGGGATCATCTGCTTGAAGGTCTTGCCGAACTGCTCGCCCATCACCGAGTACTTGATGCCCATGAAGGGGAAGGCGATGAGGCCGGCGATGAGCATGATGGTGCCGGGGCTCTGCAGCCAGGTGAAGGAGTAGAGCTTGCCGGGGTTGTAGATCTGGGCCTTGAGGAGCACCCAGTTCCAGCCCGCGGCGCTGCCGTTGAAGAGGGGCTTGGTCTTGGGCAGGTTCACGGCGATAACCAGCACGGCCAGCAGCAGGTAGGGCAGCCAGGAGAGGAACAGCTCCTTGAAGTGGAATTCCTTGGGCGCGTTGTCGGCCGGGGCGTCACCCTCGAACAGCCAGGGCTGGGCGTGCTTCTGGACCTTCAGGTAGATGGCCACGGCCACGAGGCAGGCGAGACCCGCCAGCACAGAGGTGAGGTCCGCGCCGATGTAGTTCGACACCAGGAACTCGGTGATGGAGAAGCTGAGACCGGCCACCAGGATGGTGCCGATGGCGCCCTTCAGGCCCTTGGACTTGGACATGGCATAGACCGTGGCGAACGCCATGATCAGGGCCAGCGGCGCCATGAAGCGGCCGGTCATCTGGGAGAGCTTCATCACATCCAGGCCCGTGGTCTTAGCCAGGGTCACGGTGGGAATGGCGAGAGAGCCGAAGGGCACGGGGCCCGTGTTGGCCACGAGGCAGACCAGGGCGGCCATCATGGGGTTGTAGCCCAGGCCGATGAGGATGCTGGCGGGAATGGCCACCGGGGCGCCGAAGCCGCAGATGCCCTCGAGGAAGGCGCCGAAGCCGAAGGCGATGAGCAGGGCCTGGGCGCGGCGGTCCACCGTGAGGTTCGCCATGGCGCCCTGCATCTTGTCCATCCAGCCCGTGGCTTTCAGCACGTTGTAGACCACCAGCGCGCCGAAGGGGATGTACATGATCGGGAAGATGCCCGTGAGGCCGCCCTGCAGGGCCGCCAGGAGCGTGGTCTTGGCCGGGAAGTGGAAGACGAAGATGGCCGTGAGCACGGTCACCAGCCACGCCACGGGCGCCACCTTGGCGGCGGGCTTCATCAGCAGGGGAATGCCGATGAGCAGGACGATGAGCGGCAATGTGGCCGCGAGGGCGCCGAGCAACATAATCTACCTCCGGATCGATTGTTGACACGCTACCGGACAAAGGTCTGACCACCAAGCCAAAAAACCTCAAAAAACGAGGGCTCATGCCTTCCTGGCATGAGCCCCTGTCCTTCCAGTCCAAGCTTAGGATTTTTTCGGTTCAATCCTTTGCGGTCTGACCATCAGGCCTACTTCGTTTTCACCGGATCCGCCGGGCGCTTCGGCAGGGCCATGGGTTTCTCGGCCATGCGCTTCAGGACCTCCTGCACGCCGCGCTCCAGCTGCCGATCATGGCCCGCCAGCAGCGAGGCGGGATCGTTCTCCACCTCGATGTCGGGGGTGACGCCCTCGCCCTCGATGATCCACTCGCCCGTGGGCGCGTTGGTGCCCGACTGGGGCACGAAGACGCTGCCGCCATCAATGAGCGGAGAATTTCCGCCGCCCACGACGCCGCCCCAGGTGCGCTTGCCGATGAGGGGGCCGAGCCCCGCGAACCGGAAGTGGTAGGGGAAGATGTCGCCGTCGCTGGCGCTGGTCTCGCTGGTGAGCGCCACCATGGGGCCGTGGAACACGGTGCCCGGGTAGGTGGTCGGGTGCTCGCCCGCGTAGCCGAAGCGGGTGCCCAGCAGCTTCCTCCCGAGGCGCTCGAGGATCATCTGGCTGATGTTGCCCCCGCCGTTGGCGCGGACATCCACCACCAGGCCCTCCTTGCGGATCTGGGGGTAGTACCACTTGATGAACTCATAGAGCCCGGGGCCGCCCATGTCGGGAATGTGGAGGTAGCCCACCTTCCCGCCGCTGAGCTTGTCCACGGCCTCCTTCGAGCGCAGCACGAAGTCCAGATAGCGCAGGCTGGCATCGCTCTGGATGGGCTGGTAGGTGACCTGCCGGGCGCCCTCGAAACCGGGCTTGGCGTTCAGCGTGAGCGTCACCGCGAAGGTCTTGTTGCGGAGCAGGCGGTAGGGGTTGTCGTCCGCCTTCAATTCCACGCCATCGATGGCCAGGATGTAGTCCCCCTCGCGGGCATCCACGCCCGGTTCCGTCAGCGGGCTGCGGTACTTGGGCTCCTCGTTGTGGCCGCGGTAGATGCGGGCGAGGCGGTAGCGGCCGGCGGCGGCATCCAGCTCGATGCGGGCGCCGGGCAGGCCCACCTTGGCCCGTTCGGGCAGGAACTGGTCCCCCCCCTCGGTGTAGGTGTGGCCGATGTTCAGTTCCGAGATGAGCTCCGTCAGCACATAGGTCAGGTCCGAACGGTGCGTCACATGCTGGAGCCAGGGACGGTACTGCTCGCGCAGGGCCTTCCAGTCGTAGCCGTGCATGTTCTTCACATAGAAGAAGTCCCGGAAGCGGCGCCAGGTCTCGTCATAGACCTCGCGCCACTCCTCGGCGGGGATGCGGTCCACGAAGAGCTCCTTCGTGGAGACCGTCTTCTTCTCGGTGGCTTTCGGCTTGGCGTCGAGGAGCTGGTAGGAGGCCGCGGGCCCCTGCCCGGCGCGGGCCAGGACCTTGGTCCCGTCCTGGCTGAGGGTCCAGCCCTGGACTTCCGGCAGCAGCTCGCTCTCCTGGCGCTTCTTCAGGTCGAAGATCCAGAGGCTGCTGCCCGCATTCCGGCGGCCATTGGCTTCGCCGTACACGAAGGGCGCGGACTTGCTGTAGAGCAGGTAGCCCTTGGTGGCCTCCAGCCCGCCCAGGTTGTCGGCGGGCAAGGGCACGCGGACGCCCCGCTGCTCGAACCCATCCCAGTCGATGCGGACGGCCACGGGCGCTGCCGGGGCCTTGGCGCCCTCCACCGGCTTGTCGGCCTTCTTCTCGCCGTCTTCCTTCTTCTCAGGCGCCGCCCCCACCTCGTCACTCTCGGGCGGGAAGGGATGGGCCGTGTCCTTGCGCAGGGCGTAGGCCACCACATCGACATTGCGGTTGCCCGCATAGTCGAACTCGAGGTTGCTGATCTGCGGCGCGTAGTCCCGGCGGCTGAGGGCATAGAGGTACTTGCCGTCGGGATCCCAGGCGGGATCGGTCACGGGGAACAGGTCGCCGGTGGCCCGGTGCAGCTGCTGGTCGGTCTGGCTCCACACATGGAGGCTGCGGGTGCCGTTCAGGTTCGCCAGTGAGAAGGCCAGGAACTGGCCGTCCGCCGACCAGGCCAGGTCGCCCACCCGGGCGAAGGGATCCTTCGCGGCCTTGACCAGCTTGCGGTCCGCCACGCCCACCACATAGACGACGCCGTCCTTGTCGGTGAAGGCGAGCTGCTTTCCCGTGGGCGACCAGACGGGCGCATTCAGCATCACCGCCAGCCCGGAGGTCAGGGCCTCGGGCTTGCCCTTGCCGCCCTGATCCACCAGGTAGAGCTGGTCCTCGCCGCTCAGGTCCGAGATGAACGCGATCTTCTTTCCGTCCGGCGACCAGCGGGCGTGCTTGTCGTGGGCACCGGAGCTGTTGGTGAGGTTGCGCACGGGACCCTTCTCGACGGGCACGGTGAACACATCGCCGCGGGCCACGAAGAGGGCCCGCTCGCCCTTGGGCGACAGGGCGAAGCCCTCGATGTTGCGTTCGGCGCTGATGCGCGAGGGCCGCGAGGCGCCGCCATCGGTCGGCACGGAGATGGAGATCCCGCGGTCGCTGCCGTCCTGCACATTGAACACGCGCAGCTCGCCGTTCTGCTCGTAGACGATGCGCGACTGGCGGTCGCTGGAGGGCCAGCGGACATCCCAGGTCTTCTGGAAGGTCAGCTGCTTCAGCGCGTCCGTGGCCGGATCCACCGCGTAGAGGTTCAGGGTCCCGTCGCGATCCGACGCGAAGTAGACCTTGTCGCCGATCCACATGGGATCGCGCTCGGTGCGCGGGCTGGCGGCGATCTTCTTCTGCGCGTTCGTGGCCAGGTCGAAGACATAGAGATCCTGCGCCCAGCCGCCCTGGTAGCGCTTCCAGTGGCGGAAGTCGCGGAACATCGGCGCGTAGGCGATGCGTTTGCCGTCCGGCGAGAAGGAGCCGGGCCCCGCGGTCGGCATGGGCAGCTTCTTCGCCAGCCCACCGCCCAGGGGCACGGTGTAGAGGGCCGTGCGGCTCAGGACGCCATCGGCATCGCTGGAGGCGCGGAACAGCACGCTGGAGCCGTCTGGCGTCCACCCCACCACCTGGTGGTCGTAGCCGCCCCGCGGCGGCAGCGGACCCGCGGCGGGATCGAAGGTCAGCTGGCGCGGGATGCCGCCGCCGCTGGGAATGACATAGACCTGCTCGTCCCCGTCGTACTGGCCGGTGAAGGCGATCCACTTGCCGTCGGGGCTGTACTTCGCGAACAGCTCCAGGCCCGGGTGGGCCGTGAGCCGCGTGGCCGTGCCGCCCGTGGCCGGGGCGTTCCAGAGGTCGCCGCCGTGCGTGAACACCACCTTGTCCCCGTGGATGTCGGGGAAGCGGAGCAGCTTGGTCTGGGCCTGCGCCGTACTCGCCAGAGCGAGGGCAAAGGCCAGCCGGGAAAGCAGGAGGGTTCGTCCGGGCATCGGTTCACCTCAGAGGTTGGAAGACCCGAGCATTGTATGACGAGGCAAAACTTCCGCCTCATCGGATTCCACTGCGGCTTCCCCATCCCCGCTTGGCAGATCCGTTAGCCTGGAAGGCCATGAAGATCCCCCGAACCAGCCTCCCCGCCCTGTCCCTGGCGCTGTCCCTGGCCCTGTCCCTGGCCCTGTCCCTGGCCCTGGCGCCTGCCCTCAGGGCGGAGGAACCGCCGGCCATCGAGGTGAACCCCAACCGGCCCACCTTCGCCAATCCCGCCCTCACGACCCAGCCGGGGCTGGCGGAGCTGGAGTGGGGTCTGCAGCAGAGCCACCTGCGCGAGGATGGCCCCAGCTTCGGCACGCCCACCCTCCTGAAGCTGGGTCTGGCCAAGGATGTGGAACTCCGCCTCTCCTGCCCGGGCTACCTGCGCCTGGAACCCTCGGGTGCGCCCGCGGCCGGGGGCTTCGGCGACTTCAACCTGGCCGCGCAGTGGTGCTACCTGCACGACGGGCTGTTCGGAACGGACCAGGCCATCCAGGTGGCGCACACCTTCCCCACGGCCCCGGCCTCCCAGGGTCTGGGCAACGGCGCCCCCATCGACACGCTCACGCTGCTGTTCAGCCGCGACGCAGGGAACTACCACATCGATGTGAACCTGCTGGAGTCCTGGATCGGCCAGCCCGCGGACCAATCCGGAGGGCCGGCCGGAGGAAGGGCGGCCCAGGCGGCGGGCACCGTCTCCATCACTCGGAACCTCGGTGAGACCTGGTCCCTCACCGGCGAGCTGTACGCCCTCCAGGCCACGCCGCAGAACGGGCGGATCGTCTCCAACCTCTGGGCCCTCGCCCACAAGGTGTCCAAGCGGCTGGTGCTGGATGGCGGCGTGGACATGGGGCTCTCCCACGGGGCCCCGCGCTACACCCTCTTCGCCGGGCTCACGGTGGGCCTCGGGCGGTTCCGGAAGCCATGAGCGAAGCCGCCCCCCTTTCCGTCAAGCGCCTGCTGGAGCAGGTGAAGACCCGGCTGGAGCCGGCCTTCGCCACGGTGTGCGTGGTTGGGGAGGTGTCGAATTTCCGGGGGTCGGGGAAGCACTGGTACTTCACGCTGAAGGAGGAGGGCGCGGCGCTTTCCTGCGCGGTGTGGGCCGGACAGCAGCGCTTCCTCCAGCACAGGCCGGCGGATGGCCAGCGGGTGGTGCTCCGGGGCAGCCTCAACCTCTATGTGGCGGGCGGCACGATCACCCTGGCCGTCACTCACTGCGAACCTGCGGGCGTGGGCGATCTCCAGGCGCGGTTGCGGCAGCTGGAGGCGGACCTCCGCGCCCAGGGCCTCTTCGACCGCCCCAAGCGTCCCCTGCCCCGGTTCCCTCGGAAGCTGGGCGTGGTGGCGGCCCTGGGCGGCGCGGCCCTGCGCGATGTGCTGGAGGTCATGGCCCGCCGCGCCCCCGGGATCGACATCCTCATCGCCCCCGCAGCGGCCCAGGGCGAGCGCTGCGTGCCGGAAACCCTGCTGGCCCTGCAGGAAATTCAGGACCCCCACTGGGGCTGCCAGGCTGTGTTGCTGGTGCGGGGCGGCGGCAGCCTCGAAGATCTCTGGGCCTTCAACGACCCGGCCCTGGTGCGCGCGGTGGCGGAGTGCCAGATCCCCATCGTCACCGGCGTGGGGCATGAGATCGACACCACGCTGGTGGATCTCGCCGCGGATCGCCGCGCGGCCACGCCCAGCCAGGCCGCGGAGCTGGCCACGCCGGATCGCGCGGCCCTGGGCGCGGAGCTGCGGCGCCGGACCGAGGCCCTGGCCGCCAAGGCCGCCTGGCGCCTGCGGGGCCTGGAGACCACGCTGAACCTGCTGGTGGACCACGGCCTCCAGCGGGCGGAACCGCTGGCTGGGCCGGGAGTCCGGCTGGCGGCCCTGGGTCAGCGGCTGGCCCTGGCCCACCCCAGCCGGGGAGTGGATGCGGCCGGCGCGCGCCTGTCCCTGCTGCGCCAGCGCCTGCGGCATGCCGCCGCCCGCGCCGCCCGGGAGGCCGACCTGCCCCGCGTCCGGGAGGCCCAGCGCCGCCTCGCCCCGGCAATCCAGCGCGGCCTGCAGCGCCGGGACCATCGCCTGGCGGTGCTCGCCGAGCGCCTCCACGGCCTGGACCCGGCGGGCCCGCTCCAGCGGGGCTTCGTGCTGGCCCTCGATCCTGAAGGCCGGCCCGTGACGGTGGCGGGCGCCCTGCCCCCTGGCGCCGCCCTCCGCCTCCGATGGCAGGACGGCGAACGGCGCGCCACGCTGGACTGACCCAAAGTTCAAACGGGCGAGGCCTCGCGTCGATAGGGTTCTGGGCAGGACCATGTCTCGAATCCCTTATTCTCCCTTTCCATTCATGAACCGCTTGGCGGCCCTCCTCCTGGCCGTCCTGGGTGCCATTGGCCTGCTGGCGGCCCCCCGCCGCACGGTCAAGGTGGCGGTGTTCACCCATGTTCCGGCCATCTCCATGGACGCCGAGGGCCAGGCCCAGGGTTTCTATGTGGACATGCTGAAGGAAGTGGCCGAGCGGGAGGGCTGGGACCTGCGCTTCGTCCCGGGCACTTGGCAGGAGGGGCTCGACCGGGCCCAGTCCGGCGAGGTGGACCTGCTCACCAGCGTGGGCCATGCACCTGAGCGGGAGGCCTATCTCGATTACGGCCGGATGCCCTCCTTCACGGTCTGGAGCATCCTGTACGCCCATCCCCGCGCGGGGATCCACACGATCCTGGATGTGCGCGACCGGCGGATCGCGCTGATGCGCGGCGATGTGAATGGCGAGCACTTCCGCGAGCTGTGCGGCCGCTTCAACCTGCCCTGCACCTTCCGCGAATACGGCAGCTTCGGGGAGGTGCTGGGCGCCGTGGCCGAAGGCCAGGTGGACGGCGGCGTGACCTCCAGCACCTTCGGCTACTCCCAGGAAACCCGGTTCAAGGTCGAGCGCACACCCGTGGTCTTCAGTCCTTTCGACATCTTCTTCGCCGTGGCGAAGGGCCGGAACCCCGACCTGCTGCGGGCCCTCGACGCCTACCTGGCCGAGGGCCGGACCCGACCCGATTCGGGCTATCACGGGGCCATCAACCGCTGGCTGACGCCCCAGGAGAAGGGCGTGCTCCCCCCCTGGGCCCGGCGCACGGGCTTGGCCATCCTCGGCCTTCTGGCCCTCGCCACCGCCATCGCCTTCGTCTTCCGTCGGCAGGTGCGGGCGGCCACGGCCGAGATCCGCGCGCTGAATGCGGGCCTCGAGCGGGAGCTGGCCCAGCGCCGGCGGGTGGAGGAGCAGATCTTCCATGTGGCCAGCGGAGTCTCCGTCGCCACGGGGGAATCCTTCCTCCAGGAGCTGGTCAAGCATCTGGCGCAGGCCACGGCTGCGGATGTGGCCTTCATCGGAGAGAGCGTCCACGAAAACGGAGCGGCCCGGATGCGGACCCTGGCGGTGTTCACGGAAGGGGGTCCCGCCGAGAATTTCACCTACGACCAGTCCGGCACCCCCTGCGAACGGGCGGCCCGGGGCGAGCTCTGCGTGGTCGCCAGCGGCGTCCAGGAAGCCTTTCCCCGCTGCCCGTTGCTCCACGACATGCGGGCCCAGAGCTATGTGGGCGCCCCCCTGGTGGATTCCCAGGGCAAGGCCCTGGGCGTGCTGGCGGTGCTCCACCGGCAACCGCTCGCCTCGCCGGTGGAAGTCACCTCGCTCCTGCGGATTTTCTCAGCGCGCGCCTCCGCCGAGTTGGAACGCCGCAACACCGAAGGCGCCCGGGCCCTGCTCGAACGCCAGATGCAACATGCCCAGAAGCTGGAGAGCCTGGGCGTCCTCGCCGGCGGCATCGCCCACGACTTCAACAACCTCCTCACGGCCATGCTGGGGCACATGAATGTGGCCCAGATGAAGCTCGCCCCCGAATCCCCCGCCCTGCCCCACCTGGAGAGTCTGGAGCGCATCATCCACCGCGCCGCGGACCTGACCCGCCAGATGCTGGCCTATTCAGGCAAGGGGCGGTTCGTGGTCCGGCCCTACGACCTGAACCATGTCGTCCAGGAGGTGACGCACCTGCTGGAGGTCTCCATCCCCAAGAAGATCGCCCTCCGCTTCCACCTTGCGCCGTCCATGCCCCTGGTGGAGGCGGACGCCGCGCAGATCCAGCAGATCATCATGAACCTGGTGACCAATGCCGCGGATGCCATCGGCGAGGCCGAAGGCACCATCCGGCTCACCACCGGCTCGCTGAAGGTGGACCGCGCCTACCTGGAGCAGGTGTTCCAGGGGCAGGAGCTCGCTCCGGGGACCTACGCCACGCTGGAGGTGAGCGACACGGGCTGCGGCATGTCCCCCGAAGTCCAGGCCCGCATCTTCGAGCCGTTCTTCACCACCAAGGTCACGGGGCGGGGCCTCGGCCTCTCCGCCACCATGGGCATCCTCAAGGGCCACCACGCCGGCATGCGCATCTACAGCGAGCCCGGCCGGGGTACCACCTTCAAGCTGCTGTTCCCCGTCACCGACACCCAGCGCGTGGCGGAGACCCCCCAGGTCGCGGCCCCGGCCCTGACCCGCAAATCCACCGTGCTGCTCGTGGACGACGAGGAGATGATCCGGGAGGCCGCCGCGGCCGTGCTCGAGTCCCTCGGCCTGTCGGTCCTCACGGCGGAGGACGGTCGCCAGGCGGTGGAGGTGGTGCAGCGGGAAGGCGAGCGGGTGGATGTGGTCCTCATGGATCTCACCATGCCCCACATGGATGGGCGCGAGGCCTTCCAGGCCATCCGCCGCCTCCGGCCCAACCTGCCGGTGATCCTCAGCAGCGGCTACAACGAGCAGGAATCCATCCAGGATTTCCTGGGACGCGGTCTGGCCGCCTTCCTCCAGAAGCCCTACACCCTGCGCGCCCTCGAACAAACCGTGCTGGCCGTGCTGGCGAAGCAGACATGAGGGCGCGGACCGCCGCGCCCTCCTACATGTACAAGCCCCCATTGACGCTCAGCACCTGGCCGGTGATGTAGCTGGCCTCGTCGCTGGCGAGGAAGGCCACGCTGGCGGCGATGTCCTCGCCCGTGCCCATGCGGCCCAGGGGGATCTGCTTGGTGAATTCGGCCTTCACATCCTCGGGCAGGCCCGCGGTCATGGCGGTCTCGATGTAGCCGGGCGTCACGGCGTTGGCGGTGACATTCCGGCTGGCCAGCTCGCGCGCCACGGACTTGGTGAGGCCGATGAGGCCGGCCTTGGCGGCCACATAGTTCGCCTGGCCCGGGTTGCCCATCTGGCCCACCACGGAGGCGATGTTGATGATGCGCCCCCAGCGCTGCTTCATCATGGGCTTGGTGGCCGCCTGGATGGCCGTCCACGCGCCCTTGAGGTTGGTGTCGATCACCGCGTCCCAGTCCTCCTCCTTCATCTGGATGAGCAGCTTGTCGCGGGTGATGCCGGCGTTGTTCACCAGGATGTGGAGGGCGCCGTGGCGCTCGATGGTCGTCGCCACGGCCGCCTTCACGGAAGCGCCGTCGGCCAGGTCCGCCGCGATGACATCGGCTTTCCCCCCGGCCGCGGTGATGGCATCCGCCACAGCCTGGAGCTTGCTCAGGGTGCGGGCCGCGCAGACCACCGTGGCGCCCTGGGCCGCGAGGCGCTTCGCGATGGCTTCGCCGATGCCCTGGCTGGCACCGGTGACGAGGGCGATCTTGCCGTCGAGGCGGAACATGGAACCTCCAGATGGATGAAGGGACAGTCTACCTAGCCGAGCGGCCGACTCGACCGACCAACCCGGGTGACCATCTCGGGAGAACGCTACTTCACTTCAGGTCCTTCAGCCATCCCGCCAGCGGCGACAGATCCGCCAGGGGGGTGCCGTCGCCATAGGTGGTGGCGGCGGTGGCGCCGGAGAGGCCCGCCCGATCCCGCGTCTCGCGCTTGAACAGATGGTTGGCCTCGGGGATTGGAATGACCGCGCCCTTGAACTCCGGAGGCAGAACCTCCGGTTTCCAGGTCTGGACATCCCGATCGCCCCAGACCACCGCACAGGGTACGGTTAGACGCTGGGCAGTCCCCCAGGGATCCAGGTCCAGGAGGTCGCGGACGAAACCGCGGCTTTCAGGCCGCGCCAAGCCCCGGGCCAGCGTGGTGATGCCCGGTGCCACACCGGCCGCTGCGGCCGGGAGGTCCCGGTTCTCTCGGATGGCCTCCAGAACCTCGTCCAGGTAACCCAGATTCTGCGCGGAGAAGTCCGCGGGGGCGTTTGCGGCGTTCAACTGGGCCTTCACCTGGGCGCGGATGAGCTTCCCCATGCTCATGCCCGGCAGGGCCAGCAGCAGCACCGCATCGGCCTCGCCGCCCGCCAGGAGCGACAGCAGGGCCCCCTCGCTGTGGCCCACGAGCAGCAGCTTCTTCCTCTTGGCCTCAGGCAGGGCGCGGGCCGCCTTCAGGGCCGCCTTGATATCGCCCACCTGGGCGTCCAGGGAGATGTCCAGCTTCGGATCCTTCGACCCGATGAAGCGCTTGTCGTAGCGCAGACTGCCGATCCCCTGCCCCTGGAGCCAGGCCGCCAAGTCGCGCCCACCGTGGCTGGGGGTGGGGATCAGCGGATTCGACCAGTCGCGGTCCGTGGGGCCGGAGCCGGCCACCATCACGGCGAAATAGGGGTGGGCGCCGCCGGCCTTCACGCTGCCCTTCAGGGGGAAGCCATTGAAGCCCGGAAAACCGATCAGCCGTTCCGGGGCCGTCTGGACCGCCGTCTGAGGATGGGCGGGCAGCATGAGGACGGCGAAGAGCAGGGCGGTGCGGATCATCGGGGCTCCGGAGCGGGGTGAGCGTCCTGGGTCCGTCGGCGGAGGAACCCGCAGGTGGGCACGGCGGACTTCCGCCCCGGAATCAGGATGACGGGAACGGGCCTGAAGTTCGCGGCAGACCTGCGCCTGGGGTCCGATCAGGGCCGTCCCGCCCCGCCTTCGCCAACTTCAAGTTGACAGGGGGCCGAAAGGTTTTTAAATTGTTGCCTTGACAGTTATTGCTTAGACACTAAATAAGGACCTGCGCATGACCATCGATCCATCGGGGACCGAGCCGCTGTACACCCCCGAGAACTACGAGGCGGAAGAGAGCCTCGGCCGCCTGATCGCCGATGTCTCCGGGCGGCTGCTGGCGGCCTTTGATGAAGAACTGGCCGACCTGGGCATCAGCGGGGCGCAGTGGGTGATCCTCATGCGCATCGCCAAGGGGTGCGCCTCCACGGCCGCCGAGCTCTGCCGCTTCAGCCGGTACGACCCCGGCTCCATGACGCGCATGATCGACCGCCTGGAGGAGAAGGGCCTGATCCGCCGGGTCAAGAGCAGCCTCGATCGCCGGATCAGCCACCTGGAACTCACGGAGGCCGGTCAGAACCTGGTCCCCCATCTCCCGCCGGTGGCCATCAAGGTGCTGAACACGCACCTCAAGGGCTTCACGCGGGAGGAGCTGGATCTGTTCAAAGGCTTCCTGAACCGGATGCGCGCCAACAGCGGACAGCCCGCATGAGCCGTCCTGCCTACTCTTCGCGACCGGTGGAGGTTTCCATGTCCCGCATCAGCCCCCCCGCCCCCGGGCGGGGCCCCCTGCTCCTCCTGGCCTTGGCGATGCCCGGCCTCGCCTGGGCCCAGGTTCCGCCTGCCGCGCCCGTCACCCGGCCGGTGGCCAGTCCCGCCAACGCCCTGCCGCTCACCCTGGCCCAGGCCATCCGAAAGGCCCTCGAACAAAACCCGCGGGTGCAGCAGTCCCTGCTGGCCATCGCCGAAAGCGGGGATGATCGCCGGGCCGCCGCCGCGGCCCTCATGCCCACCGTGGCCGCCCAGGCCACCGGTCAGCGGGCCAAGAACAACCTGGATGCCTTCATCGGCATCCCCACCCCGCACGGCCCCGAAGTGGTGGGCCCCTTCAACTGGGGCCAGGTGGGCGTGGAGGCCCAGGTCTCCCTGTTCGACCTGAGCCTGTGGAAGAAGTGGCGGGCCTCCCAGCATGCGGAGACCTCGGCCCGGGCCCAGGGCCGCGCGGTGCGGGAGGAGATCACCGCCCTGGTGGTGGGCCAGTACCTGCGCGCCCTCCGGGCCGCCGCCTCCGTGCGGGCCGGGGAGTCGCGGGTGGACCTGGCGGAGGCCCTGGCCAAGCTGGCGGAGAGCCAGCAGAAGCAGGGCGTGGGCACCAAGCTCGACACGCTGCGCGCCCAGGTGCAGCTGCAGACCGAGCGCCAGCGCCTGATCCAGGCCCAGACCCAGCAGTTCACGGCCCTCGCGGGTCTGGGCCGCCTGCTGGATCTGGAACCCGGCACCCACCTCGACCTGACAGACACCCTCGCAGCCCCGGCGCTGCCCGGAGGCAGTTTCCAGGAGACCTACCAGGCGGGCCTCGGCCAGCGCCCTGAACTCGCCGCGCTGGACGCCCGCGAGAAGGCGGCCGAGAACCTCCGCCAGGCCGCCCAGGGCCTGCGCCTGCCCACCCTCGTCGCCACGGGCGCCTACAGTTCCACCGGCCTCCAGTCCCAGCCCTGGGCCACCACCTACCAGGTCTCGCTGGGGCTCCGTGTCCCCCTGTTCACCGGGGGTCTCGTCTCCTCCCACATCTCCCGCGCCCGCTCCGAGCAGGTCCGCATCCAGGAGGCGCGGCGCGATGTCCGCGCCCAGGTCGGCTTCGAGATCCAGGTGGCCCGGGCCGAGCTGGAGGCCGCCGCCCACGAGGTGGAGGTGGCGGGTCTGGCCGTGACCCTCTCGACGGAAGCCCTCACCCAGGCCCGGCACCGCTTCGAGGCCGGCGTCAGCAACAACATCGAAGTGATCAACGCCCAGGATGAACTGGCCCGCGCCAACGAAAACCAGATCGGCGCCCTCTACCGGCTGAACCAGTCCCGCGCGGACCTGGCCCGGGCCACGGGCCAGCTCGAATCCCTCTTCGCCCGCTGATGGAGCTCCCCATGAATCAAGATGCTTCCGCCCCGACGGCTCCTGCCGAAGAACCCGCCAATGGCGCCAAGGCCATCAGGGCGCTGCTGATCGGAACGCCCATCGCGCTCCTCATCGGCGGCGGCCTGTGGTTCTACTCCCGCAACCGCATGAGCACTGACGATGCCCAGGTGGACGGCCACCTCGTGCCCGTCTCCTGCCGCGTCTACGGCACCGTCGACAAGGTGCTCGTGGAGGACAACCAGGCCGTGAAGGCCGGGGACCCGCTGGTGGCCATGGACCCCCGGGACATTCAGGCCCGATTGGATCAGGCGAGGGCCGCCCAGGCCCAGGCCCGGGCCCAGGTCGAAGGGGCCAGGGCTGATCTGGAGCGCGCCCGGGTCGCCTTCCAGCAGGCCCGCAGCTCGGACCTGGAGACCGCCAAGGCCACCCTCGATTCCAAGAAGGCCAGCCTGGACAAGGCCAGGACCGACCTCCAGCGCATGAAGCCCCTGGCCGAACGGGAGGAGATCTCCGCCCTCCAGTACGACGGCTTCCGCACCCAGGCCGAGGTGGCCGACAGCGAGTGGCGCGCCTCCCAGCAGCGCCTGAGTTCGCTCCAGCACGAAGCGGACATCCGCAAGGTGGCCGTGGGCGCCGCCGAGGCCCGCCTGGCCTCGGCCCAGGCCCAGGTGGATCAGGCCCGCGCCAGCCAGGAAGGGCTTGAGCTGCAGCTCGGCTACACGCGCATCCTCGCCCCCGTGGATGGCGTCGTGACCCGCAAGTTCGTGGAGGCGGGCCAGACCATCCAGCCGGGCCAGGGCCTGCTGACGCTGATCCCCCTGCACCAGACCTGGATCACGGCCAACTTCAAGGAGACCCAGCTCGCCCGCATGAAGCCCGGCCAGGAAGCCGAGGTCAAGGTGGACATGAACGGTGCGGTGCTCAAGGGCCGCGTGGACTCGATCGCGGGCTCCACCGGCTCGCGCATGAGCCTGCTGCCCCCCGAGAATGCCGTGGGCAACTTCGTGAAGGTCGTCCAGCGCATCCCCGTGAAGATCCGCATCGACGAGGCTGAAGCCCAGAAGGTCATCCTGCGCCCCGGCATGAATGTCGAAGCCACGGTGATCGTGAAGTGACCTCCTCCCACCGCGCCATCAACCCCTGGGTCATCGCGCTCACGGTGATGATCGCGACCTTCATGGAGGTCCTCGACACCAGCGTGGCGAATGTGGCTCTGCCGCACATCGCGGGAGACCTCTCGGCCACGGTGGAGGAGACCACCTGGGTGCTGACCTCGTACCTGGTGGCCAACGCCGTGGTGCTGCCCCTGGGCGGCTACTTCTCCAGCCTCATGGGGCGCAAGCGCTTCTACCTCACTTGCGTGAGTGTCTTCACGGTGGCCTCGCTGCTCTGCGGCATCGCGCCGTCCCTGGGCTGGCTGATCTTCTTCCGCGTGCTCCAGGGCCTGGGCGGTGGGGGACTCCAGCCCATCTCCCAGGCCATCCTGGTGGAGACCTTTCCCCATGAGAAGCGCGGCGCGGCCATGGCCGTCTACGGCATGGGCGTGGTGCTGGCCCCCATCATCGGCCCGGTGCTCGGCGGTTGGATCACAGACAACTTCAGCTGGCACTGGATCTTCCTCATCAACATCCCCGTGGGCTTCCTGTCCTTCTCGCTCACCAGCGCCCTGGTCCAGGATCCGCCGACCTTCCACCGCATCTCCCTCAAGGAAGGCGCCCGCTTCGACTACCTGGGCATCGGCATCCTCACGCTGGGCCTCGCCTCCCTGGAGATCGTGCTGGACGAAGGCCAGCGCAAGGACTGGTTCAGCTCAGGCTTCATCGTCTTCTTCGCCATCGTCGCGGTGGTGGCCCTGGTCTTCGCCGTCCTCTACGAACTGGGGAAGGAGCGGCCCATCGTGGATCTGAGGCTGCTGAAGGACCGGACCTTCGCGGTGTCGATCGTCATGCTCTTCGTCCTGGGCTTCGTGCTCTACGGCAGCCTGGCGCTCCTGCCCATCTTCCTCCAGACCCTCCTGGGCTACACGGCCCTGCTGAGCGGGTGGGTGCTGAGCCCCGGGGGCCTGGCCATCCTGCTGATGATGCCGGTGGTGGCCATGCTGCTGAAGAAGGTGGACACCCGCTGGCTCATCGCCTTCGGGTTCTTCACCTGCGGCCTGGGCCTCATCCAGATGTCCGGCTTCAATCTGCAGGTGGACTTCCAGACGGCCATGACCTCCCGGGTGGTGCAGAGCGTCGGCTTCGCCTTCCTCTTCATCCCCATCAATGTCTCGGCCTTCCAGCACATCCCCCACGAGAAGACCGCCTACGCCGCGGGGCTCATGAACCTGGTCCGCAACATCGGCGGCAGCACGGGCATCGCCCTCGCCACCACCATGCTGGCCCGCCGGGCCCAGGTCCATCAGGCCAACCTCGTCGGCCACCTGTCCCCGGGCGACCCGGCCTACCAGGGCCTCCTCGACCGGGCCACCCAGCTGGGGATCCTGCGCGGCGGGCTCTCCCCCGCGGATGCCGCCCACATGGCCCAGGGCGCCGCCTACGGTACCGTCGTCAAGCAATCGAGCATGATGGCCTTCGCCGACACCTTCTGGTTCATGGGGGTGCTCTGCTTCACCCTCATGCCGCTCCTCTTCCTCATGCGCCGGAGCCGGGCCACCGGCGCCGTCCCCATCGACTGATCCCCCGGGATCGGTACCATGGACTGATGAGCCTCCGAGACCAGCCCTCTTCCCAACGCGCCTTCGCCACCTTCGTGGTCCTGGCCCTGGCGGCCCTCCTCGCCAGCGGCCTGGCCTTCGCCCTCCGCCAGGAGCGGGCCCGCGCGGCGGCCCCCCCGCCGGCCGCCAAGTCGCGCCTTGTGGCGGTCCTGGAGGGCGTCATGGCCCCCAATGTGACCCCGGCGGAGACCGAGACCTTCCGGATCTGGGTGCAGGGCGGCGCCACGCGGGAGGGCTTCGCTCCCGTGGAGGCCATCGTGGCCAACAAGTGCAGCGCCTGCCACAGCCCCGGGGCCCAGTTCCCCCCCATCACCGGCTACGAGGACCTGCGCCCCCTGGCCGTGGAGACGGTCTCGAGCGGCCTCTTCGCCCTCATCGGGGCCCGGTCCCTCCACCTGATCGTATTCCCCCTGCTCTTCCTCGTGGCGGCCTTCGGCTACCTGCGGCGGACGGCCTGGCGGGGGCGCCGTCTTCTCATGGGCTTCTGCGCGGCGGCCGTGGCCTTTGATGCCGCCCAGTGGTGGCTGCGCCAGGGCCACCCGGGAGCCCCGTGGGCCTCCGGAATGGCCCTGGCGTGGCTGGCGCTGGCCCTGCTGGGCCTCGCCTTCCTGGCGCTGGCAGCCGTGGTGTTGAAGGAACTGTGGCTGGAGCCCCGGAGCTACTGAGGCGCCGGCTCGTCGACGAAGTCCTCGTCGGACAGGCCGCTGTCCGGCGGGAGCTTCGCCAGTTCGGCCTTCACGAGGTTCTGGTGGTGGGTCTCCTCGTCGCGCAGCTCCGTGAAGAGGGCCCGGACGCCGTCATCCTCGATGGCGGGAAGGGCCGCGACGAAGAAGGCGTGGGCCTTCACTTCAGAGGCCAGGGCTGCCTTCATCGCCTGCCGGGGGCTCATGAAGGCGCGGGCGGCGTCGTAGTCCGGCGCCTCCACATCGAAGATCATGGCCCGGGTGGCCATCCGGGGCGCGTCGCCGAAGAGCTTCCGCCGGCGGACGGCCAGCTCCTCGCCGTGCTTGGCCTCGTTGTCGGCCATGAGGCGGAAGAACGCAGCCGCCTCCGGCGTGCGGTGCTGCTCCATCTGGGCCGCGAACTCCTCGTACCGCTCCTGGGCCTCTTCCTCGATCAGGATCGCCAGATCGAGAGCATTCACCAGGCTCAGGCTGGAAAAATCGATTCCTCGCGTTGCCATGCTGGGGCTCCCGTCACTTCTTGATGAAGAGGTCCAGGATACGCTCCTTCGACGGGGCGCCCTGGGAGAGCTGGGCCTGGCGCTCTCGAACCAGACCGTCGTAGGTCGGCGCGGGCTCGGGGTTCCGGTAGAACACGCCGAGGTTCAGCTTGGTGCCGTAGTTCTGGGCCAGGTTCATGGCCGCCAGCCGGTCCGAAGGATCGTGCCCCAGGCTCTCGAGGGTCTCGCTGATGGCCTTGAGGCCCTTGATCTGCTGGGCCTCCTCGCCGTAGGTGACGCAGGGGGACTGGATGTTCACGAAGGCGAAGCCGGGGTAGCGGATGGCCTCCTCGATGATGGCCGCCATGCCCACCAGGTCCGTGGGGGAGGCCTGGGCCACGAAGCCGGCGCCGTAGGCCAGCACATAGAGCAGCGGATTGACGGGATTCTCGAGGCTCCCGTGGGGCGAGGTGCAGGTGGTGCGGCCCTTCTGCGAGGTGGGCGAGAGCTGGCCCTTGGTGAGCCCGTAGATCTGGTTGTCCATCACGATGTAGGTGATGTCGATGTTGCGGCGGATCAGGTGGGCAATATGCCCGCCGCCGATGGAGAAGCCGTCGCCGTCCCCGCCGGCCGCCAGCACCAGCAGGTCGGGGTTGGCCAGCTTGATGCCCTGGGCGATGGGCAGGGCCCGGCCGTGGACGGTGTTGAAGCCGTAGGCCGTGGTGTAGCCGGGAATGCGGCTCGAGCAGCCGATGCCGGAGATGAAGGCGATCTCGTGGGGCGGGCGGCCGATGGCGGCCAGGGCGCGGTAGATGCCCTGCACCACGGAATAGTCACCACAGCCGGGGCACCAGATGGGCTTCAGGTCGCTCTTGTAGTCCTTGGCCTGGAAGTCGCCCGGAGTGTTCACATTGGGGGTCATGGTCGCGCTCATGGTGAACCTCACTCCTGGGGCTGAAGCTTGCCCTCGTGGCTGCGCTGCAGCTCCGCGAGGAGATGGTGGAGGGCCGCGACGATCTCGCCGGGCAGGAACGGGTTCGCGCCGCTGCGGGCCAGGGACTGCAGGCCCTTGGGCAGGTCGAGGTGCATGCGCAGCACCTTGAAGGTCTGGGCCAGGTGGGACTGCTCGACGACGAGCCCCTTCTGGACCGAGGCGAAGAAGTCGCGGTAGGTCTGCTCGGCCACCGGGTAGAGCAGGTAGGGCACCATCAGCTTCACATCCAGCCCCTGTTCCCGGGCCATCTGCAGCGCCTCGCGGCACACGCCGGCCACGCTGCCCCAGGCCACCAGGGCCAGCGGCGCATCAGGATTGCCGGTGATCTCGAAGAGGTCCCTGCGCTCCTTCAACGGATCGAACTTCTTCGTGCGCTTGTCGTTCATGCGCGCATGCACGGAACCGCTGTTCGTGGGGGCCCCGGATTCGACATGTTCGATGCCGGAAGCCAGGTAGGTGCCGCCGAGCATGCCGGGGTGGCTGATGGGGCTGATGTGGTTCTCGGTCTGCTTGAACCGCTTGTAGTCCTGGAGATCCGCGCCGGTCGGCCGGAGGCGGTCGATGATCTTGAACTGGGTGGTGTCGATGGGATCCAGGGTCTCCTTGCGCGAGGCGATCTCCTGGTCGGACAGGATGATCACCGGCGTCTGGTAGTACTCGGCGATGTTGAAGGCCTCGATGGTGGTGCGGAAGGTGTCGGCCACGGAGGTCGGGGCCAGCACGGGGCGGATCACATCGCCGTGGGCGGAGAAGGCCGCCGCGAAGAGGTCGGACTGCTCGGTCTTGGTGGGCAGGCCCGTGGAGGGGCCGCCGCGCTGCACATCCACGATCACCAGGGGCAGCTCGGCAATGCTGGCGAGGCCCATCATCTCCGACTTCAGGGAGAGGCCGGGGCCGCTGGTGGCGGTCATGGCCTTCTTGCCGGCGAAGGAGGCGCCCACGGCCGCGCCGATGCCCGCGATCTCGTCTTCGGCCTGCAGCACCGCACCGCCGTACTTCCAGACATGGTTGGTGAAGAACTGCATGATCTCGGTGGAGGGCGTGATCGGGTAGCCGCCGAAGAACTGGCAGCCCGCGAAGATGGCAGCGGCGGCGCACATGTCGTTGCCGTCGGTCAGGAGCTTGACGCCCCCCTTGTCCTCCAAGGGCAGGATGGTCATGTCGGCCTTGAGGGGATGTTCCTTCGCGAACGCCATGCCTGCGTCGAAGGCCTTCTGGTTGGCGGCGACGAGTTCCTGGCTCTTCTTGGCCAGCTTCTTGGAAATGCCCTTCATCACCGCCACGGCGCCGATGCCGAACCAGCCGGCGATGAGGCCGAGCACCACGGTGTTCTTGGCGCGCTCGGTGCCGGCGTGGGTCTTGGCCATCTCCGCGATGGGCACCGCGATCACCTGCAGGGGCGTCACGCCCACCAGGGGGATCTGGTTTTCGGGCACGCCGGTGGCGGCCTCGTAGATCACCACGGTGGTGCCGGCCACGGGCAGCTCGGCGCCGAACTTGAGGAAGTCCTCCCAGTTCAAGGCCACGGCCACATCGAGGTTGCCGCCGGGGTTCAGGACCGGATCCGTGCTGATGCGCACGCGACAGGAGGACTCGCCGCCGCGGATCTGGGAGCCGAAGCTCTTGGTCATCACGCCGTGATAACCCTCGGCCGAAGCGGCCTGGAGAAGGGAGTCACCGGCAGAGACGATGCCATCGCCTCCTGAACCGGCCATTCCGAAGACAAGATCCTTGCGCATGGGCACCTCGGACTGAGGGTGATGTAGGCGGCATCCGAGCCTCATCCAGCCGCCCGGAACCGCACACTGGAAGACGCAGTGTCGTCCACACCACCCTACCCCCGGGGGGCATTGCTTTTCATCACACCTTCCCGTCCGACAGCCTTGCCAGCGCTGTGTCAGCCCAGCTGGGCGAGGTCCTCGGGCGCGCCGAAGCTCAGGGCCGAAACCTCGAGGCCCCGCTCCTTCGCCTGGCGCTTCACGAGGCCGGCCAGGACCTTGCCCGGTCCCAGCTCAAGGAAGGTGGTGACCCCCTGGTCCAGCAGCAGGTCCAGGGTGGCCTGCCAGCGCACGGCGCCCGGAATCTGACGCACCAGCCCATCCCTCAGCGCCCCGGGTTCCGAGACTGCGGCTGCGTCCACATTGTTTACCAGGGGACAGAGGGGCGCCTGGAAGGCCAAGCCCCGCAGGATGGGTTCCATGCGCGCCTGGGCGGGCTCCATGAGGGGGGAGTGGAAGGGCGCGCTCACGGGCAGCTTCATCGCCTTCCGCCCGCCGCGGGTCTTGACGGCCTCCAGGGCCGCGTCCACCGCCTCGGCGTGGCCTGCGATGACGATCTGCCCCGGGCCGTTGAAGTTCGCGGGCACCACGATTTTGCCGGTGGCGGCGGCCGCCTCGGCGCAACTCGCTTCCACATCGCCCAGGCTCATGCCCAGGATCGCCGCCATGGCGCCCACGCCCACGGGCACGGCCTCCTGCATGGCCCGGCCGCGCTCGCGCACGGTGCGGACGGCATCCTGGAAGCTCAGGGTCCCCAGGGCCACCAGGGCGCTGTATTCGCCCAGGGAGTGCCCCGCGGCGAAGTCCGGCTTCGGCAGACGATGGCCCCAGGCCCGCACGACCATGACGCTGTGGGTGAGGATCGCGGGCTGGGTGTGCTCGGTGAGCTTCAGGATCTCTTCGGGCCCTTCGGCCATCAGCCTCGACAGGGGAAAGCCCAGGGCCGCGTCAGCCTCCTGGAGCACCGCTCGCGCCGCGGGCTCAGCCTCGGCCAGTGCCACGCCCATGCCCACCGCCTGCGACCCCTGACCGGGAAACAGCCACGCGACCTTGCTCATGACAACCTCCAAAGACATAAAAGCTCACCACCAAGCCACCAAGACACCAGGAACTGCTCAAGAACAGCATTCTGCGTTTCTTGGTGCCTTCTCGGTATCGGCTGCGCCGATGCGCGAGACGGACAGATATCTGGTGTCTTGGTGGTAAATCCTTTTCCCTTTGACTGACTGGACTCAGTCCTGCGGCAGCAGCAGCGCCACGCGCTCCTGGATGCGTTCGTGCAGGTGGTGCTCCGCGGCCCGCAGGGCGGCGCGGATGGCGTTGCGCACGGCCTTGTGGTCGCTGCGGCCGTGGCCGATGATGCTCACGCCTTTCACGCCCAGCAGCGGCGCGCCGCCGTACTCGGCATAGTCCAGCTTCTTCTTGAACCGCTTCATGGCGGGCTTGGCGAGCAGGCCGGCCAGCTTGGTGATGGGGGTCTCCATGAAGCTCTCGCGCAGGCCGCCGATGATGCCCTCCGCCAGGGCCTCGCTGGACTTCAGCACCACATTGCCCACGAAGCCGTCGCAGGCGATGACATCGAAATTGCCGTTCCAGATGTCGCGGCCCTCGGCGTTGCCCTCGAAGCGGATGTCCATCTGGCGGAGCATGGCGGAGGCATCCTTGGTCACATCTGTGCCCTTGCCGTCCTCCTCGCCCACGCTGAGGATGCCCACGCGGGGCCGCTCCAGGCCGAGCACCTCCTCGGCGTAGACCGAGCCCATCACGGCGAACTGCGCGATGTGTTCGGCCCGACTGTCCACATTGGCGCCCACATCCAGCAGCACCGTGGGGTTGCCCTTCATGTTGGGCAGGACGCTGGCCAGGGCCGGCCGGTCCACGCCCTCGAGCTTGCCGATGACGAGGCTGGAGGCCACCATGGCGGCGCCGGTGTGGCCCATGGACACCATGCCGTGGGCCCGCCCCTCGCGCACGAGCTGCGCGGCGACGCGGATGGAGCTGTCCTTTTTTTCCTTCAGGATGCTGGTGGCCTTGTCTTCCATCACCACGGTCTGGGAGGCATGGACCACCTCCGCCCGGGCCATCAGCGCGGGCGTGAAGCCCTGCCGCGCCAGTTCGGGGCGGAGCACCGCCTCGTCCCCGACGAGGAACAGGAAGAGCCCCGGCCAGGCCTCGAGGGCCTCCCGGGCGCCTTGCAGCGTTACATGGGGGGCGTGGTCGCCCCCCATGGCATCCAGTGCAATGCGATGGCCGTCCACCGGCCGGCCCTTAAGCCGTCTCGGCGACGCGAACGGCCAGCTTGCCGCGGTAGAACCCGCAGCTGGGGCACACGCGGTGCGGCAGCTTGGGGGTCTGGCAGTTCGGGCAGGTGCTGGCGCTCATGACTTCCAGCGCGTCGTGGGTGCGCCGGCGGTCGCGGCGGGCCTTGGAATGGCGGCGCTTGGGATTCGGCATGAAAAGCTCCTAGCAGATAGAACGCAATGTTCCAGGTTAAAGGGTTCAGGACTGCGGGTCCAGCTTGATTCCCGCGAGGGCCTTGGCCAGCGCCTGGTTCAGGGCGGACGGGGCCTGCACGGCGTCGGGCTGGCATTGGCAGGGGCCCTTGTTCCAATTCTTGCCGCAGCTGGGACAAAGCCCCTTGCAGTCGTCGGTACAGAGGGGGTGCATGGGGGCCTGGAGCTCGAACTGCTCCCGCACCAGCTCCGCCTCGTCCAGGTTGTCCTCGGGCAGGAAGACCACATCCAAGTCCTGGGAGCCCAGTGCATGGGAGCCACGGCCCACCAGATCGGCGTCCTTGCTCCCCAGGAACTGGCTTTCGACCATGAGGGGCCGGTCGAGGGGCGCCAGACAGCGGCTGCAGAACCCCTGCCACACGGCCTGGCCCTTCACTTCGAGGAAGACATCGCCGTCGGAGGCCAGGGCGAAGACGGACCAGGCCAGCTCGCGCAGGGAGACATCCCCCTCCAGCTCCAGGTGGGCCGTGGTGCCGCTCAGGCGGAGACCCTCGGGGGGCAGGTGGTAGAGGTCGATCACTTCTTGGCTCCGGCGTCCGCAGGCTCGCCCTTGGGCGCGCCATCGGTCGTGGGCCCGGCGCCGATCACCTGGCCCTGGCCGGGAGTCCGGGTGATGGGCCCGAATTCATCCTGCCGGTCGGGATCGCCCGCGGATTTCAGCTCGTAGTTGTTCCGCGTGGACTTCCCTTCGTAGGGCTGCTTGAAGGGGTCGAGGGGGCTCATGCCGAGCTTGATGAGGCTTTCCTTCACCAGCGGCGAGTTGGGCTCCACCATGGCCTCGAAGCTGCCGAAATCGGGATAGCGGGCATGCTTCAGGTGGTACTGGTCGAGGCCCTCGGCCACGGTCTTGAGATCGTCCTGGGCTTTCACATGGCGGGCCTGGGCGCTGTATTTCTGATACTGCTTGAACCCCAGCGTGCTGATGACGGCGATGATCATCAGGGCCACCAGCAGTTCCAGCAGCGAAAAGCCCCGGTGGGTGGGACGGGTCGCGCGGCAAGCGGAGGTCGGGTTCATGGGAAGATCCGGAGAAAGGGCTCGTCTGCGTCGCATCCGAGCGTTCCAGTGTGCCAGGAATGGCCGAAAAAGCAAGGATCCATCAGCATCATGCGTCCTTGGAACCCTCGGTTCCCCCGCCCTCATCCACCGCGGACGCAGGGAAGTCGGCGGGCCAGGGGAAGGCCTTGGGAAGGGCTTCCACGCCCCCCAGTTCGGCCAGCCAGTAGCGGTAGGCCCGGAAGCTCATGCCGAGGCGCTTTCCGGCCTTGGTCTTCACCCCGCCCACCTCTTCCAGGGCCCGCCGGAGGAGATAGCCCTTCAGCGCGGTGAGCCAGGGCTCGAGGTCGAAACCCTCCGGCGGAATGCTGAAGGGCGAGGGGCGATCGGAGGATTCGCTGGCGGCCAGGGAGCCCAGCCCCTCGGGCAGGAGATCCCGGGTGATGGGTCCCCCGGGATTGAGCGCCACGCAGCGCTCCATGAGGTTCTCCAGCTCTCGCACATTGCCCGGAAAGCGATAGGTGAGCAGCTCGGCCATGGTCTCGGCGTGGAGCTGCATGGGCGGCTTGCCCAGCTTCTGGCAGAAGCGCCGGATGAAGTGCTCCGCCAGCACGGGCAGGTCCTCGGGCCGGTCCCGCAGCGGGGGCATCTCGATCTGGAGGATGTTCAGGCGGTAGAACAGATCCTCCCGGAAGGCCCCGGATTCCGCGCGGGCCCGCAGGTCGCGGTTGGTGGCGGCGATGACCCGCACATCCACGGCCCGCTCCTCCGTGGCGCCGAGGCGCCGGAACCGGCGCTCCTGGAGCACCCGCAGCAGCTTCACCTGGAGGGCCAGGGGCATTTCGCCGATCTCGTCGAGGAACAGGATGCCGCCGCCCGCCTCCTCGAAGAGGCCGCGTTTCATGGCGCTGGCGCCCGTGAAGGCCCCCTTCTCGAAACCGAACAGCTCGCTCTCCAGCAGGGCTTCGGGCAGGGCCCCGCAGTTCACGGCCACGAAGGGCCCCTTGGCCCGGTCGGAGTAGCGGTGGATGAGCCGGGCCACCACCTCCTTGCCTGTGCCGCTCTCGCCCGTCAGCAGCACCGTGGTGTCGGCGCGGGAGACTTTCCCGATCAGGGCGTTGATCTTCCGCATCACCGGCCCCACGCCCACCAGCTCACCCAGGTCCGGGGGCAGCTGGGTTTCCGGCTCCGCGGCGGCCAGCAGGCCCTTCAGCGTGCCGATGAGGTCCTCGTGCTTGAAGGGCTTGGTGATGAAGTCCACCGCTCCCTGGTTCAGGGCCTGGACCGTGGTTTCCGTGGTGGCGTAGGCGGTCATGATCACCACCGGCGTCTCCACCCCCTGCTCCTTCATCCAGGTGAGCAGTTCGATGCCGGAGCCGTCCTTGAGCTTCAGATCCGACAGGACGCCGTCGAAGGAGGCCTCCTGAAGGGCCCGACGCCCCTCCTCGATGCCGGTGACCGCCTCACAGGCGAACCCGGCCCCCTCCAGGGCCAGGGTCAGCACTTCCCGGAGGCCGGGCTCGTCCTCCACCAGCAGGATCCGTTGGGTCGAGGCGAGGGACATGGCACCCTGAAGAAGTGACGCGTTAGGTCAGTTATCCTATCTTGAACCCTTTTCTGGAGTCCCGTGAAGCACATCGTCTTTGCCCACCGGAAGCTGTCCTTCGGAGGCGGGGAGCGGGTGCTTCTGGAGCAGGTGGCCGCGCTGGCGGACCTGCCGGTCCAGGTTTCGGTGATCTTCCGCAAGGAACCCGGGAAGCGCGACATCGAGCCGGAGTTGCGGGCGCGGAATCCGAAGGTGGTGGAAGTGCTCCACCTGCCCGGCCCCCTGGGCGCCTTCCGGTGGCTGCGGCGGATCCGTCCGGATCTGCTGGTGCTCTGCAACCACAAGGGCGTGCAGCGGGCTCTGCCCTGGCTGGCCCGGACCGGCCTCCGCCTGCCCACCGTGGTCACCCTGCACGAACACTATGAGCGCCACTTGCGGAAGTACCGGGGCATTCGCGGTTTCGTGGACCGCTGGCTCTGCACCTACGACTTCACCGCCGCCGTGCGGGAGCACCTCGGCCCCGCGCCATGCAGCATCATCCATCCCCTCTACCCCAGGGCCGAGGCCCAGCCGGTGGACCCCGAGGCGCGACGCGCGGCCCGGCGCGCGCTGCGCGTCCCGGAAAACGCGGCGGTCGTGGGATATGCGGGGCAGATGGACGCCCGGAAGGCGACCACCGATGTGATCCGGTTCGCAAGCCACCTGAGGGGGCTCCTGGGCCATCCGCTGCACCTGCTCCTGGCGGGCCGGGAGGACGGGAGCTACGCCCAGGAGATCCAGGACGCCCTCGAGGACGAAAATCTAACCGGCCACTGCACCCGCACGGGCCCCCTGGGGGATCTTTCACCCGCCTTCGCCGCCCTCGACCTCTATGTCATGACCAGCCGCAACGAGGGCTTCTTCCCCCTGGCCCTCATCGAGGCCCTGGAGCGGGGCGTGCCCGTGCTGGCCCCCACCGTGGGAGGCATCGGCACCGTGCTGAAGGATGGCGAGGGCGGCTTCCTCATCCCCAAGCCCGACGACCGGAAGCCCATCGATGGCGCCCTGCTGCGCCGGACTGCGGCCCGGATCGCCCCCCTGCTGGCGGATTCCGCGATCTGGGAGGCCCAGCGGACCAGGGCCCACGCCTTCGGCACGACCCTGACCCGCGATTACGATGCCGCATCCCGGTTCCGCGAGGCGGTGGCGGCATGGCTGTGATTCCCGACCGCGCCACCTGGGTACGCTTCCCGCGGTTCGTGGGCGATGCCGCCATGCAGCTGCCTGTGCTGCGCCTGCTGCGGGAGCTGGATCTCGGCCCCATCGTCGTCTGGGGCCCGAAGACCACCGTGGGCCTGGTGGCGGACACCTGGTTCTGCGACGCGGCCCTGCCCGACGAAGGCAAGCCCGGTCCCTTCGAGATGGCGCGCATCCTCCGGAACCACCGCGCGGCCCGCAGCATCCACTTCCCGAAGTCCCTGCGGCCGGCCCTGGCCGCCTGGCTGGCCCGGGTGCCCGAGCGCATCGGCGTGGACGAGAGCCTGGCGGGCCTCTTCAACACCCACAGCGGCCCCTTCTGGGACGCGGAGGGCCCCTTCCTGCTCCGCTACCACGCCGTGCTGAAGCGGCGCTGGCCGGACCTGCCCCCCATGCCCTATGCCGACTTCGATCCGGCCGTGGCCATCGACAAGCCTGCGGAGCGCTACCTCTGCCTCATGCCCGGCTCGACCTGGCCCTCCAAGGCCTGGCCCGTGGACCACTACCGGACCCTCCTCCTGAAGGCCCGCTCCGAAGGCTATGCCGTGGCCGTGCTGGGCTCGCCGGACGAGGCGGCCACCTGCGCGGCAGTGGCGGGACGCGAAGGCCTCGACCTCTGTGGAAAGACCACCCTGAAAGAGGCCGCGGCCTGGATGCGCGGAGCGACGGCCGTGCTGGGCAACGACTCGGGCCTGAGCCACCTGGCCGCCGCCTGCGGGGCGCCCGTGCTGGCCCTCTACGGCGCCACGGACCCCGGCGGCTCCACCCCCTGGGGACCGAAGAGCCGGGGCCTCCGGAAGGAGGGCGTCCCCTGCGCGCCCTGCTTCAAGCCGGCCTGCTTCACGCCGGGCCACCCTTGTCTGGCGGGCATCGGGCCGGACCAGGTCTGGGCGGAACTCCAGGGCCTGATAACCGGATAGAATCAGCATTCACCTCCGAGGTCCCGCATGGTCCGTCGCCTTCTCCTCGCCTGCGCCGCCGTCACCCTCGTGGCCCAGGCGCCCGTCATCAGCTTCGACAAGACCCACCACGATTTCGGCCGCATCACCCCGGATCGCAAGGCCGCCGCGAAGTACCGCGTCACCAACACCGGCAACGCCATCCTCAGCATCACCCAGGTCCGGCCCAGCTGCGGCTGCACGGCCACGGTGCTGGGCAAGTGGTCCATCGGCCCCGGCGAGGGCACGGATCTGGAAGCCACCTTCGACCCCAAGGGCCTGAAGGGCGGGGTGCGGAAGTCCATCGAAGTCGTCTGCAACGATCCCAAGACCCCCACGGTCAGCCTGACCCTGGAGGCCGAGGTCGTGCAGGAGATCATGCCCTCGGTGGAGTCGGTGTACTTCCACCTGGTCCCCAAGTCCGCCACCACCCGCGGATCCGTCCGCTACGCCAGCGGCAACGGCGAGGCCGTGCAACTCCTGGACGCGAAGGCTCCCGGCGCTCCCTTTCTCTCCTTCGGCTACCGGCAGGAGGGCAAGGATGTGGTGCTGGAAGTGGCCTTCGATGGCCGGAAAGTCCCGGCGGGCAGGTTCCGCGGCGTCGAGCAGGCCACGGTGCGGTTCTCCAATCCGCGGATGAACCAGCTGCCCCTGAACATCCAGTGGGAGCTCAAGCCCTCGATCCAGACCTCGCCCATGGAGCTGGTGTTCCAGGATGCCCCCGGCAAGGAGCTGCGCCAGAAGCTCTCCCTCAAGCAGGCGGATGGGCGCGCCTTCCGCATCACCGCGACCCGCTGCTCCCTGAACGGCGTCCGTGTGGAGGGCCTGGGGGCGAAGGCCGCGGCCCAGGAGGTGTCCGTGGTGCTGCCGGCCACGCTGAAGGCCGGGCGCTACAGCGAGGTTCTGTCCCTGAACACCGACGATCCCGATCAGCCGGAGTTGACGATCCGCCTGGCCGTGATCCTCAAATAGCGACAGTCCGTCAAGATTTCGTGTTGTTCGATTCCGGCCCGCCGGGAGGGCGATAGCCTGGAGAGATGCCCAATTCCCGCCCCTCCCACCTGCTGGCCGTGCTCTCCCTGGCCGCCATCGCAGCCGTGTGGGGCGGCGGATTCCCGGCCACCAAGTACTGCCTGCAGGCAGGGTTGTCCGTCGGGGCCATCCTGTCCATCCGCTTCGCCCTGGGCACGGCGGGGCTCGGCCTGCTGATGCTCCTGTTCCGGGTGCCCATCCGGCGGCAGGCCGCCCTGGATGGCCTCTGGCTGGGCCTGGTCCTCGCCAGCCTCTTCTGGCTCCAGACCGACGGCCTGCGCTTCACGAGCGCCTCGAAATCCGGGTTCATCACCGGGCTCTATGTGATCTTCACGCCCATGGTGGCCCTGCTGGCGGGGGACCGCCTGCGGCTCTCCCATGGCCTGGGCGCCCTGGTGGCCCTGACGGGCCTGGCCCTGCTGGTGCGGGAGCCGGGCGCGGCCTGGGGCGGCTGGAACCGTGGCGATTCCGAGACCCTGCTGGCGGCGGTGCTCTGCGGATTCCATATCGTGATGACCGCCCACTTCTCGCGGCGCTCCTCGGGCTGGGTCCTGGCCTTCATGCAGGTGGCCGTCACGGGTCTCATCTCCCTGCTCGTCACCTTGGCCCTGCCTTCTCCCCACGGCTTCCAGGGTGCCGGCGCGGCGCTCGCCAGGGGCGGCACCTGGGTCTCGCTCGGCTTCATGGCGGCGCTGGCGACCACCCTGGCCTTCTATGTGCAAAGCACCATGCAGGCCCAGCTGGGCGCCACCGAGTGCGCCATCATCTTCAGCTCGGAACCCGTGTGGACGGCGGGCATCGCCATCAGCGGCTTCGTCCCGGGCATCAAGGAGCACCTGAGCCCGGCCCAGCTCTCCGGCGGCCTGCTCATCATCGCCGCCACCCTCGTGGCGGAGCTGGGACCCAGGCTGCTCCGGCGGCTCCAGCGGCCGGAGCCGGAAGAGGCCATCGGGTAGGGATCCTCCCCCCCGTTTTTTGGGGAGCCGGCTTAGCCGGTATCCTGAAGGTCGAAGAGGAGTCGGGCATGTTCATCGTCACGGGCGGCGCGGGGTTCGTGGGCAGCAACCTGGTGCGGGAGCTGAACCGCCGCGGGCACACGGACATCCTCGTGGTGGACAACCTCGCCCGGGCGGAGAAGGCCCGGAACTTGGCGGACCTCACGCTTTCGGACTACATGGACAAGCGCGAGTTCCGGGCGAGGCTGGACGCGGGCACGCTGGACCTGCGGCCCGAGGCCGTGTTCCACAACGGCGCCTGCTCCGACACGATGGAATCCGACGGCCGCTACATGATGGAGAACAACTTCGGCGATTCGAAGGCGCTGCTCCACTGGTGCCTGGCCCGCAAGGCGCCCCTGGTCTACGCCAGCAGCGCGGCCACCTACGGCGCCAGCACGGACTTCGAGCCCGTGCCGAAGAACGAAGGCCCCTTGAATGTCTATGGCTACTCCAAGCTGGCCTTCGACCAGCATGTGCGGAGCCTCCTGCCGGCCATCCAGAGTCCCGTGGTGGGCCTGCGCTACTTCAATGTCTTCGGCCCCCGGGAGCACCACAAGGGCCGCATGATGTCCGTGCTGCACCAGCTGCTGCGCCAGCTGAAGGAATCGGGCGCCTGCAGGCTCTTCAAGGGCACCGACGGCTTCGGCGATGGCGAGCAGCAGCGTGACTTCATCTTCGTGGGCGACATCGTGGCCATCAATCTCCACTTCGGCGGCGCAGGCATGGTGAAGGGCATCGTGAACGCCGGCACGGGACGCGCCCGCAGCTTCAACGACATCGCCCGCACCCTCATCGCCCACCTCGGGCAGGGCCGGATCGACTACATCCCCTTCCCCGAGGAGCTGCGCGGCAAGTACCAGAGCTTCACCCAGGCGGATGTGCGGAGCCTGCGCGGAGCCGGCTTCGCGGCCCCCTTCACCGAGCTGGAAGCGGGCATCGCGGCGACCCTGGCGGAGATTTGATCCTCAGGCCTTGCGGTCCAGGATCACCAGGGTGACATCGTCCACGAAGGGCGCGGGGTGGTTGAAGGCCCGGGCCTGGTTCACGACCACATCGGCGGCCTCCTCGGCCCCCGCGGGCAGTTCCGCGCAGATGCGCCGGAGGCCTGCCTCCTCGAGCATGGCCCGGTCCTCGCGCTCCACTTCCACCAGGCCATCCGTGTAGAGCACCAGCCGGTCCTCGGCCAGGAACTCCGCCTGATGCTCCACGAAGGGCAGCTGGGGATCCAGGCCCAGCATGAATCCCTTGCCCCGGAGGACTTCGGATCGCTGCAGCCCGCCCCGGGCCCCGCGCACGATGCGCAGCGGCGCACAGTGCCCGGCCACCACATAGCGGATGCGGTCCTCGGCGGGATCCAGCCGGCCCAGCCAGGCCGTGGCGAACTGCTCCGCCAGGGTGGAGCGGCAGAGGTCCTCGTTCATCCCGTGGGCCCAGGTCAGGGGCTCGCCTCCAAGCCGCACCTGGTTCTCGAAGGAGGTCTTCACCATGGCGGAGATCAGGGCCGCGGTCACGCCGTGGCCGCTCACATCCGCGATCATCATGGCGGTGCTGCCGTCCGCCAGGGGCAGCACGGCATAGATGTCTCCGCCAATGCCCGCGGCGGGCAGGTAGCGGTGGGTGTACCGGGTCCCGAGCGCCTCGCCAGGAAGCTTGGGCAGCAGGCCCATCTGGAGGGCCGCGGCCAGTTCCATCTCCTCGTGCACGCGCTCCTGGAAGGCCATCAGCTCCTTGTTCTGGCGCTTGATCTCCTTCTGCATCGCGATGAGGCGGAAGGTAGAGTCCACCTTGGCCAGCACCTCCTGGGCGTGGAACGGCTTGGGGATCATGTCGTCCGCGCCGAGGGAGAGGCCGCCGATGCGCGAGGCCGTGCCGTCCAGCGCGGAGAGGATGATGAAGTAGATGTCCCGGGTGGCGGGATCGCTCTTGACGCGCTTGCACAGCTCGTCGCCCGACATCTCCGGCATGCGGAGGTCCGAGATGATGAGGTCCGGTCGCAGCCGGCCCATCTCGTCCAGCGCCTCCAGGCCGTGGCCTGCCGTCAGGACCTGATAGCCCGCGCGTTTGAGGTAGAAGCTGAGGATATCCCTGATGGGCGCTTCATCATCCACCACGAGGACCACGCCCTTGGCCATACGGATTCCTCAGGTGGCGATCGGCGTCAGGCGCCGCGAAGGGCGTCCTGCTCCGTGGCGAAGATCGAGAAGTAGTTCGTGAGGTTCGTCTGGTCGAAGGTCTTCTTCACGGGTGCGGGAAGGCAGCAGAGGTGCAGCTTCCCGCCGGACTTGTCGACGCTGTTCCGCGCGGCGACGAGCAGGCCGAGTCCCGAGGAATCGATGAAGCTGACGCCCTCCAGGTTGATCACCAGGAGCTTCGGCTGCGCCGTGGCCACCGTCTCGCGGATCACATCCCGCAGCTGGGCGGTCACTTCGAAATTGACCTTGCCCTGGATGGACACCACCGAGGCGGTGCCTTCTTGGCGGGTCTGGATGTTCAGCATGGTTCCTCCTGAAGGATTCCCTGAAGCACTCGCCGCCGGGCGGCGTCCCGCTGGCGCTGTTTGTATTCCGAATGGGATGCCGGACCTGATCGTGAGCTTTGAAACCCCGATTGTTCCATCACTTGGACTTCGTGTGCGAAGAAGAAAGTAAACTCCTCCTGTTCCTGGATCAACTCAGGAATCCCCGCCAGGTCCGCCAGCTCCGCCTGGCCGAGCCCCCGGAGGCGGTTCTGGACGGTTTCCAGGGCCGCGGCGGCCGGCCCCGGCAGGCGGATCAGGGTGCGCGCGGTGAACTGGATCGCAGAGTAATCCTTGCTGGAAAAGGGGTTCTGCTCCAGCCCCCCCGATTTGAGGGCCAGGGTGTGGCTGAGGGACCGCCGCTCCTCCGGGCTCAGGTCGTAGATCTGGAACAGGGGCGGCATCGCCTCCGTCCAGGCCGCCAGGGCCTTCAGGTCGATCATCAGGTTCCGGCTCCGGCTGGGCTTGATGTGGGTGGGCATCAGCACATGGTGGTCCAGCAGGAAGCGGATGACCATGAGCACGCCCAGCTGGTCCTCGGCCACCAGACGGATGCCGATCTGGTCGTAGATGGTCTCCGCCACATTCTCGGGCTTGTGGAGCATCTTCAGGAGCATGGACACGCGGTCCTTGTTCTCCTTGCGCTCCACGGCCACCAGCGGCACCTCGTAGGCCCCCCGCAGCAGCCAGCGCCCCTCCTCGCACACGAGGTACTGGTCGTAGCGGCCGAAAACCTGGCTCTGGATCTCCGGGAGGAAGCGCAGGTTCACATTGTGGTCAACATGGAAGAGCGTATGCATCACCCGCAGGACGGCGCAGGCCCAGCGGCCGCTGAGGGTGCGCGGCCGTTCCGAGGCCCAGACCAGGAGGTCGAGGGGATCCCCCAGGGCCCGGAGCTCGTTGGGAACATGCAGGTTCGTCCCTTCGAGCACCACCCCCTCCAGGAAGTCGATGGCGTCCTCGTAGATCCGGAGCACCCTCGCCCGGTGGGCGGGCACGCTCATGTCGTAGCCGTAGTTGAGGGCGAAGGTCCAGGCCTCGTCATGGGACTGGATCCGCAGCCCGTCCAGGTCGATGGGCGAACCTCCGCCCAGGATCACCTGGGTGACCTCCGGGGGCATGGGAAAGAGGGCATGTTGTCGCATGGCGTCCAGCATGTGTATCGGCTCGCATCATGAATCATAAAAAATTGGGGCGCCCAGGAGATCGGGCGCCCCGTCGAAAACCGGTTTTGTCCTACTTGATGGCGAAGGCGGCGACGAGCACATAGATCACGAGGGCCTCGATGAGGGCCAGACCGATGATCATGGTGGTGCGGATGTTGCCGGCAGCCTGGGGATTGCGGGCCACGCCTTCGCAGGCGGCGACCACGGCCTTGCCCTGGGCCAGACCGCAGCCGGCGGCCGCGATGGCGAGGGACAGGTGGGCCACGAACTGGCCTTCAAAGAGGCTCTTCTGGGCGGCGACGGGGGCGCCCTGCGCGAAGGCGACGGCGGCCAGGGTGAACAGGAAGGCGGTGGTGAGGAACTTCTTCATGGTGGTGCTCCTGAAAGGTGTCCAAGGGGTTCGGAATCCCTGGGGACGGTGAAAGAAAGGGGTCATCAGAAAGGGTGGGCAAGGAGGCCCGGCTCAGCCAGACCGATGCGCCGGGGGGTCCCGGGGAGGCCTCGCCCGCAAAGCGGGCGCCCCCCGGACGATATCAATGCTCGTGGGAAACGGCGCCGCTGAGATAGATCGTCGCCAGCATCGTGAAGACGAAGGTCTGGATCAGGCCGAAGAAGAGGCCCAGGAACATCATGGGGATCGGCAGCAGGATCGGCATCAGGCCGAAGAAGATGCCCGCCACCACATGCTCGCCGGCGATGTTGCCGAAGAGACGCAGGGAGTGGCTGAGGATTCGGCTGAGCAGGCCCAGGATCTCCAGCGGGAACATGAGGGGCGCCAGCCACCAGATGGGGCCGGCGAAGTGGGCCCAGTACTTCACGAAGCCCTGCTCCTTCATGCCGTGGAAGTTGTAGTAGCCGAACACCACCAGGGCCGCGCCCAAGGTGACATTCCAGTTGCTGGTGCCGGGGCTCAGGGCCGGGAGCAGGCCGAAGAGGTTGTTGAAGAAGACGAAGAGGGCCATGGTCCCGATGAAGGGCAGGTAGCGCTCCCCGTGGTGGGCGATGTTGTCGTTGATCATGTCCTTCAGGCCGCCGACCACGCCCTCGAAGACCTGCTGCAGGGGACCGGGGATGCGGGCCAGGTTCTTCCGGACCAGGGTCGTGATCGCCATGGCCAGGAGGGCCGCCAGGGCCGCATTCAGCAGGTGGTCGTAGCGCTCCAGGACCGAGAGGGCCGCCCCGTGGGCGAAGCCGGGCCAGGGGTGCTGGGTCAGATGCAGGACCTGGGTGAGCCACTGGGCGAGCAACGATGCGTGGTGTTCCATCTCGGTCAAACCTCAATCGGGCGGGGTGGCTTCGGGTTTCTGGAAGGCCAGGCGCAGCGCTTCCAGGAGGATGCCGGCCACGAAGAGAAGCACTCCCAGGGCCAGCGGCAGGGCTTCCGCCGGGTATCTCCCCATCATCCCACGCAGCACCAGGGCGATCAACGCCAGTTTGCCGAAGGAGAGGAAGCCGTAGAGCCACCTCCGGCGCACGGAGGGCGTCAGCATGCGGGCCGTCAGGTAGCGGTGGAGGGTCCAGAAGGCGAGGCTGGCCAGGGCCCCCACGCCGAAGACCAGTCCGGCGGTCCAGGAACGCAGGCACCCCCAGAGGACGACCCCGGCCAGGCCCAGGACGATCATGGCCCCCGTAACCCGGCGGAGGTGGTCCTCGCCCTCCTGGCCGGCCTCACGCATCGGGCCCCTTCCCTTCCTTGAGGCGCTTCAGCTCCGCCTCGTCCCGCCGGGTCATGCGCCGGTTCACTTTGTAGAGCTCCCAGAAGGCGGCCGTGATGCCCCAGACGAGGCCCACCCACTGGCCTGTGGCCGGGCGTCCGAACCAGCCGCCGATCCAGCGGCCCAGGAAGAACCCCAGGGCGATGCAGAGGGGGAAGGTCAGCCCGAGTGACATGAGGTCGCCCCACAGGGCCCGCTCACCCGGGTCGACCCCGTCGCCGCGCTTGAAGATCACGGGCCGCTCCCCAAGAAAAAAGGCGCGGGAGGAATCCCGCGCCTTTCAGTGTACGCCGTCGCCTCAGATCCGGACGGCCCAGTCCAGCAGCCAGGGCCCGAAGGCCGTCCCCACCAGCACCAGCAGGCAGGCCAGGGCCACGATGAAGGTCGGGGCGGCTCCCATGGGGGCCACCTCGCCCTCGACGGGCTCCTTGAAGTACATCTGCGCCACCACGCCCAGGTAGTAGTAGGCACCCACGACGCTGGTGAGCAGCGCGATGACGGTGAGGGTGACGAAGCCCTGCTCGATGGCCAGCTTGAAGAGGTAGAACTTCCCGAAGAAGCCCACCAGGGGCGGGATGCCGGCGAGGCTGAGCAGGAAGATCATCATGGCGAAGGCCAGCACGGGGTGCTTCTTCCCCAAGCCCCGGAAATCCTCGATGCGCTCGCCTTCGCCCTTGCCCTGGAGGTAGATCACCACCGCGAAGGCGCCGGTGTTCATCACAAGGTAGATGAGCATGTAGAGCCACACGGCCTGGGCCCCTGCCCTCGGGTCGCCCGACAGCACGCCCAGCAGCATGTAGCCCACATGGGCGATGCTGGAGTAGGCCAGCAGCCGCTTCATGCTCTCCTGCCTCACCGCGGTCACATTGCCGAGGATCATGCTGGCCCCGGCGATGTAGCACAGGGGCAGCACCCACTCGCTGGTCACGCCGTGGAAGCCCGCGCCGAAGACGCGCAGGAAGGCCGCCAGGGCCGCGGCCTTGGGAGCGGTGGCCATGAAGGCGGTGATGGGCGTCGGCGCGCCTTCGTAGGCGTCCGGCGACCACATGTGGAAGGGCACGGCGGCCACCTTGAAGGCCATGCCCACCAGCACCATCAGCACCCCGCTGTAGACCAGCAGGGTGCTGGTGGTCGGCGTGAGGGCCAGGGCCTGGTTGAGGTCCGCCAGGTTGGTGGTGGTGCCGCCTGCGGCGCCGTAGAGGAGGCTGATGCCGTAAACGAGGATGCCGCTGGAGAAGGCGCCCAGCAGGAAGTACTTCATGCCGGCTTCCACGCTGGTGGCGCGGTCCCGCAGGTAGGCCACCAGGATGTAGATGCAGATGGCCATGAGCTCGATGCTGAAGTACACCGAGATCAGATCCGAGGCGCCGCACAGGAAGAGCATGCCCGCCAGGGAGAACAGGAGCAGGGCGTAGTACTCCACCGTCTGCTGCTTGAGGCTGTTGAGGAGCCGGGTGCTCAGGGCCACCGTGGCGGCGGTCCCGAGGATGCAGAGCATCTGGAAGCCCCGGGCGAGGCCGTCCATGCGGAACATGCGGGAGAAGCCCTCGCCGTCCACGGTGCGGCCCACCAGCACGGCGGTGGCGGCCAGGATCACCAGGGTGATCGGGGCCCACTTGTGCTTTTCGCTCCGGTTGAAGAACAGATCACCGGGCCAGAGCATCAGCGTGGCCATGACCATCAGGAACAGTTGGGGCGTGATCAGGTGCGTATCCCGGAGGAGCGCACCCAGAAGCCCCTGCGCGAAGCCGGTCATCAGTGGCCTCCGCCGTGGCCATGGGTTTCGGGGGCGGGAGCGGCGGGGGCCTCGTGGCCAGCCGGGGCGGCTTCATGGCCGGCGGCAGGAGCCGCCTCATGCAGGGCCGGGGCGACCATGCCCTTCATCCCGATCTTGGCGGCGGCAGCCTGCTGGGCGGCCAGGGCCTGGGCGGCGTGGAAGCCCGGGGTGACCTGTTCGACGAGCTTGCGGACCGGCGCGTCCATCACATCCATGACCGGCTTGGGATACATGCCGATCCAGAAGGCGACCACGACCAGGGGGGCGAAGTAGAGCACCTCGCGGAGGCTCAGGTCCTCCATCTTCTCGTTGACGGCGGTGATGGGTCCGAACATCACGCGCTGGTACATCCACAGCAGGTAGGCGGCGCCGAGGATGATGCCCAGCACGGCCACCACGGCCGCCCAGGGGAAGGCCTGGAAGGAACCCATGAGGATCACGCCCTCGCCGATGAACCCGTTCAGCAGGGGCAGGCCCAGGCTGCTCATGGTCATGATCATGAAGATCGTGGCGTAGACCGGCATGCTCTTCGAGAGGCCGCCGAAATCCGCGATCATGCGGGTGTGGCGGCGCTCGTAGACGATGCCCACCGCGAGGAAGAGCCCGCTGGTGCTGATGCCGTGGTTGATCATCTGGAACAGGCCGCCCTTGATGCCGTAGGGGTTCAGGGCGAAGAGGCCCAGCATGCACAGGCCCAGGTGGCTCACGGAGGAGTAGGCCACCAGCTTCTTCATGTCCTTCTGGATCATGGCCACCAGCGCGCCGTAGATGATGCCGATGAGGGACAGCCCGACCATCCAGGGCATGAGGTCCTTGGTGGCGTTGGGTAGGATGGGCAGCAGGAAGCGGACGAAGCCGTAGGTGCCCATCTTCAGGAGGATGGCGGCCAGGATCACGGAACCGGCCGTGGGCGCCTGCACATGGGCGTCAGGCAACCAGGTGTGGAAGGGGAACATGGGCACCTTGATGGCGAAGCCCACGAAGAAGGCGAGGGCCATCAGGATCTGGTAGGTCTTGGACTGCTGGGCGATCACGGGTGCCATCGCCTGGAAGCTGGCGAGGGAGAAGTCGTAGGAACCCGTGGTCTTGTACTGCAGGAAGTAGATGGCGAGGATCGCCACCAGCATCAGCACGCCGCCCGCCAGGGTGTAGAGGAAGAGCTTGATGGCCGCGTAGAGCTTCTGGGGGCCGCCCCAGATGGCGATGAGGAAGTACATCGGGACCAGCATGACTTCCCAGAACAGGTAGAAGAGGAACATGTCCTGGGTGATGAACACGCCGAGCATGGCCGTCTGGAGGACCAGCATCCAAATGTAGTACTCCTTGTGCCGGGTCTCGATGGACTTGAAGGAGCAGGCGATGGCGATGGGGCCGATGAAGGTGGTCAGCAGCCAGAGCAGGAGGCTGATGCCGTCCATGCCCACGCTGAACTTCACCCCCAGGGAGGGGATCCAGTTCCAGGCCCCCGCCCATTGGACCGCGTCGCTGGCCCGGTCATAGCCGAACCAGAAGATGACGCTCAGCAGGAAGCTGACGATCATCACCAGCAGGGAGCCGATTTCGAAGATCCGGCGCTGGTCCTTGGGCACGAGAAGCAGGACCAGTGCCCCCAGGAGGGGCAGGAAGGTCGCCACCAGCATCAGTGTCGTGTTTGCGGTGAACATGGGGACTCCAACCAATGAGGGCTAGGCGAGGAATTTCCAGAAGGCGAAGACGAGGAAGCCGAGGAACATCACGAAGGCGTAGTGCTGCACGCGGCCGCTCTGCAGCCCCCGGAAGACCGTGCTGGTCTCCTGGATGATGTAGGCCACGAGGTTGACCGCGCCGTCCACCAGCTTCTGATCGAACCAGTGCGACAGGTCCGCCCAGATGAGGGTGACGCGGGCGGCGCCGTTCACCATGCCGTCCACCACCCAGGTGTCGAAGCTCCAGAGCTGGGCCGAGAAGCGCTTGATGGGCTCGATGAGGGCGGCCTCGTAGAACTCGTCCACATAGTACTTGGCGTTCACCCAGCGGTACAGGTTCGGGAAGCGCGCCACGAAGGCCTTGGCGCGGCTCCAACTGGGATCCACCTTGTAGATCCACCAGGCCAGCAGCATGGCGCCGGGAGCCCACGCCAGCGTGGCCCAGGCCATGAGGCCGTATTCCATCGCGGGGGGGATGTGCTCGCCGTGGTGGACGGGCGCCACCTGGTAGAGCAGCGGCTCGATCCACTTGCTGAACAGTTCGGCCGGCACGATGGGCAGGATGCGGTGCAGGCTCTCCGGGTAGTTCAGGAAGCCGCCGACCACCGCCAGGCCCGCCAGGATAGCCACCGGCAGCCACATGCGCCAGGAGACTTCGTGGGGGTGGTGGCCCGGCACGATGTCGTGGTCTTCCGGATCGTCATCGTGGTGGGCGTGCGCCTGGTCGAGTTCGTGGAGGCCGTTCGCCTGATGGTCGTGCGCATCGTGGCCATGGCCGTGGGCGCCGTGTCCATGGTCATCGTGGCCGTGGTGGACCTCCGACTGCACGGTCAGGCCGTAGGGATCGTTCCCCGCTCCGCGGTACTCGCCGTAGAAGGTCATCGCAATGAGGCGGGTCATGTAGAAGGCGGTGCAGAAGGCGCCCAGCATGCCCAGGATCCAGGCCACCAGGTTCAGGGTCGGGCCCGTGTAGTGGCCATGCTGGTACCAGCCCTCGAACACCTTCCACAGGATCTCGTCCTTCGAGAAGAAGCCCGAGAAGGGGAAGATGCCCGCGATGGCGAAGGTCGCCAGGATCATGCTCATGGCGGTGATGGGCATCAGCTTTTTCAGGCCGCCCATGTTCCGCATGTCCTGTTCGTGGTGGCAGGCGGCGATCACCGCGCCGGAACCGAGGAAGAGGCTGGCCTTGAAGAAGGCGTGGGTGAACACATGGAACATGCCCGCGCTGAAGGCGCCGGCGCCCATGCCCATGAACATGAAGCCCAGCTGGGACACGGTGGAGTAGGCCAGCACCTTCTTGATGTCGTACTGCGCGAGACCCATCGTGGCGGCGACGAAGGCCGTGAGCGAACCGAAGGCCAGCACCACGGCCAGGGCCACCGGGGCGTTCACATAGATGAAGTTCAGCCGCGTGATCATGTAGAGGCCGCTGGTCACCATGGTGGCGGCGTGGATCAGCGCCGACACGGGAGTCGGACCCGCCATGGCGTCCGGCAACCACACATAGAGGGGGATCTGCGCCGACTTGCCCATCGCGCCCACGAAGAGGCAGCATCCGATGAGGTTGAACCACCAGGTGGGACTCGCGGTGTGGCCGTAGAGCGTGATGGCCGGCATGTTCGCGATGTTGCGGACGGACCCCATCAGGGTGTCGTAGTCGAGGGTTCCGAAGACCTGGAAGATCAGGAAGAACCCGATCATGAAGCCGAAGTCGCCGATGCGGTTCGTGACGAAGGCCTTCTTGCCGGCGACGGCCGCGAACTCCTTCTCGAAGTAGAACCCGATGAGGAGGTAGGAGCAGAGACCCACCCCTTCCCAGCCCAGGAACATCATCAGGATGTTGGCGCCCAGCACCAGGTTCAGCATGCTGAACACGAAGAGGTTCAGGTAGGCCATGAAGCGGTAGTAGCGGCCGTCGTTCCGTTCTTCGGCCATGTAGCCGGTGCTGAACAGATGGATGAGGAACCCCGCGCCCGTCACCAGCAGGGCCATGCAGCCGCTGAGCACATCGAACTTGTAGGCCCATTCGATCTTGTAGGTGCTGAGGCCGCCCAGGACCCGCGCACCGCCGATGTCGAACCAGGTCCAGAGGCTCTGGTGGATGGACCGGCCATCCGCAGGAAGGCCGACGAGCTGAACGAAATGCCAGAGGGTGAGGAGGAAGGCCAATCCCACGCTGCCCAGGGCGAAGGCGTCCACAACGGCGGTGTTCTTCAGCTTCCGGCCGCTGAGGCCGTTGATGATGAACCCGAAGAGGGGCAGGAAGGGGATCAGCCAGAGCAGGGTGCCCGGCTGAGAGGCGGCGGTGGCAAGGGCATTCGCGCCGTGCGTCAGGGTCATGTCGGCAGTCATGGTCGTCGTCATCCCTTCAGCAGGTTGATGTCGTCCACCTGGACGGTGTCGCGCTTGCGGTAGAGGGCCACCACCAGCGCGAGGCCCACCGCCACTTCCGCGGCGGCGAAGCCCATCACGAGGAGGGCGAAGGCCTGCCCGGAGACGGAGCCGCTGTGGCGCGCGAAGGCGATGAAGTTCAGGTTGGCGGCGTTGAGCATGAGTTCGACGCACATGAGGATCACCAGCGCATTGCGGCGGATGAGCACGCCGGCGATGCCGATGGAGAACAGCAGGAAGGAGATGAGGAGGACCGCGTTCAGGCTGACCATCACACCCGCTCCGTCTTTGCCAGCACGACCGCGCCGACCAGGGCCACCAGGAGGATCACGCTGAGGATCTCAAAGGGCAGCAGGTAGTCCGCGAACAGGCCGCGGCTCACGGCCTGGGCGTTCTGATGGGCCACATCCAGCCCCTTGGCCAGCTCGGGACGAAGCACCAGGGCTTCCGTGGAGGCCGTGCCGAAGATCACCCGCCGGAACACACCCACGAAGAGCGCCGCACCGATGAGGACAGTTCCCACGGCGTAGCGCGACTGGAGCTGGAAGACCGCGTTCTCCTTCTTCTTGCTCATCTCCACCAGCATGACCACGAAGAGGAAGAGCACCACGATGCCGCCGGCATAGACCAGGATCTGGGCCATCCCCAGGAACTCGGCTTCCAGCGAGAGGAAGCACCCGGCGATGCACAGCATCGCGAAAAGGAAGCCGAGCACGCTGTGCACGGCGCTCCTGGAGGCGACCATGAACGCGGCGCCACACAGGGCCATGACGCCAAAGATGGCGAACATGTTCCGGCCGATCGTTTCGATGAAATGTTCCATGGGGCGTCCTCGGAAATGCGAGATGGGTGGAATCAGTCGTCAGCCACGCTGAACTTGCCTGCGTGCGAGGGCTCGAACATGTTCTGCCCCAGCCCTTCCGTGCCGAGGGAGAAATCCTCGCGGTTGTAGGCGGCCAGCTCGAACTGGTGGTTGAGGATGATGGAATCGAAGCCGCAGCTCTCCACGCAGAACTCGCAGAAGATGCAGCGCTCCATCTCGAAGTCGTAGCGGACCGGGAAGGGCATCTTGCGCCCCTCCTTCTTCCCCTTCTCGATGGTGATCACCTGGGTGGGGCAGATCTTCTCGCAGGCGAGACAGCAGACGCACTTGATCTCGCCCTGCTCATCCTTCAGAAGGGTCAGGCGCCCACGGAAGCGCGGCTGGACCTTGGCGGGAACCTCGGGATACTCGGACACGATGTGGAGCGGGACCTTGCGTCGGTTGGCGGTGAAGAACACCTGGCTGAAGTGCTTGCCCGTGATGGACAGGCCCTTGGCGATGTCGGCGGGGATGAGGGTCCTCAGGAACTTGTTCATCGGCGGCCCCTTAGACGGCGAAGCAGCGGACGGCAGCCGCCAGCAGCAGGTTGATCAGCGCCAGGGGGATCAGGTACTTCCAACCCACAGCCATGATCTGGTCGTACCGGTAGCGGGGGATGGTGCCGCGCACCCAGATGTAGGTGAAGAGGAGGAAGATGATCTTGGCCACGAAGAAGATGGCGTGGGGCGCCCCGAACCAGGAGAGGAAGCCGGGCAGGTAGGGGTTCACCAGGCCTTGGAGGCCGAAGGGCAGGAGCCAGGGGCCACCCAGGAAGAAGGCGGAGGCCAGTGCCGACACGACGGCCATGTTGATGTACTCGGCCAGGTAGAAGAGGCCGAACTTCATGCCGGAATACTCGGTGTGGAACCCGGCCACCAGCTCGTTCTCGGCCTCGGGCATGTCGAAGGGGAGACGGTTGGTCTCCGCGAAGCCGCAGGTGAGGTAGAGCAGGAATCCGATGACCTGGGGAACCAGCGCCCAGACCGGCATGCCCGTCGCCATGCGCGCGGACATTTCGCCGAAGTTCAGGCTGGCGGAGAGGACCACCGGCGCGAGGAGGCTGAGCGCCAGGGGGACCTCATAGCTCACCATCTGGGCCGCGCTGCGAAGGCCGCCGAGGAGGGGATACTTGGAGTTCGAGGACCAGCCGGCGAGGACGATGCCGTACACCCCCACCGTTGCCACGCCGAGAATCCAGAGCAGGCCCACATTGATGTCGGCGATGCCCCCGGAGACCGGGAGGCCGCCCACGAAGGGGAACCAGGCGGGGAGCGTGAAGAAGGTGCCGGGCACGAAGGAGATCGCGGCAAACACCACGATCGCCGCCACCATGCTGATGGAGGGGGCGATGAAGAAGACGAACCGGTCGGCCTTCGCCGGGATGACATCTTCCTTGAGGATCAGCTTCAGGACATCGCCCACGAGGCCGGGGATGCCGCGCCAGTAGGAGAGGACGGGCACCCGGCCCATCTTCCACATCGAGCGGTTCATCCACCCGGAGAAGCCGACATGACCGCTGGCCACGCGGGTGGAGCCCAGGCGCTGCTGGATGTGGCCGAGCACCTTGCGCTCGGCGAACACCGTGAGGGGGACGACGACGAAGACGAAGATCACCACCAGCAGGCACTGGATGAGCGTGATCACGATGGACTGGGTGAGGGTCGGAGTCGGCATGTCTTGGGATCCTCGTCGGCTAGCGGTCGATCTCGCCGAGCACGATGTCCAGGGAGCCGATGGCCGCGACAACATCGGCGATCAGTCCGCCCTGGGCCATCTTGGGCAGGGATTGGAGGTTGATGAACCCGGGGGCCCGCACATGGAACCGGTAGGGATTCAGCGAGCCCTTCTCGCCCACGAGGTAGTACCCGATCTCGCCCTTCGGCGATTCGGTGGCGTGATAGACCTCGTTGACCTCGGACCTCAGGATCTTGGG